>NZ_JADPJH010000038.1:263659-263783 GCF_023073315.1 Bradyrhizobium sp. 1 | reverse complement strand
GCCTAAGGCCGCCAACGACCAATTCTTGCTCAGCCTCGTCGGGCAAAACACCCAAGCCCTCGGTCAATCCGGGCCATCGAAAATATTCCACTTTACCGAAATTCGGAAATCGCGTATGTGTCGC
>NZ_JADPJH010000038.1:263383-263649 GCF_023073315.1 Bradyrhizobium sp. 1 | reverse complement strand
AACTCCCGAAATCCAACATTCTTGCCCAGCCTCGACGGGCAAAACACACCGGATCGGGGTCAACGCATCCACGTCAAAATAATTCGCTTTACGCGAATTCGGAATTGTCGCATATTGCGACCATCCCAGCCCGGTCCGAGGGGCGTATCGCGATCGTCACGACACGCGGGGTGGGACGTGGTGGACGTAGGCGGCGTCGGCGCGAAGGTGGTTGCAGGGCGGATCGCTCCGTGAGCAGCTCCCCGCGCGCGCACGACCGGTGCCGC
>NZ_JADPJH010000038.1:263153-263373 GCF_023073315.1 Bradyrhizobium sp. 1 | reverse complement strand
GGGCGTATCGCGATCGTCACGAACGCGGGCCGGACGGCGGTGGACGCTAGTTGCATCGGCGCGAAGGGTTTTGCAGGGCGGGCGACCGTGAGCGAAGGCCTCGCGCGCACGACCGGTGTGATCGGCGTACGGCAAAATCGTGTGGTCCTGGCGCCCGGGGTCTGTGCGCCAAGTCTTGCGGTGATGTGGCGGCCCAACCGGGCGCGTGCGTCAGTTATCG
>NZ_JADPJH010000038.1:0-263143 GCF_023073315.1 Bradyrhizobium sp. 1 | reverse complement strand
CAAAATCGTGTGGTCCTGGCGCCCGGGGTCTGTGCGCCAAGTCTTGTGGTGATGCGTGCGGCCCAACCGGGCCAGCGCATCAGCCATCCGCAAGGCGACGGGGGCAATAGTGCATCGCTCCCCGGGGAGAGCCCGACATAAGCCGTCAAACCACTGCGCAGGGAAGGCCGGATGTTTTGGCTACACCTGTATGCCGCTGTGCAATGTTCTTACGACAATTTCGCACAGTGGACCGCGGGTGCCAGCCGGCACCCGGTCTTCCCTGCGCCCTCTTTCAATTGAGGGTGAGGCGATCATGCAAAGCTCGGGCGAGCTGAGCCGCGAGGATGATTAGCCATGTCTATCGTTGAACAAAAAGTCTCGTGCCCCGGACGCTGCGCAGCACAAAGTGATGCGCTGCAGAGCCGGGGCCCATTTACCACCATGCCGTGCGGCTTTCTGGGTCCCGGCTCTGCGCAGCAACGCTTGCGCGTTGCAGCGCGTCCGGGACACGAGAGTGGCAACGGTCGTCAACCATACGAATTCGACGGAGAGTTCGTACCGATCCAACACACCCCAGACATGAGAAAGCGCCCGTGGGGGGCGGGCGCTTTCTGTAGTCGACTTGGGGTTGGGGTCGTCTACATATCCACGTGGCGACTTTGGGGGGCTGGTAAAGAGCCGCGTGAATTCCTGAAACTCAGATCTCCTTAGCGAACGAGAGACGCGTTCGAGCTGGTGATAACGACCGGCTTGCCGGCCTTGATGACGCGCGCGGTTTGCGTAAGGCCTTCGTCCGAACCCGAACGCGCCGTGATGCCAAAACCTGCCACCGTGATGCCGGCGACAAGCGCAACGACCACGATCTTGAGGTGGGTCGAGCGATCTGCGCTGTAAATCGAGTGGTTCATGGAAGGCTCCTGCCGCCATCTACCCGAAGTAGTCGCCTGCTTGTTTGGGCAGGTTCATACTCCCGGTGCCCAACAACCTAGTATTGGGCGGATTCGTTCCCAAGGGGCGATCACAAGAGCGTGACAGGACGTGAAAAATCGCGATCAAAAGCGACTCTTGATCGTGCGATTATATAATTATTTCAACGCAGTAATGTACTTTTAAGGTGTCTTGTAAGCGTTTTCTCGACAAGGCCCCAGGAACTCAAAAACCATTTGCCTGTGGCTGAAAAACACACGGCTTCTTAAGGCAAATCAGACGCTTCCGACCGTTTTCAACCTCGCCCTAGGGTGGATTTCGGCCTGCGACAACACGGTCGTCTGGGCCCGGAACCGCTCGACCAGAGAGCGCACGAAGGGACGAATTGCCGCAGACGTGACCAGCACCGGTGCTTCGCCTTCACGCGCGGCGCGCTCGAAGGCCTCGCGCACGGCGGTCATGAACTCCGACAGTTTTGAAGGCTGCATGGCGAGGCTGCGTTCCTCGCCCTGGCCGATGATGGATTCGGCGAAGGCCTGCTCCCAGCGCGCCGACAGTGCGATCAGCGGCAGATAGCCGTTGTAGGACGTGTTCTGTGCACAGATCTGCCGGGCGAGACGCGCGCGGACGTGCTCGACCATGGTGGACGGGTTGCGCGAGAAGGCCAGCGAGTCCGCGATGCCCTCGAGGATGGTCGAGAGGTCGCGGATCGAGATGCGTTCGGCGAGCAGCAGCTGCAGCACGCGCTGGATGCCGGAAACCGTGACCTGTCCCGGCACGATGTCCTTGACCAGTTCGCCCTGCTCCTTCGGCAGCTCCTTGAGCAGCTTCTGCACCTCGCCATAGGAGAGCAGGTCCGACATGTTGGCCTTGAGCAGCTCGGTGAGGTGGGTCGAGAGCACGGTCGCGGCGTCGACGACGGTGTAGCCCTTGAGCGAGGCTTCCTCCTTGAGGCTGGCATCGACCCAGGTCGCGGGCAGGCCGAAGGTCGGCTCGGTGGTGTGGATGCCGGGCACCTGCACCTGGCTGCCGCCGGGGTCCATGACCATGAACTGGTTCGGCCAGATCTTGCCGGTGCCGGCGTCGACCTCCTTGATCTTGATGATGTAGGTGTTGGCTTCGAGCTGGACGTTGTCGAGGATACGAACCGCGGGCATGACAAAGCCCATTTCGATCGCGAGCGAACGGCGCAGCGCCTTGATCTGCTCGGTGAGACGGTCGGTGCCGTCGGGCCCGTTGACGAGCGGCAGCAGCGCATAGCCGAGCTCGATCTTGAGGTCGTCGATCTTGAGCGCGGCCGAGATCGGCTCTTCGGCCGCGGTGGAGCCCGGCGCACCCGGCGTTCCCGGAGCGGGCGCGGTCTTGGCGGCTTCCTCGGCCTTGGCCGTCACCCGGTTGCGGTTGCGGGCGTTCCAGGCGAGCGCGCCGGCGCCGGCGCCGAGCGCCAGGAAGGGGAGGAACGGAATGCCCGGCAGGGCCGCCAGCACCAGCATGACCGCCGACGACATCGCGAGCGCCTGCGGATAGCCGGAGAACTGCTTCATCAGCGCCTTGTCGGCGGCGCCGGAGACGCCGGCCTTGGAGACGAGCAGGCCGGCCGCGGTCGAGACGATCAGCGCCGGCACCTGGGTGACGAGGCCGTCACCGACGGTCAGCAGCGTGTAGCTGCGCCCGGCGTCGGCGAAGGACAGGCCCTGCTGCGCCACGCCGATGATCATGCCGCCGACGACGTTGATGAAGACGATCAGAAGGCCGGCGATGGCGTCGCCGCGAACGAATTTGGAGGCACCGTCCATGGCGCCGAAGAAGCCGCTTTCGTCCTCCAGCTCCTTGCGCCGGTGCTTGGCGACCGCCTCGTCGATCAGGCCTGCGGAGAGATCGGCATCGATCGCCATCTGCTTGCCGGGCATGGCGTCGAGGTGGAAGCGCGCGGCGACTTCGGCGATACGGCCCGAACCCTTGGTGATGACGACGAAATTGACGATGATCAGGATGGCGAAGACGATGATACCGATGACGAAATTGCCGCCCATCACGAAGTTGCCGAAGGCTTCGATGACGTGACCGGCGGCATCCGTGCCCTCGTGCCCGTGCGACAGGATCAGGCGGGTCGAGGCCATGTTGAGCGACAGCCGCAGCATGGTCGAGATCAGCAGGACGGTCGGGAAGGCGGAGAATTCCAGCGGCGCCTGGATGAACAGCGAGGTCATCAGGATCAGGATCGAGAGCGTGATCGAGATCGCCAGGAACAGGTCCAGCACGATCGCGGGCAGCGGCAGGATCAGCACCACCAGGATGGTGAGGACGCCGAGCGCCAGCGCGATGTCGCCGCGCTTGAGGATGTTGACGATCTCGGAGAGGGAGGGGAGGCCCGGCTTTGCGCTGCCTACGCCCTGTCCCGCGGTGACGTCGACCATGGTAGCTGCCTCCCCGCGCGACTGCCGTCCGCGCGCCCCAAATGTCTGCGCGGCGGCCGATGGGCCGCCGTTCCGAAAGTGAGGCACCGCACTGGCGTCCACGGGAGCTCCCGTTCTACGCGGCTGACGACACTCGACTCCACTGGGCAATTCTTGCCGGGTGTATGGTTAGCAAAGGGTTAACGGAGGGTGCGGCAGAAGGACGGAGCGGGGCATTTCGGAGGCTCCCAGCCGCCATTCCGGGGTCGCGCCAAGGGGCGCGCCCCGGAATGACAGTGGAGGCTACTTCGCCTTCTCCATCTTGGTCACCGTGTACCCCGACGCGGCCTCCTCGGCCTCGAAGGTCACCTTGTCGCCGACCTTCACCTGCTTGAGCCAAGCAGGGTCCTTGACGCGGTAGACCATGGTCATGGGCTCGTCCATGCCGAGGCTCTTGGCCGCGCCGTGCTTGAGCGTGATCTTGCCGGCGCCTTCGTCGATCTTCTTGACCTCGCCACTGATCGGCGCGCTCTGCGCCGCGGCCGCACCGAGCGTCAGGCCGAGCGTCAACGCGAGCGCGGCCGTGATGCGGTTGATCGATTTCATGGCTCTCTCCATTGCTTCAGTTCACGGTGACGTGGCCGACCATGCCGTAGTCGCGATGGCCGGGGATCAGGCAGGAAAATTCGAACGTGCCGGCCTTGGAGAACTTCCAGAGGATCTCGGCGGTCTTGCTCGGCGCGAGCCTGACACCGTTGGGATCGTCGTGCTCCATGTGCGGATGCTTCTTCATCACCTCGGCGTGCGCGAGATTCTCCCTGGTGGTGGCGAGCAGGAATTCATGCTCCTCCTTGCCGACATTGCGCAGCAAGAAGCGGATCTGCTCGCCGCGCTTGACCTCGATCCTGGCGGGCGCGTAGTCCATCTCGTTCATCAGGATCTCGATGGTGCGCGCCGGCTTCCTGGGGTCGCCGGGCTCGCCGGCCGAGAAGGACGCATGTCCGTGCTGGTCGTGAGCAAAGGCCGGCGCGATCGAAAGCGCAGCCAGCGCGAGGGCGAGATTGATCGTCTTCATCTTGTTCTCCAGTTGGTGGTTCATCGAAACCCTCACATCTTCATGTTCTTCATCGGAGGAGCGCTTCCTTGCTGCCGCGCCGGCTCTGCGGCCGGTGGCGTGACCTCGTAGGCGACGGTGCCTTGCGGGAATTTGTACGGGCCGGGATCGCGGTAATCGTCGCGCGCGAGGTCCTCGCGAATCTTCATCACGGTGAACATGCCGCCCATCTCGATCGGGCCGAACTGTCCGGTGCCGGTCATCATCGGCAGCGTGTTGTCGGGTGCGGGCATCTCCATGTTGCCCATCGCCATGCCGGACGAGCCCATCGCCATCGCATCCGGTGCGAGCTTGCCGACGGCCCTGGCGAGGTCCTTGCGCGAGACGCCGATCAGATTGCGCACCTCGTGCCCCATCGCATTCATGGTGTGGTGCGATTTGTGGCAGTGGAACGCCCAGTCGCCGGGATTGTCGGCGAGCACGTCGAACACCCTGACAGCGCCGACCGGCACGTCGGTGGTCGTCTCCGGATATTGCGCGCTCTCGGGAATCCAGCCGCCGTCCGTGCAGGTCACCGCAAAACTGTGGCCGTGCAGATGGATCGGGTGATTGGTCATGCTGAGATTGCCGATGCGCACGCGCACCTTGTCGCCGAGCCGCACCGGCATCGCATCGATGCCCGGAAACACCCGCGAATTCCAGGTCCACATGTTGAAGTCGGTCATCTCGTTGACCTGCGGCAGATAGGTGCCGGGATCGACGCGATAGGTGCTCATCACGAAGACGAAGTCGCGGTCGACGGGCCGGAAGCTTTGATCGCGCGGATGCACGACGACCATGCCCATCATGCCCATCGCCATCTGCACCATCTCGTCGGAGTGCGGGTGATACATGAAGGTCCCGCTCTTCTTCATCTCGAACTCGTAGACGAAGGTCTTGCCGGGCAGAATGTGCGGCTGCGTCAGCCCGCCGACGCCGTCCATGCCGCTCGGAATGATCATGCCGTGCCAGTGCACGGTGGTGTATTCGGGCAGTTTGTTGGTGACGAAGACGCGGACCTTGTCGCCCTCGACCGCCTCGATGGTCGGTCCCGGCGACTGGCCGTTGTAGCCCCACAGATTGACCTTCATGCCTTCGGCGAACTCGCGCACGACAGGCTCGGCGACGAGATGGAATTCCTTCCAGTCGCCGTTCATGCGGAACGGCAGCGACCAGCCGTTGAGCGTGACCACGGGGCGATAGTCGGGTCCGCTGATGGGATGCAACGGCGGCTGCATCACCACCTTGTCCATGTGCGGCGCTTCCGGGATCGAGGCGGCCTGGACGCGGCCGCTGATAGCTGACGCGCTGGCAAGCGCGGCGGTGCCTAAAAATCCTCGACGGGAATACATGCTGGCCTCCATCTCAGTGGCCGCCATCGGCAGGCGCTGCCGCGGCGATGGTGGTTGAATTGTCGCCGCCGGAAGCGGGTGCGCCGCCGCCATTGACGGCGGTCTGCAAGTCCGACTGGGCGAGGAAGAATTTTTGTTTGGCGTCGATAGCGCCGCGCAGCGATGCCAGGCGTTGCCGGGCCTCGGTGAGCAGCGCGAAGATATCGACCTGCATGCTGGAGAAGCGCAGCTGCATCTCCTCGGTGATGATTTTGCGCAGCGGCAAAATCTCGCGCTGGTAGTGGCTGGCGATGTCGTAGGTCGATCGGTAGGCGCGATAAGCGTCGCGTGCTTCCGAGCGGACGTTCACGGCGCGCTCGGTCAGGCGGTTGAAGGCGAGATTGTAGGTCTCCGATGCCTGCCGCACGCGCACCTCGCCGCCGTCGAAGATCGGAATCTGGAACTGCACGTCAAAACCGCGCTCGCGGAACGGCGCGCCTTCCGGATCCCTGGTGCGGCGGGAGATGCCGGCGAGATCGAGCAGCGTCACGAAGCGCGTCGCCTCGGTGAGGTTGAGCGATTTCGCCAGCGCCGTCAGCTCCAACCGTGCGATCTGCAAGTCGATGCGATGGGCCACTGCGTCGGCCTCGATCGAGGGCAACGCCTGCGGCTGGCGCGGCAGTGGCGGCAATTTGTTGGGCAGGCGGAAGTCGAGGCCGCCGTCCCACAGCCCCATCAGGCGCGCGAGCTTTTCGCGCGCGCTCGTCGCCGCCTGCCGTGCGGTGGCGAGGTCGGCGGTGGTCTCGGCATAAAACACCTGCTCGCGCGCCTGGTCGAGCTTGTTGATCGAGCCGGTTTCGCCGAGTTTCACCGCAAGCTGCGCGGTCGATTCCGCCGTGGACTTCGCGTCCGTCAGCAGCGCCACCATCTCGTTGCCGGCAACCGCGCCGACATAAGCGCGGCGCGCGTCAGCGGCGAGCCGCAGCGTCGCCAGCGCCGCACGCAATTGGGCCTGACGGAAGCGGTCGCGGGCGATCTCGGAGCGGAACGGCAGGGTGGCCAGCGCGAGGATGTCGCCGACCACCTGGCGCTCGATCTCGCTGGCGCCATTGCCCGAGATCCGCGAGATCGAGAAAACGGGATTGGGCGGCAGACTCTGCTCCACCAGTTCGGTTTCGGCCAGCGCCAGCTCGTTATAGGCGGCTTGCAGTCCCTTGTTGTTGAGCAGCGCGATCTGCACGGCGCTCTCGGTGGTCAGCGTGTGCGCCAGCAACCAGCTGACAGTCGCGTTGACGGCCTCCGCTCCCTCGGCCGACCGAACGAACGCGACGTCTTTTGTGATGGTCTCGCTGGTGAGGTCCGAGACCGTCGTCATGCCTCCGTCCGGCGAGAATGCCATGCAGCCGGCAAGACTCGCTGCTGTAAGCCCGAACGCAGTGAGCACGAGCAGGCTCCGCGCAAAATGGTGTGCCATGGCGCGTTCCTACCGGTCTTGCTTCGGCTGCGGCGTGACGGCGTCGTTGCGGTCGCGCCATGGCGCCGGCGTCGCGGGCCGCAGGCCGGTATAGGGCGCGATCGTCGACCGGTAGTCGACAGGCGCGACCTTCGCCGCCGGATCGGCGGGATCGGCGCCCGCGACCTGCGTGGTTGCCGGCATGCAGCCGGATAGCGCCAGCGCAATCACGGCCAGCAGCGGCCAATGGAATCGAAAGTGTCGTCCACGCGCCGCGGATGCGGCGGCGGACTTCGCCCCGGAAAGCGTAAGCATGAGTCATTCCTGATCTGTCGTAGGACCACAGGTTCGCGCGCGCGGATGCGCGTGCGGCCTGACGTCGTCGGGTCAGATCAGGCGATGGGGGGGCGGTAGTGCTGGGGCGGCGCCGTGCTATGCAGGCTGGCCACGATCTCGGGCGCGCAGATCGACATCGGCCGGACCGGTGTGGTCAAGCTGGGCAGATCCGCCGGCAGCGCGCTCACGCACATCATCGCGCAGCACGGGCTCACTGTTCCCTTGCCGTCATGATGATGCGGAGCGGGAGCCTCCTGTGCTGCGGTCTGGGGATGCGCATGCGGTCCGGCGTGGTCATGCGCGGCGCCGTCATGAACGTGGCTGGCCTGCATCTGGTGATGCACCGGCACAAGGTCGGCGATGAGCGCCTCGTCAAGGCACGGTGCCGGACCATTGCCCCAGGCAAGGCTTGCAGCCGGCGCGAACACGCAGAACAGATAGGCGAGGGCGATGATCCGCCCCACCCTGATCCGCATTGATCGCGTCAATCGCAACAGCATTCCGGCGATAGGCTCCTCGCGCGGCAATGTTGCACACGCAGATCGCAAACTAATGGCAAAGCGCGATTTCGCCAAGCATCTTCTTACCGCAGTGCACCGCGCATGCCCAATATATCGCCACGCTGCTTGACCATATCGCGATCCGCGACGATGGTCCGACCGTGCATGCACCAAATCACCCAGGACACACACCTGATGCATTCAGCCCTGATTCGCGTCAGGCCTGGATACGGCTCGTCACTGCGCTTCTGATCGGCTCGATCGGAGGCGTCGGGATGTGGGCGATCGTGGTGATGATTCCCGCGGTGCAGACCGAATTCGCGGCCACGCGCGGCGCAGTGTCGCTGGCCTTCACCCTGATGATGTTCGGCTTCGGCCTCGGCGGCGTGATCGCCGGCAAGATCACCGACCGGTTTGGCATCGTGCCGGTGATGGCGATCAGCATTGCTTTCCTTGGTGTTGCCAATGTGCTTGCGGGTTTGTCGACGCAGCTCTGGCAGTTCGTCGCAGCCTATTTCCTGATCGGGCTCGGGACCTCGGCGACCTTCGCGCCGCTGATGGCGGAGGCCTCGCACTGGTTCGAGCGCTATCGTGGCCTCGCCGTGACCATCGTCGCCAGCGGCAATTATGTTGCCGGCACGATGTGGCCGCCGCTCATCAATGAGGGCCTCCAGACGATCGGCTGGCGCTATACCCATGTCGGCATCGGCCTCGTTTGTGTAAGCGTGATGACCATCCTGGTGCTGGTCCTGCGCGCGCAGATGCGCAATGACCATATCCGCGATCACGCCAATGCGCCGCCGCCGCGGGTCGATCTCAAGCTGTCGACCAACACGCTGACGGTGCTGCTCGCGATTGCCAGCATCTCCTGCTGCGTCGCCATGGCGATGCCGCAGGTGCATATCGTCGCCTATTGCGGCGATCTCGGATACGGCGTGGCGCGCGGTGCGGAGATGCTGTCGCTGATGATGGCCTGCGGCATCGTCAGCCGCATCGGCTCGGGCTATCTCGCCGACAAGATCGGCGGCATTCCCACGCTGCTGATCGGAGCATTGGCGCAAGGCTTTGCGCTGATATTCTATCTGTTCTTCGACAGCCTGGCCTCGCTTTATGTCATCTCGGCGATGTTCGGCCTGTTCCAGGGCGGCATCGTGCCGAGCTACGCCATCATCGTGCGCGAGGCGATGCCGGCGAGCGAAGCCGCAACCCGCGTCGGGATCGTGATCTTCGCCTCCGTGTTCGGCATGTCCTTTGGCGGCTGGGTGTCGGGCGTCATTTTTGACGCGACGGGTTCGTATGCCGCGGCGTTTGCCAACGGCGTGGCGTGGAACGCCGTCAATATAGGCATCGTGCTGACACTGCTGATCCGGTCGCGGATGAATGCGGTCAGGACCGGACCGGGATTTGCGACCTAGACCTCTCGTCCCGCCTTCAGCAGCGAGCACCCGGTGATCTTGTAACTGCCGTCGCTCTGCTGTTCGAGAGTGTAGAGCGCTTCCCAGGCCTCGCCATTGGCATCGACGATGTGGACGCGCTGGGCGATCCGATTCTCTTCGCTCTTGCTCTCGCCGAATTCAAAGCTCTTGTGCCGGTAGACCGGCGCGTAGCCGTTCTGCACCATCGACATGAAGATGTCGGGCGCGGGGAATATCTCCCTGACCGCCGGTGCGGCGTGGGAATAGGCCGCGGCGGCATCGTCGTGCGCAAAAGCCTGTTCCTGGGCGCGGATGACGCCCTGTGCCGCGGTGACGTCGTCGGCAAATGCTGAGACGGAGCTGAAGATAAGACTGAGGGCGACGAGCAAGGCGGCGATGCGCATGAGTGGCTCCGCGTTGAAATCCCGGCGATGCTGATCCTAGCACGGTCTTGGGGAGATACGGACGAGCTATCGCTTCCGTTTCGCGGTCGGTTTCGCCGGCTTGGCGACGCGCGCTTTGGCCTTGGTGGCTGGCTGCACCCGCAGCCCATCCACGAACACGTCGAGCATCCGCAGCACCGAGGATTGCCAGCCGGGCTGGTCGTTTATGTAGCACATGCCGATGAGGGCCCGCAGCAGATCCTCCGGGCTGATATCGGCGCGCATCTGGCCGGCCGCGACTGCGCGGTCGAGCAGCGAGCCAATCGCCTTGGTCAGCCGGTCCATCGAGAACGCCGCGAGATCCGACGAGCTTTGGAACGTCAGTGCCAGCGCGGCCGACATGCCTTTTTTGGTGGCAACGAATTCGACGGTGGAACCCAGCCAGCGCCTGAGCGCATCGACCGGGTCCTTCGCATTCTTCAACTGCTCGGCCAGTTCGCTGAGCTGCTCGACCTCGCGCCTGTATACCGCCTCGAACAAATCTTCGCGCGTCGGGAAATGCCGGTAGAGCGTGCCGATGCCGACGGCGGCGCGTTTCGCCACGGCTTCCAGGCTCGCCTCGGGACCGCCCGCGTTGAAAACAACCTTTGCAGCCTCGAGCACGCGCTCGCGATTGCGCACGGCATCGGCGCGGGGCTTCCGAATCTGGTCGGTCTGGTCGTCCATGCCGGTAATGTAGATCACGAATTGGTTAGATTGAACCCTTGCAGAGCTGCACCGCGTTGTCGGCGCATGGGCTTTTGACGAATTCCAAATATTTTCCGGCAACCCTTGTTAAGCGGAGGGTGCCTCCGTATCTTTGTTCATGTGCTGGCTCGGATTGTGTTCGGACGGCGCGACATCGGCGGCGGCCACGGAAGTGGTGCGCTGAGCGATGACTCATGTCCATATCTGATCGGAGCCTTGTATGAACCACTCCATCAGCCTCACCGTGAACGGTGCGCGGCGCGACTTCGTCCTCGACGATCCGCGCGTCACGCTGCTCGATCTCCTGCGTGAGCGCCTCCATCTGACCGGAACCAAGAAGGGATGCGATCGCGGCCAGTGCGGCGCCTGCACCATTCTCGTCGACGGCAAGCGGATCAACTCCTGCCTCGCGCTCGCCATCAGCCATGACGGCGCCGACATCCTCACCATCGAAGGCGTCGCGCGCGGCGACCAGCTTCATCCCGTCCAGGCCGCCTTCATCGCTCATGACGGCTTCCAGTGCGGCTTCTGCACGCCCGGCCAGATCATGAGTGCGATCGGCATGATGCAAGAGGCGCAGGCCGGCAACGATCCCGAGCGCATCCGCGAATGCATGAGCGGCAATCTCTGCCGCTGCGGCGCCTATGCCGGCATCGTCGATGCCGTGCTCGAGGCGCAGGCCGGCATGGACGAAACCAATCAGAGGCGCTCCGCATGAAACAGTTTGATTATGTCAGGCCGGCCACGGTCGCGGAGGCCGTCGCCGCCGTGGCGCAGCCGGGCGCTGTCTATCTTGCCGCAGGCACCAATCTGCTCGATCTGATGAAGGGCGGAGTCAGCCGTCCGGACCGTTTGGTCGATGTCACGCATCTCGACGGGCTCGATCAGATCGAGCGTCTCGCTGACGGAAGCGTGCGCATCGGTGCGCTCGTCAGCAACGCCGATCTTGCGCACGACGCGGACTTTGCAAAATCTTGTCCGGCCGTTGCCGAAGCGCTGCTCTCCGGTGCTTCGGCGCAACTGCGCAACGCCGCCACTGTCGGCGGCAATCTGCTGCAGCGGACGCGCTGTGCGTATTTCTACGACACCGCCAGCCGCTGCAACAAGCGCGAGGCCGGCAGCGGCTGCGATGCTCGTGACGGCGAGAACCGCACCCACGCCGTGCTCGGCTGGAGCGAGAGCTGCATCGCGACCAATCCGTCGGACTTCTGCGTGCCCCTGCTTGCGCTCGACGCCATCGTCGAGATCGAAGGCAAGAGCGGCCGTCGCGAGATCACGCTCGACGCGTTGCATCGCCTGCCGGGCAACACGCCCGAGCGCGACTCGGCGCTCGAGCCCGGCGACCTCATCGTCGCGGTGCGTCTGCCGCCCGCCGCGCGCGGCTTTGCCGCACACTCGCGCTACCTCAAGGTTCGCGAGCGCACCTCCTACGCCTTCGCTGTCGTGTCGGCTGCGGCTGCGTTGCGGATTGAGAACGGCAAGATCGCGGAAGCGCGGCTTGCGCTTGGCGGCGTCGCCGCAAAGCCGTGGCGTGCCCGCGCCGCGGAAGGCGTGCTCAAGGGCGTTACGCCTACGGCGGATGCCTTCCAGGAAGCCGCCTGGCGCGCGCTCACGGATGCAAGACCGTCCGGCGACAACGCCTTCAAGATCGAGCTCGCGCGCCGCATCGTCGTGCGTGCGCTGACCCTCGCTGCCGCCGGTACGCCCGCGCGTATTGCCGCGCTGCCGGCCTCTCCCTTTGCCTCGACGTCCGGAGCCATCCATGTCTGAGCTTAATCTCACCAGCACGCCTGCTCATCTGCGGCACGGTTCGAGCATCGGCCAGCCGCTGACGCGCCGCGACGGCCTCCTCAAGGTCAAGGGGCAGGCGACTTATGCCGCCGACAACCACCCGCCCGGAATGCTGTTCGCGGTGATGGCGGTCTCAAGCATCGCGCATGGCCGCGTGACCTCACTCGATGTCGCTGCCGCCAAGCATTATCCCGGCGTCGTCGACGTCATGACGCCGGACCACAAGCCGCCGCTCGCAATCGACCCCGAGATCAAGACCAATCCGTTCGTGTTCCGGATGGAGGTGTTGCAGAGCAACGAGGTCCGCTACGCCAACCAACCCATCGCCGTCGTAATCGCCGAGACGCTTGAGGCGGCGACGGAGGGTGCGGTGCTGCTGGCGCCGCGCTATGAGACGCTGCCCGCGCTGGTCGGCCTCGATGCCGGCGAAAGTTATGTGCCGCCGGTCGTCGGCGTCGGCAATCCCACGGAAAATCACCGCGGCGATGTCGAGGCCGGCCTTGCCGCGGCCGAGAAACAGATCGACGCGATCTATGAGACGCCGCCGCAATATCACAACGCCATGGAGCCGCATGCGATCGTCGCGTCGTGGGACGGCGACAATTTGCAGATCGACATGCCGACGCAGGGTCTCATGCTGTCGCTTGCGCGCGTTGCAGAATTGTTCGGCATTGCGCACGACAAGATCCATATCCGCAGCCCGTTCCTCGGAGGTGGCTTCGGCTCGAAGGGGCTCATGGCTGGTCCGCCGGTGCTCGGCATCATGGCGGCCAGGCTGGTCGGCAAGCCGGTCAAGCTGGTGCTGCGCCGTGAGCAGATGTATGGCCCGGTCGGCCACCGCGCGCCGACGCGCCAACGGTTGCGCATCGGCGCCGATGGCGAGGGGCGCCTGACCGCGCTCGATCACCACGCCCGGACCGTATCGAGCACGTTCGACGATTTCTACGAGCCGGCGGCCGATGCCTCGCACACGCTCTATGCGGCACCGGCAATCCGCACCTCGCACGATGCCGTGCGCGTCAACACCGGCACGCCGCTGTTCATGCGCGCGCCGGGCGAGGCGACCGGCTCGATCGCGCTCGAAAGCGCGATCGACGAGATGGCCTGGGCCTGCGGCATCGACCCGCTCGCCTTCCGCCTGAAGAACTACGCCGAGGTCGAGCCGATCACCGGCAAGCCGTTCTCGTCCAAGGCACTGCGTGCCTGCTACGAGCAGGGCGCGGCGCGCTTCGGCTGGTCAAAGCGTTCGCTTCAGCCGCGGCAGATGCGCGACGATGCCGGCCTTCTGGTCGGCTGGGGCATGGGCACCGCGACCTTCCCGGCGCTGATGTTCCAGGCCGAGGCGCGCGCGGTGCTCCGCCGCGACGGTTTTGGCGCGATGGAGATCGGCGCGCATGACATGGGGCAGGGTGCCTGGACCGCGCTCGCCCAGATCGCCGCCGATGCCGTCGGCCTCGATATCGACCGCGTCGAGTTCAAGGCGGGGACATCGGATCTGCCCGACGCCGGCATCGCCGGCGGCTCGGCCCATACCGCGACTGCGGGTGCAGCGATCCATAGCGCCGGCGCGGCCGTCATCGCCAAGCTGGCCGATCTTGCCACCAACGACGACCGCTCGCCATTGTTCGGCGCCGGCAACGCCGGCGTCATTGCGCGCGACGGCAGGTTGATCCGGCGTGACGACGAGAGCCGCAGCGAGAGCTACGCCGAGATTCTTGCGCGTGCCGGCGTCGCCGAGGTCGAAGCCCGCGGCACGGGGGCGCCGAACCCCGCGGCGATGGAAGAATATGCGATGCACGCCCATGGTGCGGTGTTCGCGGAGGTCAAGGTCGATCCCGAACTCGGCCAGGTCCGTGTCACCCGCATGGTCGGCGCCTTCGCAGCCGGACGCGTCGTCAATCCGCGCATGGTGCAGAGCCAGCTGTTCGGCGGCATGATCTGGGGCATGTCGTTCGCGCTGCACGAGGAGGCCATCACCGACCGCCGCAGTGGCCGGATCATGAACGCCAATCTCGGCGAGTACCATATCCCCGTGAATGCCGACGTGCCGCCGCTCGACGTGATTACGGTCGAGGAGCACGATCCGCATGTGAATGCGCTCGGCATCAAGGGCGTTGGCGAAATCGGCATCACCGGCAGCGCGGGTGCGGTCGCCAACGCGGTCTGGCATGCGACCGGCGTGCGTGTGCGTCGCTTCCCGATCAAGATCGAGGAATTGCTGACGCAGCGTTGAGAAATTTGACCAGATGGTACCGCCGGCTCGGCCGGCGGCACCTCAATGCCTAGAGCCGCTGTTCGCGCAGGTTCTGCTTCGCCTGCGGATTTCCCATTGCGGCCGCCTTCTCGAACAGATCGCGGGCTTTTCGCGTGTTGCGCGGCATGCCGCGGCCGTCATAGTACATCGTCCCGAGGCTGTTCATGCAGGAGTCGTCGTTGAGCGCGACGCCGTGCTCGAACAGGCGCCGCGCCTCGGCATAATCGCGGCTTACGCAACGACCCTTGAGGTAGAGCAGACCGAGGTTGTTCATGGCGGCAGGGACGCCATCGGCGACAGCAGCTTCGTTCAGCCTGATCGCTTCTGTGCAGTCTCTGGCAACGCCCTCGCCCTCCTGATAAAGCCAGGCGAGATCGATCATTGCGATCGGTTCACCGAGCGCTGCAGATTTCTTGTACCAGCGTGCGGCTTCGGCTTTGTTCATCCGAACGCCTGTGCCGCCTTCATAGAGTGTGCCGATATTGTGCGGCGCCAGCGGATAGCCCGCGGCATCGGCCTTGTCGAACAGGCGGCGCGCCTCCGCATAATCCTTGCGTGCATTGGCCGCGCGACCCGCCTCAAAGGCAAATCGAGCCACGTCCGGATGGGCCTGCATGGCTTCGTTACAGGCAACGGTCGCCGCCGCGGCGTTCATCTTGTCGACCTCGACGCCCGGCAGCTCCGCGGCGTGGCCGGCATCATAGGGCTGCGCAGCCAGGCGATCGCAGTCGGTGATGAGGTCGCGGCGTAGCACTTCGTCGGACGGCCGCGCCGCTGATACGCCGGCTGGCGAAACCGGCAATGCCTGCGTCGGCGCAGGCGGCTCGGGCTTCCCCGCGAAGTAGAAGCTGGTCGCGATCGGTGATGAGGCGACCCAAGGCAGTTGTTGGCCGCCAGTCGCCTTCTCCACGGCCAATCCCATCTTGTTGAAAGTTCTGAACAGGCCGTAACCCTGGTGTTGCATGGCGTCGGCAAGGGCGCGCGTGTAAGGGCTGTGGCCGTCGTCGCCATCGAACGCCACGCTGCGAGGCTGCGTGGCAAATGAAATGAGCGTGCCCGGCGGGGCCTGCATCTGGGCCAGTCCACCAGTCCCGCTGCGGAAGCCACGACCGCTGAACGGATCATTGCGGCAGGCATCAAGCAGCATCAGGTTGATTTTGGCGCCGGATTTCTCCATCCGGTCCAGCACGCCTGCGAGGGCGACCCCCTGCACAAACACGTCACCCTCGTCACCCGGATGGGCGTCGACCGGCACGAGGTAGTTGAGGCCGTGTGTCTCGACGCCATGGCCGGCAAAATAGAACAGCGCCACGTCCGCGCCGACCAGTTCCTGGCTGAAGGCTTGCAAGGCTCGGTCGAAGCCAGCCTTGTCGAGATCAATTTGCGCACCGCCGCCGACTATGAAAAAGCCGAGCGAGAGGAGTGTGTCCGACATCAGCCTGGCATCGGCCGCGGGATTAGGCAGCTTGGCAACCGTCTGATAGGCCGAATTGCCGATCACCAGCGCAACGCGTTTCTCGGCTTGCGCTGTAGTTGCGACGCACAGCAGCAGCATCGCGCCGATCAGGCGCGCCACGAGGCCGATGCGGCTCGCCATAGTGCACTCCGCGAAACAGGACGTCCTGGATCTTGGTCGCTGTTTGCGGCATCCCGGTTCAGAAGGTTCGTGGACGCGTCAAGTTAGTTCATCAGCCGGCGGAGCGCCTTGATCCGCTCTCTCTGCGCCTCGATGTACTTCGCGATAGTCTCGCGCAGCTCCCGCGAACTAAGCTTGTCAGTATCGCGCTCAACTTCGTTGAGTGCGGCTTCTGCATTGGCGAGAGCGATCTTCATGGCGAGCCCTGTTACGAAGCGGCCCGGGAATGCTCTGGCTGCTTGGTTATGGCTCGAAGGATATAGAGGATCGCGGCGCAGAAATTGAGATGCCTCAAGCTCCGTAAGATACCGGTGGCTCCGTAACATTCCGGATAACGCTGATGCGCTTCAGAACGTCGGCGGCGTGCAGGCCGAGATCACTTCGCACGGCTTGCCGCCGACGCAGCGGAAGCGATGCGGGCGGCGGCTCTCGAAATAATAGGCATCGCCGGGATTGAGGATGCGGCGCTCGTCCTCAACGGTGACCTCAAGTTTGCCGGAGATCACGATGCCGCCTTCCTCGCCGTCATGGACCAGGTGCACGCGGCCGGTGTCGCTGCCGGGCTCGTAGCGTTCCTTCAGGATCTGCAGGCTGCGGCCGAACAGATTGTCGCCGATCTGCCGATAGGAGATCGGCTTCTTGCCGACCTCGGTCAGCTCTTCCGAGCGGTAGAAGATCTTGCTCCGCGTCTCCGGCTCCAGCGCAAAGAACTCGGCGAGCCCCATCGGGATGCCGTCGAGGATGCGCTTGAGCGCGCCGACCGACGGGTTCATCTGGTTGGATTCGATCAGCGAGATCGTCGAATTGGTGACGCCGGCGCGCTTGGCGAGCGCCCGCTGCGACAGCTTCTGGCGGGCCCGGATGAATCGCAGCCGTCCCCCGATGTCGACGCTCATACCCTGGTCCCGTGTTGCAAGTGTTGCGGATCGCGCAAATATGGACCGGCGGCCCCAGTGAAATCAATGGGTTGTGGCGCCGCAGAAAAGGACTTGTTGCCCTTTCGAAGCCGTGGCTCTGCTATCAGGTCAGCAAAGGAGCGTGGTCCGTGACCCTTCATCAGATTCCGAACACCATCAAGACCGATTCGTTCTGGATGCCGTTCACGGCCAACCGGCAGTTCAAGAAGGCGCCGCGCCTGTTCTCCTCGGCCGAGGGCATGCATTACACCACGGTCGATGGCCGCAAGGTGATCGACGCTTCCGCCGGCCTCTGGTGCGTCAATGCCGGCCACGGCCGCAAGCAGATCGCCGCTGCGGTCGAGCGGCAGCTGATGACGCTGGACTTCGCGCCGTCGTTCCAGATGGGCCATCCGCTGGCGTTCGACTTCGCCGAGCGTCTCGCCGAGATCGCGCCGAAGGGCCTCGACCGCATCTTCTTCACCAATTCCGGCTCCGAGTCGGTCGACACCGCGCTGAAGATCGCGCTCGCCTATCACCGTGCCAACGGCCAGGCGAGCCGCACCCGCCTGATCGGCCGCGAGCGCGGCTATCACGGCGTCGGCTTCGGCGGCACCTCGGTCGGCGGCATGGTCGCCAACCGCCGCGCCTTCGCGACCCTGCTGCCGGGTGTCGATCACATCCGCCACACCCATGATCTCACCCGCAACGCCTTCGCCAAGGATCAGCCGGAGCACGGCGCCGAACTCGCCGACGATCTGGAGCGCCTCGTCGCGCTGCACGGCGCCGACACGATCGCCGCCGTCATCGTCGAGCCGGTGCCGGGCTCGACCGCGGTGCTGCCGCCGCCGAAGGGCTATCTCAAGCGTCTGCGCGAGATCTGCGACAAGCACGGCATCCTCTTGATTTTCGACGAGGTCATCACCGGCTTCGGCCGCCTCGGCACGCCGTTCGCCGCCAATTTCTTCGGCGTCACGCCTGATATGATGACGACGGCCAAGGGCATCACCAACGGCACCATTCCCTGCGGCGCCGTGTTCGCAAGCCGCAAGGTTCACGACGGCCTGATGGTCGGCCCGGAGAACGCGATGGAGCTGTTCCACGGCTACACTTATTCGGCGCATCCGGTCGCTTGCGCCGCGGGCATCGCGACGCTCGATATCTACAAGGACGAAGGCCTGCTCACCCGCGGTGCGTCGATTGCCGAATACTGGCGCGATGCGCTGCATTCGCTCAAAGGTCTGCCGAACGTCGTCGACATCCGCAATTGCGGCCTGATGGGCGCGGTCGAGCTGTCGTCGCGTGACGGCACCGTCGGCGCGCGCGGCTACGACGTGATGGTCGACTGCTTCAATCGCGGATTGTACTTCCGCATGAGCGGCGATTCCTTTGCGCTGTCACCGCCGCTGATCGTCGAGAAGAGCCATATCGACGATATCGTCTCGATCCTTGGCGACGCCATCAAGCGAGTGGCCTGATAATTGCTCTTGCAGCGGCGAGCGTGATGCCGCGGGAGTTTGACGAAGCGTGAAAGTTCTGATCCTCGGCAGCGGTGTCATCGGTGTCACCTCTGCCTACTACCTCGCACGTGCCGGCCACGACGTGACGGTCGTTGACCGTCAACCCGAACCGGCGCTGGAGACCTCTTTTGCCAATGCCGGCGAGGTGTCGCCGGGCTATTCATCGCCCTGGGCCGGTCCCGGCGTGCCGGTGAAGGCAATCAAGTGGCTCTTGATGAAGCACGGCCCGCTGGTGATCCGGCCGAAGCTCGATCCCGTGATGTGGGTCTGGCTCTCAAAAATGCTGCGCAACTGCACCAGCGCGCGCTATGCGGTCAACAAGAGCCGGATGATCCCGATCGCGGAATACAGCCGCGACTGCCTGCGCGACCTGCGCCGCGACATCGGCATTCAATATGACGAACGCTCGCAGGGAACGCTGCAGCTCTTCCGCTACCAACAGCAGCTCGACGGCACCGGCGAAGATGTCGCCGTGCTCAAGCAATATGGCGTGCCTTACGAGACGTTGAGTCGCGAGGGCTGCATCGCGGTCGAGCCGGCGCTAGCAGGCGTGAAGGAGAAATTCGTTGGTGGGCTCCGCCTGCCGCAGGACGAGACCGGCGACTGTCACATGTTCACGCAGGCGCTGGCCAAGCATGCCCAAGCGCTCGGCGTGCGCTTCATGTTCAACACCGGCATCGACCGCATCGTCACGGACGGTGCACGCGTCAGTGGTGTCGCGACCAGTGCCGGCATGTTGCAGGCGGACGCTTACGTCCTCGCGCTCGGAAGCTATTCGTCGCGGCTTGTTGCGCCGCTCGGCATTTCGCTGCCGGTCTATCCGGTGAAGGGCTATTCGATCACGGTGCCGATCAAGGACGCCTCCGGTGCGCCGGAATCCACCGTGATGGACGAGAGCTACAAGGTCGCGATCACCCGCCTGGGGAATCGCATCCGCGTCGGCGGCACCGCGGAAATCTCCGGCTTCTCGACAAAACTCTACGACGCGCGCCGCGCCACGCTCGATCACTCCCTGACCGACCTGTTCCCGCGCGGCGGCGATCTCGCCAAGGCGACGTTCTGGAGTGGCCTGCGTCCGA
Organism: Bradyrhizobium sp. 1; assembly: GCF_023073315.1. Lineage (GTDB taxonomy): Bacteria > Pseudomonadota > Alphaproteobacteria > Rhizobiales > Xanthobacteraceae > Bradyrhizobium. Next base: position 243,404 of record NZ_JADPJH010000038.1, on the reverse strand, counting down.
TGACGCCCGATGGTCCGCCCGTGATCGGCCCGACGCAATACGCCAACCTGCATCTCAACACCGGCCACGGCACGCTCGGCTGGACCATGTCCTGCGGCTCCGGCCGCGTGCTTGCGGACATGCTGTCGGGCAAGAAGCCGGATGTCGATGTGAGTGCGTTGACGGTGGACCGGTACAATCACCGGTTCGGCTAAGACTCCATCGCTCGTCATTGCGAGGAGCGAAGCGACGAAGCAATCCAGATTCTTTCCGCGGTGAGACTCTGGATTGCTTCGCTTCGCTCGCAATGACGAAGGAGATAGCCTACCCCACCCCCGTCACGCAATTCACCCACAGCACGACGGCCTTCGCATCATTCGCCGGATTGGAAAACCGGTGCGGCCTGCGGCTGGCAAACCTAAAACTGTCGCCCGTCTTCAGCGACCAGGTCTCGCTGTCCACCGTCAGCAGCATCTCGCCTTCGAGCACGAGGCCGGCCTCTTCGCCGTCATGGGTGTAGAGTTCGTCGCCGGTGGAGCCGCCGGGCTCCAGATGCACCAGGAACAGGTTCAGCTTGTTGTCGGCGCTGGCGGGACTCAGCAACTGTTTTGAGACGCCGGTGCGCCAGAGCTTGAGCTCGGGCCGTTGCAGTCCACGCGTCACCACCTGATCGGATGCGCCGTCGGCGCTCGGGCTCGCGCCGAACAGCGCGGCGATGCCGACACCGAGCACGTCGGCGAGCGTTGCCAGCACACGCAGCGAAGGCGACGACAGGCCGCGCTCGATCTGGCTGAGGAAGCCGATCGACAGCTCCGTGCGCGCTGCGACCGTTTCGAGCGAGAATTGCCTGACGCGCCGGAGATCCCGGATGCGGCGGCCGACCGCGACATCCATCGCGGGCTCGGCCGGCTTGGCCTTGACCGACGCCCTCCTGGCCTTCGCCTTCTTCACCGGCTTTGCGGCGGCCGGTTTGCGCATTCTTTTGCCACCGCTCACGTCAAACCGCTTCCTTCATGTGCATGAAAACCGCTTGCATCGCCCGCGAAAGTGTGACCAAATTTTCATATTGGTGAAAATAGGCCGAAACGGCTCGGCCCGCAACGTCTGATCACGACATGTGCGAGCGCCGCCATCGGCCGGACCCAAAGGGGAATGCGATGAAGCGTTTTGGTCTGGCCGCAGTCGCGGCACTCGCACTGGCTGCCGTTGTGCCCGCCTCCGCGCAGCAGGTGCTGAAGGTCGGCTCGACGCCGACAGGCATTCCCTTCACGTTCCTCGACACCAAGACCAACACCATCCAGGGTATCATGGTCGATCTCGTCACCGAGATCGGCAAGGACGCCGGCCTCAGCGTGCAGATCGAGCCGATGGCGTTCTCGGCGCTGATCCCGTCGCTGACCTCGAGCAAGATCGACATCATCGCGGCGGCGATGTTCATCACGGCGCCGCGCAAGGAGGTCGTCGACTTCTCCGATCCGATCTATACCTATGGCGAAGGCCTCGTGGTGCCGAAGAGCGACACCAAGGCCTATGCCACGCAGGATGATCTGAAGGGTGAGACCGTCGGCGCCCAAGTCGGCACGGCCTTCGTCGATGCGCTGAAGAAGTCCGGCCTGTTCGCCGACGTCAAGGCCTACGACACCATTCCCGACATCCTGCGCGACGTGAACACCGGCCGCCTCAAGGCCGGTTATGCCGACTATCCGATCCTCGCCTACAATCTGAAGCAGGGCGGGTTCCCCGAGGTGCGGCTCGTCGACAGCTACAAGCCTGCGACCGTCGGCTCGGTCGGCATCGGCGTGCGCAAGGGCGAGACCGCGCTGCTCGGCAAGATCAATGCGTCGCTGGCGAAGCTGAAGGCCAACGGCACCATCGACAAGATCCTCGAGAAATGGGGCCAGAAGGCCCAGGGCTGACAGAGGCTCGATGAGGGCTTTTCGATGAAGGCTTTTCGATGAAGGCTTGCCGATGAAAGGCTTCTGGCACGACGCCGTCGAGTTCTTCCCGATCCTGATGAGCGGCGTCGTGCTGACGATTATCGTCACCATCGGCTCGCTGCTGCTCTCGACGGTGCTGGGCCTGATCTGGGCGATGATGCGGGTCTCCGGCATCAAGGCGCTGTCGATGATCAGCGCCAGCCTGATCAACGTGATCCGCGGTATCCCGATCATCGTGCTGCTGTTCTACCTCTATTTCGTGATGCCCGATCTCGGCGTGACGCTGTCGGCCTTGCAGGCCGCAATCCTCGGGCTCGGCATTGCCTACTCGGCCTACCAGGCTGAAAACTTCCGGGCCGGCATTGAGGCGATCGACAAGGGACAGATCGAGGCGGCGCAGTCGATCGGCATGGGCTGGTGGCTCACCATGCGCCGCGTGGTGCTGCCGCAGGCGGTGCGCATCGTGCTGCCGCCCTACGGCAACGTCATGATCATGATGCTGAAGGACTCCTCGCAAGCCTCGACGATCACGGTCGCCGAGCTGGCGCTTCAGGGCAAGCTGATCGCGTCCTCGACCTTCAAGAACACCAACGTGTTCACGATGGTGGCGCTGATGTATCTCACCATGAGCATTCCGCTGATCCTGCTGGTCCGTCACTTCGAGAAGCGGGCGGGCAAGAAATGATCGAGCTCAAGGACGTCCACAAGAGCTTTGGCGAGAACGAGGTGCTCAAGGGCATCACGGCGAACGTCGAGAAGGGCGAGGTGGTCTGCATCGTCGGTCCGTCCGGTTCCGGCAAGTCGACGATCCTGCGCTGTATCAACGGTCTCGAAAGCTATGACCGCGGCGAGATCAGCGTCGAAGGGCTGAAAGTCGACCGCGATGCGCCGTCGATCGTGAAAGTCCGCACCCAGGTCTCGATGGTGTTCCAGCGTTTTAACCTGTTCCCGCATCGGACCGTGCTGGAGAACGTCGTCGAAGGCCCGCTCTTTGTGAAGAGGGAGTCCCGCGCCCAGGCGCTCGAGCGCGGCCGCGCGCTGCTCGCCCAGGTGGGCCTCGCCGAAAAGGCCGACGCGCATCCGCCGCAGCTCTCCGGCGGCCAGCAGCAGCGCGTCGCGATCGCGCGTGCGCTGGCGATGCAGCCGAAGGCGATCCTGTTCGACGAGCCGACCTCGGCGCTCGATCCCGAGCTCGTCGGCGATGTCCTCGGCGTCATGCGCAAGCTCGCCGATGACGGCATGACCATGGTCGTCGTCACCCACGAGATGGGATTTGCCCGCGACGTCGCCGATCGCGTGCTGTTCATCGACGGCGGAATCATCGTCGAGCAGGGGCCGGCCAAGGCGCTGCTCAACCAACCCCAGCATCCGCGCACGCAAGACTTCTTGCGCCGCGTGCTGCATCCGCTCTGACCGGTCTCCGCCATGAACGTGCGCCTGCCTCTGCCGCCCTCGCTCTATGCCGACACCGGCGTGGCGCCGGTTGCCACGCCGCCGCTCGATGTCGACAAAACCGTCTCAGTCGCGATCGTCGGCGGCGGCTACACTGGTCTCTCCACCGCGCTGCATCTGGCGGAGCAGGGTGTCGAGGCCCTGGTGCTGGAAGCGCAGGAGCCGGGCTGGGGCGCATCGGGCAATAATGGAGGTCACACCAATCCGGGCCTGAAGCACGACCCGGATCAGATCGAGGCCGATTTCGGCGCCGAACTTGGCCGCCGCATGATCGCCTTTTCCTACGGCACCACGAACTTCACGCACGATCTGATCCGCCGCTATCAGATCCCCTGCGAAGCAAGACAGAACGGCACGCTGCGTGCGGCCTATCACGAGGCCAGCGCCACCGCGATCGAAAACACCGCGCAGCAATGCATCCGCCGCGGCATGCCGGTGACATACCTGAATCGTGAGCAGCTGCGCGAGATGACCGGCACCGATCGCTATATCGGCGCCATGCTGGACACGCGCGGCGGCGATCTGCATCCCCTCAGCTACGCCCGCGGCCTCGCGCGCGCCGCGATCTCGGCGGGCGCGAAGGTCCATGGCGAGACGCCGGCGCTGTCGCTCCGTCGCGAGGGCAGCCGCTGGCGCATCGAGACGCCGCGCGCGGTCGTGCATGCCGACAAGGTCCTGCTCGCCACCAACGGTTTCACCGATGATCTCTGGCCCGCGCTTCGCCGCACCATCGTGCCGGTGTTTTCGTCAATCGCCGCGACGGCCCCGCTCTCGGACGATATCGCCCGCTCGATCATGCCGACGCGCCCCGTTCTCTACGAGAGCGGCCACATCACCGTCTATTATCGTATCGATCAGCAAAATCGCCTGCTGATGGGTGGTCGCGGCCCGATGCGCTGGATCAATTCGCCCAACGATGTCGCCTATCTCATGCGCTACGCCGAGCGGCTGTGGCCGCAGCTCAAGGGCGTCGCCTGGACCCATGGCTGGAACAGCCGGCTCGCCATCACCAAGGACCATTATCCGCATGTGCACGAGCCGGCGGAGAGCGTCCTGATCTCGCTCGGCTGCAACGGCCGCGGCGTCGCCCTCTCGACCGCGATGGGCGCGCAGCTCGCCCGCCGGCTGATCGGCGGCAACAAGGCCGAGATCGACATGCCCGTTACCGGCATCAAGCCGATTCCGATGCACGCATTCTGGCCGGTGGGCGTGACGACGGCGGTGATCGCAGGCCGCGTGCGCGACCGGCTGGGGATCTAGCCCTAGGCCTCCGCCACAGCATCTGCCCAGGGCTGGAAAATCTCGACCGCACCAAAATTCGTGTCGCCGTCGCGCATCACCACGCTTGGGCAGGCGAATTTTTGCGGCAATGACTGCACCCGCGCTTCCTCATAGTCGAAGCGCGCTGCGAGCGCCTTGCGCGCCTCTGCTGGCAGACGGGCATCGCCAATCACGATCGCACCTTCGCTGGCGTCGATGCGCGGCTGGTGGATGGCGGTATCGAGGTCCATGCCGAAATCCATCGCAAAGGACACGAGCTGCATCACCGAGGGCAGGATGCGGCGGCCGCCGGAGGCGCCGACCGCGAGACGCTTGCCGTCCCCGGTCTCGGCGATGACGGGCGTGTAGTTGGTGAGGCAGCGCTTGCCTGCTGCGAGCGAGTTGGTGGTGCCCGGCGTCGGGTCGAACCACATGATACCGTTGTTCATGGCGATGCCGGTGTGCGGCGTCACATATTTCGAGCCGAACGACGAGAGCAGCGTCTGCGTCACCGCGGCCATGTTGCCGTGGCGGTCGACCACGGAGAAATGCGTCGTGCATGCGGGTGCGAGATATTCCGCGCCGAGCGAGCGCTTGCCGTCGGCATCGCCCATGTCCTTGAGCCGTTCGCGATAGGCTGCTTGCAAGGCCAGTGCATATTCGGCGTAAGCGGCTGCGTCGGGCGCGCTCGCGGGCTTGAGATTTTCCTGCAACAGGCGCAGGGCATGCGCCATGGTCGGCCCGGCCGTGAGCTCCGGCGTCGCATACACCTTGCCGCCGCGATAGGGGATCGCCAGCGGCTCGCGCAAATGGCTGCGGAACGCGGCGAGATCCTCCACCGACAGCGAACCGCCATCGGCCTTGATGTCGGAGGCGATGCTTTTGGCGAGGTCGCCCTGGTAGAAATCGCGCGGACCGGCTTCGGCGAGATGCGAGAGCGTCGCCTTCAATGTCTGAAGCGGCAGCCGCGTCTCGGATTTGATGCCCCATGGTGCGCTCGGCGGCAGGCCGTCCTTCAGGAACGTTGCCGCGCTTCCCGGATAGCGCCTGAGATCGGCGGCCGATGCTGCAATCGTCAGCGTGGTCCACCAATCGACCAGCAGGCCTTCGCCGGCGAGTGCCACGGCCGGCGCGACCAGCTCCTTCCACGGCAACCTGGCGTGGCGGCGATGCGCCTCCTCCATGCCGGCGACGACGCCGGGCACGGCGATCGAGCCGGGACCGTGGATGTTGCGATCGTTCGTCACCCGCTGCCAGGGAAACAGATCGGCGGCTGCGCCCTCGCCGCTGAGCGGGTAGTCGGCGGCGCGCAGGCTCTGCGGCGCGGACATGCCGTAGTCGATGACTTCGTAGCGATTTTCCTTGGCGCGGTAGAGCACCATCGCGCCGCCACCGCCGATGCCGCTGTTCCAGGGCTCCAGCACGTTCAGCGCCATGGTGGTCGCGACGATCGCGTCCACACAATCGCCGCCGGCTGCCAGCACTTGCGCCCCCATTTCGGCCGCCCGCCGCGATTGCGAGGCGACGATGCCGCCTTTGGATGTGACGGAGGGTTTGCGGACGGTTTGGGCGAGGCTGAATTGATGAGGCATGATGTCGCTTGATGTCTTGTGTCGTGGCGTTGTTGCGATGCTTCCCAATTGGCGAAGCGCGGGGACAATGGCACATTGCCGACAACGAGAACATCCAGAGGGGGACGCGACATGGCAGGTGTGAAACAGGCGCGGGATGGCGCGGTCGGGATTTTGACGCTCGACGAGCCGGCGAGCCTGAATGCGATGACGCCGGACCTGCTCGGCGCGCTCGCCGCCGCGGTCGCCGAGATGACGGGGAATGAAGATGTCCGCGCCTTGATCTTCACCGGCGCCGGGCGCGGTTTTTGCTCAGGACAGAATTTGAAGGCATCCGAAGCGCTCGGCGAGGACATAGCGGCCGGCGTGATGCGCTTCTACTGGCCGGCCTTCAGGGCGCTGCGCGAATGCCGCGTACCCGTCGTCGTTGCCGTCAACGGGGTCGCGGCCGGCGGTGGTTTCAGTCTTGCGATGGCCGGCGACATGATTGTCGCAGCGCGGTCGGCGAGCTTCATCCAGGTGTTCAGCCGTATCGCGCTGGTGCCGGATCTCGGCTCGACCTGGCTGCTGCCGCGCCTGATCGGCCGGCAGCGGGCGCTCGAGCTGATGTTGTTGAACGAGCCGCTCACGGCCGAACGGGCGGAAGAGATCGGCCTGGTACGGCAGGTCGTCGACGACGATAAGCTGATGGCGGAGGCGTTAGTGCTGGCGCGTCGTTTGGCCGATGGCCCAACGCGCGCGTTGGTCGCGACCCGTGCGTTGGTCGAGGAGAGCGAGCACGCGACCTATGAGGCGCAATTCCGCCGGGAGATCGAGCTTCAAGCCACGATCCGCAAAAGCGCCGACGCGATCGAAGGCCGCAATGCCTTCGTCGAGAAGCGCAAGGCGAAGTTTACGGGGAAATAGAGGAAGGCGTGGTGGACCGCGCTCAGAGCGAGCGGTCCAGCCGGCTGGCTTGATACTTGGCGTGCCATTTCGGGCCCGGGCCGCGCATGTAGTGGAGCTCGGGGCGGTAGGGGTTGCCGGCGATCCGCACCAGCTTCTGCCATTTGGTGGCGACGAAGGTGAGAGGCTGGCGGAGCAGGGTCAATGAGGCGAACAGCATGGCATCACCTCAATGCGGCTTGCCGAGCATCGCGGTGAAGGGGAGATCGAAAATCTCCTCGCCGTCGTCGTCGGCAATATGGATCACCCAGTCGCGCCAGTCTTCGCTACCGGGCGTCTGGATCATGGAGCGCATGATCTGGGCGGCGCGGTCGCGCGCCTCGGTGAGATTGGCGACGGCGGCGCCGTAGCGGTCGACCAGCGTGCCTTCGGTATTGGAGCAGTGAAAGTACACCTGGACCATATGCGTCTCCTATTGGGAGCGATTGGGATGGCAAACCGATACCATCCGAAGCCTTCGCGAAACATTCGGGTCGAGCCCGGTAAGGGAATCTACGGAGATTGGTCGGTGCGAAGGTCGTTACAGGTTTAATCACAGGCGGGTGATGGCTGGACGGCGCTGAGGCGCCATGGAACAAGTCTCCCGGAAAGCCCGGGAGGCCACCGTGAACCAGTTCACATTCGGGAGCGAACGTCGAAACTTGCGCCTGTTTGCAGCAGTTTTGGCCATAGCGCTGCTCGGCCTTGCCCCGGCCTCGTCCGAGCCGATCCGGAGGAGCGGCTATGCCATCGGGACGGACACCTGCGGCCCCGGCGAACTCGCTTTTCCAAAAATCCAGATCGACATGAAGGCGGGATTTTGCGCCGGCCTTGTCGCCAGCGAAGAGGATCACCTCAAATTTCCGCGTTCGATCGTCCAGGTGCCGGGCCGAGACCTGTTCGTGATCGCCGACATGGGCGGCTGGGGCCACAGCGACGGAAGGCTGTTGCTGCTCGATCCGCATGCTCCCCAGGGGCTGCGGTTCAAGGAGCTGCTGACCGGCGTCGAGTATCCGTTTGGCCTCGTGGTCGGCCCGGACAAGAAGCTCTATGCCTCGACCGCGGAGACGATCTTCCGGTTCGATCCGCTCGCGGACAATCCGCGGAGCACGGTCGAGACCATCATCCGTCACATGCCCGGCCGCCGGATCACGCTGCCCGACGGTACAAGGCTCGACGAGAGCGCGCATCCGCTCAAGCAGTTCGTGTTCGACAGGACCGGCCGGCTGTTCGTCAATGTCGGCTCGCACAGCGACGACTGCATCACACCGGCGCCGATCACAAAGCCCTGTGCGGCCGCGGAGGGCGCGTCCGCGATGGCATCGATCTGGCTATTCACACCGCCCTCAGGCGGCGTCTTCCCGGCACTGAAGCCTGGCGATAGCGACCCGCCACATGCCGTCTATGCGCGGGGCCTGCGCAACTCGATGGCGCTGGCGCTGCATCCGAACTTTCCGGATGCCGGCTACGCCTTCCTGCAGGGCGAGAACGGCCGGGACCTGCCCGACATCTTCAAGCCGAACGAGGAGATCAACGCTGTCGAGCAGGGCAGGCATTATGGCTGGCCCTATTGTTTCGACCTGTCGACGCCGAGCCCTGAATTCAAGCTGGTGCTGCAATCGGGGATCTACAAATCGCTCTGCACGGCGAACGCGCTCTACAAGGCGCCGTTCTCGCTGATGCCGCCGCACGGCGCGCCGCTCGCGATGCTCTATTATCACGGCGCCAAATTTCCGGAGCTGGAGGGCAAGCTGCTGATCGGTCTGCACGGCTATCGCCCAACCGGCAGCCGCGTCCTCGTCTACGATGTCGACGATCACGGCTTCCCGAAGCCCGCGCCGGCGCCGGTGCGCTATCACGTCAGCTGCGCCGCCGATCCGACCCACAGCTTTCAGACCGAGGCCGGCGAGGTCGCCGCTGCGCCGTTCGAGGAGCTGATCGCCGGCTGGCATCGCGTCAACGGCGCGCGACCGCAAGGTGCGCCGGTCGGCATGACGGTCGCGGAAGACGGCGCGATCTGGTTGGTGGAGGACAAGAACCAGACGGTGATCCGCATCGATCGCGCCACGGGCGACGCGCCTCAGCCGTTGCCCTGCGACACGCGCAGCCAGGCGATGATCGATCAGCTCGCGGCCTTCGTTGCCAGGGATGCGCAAAACAGCATCCGCCTCACCACGCTGCGCAAGGGTCTCGTCGAGAAGCATTGCGTCGGCTGTCATTCGGATTTCGGCCTGAAGGCAGGACAATCGGAGGCAGAGAAGGACAAGACGGTGCTCCGCTTCATGCTGTCGCAGGACGGCTGGGTCTATCCCGGCGATCCCGATGCCGGCAGGCTGCGCACGCGCCTTCGCGGCATCGGCGCCGAAAAGCTGATGCCGCCGGGCGGCGAGAACCTGCCGAAGACCGAGCCCGGCTACGCGCGCCTGCTCGAAACCGCCGACCTGCTCGTTGCGAAAATGGTTCCGGGTACGCGGATGCGGATCAAGCCCGGTCCGCCGCAGCGCAAGTTCTTCGGCAAAACCAACAAGGAATGCGGCGAAATACCGGCCAGTAAGGTCGTTGTCGTGACACAAAGGAGCGCTGTAGACAAACCCGGCTTCAGCCGATTCTTCCGGCCGGCCGATCCCTATCTGAATGGCGAGTGCAGTGACGACGATGGCTATTACATCCGGCAGGAATTTCTGGTGCCTGTGCAGTAGCATTTTGCTCGTCGTCGCGACGCCGCTGGCCGCGACCGAGACAAAGCTGTTCGATAGCGTGCAGGTGACGCCCGGCAGCGAATATACGTTCGGCATCGAAGGGCCCGCCGCCGATCTCGACGGCAATTTGTTCGTCGTCAATCTCGGCAAGGCCGGCACCATCGGCAAGCTGCCTGCGGGCGGCGCAGCTTCGGAGCTGTTCGCAGCACTCCCTGAAGGCAGCGTCGGCAACGCAATTCGTTTCGATCGCGGCGGCACCATGTTCATTGCCGATTACAAGAAGCACAACATCTTCACCATTGCGAAGGGCGCGACCGAGCCCACCGTCTGGTTTCATTCCGACGAGATGAACCAGCCCAACGATATCACGCTCGCGCGCGACGGCACGATCTACGCGAGCGATCCGAACTGGAAGGGCCGGGAAGGCCACATCTGGCGCATCGCCAAAGCCGCGGATGGATCGGTGCAGGGGCAGGTGATGTCGGCGCCGCGCGCAATGGGCACCACCAACGGCATCGATCTCAGCCCCGACGGCAAGACGCTCTATGTCGGCGAATCCAGCAGCGGCCAGATCTGGTCCTATGCGATCAATGGCCACGAGCTCACCAGCGCAAAGCTCGTCAAGACATTCCAACCCGACACCGTCGATGGCCTGCGCACCGACGTGGCCGGCCGGCTCTATATCGCGCGCATCCTCAAGGGCACGATCGCGCTGATGAAGCCGAATGGCGCGGTCGAGCGCGAGATTACCCTGAAGGGCAAGGAGCCGACCAACCTCGCCTTCGGCGGCAGCGATGGCAAGACCGTCTTCGTCACCCAGCGCCAGGGCGGCTTTGTCGAATCCTTCCGGACGGATCAGCAGGGCCGCGAGCACTGCCTTCAGCGCGGCCGTTGCTGAGCTTCAAAGGCGGTCTGCTCAGAGCGCAGGGCGGCGGCATTCTTCTTGCTTGCTTCTGGCGGCCGCGGGGATCAAGACATCTGTGGCACCTTCAAAGCGACCACGGAGTGTTTGAGTGAAAGCCGTCCATACCGAACTGCACCGCAGCCACGATCCGCAATTCTTCCTGGTTCGCGGTGTCGTCAAGCGCACCACCGAGCAGCCCGAGCGCGCTGATCGTCTGCTGAAGGGATTGAAGGACGGCAAGCATCAACTGGTCGAGCCGACGACATTCGGGCAGGGGCCGCGCGCGCGCATTCACAGCCCGGAATATCTGATGTTCCTCAGCGAAGCCTGGGACGCCTGGACCGCGCTCGGCGATTCCGGCCCCGAGATGATCGGCAACATCCATCCCGTGCGCCATGCCGCGACCTATCCGACCCATATCGTCGGCAAGCTCGGCTGGCACACCGCCGACACCGCGGCGCCGATCGGCCCCGGCACCTGGGCCGCGGCGTGCGCGGCGACGGACGTTGCAGTCACCGCCGCACAGATGGTGATGGACGGCGAGGACGCCACCTACGCGCTCTGCCGTCCGCCCGGTCATCACGCCTATCGCGACATGGCCGGCGGGTTCTGCTTCCTCAACAACAGCGCGATCGCCGCTGCACATCTGCGGCTCAAGCACGAGCGCGTCGTGATCCTCGACGTCGACGTCCATCACGGCAACGGCACGCAAGGGATTTTTTACGCGCGGCCCGATGTCTACACGGTGTCGATCCACGCCGACCCCGTTGCGTATTATCCTTACGTGTGGGGCTATGCGCATGAGCGCGGCGAGGGGCCGGGCCTCGGCACCAATCTCAACATCCCCTTGGCCATCGGCACCGGCGATGACGGTTATATCCAGGCCATGGATGTCGCGCGCAAGGCGATCGAGTCCTTTGCGCCGGGTGCGCTCGTCATCGCGCTCGGCTTAGATGCCTCCGAGCACGATCCGCTCAAGGGCCTCGCCGTCACCACGCCAGGCTTCCGCCGCATCGGCCAGGCCATCGCCAAGCTGGGCCTGCCGACCGTGTTCGTGCAGGAGGGTGGCTATCTCTCGGATATTCTCGGCGCCAACCTGACCTCGGTGCTGGCAGGATTTGAAGAGGCAAGGTGAGGCGAACGGCCTCCTAATCCTTGAACAATATCTGCTCAAGCAGATCGATCCGCCTGATCCGGATGGTGCTGCCGTCGATGGCGATGATGCGGCGGTTCTGGAAGCGCTTCAGCATCATCGTGACCCATTGCCGGGTCGAGCCGACCATGGCCGCAATCTGGTCATGGGTGATCTTGCGGTTGATGATGACGGTGTCGCCATCGGCCGTGCCGTGCAGCTCCGACAGCGTGAGCAGGAACTGCGCCAGCCGTTCGATCACCGAGCGCGTGCCGAGGATCTGCGCCATCGACGAGTAGCACTTGCCCTTGGCGATCAGGCCGTCGATCAGTGCCAGCGCGAAGCTCGGCATGCCGGTCAACAGCTTCTCGAGTGCGGGGCCGGACAGTGCCGAAATCTCGCAGGCCTCGATGGCGATGCCGGACCACATGTGAATGCCGCCGCCTGATATCTCCGGACCTCCGATGAAATGTCCCGGCGTCCAATAGGCGAGCGTGATCTCGCGCCCCGAGGGCGCCGTATAATAGACCCGCACCTGCCCGCGGAGGATGATGAAGATGCCGTCGTGGCCATCGCCCTGGCTGAACACCATCTCGCCCTGCGGCACCGCGATCGTGCGGCCGGCCGCGTGGACGCGCGATTGTTCTGGCGCCGACAAACGATCGAGGAAATGCGCGCCGGCGTTCAATCCATCGATCGTCTCGCTCATGAACAGCGCCGAGCTCGCTGTCTTCGCGCGTGCGCTGCGGACTGCCTGCGTCTTATCGCGGCCGGTCCAGTCGAACTGAACCCCTGGGTGAGGACGGTCGGCGAAAGCGGCAGGCTCGGTCGCGGCAGCTTCCTTGAGTATGGTCATCGCAATCTGTCAGCTTTCGGATGTCTTGCGAACAGGTAAGAGCGGAGATGGTGCGATGTCCATCTCTTTGCGATCGTTCCAAATCACTTAGCAAAGCTTGTTGCGCGCGGCGAACGATCGCGAAACGATTCCTCTGTCGATGGCATTGTCTTGAGAAAATCCTTTGCGCCGTGCACGACGAAATCACGACGCAAGTAATTGCTTCAAGCGGCGAGCGGCGCCTTCGATAGTGCCGGCTATCGTTGTCGCCGGCACGCGACCGGCCTCCCGAGGACAGTTCGATGATCGAATTCAGCTCTCTGAAAATCAGTGCAGCCGTCGTGGCCATGACCGTAGCAATGTTCGCGCCATTGCGCGCGGAGACGATCCGTGTGGCGGTCGGAACGCAGGATACGACCATCAATTGCGCGACCGGCGGATTGCTCATTCGCGAGCTCAAGCTCTTGGAAAAATTCCTGCCGCATGACGGCAAATACAAGGACGTCGCCTACGACATCCAGTGGAAGAATTTCACCAGCGGCGCGCCGCTCACCAACGAAATGGTCGCAGGCAAGCTCGATTTCGGCGCGATGGCGGATTTCCCCGGTTCGCTCAATGGCGTGGCGTTCCAGAAGGCGGGGCGCCGCAGCCTCTTCATCAGCGTGCTGTCCGGCAGCACCAAGGGTAGCGGCAACGGAATCGTGGTGCCGTCGAGCTCGCCGGTGCAGTCGCTCGATGAGCTCAAGGGAAAGACCATCTCCGTTCCCTTTGCTTCGACCTCGCATGGCATGCTGCTTCGTGCCATCGAGGCCAAGGGCTGGAACCCCGAGACCGACGTCAACATCATCACGCAGGCGCCGGAAGTTGCGGGGCCGGCGTTGCAGGCGGGCAAGATCGAGGCGCATGCCGACTTCGTTCCGTTTGCCGAGCTGTTTCCGTGGCGCGGCTTTGCGCGCAAGATCTTCGACGGTTCGCAGGCCAACGCTCCGACATTCCACGGCGGTCTGGTCGATGCGGAGTACGCCGAAAAATATCCCGAGATCGTCGTCGCCTATTTGCGCGCCGCGCTGGAGGCGGACCGGCTGATCACTGAAGAGCCGGAGAAATACAGCGAGCTGATCGCGAAGGTGACCGGCATCGAGGCCGAGGTCGACTATCTCTTCCACGGGCCGCTTGGTCTTCAGACCCGCGATGTGACGTGGAAGCCGGAATACCGCCAGGCGGTCGCAACCTCGATCAAGACGCTGAAGCTGCTCAAGCGGGCGGATAGCGATCTCGATATCAACCAGTTCGTCACGGACAAATTCATTCGCGTGGCGGCCGCGCAGGCGGGGCGGGATTACGATTCCGAGCTGAAGAACTACGCGCAGCTTTTGCTGAAAGCCAAGGATGCTGCGACGGGTGCCGAGATCGGCGATTTCACCCATGTCGCGCAGATCTGGGTGAAGGATGAGCCCCATGTACGTCATTACGCTTCGCCCGAGAATGCGTTGAAGGCACTCGCCGGCCTGGAGAAGGACGGCAAAACCATTCGCGTCGTCTATGCCCAGGATCGCGAGAGCGGCATCAAGTTGTTCGCAAACCAGGCCTGGTTCGTGCGGTCGTCCAACGGCGAGCTGAGCGCGTTCCTGCTCAAGGACGCGGCGGAACGTTGGTCGAAGCAGAACGGTGGTGCGGTCCTCGACTTCAGCGCGGCGCGCGAGTCGCTCGCCGCGAGCCGGTGAGGCCGATGGCCACCGTGATCCGGGCGCGGCTTGTTGGCACCCGATGGGTGATCCGCGGCCTGTCGATCCTGGCCTGCATCGCCCTGTGGCAGGTCGCGTCAGTGACGCACCTCAATCTGGGGATCGTCACCTTCCGCAACGTCCCGCCGCCGGTCGAGGTGGCCCAATCCGCGGTTGCTCTGTTTCGCTCGCCAAAACTGGCGGCGCATATCACCAGCAGCCTCTGGCGCGTGTTCGCGGGCTATGGCGCGGCGGTGGTGATCGGCGTGATGCTGGGTTTTGCGATTGGTCGGTCGCGCGCCGCGAGCGACCTCTTGCTGCCGCCGCTCGAATTGCTGCGGCCTATTCCGGCGGTGGCATGGATACCGCTGTCGATCCTGATGTTCCCGTCGTCAGAACTGTCGATGATCTACATTACTTTCATCGGCGCCTTGTTTCCGATCGTGCTGAACACGGTCCACGGGGTCGCGAATGTCGATCGGCGGCTGGTCGCCTCCGCCCGCAGCCTCGGCGCGGGCGGTCCGGCGATTCTCAGGGAGGTGGTGCTGCCGGGCGCCGCGCCCAGCATCGTCACCGGACTTGCGATCGGCATGGGCACCTCGTGGTTCTGCCTTGTCACCGCGGAGATGATCTCGGGCCAGTTTGGCATCGGCTACTATACCTGGGAGGCCTACACACTCCAGAATTATGCCGACATCATCGTCGGCATGCTGATCATCGGCCTGCTCGGTATGGGCTCCAGCTGGCTGCTGACCACCGCCGGGCGGCTTCTGATGCCGTGGCGCAGCTCAAAGGTGGTGCGATGAATATTCGGGTCGCCGATATCGACGCGAAGAGCTTCGGCCGCATCGACATCGCCGATGTCTCGATCGCGCTCGGCGACGGCAACGATGCGTTCGAGGCCGTGAGCGGTCTCGACTTTGCCGTCGCGCCGGGCGAACTCGTCTGCATCCTCGGTCCCTCCGGCTGCGGCAAGTCCACGCTGCTCGGCGCGCTGGCCGGCCATATGCCTGTTACGGCAGGACGGCTTACGGTCGACGGCCAACAAATCCAGGGCCCGAGCCCGGATCGCGGCATGGTGTTTCAACAGCACACGCTGTTTCCCTGGAAGCGGGTCCGCGACAATGTCGCCTTCGGTCCGAAGATGCGGGGCCTGGCGGGAACGGAGCGCGACCGCGCCGCCGATGCCATCCTGAAGCTGGTTGGTCTTTCCGGCTTCGAGGCGTTTTATCCGGCGCAACTGTCCGGCGGGATGCAGCAGCGCGTCGAGATCGCGCGGGTCCTGATCAACCAGCCGCGGGTGCTGCTGATGGACGAGCCCTTCAGTGCCCTCGATGCACAGACGCGCGCCATGATGCAGGAGGTTCTGCTCGACATCTGGGGCAAGATCCCGACCACCACGGTCTTTGTCACCCACGACATCGACGAGGCATTGTTCCTCGCCGATCGCATCGTGGTGATGAGCGCAAGACCCGGCCGGGTGATCGAGGATATCGTGCTGCCCTTTGCACGGCCGAGAAGCCATGACCTCGTGACCGAACCCGAGTTCGTGCGTCTGAAGCGGCACGTCATGCAGCTTCTGCGACGGCCGGACGGCCGCGAGCCGCTGGCGCGGCTTAGTCCGCTCGGCGTGACATCCTAAAACATCCCGCTTGCTGCGAGCGCCTTGCGGACATGCTGCATCTCGGTCTCGTCCGCGACCATGTCGAGCATAACAGTGGTCAAGCCCTTCGCCGCAAAATCCTTCAGCTTCGCGCCGATCTCGGCGTAGCTGCCGACGAGGTAGGGGCAGTCGGCCTGGAAGGTGAGGAACGGCAGCAACCAGTAGCCATTGTCGTGAAGTTCGCCGCTTTGCCCGTCATACAGCCGTCGCTTCCACACGGAGTCGCTGTTCTCCACGGTGAGCGCGAGCAGCTCGCGATCATCCGCGTTGTCGCGGAAACGTTCCTTGGCCGCCTGCCGCGCCTCCTCGCCGCTCTCGCGCGCAAAAATGCCGAAATTCATTCCTGGGGCGTCCAGGCCGCGATCGAGATCGGGCGGCAGCATCTGCATCTTGATGCAGCCAGTCTCCTTCGCCACGCGCTGCGCCGCTTCGGACTGTCCCGCGATCAGGAATTCCGGCATCAGCCCAGCTGGCAGACGCGGGCGAAGTTGCAGGTTGTTTGCACGATAGAAACGGCCTTCGAAATTCACCGGCCGCGGGCTCGAGAGCAACTGGCGCATCAGCGCCACGAATTCGCCGAGCCGGACATAGCGATCGCCATGCGACTGTTCGTCGCCCAGTCCCTGCAAATCGCTGACCGCGGTCCCCGTGATCATGTTGAGATAGACTTTGCGGCCGTACAGCTGCGCAAGGGACGAGACGAATTTCGCCGCCGTGAATGGGTGCATGTAGACCGGATTGACCGCGATCAACGGCGAGGATCGCGCCGTCTCCGCCATGATGTGCTGGGCCATCGCCCAGGGCGCGACGAACACGTCATTGCCTTCGAACAGCAAAATACCTTCGAAGCCGTTGCTGTCGGCGAACTGCGCCACGCGCATCAGCTCGCCGACATATTTTTGGGGATCGCGGTTGCGCGAAATCGCAGGAAAGACGCGCAGCCGCGCCGGCGTCATTCAGCCGCTTCCTGGAGCGGCCAGGCGTTGCGCGTGATGGGCAGGCCGCCGGTCGCCCGGGAGCCGTCGGCGATCGCGAGGCGATGCGAGGGTGACGGCGAGCATAGCTGGAATCGCCAGCCCTGGGGATCGTCGGCGATATCGGGCTTGAAGCTGATCTCGATGGCCTCGTGCGAGACCTGCATCGCGAAGGCGTCGAGCGGCAGATTGAGCCCAAAGCCCCGGGCCTTCAGATAGGCCTCCTTGAGCGTCCAGTAATCGAAGAAGCGCTCGATCGCGGCGGGCTCCGGCAGTCCGCGCAAGGTTTCGACCTCCTCCGGCGCAAAGAACCGAAGCGCGGTCGACAGCGGCGCCACCCGGCGCGACACGGTCTCGACGTCGACGCCAACGGCTTCGTGCCCGGACACCACGCAGGCAACGCAGCCGTCGGCGTGCGACAGGCTGAAATGCAGCGGGGTCGAAGTCCTTGGCGATGCGACAAACGGCCGCCCGTAGCGGCCGGCCGCAAAGGACCAGTCGGTCGGATCGACATTCGGCGCGACCTGCGATAACCCCAGGCGCAGCAACGCGTGCGCGAAAATATATTGCCGTCGATGCCGCTCGAACATGAAGCGGTCGGCGCGGATCCGTTCGTCGATCGAGAGCAAGCGTCGGCACGCATCGGCCACGCCGGGCGCGTCAATGGTCTCGATCAGTCCGACAAACAGTTCAATTCTGTCGTCTGCCATCCATTAGGCCTTTGGCGTCAGGCAGAGGTCTAATCCCCGGCCCTGACGGAAGAATCAACTGAGCAAGAAACGACTGAGCGGACCGCTTCTAACGGTCCACTCGGGCGAATTCTTGTCGATTGCTGGACGGTTTACGGACGCAAGCTTGTGCGAGCCCCCCAACGCGGCAGGCGTGTGGCCGTTGTCCGAAGATTCGTGCGGCGTCTCCGCCGACTAGTCTTACTTTTTCTTCTTGGCCTTCTTCGAGCCGCCCAGCACCGAAAGGCTGGCGTCGACGTCCTTCAGCGCGGACTGGAGCTTCTTCTTCTCGGTGCCCAGCAGCTTTTGCAGGGCCTTGCGGTCCTTGTCGCTCAGCGAGGTACCCTTGGTAAATTTGACGAAACCCATAACAAACTCCCCCGGTTGAAAATAAGTCCAAATCAAAAACGCAGGAATAATGTTGCGCGATGGCGGCAAATAATCAAGATGCAACTTGATCATTCACAGCTTTGGCGAGTGAACTCCTATTCTCTCGTCTTGTACAGCCGATCATGCCGCTTTGCGAGCAAGCAATCGGCCAATCGGCGTGTTGGGTTGGGTGACAGCGGTTCCCAGCAGCGCCACGAGATCCTCCATCCACGCGCCGACCATGCCGCTATCGAGCAATTCGCGCTTGTAATTGCATGAACCGGTGATTCCGGTCGGGCGCTCCTTGAGCATCAGCGACAGCCAGGTCTGGTCGATCGGCAGCACCGGCTGCCCCTCGCGCGCAACGTTTCCGATCGATTGCACCGCAATGTCCGGCAGATCGAGCGGCTGGCGCAGCGGATTTTGCAGCGTGAAATAGACCTGGAGCAGCGCAGCCGGGTCTATTCCCGCCTGCTCCAGCTGGTCGGCCAGCATGTTGAACGGCAGCTCCTGCCGGGCATGCGCATCCAGCACGCTCTGGCGGACCCGCACCAGGGCCTGCGCGAACGACAGATCCGGCGTGATTGTCGTGCGGACGATCACCGTATTCTCGAAAGGGCCGACGATCCGGTCGGTGTCCGGCTGGGCGCGATTGGCCATGGCGGTGGCGACCGCGATGTCGCTGCGGCCGGTTCGCGCCAGCAGCAGGGCCTTCAGGCCGGTGAGAAGGCACATGACCAGCGTGCTGTTGTGCTGGCCGGCGAATGCCGTGAGCCGCGCGATCAGATCCGGCTCCAGGCTGACCGGCTGATGCCCGGTGGACGCGCCGGGGTTTGCTTCGCCGTCGAAGATCGGGGCCGCGCCGCGCAAATTCTCCGTCCAGTCTGCAGCCTGGCGACGGGCGGCGTCAGTGCCGCACCACCAGCGCTGCCAGCGGGCGATGTCCGAAAAGGCCGGCGGCGGCCTCAGTAAAGGTGCCGAGGGACGCCCGGCCAGCGCCGCATAACGGTTCGACAATTCCTCGAACAGCACGCCGATCGACCAGCCGTCGGCAACGGCGTGATGCAGCGTCAGCAGCAGCACGTGGTCGTCGGCATGGAGCCGCAACAGCCGCGCCCGCAACAGCGGCGCCCGCGCGGCGTCGAACGGGGTGTAAGCCTCCTGCTCGATCAGCAGATCGATCTTCCTGGATTCGAGGGCCTGGCGCCGCTTGTTATTGTGGTGATGCCCGTCGCCGATGGTTTCGACGGCAAGGACGGGGCCGAGCTCGCTGGGTGTGGCGATGCGGCAGACCGGCTCCCCGCCGCTCCAGCCGAATCCGGTCCGCAGCGATTCGTGGCGGCGCACGATGTCACCGAACGCCTGGGCGAGGGCGGCCGGATCGAGCGGGCCCTCGAGACGGAAGGCGAAGGGCAGGTTGAACAGCGGCAGCCCCGGCAGGTTCTGCTCGATGCGAATCATCTGGTCCTGCGCGATCGAGAGCGTCGGCGGGCCGTTTTCGGCCAACCTTGTTTGAGCCAGATTTGGCAGGCTTGCGGCAGGCTGATGCGGCTTCGCCGCGACGGCCTCGTCGACCCGACGGGCAAGCTCCTCGATCGTCGGCGCTTCGAAGATGGTCTTGATCGGCAGCGACACGCCGAGCGCACGGGCAACGCGCGCCATCGCCTGGCCTGCCAGCAACGAATGGCCGCCGAGATCGAAGAAATTGTCGGTGACGCCTAGGCTCTCGACCTTCAGCAGGTCGATCCAGATGTCCGAGAGCACTTTTTCGGTGAAGCGCCGCGCCGGCACCGCTGCATCCGGTCCGGCGGTCTCCTGCTGTGCGGGCGCCAGCAGCGAGGACCGGTCGATCTTGCCATGGGCGTTGAGCGGCATCCGATCCAGGAACAGGAAGGCGGACGGGATGGCATGGCCCGGCAGCCGGCTCTTCAGGAATTCGCGTAGCTCGCTGGCGCTGCTCTGGCTGCCAGACCTTGCCACGATATGGGCGATCAGCCTGACATCACCACTGGCTTCGCGGCGCGGCTCGACGATGCCGGCGCGCACACCAGGGTGGTCGGCCAGCGCGTTCTCGATCTCCTTGAGCTCGATCCGGTAGCCGCGGACCTTGACCTGATAGTCGGCGCGGCCGAGGCATTCGATGGTGCCATCAGTGCGGCGGCGGGCGAGGTCGCCGGTCCGGTAAAGCCGGCTGCCAGCCTGGCGCGAGAACGGATCGGGCAGGAAACGCTGCCGGCTCTGCGCGGGATCGTTGACATAGCCGCGTCCGACGCCGGCGCCCGTGATGCAGAGTTCGCCAGTCACGCCGACCGGCAGCGGCTGAAGGTTTTGATCGAGCACGTAGAGCTGGGTGTTCGGCAGCGGCGCTCCGACCGGAACGTTGGTCGTCGCGGTCGCCGGCGCCTTGGTCAGGCGATGCAGCGAGACGTCGTCGGAACATTCCGAGGCGCCATAGGCATTGATCAGCGGCACCTTTGGACAGCGCGCGAACCAGGCGCGGCAGAGGTCGACAGGCAGCGGCTCGCCGGTCGAAATCAGCAGGCGCAGCTTCGCAAAGGTGCGCTGGACCTGTGCCTCGTCCATGCGGTCAAGGATCACGCGCAGCAGCGACGGAACGATCTCGAGCACGGTGATGCGCTCGCGCTCGATCTCGCCCGCGAGCAGGATCGGGTCCTGCACGATCGCGTTGCCACAGATGTGGACGCGCGCGCCGACCATGGGCCCTGCGAGAAACTGCCACACCGAGATGACAAAGCTCTGCGGCGCGGTCTGCGCGATCACGTCCCTGGCCGAGAGATTGAGTTCGAAAATGAGCGACGCCAGATGGTTCGTCAGGCCGCGCTGCTCGATCATGACGCCCTTCGGCGCACCGGAGGAGCCGGAGGTATAGATGAGATAGGCAAGGCTCGCGGCGGCGCGCGGCGCTGCGCGGGCCGGTTTGCTCGATCCGGGTACGAGTGCGTCCTCAAGCTGCGCCACATGGATGCGCTCGACCAGCGGTTCGAGCAGCGCCTTGGCCATGGATGACTGCGCGCGCGCGGTCAGCAGCATGCGGGCGCAGCTCGATCCCAAAATGGTCGCGAGCCGCGCCGACGGCTGGTCGGGATCAAGATTGAGGGAGGCGGCGCCTGCGCGCTGCACGCCGATCATGGCGGCGAGCAGATCGGGCCCGCGCTCCGCAAGCAAGGCGACCACCGTCTCGGCACCAACGCCTTCGCGGACCAGCCAGCGCGCGATCGCCTGGCTGCGGCGCGCCAGCTCGCGATAGCTCAGGGAGGTATGTCCGTCGGACACCGCGATCGCATTCGGCGTTGTCTTCGCCTGACGGTCGAAGCGTTCGCTCAGATTGCCGCGCGTGGTGAAATTGGCCGGCACGCCCCGGCCTTTCGCCAGCAGTTGCCGGCGTTCGGCCTCGGTCAAAAGCGGCAGGCGCGAGATGCGCTGCTCCGGATTGGAAATCACGGCCTTGAGCAGGGTCTTGAACTGAGCGGCCATGTCCTCAATCGTCGCCGCGTCGAACAGATCGGTGGCGTATTCGAAGAACCCGGTGAAACGGCCGTCGGCCTCGACCAATTCGAGCGTGATGTCGAAGCGCGCCACCTTCGGATCGACCTCCAGCCGCCGCGTCGACAGGCCCGGGAAGCGTGCCGCCTCGATCGAGGCGTTCTGGAGGATGAACATGATCCGGAACAGCGGATTGCCGTCCGTCCTACGCGCGATCTGGAGCGCGCGCAGCACCTCCTCGATCGGGAGGTCCTGGTTGCGATAGGCGTCGAGCGTGACCTGTCGCACCCGCCGCAACATGTCGCTAAAACTCGGATCGCCGGCAAAATCGTTACGCAGGATCAGGGTGTTGGCGAACAGCCCGATCAGGCGTTCGCTTTCGATTTGGTTGCGGTTGGCGATCAGCGACCCGGTCGCGACGTCCTCATGCCCGGTGTGGCGGAACAGCAAGCACTGGAACACCGCGAGCAGCGTCATGAAGGAGGTGACGCCCTGGTCCTGGCTCAGTGCGCGGACATCGGCCGAGAGGGCCTTGGAGAACTCGAAATAGTGACGGGCGCCGTGACCGCTCCAGACCTCCGGTCGTGGCCGGTCGGTCCGCAGCGGCAGCGTGGTGACGCCGTCGAGCTGGGTCCGCCAGTAGTCGAGCTGCTCCTTCGCCGCCGGCGTCTGCGCCCAGCTTTGCTGCCACAACGCAAAGTCGCGATACTGGAAGGTGGCCGAGGGTCGTGCCGCCACGCTCTTCTTGCGTGCGGCGGCATAATGCGCGGCGAGCTCTTCCCAGAACAGCCGCTGCGACCAGCCGTCGGTGACGAGGTGGTGGACGTTGACCACCAGCGCGTGGCTGGTTTTGTCGAACGACAGTAGCGTGACCTTCAGCGGCGGTTCGTGCGCCAGGTCGAACGGATGTTGTGCGAGCTTGAGCGCCTCCCGCCGGATCATTGCGGCTTGCTTGTCCAGGGGGCAGGGCTTGAGCTTGATCCGCTCGAATTGCGGCGGCGACTGCAGCACACGCTGCGCCGGCTCGCCCTGATGTTCGATGAAGACCGAGCGCAGCGCCTCGTGGCGGGCGCAGATCGCGGTGAGGCTCGCAGACAACGCGGCGATGTCGACCATGCCCTTGAGAACAGCGACTTCGACGACATTGTAGTTGTAGCGGGTCGGATCGAGCCGCGACAGCAAGTACATCCGCTGCTGCTGGAACGACAGCGGCGCGTCCGCCGCCGCCGCCTGGCGCCAGGCCGGAAGCACCGGTTGGCGATGGGTCGTGGCAGTCTCGATCCGGGCCGCAAGCGCCGAGACCGTGGCGCAATCAAAGATGTCCTCGAAGGAGAAGTCGACGTTGAAGCGTTCACGCAGGCGCGAGCGCATCTGCGTCGCCGCGAGCGAGTCCGCGCCAAGTGCGAAGACGTCCTGATCGATGCCGACCTGCGGCAGCTCCAGCAGGCCGGCCCAGATCTCCGCGAGCTGGGTCTCCAGCGCGCTGCGCGGCAGCTGTTCCTCGTCGCTTTCGTCCACTGCTGCGATCAGCTCGGCCAGCGCGTTGCGCTTGACCTTGCCGCTGGCGCCCTTCGGCAGCGCCGCCACGCTGCGGATCAAGCTCGGAACCTTGTAGGCCGCAAGCCGCTTTCGCGCGAACTGGCGCAGCCCGTCCGAGGTCGCCTCGGAATTGGGGCGCAGCACCACGACGGCCGCGACGTTCTCGCCGAGCTTTTGGTGCGCCACGGCGAACACGCCGGCCTCCAGCACCGCCGGATGGCCGAGCAGGACCTCCTCCACCTCCAGCGGCGAGATCTTCTGGCCGCCGCGGTTGATGACGTCCTTGATACGGCCGACGATGAAGAGATAGCCGTCGGCATCGAGATAGCCGAGATCGCCGGTGCGGAACCAGCCGTTGCGGAACGCGGCCTGCGTCCCCGCCTCGTCATTATAATAGCCGCGGCTCATATTCGCTCCGCGCAGCACGATCTCGCCGCGCTCGCCGCTCGCAAGCGCGCGGCCGGTCTCGTTCATGATCGCGATCTCCGGCCCCGCGGCGCGGCCGACCGATCCGATCTTGCGTAGCTGGAACGGATTGGCCGCGATCTGCGAGGCCGCTTCCGTCATGCCGTAGGTTTCGAGCACGGGAACGCCGAACATCGCCTCCAGTCCATTGAGGATCGCAGGCGCGAGCGAGGATGAAGCCGAACGGATCACGCGCAGCGACGACGACCGGGCGCGGTCCGGGTCGGCTTCGGCCGCGGTCAGCAGCGCGCGATGAATGGTCGGCACCGCCGTGTACCAGGTCGGTTGCAGCTCCCGCATCCAGCCGAAGAAGGACAATGCGTCAAAGCCGTCGGTGCAGATCACGCTGGAGCCCGCGGCCAGCGCCGTCAGGAGACCGGAGATCAGGCCATGCGCGTGAAACAGCGGCAGGGCGTTGAGCAGGCGATCGTGGGATACGAGCGACAGCACTCGGCCTGCATTGGTGGCGGACAGGCACACATTGCGATGTGTGAGCGGCACCATTTTCGGCCGTGCCGCCGTGCCCGACGTCAGCAGGATGAATGCATCGTCGTCGCCGCGCGAGGCGCCGCTGGCGCTCGCCGGCCCGATCATCGGGCCGACGAACGCGCAGCCGCCGAGATCGTGTTTCGGCCCCGGCACGAAATCGATCACCGCGATATCCAGCGTCCTGGCGACATCACGGCTCGGTGAGTTCATATCCGCACGGGTGACGAGCGCCTTCAGCTTCAATTCGCTGAAATAGCGCTGCAACTCGTCCGCCGTCAGGTCCGGATTGACGGGGACACAGGCGCCGGCCGACGCGACCGCGATCAGCGCCAGCGCACTGTCCGCGCCGCGCGGCAGTGCAACAGCGATCCGGTCGGCAGGCGCAATGCCGAGCCCGCGTAGCGTGCGGATCAGGTCCTGGATCCGCTCGCCAAGCGCGCCGTAGGTGAGAGCCGGCCGGCCCGGTGCCATGAGGGCGGGCGCCGCAGGTGTCTTGCGGGCGTAGAAATCGAGAAGGCCGCCGATATGCGCGAATATCTTCGTTTCGGCGCTCCCGCCGGCCGCTCCTTCTTCCGCTCCGGGTGCAATGTCAGACAACGCCATTCCCTTTTGATCCGATTGGGCTATTCTTCCAAGAACTTAGGGAACGCGTCCAGTCTGAGGTGAAGTTCGGGCCC
The DNA here is from genome assembly GCF_023073315.1 of Bradyrhizobium sp. 1. Lineage (GTDB taxonomy): Bacteria > Pseudomonadota > Alphaproteobacteria > Rhizobiales > Xanthobacteraceae > Bradyrhizobium. Next base: position 218,579 of record NZ_JADPJH010000038.1, on the reverse strand, counting down.
CAAAATCTGTGGTTGAGGGGCCTAAAGCCCTTCGACGGAGTGATGGTCGGGCAGAATCACCATGCTGGAGAATGAGCCTGTTACGGGGACGGAGGGCGGGCTGAAGCGCTGGCTCGACGGCATCGGTCTCGGCCACTACACCGATCTCTTCGTGCAGCACCGCCTCGATCTCGATGTCATGGGGGATTTGACCGAAGCCGACCTGATCGAGCTCGGCTTGCCGCTTGGCGACCGCAAGCGGCTCCGGCGCGCGATGGCGGCACTGTTCCAGGCTGAAACCGCGGAGCCGCCGGCGACAGTGGCACGTCCGCAGAGCCGGACGGAGGTCGGGGCCGAACGGCGCCAGCTCACCACCATGTTTTGCGACATGGTCGATTCCACCGCGCTCTCCGCGCAATTCGATCCGGAAGACGTGCGCGACATGATCGCGAGTTTTCGCGAGACCTGCGTCCGGGTGGTCAAGCATTATGAGGGTTTTGCCGCCCGTTTCGTCGGCGACGGTATCCTGGTCTATTTCGGCTATCCGACCGCCCATGAGGACGATGCCGAGCGCGCGGTGCGCGCCGGGCTCGAGATCGTGCGGGTGCTGTCGACCGCGCGCGCGATCGAGCCGCGTGGCGCACTCAGTCATTCGCCGGCGGTCCGCATCGGCATCGCGACCGGTCTCGTCGTGGTCGGCGACCTCGTGGGGCAGGGCACCGAAGAGCGCGACTCCGCGGTCGGGGAAACCGTCAATCTCGCCGCGCGCCTGCAAGCCCTGGCGCCGCCCAACGGCGTGGTGATCTCGGCGTCGACGCAGTCGCTGCTGAAGGGCAAGTTCGACTACCGCAATCTCGGCGTCCATGCGCTGAAGGGCATCTCGGAGAAGGCGCAAGCCTGGCACGTGGTGCGCGCCACGCGGGTGGAGACCCGCTTTGCCGCCGCCATGGGCACGCGGTTGACCCCGCTCGTCAACCGCGAGGAGGAGATCGCGCTGCTGATGGGGCGCTGGCAGCAGGTCAAGGAGGACGATGGCCAGGTCGTGGTCAAATTCGGCGAACCCGGGATCGGCAAGTCGCGCATCATCCAGGAGATTTTTGAGCGGATCGCGGGCGACCGGCATGGTCAGGTCTCGTTCCAGTGCTCGCCCTATTACACGTCCACGGCATTCTATCCGTTCTCCGAGCAGCTCAAATTCTCCCTCGGCATGGACCGCGAGGATGCATCCGCGCTGTCGCTGACGAGCCTGGAGACCGCGATCGCGGCCGCGCACGGCGACATCGAGCAGGTCACGCCGCTGTTTGCTGCGCTGCTGTCCATCCCGACCGGAGACCGCTATCCGCCGCTGGAGCTGTCGCCGCAGCAGCAGAAGGATGCCACCGTCGCGGCGCTGGTCAGTCATTTCCTCGGCCTCGCGCGCGAAATGCCGCTGGTGATCGCGTTCGAGGATTTGCACTGGATCGACCCGACCTCTCGTGAGGTCCTCGACCTCTTGATCGACCGGGTGCAGAATCGGCCGATCCTGGTCGTCGTCACCGCTCGCACCGAATTCCAGCCGAGCTGGAACGCCCATTCGCACATCACGACCCTGGTGCTGAACCGCCTAAGCCGGCAATTGCGCGCGACACTGGTCGAGCGTGTCGCCGGCCGGGAGCTGCCCAAGGAAGTCATCGAGGAGATCATCGTCAAGACCGACGGCGTGCCGCTGTTTCTGGAAGAGCTCACCAAGACCGTGCTCGAATCCAACCTGCTGACCGAACGGCACGGGCGCTACGTGCTGTCGGGCCCGTGGCGGCAGCTCGCGATCCCGGCGACCCTGACGGATTCGCTGATGGCGCGGCTCGACCGCATGGGCCCGTTCAAGCGGATCGCGCAGATCGGCGCCACCATCGGCCGCGAGTTTTCCTACGAGACACTTCAGGCCGTCGCCAATACGCCGGCGGAGCAGATCGAGGCCGCATTGAATCATCTGGAGGGGGCCGGGCTGATCATGCGCCGCGGCCATCCACCCGATGCGCTCTACTCCTTCAAGCACGTGATGATCCAGAACGCCGCGCATGACAGCCTGCTGCACAGCGAGCGGCGCAAGTTGCATGCGGGGATCGCGCAGGTGCTTGCCGAGATGTATCCGGAAAAGACCGACCGCGAACCGGAGCTGCTCGCCCATCATCTGACCGAGTCGGGCCAGAGCGAGGGCGCGGCGAGCTTCTGGCTCAAGGCCGGCAAGCAGGCGGCCAAGAGCGGCGCCAATCTGGAGGCGATCGGCCATCTGCGCCGCGGCTTGAGCGTCGTGCAGGCCAATGCGCGCATGCAGGGCGCGGACGAGATGGAGCTCGAGCTGCGCATCGCACTCGGCAACGCGCTGATCGCCGCCAAGGGCTACGCCGTGCAGGAAGTCGAGGAGAATTACATCCGCGCACTCGAGCTTGGCCAGCAGCTGGACGACGATGAAAATGCCTTTGCTGCCACGCGAGGGCTCTGGGTCTGCCATTTCATCCGCGCCGATCTCACCCGTGCGCATGATCTCAGCGTCGAGTTGCTCAAGTTCGCCAAGCGCGAGCGGCTGAACGAGCGCACGCAGCCGGCGCAGCAGACCGGCTATCTGATCGAGGCGCATCGCTCGATCGCGATGACCATGCTCTATCGCGGCCGCTTTGCCGCCGCGCAACACCATCTGCATCGCTGCATCAACCTCTACAGCCCCGATTTGCACTCCGATCTGATGGAGCGCCACGGCACCGATCCCGGCGTCGTCTCGCTGTCCTATCTCGGCTATCTCTTGTGGTTCCTTGGCCGGCCCGACGCGGCGCGCCAGCACAGCGAGCAGGCGATCCTGCACGCCGAGAAGATCCGTCATCCTTTCTCGCTCGCCTTCGCGCTCGTGTTCGGCGCCTATCTCTGCCAGCATCTGCGCGATATCGAGGGTACGCGCGACCACGCCAACCGCGCCATGATCATCGCCACCGAGCACAATTTCCTGCACTGGAAGCAGCAGGCCGCGATCCTGCGGGGCTGGGCGCTGGCGCAGCTCGGTGAGGCCGACGAGGGCATCAGCCAGATGCGTTTCGGTCTCGACGAATACGAGGCGATGGACTCCTGGCTTGCCGGCTGCTGGTTCCGCTGCCTGCTCGCGGAAGCCTACGCCAAGGTCGGAATGCGCGATGCCGCCTTGCGCGCGCTGGACGGTGCGCTCGCGACTGCGAGGCGGACCGGGGATCACTCCTACCTCGCCGAGGTCTATCGCCTCCAGGGCGAGATCACGCTGTCGGACGGCGGGCCGACGTCGGTGCAGGAAGCCGAGGATTTGTTCGCCTTGTCGCTCGAGGTTGCGCGCAAGCAGGGCGCGCTGTCCTGGGAGCTTCGCACCGCCGTCAGCCTCGCGCGCCTCTCGCACGAGGCCGGCAAGCGCGAGCACGCAAGTCTCCTGCTGGTGCCGATCGTCGATAAGTTCAGTGAAGGCTTCTACACGCCGGACCTGAAGCAGGCGATGCAGCTGGTCAACGAGATCGGAGGGGACGTGCCCGTTCGTGAACGCGCCGATCCCGTGAAATGAGCGATCTCGATGCCGCGCGTGCGCGTTACGTCGCGCTGATTGCGAGGCGCGAGCTGATTTCTTCAAAGCGCCTGCTCGCGGCTCTCGGCGCTGTGCCGCGCGAAAATTTTCTGGCGAGGGGGCCATGGCGCGTCAAGAGCGAAGCGGGGAGCAGCTACCGGCTGACGCCGGACGCCGATCCCGTTCATCTCTACGATAATGTGCTGGTCGCCATCGATGCGCGCCGCAAGCTCGACACCGGACTGCCGAGCCTGTGGGCGCATTTCATCGACGTCCTCGACATCAGGGAGAAGGACCGTGTCGTGCAGATCGGCTGCGGGCTCGGCTACTTCTCGGCGGTGCTGTCGAACGTCGTGGGACCAAAGGGCAGGGTGCACGCAATCGAATGCGACGAGCGGCTCGCGGCCCGCGCTGCGACCTACCTTGGCTCCTATCGCAATGTCGCGGTCGTCCATGGCGACGGATGCGAGGATCTCGGCGGGGATGCCGACGTGATCATCGTGCATGCCGGCTTCTCGCACCCGCATCCGCTCTGGCTCCAGTCGCTCCGTCCGCGCGGCCGCCTCCTGGTGCCGCTGACCCAGCGGGACCGCGAAGGTGCTGCCCTCAAGATCATGCGCAAGGGCAAAGGCTTCGAAGCTGAGGCAGTCCAGCAGATCCGGATATTCCCCGGCCAGGGCCGCGGCGCGACCGCGCTCGACGACCGCGTCGCCGACTGGTGGCAGCGCGCCTCCGCCCTGGCGCCGCTCCGCTTTCGCGGCATCGAGCAGGGGCTGCCGTCGGATGGGTAACGCTTCATTTCATTTTACCTTGATTGCGAATGTAAGTTTCCAACGCCTCCAGACGCGGCTATGACTGCGGCTTGATGGCCATTTGAGCGCGCTCCATGCATTCCGTTGCACTGCTGACTGCCAGCTATGCCAAGGATATCGAACGCTTTTCGCTGCTCAGCGAGAGCATCGACACCTGGCTGACGGGATACACGCGGCATTATGTTCTCGTTAACGATGAGGACGTGCCGTTGTTCGAGGGGTTCGCTTCCGACAAGCGCGTCATCGTTCCGGCCTCGCGCTATTTGCCGAAATGGCTGTGGGCGCTGCCGCCGGCGCTTCAGTTCATCAGCAACCGCCGGGTCTGGCTGTCGCTGCTGTCGTCGCCGGTGCATGGCTGGCACATCCAGCAGATCCTGAAGATCGCCGGCGTGCTCAACGCGCCCGAGCAGCGGGTCTGTATTCTTGACTCGGACAATCTGTTCTTCCGCGAATTCGACGTCAGTCAATATGCCGGCGCCGAGAAGACGCCGCTCTTCGTCACGCGCAAGGGGATCGACGCCGACCATCCGTTGCATGTCCTGTGGCTCCGCACCGTCGATCAGCTTCTCGGTATCAAGGAGCGCTCCTTCCCCGCGGACGACTATGTCGGCAACGCGCTGGTGTGGGACAAGGACACCGCGCGCGCGATGACTGATGCCATCAAGTCAGCCACTGGGCTGAATTGGGCTCTGGCGCTGTGCCGGAAGAAGAAGTTTTCGGAGTACCTGCTTTACGGAAACTTCGTTGCAAACTCGCCGGAACATCTGGAGAGACACCGGATCACGGAAGACAGCATCGCCGTCTCGCACTGGGACGATACCCGCCTCGACCGTCCGGCGATTGAAGCGCTGATCGCAGCCGCCTCGCCCGAACAGGTCGCGCTCTGCATCCAGTCCTATTCGTCGACCTCGATCGACGACATCCGCGACGTGTTCCGGCTCGGCTCGCGCGACCGCCGCGGTCCGAGCCTGTCGCCCGATCACATGGGCGATAAGGCCGAATTCGAAGTGCCAAAAACGCGCTGAGACCCGCCGCCCTCAGACGTCCTTCGTGAACTTGCTGATCACGTCCATGAACGGTTTTGGCTTGAATTCGCCGTCGAGCGGCAAGGGCCGGTTCGGCTGCTTGTCCTTGCGGGCGAAGGTGCCGTTGATCCAGCTATAGCGGTCCGAGAGGCCCCAGGTCAGGATCGAGCGCACCGGGCCACTGGTCGAGATTGCGGTCAGGAGATCGTCGACGCGCTTGGCGACGATGGCGTCGCGCTCCGCAGGATTGCCCGTCAGCTTCTGGTCGTCGACGTCGAGCTCGGTGACATACACATCGAGCCCCCAGGAACGCAGCTCGGTGACGAACTCGGCGAGCCCATGCGTGTCGATCTCGAGCTCGGCATGCAGATGCGATTGCAATCCCACGGCGTGCAGCGGAACGCCCTGGTCGAGCAGGTCCATGATGAGGTTGCGGTAGGCCGCGCGCTTGGCAATGAACGAGTCCTTTGCCGACTCGATGTCATATTCGTTGATCGCGAGCTTCACGTAGGGATCGGCCGCGGCCGCTGTGCGGAAGGCGAGCGGAATCCAGCCTTTACCGAGATGCTGCGTCCAGAACGTGTCGCGCCGGTCGGTGATCCCCTTCGGATTGTCCGGGATTGGCTCGTTGACGACGTCCCACGACGTCAGCTTGTCCTTGTAATAGGACACGACGGTGCCGATGTGGTCGACATAGGCGCGCTCGACGCCCTTGGTGTCCTTGATCTGTTTGGCCCAGTCCGGAATGTCGTGATACCAGGCGAGCGCGTGTCCGCGCATCGTCAAATCGTTTTGCCGGGCGAAATCCAAAATCGCATCGGCGCGCTCGAAAGCAAAGGTGTGCGCGTCCGGCCGCAGCATCGGCCATTTCAGTTCGAGCACCGGCACGACCTGCGTGCAATAGGTGCTGATGGCTTCGCCGAGCCTGGGATCGGCTTGCAGATCCCACAATGTTGCCGCGGCACCAAAGCCGGGGCGCCGCTGCGCAAGTTTGGATGCCGGCAATGCCGACGCGGATGCGCCCGCCGCGAGCGTCGCGGCGCTGCCGAGAAGAAATTCGCGTCTGTCGAGCTTGGCCAATTTGCGATGTTCCTTTGGGAACCAACGCGCCATCGTACCAAGCGCCGCTTTGCAACGCCGGGGTTTCCAATTGTTGGGTTAACTTTGCCGGACGCCGTCAGCCCGTCTGACGCTGCAAGGCGGCTTCAGCAATCGTGTAGTAATGAAGCGCGCCCTTCTCGAGCGTCAAATTCTCCATCACATAGTCGCGAGGTGCAAAATCGCCGGCGCTGACATGCGACCAGAAGTCGCTCCAGCCGTCCACGAAGCTGTCCGCATCGGTGAAGGTCATGCCGCAGCGTGCGTCGAAATAGGGCACCGAGGACACGCCGCCCTCGTATCTGACCCTGTGCGGGAAATATTCCGGATCCTGCCACGGCCCGCCGCGATCCCAGGCGAACACGGGAACGCCGCTCGCCAGCGCCTGCTGGCAGGCGATGCCCTGGCTCTCATGCTCGCACAGGAACACCATGCTGCGGCAGCGCGCCAGCGCCGCCTTGTAGTCGTCTTCCTTGTAGTGGCCGTAGCGGACCAATTCGACGGTGCGGCCGCTTGCCTCGAGCTGCCGGCGGATCGGTTCGATCAGCTCGGCATCAAAGCGGTCGTGCTCCCACCGCACCTTGTCGTAGAGCAGCACGTCGACGCTCTTCTGGTCGGCAGGCGCAGGGGTCCACAGATCGGTCTCGATGCCGACCGGCCAGATCTCGACATGCGGCCAGTACGGACGGCACATGTCGGCGTACCAGTGGCAGGGCACCAGGATGGTCCTGGTTTGCAAATCGTGCAGATGCGCCGACGCTTCCACGGGATGGTTGTACATGGCGACGCCCAGCAGGAGCGGATTTTTCCATTGGAACCAGTCCAGCACGAACGGCCGCCCGATAATGCAGGCAAGCTCCGCCGGATGCCTGCGGATATAGCCGTAATCGTTGACGCGGTAGGGGATGCCGACCCTGTCGAGCCCGGCGCAGAGATTGAGGAAGACGCGCCGCTGCCCGCTGATCCACGACTTGCCGAGCAGCATGCGCCGCAGCAGTGGCCGGATGTGGCGGTCGCCCGGAAACCAGCGATCGTCCCGTTCCTCGAAAAACAGGTTGAGCGTCATCCGCCCGCCGCCTTCAGGGGCTGCCGGAACCAATGGGGCGTCAGCCCCGCCATGCGGCAGATGAGCCGGGTTCGCCCGTATACGCTCGGCAACGTCCATCTTGGTCATGTCCACGCACTACCAGGACGTCGGGCGACGACCTGAAATCATGGTTTCTTTTCGGTGATCGCGGCGGCCGGTTCAAGGAAAGGGCAAATTTAACGCTAACGCGCGAAAGCGGCGGAACCGCCCCGCTCGGCGGCCGATTTGCAGACTTAAATGACTATCTTGGGGGATGCTGCGGCGCAGTCCGATCGCCAAGCCTTTGATCGTCAAGCCAAGGTCCAATTGATGAACGGCCGCCCACCTCGCGCCGCCGGTCCCGTGCACGCATGCTGAATCGCCATTTCTCGATCTATCTCGTCGCCTACATCCTGCCAGCGGCGGTGGGTTTCTTCGCGGTCACCGCCTACACGCGGCTACTCACGCCCGCGGAATACGGCGTCTATGTCGTCGGCATCAGCTTGGCCGGCATTTTGGGCGCGATCTTCTTCGCCTGGATCAAGCTGTCGGTGTCCCGGTATCAGGCGATGTCGGCGGAGGTGGATTTCCGCGGCACGGCGATGGTCGCCTTTGGGCTCACGGTCGCGGTGCTCTGCGCGACGACCCCGCTCGTGGTCCTGTTCCGGAGCGATCTCAGCATCGAGCTGCTGCTCGCCAGCATGTTCGTTGCGATCATGGCCAATGCGGTCGATGTCGGCCAGGAGTTCGAGCGCGCCAAGCTGCGTCCCTATCGCTTTGCGGCGATCTCGATCGTGCGCAGTGTGTCGAGCGTCGGCTTCGGCCTTGTCGGCATCTGGCTCGGCTGGGGCGGCATGGGTCTGCTCGCAGCGTTCGGCCTGGGATCACTAACCGGCATCATCCTCAATCTCGTCGGGGATCGCACCAAGATCGCGCGCTTCCAGCGCAGCCAGTTCATGCAGCTCGCACGCTATGGCCTGCCGCTGACGTTGGCCGGCCTGTCGGTCGCGCTGTACTCGACCTGTGACCGTCTGATCGTGGCTTATCTCCTCGGCAAGGATGCCGCCGGCATCTTCGGCGTCGCCGCCGACCTGCCGCGCCAGTTCATGGTGATGATCGCCTCCAGCGTTGCAGCTGCGACCGTGCCTCTGGTGTTCCGGTCGCTGTCGGAGAAAAACAACGAGATCACGCGCGAGCGGTTGAGCGAGAGCCTCGAACTGTTACTCGTCGTTGTCGCGCCGGTCGCGATCTGGCTGGCGCTCGCCGCCGACCCGATCGCAGGTACGCTTGTCGGCGTCGATTTCCGCGCCGGCGTGTCGGCGCTGCTGCCGACCCTGGTGCTCGCCCGCTTCTTCGGCATCGCCAATCAATTCTACGTCCAGATCAGCTTTCAGCTCGCCGAACGGCCCTTCATGCTGGCGGCGCAGTCCTTCCTCACGCTGGTGGTGAGCGTGGCGCTGATGTTCGCGCTGGTTGCAGGCTACGGCCTCCATGGTGCGGCGCTGGCGACCCTCGCGACCGAGGTGCTCGGTTTCGTCGTTGCGGTCGTCCTGATGCACCGTGCCCATCCCGTGCCGTTCGATGTCAACCGTCTCGCCGGCTTGGCCGTCTCCGCAGCAGTGATGGCAGCTGCGATCCTCGTTGCGCGATCGCAAATGAGCGGCACCGGCCCCGTGCCGTTGGTCATCGTGAGTCTTGCGGGCGGCCTCGCCTACGCCGTCGCGGCGTGGCTCCTCAATGTCGCGAATGTGCGCACGCTGTCGGTTCGTTTCCTGCGGACCTTCAACCGGAAGGCGCTGGGCGTCTAGCACACACATGGTGGGTGTCGGCCTCGCCGCCTGACGTCGGGCCGGGCCAGCGGGCATTCTGCCGCAGCGGTGGATCGCCAGCTACGGACCAGCTATGGCCGCAAGCCACCTTCCGCCTGCGCCAGCCGTCGTATATGAGAGATTTGTCGCCGGAACGGGCCGAATATCGCCACAGACGGAACGTATGGCGGCTGCGATTTCTTAATCCAAAGACCGCAATCTGATATTTGACCGGCGGACTGGCATTTCGACCGAGGATGGCATGAAAAACCTGATGACAACGACGCAATCCACCGTGGCGATGCGGCGTTGGGGGCCTCCCGGAATTGTGACCTTGGCGGCGGTGGTCGCATTCGCGGCCATGGGCCCGGCGACCGCTGCCAAACAGGCGCGCCCGCCGGCCGAGGCGGTAGCACCGCGCGAGGCCGGCGAGCCAATGATGGCGATTGTATCGATCAAGAGCCAGCAGGTCACCTTCTACGACGCCGACGGCTGGATTTTTCGCGCGCCGGTGTCGACCGGCACGACGGGCCGCGAGACGCCTGCCGGCGTCTTCGCCATCGTCGAGAAGGACAAGGACCACCACTCGACCATGTATGACGATGCCTGGATGCCGAACATGCAGCGCATCACCTGGAACGGCATCGCCCTGCACGGCGGGCCGCTGCCCGGCTATGCCGCCTCGCACGGCTGCGTGCGGATGCCGTTCAATTTCGCGGAGGGCCTGTTCGACAAGACCAACATCGGAATGCGGGTGATCATCTCGCCGAACGACGCGGCTCCGATCGATTTCACCCACCCCTCGCTGTTCGTGCCGAAGCAGGAGGCCATCGCGGCTGCGCCCGGCCGTATCGGCAAGCTGTCTGCCGAGGCCGAGGAGGCGACCCGGGCCGCCGACGAGGCCAAGAAGGCGGCGTCAGCGGCCGCGAAGGAGGCCGTTTCGCTGCCGGGCTCGCTGCGCAAGCTGGAACAGCAGAAGACCCGTGCCGACGCCGAGCTCGCTTTTGCCGATAAGAAGCTCGCGGCTGCCAAGACCGACCAGGCGCGGGCGCAGGCCGAAGAGCTGAAGCAGAAGCTCGCCACCAAGGCTGCGGATGCAGCAACGCAGCTCGATGCCGCCAAGGCCGCGGCACAGCCGAAGCGCGACGCCGTCGCCGCGACGAAGGAAGCAGCCAAGGTGGCCGCGACCAGGAAGACCGAAGCTGTGAAGGCCGCGACCGACGCAAAACTCGCGCTCGAGCCGGTCTCGGTCTACATCAGCCGCTCGACGCAGAAGCTTTACGTGCGCCGGAACACGCACAAGCCGGCGCCGGACGGCGGCGGCGAGGTGTTCGACACCAGCATCGAGGTTCCCGTCACCATCCGCAATCCCGACCAGCCGCTCGGCACGCATATCTTCACGGCGATGGCGAAGAACGATACGGGCCTGCGCTGGAGCGTGGTCACGATCGAGAACGGCGATGGCGCCAAGGAAGCGCTCGACCGCATCACCATCCCGCAGGAGGTGTGGGATCGCATCGGGCCGACCGCATTGCCGCGCTCGTCCATCGTCATCTCGGACGAGCCGCTGAGCGCCGAGACCAACTACCGCACCGAGTTCGTGGCGGTGCTGAGCAACCATCCGCAGGGCGGCTTCATCACCCGCAAGCCGACCGCGCCGCCGCCGATGGAAATGGCCAGCGACGACGGGTGGGGCAATGGCGGCAACGGTTTTGGTTTCTTCTTCCAGCAGCGCGAGCCGGCCCCGCAGCCCGTCAATCCGCGCCGCCGCGGCCAGTATCAATATTACCAGCCGCAGCAGCCGATGCAGCGGAGCTTCTGGTAGGATTGCACGATGGTCTCGCGGCGGGACTAAAGCCCGCTGCAACTACGGACGCGCCGTGATCACCAGGGCCTGAATTTTGGCTTCGACCGGTCCGGATCCATGGCGCGCCCGGATTGCCTCGGCGACCGCGTCGGTGGCGGCCTGAAGGTCGCCCCGTGTCTCGATCTCGCCACGCAGTGGCGTGCCCTGGCAGTAGGTGAACGCCACAAGGTCGGGCGTCGGCGCGCGGCTGAGCGCTGGCCGCATTTCGATCGTGATGTCGCGAAAGCCTGCGCGTTCGAGATCGGCCCTGATGATCGCCTGATCAAAGTAGCCGTGTGGTGTCCGCGCCATGAAACGGGGCGGATCGTCAGGAAACAGCTCGCCGAGCGCCAGCGTCGCAACGTGCGCGAATACGTTTTCTTCGATGCGGTCCCAGACATTGAACAGGAATGTGCCGTTTGGCTTCAGGACGCGCTTTGCTTCCGCATACGCCTTGACGCGGTCAGGAAAGAACATGGCGCCGAACTGGCAGCAGACCGCGTCAAACTCGGCATCGCCGAATGGCAGGGCCGACGCGTCGGCCTGACGCCAGGAAATACGATGGTCTTCACCCTGGCGCCGCGCCGCGACCGCCAGCATGGGATCGTTGAGGTCGGTCGCAACGTAGCGGAAATCGTGAGGCAGCGCGGCGGCCACGGCGCGCGTCACCGCGCCGGTCCCCGCTGCGATCTCGAGCAACGCCGAGGGAGTGAGAGCTGCGACACGTCTTGCGATATCGTCGGCATACTCGGAGAAGATCATCGGCACAAAATAGGTGTCGTAAATCCCCGGGATCGAGCCCGCGAAAACCTTATCAGCATCGGACATGGCCGCCTCACGGAATGTTCAGGCGTGAAGCATACCACAAAGCCCGTGGCGTCTGTGCTTTACCGCGCCAGCAGTGACGTGAACCCCGCCGGTTCCTGCATCGCCTTGCGCGCCTCCATCGACATCGGCTCGTAGCGGCTGCCGTTGGAGATGCTGAGCCGGCTTTCGACGCCGTTCGATCCGGCGTAACAGCCCTCGGGCGTGTAGCTGACAAAACCGTCGTCACCGAAGCCGATCGCAGTGAGCAGCAGGCGCCGTTCGGCGATGTCCCAGACCTTGATGGTCTTGTCCTCGCTTGCCGAGATCAGCCGCGTTCCACCCGGGAAGAACGCGACCGCCTCGACATCTTCCTGATGGCCGGAAAAGCTTGCCAGCAACCGGCCGCTGTCGGCGTCCCACAGATTCACCGATTTGTCGCGTCCGCCGCCGCCCGTGACAATGCGCTTGCTGTCCGCGGACCAATTGGCAGAGACGACATAGTCGCGATGTCCGGCGAGGAGCCGCACATTGCCGCTTCTCGCGTCGAACAGTTTTGCCGAGCCGAGCTCTGAATCCGAGCCGGCGGTGACCACGCGCGTGCCGTCGGGCGAATAGGCGACGCGCAGCGCCTTGCGGCCATAGGCGTCCTTCGCGTCGACGGCACCGCTGGTGCGATAAAACCGGATCTTGCCGTCGTAACCAGCTGAGACGAATTCCCCCGAGCCGGATGGGGCGTAGCTCAGCGAACGCACGGCCGCGCGCGCGGGATCGCCGCTTTGGTGATCGAGCTTGCTCTTGGCAAGCTCGTGGGTGCCGAGATTCCATATCCGCACGATGCCATCCTCGCCGGCCGAAGCCAGATATTTGGGCGACGGCTCCGGTGCAAAGGCGACCGCGAACTGCTTTGCGCCCGCATCGAAAGTCAGGCTCTGGCCATCGCTTCTGAGGTCCCACACCTTGACTTTGCCGTCCCACCCGGCGGAGGCGAGCAGCGTGCTCTCGGTCCAATAGTCGAGCGCATAGACCGCGCCGGCATGTCCCCTCAGCACGCGCGTTTGCCGGAATGAGGCCGCATCCCAGAGCCGGATGACGCCGTCGTCGCCGGCGGTGGCGATCTCCCGGCCGTTGGGCGCGACGGCGATGGTGCGGACGCTCGCACCCTCGACATTGGGCTTGATCGAGACCGGAATGAAGGGACCGCCGACGGCATCACTGCCGCGCCGCGCGATTCGTGTGGTGCAGCTCGATACCGGAACGGCGGCAACGCTCTTCGTCTCGGTTGCGGGTGGAGTGGTAAGCGTAAGCGGAGTGACGGTGGCCGGCGTAGCTGCCAGCTTCGGTGCGGCAACGGGCTTTGTTACCTCAGGCTGCGGCGGCAGCACGGGTGTCGTCTGCACCTTCTTCGTTTCAATCGCGACGGTGGCCGGCGCTGGGCGGGCCGCTGCGAGCTTGTTGCGCTGAACCCTTGCGAGATCGGTGTAGAACCCGCTCGGATGCGCCGCGATGTAGAGATCCCAGGCCTCCACGGTGCCGACGCGCTCGGAAAATTCGTAGTCGCGCGAGGCGCTGGTGTCGGTGGATGCTACGGGCGCAGGCGGTGGAGCAGGAGGTGCCGCGGCCGGCGCCAGCATGACATCGTCGCCGCCAAGCGAGCCGTAGATGAAAGGCTCCTGCTTGTTGGTCGTGGCCTGAAGCACCTCGTCGCGGACATAGCCGAACGCCTTGCGCAGATCGAGGCCCGGTGTTGCCAGATGATGCGCCAGCGCGGTGGCAAACGGGCTGTTCTTGCCGTCGCCATCGAGCGCGGTGAGGCCGGCCTTGGCGGCAAAGGCGACCAGCGTGTTCGGGCTCGATGGTTCGACCTTGGCAAGGCCGCGTGCGACCGCCCGCGATGCCATCGTGCGCTTCATGTTCCGGGCGAACGGATTGTCGCGGCAGGCATCGAGAATGACGAGGCGCAGCTTTTTCGCCGGCTCGATGGCGACGAGGATACGGTCGAGCCCGATGGTCTCGTCATAGACGTCGGTGTCGTTCTCCAGCTGGGCATCGACGGGAACGATATAGTTGTTGCCGTCGATCTCGATGCCGTGACCGGCGTAATAGACGACGGCGATATCAGCGCTGCGGGCTTTGGCACCGAAATCCCGTAGCGTGCGCCGCATGTCCTGGGCGGACAGGTCGTTTCGCGCATCGACGACGGTGAAGCCGGCCTTCTTGAAGGTCTCGACCAGAAGGCCCGCGTCGTTGGTGGCATTGGCAAGCTTGGGCGCGCGCTGATAGGCCGAATTGCCCATCACCAGCGCCATGCGCTGGTCAGCAAATGCGCCGGCCGGCTGGAAGACAAGCGCCAGGATACTGAGAACGGCGCTGAGAGCAAAGAGACAAAAGAATTTCATCGCGGCCCCCAAGCCGGGATATGCAATGCCGGCAAGAATATCCGACCGGGGCCGCAATACAATTTCTATTTGGTTTCGTCCGGTGCTTCCGGCCGTCGCAAAATCCTACGGTTTCGCGACGACCTCCCGGATCGGCCGCGTTCCATCCCAATTCATCGCCGCCTGCCGGACTTTTTCGAAGAACGGCCCCTTGGTGCCGCTGATGTCGGAGATCTCGACGATGGTTCCTGGATGCGCCTGCGTGTCGAAATAGGCAAAGCGCCCCTTGTCGCCGCCGATCTGGCCCTCATGGCCGATCCTGTAGCCGAGCGCGAACGCCTTGTCGTAGAGCGCCTGGTAATCGTGGCTCCAGTACGACATGTGCTGCAAGCCCTCGTGGCCAGCGTCGAGAAACTCCTTGTAAAGCGAGGGCGCGTCGTTGCGCTGCTGGATCAGCTCGATCTGGAGATCGCCGGTGTTCGCCAGCGCAATGCTCATCTCGACAGCGGAATCCTGGCCGCGATGGCGGAACCAGTCGGTCTTGACGCGGTCCATGTAGTACCAGGGACCGACGCCCATCACCTCGATCCAGTGCGTCATCGCGGCCTGGATGTCCCGCACCACATATCCGTTCTGACGCACCGCGCCGAAGATGCGGCTCATGCCCGCGCTCCTCTTCTTATCCCGCTCACTTGACCTCGATCACTTGACTTCAATGTTTGCGTCCTTGGCGACCTGCTTCCAGGCCGCGATGTCGCGGGCATTGATGTCGCGCTGCTCGTCGCCGGGCACGAATTGCGGGGTGATGCCGAGCCCCAAAAGCTTCTGCTTCACCTCGGCATCTCCGAGTGCGTCCTTCAGTGCGGCTGACAATTTTTGTGCGATCGGCGGTGCGAGGCCGGCGGGCGCATACATCGCCCAGGACAGGCTGCGGTCGAACGCCACGCCCTGTTCCTTGTAGCTTGCGACATCCGGCAGGCTCGGCGAGCGCTCGCCACAGGCGGCCAGCGCCTTGATCGAGCCGTCCTTCACCAGCGGCGTCGCAGTCGCCACGTCGAGCGTTGCCAGCGTGATGTGCCCGCCGAGCAAATCGCCTGCGAGCTTGGCGATGCCGTTGAACGGCACATGCTCCATCTTGATGCCGGTCTGCTGCATCAGGATTTCGGCGCAGAACTGCCCGGTCGAGCCGATGCCCCAGCTTCCGTATTGAATTGCCTCGCCCTTCTTGGCGAGCGCGATCAGGCCCCTGATGTCATCGGCGGCAAAATCCTTGGTCGCCACCAGAATGATCGAGGAGACACCGACGCGGCCGATGGTCGTAAAATCCTTGATCGAATCGTAAGGCAGCTTTGGATAGATCGCCGGCGCCAGCACATGCGTGGTCATGCCGCCGACGGTGATGGTGTAGCCGTCATTCGGTGATGTCGCGACCATCTGCGTGCCGAGCGTGCCGGCAGCGCCCGTGTGGTTCTCGATATAGATGCTCTGCCCGAGCGTCTTGCCCATCCTGTCGGCGAGCAGCCGGCCGACCACGTCACCGCCGCCGCCGGCCGCGTAGGGCAACAGCATGCGGATCTTGTGGGTGGGATAAGCGGCGGGGTCTTCGGCTTTCGCTGGCAAGGCCGCCGACACGGCAAACAGCGAGAATGCGGCGATGCGCAGAGTCATCACGGCTTGCCGCGCCGGTAAGAGTTGAGCGAAGCGCGCCATGACGTCGTCTCCCTGATTTGCTCTCCACGTCTTGAACGGGTGGAGTTGAATGCGTCCGGTTGACTAGCGAACGATCGTTCGTTAGTCAAGCCGCATGGCTGTCCACACCTCCAGCGCGGCGGAAGCGGCTGCGCCCACGACCCGCGAGCGCATTCTCAATGAAGCGCTCAATCTGTTCGCGCAGAGCGGCTATGGCGGCGCCTCGATGCGCGAGCTCGCGCGCCGCGTCGGCATTCGCGAGAGCAGCCTCTACAATCATTTTTCCGGCAAGGCCGCGATCCTCGAAGCGATTGTCAGCGAGCACGGCCCCGCAAGTTCGGCGAGCCGGCTGGAGGAGCCGCGCTACAAGCAGCTCGCGCGCCAGCCCGCCGCGTTCTGCCGGCAGTTCGCGTTGGACCTCGTCGAGCAATGGTCCGATCCGCGCGAGCACCAGTTCCAGAAGGTCATCACCGCAGAGCGTAACCGCGTGCCCGGTATCCGCGCCAAATTCGCCGACCATTTTTACGCGCGCGAGCAGAGCATGATGACGGATTATTTTCGCGGCTTTGCGCTGGCCGGGCTGGTCTCGACGCCGGACCCGCGCGAGACCGCGCGTCTGTTCGCTGCGGGCCTGATCTACATCCGCCTCGAGCATTACGTGATGGGCGCTACGCCCTCGCCGCGGCCGAAGGTGATCGAGGCGATCGACCGTTATCTTGCCTTCTTCCTGTCGCTGATTGCGGCAGGCACCGAAGACGACAACAAGAAACGAAAACCCAAGGGAGAAACACGTGGCAAGGCTGCCCCTGATTGATCCGGAGACGACGAGCGGCGACATCCGCGCCTCGTTCGACCGCATGCCGGTCAAGCTCAACATCTTCCGCATGATGGCCCACGCCGAGGCCAACATGATCCCGGCGATGCGGCTCGGCAATTCGATCCTGCACAAGCAGAAGCTAAGCGCGGTCAACCGCGAGCTTTTGATCCTGCAGGCCGCCCAGCTCGAAGGCGGCGCGTATGAATGGCGGCAGCACGTGCCGATCGCGCTCGGCGTCGGCTGTACGCAAGCGCAGATCGATGCTGTCGAGCGCAGCGACTACGATGCCGCCGGCTTAAGCGAGGCCGAGTGCGCCTTGCTGAAATTCGGTCGCGAGGTCGTCGAAAATGTCCGCGTTCCCGAATCGATTTTCGCCGCCGCGCGAAAACATTTCAGCGACCAGGAGATCGTCGAATCCATCGTCGCGCTCGGCTTCTACATGATGATGGCGCGAGTTACCGAGGCGACCGAAACCGATCTCGATCCCGCGGCCGGCATGAAGGTCTATGACGGCGGCAAGAAGTCCGGCGGTTGAGATGACGGAAACCGAGAGCAAGCCGGACCGCTATGTTCGTCCGCCGAGCGCGGAATCGCTTGGCGAAGCACCGGGCAGGGGCCGCCTGAAAGGGCGCCGCATCCTGATCGTCGGCGGCGGCCAGCGCGTGTTCGACGCCGCCAGCGATCCGATCGGCAACGGCCGCGCCATGAGTATCCTTTGTGCCCGCGAAGGCGCGAAGGTCGCAGTCGCCGATCTCAACCGCACCTCCGCACAGCAGACCGTCAAGCACATCACTGACGAAGGTGGCGAGGGCTTTGCCATCACTGCCGACGTCACGTCTGAAGCGGACGTCCAGCGCATGATCGAAGAAGCCCACCGCGACATGGACGGGCTTGACGGCATGGTGCTGAACATCGGCACCTTCGGCAAGACCGGGCTCGATGCCGTCAGCCCCGAAGAATGGAACAGGATCTACGACGTCAACGTCCGCGGCCCGATGCTGTGCTGCCGCGCGGCGATGCCGAGATTCGTCGATGGCGGCTCGGTCGTCTTCATCTCCTCGATCGCGGCATTGAAAGCTGGATCGCAGATGGCGGTCTACGATTCCTCCAAGGCCGCCCTCGGCGGTCTGATGCGCAACATCGCCCATCTCGGCTCGCGCCGCGGCATCCGCGCCAACCTTGTCTATCCCGGCCTCGTCGACACCCCCAACGGCCGCGAAGCCGGCGCCGGCCGTCCCAACCGCGGCAAGGGCCACGTCCCCTTCGGCCGCCAGGCGACAGCCTGGGAGATTGCCTACGCGGTGCTGTTCTTCCTGTCGGACGAAAGCGTCTATGTGACCGCGCAGACCCTCGCGGTCGATAGCGGTTTGAGTGGGATGTAAGGCGCGCTTATCGCTCGGGCGAGAGTGCCCGGCCGATGAGATGATCCAGTGAGACGCGGCCCGGCCCGTAAGCCATGATGCCGAGCGCCATCGCCGCCCAGGTGAGGTGGATCGGCCAACCATCGGGTACGGTGAGTTCGACAATCAGTGTCATGAACAGCAGTCCGAGCGCGGCAAACCGTGTGCCGAGGCCGAGGATCAGCAGGACCGGAAACGTGATCTCGCCGCACCCGGACAGGAAGGCCATCACCGTCGGCGCGGGATAGTGATAGGGGCCGCCCGGCAGATGCAGCATGAATTCGTCGGTGAACAGCGTCACAGCGGTGTCGTTCAGCCTGAGGAAGCCGCCCCATTTCAGAATGCCGGACCGCCAGAACGGCCCAGCCAGCGCGACGCGCAGCACGAGCTGGACGAGCGACGGTGTTGCGATGGTCTGCACCAGATGATTGGCCCTCTCGATGAGCAACCTGAGCGGCGGCAGGTTGTCGCCGGCCGACAGGCGTTGATCCGTGATCATCATGCTTCTCCAAGAGAAATCGAGGTGAATGCGCCCGCCTCGATCAGGCCGGCGATGTTCGAGGCGATGTCGAAATCGGGCGATGCCTCCAGCGCCGACGCGGCGGCTTCGCCGAGCGGGCGGCCCGACATCAGATGGATCGCGAAGACCGCGCCTCCAGGCGGAAGGTGCCGTACGACGACGTCGAATTCGGCGCGCGTGATCAGCGCGTCTTCCGGTGTCGAGGCATCGATGCGTTCGACGGGTGTGGTTTCACGGTTGGCGGCAAAGATTGTCATTGCCGAGAATGGCGACCGCACGACTGCAGCCGCCGGGTGCGGCGTGAAGACGAGATCGCCCAGCCGGTCCGGCGCCACCGCAGCCAGCCGCGCCGGCACGAGCGGCGCGGCGTCGCGGGCATGATAGGCGTCGAGCCAGGCCCGCTCGATGCGGGCGACGTCGGCGAGCCAGGGGTGCGGCCGCGCATATTCGTAGGCCGCAATGAACTCCGGAAAGTCGCGGCCATAGTCGAACAGCAGCGACGAGGCCGGCGGAGTCTGGCGAATATGGAAACGCGCCATGGCGCGGAAGAAGTCGGGGCCGGTGATGCGCTGCACTGCGGGATAGATCGCGGCGAGGGCGTCGATCAGGCTGACTGTGACGTTGTTGCGGTAGACATCGTACCGTTTGCCGGCGGCCTTGCCGTTCGGGCCGGTCACGATCGAAGGCGCGAGGCGCGTCGGATCCAGCAGCGCGGGTGCGAAGGCCGCGGCAAAGCACAGGTCCTGCTCAGGCAGCACGGCGATCTCCCGTCAGCATGGACGGGCGGTAACGATCGAGGATCACCTGCGCAGCCGCAGCCTCCGCTTGCAAGACCAGCCAATCCGGGATCTTGCTGTCCCACTCGATCAGCGTCGGCACCGGGCCGCGGTGCTGCACCACGATCTCGAACAGCTTCCACACGGCGTCCGCGACCGGCCCGTCATGGCTGTCGATCAGCAGCAGATCGCCGTCATCGTCGCTCTGCTCGGCATGACCGGCGAGGTGAATCTCGCCGACGCGGGACAGCGGAAAATCCGCCAGATACTCCAGCGCCGAAAAGCCGTGATTGGTCGCGGACACGAACACGTTGTTGACGTCGAGCAGCAGTCCGCAGCCGGTGCGTTCGGTCACGATGCGGATGAAATCGGTCTCGCTCATCGACGATTCGCGGAAGGCGAGATAGGCCGAGGGGTTTTCCAGCAGGATCGGACGCCGGATCGCCTCCTGCACCTGATCGATGTGATCGCAGACGCAAGCGAGCGTCGCCTCGGTGTAGGGCAGCGGCAGCAGATCGTTGAAGAAGCTGGTCTCATGCGTCGACCAGGCGAGATGCTCGGACACCAACGCCGGCTGGTAGCGCGCAACCAGGCCGCGGAAACGCGCCAGGTGCGCCTTGTCCAGCGGCTGTGGCCCGCCGATCGACATGCAGACGCCGTGCAGCGACAGCGGATGATCCCGGCGGATCGCTTCCAGCGCGCGATGCGGCGGCCCGCCCGCGCCCATGTAGTTCTCGGCATGGACCTCGAAGAAGCCGGCTTGCGGGCCGTCCGCGAGAATCGCGTTGAGGTGCTCGTGCTTGAAACTGGTGCCGGCGACGCCGCCGACTGGAGGCGGAAAGCGGAGGGGCGTAAGTGTGGACGGGCCAAGCCCTATCGCTGTCGTCATGTCGCTCCTCCGCTTTCCCTGTTCGGCGATGTGCTGGTGTCAGACCGGCTTGAGCGAGCCCTTCTTGCCGCCCGGCAGCTCGATGCTGGCGCAGGTGCCGCCCTGGACGAACTTCCAGGCGTTGCCCTGGAAGTCGGTGGTCGAAGTGCCCTGGCAGGTGGTGCCCGGTCCGGCCGCGCAATCGTTCTGGCCCTTCAGCGCGACGCCGAAGCATTTTTCCTTCTTGGCGGCGACCGCCGCATCGGCTTCGGCCTTGGTGAGCGGGCTGGCGGCGGCAAACGTGGCGAGTGCGGTCGACATCGCGCCGGCGAGAACGAGTGTAGTGACGGCAAGTTTGGCAGACATCGGATTCTCCTTGTGAGATGGCATCGCTTGGCAAGCGAAGAGCGCATTGTCCTATTCGCCTCGTCCACGACCCCAGTTACCTTCGAGCCGCTCACGAGTCCGTGAGGCCGTTGGGGGAGTGCACAGGCCGTGCGCCCGGGCCGGAATTAGCGGGCAAGCAGCCGGTCAAATCCAATGCCTTGGCGCTATCGAGAGGTTAGCCGGAGAGCATTGGCCGGACCCGATTGGGACTGCCAGACGTAACGACCAGCGGTGGGCCGCGTAGAGCGATTCAGGAACTATGCCTGGCCCCAAGGGGGAAACAGCGATGAATGTCGACCCCGGACGGCAGTTTCACGCGATCGCCAGGCTGACGATCAGCATCCGCCTTGCCGTCTCGGCGCTGGTGCTGACCGCGATCCTGCTGACGGCGGCCCTCTCCAGCCTGTTGTGGTGGCGGACGGCGGAGGCGACCAGCCGGCAGCTCGCCTCCACCATCAACGAACAGATCGTGGCGGCGGTGCGCAAGGAGGTATCGGCCATCGTGGACGAGGCGCGCGCCGCACATACCGCGATCCGCACCCTGTTCCTCCAGAACGTGCTCGACACCCGCGAGGCCGACAAGCGCGAGTTCGTGTTCCTGTCGCAATTGCAGTCGCAGGCGACGATCTCCTGGGTCGCCTTCGGCTGGCCCGACGGCTCCTTCTTTGCCGCGCACAAGCTCGGCGACCGCCGCCTCGAGATGACGGAGATATCGCTGACCGACCATCCCGGCCAGCGCCGCGTCGACGAATACGACGTGGTGCCCGGCGACATCGAATTCGCCAATCGCCGTTTCGAGCCGACCGACTTTCACGTCGCCGACCGCAGCTGGTTCAAGACCGGCTTGACGGCGGACGAGCCGCAATGGTTCAGGGAGTCGGACCATCCGATCGGCGAGCGCCCCTCGATTGCCTTTGCGGGTCCGATCGACGTCTACCAGGAGCGGCAAGGTGTCCTGGCCGTCGTCATCGAATACACCAGGCTCGCGCGTTTCCTGTCGCAGCTCGAGGTCGGGCGCACCGGAACGGCTTTCATCATCGACGGCAGCGGCGAGCTGATCGCGGCGCCCGACAAGGACGCCGACGAGTTGCACGTTGCGAAGGGCGATACGACGCTGCTGCCGCTGGCGCGGATGGCACTCGTGAAGGCGGGCGAGGACGGTCGCAAGGAGGCCTGGCGCAGCCGGCTCACCTCAGGCGGTGCGGCCTATGAGGTCGCGCTCACGCCGCTCCCGTTTCCCGGCTGGTCGCTCGCCACTGTCATTCCCGAGGCCGAATTTCTCGGGCCCGTCGAGACGACGCTGCGGCGGTTGATCGTCGGCCTTGCGGTCGGCGCGGTGCTCGCCGCTCTGGCGTCGGCCGCGCTGGCGCGCTCCGCCATTGCTGCGCCGCTGTCGCGCGTTGTCGGCGAGCTTCGCCATGTCGAGGCCTTCGCGCTGGAGCAGGTGCGCCGCCATCCCTCGCGTCTCAAGGAGATCGCGAGCCTGTCGGGCGCGATCGCCGAGATGGCGGCCGGCCTGTCCGCGTTCCGAAAATTCATCCCCGCCGATCTCGTTCGTTCGCTGCTGCGCCAGGGTGTCGAGGCCAGGCCCGGCGGCAGCATCCAGGAGCTCAGCGTGATGTTCGTCGACATTGCCGGCTTCACCGGATTGTCCGAGCGGCTCGGCGATCAGGTGGTGCCGCTGTTGTCGCGCTATCTCGACCTCTCCTCGGAGGCCGTCGTAGCCAATGGCGGCACCATCGACAAGTTCATCGGCGACGCCGTGATGGCGTTCTGGGGCGCGCCGCAGCCGCAGGCCGATCACGCGCTGCGCTGCTGCCGCGCGGCGCTCGGCTGCCGCAGAGCGATCGAGCAGTCCGGACTCGCTGACGATCTCGGCCAGCCGCTCCAGATCCGGATCGGCATCAATTCCGGCCGCATGCTGGTCGGCAATATCGGCTCGGAGCTGCGCCTGAACTACACCGTGATCGGCGATGCCGTGAACGTCGCCAGCCGCCTCGAAGGCGCCAACAAGTCTTACGGCACGCAGATCCTGATCGGCGAGGCCACCGAACGGCTGGCCCGCGGCGCCATCGTCACCCGCGAGATCGACAGCATCGCAGTCTACGGACGCGAGGAGGGGTTCTCGGTCTACGAACTGATCGCGTTGGCCGGCGAGGGCGAGGCTGATGTCGGCTGGATCGGACGCTACGAGCAAGGCCTTGCCAACTACCGCGCGCGCCGGTTTGCCACCGCGCTCGCCGATTTCGAAGCCGTGCTGAACGAGCGCGGCCATGATCGTCCGGCGGAATTGATGCGCGACCGCTGCCGGCAGTTCGCTGCGGCCGCGCCCGACAATTCGTGGCGCCCGATCGCGGCGCTGACGACGAAGTAGCCGCGTGGCGAAGACCGGCGACCGCGCGTCCGAGATTCAGATTGCGCGCCATAGCCATTCCGCTTAATAGAATTGGACAAATGACCAAATAAAATGGTCGCGCGCCGAATGGCGCGGGTTCGGGACGGGAAGCGCTGCATGTCGCAAGATGGATTTGGTTTGGCGGGCGTCATCGGCATGCCGGTCGCGCATTCGCGCTCGCCGGTCATTCACAATTACTGGCTGAAGGCGCACGGCATTCGCGGCACCTATGTGCCGCTCGCTGTGAAGCCTGAGCGGCTCGAGGATGCACTTGACGGATTGATCGCGCTCGGGTTCCGCGGCTGCAACGTCACCATGCCGCACAAGCAGACGGCGATGCCGCTGCTCGACCGCGTCAACGAGACCGCAAAACGCATCGGTGCCGTCAACACCATCGTCGTCGAGGCGGACGGCACGCTCTCCGGCTTCAACAATGACGGCAACGGCTTTGTACAGAGCCTGCGCGACGCCAAGGCCGACTGGCGCGGTGATGCCGGGCCGATCCTGCTGCTCGGGGCAGGCGGCGCCTCGCGTGCGGTTGTCGTGGCGCTGCTCGAAAACGGTGCGCGCGAGATCCGGATCGCCAATCGTACCGCGGAGAAGGCGCAGGCGCTCGCCAGGGATTTTGGCTCCGCCGTCAGCACTGTGGCGTGGGACGACCGTGGCGTGGCCCTCGCGGATGTCGCCTTGCTCGTCAACTGCACCGACCGCGGCATGGTCGGCAAGGATGCGCTGGAGATCGACTTGTCGCGGTTGAAGCCCACGATGCTCACCGCTGATCTCATCTATACGCCGCTGGAGACGCCGTTCCTGGCCGAAGCCCGCGCGCGCGGTTGCGTGACCGTGAACGGGCTCGGTCTTCTGCTCAACCAGGCGCGGCTCGCCTTCAAGGCCTGGTTCGGAATCATGCCGGATGTGACGCCCGAGCTGATCAAGGCCATCGAGGCCACGTTCTGAACCGCGCGCCGGGGAGCCTTTTGCCATGACCTTGCCGGCGTCTCCCAGGATCGATTGCCACATCCACTCCATCGATCCCGTTCGCTTTCCCTACGCCGGCGATACGCCGTACCGGCCGAGCGGGCAGGAGATCGCGCCGGCAGCGCAGCTGATCCGCGTGTTCGATGCGTTTGACGTCCGCCACGCGCTCGTGGTCGCCACCAACACCGGCTATGGCAGCGACAGCCGCATCCTGCTCGACACGTTGAGGCAGGGCGGCGGCCGCTTCAGGGGCGTCGCCGTCGTCGAGAACGACGTCGACATCAAGGAACTCGAACGGCTGAAAGCGGCCGGCGTGATCGGCGTCGCCTTCAATGTGCCGTTCCACGGCGCCGGCTATTATCTCAAGGCAGCCCCGCTGCTGGAGAAGCTGGTGGGTCTCGACCTGTTCCTCCAGATCCAGGTCGAGCAGGACCAGTTGCTCGATCTGCTGCCGCTCATCGAGAGATCGAATGTGCGCCTGATGTTCGACCATTGCGGGCGGCCGTCGGTCGCGCACGGTTTACAGGGCAAAGCCTTTCAGGCGCTGCTGGCGATCGGCCGCGAGCGCGACGCGCACATCAAAGTCTCCGGCTATTACAAATTCTCGCAGCAGCCGCATCCGTATGAAGACACCTGGCCTTTCATCGCCGCGCTGGTCGATGCCTTCACGCTCGACCGCTGCGTCTGGGGCTCGGACTATCCGTTCCTGCGCGCCTCCGAGCGGCTGGATTACGGCCCGCTGCTCGCCGTGCTGACCAAGCTGTTTCCGGTCGCGAGCGATCAGCATCGCCTGTTGTGGCGAACGCCGGCAAGGCTGCTCGGCTTCGACGAGACGGCGGACAAAACAACATAACAGCAAAAAGGGAGGGTGGACGTGATGAGGCATTTTGCAGGGGCGCTCGGCATTGCGTTTGCGACGTCGCTCTGGGCGGGCGCGGCTTGCGCGCAGAGCACCGTATACATCCCCGACGTGATCGAGCTGTCCGGGCCCGGCGCCGTCTCCGGCACCAATTGGCGCGACGGTGTCGCGCTCGCGGTCGACGAGATCAACAATGCCGGCGGCATTCTGGGCCGAAAAATCCAGACCGAGCATCTGGACACCCAGAGCAATCCCGGCATCTCGCGCGCGCAGGTGCAGAAGGTTTTGGACAAGGACCCCTATGTCGTGCTCGGGCCGATCTATTCCGGCTCGGTCAAGGTCAACATGGCGCTGACGCAGCAGGCCGAGATCCCGCAGATCGTCGGCGCCGAGGCCGCCGATATCACCACGCAGGGGAATCCCTGGGTGTTCCGCACCGCCTTCGGCCAGCAATTCTCGATGCCGAAGATCGCCAATTACCTGCACGACAAGCTCAAGGTGAAATCGGTTGCGGTGGTCTGGGTCAACAATGACTTCGGCAAGGGCGGCCGCGACAATTTCGTCAAGGAGATGAAGGCGCGCAATATCGAGATCGCGGCAGACATCTCCACCGAGCAGGGCCAGGTCGATTTCGGCTCCGACGTCATCAAGCTGAAGAGCGCAAAGGCCGACGCGATCTTCGTCTACACCAACGAGGAGGAGAGCGCCCGCTTCCTGATCGAAGCGAAGCGGCAGGGTATTGCAACGCCGCTGTTCGGCGAGACCACGCTGCTGAGCCAGAAGGTGGTCGAGCTCGCCGGCCCCGCCGCCAGCGGCGTGCGCGGCCATGTCGGCCTGTCCGCCGATGCGCCGGTGCCCGCGATCGAGGCGTTCACCAACAAGTTCAGTGCGCGCTTCAAATACCGGCCCGACCACAACGGCATCAAGGGCTACACCGCCGTCTATCTCGTCAAATACGTCACCGAGAAGATCGGCAAGTTCGACAGCAAGGCCTTTGGCGCGACGATGAAGGGCCTCACCCTGACGCCCGACAAGGCGCCGGGCATGCTGATGGAAGCAAGCTGGGACCAGAACGGTGACATCGACCGCGCCAGCTTCCTCGCCGAGATCGTCGACGGCAAGCAGAAGATCGTCGAGACGCTGCCGAAGCTGAAGAGCGGCAAGGGCGAGTGAGGGATGGATGGCTCCGTAGCCCGGATGGAGCGCAGCGCAATCCGGGTTGCTGTCCCAGCGCGAGAGAGGTCCCGGTTTGCACTTCGCTCCATCCGGGCTACGATCCTGTCTGCTCGATACGCAACTGACATTCGCCCACCTGTCTCCAGGACGGCTCGAAGACATGAAAACCACGCTGCTGAAATCCGAAGACTACACCCGCTCGCCCTGGAAGAACGGCGGCGGTATTTTTACCGATATTGCGGGCGCCTATCGCGCCGACGCATCGGCGAAGGATTGGGACAGCCTGCTGTGGCGTTTTGCGTCCACGCCGATCGTGGCGCCCGCTCCATTCTCTTTCATGCCCGGCATCGACCGCTTGCAGATGGTCGTCGGCGGGCGCGGATTGGTGCTGAAATCGCCCACGCAGGAATTCGACGAGCGCGAACCGTTCACGACGGTGCGTTTCACCGGCGAGATGGAGATCGTGACGGAGCTCGAGGCAGGTCCGGTCGAGGTTGTGAACCTGATGGCCCGGCGCGGTGCGGCGGGCATCGAGCTTGTGGCGCTGAGAGAACCCGGTGACCGGCCATTGTCCGCCGGCACGCATCTCGTTTACGCGGTTTCCGGTGATTGCAGCATTCGTCTCAACAGCGAGGATTTCGTCATCCCCGACGGCGGCACGTTGAAGGTCGAGCTGACCGAGGCGTCCAGCCTGGCGCTCGTTTCGGGGATAGCAGTGCTGGGGTCGATTCAGGTGATCGGCTAGATCAAACTGCCGTGCCTTTGCGAACAATCCGTGCAACTGGCCAGGTTGACGCGGCGGGCGCGGAGCACGATATCTGCCCTGATGCAGACCGCCGCCCAGAGCAGATCATGAACGCGCCAGACAAAATTCCCTCCGCCACGCTGTCCGACGGCGTCGTCCACTGGCTGATCAACGGTACGCGCGACGAGCGCTTTATCGACAACATTTTTGCCGAGATGTGCAACCGGCTCCAGCAGGCGGGCATTCCGCTCAAGCGGTCGACGGTTCACGTCCTGATCCAGCATCCGCAATGGCTTGGCGCCCGCTTCATGTGGTCCGACGGCATGCGCGAGGCCGAGATCGCGCGGGTCGATTACGACGTGCGCGAGCGCTCCGAGTATATCGGCAGTGCCGCCAACGAGATGCAGGACGGTACCACCGAGGTGCGCGAGAATCTCGAACGCGATCCGTCGCTCGGCCGCCAGCACGCTCTCTATGACGAGATGCGCGCGAAAGGCCTGACCGACTATGTGGCCTGGCCGCTCTACCACACCCTCGGCAAGCGCCATCTCATCACTTTTGCGACTGACCGGCCCGGCGGTTTCGACGACGCTCACATTGCCGCTCTCAGGAATGTCTTGCCGGTCTTGGCGCTGGTCAGCGAAATCCGCGTCAAGAACCGGCTGGCACGAACCCTGCTCGAGACCTATGTCGGCGCCCATGCCGGCGAGCTGATCCTGGCCGGCGCCACCAGGCGCGGCACCGGCACGACGGTGCGCGCGGCGATCATGATCTGCGATCTGCGCGATTTCACGAAGATCTCCGACAACTGGCCGCGCGACGACGTCATCGATCTTCTTAACGACTATTTCGATGCGATGTCCGAGCCGATCGCGCGGCACGGCGGCGAGATCCTGAAATTCATCGGCGACGGCCTGCTCGCGATCTTTCCGCTGAGCCAGCCCGAGGCTTGCGCCAACCTGCTGCATGCCGTGACCGAGGCCCGCGTGGCGATGGCCGCGCTGAACGCGCGAAACAATGGCACCGGCCGCGCGCCGCTGAATTACGGCATCGGCGTCCATGTCGGCGACGTCATGTACGGCAATATCGGATCATCGAGCCGGCTCGACTTCACGGTGATCGGCCCCGCCGTCAACATGGCCTCCCGCCTCGAGGCGCTCACCAAGCAGGTCGGCCGGCCGGTGCTGTTGTCGCGCGACTTTGCGGAGCAGGTCACGCCGAAGTTCGAGCTGGAGCACGTCGGCAAATACGAGGTGCGCGGCTTCAGCGATCCGATCGAGCTGTTCGCGTTTCAGCCTGGCGCCGGGACATGATCGTTTTGGAAAACCGCGGCGCACGTTTCCGGATCATGCTTTATGCTCGTCCCCTGTGAACCGCTGCTGCAAGCTCCGGGAGTTCGACGACCGAGCGGGCTGTGACCAGATGTGACCAAAGATCTTCCGCGCGCCGGCTGAGGCGCCGCTGCGGGCGATAGATCCGGATGTCGAGATCGACATCCAGGTCAGGCAAACCGGTGCGGACGAGACGGCCGCGGAGGATGTCCTGATGGGTCGTGGTCAGTGGCAGCCACGCGACGCCGAGCCCGGACAAGGCCATCGATCGCAGCCCGTCGGCCAGCGAGTTTTCATAGATGCGATTGAGCTGGGGCAGGCCTGTTGCATCGGCGAGCTTCTGGTCGATGGCCCAGCCGAGTGAGCATTCGCTGCTGTAACCGAGATAGGAAATCGACCGCCGCGGCCCCGGCGCCAGATCATGCAGGGGCTGGTTGTCGCTGTCGACGGCCGACAGTGGCACGAGCTTCTCCCGCCCAATGGTCAGCCACTGACAGGTCGAGATCGACAGCGTCTTTCCGCCGGCCGAATTCAGCCGGTTGCCCTGATCCATGTAACAGACGACGAAATCGACAGCGCCGTCGTCGAAGGCGTCGCAACATCCCGGAAGGTTGTCGGACAGGATCGTCAGCCGCGTCGATCCGATTGTCGCCTGGATCTGTGGCAGCCACTTTGGAAAGAACGTCACGGACAGGAGGTGAGGGGCGGCGAAGCGCACGCTCCGCGCTGCCTGATCCTGATCTTCACGCAGGGCGCGCCTGACGGCATTGAGTCGTCCGATCACGTCGTTTGACGTGGCCAACAATTGCGCTCCGGCATCGGTCAGCGCGATGGGGGATTTGCGGCGGTCGAGCAATGCCGAGCCGGCCCAGTTTTCGAGCGATTGCAGCCGGCGGCTCAGGCCGGATTGGCTGACATTCCGCAACTCGGCGGCACGCGTCAGGTTCTTGGTCTCCGCGACGGCGGCCAGATCTTCAAGCCAGCGGATATCGAGCATAATGGTGGCCTTCCCCGCGATCTCTCGTGGCGAGCACGATAGCCGGTTTTTTCCGATCAGCCGATGCAAATTCCGCATCACATCCGCGCGCATTCGCATTGGAAATATCAGGTATCCGCAAAGTAGCGTGCTGGCGGGCTGAGCGTCAGGAAGGGACATCCGATGAGACTGGGCAAATTCGGCATCATGAAACTGGCATCGATCGCGATGATGGCAAGCTTGGTCGCGGTCGCCTCCGCAGAGCCGCTCCCCGCTCAGCTCGGGCCCGGCAATAGCATCATTCTCAAACGTATCCTGGAGCGCGGCGCGATCAATATCGGCCATCGCGAGGCCTCAGTGCCGTTCTCCTACATCAACGATGAGCAGAAGGTGGAAGGCTATTCCGTCGATCTCTGCATGAAGGTGGTCGAAGCCGTCAGGCAGCGGCTGAGCAAGCCGGATCTCAAGGTGACGTTCACGCCGATCAACGTGACCAACCGGATTCCGCTGGTGGCCAACGGAACGGTTGACCTCGAATGTGGTACCACGTCGAATTTTCTGACGCGTCAGGAGCAGGTCGAGTTCTCACCGATCTACTACGTCACCGGTACGCAGTTGCTCGTGAAAGCAGTATCGACGATCAGGGAAATCGAGGACCTCAAGGGCCGGCGCGTTGCCGCGCTCCAAGGCTCGTCGAACGAGGCTGCGGTCCGCAAGCTCAATGAAGAGAAGGCGCTCGGTGTCCAGCTTGTCTATGTGAAAGATCTCCCCGAGGGCGCGCTGCTGGTCGAGAACGACCGTGTCGACGCGTTCGTCGCCGACGGCGTGCAGATCAAGGTCTACGCCGCCACCAAGGCGAGACCGGCAGGCTCGCTTGCGGTCGTCGGTCGGCTGCTCACCTACGACCCCTACAGCGCGATGATGCAGCGCGGCGACCAGGATTTCGCGTTGCTGGTGCGGGCGGCTTTTGCCGACGCCTTCCGGACGGAAGAGGCCGAGAAGATCTACGCCAAATGGTTCGACCCGCTCGGCCTGAAAATCGAGGGCGAGCTGCTGGCCGCCTTCCGGGTTCAGGCCCTGCCGCGCTGACGTTCCAGGCAGGCATGCGATGCAATACCGGTGGAACTGGAACGTCCTGTTCGTCGAGCCTTATTTCGGGTGGCTCCTCGGCGGCGTGAAATGGACACTTCTCGTTGCCGGAGCGGCATGGATCATCGCGCTCGCGATCGGCTGCGCTGTTGGTGTGCTGAGCACGCTGCCGAGCCGGATTTGCCGCACCGTCGCCTCGGCCTATGTGGATGTGTTCCGCAACATCCCTCTGCTGCTCCAATTGTTCCTCTGGTACTTCGTGCTGCCCGAGCTGCTACCTGCCGGCTTCGGACGATGGGTCAAGCGCGACCTGCCGATGCCCGAATACTGGTTCTCCGTGGCCGGACTTGGCTGCTTCACCGCTGCGCGCATTGCCGAGCAGGTCCGGGCCGGGATTGAATCGATCGGCGTCGGGCAACGTATGGCGGCGGCGGCCATGGGCTTCACCATCGCGCAGACCTATCGCTACATTCTCCTGCCCCTTGCCGCGCGTAACGTGCTGCCGCCATTGACGTCGGAAGCCCTCAACATCATCAAGAATTCGTCGCTCGCATTGACTGTGGGGGTTTTGGAGCTGACCGGCCAGAGCCGCCAGATCGAGGCCGCTACGTTCCAGGGGATCGAGGCGTTGACGGCCGCGACCGTCATCTATGTCATGCTGACGCTCTGCGTGATTGTCGGGATGCGCGTCGTCGAAAGGCGGGTCGCGATCCCCGGGACGCTGGGGCGCGGCTGACCATGCGAAACCTCGATTGGAGCGCCGTGGTTCACGCCTGGCCATTCCTTTGGCAGGGATTGCAGACCAGTTTTGTCCTGGTGGCGCTGGCGATGGCGGGCGGCATCCTGCTCGGGACGATGATCGCTGTCGTGCGCCTGTCGGCGCCGCGGCCAGTCGCCGTGGTCGCTGCCGGTTATGTCAACGGCTTGCGTTCTGTCCCGCTGATCATGGTGATCTTCTGGTTCTATCTGCTGGTGCCGCTGTTCATCGGGCGGCCGGTCGGGGCGTTCACGTCCGCGCTCATCGCATTCACTCTGTTCGAGGCGGCCTATTATTCCGAGATCATGCGTGCCGGCATCAACGGCATCTCCCGGGGACAGATGGCCGCAGCGCTGGCGATCGGCATGAGCCGGATGCAGGCCTATCGCTACGTGGTCCTGCCGCAAGCGTTGCGCCGCATGACGCCCATCCTGCTCACGCAAAGCATTGCCCTGTTCCAGGATAGCTCGCTGGTCTATGTCATCGGTCTTCACGACTTCATGACGTCGATTGGCATCGTCGCCAATCGGGAGGCGCGCTTGATCGAATTCTACCTGTTTGCGGCCCTCGTCTATTTCGCGATCTGCTTCTCGGCATCTCGCGTGGTGAAGCGGCTTCAACGGCGGATGGCCACCGCATGACGAGTGGCAGGGCCATCGGGGTTGTGACCTCTGCGCAGGCCAAGTAATTTCTGTCGAAGATCCCAAATCACTGAAAGAGACGACCATGAATACTCATCTTCCAAAGACCAATGCGCCGGGCGGCGACTACGTGCCGGTCGTCGTTCACGGCGGAGTTGCCTATGTTAGCGGGCAATTGCCGCGGCGCGGCGATGAACTCCTCTTCAAGGGCAAGGTGGGGGCCGAGATCGATCTCGCGACGGCGCAGCGTGCCGCCGCCGTCTGCGCCGAACTGTGCCTCGCTGCGCTTGCGGAAGCCGTCGGTGGGCTCGACCGGGTCGAGCAGATTCTCCGGATCACCGGCTACGTCGCGTCCGCGCCCGGATTCGCACAGCAGTCGCAGGTCATGAACGGCGCCTCGGAAGTCTTCGTCGCGCATCTCGGCAGTAGGGGCCGGCATGCGCGAACGTCGGTCGGCGTGGCCGAGCTTCCGCGCGGCGCCCCGGTCGAGATCGACATCATTGCGGCAATCCGGGCCGGATAATGATCGCCCGGGAGTCGCTGCGACATTCACCTGCGGCAACGGGTGGGGGAGGAGCCTTTACGCATTTGAATGCCGCGGGTGCCGGTCTGATGCCCGAGAGCGTGGTCGCGGCCATCAAATCCCACCTCGATATCGAGGCCCGACGCGGCGTGCATTGGGCGGCGGCCGATGCGAGCGACGCCATTGAAGAGACGCGTATCGTGGCGGCCCGCCTGATGGGCGTCGCCCCGACCCATCTTGCTTTCGGCGAGCAGGCGAGCCGGCTCTGGGCGCTTGCTTTTGCATCGATGCCGCTCGGACGCGGCGATCGCATCCTGATCGCACGGAACGACTGGGGCGGGAATATTCTGAATGCCGTGCGGCGTGCGGCGGCAGTCGGGGCGGAGGTGGTCAGACTGCCCATGACCGGGGCGGGGCGGATCAACATCGAGCAAGCCGCCGCACTGGTCGATGAGCGTACGGTTGCGATCTGTGTATCGGCCGTTGCCAGCAGTTCCGGAATGCGCCAGCCGGTCGAGGCGCTTGGTGCCCTTTCACGACCGGATACCTGCCTTTATTTCGTCGATGGCGCGCAAGCCATCGGTCAGTTCGAGTTGACGCTGCCGGGGGCCTCTGCCGACATCATGGTCGCGCCGGGCCGGAAGTGGCTCCGGGGTGGCCGTGGGCAGGCCATGATGGCGCTGTCGGATCGGGCGCTGCGCCGTCTGGCCCAGCCGATCATCGTCGACCAAAGCGCCGGCACATGGTGTCCGGATGACGGCTTCCTGTCGCGGGAGGATGCGCGACGCTTCGAGGCGTGGGAGTTTTCCGCTGCCGGTCGTCTTGGCTTGCGGGCCTCTTTTCAGGAGCTCGATCGTATCGGCCTTGCGAATGTCCGCGTCCACATCACCGAAAAGCTGCGCCGTCTGGGCGCGAACCTGCGCGGTGTCCCCGGTCTCACGGTGTTCGAGGACGAGGAGGCCGGCGCGGCATTCCTGACCTTCCAACATGCGTTTGTGCCCGCGGACGACATTGTGGGAGAGATGACAATGCGCGGCATCGCGATTGCGTCCGTGGGCCTCGACTATGCCCGATGGGAGCTCGAAGCGCGGGGCCTCGAGAGGATCGTGCGTGTGGCGCCTCATGTCTACTCGTCGGACGACGATATCGGGCGATTCACCGAAGAACTCGGGCGTCTCGTGAAGCGGGTTTGAGACCGAACTGGCCAATCTTCGCGCGCTGTTGCCAACCCGCGAACGTCCAACTACGCTCCGTCTCAGGTCCGCCAAAATGGTCCAGCGATTGGCCGCACATTCATGCCCAAATTCCTTCGCATCGGCCTGCATCAGTCGAACGTATCAGGATACACGTCCAAGGCATGGTGCGTGCGGCGGGTCGGCTCGGCGGTATTCCTGAAGTGGGGCGCCGTGGAGGTGCAGGGCGCGGGAAAGGGACGCAAGGTTTACTGGACGCGTCTGCCGCAGGAGAAAACGATCCGTTGCGGCACGGCGCAGCGCGCCCAGGACTACACGAAATCCGCGATCACCCGGCGCCGCAGCCATGACTATGAACCGCTCACCGGAGCGATTGCGACCCAACGCAAATCCGCCAGCGGCAGTGCCGACCTCAAGCAAGCAGTCGCCACGATCCTGATCGTCGACATCGTCGGCTCCACGGCAAAGGCCGCGAAGCTCGGCGATGCGCGCTGGACGAAGGTCGTGAGCCTCTATTACGCGGCGGTGCGCAAAGAGCTGAAGTCTTCGCGCGGCAAGGAAGTCGTGACGACGGGCGACGGCGTGCTGGCGACCTTCAAGGCGCCGGCGGCCGGCATCAATTGCGCGACCGCGATCCAGAAGGCGGTGCGCACGCTCGGGCTCGATATCAGGGTTGGCCTGCACGCGGGCGAGTACACGATGAGCGGCGGCGAGATGGTCGGTCTTGCCTTCCATATCGGTACCCGCATCGCCGCCAAAGCGCGTGCCGGCGAAGTTCTGGTGTCGAGCGCGGTGAAGGATCTGCTTGCGGCGCAATCCCAGATCCGCCTCAGGGATCACGGCAGCCACCAGCTCAAGGGCGTGCCGGCGCGGTGGCGGCTGTATCGGGTCGAGGGTTAGGAGAATGCTGGAGGGATCGGCGGGCTGCGCGCGAGAGTGTTGCGGGGTGTCGCCTCGGCGGGCAGACGCAAGGCCGGCTCCTGCCTTGGCCGCCACGCGGACGCCAGGCCCTCGAGTTCAAGGCGAACGTGGTCCACGACGCTGGCCCAGTCGCCTGGCTTCGGCTGCCTGAACAGCCGCATCGACCGATACCATGGGGTGTCGTCGCGGTTGAGCAGCCAGCGCCAGTCCGGGTTGAAGGGCACCATCGTCCAGACCGGAGTGCCGAGCCCGCCGGCGAGGTGAACGACGCTGGTGTCGACCGAGATCACCAGATCGAGACAGGACATCAGCGCCGCCGTGTCGCTGAAATCCGTGAGATGGTCCGAGAGGTCGACGATATCAGGACGTTCGCCGAGCAAGGCCCGGTCCCGATCCCGGACGTCCTTTTGCAAGCTTATGAACTGCACATCGCAATCCAGGAGGGGAGCAAGCATGTGCAGTGCGATCGATCGATCCTGATCATTCCTGTGAGCTGCATTGCCTGACCAGACAAGACCGACGCGGAAGCGATTGCGGGCGCCAAGCCGGTCTTCAAGCCGATCTTGCCACGCCTTCACGCGCGCCACCGGTGGCGCAGGGAGATACGCTTCCGCGAACGGGATGGTATCGAGCCGTGTCCTGAACGCTAATGGCAGAGCTCCGAGAGGACAGTGCAGGTCGAACGCCAGCGACGTCGCAGACGGTCGACTGACACAATTTGCGAGGCCGGACACCCCGGCCAGCAGCGGCTGGATCGGAGGCTGGACCTCCAGGATGACTCGCGCTCCGAGTGCGGCCACCATGGGGGCATAGCGCGCAAACTGAATCGCGTCGCCTAATCCCTCGTCAGCATGAAGCAATATGGTCTTGCCTTCGATCGGTTGGTCACCAAGCCAAAGGGATTGGGAAAAGCCGCGATCGAGCAACCCGACAGGAAGCTTCCAACGCGCTTCGCGCCCAAGCCAGCCTTGCTCGAAGTCTCCGGTCAGCAACTGAAGTGTCGCCAGATTGAAGGTCGCCAGCGCATTGCCCGGGTCGACCGTCAGCGATCTGCGAAAGGCCGCTGAAGCTTCATCCAGCAATTGCAGATTCAGCAAGACCAATGCCTTGTTGGACAGCGTCCCGGAAAGATCGGGTCGAAGTTCAAGCGTCCGGTCGAAACACGCAAGTGCCTGTTCCATTCGGCCGAGCTTCGCATGAAGCACGCCGAGCTTGTTGTGCGCGTCGGCCAGGCCGGGGTCCAGCGCAATGGACTTCTCGTAGTCGGCCTCCGCCTCGTCGAACCGGTTCGCCGCCTGGAGGCATTCGCCGCGCATTTGATACAGGGTTGCGGAATTTGGGTCCAGTTTCTCGGCCACGTCCAGGCATTCGAGGGCCTCCGCATAGCGGCCGAGATTGAACAGCAGTCTTCCGCAGCTGTTCGCTGCCTCCAGATATTGAGGATGGAGTCGCAGCGCCTGCTGGAAATGCAGCACAGCCTCGTCCGTGCGCTTGCGTTGCCAGAGCATATTGCCGAGGTCATTCGAGAGGACCGCGTCCTGTGGTTTGGTGGCCGGGGCCTTGCTCTGGTGTTGCAATGTTCCCGGCCGCCATGCCGAAACCAGCCCGCCGAGTTCGAGGCGGACACGATCGACGACGCTCGCCCAGTCGCCTCGCTCTGGTTGCCTGAACAACCTCATGGACGAATACCACGGGCTGTCGTTGCGGTTGAGCAGCCAGCGCCAATCCGGGTTGAACGGCAACATCGTCCAGACCGGGGCGCCGAGTGCGCCAGCGAGGTGAACCACGCTGGTGTCGACCGAGATCACCAGATCGAGGCAGGACATCAGCGCCGCCGTCTCGCTGAAATCCGTGAGATATTCCGAGAGGTCGACGATATCGGGGTGTTCACCGAGAAACCCCCGGTCCTGGTCACGGACGCCTTTCTGCAAGGAGACGAACTGGACGTCGCAATCGAGCAACGGCGCAAGCGTGCGCAGGGGCAGCGATCGATTGTGATCGTTGTTGTGATCCGGATTGCCCGACCAGGCGAGACCGACGCGGAAGCGGTTGCGCGGACCAAGCCGGTCGTCAAGCCGGTCTTGCCAAGCCGTCACGCGCGCCGCCGGAGGCGTGGGAAGATACGCGTCCGCGAACGGGATGGTATCGAGCCGCGTCCCGCACGCCAGCGGCAGGCTTCCAAGCGGACAGTGCAGGTCGAACGCCAGCGACGGCGTCGACGATCGGCCGGTGCAAGCCGCAACGCCGGCGATGCCACCCAACAGCTGCTGGATCGGCGCCGGCACCTCCAGGATGACCCGCGCTCCGAGTGCGGCCAGCATGGGTGCGTAGCGCGCAAACTGAATCGAGTCGCCCAATCCCTCGTCGGCGTGAAGCAGGATGGTCTTGCCC
The DNA here is from genome assembly GCF_023073315.1 of Bradyrhizobium sp. 1. Lineage (GTDB taxonomy): Bacteria > Pseudomonadota > Alphaproteobacteria > Rhizobiales > Xanthobacteraceae > Bradyrhizobium. The sequence goes on along the minus strand of NZ_JADPJH010000038.1, from coordinate 181,778 downwards.
GCGATCGGCTGGTCGCCGAGCCAGAGCGCTTGCGAAAAACCGCGATCGACGAGACCGAGAGACGCTTTCCAGCGGGCCTCGCGTCCCGGCAAGCCCCGCTCGAAATCCCCGGTCAGCATCTGAAGCACCGCGAGATTCCAGATCGTGTGCGCGTTGCCGGGGTCCAGCGCCAGCGATCTGTGCAAGGCTGCGAAAGCCTCATCCAGCAATTGCAGGCTCCACAGCGCCCGCGCCTTTTCGGTGAGCGCTGCAGGAAAATTCGGACGCAACGCGAGCGCGCGATCGAAGCTCGCAAAGGCCTGCTCCATCCGGCCCAATCGCGAATGAAGCGTGCCGAGGTTCTTGTGCGTCTCCGCTTCGCCCGGGTTGAGCGCAATGGACCTCTCGAAATCGGCCTGCGCCTCCGCGAACCGGCCGAGCCGCTGCAGGCAAAGGCCGCGCGTTTGATACAGGGGCGCGATACCGGGATTGTGCTTCTCGAACAGGTTGAAGCAGTCGAGGGCCTCGGCATAGCGGCTGAGATCGAACAGCGATTTGCCTTGTTTCAAGGCCTCGAAATGTTGCGGAAAATGTTGAGGTGCGGCCGTTTTGGATTGCTGCTTGGCCGCGGCCCGGCGCTCTTGGCGATTCATGATCTGACCAGAAGGAAACAAAATATCTTGCTGACCGCCAGTTCCGGTTCAGCCGTGCTTGTGGGATCGCACCGAGCGCGACGGGTGCGTCCCATGGAGGCAGTTTCTGCCGTGAAGCTGGCGTGAAGCTGGCGGGGGCCGTCGTGGAACCCCTCATTCTGCTCCAGCTAAACTTGAATTCACGTTCGGTGCGGACAATCGAATCCGCTGCAAAACTTCGTCCCGTGTTCGTGAAGCGTCCTTCGCGCCTCAGGCCAATCGAAAACGTCTTTGTGAGTTGGGAATAGACGCGGGGCAACGCACGTCCAGGGAAGGTGGATCGGATCTCTTGCCTCGCGAGGGATCACTCAACCGAAAGGAACAGTCACGATGACACCATTGAGAAACCCCATCGGGTCCGTCCTGTCCAAGGCGCTCTTGACCGGACTGGTCGTCACCGCAATTTTCAGCACGCCGCTCCAGGCGCATGAGTACCGCACCGGTGAGCGACACGCCGAACGGAGCATGCGGGCGAGCATCCCGCGCATCGAGGGTGATCGGTGGTTCGCTGCGCCCGCCGCCAAAACACCTGCACCAGCGCCCGCGGACCAGCCGGGGGGAGTTTGCGACCAGGGGGATGACCCGATGGTATGCTGAGCAGCGGACCTCCCTGTACGTCCTTGCGGTGACGGCGCGCAATTCATTCACGAACCTTCAAACCCGCGAAAGCGCACCCCGATGTCAGGTCAGGGGCGCTGGCGATTGCTCGCGTTAGACGGCGTGCCAGTCGTCTGTATCGGTTCACCGGCCGCGCGGTCCAGCGGCGGATGTGGCCTGGCAAGTCCGACCGTTCCGGGAGGTGCGTCGCTGCTGGCCGTACGCGTGTTGACACGCTCCAATGTGGCTGTCGATGCAACGACAATGGCGACAGCCAAGGCGACGGCGGACAGGACTAAAGCTACCCGGTCATTTGGGTCCATCGTCAGGCCTCCGCGAGACGGCTCTATGGTGCGAAGACAACGCCGAACTGACAATTTAGTTCTTACGAGCCTCGGGGACGATGCCCTCATGATGCGCGCCGCGGCAAAACGGGGACATTGCGTGCGCTGTCAACGCGGTTCCGACATCCGGGGTCATCAACCCGGCATCACCGCAATCCCGTGCCTTTGCAGCGCTGGCACTTCACCACCTTGTCGCCCTTCTTGAGCAAGCCCTTGCCTTCGCAATTTTTGCATTTCTGCTTCTTCTTGATATTCGGGCCTTTTTCGCTGGTCATGAAATTCTCCTGCACCGTCGCCGTCGTCCGGTGAAGGAGACTAACACATCCCGCGGCAATCCTACCCGGATGAAGACGTCACCCAGTCAGACCGGGTGCCGCCTCGTTCCAAAAAGGCCTGCAATACAGCACGGTCTCGAAGGCAACGGCGTTAGGATCGTCCTAGTTGAGGATGCCAGCCGGTTTGCTCGCGAGCTTATCACTCAAGAACTCGGCAATCTCCTGTTGATCAATCGCGGCATGCGCGTCCTGACCGCAAATGGCGACGACCTGACCGATAGCAGTGATCCGTCGCGTCCGATGATGCGTCAGATAGCGGGCGCCTTTCACCAGTACGAGAAGGCGCGGCTTGTGGCCAAATTGAAGGCAGCGCGAGAGCGGAAGCGAGCCAGCGGAATGAAGGTGGAGGGACGGCGGAGCAACGTCGAGATCGATGCGGCCGAGCATAAGGGAGATGGTTACACTTGCTCGAAGGCTCCGGCGGAGGTCACCGAAGGGCGGCCAGCAAGGCGCGCCGGGCGCGGCATGGAAGAGTTCCAAAGGCTGCTGCGGTCCAGTGCGCCCGATTTCATGGCTGTTCGAACGCACGAGACCGGAGGCATTGGGTGCAGTCCGGCACTGTCACCGTCATCTCCCCGCACATGACAGCGATTTAATGACCTGGGGCGACCCCCATTCGCCGTCTGAAACGTTGTTGCAGCAGCGGGGCGCTCAGAGCGAGCGCGATCATTGGAGTCCCTTCATGCATCGTCATCTTGCCATTGCGGCTCTTGCGGCCGTTTCCACCCTGACATTCGCGGCGGCCTCCACGGCCGCGTCTGCAACCGAGGTGCAGGACAGGTATTGCCTGCAAGGCCGCCAATCGGGCTACCCCGGCAATTGCGAGTTCTCCACTTTTGAGCAATGCCGCGCCTCCGCGAGCGGCACCAACGAAGGCTGCGGCATCAACCCGATGCGGGCGTACGCGCCCCAGCAGCAGCGTCACGCGTGGCGCAGCCGGTATTGAGCGGCAAGCGATGGAGGGCACCGGCGACGGCGCCCTTTTTCGATCCGGCGGCTTGACCCGACCAGCCGCAATGCGCCACGACCCACTCCGGCCGTGTCCCCGTCATCTTCGAAAAATCGAGAAGGGCGCGATGCGCCCCAATTGCCGGCGCGAGACGCGGCCATCACGGTGACCCTGTCTTCCAAGTATCTTCGCCGTCGGAGAGGCAAGCGCGATCATGTCCGGTTTCCTGCAGTGGTTCTTTCGAAACCGACAAACCGGTGAAATCACCATCGCCCAGGCTCCCAACCTGGTGCTGTGGGTCGTCATTGTGGCCGGTGTCCTGCGCTGGCTCTGGCATCCGCCGGGCACCGCCGCTGTGGCCCTGGACGTCGCGTTCAAAGGCGGCCTCATCGTCTGGTCTCTCGACGAGATTGTCCGCGGGGTGAACCCGTGGCGGCGCTGTCTCGGGGGAGCTGTTTTGGTTTATGTGCTTGCGACGCTGTTGTGACGGATCGACGAGAGCGCGTTCCGCGGGCATGGGGACCGGGCGAAATCGGCGAGCTGATCGGGGGCTGATCGATTGTCCGTCACCAGGATGCCGGGGTGCTCAATTGATGAAATCCCCGCCCGTCCGCGAGCTTGCCGTTAACGTCCCTCGTAAATGGGAGGACGTTTTTCTGTCTCGGCATCGCGGCCTTCCCGGAAATCCCGAGTCGCGTACAGCGCACGGTATTGGTCGTCGAGCTTGCCCAGCGCCGTTTCGGAGTCGTCGATCCCCATATGGGAGGAGGCCAGCGACGTCTTGATGCCGAGAGGGCCGCATGCGGCGATCTTGTTGGCGATCTCGACGGCCTTCGCGAGCGTCGCATCCCGGTCCGGGGCCACGTCCTGAACCATTCCCATTCGCAGGGCTTCCTTCGCTCCCCAATGATCGCCGGTGAGAATGAACCGCATGGCATTTCCCCATCCGGCTTCTCTGGGGAAGCGAACCGTTGCGCCGCCTCCGGGAAAACGGCCGCGCGTGTTCTCGTCCTGGCCGAACTCCGTGTCTTCCGACGCCACGCGTATGTCGGCGACAAGGAAAAGCTCGTGCGCCATATTCCAGGTGTCGCCATGCACTGCGACGATCAGGGGCTTCGTGAGCGCCGGCTTGGTGCGCCCGAGAGGGTCGATGAAGCCGGGTCCATCCATCATCTGTTTTCCGGACTGAGCGAAGGCCTTGAAGGCTTCGACATCGACACCTCTGGAGAAGCGCTCGCCATGGCCGAACAGGACCGCCGCACGGAGCGAGGGATCCCGGTCGTAGTCGTAATAGGCTCGCGCCAGGCTCTCCGTCGCCTCCGGGTCCAGCCGGTTGTCGATGGTGGGCCGGTTGATGCCAATCAACACGATCTGGCCTTTGCGCTCGATGGTGATCTTGGCCCGCTGATCATACGGAACGTCTGCCATGCGCGTGGACGGCGCGGTCTCATCGGCCTGTGATGTCATCGACTTATCTCCCGGCTTTTGAGGCCTGCAACGCCATCGTTTCCCGGATACGGAGGTGGGCCAGTGCGAGGGACCCACAAGAGGGCGTCGATCACGATGCAGCAGATCGGATCAGGAATGACGCGGGAGATCGTGCGAATTTCAAATGGTGCCGCCGCTTGTCATCCAAGTTATGCGGCGGCTACGGGACAGGGCTGATTTCCCCGACACCTCGGACTCTCGGGCAGCTGAACTCGGGTTACAGGGGGGAGGGTCATTCGGTGGAAGCACCGCCGCTCGGTGAAAAGCGGACGCTCGCGCGTCGCGTTGCGTCGATCTGCTCCGAGGGGACGAGTTGGATTGCCATTGCGTGACTGTACATTATATGGTACACGATCGTCATATGGCGCAGCATGCCAGATAATCGTCCCCGCAAGATACAAGTCGTGTTTTACCGCACGCAGGGCGGGACCGAGATTGTGCGGGATTGGCTGCGGAGCCTGGACGAAACCGACCGTCAAGCCGTTGGCCTCGACCTCATGCGCGTTCAATACCGCTGGCCGGTAGGCATGCCGCTCTGCCGCCCACTGGGCGACGGCTTGTGGGAGGTGCGCACGTCGCTGCCGAGCAACCGGATCACGCGCGTCCTGTTCAGCGTGCAGCGGAGCCGCATTCTGGTCCTTCACGGCTTCATCAAGAAGACCCAGAAGACGCCGCCCGATGATCTGGCGCTGGCGCACCGCAGAAACCGCGAATTCGAGAAATGAGGAGACCGGCATGGTCAAAAAAGCAGTGGCGAAAAAGAAGAAAGCAGTCCGCTCCCTGGCCCGGCTCACCACGCTCGATGACTTCCTCGTCGAGGACGGCAATCGAGAGGAGTTCGAAGCCATCGCAGTCAAAGAGGTCCTTGCGTGGCAGATCGAGCAGGCGATGAAGGAAAACAACATATCCCGCAACAATCTGGCCCAGCGCATGAAGACGTCGCGCAGCCAGATCGGGCGCCTGCTCGATCCAAAGGACGGCAACGTCACGCTGGCCACGCTTCAGCGCGCGGCCCGCATGGTCGGGCGGTCACTGCGGCTGGAGCTGGTTTGAAACGTGGCTCGGCCGCCCAAGCTCTGCATGGTGTGGGCCGAGCAAATATCACTGCAACGGGCAACAGGCCGGGATTTCGTGAGAGCAGCGCGGCGTCCCTCCAGCTCCTATTTCGCGCCCGCGAAAACATCCGCCGCATACACAGCCTTGCCGCCCACCACCGTCAGCAGAGACGCCGTGGCGCCGATCTGCTCGACGGGGACGGACATGAAATCCCGGTCGAGAATCGCGAAGTCGGCGAGCTTGCCGGTCTCTAACGTGCCGCGCCGCGTCTCGTCGAAGCAGAACCAGGCGCTTCCCACGGTGTAGAGGCGCAAGGCGTCTTCGCGGCTAGGTGTTTCGCCCGGGCCGCGCGTCGAGAGCCCGCCGACGGTCTTGCCGTCGAGCATCCATTGCAGCGCCACGAACGGATTGTAGGATGCGACCCGATGCGCATCCGTGCCGGCCCCGACATGGACGCCTGCGCGCAACGCCGTGACGATGGGCGGCATCTGGCGCGCGGCTTCGCCGGCCTGCGCCACGATACGGTCGCCTCCGAGATACATCGCGTCCTGCATGGTCCAGCCGACACCAAGGGCTTTCATGCGCGCCAGCGTTTGGGGCGAGGTGTTGTCGAGATGGGCGATGGACCAGCGCAACGGCGCGAGCGGCGTCTCCTTGTTGACCTCGTCATAGAGGTCGAGGAGGTGATGGACGGATTTGTCTTCCTGCCAGTGGATGGTGACCGTCAGCCCTTGTTTGGCCGCCCAGCGAATGATCTCGAGGAACTTGTCTTTTGCCGCCGCGTCGGGCGCGTTGTTGTTGTACATGGCGCCGGTGATCCGCTCACCGATCCCGTTGAATCGCAGCATATCGTCGCCGAATCCCATCGGCAGGAACGGCGTGAGGGTCTTGTACTCCTCGAATTCCGCGCCGACATTCTGCGCGAACAGGCTGTAGGCGACCCGCACCGAAAGTGATTTCTCGCGCCAGAGCTTTTGCAAGGCGGCGTAGTGGCCGGGATAGATGCTGAAGCCGCCGGGATCCACGATCCCGGTAATGCCGAGGCGATTGAGCTCCGTGAAGAACTGCCTTGTGCCTGCGACATTCTCTTCGAAATTCGGCCTCGGCAGGCGATCGAACAGCGCGGAGATGCTGACAATGGAGCCGTTGAACCAGCCCGTGATGTCGCCCGATGCGGCGCGCTCAGACGTGATACCGGCCGGCACCTGATCCGCGGATATCCCGAGCGCTTGCTGCGCCTTCGGCGTCATCAGCACCGCCGAATAGAACAGCTGGATGTAAGCCGGATTGTCGGGAACGGCCGACATCACCTCGGCGAGCGTCGGCCGCCGCTTCTCCGCAAATTGCAATTCGCTCCAGCCGCCGGCCACGATGATCCAGGCTTCCGGCCGCGCTTTGGCCGCTTGGCGCAAGCGTCCCATGGCCTCAGGAATCGTCTTTGCGCCGATCCAGTTGACTTCGGTTGCGTAGGTGAGGCCGGCGCGCACGGCGTGAATATGGGAATCGATCAAGCCGGGAATGATGGTGCGTCCGCCGGCGTCGACGCGGCGTGTCGCCGGCCCGATCAGACTTTCGATGGCATCGTTGCCGTCGACGGCAACGATTCTGCCGTCGCGGACCGCGAGTGCCTGCGCGATCGTCGATGCGGGATCCAGCGTCACGATTTTTGCGTTCGTGACAATGAGGTCGGCCTTTTGTGCGTGAGCCAAACTGGCCCAGCACGAGATCACCAAAATCGCGAGATGCTTGCGCATGTTCAGTCCCGAAATGAGAGAGGCAGGAGCGAGAGAGGCGGGAGCGAGAGAGGCAGGAACAGCGTCACGCATCCGCTGCCGGATACGCGCGCGGACATCGCGCATCGCCATAGGGCGTATCGTGATCTTGATCATCTCTCGAACGAGATTGGCCAGTCCACCGGAAAATCCGGTCATGTACAGCCCGCCTTCGCCCTGCGGGCTTCGGCGCGGCAGCCTTCGCTCGCTTCGCGGCAATTCGTCCGTCTTCGCTTCCGCCGCGCTCCAGCTACACCGGGCACCACGCTCCGCCCTTCGTTCTCCACGCGGCTGCGCCGAGCGTCTTTGCCCAGCCGTCCCAGCTAAACCTTTAGATGGATCGACGTCAGGTCCCGAGCCGAAATCGTCTCTGGGGTGAACGCTAGATGATATTGAATCTCGAGATATGTTGCTAACGGGAGACAGTCAAAACGCTCACGCGTATGTTATCGATTGTTACAATTTAAGGCTGTGGGGAGTGCGCAATGTACATGCGATGTGCAGCGGCCCTGGTGACCGCATCTTTGATCGGTGGTTGTGCCATTCATCCCGTCCCTGAAGACGTCACGGGGCTTGATACCGCCGACATCGTCAAGCAGATCCGCTGCGAAACGCGTGATGCGGCGCGGAGGGTCATTCGTGAACGGCTCGAACGGCTTGCCGGGCCGGGAAGAAATCTGACGGCGCAAAGCCTGTTGGCGCAATTCCAGGAAAACCCGGAGGCGATGGACGGTTTCGACCCCAACGCCGCGTTTCCCGGACTGGAAAACAAGCAGATACGGAATTTATTCACGGCCATCTATTCCACCGCGATCGCCTATTCCTTCGATCTGACCATGTATGAAGCCGATAAGCTCAGCGCGGGCGCAACCCTTCTGGGGCCTTGGGCGAATCCATTCACGCTGGGATTGGGTGGCAACGCTGATAGATCGCGCCAAAACCAGCGAGCCTTCACCATCACCGACGAGTTCTCGTTCCTGCTGACGAGACTGAATACGGACAAGTTCGGTCAACGCTATTGTGACGGGCGTATCACCGGTCCGAACTACGTGTATCCGGTCGCCGGCCAGATCGGCATCTACAACACACTCTACACGTTCCTTCAGCTGAGCATATTCGAAAACATGTCGCCCGGCAAAAACGCAGCCGACGCGTCTGGCAAATCTCCGCCGTTCGCCGACAAATTGACCTTCATCACCGATGTCAGTATCTCGGCGACGCCGAGCGTAACATTCGCACCATTCAAGAGCGGATTCCGACCGACCGGTGCCACGGGGACCGGGTCGCTGGGCCGCAAGGATACCCATGATGTCACGATCGGCCTTGCCATGGAGCCCGCCGGCGGCGCGGCGGTGGCGTCGCTGTCTGGATTTGTCTATTCCGGTGCGGGGCTGCCAGGCCCGCGCGTCACATTGGGCAAGACAGGCGTAGGTCAAACCTTGGTCTTGAACCGCATCACGGCCACGGCCACGAGCCGCGCCGCCCAGCTTGCTTTGTTTGCGATCGATCAACTCAAAAGTCGTGAGATACAGTTGATACCGGCGCCGCAGTAGCGAGGCTGCGCCAAGTCAAAGGCAGCAGCCGGCGGCTCGTGGCGATATCAGCGCGAGATCATGATGCATCCACGGACAATCACAGTATGATCTCATCGCACGGCTCAGGAATGATCTCCATCTCTGCAGGCAGGACCGCTCTCCACCGTCCGGATTGCGCTGGCAATGAGGCCAGGGCTATCCGTCCGCCGGCATGGTCATCAGGCTACAGCCGGTGAGGATCGCCTCCGGGGAAGGGGTCAATGATGCAGTCCAAATTCTGGTCACATATCGCAAGTTCACCGTGACTTCCGAAGCAACGCTGACCGACGAAATGGCACTGTTTGCTGCGCTGCAATGTCACGCGTTGCGTTCCGGCAGCCACCGCCCGATAAGTCCCGCGCCGCTTTCCCATGCGCCGGAACAGGTTGATCATGTCGTTGTCGATGGCGGGCATCGTGCTCATGTTCTCTCTCCTCTTTCCAGATAGGGCTGCAGTTCACTGACGATCATCGGAAACTCGTGGGTGACGTCGACGCGCACGAAGTGCTCTTCGATCGCCCCGCTGGCGTTGCTGTAGGTGAAGATCACTCTCACGATGCGGCCGAAGCCCGCGCCGAGCCGCGACGGCATCACGCGCGCGCCGGAAAGGTTATAACCGGATTTGACTGGAAGCCCCAGCCTGCACCGCGCGGCCAGGAAGTTGCACGCCCGCTCCCCATCAGTCAGGCCATGATTGTCTGCGAGTTGCGGCAGGCCGATCAGCGAGGCAGGGGCCAGCAGCGCCGGAGTTGTCTGGAACAGCTGGTCAATGGCCACCACGGTGCCGTCGGCGGTGCGCGGCCCCAGCGCGCCGACCACGACGTCCAGATCCTCGACGGGCCCGAGGGGGCTCCTGGTCGCCTCGATATCCCGCGCGATCTCGCTTGCCGTCTCCCTTGCCTTCCTCCCGGCCCGTTGCCTGCCGCGGGCGGGAGGAGGTGGTGTTGGAGCCGGTGGCGCTTCATGGAGCGGTCGGTTCAGCGCATCGATCAAGTCGTCGTAGAAGCCGGCGTCGTTCGGCTGCAGCACGAACACCGGCAATTCTTCGATGGTGAGGCGCCAGCGCAATTGCCGGGCCAGATAGCGGGTCAGCTTGCGGTCCGCCGACAGCACGGCATGCTGCCATAGCCGATCCTCGGTCGGCGCGATGTTCGGAGCCCGACGGGCCGGGAACGGTATGCGGAGAGCTTTGGACAGAGCCAGCATCTCGCGTTCGATCGCGAGATTGGGATAGACGGCATCGACGGTGCCGATCGCGTAGACGAAACCGCTGAGTGCAGATTCGTCGTCGGCCTGGCCGCCACCGCAGCTGCAGCCCGCGGGCGTCACCGCCGGCGCGGCGGGTGGCGCGATCATGCCACTTGCCTCCACTGGAAATGGTCGTCCATTGCCGTACTCCATTGATGTCGCTCCCTGCAGGCTGACATGACTTGATTTCGGGGCGGTTGGTGCTGTTTCGGCGCCGCGCGCGGCGGGGATGGTTGCGGGCGTCGCGCGATCGAGTGCTGCCGCGACGATCGCTCGGTTCAGGATCGGCGGCACCGCCCCGTCGCGCGGGCCGAGCCGGGCGAGCGCCGATCGCAGCGTGGCGGCATCGAGATTCCGGCGCGCCGACCACAGCTGCGCCAGCATGCCGGTGGCAACCGCCGTCGCGACGCTCGTTCCCGACATCGTGGTCAGGCCGCCGCCGGGTGCGTAGCCCGGCATCTGCCCGAGCGCGGCGACGCCGCGGCGTGCGAGCGCCGGGCCGAAATTGGAGTCCGGCAGCAGGCGCTGCAATGCGTCGACGGCAACGACCGGGATCACGGCCGGATGCGTCAGTAGTTGTCCGCTCGTAGGACGACCCTGGTTGCCGGCCGCCGCCACCAGTATGCAGCCGCGCGTGTGGGCGAAATCCAGCGCGGCGGCGAGCCGGCGATTGATCGCGGCACCTTCGTCCATGATGGCCAAGCTGAGATTGATCAGCCGCGCGCCGGCATCGGCGGCCTGAGCGATCGCTGCCGCGAGGCCGGTGACTCCGGCGAAGGCTGCGTTCGTATCCGCGAACAGCGGCAGATGCAGCAGCCGGCCGCTCGGGCAGAGGCCCGGGACCGGTGCATCCGGCCGCGCGCCGAGCACCCCCATGATGAAAGTGCCGTGATCGCACGCCCCCTTCGGACTCGTATCGCAGCTGCCGCCGGCGAGGCGCAGCGGCGCGCGCGCCAGCACGTTCGACAACGCCGCTTGGTCATACGGGCCGTCGATGACGGCGACCGCGAAGGCAGGGCTTGCATCGTCGATACCAAAAGCCATGGCAATTCCTACACAACGGCAATTCCTACGCATCCTCGAATTGAGAGCGCCCGGAGCACAGCGCGCCATCAGGCAGGTCACGCAGGCTACGCGGACCGCGATCGCAGCGCCGGATCATGGTGCAGCGACGAAGCTTCGCGTCTCGATCCCGACGTTATTCCTGGAGCGATGCGAAAGCACTGGACGCGCATCGGAGGACAATTATCAGCAGGCCAGGCTCAACAAGACAGGTATCGATAGGACAATATCGTCAAGACAGGTATCGCCGGGCCGGAGTCGCGGCCTTGACCGCCGGTTCGACGACGAATTTGCTGTGATCACGAGGCTCGCGGCTGCAATCAGACGCTCTCAGATTTGCATGACTTTATCATTTCCCGCAAGGGTAGTTTTTGAGCCATATTGCCACCGATTGATAGGCGATGCTGCTGCCGGTGCTACGAAGTCCGACGCCACAGCGACGACGGCGCTCCGTCCGTCTTCGCTTTCGCTGCGCTCCAGCTTCGCCGGACACCACGCTTCGCCCCTCGCTCTCCGCATGGCTGCGCCACGCGTAGCCCGAAGGGCGAAGCGTGGTGGGCCCGGCAGGACTCGAACCTGCAACCAGACCGTTATGAGCGGCCGGCTCTAACCATTGAGCTACAGGCCCCGCCGCGGGACGGCCCGCGGGAACGCGCGGCCGGCAACGGTGCGCGGTTCGTTTACAGGGATGGAGGCGGGGGTGCAATGCTGGCTCGGGCGTAGGGGAACGCCGATGCACCACTGCTTGTAATTTTCGATTAACCGAAATTTGCGATGATGCACTCATACGCCTGTTTTGCCCGACGGGTCAAGCCGTTTCTCGGTGATCCCATTTTTCGTCTTCGTAACCCATTGGAATTGCTCGCCTCTTCTACTGTGCATGGGGTTGTTTTGGCATTTTTGATGAGAGGGGGTCTGCCGACCTCCCTCCAATGCCTTGCTGCTGGCGAGCCTCAAGCTCGAAGCTCGGCCCGCCTAGTCCACCGAGACCCCCGCGAACTCCACCACCTTCTTCCACTTCTCCGTCTCGTCCACGACCAGCTTGCCGAACTCGGCTGATGTCATCGGCTTGGGGATGCCGCCGGTCTCCGCGAGCCTTGCCACCACCTTCGGATCCTTCAGCGCGTCGCCGACGGCCTTGTTGAGGATCTCGACCACTTCGGGCGGCGTGCCCTTCGGCGCGGAGATGCCGTAGAAGCCGACCGACTCGAAGCCCGGCACCGTCTCGGCGATGGCGGGCACGTCGGGCACGCTCGGCCAGCGCTGCGGCGAGGTCACGCCGAGCGCGCGGACCGTGCCGCCTTTCGACTGCTCGAGCGCGGACGGCAGATTGTCGAAGATCAGCTGCACCTTGTTGGAGATGATGTCGGGGAAGGCGATGGCCGAGCCGCGATAGGGCACGTGCACCATGTCGCATTTGGTCATCACCTTGAACAGCTCGGCCGACATGTGCACCGAGGTGCCGTTGCCGGACGAGGCGAACGAGATCTTGCCGGGATTGGCCTTGCAATAGTCGATGAACTCCTGAACCGTCTTCACCGGCATCGCGTTGGAGACGACCAGCATGTTGGTGAGCTGCATGATGCTCGCCACCGGCACGGTGTCGCGCAAAAAGTCGAACGGCAGCTTCTTGTAGAGCGAGGTCGAGATCGCGTTGTTGGGCGCGACGAACAGCAGCGTGTAGCCGTCGGGGGCTGCGTTGATCGCAGCACCCGCCGCGATGTTGCCGCCTGAGCCGGCGCGGTTCTCGACGATGAATTGCTGGCCGAGGCTCTCCGAGAGCGCCTGCGCCATGATCCGCGCCACGATGTCGACCGGCCCGCCGGCGGCGAAGCCGATCATCCAGTGCACCGGGCGGTCGGGGTATGCGGCGGAGGCGGGAGGGGAGGCGCTGAAAAGACCTGAAAGCAAAACCAGCCCAAAAACACTGTTACGCAAAATTCGCAACATGACGTCTCCCATTGTTCTATTGTCGTTGGGACGCATGCTTTCACAAAAACGGGCCGCTGCCTACATCGCCGCAAGTCGGTGTTGACGCAGGCCCGCCGGGACCAATCATGAGATTCGCAGTCACCATTTTTCTCGGCGCGGCTCTGCTTGCAGGCCCCGCTGCCGCTCAAACCGGAGGCAACGCCATTCCGACCACGACACTCAGCCTTGGCACCGCGACGCCCGGCGGCGGCTTTCCGCTCTATGGCAACGCCTTCGCGGAAGTGATGAACGCGGCCGATCCGCACGCCACCATCGTTCCGCGCAACACCAAGGGTAGCAACGAGAACATTCCGCTGCTGGAGAAGGGCGAGCTCGATCTCGCTTTGGTCGCGGGCGAGCCGGCCTATGAAGCCTTTGCCGGCATCGGCCGCGCGCCGGTGCGGCTGAAGATTCTCACCGCGATCTATTCCAACCCCGGCATGTTCGTGGTGCGCGCGGACAGTCCCTACAAGACCATTCGCGATCTGGTCGGACAGCCCGTCGCGTTCGGCGCCAAAGGCTCGGGCCTGCCGATCCTGGCGCGCTATGTGCTCGATGGCCTCGGCCTGAAGCAGGACGAGGATTTCAAAGCGATCTATCTCGACCGCGCCGGCGATGGCCCCGCGATGGTCGAGGACGGTCGTGCCGCAGCACTCTGGGGCGCCGGCATCGGCTGGCCCGGCTTTGCCGCGGTCGCATCCAGCGCTCCAGGCGCGCGCTTCATCGCGCCCAGCGTGGAAGAGATCACGCGCATTCGCGCCAAGCATGCGTTCCTGAAGCCGCTCACGGTGCCGGCCGGTTCCTACCCGAAGCAGGCTGAGCCGATCGCCTCGCTAGGGTCCTGGAGTTTTGTGCTGACACGCGAGGACCTGCCCGACGATGTCGCCTATCGCCTCGCCAGGACGCTGCACGGCGCCGAGGCGATTTTCTGCAAGCAGCTCGCGCAAGCCTGCGAGACCACGGCAGCGAACACCGTCGCGGCAGCGCCGAAGCCCGAGCTGATCCATCCGGGCGTGATGAAGTATTTTCGCGAGATCGGGGTGGTGAGGTAGCGAAGGGCGAGTGGCCCACTCCCTACTCACCATTCGCCAATCTCACTTCTTCACCATCGCGCACGCCGGGTCCGGCGGCCCAAAGGCCTTCTCTCCGGAGATCGTCGTGAGGATCTTGTAATAGTCCCACGGATATTTGCTCTCCTCCGGCGTCTTCACCTGCACCAGCCAGAGGTCGTGCACCATCAGATTGTCATCGCGTAAGCGGCCGTTGCGGGCGAAGAAATCCTCGACCGGCTTTTCGCGCATCTTGGCGGCCACCTTGAGCGGATCGTCGGTGCCGGATTCCTTGATGGCGTTGAGATAGTGGATCACGCTGGAGTAGACACCGGCCTGCCACATCGACGGCATCTTGTTCATTTTTGCGAAATAGCGCTTCGACCATTCGCGGGTCTTGTCGTCCATGTCCCAATAGAACGACGTCGTCAGCAACAGGCCCTGGGCTGCCTGCAGGCCGAGGCCGTGGATGTCGGTGATCAGGGCCAGCAGCGCCGCCATCTGCTGGCCGCCCTTGAACACGCCGAACTCCGAGCCCGTCTTGATCTCGTTCATGTTGTTCGGCGGACCGGCGGCAATGCCGATGATCTTGGCCTTGGAGGCCTGCGCCTGCAGCACGAAGGAGGAGAGGTCAGGCGTTGCCAGCGGCGGCTTCACTGAGCCCAGCACCTTGCCGCCATTGGCGGTGATGACGCTGGAGGCGTCGCGTTCGAGGGAGTGGCCGAAGGCGTAATCGTCGGTGATGAAGAACCAGCTGTCGCCGCCGCGCTTGACGACCGCGTCCGCAGTGCCGACCGCGAGCGCGCGGGTGTCGAACACCCATTGCATCGCGTAAGGCGAACAGAACTTGCCGTGGAAATCCGCGGTGCCCGTGGAATGGGTGATGAACAGCCGCTTCTTCTCGTTGGCCATGTTCTGCACCGCGAGCCCGACCGCGGAGACCGGCACGTCGACGATCAGATCGACCTGATCCACATCGTACCAGCGCCGCGCGATCGCACCGCCGACGTCTGCCTTCAACTGATGGTCGCCGATCACGATGCTGATCGGCTTGCCGAGCACGGTGCCGCCGAAATCATCGATCGCCATCTGCGCCGCCGTCACCGAACCCTGGCCGGTCGGCGCGGAGGCCGGCCCGTTCATGTCGGTGAGCACGCCGATCTTGACGATGTCGTCGGACACCTGTGCTGACGCTGCGCCCGGCAGCAAAGCGGCCGCCAAGGCAGCCGCGACCGGCAGTCCAAATCTCGTTGGATTCACGCTTGTCCTCCCCTGAGCCGGCGCGTTGGCCGAAAGTTGCTTGTCCCGGGTATGGCCCGGGTGAATTGGTTTCTTTTGCAACTATTTTGGGGTGGGCGTCAATCTCAGGCAGCGAAGCGGATCTGGCCGGCGGGCGAGGGATCGTAGCCGGTCAGCTCCTCCGCGCGCTGTCGCAGCCGCCGTTCGCTGAGGAACCGGATCAGGGCCTGCATGGCGGGGCGAAAGTAGCTGCGTTGGCGCATCGCGAGGTCAAAATTCTCCCAGACCAGCGGCACGAAATCGAGCCCGGCCGAGCGCGCCGCCGCGCGCGTCGCGATGCCGCAATCGGCCTGTCCCGCGCGGACCAATTCGGCGAGATCCGGTCCGGTGAGGGCGGGCGTCTCGATCCGCCGCAAATCGCGCGTCGTGGCGCCCGCACGCGTCAGCAGCACGTCGAGCAGCATCTGCGCGCCCGTGCCCTGCTGCCGCATCGCCATCCTGGCGCTGAGCGCAAGCACGTCGGCGAGGCCGCGCAGCCGCTTCGGATTGCCTTGCGGCAGCACGAGACCCTGCTCGCGGCGCACGAACGCCACCAGCAGCGCATCATGCAGGTCCGGGGCGTCACGCAGCGCCGTCGCGCTGGCGTCGGCGGCCAGATTGCCCTCGGCATCGAGGCTGTGGAAGTGCACCGCGACCGCCATCACCTCGTCGCGCTGCAATCGCTCGAGCCCGCGCGCGCTGCCTTCGCTCATCGATCCCAGCCCCGAGCCGGATTCGCGCAGGCTCCAGTCCAGGAGCTCGTCCTGGCTGCCGCCCACAACCGGGGGCGGCTCCGCGATCAGCATGCCGGCCGGACGTGCCATTCCCGACAGCACCCAGAGATCAAGCTCGTGCCGCGGGAAGAGCCATTTTCCGGTCACCTTGGTGCAGGGAATCGCGCCGGTGGTGACGAGTTCGTACAGTTTGCGTTCGCCGAGCCGAAGATAGTCGGCGGCTTCGCTGGTCGTCAGGAATTCCATCCTGCATTCCTATGCAAATTCTTGCTTCTTTTTGACGTTCGACGCAGGTGGAATTCTGCATTGCAACTTATGTCGGCCGGGACCATGCCCGATCATCTCGCTGCTTTGCAACATGTCCTCGCGCGCGATTTCTGCTTTGGTGAACGATCTTGGAGTGCTCGCGTGGTGCGAGCCTTGCCCGCACGGGGCTTACCGCCCGCGCATGATTGCAATCAGCGTGCCGCTCGGTGGATTGCCGAAATGTCCCGAATGGAGGGCGCAACGGGCAAACGCGTCACGAGTGCGGCGTAATCGACCATCATCATGATCGCGTCACAGCCAATGGGAACTTGATCATGGGCCGCCTGTCCGTTGCATGCGCACTTCTCTGCGGTCTTGGCTGCGGTCTTGCCTTGGGCGCGGTGGCGTCATCTGCGGAGGACCGAACTATTGTGCTGGCCTCGACCACATCGACGCAGGAGTCCGGCCTGCTCGATTATCTCCTGCCGGTCTTCCGTGACAAAACCGGCATCGACGTCAAGGTGATCGCGCGGCGCGCCGACGAGGTTCTCAACGGGGCGCGGACCGGCGAAGCCGATGTCGTGCTGATGCATGCGCGGCCGCAGGAGGAGAAGTTCGTTGCGGACGGCTTTGCCGTGAAGCGCTTCGACGTGATGTACAGCGACTACGTGCTGATCGGGCCGAAGAGCGATCCCGCCGGTGTGAAGGGCAAGGACATCGCCACCGCGCTGAAGGCGATCGAGTCCAAGGGCGCGCCGTTCGTGACGCGCGGCGATCGCTCCGGAACCCACGCCGCTGAGCTCGCGCTGTGGATCGTCGCCGGCATCGACATTGCCGCAGCCAAGGGCGCCTGGTATCGCGAGGCCGGGCAGGGCATGGGTGCTGCCCTCAACACTGCGCGCGCGGCGAACGCCTATGTGTTGTCCGATCGCGGCAGCTGGATTTCCTTCCGGGAGCGTGGCGACCTCGACATCCTCGTCGAAGGCGACAAGCGGCTGCTCAACCAGTACGGCGTGATGCTGATGAGCCCGGAAAAATTTCCGAATGTGAAGAAAGAGCTCGCGCAAAGCTTCGTCGATTGGCTGGTCTCGCCGGACGGGCAGGCTGCGATCGCCGGCTACAAGGTCGACGGGCAGCAGCTGTATTTCCCCAACGCGGAGAAGTCCGGAGGCTGATCTCCGCTTCCGGCGCGGTTGCCAAACCGGGCGATGCATGGTCCATCTTGGCGCATGACCCAGCGCCTGCCGCCATCGCTGACGCCGCTCGACACCGCGCTCGCCGCATTGCTGCGAGGCGTTGATCCCATCACGCCGGTCGAGTTGCCGTTGATTGAAGCGGCGGGCTGTATCGCGGCGGGCGGCCCGCTGTTTGCGGCCTGGCCACCGCACGATATTGCCGCCATAGACGGATGGGCGCTGCGCGCCAACGATCTCGTCGGAGCGTCCGCCTATTCGCCGCTGGCTCTGGCGATGGCACCTGTCTGGGTTGAGGCCGGCGATGCGATGCCGCAGGGATGCGATTGCGTGCTCGATGC
Source organism: Bradyrhizobium sp. 1 (assembly GCF_023073315.1). Classification (GTDB taxonomy): domain Bacteria; phylum Pseudomonadota; class Alphaproteobacteria; order Rhizobiales; family Xanthobacteraceae; genus Bradyrhizobium. The sequence goes on along the minus strand of NZ_JADPJH010000038.1, from coordinate 163,870 downwards.
TGACGCCGTCGAGATGTCTGGGCCACTTGCCCAGGTGCTGGCCGAGGGCGTTCCGGGGCAGGGGATCAGGCGCGCCGGGAGCGACATCGCCTCTGACACGACGGCCGGCGCAGAGGGGCATCCGGTCGGCCTAGTCGATCTGTTGCTCGCGGGCGTCGCAGCGGTGGACAGGTTGAGCGTGCGACGGCCGCGGCTGCGCATCGTCAATGTGCCTGATACGACGACGACGGCGCATATGATCGTCGGGATCGCGCGAGCGGCCGGACTGGATGTGAAGACGCATCAAGCCGCCGCGCGCGACGAAGCATCGATTGCCGATGCGCTCGATGCTTCCTCTTGCGACATGCTCCTGATCGTCGGTGGCAGCGGCGTTGGTCGCCATGATGCCGCCGTCACTGCGCTGGCTCGGCGCGGCGAGATGATCGCCCATGGCATTGCGCTTCAACCGGGCCGCACCGCTGCGGTCGGGCGGCTTGGAAAAGTTCCCGTTGTTGGTCTGCCCGGCTCGCCGGATCACGCGCTCGCAATCTGGCTCGCGCTGGTGCTTCCACTCGTCGATCGTTTGTCGGCACGGCGGCCGCGCCGGCAAGTGACCTTACCTCTCGCGCGAAAAATCGCGTCCAGCGTCGGCATCGCCGAAATCGCGCTGCTGGCCGAGGAACATCATGCCTGGATGCCGCTTGCAGTGGGCGAATGGCCGCTGCAGGCCATTGCCCGTGCGGATGCATGGTTGCTCATTCCCGCCAGCCATGAGGGATTTGCAGCGGGGACGCTGGCCGATGCTTATCTGATGCGGGAATGGTAATGGTTCCGCCATGACGATGATCCCGCAATCGCAAGATCGCAGCGCGCTCGAACAGGAGCAATTCCTCAATATCCTCTCGCGCGAGGACGCGATCGCGCGCTTCGAGGCGGCGCTGTTCCCGCGGGCGATCCCGAGCGAAACGCTTAAGCTTGCCGACGCGCTCGGCGCCGCGCTGGCCGAGGACGTCACGGCACCGATCGACGTTCCACCGTTCGACCGTTCCAATGTCGACGGCTTTGCCGTGCGCTCGGCGGATCTCGCTCATGCCGGCGAAGGCGCACCTGTCCGCCTTGCGCTGAACAATGAGACCATTCATTGCGGCACCGTGCCAACGTTGCAAGTGGCGGCAGGCACCGCAACGCCGATCGCCACCGGGGGCCCGCTGCCGCGCGGCGCCGACGCCGTGGTCATGGTCGAGCACACCCAGCCGGCCGGTCCTGTTACGATCGACGTCCGCCGTGCCGTCTCGCCGGGCCAGTTCGTGTCCTATGCGGGATCCGACATCGCGCGCGGCGAGGCGCTGCTGCGCGCCGGCACCATCATCGGCTCGCGCGAAATCGGCATGCTCGCGGCTTGCGGCATAGCGGGAGTGGTCGTGGCGCGAAAACCGCGGGTTGCCGTGATCTCCACCGGCGACGAGCTGGTGCAGCCCGGCGAGGTGCTCGCGCCTGCTGAGATCTACGACACCAACGGCGCGATCGTCGCGGCCGCGATCGACGAGAACGGTGGCGAGGCCGTCTTCCTCGGCGCCATTCCTGATGACGAAGCCAAGCTCGAATCCGCCATGCGTCGCGCGCTGGCGGACGCTGACATGCTGGTGCTCTCGGGCGGCACCTCGAAAGGCGCGGGCGACCTGTCCCATCGCATCATCGGCCGGCTCGGCGCGCCCGGCATCATCGCGCATGGCGTTGCGCTCAAGCCCGGCAAGCCGCTGTGCCTCGCAGTGTGCGACGGCAAGCCGGTGGTGATCTTGCCGGGCTTTCCGACCTCGGCCATGTTCACCTTCCACGACATGATCGTGCCGGTGCTGCGCAAAATGGCCGGTCTGCCGCCGCGCTCCGACGCCAAGGTCAGCGCGACGGTGCCGGTGCGCATCGCTTCCGAGCTCGGCCGGACCGAATTCGTCATGGTCTCGCTGGTCGAGGGCAAAAACGGCTTGATTGCCTATCCCACCGGCAAAGGCTCCGGCGCGATCACGTCCTTCGCGCAGGCTGACGGCTTTTTGCGCATCGACGCGCTCGCCGACCAGATGCCTGCGGGCACCGACGCCGAGGTGACGCTGTTCACGCCGCATGTGCGGGTGCCCGATCTCGTCATTGTCGGCAGTCATTGCACGGGCCTCGATCTCGTCACCGCGCAGCTCGCGCATGCCGGCTTGACCGTGCGCTCGATCGCGGTCGGCAGCCTCGGCGGACTTGCGGCGGCGAAGCGCGGCGAATGCGATCTCGCGCCGATCCATCTGTTCGACGACAAGAGCGAGACCTACAACACGCCTTATCTGGTCGAGGGGCTCGAACTCGTTCCGGGCTGGCGGCGGATGCAGGGCATCGTCTTCCGTAAAGGCGACAAGCGTTTCGAGGGTCTCGGTGCGACGGAAGCCGTTGCCGCTGCGCTCGCTGATCCCGCCTGCATCATGGTCAACCGCAACCAGGGCGCCGGCACGCGCATCCTGATCGACCGTCTGCTCGGCGGCGCGCGGCCGGAGGGCTATTGGAACCAGCCGCGCTCGCACAACGCGGTTGCGGCGGCCGTCGCGCAGCACCGCGCCGATTGGGGCATGACTATCGCGCCGGTCGCCCATGCGGCCGGCCTCGGTTTCATTGCGTTCGCGGAAGAGCATTATGACTTCGCGCTGGTGATGGCGCGCAAGCAGCGACCGGCGGTGCAGGCCTTTCTCGATGCGCTCGGCTCGGACGAGGCGCGTACGGCACTGGAGCGAGCGGGCTTCCGGCCTGCGTAGAGTGGACGACGACGCGGCATTCAAGCCGCGCGGGAATCAGGGTGGGGGACGCGATGGCAAGGCCGCTTTCGGTTGCGATCGTCGGGGCCGGCATGGGCGGGCTCGCGACCGCCGCAGCGCTTAGGCGCGTCGGCATCGACGTGATGGTCTACGAGCAGGCCTCCCAGTTCGCCCGTATCGGTGCCGGCATCCAGATCGGCTGTAACGCCATGAAGGTGCTGCGCGCACTCGGGCTGGAGGCGCGGATGCGCGGCCAGTCGTTCTATCCGCGCTCCTGGAACAACCGCGACTGGAAGAGCGGCGACATCAAGTTCGACATGATTTTTGGCGAAAGCGCGGAGGAGAAATTCGGCGCGCCCTATCTGCTCGCCCATCGGGGCGATCTGCACGCGGCGTTGGCGAGCGCGGTGCCGGACGAGGTCGTGAAGCTCAACCACAAGCTGGTCGGTCTCGACGAGACCGGTGAGGGGATCCGGCTGAGTTTTGCTGACGGCACCAGTGCTGTCGCCGATGCCGTGGTCGGCGCGGACGGCGTCCATTCGGCGGTGCGCGATATCCTGTTCGACACTGCGCCGGTGAAATTCACCGGCCGCATCGCCTATCGTACCACCTATCCGGCCGCGCTGCTCGGCGGTGAGAAGATCGATGATTGCACCAAATGGTGGGGCGAGGACCGCCACATCGTGATCTATTACGTCAAGCCCGATCGAAGCGAGGTCTATCTCGTCACCAGCCAGCCTGAGCCGGATTTTCGCATCGAGTCCTGGTCGGCGAAGGGCGACGTGCGCGATCTGCGCGCCTCGTTCGCAGGCTTTCATCCGCAGGTCGGAAAAGTGCTCGCGGCGTGCCCCGACGTGCACAAATGGGCGATCATGGATCGCGAGGCGCTCGATCGTTGGGCGGACGGCAAGGTGACGCTGCTCGGCGATGCCTGCCATCCGATGACGCCCTATATGGCGCAGGGCGCGGCCATGGCGATCGAGGATGCCGCCGTGCTGTCGCGCTGCCTTGATGGTGTCGATCGCGACGGCATCGCGGACGCGTTCTGCCGCTTCGAGGCGACGCGGAAAGAGCGAACGACACGGGTACAGGAGACTTCGCGTGCCAACATCTGGCTGAGGGAGCGGACCGACACGAGCTGGGTCTACGGCTACGACGCCTGGTCGGTGCCGCTGGCGGCTTGAGCTTGACTAAGCCGCATCATCCAGCGCCGCCAGCCGTTCGGCCTCGGCGATGTCCTCGACCGTGTTGGCGTTGAAGAACGGATCGAGCGGCTCGGCCGGCCACGTCACCGTCGCGAGCGGATAGCGCGCGGTCCAGCGGTCGATTTTGCGGAGATCCTCGACCACCAGCGCGTGACGCAGCTCGTCGCGCAAGGCCACGCGCCACAGCCCGATCACCGGATGCGACTGATCACCGGATGCGGCGACTGCGAGCTGCGCGTTCTCCCGCGCGCGCGCGTCATGCAAGCGTGCGACGAGATCGCGCGGCAAAAACGGGCAGTCGCCGGCGGCGCTGAGCACCCACTCCACTTTGGGCTGGTTCGCCGCGGTCCAGTCGAGCGCGGCCAAAATGCCGGCGAGCGGGCCGGGGAAGCCGGGCACGTCGTCGGCAACGACCTGCAAGCCGAATGCGGCGAAGCGCGCGGGATCACCGTTCGCATTGAGGATCAGCCCGCTGCATTGCGGCTTCAGACGCGCGATCACGCGCTCCAGAATGGTGCGGCCGCCGATGGTGCGCATCGGCTTGTCGCCGCCGCCCATGCGGCGGGCGAGACCGCCGGCGAGCAGTACGCCTTGCGTCGGAGGAATCTCAGTCGTCACCACTTTCACCCTTGCGCTTGTGCTTGGTCGATTCTTCCTCGACGTAAGCGAGGTTCTGATCGCGGACAATGCGTTCCTCGCCCGCGAGCACGATGAAGCGCTTGCCACGGGCGCGACCGACCAGCGTCAAGCCTACTTGTCGTGAGAGATCGACGCCCCAGGCGGTGAAGCCGGAGCGTGACACCAGGATCGGAATGCCCATGCGCACCGTCTTGATCACCATCTCCGAGGTGAGGCGTCCCGTGGTGTAGAGGATCTTGTCGGAGGGATCGACGCCGTGGCGGTACATCCAGCCGGCGATCTTGTCGACGGCGTTGTGGCGGCCGACATCCTCGGTGTAGCAGAGCGGCTCACCTTCCTTGCACAGCACGCAGCCATGGATCGCGCCGGCCTCGAGATACAGCGAGGGCATGGTGTTGATGGTCTGCGTCATTTGGTAGAGCCAGGACGTGCGCAGCTCCGCCTTCGGCAGCGCGACACTCTCGACGGCCTCCAGCAGATCGCCGAAGGCGGTGCCCTGCGCGCAGCCGGAGGTCTGCGTGCGCTTCTTCAGCTTGGCCTCGAAATTGGTGTGATGCTCGGTGCGCACGACGACCACCTGAAGGTCGTCGTCGTATTCGACCTCGGTGACCGCGTCATTATATTTCAGCATGTTCTGGTTCAGCAAATAGCCGAGCGCCAGATATTCCGGATAGTCGCCGATCGTCATCATGGTGACGATCTCCTGCGCATTCAAATAGAGCGTCAGCGGCCGCTCCATCGGCACCTTGATCTCGATCCTGGCGCCGGTCTGGTCGGTCCCGGTCACGCTCTGGGTCAGGCGCGCGTCGTCCGGGTTGGGGACGATCAGGGGCACCGGGGCTTTGTCGATCTTCATCATGGGTGCGACGTTAGCATGACATTCGGGTCAAGCCGATATAAGCATGGCGTGGAGAGAACGAAATGCCTCCGTTCGTCATTGCGAGCGCAGCGAAGCAATCCAGAATCTTTCCGCGGCGGCAGTCTGGATTGCTTCGCTACGCTCGCAATGACGGGGAGAGGCCGGTGGTTCCATCAGGCATTGAGTCGCTCGCGGAGACGGAGCTGAAATGAAAGTCATCGGCCTTGCAGGCTGGAGCGGTGCGGGCAAGACCACGCTGTTGACGCGGCTGATCCCGCATTTCAACGCGCGAGGCCTGCGCGTCTCCGTGATCAAGCATGCGCACCACCAGTTCGATGTCGACGTGCCCGGCAAGGATTCCTGGCGTCACCGCGAGGCGGGCGCGGCCGAGGTGCTGGTGGCGTCGTCAAACCGCTGGGCCCTGATGCATGAACTGCGCGGCGCGGCGGAGCCGCTTCTGCCGGAACTATTGAGCAAGCTCTCCGCGGTCGATCTCGTCGTGGTCGAAGGCTTCAAGCGCGAGCCGCATCGCAAGATCGAGGTGCATCGCGCCGCCAACAACAAGCCGCTGCTGTTTCCCGACGATCCCGGAATTGTCGGGATCGCGACGGACATCACTATTGAAACGCGGCTGCCGAGCGTCCATCTCGATGATGTCGAGGCTGCGGCGGCGCTGCTGCTGCGTGCGGCCATGCCGGTCGAGGAAGCGGTCGCGAAAAGCGCTGCGATGCGCTGACGAGGCACCATGGCGCAACTGTCGGACGATTGTTTTGCTTTCGGCGGACCGATGATGTCGGTCGACGAGGCCGTCGGCTTGATCACGACGCGCGTCAATGCGGTCGCCGATCTCGAAACGGTGGCGCTCGTCGATGCGGACGGGCGCGTGCTGGCGCGCGATATCGCGGCGCCGCTGCCGCTGCCACCGTTTACCAACTCCGCCGTCGACGGCTACGCCGTGCGCAGCGCCGACCTTCCGGCAAGCGCGGAACAAGCGTTGCCGCTCGATGGCCGCATCCAGGCCGGTGGTCTGGCGCAGACCCCAATCAAGCCCGGCCACACCGCGCGCATTTTTACGGGCGCGCCGATGCCGCCTGAGGCCGAGACGGTCTTCATGCAGGAAGATGTCCGTATCGATGATTCCGGCAGAATCGTGCTGCCGTCGGGGCTGAAGCCGGGGGCGAATGTCCGCCCCGCTGGCGAGGACATTCCGGAAGGGCACGTCGCGCTGCGCGCCGGCCAGCGCTTGCTGCCGCAGCATGTCGCGCTTGCCGCGGCGTTCGGTTTGACCCGGCTCGAAATGGTCAGGCGCATTCGCGTTGCGGTGTTCTCGACCGGCGACGAGCTGGCCTCGCCCGGCGAGCCGCGCGCGGCCTCGCAGCTGTTCGATTCCAACCGCTTCATGCTGATGGCGATGCTGCGCCGGCTCGGCTGCGAGGTCTCGGATCTCGGCATCCTGCGCGACGAGCGCAAGTCGCTCGCGGATGGTTTGAAGCAGGTTGCAGGTCACCACGACCTGATCCTCACCACTGGCGGTGTCTCGACAGGCGAGGAAGATCACGTCAAGGCGGCGGTCGAGAGCATCGGCTCGCTGGTGCTGTGGCGGATGGCGATCAAGCCTGGCCGTCCCGTGGCGATGGGCATCATCGACGGCACGCCGCTGATCGGCCTGCCCGGTAATCCCGTCGCGAGTTTTGTCACCTTCGTCCATGTGGTGCGGCCGACGGTGCTGGCGCTGGCGGGCGGTCTGCCCGAGCCGCTGTTGCCGATCCCGGTGCGCGCGGCATTCGCCTACAAGAAGAAGATCGGCCGCCGCGAATATGTTCGCGCCTCGCTGCGGCGCACGGAGGACGGCGCGCTGGAGGCCGTCAAGTTCCCGCGCGAAGGCGCCGGTCTGTTGTCGTCCTTGGTCGAGACCGATGGCCTCGTCGAGCTCGGCGAGGACATCATTCACGTCGAGCCGGGGCAGAGCGTAGGTTTCTTGTCCTATGCCGATCTGCTCTGAGCGCCTGCGTTGACGCCATCGCCTCACCTCGCCATGTTGCGCCCATGACCAGAACCACGCTCGATCTCACTGGGTTGAAATGCCCGTTGCCCGCCCTCAAGACGCGCAAGGCGCTGAAACCGCTGCAGCCGGGCGATCAGCTCGAAGTGCACTGCACTGATCCTTTGTCGGTAATTGACATTCCGAACCTGATCCGCGAGACGGGCGACGCGGTGGAGATCACCGAGCGCAACGAGGCGCGCATCGTGTTCTTGATAGAGAAAGTCGATGGTTCGATAGAGAAAGCCAATGGTGCGCTGCGCTCGTAGTGCCCGGTCACTCTGCCGATACCTACCTTTTGTCTATCGACATCAATCATGGCTTCTGCCCAAATTGACTTTCTCCGCGCAGACGCGGAGGTTGAGTCCTGTCTGCGATACGCGGATCAGCGGGCCACGCACGAAGCTTGCGCGATGTATCAGGCATAGAACCCCGCTCGAGGGGTTAACTTTTTCGGACGCGCGCGACGATCCTGACGCGTGTCGGATGATTGTGCAGAGCAGCAGGGACACAGGCTGCGCTGCAACGGGCTGAGGAATGGGATCGTAGCGGCAGGCTGTTCAGAAGGGCGGCTGCAGGGGAGGAATGCATGGCTACAGTTGAAAGCGCCGGAAGGCTGTCAGGCGCGGGCGCAGGATTTCTTGATCGCGAACACACGATCGCAACGGCCGGCTTCAATCGCTGGCTGGTGCCGCCGGCGGCGCTGTGCATCCATTTGTGCATCGGCATGGCCTACGGCTTCTCGGTGTTCTGGCTGCCGCTCTCGCGCGCGATCGGGTTGACCGCGCCGAAGGCTTGTCCCGACATGTCGCTGGTGCAGGAACTGTTCACCACCAGCTGCGACTGGAAGGTCGCCAGCATGGGGTGGATGTACACGTTGTTCTTCGTGCTGCTCGGGATCGCGGCTGCAGTTTGGGGCGGCTGGCTGGAGCGCGTCGGCCCGCGCAAGGCCGGCTTCGTCTCGGCGCTGTGCTGGTGCGGCGGTCTCTTCCTCGGCGCGATTGGAGTCTACACCCATCAGCTCTGGCTGTTGTGGCTGGGCTCGGGCGTGATCGGCGGCATCGGTCTCGGCCTTGGTTACATCTCGCCGGTGTCGACGCTAGTGAAATGGTTCCCGGATCGCCGCGGCATGGCGACCGGCATGGCCATCATGGGCTTTGGCGGCGGCGCCATGATCGGCGCGCCGCTTGCGAACCTACTGATGAACTACTTCAAGACCCCGAATTCGGTCGGCGTCTGGGAGACCTTCGTCGCGATGGGCGTCATCTACTTCGTGTTCATGATGATCGGCGCCTTCCGCTATCGCTTGCCGCCGCCCGGCTGGCAGCCCGAGGGCTGGACCCCGCCGGTCAAGGCCAATGCGATGATCTCCAAGAGCAACGTTCACCTGAACGACGCGCACAAGACGCCGCAATTCTGGCTGATCTGGTGGGTGCTCTGCCTGAACGTGTCCGCGGGTATCGGCGTGATCGGTATGGCGTCGCCAATGCTGCAGGAAATCTTCGGAGGCAAACTGATCGGCCTGCCGGACGTCGGCTTCAACGCGCTGGATGCCGGACAGAAGGCGCAGATCGCCGGCATTGCTGCGGGCTTCGCCGGACTGCTGTCGCTGTTCAACATCGGCGGCCGGTTCTTCTGGGCGTCGCTGTCGGACAAAATCGGCCGCAAGAACACCTACTATACGTTCTTCATCCTCGGCATCGTGCTCTACGCGCTGGCGCCGACCTTTGCGGCGATGGGCTCGAAGCTTCTCTTCGTGCTCGGCTTCGGCATCATCCTGTCGATGTATGGCGGCGGCTTCGCCACCGTGCCGGCCTATCTGGCCGACATGTTCGGAACGCAGTTCGTCGGCGCCATTCACGGCCGGCTGCTGACGGCATGGTCGACCGCGGGCATCATCGGCCCGGTCGTAGTCAACTACATCCGCGAGTTCCAGCTCGCGGCCGGCGTGCCGCGCGACCAGCTCTACAACACCACCATGTACATCCTCTGTGCGATGCTGATTGCGGGCCTGATCTGCAACTATCTGATCAAGCCGGTCGATTCGAAGTGGCACATGAAGGACGCCGATGTTGCCAAGCTGCAGGCGGCGAGCGCCACCGCTGCTGCCTCGGGGCCGCATGGCTCCTACGGCATCGGATTTGGCGGGCTCGACGGCAAGGCGGCGATGTTCTGGGCCTTCGTCGGCATCCCGCTGCTCTGGGGTGTCTGGAAGACGCTGGAGAGCGCGGTCAAGATTTTCTGATCGCAAACCCACACTCGCCGCGGGATGCTGAACGCCAGCGTCTCGCGGCGCATGCCTTTCAAAAATGATCAAGAATGGGATCTAGGGGGATTCTGATGCTTCGTACCCGTATCTGCCTTGCCGCCATGATGCTGGCCGCAAGCGTTCATATCGCGTCCGCGCAAACCGCGGCGGCGCCTGCCGCCACGGCACCTGCCGCGACGACCGAGGCCAAGCCGGGCAAGATCAAGCTCACGATGCAGAAGCTGAAGGACATGAAGGCGAAGTGGTCCGCCAACAAGCCCAAGCTCAAGACCTGCCGCGCCGATGTGAAGTCCAAGGGGCTGATCGGCGACGATCGCTGGTTCTACATTGAAGAGTGCATGAGCAAGACGTGAGGTCGGGTTCCCAGTGAGTTGGCGTATGGGGGGTGTGGCAGGGCGGCTGCCCGCCTCCTAAATCGTTATAGACACGTTCTAAATTTACTTGGCGTCTGGTATACCAGAGGCTAGAGTTGCACGGAATGAGACCTGATCCGCGGACGCGGGTGACGCGGTTCCTGACGGTCAGGCCTGGAAATAAGGGTGGATCGGGATGGCGATCGCGCCCTGAGGTCATCGCGGTTTTGAGGAGAACGCGACGTTTCCATGAGCAGCAACGACGACGTTCACAAGGTTCGCGAATTCGAACATCCCGGCCAGGGACGGAAGCGCGCAAAGGCTACGCCCAAGGGGCGGCAGGTCGATCCGACCGCCGCCCACGAGATCGGGCAATTGCTCGGCGACAAGCCGCGGCGGCGCGATCTGCTGATCGAATATCTGCACCTGATCCAGGACAGATATCACCAGATCTCGGCCGCGCATCTCGCCGCGCTCGCCGACGAGATGAAGCTCGCTTTCGCCGAAGTGTTCGAGACCGCGACCTTCTACGCGCATTTCGACATCGTGAAGGAAGGCGAGCCTGATGTCGCGCCGCTCACGATCCGCGTCTGCGATTCGCTCACTTGCGCGATGCTCGGCGGTGAAAAACTGCTCGCCGATTTGCTGAGCGCATCCGGACCCGGCATCCGCGTCGTGCGCGCGCCTTGCGTCGGCCGCTGCGATACCGCGCCTGCTGCGGAAGTCGGTCACAACTTCATCGACCACGCGACCGTCGCCAATGTGATGGCGGCAGCGAAGACCGGCGATACCCATGCGCATCTGCCAAAGTATATCGACTACGACGCCTATGTCGCCGATGGCGGCTACAAGCTGCTCAACCGCGTGCGCTCGGGCGAGCTGTCGAAGGACGATCTCCTGAAAGGGCTCGACGACGCCTCGCTGCGCGGCCTCGGCGGCGCCGGCTTCCCGACGGGACGCAAATGGCGCGCGGTGCTCGGCGAACCCGGCCCGCGGCTGATGGCGATCAACGGCGACGAGGGCGAGCCCGGCACGTTCAAGGACCGCGTCTATCTCGAAAGCGATCCGCATCGCTTCATCGAGGGCATGCTGATCGGCGCGCATGTGGTGCAGGCCTCCGACGTCTACATCTATCTACGTGACGAATATCCGGCGTCGCGCGAAATCCTCGAGCGCGAGCTTGCCAAGCTGCCCGCAGGCGGCCCGACGCTGCATATGCGCCGCGGCGCCGGCGCCTACATCTGCGGCGAGGAATCCTCGCTGCTCGAAAGCATCGAGGGCAAGCGCGGCTTGCCCCGGCACAAGCCGCCTTACCCGTTCCAGGTCGGCCTGTTCGGCTTGCCGACGCTGATCAACAATATCGAGACGCTGTGGTGGGTGCGGGACATCGTCGAGAAGGGCGCGGACTGGTGGAAGGGCAATGGCCGCCATGAGCGCCACGGCCTGCGCAGCTTCTCGGTCTCGGGCCGCGTGAAAAATCCCGGCATGAAGCTCGCGCCCGCCGGCATCACCGTGCGCGAATTGATCGACGAATATTGCGGCGGCGTGGCCGACGGTCACCAGTTCTATGCGTACCTGCCGGGCGGCGCGTCGGGCGGCATCCTGCCCGCGGCGATGGACGACATCCCGCTCGATTTCGGCACGCTGGAGAAATACGGCTGCTTCATTGGTTCTGCCGCGATCGTGATCCTGTCGCAAAAGGACAGCGTGCGTGCGGCTGCGTTGAACCTGATGAAGTTCTTCGAGGACGAGAGCTGCGGCCAGTGCACGCCGTGCCGCGTCGGAACCCAGAAGGCGGCGCAGCTGATGCAGAAGCCGGTCTGGAACCGTGCCTTGCTGGAAGAATTGAGCCAGGCGATGCGCGATGCCTCGATCTGCGGGCTTGGTCAGGCGGCATCGAACCCACTCTCCACCGTGATCAAATATTTCCCTGACGAGTTCAAGGAAGCGGCCGAATGACCAAGATTACGTTCGAGCTCGACGGCAAGCAGGTCGAAGCCAACGCCGGCGAGACGATCTGGCAAGTCGCAAAACGCGGGGGACGCGAAATCCCGCATCTGTGCTATTCGCCGGCGCCCGACTATCGCCCCGACGGCAATTGTCGCGCCTGCATGGTGGAGATCGAGGGCGAGCGCGTGCTCGCAGCATCCTGCAAGCGCACGCCGTCGGTCGGCATGAAGGTGAAGACCGAGTCGGCGCGTGCCGTGTCGGCGCAGAAGATGGTGATGGAGCTGCTGGTCGCCGACCAGCCGGCGCGCGAGACCAGCCACGATCCGGAGTCCAAATTCTGGCACTGGGCCGAGACGACCGGCGTCACCGAGAGCCGCTTCCCCGCCGCCGAGCGCTGGGAGACTGATGCCAGCCATCCGGCGATGCGCGTCAACCTCGACGCTTGCATCCAGTGCGGCCTTTGCGTGCGCGCCTGCCGCGAGGTCCAGGTCAACGACGTCATCGGCATGGCTTATCGCAGCCATGGCTCGAAAATCGTGTTCGACTTCGACGATCCCATGGGCGAGTCCACCTGCGTCGCCTGCGGCGAATGCGTGCAGGCCTGTCCGACCGGCGCCTTGATGCCGGCCGTGATGCTCGACGACCAGCAGACCCGCGTCACTTACGCGGACAAGAAGGTCGATTCGCTCTGCCCGTTCTGCGGCGTCGGCTGCCAGGTCACCTACGAGGTCAAGGACGAGAAGGTGATCTATGCGGAAGGCCGCGACGGCCCCGCCAATCACAACCGTCTTTGCGTCAAGGGCCGCTTCGGCTTCGACTACATCCACCATCCGCATCGCCTGACCAAGCCGCTGGTGCGGCTGCCGAATGCGAAGAAGGACTCCAACGATCAGGTCGATCCGGCCAATCCCTTCACGCACTTCCGCGAAGCGAGCTGGGACGAAGCACTCGACATCGCCGCCAAGGGCCTCGTCAAGATCCGCGACACCAATGGCGTGAAGGCGCTGGCCGGCTTCGGTTCGGCGAAGGGCTCGAACGAAGAGGCCTATCTATTCCAGAAGCTGGTGCGCACCGGCTTCGGCTCCAACAATGTCGATCACTGCACCCGTCTGTGCCACGCCTCCTCGGTCGCGGCGCTATTCGAAGGTTTGAGCTCGGGCGCGGTGTCGGCGCCGTTCTCGGCTGCGATGGATGCCGAGGTCATCATCGTGATCGGCGCCAACCCGACCGTGAACCATCCGGTGGCGGCAACCTTTATCAAGAACGCGGTCAAGCAGAACAACGCAAAGCTGTTCGTGATGGATCCGCGCCGGCAGACGCTGTCGCGTCATGCGACGAAGCACTTGCAGTTCAAGCCGGGCTCCGACGTCGCCATGCTGAACGCGATGATCAACACGATCATCACCGAGGGGCTGACCGACGACCAGTACATCGCCGGCTACACCGAGGGCTTTGAGGATCTCAAGGAGAAGATCAAGGAGTTCACGCCGGAGAAGATGGAGCCGATCTGCGGCGTCCCGGCGCAGACCTTGCGCGAGGTCGCGCGCACCTATGCGCGGGCAAAATCGTCGATCATCTTCTGGGGCATGGGCATCAGCCAGCACGTCCACGGCACCGACAATGCGCGCTGCCTGATCGCGCTGGCGCTGATCACCGGCCAGGTCGGCCGTCCCGGCACCGGTCTGCATCCGCTGCGCGGCCAGAACAATGTGCAGGGCGCCTCCGATGCCGGCCTGATCCCGATGTTCCTGCCGGACTATCAGCCGGTCGGCCGCGACGATTTGCGCGGGGCTTTCGAAAAGATGTGGGACCAGGATCTCGATCCCGTGCGCGGCCTGACCGTGGTCGAGATCATGAATGCGATCCATGCCGGCGAGATCAAGGGCATGTATATCGAGGGCGAGAACCCCGCGATGTCCGACCCCGATTTGCAGCATGCGCGCCAGGCGCTGGCGATGCTCGATCATCTTGTGGTGCAGGATCTCTTTGTCACCGAGACCGCGTTCCACGCCGACGTGATCCTGCCGGCTTCGGCTTTTGCCGAGAAGGATGGCTCCTTCACCAACACCGATCGCCGCGTGCAGCTCGCGCGCCAGGTGATCAAGCCGCCGGGCGATGCGCGGCAGGATCTCTGGATCATTCAGGAGATCGGCAAGCGCATGGGCCTGCCGTGGAATTATTCCGGCCCGGGCGAGGTCTACACTGAAATGGCGGAGCTGATGCCGTCGCTCAAGAACATCAGCTGGGAACGGCTGGTGCGCGAAGGCGCCGTCACTTACCCGGCCGACGCTCCCGACAAGCCCGGCAACGAGATCATCTTCACCACGGGCTTCCCGACCGCGAGCGGCCGCGGCAAGATCGTGCCGGCCCACGTCATCCCGCCGGACGAGATCCCCGACGCCGAATATCCGATGGTGCTCTCGACCGGCCGCGTGCTCGAGCACTGGCACACCGGCTCGATGACCCGCCGCGCCCAGGTTCTCGACCAGATCGAGCCGGAGGCGGTCGCGTTCATGTCGCCAAAGGACATGCACAGGAAGAAGCTCGCACCCGGCGATTTCATTCGCCTCGAGACCCGCCGCGGTGCGGTCGAGGTCAAGGTTCGCTCCGACCGCGACGTGCCGGAGAATATGGTGTTCATGCCGTTCTGCTATGCGGAAGCGGCGGCGAACCTTTTGACCAACCCGGCGCTGGATCCGTTCGGCAAGATCCCGGAGTTCAAGTTCTGCGCTGCGAGGGCCGAGCGCGCCGAGATGCGGGACGCGGCGGAGTAGGGCCGGCTCCATCGTCATTGCGAGCGAAGCGAGCAATCCAGGCTGTTTCCGCGGAAAGACTCTGGATTGCTTCGTCGCTTCGCTCCTCGCAATGACGGTGGTACATATCGCCCATGTCCAAAGTCACTCCCGCCACGCGCGCGCTTGAAGCCGCCGGTGTTGCCTTCACCATCCGCACCTATGACTACGATCCTGACGCCGGGAGCATCGGGCTCCAGGCCGCCGCCGCACTCGGCGAAGACCCCGCGCGCGTCTTGAAGACGCTGATGGCGCTGGTCGACGGCAAGCCGGTCTGCGTGATCGTGCCGTCCGACCAGGAAGTCTCGATGAAGAAGCTCGCCGCTGCAGCCGGCGGCAAGTCCGCTCAGATGATGAAGCCGCCGGAGGCCGAGCGCGTCACCGGCTACAAGGTCGGGGGCATCAGCCCGTTCGGGCAGCGCAAGCAGGTCGGCACCGTGATCGAGCAGAGCGCGCTCGCGCATGGCCATGTGTATGTCAATGGCGGCCAGCGCGGATTGCAGGTGCGGCTCAGGCCGACCGATGTACGGGATGTGTTGAAGGCGGTTGCCGCGGAATTGGTCGCCTGATCGCCGCGCTCTGCTACTGCTTCTGCAAAAGTTTTAGCCGGCAGCGCAGCGCTTCGCGAATATGCACGCGCGCGAGCTGCTCGGCCTTGTCGCCGTCGCGCGCGGCGATGGCGTCGATGATGGCCTGGTGCTCGGCGTGGCTGGTCGAGGGGCGGCCGGTTACGGTGAAGGTGGTCGGGCCGAGCAGGGCGATCCAGTCCTGCAATTCGCGCGAGGCATTGTCGAGATAGCGGTTTCGCGCGGCGCGGCAGATCGCCTCGTGGAAGGCGCGGTTGAGCTTCGCCATCTCGGAAGCGTCGGTCGCGGGCGCCTCGACGAAGGCCTGCTCGATATCTCTGAGTGCGTCGACCTCGGGCGCCGAGGCGTGCCCGGCGGCGAGGCGCGCGGCGGCGCCTTCCATGATCTCGCGCATGGCGTAGAGCTCGAGCACCTCTGAGATGTCGAGGTCGCGCACGATCAGGCCGCGGCCACCGGCGGGCTCGACGAAGCCGCGCGCCGCGAGGCGCCCGAGAGCTTCGCGAACCGGCGTCCGACTGACCTTCAGCCGCTGTGCGACCTCTTCTTCACGGAGACGGTCGCCGGCGCGGTAGCTGCCGGCCTGGAGGGCCTCGCAGAGCGAGCGGAACACTGCTTCGCCCAGTGCAACACCCGCGCCACGCGCGATTGATCCACCTGTCTTTGCCGGGCGTCTGGCCATGGTCCCTCAATGCGCATCCTGCCCATGCAGAGATGCCGCTTGCACGGGCATTGTATATCTTTGTATACAAAAGTACGCAATGGCCATGTGGGGTTGACCGGGGCCGTTGGCGAGAAGAATGTCTCTAACTTCGTCGCATCGGGCAGACGGCATGAGCAGCAAATACGACGTGCTGGTGATCGGGGGCGGCAACGCGGCGTTGTGCGCGGCGATCAGCGCCCGGCGCGGCGGTGCCTCGGTGCTCGTGCTCGAAGGCGCGCCGAAATTCTATCGCGGCGGCAACACCCGCCACACTCGCAACATGCGCTGCGCCCATGACGCCGCCACCGAAATCCTCACCGGCCCCTACACCGAAGAGGAGTTCTGGGAGGATCTGCTGCGCGTCACCGGGGGGCAGACCGACGAGGTGCTCGCCCGCCACATGATCCGCGAATCCAAGGACATCTTGAACTGGATCGTGGAGCAGGGCGTACGCTGGCAACCCTCGCTCGGCGGCACGCTGAGCCTCGGCCGCACCAACTCCTTCTTCCTCGGCGGCGGCCGCGCGATGCTGAACGCGCTCTATCTCACCGCTGAGAATCTTGGCGTCGAGGTCGAATACGACGCCGAGGTCACCGACCTCGTGATCGAGGACGGCATGTTCCTCGCCGCGCGCCTCAAGCGGCCGATCAATGGCGAGACCGAGATCCGCGCGACGTCGCTGGTTGCCGCGGCCGGCGGGTTCGAGGCCAACATCGAATGGCTGAAGCAATATTGGGGCGAGGCGGCGGATAACTTCCTGATCCGCGGCACGCCCTATAATCGTGGCTCGATCCTGAAGATGCTGCTCGCCAAGGGTGTCCAGGAGGTCGGCGATCCCACCCAGTGCCACGCGGTGGCGATCGATGCGCGGGCGCCGAAATTCGACGGCGGCATCATCACCCGCCATGACTCCGTCGTGTTCGGCATCGTCGTCAACAAGCATTCACAGCGCTTCTATGACGAGGGCGAGGATATCTGGCCGAAGCGCTACGCGATCTGGGGCCGGCTGGTGGCAGCGCAGCCCGACCAGATCGCCTACATCATCTTCGATTCCACCGTCGTCACGAGTTTTATGCCGACGCTGTTTCCGCCGATTGCCGGGCAGACGATTGCCGAACTCGCCGGCAAGCTCGAGCTCGATCCGGCTGCCCTGGAGAGAACCCTCACCGAGTTCAACGCGGCGGTGCAGCCCGGCACCTTCGATCACACCATTCTGGACGACTGCCGCACCGAAGGCATCACGCCGCAGAAGACTCATTGGGCACGCCGCATCGAGACGCCGCCTTATCTTGCCTATCCGGTGCGGCCCGGCATTACCTTCACCTATCTCGGCACGCGCGTGAACAAGGAAGCGCGGCTGCTGATGGCGGACGGCAAGTCCTCGGCCAACATGTTTGCGGCCGGCGAGATCATGGCCGGCAACGTGCTCGGCAAGGGTTATGCCGCCGGCATGGGCATGACCATCGGCAGCGTGTTCGGACGCATCGCGGGGCGGGAAGCGGCACGCCACGCCAAGAATTAGAATCAAGAACCAGAATGAAGAAATGACGCCAGGAGGAACCATGTCACGCATTGCCATTGCTTCGATCGCGGCGCTGCTGATGGTCGGCCTTGCCCGCGCCGCCGAGCCGATCAGCCTGCGCGACATGGGCTCGTTCCATGTCGGCGGCCGCCTTGTCGAAATCTCCGGCAAGCCGGTGAGGGAGGTCGTGTTCGCGCCTGGCGGCGTGCCGGCCAAGGTCGATCCCAACGGCACCTATCAGGTCGAGCAGATGTACGTGCAATATTTCCTGCCGGCCAACGAGAAGGGCGCCTATCCGCTGTTGATGTGGCATGGCGGCGGACTGACCGGCGTCACCTACGAGACCACGCCTGACGGACGCGAAGGCTGGCTCAATTATTTCTTGCGCAAGGGGTGGGCGGTTTACAATTCCGACGCGGTGGAGCGCGGACGCGCGGGGTGGGCGCAATATCCAGATATCTTCAAGAGCGAGCCGGTCTTCCTCACCACGGCCAATCCGTTCGAGCGCTTCCGCATCGGCGATGGGCCGAATTCCTACGATCCTGATCCCGCCAAACGGAAGGTACTGCCGGGCAACCAGTTTCCCGTCGAGGGCTACGAGAATTTCGTCAAGCAGAACGTGCCGCGCTGGACCACGACTGACGATGCGACCGTCGCCGCCTATATCGCCGAGATCGATCGCGTCGGCCCCTCGGTGATCCTGTTCCACAGCCAGGCCGGCAGCTTCGGCTTCAAGGTCGCGCAAGCCCGGCCCGACAAAGTCAAGGCGCTGATTGCGATCGAGCCCGCCGGCATCGGCGATCCCGCCAAAGCGGATGTGCTGAAGAACATTCCGACGCTCATCATCTATGGCGATTATATCGAGCGCGATTCACGCTGGCCCAAGATCCGGGCCAACGGCATTGCTTTTGCCGACGCCATCAAGGCGGCCGGGGGCAGCGTCGACATCGTCGACCTCCCGCAGGCCGGCATCAAGGGCAATTCGCATTTGGTGATGATGGACAAGAACAACCTCGAGGTCGCGGCCCTGATCCAGAAATGGCTCGAGGGCAAAGGTCTGACGAAGTAAAGCCATGCACGGAACCCAAATTTTGGACGAAGCCGACCGTCTGATGACGGTCTGCAATTCCTGCCGCTACTGCGAGGGTCTTTGCGCAGTGTTTCCTGCCATGGAGATGCGCCGTGCCTTCTCCGATGGCGACCTCAACTATCTCGCCAACCTCTGCCATTCCTGCGGTGCCTGCTACGTCGATTGCCAGTTCTCGCCGCCGCACGAATTCAACGTCAACGTCCCGAAGACGCTGGCGGTTGCGCGCGCTGAATCCTATGCGGCCTATGCCTGGCCGCTGGCGCTGTCCGGCGCCTTCGCGCGCAACGGGCTTGTCATCAGCATCGTCGCCGCGCTCAGCATGGCGGCCTTCATCCTCGGCTTCGCCGCCCTGAACGACCGCAACGTATTGTTCGGTGTGCACACCGGCCCCGGTGCGTTCTACAAACTGATGCCGCATAACGCGATGGCGGCTTTGTTCAGCGCCGCCTTCCTCTTTGCGATCCTCGCGCTGGTCATGAGCGTGCGTGCCTTCTGGCGCGACATCGGTACGCCGATCGGTGGCCGCGCGGACGGCGGCTCCATCTTCCAGGCGATGCGCGATGCCGGCGAGCTGCGCTATCTCCATGGCGGCGGCGTCGGCTGCTACAATGAGGACGACAAGCCGACCGACCGGCGAAAGTTGTACCACCATTTGACGTTCTACGGCTTCCTGCTGTGCTTCGCCGCGACATCGGTGGCGACGCTGTATCACTATCTCCTCGGACGCGAGGCGCCGTACCCGTGGTGGGACCTGCCCGTGGTGCTCGGCACGCTCGGTGGGATCGGCCTCATCGTCGGCCCCATTGGGCTGTTCATCGCAAAGTCGCGCCGCGCGCCTGAGCTGCTCGACGAGAACCGCTACGGCATGGATGTCGGCTTCATCGCCATGCTGTTCCTGACCGGTGTCACCGGCATGCTGCTTCTGCTCCTGCGCGAGACATCTGCGATGGGGCCGCTGCTGGCGCTGCATCTCGGCGCGGTGTTCGCGCTGTTCATCACCATGCCCTACGGCAAATTCGTGCACGGCATCTATCGCTTCGCGGCGCTGGTGCGCTACGCGCAGGAGCGGCGCAGCGAAGCCGGGTCTTGAGAGTCAGATAGCCCGAAAGCGACCGTCGTGCAGGAACGCGATGGTCTGCTCGATCGCGACGGTGTGGCGTGGCAGTCCGGTATGGGACGCTTTCACCACGATATGGTCGGCCATGTCGGGCAGTTTTGCGCTCGTGACTGAGACCCGTCCGTCATTGGGGCGCGGCAGGACGAAAGCTGACGCGATCGGCGCGATGGTGCGGCATCCCGCGATGATGCCGATCGCGTAATCGGGCGACGGCAGGTCGATGAGCACGGGCGCTTGAGCGGTCGTAAGCTGCTGGCCGGCCGGGCCAAATGCAGCGCGATAAATCGAAAAATCCTTCAGCAGATCGGCGACCTCGCTTCCGCCATTGGGCGTGCCCAGCATGACGGCACGGCCGAGCCGCGCGGGGCGATGCCTCGAAATATAGACCCGCGCGAGCAGCCCGCCCATGGAGTGGGCGACAAAGTGGATCGTGCCATCGCACTGCTCCGCGAAGGCGGCGATCGACGCGTGGATCTCGTCCGCAAGCTCTTCGAGCGGCTTCTTGCGACTGGCGTAGTCAAGGTTCAGCGTCGCGTAACCGTGGCTTTGTAGCGCTCGCTCAAGCCGCTTCAGCGTCCAGGAGCCGACCCCGATGCCATGAAGCAAAACCACGCCGTTGCACCGGGTATCCACCGGTGCGACGGCGATGGGTTGGATCTCACGCAACCTCGCGCTCCGGCGGGGACGCCTGCTCGCGGGCCATCGTCGTCGCGGTGACATAGTCGGTCTTGCCGGTGCCCAGCAGCGGAACCTTGTCGATCACCATGATCGCCGCCGGAACGGTCAGCTCGGACGCGCCGATCGTCTTGGCCTGGGCCTGCATCGCGCTGCGCTCGGCATTCTTCTCCGTGGTCAGCAGCACGATGCGCTCGCCCTTGCGCTGGTCGGGGATCGACACGGCGACCGATGCCGCCTGTGGCCACAGTGTCGTCGCGATGTTCTCGACCGCCGAGAGCGAGACCATTTCGCCCGCGATCTTGGCAAAGCGCTTGGCGCGGCCCTTGATCGTGATGAAGCCGGCCGGGTCGATCGCCACGATGTCGCCAGTGTCGTGCCAGCCCTCGGCGAGCGGCTCGAGCACGCCGGGATTTTCGGCCCGTAAGTATCCGAGCATGACGTTCGGTCCGCGCACCGACAGGCGCCCGCCTTCCTCGATGCCGGGGACCGATTCGAGCTTGCTTTCCATCAGCGGCGAGAGGCGGCCGACGGTGCCGGGGCGATTGGCCATCGGCGTGTTCATCGCCAGCACCGGCGCGGTTTCAGTCACGCCGTAGCCTTCGAGAATGCGGATGCCGTAACGCTCCATGAACACCTGCCGCGTGCGGTCCTTGACCGCCTCGGCGCCGGCGATCACCAGGCGCAGGGTGCGGAAGTCGTAGGCATGCGCCGAGCGTGCGTAGCCACTGAGGAACGTGTCGGTGCCGAACAGGATGGTGGCACCGGTCTGGTAGATCAGCTCCGGCACGATGCGGTAGTGCAGCGGCGAGGGGTACATGTAGATCGGAATGCCCGCGAGCAACGGCATCATCATTCCACCTGTTAACCCGAACGAGTGGAACACCGGCAGTACGTTGAACACCTTGTCGTTGGCGTTGGCATCGACCCTTGCCAGCGCCTGCGCGGCGTTGGCGAGGATGTTGCGGTGGGACAGCACGACACCCTTGGGCGTGCCTTCCGAGCCCGACGTGAACAGCACGACGGCCGGATCGTTGGCCTGGCGGATAACGCGCGGCGCGGTGCCGGCGAGCAGGCCTTTGATCTTGTCGGCCGTGCCGATCGAGGCGCGAACGTCCTCGAGATAGACGACGCGGACCTCGGCGGAGATCGCGGCCATCAGCTTGTCGAGCTTGCCCTTCTCGATGAAGGCTTTTGAAGTCAGCACGGTCTTGACCTGCGCGGCCTTCATGGCGGCGAGGACGTTGACCGGGCCGGCGGAGAAGTTGAGCATCGCCGGGACCCGGCCGATGTTTTGCAGCGCCATGAAGACGACGGCGACGCCCGCGGAATTCGGCAGCAGCACGCCGACATTCTCGCCGACGGCGGTGCCGGTCTCGAGCTTGCGGCTCAAGACCTGCGCGCCGAGGATCAGCTTGCGATAGGTCAGCTTGGTGCCGAGCGCGTCCTCGACAATGACCTTGCCGGTATCGCGGTCGCGATAGGCGTGCCCGAGCGCTTCGAACAGCGTGTGATCGAGCATGGCGTTCTTGACCATCGCATCGATCATGACGTCCTGGAGCGCGGCGCCCGCGGCATTGCGGCGCGCCTTGCCCTTCAGCGCGGGATCAACCGGCAGCTTGACCGGCGGCAGGATGGTGACCGTCACCCGCGGAAACCACGAGCGCTTGACCTGGCTGCCGTTGAGATAGCTGAGATGCGAGCGCTGCGCGCCCTCGATACGAATGGGCACGACCACGGCGTCGGCCTTGTCCGCGATCATCGCGGTGCCATCATAGACCTTCATCAGCGATCCGGAGACGGTGATGCGTCCTTCCGGGAAGATCACCACCGGTTCGCCTGCGGCGACGAGCTTGATCAGGTCGCGCGCGGCCAGCGGCTTGCTCGGGTCCATGGTATAGTGCTTGACCACACGCAGGAACGGTTTTGCCCACCAGGCCTTGGAGATGCCGGTATCGACCGCGAAGCTCGCGTCGATTGGCAGCACGGCGTGCAGCAGCGGGCCGTCGATCAGGCTGACATGGTTGGGCGCGATCAGCATACGCGTGCCCGGAGGCGGCAGATTCTCGAGGCCGCGAATCTCGGTGCGGAACAGGGCGCGGAACAAGAGTCCGCCGAAATCGCGGACGCCTTCCTTGCCCCATTTGGTCAGCACGAACCAGACCGCGCCGAAGCTGGCGACGCCGAGGCCGAAGAAGATCCAGCCGACATGCAATCCGCCCGCCTGCAACAGCGCGACGAACAGCGAGCCGGCCACCATGAAGGCGGCCTGCAGCACGTTGCCGGCGGCGATGATGCGGGCGCGCTCGTTCGGAGCCGACCATGCTTGCACGGCCGCGAAGGAGGGAACGACGAACAGGCCGCCGCCGAATGCGAAGGCGACGAAGTCGAGCAGCATGCGCAGGCCGGTGAAGGAGGTCGCGAAGTCAACCGCGGCGATGTCTTGACCCTTGCTGGTCACGGCGATGGCCCAGGCGAGGTCGAGACCCGCAAAGCCCATGATGATCGCGCCGATCGGCACCAGCGCGAGGTTCGGGCGAACGTGGCTGAGGCTGGCGGCGAACAGCGAGCCGATGGCAATGCCGATCGCGAAGATCGCAAGGCACAGCGTGACCACGCCCTCGGAGCCACCGACGACATCCTTGACCAGCGCCGGCAGCAGCGACAGCACGATGGCGCCGACCAGCCAGAACCAGGAGACGATCACGGTGCCGTCCCACAGCCGGTGGTCGGCGTGCAGCGTCTTCAACAGGCTGATCGTCGAGGTCCAGGGATTGGCGTCGACGGGCAGCTCGGGCGCGGACGGCGTTGTTTGCGGAATGCGGGAGGCGAAGGCCCACGACAACAGGGCCAGCACGACGACGGCCGATGCGACCCAGCCCATATGGGCGGAGCCGGCCACGAACAGGCCACCGGCGACAGTGCCGAGCAAGATGGCCATGAAGGTCGCGCCTTCGACCAGCGCGTTGCCGGTCGCGAGCTCGCCGAGCGCGAGCTGGTCCGGCAGCATGGAGTATTTCACGGGGCCGAACAGGGCGGCGATGATGCCGAACAGTGCGAGCGCTGCGAACAGCAGCGGCACCGAATGCAGGAAGAAGCCGGCGGCGGCAAAGGCCGCAGCAAAGATCTCGGCGAATTTGAGCCGCCTTGCGACGACGGATTTGACGTATTTGTCGGCGAGCTGGCCGCCGAGCCCGGACAGGATGAAATAGGGGAAGATGAAGACGGCGCCCGCGACCGTCACCAGGGCATCGCCGTGGCCGGTCGCGGCACTGTAAAGCAGGATGATGACGAGTGCGTTCTTGAGCACGTTGTCATTGAGCGCCGAGAAGAATTGCGCCCAGAACAGCGGCGCAAAGCGGCGTGACGACATCAAATCCCTGATCATGACGAGTCCTGTTTTGGAAAGGCAGAGGTTGTTACGCAGTCGGTGAAACGTCACGACCGGAAGAGTATGGGACCAACGATTGCAGGGTGACGACGGTCGCCGGCCTGCCCCCTCGGTTCCTCCGATCCTGTTGGTCTCCAAGTGGTCTCGTTAGGTTCGCAAATATCTGGCCCCGGCCGCGATTCGGGCGGAAGGGCCGCACCTATCGAGGTATCGCGTCGGCGATGAGGAAAAGCTGAACCGCATCACTGAAATCCGTGAGACCGGCTGCGAACGGCGGGACATGGTAATTCCTTCCTTGCAACCGGATCTTGCATTCGAGCCGAGCGGAACGTGCCGGCTGTGCCCGTCTCAGGTGAGATGGGCGAGGTGGCGAAAGGGTGAGAGGTGGCCGAGCAGGCTGAAGCGGCGGCCCTCGCGACGGGCGTGGGAGCGGTTGGCACGCCACATCCGGAAAGTGGCGCGGCGTTCGGTGAGTACACCGGCAATGTCGCAGGCATTCGCGATGCGATCGATCGGCGCCATGGCCAGCTTGAGGACGGCTCGGCCAAGGCCAGTCACGAGAGCCGCGGCGTCGTCGAGAAAGGTGGTGGCGATATCCACAGCGAGGGTTTGCATTTTACAGGTCTCCGGGTTAATTTGAACAATGTTCACATGAGTAGCTTTAAAATGAACAATGTTCAAGAAGAATCGCTGCGAGACCAAAAAAGATTTCGGAGGCGGCTCCAGATCCTGGACAGCGCCCGCGGCATTATCGCGTCCAAGGGCTTGAGATCGTTGAAAGTTCGGGACGTCGCGGAGGCCGTCGGCTGTTCGGTCGGCAGCGTCTATAACGAGTTCGGCGACTTCGACGGGGTGATCCTGACGGTTAACCGGGAGACCGTTCAGGCGCTGACGGCGCGACTTGGGGGAGTTCCGAGTGAAGACCCTGTCCGCCAGCTCTACGGCCTGGCCGAGACCTATCTCGACTTCTTCGCCACGCACGCCAATTTGCTGCGGTCGCTGTTCGAGCACCGGATGGAGGATGATCGTCCTTATCCCGATGACATCCTTCAGCTGGTGATGGACGCCTTCGCGTTGATGCACCCGCCGTTGGTGCGGTTGCTCCCGGATGCGGACGATGTGCAGATCGCGCTGTTGTCACGCACCCTGTTTTCAGCGGTGCATGGGATCATTTCGCTCGGCCTCGAGGAGCGCATGATCGCCGTGCCGCCCCAGATGCTGCGCCAGCAGGTGGAGCAGTTTGTCGACGTGCATCTCGCGGGCCTTGGGATTCTGCCCGCGAAGTGAAAGGGGCCAACGTCACGCGCGCGCGGCTTCGCGCGGCCGTGCCGCAACGAGAACGATATCCGGCCGCAAACTGTCGACCTGAACCCGGTTGCGCCCCTTGTCCTTGGCGCGATAGCAGGCGGCATCCGCGCGCCGCATCGCATCCTCGAGCGTGGTGTCGCGGTCGGCGATGCAGGTGACGCCGATGCTGGCGGTCACCGCAAAGAGGCGATCGTCCCAGGCAAAGCTGAACAGCTCCAGCGATCGCCGCAGCCGTTCGGCGATATCGACGGCGGTTGCGGGCGAGCACCGCGGCAGGATCAGGCCAAATTCATCGCCGCCGAGCCGGGCCACCAGATCATGCGGCCGCCGGTCCTGTTGCAGCAGGTGAGAGACCTGGCAGAGCAGGCGATCGCCGGCGAGATGGCCGCAGCTGTCGTTGACGTTCTTGAATTGGTCGAGGTCGAGCAGGATCAAAGCGAGCGAGCCCGCCGCGATATTGTCCAGCTCGCTTTGCAGCCGCGCCTCAAAGGCACGGCGGTTGGCAAGACCAGTCAGCCAGTCATGCGATGCCTGGTACACCAGGCGCTCCTTCTCGTCATGCAAGGCATCTTCGAACGCCTGTCGTTGCAGCACCAGTCGCCGCGTGTGCCAGATCAGGAGCAGGATCAGCGTCGCGGCGGTGGCGATGTTGATGCAGGTCAGCGTCATCTTGATGGCGCGGGAGCCTTCGCCAAGGACAGTGGAGAAGCGGTTGGCATGCACCGTGAACTCGGCGTTGAGCTCCGAGAGCCGCGACGACAGGACTTGCAGGCGGCCGCCGTCCTGAATGGGGCCCTTCTGCAGATCGGACCGGATGACCTCGCCGAACACGCTCAGCTCCAGCAGCATGGGGTCCGTGGCAGCCCATTCGTGGATCGCTTCCTGGAGGAAGCTGACGCGGTTGAAATAGCGAAACAGCCAGATCAATCCCGGAATGTCATCAGGATGATTGCCGCCTTGCAGGAAGCCGATGCGGGCGACCTCGACGTCGACAGGATCGCGCTCAAGCGCCCATCGCGCGAACTCGTCGCCGATGGGAACGGCGAGCGAGGCCTCGTACTGCGCGAACTGGCTCTTGTCGCCCGAATGCAGATAGAGATTGAGGAAATAGACCGCGTTCTTTTGCGAGCGCGACCATAGCGCTTCACCCGCGACATAGGCGCGGACCGATGACATCACCTCGAGGCTGAATCCCGCGATCGCCGCCTGAAGCACGACGACCATCACGAAAGGCGAGACGAGCTTGATGACGTGAAGGAAGCTGTGTCCCTTCGTCGACGACGCTGCTCTGCGAAGCACCCTGCATTCCCCAAATAGCTCAACGACCCAGCTGAACGTTGCGCGTGCAACGCCAAGTAGAGGAGAAAGTTGCTCAACTCGACCTGAAAGATGCGGGAGACTGGGCGCAGGGTGAAGTCGTTGTGAAGTGGAAGCGCGCAGATTGCGGCAAATGCCGACAAACCGGAACCACCCGCTGCATTGGCGCACCAATGCGTCGGATTCGTCCTGCGCGGTTTACCCGACCGATAGAGTTTGGCCCGGCGCTAGACCAGCACCGGCTGGCGCACGCGGCCGGCGTCGCCGAACACACGCAGATAGCGCTCGATCTCCGAGGGCAGGCCGGTTGCCTTCTCCGGATTGTCGGAGAGCTTGACGGCCGGATGACCATCGGCCGACGACACTTTGCAGACCAGTGAGATCGGATCGAGATTGAACGAGCCGTCCGGCGGGCAGCCGACGAAGTCGTTGGTGAGGTTGGTGCCCCAGCCGAAGGAGAGCCGCACCCGGCCGGCGAAGTGGTGATAGGTCTCCTCGATTGAGCCGACATCCATCGCGTCGGAAAAGACCAGCAGCTTGTCCCTGGGGTTGCGGCCCTTCTTCTCCCACCAGGCGACGATCTCTTCGCCGGCCTGGATCGGGGGTGCGCTATCGGGCCGGAAACCGGTCCAGTCGGCGACCCATTCCGGCGCATCGCGCAGGAAGGCCTTGGTGCCGAAGGCATCGGGCAGCGCTATCAGCAAATTGCCGCCGTAGGTTTGGCGCCACTGGTCGAGGATGCGATAGGGCGCCCAGCGCAGCTCCTCGTCGTCCTTGGCAAGCGCCGCTGCGACCATCGGCAGCTCATGCGCATTGGTGCCGATGGCTTCGAGGTCGTTGTCCATCGCGAGCAGCACGTTGGAGGTGCCGATGAAGGACGGGCCCAGGCCTTCCTTCACCGCCTCCACGCACCAGCGCTGCCAGAGAAAACCGTGGCGGCGGCGGGTGCCGAAGTCGGAGAGCCGCAAATTCTCAAGCTTGCGCAGCCGCTCGACCTTGGTCCATAGCTTGGCCTTGGCGCGGGCATAGAGCACGTCGAGCTCGAAGCGGCCGCGGCCCTTCATCGCCGCGCGCGAGCGCAACTCGTTGAGGATCGCGAGCGCGGGAATCTCCCACATCGTGGTGTGGGTCCAGGGACCGTGGAAATGCAGCTCGTACTGGCCTTCGACCTTGCGCAGCTCGTATTCGGGAAGCCGGAATTCGGCCAGCCAGCGGATGAAGTCCGCCGAGAACATGTGGGTCTTGCCGTAGAAAGTGTTACCGGCAAGCCAGATCAGCTCCTTCTTGCTGAAGCGGATGGTGCGGGCATGGTCGAGCTGGGCCCGCAGCTCGCCCTCGTCGATGATCTCGGCGAGCCGCACATGGCGCGAGCGGTTGATGACCGAGAATGTCACCTGCCGATTCGGGTAGTCTTCCCGAATCATCTGCAACATCAATAGCTTGTAGAAGTCGGTATCCAGCAGGCTGCGGATGATGGGATCCAGCCGCCAGCTGTGATTGTAGGTCCGGCTCGCAATGTCGGTCACTGTCATGGGGGGAATTCTAGCGTGGCCGTGGCGGCGCAACCAGTGGGTTTGGCGAAGGACAGGGTATCGGCCGGCACTTGGCGCGAAGCGCCGACCGTAAGGCGCGTGGCCCGAAAGGGTGCGTTAGACAAACGAGTTGCAACTGTCCAAGATTGCCGCGCGATTGTTGGGTCATCCTAGGGGCGTTCATGAAATTCGCGACGGCGGTTGAGTTCCTGAAAGCCGAATTGAAGGGCTGGTTGAAGGACGCGGCTCTTGTTCGGCCGGACCAGGAAGCGATCTACATGGAGCTGTTTCGGAGAGACATCGCAAATGTTGGCGTCAAGGACAGGTTCTATCCGTTGGGAGGCGCCGCAAATTATAGCCTGCTCTATCTGTTGGCACGCTGCGTTGTGGAATTGAAGCCCGAGATCGCGGTCGAGCTTGGTGCTGGTCAAAGCACCATGCTCTTGAACGACATGAGAAGATCTGGGGCGTGGGGCGGTCGCCGAATTACGGTCGAGCATGATGCCGGCTGGATCGCCGAACTTTCCCGGGACATCGATGACGAGGGCGCCCCGTGCCGGTTCGTTCATTCGCCCCTGATCGAGCAAACGGCGGCCGGACGAAGGATACGCGGCTACGACTTTACCGTTCTCGAAAAGACCCCCATCAACCTCCTGCTTGTCGACGGTCCGCCGGCATACCGTCGCGGGGAACGGTTCTCGCGGCTTTGTGCCTTGCAGATCGTTGAAAGGCTCGATCCGAGCGGGTTTGTCATGATCATCGATGATTTCGAACGTGGCGGCGAGATCGTCCTGCTGGAAGAATGCATGAATCGCATGGACGAACTCGGCATTTCCTTTCGGAAGGGAGGAGGAGCCCAGGGTCGCAAGCGACAGGCCCTGCTCTGCGGTGGAAACTTTGTCAGGGCCGCGTATTTCTAGCAATCGGGTGCCTTCGGCAGCGCGTGCTCTCTTCGGCGGTGAAACAATTCAATGATCCGACGCAGCGGCCCGGTGAGTTTCCAAGAGGTGGAGTTGCGGACGGCCGCCAGCTGCGTCCGCGCGGTATCCCTCTCCGCCAGCAACCCGTGTCCTTCGGCCGCGACGGCGTGGAGTTTGGCCAAGGCGGAGTCCCGCTCCGTCGTGACCCAGTCGCGCATGGCAGCGTCGTCGCGCCACAGGCTGAACAAATGGGAAAACGTCTGACGCAATTGGGGACTCGCATGCTCGCGCAGCGGCGCGGTCATGGCGTCCGCCTCGATCATCCTGAGCCGAGTCGACGGATTGCCGATCCCTGCATAGTGGTGAACGATCGGATCAGGCGCCATGGCAAGACCCGGAATCGAATTCCAGGCGGTGTCGAGGCGCGCGAGACGGGACCGGTTGGGCTCGTCAGGACGATTGGGTCCAAGCCCCAGACAACCGTCATAGCCGAGCAAATGGAGGATGGTGGCCTGGTCGAACCAGGGATGCCGCAATTGGCCGGTCTCCCAGACCTGCTTGAAAAACGCGCGTGACCAGTCGGTCGCGCGGATCAGCATGACGCCCGAATTGAAATGTGGAATGAAATCGGCGGCCATGATCTCGGACGTCTCCGGGCCGTGCCAGGCCATATGGAGGTCGGCAGCATCCACCGCGGCCGTCCTGACATCGACATCGTTCCGAAGCACGATGGCGTCGATGTCCATCCAGAGCACGAAGTCGAAACCGTCTTCGAGAACGGCGCGGATCGCCTCGATCTTCAGCCATCCGCGCGGACGTTTCCAATTGTCGCCACGAATGAAGCGCTGCTCGTAGCCGTGTGTCCCGGCGAAGGCCTTCATACGCGGGATGGTAAGATCTGCGAGCGGCTGCTGAACGGAATCGCAGGCTGTCAGAAGGCACACGCTGGACTTCACAAGGCTTCTCCGGACGCCTTTGATTGGCGACCACTTCGCGCGAAGTATTAGCGTAGTCCTCGTGGGACAGCCAATAGACCGGCGTGAACAGTCGTTCGCAACCAGTGCATCAAAAATCAGGCACCCGCGGTCGCAGCCACAGTCTCCAGTTGTGCTCTGATCCAGCGGTGCGTTGGATCTTTCTGGTAGCGCTGGTGCCAGACCATGAACATCGGCAACTCCGCCAGCGTGCGCGCGCGCGAGGCCAGCGGTATCCGCGTCTGCGCGAAGCCGCGCATCACGCTGGAGGCGAGCAGGCTCGGCATGCTCGCCAGCATCTGCGAGCCGCGCAGGAAGGACGGCACGCCGGAAAAGCTCGGCACGGAGATCGCGATGTCGCGGTGGAAGCCGTTCGCCGCAAGCCTCCGGTCGAAGTCGAGCCGCTCATTGTCGGTATAGACGACGGTGACATGGCGCGCGGCGAGATAGGCGCCGCGGCCGGCAGGTTCAGCCCGCGCCTTGGGATCGTAGTAGCAGACGTAGTGATCGCTGAGCAGCCGCTTCTGCACGATGTCGATGCCGGACGGCGGCAGCGGCGTGATCAGGAGATCGCAGCGGTTTTCGCGCAGCATCGCGGGCGAGGGCGATTGCGAGGGGATCACGCGCAGGTTCAGGCTCTTCACTTGTCTTGCGGCATGATGGAAGAATCGCGGCAGCAGCAGGTCACGCTGAAAATCATTCGCGGCGACCGTCAGTGAAAGTTGTGCGAGGGCAGGCTCGAAGGTCACGCCGCCGGCAAAGTTGCGCATCTCATCGATCAGCGCGCGCGCTTTCGCGGCCAGCGCCTGGGCATGCGCGGTGGCGACGATGCCGCGGCCGGACTTGGCGAACAGCGGGTCACCGGCGATCCATCGCAGCTTGTTCAGGGCGTGGCTGACGGCGGACTGCGTCAGGCCGAGGCGCGTCGCCGCTGCCGTGACCGAGCCTTCCTCCAGCACGGCCAGGAATAGTTCGAGCGCGTGGCCGTCGAGCGCCAAATGATCGATTTTTTTCATGAAGTATATTATAATCGATCTATTTATCTGTGGAATAGGCCGGCTCATGATCTCCCGATAAGCCGCGCATCCGGACCGGGGCGCTACAGGGAGAGACAACGCCGATGAATGCCCAGGCGCCAGCCTCAAGGGATCCCCGCCTCAACCGCCCCGAGCCGTTCACGCCGCCGCTCGGCGACGGCGGGTTCTTCCAGCGCGACCGCTCTGTCCATCCGCCGGCGTATGCGCCCGGCTACAAATCCTCTGTGCTGCGCTCGCCGCGCCAGGCGCTGCTGTCGATCGAGAACTCGGTCTCGGAGATCACGGGCCCCGTGTTCGGCCACAACGATCTCGGCCCGCTCGACAACGATCTGATCCGCAACTACGCCAAGGACGGCGATCCCGTCGGCGAGCGCATCATCGTCCATGGCCGTGTGCTGGACGAGACCGGCCGCGGCGTGCCGAACACGCTGGTCGAGTTCTGGCAGGCCAATGCCGGCGGTCGCTACCGGCACAGAAAGGACACGTATCTCGCCCCGGTCGATCCGAATTTCGGCGGCTGCGGCCGCGCATTGACGGACGATACCGGCTATTACTATTTCCGCACCGTGAAGCCGGGCCCTTATCCCTGGCGCAACTTCGTCAACAGCTGGCGCCCGGCCCACATCCACTTCTCGGTATTCGGCTCGGGCTTTGCCCAGCGCCTGATCACGCAGATGTACTTTGAGGGCGATCCTCTGATTCCGGTCTGCCCGATCCTGACGACGATCCCGGACAAGGACGCGCTCGACCGCCTCGTGGCGCCGCTCGACCTCAACGCCTCGACGCCGTTCGACTCGCTCGCCTATCGCTTCGACATCGTCCTGCGCGGCCAGCGCTCCACCTATTTTGAAAATCGCACCGCGGGGAACTGAGCCATGCCGCAACCGCTCGACTATCTCAAGGAAACGGCGTCGCAGACCGCCGGGCCCTACGTCCATATCGGCCTGATCCCGGCCATGGCCGGCTTCGACATTTTCGAGAAGAACTTTTCCAACGTGCTGGTGACGCCAAATACGCAAGGCGAGCGCATCACGCTGGAAGGCAAGGTGATCGACGGCAGCGGCTCGCCGCTGCGCGACGTGCTGCTCGAGATCTGGCAGGCCAATGCGGCCGGCCGCTACAACCACCCGGCTGATCGCTCGGCCGGGGCGCTGGAGGAAGATTTTCGCGGCTGGGGCCGCGGGGGCTCGGATTTCGAAAGTGGCGTCGTCACGTTCGTGACCATCAAGCCCGGCGGCATCGCCGACAAATCGGGGCGCAAATGCGCGCCGCACGTCAATGTCTGGATCGTCGCACGCGGCATCAACATCGGTCTCAACACGCGGCTCTATTTCTCGGACGAGGAGGCCGCAAACGCCGCCGATCCCGTGCTCAACCTGGTCGAACCGGCCGTCCGCCGCAAGACGCTGATCGCCACGCGCAGTGAGCGCGCCGGCAAGGTCGTGTATTCCTTCACGATCAACCTTCAGGGGCCGGACGAGACGGTGTTCTTCGACGTCTGAGGTCTACGTCTCATCGCCATGGAGCTGCGCGCGAAAGGCGCGCGGCGACAATCCCGTGGCCGCCGCGTAGACGCGGCTGAAATAGGCGGGGTCCTCGAAGCCGAGCGCGTAGGCAACCGTCGAGACCGGAAGATTGGTATAGACGAGGTTGCGCCGCGCCTCGCGGATCAGGCGGTTGAGGATCAAATGCGAGGCGGTGTCGCCGGTCGCTGCCCGCGTCACCCGGTTGAGATGGGTCGGCGTGATCGACAGCGCGTCGGCGTAGTCGGCAACGCTCCAGCGTTGCAGATGATGCTGCTCGAGCAGTGCCTCGAAGCGGCGGAACAGCCCGCTTTCCGCCGTGCCATTGCCGCCGCTCTCGCCCGCGAGTGCGCGGGCGACCAACCCGATCATGGCTGCCGACAGCGCGCGCAGCACATGTGCGCGGCCGAAATCACGCGCGGCGTGCTCGGCAAAAATCTGCTTCATGGTGGCGCGGATCTGCGGCGTGCCGCGCGCCACGGCTGATCGCGACCGAGCCGCGCGCAGGCCTTCCGCGGCAAGCAGCGCCTCGTCGAGAATCTCGGCGGCGATCGTCAGCACCCAGCCTTGTGTCTCCGGCACGAAACGGAAGCCGTGGACGTGTCCGACCGGCACGTTGACGATCCGCATCGGCTTCAAGGGCACCACGCGTCCGTCGAGCGTCGCCTCGCCGCCGCCGCGCTCGATCAGCAGCACCTGGTGCAGCCGGGCATGACGGTGTACGGCCAGCGTCCAGTCGTGCAGCACCGAGCGCGACGCAATCGTCTCGCAATGTACGACGTCGGGCAGATCGCCGGACTCGCCGAAGAGGTTGTAGACCCGGATCGCCGGGGCGGGGGCTGCGCTTCTCATGTTCGAATAGTACAAGACAAAGGCCAAAGCCTCCATCGGTTTGCAGCCCTCGATCTGCAAAAAGCGCGCTGACGGGAGGACGCAAAATGAAAGTTCAGGTCTGCATCATGGGCGGTGGGCCGTCCGGGCTGCTGCTGTCCCAGTTGCTGCACCTGAAGGGCATCGACACCATCGTGCTGGAGAAATACAGCCGCGACCATGTGCTGGCCCGCATCCGCGCCGGCGTGCTCGAGCACGGCTTTGCGAAGCTGATGCGCGAGGCGCAATGCGGCGAGCGGATGGATCGCGAGGGCGAGATTCACGGGGGATTCGAGATCGCCCATGACGGCAGGCTCTCCCACATCGATCTGCACAAGCATTCCGGCGGCAATTCGGTGCTGGTCTACGGCCAGACCGAGCTGACGCGCGATCTCTATGAGGCGCGCGACCGCCTCGGCGGCATGGTCGTGCATAATGCGGAAGACGTGACGCCGTACGATCTCACGTCGGAGCGGCCGCACGTCACGTATCGTGCGAATGGCGAAACCATTCGCGTGGATTGCGACTACATCGTCGGCGCCGACGGTTTTCACGGCGTCAGCCGCAAATCGATCCCGAAGGACGTGCTGCGCGAATACGAGAAGGTCTATCCGTTCGGCTGGTTAGGGGTGCTGTCGCGCACCAGGCCGGTATCGCCGGAGTTGATCTATGCGAAGCACGAGCGGGGCTTTGCGCTGTGTTCGCTGCGTTCGCAGGTGTTGAGCCGTTACTACATCCAGGTGCCGCTGACCGACAAGGTCGAGGACTGGAGCGACGATGCGTTCTGGGCCGAGCTGAAGCGCCGCCTGCCGGGCGAGGTCGCCTATCGCCTGATCACGGGCCCTTCGATCGAGAAGAGCATCGCGCCGCTGCGCAGCTTCGTCGCGGAGCCGATGAGCTACGGCCGCCTGTTCCTCGCGGGCGACGCCGCCCACATCGTGCCGCCGACTGGAGCGCGCGGGCTGAACAGCGCGGCGTCCGACATCTACTATCTCTACCACGCCATGCTCGCGCATTATCAGAGCGGCGACGATTCCGGCCTCAAGGGCTATTCCGCCAAGGCACTCGCGCGCATCTGGAAGGCGCAGCGTTTTTCGTGGTGGATGACGATGCTGCTGCATCGCTTCGCCGACCGGCTCGACTATGAGGATCGGCTTCAGCAGACGGAGCTCGACTATCTGCTATCCTCAGAGACGGCGCAGCGCTTGCTGGCGGAGAATTATGTGGGGCTGCCGTTTTAGCGGCAAACGCTGGTGTCCTCCCTTCTCCCCTTGTGGAAGAAGGTGGCGCGAAGCGCCGGATGAGGCGAGCCACCCTCTCCCACAAGGGAAGAGGGGAAGCCAGCGCGCTTGGTCGACGCCGTTACTTTCCTTCCAGCGTATTGACTGGCGTCCAGTCCGGCGCAGGCGGATTTGTGGCGAATGCCTTCGCGCGTTTGGCAAATAGCGCTGACGCTGGATCGATCTTCGCTACTCTCTCGAACGCATCAGACGCCCTCGCAAACTCCCTTGCCCGCCAACATGCCAGCCCTTCCGCATAGGCCGCGGCGACCTTCGCCTGCTCGCCGCGTTTCGCGCCCTTGTCCGCCAGCGGCTCGAACACCTTGATCGCCTCGCCGCGGCCCATCACCCTGATCGCATCCAGCTCGCGCCAGGCGAAGATGTCGCCGCTCTGCGCCATCGTCGTTTCCGACGCCATGATCGCGGTGCCGTAATATTTGTTGGCGCCTTCCAGCCGCGAGGCGACGTTCACGGTGTCGCTCATCACGGTGTAGTTGAAGCGGCGGCGGGAGCCGATATTGCCGACCACGGCTTCGCCGCTGTTGAGGCCGATGCGGTGCGACAGGTCGTGGCCGGCGAAGGCTGGGTTGCCAGCGTTGAGCTCTGCAAGCTTCTGGTGGCACTTCAGCGCAGCGTGAACGGCGTTGCGCGCGTGGGCGGGATCGTCGGCCGGGGCGCCGAACATGGCGACAATGGAATCGCCGATATATTTGTCGACATAGCCGCCATGGCCCTCGATGATATCGGTCATGGCCGAGAGATATTCGTTCATCAGGGTCACCAGTTCGCCCGGCGTCATCGTCTCCGCGATGGAGGAGAAGCCGCTGAGGTCGGAAAAGAACATGGTGACGTTGCGCATCTCGCCGCCGAGCGCCGGCATCTTGCCGGAGGCGACCATGGTGTTGATGACTTCGGGCGCGAGATAGAAGGCGAAGCTCTTGCGCAGGAAGCGCTCGTCGCGGTCGGCCAGCACGAAGCGGTAGCCGATCATCATCGCGAGCGCGGCGAGGCTTGCGAGCGCAGGCTCGGTCAATGGCAGTGCCACGGCATAAACGAACGTCCCGACGGCCACCGCGGTGTAAACGGCAGTGAGGACGAACCAAGCGATCATCGCGCCGCCGGGGGCGAGCATGCAGGCTCCGCAGGCGATCACGGCTGCAAGCGCGATCGTGAGAATGGTCCGCATGGGAAAACCGAGCTCGGCCACGGCGTCGCGCTCGATCAGGTTTCGCACGACGGTGGCATGCACGAAGACGCCCGCGATGTCGCTCCGGGCCTTTTGCGTGGCGCCCGCCGGGACGGGCAGGGCGCATCGCGGCGCCGGCGATCCGTCATACCCGCCCGCAAGGCGCATCGAGGTGAGCTTGCGGTCGTCGAAATTGAGGACGGTGCCGAGCAGCACCACCTTGCCCGCGAAGGCGCGGCGGAGGAAATCGCGGTCACCCCTCTCGACGCAGGCGCGCAAATCGGCAAAGGAATAGGCCGGGACATCGCGGCCCAAGCCGCGGAAATTGAGCGTCAGCGTATTGGGGACCGTGCTCGGGATCGCATAGCCGGACAATTCCGTCACGCCGGATGGTCCGGTCTCGGGCTTTGCGCCGAGCGCACGCGCGGCGAGCTCGACCGCCATCGCCGGGGCCGGCTTGCCGTCGACCGCAAAGCTGAGCGGCATCCGCCGGATGACATCGTCGCTGTCGGTATGGACGTTGAGGGCGCGGATGTTGTTCTTCACCGCCAGTTGCTGCGCCCGGTCAGGACTGTCTGGGTGGTCGTTGCTGAGCACCTCGCCGAGCACCAGCTTGCCGTTGTCGGAGAGCTGTCGCAGCGCGATCAGATAGTCCCGGTCGAACCCCTTTATGCGGCTGCCGAACGAGGTATCGCCGAAGGGAATCTCCGACTGCTCGATCAAACTCTTGAAGATGACGTCGAAGCCGATGACCTTGGCACCGCCTTCGTTGATGCTCCCGAGCACCCGGCCGATTTCGCGCGTCCAGGTCTGTGTCGGCGATCCCTTGAAGGGCGGGGTGTCGTAGGTCTCCCCGTCGATCGCGACGACGACGACCGGCGATGTCGCGGGATCGCGGTTGTCGCCGATGATCTTGCCGCGCAGCGCCGTAAGGATGTCGAGCGAGAGACCTTGCAGTGCCTGAAGCGGTGGAGACGTGAAGACCGCGCCTGCAATGAGCGCAATCAGGATCGCCGCAACGATGTCCCGCCCACCGATCCGCCGCATCGCCTGTCGCCAGGCAGCCTATTCGAGCCGCAGCAGGCGGCCGACGATCGGCGTCGGCGATGACGTGGCGCTGGAATCGACCTGGAAGGCGTAGCGCTTGGCGCCGAGAATGGCGATATAGCTGCCGCCCGGGGTCAGCGACTTCCCGGCCTTGGCAAAGTCATAGAACTTGCCGCCGACCATGATCTCATTCTTGAGCGGCATGGTGATGCTGGGTTCCTTGCCGTCGGTGCGTTCGATCACCAGCGTGCTGCCGCTCTTGGCCTGCACCAGCGGCGCAACGCCGTAGATCGTCGGCAGCTTTGCCGGCTCGGCCTTGGCGTCCGATCGCATGGTGCGGAAGGTGGTCGCTGCACTCTGGTTAGCCTCGCGCTCCGAGAGTTTTGCCGCATTGGTGTCGCAGGGCACCTTGTCCCGCTTCACCTCGCCGAGCTGCACGGTGCTCTGCTCGGCGCCGACCAGAACGACGCCTTCGCTGATGGTCTCGCGCACGCAGGATTTGAGGTAGCTGAGCGTCACGCTCGCCTTCGGGCCGAGCTTGATGATCTTGCCCGGCGCCACATAGTCCATGAATGCGATGCCATCGACCTTGCCTTGGACATCCTCGACGATCGCGGCCGGGGTTTCCGCCAAGGCGGGTGTCGCAACACAGAACGCGCCGACAACGGCGCCGATCAGGCTCTTCATGGGAATACTCATCCAGTTCGACCGATGTTTGCCGGTCCCCGTCCTGGTTCGATGTTTAGCAGCGGCTCGCCCAGGCAAGTGTGACCAGAATCACTTTTAGTAATTGGTGCCACTTTAGCAGGAACAGGTTCAACGCGGCGACCGGAGAAAACGGAGCCGCGGCAAGCTCTTGCCCGGACTGATCATGTCAGTCGGCCGAAACGGCCTCGGGCGCGGGATCCTCCACCAGACGGTTCTCAGCCACACACTCTATAATGGGAGCTTGCGGAGCCTCGGTCTTCTGGAATGGCGTCGCCTGCTGCCCGGCGGCGATCTCCACGACGTCGTCCCAGCGCGACAGGAACGCCTCGACACAGGCCGGATCGAACTGCCGGCCCTGGTTCTCGACCAGATAGCTGCGCGCGACGTCCAGCGGCATCGGCTCTTTATATGGGCGTCGCGTCGTCAGGGCGTCGAAAACGTCGGCGACCGCGACCACGCGTGCGGCAACCGGGATCTCGTCTGCCTTCAGGCCGTTCGGATAACCCGCGCCGTCCCAGCGCTCGTGATGGCCTGCGGCAATTTGCGCACCGAGCTGGATCAGCTCGCAGCTGGAGTCTGCCAGGATTTTCTCGCCGATCATGGCGTGGGTGCGGATGACAGCCATCTCCTCGTCGGTCAGCCGGCCAGGCTTGAGCAGGATGTTGTCGGGAATGGCGACCTTGCCGACGTCGTGCAGGGGCGCGGCGAGATAGATGTCGCGGCAGAGCCGGGGCGGCAGGCCGAGCTGCTCGGCGATGATGCGGCTGTAGCGGGCGACCCGCAGCGTGTGCTCGCCGGTGTCGTTGTCGCGGTACTCGACCGCGAGCGCGAGCCGCAGGATGATCTCCTCCTCGCGCTCGCCGAGTTTTTGGGTCGCGGCCGCGACGGCGCTCGCGAGATCGGCTGCACGGTCGTTCTGTTTGCGCACGGCTGCACCAAGGTGCACCAGGTTGCGCAGGCGCACCGTCATCTCGACGCTCTGCGGCGCCTTGGGCAGGAAATCGGTTGCACCAGCCTGCAGCGCTTCCATCTTGACGTCATCGGTCTGCCGCGACGTGATCATCGCGATCGGGGTGTCGGCGCAGCCGGGCAGGGTGCGGAAGACGCGGATGAAGCTGATGCCGTCCATATGCGGCATCTCGTAGTCGACCAGCACGAGGTCGAACACGCGCTCGCGTGCGCAGGCCAGCGCCTCCACGGGATCGAGGAAGGTCGTGGCCTCGACCAGGCCCTCCGCTTCGATATGACGTTTCAGGAAATTGAGGACAGAGCGGCTGTCGTCAACCAGAAGCGCTTGGGTCAGCATCGGCGGCCGGGCTCGTTCGGATGGCGAGGCATGGCCTCAACAAGTAACCGTTGCGATTTAACGCGAAGCAAACGTTTCACCTGCGACGAGCTGACTCAAGACTGCGCACAACGCATGAGAATTGAGCGGGCTATGCACAGATGCATGCAGACGCGAAGTTCTTCGATATGTGACCCGTAGTTGTACGGAGCCGCCCATTAGGGGTTTGCTCACTCTCCAACCCGAATAGTCGTCGCGCGGGATTCGCGCGATGCGTGCAGCGACTCCCCGAGGAAATTTGGGGGACGAATGTCGTCTGATGCTACGGAGCCGAAGTGGTCCCTACGGCTGCCCGCGGATTGCAGCATTGCTGCGATCCGCAATGTCTATGACCTGATCCGCGAGGCTTTCGGCCGGCAGGACCGGCTCGAGATCGACTGTTCGAGCGTCGACAAGGCCGACGTGACTTCGATCCAGCTTCTGCTGTCGGCGGCCAAGACCGGCGATGCCCAGGGCCGCCCAGTGGTGCTCACATCCTTCTCCCAATCACTGCGCAACACCCTTCGCCGTGCCGGCTTCGCGAGCGACGCGATGATCGATCAGCATTTCCCGCAAAAGAAAGATGGCACCTAATGGCCACGATTCTCACGGTCGACGATTCCCCCAGCATCCGCCAGATGATCAAGGTCGTGCTCGAGCCGGCCGGTCACAACGTGATCGAGGCCGGCGACGGCGCGCAAGGGCTCGCCAAGGCGCAAGCCGGCAAGCTCGACCTCGTCATCACCGATCTTAATATGCCCGTCATGAACGGGCTGGAGCTGATCCGGGCGCTGCGCAAGCTGCCGAGCGCGGTCGGAATGCCGATCGTGTTCCTGACCACCGAATCCAACGACACGGTGAAGCAGGAAGCCAAGAGCGCCGGCGCCACCGGCTGGATCACAAAGCCCTTCAAACCCGAGCAGCTGCTCGCGGTCGTCGGCAAGCTGGTGCGTGCATGAGCGCGATCGACCCGACCGAGGTCTTTCGTCAGGAAGCCAGCGAGTTGTTCGAGGTCCTGGAAGGGGCCCTGCTCGATCTCGGCCAGCGTCCCGACGACCGCGAGCTGGTCGATTCCGCCTTCCGCGCCCTGCATACGATCAAGGGTTCGGGCGCCATGTTCGGCTTCGACAAGGTCGCCTCCTTCACCCACGAATTCGAAACTGCCTTCGATCGCGTCCGCAAGGGCGAGATCAAGCCGACCCAGGAGCTGATCTCGGTCGCGCTTGCCGCAAAGGACTATATCCGCGCGCTGATCGAAGACCCGCAGTCGACCGACGACATCATCGGCGAAGGCATCCTCGACGACCTCAAGCGCTTCGTGTTTCCCGACCAGCCCGCCGCTCCCGTGGCTGAAATCGCCGAAGCGCCGCCGCTGGCACCGGCCGAGAGCAAGCAGGCCGGCTGGCACCTGTATCTGGAATTCGAATCCCACATCCTGCGCAACGGCTCGAACCCGCTCGACCTGCTGGAAGACCTTTGCAAGCTCGGCCCCTGCTTCGTCGTGCCCGTGACCGACGGCATCCCGTTCCTCGACGAGATGGAGCCGGAAGACTGCTATCTGAAGTGGGACGTCAAGCTGCACGCGGCCTGCGACAAGGACGCAATCGACGACGTCTTCATGTTCGTCTCCGACGAGATGAAGCTGACACTCTCGCCGCTCGAGCATGTCGAGACGCCCGCGCCGCTGCCGCTGTTCCAGTTGCTCGACGAGGAGCCGGCTCCGGTCGCCGGGATGACCGCGCCGGTGGTTCAGGTGGCTGCCGCGCCGGTTGCCGCGCAGCCCGTCGCGAAGGCGGAGCCCAAAGCTGAATCAAAACCGGAACCGAAGCCCGAGGGCAAGCGCGACGACCGCGGCATCGCCACTGTTCGTGTCCAGGCGGAACGTCTCGACGAGTTGATGGACCGGGTCGGTGAGCTCGTCATCGCGCAAGCGCGCCTGACCCAGCTCGCTTCATCCGGCTCCGACCTCTCGATCAAGATGATCGCCGAGGAAATCGAGCGCCTTGCCTCGTCCTTGCGCGACACCACGATGGGCGCGCGCATGGTGCCGATCGGCTCGCTGTTCGGCCGCTTCCGCCGCCTGATCCATGATTTGTCGCGCGATCTGTCGAAGCCGGTCGACTTCGTCACCACGGGTGAGGACACCGAGCTCGACAAGACCATGATCGAGTGCCTCGCCGATCCCTTGGTTCACCTGATCCGCAACGCCATCGACCACGGCATCGAGGACACCGCGACCCGCTCCGCGAACGGCAAGACCGAGCAGGGCCGGATCGAGCTTGCCGCCGTTCATTCCGGTGCGCAGGTGCTCGTCACCGTCAAGGACAATGGCGGCGGCCTCAACACCGCGCGCATCCGTGCGAAGGCGGAAGAGCAGGGGCTGATTGCCGCCGGCGCTGTGCTGACCGATCACGAGATCCACCAGTTCCTGTTCCACCCGGGCTTCTCGACCGCGCAGACCATCTCTGCGTTGTCAGGTCGCGGCGTCGGCATGGACGTGGTCAAGCGCACTATCGAGAACATGCGCGGCACGATCGACCTGTCGACCCGGCCGGGCCAGGGCACCACGGTGACGCTGCGCCTGCCGCTGACGCTCGCGATCATCGAAGGTCTTCTGATCCGCGTCGGCGAAGGCCGCTACATCATTCCGCTGTCGGCGGTGGAGGAATGCATCGAACTGACCGCCGAGGACGAGCGCTCCCGCGGCCGCAACTTCCTCAACGTCCGCGGCAACCTCGTGCCGTTCCTCAGGCTGCGCGAGATCATGACCGCGTCGGGCACGCCCGATCGGCACCAGAAGACGATCATCATCTCGACCGGCGAGACACATGTCGGCCTCGTCGCCGACCAGATCATCGGCAACCACCAGACCGTGATCAAGTCGCTCTCCAAGCTGCATTCCGACGTCACGATCTTCTCCGGCGCGACGATCTTGGGTGACGGCACGGCGGCACTGATTCTCGACGTCGCGCAACTCGTCATGCTGGCGCAGACGAAGGTCGAGAAGCAGCATATTAGCGAGGCGGCGTGATGACCGAGGGACAGGCGGGCGAACGTCAGGACGCGATGCAGGTCGTGATGATCGGGCTCGGCGAGGAGAAATTTGCGCTCGACGCGGGCCTCGTGCGCGAGATCATCGATCCCGTGCCGGTGACCAAGGTGGCGGGCGCGCGGGCCTTCGTTCCCAGCGTCATCAATGTGCGCGGCAACGTCATTCCGCTCGCTGACCTTCGTATCCGCTTCGGCATGCCGCAGCCGGAAAATTCGGCCGACACGCGCATCGTCGTCATCGAGCTTCAGCTCGACGGCGAGCCGGTGCTGGTCGGCGTCACCGCCGACAAGGTCTACGAGGTCACCGAGATTTCGCAGACCGACGTGCAGCAGACGCCGCGCGTCGGCATGCACTGGAAGCCGGAGTTCATTCGCTTCATCGCCAAATGGCGTGAAGAGTTCGTCATCGTTCCCAACATGGAACGCATCCTGAATTGAAATGAGGTCTCGGGCGAGACTGGGGTTAGGGGCTGGAGATGAGATTTACGGTCAAGGCAAAGCTTGCCAGCGCGTTCGGTGTGGTCCTGTTGCTCTCGATGGCGGCGGGCGGCCTCGCTTATGTGAAGCTCAGCGAGATGATCGATACCGCCGACAGCCTGGTGTCGCGCGCCGGCCGGATGGACCGTGCGGCGGAGATCGAGAAGGGCATTCTGCTTCAGGTTCGCGCCGAGAAGAACCTCCTTCTCGCGCCCGATAGCGAGGCGGACGGCTTCGTCGCTGAGATCGCCAAACAGCGCGAGACGCTTCTGAAGCTGAAGGAGGAAATCCATGCGCAGGCCTCCACCGAAGGCAAGAAGCTGATCGAGAACTTCGGTGCTGCCTACGCCCGGATGAATGCAGTTCAGGATAGCGCTCTCAAGACCGTCCGGACCGACAGGCCGAAAGCCGTCGAGCTCTCCGCGGTTGAGGTCCGCAAGGCAGTCCGCGAGGCGATGGACGCCGCCAACGTCTACATCACCAACGTCAAGAAGAACATGAACGAGCAGGCGGCCCAGGCGCACGAGGACGGCAATCGCGCCCACATGATGCTGGTCTCGGCCGTGGTTGCATCGCTCGTGATCGGCCTGGTCGCCGCGATCTGGATCTCGATCAGCATCTCCCGCGGCCTCGGCCGCGCGGTCGGTCTTGCCGGTGCGGTGGCGGCCGGCAATCTCAGCCAGACGATCGATATCTCCAGCAATGACGAGATCGGCGATCTCGTCAAATCGCTGAACATGATGGTCGAGAAGCTTCGTCAGGTTGTCGAGGAGGCTCTCACGGCGGCAAGCAACGTCTCCGCGGGAAGCCAGGAACTCTCCGCCAGCGCCGAGCAGCTCTCGCAAGGCGCGACCGAGCAGGCCTCGTCCGCAGAAGAGGCCTCCTCCTCGATGGAGGAGATGGCCTCCAACGTGAAGCAGAACGCCGACAACGCCAACCAGACCGAGAAGATCGCCGCGCGATCGGCCTTGGATGCCGAAGCCAGCGGCGTTGCCGTGGGCCGTGCTGTCGAGGCGATGCAGACGATCGCCGCGAAGATCACGATCGTGCAGGAGATTGCGCGCCAGACTGACCTGCTCGCGCTCAACGCGGCGGTCGAGGCCGCGCGCGCCGGGGAGCATGGCAAGGGTTTTGCGGTGGTTGCCTCCGAAGTGCGCAAGCTCGCCGAGCGCAGCCAGGCGGCGGCCGCCGACATCGGCACGCTGTCGACGGAAAC
Source organism: Bradyrhizobium sp. 1 (assembly GCF_023073315.1). GTDB lineage: Bacteria > Pseudomonadota > Alphaproteobacteria > Rhizobiales > Xanthobacteraceae > Bradyrhizobium. The sequence goes on along the minus strand of NZ_JADPJH010000038.1, from coordinate 120,145 downwards.
CGTGAAGGTCGCGCAGGAAGCCGGCGACATGCTGTCCAAGCTGGTGCCCGACATCAAGAAGACCGCCGAGCTGGTCCAGGAGATCACGGCGGCCTGCCGCGAGCAGGACGTCGGCTCGGCCCAGATCAACCAGGCGATCCAGCAGCTCGACAAGGTCGGCCAGCAGAACGCCAGCGCCTCGGAGCAGGTATCCTCGACTTCGGAAGAGCTCGCCTCGCAGGCCGAGCAGCTTCAATCGACCATCTCGTTCTTCCGGATCGAGCACGCCGCTCGCAACGAAAGGGCCGCGCCCGCGCCGATCGACCGTGCGGTCGGCCAGCTCCGCGCCAAGGCCGCAACCATGGCGGCTGCCGATCGCGGTGCAAAGAAGCCCGCTCCGGTCCGCAAACCCGCACGTGCGCTGAAGGCGGCGAACGGCGGCGGCTTTGCGTTCGACATGCAGGACGGCGAAGACGACCGCGACGCCGAGTTCCAACGCTGACCGCAACTTGAAAACCACCTGACCCTGGACTGCATCATGGCCGCAACCTCGCAATATCTGACGCTCGGGCTCGCCGGCGAGACGTTCGGCATCAGTATCCGCAACGTCCGTGAGATCCTCGACATGCGGCCGATCTCGCGCCTGCCGCACGCGCCGAACTTCCTGCTCGGCATGATCGATGTGCGGGGTAGCGGTTATCCGATCGTCGATCTCAGGACCAAGCTCGGCCTGCCGGCCGTGGCGGCCACTGAAGCGACCCGCATCATCATCCTCGACGTGCCGATGAAGGACCGTCTGGTCGGCGTCGGCTTCGTCGCCGATTGTGTGTTCGAGGTCACCGATATCGACGAGCAGGCGATCGAGCCCATCCCCGAGGTCGGCGGCAAATGGCAGTCCGACTATGCCGCCGGCATCGGCCGCAAGGGCGAGAAATTCGTTGTGATCTTCGACCTCGCCAAGCTGATGGCGAACGACGAGATCCCGGAAGGACGTAACGCGGCGGCGGATTCCTCCCGTGCCGCCTGAGTTTGCAAGTGCGTGGTCAAGCGTAAGCACCCCAATTCGAACCAACGAGACCGACTGACATGAGATTCACCGTCAAAGCCAAGCTTGCCAGCGCCTTCGGCGTCGTCATCCTGCTGTCCATGATCGCTGGTGCGGTCGGCTACCTGAAGCTGGCCGACATGGTCAGCACCACGGAGGTTCTCGTCGGCCGCGCGGGCCGCATGGAAAAGGCCGCGGAACTCAAGGAAGGCATCCTGTTCCTGGTGCGCTCCGAGAAGAACTCGATCCTTGCTGCGTCCGACGCAGAGCATGAGCAGTTCCGGCTTGACCTGATCAAGAACCGCGAAGCGGTCGCCAAGTCCAAGGATGAGATCTACGCGGCCGCCAGCGAAAGCGGCAAGAAGCTGATGGAAGGCTTCAACGTCGCGTTCGCCAAGCTGAATGCCTATCAGGATGAGACGGTCCAGCTTGCAAAGTCCGACAAGCCGAAGGCGCTGGACCGCTCCATGCATGACGGCCGCAAGGTCGTCGCGGACGCGCTGGACGCGGCCGACGGCTACATCAAGAACGTCAAGAAGAACATGGCCGAGCAGGCCGAGCAGTCCAAGCAGGACGGTGCCCATGCCGAGATGCTGCTGATGAGCCTCGTCATCGCCTCGCTCCTCATCGCCGTTGTTGCGGCGACCTGGATCGCGATGAACATCAGCCGCGCGCTGGCGCAGGCCGTCGGCCTCGCCGATGCGGTGGCGATCGGCGATCTCAGCCACAAGATCGAGTCCTCCAGCAACGACGAGATCGGCGATCTCATCAAGTCGCTGAACGCGATGACGGTCAACCTGAATGCGACGGCGGCGCTGGCCAACCAGATCGCACAGGGCGATCTCACGGTCGAAGCCAAGCCGCTGTCGGACAAGGATACGCTTGGCCTTGCGCTCGAGCGCATGGTGGAAAAGCTCCGGCAGATCGTGTCGGAGGCGCTCACGGCCGCGCAGAACGTCTCGGCCGGCAGCCAGGAACTCTCCGCCAGCGCCGAGCAGCTCTCGCAGGGCGCGACCGAGCAGGCCTCCTCGGCGGAAGAAGCCTCCTCCTCGATGGAGGAGATGGCTTCGAACGTGAAGCAGAACGCCGACAACGCCAACCAGACCGAGAAGATCGCCGCGCAGTCGGCCAAGGATGCCGAGGCCAGCGGCGCCGCGGTCGGCCGCGCCGTCAACGCGATGCAGACCATCGCCGAGAAGATCACGATCGTGCAGGAGATCGCGCGCCAGACCGACCTGCTCGCGCTCAACGCCGCGGTCGAAGCCGCGCGCGCCGGCGAGCACGGCAAGGGCTTTGCGGTCGTCGCCTCCGAAGTGCGCAAGCTCGCCGAACGCAGCCAGGCGGCCGCGGCCGAGATCGGCACGCTGTCGACTGAAACCGTCAAGGTAGCGCAGGAAGCCGGCAATATGCTTTCCAAGCTCGTGCCTGACATCAAGCGGACGGCGGAGCTGGTCGAAGAGATCACGGCGGCCTGTCGCGAGCAGGACGTCGGCTCGGCCCAGATCAACCAGGCGATCCAGCAGCTCGACAAGGTCGGCCAGCAGAACGCCAGCGCTTCGGAGGAGGTGTCCTCGACCTCGGAAGAGCTCGCTTCGCAGGCCGAGCAGCTTCAGTCCACCATCGCCTATTTCCGCATCGAGCAAGCACGTAGCCAGGCGGCCGCGCCGATCGACCGGGCGGTCAATCAGCTGCGCGCCAAGGCAGCCACCATGGCGGCCGTCGAGCGTCCGGCCAGGAAGCCGCAGGCCAGGCCGGCACGCGCCGTGAAGGTTGCCGGTGGCGGCGGCTTCGCCTTCGACATGAACAATGGCGAGGACGATCGCGACGCTGATTTCCAGCGCTAAGACCGTCCGGAGGATCGGCCCGTCATTCAGCCGTGGGCCGGTCCGTCTTCAGTTGCTGGCGTAAACGCGTAGGATTCAAGATGGCCCGTTCGGCCCGACATTCAGTGCAGGCGGCGGCCATCCCGGATGGGGGCACGCAGCGATGATGCCTGCCGTGCAGGATGCGGCCGTCCATCTGTCGGACCGCCACTTCCGGACCATCGCCGAACTGATCGAGGGGCAGGTCGGCATCAAGCTGCCGCAGGGCAAGCGGCTGATGCTGGAGGGCCGGCTGCACAAGCGCGTGCGCGCGCTGAACTTCTCCGACCTCAACGAGTATGTCGATAACCTGTTCGAAGCCCAGCATTTCGACGCCGAGCTCACCCATCTCATCGATGTGGTGACGACCAACAAGACTGACTTCTTCCGCGAGCCGCAGCACTTCACCTTCATGCGTGACGTCGCGATCCCCGCGCTGCTCAAGTCGCACGGACGCAGGGATGCGAACCTGAAGATCTGGAGCTCCGCGAGTTCGACCGGCATGGAGGCCTACACGACCGCGATGGTGCTCGACGACATGACGCGCAGCGGTTCCCGGTTTCAGTATCGCATCCTTGGCACCGACATTTCGACCGCGGTGCTCCGCCTCGCCAAGACGGCGATCTACACCCGCGACGTGCTCGCGCCGGTGCCGGAGCACTTCGTGAAGCGGTATTTCCTGTCGTCGCGGGATCGCTCCCGTAGCGACGTCCGCGTGGCGCCGGAGCTCAGGCGCATGACGCATTTCATGCGGATGAACCTCATGGACGCGTCCTATCCGGTGGATCGGGATGTCGACATCATCTTCTGCCGCAACGTCCTGATCTATTTTGACAAGCCGACCCAGCGCAAGGTTGTCGAGCAACTCTGCAACCATCTGCGGCCTGGCGGCTATTTACTGGTCGGACATTCGGAATCGATGATTCACAGTGCAGTGCCGGGTTTGAAGCAAGTTCAGCCAACCATTTTCCAGGTCTAGCCGGAGCGCAACCAAAATGCCGAGGGAGAAAGTTCGCGTGCTGATCGTGGACGATTCGGCGTCGGTGCGCCAAATCCTGCAAACCATCCTCAGCGAAGACCCTGATATCGAGGTGATGGGGACCGCATCCGATCCGTTTGCGGCGGCGCGTCGTCTCCAGAACGAAATCCCCGATGTCATGATCCTGGATCTGGAAATGCCGCGCATGGACGGCATGACGTTTCTGCGCAAGATCATGGCGCAGCGTCCGATCCCGGTGATCATCTGCTCCTCGCTCACCGAAGAAGGCTCGAACGTGATGTTCGAGGCGTTCGAAGCGGGTGCGGTAGATATCGTGCCGAAGCCGAAGATCGACACGCGACAGGCGCTGTTCGAATGCTCCACGCGGCTGCGCGAGGCCGTGAAGTCGGCGGCGCGCGCACGGGTGCGCCCGCGGGCGGAACGCCGCATCATCGAAAAGAAGCTGACCGCCGATGCCATCATCCCGCCGCCGGTGCAGGGCAGAGTGCGGCCGACGACGGAACGCATCGTCTGCATCGGGGCATCGACGGGCGGCACCGAAGCGCTCAACGACGTCCTCGAGATGCTGCCGCCGCATTGTCCGCCCATCGTCATCGTCCAGCACATGCCGGCAGGCTTCACCGCCGCCTTTGCAAAGCGTCTCGACGGCGTCTGCCAGATCCGGGTCAAGGAAGCCGAGGACGGCGAGCCGGTGCTGCCGGGCTGCGCCTATATCGCGCCGGGCGCCCGTCACATGCTGCTCCAGCGCATCGGCCTGCGCTACCAGATCGCGATCAAGGACGGCCCGCCGGTGTCACGGCATCGCCCGTCGGTTGACGTGCTGTTCCGCTCGGCCGCCCAGCATGCCGGCGCCAACGCGCTCGGCGTCATCATGACCGGCATGGGCGACGATGGCGCGCGCGGCATGCTGGAGATGCGCAAGCTCGGCGCCTCGACGCGGGCACAGGACGAGGAAAGCTGCGTGGTGTTCGGTATGCCCAAGGAAGCCATCGCCCATGGCGGCGTCGAGAAGGTCGTCTCGCTGCACCATATCCCGCGCGAGATCATGCTCTGGTACCAGGCCGGGCACGTGGCGGCAGTGGGCTGATCGCAAATGTCCGTCATTCCGGCCAACACCCTCACTGAAGCGATCGCGGCGATCGATGACGTCTCGTCGCGGATCGAGGACGTCTTCGCGCGGGTCGGTCAGGAGCTCGGGCGCGGCCACCTCATTTTTGGGGAGTTGAACCAGGGCCTCGCAACGCTCTCCGAGGAACTCTCCGGCGCCGAGATCGAGGGCGCTGCCACCGCGTTGCAGGTGATCGCCGCGCGGCTCAGCGAACTGGCGCAGGCGCTGCCGGCCGAGAGCGCCTTGCTGGCGACGATTGGCACCAGCACGGCGGAAGCGTCTTCGCTGCTCAAGCCGCTGTTCAAGCACATCGGGATGATCACGATCATCGCGCGTAGCGCCCGGATCGAGGCGGCTTCGCTCGACGGCGATCGCGAGGGCTTTCTCGCCTTCACGCAGGAAGCTTACGATCTCGGCAAGGCCGTGCAGGGCTCGATCGAGGGGTGCGCAAAAGACCAGCAGCGCTTGTCAGAAGCCGTCGCCACCGCGTCTGGCCGGCAGAAGGAATTCGAGAGCCGCTACGGAAAGCAGTTGGTGTCGGAAAGCGCCGAGCTCGGCGCAGCCTATTCCGGATTGCGCGACCAGCGCCGCAACAGCAGCCAGCTCGCCGTTCTTGCCGGCAGCAGCACCAAAAAGATCGCCGAAGCGGTCGGCGGCGCGATCATTTCCTTGCAGGCCGGCGACAGCACGCGCCAGCGCCTCGAGCATATCGGTCACGGCCTCGGCCTTGTGTCGGGATCTTCCCCGAGCCTCGTCCCTGATGCGGTGGCGAGCGGCGACGGCGCGCGCGCGATCTGCCAGTTGCAGGCGGCTCTGCTCAGGGATGCCCAACGCGAGTTCGGCGGCGATATCGGCCAGATTGTTCGTGCGCTGACCGCCATCCTGCACGACGCTGGAAGTGTCGTTGGCCATGGTCGCACGCTGTTCGGCGCGGATGGCGGCTCATCGTCGTTCCTGACGCGCATCAAGCAGACGCTGGCACATGCTTCGACCTTGATCGCCACCTGCGAAGGCGCCGGCCGCGCGGTCGACGAGGCGCTCGCTATCGTCGAGGACACGCTGGCGAAATTTCGCCAGGCCATTGCCGGCCTTGCCGAGGCGACTGTCGACATCACCCTGATCGGAATGAATGCCGGCCTCAAGGCGAGCCATCTCGGCAGCCGCGGCAGCGCCTTCGTCGTCATCGCCAACGAGCTCAAGGCGACTGCCGACCAGGTCTCGGCGGGCGCAGGGCGCTTGCGGCCCGTGCTCGACGGCATCGAGCGCTCGGCAAGAGAGCTGAAAGAGCTTCGCGTGCAGGGCGATCCGACGCAGCTCGCCAATCTCGAGCCGCAGATATTCCAGGCGTTGCGCGAGGTCGAGGCCGGCAACGAACGGCTCGGCAAGCTGATGAGCCGGCTGGTCGACGAAGGCGCGGAATTCGAAGGCCTGATGAACTCGGCGCAAGGCCTGATGACCACGCTCGGCGAGAGCTCTGCGACATTGCCTGCGGTCGCCGCGCGGCTCGAGACAGCGAGCGCCGGCGCGCAGCGACCGCAGCCGGAGGCGCAGGATCAGGCGGCGCTCGATGATATCTTCGCGCGCTACACCATGGAGCGCGAGCGGGACGTCCACCGGGAATTTTTGCAGACGCTTGGGCTGGTGTCGATCGCCACCACGCGGCGTGTCGAGGCGGTCGAGACCGCGGATGACGGTATAGAATTGTTCTGACGTTCGCCGCCGGCTCGCCTCGTGCGTCGGCGGCAATTCGACGGATTGGGTTTTCAGGGCGTTAACCCTGCCGAAAGCGCTCGCAGTTCAGTCATTGTCGCGCCCCAGAGTTGGTTGCAAATACAGGTCAATTTTCACCTCGGGAAATTTCCCATGTTGAGAGACGGCAAATACGGTGCCTGGTTCAGGACCCCGCGCGGCCAGGGCACCGGTGTCGTGGACCTGATCGAGGGACGCATCGCGGGCAGCGACAGTTTCTTCACGTACGGCGGTTCGTATCAGGTCGATCAGCAGCGCTTCACGGCCATCCTGACCGTGAAACGGCATGCCGAAGGCAATCCGAGCGTGTTCGGTCCCGACGAGGTCGAGGTCAATCTTTCGGGCGAGTGCAACGGCTCGGTGGCGACCTGCTGGGGCACGGCGAGGGAAGCGCCCGACGTCAAGTTCGAGGCGACGCTGATCTACAGCCAGGAAGACGCGCCGGCAGCCGACGCCAAATGCGCGATCGTGAAGCTCAATGCCGACAAGCTGCCCAAGGGCTTCGACAGCCGTTCCCGGTCGCGCCATCCCACCATCATTCACAAGGCGCCGGCTTCGTAACGAGGCCGGTCTTAGGCTTGCGTTGACGCTGTTGGCGCGAAGGCGATCAGGCGCGGCGCCGCGCCAATAAAGCATTTAGAGGTGGAAATCTAGTCTGCGGCATAAACAAGGGTGGTCAAGAACATGCCTCAGATCTGGATGACGTACAATGAACTCGGCGCGCTTTGCGGCTGCGGCGCAATCGAGGCGAGGGAGCGTGCGATTCATTTGTCGCTCGATCGTCGCAAGAGTCGCGACGGGACGACGCGCGTGAAACTCGATCTGGCACTGACGGCGAAATTCTTCGCATCCGTGCGCGAGTCGGATTTCGATCTCGATTGCGCCATCGAGGCGCTCCACAACACCCATCGGCATATGGCCGAACTTCTGGGGTCGAATGAGATCCGCGACAGGCGCGGAGCGGCTTGAGCCGTTCCGGATGTCGGCCCGCCGCGACAGGCGGGCGTCAGGACGCTACTGGCGGGAAATTCCCATCTCTTTCTGCAGTTGCGGCGAGAGCCCCATTGCGCCCTCGGTTCGGCCTTGCCCGGTTCCGGCATTGCGTGTCGCCGGAACTGCATAGGCAGGGGTGGCCGAGGACGTATTGGGGCTGTTGACCGTCCCCGAAGTGCCGCTGCCCTGCGCATTGCGCGCGGGGGAGGTGTAGGTGCCTTGAGCCTCGGCGGAGCAAGATGTTCCGATCAACAAGGCTCCAGCCAAGAATATGCCATATCTCATCGTGGTCAGGGTCCGATCGCTGCAAAGAAAGACAGTATGAACCGGAGGCTGTTTGGCGCCAACCGAAGTTTTGGCTTTCGCGGATCAGACGCAACTCATGAGGGCGGCCTGGGCAGGAACGCCAGAATCGTTTGGGCCAGGAGCACGCCTACGATCCCGCCAGCCGCCTTTTGCAGCACGTCGAGAATATGTGGATCTTGACCCAGTATAAGGGCTTGAAAGATCTCAAGAAAGCCAGCAACGATCAGAACCAGAACGCAGGCTCCAGTGATACGTCCCGGCAACAGGAAGGACAACAGGAAGCCCAGCAGCGCGTAGGCACTGAAGCGCTCAATGACAATCACCCAATATGTTTCCGCATGCCCCATCAGCGCCGGCCTGCCCGCCAGCTTGGCGAGGGTGGCATAAGCAAGGAGCACGAGACAGACGCCCGTTGCGGCTAACAGACGGTTGCGGCGCATGCCCGACCATACCGCCAATGTCCGTGCCGGTGCTTGAAACCTGCCGGTATCGTTAAAGCGGCCTTCCGCGCAATCGGGCAGGCAGCACGGCGTTCGTGGCTTGCTCAAGTTTTCGGACGCGGCATGACCAAATATCCGGCGTCAGTTGCTGCGCCGACTGCCGGACGCGGCCCGTTTCATCGAGGTGACGTTGCGGTTGTCCGATCGCATCAGGAACTGCGGGGGTTGGGAGGGCCGCGAGGGGCGAACATAGGGCTCCCACTTGGCATATCTTTCGCGGTTTCTCCGTGAAACGACCGTACGCGTACCATAGCCCGCTGCGAACGAACTTGCCACGATCAAAGTTAATAGAAGGACAGCAAGCATCGAACCAGACCTAGCGGGTATGCGAGATGTGGACTGTTTACCGATCTTGCTCAACACGGATAAGGCAGAACTGCGGAATACCGATGACGAGCGGTCACATGAATTTGCTCACTGCTGCCGGAACGGAAACAGACGACGCGGACTGTAATCGCCGTATCGCGACGATCGTAACCGCTATACTAATTCTGCAACCGTCCAAACGCATCCTTCGGATCATGCTTCTCATGGCCGCGACTGCCTAAAACGACGGCAGCGACTACGCGAGGTCGCCCCGCGAGTGGCGTACGTGCGGCAAATCAGGTAGAGAAATTCCCGGAGATGAAGTCAGCGACAGCATGCGGCGCAAAAGCATTGGTGGGCCAGTTAACGGCGCCGATTCTGTCCGGTCTTCTTGAGCTGTGCAAGGCGCACTGCGACGGAGCGCTCGGAGCGCTCCAGTTTTGCGGCGATCAGTCGCGGCGGATAACCCTCAGCGTCCAGCTTTAGCAGCAGCGACTCCTGGTCTTCGGTCCATCGCGTGCTTTTGTTGCGAGACATCGCAACCTCGGACATTCTTGCAGCTCATACAATGCGACAGCGAGATCACGGTTCCTGCTTCTAGCCGATCGGTCTCATCCTCAAACGTGAGCTTGATCAGGGCATTCGTTGGAGTTGCGTCAAAAGCGGGACGATAAACGACCTCAGGTCCGGTCCCTGAAACATATGACCTCTAATACCAGCCGCGGCCGCAGCTTCGAGGTCGCTCTGCTTGTCGCCGATCAAGATGCTCCGGCTGATGTCAACGGAATGTCGCTTTGCAAGTTTGTTGATCATGCCGGGTTGTGGCTTTCGGCAAATGCATATTTGCCGATACTGGGCGATAGTGCCTTCAGGGTGGTGCGGACAGTAAGCAAACTCATCTATGAACGCGCCTGCTTCTGCCAATTGTTGCGCCATCCACTCATGAAGCGCGCGAATCTGATGCTCAGTGTAGAATCCCCGTGCAACACCTGATTGGTTTGTGACCACAAAGGCAAGATAACCGGCTTGATTGACAGCTTGCACAGCTTCCAGCGCCCCTTCGATCCATCGAATCTTGCTCGGCTCAAAGGCGTAGCCATCGTCTTCGTTGAGAACACCGTCGCGATCGAAGAATACTGCGGGTCGCATCACTACCGCTCTGATTGATTGCTGGACGAATGTCTTTCCGACAAGCTTTGACGAATCTCAATCAGAAAATTTCCAAAGCCGAAATCTCACTTATGTCAGGCCCCGCGTCCATAGCCTGGAGGTTCCATCACTTTGGGCTCGAACGATACTGTAGTCCCTAAGTGCCTGTAAGAGCTTGATGATCGCGGGCCTGCGATTGTCAAGAACCAGGTAGTCCCCATCCTCCTTCACGATGAGTACAAGATGGTGCTCGCCTGTCTTGCGGATGACGACCTCCGCGAGCAACAGCGCGGACGAGGCCCAGCCGGCATTTAGCAGCAAGTGGCGTTTGGTCACCGCATAGTCTGCGCAATTGCCCTCTTGTGGAAAGATTTGCCAATTGAGGTCCATCGCATCTGTCGCGCTGGTTGGCGTGATGCTGGTGTTCACCGCCGTGTTGACCACGTTTAGCTGATGCCAAAGCGCCGCGAAGTCGAATCGGTCAACCGCCTGCTGAGTTCCTGCTTGCGGGTTACATTCCACCGGATAGCGCGTGCAAAAAAGCGTGAACGCCATCGGTGGCAAAACGCGATCATCCTGCGAGGTCGCGGAAGTCTGCTCGGCGCAAATCACCATTGAGATAGCCAGGATCCACTTGATGTGCCTCATGACCACGATCCTCACTGGTTCGGCTATCGTGAGGATCATCGGGCAGCTATCGAGCGGAAGTTTGGCGACGATTGTGTGCATCACGGATTCGCCTGCGCAAAATTGCGGCTCTTGTCCGGATTGCAAGCAGCATCCACCGTGATCATACACCGCGACGGTCTCGACGAAGAATCTTTGATCGGTGCCGATATCGTCGCCGGCGACGCGAGAGCCGTGGTCGCGCGTCAGGTTCACGAAATGCGAGCTGGCGCGTCAGGAGTGGGGCGAACGTCGCTTGAGCCTGGTTTCGCTCAGTTGGTACCTGCCGGCGTGACTGGCCTTGGGGCCCAACGCCACGACCGAGGTTCCGTCTTCTCAGCAAGTCCTGCTGAGACAAATTGGAGAGCGGCCGGTCGTTAAGCCAGGGAGTTCCGGGCTGCGGGCTCGGCGTGGGCTGTCAGCCCTTCTTGCCGGCCTTCGATTTCAGCGCGAGGCCGAGCCGCAACGCCATGCGCTTGATCGCATCGGGCGAGCGACCAAGAAGTTTCGCCGCCTCTTCCAGCGAAGTCGAAGATTTGGCCAGCTCCATCAACCGGCGATCTTCCTTGAACGACCAGGGCCTGCGCGCCATAACCGAAATCATCCTCTCATCGACACAAAGACAAAGCCGCCAAGCGGACCCATGTTCGCTCGACGGCTTCGCTTGGGTGGGCCGGGCTTGGGGAAGCCCGGTGCGATGATGGATATGCGATCCCCGGGCGTTCGCAACAAACAACGCGGGTTAAGCTAACCGCTCAACCTTACCGGGATGAAATCGGCGCTGATCGCTCCGTAGTACCACGGGGTTTTCGTCAGCCGAGGCCGATCCGCGCGCGCTGGTAACCGCGATCGAGGATATTCTGCCACCATGTCCGGTTGTCGCAGAACCAGCGCACGGTCTTGGCAAGCCCGCTCTCGAAATCCTCGCGCGGACGCCAGCCGAGTTCGCGCTCGATCTTGCCGGGATCCATGGCGTAGCGGAGATCATGGCCGGGCCGGTCGGTCACGAAGCTGATCAGGCCGCGGCGCTTCGCGGTGGCGGGCGAGATCTCATCGAGCAGATCGCAGATGCGTTCCACCACGTCGAGATTGGTCCGTTCGCAGCGCGCGCCGATGTTGTAGGTCTCGCCGACCCTGCCGTGCTCGACGACTTGCGTCAGCGCCTCCGCATGATCGGAGACATAGAGCCAGTCACGGACGTTGCCGCCGTCGCCATAGACCGGCAGCGGTTCGTTGGCCAATCCGCGAGTGATCATGTGCGGGATCAGCTTCTCGGGAAAATGATAGGGCCCGTAATTGTTCGAGCAGTTCGTCACCATGGTGGGGAGCTCGTACGTCTCCCGCCAGGCGCGGACGAGATGATCGGACGACGCCTTGCTCGCCGAATAGGGCGAGTTCGGCGCGTAGGCAGTGTCTTCGCTGAACTGGCCGGTGGCGCCGAGCGATCCGAACACCTCGTCGGTCGAGACATGAAGAAAACGAAAGCGCGTGCGGTTCTCTGGCGTCAGCGCTCGCCAATGGCGTAGCGCTTCCTGAAGCAGGGTGAACGTACCCACCACATTGGTCTGGATGAACTGTGCCGGGCCGTCGATCGAACGATCGACATGGCTTTCCGCCGCGAGGTTCATCACCGCGTCCGGCTGATACGTCTCGAACAGCGCGCGCAGGCCGGCGCTCTCGCCGATGCATTGCTGCGCGAAGACATAGCGCGGATGGTCGGAGGCTCCCGGCAGCGAGTCGAGATTGGCTGCGTAGGTCAGCTTGTCGATGTTGACAACACGTGCGCCGGTGTCCGTCAGCAGATGGCGGATCACGGCCGAGCCGATGAAGCCCGCACCGCCCGTCACGAAGATGGTGATGCCGTCAAAGCGCATGCGGTCTCTGCTTCAGGCGCCGCCCGCCTCGCGCCCGAACGAGCGGTAGACCGACAGCAGATATTGGCCGTAGCTGCTCCTGGCGTTCTTTTGCGCCAGCTTCTCGAAGGCTTCAAGCGAGATGTAACCCTGCCGCAGTGCGATCTCCTCGGGACAGGCGATGCGCAGCCCCTGGCGCTGCTCGAGGATCTGGACGAAATGGCTGGCTTCGACCAGCGAGGAATGCGTGCCGGTGTCCAGCCAGGCCATGCCGCGGCCCATCAGCCGCACGTACAGCTCTCCGCGCGCGAGATAGGCCCTGTTGATGTCGGTGATCTCGAGCTCGCCGCGCGGGGAGGGGGTAATTCCGGCGGCGATGTCGAGAACGTCGTTGTTGTAGAAATAGAGCCCGGTCACGGCGATATTGGAGCGCGGCTGCGCCGGCTTCTCCTCGATGGACAGCGCGCGTCCGCTGGCGTCGAGCTCGACCACGCCATATTGCTCCGGCGTGTTGACGGGATAGCCGAAGATCGTGGCTCCGTTCAGGCGTGCCGCAGCCTGGTTCAATATCTCCGGCAGGCCGTTGCCATAGAAGATGTTGTCGCCCAGCACCAGGGCGACGGGATCCTTGCCGACGAAGTTGCGGCCGACGATGAAGGCGTCCGCCAGTCCGCGCGGGCTGTCCTGATGGGCATAGGAGAAGGAGAGGCCGACCTCGGAGCCGTCGCCGAGCAGCCGCTGGAACAGCGGCTGGTCCTGTGGCGTCGTGATGATGAGGATATCCCTGATACCGGCGAACATCAGGGTGGATAGCGGGTAATAGATCATCGGCTTGTCGAAGACGGGCAAGAGCTGCTTCGACACCACGGCGGTGACGGGATAAAGCCGGGAGCCCGTTCCCCCCGCCAGGATGATGCCCTTCATATGTCCTCGAAGCTCATGCCGGATGTCCGCCTTGTGATAATGCATGCCTCGGCGCGTGCAAGCTGGTTCTGGATCCCGGCGCCCGGCAGACAGCGGCTGCATCCCGGACTATACTGCGCGGCATGTTCGGACCATCGCAATGACCCGCACGAAGGCTTATTTCTTCGCAACCGTGGTGCTGGTCGTGGCCGCGCAGGCCTGGCCGGGGCCGGTCCGTACTGGCGACGAGGTACCGGCGGCCGAGGAGCCGGCGACCGATATGGCTCTTTCTCGCGACAGTTTGATTCCCCGCGAGGATTGGAAGCTCAGGATCGAGGAGGCACGCAAGCGCGCCGCGCTGGCGCGGCGGGATTGGCAGCTCAATGCCCCGCTGCGCACGCTCGCGCCGGCTCCGCCGGAGAGGATAGCCACCCAGCGGGTGCTGAGCGACGATACGCTGCAGCCTGGGGACATCGTCTCGACAGATAAGGGTCTATTCCTGTTTCGCGGCCGCTCTGGCGCAGATGGGCAGTCTACCGATTTCGTGCCGATCGCTCCGCGCTAGCTCGATTGCGCGACATTTCATTTCTGCGTCGCGCTGATGCCTTGCAAGTTCATGCCAGTCGATTCGAATCGGGTCGTTGCGTGCGAAGTCGTGACTGTCGTAGCAACACTGGTTCGTAATTGACCAATCATGATGCGTGCATGCAACATTGCCACTGAGAATTGTCTCTCGATGAATTCCTGCGCCTCATCTCACGGTGACGCGTCACGAGATGGTCGAATTTGTTCGGCTATGATCGTGCAAACAATCAACGCGAATACGCAGATGCTTCAAAAAGCCTGGGCGACATTGCCTCTCACCAAGATCAAAGAACGGGCATTTCAAGGCGCGTTCTTCAGCGTGGCGCTGATCGCGATGGCAGGCTGGGTCTATTTCATCATGCTGTTGCTGGTGAAACTGATCCTGTGGTTCCTCAGCTGACTGCACGCGGATGATCGATCCACAAGCATGTTGCTGCCCAAGATTTCTCGCGCCTGACAACGAAATCAGCAGCACTCATCATTATGTCGACACAACTGCACGATGAGAATGCTGTGTCTGGGGAAAGGGAACGTTCTGCAAATGAAAAGATTTCCCAATGGCACCAGTCCTGATCGTGATCTTGATCTTCTTCGCCGGCTTCGGTGTTGGCTATGCCGCGCGCGCTTGGCGATCGCGCAAGCGCAAGCAGATGCGCCAACTCTACGCACCCTATGGGCCCTCTGCATCCCGGCCGGCCACGCGAAGGGCATTCTGAGTATATGCAACCGGAAGGAAGTCGAGGTGTCTTGGTCGCAGCGCGTGTATGCAGCGGGCGGATGGTGGAATGCCGCCGCGATGACGAGGTAACCATGTCGGGTTAGGTTAAATCGGTGCAGCCGTTGTCTGCCGGGTTGATGGTGGCTAGGTTGCGCACGGATTTTGCAGGTCAATGATTGCCGCCGTGTGCTGTTGAGTTGGGATTAGAGTTGATGATGTGGCTCGTTGCGTTGGTCGTACCGGTTGTGGGTGTGCCGCTGTTCGTCTGGGCCCATGGCCGCCGCCTCGCTAAGTGGTCCGGGGATATCGAGAGAGGCAACGCGCCATGACTGATCTCAGGAATAACGCCCCGCGGCGATATTTCGTTGATGCAGGCGGGCGGCGCGTTTTGATCGGCCTGACGCTTGAAGAGACCTTCGAGTTCGAACGCCTGGACAGCCAGCCGGTCACCTATCTGGCAGATTGCCAGATCGTGCCCGACGAGAGCGTCCTCTGGCCCGTTGAGCAGCGTTGGCAAGAGCTGTACGCCAAGCACGATGGCGCCTGGAAGGCCTGGATGGCGCAAAGCCGCAGCGAACAGCCCGCTAGCTTCAGTCTTTATTAACCATCCCGGACCCATTTTCTGGTCTGGCGCCTCCAACCGGAAAATGCACGCATGTTTCAGCTGTTCTTGCGGGCCCGTACCCACAGCTTCCTGAGAGGCCACAGCCGGGCCGAGCAGGAGTTCCGTGCCCGTTCACCCGAGCGCGATGCCGAGACCGACCAGTCCCGTATCGAGGCCATCATGATCGCGATCGAGGATGCCCTGGATGCGGCCGAGCGCGAGCAATCGGGCCTGAACCGGCGGGTCGAGGACGTGCTGGCGCGGGCCGCCGTGACGTTTGGCAACGGTGACGACGAATATCTCGAGCGTGAGGACCTGGACAATCATCACCAGGATCTGTTCGATAAGGAAATCCTGAACGGCCAGCGACGGCTCAAGGAGCTTGGCTCCTCGATCGCTCACTTCAAATTTCTGAAGGCAGCAATGCTGAGCCGTTTCCCGGGGTTCAGGCCGCCGGTCGTCAACAATTAGCGGCGGCCGTACTCTGTCTAGCCAAACTTGACCGAATCACTGCCACGCGCAGCGTAATCAGGCCTACCCTACCCGAAGAGATCAATAGTCTAAGACCCGCTCGGGAAAGGCCGGATTTGCAAAACGAGCATATGTTCGCACTCGACCATAGGCATAGTTCGGATCCTCATTCCTAGTGCGCGGATCGAAGCTCGATGGATAGTAGCGCTCCAGGCTCCTATGGCGGACATGAACCACGATTGGGCACCCGCAACGCGGGCCGCAATAGGGATTCGGGCCGCGATCGATGTATGGGACGCGTGATGCGTGGCGTACCGCAACAGATGGGACAGCGTAATCGGCGGCAAAGGAAGGCGCCGCGGAGACCATCAGGCTCGACGCGAGCGCGAGAAGTCCAAGAACAGATCGCATGGTTCTATTTCCCCAATTGCCGTTAACCTTAGACGGTCCGGCGCAATCGGGCAAGCGAAGCGCGCAGGCGCGGTCCGATCGGCTTAGCCGCGCAGGGTGGCGACGAAGGACGGATCAATAGCCTTGATCGCTTGATCGAGGAATCCCTTGCCCTGCTTCGACGCCCGCCGGTAGGCCTGAACGACCGCCGCTTTCAAGTCGGCCTGCCGCGTCAGCATCAGCCGCACGTCGCCACGCGCCAGCTCCGCGAGGTCTGGGTCAATCAGTGCATCGAACAGGGTTGCGGTATCAAGTCGCACCGGCATCAGCCGTGCGTCGTTCGGGGCGGTAAAGTACGTCATCTTCAGCGCCTCGAGCAGGGCGGGGCCGCTGGGATCGTGTTGGCTCTCGAGTAGGGCGAGGGCGAGCCACAGGTCTGCGTCGCAGGGAGCCGCAGAAAGCGCCTGCCTGACGCGCAAACGGGCACGGGTGCTATCGGCGGCCGCGCCGCTGGCAGCGTTCCCGCGCTGGATCGCTTGCAGCGCGGCGATCAGGGCGTGATTGCCTTCCAGATCCGACCTGAACAGCGGAACGGCCTCGAGCCATGCCGGCACCTCGCCTGCCGGCGCGGTAATTTTTGCAGGATCGGACGGGAATGCAGGTCGTGGTATCGCGCTCAACTCTGAGGCCACAGATGCGAGGTCATAGCAGCCCAGCACCAGTCCAAGGGTCATCAGAACAATGCGGAATCGCGTGGTAGGCTTCATCGGAGAACAGGACTTCGCTATAGGGCTAGGAGACTATCGCCCTGGATGGTCAGCAAGGTCAAATTGCCTGTTGCATAGGCGCCAGTGTCAATGTTGACCCGGTTAGGACGTATGTCCGGCTCCTGTACTGGCGTGTGTCCGTGAACGATGTATTTGCCAAAGTGCTGCTCGCTTTGGAGAAACTCCTCGCGGATCCAGAGCAGATCCTGTTCCTGCTGTTGCGCGAGCGGTACCCCGGGTTTGACGCCGGCGTGAACGAAGAAGAAATCCCCGCAGACGAAACGCAGCCGCAGGCTATCAAAGAAGCCTTGCTGTCGGAGGGGAATTTTCGTCGCGAGCTCCTTGACCAACTCGGTCTGCTCGGCTGCGTCGGGATTGAGCGAGGGTCTCAGACCGTAGGACGTCAGTGTCTGGAGGCCGCCGTACTGCTTCCACTGATCGAGCTGTGACGGATCTTTGAGTACGTCGGCCAGGAAAGCCTCGTGGTTGCCCTTCAGGAACACCGATTCGTGCCTGCGTCCTCGCTCGATCAGCATTTCGATCGTTCGGCAGGAGTCCGGACCGCGATCGACATAGTCACCGAGGAAGACGTGGATTGGGCGTCTGGAGCCGATGGTGGTCAAATCCTTGTCGATCACGGTGAACATTTGCTGAAGCAGATCGGCGCATCCGTGAATGTCGCTGATGGCGTAGATGCGAATCCCCTCCGGCAGTCTCGGCTTCCGCCTTTGCGTCCTCGCGCGTGACCATTTGAACATCTGGAGCTCTGGCGACCCGTGCAGCAGCATGATTCGGATAGTTTGACCGTACTCACATCGTAAACGAATTCAGTAGGCCATGAGCCGCATTTGATCCTAATTGATGGTCAAATAAGCCCGGAATTTCAAATCTTTACATCTAGCTTCCCCTCAAGGAAATACGGGGATGCGACACATGCGCAAGCTTTCTGCTCTGGTTGCCACGGCCATCGTGGCAATGTCGATGGGAATCCAAGGGGCTCACGCCGGATTGTTGGGTATGCCGATGGGCCTGCAGGCTGCAATTCAGCATATCAAGTTCGAAACGCCGACGATGCCGCCTTTTGCCTTCCTGCAGTTCTGCGTCCGATACGAGGACGAGTGCCGCAAGCGTCCGACGTTCCGTGGTGGACCGGTGAAGCTGACGGAAGAACGTTGGGCCGAGTTGAAGCAGATCAATCAAAGCGTCAATCGCGAGATCGTTCCGGAACGAAATGATCTCGGGCTCGCCGCAGAGAAATGGCTGATCAATCCTGATCGCGGCGACTGCAACGACTATGCCGTCAGCAAGCGCCACGAACTTCTCAGCCGGGGCTGGCCGGCGCGTGCGCTTCTGCTGAGCGAGGTCGTCGTCAGTTCGGGTGAACATCACCTGGTTTTGGTGGTCCGGACCAACGGAGGCGACCTGGTCCTTGACAATTTGACGCCACAGATCAGGCCGTGGTCGCGCGCGCCGTACCATTGGGTGCGGATCCAGACGCCGACCCATCACCGGCTTTGGGCGACAATTGCGGGCCGCGGCGTGTAAGGCGATCTATTTCAGCTTGCTGGTTCGGCCGACGCTCTGCGAGAGGCCGAGCCCAACAATGACCGCGGCGATGACCTGAACCTCGGGGGCGAGCAAGCTCGCATCACAAAAGGTCTCGGCGGCCACGATCAGGACGCTCGCAGCGCCCGCCGATGCGAAGACGGAATCCCGTCCCCGCCGAATGGCGCCGCCAAAGAGAAAAACGAAGAGGTGAAGGGCCAGCACAGCCAGAATTGCGAAGGCTGGCCATCCCCACTCGACCGCGATCGACAGTGCAGTCGTCGGCGCTCCCTGCGGAGCGCTGCCGAAATCGCCATACACCGAGGTCAGTGCGCGGAACGTTCCGACGCCGTTTCCGAGCCAGGGCGTATCGGCCAGGATCCGGGTCGCAAGCGCGAGCCCCTCGGCAGTCGAAAAGATCGCGAATCCGGCGATCCCACCAGCCGAATTTCCCCGCAAATGTGGAAAGATGATCGCAACGGCGATCCCGGCAACGATCAGAAACAGGATCGTCGATGGCCATGGCTGAAAGCCGAGGCGACGAAGGATTGCGACGAAGATTAGCGCCGCTAGTCCGAGGATCAGGGCCGCGACCGAGAAACCTGGTGCAAGGATCGCCGTTGCTGCCGCCGAAATGCCGATGCCTAGCAGGGCCAGGCCGAGCCGACGCAGCAATGGAACGAAAGACGAGTCTTCTGTTGAAGCCTTCCGGCTCAAATGCCGTTCGATGGCCATGATGGCAACTGCGCCATTGCAAAGTGTTGCCAACAGACCCAAGGCGACGAACATGTCTGAAGCTGCACTACCCGCGGATGGGATGATCCCGGCGAAGGGCCTGGTCTGGCCAATCAGAACTTCGGCGGACACGATCGTCACCGCAAGGGTCACGACAAAGAAAGCCGTCTCGGCCCGCTTGCGATCCCTTGCGACGAAAGCCGTGGAAATCATCAGCGCCAGCATCGCCAGATAGAAAGCGAGGCTTCGCAGCGTGGCCCCAGGGTCTATGCTGACATGCCCCCATTTGGAAGCTTCGCCCATGGCGGCTGTCGCCGTCGACCAGATCGGGTTCACCAGCGTGGCGAACGGCAGCGGCACGATCTGTAGGACCATCCAGGCAACGGGAAAGACGATCGCGATCGATACGCGCCGCAGCGGCGGCGAAACGACCGACAGGTCGCCTTGCGGAACGGTTGCCGCGGACAGCGCTGCGAGAACCGCCGCAGTCAGGACGATGCCATGCCGCGCGACCGCGTCGTTTGCGATCGCAAGTGCAGGGATGGCGGCCAAAAGTATGGTGAGAAGTCGGAAGGCGATCAGCAAGTTTCAAAGGCTTCGGGTGGTGACGTGACCGAGATATGACAGGTCACATCTGACGCAATTGCCACCGACTATCGCATATGGAAGGCGTAACGCCAAACGCTGCGGCTATCCCCGATTCCGGGCAGCTGGCTCGCGTGGACCATGTGATGGCGAAGGCGTGGCCTCAGTGAGGCCGCCTCATCGCGTTCTTCTTGTAGAGCACCGCGACCGAAGCATTGCGGGACGATTTCGGCAGCAGAGGTGCCCGCAAGCCCAACAGCGCCGATCGTGCGAGCAAACCGAACGCATAGCCGAATTGCGGCGTCATCCCGACGAGAAGGCTGTGCCCGCAGGCCTCAAGGAACGTGGCGCCGGAGACTAGGTCGAGCACGATCGCGAACAGGATCGCCAACAGCGACAGCGGCATCAGGATCCAGACGCGGAATGCCCACGCCAGGACCGCGCCCACGAGAAACAAGAATATTGCGGCCGGAATCATGCGAAATCTCCGGCTGCCACCATTTCACCCGGTTCCCTAAAAAACTATGAAATGAGGGTTTTCGTCGCGACGACTTCGCTATTTGGTTAAGCAGTTCGTCGGCAGGGAACGGAGCGCTACTGCAAGCCCCCGGATCGGCACGATGCCCTTGATCGGATTGGGACTTGCCGCAATCTCGATCGACAGTTCACTGGCCGTTTGCCACGCGCTGTTTGTCAAGTTCGAGGCAAGCCCCGACAAGAGCAACGCCTCCCCGCCCTGAATGACGGCCGCTTCGAATTCAGACCTTTTCGTGTCGGTCTTTACCACCACAGTTGGGTGACTGGCGCGACGAAGCGGTTCAAGCAGGATCAGAACGGCGTCGAGCCCGTTCTGGCCGCAGCGCAGACTTAATCCGGCGAGGTTGATGTCCGATTTCGAGATGTCCGCGACGTGCATGATTGAGATGATTTCGGCGTTGCTGCTCGAATCCCGCGTTTCAGCCAGCTGCCAGCCATCGCCGAGCATTGTTGTCTGGGTTCGCGCATTGGCGACCCTTGCAGCCTCCTCGTCACAGCTTTCTGTTCGGGACGTGCCGGCGCCCGGCACACAATTCTGCAGCCGCTGGGCGTGTGCGAGTGTCATGTACCCACTGAAGACCAGCGCCGCGAAAGCCAATGCACATACGACCCCCGGACGCATTCTCCGGGTCAGCGAAAGCTGTTGATGTTTGTTCACAAGTCCCTGCTTGACTGCATGCTTAATTTGTTGGCAGTAACTTACTTACATAAAGTTGTGAAGTGCTGCGTTGCGCAATTTTGTTGCATTGCAATAATTGTTGTGGTTTTTTAGCTAAAAATAGAATTAGTGGCCTTGCTGTATTGGGAGGCGATCTTGATCCCTCAGAGTTCAACCGACCTAGAGCAACGCGAGCAACTTGCAAAGCGCCTTGCAGAGACAGCGTCCGAGGAGGCCAGTGGCCTGTACCCGCGCCCCGTCCAGATCGGCCGTGCCGGCCACAAGCTCAAGCTGCCGTATTTTGCGATTCAGAACACGCTCGCTTTCATCGATGCGTGCCTGATCATCTCGGCGAGCCTCCTTGGCGGCGGGCTCTATCAGATGTTTGTTATGGGGGATTTCAAGAACGCCGACCAGTTGCTCGGCGCGGGCATGACGGCGGCTTTGCTTTATGTGCTGATCGGCCAGTCCAGCGGCTTCTACGATTTGCGGACCGCCTTCTCCAAGAGAAAAGACTTCGGACGGATTTTCGGGCAATGGGCGCTGGTGAGCCTGCTGTTGACGCTGCTCGCTTTTTTGCTGAAGGCTGGGGCGTCATTTTCCCGCGGCTCGATCATCTGCTTCGGGCTGTTGGCTCTGTCTCTGCTTTTGCTGTTCCGGCGCATTTCCAAACGGTTTGTTGCGAGCGCAGTTGCTGAAGGTCAAGTTCAGGGCCGCCGCGCGATCGTTCTTGGAACCCGCAATGAGCTTGCAACGCTCGGGGTTGATGAGCTTCTTGAGCGCTTCGGTCTCACCGAAATCGAGCGCGTCGTGTTCTCGAGCAATGATAACACCCGGTTCTCGATGACCGACGACGAATCGGCTTCTCTTAGTCGCGCGCTAGCGATCGCGCGTGAACGGGGCGCGAACGAAATCGTGCTTGCCTTCCCATGGAACGACACGCGCAAGCTGGAGCTGGTTCGCGATCAGCTGAGGATTTCGCCACTTCCGGTGCAGCTGCTTCCCGATCGACGGATCCGCTCGCTCGCCGAAAATCCCTCGTTCCGCCTACGCAAATCCTTGTCGATCGAAATTCAGCGTGGCCCGCTGTCGCGCACGGAGCAGCTTTCGAAGCGCCTCGTCGACATGACGGGGGCTGCGCTCGGCCTCATCATCCTTACGCCCCTGATGCTGCTGAGTGCGATTGCGATCAAACTGGATTCACCTGGTCCGGTGTTCTTCCGTCAGCGGCGCAAGGGGTTCAACGCCAAGCAATTCCCCATCTTCAAGTTCCGGACGATGACCGTGATGGAGGATGGAGCGTCGGTCGTGCAGGCGAGGCGGTTCGATCCGCGTGTGACGCGGGTCGGCAGGATTTTGCGGCAGTCTAGCATTGACGAGGTTCCGCAACTGCTGAACGTTCTCTTTGGAGACATGTCGCTCGTTGGGCCTCGGCCGCATGCGCTGGCGCATGACGACCACTATGGCGATCTGCTCTCCGCCTATGCGTTCCGGCATCATGTCAAACCGGGCATTACGGGCTGGGCGCAAGTCAAGGGCTTCCGCGGCGAGACCGCGCGAGTGGAGCAGATGAAGGGCCGGGTCGATTGCGACCTCTGGTACATCAACAACTGGAGCTTGGCGCTTGACGTCAAGATTTTGGTCCTGACTTGCCTGGAGTTGGTGCGGTCTCGCAACGCCTATTGAAGCTTGTTAGTTGAAATAGTGACCAGGAAAGTGGCTTACGCAAGATTTCCTAGGCAAACGCGTGCTTAATTCCTGTTCGGATCGAGCTACCTGTAACTGCGGCGCAACAAGTTCCGGTTACTTGCGGTCTGTCATCCAAATCGCGTTGACTCAATTGGCTATTTCCACCAATCCTCGCAAGCGTAAATTGTGATTGGGGAACGGTTTTGAACAGGGGCGCTTTCAGAGGGGTATTGGCAATTATTGCCATGCTGAGCACGGCAGGGTGCTCGCTCATGCCGAGTTCTGGCCCAGAAGACCACGTTATCAAAAGTGAGGTTACTCAGGCGGGGCCCGACTATGGGCTGGTGAAGCTTACCGCTTCCGCTGTTGATATCCTCAAAGAGTACGGTCCCGGTGCGATTGCGGGGTCCTTCCCGGACAACCGCCCGCCGGCATCGATCAAGTTCGGTATCGGTGACGTCGTCTCCGTTACGATCTTCGAAGCTGCTGCAGGCGGTCTCTTCATTCCTGCCGAAGCCGGCGTGCGTCCTGGGAACTTCGTTCAGCTTCCGAACCAGAATGTCGATTCGGCCGGCAATATCACCGTTCCCTATGCGGGGGCCGTGAAGGCCGCGGGTCGCACACCGGGAGAAATCCAGCAGGATATCGTCCGTGCCATCGGCAACCGCGCCATTGAGCCGCAGGTCGTGGTCGCCCTGATCACGCAGAACACGTCGCTGATCAGCGTGCTTGGCGAAGTCAATACGCCGCAGCGTTTGCAGGCCAATGCGGCAGGTGAACATATCCTGGACGTGATCTCACGAGCCGGCGGCATTAAGGGGCAGGGCTACGAGACCTGGGTTACGCTTGAGCGTAACGGCAAGCGTGCCACCGTGCCGTTTGGTGCGCTGGTCTATCAGCCTGCGAACAACGTTTGGGTCCATCCTAACGATACGATCTACGTCTACCGCGAGCCGCAGGTCTTCCTGGCATTCGGCGCCCAGGGGCAGCAGGGCCAGTTCACGTTCGATATGTGGAAGATCAACATGGCGCAGGCGCTCGGCAAGGCGGGGGGTCTGCTCGACGCGCAGGCTGAGCCAAAGGGCGTTTACGTCTATCGGCGCGAGCCGCGCGAGCTGGCTGAGCGGCTGGGTGTTGATTGCTCGAAGTATGTCGGGCCGCTGGTGCCGGTGATCTACAATGTCGACCTCAGAGATCCTGCCGGCTTCTTCCTGGCGACCAAGTTCGAGATGCGCGACAAGGACGTGCTGTTCGCTGCGAACGCGGCGACGGTGGATTCGGCAAAGTGGCTCCAGTATGTGCGCCTGATCATCGCGACCGCCAACGATACGACTGTCGCGGCGAACAACGCGCAGATATTGAGAATCAACTTGCGGCAGTGAAGCGTTTAGCGAGAACCCTTCGCCGCTGGTCCGGTCTTGCCTCTTTAACGCTGCTTTGCATCACGATGGTGCTCTCACCGATGCCGTTTGGCTCGGTGGGACTGCCGTCGATCGTGGTGTGGGTGGCCGTGCTCGGTGTGGCCGGTGTGCTTGCCTCGTTCCAGCGGCTGGGATCAAGGCGCGCGATCGTCCTTTTTTCTCTCTGGGCGTTCTGTGCCTGCTGGATCGCGGTGCTCCTGCTGCAGATCTGGCCGTCGCCAGCGTCTGACTGGCTCGACAATCCGATCTGGGCTGAGACGGCCAAGCTGCTTTCGACGCCCTTGGAGCCGATCCCGTCCGCGATGCGGTTTCAGCCGGTCCTCTCACAGGGGCCGTTTCTGCTCGCCGTCCTCGCTCTGAGTTGTGCATTCGTGCTCGGGGCCAAGGGCGCTTACGCGCGATCAATCTTCGCGACCTTTGCCTGGAGCGGCCTGCTCTATGCGATATTTGGTATCGTCTCCTATTTGATCGATCCGTCGAAGATCCTCGGTTACGACAAGGTCGCGTATCTCGCCGAATTGACGGCGACTTTCTACAATCGGAATACGGCCGCCATTTATTTCGGCTGTTGTGCTGTGGTCTGGTCGGTATTTCTCTCGGAAGCGATCCGAAGACAGGCACCTGGTCGGCTTAACCTGCGGAACTGGCGCTCGGTCTTGTACAGTGAGTTGCTACCGCCAGCGCTTGCGTTGCTGGTCTGCCTGGTCGCGATGTTCATGACCCGTTCTCGCGCGGGATCGCTAGCATCAGTTGTCGGGCTGATCATTGCTCTTCTTGGCTTTTTTCATCGATCGCTACCATCTCGTCGCTCGCTTGCCATCGCTGGGTTGGCGGCGGTCGTCGGCGCGGGCATGCTGATCCAGTTCCTCGGGGGCGGGGTTGCCGAGCGGGTCAGTGTCGAAGGGGTTTCGGATCAAGGTCGCTGGCAGGCCTATCTCTCGACGTGGAGGATCATTGAGTCCAACCCGTGGTTAGGCACCGGTCTGGGGTCGTTTCCATGGGTGTTTCCCGCTTACCGAAGCCCGCTCGTGTCGGCCTGGGGTGTTTGGGACCGCGCCCACAATACGCTGCTGGAACTCGCCTCCGAAGTGGGTGTGCCGATGGCGGGCCTGCTTGCCATCGGCTGGATCGCAATGGGCGTCGTGCTCGCCTACGGCATTTTCGTGCGCCGCCGTCGGGTGGGGCTTCCGGCTGCAGCATTCGGGATCCTCGTCGCCGTCACGCTGCATACTATGGTCGATTTCCCGCTCCAGATTCCGGCGTTTTCAGTCGTGTTTTTTGCTGTTCTCGGGGCCGGGCTGACACAGTCATTCAGACCGCGGTCCCTGACAGGCACGGACCGCCGTCCTGTCATTGAAAAAAGCGCGATCCTGCCCGAATTAAGCAATTAGCAATAATTAGCCTCACGGATGCCATCTTGCACTGCAAAAGATGCGACAGAGCGCTGAAAACTATGATATAAATTAAAGAATTAAAGGAGTGCAAAATATGCATCAATCGGCAACTCGGATTTTCCCGCGTTCAATTCTGGCGGCCGTCGCGACGACGGTCCTGATTAGTCAAGGTGCGTGGGCTGCGTGTCTCGCCCCTGACAAGCAGATGTCGCCCCAGGCGATTTCTGACTTCCTCAACAACCCCGCGTCGCTGTTGAACGATCCGGCGAACGCAAATCCGAACCCCAAGTCGACGAACGATCCTTTCACAAGGGCGATCGAAAACCTGGTCGCTTCTGACCCCCGGACGCTGCCCGCCATAGTCGAACTGCTGAAGACCGCGAGTGTCGCACAGCAGGGTGCGATCGGTACCGGGCTGGGTGGTGCGGCGAACGATTGTAAGATCCCGGATCCAAAATTTGCGACCGATATCGCCGAAGCGCTGGCGAAGGCGACATCGACGCCTGCCCAAACCAATTTCGCACTCGCAACCGGCAACCCGATCGGAGCAGTCGGCGGTGGTGGCGGCGGCGGCGGTGTCTCTGCTGGTGGCGTAGGCGGCTCGACAAATCCGACGACGACCAGTTCCAATGGCACTCCGACGGGTACACCCTTCGGTTCGAATGGAACCGCCACAACGGGGGTCAGCTATTTCAGTGGTGGTGTCTCCGGCATCAGCGCGGTGTCCACCTCATCGACCACTTCATCGAGCAGTGTAAGCCAGTAGCGGACCTCCGCTCACTTTCCGAAGCGACCCGAACGATAAGCCGGCAAGCACCGGCTTATCTGTGTTGTACCGGTGAACAGGACGATTCATGCTTCAGGTTGACCCAAAGGCCCTTCGATCCTCGCCAACCGCACCAGAGCAGCCCCAACGCGAAGTACTAACCTCGCAGGATTCGCTCCTTGCGGTGCGGGCTCTGATCCGCCGACAGCTGCCTTACATCGTCCTCACGGTCCTCGTCTGTGTCACCCTCGCGGCTGCCTACTGCATGACCGCGCAGAAGAAATACACCAGCACGGCGGCGCTGCTCATTGACAGTCGCAAAACGCAGATGCTGAACCAGCAGTCGTCATCGTCGCCGCTTGGGGTCGACACCCCATTGGATTCGGCGACGGTCGACAGCCAGGTGGAAATTCTGAAATCCGAGAAGGTCGCGCTGGCCGTCATCAAGGACCTCGACCTGATCCACAATCCTGAGTTCGTCAGCACGGAAACGAGCTGGCTCTCGTCGGTCATGAAGTTGTTCTTCGCGAGTGAGCCGTCGACTGAACGCACGTTGACACGCGTCGTCCTCAGTCAGCTTCAGAGGAATCTCACGGTGAAGCGCAAGGCGCTGAGCTACGTCATCGAGCTGTCCTACAAGTCGAGGGATTCGGAATTGTCGGCGCAGATCGCTAATTCGATCGCGGAGGCCTATTTCGTCGACGCGCTGGAGGCCAAGTACCAGGCGTCGAAACGTGCCGCGAGCTGGCTGCAGGACCGTCTGAAGGAGCTGCGCGCCCAAGCCTCTGCCGCAGATCGCGCTGTTGCCGACTACAAGGCCAAGAACAATATCGTCGATACCGGCGGCCGGCTGCTCACGGAGCAGCAGCTCGCGGAAACCAACAGCGCACTGACAATCGCGCGTGCGCAGACTGCGGAAGCCCAGGCACGTTACGACCGCCTGTCGTCGATCCTTAACGATGAAGATCGGGACGTGAACGATCTCTTCAAGGACATCGCCACGGTCACGGACTCCTTGCGGAACGATGTCATCACGCGACTGCGGCAGCAATATCTCGACCTCTCCGCGCGCGAGGCGGACTGGTCCAAGCGCTACGGCGTCCAGCATCTGGCGGTGGTGAATATCCGCAACCAGATGCGCGAGATCCGCAAGTCCATCACGGACGAACTCCGCAGAATCGGCGAGTCCTACAAGAGCGACCTCGAGATCGCTCGGGCGCGCGAAGCATCCGTCCAGGCCAGCCTCAGGTCGACCATCGACCAGTCGAACGATACGAGCCAGGCGCAGATCGTGCTGCGCGATCTCGACAGCAACGCGCAGAGCGCGCGTGCGCTGGCGGACAACTTCCTCCAGCTCTACATGCTGTCGGTCCAGCAGCAATCGTTCCCGCAGACGGACGCTCGTCTGATCACGGATGCTTCGCCGCCGCTGACGCCGAGCGATCCGAAGACGATGCTGATCATCTTCGCGGCCATCGTCGGTGGCTCCCTGCTCGGTTTTGCCGTAGGCTGGACACGAGATGCACTGGACCAGGTGATCCGCACGCGCAACGACGCCGAGTCGCTTCTTGGTGTCAGCTGTCTTGCGGTCACGCCCAAGATCGGCGGCCAGGATGCGAAGGGCGTCAAGGCGCATCGTCCCACCTTGCTCGGTGGAATTGGGGGCGTGATCACGTGGCTCCGGGGCGGTCGTGGTGAGCCTCGGTCGGGACGCGCAGCGTCCCGCGGACCCGCGTCAGCTGACGTTACGGCCCAGTCGGGCGCGCTGATGATCGCCGACGACGTTATGCGCTATGTGCAGGATTCGCCGTTTTCCCGCTTCACCGAGGCGGTAAGGTCCATCAAGGTGGCGGCCGATATTGCTTTCATGGATCACAAGACACGGGTTCTGGGGTTCACCTCAGCGTTGCCGAATGAAGGCAAGACGACGATCAGCGCGTCGTTCGCGCAGATTCTCGCGCTGGCCGGTAGCCGGGTCGTCTTAATCGACGCCGACATCCGCAATCCGTCGTTGAGCAGATCTCTCGCCCCCACGGCGACGCAGGGGTTGCTTGAGGTGGTCCTGGGCAAGACCGATCTCGAATCCGCGCTCTTGAGAGATCCCACGACCCAGCTCGCTTTCCTGCCCACCGTCGTGCCGGATCGCATCGCTCAATCGTCGGAATTTTTGGCGTCGTCCGCCATGGCCAAAACGATGGAGGCCCTGCGGGAGAAATTTGACTGGGTCATTGTCGACCTGTCGCCGCTGGCGCCCGTCATCGACGTGCGTTCGACGTCCCGCCTGATCGACGCCTATGTGCTCGTGATCGAATGGGGCCGCACGGAGCGCGATACCATTACGCAGGCGCTCAGGGATGCCCCTATGCTCCATGACCAGATCATCGGTACTGTCCTGAACAAGGCCAACATCGACGTGCTGAACAGGTACGATGTGCATCGCGGCAACTACTACTACAATAGCTATTATCATCGGTATGGATACATCGATTGATCGCTGATGCAGCTCCTCGCCAGGGTCGCGCTGTTTCCTCTCATCGGCATCGGCATCGGCGCGATGGTCTGGGCGAAGGACGTTGGCCCGCTGTCGTGGAACTACGCTGCTCTCGACGGGGTCGCCGCGCGCATCGTACGTTTCGATAGTCTGCCGATCGAAGTGATCGAAGGCGTTACCCCCGAACTTGATGCGCTCGATCGGTCTGACGTCTGCCTTCCGAAGGCCATGCATAATGCGGCCATCATCCGGGGCCGGCTCGTTCAACTCGCGATCGAGAACTCCGATCCGGATGAGCGCCAAAAGGCGATCGCAGCAGCGAACAGGACGATCAGGAAGTCCTTGGCTTGCGCCCCGGAAGATTCGTTCTTGTGGTTTGCGCTGTTTTGGCTCGAGGCAATGCGGTCCGGTTTCCACGAGGACCTCATCGGCTATCTGGCGAAATCCTACGAGCTCGGGCCCAATGAAGGTTGGATTGCTCTCAGGAGAAACAATTACGCACTTCTTGCCTATCCATTGTTGCCGCCGCGATTGCAGGAGCGCGTGGTGAAAGAGTTTGCCGTGATGGTCGATTCAGGGTTTTTGCGGGAGAGCACCGCTAATCTGATCGGACCTGGTTGGCCTATCCACGAAACCCTCCTGGCGGCGTTGTCCGATGTGCGCGAAAAGTACAAGAGGCAGCTTGCAACGAATCTTCGGCGGGCCGGCATCGAGGTCGAGATTCCAGGCGTCTCGATGCCGGAGTTACGCCCTTGGCAGGTCGATTAAACGCGCAACGATCTAACGATCGCCGCGACAGACCGTTTTCCATTCACAGCGCTGAAACGCGTCGCAGACCTGCTGCTCCCGGCAGGCGGAACGGCTGCCGGCGAGCGGAGGAGCCCCGAGCGTGGTGGTGTTGGAGCGAGCACACGCCGTCGCGGCGCAGATTGGTGGAATGTCGAAGGAGTTGCTGCAAGCAGGCCGAACTTGGCCGTCCACGCAGGTGCAGGAGCAACCCGCGAACGCGCTCGTCACCGGCATCAATGCCATGAAAAGAACGACGGCGACCATTACTCGTCGAATCGTCATCTGAAAATCCCTGATCCGTGACACTATTTAGCAATTTTTCTGCCGCCGCTCCGATAGGCTTCGGTCAGCAACTTTTGGTCGGTAGCGCGGGACAGGTCAATCGGCGACCTGATCAGTCTTTTCTGGAACATGTACGCGTATATCTCACTCCATTTGTGCTTCAGGACCTCGCCGAAACGAGCTCCTCCCGGCCTGAGGAACTCGCGTTGTTGCTCGAGCGAGCGCCGCAGCAGGCCGATCTCGCTTTCGCGGCTCCCCGGCGGGGCCAGCATGGACGCAGTCCGATCGAGGTCGATATAGACAAGGTCCCAACCGGCGATCAGCGCTTGGAGAAAGCGGATGATAGCATCCGGATTTTGTCGGATGTTGGCTTCTGTCGTAAGATAGGCCGTTCCCGGAATATGAACGCCATATTGTCTGGGATCGAGGACATCGTAGTCCACGCCGTTCCGCTCGAATGCCACGTTCTCCACACCGGCATGGCCCACGAGTACATCGAGCGTGTTGTCGAGGATGCCACTCGGCCCCGCACTGGTTGCGACTTCGGTTAGGCTGGATCTGGAAACAGAGTTCTTTCCGAGAAACCATTCGAAGACGAATCCGGTGTCGGATTTGGAATCATACCCGACCTTCTTGGCGACGAGATCGTCTGGTGACCGGATCTTGCGGTCGCGCCGGAAATAGAAAACGACCGAACTATCGATATAGTTGCTCGCTATGACAACCAGCGGAACTCCCGCAGCCCGTGCAATCAGGAATTCGCGGGCGTTTTGCAATCGTATGACGATGGCATCTCCTTTCTGAAGACTTGCATCGCCACCGTCGATGTTCTCAATTCGTACGGAAAGACCATACTTGGCAAACAGTCCGGCCTTCAATGCGACAATTGCGCCAGCCGCCGACACGTCCGTCTGATCCACTAATTGCAGAACAACTGGCGTGGTTTCAGCGGCGCAGGCTTGGTCGCGCAGAAATCCCGCCAAGCCTCCAAGGCACAGTGTCAGAATGCGGATGACATGACCAAGCTTCAGTCGGTGAGAAGGCGCTCCGGCATTTGTCGAAGTCATGCGGCGGCGTCCGGCTAGTTAAAGTCTTCGGTATAGGCAAAGCGGAACTCTCTATCCGCTGAATATCCCAGGGTCTGCTGCCGGCGTGAATAGCCGGCGATCGTGGTTTGGAAACATGTCGTGGATTGGTAGTAGCAAGGCTTGATCTTGATGGGATAGCTGCAGGCGTTCGCAATCAGCAGAACATGTTCGGAAATCTGCGGATTAACGATTTGCGCTTTAACGAGACCGTTGACCGTAACGCAGGGTTGTCCTGTGACCGTCTTGTGTTGATTTGGTTGTCCAAGATACCGGCTGCTGTCGTTCTTGTCGGGAAGCGCGAGGCTTCCGGTACCGCCAACGACGGGCGGATTTCGCAGATTCTGCATGCCGCCAGCCGGAGGCGGGGTTTGCGCCGATGCCACGGCGCAGGCAGAGAGCGTGTAGGCGAGAGCCCCCAAGAAGCGCATGAGTGACGAGTTCCTGTTCATGTACGGCTGTTCGTCTAGAGGCGGTTTCGAGCGTGTGCATCCCGCCTGAGTTCTTTCCGGGACCGTTCGCTTGCTCAAGGATCGGACTTCAGTGTCCAATTCTGCGGCAATAATTTCAATGGGCTGTAGATCACGAGCCCGCCAACGGCCCGACATGCTGGTCCATCTGGAAATGTGTGCGAATGCCTTCGAGACGCCCAAATAAACTGTGATCAAGAAATCAGGTGGGCATGGAATGAGAGAGTATCTATGATTGAAGTTGATTGGGTGCATATTCTGGGCCCAGACGTTACATCATTGATGGTAGTTGATCTTCAAATCATTCATGCTGTTGGAGCGCAAACAGGCATACGGCTGGTAGGATAGTGGCACGTTCGAGTAAACTACAGAGGTCGCTGGACAGATATCTTGGGATTCCGGCGATCCACATCGTTGGAATGATGCGCCCGCGCCGGCGTCGGTTACCTCAGGCCATTGCGCGCATCGGCCTGATTCAACCGTCTGCGATCGGCGACATGTTTCTAATCTCCGGTCTGGTGGCTCATCTTCACCGACTATACCCGGCGTCAGAGATTCACGTCTTCCACAGCGCGTTCAACGGAAGCGCCGTGCAGTTTCTCCTGCCCGAGGTGATAGGACATCGCTGCGATTTCACTAATCCGCGCTCGGCGCTGCGAGAGCTCAGAGACAGCAGGCTCGACGTCTTGATCAATTGTGCGCCGTGGACAAGGCTGACTGCCTTGTTGACCTCGCTGTCGGGCGCCAAGGCAACATACGGCTTTCGTTCCAAGGGACAGGGCATTCATCCAGCGTTCGATGTTACAGTCCCCTATCGCAGTGACCGCCACGAAATCGCAAATCATCATGCGATGGCGGAACTCTTCGGCCCTCTCGATACGTATCGATTGACGATCCGTCCGCTGGAGCGATCTCCATCGAAGGCGCTGCCTTATGACAGACTAGTGCTCATGCACGCAACGCCCGGCGGGTCGGCCGCGACACCGAAGTCCTGGCCGCAAGCGTGCTGGGCCGAGCTGGTTCGTCGTCTGACCGGCAAGGGGTTTGTCGTCGGCTTTACGGGCACGCAAGCCGACGAGGCTGCTGTTGGTGCGATTCTCGATGCAGCGAAAGCGTCGAGCGAGAGCGCGTTTTCGCTCGCCGGCGCCCTCAGCCTTCCAGAGCTGGCCTATGCGCTGAATCGGGCGAGGTTGCTCGTGACCGTTGACACGGGCGTAGCGCATCTTGCCGCGGCACTCGACGCGCCCGTCGTCTGTCTTCACGGGCCGACGCGTTTCGCGCGGTGGGGTGCATGCAACAGCGGGGCGACCGGAGTCGATTCATCGCATCCGGCGGCAGGCTATATTCACTTTGGCTTCGAGAGCCATCCGCAGCAGAACGCTGTCATGGAGACGATATCGGTGGATGCGGTCGAGGCTGCCGTCATCGCAAGGCTTTCGGCAACGAAGGACTCCGATAGCGAGAGCGCCGAGGACGTCGCTGCTCCGCGCGACGATTCGGCGCCCGAACAGAGGGCACGGCGTTCAGCGACGCCCTGACGCTCTGCCTCGATCAAACCTTCGTGGCTTCTGTCGTGAGCACGTGCTCAATCTGGTCGCAGATTCCGTGCGCCGACATCAGGTGGATTTGCTGAATCACAGGCGTGTCTTCCGTCGGCGCGATCAGGACGTGATCGCAGAAGGCCCGCATGCTCTCGCCTTTTGCGCCGGTAAAGCCCACGGTGGTCAAGCCTTTGGCTCGCGCGACCTTCAGTGCTGCGAGGATGTTTGGTGATTTTCCTGACGTGGTGAGGCCGAGCAGGACGTCTCCTGGCTGACCTAAGCCTTGCACTTGGCGGGCAAAGACCTCTTCATAGCTGTAGTCATTCGAGATGGCTGTAAGGGCCGAGGTGTCCGTCGTCAGAGCAATTGCAGCCCATGCCGGTCGTTCGCGCTTGTAGCGGCCGACGATCTCTGCCGCGATATGTTGCGCATCCGCTGCACTACCGCCATTGCCGATCAACAGCAGCTTCTTGCCGGACTTCAATGCGGCGGCGATGTCGCTTGCGATGGTATGGAGGGTGGCCAGCAGCTCAGGGCTCTGTACCGCGCGCGTCAGTCCCGCCACGGAACTTTGAAAATGCGCTGAAATTAGATCTTGGGACAAGGCAACCACATTCGCTCGGGGTTAATGATGATCAGCCGGCATCGTAATCATCAACGCGCGAGCTGAAGTGGAATTGGACGGGAACGACGACATTCCTTCGTCTGTTGTTTGATCTGTCTTGTGCAACGGCTGTGCCACAGCGTAGAGCGCGACTGGTGTGGCCATGTCAATGCCGCAGCCGGTGATGCGCTCACGAGTTAACTTCGTTCCTGTGGCAGATCTCAATCCGTCACGCGCGTGCTTCAAACTCGACGACGAAAGCGCTAACAGCAGGCCTGCAGGTCAGATCAAAAGCGCGTTCGGTTAAAAGTGAATATTTGTTCATTTTAAGGCGGCGGGTGTCAGGAATTGACCTTAACCGTATGAGATGAGGACGCCGCCGGTTCGCGGAGTTAGGCGCAATTTTTGCTCTTGTTTGAGCGTCCGTCTACCGGCGCAGGCGACGAGAGACCTTCGAGGGGAACAATAAATGCTTCTGGTGACTGGAGGAGCTGGCTTTATAGGCTCCAACATTGTGGCTGCGCTCAATGAGGCGGGCCGCGCGGATATTGCGGTGTGCGATTTTCTCGGCTGCGACGGAAAGTGGCGCAATCTCGCCAAGCGCCAACTCGCCGACGTGGTGCCGCCTGCGGATCTTTCGGCCTGGCTCGAAGGTCGCAATCTCGACGCCGTCATCCATATGGGCGCGATCTCGGAAACGACCGCGACCGACGGCGATCTGGTCATCGAGACCAATTTTCGATTGTCCGTGCGGCTGCTCGACTGGTGCACGGCCAATGCGACGCCGTTCATCTACGCATCCTCGGCCGCGACCTACGGCGACGGCGACGAAGGCTTCGTCGATGATTTCTCGCCCGATGCCCTCAAGAAGCTTCGCCCAATGAATCTGTACGGCTGGAGCAAGCATCTGTTCGATCTCCTGGTCGTCGAGCGGCTCGCGAAGGGCGCTAAAATGCCGCCGCAATGGGCGGGTCTCAAATTCTTCAATGTGTTCGGGCCGAATGAATATCACAAGGGCTCGATGATGAGCGTGCTAGCGCGCCGGTTCGACGACATCAAGTCCGGCAAGACCGTCCAACTGTTCAAATCGCACCGCGAGGGCATTGCCGATGGCGACCAGCGTCGCGACTTTATTTATGTCGACGACGTCGTGCGCGTCATCATGTGGTTGCTGGCATCGGGTAATGCCAGCGGCATCTTCAATGTCGGTACCGGCCAGGCGCGAAGCTTTCGAGATCTCATCGTGGCGACCTACGATGCCCTGGGTGCAAGTCCGAAGATCGAGTATATCGATATGCCGATGCAGATCCGCAATAGCTATCAGTACTTCACGCAGGCCTCCGTCGAACGGCTGCATGCTGCCGGCTATAATGGCGGCTTCACCTCGGTCGAGGAGGCGGCGTCCGCCTATGTCAGGAGCTTTCTCGATCGGCCTGATCGCTACCGCTAATCGCTCAACAGGACTGGGAAGCTAAGATGTTCGATTTTGACCTGCTGTCGAAGGCCATCGTCCGCCAGACCGTGCTGTGCGTCGGCGATTTGATGCTCGACGAATTCGTCTACGGCGAGGTGTCACGCATCTCGCCGGAGGCGCCGACGCCCGTGCTAGCAGTCCAGCGCACCGAAATGAATATCGGAGGCGCCGGCAACGTCGCGAGAAACATCACCGCCCTGGGTGCCCGCTGCATCTTCGTCAGCCTGATCGGCGACGACATGACCGGAAAGTTTCTGAAGGCGGAGCTTGCAAGCGACCCGCTGATCGAACCCATGCTGGTCGTCGACCGGGACCGTCCCACGACACGGAAGACGCGCTATGTTTCGGAACATTTTTCGACGCATATGCTGCGCGCAGATGCCGAGCTGGCCGCGCCCGCACCGGAACTGATCGAGCAGCAGCTCATCAACGCCGCGGTTGCGGCTCTTCCCCGCGTCGACGTCGTACTGTTGTCCGACTATGCCAAGGGCGTGCTGACGGCGCGTGTCGTTCGACACATCATTGACGAGGCCCGCAGGCTCGGCAAACCCGTGATCGTCGATCCGAAGAACGCTAATCTCGCATTCTATCGCGGAGCGACGTTGCTCACGCCGAACCGCAAGGAGTTTTCCGAAGCAACACGCCGTCGTATTTTGTCCGACGAGGACATTGCCGAAGCGTCTGTCGAGGCGCTGCGGATGGCTGACGCCGAGGCTATCCTTGTCACACGCAGTGAGGACGGCATGACGCTCGCGCATCGCGACGGCGATCTGATTCACGCCCCCGCGCAGCCGTCAAAGGTCCGCGACGTCTCGGGCGCCGGCGACACGGTGGTGGCCGTCATCGCAGTGACCCTGGCAACCAGGGCCGATTGGGAGGATGCGCTTCGTTGCGCCACGGCGGCCGCCGCGGTTGCGGTGAGCAAGCCTGGGACCGCCACGGTTTCGCTCGCGGAGCTGCGCCGGAAGATATTGCCGGCTGCCGCCCTCACGGCCGAGGAGAAGATCGCCATGAGCTCCGATATTCTCGACGCACAGCTCGGCGAATGGCGCAAAGAGGGCCAGCGCGTCGGATTTACCAACGGCTGCTTCGACATTCTCCATCCCGGTCACGTTCGCGTGTTGACCCAGGCACGCGGGGCCTGCGACAGGCTGATCGTCGGTCTCAACAGCGATGCCTCGGTGCGCCGCCTGAAGGGACCCGAGCGCCCCGTTCAAGAGGAGCGGGCGCGGGCCGAGGTGCTCGCCGCGCTCGAGGCGGTGGATTTGGTCGTGATCTTCGAGGAGGACACCCCGCTGAATCTGATCTCGGTCATCCGACCAAGCGTGTTGGTAAAAGGCGGCGATTACACCCGCGAGCAGGTCGTCGGACACGAGATCGTCACGGCTTATGGCGGAGAGATCGTCATCGTCGATATCCTGCAAGGGCACAGCACAACCTCGCTGGTGAAGCGGGCGCGCGAAAAGCGCGCCTGATTAAGCGCGAGGTTGGCAACACCTCGCCATTGTGCCGACACCTTGTCGATGTCGATTGCGTTGCGGTGTTCGGCGCGGGAAGCGTCGTCACGTTCAGGCTTTAGAGCCATCTGCTGCGGGATCGTCGATGACCTCCAGGAAAACGCTTGTGACCGAAGCTGAATTGTCCCGCCGTCAACTGCTGCGCTCGGCAGCGTCGGCGTCGCTTGCATTGGTTGCCGGTCCAGCGCTGGCCGCGGAGGGCAATGCCCAGCGCACTTTCCCGGGCGCCGATTTCGTCAACAGCGTCGGCGTCTGCGCGCACAACGGCAACAAGCAGACGCCCTATTATTCCAACTTTCCAAAATTGATCGAGCTCCTCCAGGATCTCGGCGTCCGTCACATCCGCGACGATGCGCTCTTTGCCAACTATGTCGGTCGCGACCACGAGTTCTACCAGCGCATGCGCACGCTTGTGGGCATGGGCTTTGGTCTCGATCTGGTCTGTGCCGATCCCTTGAACGGATACCTGTTCGTTCCGCCACGGCGCATCGCCGAGATCTACGAATGGTGCGATCACGGTGTCGAGATATTCGAGGGGTCCAACGAACCCAACCTGTTCAAGAACTCGAACATGAATCCCGCAATCTCGGCCGAGCATCAGCGGACGCTATACGCGACAGTGAAGGCGACACCGGCGTTGCGCAACGTCGTCGTCGCTTCTCCGAGCTACATTCAGAAGAGTGTTCCGATCGCCGAGGACATTTCCGACGTCGTAGACTGGATGAACATCCATCCCTATCCCGGCATGGAGCATCCGGAAACGACCGGCCCGGGCGCGCTGCTCGGCTTCGTCGCCGGCTCTGAGCGTATTGTCGGCAAGAAGCCGGTGCTGGTGTCGGAAACGGGCTATCACACGGCAGTCCAGACCACCAAGTTTCATCTTCCCGTGTCGGAGCCGATCAAGACGCGGTACCTGCCACGTCTCCTGCTGTGGGACTTCAAGAACGGCGTCCGGCGCTCCTACATCTATGAAATGATGGACAGCTTCAACAACGGCCTGACCGATCCCGAATCCAACTTCGGGCTTGTCACCTTCGACGGGACGCGAAAACCCTGCTTTCTCGCAGTGAAGCGCTTGCTTGCACTGTTTGCGCGCCCGGCGACGAACGCGCGGGTTTTGGACCTTCGCTTCGAGTTGGCGGGCGGATTGCAAGATGTGCAGTCGATTGCCTTCCGGCGGCCGGACGGCTCCCATCTTCTTTTCCTGTGGCTCGGCGTGTCCGGGTGGGACCGCGTCGCCAAGGTCGGGCGGCCCCCGGTGTCGCGGGAGCTCTACCTCACGCTCAACCCGCTGCCGCGCGCAGCGAAGGCGAGAGTGTTCCAGGACGACGGCACGCTCTCCGAGTCACCGGTCGGACAAGCCGACGGCCATCTGAAAGTGGTGGTGAGCGATCAACTCACCGCGGTAGAGATCGAGGCCTAAAGCATGATCCGGAAAAGTGCGCAGCGGTTTTCCGAAAAGATCATGCTCAACAATGATCTAAAGCGCGATGGCGATTCATCCTAATCTCATCGCGCTTTAGGGCCAGCCGCGCCGAAGGCTACTTGAACTGTGCCTTCCAGCGGTCGATCTCCGCTTGTGGCAGGACGATACGCGTCGGCTGCGGATTTGTGATCCAGCTCTCCATGTAAGCGAAATCGTCCCGTCGCGTGATCGGCAGCTGAGTGCCCTTGCTTATCTCGGTCGCGCGATTGTCAACCGCGAGGATGAGGGCGCGGCGTTTCTTTTGCATGGCGCGGATACCGCCGTGCAGGCGAGTGCCGATAAAGTCGATGTCGGTGCCCTCGAGCAGCTCATCAAAGCCTCGAAGGCTGGGCTTGACCACCCGATAGCCGGGAACACTGAGGCTTTCGAAGTACTCCATGTCCTCGCACTGCTGCGACCAGAAGTAGACCTGCCCGTAGTGACGCTTGACGAGCTCGACGAAGGTCCGGTCGATCTCGGGCTTCCCGAGATAGTGGGTGAGGGTGATGACGGCCGCGCCTGCCTGCTTCACCGGAATCTCGGCGCAATGGGCCTCAGTCAACCGCCACATGGTCGGACATGAGGTGTTTGCGGTCTGCCGGCCGATCCCGGCGAGCTTCTCCTTGGTGTAGTCGTCGCGTGTCGCGTGCAGGTGCTTTGCGGACAGGATCCGATTCAGAAGCCAGCGTGAATAGGCATTTGGCGGATTCATGTAGTTCAGCCATCCGCAGCCCAGCAGCACGGCGTGGCCGATTGCAAAAGCGTCCCATGGAAGTAGCTTCCACAGGGTGCGAGCTTCCATATTTGAGGCAAGGATGTTGGTTCCCGCGACGATGGAGAAGTCGCTTGCCTTCAGGAGCTTCTTCGATGCGCCCGTGATGTATTCGTGGGTTGCCACTGTATAGACGTAGGCATCGGGGAGCACTTCGTCGATCACGTCACGAACGGCCTCGACGATGATCTGGTCGCCGAGATTGTCGGACGCGGCGCTGGTGTCGAAAAGGGTGATTGTTCTCATGGTCGGAAGGCAGCCTCGCGGGATTAGCTCGATTGTCGGCGGCGCTGGATCAGCGTCACGATCTCGGTGCGGGTTTGCTTGAGGATATCGGGCGCCAAGAGGGCGGTGAACACGAAATATAGAAGGCTTCCGCAGGTGATGGAAATCACGAGATTGGCGACCTTCGGCAAGTCGGCGGGTAGGAAGCGCTGGAGTACGAGGATGGCCAGCGCCATGAGGACTGCCGAAGCAAGTGGCATGCCGACCGCCAAAAGCGTGCGCCGGGTCGATATTCCACACTGCTTGTCCGTGATCCACAAGGCGATCGGCCACACCGCGAAAGCTCTCACGACATGCGAGACGGCGATGTAAAGCACACCAAAGGGCGCGGCAACGAACGACATCGCGCAGCCTACCACGAACTGGAAAATGGTGAAGGCGAGCCCATAGTTCGTCTTGTTCAGGGCAACGAGCAGCGGCCACAGGAAGGAGTTGGTGACGAAAGGCGCCGCGAGCAGGCACAGGACCTGGAGCGTTGGCGCGGCGCCCTGCCATTGCGGACCAAACACGGCAGGCAGCAGCACCGGCGCGATCGCGCCCATGCCGAGGAGCGCCGGATAGGTGAGGGTCGAGGATATCCTGATGAAGTGAAGATAGGCGTTTTCGAGCTTCGGCCGATCATGCTGGAGGCGCGAATAGGTCGGCAGCGCCACTGACGCCAGCGGAATGACCGAGAATTGCGACGCCAGATCGATGCAGCGCCAGCCCATACGGAGGTAGCCGACGTCGGTGGTCGACAGGAACAGTGCCGCGATCAGCTCGTGGATACGATTGTTGAGCGTCAGCAGGAGCGTGGTGCCGAACACCATGGAGCCGAATTTGAGCTGCTCGACGGCGTACTTCGTGTCGAAATGGAACCGTGGCACCCACCGCAGCGACAGCCAAGTGATGACCATGGATGCGAGTGACGTCGCGATACGCTGGATCACGAGGCTCCACACGCCATAGCCGTTGAAGGCGAACCACAGCGCGATGGCGCCGGATGCCAGGTTGGCGATCAACCCGCGGATCGAGAGGCTCCGGAAGCCGAAGGATCGCTGCAGTCGTCCTTCGTGGATGCCGGTCAACCCTCCGAGCACGAACACGATGGAGAGTGTCTTGAGGATGGGGCTGAGCTCGGGCATGCCGAAGCCGAGCGAGATCGGATAGCTTAGGCCGAACAGGATCAGGCAGCAGACGATGCCAGAACCGGCCGACACCCAGAACGCCGTGTCCGCATATTCCTCGGTCAAATCGTGCCGCTGAACGATCGCGTCAGGTAGTCCGCCGCGCGCAACCAGCAGGAGAACGTCGAGAAACACGGTCGCAACCGCGACGATCCCGAACTCCATCGGCGACAGCAGTCGCGCCAGCACCACGAAGATCACGAAGCTGATCAGGATGTTGGCGTAGTTGCCGACGGCAACCCAGGCAGCCGACTTCATCGACCGCCGGACCGATACTGCTGTGTTCTGGTCGTCGGGCGCCAAAAACGAGTTTCCCTGAAAATTGCCGGTGGAGCGGCCCGGATTCGAGCCGTCCGCGGTCAGGCCAATGCCGATGCTGGCGATTTGGCGCGCTGGGGTACGAGCTCCTCATAGAGCTCGAGATATTTTTCGGCAACGCGCCGGGCCGTCGACTCCTCGACGATATTCCCAAACGAGGATTCGTTCGGTAACGCCTCGCGTCCGGCCTTGAGCACCGCTTCGATCTTGACTGCGAGATCGGCGTCGTTGCCCGGCTCGAACAGCCAGTCGTTGTTGTCGTCGCCGATCAGTTCGGGGATGCCGCCCGAGCGTGCGCCGATGCAAGGGACGCCCATCATGTAGGCTTCATAGATCGTGCGCGGCGACGGTTCGGCCCAAAACGAGGGGACGATCAGGACGTCGATATCGGTGAAGAACGTCTTGGGGTCGGCGAAACCAACGAACTCGATAGGAAGGCCTTCGCTCTGCGTCTTGAAGCGCTCGATGCTGTCGTCGAGGGCGCGGCCGGCGACGAGGCACCGCCAGTTGCCGGGGCCGATGCGCTTGAATGCGTCGATCATCGTGCCGACGCCCTTCTCGGTGTTGATGCGGCCGAGATAGCCGAAGGTCAGCGGACGGCCGGTGCGATCGATCTTGCGGCGCTCCTCGGGATCGCCGCCGGGTACCGTGCATGAATAGAAGATGACGCGTCGCCGATCGGGCGAAAGGTGCGTGAAGTAG
Organism: Bradyrhizobium sp. 1; assembly: GCF_023073315.1. GTDB lineage: Bacteria > Pseudomonadota > Alphaproteobacteria > Rhizobiales > Xanthobacteraceae > Bradyrhizobium. The sequence goes on along the minus strand of NZ_JADPJH010000038.1, from coordinate 78,900 downwards.
CCATGATCGACGTGGGTTTTCAGGATCTCGGTGCCGACGGATGCGACCGCGTCGATCATCTTGTTGTTGAGCTGCTTGGTGAAGCTGATGACGCGGCAGCCCATATGCCAGGATTCGCACGGCTTGCCGCGGCGAAACATCGCCGCGTTGGCGCAGATCAGATCGTATTCGCAGATGGTGTGAACGATCGGGATGTTGCGCTTCTTGGCAGCCCGCCACACCAAGGTGGAGATATCGAGCAGGGAATGCGTGTTGAGTACATCGGGCTTAAAATCGTCGAGCACCTTGGCGAAGTCGGCTTGGATGGCCGTATTCCATTGCTGCTTCATCTTCTGCCAGGCGCGCTCGAAGCGATTATGCGACGACCAGTCCTCCAGCCAGAAATCATTGTGACTCGCCATCCGATACACCGTGACGCCGTGGCGTACTTCCTTCGGACTCGCTTCGCGGGCAATGCAGGCGGCGCCCACCTCGTGGCCCATCGCGGCCAGTTCCTCGGCCAAATGCTCGACGGACCGCTCGGCTCCGCCAACGATATGAGGCGGATACAGTGAACTCAGATGAAGGATTCGCATTCACCTACCTCTTGAAAGACGTTTCGCTGGATTGCCGGCGCTCATACCAGCGCTTGATAAAGATCGAGATAGCTCTGTGCAATATGGCCAGGGGCCACGCGAGAGCTGGTTGAGTCCATTCCTGCTGATTTTTCAGACAGGCATGCGGGATTTCTAAGCACGTTCTTCATGGTGTCTGCGAGCATATTCTTGTCGCCGGGTGCAAACAGCCATTTTGGCTCATCGCCGATTTGCTCGGCAATGCCGCCAATGCGCGATCCGATTACCGGCACACCGCGCATGTAGCTCTCGGTGACCGTGCGCCCGAACGCCTCGGGCCAGACCGACGGAACGACCAGACAATCGATGCGATCGAAGAAATCGTCGCGATCGACGAAACCAGCAAATTCAACGGGCAGGCCCTTGGCAAGCGCCTCATATCGTTCCATCCCCTCGGCGGCGCGCCCGGCGACGATGAGTTTCCATCCTTGCGGGGGAAGTTCCCGGCAGGCATCGAGCAGCACGTCGATTCCCTTCGACGGCTCGATCCGCCCGAGAAATCCGAATACGATGCCACTGCTTTGCGCGGAGGTCTTGGTGCGCTCATGCGCGGGCGGGTCGATCGGATTCCAGATCACGCGGCGAAGCCGTTCCGGAATGTGCTGGAACAGTTTTGCATCGAGATGGCGCTTGAGGATTTCGGATCCCACACCGGTGATTGCATCAACGGACGACTGGCAGCGATAATGCGGAAAAGACAGCAGACGGCATCTGACGTGCTGCTGCTCGCAGGCGTGGCCGTTCGCGAACATGGAGCCCTTGGTGCACATGCTCTTGTAGTCGTGCAGGGTGTGGACCAGCGCAACACCCTCGCGCTTCACCATCGGCCAGATCTGCGGAGGCAGCTCCGACAGTGAATGGGTATTCACGACCTCCGGCTTGAAATCTCGGATGGCGGCTGCGAATTTTTCGACCGCGTAGCTGTTGATCTTGGCCTTCAGCCGATAGTGCAGTCGCTCGAGTCGCGAGCGATGCTCCCAGTCCAGGATGAAATAGGGGGTCCCATATCCGGTGCGATAGACCGTGACGCCGTTGAGCTCCGCGGGCGCCTCTTCCTTGCGTGACATGCAGGCGACGGCGACGGCATGGCCGTTCGCTGCCTGGGTCTCCGCGAGCACCTGGGCCATCACCTCGGCGCCGCCGATCTGATCGGGGTAGTAGAGAGAGCTGATATGCAATATGCGCATCAAGAACGATCGCTGAAAACGTCGCGCGTCTTATAGACGATATTGCCGTGTTGACATGCGCTCATTGTGATTAAAGGTGGACTATCAAGGAGTTTGCTGCCACTATACTTAACCTGAATGGGTGATCCCTGCATCATCGTATGTTTGACTATTCTGGCTCTCGATGACTCGTGTGTTGCTCAATCTGCCGAGTCAGTTCGGGGGAAAGCCGTCGGGTGTGGCCCGGATGGCGTTCTGCCTGATTGAGGCACTGATCCGGAATCGCGAATTTAACTATGTCCTGCGGTCTCCATGGCAGCCGGCGGATCTTCCTGATTCCCTTCGAACGACCAATCTCGAAATTGTCACGATCAAGCGTCCTGCGGTCATGGTCTTGGACGTGGTCTTGCAGACACTCCTCATGCCGCTCTTTTGTCGCCGGATGGGGATCGACCTTCTGGTCAACATCGACCCGTTCGGCGCGCCCGCTGGCGGCCGTGCACGCGTCATGATTGTGCATGATCTCTACTTCCGCGTGCTGCCAGAACAGGTGAGCCGCCGGGAGGCCTTCACCACCGACATCATTTATCGTCTTATGCTTGGCAATCACGATGAAATCGTGACGGTGTCCGACGCGACCAGACGCGACCTCGTGGATTGCTATCCCTCCAGCGCAGACCGCATCACGACGGTTCATTCGGCTGCGACCTTGACGGCATCGTCGCAACCGCGCGAGGCGGCCGAGATCGAGGGGCGCTACGTGCTTGCTGTCGGGAACGCGACACTGAACAAGAATTTCAAGGTGTTGGCCAAGGCGATGGCGGCGCTTCACGAGACGTTTCCCGACATCGCGCTGGTTCATGTCGGCAGCGACCCCGGCGAAACGATTGCGCAGACGCTCGCAGCGGCCGGCTCGAAGCTTCGCCCCATTCGCCTGACGGGAATTGACGACCGGCGTCTGGCCGGCCTCTATCGCGGAGCGACCTGCCTTTGTGTGCCCTCGCTCTATGAAGGCTTCTGCCTGCCGATTCTGGAGGCTCAGGGCGAGCATTGTCCCGTGGTCTGCGCCGATCGCTCTGCAACGCCGGAGGTTGCCGGAAAGGGCGCGCTGACCTTCAATCCCGAAGATTCGCAGATGCTGGCGGAGGCGCTACGCACCGTGATTTCGCAGCCGGACATGCGCGACCGACTGGTGCGCGACGGCATCGAGAATCTCAAGCGCTTTTCCTGGGACAATGCCGCACGCCAGTACGAGGACGTGTTTCGTCGGGCGCTGTCCCGGCGCGGCCAGCCGAAGCGCGGCCCCGTCGCCGCCGGCCTGACATGACGTGCGCCCAGATATGATGAAGGACGCGCTGTTCGTCAGCCAGACCGCGGAAAAGGGCGGAGCCGAGCTGTTCATGCTCGATATCATCGCGCACGGACCGGAGGGGTGGAACGGTTGCTTCTTCACCGAGGGACCCGCCGAACGCGAACTCGCTTCGCTCGGGCGGCAGCCCATCGTGTTGTCGGGCGGCGCCGGGCTGTCCGGAATCCGGCGAGAGGCATCCGCGCTGAAGTTGATCGGTGCAGCCGGCGGCGTGATCTCCCTGGCGCGGGCGCTGGCGCGCGCGGCGAGCGGCTATCGCGTGATCTGCGCAAATTCACAGAAAGCACTGTTCGTGTCGGCGCTGGCGAGCCTGATCATGCGCCGGCCGCTGGTCTGGGTGCTGCACGATATCATCACCGATCCCGCGTTCAGCGCCAACACGCGGCGCGCGGCCGTGCTGTTTGCCAATCTGTTTGCGAGCCGAGTCGTGGCGAACTCGAAGGCCAGCGCGGAGGCCTTCATCGCGGCTGGCGGCAAGGGCGACCGCGTCCGCGTCGTCTATTGCGGTTTCGATCCCGCCGCTCATCCGCAGGGGAGCCCCGAGGCGAGCGCCACGCTGCGTCAGCGCTTTGGTCTCAGCGATGCCCCGGTGCTTGGGCTGTTCGGCCGCCTGACGCCCTGGAAGGGCCAGCACGTGCTCCTGCAAGCACTAAAAGACCTCCCCGGTGTCCAGGCCCTGATCGTCGGCAGTGCCCTGTTTGGCGAGGATGCCTATGCCGCGGAATTGAGAACTCTGGCCGAGACGGAAGGCTTGGCGGAGCGCGTTCACTTCGCCGGGTTCCAGAACGACGTCGCCGCGATCATGGCCGGCGTCGATCTCGTGCTGCACACCTCCACCCATCCCGAGCCGTTTGGGCGCGTGGTGGTGGAAGGCATGCTTGCCGGACGACCGGTGATCGCGACGAGCGGGGGCGGTGTCAACGAAATCGTGACCGACGGGGACACCGGTCTCCTGGTTCCGCCCAGTGATCCCGCGGCCCTTGCGGTCGCCGTACGGAGGGTGCTGGCTGATCCCGCCCTTGCCAGCCGTCTCGCGGAAAGCGGGCGCGCTTCCGCCGCGCAACGCTTCCATATCGCGCAGACCTGCCGCGACATGGCGAATGCGCTGAAGGAGACCGGTTAACTCGGCTGTTGGGATGCGATGGGGCGTGCTCGTCGCACGAAGCGGAAATCGCCAGCCAATGGACGTTCGACGCTGCGGTAGACGAGGACGCCGAAAGCGAGCGCCGTGATCATGGCGATCATGCCGGCGGCCAATGTCGCCAAATCGTCATGCAGATACACGGATGCCGCGAATTCAAGCGGAAGCACAACGAGGAAATGGGATAGATAGAGCGAGTAGCTGGCGTCGCCGAGCTGCTTCAGCAGCGGATTGCTGGCGGTCCGGCCGCAGGATTGAAGGCCGACCATGCCGGCCACAATGAGCGCGGACGGCACGCCATATCTGAGCGTCGTCCCGCTCCAGGGGAAAATGGTGACGGTCTCGGTCGGCAGGATACGGCCGAACCAGACCAGGCCCGCGAACCCGGCGATCAGCAGAGCATAGGAAGGCACGACGGTTCTGGTCGGGAAATACGGCCAGATGGCGATGATCATGCCGAAAGCGAAATCAAGAATGAGGGGCCGCGTGCAGAAATACGCGATCATGCCCTGTTGCGCAGGATCGTGAATTCGGGTGCCTGCCAGGACCAGCGCGAGCAGAACCGCGCAAAGCATCGCAACGCGCAGCCGGACGTTGTTCAACAGCAGCATTGGTGTGAACAGCGCGTAGAAGAATATCTCGTAGTTCAGCGTCCATCCCAGCGGATAGACCGGATAGATATTATTCTTGGCGATTTCGAACGGGACGAAGGCGAGTGACTTTACGATCATGGCAGCATCGATGCCGGTCAGGTTGAAGACCGACGGCCGCACGTAGCAGATCACCACTGCGATCAGGGTGAAGACGTAATAGAGCGGCGCCACCCGCAGAAAGCGCCGCTTTGCGAATGTTGCCCAATCGGTGCTGCTCGAGGTCGAGTGCACAATGATGAAGCCGCTGATGACGAAGAACAGGTCGACGCCGCCATAGCCCGCCTGGCGTAGCGACGGCGGGATGAGCGTGCTTGTCATCATCACCTGCGCGTGCACCCATATGACCAGCATCGCGGCGATGCCGCGCAGGACCTGAATGTTGGTTAGCACCATCCACCAGGCCTCGTCATTGTCGTGCGATCACGCGGTTCGAAGCGGCCGCAAGCGCGTCCGCAACCAGAGATTCGCCGGTAGTTCCACCGTGCGATAGAGCAACAACCCGACAACGGCGGACCCGATCACCGCGATCACGAGATTGAAGCCCAGGGACGCAAAGCCGAGAGGGAATAACATTTTCGCCGTCTTGGAGGCGGCGTGCAGTAGCAGCGCATGGATCAGGTAGATCGAATAGCTGGCGTTGCCGAGTTCAACCAGCCAGTCATAGGGCACCACTCGTCCCATTCGCTCCAGAAACACCGCGCCCGCAACGATCAGGAGCCCGGCGGCGCCCCACACGAACGGACGGGTAAAGCCGGTAAGCTCCGGCTCCGGCCCTTGATGGAAGATCTGCGCGAGAATGATGATCAGTCCGCCAAGCGCGATCGCCGCATAGAACGGCACTGGACTTCCGAGCTTCGCGCTTGGCGCCCGCGTGAAGGCGTAGCCGAGCGCGCAGCCAAAGGCGAATTCGAGGATTATGGGCGTGGTGTAGAAGGTACCGAGCAGGCCGGTCTCCACGAAAAACGGCACGATGACGAGCGCTGCCATGACCGCGCACAACAGCAGCGTGCGCGTTAGCGCCTGCCTCACGAATAACGACGCTGCGAACAGGACGTAGAAGAACATCTCGTAATTCAGCGTCCATCCAACCGAGATGATCGGCTCGACGCGGCCGTCGCGGTCGAACGGAATGAACAGCAGAGACTTGGCGAGCCAATCAGGCTCCATTCGCATGATTCCGACTGGCTTGAAACCGTACAGGGTCATCGAGAACAGCAGAAGCGTGACGACCCAATATACCGGACCGATCCGCGCGATCCGGTGCGACAGGAAGTCGGACGGCGTCGACTCCCGCTTCATGGTGGTCACTACCATGATGAAACCGCTGATCACGAAGAAGATGTCCACCCCGGCGGCGCCGAAGCTCAGCATCCTCGTCTCAGGATAGAGCTGCGAGACCTGTTGCCCGAGAAAATGATAGATGACGACCATGTACGCTGCGACCGCGCGCAGCGCCTGCAAGTTCCGGATCATCGTGAAATCAAAGCCTTCATGATAACTTCTTCGCCATGAAATGGTAGGTCAGGACATCGCCCTGATAGTGTTCGGTGACGACGACATCGCTCATGCCGTTCTTCCTGTACAGCCTTAGAATCCCCACCGGATCATACTCCGACATGCGCATCGAGAGCGTCGACCACGGCTTGCCGCGGAGCACGTTGAGCGTCGCCCTGATCCAGGGAAGTTCGTGCCGGACATAGTAGCGGACCTTGGCCGGGAGGCTTATCTCCGGCCGCTTGACGCTGGCCTGGAGGACGGCGACGCCGCCAGTCGACACGCGCGCCAGCAGACGATCGATGATCGGCAATCCACGCTCGGGCACGACGTGTTGCAGAACGATGTAGCTTAGTACCAGGTCGAATGTGCCGGTCACGTGGGAAAGCTCGTCATCGGAGATCAGGAAGGTCGCGTTCGAGATGTCAAATTTCTTACAGTTTTCTGTCGCTTCCGCAATCATGTCGGTCGAGATATCGAGTCCCACGACGTCGTTGAAGCGGCGCGCCAGCGGAATCGTCATGCGGCCGACGCCGGAGCCGAATTCGAGTGCGCGCCCGGTCGGTACTGGGCCAAAATAGCGAATGGTGCGGTCAAGCAGGACGTCGACCATCTTCTCGCCGGTCGCGAAGAATTCGTCGCGATGATCCCTGATCTGGTTACGGCTGAAGCGATCCTCTGAATAGACACCGTAATAGGGATCTTCCTTGCCCCATTGTTGCCATTGCCTATCACTCATAATAATTCCTTCCATCCTGAATTATTCGTCTCGTGACTGTCGGCGCGGTTGCGGTAGCAAAGGCTTAGGGCAACACGGTGTCGGCATATTGGATCAGATGTCGCAGCTCCCGGTGGTCCGATACGCCCCATCTTTGCTAGCCACGCTGGACGACCGCAAGTTGCAAGTTGCGTGACGCTTAATGCCCGCGCCCGGTTTCATCACGCGATCGCGCCGGAAGTAAGGTTAAGGACGGTCGGCAACCGAGTCGGTCAATTTCTGTGCAGGGGGTGTGCGCAATAAGAGGTAGGAACGTCTACCTGGGATCAAATATAGTCAGGACGATGAGCCTGGTGCTGATGGCGCAGAAAGCGCGTCAGTACCAATATTTCTGCGGCATTTGAGCGGACGGGATGTATGGAGATCGACAGGTACCGGACCATCGACGGGCTTCGAGGAATTGCCGCGATGGCAGTCATTGTTCAGCACTGCCTCGAATTCAGTCCCCTCAACAATCCCAGTGCCACGATTGCGTCGCCGATCGCCTATCTATTCGTCAACGACTTCAATTTCGGCCGCTTCGGCGTCATCCTGTTCTTCTTCATCAGCGGCTTCCTGATTCCGAGCAGCATTGCCAATCAGCCGAAACCTCTGGTGAGTTTCGCGATCGGCCGATTGTTCCGGCTGTACCCGCTTTACTGGTTCTCGGTCGTTCTCGCCATCGCGGTGATGGCGGTGCTGGGAATGAAGCTGCCGAGTCTCGCGATGGTGCTCGCCAACACCACCATGTTCCAGCTGCTGCTCGGGTTCGAGAACATCCTCTACCCCTACTGGACACTGTTGATCGAGCATTTCTTCTATATTCTCTGCGCCCTGCTGTTCGTGGTAGGAGCGCTGCATAGCGCCCTGCGTATGCAGTATGTCGCGGCGCTCGCGGCTGGAGGAATCATCCTTTTGAGCTGCGTGCTGATCGCCCTGCCGGCGATCAAATATGCAAAGCCTGCCGCGGATTTGATGTATACCGCCTCATTCTTGTTCGCGATGATCGTCGGCCACAACATTCGTATGGCGCAGGGAAGCGATCAGCGCCAGGCGCGTGTCCTCATCGCGGCCGCCTTCGTCGTCGTGTTTGCGTTCATCTTCGTCGCCCGGGTCAGGGTCGGCGGCTACAGCCTCCTGCTGTCACCGGCGTCGGTTTTCTTCTCGACGGTAGGTGCCCTTGCCGTGTTCCTGCTCGCGCTCCGTTGGCGCGCCTTCACCTCGGCGGCCTTCGTGTATCTCGGTCGGGTGAGCTACGGCCTCTATCTCTTCCACGGCATCGCGCTCTGGGTCGCGATGGCACTGATCGGGAAGTCGGGCGGGACTCTCCATTTCGCGCTGCTGATCCTGCTTGTGTTCGGGCTGGCGCTTGCGACGTCGGCGCTGACCTTCAACCTGGTCGAAGAACCCTTCATTGCGCTTGGCAAGCTGATCCGCCGGCGGGTCGTGCGGAACGCCGGACACAAGGCACCGGTCGCTGCGCTGTTCCCGAGCCCGGCCGAGGTGACGCAGGAAGACGCGTTACAACCGTTCAGCAAGGAAGCGACCTGAGCGCGCCCGTGATCAGCGCGTCGATTCGACCGGCGCTGGCCGGATTCGGGGCGCCGTCACCTTTCTGAGGAAATCGATGACGGGAAGCTCGGCATAGCGATGGAATAGCGCCGCTGCCGTGATGGCGAGCCCCGCGCACAGCAGTACCAAGGGCCAGCAGAGGATCTGAGGGACCGTTATCCGGCCGAGTGCGACCTTTATCAAGATGAAGACGAAGGGGTGTAGCAGGTATAGCGCATAGGAGGAGTCGCCGAGGCCAGCGAGCGCCCGTGACCATCTCGACTTAAATTCGAGCGGGCCGAGTACGGCAGCCGCGATGATCAGGACGGCGCCTGCGCCCCAAATCGCTACCCGCGGCCAGGTATAAAATCCGGGACCTGACAGGTCGGCAAACCACGAGACCGGTACCAGCCACAGCGACAATGCAGCTACGACCATCGCGAGGCGGACCACCGACGGGAGGACAGCGCCGCGCAGGAACAGAAGGGCGATGATTGCTCCCAGCGCGAACTCCAGCGTGATCGGCTGAAACCAGAAATGGAGCGCAATGTTCTCCAGTGGGAACGCGGTGGCGATCAGGATGCCGCCGAGCAGAACGGAGGCGACGGCGAACACCGCCTGTTCCCGCCGCAGCACGACAAACAGCGCGAACAAGACGTAGAAGAACATTTCGTAGTTGAGCGTCCAGCCCAGATCGAGGATCGGGAATGGATATTTGGGCCCGAAGCCCATCGCGTCGTAGGGGATGAATAAATACGAAGCGATGATGGCGGTCGCGTCGGGAAAGGCCTTTACACCGACCAAGGCCCCGGCGGACAGCACCAGAACGCGCAAGGTCAATGCCGTCCAGTAGAGCGGCACGATGCGGATCAGTCGGCGGCGCATGAATTCCCAACGGCTGCCCGGCGCGCCAAACAGCTTGCTCGACGCGAAAACGATGACAAATCCGGAAATGACGAAGAACAGGTCGACGCCGGCGCCCCACGGGAGGTGTCTCAGAGGCGTGAAGGCCAGCGAGTTGGTCGTTGCATAATTAAGAACCAGCTCTTGAGCGTGCAGCAGAACGATCATGGTTGCGGCGATGGCTCGCAGCCCCTGGACTGCGAGGAGCCGCTCGCTCTTATTGCCTGACTTCCGATCCATATCAGTTGCCGCAGTTCCACAACGATTTACTCACGAAATTCGAAGCCCCAATATGATGAACATATAGATTTCAACGCCCGGAGAATTGAGAGTCGACGGAACGAGTTTTTCGAAAGCCCAAGTGTAGCGGAACGGTCCTGGTCCGGCGTTGCTCGACGTCATATTTGTAATACTGAATCCACGCGGCAGCGATGATCATGGGTACGGCAAAGACATAGGCCTGATTGATGCTCACTTCCTCGAACATCATCGACGTCGCGGCAAACAAGAATGTGATCACATAAAAGGGTGAAACGATTTGGCGTCGGCGCCACAGATATATTCCGGAAATCGCGAAGGCGATCGGAACAAACAGGCTGCATTGGTAGGCGAACGACAGAAAGCCATTGTGGATGGAGAAGAGATGGCTGCTCGTCTTCTGCATCATCGTGACGACGCGCTCCTCGATGCCGATGCCGAACGGATTTTCGAGCGCGATTTGGATGCCCGCCAGATTCGACGTCAGTCGTTCGGAGACGTTGTTGTCGGTGTTGCTGTCTTCCAGGAAGCGGGATTGGAGCGTCTCATAGAACGTATCGAGGTTGGGAATGTCCGCATAGGACAGAATGAGCGTGCCGGCTACGGCTACGGCGACGGCGCTCTTCACGTACAGCGAGTAGTTGCCGAGCCGGGCGTAGCAGAAGATCAGCCCGATCGTCGGTGCAATCAGGCCGGCGCGGTTCAGGGTGACGGCGAAGCTGGCAATGAGGCACACATAGGCGGCGATGTAGATCATAGGGCGGCGCCACTTCAGTGTGAGATACAGGGCCGGAGCGAGTGCCAGCGCATAAACGTGGCCTGCTTCGTTTCCGTGAACCCACATGCCGCCAAACTTCACCGTCCCGAGCAGGGAGGCTCTCTCGGGAAGATCCTCAGGGCGTACACCCAGGCCGATGCTTGGCAGGGACGAATTGCCCCCGGCCTGCAAGAACAACACGATCAGCGATGGAACCAACCCAAGAAGCGTGCCGATCGAAAAATAAATGAGGACGTTCTCGTTCTCCGAAGCGATGAATGCAAAATAGAAGGAAAACACCGCGCTCAGAAAAAAAATCAAGGTGTAATAGGTGTCGCCGGCCGCTACGGCGGTCTTCAGCACGAGCGCCATCAACACGACCGTACAGAGGATGAAGAAGTATGCCACTCCATACCGCGCGGTTGCCGTCAGCCCCACCGTGATGAAGAGACATGGCAGCAGCAGGAACAGAAGAGCGTCGGTGACCCGCAGGAACGGAAGGCCGAAGTTCGAGGTCATGATGTTGAATTGCAAAAAGAACCCGAGGCAAGCCGCCACCATCGGCGCCAGCGCACGGTTGAAATCGAGGCTGATCGCCTCACGGCGAAATGTCGGCTGGGTCGGCTCGAGCGTCAAAGGCATTTAAATCACCGCGCAGAGCATCGGGTATCGCGTGTATCGGGCAGCGCCACAAATCCGTTGTCGAGTTGCCATTCTAGCACGCCGATTGCGCGTGCCGATCCTGCACAGCAAGTGTGCCCTATACAAGTTGATGAATAGCAATCTGGTAGGGAAATTCAATACATTATTAAGATGGATCAAGTGGTTGGGAAGATGACCTTAACGCGTGCGCGCACGATTTGCGGCGCCGGCGTGACGATGTTCCGTTGGCGATGAGATGACGCCTCGGATTTGAGCATCCCTGCCTCCTTCGATTGCTGCCAAGGTCGAAATCCCAAGTTCCCTCGGGCGGCTCGACGCATGGCCGCGTGCAACATGCGGACATCGATTGAGACGATGTCTTGTGATTGTCGGGGCTCGCGAGGTATCCTTAATGTCGGCTTGTCATTCACTCGCGGCACGTTGATGCCAACTCGGTCACACACCCCATGGGATTGCACCCTCTCGTTCGAAACGGTCTTGCGACGTCGATCGCTCTCGCGTTCGCGTTTCTGCCGCAATCCGCGTCCGCGAGAGGAATCTGCCTCCTGCATCCGCAGCCTTTCAAGCTGCAATCCGACACGATCCGCTGGTCGATCAGGATCAAGCCCAGCGACGAATGCATTCAGGGATTGCGCTGGTCGACGCTCATGATCGACAATATTTCCATCGTCGAACCTCCGAAATCGGGACGGCTCGTAATTCAGGGACCCGCGTTCCGCTATTTCTCAAGCACGGATGGAGCGGGAACCGATTCGTTCAAGATCGAGATCACCGGAACATCGCTTCATGTGAACGGCTCTTCGTCCATAGAGGTCGAAGTCACGTCACAGTGAATGTCAGCAACGACGCAATGTTTATCGATCTCCTTGTGGTCCTGATTGCAGCCAAGGCCTACATTTCCATCGACGCAACATCCTGCGGGACCAGGTCTTGATCAGCGCGGAACGTTGGTCCGGTTGCTGTTCAGATTGGGATTGGCGGAAACCGCCGGCGGCACGCCCTGTCCGATTGGGTTGCTGAACGGGTTGTTACTCGGCTGCGTGGCCACTGGCGTGCGCGATTGGGTGGTGGTCTGTGACCTGTTCGTCTTCTGCGTACCCTGCGCCAGCGCCGGCGCGGCACATGCGAGAACTGTCGCAACGATCACCAGGGATTTGATACGCATCGGTTCCTCCTCGCACATGTTTCCAACAGGCCAACGCCTCAGCATGAGGTAGGTTCGGCACCGCCGGTTGGAAAGAGCCTAGGGCTTCTTGCAGTCGGTATAAAACGTGCCGCTGGTGGCCACGATCCGCTCGATGCATTGGCGCGGGTCGGTGACGTCGCCGTTGACGCTGAAATAATAGGACTGCGCCTTCAGGATCAACGCATAGCGGCCCGGCGGCAGCTCCAGCGCGGGATCCTCGCTGTGCAGCTCGTACATCTCGGGATTGTCGGGGACCGGCGAGGCCCGGAACGGGTAGGACGCATTGCGGATCACCCAGGCGTCGTCGGTCGCCGGCTTCTTCCCGCTGGCCTCGGCCGAGAATTCACGGGCGATTTTCGCGACAATGCGCACCTCGGCACGTTCGAGGATGTTGGTCACGGCGTCGCGGCGGAACACGATGAATTTCGGATGACCGTTGGGCAGGCCGGCCTGGTCGGGCACCCTGAACGCGGCCGAGACCGCGACCCTGATGTCCGGCGCCCGGCCGGGCAGCAATTGCAGTTCGGCGAGCGATTTGTCCTCGACGACAGCATAGACACCGTAATCGGTCGGCCGCAGCGGGTTCGGCTTCGGCGGCGCTGCGGGCGGCGGCGCGATGGCTGCGACCGGAGGTGGCGCAGCGGCAATCTGTCGCTGCTGGATTTGGCCCTGCAGATAGCTCGCTAGCGCCGCCAGCCGGTGCCGTTGCTGGACCGCGAGCACCGCGAGACCGACAACGATCAAAAGCGCGGCGCTCCGCCTGATGACCGACCAAAGCGGATGATGGGCCTTGGCCGGGCTCCGGTCGATCTCGATCCGCGGGCGGGGCCGGCCGTAGCTCCCGAACCACGACCTGACGCGGCGGAGCAGCCTGGTCAGGAGCGGGGAGCGCGGGTGGAGCTTCCGGAGCCGGCGGCGGCAGGCTGATTTGCTGCTGCGAAAATTCTTCGACACCGCGGATGGCGGCCTCCAGCGCCTGCGTCGACCGCTTCATCTCCTTGACGTCGGCGTGGGTGAACTGCTCCTGGAGCTTGTAGCGAGCGAGATCGTAGACGACCTGCCGCAGGTGCTCGGGATGGCTCTTCACCGTATCGAGCATGCGCGAGATCACCAGCGCGAACTGGATTTCGGCGGAAGCCGGCTCCGCCTCGTCCTCGTCAGTTGGTCGCAGGTCTCTCGAGCTCATCGTCGTCCAGGTTCGCTCCCGTCGCGCAGGGAGAAGCCGAGGCTGTCGATCTCCTTGATCTGTAACGATGGCCGGGAGATCATAGAATGGCAGCTTGCCGACCCCTTTCAAAGAGGGATATCGGACGCTGTCGGCTCTGCCACATGCGAGAAGGAGGAACAATGGTTTTCAGATGCAAGGCCGGCGCCATCGCAGTCGGATTGATGTGCCTCGCCGGGGCCGCAATCCCCGGGCGCGCATCGGCCATCACGGCCGAATTGGCCCGAACCTGCAAGGCGCTCACCACCAAGCAATTCCCGCTTCGCGAGCCCGGCAATCCCGCTGCTGGGAGCGCCAAGGGATCCGGGCGCGATCAGACCGCCTATTTCAACAAATGCGTGACCAACAACGGCAAAGTGGACGACGGCGGCAGCAAGTAGCTGCCTGTCGTCGGCCGCAGCCGGCCCCGCTCCGGCCTATTGCTGCTTCGGAGGGGCAACAGGTTCCGGCACATCGCCGTCCTTGGCCATGCAATCCCTGAAATAGGACTGGCGATCCCCGCTCATCTTGACCGCGCCGGGCCGCTGGTAGGGGTAGGCGATATAGGAAAAATGCATGCACTTCCTGGCGACCTCGGCGCTTGGAGCCGCCAGTGCGCCCGTCCGCACAGCCACATCGACCATCATGAGCAGCGCGAGAGCGCCGCAGACCATCACCTTCCGCAAATCCATCATCCCGTCGTGTCAAGAAAAAGCCGGCCGTCATATGCGGCTATTCTAGCAGGCTGGATTCCGGCAGGCGAGAGCCGCGGTCGTGCGCGACCGCGGCTCTCGGCTCGTTTTGGAAGGCTCAGCTCACACCACCAAATCATGATGGGCGAAGAACTGGAAGTCCGCGCTGGTCAGGGCCGTCGGCGCCACGTTCTTGACCAAGATCGAATCATGAGCATCGAGCGTGATCAGCGTGTCCCTGCCGACCTGCTGCATGGCGAGATGGCTGAAATCGCTGACCAAGGAATGGTCGATCATGATGGTGTCGTGGTTCGCGGCATTGCCGGCATGGAAGCCGACGATGGTATCGTTGCCCGAGTTCGGCCTGAAGATGAAGCTGTCGCCGCCGACGCTCGCGGCGGTGAGCGTGTCCGCGACGGCCGTCGTCGAGGTGAGCGAGGCGCCAGACACATAGGCCTGTTGGGCATGCGATCCGTCGGTGTTGGTGAGGTCAGACGTCACCAACGTGCCGGCCGAATTGTATATGAAATGGTCGGCGACGTAGCTCTTGCCGGTGATACTCCAGTCGTATCCGTCCTTGCTCTTGTCGGCGTGGACGACGGTTTCCTTGACGAGGACGCCCGATGCGAACGTCTTGCTGTCACTGAAATCGGCAGAGCCGGCGGCGTATTTGATGATGTCGCTGGTCAGTGCACCATTTGTGTATGTCTTGACATCCGACGAGCCGTTAGTGTGGACGACGGTATCCGAAGTCAGGACGCCGGCTGCATCGTAGGTATCGGTCGTCTTGGTGCCGTCCGAGCCGAGGTTATAGGCATAGTCGGACGAGCCGTCGGCGTGGCTGCGAACGGTCGAGGTCAGGACGCCCGCCGAATTGTAGACGTCGTGCTCGGCGACGTAGCTCTTGTTTTGCACGTTGGATAGATAGACGTCTTTCGACTTGTCCGCGTGCACGATGCTGTCCGAGGTCAGGACACCAGCGGAATAGACCTTGAGCTCGCTCAGATCTGCGGCACCGCGGGCGAAGGTGATGGATTCGCGGGTCTCCACGCCGTTGGCATAGGTCTTCGTGTCAGACGATCCGTCCGCGTAGATGACGTTGTCGGAGACCAGATGACCGGTGCTGTCATACTGGTCGGTCGTCTTGCTGCCGTCGGCGCCCAGATTGTACGTGTAGGCGAGGGAGCCGTCCGTATGCGTGCGCACCGAGGACACCAGGACCCTTGCCGAATTGTAGAAGTCGTGTCCCGAGACGTAGTCCTTGTTCTGGATTCCGTAGAGATAGACGTCTTCGCTGTTGTCTGCGTGGACGATATCGTCACGGGTCAGCACGCCGGCGGTGTAGATCTTGGTTTCAAATCCCACCGGAAACTTGACGGTCTCGCTGGTCAGGATGCCGTTGGTGTAGTTCTTGGAGTCCGATATGATCGTGCCGGATGCATATTTCGTTGTGTCGTTGACGATTATTCCGTTGGTGTAGGATCTAGCCTCCGACGATCCGTCCGCGTTCAGGATGGTGTCCGACGTGATGATGCCGGCCGCGTTGTAGGTGTCGGTGGTCTTGGTCCCGTCGCTCGCGAGATTGTAGCTATAGGCGAAGGTCCCGTCGGCGTGGGTACGGACCTGCGCGGTCAGCGTTCCGTTCGCATCGAAAGTATCGTGTTCGCTGACGTAGCTCTGGTTCTTGACGTTGTAGATGAAGACGTCCTTGGAATTGTCGGCGTGGACGACCGTCTCCCGCGTCAGCACGCCGGCCGTGTAGGATTTGGTGTCGGACAGGTCGGTCGAGCCGGCGGCGAAAGTGGTGGTCTCGGCCGCCAGAACACCGGCAACATAGGTCTGGCTGGTATTCGAGCCAAGGGACGCCGTCGTGGCAGCCCGTACGATGGGCGTGACCTCGATCACCAGCGGGTGATCAGAGATAGAGACCTGAATGCTGCTGACGTTGGCATAGGTCGCAATCGGGCTGGTACCCAGCATGGGATCGTAGACCTTCACGAGAGCTTCGGTCTGGCCGAATGTCACCGTCACCGGCGACGACGTTGCCTGCACTTCGCTATGCGTGTTCTGATTCCACAGCACCGGCTCGGCCCACAGCACGAGGTCCACGCTGCCGTTGCTCTTGGCGAACACCATGTCATGCGACGTGGTCGGCGTGCCGGACAGTGCATAGGTCAGACTGCCCGATGCGCTGCTCGCGGACTGCCCCTTGTCCTGAAGGATCTCGGTCAGGTTGTGGATCGCGGTTGCCGAGATCTTTGGCGTGCCGTCGGCGTGGAACAGGCCGAAATCGCTCTCTGGATTGTTGGCGCCCAGATTTGGCTCGTCCAGAAGCTCGTATAGGTAGGTCTGCGAGACACCCTTCTGATATGCATCCATCAGCGTGTTGAGGGTGTATTTCGCCTGAACCGCTTCGTCGACGCCATTGTACCAGTAGCCCGACAGGGTCGTGTAGCCGGCTTCGGTGATGACGGTCGGCTTTCCGGGTGCGCTGATCTGGGCAAACGAGAGCAGATAGTCGAGACCGCTGGAAATGTTGGTCGTCGACATGACATAGGCGTGATCGTTCGCGTAGTCGGTGGAGTTCGCGAGATTGCCGAGCTGGGTGAACTGGGTGGTGTCGGTGGACCCGATCGAGACGTTGTAGACCGAGAGGTCCTTGAGCAGTGCGTCAGAGTTCACGGCGGTGAAGATCTGCTTCTGGACCTCTGCGGCCGATGCGATCGAAGTGACGCCGTTGTATGTCACCTTCCAGATATTGACTTCGTTCGGTCCCTCGATCGCCTTGATGCTGCCAGGATACCGGCTGGCCAGGCTGTCGAGGTCGGAGATGAACTTGGAGACGTCCACCGTGCCGTCCTTGGAGAGTGTCGCCTCGAGATCGAACTTGTAGCCCTCCGCGGCCAGCGTGTTGAAGCTGCTCGTGGCGAGCGTCGTGGTGTAGAGCTGGTCGCGGATATTGTGGATGCCGAGATAGTTCAGCGAAGCCGACACCTCGTTGATGTTGGCGTATGGCGAGCTGTTGAAGGCGAGATGCGTGTTGACGCCGATCGAGTCAATGAACGCTGATGTGGAAGTCGCAGTCTTGGTGACAAACTGCAGAGTTGATTGAGAAGACATGACGCCCCAATGGAATGCTTGTTGTTGGAAACAATCATTCACGCGGCGCTTTAAGGTCAGGTTCTTGATTGACTAAAATTGCGATCAGCGATTTTGGCAGATGGTGAGTTCCTGTTCAGGAACTACGTGTTGCGCGAGGCGTCGCGAAGATATTGCGGTTCGCGGGTGCTTCGGCGTGCATGCGATGAAGCCGTAGAAATGCGGGGATTGGAAATGCGAGTCGATCCGAAATGACACGCCATTGCCTTCGCAACAGGCAAAGCCCTACGTGTTGCTGACGTTTTCTGAACATCGAAGCGTGCGGCTGCGCGTATCGCGCGATTTCTCGACCGGCTTTGGTGTCACCGCGCCGAGTTAGGCCGGCGCACTTTTTCTTCACGAAATGATCACCACGCTTCCGGGATATCAAGACTGTTCGCAGCCCGGTGACGAGGAGACGTGCGGCGGCGGTGCGGATGCCGCCCGGTAGTCCTGCGGGGCGCGATCGGCTCTCGGCGTTCATCGTTTCCCAGGTGGAGCTTGGCCACGACGTGGAGCCTGAAATACGTCTCGTTAGCTCGCGCTTAACCAATGCATATGGCGGACTGCGGTCCCTTACCAAGCTTTCAATCTCGTTCATCTAACCTCGAAGCGAACACACGGTTTGGGGACCCGCATCATGTCACGACCTTCGACTTACGCTTCCATTTTTGCCGCGCTCGCCATTCTCGCATCGGCGTCCGCCGCCAACGCCACGCCGAACTGCCTGCGCGACATCAAGCCCTACAAGCTCGCCGGCGACACCATGGAATGGTCGATGACGATCACGCCGGGCGCGGACTGCATCCAGGGCCTGCGCTGGTCGACGATGCAGATCTACAGTGTCTCAGTTGCAGACAAGCCGAAGAGCGGTGAGCTGGTTCTGGTCGGGCCCGGCTTTCGCTATTACGCCAAGCCCGATTTTAATGGCACAGACACCTTCACCCTGCTGGTCGTAGGCAAGAACCGCCACGATGTTGGTACCTCGAGCCTCCGGGTTACGATCTCGCGGCCAGAGACGCCGCTCGTCGTCAGCGTCGTCGATCATCCCGAATAGGGGTGGGCGTCGAGCGGAACGACGGAATTCAAGTTTGTTGACCGCCGTTCCGAAGGGAGCCGATGACTACTCCTGGGTGGACATGTCAACGGCTCCGCTCTTTTGGTCGGCCCTCTCGGGAAACCGGCGATGCGCCCGCTAGTCGATGCGCTTGATCTTGTATCCGTCGATCGCTGTCGGCTTGCCGGACTCTAGAGGCTGTGAGCGCTGTGACCCACCGAACATCAGGCGAGAGGCTTTTTCCTTGACGCTGCTGACCAAAAACAAAACGAGAAGCAAAAGCCCAAGTGCTCCGACGGAGGCAATCAGCTGCGCGAGGAAGAGAGCAGCACCGGGGCCGAAAATCGACTCGCGCGGCTCTTTACCATCGGGCCGTTGATCGTCTTGGAGAACGTGAGTTTCAGAGCGTCTGCTGGGCATGACGGACAACGGGTGATCAGGCCGTGCTGTTTCTTTCGATTTTGACGGGCTGTTCATCGCTGTTGGGCCTCCGTTGCGCGCTGCCGCTTGCTGTCCACTAAGGAGGCTTCGGCAATGACTTCGGCCGTGCTTGCCATCCAGAGGTCCCTTGCGGCGGGCAAGGGCGATATCTGCATGTTCGCCCACTACGCTCGTTCGTCGCCGTTCCGGTGCAAGGCCTGATGATGTGAGCGGCACAGGGGCATGGCAAATTCATCGCTTACCTTGCGGCCTAATGTTCTGGGTTGGGCGAACTTCAGGTGATGCGCATCCGTCGGAGATTTCTTGCAGACGAGGCAGGGATGTTCGCGGACGAAGGTGAGATGCGCCTTGCTCCTCTTGCGCTGCGGCCATCAGGCCTGCGTATTGACGGTAGGGATGGTTTTTGGCGCATCATGCTCGGTCGCCGAAGTGTCGAGCGCTCTTAGGCTCACTTCGACGAGGCGCCCGACGAGTGCTCGAAAAGCTTCGTGTTCTCTGGCGGTATCCTGGGATTGGAGACGTAAAGACAATCCGTTTCCGAGCTGCAAATCGATGAACATCAACAGGCCATCGTCCTGGACGTTGATGCGAGCCGGGGTCGCGGCAAAAAGCGAGCTATGCTCTTCGGGAGGCCTTCCGCTATTCCGAGAGAGGCGCGCTTTATGGTCCAACAGCCGCCGGATTGGCTCGCCGAGTTCGTCAAAATCAGTCAAAAAATGGGCCCCCCGCCCGAAGTTGAGCTTTCACTTAAGCAGTCCGTTGGCGCGTTCGGCAGGCACATAAACCGCGCATCTGGCTCCTTTCAAGCTACCGCTCGCGCCGTCAAGGCTGGCCTGCCTAGGGCTTCCGGGCCGATATTGTTGCGACGAAAACGACGCCGAAATGCTTCTGGATGTCCATCGAGATGTCCTTCATTCCGCAGTCATCGAACTCCCGCAGGAGATCGCGAAGGCTATAGGAGTGCATCTTCATTGGAGGTTCAATTTTGTCGCGCCCTTTGAGGAGCCGGACGAGGCGGTATTTGTGGTATTGAAATTCCTTTCTCAGCGGTTGCTCAACCTCGACAGAGAAGTCCAGCACTGCGCCGCCGCCGCTGTTCACTCGATTGAGCAAGGAGCGCAGCATCCTCATCCCATGCTGCACGGGGATATGTTGGAGCGCTATCTTGCTAAGCACGAAATCGAAGGTCCCGGAGACCTTAGAAAGATCATCGTCGGATTCATGGATGGAGACGTTGTTCCGCCCGAGCTCATCGATATTCTTGCGTGCCTCTCGCATCATTCCATGAGAGATGTCGACGCCAACCACTTCTTCAAATCTATGAGAGAGCGGGATCAGTAGTCTTCCTACACCGCATGCGAAATCGAGCGCGCGGCCGAACTTGAGCGGGCCGCCAAAACGACCGGCCTGCGTGATAGCGAGTTCAACGTCGCGTTCACCGCTGGCGAAGAACTCTTCCTTGTTATCTTTGAATCGATCTTTCCGAAATTGACTGTGAGTGACTACACCGAAGTATGGATCGCGCTCGCCCCATTCTTGCCAGTCGGCATCGGTTGTTCGGATCAAAATTACCCCCTGAAAGGTGCGTGCTGAACAATGCTTTGATAATAACCGTGAGTAGAGCGCGCACTTTCTTGCACATAGGTGCTCGCCGTCAAGTCAATGAAAACCTTTTGGTAAACCTCGCGCTCTTTGAGATTGGCTAAGAGGTGCCTACCTACCATTGCAATGCGGAAAGGCAGAAACGGAATCGATGCTTCCTGTCCACTCCCTTCAATGCAGCGATCGGTAAGAGACCCGCTTTAATTGTGTGCACGCTGACGTCTGCCGTCGCTCAGGACGACGCTTTAGACGCAGCGTTCAAATAGGCGACGACGAGCCCAGGTAGACGTCCCAGAAGTCGGTCTGCCTCAGGAGATCAACCATACGACGACGCGCCAACTGATCCAGCCTATGGCGACGATCCACGCGATCATTGACACGCCGACCCGCCATGGCGGCATAACTTAAACTAAATGGCCTCCGGCAAACCCGGGGCGGTTCGAAACTGCCGAAAGCCACGCTCACTACGCGTAAGCCGCGGGGAACATGTCCTAAATCCGTTCGATCCGTGTCCATAAATTGAGTCCACCCTGGTTTATGCCTACAATATTCGCCGAATTCCCTGTTATTTCGAACCTCGCCTTGGATGTGCTACTGACGAGAATGAAAACATGTCTCGCGATTATCGCAATCATGCTTTTAGCGCCCGCCTTAGCTGCTCAGCCGGCAACTCCCGAGCCGGCCACGCCCGAACTCTCAGCCCGCGACCAGATCAAGGCGGCCCGCGCCAAGGAAGCCGAAGATACGAAAAGCGGTCCTACCGCGCGAGCCTGGGATCGCGACGGCGATGGCAAGCGGCCGTGGGACACAACAGCGAAGCCGAGCAGCAGCGCAAAGCCTTGAGAGGTACTTCTGCCGACGAGGCATGAAGGCGATTGTGGTGATGCAGTACGCCACTGCCCTCTCACTGCATGCCGGTCAGTTGAGAGGACTTCTCGTCCAGGGCCGCGGCTGTCGGGTGGATCGGGCTTTTCGCCCATAACTGTCTTGCGACCGGCAGTGGCGAGATCTGCAAATCGGCCCACCAAGCCTTCTCGTTGCCATGGTGGTGTAGCTGTTGGTGGTGCGGACGGTATAAAGGCACTGTGAACTCATCGCTTACTTTCCGACCGAGGGTTCTCGGCTGGGCGCTGCGCGCGGACGAAGGCTAAGTGCGTTTTGCTCCGCTTCCGGGCGGCCTCCTTGGGAAACACCAAACCGATCGGTTGATCCCGAGCCGATAGGCCTTTTTCGACACCCTGGGCTCCAACATCCGCCGGCCTGAGCCGGTCATTTGATCCGTGTGCCTGCACAGCTTGATCGGCGTCGGAATCGGCAGTTTCCTCAAATCTCTTTTGGTAAGCGGCTTCGAGGATGCGGGCGTCGGCCTCCAGGAGAGTATTCTTGAGGGGGAGGCTGGCTTTGGCCCACGCGAGGAGACCATCGTCGACTTGGGAATCCAGCTGGCCAAGAAGCACGTCCAATAGACTGGTAGATTGTTCTGGCGGTAGGACCGGAGGGCGGTTGAGACTGCTCTTGGATGGCTTCTCCTTTGGTTTTGAAGCGGTTTGTGGTTCGGTGGTGGCTGGTCCGGTGATCGCGTCGGGCGCATCCATATCGTCCTCGCCTGCGATTCCGACTAGGGCAAACAAGGCGTAGCGGCGAGCGTAGGTTAGCGCCGCACCCATCTGGTGCGGCGCTCCAATGTCCTTGCCCGAGCAGACTGGCAGATCGGAGGAGACCCATTCGCCCGAGGCATGGGCGCCGAAAATCGGCTTGTCATCGGATCGGTGGCCATCTCCGGAGGGTAGTTTGAGGGAGTTTGCTCGTCACGACAGACAGCAGTGTTTCGGACCGCACTGCATCTTTCGATTTGACGAGCTGTTCATTGTTGCTGGGCCTCTGTCCCCAACTCTTCACACCGGCTATTAGTCGATGCGCTTGATCGTGTAGCCGTTGATCACTTGCGATTTACCCGGCTCCAAACGCTGCAAGCCCTGCGGCTCGCCGTAAATCAGGCTGTGCGCTCTCTTTTTCACGACAACAGCGAAGAGCAAGACGAGAAGCACGAGCCCAAGCGCCGTAGCGGAGATTGTCAGCTGGGCGAGCAAAGGAGCGAAGCCGCTGCCGAAGACCGGCTCGCGACGTTTTTGTCGGTCGGATTGCCAGTCCTGTGGCGGAAGGTCGATTTCGGAGCGTTTGTTGTGCACCGCGGATAGCGGGCGATCTGCCCCAGCTTCCGGCCTGGGCGGGTCTTGCCGCTTCGAAGGACCGTTCATCGCGCCTGGGCCTCCTTGGCGAACTCGGATGAACTGGTGCGATCATGTGCGGGTACGCTGGCGATTGCTTGGGCGGGGCTTGCCGCACAAAGTTCGTGCGCGATGGGCAGGGGCGATAGCTGCATGTCGGCCCACCAAGCTCTCTCGTCACCGTGCATGTGCAGCGCCTGATGATGCGAGCGGCAGAGCGGCACTGTGAATTCGTCACTGACTTTGCGGCCCAGTGCTCTGGGTTGGACAAACTTCAGGTGGTGAGCGTCGGAGGGAGCTTTCTGGCAGATCAGACATGGCTGCTGGCGGACAAAGGCGAGATGCGCCTTACTCCGTTTCCGCGGTGGCTCTTTGGGGAAGGCGAGACGGCCTTCCAGGGTGTCCGAAGGAGCCGCGGGCTCGGCGGCTGGATCGCTCTTGACCTGCCGAGCGGTGGCCGCCGCCTCGGTGTTCGGCTGTTCCTCCGCGGCAGTTGAGGCGGGCAGGGTGGCCTGCCCTAGCTTTCGCTGGAAGGCAGCCTCGATCGCTCGAGCGTCGCCCTCAAGAAGGGTGTTCTTAAGCGGAAGGCTGGCCTTGGCCCAGGCAAGGAGGTCCTTGGCGCCTGCGAGCTGGCCCAGAAGCCGCTCCCGTAACGCCGCTGAATCTCGAGGCCCGAGCACGGGCGGCCGGTTCAAGACGCCCTTGGTGGGCATTGCTTTCGATCCTGGCGCTCCCTTGGGTTCGGTAGCAGCCGGAGGCCCGGTCACCACGTCGGGAGCATCCATGTCGTCCTCGCCGGCAATCCCGACTAGGGCGAACAGGGCGTAGCGGCGCGCATAGGTTAACGCTGCTCCCATCCGGTGCGGCGCCTCGATGTCGCTGCCGGAACAGACCGGCAGGTCGGACGAGACCCATTCCCCAGATGCGTGGGCGAGCAGGGTGGTAAGGTGGATGCGACCAGACAGCTGCTCCGTCCGGGTCGTCTGGATCGTCGCGATTTCCTGCTGGCTCAGCGTCTTGCGAACGATGTCCAGGCCCGCGGCGAGGGACGCATAGCGAAAGGTCCGGTCCTCCTCTCGCGGGAAGGGGGATCGCATGACCGCGGTCAGGGTCTTCTCGGGGTTCTTGAGCTCGGCCTGGGCTCGGGCAAGCGCAGCTGCGATGGCTCCGATGCGCTCACTGGACCGGTGCATGAGACCCCTCCACCGGTTGGGCCTCGAAGCTGACCGCACCCGATTTGGAACGCTTGGCCTTGATGCCGTGGCCTTTCGCCTCTTTCGCGTCCTCGGGCATCAGCTTCTTCAGGTCCGATTTGGCCGTCTCGTGCTCCCCGTGCGCCGTTCGGGTTCGGAGATAAGTCGCCGCAAGCTCTGCCCATTGATTGGACATCGACATGTCCACGATCTTGACCGCCTCCAGCCGCGGTCGTGGCGTCTCAATATTGAAAAGGACAGGGGGCTCACCGCGCTGAACGCAGCGCCAGAACTTCTTCTCGGCGGTGAGCAGGAGGTGCTGATAGAGGGGATCAGCATAGATCTGGATCTCGACCCATTTGCCGCCGCCGGTGATGATGGAGAGAACGGAGCTGCGCGCTGCGGTGACCCACATATTGTGCTGGAGCTGTGCCATGTGCTTGTCGGCTGCCGCTTCTTCCGTGAAGGACCAGGGCAGCATGAATTTGGCTTCGAACACCGCGCCGGTTTGTTCGACCATGCCATCGAGCGTCGCCGCCATCCATTTGTGGATGGGATGACGAACGCGCTTCTGGATGTCCTTGATGGTTTGGCCCGAAATCCGCTGATACCAGGCACGGTTCAGCACTTCGGTTACTGTGCCGAGCTGAACGATCAAATTGTCCGAGAGATCTTCCGGCTCGGCCTCGCCGCGCTTTTCATACCAGAGCCGCGTCAGGGCATCCTGATCGTCGCCCATGATGATGCGGGCATCCGATCCGCCGATGAAACGTCGACGGTCGTGCGGATTGAACCTGATAATTGGATTGTGCTGTGCCGCGGGCGTCGCGTCCGCTTCAGTTTGAACGGTACTCAACGATATCTCCTGCTCAAGGCTTGCGCGGCTTGGATGCCGCACTGCCTTAAGCCCCGCGTTCGCGAGGTCGAATATCGATGCCGTTGCGCCCGGCAGAATCAGTAACGCTCCGTTGCGCGCCGAATGCCAGTCCTATTTGGAGCAAGATTCTTGCTCTTTTGGGCGGATTTCCGCGCGGAAGTGCTCACGGAAACTCGGTCCACCAATCCGGCCACCGCACTTTCTTTGCTGTGCGTGTAGCCTCAACGACGATACGCTGCTGCTCCGGCGTGAAAGGTTCCAGGAGGCGCTCCAGTGCGGCTTCAACCACCCACAGCTCTAGCGCCATGCGGGCGGTCTCGCGATACGGGTCGAGCTTCGTAGCCATGTGCAGGATTTCGAGCCCGCTTGTGACGCTGCCGGGGGCAACGGAGACAATCACGATGTTCACCTGCTCGTCGGCTTGTTGTTCCCCTCGGACCTGCTTGATGAGCGCTAGGAGCACGCGTGAGGCCCCGGTATCGCCTTCGAGTCCGAGCTTCGCGAGCTTGAGGTACAAGAGTTCTGTTGCGGTGACTTGGCGCTCGACGCTACTTTCCAGGATCTTAAATGTCTGACCGAGCACCGATCCGTAAGGAGGCTGCTGCCGGCGCGCAGGCGGTCGACCGGCGGGATTGCCGCTCTGGCCTTTCTTGAAGCGTGTGCTAATCGGCGGTCGTCTATAGCCAACCGTGCTTTCACGCTCAATGTTGTCCATCAGTGTCTCCAAGATCTTCGGGAGATTTTGATGCAGCAGACATTAGAGCTTCCCAGTCATCGGTGCAGCGCTTGACCGTTTCCCAATCGTTCTGATTGAACCCCGCGCCATCCCGAATCCGGCCGAGCGCGCGTTGAACCGCCCATGGCTCGATAATAAGCGGGGTGCGCTCAAGACCCCAAGTTGCCCGATATCGGTCGACCCTTGCGATGCCGAGAATCATAAGAGCTTGGTCTGCATTGTCCGGATCCGGCGAGTACTCGTGCATGGGTTTCGTTTCAGGCGGCTTGGTTGGGCCGTGTTGCTTGTTCCAGGCCTTACGTTCCCTAATCCACTCCAACACCTGGCGAATGGCCTTGGCCTTGCCCGCAAGGGCGTCTTTGAACGTTCGGTGCTGGATGGCCTCTTCGATCGGCATTTCGCAGATCTTGCCGCGGATAGTCGTCGTAACGGTCTTGTTCAGCAAAATTTGGTCAGGGTCGGTTGCTTGTTTACCCGACCCGGACGGCCGACCCTTCTTATTGCCGCTCTTCCCCTTTCGAAATGAACCGGCGTTCGGCAATCTGCGGCGCTTTTGTGGGCTTTGGGCACCAACGTTGGTTTGGACGCCGCTTTGTCGATTGCTCACGAAGTTGCTCCCTCAAGACGCGGCTCCATGCCGGTTTGCGCCGACCAGCGCTCGACCGCCACGTCGACATATTTCGGATCGATCTCCACTCCCCGGAAGCGCCGTCCGGTGCGCTCAGACGCAAGCAATGATGTTCCGGAGCCTAGAAAGAGATCCAGGACGAGGTCACCATGTTTGGTGACATCCTTGATGGCATCCGCGACGAGCCCCACCGGCTTGACGGTCGGATGCAGTGCCAGGTCTTCTCGCCGGCTTCCTCGCATGGAATTGGCCGATGCATAGTCCCACACGTTGGTGCGGTTACGCCCGTGCTTGCCGAGCTCGATCATGTTGAGATGAGAAGCCGAACCCACCCGGTAGACGAAGATCAGCTCATGCTTGGACCGATAGAGCGATCCCATCCCGGCATTGGACTTGTTCCAGATGCAGAGGTTGAGGAGATCGCCATAGATGGCCGAGCCCACCGCGGTAACGTCGTCCATGTGCCGCCAGTCCATGCAGACGAAATGGACCGCGCCATCGCGCGAGCAATTCGCGGCCGCGCCGAGCGTGTCCCGGAGGAAGGTTCTGAATTGGGCTTCGCTCATTTCGCCCGAGGCCATGGCGAATTCTCCGTGGCGGCCGGTCGGGTTTGCGTTACCATCGATTCGGACATTGTAGGGAGGATCGAGGAAGGCGGCATCGATCAGAGCATTCTCGCCGACGATCTTGTGAAGGAAAGTCGCGTCACGGCAGTCTCCGCATCCGATCCGGTGGTCCCCGAGAATCCAGATGTCGCCGGGCTTGGTCGTGGGTGTAGCGGGGACCGGGGGAACGACCTCGTCGTCGGGATCCGCCGATTGGGCCAGGATGACGTCGATCTCCCCTGTTGAAAAGCCCGTGAGCGTTGCATCGATGTCGAGGTCAATTGAGGCAAGCTCGCCGAGCTCGGCTTGCAGGATTTCCACATCCCAGCCGGCGTTGAGCGCGATCTTGTTGTCGGCCAATCGCAACGCACGTTTCTGGGTGTCCGTGAGCCCAGACAGGACGATCGTCGGCACTTCGGCAATGCTCAGGGCTTTGGCTGCCTGGAGCCGGCCATGGCCTGCGATGATGTTGTCGTCGGGATCGATCAGGATCGGATTAGTAAACCCGAACGCGTTGATGGATGTCTTGAGCTGCTCGATCTGTCGTTTCGGATGAGTCCGCGCGTTGCGTGGATCAGGAACGAGTGCGTTCGGCGAGCGATAGACGATGGTGAGTTGCGAGGGTGCAACAAAGGAGGCTGATGTACTCATCGCATTACGGTGCGCGCGCACAGTTAAGAAAACTGAAACCGCAATCTCGATTTTCCGACGACGTGTCCCCTACCGGGTTGACATCGCCGCTGCGGCATCAGCCGTGCGTGAGCCTCAAGAGATCAGCCACGCGACTAGGCGCCAGCTGACCCAGCTTATGGCGACAATCCACGCGAGCATCGCCACGCCGACGAGACCAAAAAAGACGAGCGGGATGGCGAACTCGCCAACGCGACGCCGGTTAGCTTGGGTTGCCAATTGGTGGGTAGTTCTATCGAGCATCGTCCCTGCCTTGGGAGAGGGACGTAACCATTCACCGAGAGGATAGACAAACACCCCATGAAGTTAACCTCACCGATTACCCTTAAGGCCTGAGGTCTTACGACAGTCCACTCGTGTCGGGTTGCGCGCGATCGCGCCGGGTTTGGACCTAAGGCGACAGCCAACGCCCTTGCCGCCACTCCGCTTGTATCAGTGCAGATCAAGGGCTTCGATCGTTTGCGAGTGGTTCTTGGTCACGGTGATGTGAGATGTTGTCCAGATAATTACCTGTTCTAAGCCTGTTATCGGCATGAACAGGAAACTGCCGGCGGCCCCGTCTAACTGCGCCCAAGTCGCGGGAAACATGTCCCAATTCCGCGCGACCCGCGTCCATTAATTGAGCCAAAGCCTGTTTTGAGCCTACAATATTCGCCGAATTCCCTGTTATTTCGGACGTCCCGCTTTGGTTGTGCTACTGACGAGAATGAAAACATATCTCGCGATCATCGCGGTCCTGCTCTTGGCGCCCGCCTCAGCTGCGCAGCCGGCAGTTCCGGAACCGGCCACGCCTGAAGTCTCAGCCCGCGACCAGATCAAGGCTGCCCGCGCCAAGGAAGCCGAAGATACGAAAAGCGGTCCTACCGCGCGAGCCTGGGATCGCGACGGCGACGGCAAGCGGCCGTGGGAAACAACAGCGAAGCCCACCTCGAAGCCCTGAGCGAGAACCGTCGTCCGCGGTAAGGGACGTCCATAGTGCTGACAATGAGAGGCTTTTGGTCGCGTATTGCGCCAAGGCACATGTGCGGCAAGATCACGAGTTTGCAGTATGGCTGAGGATATTCACTGCATCCGTTTCGGCAGCCTCACCGCGACGATCAAGGCGCAAGGCGCCGAGTTGTGTTCGCTGAAGGACGGTGCCGGCACCGAATTCATCTGGCAAGCAGGTCCCGCCTGGGCGCGCCATGCGCCGCTGCTGTTTCCGATCGTCGGGCGCCTCGCCAATGACGAGATGCGCCACCAGGGCAAAACCTACCGGATGACCCAGCACGGCTTTGCGCGCGACAGCCGTTTTGCATGGGCGGAGCGTGGCGAGAGCAGCTGTGCCCTGGTGCTCGAGGATAGCGAGGCGACGCGCGCGCTTTATCCGTTCGCGTTCCGCCTGACAGCCACCTATACGATCGACGACGCTGGTCTCGATCTCACACTCACGGTCGTCAACACCGGAGGGGAGACATTGCCGGTGTCGCTCGGCGGCCATCCCGCTTTCAACTGGCCGCTTCAGGCCGGCGTGTCGAAGGAGAGCTACGCGCTGACGTTCACGAACGAGGAGCCGTCTCCGGTTCGCCGTGTCGAGGGCGGACTGCTGCTCGCGGCGACGGATCCGAGCCCTGTCCGAGGCACTGTGCTTCCTTTGTCGGAATCCCTGTTCACCAACGACGCCGTCATCATCGACCCCGTCAACAGCCATGCGGTCCGCTATGCAGCCGGGCCGGAGGCCGGACCGTGGCTCAAAATGTCATGGCGCGGCTTTCGCGAGCTCGGCGTCTGGTCAAAACCATCGGGCGCGCCGTTCCTCTGCATCGAGCCCTGGCGCGGCTATGCCAGCCCCAAAGACTTCGACGGTGAGTTCGGCGACAAGCCGGGCCTGATGCATATCGCGGCCGGCGCGGAGGAAGAGCTGTCGTACCGGATCGAGGTGGGATCATCCTGAGAGCGATGATCCTCAGACCTCGATCCGCGTGAGGTCCTCGCCGATCACGACGGGACCCGCATAGTCTTTCCTGACATCCGCCAATAGTGCGTTCAGCATGGTGTCGTCGGTGCGGGGACGGTGATGGGTCAGCGCGAGCTTCTTGACGCCGGCCTTGGCCGCGACCTTGCCGACGGTGTCGCCGCAGGCGATCGTATATTTCGCCAGCCTCCGGAAGTGGTCGTTGCTGATCTCCGGCGTCGCGAGAAAGCAAACCTGGACCAGCAGGTCGGCGCCCTCGGCCAGCCGCTCGAGACCGGGGCAGGGGACCGTGTCGCCGGAAATCGCGATGACCTTTCCCTCCGCCTCGAAGCGGAAGCCGAGACACATCCAGCGCGCGAGAAACGCCGGCGACATGTCGAGGCCGTCGCCATGCGAGACGAGCTCGGCGCTGATCTTCCAGCGCCCGGTGTCGAGAACGGGGCCGGGAATGATGTCGGTTGCGACGACCGGTTTCCAGCCGCCGAAGGCCGGCTCGCCCTGATCGCGCCAGGCGATGTCCTTGTCGTAGACCTGCGTAACCAGCGTGTTGACGAGCCGCTCGGTGTCGGGCGGACCGTAGATGCGCAGATCGTCCTTGCGCCCATGCATCCATGAATTCAGCATCACATCGTAGAGGTCGCCGATGTGGTCGAAATGGTGATGGGTGAGAAAGACGGTGTTGATGGCGCCGAGCGGCACGCCGGCCTTGCTGAGCTGCACCATGACGCCGCGGCCTGCGTCGAACAGGATGTTCTCCTCGCCGAGCCTGATCAGCGTGGTCGTCGCCATGCGGCGCGGGTCCGGGCGCGGGCCGCCGGTGCCGAGCAATATGACTTCCATCGCCTACTCCAGCGTGCAGATTTTCGGCACGTACAGTAGATTCGAAGGCGGCAGTGAGGCAAGCCGCGTCAGGCGGCCGGAGCAGCGCGCTCAGCGCATGCCGGTCGCGGTCGCCGCGATGGTCGGCCGGATGGTTGACCGGTCCGATCCCGCCGACGTCAGGCGATGCGCAAGATCCTGCGCGCGCCGCTCGATCAGGTGCCATGTCGCGCGCGCGACGAGATAGCTGAGTGCGGCGGTGACGACATAGGCAATCAGCAGCGAGACCAGTCCGTCCGCGAGCGGCCAGATCTGGCGCAGGCCAAAGATCACGGCGAAGTGCGACAAATACATCGAATAGGAATTGCGGCCGAGCGCCTCGACCGGCCGCAAGCGGATCGCGAGGCGGATGCAGCCGGCGACACAAGCGCCGAGCACGAGGTTGATCATCAAATAGTTGAACTCATGCGAGCCGGTCGCGCGATCGGCGACAAACGACAGTGCGATGAAGATTGCGAAGATCGCGGCGTCCGACTTGGCAAAGCCGTCGCGCAGCGAGAAGAACAGCGCGCATCCCACGAGGAAGACTGGAAGCTGGTTCAGGAAGCTGATGTGCAGCGCGTTCCAGACGAAAGCTTCGTTGCCCGCTCCGTAATAGGCCGAGAACAGTGCGAAGGCCGATGGCTTGAACAGGCAGACATTGACGAGATGCAGCGCGATCGCGAGCGCAAGATAGAGATGGCGGCGCGACCCGAACGCCGTGATCACGAACGGAAACACCAGATAGAAAGTCATCTCGGCCGCGATCGACCAGTCGCCCGGCACCACGCTGTTGACGCTGTCAGGCCAGAAGCCGTGCAGGAAGGTTGCGGTCAGGATCACCTGAAGCGGGCCGATGCCATCAGGTGCGTTGCTGCTCGGGCCGATGCCGTTGATGAAAAGGTAGAGCGGGATCGCGAGCCAGAATAATGGCGCGATACGCAGGAAGCGGCGGATGTAGAATTTGCGCGTCGGGTTTGTCTCGGTCCGCCGCGTCCACATCAGGCACATCGTCATGGCGCTGACGAAGTAGAACACGTTGACGCCGGTCCAGCCGCACATGAAGGCGAAGTCGACGGCGTGGATGTTCGACGGGAACGACTGTGAGACGTGGATCGCCATCACGCCGACGATGGCGAGACCGCGCAGGAAGTCGAGGCTGTGCGAACGGCTGAAGAGCGTCGCGCCGTCCTCGGTTCGACCGGCAGCCAACCGGGCCTGCCCCTGCATCACGCCTGCTCCGTGGTTTGCCATCTGCAAGCGAGGACCATAGAGGCGCGGCCGGCTTTTCCGAAGCTAAACACCTTCTTTACGTTAACCAGCGGTTGAACCCAGGTCCGGACAAGCGGATCCCGACGCGTTTCGGAGGCGGCGATGCGCTGGGTGAGAATTGTGGGGCAGTTCATACTTAATACTTCAATACCGTGACCAATATTGTTTGGGCTGCACAACACGCCTAGTATTCCAGCAGGCAATTCGGGGGCTCGAACCAGTCGTGAATGTTCGTTCACAGGACGGCGCCTTGCGCGACGACTTGAATTTTCAGGCCGGGCCGCAGGCACACAGGACATCCAACATCGTGACTGATTCCGCACGTCAGGAAGTGCGTCCCGCTGGCCGTGAGCGGCTGATCGTCGTCGAAGACGATCCGGTGACGCGGACCATGCTGGTCGGCTATTTCAGCGAGAACAATTTTGACGTGATCGGCGCCGGCTCCTGCGCGGAATGCCGCCAGGCGCTGCGGGCGCGGACCGATCTGGTTTTCCTCGACCTGCAGTTGCCCGACGGCGACGGCTTCGAGCTCGCCAAGGAGATCCAGGCGACCAGCAATGCCGGCATCATCTTCGTGACCCGCCGCGATACCGATGTCGATCGCATCCTCGGCCTCGAGATCGCCGGCGACCATTACGTCACCAAGCCGATCAACCTGCGCGACCTGCTCGCGCGCGCCCGCAGCGTGCTGCGGCGGCGCTCGATCGATCGCAAGGCGGCGCGCAACCACAATTCGATCGCCTTCGGCGACTGGATCATCGATCTGACCCGGCGCGAGCTGCTCGGCAGCGACGGCAAGCCGGTGGCGCTCACCCGCGCCGAATTCGACCTGCTCGCCGCGCTGGTCGGCGCCGACGGCAGGCCGCTCAGCCGCGACTATCTGATCGAGGTCGTCAGCAACCGTCAGGCCGAGGTCGATATCCGCACCGTCGATGCGCTGGTGGCGCGGCTGCGCCGCAAGCTCGTCGGCAGCGGCACGCCTGTGATCGCGACCGTCACCGGTGTCGGCTACAAGCTCGCGCTCAGCGAGCGGCTCTAGCTGCAGTTGGGGAGCCGCCGCGCCTCAGCGCGATGCGACCCTTTTCCATCTGGTTTCGATGCGCGCTTTGATGAGGCTGATCCTGGCCTCATGCGCCGCCCAATAGGCGCGGCTTGCCGCGGCCGTGCCTTGACGGAAGCGTGCATAGACCTCCTTGGGCCGTGACAGCGCCTTCGGGCTGCGCGCAATGCTCGTCGTCGTCGTCGCCACCACCGTCGACGGGACTGGAGCCGGTGCCGGCGCAGCCGTCGCGCCGGTCGCGACGGGTGAGTTCATGGCGAGGAGATGGTTGCGCGCGCGATTGCAATAGACCTGCGAACGGGGAGTCATCGTCTCCTCGCCGTGGCCGGCCCGATACTTCATCAGGGTGCGGCAGAGATCTCCGCCCGACAGACGCCACGCGCGGGCGAGATAAAGCACGCCGTAGTGAATATTGGCGTCCGGCTTCGCAAGCTCTTCGGCTGTGCCCCGAAATCCGAGCATCGCCGCGGTTTCAGGTCGCACCTGCATGAGACCGACTTCGCCCACGCTGCCGACGACGCTCGAATTGTAGCCGCTCTCGACGAAGATGACGGCGTCGGCGAGATCGGCAGGCAAATTCGCCTTGCCGGTTTCAGAATCGACGATTCTCCGGATCTCGGCGCGTGACGTCGCCGTCTCCGCGGCACCGAGGTCTGGCGCACCCGCGGTGTACTGCTCGCCGTCACCAGCATGCGCGCAGCTCGATGCCAGCAGAAGGGCCGCGGCCGCGACGTTTCTCCACGTCGCCCCAAATCTGAAGTGAGCTCGATCCCGCGGCATAGGCATCAGATAGAGCGTTGGCGTTAATAAACTGCGGTCGCCCCGGGCAGGCTGTCCAGAGCAGGTATATCAGGTCAGGAGACGCAACCTCAGGACGGTAGCTGTAACAGGACAAAGGTGGCAGACTGCCTTTTTTATTGGCAGGTCGGGGGCGAAGCCACGCCTCCCTGGACTTCATTTAATTGCAGATCCCGTTTCGGTCTGGCTAGCGCCCTGAACTTTCCAAGCTGGTTTCGAATGGGCGCAACCATCCTGCGACATAGTTCCAGTCGGAGGTACTCCATGTCTGATGCAGTCAATCGCGCAAGCCTCGGAACGGACATGCTCACCGAAGAGCACGACGTCGCCAAGGCGCCGTTTGGCGATCGCGCCGTTGCGTTTGCCTATTTGACCCTGGTCGGCATTGCGATGGCCGGATGGCTCTATGGCATCATCCGTGTCGCGCTGGCGGCCGTGCGTTGGATGTTCGGCTAAACGGCAAAGTGACTGAGCTTGATCATTGCGCAAATGATCATTCCCCAAAGCGCGAAGTTGATCTGCAACGCCTCAGTCATTGCCAATCCCCGGTGCTTCCTGTCGCAGTCTCATTCTTGATGACGCGATCCGCTCCTGATCGAGCGGACGAGTTCGCGTTCAATTGGAAGGCGAACATTGGGCAAGGTCGGGCTTGACGCAATCCGTAGGGTTACGGCCCGACGCTGTTTTCCCGGCATGGATGGCGCTCTCAGGCTCCGCCGGAAAAGAGCCTCTTACCGTGCGCGGGCGCTCTGGTCCGTCAGTGTCCTCTGCGCAGGTCCGGCCAGCCGGTCGTCGATCGCATAGAGCGTGCAGCTGGGCGACCATTTCATGCAGGCGCCGAGCGAATCCCGCTGGGCGTCGTCGGTGGTGGTCCGACCCGAACGCCAGCCGTAACCGCCGTTCGGCGACACCGCAAAGGCCTTGTGCGGCATGGTGCTGGCGAGATAGCGGGAGAACTCGGTGCGCGCAGCCTCGTTGAGCTGGCCCGGCGGCGGCAGCGGATCGGGCGGGCTCAGAAGGTCATGGCCGAGCCCGCGCTCGCGCAGGAAGGCCTCCACATACGGCGTCCATTGCGGCCGGCCCACCACCGAGTAGAGATAGTGGCCGTCATCGCCGTAGGGCGCCGCGGCGATGAATTTCGCGTTGCCGCCATTGCCGCGAAACCCGTCATAGAGCCGGCGCGCGAGGCCGGGGCCGAAGAACAGATCGTTGGTCGCATAGACCCACAGCATGGGCACGCGCGAGGTTTTGCCGAAGCTGGCGAAGGCCTGCACCAGGCCATCCTGGTTGCACACGTCGTCGTCGTCGCGCGAGCCGCGGCCGCCGGCAAAGCTGATGGCGGCAACGAGACCCGCAGGCGCCTGCGCGGTCAGCGCAACGGTGGCGAGCCCGCCGGCGGAATGGCCCGCCGCGATCATGCCTGAGGTCGTGACGTCGGTCCGTCGCGCCATCGCATCGATCGCGGCGCGCAAATCCGCGACCGCAACCGCCGCCGCTGGAAGGTAGGAGGCATTGGCGCAGTTGCCGATACTGTCGACGCGCCCGCCCGGCGAGGTGCCGTAGCCGCGTCGCATCACGACCAGCGCGGCAAAGCCGCGCCGGGCATATTCGAGCGCAATGCCGTAATATTTGTGCGCCGACATGGTCGCGCGATCGTCAAAACTGCGCGGCGAGCCGTGGCTGAGCAGCGCGAGCGGATAGCGCTTCGTGCCGGCCGGGCGAACCAGAAACGCCTCCAGCCCCTGCGGCCCTGCCTCCGCCATCGGAATGCGCAGATCCTCGGTGTAGAACTCCGCGGCACGCGCCGGCGCGCCGGCCACGACGAGGCCGGCGATCAGCAGGAGCAGCTTGCGCGAAACAGCCATGGGACGATTCGAAAGGCGGCGATGGCGCGGACCATAGCACGGTCGCCGGGCTTGATGCCGTGAACACCCATCCATCACGGGTCTGACACGGCGGCCAAGTCCCCGCCGTCCCGGTCACCGCGCGATCGGCGGCTCGGTGGATGTGAACGCCTGGCGGGTGGGCCCGGCGCTGTCGTGCAGGGTTTGTTCGATCCGCCGCTTCACCTTCGCCATGTCGTGGTCCACGGAGGCGTAGCGCAGCATGGCGTTGCTCTGCACATGTCCCGGGTCGGTCAGGACAAAGGAACCAGCAAGCAGCAGGGTCGTTGCGAAAATGGCCACGGCAGTCTTGTGGTCGGCAAATGCGGCCGTTTGTTGCTGGCGCGGTCCCAAAGCAGTCTTCAAAAGGCTTCCAGTTTGGCAGGCACCCGCCGGATGCTATGGTATCGCCCACAATCTCTACGACAGGACGAGGATATTTCAGTGGCTGATGTTCATCCCGCGGCGGGCAAGCTTGTCTCGCCGGACGCGCTCACCAACGTTCCGCGGCTGGTGACGGCCTATTTTGCCGGCAAGCCCGACGTCGCTGACCTCGCGCAGCGCGTGGCGTTCGGGACATCGGGCCATCGCGGCACCTCCTTCAAGAACACCTTTAACGAGGGCCATATCCTCGCGACCACGCAAGCGATCTGCGACATCAGGCGCGAGAAAGGGCTGACCGGTCCGCTCTTCATCGGCATCGATACCCATGCGCTGGCCGAGCCGGCGCTGGTCAGCGCCATCGAGGTCTTTGCGGCCAATGGCGTCGACATCATGATCGACAAGGACGGCGGCTACACGCCGACGCCTGTGATCTCGCACGCGATCCTGACCTACAACAAGGGCCGCACATCTGGTCTTGCGGACGGCATCGTCGTCACGCCCTCGCACAATCCGCCCGAAGACGGCGGCTACAAATACAATCCGCCGCATGGCGGCCCGGCCGACACCGACGTCACCGGCGTCGTCGAGAAGCGGGCCAACGCCTATCTCGCCGACAGTCTCAAGGGCGTGAAGCGCATCGACTATGCCAAGGCGAAGAAATCCGCGAATGTCCACGCCTACGACTTCATCACGCCTTACGTTGCCGATCTCGGCAATGTCGTCGATCTCGATCTCGTCAAATCCGCCGGTATCAATATCGGCATCGATCCGCTCGGCGGCGCCGCCGTGCATTACTGGCATCCGATCATCGAGCGCTACGGCCTGAAGGCCACCGTGGTGAACGAGGCGATCGATCCGACCTTCCGCTTCATGACGGTGGACTGGGACGGCAAGATCCGCATGGATTGCTCCTCGCCTTACGCGATGGCGGGCCTGATCGCGATGCGCGACCGCTTCGACGTCGCCTTTGCCAACGACACCGACGCCGACCGCCACGGCATCGTGACGCGCACCGGCGGCCTGATGAACCCGAACCATTATCTGGCGACCGCGATCTCCTATCTGTTCGCGCACCGCCCGAACTGGGGCAGGGATGCCGCGATCGGCAAGACCGTGGTGTCGAGCTCGATCATCGACCGTGTCGCCAAAAAACTCGGCCGCAAGCTGGTCGAGACGCCGGTCGGCTTCAAATGGTTCGTCGATGGGCTCCTCACCGGCGGCTTCGGTTTCGGCGGCGAGGAGAGTGCAGGGGCCTCGTTCCTGCGCCGCGACGGCACGGTGTGGACCACCGACAAGGACGGCATCATCCTCGGCCTGCTCGCCGCCGAGATCATGGCCAAGACCGGCCGGGACCCGAGCCAGCTGTTCAACGAGCTCACCGCCGAGCTCGGCGTGCCGCATTACGCCCGCATCGACGTTGCCGCCACGACGCCGCAGAAGAACATTTTGAAATCCGTCACGCCCGAGCAGCTCGGCCTGAAAGACCTCGCCGGCGACCCCGTCCGCTCTACCCTGAGCAAGGCGCCCGGCAACGGCCAATCGTTCGGCGGCATCAAGGTCGAAACCGATTTCGGCTGGTTCGCGGCAAGGCCGTCGGGGACGGAGGACGTCTACAAGATCTACGCCGAGAGTTTTCGCAGCACCGACCACCTGAAGCGGATTCAGGAAGAGGCCCAGGCCGGGCTGAAGAAGGTGTTTGGGGCGTAGGGCGCCAAGCCGAAGCGCCGTGCCGCCTCTCCGACCAAGGAAGGCCTCGCCGTACCACATGGTGTCATCGCCCGCGCAGGCGGGCGATCCAGCGAAGGTCGCAATGTATACATCATATCGAAAATAGGTATTATTATACGTCACAATCGCCCTTGAACGATTCTATCTCCCCGCTATTGTATACATAACGCATACATAAGCTATTGGGAGATCGCCGGTGACAAAACCCTTCCCCATGAACGCCTGGTACGCAGCCGCTTGGGACGCCGACGTCAAGCCGGCGCTGTTGCCGCGGACGATCTGCGGCAAGCACGTTGTCATGTACCGCAAGGCCGACGGCGCGGTGACCGCGCTGGAGGATGCCTGCTGGCACCGCCTGGTGCCGCTGTCCAAGGGTCGGCTCGAAGGCGACACCGTCGTCTGCGGCTATCACGGCCTGAAATACAATGCGCAAGGGCGCTGCACCTTCATGCCCTCGCAGGAAACCATCAACCCGTCGGCCTGCGTCCGCGCCTATCCCGTGGTCGAGCGCCATCGCTACATCTGGCTCTGGATGGGCGATCCCGCGCTCGCGGACCCCGCGCTGGTGCCCGACATGCACTGGAATCACGACCCGGCCTGGGCCGGCGACGGCAAGACCATCCGCGTCAATTGCGACTACCGCCTCGTGCTCGACAACCTCATGGACCTCACCCACGAGACCTTTGTGCACGGCTCCTCCATCGGCAACGAGGCGGTCACCGAGGCGCCGTTCGACGTCACCCATGGCGAGAAGACCGTCACGGTGACGCGCTGGATGCGCGGCATCGAGCCGCCGCCGTTCTGGGCGAAGCAACTCGGCCAAAGCGGCCTCGTCGACCGCTGGCAGATCATCCGCTTCGAAGCGCCGTGCACCATCGCCATCGACGTCGGCGTGGCGCCGACAGGCACCGGCGCGCCGGAAGGCGACCGCTCGCAGGGCGTCAACGGCTTCGTGCTCAACACCATCACGCCCGAGACCGAGAAGACCTGCCATTATTTCTGGGCCTTCGTGCGCAATTATCAGATCGGCGAGCAGCGCATCACCACCGAGATCCGCGAAGGCGTCTCCGGCATCTTCCACGAGGACGAGCTGATTTTGGAGGCGCAGCAGCGCGCGATGGACGAGAATCCCGATCGCATCTTCTACAATCTCAACATCGATGCCGGCGCGATGTGGACGCGCAAGCTGATCGACAAAATGGTGGCAAAGGAAAATCCGCCGCCGCGCCTTCAGGCCGCGGAGTAAATCATGGCTGAACGCGAGGTCGACCGCTCCGTCTCGCAGACCGTGAAGGCGCAACTCGCGTTGCGCGACCAGATCCTGTCCGGCTCCCTGCGGCCGGGCGAGCGCATTTCCGAGCTCCAGGCGGTGGAGACCACCGGCGCCTCGCGCACGCCGGTGCGCATGGCGCTGGTGCGGCTGGAGGAGGAGGGGCTCTTGGAGGCGATCCCCTCCGGCGGCTTCATGGTGAAGGCGTTTTCCGAGCGCGACATCTCCGATTCCATCGAGCTGCGCGGCACGCTGGAGGGGCTCGCCGCGCGCTTCGCCGCCGAGCGCGGCGTCTCCGCGCGCGAGCTCGAGCCGCTGAAGGAATGCCTCGGCGCGATCGACGAATTGCTGCGTCAGGTGCCGATCTCGATCGAAGCGTTCTCGTCCTATGTCGCGCTGAACGCGCGCTTCCACGCGCTGCTCACGGAGTTGTCGCGCAGCCCGCCGGTGATCCGGCAAATCGACCGCGCTTCCGCACTGCCGTTCGCATCCCCAAGCGGATTCGTGATGGCGCAGTCGGCGTTGCCCGAGGCGCAACAGATCCTGATCATCGGGCAGGAGCACCACCGCGTCGTCATCGACGCCATCGAGAACCGCGAGGGCGCACGTGCGGAAGCCGTGATGCGCGAGCATGCGCGGCTTGCGGTGCGCAACTTGCGGCTCGCACTGCGCAACCGGACCCATCTCGATCTTTTGCCGGCGCTCGCGCTGATCAAGACCGCAACCGATTGAGGGGAATGCCATGCGTTTCATCGAAACCTGGATTCCGGCGACGCTCGTCTCGACGCGCGATCTTTCGCCTGGCATCCGCGAATTCCTGATCCGCCCCGATCAGTTCGACGGCGCCGCCTATCCGGTCGGCAGCCACATCAATCTCAGCGTGACCATCGACGGCCTGCCGGAGACGCGGTCCTATTCGCTGGTCGGCGAAGCCTCATCGCGTGGTCTCAGAATTGCGGTGCGCCGCGCCGAGGATTCGCGTGGCGGCTCGCGCTACATGTGGTCTTTGCAGCCGGGTGCACGGCTCGATATCACGCAGCCTGCCTCGCTGCTCGCGGTCGACTGGACCCGCCAGCATTATTGCCTCATTGCCGGCGGCATCGGCATCACCCCGATCCTCGGCGCTGCGCAGGCGCTGGCGCGGCGCGGAGCCGATGTCACGCTGCACTATGCGGTGCGCTCGCGCGGCGAGGCCGCCTATCTCGACGATCTCGCAGCCGTGCTCGGTGATCGCCTGGTCGTCCATGCCAGCGATGAAAGCCGGCGACTCGATCTCGACGCGCTGTTCGCCTCACTGCCGCAGGGCGCGCTGGCTTTGTTCTGCGGCCCGATGCCGATGCTGGATGCCGCGCGCCATGCATGGATCGGCGCCGGCCATCCGCTCCCCGATCTCCGCTATGAAACCTTCGGCTCCAGCGGCACGCTGCCGACCGAGACCTTTCGCGTCCGCCTGAAGGGCTCCGATGTCGAGCTCGAAATCCCGCGCGAGCGCTCGATGCTGGACGTACTCAATGCCAGCGGACACGACGTCATGTACGATTGCAAGCGCGGCGAATGCGGCCTCTGCGCCATCGACGTGATCGCCGTCGACGGCGAGATCGACCATCGCGACGTCTTCTTCAGCGACCATCAAAAGCAAAGCAACCAGAAGATCTGCACCTGCGTCTCCCGCGCGAGGGGCACGATTACGGTAGACACGCTGCTGCGGGCGGATGCGGTCTGAGGCGGCCCGAAGCCCGAGTCTCTCCCCGGCCCTCTCCCGCAAGCAGGCGAGGGGGCTCACCGCCGTTGTGCTCGGCACTTTCCGCCTACGCCGCAAACGTCGCCCGATACTTCCTCGTGTCGAGTAGCGCTAGCACCGCATCGGCTGCCACCGGCCGGCTGATCAGATAACCCTGGACTTCGTCGCAACTGATCTGACGCAGATATTCGAGCTGGTCGGCGGTCTCGACGCCTTCGGCGACCACGTCGATGTTGAGGTCCCGCGCCAGCGAGATCACCGACTTCACGATCGCGGCGCAGTCCGGCTGCACCAGCATGTCGCGGATGAAGGACTGGTCGATCTTGATGCGGCTGAAGGGGAGCTTGCGCAAATAAGTCAGCGATGAGAAGCCGGTGCCGAAATCGTCGAGCGCCACGGTGACGCCGAGCTCGAGCAGCGCGGTCAGGATCGCGCCGGCCGAGCCGTATTTCGACAGCAGCATCGATTCCGTGATCTCGATCTCGAGCCGGCTGGGAGAGACTTTTGCATCGGCCAGCGCCTGCACGATGGTCTGCAAAATACCGGTACTGTGAAACTGCGCCGCGGAGAAATTCACGGCGACCCTGATGTCTTCGGGCCAATCCGACAGCGTCGCGCAAGCCCGCCGGATCACCCATTCGCCGATCTCGTGGATCAGCCCGGTCTCTTCGGCGATGCCGATGAACTCGCTCGGCGGCACCAGTCCGCGCTGGGGATGCTGCCAGCGCAGCAACGCCTCGAAGCCGGTGATGCGGTTCGCTGCCAGGTCGAGGAACGGCTGGAACACGAGGAACAGCTCGTCGCGCGAAATGGCGCCCTCGAGGTCGGCTTGCAACGCCTTGCGGTCACGCGAAACTCTGTCGTCGGCTTCCTCGAAGAAGCAGATCGTGCCGGGACCTGCCTTCTTGGCGCGATAGAGCGCGGCATCCGCATTCTTCATGATGTCGAGCTGCGTGTTGCCGTCGCGCGGCGCCAGCACGATGCCGACGCTGGTTGCGCCGGCGATCTGGCGGCCCTCGATCTGGAACGGCTCGGTGAAGGCCGCAACGAAGCGCTCGGCGATCTCGAGCGCATCTTCGGGCCGCGCCAGATTGGCCATCACCAGCGCGAACTCGTCGCCGCCGATGCGCGCGACATGCTCGGCCGCGCGCGTGCAGCGTTGCAGCCGGCTTGCGATCTGGATCAGAAATTCATCGCCGGCGGGGTGGCCGAACTTGTCGTTGACCTCCTTGAAGCGATCGAGGTCGAGCAGCAGCACCGCGAACTCTTCGCCCGACAGCGCAAGGCGTTTCAGCGCGGCATCGAGCGTCTCGTTGAAGGCGAAGCGGTTGGGCAGGAGCGTGAGCGGATCCTGCCGCACCGTGCGCTCGGCCTCGACTTGCCGTATCACGCGCCGCGCGAACGAGAATGAATTGACGAACACGGCACGCAGCAGCACGGCTCCGTAGACCACCACCAGGATCGCCACCAGCACATAGGCGGGATCGCCGTCCTTGCTGAGGCAAATGGCGATGCCGACGAAGATCGGGGCGGTGAATGCGATGGCCGCGACCGGAATGGTGGCGAAGGCAAGCGCGCCGCCGGCCAGCATTCCCGAGCAGAGGCAGGTGATGACGAGCTGGCCGCCGGAGGAGGCGTCGGCGAAGAAGGCGACCGGCACGATGCCCCAGGCGGCACCGAGGACGAAGGCATTGCGCACCAGCCGATGCATGGCGCGGCGCGAGACGAATTGCGGTTTGGTGATCCGGCGCGAGGCGTGGGATTGCAGCCCGAACGCGATCGCGGCACCGGCGACGACGACCGCCCAGATCAGGGCCAGCGTCCAATCCGCCGAATGCCACAGCGCAATCGCCAGCACGATGGCGTTGCAGGCATTGGCGAGCATGATGCCGACCGAATAGCCGAGGACCAGCGCCATCTGTTCGGCGCGGATATGGCCAGCCATGGCGTCGTCGGCCGCGGGACCGCCGAACACCGACAGATCGCCGGCAAACAGCCGCGCGACATAGCTGGTCAGTTGAGTCCGCATTCAAGAGCCTGCAGCAGCATGGGCCGTTCTTGTTCGGCTCGATCGGGAGAATTCGCCGTAAACCTTTGACGAACTATGAATTATCTCTGCTTACCGCGGCCGCCGCGACCACTTCTGCGTGTTGGTCACGGAGTATCGATAACAAATCGATGCAAATGCGGCGCCTCGCGTTACGGCTGTAACGAGAGGAAACATGATCTCCGCTCGCTCCGCTGTCATGCCCGGCTTGGCCGGGGCATCCAGTACGCCGCAGCCTATCGATTGAATCACAATCGTCTCGGCGTACTGGATCGCCCGGTCAAGCCGGGCGATGACAGCGGTGTACTGGGTTTGCGTATCACCGCCCCAGCTGCTTCGGATCGTAATAAAACCGTTCCTCGATCAGCTGATCGCCGCGCCAGGTTTGCCAGGCGATTTCATCCATCGTTCGGATGACGCCTTCGGCGTTGGTGAAGCTGAATGTCCAGCGCGTCGCGACATGGTTGCCCTCGATCAGGCTCGGACCGATGCGGACGGCCTTGACCTCCTTGAATGCGGCGAGCACGCCGCGCTCCTTGGCCGCCAGTTTCTCCCGTCCGACGGTCGGCGCCGCGTTGTTCTCGTAGGTCGCTGCGTCAGGCGTATAGTATGTCTCGATCGCGCCGACGAAGTCCCCGTCCTCCAACCGCTTCGCGAAATCTTCGACGATGTCACGGCTCGGCATGGGCCACCTCACGATTAAAACCGACTGATAGTCGGTAAATACCGACCGGTGGTCGAAAAGTCAACTGGAGGTGTGAGGCGAATTCGATTAGAGCCTGATAGATCAGACTCGCTGGCCGCCCCGACGGAAGTGCGTTCCCTCCCCCCTTGTGGGGGAGGGCTAGGGAGAGGGGTAGCCCAGGAAAAGGTATCGGTTGTTGTTGATGCACTGAGGGCAGGTTCGAGATCGATAGGATCCCCGTGTGGCACCCCTCTCCCTGCCCCTCCCCCACAAGGGGGGAGGAAACGGAAAGACCGCCGCTGTCGGCCTAACTCGCTTCGGCTTCACCCATCACTCTGACGAGGACTCGTGGCCAAACAGGCGGAGCGGCGGGCAGCGACGACGGAGGCGA
Source organism: Bradyrhizobium sp. 1 (assembly GCF_023073315.1). Taxonomy (GTDB): domain Bacteria; phylum Pseudomonadota; class Alphaproteobacteria; order Rhizobiales; family Xanthobacteraceae; genus Bradyrhizobium. Next base: position 35,226 of record NZ_JADPJH010000038.1, on the reverse strand, counting down.
TCCTGACGGCGGCGCGCCACCTGTTCGGGACGCAAGGCTTTGCCGCGACCACGATGGACGAGATCGCGGAGGCGGCCGGCGTCGCCAAGGGCGCGGTCTATCACCACTTCAGGACCAAGGAGGCGGTATTCGCCGAGGTGTTCGATTCCGTCTCGCGCGACCTCGTCGCCGAGATCGACGGCACCGTGCGCACTGAGAAGGACGTGCTCGCCGCGATGATCGCCGGCACCCAGCATTACTTTGCCGCGACCGCCAAGGGACCGACCGGCCAGATCATCCTGCGCGATGGCCCGGCTGTGCTCGGCTGGGAGCGCTGGCGCGAGATCGACGCAAAACACTTTGGCGGCAAGATGCCGCGTGCGCTCTCGGTGGCGATGGAAGCCGGTCTGATCGCGCGGCAGCCGGTCGAGCCTCTGGCGCGGCTGCTGCTGGGCGCGGTCACGGAAGCCGCGGTCGCCTGCGCCGGGCGCGCCGATATCGCAAGGGCGGGCGCGGAATACGCCCGTGCGTTCAAGTCGCTGGTCGAGGCGCTGCGCGTGCGCGCATGATTGTGCTAGTGACGAAACGGAAACGCCCACGCCAACAAAAAGAATAGCGCATGAACGCAAATTCCTCCCTTGCACCGTCTGACCCTGAATTCGACTACATCGTCGTCGGCGCCGGCTCGGCCGGCTGCGTGCTCGCCAACAGGCTTTCCGCGAACGGCAAGCACAGCGTGCTGCTGCTCGAGGCCGGACCTAAGGATTCCAACATCTGGATCCACGTGCCGCTTGGATACGGAAAGCTGTTCAAGGAGAAGACGGTCAACTGGATGTACCAGACCGAGCCGGAGCCCGAGCTGAAGGGGCGGCAGGTGTTCCAGCCGCGTGGAAAAACGCTGGGTGGATCGAGCTCGATCAATGGTCTGCTTTATGTCCGCGGCCAGCACGAGGATTACGATCGCTGGCGCCAGCGCGGCAATGCCGGCTGGGGCTATGACGATGTGCTGCCCTATTTCAAGAAGGCCGAGAACCAGACGCGCGGCGCCGATCAATATCACGGCAGCGGCGGGCCGCTGCCGGTCTCCAACATGGTCGTGACCGATCCGCTGTCGAAGGCGTTTATGGACGCCGCGGTCGAAACCGGTCTGCCCTACAATCCCGACTTCAACGGTGCCACGCAGGAAGGCGTCGGCCTGTTCCAGACCACGACGCGCAATGGCCGCCGTGCCTCGACCTCGGTGGCTTATCTCGGTCCAGCAAAGACGCGCGGCAATCTCAAGATAGAAACCTCCGCGCTCGGCCAGCGCGTACTGTTCGAGGGCCGCCGCGCAGTCGGCGTCGAGTACCGGCAAGGCGCCACGTTGCGCCGCGCGCGTGCGCGCAGGGAGATCGTGCTGTCGAGCGGCGCCTACAACTCGCCGCAGCTGCTCCAGCTCTCCGGTGTCGGGCCTGCCGATCTGCTGCGCAAGCATGGCATCGATGTGGTACTGGACGCGCCGGGCGTCGGCCACGACCTCCAGGACCACATGCAGGTCCGTATCGTGATGCGCTGCTCGCAGAAGATCACACTGAACGACACCATCAATCATCCGCTTCGCCGCACCATGGCCGGCGCGCGATATGCGTTGTTCCGGAAAGGCTGGCTGACGATCGCGGCGGGCACCGCGGGTGCGTTCTTCAAGACCAGTCCACGGCTGGCTTCGCCCGATATCCAGGTGCACTTCCTGCCGTTCTCGACCGACAAGATGGGCGAGAGGCTGCACGATTTTTCCGGTTTCACGGCGTCGGTGTGCCAGCTCCGGCCCGAAAGCCGCGGGTCCTTGCGGATCAAAAGCGCGGACCCGACCGTGCCGCCGGAAATCTGCATCAACTACATGTCGACCGAGACCGACCGCACCACCAACGTCGAAGGTCTGAAAATCCTGCGCAGGATCTTGAATGCGCCGGCGCTGAAGCCGTTCGTGGCCGGAGAGTACGATCCCGGGGCGAAGGTATCCACGGACGCCGAGCTGCTTGATTATTGCCGCGAGCGCGGCAGCACCATCTACCATCCGACCTCGACCTGTCGTATGGGCAATGACGCGCTCGCGGTGGTGGACCAGCGGCTGAAGGTGAGGGGGCTCGAAGGCCTTCGAATCGTCGACGGCTCGATCATGCCGGACCTCGTGTCGGGAAACACCAATGCGCCGATCATCATGATCGCCGAAAAGGCCTCCGACATGATATTGGAGGATGCGCGGTAAATACGCGGTTCGAAAGGAAGACGGTTTGGCTACGCGATTCAAGATCGGCACCCGCAAGAGCGCGATGGCGCTGGCACAGACGGAAGAGATCGCGCGCCGCCTGACCGCCGCCATGCCCGATCTCGACGTCGAGATCGTCAAGTTCGACACCACGGGCGATCTCGACCAGACCAGCAAGCTGCTGCCGCATGGCGGCAAGGGCGGCGCCTTCGTGGCGCAGATCCGTGCCGCCGTGCTCTCGGGCGAGCTACACGCGGCGATGCATTCGCTGAAGGACATGCCCGGCAACGAGGACACGCCGGGCCTCGTCATCGGCGCCACGCTGTCGCGCGATCCCGCAAGCGATGCGCTGGTGCTGCGCGGTGGCGTGACGCTGGAGGCATTGCGCCAGTCCCGCGGCAAAGGTTTCAAGATCGGCACCAACGCAGTCCGTCGTGCAGCCTATGCGCGGCGGTTATTCCCGGACGTCGAGGTGATTCACTTCCGCGGCGCAGCCGATACACGCGTGCGAAAGCTCGACAATGGTGAGATGCAGCGCCTGCCGGATGGCGGCGCTGTCGGTCCTGCGGATGCGCTGATCATGGCGCGCTCGGGCCTTGATCGTGTCGGTCTCTCCAACCGCATCGCCTATGAATTCAACGCGGCGGAGATGCTGCCCGCGGCAGGGCAGGGCATCGTCGCGGTGGAATGTGCCGCGCAGGACTGGCAAACGCGAAAAATCCTGTCATCGATCGACGATCCCGCTGCGCACGCCTGTGCCGACGCCGAGCGCGAGGTGCTGTGGGTGCTGAACGGTCACTGCAACTCGCCGATCGCGGGCTTCTCGACCATATCAGGCGATCAGATGTCGCTCACGGCGTCCGTGCTCGATCTCTCCGGCAACACCATCATCGAGGTCTCGCACACAGGCCCGGCCAATCGCCCGCGTGAGCTCGGTCGTGCGGTCGGTCTCGATCTGCTGAGCAAGGGCGCCGCCGAGATCATCGAGCGCAGCCGGCCGCGCTAGCTGGCCTGCGAAATCACGATCGGCGGGATGATGTCATCATGCTCCTGTTTTGCCCGACGTGTCAAACCTCAGTGCGATCCAGTGCGATGACGGGCCACTGATTTCAGCGCGCTCTAAGTCATTGATCGGGCGTGGTGTCTCTACTGTGCATGGGGTTGTTTTCGCGTTTTTTGTTTTTGTGCTCCACCAGGAGCTAAAAAATTACCCCCGCACGCGCCTCAGCATCTGCTCGACATGGGCGATCGGCGTCTCCGGCTGGATGCCGTGGCCGAGGTTGAAGATGAACCGCCCTTGCGCAAAGTTCGCCAGCGTGTTGTCGACCGCACGGTCGAGCGCACCGCCGCCGGTGATGAGCACCAGCGGATCGAGATTGCCCTGCACGGCGACCTTGCTCTGTACGCGCTCGCGGATGAAGGCCGGCTCCGCGGTCCAGTCGATGCTGACCGCGTTGACGCCGGTCGCTTCGACATAGCCAGGCAGTTGCGCGCCGGCGCCGCGCGGAAAGCCGATGATCTTCGCATCCGGCACCTTTGCGCGCACGCCTTCGACGATACGCCGCGTCGGCTCGACCGACCAGCGCGCGAACTCGACAGGCGGCAGCACGCCGGCCCAGGTATCAAAAATCTGCAAGACGTTGGCGCCGGCAGCGAGCTGTGCCAGCAGATATTCGATCGAGCTCTCCACGAGCACGTCGATGATTTTCGCGAACGCCTCCGGATGCCGGTAGGCCATCATCCGCGCCGGCGCCTGGTCGGGCGTGCCGTGGCCCGCGACCATGTAGGTCGCAACCGTCCATGGCGCCCCGCAGAAACCGATCAGCGCGATTTTTTCATCGAGCGCACCGCGCACGAGCTTGAGCGCGTCGAACACCGGCGCAAGCTTGCCGAAATCGGCATGCGCGGCGAGCGTCGCGACCTTGGCGGGATCATCCAGGGGCTCGAGCCGCGGACCTTCGCCAACCTCGAAGCGCACGGAGCGGCCGAGCGCGTAGGGGATCACCAGGATGTCGGAGAAGATGATCGCCGCATCGAAGCCGAACCGGCGGATCGGTTGCAGCGTGACCTCGGCGGCGAGCTCCGGATTGAAGCAGAGATCGAGGAAGCCGCCGGCCTTCGCCCGCAGCTCGCGATATTCCGGCAGATAGCGGCCGGCCTGGCGCATCATCCAAACCGGCGGGATGACCTGCCGCTGGCCGGAGAGCACGTCGATGAAGGGTTTTGTCGCAGACTGGGGCACGAACTGTCCTGACGCAGAATTGAGGTTCCTGATACACCGTGTGAGGCCGGAGCGGAACAGGGGAACCAGCGCAAAAGCGCCGCGTTGACCAAGCCATCGGAGGAGGAATTCCATGGCTCAGACATTCAACCCCGCGCCGCACGACAAGCACGCCGACGATCTGCATGAGGCACTCGCCGCCGATCGCCATGCCAAGCTCGATACCGGGTTGGAAGATACCTTCCCCGCGTCCGACCCCGTGAGCGCCGTGCAGCCCACGCCCTCGAAGGCCGATGCTGACGCCGACAATCCCTCGCTCTGGGAGAAGGTTAAGGCGATCTTCAGCTAGCGCGATCTTCAGCGCAGGCAGGGGCGCCGGTTTCCGATAGGCTTGCTAAGACCTTGTTAGTGATCTGCGGAAGCCCCGGTCCGTAGGAGTACGGGAAAACCCGCATATCGCTGCGAATGTCGGAAAGCGTTTCAAGGTTCAATAACAGAAGCGGCAGAAGTTCCGATGATCGGAGATTTCTGCCGCATGAACGTCGCCTCACAGAGAGCCGGATGGAGCCGCCTGCCGCTGCGCGCGGCGGCGTTCGTCGTGCTCACTTGCATGACCATCCTCGGCGTCAGTGGCTGGCGTGAATGGGCCGCCCGCGACCAGGTGCTCAAGGGCGCCGAGACCGAGATGGCGAACGTCGCGCGCTCGCTGACCCAGCATGCCGAGGACAGCCTCGATCTGCTCGATTACGGTGTGGTCGGTGTGGTCAGCCGGCTGGAGATCGACGGCACCAATCCTGACACCATCGCCAAGCTCAGAAACCTCCTGGAGGCCCGCAAGACGGCGATGGACCGCGTGCACAGCCTCGCAGTCATCGACGACCAGGGCAATTCGCTGACCTCACCCGGTACGATCGGCTCGACGTTCAGCGACGATGCGTTCTTCCGCTATCATCAGCTGTCCCCGAAACGAGAGGCCCATGTCGGGCACCCCGTGAAGAGCCTGCTCGACGGCGAATGGGTCGTCACATTGTCGCGCCGCTTCGACAAGCCGGACGGCAGCTTTGGCGGCGTCGTGCTCGCGGCCATCAGCTCGAAATTTCTTTCGCACTTCTACGAGCAGTTCGAGATCGGCCGCAATAGCTCGGTGACGCTGATGTATGGCGACGGCCTGATCATCGCGCGCAACCCCGGCAACGACAAATTCGTCGGGCGTAGCGTTGCCGACACCCAGCTTTTCCGCGACGCCGGCCTGCAACGGCCCTTCGGCGCCTATCATTTCAAGTCGCCACTTGATGGCGCAGAACGCGTCAGCTTCTTCAATCGCTCAGGCCGTTACCCGCTGGTTCTGCTCGCCACCGTCGACAAGGACGAGTTGCTCGCACCCTGGCGCGCAGCCGCGATTTCCCGCATGCTCTACGTGCTCGCGCTGGTGATGCTGATCGCGGTCATCGGCGCGGTGCTGGTGCGGCAGTTGCAGCGGGGCCAGCGCATGGCCGCGGCGCTGGTCGAGAAGGAAGCGCATTTCCGCCTGCTCGCGGAAGGCTCCAGCGACATGGTGACGCGCATCGGGCTCGACGAGAGGCTGCGCTATGTCTCGCCATCGTCGGCCCGCGTCGTCGGCTGGCGCGCCAACCAGCTGATCGGCACACCGGCACTTGCCGGAATTCATGCGGAAGATCGGCCGCAGGTCCAGGCCATCGTCGATGCCATGAGGCGCGGCGACACGGAGGAGGCGCGCGTCACCTACCGTAACACGCACCGGACGAACACCGAGGTCTGGCTCGAATCGACCATGCGGGTCACGCGCAAGGACAACGGCAAGGTCGACGGCGTGGTTGCGATCTCGCGCGACATCACCGAGCAGAAGAAGCTGGAGACCCGGCTCGAGACGCTTGCGATCGAGGACAGCCTCACCGGGCTTGCCAACCGCCGCCGCTTCGACGAGCGGCTCAACGAGGAATGGGCGCGCGCCTATCGCGACCGCTCCAGCCTCGCTCTGCTGATGATCGACGTTGATCATTTCAAGTCCTACAACGACGAATACGGCCATCCCGCGGGCGATGCCTGTCTGCGCGTGGTGGCGCAGGTCATCGCGGCCGAGATGAAGCGCCCCGGAGATCTGGCTGCCCGCTATGGCGGCGAGGAATTCGCCATGCTGCTGCCGAACACCGATGCCGCCGGCTGTGCCCGGATCGGCGAGCGGATCCGCAGGGCCATCCGCGAGGCGGGCCTCGTCCACGGCACCAATCATGCGTCAGGCTACGTCACGGCTTCGCTTGGCGGCGCAACCTGCCGGCCGGCGCTGGAGCGCACCGCCGGCATAGGCACACTCGTCGAAGCCGCCGATCAGGCGCTCTATGCGGCGAAGGAAGCCGGGCGCGACCGCCTGATGATGTCGGTCGAGGTGGCGCGCCTGCTGCCCAGGGCGGTCGGCGAGTAAGAGAGATCAATAATGCGGCGGGGGCTCATTGGCTGCGCCCGGCGCATTCGCCTCGGCTTCCTGAAGCCGCTCGCCGAGCTCTGTGATCTTCCGCGTCAGCGCGTCGATCTGCTTCCACTGCGCGGTGATGGTCTGGTTCAGCGTCTCGATGGTGTCGTCCTGATAGGCGATGCGCGTCTCCAGCGCGTCGATGCGCTCGCCAAAAATCTCAGCAAGAGTCTTGATCTCATTCGTCACGTGCCGCGTCCTTGTCCCGTTCGCGAAGTCCAATTTGTTGCAGGCCGTGTTCTCGAAGACCATGGCCAAGCGCGACGCGCTCGTCGAACACAAAACATTCGCCGCGCCAGCGGCTCTGCGCTTCCGGCACCGCTTCCAGATATTTCAGAATGCCGCCCTTGAGGTGATAGACCTCGGCAAAGCCGCGCGCCAGCAGATGCGCGCTCGCCTTCTCGCAGCGGATGCCGCCGGTGCAGAACATCGCGATTTTGCGGTGCTTGGCCGGATCGAGCTTCTCGGCGGCAAATTCCTTGAATTGACCGAAGCTCTTGATGTCAGGATCGACCGCGCCCTCGAACGTGCCCATTGCCACCTCGAAGGCGTTGCGGGTGTCGAGCACGAGGGTGTCGGGTGCTGCGATCAGCGCGTTCCATTCGCTGGCGTCGATATAGGTGCCGACCTGACGCGTCGGATCGGCGGCCTCGTCCCCGAGCGTGACGATCTCCTTCTTCAGCCGCACCTTGAGCCGGCCGAACGGCATCGCTTCGGCCGTCGAGAATTTCAGTTCGAGATTGTCCAGCCGACCGCCGAACAGGACGCCGTGGGCGAGCTCGTGGGCGAAGGCGTCGATCGCCTCGGGCGCGCCTGCGATCGTGCCATTGATGCCTTCGCCCGCCAGCAGCACGCTGCCCTTCAGCCAGAGGTCAGCGCAGAACGCGCGCAGCGGCTCGCGCAGCTCGCGGTAATCGGGCAGGGCGGCGAATTGATAAAAGGCGGCGACCTTGGTGATCATGGCGGCTCGTTTAGCAGGCGGGCGGCGCCCGGAAAACCCGCATGGCCGAAGGTTAATAGCCGCCTATACGCCCAGCGGATGGCAGCCATTTCCCTGGTATGCCAGCATTGCCCGGATAGGCCCGAATGTGTCATGTAGGCTTGGTTTTCCGAGATGGCGCCCCAGGTGCGCCCACGGCTGAAGAGAGCAAGAATTCGATGAGAAACTTCCACTTCCCCGGCAGGTCCACGGTCCACGCCACCAACGCGATGGTGGCGACCTCGCATCCGCAGGCCTCGCTGGCCGCGATCGAGGTGCTGCGCGAGGGCGGCACGGCGGTGGACGCGGCGGTGGCGGGCTCGGCCGTGCTCGGCGTGATCGAGCCGCAATCGACCGGCATCGGCGGCGACTGTTTTGCGCTGATCCAGCCGCGCGGCGAGGGCAAGATCATCGCCTATAACGGCTCCGGCCGGGCGCCGAAGGCGGCCAACGCCGACTGGTATCTTGAGCGCAAGATCAATTCCGTGCCGCTGACCTCGGCGCATGCGGTCTCGATCCCCGGCGTGATCGATGCGTTCGCGACCGTGCTGCGCGATCACGGCAAGTTCGGCTTCGACCGGCTGCTCCAGCCCGCGATCAAGGCGGCCGAGGAAGGCTACGTCGTTGCGCCCCGCATCGCCTTCGACTGGAAGAACCAGTTCGAGAAGCTGAGGAACGGCACCAACACGGTTCGCTACCTGCTGCCGGGTGGCAAGCCGCCGGTGGCAGGTGACGTCATCCGCCAGGCCGAGCTTGGCAAGACGCTGCGCGCGATCGCCAAGGACGGCCGCGACGCCTTCTACAAGGGCCCGATCGCCGAAGATATGGTCGAGACCCTGCGCGGCATCGGCGGCTTGCACACGCTCGACGACTTCGCCGCGCACACCACCGAGACGACGACGCCGATCGGCACCATGTACAAGGGCTACGACGTCTGGCAGTGCCCGCCGAACGGCCCGGGCCTCACCGCGCTCTTGATGCTGAATATCCTGTCGCGGTTCGATCTGACGAAATACGCGCCGCTCAGCATCGAGCGCTTCCACCTGGAGGCTGAAGCAGCCCGCATCGCCTATATGCATCGCGAGCTGCACGTCGCCGATCCTGATCATATGCAGGTCGAGGTCTCCAGGATCCTGGCCAAGGAGTTCTGCGACGAGCACATCGCAAAAATCCGCATGGACGGCATGCTCGACCTGCCGAACGTCGCGCCGCCGATGAATCCCTCGACCATCTACATCACGGTCGTGGACAAGGATCGCAACGTCTGCTCGTTCATCAATTCGATCGCGCATTCCTTCGGCTCGGCCATCGTCTCGAACAAGACCGGCGTGCTGTTGCAGAACCGCGCCGGCGGCTTCCGCATTCAGCCCGGCCATCCCAACTGCATCGCCGGCGGCAAGCGTCCGCTGCATACGATCATGCCGAGCCTGATGACCAAGGGCGGCCGCTCCGTGATGCCGTTCGCGGTGATGGGCGGCCAGTATCAGCCGGTCGGCCAGACCCATGTCGTGACCAACATTCTCGACTTTGGCTGCGATGTGCAGGAGGCGATCGACATGCCGCGCGGCCTGCACTACGAGGGCCAGTACCAGCTCGAGGACAGCGTGCCCGCCGACATCGTCGAGGGCCTGAAGAAGCTCGGCCACAAGACCACCAGCGTGGTCGGCCCGCTCGGCGGCGCCCAGGCGATCTGGATCGATTGGGACAAGGGCACGCTGACCGGCGGTTCGGACCCGCGCAAGGACGGCTGCGCGCTGGGCTACTGAGAGGAGCGCAGGGCTGGAAACCGTACCTTCGTTGCGCTAGACACCTCCCGCCTCAAACGGAAGGTACCTCATGCAGCGTTTCCAGCGCGCACTCCTCGCCATCATGTCGGCACTCGCGATCACTTTGATCGGTGGCGTGTCCGGCTTCGTTTCCACCACGGCCTCGGCCCAGACCGCAGGAAAGACCATGACCACAGCTTCAGGATTGCAAGTCATCGACAGCGTCGTCGGCACCGGCGCCTCGCCAAAGCCCGGCCAGACCTGCGTGATGCACTACACCGGATGGCTCTATGAGAACGGCCAGAAGGGCAAGAAATTCGACTCGTCCGTCGACCGCAACGAGCCGTTCGAATTCCCGATCGGCAAGGGCCGCGTCATCGGTGGCTGGGACGAGGGCGTTGCCACGATGAAGGTCGGCGGCAAGCGCACGCTGATCATTCCGCCGCAGCTCGGCTACGGCGCTCGCGGCGCCGGCGGCGTGATCCCGCCGAACGCGACGCTGATGTTCGACGTGGAATTGCTCGCGGTGAAGTGAGCACACTGCGCACCCGCAAACAAAAAGACCGGCCATGCGGCCGGTCTTTTCATTGTCAGTTCTGTGCGCGTTAGTCTGCTGCGCGCTTTGCCGACGCAGCGGCGCGATCCACCGCATCCTTCGCGGCTTCTTTGGCGTCGCCCATGGCCTTCTGGCCCTTGCCCTTGACTTCCTGAACCGCGCCTTCGCCCTGCAGCCTATCGGAACCGGTGGCTTCACCAATGCCCTGCTTGGCCTTGCCGACGGCTTCGTTCGCGGTGCCCTTGATCTTGTCGCTCGTGCTACCCATGGAAACTCTCCTTCCGATTTGCTCGCCAGGACAACACTTGGCGGCTATGAGAGTTCCTTTTTTGGTATGGCTTGATGTCGCGGCTTTGGTTAGTTTCGCCGCACGGAACCAACAGAAAGCAAGAATCATGACCGGCCATGACCACACGCATTCGCACCATGACCACGATCATCATGACGATCGCTGGAAACATGACGGCGTGCGCGTCATTCCCGGCAACCAGCTCGACACCAACGTGCCGTCGACGGCCGGCATGGACCGCGCGGCCGCGATCAATTTCGCCCGCGTCGGCGCGCAGAAATTGTGGGCGGGCACGGTCAGCATCAAGCCTGACGCCAAGACCGGCGCGCATCACCATGGTCATCTCGAAAGCGTGATCTATGTCGTGAAGGGCAAAGCGCGGATGCGCTGGGGCGAGAGCCTGCAATTCACCGCGGAGGCCGGCCCCGGTGATTTCATTTTCGTGCCGCCCTACGTGCCGCATCAGGAGATCAATGCCAGCCCCGACGAGGTGCTGGAATGCGTGCTGGTGCGCAGCGACGGCGAGGCGGTTGCGATCAATCTCGACATCGAGCCGATCGAGAAGCCCGAGACCGTGCTGTGGGTCGATCCCATTCACCGGGATCCCAACGAGAAGAAGTAAGGGCCTGAAAGCCGGCTGGTTCTGTGCGGCGGAACCACGCAGGCGCAATCTTAAAAAATATCCGGAAGCGGTGTCGGGTGGCCGTCGGGCCATCCGTCCTTGGGCAGAACCCACGCCCAGGAGCTTCCGATGCCCAAAATGATTTTCGTCAATCTGCCGGTGACTGACCTCAAGCGCGCCACCGCCTTTTACGAGGCGGTCGGCGCGGTCAAGAATCCGCAATTCAGCGACGATACGGCGAGCTGCATGGTCTTCTCCGAGACCATTTTCGTCATGCTCCTGACCCACGATAAGTTCCGCAAGTTCACCCCGAAGCCGATCGCGGATGCCAAGACTTCGAACCAGGTGCTGCTCTGCCTCTCCGCGGACACCCGCAAAGAGGTCGACGACATCGTCGGCAAGGCCGAGGCCGCGGGCGGAGTGGCCGACCCCAGCCCGAAGGACGAGTACAGCTTCATGTACGGCCGCAGCTTCGAGGATCCGGATGGGCATATGTGGGGTGTGAACTGGATGGACATGGCAGCTTTCGCCGAGCAGTCCGACATGGCGAACGCCTGATCGAAATCCAAGCAAATCGAAACGCCAGAGAGGAGCCTTCACGATGTCCAAGCTCGTGCCCTGCATGTGGTTCAACGGCGATGCCGAGGAAGCCGCGAAGTTCTACGTCTCGCTCGTGCCGAATTCGGAGATCACGCACGTTCAGCGCAACGTTTCGGACGGCCCGTCCGGCAAGGAAGGCTCGGTACTCGTCGTCGAGTTCACGGTGGCGGGGCAGCCGCTGGTCGCGCTCAACGGCGGCATGAAGATGGAATACACCCACGCACTCTCGCTGATGATCCATTGCGACGATCAGGCCCAGGTCGACAGCGTCTGGAATGCATTCCTCGCCGGTGGCGGCAGGGAGCAGCAGTGCGGCTGGATCAGCGATCGCTGGGGCGTGTCCTGGCAGGTGGTGCCGAAGGTGATGTTTGAATTCCTGTCGAGCCCCGACAAGGCCGCGGCCGCGCGCGCGATGCAGGCCATGATGAAGATGGTCAAGCTGGATGTGGAAGTGCTGCGGCGCGCGTTCGAGGGCAAGTCGGCGGCGTGATGCGGCACGCTCCCGCCACATGATCGGTGTCATCGCCAGGCTTGACCGGGCGATCCAGTACTCCGAGACGGCGCGATGATACGGAAGAGCCGCGACGTACTGGATGCCCCGCCTGCGCGGGGCATGACGGCGGAGGTTGGGGCCTAATAATTGATCCGCAGCCCCACGCCGCCATGAATCGTGTTGCCGACCGGCTGCGGGCCGAGCGTGCCGTTCGCGAACAGATCCACGACCCAGCCTTTCTGCACGCGGAAGCCGAGCCGGCCGCCATATTCGAACCAGCCCTGGTTGCCCATCGTCGGCACCACCGTGCCGTCACCGGTGACGGTGGCGACGATGCCGCTATGGCTGGCGAAGGACTGCACCCAGCCGCCATTGATGTTGGTCTCGATGTTGCTGCCGAAGAGATGCGTCCACTGGCCGCCGATCTTGACGAGGCTGGTGCGGTCGGTGCCGGTCGCGATGGTGGCGTCGAACGGATTGAACGCGACCGCGCTGTCGCTGTAACCCGAGACGCGCTGCCAGAGCTGCCAGACCTCGATCGAGGCGGCAACCTCGTCGCGCGGTGACACGCGGCTCATCCAGCCGGCGCGGCCGTAGACGGCGTAATTCGAGGCGTTGGTCGACCCGGTGACGGTGACAGGGCCGAGGCTGGTGTTGTAGCTGCGCGTGTAGCGCGCCTTCTCCCATGGCGTCAGGATGGTGCCGATGTCGAAGAACGGGCGCGACGAGCCCCAATCCGTGAAATCATAGCGCAGTGCGAAGGCGCCGATCGGCGCGCTGGTGATGTGGTAGCCGCCTTCGTTGTACTGCGTGTAGGCAATGCCGGCGAGCAGCGACAGATTGTTGGTGAGTTCCTTGCGGCCGTGGATGCCGGCCGAGAACGAGCCGGCCGAGCCGAACGCGCTGATGCAGTCGCTGCAATTGACCTGCTCGTTGACGCCGAGCAGCACCGTGCCGAGCACCCGGTTGGTGATCATCTGGTTGAAGCGCTGGCCCGCGAGACCGCCGATCGAGCTGCCACTGGAATCCGCGCCGGTCGGGCCCGTCGGTGGAGGCGGTGGATACGGGCTCGGCGAGGGCGACGGATAGGGGCTCGGTGAAGGAGAAGGCGACGGTGTCGGCGTGTATGTCGGTGGGGGCGACGGTGAATAGGTCGGGTAAGGCGTCGGCCCACCGCACTCGGATTCGCACTCCGCCGCCTGGACGGTGGCCGATCGCGCATCGAACACGAGAAACGCAAACGCGGCAGTCGCGGTCAGTGCAGCTGCGAGGATGAAACGCCTGACGCTGAATCTCGCCATCGTCACCGCCCGCACAGCATGCCGTCGTCGTGGACGGCGGGCGTGATGGTCGGCGATGCGTCGGCATATTGGTTGACGGAGCACAGTCCGGCACTTGCCGCGCAATTGGCGGCAAACGTCCAGGGCGGTGTGTTGGTCTTGGTGATGACGATCTTGCCGCCGGTCGATGTGATGATCGCGGTGTCGCCGGGCTGGGCCAGCTGCACGCACTGGAAGCTCGTGGTGCAGACGCTGGCGGCACCGTCCTGCAGCACGACGACGGAGCGCCCGCGCTGGGAGAGGATGTCGAGCGTGGTGCCGCGCACGCCGATCGTCGCGAGCGGCGTGGTGATCTTGTAGGCGGTCTTCTCCGAATGTCCGGTGACGAAACGGAATGCGCCTGTGGTCATGCGGATCGCGACGTCGCGATAGCTGTGCTCGTCGTTGAAGACAGTACGGTCGAGCTTCAGCGTGGCGCTGGGGCCGAGCGACAGGTTGGTGCTGTCGGCCATGACGAAGCGTGCCGCGCTGTCGGCGCCGGTTCGCACGGTCTCGTCGCGCAGCATGCTGTCGCCGACATTGATCGGCGTGGTGGTCGCGGCCACACGCGCCACGTCGTTCTGGATCAATACGGCTTCGCCGACGCGTGTTTGCGCCTGCGCGCTAAATGATACGCACACTACGGCCGACAACAGCGTTGGGAAAAGCCAGAAACGCAAATTCATTTCGCAACCGATCGATGTGTCCCTGATCGTACCGGATCGCACGCGCTTCTGATGTGGCGAAATTATCACAAGCGGTGCGGTACGTGCGTTATGCTTAGTGACAGTTGCGGCAGAATGCGTTCAATGAAAAGTGCCGTCTTTGTTTTTCTCCGCGGTGAAGCAGATTTGCCACGCAAAATAGCCCCACAGCAGTCGCTCGAATTGCCTGCGGTTCCGAAGATGTCGCGGAGCGCAGTGATCGCTGTCGTGATTTTCCTGATCGCGCATCTGGCGCTGCTGATCGGTCTCACCACGCCGGAGAAGTTCGTTTTCGACGAGGTGCATTATGTGCCGGCTGCGCGGCAGATGCTGTCGCCATCAATGTCGCAGCCGATGCTCAATCCGATGCATCCGCCGCTGGCCAAGGAGCTGATCGCGACATCGATCGCAGCCTTCGGCGACCATGCGCTCGGCTGGCGCTATCCGGCGACCTTGTTCGGCGCGCTCGCGATCGTCGCGATCTATCTGTGCGGCCTTGCGCTGTTCGCCGCGCAAGGACCCGCCATCGCGGCGGCGCTGATCGCTGCGTTCACCCAGATGGTCTACGTGCAGGCGCGCATCGCGATGCTCGACATCTTTGCGCTGGGCTTGGGCCTGCTCGCGGTTGCCGCCTTCATGCATGGCTTTCGACGAGAGCGGCCGCATGCGCTGTTCGCGCTCGCGGGAGCGCTGTTCGGTCTCGCCGCGGCCTGCAAATGGAGCGGCCTGTTTCCACTCGGGGTCTGCATCGCCACCGTCGCGTTGATCCGCCTGATGCAGGGCTGGCGCACGCTGTTCGCCGACGCGAAGCCGGACGACTGGTATCGGCCCGATCTCTGGCCCGACTTTCGCGCGGCTCATGTCGCGCTCTGCTTTGCCGTGCTGCCGGCGCTGACTTATCTCGCCAGTTTCGTTCCGCTCTATGGATTGTCGCTGCCGGATCTGATCGAGGCGCAGCGCCGGATCTTTGCCGACAACACGACGACTGCGATCGCCGGCCATACCTATATGAGCTCGTGGCCGTCCTGGCCGCTGCTGGCGCGCCCGGTGTGGTTCCTGTTCGACAAGACCGCGGAGGACAACGTCTCCGCGATCGTCTTTCTGGGCAACCCGCTGGTGCTGTGGCCGGCGCTGCTGGCGCTCGTGATCGTGCTGCGCGACGTCGTCGTCGTGCGCCGCTGGGATGCGTTCCTGATCGCAGCGTTCTACTTCGGCTCGTGGCTCGCCTGGGCGTTGCTGCCGCGCACACTTGGCTTCATCTATTACTATTTGCCGGCCGCAACCGTTGCGTCGCTTGCACTGGTGTATGTGCTGCGACGAGCGGGGCTGCCGCGCTGGCTGCTGTGGGCCTATGTCGGCGTGGCTGCGATCGGCTTTGCGCTGATGCTGCCGATCTCGGCGGCTTTCATCGGCGTCTCGATGCAGAATTTCAACCGGCTGATGCTGTTCCAGAGCTGGATATGACATCGCCGCCGGCCGGGGGAGCGGCAGGCGGCGTGTGTCGTGGCGATCACGCCAAGATCATTTCGACGCGGTCTTGGTGTCCATGTTCACGACCTGGACGCGGCGGTTGATCGGGTCGGCACCGTTGGCGGTGTCCTTCAGCTTGGTCTTGCCGTAGCCGACGGTGACGAGATCGGTGCCGGTGAGGCCGTAGGTCTGCACCAGGTACTTCTTGATGGTGTCGGCGCGCCGTTCGGAGAGGCCTTGGTTGTACTCTTCGGTGCCGACCGCATCGGTGTGGCCGGCGACCACGAAGGTCGAGCCCTTCAACGACGGATCGGACAGCGCCTTGCCGAGCGCCTGCACGGACGGCACCGAGGTCTTGGCGATGTCGGCCGAGTTGTAGTCGAACTGGATCTCCAGATCGATCTTCGGCTTGGTCGCCGCGAGCTCGGCGATCTGGTCGCGCTCGCCCATCGAGAGCGACCGGGTCTGCCGGTTGCGCACGGTGTTCAGGAATGTCGCTTCCTTGGCCTGCGCGGTCGGATCGGCCGGCCGATCGACGGACAGGCCGCGGGTCGCCGGCTTCGGCTTCAGCGCATCCAGGATCTGGCCCGCGGAGACGTTGCCGTCGCCGGCCAGCGCCAGGCCCGCCGTCATCGACAGCGCGGCCGTGAGGGTAATCGCCTTCAGTGCAAAGAACTTATCAAAACGGGTCATTGTCGTATCCTCGCTGTTACGCCTGATGGCGATTTGATGCTGCGAGCCTAGGGCAGGTTCAAAGGCCCTGATGTGATCCTGATCACGGTGGCGAGAGGGGCTTCCGGGCCCATCCTAGCGCATTTTGCGGGGTTTCGGATCGCGCAACCGGCTCCCAGGGAGGGCTGCCTGAGCAGCCGAACAGGTATCGTCGAGTCTTTTTTGGGGCCGGTTCGATCCGCGGTGATCCCAACGTGATCTAGATCACATCCAGCGTCCGTGAAGGAGATCACACTGCGGGCATCGATGGTTCTGGATCCCGGGAGAAAGACCATGCGTTTCCTGCTCGCGGCAATGTCCCTCGCGGCCTTCGTCTTCAGCGGCAGCGCGGCGCTCGCCGACAAGCGCGTCGCCTTCGTGGTCGGCAACGCCGCCAATCCGTCCGCCGCGCCTGCGCCGGATGCTGCGGGACCTGCGACCGTCGCCCAGGCCGGCGAAGTCGAGCTCGAGTTCTGGCGCTCGATCAAGGACACCAACAAGATCGAGGAGCTCAACGCCTACCTCACCAACTATCCGAACGGCACCTTCAAGCCGCTGGCGCTCGCTCGTATTGCCGCACTGCAGGACGGGCCCTCGACGACGACGCGCAATCTCACCGCCGGCGTCGATCCAGCCACTTTCACCGACGCGGCCGACCAGGTCTCCGAGGACCAGATTGGCCTCGACAAGAACCAGCGCCGCGACGTGCAGCGCCGCCTCACCGGCCTCGGCTTCGACGTCAAGGCAACCAGCAAGTTCGACGAGGAGACCCGCTTCGTGATCAAGCGCTGGCAGGCGGCGCGCGGCTATCCCGTGACCGGTTATCTCAACAAGCTCCAGCACAAGGCGATGCAGTCCGAGATCGTCTCCAGCCGCGTTGCCACTTCCGACGAGTCCGAGGACGAACCGTCGCGCCGTCGCTCCTCCGGCGGCGGCAGCCGTCACGCCCATGGTGGAGGCGGCGGCATGGGCGGTCCTGGCGGTGTGTTCGGTCACATGATGGGCGGGCTGTTCGGTCGCCGCTGAAATCGGAACCATCGCAAACGTCGAGGCGGTGCAAAGTTCGAGGCGGTCCTTGGGGCCGCCTCATCTCGTCGGAAACCTATACACATCGATCGTCGCAAAGCCGTCGCCGCATGGCCCGGCTGCGAACAAGCTTTCGGCCAGATGCGCGACTAGCACGACTCATCGCCCGCTAGCCGCATGCAAAGAGGAGCCGAGTTCCGTCCAGTGCCGAGGCCAAGTGACTATCAGCGTGATTACCAATCCTATCGCAATGGCCCGCCGGATCGGACCGTCTCTCTGAACGCCATGCCCATCTATATCGGCGCGGCAATGATCGCGGTGGCGATCTTGCTGTCGACGCTGATCACGGGGTTGACCTCCCGCTATGTCGGCCTCGAGGGGCCGACCGACGAGAACATGTGGCTGGTCGACCGTCTGACCGGCAGCGTCTATCGCTGCCAGGGGGACGGGCGCGGCAAGGCCTCGTGCGAGCCTGATGTCGCCACCGGCAGCGTTGGCGACCGGCCCAAGGCGCCGAAGGACGGCCGCTAGGCTCATCCGCTTCGCACCGCAGCAACAAAAATTGCTTCTCCGCGAAACATTCTCTCTGGAAAAACGTACTAACGCATACCGGCATGGCGCCGGTTTGTTTTTTACGGAGGAGACTTTTCGATGAAGATCTTGCTGACCGCCGCCGCCCTTGCCGGATTCGCTCTCTCCCTGTCGCCCGCCTCCGCCGCCATGATGGCGTGCACCGGCGAGAACATGATGAAATCGACAGCCATGATGATGGGCACGGCCGACACGCCGGCCAAAGTCGCGGCCAACAAGGAAATGGCCATGGCCAACACCGACATGAGCAATGGCAAGATGAAGGGCGGCTGCATGCATTACATGAAGGCGCAGAAGGCTATGATGATGAAGTAGGCGCCAAGGCGCGCTCGTCCGGCCGCGCTGTCAGCAGTTGGCAGCGCGGCTTTTTCTTTGGCCGCATCTTTGCCTTCCCGCAAATCCCGCTACATTGCATGCCGCAATGTCCCGCGCACCAAAACCGCTTCCGATCACCACGACACAGGCCCGGCAGATCTGGCTCCACGCCCAGAGGCTGGACGCGCGCGCGCCGTTCGGGGAGGGCGCGCATGCGGTGGCAGATGCGATATCCCATCTCGGCTATGTGCAGATCGACACCATCAACGTGATCGAGCGCAGCCACCACCACATCCTGTTCAGCCGCATCCCGTCCTACCGCCGCGCCGATCTGCGCCAGGCCCAGAGCGTCGACAGAACCGTGTTCGAATACTGGACCCATGCGCTGTCCTACGTGCCGGCGAACGATTTCCGCTTCTTTCTCCCCGCGATGCGCGAGCACAAGCGCGAGGGGCACAAATGGTACGCCTCGGTGAAGCCCGCCGACACGCGCAAGGTGATGCGGCTGCTGCGCGCCGGCCCGCTGACGATCCGCGACATCGAGGATGACGTGCTCACCGAGAAGGAGCACCTTTGGCAGAGCCGAAAGCCTTCGAAGCGGGCATTGCAGCTCGCCTTCTACACGGGCGTCGCGACCGTCAGCGAGCGCCAGGGCATGCTCAAGACCTATGAGCTGATGACGCGACATTTCGGCTGGGACAAATTGCCGAAGTCGGCGTCTAGCAAGGACATCACGGCCTACCTGCTCGACCGTGCGCTGCGCTCGCAAGGTGCGGTGAGCCTGGATTCGATCTGCCACCTCGACGCGCCGAGCAAGAAGGCGGTGGCAAGCTTGATTGCTTCTCGCGTCCGTCGCGGTGAGCTCGTGCCCGTTGCGCTCGAAGGCGCCGGCAAGCAGGAGCATTGGGCCGCGCCTGCAGCGCTCGAGCCGCACGAGGTGTCGCCCGATCTCGTCCACATCCTGTCGCCGTTCGATCCCCTGATCATCCAGCGCAAGCGCACCAATCTCATCTTCGGCTACAATCATTTGTTCGAAGCCTATGTGCCGAAGGCCAAGCGCAAGCTCGGCTATTTCGCGCTTCCCGTGCTGGTCGGTGACGAGATCGTCGCCGCGCTCGATCTCAAGACCGATAGGCAGGCGAAGAAGCTATTGATGCAGAAATGGACCTGGGTCGGGCAGGGCAAGAAGACCGCGGGGCGCAAGGAGCTGAAGCAAAAGATCGAGGACGAGCTCGATCGGTTTGAGCGGTTTCAACTGGCGGACTGATTGTACGGTGGATTAGCGCAGCGTAATCCACCACGGTCTGTTGCCGCAAAAGCAGACGTTGGTGGATTACGCTGCGCTAATCCACCCTACGCATCCCGCCAATCGATCGATCGATCCAAACGCCGAACGCAATCCCGACCGCATAAGCCACCAGATTCCACAGCGAGAAGATGCGCCCGAGCAGCAGCGCGCCGGCCATGGTCAGCCGGAACGTATCGAGCCATGGCGTGTGCACGAGCCGGGAAAACTCGACCATGACGGCGATGGCCATCGCGACGGCTGCAATCTGTGCCCGCGTCAGCCGCGGCAGCAAAACTCCGACCAGCAGAAACACCATCGTTGCCCACAGCAGCGAGCCGCCATACTTCACGACGAAGGCGGGAAGTCCGAGCGGAAAGCCGTACCAGCGCAAGCCAAGTCCGCAGGCGATTACGACCAGCGCGAGGGCGGCGCGGATCAGCGACCTCTGTCGCAGCGCAACGGGGTTGGGCCGCTGCGCCTCGTGCATTGCTTGCTCCATTGACTCTTTGCCCGCGATGCTCAAAACCCCGGATCAGCTCACAAAAGCAACAACCCGGGGGGAAGCCATGAGCCAGACAACGACCTATGCCGGTTCGGCCGGCGGAGCCAAGTCCGAAATCGAGACATCGACCATCCGCGCCATCTCCTGGCGCCTGATTCCGTTCCTGGTGCTGGCCTACTTCTTCTCCTATCTCGACCGCGTCAATCTCGGTTTCGCTGCGCTGACCATGAACGCGGAGCTGAAGTTCACGCCGCTCATCTTCTCCTGGGGCGCCGGCATCTTTTTCATCGGCTATTTCATCTTCGAGGTGCCGAGCAATCTGGCGCTGGAGAAGTTCGGCGCCAGCCGCTGGATCGCCCGCATCATGGTGACCTGGGGCATCATCTCGGCGCTGATGGCGCTCACCAGTGGGGTCACCAGCTTCTACGTGCTGCGTTTCCTGCTCGGCGTGGCCGAAGCCGGCTTCTTTCCCGGCATCATCCTCTATCTCACCTATTGGTACCCGGCCGAATATCGCGGCCGCTTCCTCGCGGCCTTCGCCATTGCAGTCCCGGTCTCGACCGTGATCGGCGCGCCGATCTCGGGCCTTCTGCTCGGGCTCGACGGCGCCATGGGCCTGAAGGGTTGGCAATGGCTGTTCATTCTCGAGGGCATCCCCTCGGTGCTGCTCGGCATCGTCACCTGGTTCTATCTCACCGACAGGCCGGAGAAGGCGGACTGGCTCTCGTCCGAGCAGAAGGCCTGGCTCAAGGCGAAGCTCGACGCCGAGACCGCGGCCAAGCAGGCTGTGAAGCATCTCTCGCTCGGCGAGGCGCTGTCCTCGCCGAAAGTGATCATGCTGAGCCTGGTCTATTTCGGCTTCGTCGGCGCGCTCTATGGCATGCAGTTCTGGCTGCCGCAGATCGTCAAGGCGTTCGGCCTCACCAACGCGCAGACCGGCTTCGTCACCGCGATCCCCTATGTGTTCGGCACCATCGCGATGATCCTGTGGGCACGGCACTCGGACGCCACGCGCGAGCGCGTGATGCATGTCGGTGCGCCCATGATCCTGATCGCCATCGCGCTCGCCGTCTCGAGCTATCTCACCGACCCCGTCATGACGATGGTGGCGCTGACCTTCGCCGCCATCGGCGTGTTCTGCGTCTTCGGCGTGTTCTGGACCCTGCCGACCTCCTGGCTTTCCGGCACGGCGGCGGCCGGCGCCATCGCACTGATCAACTCGATCGGCAATCTCGCCGGCTTCGGCGGGCCCTATCTGATCGGCTGGGTCAAGGAAGCCACCGGCCAGACCTCGACCGGCCTGCTCGTGCTCGCCGTGCTGCCCCTGCTCGCCGGCATTCTGGTTTTCGTCGGCGGCCACGAGACCAAGCACGAGTTCGCGGAGCAGGGGCGGTAGACCGGCATAGTCTCGTAAGGCGGGCAAAGGCGTGCTTTTCGCACGCCGTGCCCACCATCTTTTCTCATCGTATTCGGGCGTAGCGGGCACGCTTCGCGTTGCCCGCCCTACAATTGCACCGTCCTGGCGACACTCATCCCAATCCTTACCACCCCTTAACGATCACGCTTTCCTGATGACTGACGAATATTGACTTTCATTAGTGAATAGTCGACATTCCTCTCATTGCAGAGGCAGGAGTGTCCTTCGATGTTCGTCCGGTCAGTTTTATCGAGCTATTCCAAGCTCTTGGCAGGTGTGTCGCTGGCTCTGATGGCCGCTGCGCTGTCCGGGTGCAATGATACCGTTGCGCAAAAGGCCGAGCCGCCGCGGCCGGTTCTGGTCGCAGCCGCGCATTATGATGCCGAGACCCCGGAGCGCAGCTTCGTCGGCACCGTCCGGCCCCGGATCGAGAGCGATCTCGGCTTCCGCGTCGCCGGCAAGGTCGCCAAGCGTCTGGTTGAAGTCGGCCAGACCGTCGAAATCGGCCAGCCGCTCGCCACTCTTGATGAAATAGACCTGAAGCTTCAGGCCGAGCAGGCTGTCGCCGAGCAAACTGCATCAACCGGCGTGCTGGCGCAGGCCGCCGCCGCCGAGCAGCGCGCCAAGGATCTGAAGGTCAAGGGCTGGACCACGGATGCGGCGATGGATACGAGCCGGGCCGCCGCCGACGAGGCCCGCGCGCGTCTGGACCGCGCCGTGCGCTCAGTCGAACTGACCAAGAATTCCCTTTCCTACGCGACGCTCAACGCCGACGCCCGTGGCGTCGTCACCGCAACGCTGATTGAGCCCGGCCAGGTGGTTGCCGCAGGCCAGACCTCGATCCGCGTCGCCCGCTTTGCCGAAAAGGAAGCGGTCGTCGCGATCCCTGAGACGCTGGTCGGACGTGCCAAATCGGGCGCCGCCAGCGTCACTCTTTGGTCGGAGCCGGGCAAGAAGTACACGGCGAAGCTGCGCGAGATCGCGCCAGCCGCCGATCCGGCCACGCGCACTTATCTTGCAAAGTTTTCGCTGCCCGAGGCCGACGACAAGGTTTCGCTCGGCATGACCGCGACGCTGACGCTGTCGGACGCTTCCACCGAGCGTGTCGCACGGCTGCCGCTGTCGGCGCTGTTCAACGAAGGCGGCAAGCCGTCCTTCTACGTCGTCGACGACAACGGCGCGGTCACGCTCAAGCCGGTCGTGGTGAAGTCCTACGAGAGCAACGACGTCGTCATCACCAGTGGTGTGGAAGAGGGCGCCAAGATCGTCGCCCTCGGTGTGCAGAAGCTCGATCCGGGCCAGAGGGTGCGGATCGTGTCGTCCTTGTCCTTCTAGAGTTTACGAGTTCGTCGTTGCGAGGAGAGTTTCGGCCCGTGCGCAAATGCTGGGGCTGAAGCGGCGAAGCGATCCAGAACCTGCCCAGCCCCCTGGGTTGCTTCGCTGCCTCGCGACGACGGTTTGAACAGAGCGGCTGTGGTTTTTTGCAACTGGACCATCTTTCGGAGAGAGCGATGAAGCGCTTCAACCTTTCGGCCTGGGCCGTCAGCCATCCGACGCTGGTCCTGTTCCTGATGATCATACTCGGCGTCGCCGGCTTCTTCTCCTACCAGAAGCTCGGTCGCGCCGAAGATCCGTTCTTCACCGTGAAGGTGGTCAACGTCTCCGTGCTATGGCCGGGTGCGACTTCGCAGGAGATGCAGACCCAGGTCGCCGATCCCATCGAGAAGAAGATCCAGGAGCTGCCTTACTTCGAGAAGGTGCAGACCTACTCGAAGCCCGGCTTCACCGCGCTCCAGGTCACCTTCCGCGACTCCACGCCGCCCAAGGACGTGCCCTATCTCTTCTATCTGCTGCGCAAGAAGCTCGCCGACGTGCAGGGCCAGTTGCCTTCGGGCATTCTCGGACCCGTCGTCAATGACGAGTTCTCCGACGTCGATTCCATCCTCTACATGATGACCGGCGACGGCGCCGATTACGCCCAGCTCAAGAAGGTCTCCGAAGGCTTCCGCCAGCGCCTGCTGAAGGTGCCGGGCGTTACCAAGGTCGACGTCTACGGCAATCAGGATGAGCGCATTTTCGTCGAATTCAGCCACGCCAAGCTCGCGACCCTCGGCATCACGCCGCAGGCGCTGTTCGATTCGCTCGCCAAGCAGAACAATGTGACGCCGGCCGGCACGGTCGAGACCTCGTCGCAGCGCGTGCCGCTGCGTGTTACCGGTGCCCTCGATGGCGCCAAGGCCGTCGCTGAAACTCCGGTCGAGAGCAACGGCCGCGTGTTCCGCCTCGGCGATATCGCCACCGTCACCCATGGCTATGTCGATCCGCCGAGCTTCGTCGTCCGGCAGGAAGGCAAGGCCGCGATCGGCATCGGCGTCGTCACCGCCAAGGGCGCCAACATCCTCGATCTCGGCAAGGAGGTCGAGAAGGCGACGGCTGAATTCATGAAGGCGGTGCCGCAGGGCGTCGACGTCAAGCTCATCGCCGACCAGCCGAAGGTGGTCGAGCACGCTATCAGCGAGTTCGTGCACTCCTTCATGGAAGCGCTCGTCATCGTGCTGTTCGTGTCGTTCCTGGCGCTCGGCTGGCGCACCGGCATCGTGGTCGCGCTGTCGGTGCCGCTCGTGCTCGGCATCGTCTTCATCATCATGAACGTGATGTCGCTCGATCTGCACCGCATCACGCTGGGTGCGCTGATCATCGCGCTCGGTTTGCTCGTCGACGACGCCATCATCGCGGTCGAGATGATGGTGGTGAAGATGGAGCAGGGCTGGGATCGCTATCGCGCGGCGTCGTTTGCCTGGGAATCTACCGCGTTTCCGATGCTCACGGGAACGCTGGTCACGGCCGCTGGCTTCCTCCCCATCGGCTTTGCCAATTCCGCGGTCGGCGAATATGCCGGCAGCATCTTCTGGATCGTGGCGATCGCGCTGGTCGCCTCCTGGTTCGTGGCGGTGATCTTCACGCCCTATATCGGCGTCATGCTGCTGCCGAACATCAAGGTGCACCACAATCACGATCCGCACGCGGTCTACGAGACCCGCATGTACCGCGGCCTGCGCGCCATCGTGCAATGGTGCGTCAACCACCGCATCACGGTGGTGGTCGCGACCGTCGGAATCTTCATTGCCTCGATCGTCGGCTTCGGTCACGTTCAGCAGCAGTTCTTCCCGCTGTCGGAGCGGCCCGAGCTGTTCCTCCAGCTGCGCCTGCCTGAGGGCACCGCCTTCAACGTCACCGAAAAGGCAGTGAAGTCGGCCGAGACGTTGTTGAAGGACGACAAGGACATCGAGACCTATACCGCCTATGTCGGCCAGGGCTCGCCGCGCTTCTGGCTCGGCCTCAATCCGCAGCTTCCGAACGAGGCCTTTGCCGAGATCGTCATCGTCGCCAAGGGTGTCGAGGCGCGCGAGCGCATCAAGGCCAAGATCGAGAACGCGGCTGCCGAGGGTTTCCTGTCCGAGGCGCGCGTGCGCGTCGACCGCTTCAATTTCGGCCCGCCGGTCGGCTTCCCCGTGCAGTTCCGCGTGATCGGCCCCGACGCCAACAAGGTACGCGAGATCGCCTATCAGGTCCGCGACGTCATGCGGCAGAACAAGAGCGTCAAGGACGTCCAGCTCGACTGGAACGAGCAGTCGCCGTTCCTCAAGCTCGTCGTCGACCAGGATCGCGCCCGCGCCATGGGCCTGACCCCGCAGGACGTCTCGCAAGCACTCGCGCTGCTGATCTCGGGCACCCCGGTCACGACCATCCGTGACGGCATCGAGAAAGTCGGCGTGGTTGCCCGCGCGGTCCCGTCCGAACGCCTCGACCTCGGCGGCGTCGGCGATCTCACCATCACCTCGCGTAACGGAGTCGCCGTGCCGCTCCAGCAGGTCGCCAAGATCGAATATGCCCACGAGGAGCCGATCATGTGGCGGCGTAACCGCGACATGGCGATCACGGTGCGCTCCGACGTCGTCGACGGGGTGCAGGCGCCCGACGTCACCGGCCAGATCGCCCCGAAGCTGAAGCAGATTCAGGACAACCTCGAGCCGGCCTACCGTATCGAGCCGGGTGGCGCGTTCGAGGAATCCGCCAAGGGCAACGCCTCGATCTTCATCCTCTTCCCGCTGATGGTCATGGTGATGCTGACGCTGCTGATGTTCCAGCTGCAGAGCTTCTCGCGCCTGATCCTGGTGTTCCTGACCGCGCCGCTCGGCATCGTCGGCGCCTCCTTCGGCCTCAACATCGCCAACGCCCCGTTCGGCTTCGTGGCGCTGCTCGGCCTGATCGCGCTCGCCGGCATGATCATGCGCAACGCGGTCATCCTGGTCGATCAGATCGAGACCGACGTCTCGCATGGCCTGACCCGCCGCGAGGCGATCGTGGAGGCAACCGTCCGTCGCGCCCGTCCGGTGGTGCTGACGGCGCTCGCCGCGATCCTCGCCATGATCCCGTTGTCGCGCTCGGCCTTCTGGGGCCCGATGGCGATCACGATCATGGGAGGACTGTTTGTGGCGACATTCCTGACGCTGCTGTACCTGCCGGGTCTCTACGCCCTGTGGTTCAGGAAGAGCCTGGACGAGGCGGGCACCCCCGAACAACCTGCCGCGCCGCAGCATGGGAGCGGTGACCAGCACGCAATTCCGCTTGCTGAAGCGGCTGAATAAATGAGAAGACTACCGACGAACGAGTCCTGACTGATGGCCCTGATTTCGGAACATATCGAAGGCGACACCCGGGACCGTATTCTCGAGGTGGCCGAGCGGCTGTTCCGCCAGATCGGCTATCAGAAGACCACGGTCGGGGACATCGCCAAGGAGCTCAGGATGAGCCCCGCCAACGTGTATCGCTTCTTCGAATCGAAGAAGGCGATTCACCAGTCGGTGGCCCGTTCGCTGATGGGCGAGGTTGAGCTCGAAGCGCAGCGGATCGTGGCCCGGCCCGGTCCGGTACTCCCGCGCTTCCGCGAGCTGCTCACCACCGTCAACCGCATGAACACCGAGCGCTATGTCGGTGACAACAAGCTGCATGAGATGGTCGAGATCGCCATGCAGGAGGACTGGGACGTCTGTGTCAACCACATGGAATGTATCGCCGGAATGATCGGCCAGATGATCGCGCAAGGCGTGGCCTCCGGCGACTTCGAGGCCCCCGACCTGCAACTGGCCGCGCTGTGCGCCTGCACCGCGATGATGCGCTTCTTCCACCCCCAGATGATCGCCCAGTGCGCCACCAAGCCGGGCCCGACCATCGACCAGATGATCGATTTCGTCATCGCCGGTCTGTCCCCGCGCCACTGACGGGCGGGGGCGTTTCCCCCTATAAGCTGCTTCGCATTGCCCGGAATGGCGGATAGCGGAGAAGCAGCGCGTGACCGACAAAGACCTCTACTTCTACGAGCCCTCCAAGGGCCATGGCCTCAAGCACGATCCCTTCAACGCCATCATCGCGCCGCGGCCGATCGGCTGGATCTCCTCGCGCGACACCAACGGCCACGTCAACCTCGCGCCTTACAGCTTCTTCAACGCGTTCTGCTACGTGCCGCCGATCATCGGCTTCTCCTCCACCAACTGGAAGGACTCGGTCTCGAACATCAAGCAGACCGGCGAGTTCGTCTGGAATCTGACCACGATGGACCTCGCCAAGCACATGAACGCGACCGCGGCGCATGTCGGCCCCGAGGTCGACGAATTCGAGATCGCGGGCCTCACCGCCGTGCCTGGCAAGCTCGTCAACGTGCCGCGCGTGGCCGAGAGCCCGGTCGCCTTCGAGTGCAAGGTGTCCGACATCGTCCGCCTCAAGGGCGCCGACGGCAAGGAAGCCGATGCCTGGCTGACCCTCGGCGAGGTCGTCGCCGTCCACATCGACAAGGCCATGATCAAGGACGGCGTCTACCAGACCGCCGCCGCCCGCCCCATCGTCCGCGCCGGCCGTCGCGGCGATTACTTTGAGATCAAGCCGGAAAACATGTTCGAGATGGTCCGGCCGGATTAGGCCGGCCTCTCCCTCCACGCCGTCATTCCGGGGCGCGCCGTCAGGCGCGAGCTATGATGCGCAATTGCGCATCTGAGAATCCATTCGTCAACCAACGCTGCCCCTCCCCGGAACTGCCCCCACGCCCCGGCCGTTATGGTCCCCGGGGGGCGGCCGCCCGGCCGCGTCAATTTTGCCAGCGAAGTGTTCACTCCCGCCCGCCGGTTTCCGCTAAAATGCCCTGTCACCGCGCCGATGCATGAGGTCCGCCATGAGCTTCCGCCGCGACAAAATCACAAAGCCGATCTTCTCCTGGGCGCGCGGCGTGCTGCCGGCGATGTCCGACACCGAGCGGGAGGCGCTGGAGGCCGGCGACGTCTGGTGGGACGCCGATCTCTTCACCGGCAATCCCGACTGGTCGAAGCTGCTGAAGGTGCCGCAGGCAAAGCTGACCGCCGAAGAGCAGGCCTTCCTCGACGGCCCCGTCAACGCGCTCTGCGCCATGCTCGACGAGTGGAAGATCCTTTGGGAATGGCGCGACCTGCCGCCGGACGTCTGGCATTTCGTCAAGCGCGAAAAATTCTTCGGCATGATCATCCCGGAAGAATTTGGCGGCCTCGGCTTCTCGCCCTATGCGCATTCGGAAGTGGTGCGCAAGATCTCGACCCGCTCGATTGCAGCCGCCGTCACCGTGATGGTGCCGAACTCGCTCGGCCCCGGCGAGCTGCTGATGCGCTTCGGCACCAAGGAGCAGCAGGAGCGCTGGCTGCCGCGTCTTGCCGATGGCCGCGACATTCCCTGCTTCGGTCTCACCAGTCCGGAGGCCGGCTCCGACGCCGCCTCGATGGTCGACACCGGCATCATCTGCAAGGGCGTGTTCGAAGGACAGGAGGTCATCGGCCTCCGGCTCAACTGGCACAAGCGCTACATCACGCTCGGCCCCGTCGCGACGCTCTTGGGGCTCGCCTTCAAGGCCTATGACCCCGATCATCTCGTCGGCCAGCAGGAAGCGCTCGGCATCGCCGTCGCGCTGATCCCGACCAATCTGCCTGGTGTCGAGATCGGCCAGCGCCATCTGCCGTCGATGCAGGTCTTCCAGAACGGCCCGAACCGGGGCCGCGACGTCTTTATTCCGCTCGATTACGTGATCGGCGGCCAAGAGCGCCTTGGGCAAGGTTGGAAGATGCTGATGACCGCGCTTGCCGCCGGCCGCGGCATCTCGCTGCCGTCGCTGTCGGCCGCTGGTGCCGCCTATGCGGCGCGCACCACCGGGGCCTATGCCCGCATCCGCGAGCAGTTCGGCATCTCCATCTCCAAATTCGAGGGCGTCGAGGAGCCGCTCGCGCGCATCGTCGCGACCGCCTATCAGCTCGATGCGGCGCGAAGGCTGACCTGCGCGGCGTTGAACGCCGGCGTCCATCCCGCCGTCATCTCCGGCATCATGAAGCTGCATGCGACCGAGCGGATGCGCATCGCGGTCGACGACGCCATGGACATCCATGGCGGCAAGGCCGTGATCGACGGGCCGCAAAACTATCTAGGCAATCTGCACCGCGCCGTGCCCGTCGGCATCACGGTCGAGGGCGCCAACATTCTCACGCGCAATCTCATCGTGTTCGGGCAGGGCGCCATCCGCGCCCATCCCTATCTGCTCGACGAGATGAATGCGCTTGCAGACACCGATCGCGAGCGCGGCCTCGCTGCGTTCGACAAGGCGTTCTGGAAGCATGTCGGCCACAGCTTCAATACCTTGCTCCGCGCCTTCGGCCGGAGCTGGACCTTTGGTGCCTTCGCGCTTGCGCCTGATGCGGGCGACGCGACGCCGTTCTATCGCCAGCTCTCGCGCTACTCCGCGGCGTTCGCACTCTGCGCCGACATGGCGTTGCTGACGCTCGGTGGCGCGCTCAAGCGCAAGGAAATGCTGTCGGCGCGTTTCGGCGACATTCTCTCCGAGCTGTATCTGCTCTCGGCCGCGCTAAAACGCTGGCAGGACGAGGGGCGGCAGAAGGAGGACTTTGCTGCGCTCGAATGGTGCATGGCGACGGGCTTCAAGACCATCGAGAACCGGCTGGCCGAAATCCTCGCCAATCTGCCGAACCGCTTCGTTGCCATAATCCTCAAGCTCGTGGTGCAGCCGTTCGGCGCCCGCGTGCTCGGCCCGTCCGACCGCGTCGTGCACCAATGCGCCGGCATCGTGCTGGAGCCGTCGGCCGCGCGCGAGCGCCTCACGCCGGATCTGGCCCATGTCGACGACGACAGCGGCTTTGCCCGGCTGGAGCGCGCGTTCAAATTGGTTACGGGGACGGACGCGATCACCAAGCGCATGCGCGCCGCGCATATAAGCGACTGGAAGGACGCCGTGACCAAGGGCGTGATCACGCAGGCCGAGGGCGAGCAGCTTGCCGCCGCTCATGAAGCCGTCACAAAGGTGATCGAGGTCGACGATTTTGCGCCGGAGGCGCTGTCGCCGATTTACAAGAAAACCGGCGACGTGCATCAATTCTTCCAGGAACTCGGTGAACAGAGGGCGGCGAGCTGATGGCACGACCGGTTTTCATCGTCGACGGCAGCCGGACGCCGTTTCTCAAAGCGCGTTCGGGACCGGGACCGTTCACGCCGGTCGATCTCGCCGTGCAGTGCGGACGGCCGCTGCTGGCGCGCCAGCCGTTTTCGCCCACCGATTTCGACCAGGTCATCCTCGGCTGCGTCAACGTCATCGCGGACGAGATGAACCCGGCTCGCGTCGCTGCGCTCCGGCTCGGCATGGGCGAGGACATGGTCGCCTTCACCGTGCAGATCAATTGCGGCTCCGGCATGCAGTCGATCGACACCGCCTATCGCTACATCCGCGAAGGCCATGCCGACATGATCCTGGCCGGCGGCACCGAGGCGCTCAGCCACGCGCCGCTGGTCTGGCCGAACTCCGGGGTGCGCTGGTTCGCTGGTCTTGCGACTGCCAAGGGCATAGCTGCGAAGGCGGCCGCCGCCTTCAAGCTGCGTCCGCGTTATCTCAAGCCGATCATCGGCCTGGAGCGCGGGCTGACCGATCCCATCACCGACCTCAACATGGGCCAGACCGCCGAGGTCGTCGGCCATCTCTTCAATATCACCCGCGCGCAGTCCGATGCCTATGCCGCCGAAAGCCACCGCCGGCTAGCGCATGCGAAGACCGCAGGATTCCTCAAGGGCGAGGTCGAGACCGCGTTCTCCCGCGACGGCAAATTCTTCGACCATGACGACGGCGTGCGCCCGGACTCGACGGCGGAGACGCTCGCAAAACTTCGGCCGGTGTTCGAGCGCCCCTGGGGCCAGGTCACCGCGGGCAATTCCTCGCAGATTACCGACGGCGCCTCCTGGGTGATCCTCGCCTCCGACGCGGCAGTCGCAAAGCACGGACTGACGCCGAAGGCCGCGATCGTCGACAGCAACTGGGCCGCGCTCGATCCCAGCATCATGGGTCTCGGTCCCGTGATGTCGGCAACGCCGCTGCTTCAGCGTAACGACCTCACCATCAGGGACGTCGACACCTGGGAGCTGAATGAGGCTTTCGCCACGCAGGTGCTTGGCTGTCTCGCCGCCTGGAACGACGACAAGTTCTGCCGCGAGATCCTTGGGCTCGACGGCGCGGCCGGTGAGATCGACCGTGAAAAACTCAACGTCGATGGCGGCGCGATCTCGCTCGGCCATCCCGTCGGCACCTCCGGCAATCGCATCGTGCTGCATCTGGTCAATGCGATGAAGCGGCTCGGCACGCGGCGCGGAATTGCCACCGAATGCATCGGCGGCGGGCTTGGCGGCGCCATGCTGATCGAGGCGGTGTGACCATGGATTCCAAAATCATGACCGCGCTCGGCGACCGCGTGCTGGAGCTGGGACCCAAGCCTGCGGCCGACGGCCCCTACAAGCACTTCAAGCTGACGCGCGATGCCGATGGCGTCGCCTGGCTGCTGTTCGACCGCGCCGATGCCAGCGCTAACACGCTCTCCGCCGAATTGATGGAGGAGTTCGACGCCGCGCTCGCGGCGATCGAGACTGAGCGTCCGGCCGGCCTCGTGATCCGCTCGGCAAAGCCGTCCGGCTTCATTGCCGGCGCGGACGTCAATGAATTCCGCGGCGCATCCGATCCCGGGATGGTGGAAACGCGCATCCATGCCGCACATGCCGTGGTTGATCATCTGGAAGCGCTAAAACTGCCGACGGTCGCGGTGGTCCATGGCTTCTGTCTTGGCGGCGGGCTTGAGGTCGCGCTGGCCTGCCAGTCGCGCATCGCCATCGACAGTGCGCGCTTCGGCTTCCCCGAGGTGATGCTGGGCTTGCATCCCGGCCTCGGCGGCACCGCGCGCTTCACCGCGCTGGTCAACCCGACCCAGTCGATGGCCTTGATGCTGACCGGCCGCACCATCGATGCGCGCCGCGCCAAGTCGCTCGGCCTCGTCGATACCGTGACGCACGAGCGCCACGTCCGTAACGCGGTCAAGGACGCGCTGTTCGGCCGCCTGAAGCGGGCGCGGCCGGGCCTTCTGACGCGCGCGGCCAATTTTGGCCCTGTGCGCGGGCTCTTGGCAAAGCGCATGCGTTCCGAGGCGGCAAGGGCCGCGTCCCGCGAGCACTATCCGGCGCCTTACGCACTGATCGATCTCTGGGAGACCCACGGCGGCAGCAAGGCCGCGATGCTGAAGGCCGAGCAGGCGTCCTTTGCCAAGCTGATGGTGACGCCGACTGCGCAGAATTTGATCCGCGTGTTCTTCCTGCGCGAGCAGATGAAGAAGGCCGCAGGCTCCGGCAACACCATCAAGCACGTCCACGTCATCGGCGCTGGTGCCATGGGCGGCGACATCGCGGCCTGGTGCGCGGGGCAGGGGCTGCGCGTCTCGCTCGCCGACATGAAGGCCGAACCGATCGCCGCCGCGGTGAAACGCGCCGCCGAGCTCTACGGCAAGATCATCCGCAAGCCCACCGAGGTGCGCGATGCGCTCGATCGCCTCATCCCCGATATGGACGGCGAGGGCGTCCGTAACGCCGATCTCATCATCGAGGCGGTGCCGGAAAAGCTCGAGCTGAAGCAGAAGGTCTACGCCGGCCTCGAGCCGAAAATGAAGCCGGGCGCGATCCTTGCGACCAACACGTCGAGCATTCCGCTCCAGGATTTACGAACGACGCTGGCGCGGCCGGAGCGGCTGGTCGGCCTGCACTTCTTCAATCCGGTGTCGCGGCTGCAACTGGTCGAGGTCGTCAGCCATGACGGCAACGATGCGCAAGTCTTGAAGGAGGCGCTCGCCTTCGTCGGTGCAATCGATCGCCTGCCGCTCTCGGTGAAGAGCTCGCCCGGCTTCCTCGTCAACCGCGCGCTGACGCCTTACATGCTCGAAGCGATGGTGATGCTGGACGAGAAGACCGACCCGCGCCTGATCGATGCCGCCGCCGAGCAGTTCGGCATGCCGATGGGGCCGATAGAGCTTGCCGATCAGGTCGGGCTCGACATCTGCCTCGACGTCGGCGACATGCTGCGCACTAAATTCGGCGATTTGCTGCCGCCCACGCCGGCTTGGCTGCGCGAGAAAGTCGCCAAAGGCGAGCTCGGCCGCAAGACCGGCAAGGGCTTTTACGTCTGGAAGGACGGCAAGGCCGAAAAGGCGCCGCTTCCGGAGACCGGCCCGCGCGTCACCGACCAGATGATCGACCGCCTGGTGCTGCCGATGTCCAATGTCTGCGCCGCTGCGCTGCGTGAGGGCATCGTCGCGGATCCTGACGCGGTCGATGGCGCCATGATCTTCGGCACGGGCTATGCACCGTTCCGCGGCGGTCCGCTGAATTACGCGCGCACGCGCGGGGTAGAGAATGTCGTGTCCGCCTTGCGCGCGCTGGCTGAGCGATTCGGCGGACGCTTCGCGCCCGATCCGGGCTGGGACGGTTTGAAATAGGGAGTGTCGGCATAGGATGCTATCATGGGTGGTGCGGCCCGTGAGGAGTATCGCCGATGCCGACGATCCCGTTCTTCAAGCATGCGACCTTGCGCGAGATCATCATCACGCGGCTGTGCTGCGGGGCCGATGCTGTCGTGATCCTGTGCTGCGCGGTTTATCTCGTTGGGTGTTACCACGCGGTGGGATTGCGCTGGCCATGGCTGATCGTGGCGCTCCTGGTCGGGTATTTCCTTGCTGACCTTTTTTCGGGGCTGGTGCATTGGGTGGTCGACACCTGGATCGACGAGGGGATGCTCGGCCGCGGCATCGCGATGACGCGCGAGCATCACACCCACCCGAGCCACGTCCTGCTCTACGAATTCTTCGACCAGGCGTCCCTCGGCGCCGCGCCGAGCGCCCTGGTGGTCGGGAGTGCTGCCGCGGTCACGGCGTTGTTTCCGGTTTCCGCGCTCACCTATGCGCTGATGATCGTCTGGTTCGCGATCGCGACCTGCATGCTGTTTGGCATGAGCTTTCACAATCTCGCGCACTGGCAGGTCCGCCCGCCGCTCCTGCGCATGGCGCAAAGGCTGCATCTGGTCTGCTCACCCGAGCATCATTGGCGTCACCACCGCGAACACACCATCCGCTATTGCGTCATCAATGGATGGGCCAATTATCCGTGCGACCTTCTCCGGCTTTGGAGCAGGCTGGAATGGCTGGTGACTGCAACGACCGGGCGCGCGCCGCGGGCCGACGATGCGGAGTGGCAACGCAAACTCGACGATAGCGGCGCCTTCGCCGGCTCCCCGCGGCCGGCTGGATAGTGCAAGCTTGTCTCGTGCCGATGTTGCGCAAGGCCACGCGGCTTTGTATCCAGAGACGAGAGCCGCTGGAGATCGACCATATGACCGACACGCACGTCCACGCCCCTGTCAGCTCCGATGCCGGGCCGAGCGGAGATCTCTGCATCCGCACGCTGGCGATGCCCGCCGACACCAACGCCAACGGCGACATTTTTGGTGGCTGGCTGCTCAGCCAGATGGACGTCGGCGGCGGTGTGTTTGCATCGAAGGCGGCGAAGTCACGCACCGTCACGGTTGCGATCGAGGCGATGAACTTTCGCAAGGCCGTCTATGTCGGCGATCTCGTTTCCGTCTACGCCAACCTTGTGCGCGTCGGGCGCACATCCATGACCGTGCATCTCGAAGCCTGGGCGTTGCGGCGCAGGGAGGAACATCCCTTTCTCGTGACCGACGGCAATTTCACCTATGTCTCGATCGACGACCATGGCCGCCCGCAAGAGGTGCGCCCGACCCGCGACGTAATCGCGCGCGGCGCTCTGCCCCATCTCACGAAGACGGGCGTCACGCCAAACGCGGCGCTGATGAGTCAACGGTCGCGGCTTCGCCAACAACCGGTCATAAAACGGATGAGGTCCCGGCGTACTCAATTGCGTGTCGATTCGGGGCGGAAACCGGCTGATTTGCCCGAGGAACTTTCGGGCAGAGATGCCGTTATCTGCCCGCACTGAGGAATCTACGGGCATGCCGGACAGCTACATCATCGAAGTCAACTCGAAGACCGCGGGCATTGTCGTTCGCGGCGACGGAGGCTACTGCTTCTTCGCCTCGTCGCACCAATTCAATCGCCTCGAAGGCCAGCTCTTCCGTAACGCCCGCGAAGCCGAGCGCGCCGCGCGCAAGCTGGTTAACGGCGATGTGAAGGAAGCGGCGTAGCCTTCTTCCTTCTCCCCTTGTGGGAGAAGGTGGCGCGAAGCGCCGGAT
>NZ_JADPJH010000033.1:1003454-1003758 GCF_023073315.1 Bradyrhizobium sp. 1 | reverse complement strand
GGGCACGCTGTCCTCGCTGCTCCAGACCAACTCGACGCTGAACGTCAACGGCCACGTCATCAGCTTCAAGGATGGCAATGCACCGGCGGCGGCCAACGTTCCGGCCGGCTCCGGCGTGGTGGGCAACCTCGTTACCGACGGCAGCGGCAACTCGACCGTCTATCTCGGCGGCGCCACCGCGGCTGACCTGCTCAAGGCGATCGACCTCGCCACCGGCGTGCAGTCCGCGTCCAACGCCAGCGGCACCGCGACGGTGACGACGACCACCGGCCAGGTCGCCTCGTCGATCAACTCGAGCGGCCAG
>NZ_JADPJH010000033.1:1000668-1003324 GCF_023073315.1 Bradyrhizobium sp. 1 | reverse complement strand
TTCACCGCGGCTCGCAGCGCCGGCACGGGCGGCATCAACGGCAAGAGCTTGACCTTCACCTCCTTCAACGGCGGCACGGCGGTCAACGTCACCTTCGGCGACGGCACCAACGGCACGGTCAAGACGCTCGATCAGCTCAACACGCAGCTCCAGGCCAACAACCTGTCTGCCACGATCGACGCCAACGGCCTGCTGACCATCTCCTCGACCAACGACTACGCGTCTTCGACGCTTGGTTCGGCGGCCGCGGGTGGTGCGATCGGCGGAACGCTGACTTCGTCGCTGACCTTCTCGACGGCTTCCAGCCCCGTCCAGGACACCGTCGCACAGACGACCCGCGCGAACCTGGTCAACCAGTACAACAACATCCTGAACCAGATCGACACGACCTCGCAGGACTCCTCGTTCAACGGTGTGAACCTCTTGAATGGCGACCAGCTCAAGCTGGTGTTCGACGAGACCGGCAAGTCGAACCTGAACATCACGGGTGTGACCTACAACTCCAAGGGTCTGGGCCTCGCCTCGTTGACCAGCGGTGTCGACTTCATCGACAACTCCGCCACCAACAAGGTGCTGTCGAACCTCAACGCGGCGTCGAGCACGCTGCGTTCGGAAGCGTCGAGCCTCGGTTCGAACCTCTCGGTGGTGCAGGTTCGTCAGGACTTCAACAAGAGCCTGATCAACGTGCTGCAGACTGGCTCGTCCAACCTGACGCTGGCCGACACCAACACCGAAGCGGCCAATAGCCAGGCGCTGTCGACCCGCCAGTCGATCGCGGTCTCGGCGCTGTCGCTGGCCAACCAGTCGCAGCAGAGCGTGCTCCAGCTGCTCCGCTAACAAGCGGACAACATCGCAAGCAAGACACGACGGCGGGGCTTCGGCCCCGCCGTTTTCTTTTTGCCTGGAGGAGAGCAGGGGCGTCTTGCCCGGCACTCGAAAAAGTAACCGATGGTTATGGTTAATGGAGCGTAAGCGCCAGGAATTGCCAATGATTTCAGTCTGATTGCCGACCCCGCCAACGCATTGCGACGGTTTATGGTGAACCGGTGCTTACGCGTACGAGTCTCGTTTCACCCTTTGTTAGCCATGTCGCGGCACGCTGTCCCCGTCACTCGATCCGAAGCGATCGAACGAAGACGCGTAAACCAGAAGGGTAAGAGTTATGTCCGGTATTGTTCTCTCTACGTCGGTTCGCCAGAACCTGCTCTCTCTCCAGTCCACCGCCGACCTCCTCGCCACCACACAGAACCGTCTGTCGACCGGCAGGAGCGTCAACTCGGCCCTGGACAATCCCACCAACTTCTTCACGGCACAGTCGCTCGACAACCGCGCCAGCGACATCAACAATCTGCTCGATGGCATCGCCAACGGCGTGCAGGTGCTGCAGGCTGCCAATACCGGCCTGACCTCGCTGCAGAAGCTGATCGACAGCGCGAAGTCGATCGCCAACCAGGCGCTGCAGACCACAGTCGGTTATTCCTCGAAGTCCAGCGTTTCGACTACGATTGCCGGCGCGA
Organism: Bradyrhizobium sp. 1; assembly: GCF_023073315.1. GTDB lineage: Bacteria > Pseudomonadota > Alphaproteobacteria > Rhizobiales > Xanthobacteraceae > Bradyrhizobium. The sequence continues at coordinate 1,001,807 of NZ_JADPJH010000033.1, read as the reverse complement.
CTGCGGCCGATCTGCGTGGCACGACGACCTATGCGAGCTCGACTGCGAGCAGCAACGTGTTGTACTCCGGCGCTGCCGGCGGTGCGACCGCTGCGGCTTCGACCACGAAGCTCGGTGGTGTCTCGGGCGTCCTGACCGGCGCCGTGACCCAGGATAACGCCGGTACCCCGGCCAACATCAGCGGCACCACGCTGATCTACGGCGCGGCCGGCGCTCTGACCACGCAGGCCACCACCAAATTCGCGGATGGCGACACCTTTACCGTCAACGGCAAGACCGTCACCGTGAAGTCGGCGGCGACCCCAGGTGCCGCTACTCTGATCGGCGGCACCAGCGGCGTGTTCGGCAACGTGGTCACCGACGGCTCCGGCAATTCGACCGTCTACCTCAACGCCGCCACGACGGTCGGCGACTTCGTGAATGCCTTCGATCTCGCCAGCGGCACGCAGACGGCGACGATCACCTCCACCGCGGGTACTGCGGCCTTCGCTCAGACTTCAGGCCAGACCCAGTCGAGCATCACGGGCGGCCAGATCTTGCTGCAGAGCACGACCGGCGCCGATCTCGTGCTGAGCGGCAAGGCTGACGCCCTGAAGGCGCTTGGCCTCACCGCATCGGTCGGTTCGGGCACCGCGACGGTGCAGGCGAACCGCACCACCGGCACGGGCACGCTGTCCTCGCTGCTCCAGACCAACTCGACGCTGAACGTCGACGGTCATGTCATCAGCTTCAAGGATGGCAATGCGCCGGTTGCGGCCAACGTTCCGGCCGGCTCCGGCGTCGTGGGCAACCTCGTCACCGATGGCAGCGGCAACTCGACCGTCTATCTCGGCGGCGCCACCGTGGCTGACCTGCTCAAGGCGATCGACCTTGCCACCGGCGTGCAGTCTGCATCCAATGCCAGCGGCACCGCGACGGTGACGACGACGACCGGCCAGATCGCCTCGTCGATCAACACGAGCGGCCAGCTCAAACTCTCGACCGGCGTCAATGCCGACCTCGCGATCACCGGCACCGGCAACGCGCTCGCCGCGTTCGGTCTCGCCGGCAACACCGGCAATGCGTCGGCCTTCACGGCGGCGCGCACCTCTGGCACGGGTGGCATCAACGGCAAAGTCTTGACCTTCTCCGCCTTCAAT
>NZ_JADPJH010000033.1:883097-1000658 GCF_023073315.1 Bradyrhizobium sp. 1 | reverse complement strand
GCGGCACGGCGGTCAACGTCACCTTCGGCGACGGCACCAACGGCACCGTCAAGACGCTCGATCAGCTCAACTCGCAGCTCCAGGCCAACAACCTGTCCGCGACGATCGATGCCAATGGTCTGCTCACGATTTCTGCCTCGAACGACTATGCGTCCTCGACTCTTGGGTCGACGGTCGCAGGTGGTGCGATCGGCGGTACGCTGACGTCGTCGCTGACATTCACGACCGCTTCCACACCGGTGCAGGATACGGTTGCCCAGGCGTCCCGCGCCAATCTGGTCTCGCAGTACAACAACATCCTGAACCAGATCGACACCACTTCGGTCGACTCCTCGTTCAACGGTGTCAACCTGCTGAACGGTGACCAGCTCAAGCTGGTGTTCGACGAAACCGGCAAGTCGAGCCTGAACATCACCGGCGTGAGCTACAACTCGAAGGGTCTCGGTCTCGCCTCGCTGAGCGTCGGTGTCGACTTCATCGACAACGCTGCGACCAACCGGGTGCTGACCAATTTGAATTCGGCCTCGAGCACGCTGCGCTCGGAAGCCTCGGCGCTCGGTTCGAACCTCTCGGTGGTGCAGATCCGTCAGGACTTCAACAAGAACCTGATCAACGTGCTGCAGACCGGCTCCTCCAACCTGACCCTGGCCGACACCAACGTCGAGGCGGCCAACAGCCAGGCGCTGTCGACCCGCCAGTCGATCGCGGTCTCCGCGCTGTCGCTGGCCAATACGTCGCAGCAGAGCGTGCTCCAGCTGCTCCGCTAGTAACGCACTGAAATTACACCACAAAGTATGGCGGCGGGGCTTCGGCCCCGCCGCTTTTTTGTTGCCACTGGGCCCGTGCGAAACCGGGGAAGGGCCGCTAACCCCCCATTAACCCTGTCCCTTAAGTGGCCGTTAACCATACTTTAAAGGACAGGTCCTAAGACTGGACAAAAGCCCGCTTCCAGACCCGCGCGGCCGATTCGTATCCGGTTCAAGAGGAAGACCTGCCAATGTCCAACATCGTTCTCTCGGCGTCCGTTCGCCAGAACCTGTTGTCGCTGCAGTCGACGGCCGACTTGCTGGCCACGACGCAGCAGCGCCTGTCGACCGGCAAGAAGGTCAATACGGCGCTCGACAATCCCACCAACTTCTTCACCGCACAGGGGCTGGACAACCGGGCGAGCGACATCGGCAACCTGCTCGACGGCATCAACAACGGTGTGCAGGTGCTCCAGGCCGCCAACACCGGCATCACCTCGCTGCAAAAGCTGATCGACAGCGCGAAATCGATCGCCAACCAGGCGCTTCAGACTACGGTCGGCTACTCCACGAAATCGAACGTCTCGACCACCATTCCCGGCGCGTCTCCGGCCGATCTGCGCGGCACGACCTCCTATGCGAGTGCGACCGCCAACAGCAACGTGCTTTATACTGGTGCGCCTGGTGGCGTGACGCCGGTGACGTCGGGCGCTTCGCTCGGCGCCTCGCTCGGATCGACCGCGGGCACCCTGACCGGCGTGGCCGCCAAGGCTGCCGACACCACCACCAACCTCGTCGGCACCGACACTCTTCTCGGTTCCACGCCCGCCACGACATTCGGCGCATCACCTGCGGACGGCGACTCGATCACCGTCAATGGCAAGACCGTGACCTTCCGCACCGGCGGGGCGCCTACGACGCAGCCGACCGGTTGGGGCCTCGACGCCAGCGGCAACATCGCCACTGACGGTAATGGTGACTCGATCGTCTATATGGGGACAGCCGCTGCGCCCAAGGCCACGGTCAACGACGTCCTCAGCGCGATCGACCTCGCAAGTGGTGTCAAGAGTGCGGCAATCAGCGCTGGCGCAGCGACCATATCCGTGAGCGGCACGACCGTTGGTACGCTCCAGACTGCATCGTCCATCGCGGGCACCGGCATCGTAACGCTGAAGAGCTCGACGGGCGCAGACCTGAACGTGACCGGCAAAGCCGACTTCCTCAAGGCTCTCGGCGTGACGTCGGCGACCGGCGCCGGCAATGCCAGCGTGTCGGCAGCTCGGTCCACAACTCTCGGCTCGCTTGGATCCCTGGTTCAGGACGGCTCGACGCTGAACATCGATGGTCACACCATCACCTTCAAGAACGCCCAGACGCCGCAGTCGGCGGCCAGCGTAACTTCGGGTGGCGTCAACGGCAATGTCGTCACCGATGGAAACGGCAACTCGACGGTCTATCTTCAGAGCGCGACGCTGACCGACCTGCTCAACTCGATCGACCTCGCCACCGGCGTCAAGACCGCCAGCATCTTCCTTGGTGCCGCGTCTCTCACGACCACCGCGGGCCAGATCCCGTCGTCGGTGAACTCGAGCGGCCAGCTGGCGCTCTCGACCGGCATCAACGCCGACCTTTCGATCACCGGCACCGGCAACGCGTTGTCTGCGTTCGGCCTCAGCGGCAACACGGGAACGGCGACCGCGTTCAGCGCGGCGCGCACTTCTGGTGTGGGTGGTGTCAGCGGCAAGACGCTGACCTTCACCTCGTTCAATGGCGGTACGCCCGTCAACGTCACCTTCGGCGACGGCACCAACGGAACCGTCAAGACGCTCGACCAGCTCAACGTGCAGCTTCAGGCCAACCACCTGACCGCAACAATCGACGCCAACGGCGTGCTCACGGTGACCACCGTCAACGAATACGCTTCTTCGACCCTCGGCTCGACGGCCGCGGGTGGCGCCGTCGGCGGCACGCTCACCGGCGTGCTCGCCTTCACCACCGCACAGCCGCCGGTCCAGGATCCCGTCGCGCAGACGGCGCGTTCGGGCCTGGTCAGCCAGTTCAACAACATCCTGGCGCAGATCGATACCACGTCGCAGGACTCGTCCTTCAACGGTGTCAACCTGCTCAACGGCGACACGCTGAAGCTGGTCTTCAACGAGACCGGCAGCTCGACGCTCGGCATCAACGGCGTGGTGTTCAATGCGGCGGGTCTCGGGCTCAGCAACCTCGTCCCCGGCACCGACTTCATCGACAACGGCGCCACCAACAAGGTGCTGACCAGCCTGAATGCGGCCTCGAGCACGCTACGCTCGGAAGGTTCAGCGCTCGGCTCGAACCTCTCGATCGTGCAGGTGCGCCAGGACTTCTCCAAGAACCTGATCAACGTGCTGCAGACCGGCTCGTCCAACCTGACACTCGCCGACACCAACGAGGAAGCGGCCAACAGCCAGGCGCTGTCGACCCGCCAGTCGATCGCGGTCTCCGCGCTGTCGCTGGCCAACCAGTCGCAGCAGAGCGTGCTCCAGCTGCTCCGCTAATTTCGCAGCGCAAGATAGCTACTCGAGATATCGCGGCGGGGCTCATGCTCCGCCGTTTTTATGGAGATCGCTAAGGCGGGATTAGCCGCGAATGATGCGCGTCATGCGAGCCGTGTTTACAGCGTCCATGTGTGCATCTAGCTTCGCGATGAAGGACTCTCGGACCCGTAATAATCCGGAGTGCTTCCAAGCACACACGTAAGCAAATCTTAAGCGGTGCTGCCTAGGGTTGGGAAAGAAATCCTTAAGCGCGTTCAACGGGCTAGGTAACCTCCAAGGTGTGATTGATGTCGAATTCCGCTGCCTCGGCCTACGCGCGTGTTGCAACGACCACCGCATCTCCTCGTGACGTCGAGGCGCAGACTCTGCTCAAGGCCGCCAACAAGCTCCAGGACGCGATCAACAACGCCGAGCCCTTCAGCGAGCAGACCACGCAGGCGCTGATGTTCAACCGCAAGCTCTGGACCATCTTCCTGAGCGAGGCGATGCGTGACACCAATCCGCAGCCGCTCGACGTCCGCCAGAAGATCGCCAACATCAGCGTCTTCGTGCTGAGCCAGACCGCCGCGCTCCAGATGAGCCCGCAGTTCGATCATTTCCGTCCGCTGATCGAGATCAACCGGAACATTGCGGCTGGGCTCTCCGGCCGCCCGTGATCGAGGCCTGTCATGGCCGACCTCCTGAGCATCCTGTCGACCGCGTACAAGTCCAACGTGCTTTCGAGCACTTCGGGCTCGTCCAAATATGTCCCGGTCGATTCCTCGCTCTATCAGGGCAGCTGGGCCGGGACCTATTCCGACGGCAAGAAATTCTCGCTGAACGTCTCGCAGGTCAGCGGCTTTCGCGCGCAGATCCGCTACCAGAGCGAAGGCACGTCCCAGTACCAGCAGGTGCTGATCAAGGACGGCTCGTTCCGGTTCGGGAATACCAAGTTCACGCTGACCGATATCGGCAAGGCGCAGGTCAAGAACGTCGCCACCGATCCCGCGACCGGTTCGACCTATCTCGATACCGCGCAGGCCACGCTCGACACCTGATCGTCAGGCGCTCAGGTCCGTATTGAGCGGACGCGAGGGCTGGGACTTCAGATCTTCTGCATGGAAATAGGCCCGCCGGCGCAGCATCGCTTCGTCGGGGAACTGGTTGACCACTGCATCGGTCCTGTCGTTGACCACCTGAAACACGAAAGACGCGGCCGCCTGGTCGAACACGACCTGTCGCGAGACGTTCTCGTTGCTCTGGAGATCATTGCGCGCAGGCGCGCTGGAATTGCTTGCGGCGACCGTCTGGCTCACCGGCAAATCAGTTTGCACCGCCTCGTTCGCCGCCGAATTCGACGTCGTTACGATCTGCGTTGGGACCGGTATCCCCACCGGCCTGATGCTGAAATCTGTACTCATGGCAGCCTCCTGGTTGCCTCGCGTGAGTCAAATCCCAACCCCTCTCAATACGCAACCATGGAACACGAGGTTTGAACATCGGGTAAGGAAACGTGGCTAACCACGCGGCGATATCGCCGCGCGGTTTTTCGTAAAATTGTCGCTTGTTGTCGCGTGCGCTCAGAGCGAGCGGCTGACGGCGAGCGGGGTGATGTGGCGCGGGCCCGGAATCGCGCGGCGGCCTGCGGCCGTATAGGTATTCGGCACGTTGCGCTTCTGGATCTCGGCATTGACGCCGCGCACGACGCTTTCGGAGACCGCATGTGCGGTCGCGAGTACGGTGAGATTGACCTGGAGCATCGCGCGGAACGCATCATGATGCCGATGCAAGGTCGAGAGCAGCTCGGGCGCCGATTTCGCAAGCTGGGCCTGGTTGGTCTTCAACTCGCTGACGGCGCTGACATAGTTTCGCGACAGTTCCTGCTTCTTGCTCTCGAGGGTCATCGCCTCGCGGACCTTGCCGGCGCGAACGAGCTCGGTCTCGTGCTCGATCAATGCGAGCAGGGCGTTCATCGCATCCATCAGCTGCTCGGCGACCTTGCGCGCCTCGGCGTTGCCCGGCGCGGTGTTCGGGCGCTGCGCTTGCATCGGCGGACGTGAGGCATTGAACTGGTTCATCTCGTTTGACCTTATGCCGTGCGGAGCGTTTTTGCCTGCTGCATGATGAGCGTGCGGTAGACTTCGGTGGCGACCCCGACGCCGCCAGCCTTGGCGAAGTTCTTGGAATATTGCTCGGTCAGCATCGAGCGCCACACGCCGGTGCCGGTCGTGTCGCCGAACGGGCCTTCGCCCTTCAGGCCGGACGTCATCTGCGAGAACATGCTGTTGAGGAACATCGCCTCGAAATCGGTGGCGGTCTTCTGCGACTTCGCCTGTTGCTGCGGCGAGACCTTCTGAAGCGCGGCGGCGAGCTCGAAGTCGGGGCGGCCGTTGCGGCTTTCTACGGAGAAAGCCGACGATGTGGTGGCGCGCGGGGTATTGATGGTGCTGGTTTGCATCACATTACCTCGATGTCGGCTTCGATCGCACCGGCGGCCTTGATCGCCTGGAGGATGCTGATCATGTCGCGGGGACCGATGCCGAGGCCATTGAGGCCGTCGACGAGCTGCTGCAGCGAGACGCCGTCCTTGACGAGGGCCAGCTTCTTGCCGTCCTCGCTGACGCTGACGCTGCTGCGCGGCGCGACCACGGTGCGGCCGCGCGACAGCGGGTTGGGCTGGCTGACCTGCGGGCTCTCGGAGATGGTGACGGTGAGGTTGCCCTGCGCCACCGCGACGGTGGCGACGCGGACGTCGCGGCCCATCACGATGATGCCGCTCCGCTCGTCGATGACGATCTTGGCGGCGAGATCGGGATCGACCTGGAGCTGCTCGATCTCAGTGAGGAAAGCAACGACGTTGCCCTTGAACTCCGGCGGGATCGACAACTGCACCGTCGAGGGGTCGATCGGCTCGGCAGACTTAACGCCGAGATAGTCGTTGATCGCGGCCGCGATGCGCTTGGCAGTGGTGAAGTCGGCATTGCGCAGCGCGAGGCGCACGTTCGGCAAGCGGTTGAGTGCGAACTCGATCTCGCGCTCGATGATGGCGCCGTTGACGATGCGGCCGACGGTCGGGACGCCGCGCACGATTTTCGCGGCTTCGCCTTCGGCCTGGAACCCGGAGATCGCGAGCGAGCCCTGTCCGACCGCGTAGACGTTGCCGTCGGCGCCGAGCAGGGGCGTGACCAGCAGCGTGCCGCCGCGCAGATCCTTGGCATCGCCGAGCGCGGAGACGGTGATGTCCATGCGCGTGCCCTGGGTGGCGAAGGCCGGCAGATTGCCGGTCACCATCACGGCGGCGACGTTGCCGGTGCGGATGGTCGCGCCGCGGATGTTGACGCCCATGCGCTCGAGCATCGCTTGCAGCGACTGCTTGGTGAAGGGGATGTTGTTGAGGGTGTCGCCGGTGCCGTTGAGGCCGACGACGAGGCCGTAGCCGATGAGCTGGTTCTGCCGCACGCCTTCGATATTGGCGAGATCCTTGATGCGCGAGGTCGCAGCCGCAGACGCGACCGAGAGCGCCAGCGCTGACAGCGCGGCGCAGGCCACTGCAAAAATCCTTACCCAACGAACGCCTGGCATCCTCTGCTCCCCGAGGCTCCTCAAATCTCGGACCATCTGCGACACTCCCATGACGAGCTGGTCCGACGCTGTCCTTGCGAGCGCTGTGCCAACGCGGGGCAGTGGGGTTAGGCGGTTGAATAGGTTGAATAAAGCTGTTTCGACCGGTGTCAGCGGGCGTTCTCCCTGAGGAGCGAAACTGCCGCCTGTCGGCAGATTTTGCCGGGCTGTTTACGCGTCGTTAACCATAAAACGGCGAATGTGGCGCATCGATCACCCGGATTGCTGCGATGCGCATCTACGGACCGAATGGCACCACGCTTGGAACGCCGGCCAGCCAGGGCAGGCGGACGGGCTCCGGCACCTTCGTGCTACCCGACACCTCGTCGGCGCAGGAGACGCGGAGCGCTGCCGCACCGAAGGCGGCTACCAGTCTCGACGGGCTGCTCGCGCTGCAAGGCATCGAAGAGAATCCGGTCGAGCGCCGCAAGCGCTCGGTTGCCCGTGGCAAGACCGCGCTCGACGTGCTCGACGATCTCAAGATGGGGCTGTTGTCCGGCAATCTCGATGCGTCGACCGTGCTGCGGCTGCGCGATGCTGCGGCGAATTTGAAATCGTCCTCGGGCGATGCGGGACTTGATTCCGTGCTGTCAGAGATCGAGCTGCGGGTCGAGGTCGAACTCGCCAAGGCCGGGCAGGCGTAGCGCCTTACGCCGCTACATCCTTCAACTGCGTGTCGTAGCGGCGCTGGGCGGCGAGCACGTCCTTCAGATTTTGCTCGGCCCAATCGCGCAAGGGATCGACTGCGCCGGCGAGCGTCACGCCGAGCTGCGTGATCGAATACTCCACCGTGACAGGCACGGTTGCGATGGCGCGGCGATTGATCAATCCGTCGCGCTCGAGTGACTTGAGAACCTGGCTCAGCATCTTCTGCGAAATGCCTTCAATCGTTCGGCGCAACTGATTGAAGCGCATCGGCTCCTCGCGCAGCAGCAACAGGATCAGCACCGCCCATTTGTCGCCGACGCGATCGAGGATCTGACGCGTGGGGCAGTTCGCGGCATAGACGTCGGGTTTCATATCGGGGTCCTCAAGATCCATTCAAGTCGCTTGCCGGCTCGCGCGCCGGTTACTCCTGCGTAATCAGGTAAGCACAAAGTGCTCTCTTAACACCAGCATTCTTTTAGATATCTAGTTACCGCTAGTTACTACAAAGCAAAGGAAGCCTTCCATGAAAATCGCAGTCGCCGGCGCCTCGGGCCGCGCCGGGTCGGAGATCACCAAGGAACTGTCGCGCCGCGGCCACGCGGTCACGGCCATCGCCCGGAACCCCGAGAAGATCGCTGGCCTCCCGAACGTCACCCCCACCAAGGGCGACGTGCTCGACCAGGCCGGCCTTGCCAAACTGTGGACGGGGCACGACGTCGCCGTGAGTTCCGTGCACTTCCTGGCCAGCGACGCACTCAAGCTGATTGGTGCCGCGAAGGCGTCCGCTGTCGGTCGTTACCTCATCGTCGGCGGCGCAGGCAGCCTGGAAGTCGCGCCCGGCGTGAAACTGGTCACAACCCCCGGTTTTCCGGCCCAATACAAGGCCGAGGCGGAGGCGGGCGGGGCTTTCCTTGACCTGCTGCGGCAGGAAAAGGAGCTGAACTGGACCTTCATCTCGCCGTCGGCCCTGTTTGTCGAAGAGGCCCGCACCGGCAAGTTCCGGCTCGGGACCGATCAGCTTCTCGCAGATGCGAACGGCAAGAGCTGGATCAGCTTCGCCGACTACGCGATTGCGCTGGCCGATGAGATCGAGCGGCCGGCCCACCTGCGGCAGCGTTTCACGGTCGGATACTAGGCCTTCGGCCGCCCCCGGGCCCTCCAGGATAAACCTTCCTGTGCAAGGGCTTGGGGGCGCCAGCCGGGCCATCAGGGAAGCATTGTCTGTCACAGGAGGCCGCTATATAAGGCCCCGCTCAGCGGACCCCGTTCCGTTTGCGAGTCGTTGCTTAGACAGATAGGCCGCCCTTGGAAAAGTTGAAAAACTACCGACCGACCGAAAAAGAGCCTTTCATGAACGATCGGCAGAAGGAGTACTTCCGTTTGAAGCTCCTTGCCTGGAAGGATGAGATTCTCAAAGAGTCCAAGCTCACCCTGCAAACTTTGCAGGAGGAGAATGTGAATCACCCCGATCTCGCCGATCGGGCATCGTCCGAAACCGACCGCGCCATCGAGCTCCGCGCCCGCGACCGCCAGCGCAAGTTGATCGCCAAGATCGACGCCGCGCTCCAGCGTATCGAGGACAACACCTACGGCTATTGCGAAGACACCGGCGAGCCGATCTCGTTGAAGCGGCTCGAGGCCCGGCCCATCGCGACGCTCTCGGTGGAAGCGCAGGAGCGCCACGAGAAACGCGAGAAGGTCTATCGCGACGAATAGAGTCCGAGCCGCAGCGATGCGGCTCTTTGTTTTTGGACGCAAGGCGCCGTTTCGCGCCGCGATCAGCATTTTGCCTGTCGCTTGCCGTCGCGCGTCTCAGCGCGCGAGCGCAATCGCGAAAAGTGAATCGCGATCAATGGGCTAGAGTCCATTCCTCCGAGCTCACGTGAGTTCGGATGAGAAACAGCCTTCACTTCAGGTGGGGTGAGTTTTGCGAGTCGCATCAACGAGGTCGACTCGTATGCTGAGATGCTGAGCCAGCAGCTTCACGCATTGCTGCAATCAGGCCTCGAGCGACACCGCAAGGCGCGCATCCCCATAAAGCCTGGACCAGCTCAATATTTCCTTAAACGCCGGCAACAGGCCGTAGGCCGCATCCGTCAGCTCGTACTCGACCCTCAAGGGTTTCTCCGCGAAGGCGGTCCGCGACACCAATCCGTCCTGCTCGAGCTCGCGCAATTGCGTGGTCAGCATGTGCTGGGTGATGCCGCCGATCGATCGCCGCAAGGCGCCGAACCTGATAGCACCGTTCATCAGCGCGAACAGGATTTCCAGCTTCCACTTGCCGCCGAGCGCATGGATGGCGCGCTTGAAGTCGGCGAGCAAAGCAGGGTCGGGGCTGCAATCGCAGTCGCCCTCGCAGGTACTGGTCAGGTTTTCCATACCGGTCTCGAAATCCATTCTACTTGTTCCCCCGGGAGATAGTGACCAGATCCGGCCTTGAGCAGGGTGGCGGACCCAATTCGCTCGCCCACGCAACGAGGGGTATTTGGCAATGAGCACTGTCCTGGTCACCGGCGGGTCCGGCTTCGTCGGCATCCATGTCGTCCTGCAACTGATGGCGGCTGGCCACACGGTGCGGACGACGGTGCGCCGGCCGGACCGGCAGGCCGATGTGCTCGCGATGCTGCGTGAGGGCGGGGCAGCGTCGTCCGAAAGCCTGTCCTTCTTCACCGCCGACCTCACGGCAGACGAGGGATGGCGCGAGGCCGTGGCGGGCTGCGACTACGTGCTTCATGTCGCCTCGCCGCTCTCGACCAGTGTTCCCGAGGACGAGAACGAGATGATCATCCCGGCCCGCGACGGCACGCTGCGGGTGCTACGGGCCGCGCGCGAGGCCGGCGTCAGGCGCGTGGTCGTCACCTCGTCGCTGGGCGCGATCGGTTACGGCCACGAGCCGCGTGAAAAGCCGTTCGACGAGACCGACTGGACCAATCTCGCCGGCAGCGATGTGCAGCCTTACGTCAAATCCAAGACGCTGGCCGAGCAGGCGGCCTGGGATTTCGTCGCGCGCGAGGGCGGCGGGCTGGAGCTGTCGGTCGTCAATCCTGCGGGGATTTTCGGTCCGGTGCTGGGGCCGGACTTCTCCGGATCGATCGAGATCGTCAAATCGCTGCTCGACGGCGCCATGCCGGCGGTGCCACGGGTCTATTTCGGCGTGGTCGACGTGCGCGACGTCGCCGATCTGCATTTGCGGGCGATGACGGCGCCCGAGGCGAAAGGTGAGCGCTTCATCGCCGTCTCCGGCGCGACGATGTCGATCCTCGATATCGGCAAGGTGCTGCGGCGGGAACTCGGACCACGTGCGCGCCGGGTTCCGCGACTCCAGGCCCCGGACTGGCTGGTGCGGCTCGCCGCAAACCGGATTCCGCTGCTGCGCGCGGTCGCGCCGATGCTCGGAAAGGTCAGGCATTCCACCAGTGCCAAGGCAAAGTCGCTGCTCCGCTGGCAGGCGCGTTCGAACGACGAGGCGATCCTCGCGACGGCCGAAAGCCTGATCCGGCTCGGCCTGGTCAAGGGGTGAGGGCACCATCGAGCCGCCTCTTGGCCACGCTTGTCACGCCGCGGCGGGGATGCTCCACTGCCGCGCATGATCGCGTAGCGTGGGAGCCGGCGCCGATGGACAAGATTCTCCAAGCCGCAAAGGCGATCGCGCTGGCGCGCCGCAACCATGCGCCGCTTGCCGCGCTCGAGGTTCCCCCGGGCGACGAGGCCGAGGGCTATCAGGTTCAGCGCGCGCTTCACGATCTGCTGCTGCCGCATGTCGGGCCGCTGGTCGGCTACAAGATCGGCTGCACCAGCCAGGTGATGCAGGAGTACATCGGCATCCCGCACCCTTGCGGCGGCGGCCTGTTCCAGAAGGGCGTGCACGACAGCGGTGTGAAGCTCGCATCCTCCAACTATGTCCGCGTCGGCGTCGAGTGCGAGATCGCGGTGCGGCTGAAGCGGGACCTTGCCGCCGGCGAGGCGCCGTTCACGGCCGAATGGGTCGGCGAGGCCGTTGAAAGCTATCATCCCGCGATCGAGATCGTCGACGACCGCTATGTGAAATGGGAGACGATGGGCGCGCCGACGCTGATCGCCGACGATTTCTTCGCCGCCGGCTGCGTGCTCGGCGAGGTGGTGCCGCGCTCGTCCGTGCCGGACCTGAAGGCGATCAAAGGCCGTGCCATTGTCAACGGCGAGGAGGTCAGTCACGGCACCGGCGCCGACGTGCTCGGCCATCCCCACAACGCACTCGCCTGGCTCGCCAACCACCTTGCCGCCGACGGCAAGGGTCTTCACGCAGGACAGCTCGTGCTGACGGGAAGCCTGGTGAAGACGCTGTGGCTGAAAGCCGGCGACAAGGTACGGATGGAGCTGGACGGGCTGGGCGTCGTGGAGGCCGAGTTTACTTGAACTCTCTCCGTCGTCATTGCGAACGCAGAGAAGCAATCCAGAGTCTTTCCGCGGTGGCAGTCTGGATTGCTTCCGCCTTCGCTGAGGCTTCGGCGGACAAGTCGCTGCGTTCGCAATGACGGAGTGTGAGGCAGCTGCGTCGCCATTGCGCGGACCTGACTCGTAGCTCGCAGCATCGCCACCACGAAAAAACATGCGGCCCTCGCCAGGGGAGCTGGCGAGGGCCGCGTCGTACATCGTCGTTCGCGCCTAGGTTCGCGAACACGATGTGGGAGCTCGGGAGAAACTTAGAAGGGCAGCAGCACGTCCATGACTTGCTGACCGTAGCGGGGTTGCTGCACGTCCATGATCTGGCCGCGGCCGCCGTAGGCGATGCGGGCCTGTGCGATCTTGGTGGAATCGATGGTGTTGTCGCTCTGGATGTCTTCGGGGCGGACGATGCCGGCGACGATCAGTTCGCGGATCTCGTAGTTGACGCGGATCTCCTGCTTGCCCTCGACCACGAGGTTGCCGTTCGGCAGCACTTGCGTGACCACCGCGGCGACGTTGGTCTGGAGCGCTTCCGTGCGATTGACCGAGCCCTTGCCGTCGCTGGAGGCGGTGGAGTCGGCGGTGAGGAGGCGGCCGGGCAGCACCTTCTGCGCCTGCACGCCCAGCGTCTTCGACCCGACGAAGTCGGTGATGCCGGAGTCTTCCTTGTTGGTGCGGCTGCGCTGGGTCTCGTTGGCGATGTTGGCCTTGTCGGTGATGTTCACGGTCACGGTCAGGAGGTCGCCGACATGGGTGGCGCGCTGATCCTTGAAGAAGGCGCGGCTACCGTTGCGCCACAGCGAGTTCGGATTGTAGGAGGCGACTTCCGGCTTCGGCATCGGCATCTGCACCGGCTTGTAGCCGGGCTGCGTCGTCGGATTGTCGATCGCCGACATCTTCGGTTGCTCGCCGATCTGCGACAGGCGGTCGATCGAGGAGCAGCCGCTCGCCAGCGCGCAAGTCGCCAGCAGCAGGGCCGAGATCGCGATGCGACGAAGACGGAAAGCCGAACTGAAACTGGACATGACTTACTCTGACTTGGCTGGAGCTTGCGAGGCTTGAACTTGCGGGATCTGGGCTTGGGCGATCTGGGCCGGCGACGCGGGGGCCTGGACCAGGTTCCGGACGAGGGCTGCAGTGTCGACGGGGGCAGGCGCTTCGTCACGCTTGAGTGACGAGGTCTGCTCGACTGCGGGCGCCATCGGCGCGGACTGGCTCGCGCCCTGGATCGTGATCTGGCCGCGGCCGGTGACGACACCGCTCAGCGTGCGCTTGGTCTGCAGGTTGAGGACGCTCACAGTGTCGCCCTCGGCGCCGCTCTCGATCGCCTTGCCGCGCGTGGTAAGGTAGATCCCGGGAACCTGGTAGATGACGGTGACGTTCTGGTCGCGCTGCACGAAATCGGGCTTGATGATGTCGGCGACGCGGATCGGCGTGCCCGCCCGCATCGGCCGGCGCAGCTGCATGCCAACGGTCCGGTCGCGCGAGGCGGCTTCGCCGGAGATCTCGGCCTTCGGCCGGCGCTCCAGCGCGATATCGGAGGATTTCAGCAGCTCGATGCGGTCGATGTCGCGGGTCAGCACGACCACTTCCACCGTCTCGATGGCAGTGCCGGTGAAACGCAGCTTGGTCGGCGTCGGATTGTTGTCATTGTTGATCTCGAAGGCGACGTCGAAACGGCCGCTGCGCGCATCGTAGCGGGTCGCGACTTGCTGGAGCGCACCGCTGTTGGAAGCATCCAGCCGCATGTCGGCGACGCCGCGGTCGAAGGTGACGGTGATGTTGGCGGCCTCGCCGAGGCCGAAGCGGCGCTCGAGCGCCGAGGCCACCGCGTTTTCGAGGTCCTTGTTGGCGAGGGTGCGGGCGAGGCGGGTGACCTGGACCTCCTTGATGTCGCCGGTCATCACGCCGATCACCTGTTTGGCGCGCAGCACCGATAGTACCTGCGCAACGGGTAGGGCGCCGGTGGTGCCGAGATCGGGCGAGCGATAGACCGCAATCAGCGCGGCCGACCCGGCATTGTCGATGAGATCGCCGACCCGAACCACGTCCGAGGACACGGTGACGTTCGCGCGCAGCGTCGGCGTTGCGATGAAATCGTCGGCGGCCTGCGCCGGCAGGGCCAGTGCGAGCAGCGCGGAGATCGTGGCGAGGGTGGTGCGGATCATCGTCATCACCTCAGCGGAACAGCGCCGTGGTCGATTGCATCATTTGGTCGGCGGCGCTGATGACCTTGGCGTTCATCTCGTAGGCGCGCTGGGCGGCGATCAGGTCGCTCATCTCCGAGACGACGTCGACATTGGCCTGCTCCAGGCTGCCTTGCGTGATCTTGCCGTAGCCTTCGGCATTCGCGGTGCCGTCCTGCGGCGCGCCGGACGACGGGGTCTCGGTGAACTGGTTGTTGCCGACGGGCTGCAGGCCCGCTTTGTTGATGAAGCGGGTCACACCGAGCTGGCCGACGATGGTCGAGGTCGACGAGCCCGGCAGCGTCACCGAGACCTGGCCCTGCTCGCTCACGGCAAGGCCGGAGGCGTTGTTCGGGACGGTCATGGTCGGCTGCACAGGATTGCCCTGCGCGGTGACGATGCGGCCCTGATTGTCCATCTGGAAGGTGCCGTCGCGGGTGTATTGATAGCTGCCGTCGGGCATCAGGATCTTGAAGAAGCCTTCGCCCGAGAGCGCGAGGTCGAGATCGTTGCCGGTCTGCGACAGCGTGCCCTGCGTCATGCTGCGCGGCGTGCCGACGGTCTTGACGCCGCCGCCGATGTCGACGCCAACAGGCAGGATGGTGCCCTGGTCCGAGGCCTGCGCGCCGACGCGGCGGACGTGCTCGTAGATCAGGTCCTGGAACGCCGCGGTCTGCTTCTTGAAGCCGGTGGTGCGGAGGTTGGCGATGTTGTTGGAGATCACCTGAACGTTGAGTTCCTGTGCCGCCATTCCGGTCGCTGCGGTGTGAAGAGCCTGCATGTCAGTTTTCCTTCAATCAGGCCGGAACGTCGGCGAGTTTTTCGATCGCCGATTTGTGCATATCGCTCTGCTGCTGGAGCAAATTGGCGATGGCGGTGTAGCTGCGCATGACTTCGACCATGCGGCTCATCTCGCCGACCGAGTTCACGTTCGACTTCTCGATGTAGCCCTGCTCCACTGTGGATTTGGTGGCGGGCAGCTGGTTGGCGGAGCCGGCGCTGTACAGATTGGCGCCGAGCTTGGTCAGCTTGGCCGGATCGTCGAACGAGGCCATCTTGATCTTGCCGCGGATCGAATCGGTCTTGGCCGTGCCCTCGAGCACCGTGACGGTGCCGTCGGGGGCGACGTTGATGTCATGGTCGGTCGCCTGGAAGGTGATCGGGCCGCCGGTGCCGAGCACGAGGTTGCCGTCGGAGGTGACGAGCTGGCCGGTGCTGTTGAGCGAGAATTTGCCGTCGCGGGTGTAGCGCTCGCCGCCATTGGCCTGCACGGCGAAATAGGCGTCGCCGCTGATGGCCATGTCGAGCGGGTTCTTGGTCATCTCCATCGGCCCCGGGCCGGTGTCGCGGAAGGTGCCGCGGTCCTGCACATAGGAGACCCGGCGGTCCGACGAGATGAAATTGTCCTCACGCGCGTTCGAGTTGAGAAACTCCTCGAACATCGAATGGTCGGCCTTGAAGCCGTTGGTGTTGGCATTGGCGACGTTGTTGGCGATGACATCCATCTGCCGTTCCAACGTCATCTGCCGTGACAAGCCGATCAGAAGCGCGTTCTGCATCGGAAGATCTCCCCTGAGTGAGATCTGCCTCCTCGCTCTCCCAAGCGCTTAGGCCGACCCCGTGAACGAGACAGTCAGGTTCTCCCAAACCCTTCGGTCTCGGCCCTCTCTCAGCGAAAGCCGTGCCAACGCAGAAAATTATGCAATTTCAATAACTTGAATATTTTTTGACGTCGCGGGCAGGCGGCAGAAAGGGTCTGTTAGCCATGTTTGCCCGGCAGATTTTTCCTAGTGGGGGCCCAATCGAAAGATTCCGTTAACCATTATTACCGTAGCGTTTGCAGTGAAGAGGAGCGCATTGCGCTGGGGCATTTGTATCGCGTCACTGTCTGCCAGGGGGCTTTGCTCTTTCGACCCGTTTAAGAGATGAGCGAGCCCATCGACCATGGCAGAGAATGAAGAAGGCGGCGCAGCCGCCGAGGGCGCAGAAGCCGCACCCCCGAAGAACAAGCTCAAGCTCATCGTCATGGCTGTCGGCCTGCTCGCCGTCCTCGGCGGCGGTGCGGCGACCTGGTTCTTCTTCTTCCGTCACGGCGATGACGAGCATCATGCCGAGGCGGCGGCCCCGCCGAAGCCGCCGGCCTTCGTCGACGTCCCCGACATCATGGTCAACCTCGCCGGCGCGCCCGGCGAGCGCGTGCAATATCTGAAGCTCAAGGTCGTGCTGGAGCTGAAGGAGGAGAAGCAGATCGAGGCGATCAAGCCGACGATGCCGCGCGTGACCGACATCTTCCAGACCTATGTGCGCGAACTGCGCTCCTCCGACCTCAACGGCTCCGCCGGCGTCTTCCGGCTCAAGGAAGAGCTGACCAAGCGCGTCAACGCGGCGGTCGCGCCGATCCAGGTCAGCGCGGTGCTGTTCAAGGAAGTCGTGATCCAGTGACGATGCTGCGGAAGGTAACGGGCTAGCGTCATGGCCGGCAACGAGCAGATGGACCAGGATGCGATTGCCGCCCAATGGGAGGCGTCGCTCGATTCCGAGGATCCCGCGGAGGCCGCGAAAGCCGCTGCCGAAAACGAACTATCCGAGACCATGGCCCTGCAATGGGCGGCCATGGTCGAGGACGGCAGCCGCGATCTCGGCTCCGGCAAGAACTCCGGCGAGCGGGTGCTGTCGCAGGAGGAGATCGACAACCTCCTCGGCTTCACCGTCGGTGACGTCACGCTCGACGACCATTCCGGCATTCGCGCGATCATCGATTCGGCGATGGTCTCCTACGAGCGTCTGCCGATGCTCGAAATCGTCTTCGACCGGCTGGTGCGGTTGCTGACGACAAGCTTGCGCAATTTCACCTCGGACAATGTCGAAGTCTCGCTCGACCGTATCACCTCGGTGCGCTTCGGCGACTACATGAACTCGATCCCGTTGCCCGCCGTCCTCACCGTCTTCAAGGCCGAAGAGTGGGACAATTTCGGCATGGCGGTGGTCGACTCCAGCCTGATCTACTCGATGATCGACGTGCTGCTCGGCGGCCGCCGCGGCACCAGCCAGCTCCGCATCGAGGGCCGGCCCTACACCACGATCGAGACCGAGCTGGTCAAGCGGCTGGTCGAGGTGGTCATGGCCGATGCCGAACAGGCATTCCGGCCGTTGTCGCCGGTGACCTTCACGATCGACCGGCTCGAGACCAACCCGCGTTTCGCCGCGATCAGCCGTCCTGCCAACGCCGCGATCCTGGTGCGCTTGCGCATCGACATGGAAGACCGCGGCGGCAACATCGAGCTGCTGCTGCCTTACGCGACCATCGAGCCGATCCGGGGCGTCCTGCTCCAGATGTTCATGGGCGAAAAATTCGGCCGCGACACGATCTGGGAGGGCCATTTCGCCACCGAGATCAACCAGGCCGAGATCGCCGTCGATGCCGTGCTCTACGAGGCCGACATCCCGCTCAAGCAGCTGATGCGGCTGAAGGTTGGCGACACGCTGCCGCTCAATATGCGCGCGGATGCCAACGTCACCGTGCGCTGCGGCGACGTCACGTTGACCGAGGGACGGATGGGCCGGGTCGGCGACCGCGTCGCGATCCGCGTGACGAAACCCCTGCGCAAGCCAAGTACGACACTTGCGATGTTCGAGAAGGTCGACGAGCAGAACAAGATGATGGAGGCCCCATGAACCACTCCCTGGGAATGGCGATCGAGACACTGGTGGCTATCCTGCTGATGCTGACGATCTGCTACTGTATCCTGCTGAATAAGCGGCTGACGCGGCTGAAGGCGGACGAGCATTCGCTGAAGGCGGTCATCGGCGAGCTGATCACCGCGACCGAGATCGCCGAGCGCGCGATCGGCGGGCTGAAGCTCGCCGTGCGCGACGTCAACGAGAATCTCGGCAGCCAGCTTGCGGCCGCGACCCAGATGTCGGACCAGCTCTACAAGCAGCTCAGCGAAGCCGACAACGTGGTGCGGCGCCTGTCCAAGATCGCGATCGCCGCGCGCCCCGTCACCAATCCGGAAACCCTCGCGGTGCCCACGGCCAAGCCCTCTTCGGCGAAGGCGGTGGCGGCTGCGGCTGAAGCCTTCTCCGAGCGCCGGCGATCCAACGGCCTTGCCGCATAAAGCCATGGTATGAAGTCCTTCCGTAACATCCGCGTCATTCCAGTCGTCCTGGTCGCCGTCGCAGGTCTCGCCATGCTCAAGGTCGCGGGCCTCGTGATCAATGGCGGCTACGTGTTCGACTACCAGCCGAACCAGGTCAAAAAATCCTGGGCGCAGGAGAATTTGAATTTTCCGACCGGCCGCGACGACCCCGATATCACGGGCTCGACCCATGGCGCGCCGAAGGAGGCGCCCAAGCCGGCAGCTCCCGAGACCAAGTCCGAAGGCACCGCGGTCAAGGTGGAGGAAGCCCCGCCGCAGATACCGGCGTCCGAGCGCGCCATCCTCGAACGCTTGCAGGCGCGCCGCCAGGAAATCGAGGCCCGCCAGCGCGAGATCGACATCCGCGAAAGCCTGCTGAAATCGGCCGAGAAGCGCATCGAGAACAAGGTCGAGGAGATGAAGGCGGTGGAATCCCGCATCTCCACGACCCAGGCCGAGCAGAAGGCCGCCGAAGCCCAGCGCATGAAGGGCCTCGTCACCATGTATGAAGGCATGAAGCCGAAGGATGCCGCGCGGGTGTTCGACCGGCTCGAGATGGGCGTGCTGATCGAGATCGCCTCGGCGATCGCGCCGCGAAAGATGTCGGACATCATGGGACTGATGTCGCCGGAGGCCGCCGAGCGGCTGACCGTCGAGATGGCCCGCCGGGCCAATGGCGGCGGCGATCAATCCGCTTCCGCCGGCGATCTGCCCAAGATCGACGGCAAGCCGACGCAAAAGCCGAATTGAGGGCTCATACTTAAGAAGCCCTTAATTGCCAAAACCTACAATCGACGGCATGGGCCGGCGCCAGTGCCGGCATGGGCAATCGAACCGGAAGAAATACCGCCAATGGCGCGAGAGGCTGCCGCTGGATTTATGTCGCGAGCCCGCGCTTTGGCGTGGGTGCTGTCGCGTCATGTCTGCACGGCGCCCGTGCTGGCGGCCTGCCTGCTGATCGGCCTCAGTGCACCCGCCCGGGCCGCGGATGCGATCCGGGGCGAGGCGACTTTCTCGGCTGGCGGCGGCTTTGCCCGTCTCGTGATCAAGCTCGGCGAGGATGTGCCCTCCGAGGTGACGACGGCCGGCTCCATTCTCATCATCCGCTTCGACCGGGCCGTCGACGTTCCCGTCGATCGTGTGCCGGAAGGCGCGCCCGATTACGTCAATTCCGCCCGCCGCGATCCCGACGGTGGCGCCATCCGCCTGTCGCTGGCGCGGCGCGTCACCGTCAACACCATGAATGCCGGCGAGCGCACCTTCGTCGACCTCTTGCCGGAGGGCTGGAAGGGGCCGCCGCCGAGCCTGCCCATGGACGTGGTCAAGGAGCTCGCCGAGCGCGCCCGCGTCGCCGAACGTGCCTTGCGCGCCCAGCGCGCCGCGGCCGAGTCCAAGAAGCGTCCGCAGATCCGCGTGCGCGCCTCGATCCAGCCGACTTTCGTGCGCTTCGTGTTCGAGATGCCCGACGGCGTCGGCGTCTCCTCCGTGCTCAACGAGCAGAAGCTCACGCTCGCCTTCAACGCCAATCTCAGCTTCGACCTGGCCGACGCGGTCGTCGCCGCGCCGCCGAACGTCGCCTCGATCAAGCAGAAGGCCGACATCGACCAGACCAGTGTCGAGGTCGCGCTGATCGGCGATTCCGACGTGCACTCTTTCCGCGACGACAAGAACTACGTCGTCGACATCTCCTTCCAGCCCGACAAGGGCAAGATGGCCGCAACGGCCGAGTCCATGATCGCGCAGGCCAAGCCAGCGGCCCAGGGTCATGGACCGGCGCCGGCCGCGGAAAAGCCGGCGGCCGAGAAGCCCAAGGACGCTCACCGCGAGGTGGCGCCACCGACGTCGGAGACGATTGCGCGCGAAGCGAAGATCGACATCAAGCCCGAGGGGAAGTCGGAAGCGCCTGCTCCGATGCCGGCTGCCGAAGCGCCGAAGCCTGCGCCGGCTTCCGTGGCTGAAGCTCCGCACGCTGCGGAAGCGCCCAAAGAAACAGCCAAGGAAACAATCAAGGAAACAGCCAAGGAAGCCCCTAAGCCCGCGGCGGTTGTTGCCGAAGCTCCAGCCGCGCCCGGCAAGCCCGCAGTTGCCGAAGCGCCCAAGGAGGTCGTGAGGGAGGTTGCAAAGGAGCCTGTCAAGGCTGCGCCCGCCGAGGCGCAGGCCGCGCCGCAGCCGGCTATCGCAAGCGTCGATGCGCGCCGCGACAGCGATGGCTTGCGCGTGACGTTCCCGCTTCAGGTCTCGACCCCCGCGGCGGCGTTCCGCCGCGGCGACACCGTCTGGCTGGTGTTCGATACGCCGAAGCCGATCGATGTCGAGGCGATCCGCAGCAAGGGCGGTGCGATGATCGGGGAGGTCAGCCGCATGCCGCTCGACAAGGGGCAGGCGGTGCGCATCCGTCTCACCCGGCCGCTGGTCTACTCGCTGACGAGCGAGGAGGTCGGCAAGGAGACCAACTGGCTCCTGACGCTCGCCGACAAGATCCAGGCGACGCCGCTGCCACTGATGATGTCGCGCAACATCACCGATCCCGCGCTCGCCAACATCGCAATCCCCTTCGCCAATCCAGGCCTGCTGCACAAGCTCACCGATCCCGATGCCGGCGACATGCTCTATGTCGTCACCGGGCAGCGGCCGGTGCGCGGCTTCATCAAGCGGCAGGATCTCGTCGATCTCTCGCTGCTGGAATCCGCGCACGGCATCGCGATCCGCCCGAACTCCGACGAGGTCGGCGTAGAGGTCGGGTCCGACAAGGTCATTCTCGGCAAGAAGGGCGGACTGACGCTGTCGCCGGTCGACATCTCCGCCGAGCGCGCCCCGACCGCAGTGCGCCCGGTGTTCAGCCCCGAAGGCTGGCGCAAGGGCCAGTCGGAGGACTTCTGGACGCGCCAGAGCGATCTGATCACGGCGATCTCCGTCGTCGAGCCGGCGCAGCGCTCGCTGCCGCGGCTCGACCTCGCGCAGTTCTACATGTCGCGCGCGATGTACTACGAGGCCAAGTCCGTCACCGACTTGATGCTGAGCGATCCCCTCAACAAGGAGGAGAGCGGCGCGCTGATCATGCATGCGATATCGAGCATCCTGATCGGCCGTCCTGCACAGGGACTGAAGGATCTCGCCAATCCCGTGATCGGCAACAGCCACGATTCCCAGCTCTGGAAAGCGCTCGCTTATGCGCGCCAGGGTAAATGGGCGGACGCCCGCGAGAAGTTCAAGAATGTCGAGTTCGCCATCGCCTCGCTGCCGCTCGACATCCAGCGCATCGTGACGATGGACGCGATGCGCTCCTCCCTCGAGGTCAAGGACTATGCCGGCGCCTCCAAGCGGCGCAGCGAGCTCGAGATCGTCGGCGTACCGGCCGAGGCCGCGCCCGGCTTCGCCGTGCTGCGCGGCAAGCTCGCCGAGGCGCTCGGCCATGACAAGGACGCGCTCGACGATTACAAATTTGCGGTTGCCTCGAGCGACCGGCCGGCTGCGGCGGAAGCCAAGCAGCTCGAGGTCGCGCTGCGGCAGAAGCGCGACGAGATCAGCAAGGAAGACGCGCTGCGCGATCTCGAGACGCTGTCGATGACCTGGCGCGGCGACTCCATCGAGGTCAAGACCCTCCAGATGCTGTCGCAAATGTATGCCGAGAACGGGCGCTACCGCGACGCGCTCACGGCGGCGCGCACTGCGACGAAGCTTCAGCCCAACGCAGAGGCCTCGCGCCAGGCGCAGGACCTCGCCTCCGACCTGTTCACGCAGATCTTCCTGGGGCCGAAGGGTGACGATCTGCCCGTCGTCGAGGCGCTCGGGATGTTCTACGAGTTCCGCGAGCTGACGCCGATCGGCCGCCGCGGCGACGAACTGATCCGGCGTCTCGCCGACCGTCTCGCTTCGATCGATCTGCTCGACCAGGCCGCCGAGCTGCTGCAATACCAGGTCGATCACCGCCTCGAAGGCGCCGCCCGCGCCCAGGTCGCCGCGCGCCTGTCCATGATCTATCTCGCCAACCGCAGGCCGGACAAGGCGATCACGGCGCTGCGCGCGAGCCGCATCAGTGATCTCTCCGGCGAACTCCGGCAGCAGCGCCTGCTGCTGGAGGCACGGGCGCAGAGCGACGTCGGCCGCCACGACCTTGCGCTCGACATCGTCTCCAACGTTTCCGGGCGCGAGGTGCTTCGTCTGCGCTCCGACATCTTCTGGGCGGCGCGGCGCTGGCGCGAATCCGCCGAGCAGATCGAGCTCTATTACGGCGAGCGCTTCCGCGACTTCAAGCCGCTCAACGCGGTGGAGAAGAGCGACATCATCCGCGCCGCCGTCGGTTATGCGCTCGCCGACGACTCGATCGGCACGTCGCGCTTCCGCGAGAAGTACGCGCCGCTGATGAGCGAGAGCGCCGACCGCGCCGCGTTCGACATCGCCAGCAAGCCGTCCGCGTCCTCCAGCGCCGAATTCGGCGAGATCGCCAAGCTTGCCGCCAGCGTCGACACGCTCGACGGCTTCCTGCGCGAGATGAAGCAGCGCTTCCCCGATGCCACCGCCCGCGCACCGGCCGCTCCGCAGGCCAAGGACGAGACCGACCACACCGGCTCGCTGCCGACGATCCCGGTCGTGCGGCAGATCAAGATGACGCGGTAGCATCTCTGCTACCTCCGGGCCTCTCGACCGGTGCCGCTGACGTCGCTCCGAGCTCGCTACCCCCCGTAGCTCTGCACCAAGCTCCCCGCCACCAGCGACCAGCCGTCGACCAGCACGAAGAAGATCAGCTTGAACGGCAGCGAAATCGTCGCGGGTGGCAGCATCATCATGCCCATCGACATCAACACCGAGGCGACGACGAGGTCGATGATCAGGAAGGGGAGGAACAAGAGAAAGCCGATCTCGAAGGCGCGCTTCAGCTCGGAGATCATGAAGGCGGGCACGAGGATGCGAAGCGCGAGCTCGTCGGGGGTGGCGGGCGGCGGCTCGCCGGAGAGGTCCAGGAACAGCTTCAGGTCCTTCTCGCGCACGTTCTTCTGCATGAAGCCGCGCAAGGGAACGGAGGCGCGCTGGAGCGCGTCCTCGACGCTGATCTGATTGGCGACGAGCGGGCGGATGCCCTCGTCATAGGACTTTTGCAGGACCGGCCCCATTACGAAGAAGGTGAGGAACATCGCGAGCGCAATGATCACCGAATTCGGCGGCGCGGTCGCCGTACCCATCGCGGTGCGCAGCAGCGACAGCACGACCACGATGCGCGTGAACGAGGTCATCATGATCAGGATCGACGGTGCGATCGACAACACCGTGAGCAGCGCGATCAGCTGGATCGCGCGTTCGGTGACGCCGCCGCCACCAGCGCCGCCGCCGAGATTGATGCTGATGTCCTGCGCATGCGCCGGCATCGCGAGCGAAGCCGCGGCGATCAGGACAGAAACAAAAAGAACTCTACGCGGGAGGGTCGGCAGCCTCACGATGGCTTCGGACGGCCGAGCAGGGAGGCCATCTCGTCTTCGAGATTTTCAAAGCTGGTCTTTTCCGCGGCAGGCTTCGCCGGCGGGGCCGGTGGCTCGCTGCGTGCGGCGCGCGGGGGAGCGGCCGGCGGCTCCGGCGCAACCGGGGGCGCAATTGTTTCGCCGGCCGGGCGGCGAAGTGCTGCCTCTAACCGCTGCGCCATTTCGGCCAGATTCTGCTCGGCATTCGAGGGCGCGGCGGGAGCGGGAGCCGGCGGCGGAACGGGCGGAGCCTGCGGGACGGGTGGCGGCGGCGCGGCGGCGCGCTCGGCGCGGACGGGTGGCACCTTCACTGGCTCGCTCTGGCGCGGCGGACGCGGCATCAGCGGTGGCTCGGGGCGGGCAACGCGCGGCGGCAGCGGCTCAGGCCGGGGCTCGCGCTCGGGACGCGGAGCGAGCGGCTCGGGCGCAAAGCCTGCCAGCGGCGGCTCGCTGCGGCGTTCGGCCAAAGCGGGCGCGGGCCGGCGCACTTCGTCGGCGAAGGACGGGCGCGCGGGCCGCGGCGGCGGCTCGGGCATCTGCGGCTCGGGATGATCGAGCAATTCGGGGCGCGGGGCTTCGTCGGCCCAGCCGCCGGCATCGGGCATCGGCGCGAGGCGCGGCGGTTCAGCGGCGTTGGGACGCTGCGGGAGCTGGTCGCGGCCGGGCGCGGCGCGAACGATGTTGGGCTCGACCACGATGTCGGTGGGGCCACCGATCATCAGGAGATGCTCGACATTATCACGCCGGACCAGCACCAGCCGCCGCCGGCCGTCGACCGCGGCCGCATCGATCACGGCGAGCCGGGGCATCCTGCCGCGCTGGGTGTTGGCGCCGAGCCGCGTGCTGGCGAATCGACGGACCAGCCAAGCGGCGAGGCCGATCAACGCCAGTACGACGATGAACGCGACGATGAAGGTGATAGGGCTACCGTTCATACTTGTCCCCGGCAAATGGCGCTTCTTTCGTGCCCATGGTCAGATGCGCCAACCATCGGCGTCGGATGCCCCAAACTGCGATTTCTTAATGTCCCACGGCAAGTTTTGCCGTCCCCAACTCTTAATAACCTATGAATCGCTCGATCCAAAACGACTTCTTGGCCTGCGCATGCGCCGCCAAGCGGTTGGGTTAATGCCGCTTTTGGGGGCGTAGAATCACGGGATCACAAAACCCTGTCCCGCGCGGGGACATACGTTGAGGGCATCCTTAACCACCTGTTAACCATACACGCGGCAAATTCTGCCTAGCTTCGGGCCCCAAGGTTCGCAGCAGGCGGAAGGAGCCGCGACGATGTCCATCAATGACCTCCCGGTGCTGTCGGCGCTTCGCACCAAGATGCAGTGGCACCAGGAACGCCAGCGCGTCCTGTCCGAGAACGTCTCCAATTCCGACACGCCCAAATTCCGGCCGCGCGACCTGGTCGAGCCGAAGCTCGATAAGGCTGGCGCCGTCACCGGCTCGATGGGCCCCCTGGCGATGACCCGCACCAGCGGTTCCCACATGACGCCATCGGGCGCAGCCTCGGGATTCGACCAGAACAAGAATGCGGGTTTTGAAACACGCCCTGCTGGCAACGCCGTCAATCTCGAAGAGGAGATGATGAAGGCCGCCAGCAACCAGATGGATTACGCAGCAGCGACCTCGCTCTACTCGAAGAGCCTGCACCTGCTCAAGACCGCGATCGGCAAGGGCTAGAGCTAGAGGAAGCGCATCATGGCGAATGACAGCAGCGACTTTGCCCGCTCGATGGCGATTGCGACCTCCGGCCTGCGCGCGCAGGCGGGGCGCATGCGGGTGATCTCGGAAAACATCGCGAACGCGGATTCGACGTCGCAGAGCGCCGGCGGCGATCCCTATCGGCGCAAGGTGCCGACCTTCTCCTCGGCGCTGGACCGCACCCTCGACGCTCAGGTCGTCACCCTCGGCCGGATCAAGCCCGACCAGTCCAATTTCCGCACCAAATACGAGCCGAACAATCCGGCGGCGGATGCGACCGGCAACGTCAAATATCCCAACGTGAACTCGGTGGTCGAGATGACCGACATGCGCGACGCGCAGCGGTCCTACGAGGCCAACCTCAACATCATCAGTGCGACGCGCCGGATGATCCAGCGCACCCTCGACATCCTCAAGAGCTGAACAGGACATCTGAGCCATGGCAACACCGACAATTGCCGCCAATGCCTATGCAAACCTCGCCCGCGTGCTGGAAAACACCGCTGCCGGCAAGGGCAGCGAAGCGAGCGGGCAGTCCTTCGCTTCGCTCCTGAAAGACGCTGTCGGCAGCGTCATGGAGTCCGGCCGCAAGTCCGACGCGCAGACGGTGGCGATGGCCGCCGGCAAGGCCAACGTGATGGACGTGGTGACGGCGGTCGCCGACACCGACGTCGCGGTATCCACGCTGGTCTCGGTCCGCGACCGCGTGATCGCGGCTTATGAAGACATCATGAAGATGCCGATCTGATGAGGGGCGAATAGTGAGTGGCGAATGGCGAGTGGGGATGGTCTCCGCTTCGCCATTCGCTACTCGCCATTCGCGCTCGTCGAAGCGTGAGACAACCGAAAGCGAGCAAGTAGAATGACCGGACCCGAAACCCTCGACGTCGCGCGCGATGCGATCTGGACCATCGTCATCGTGTCATCGCCGCTGATGATCGTGGGGCTGGTGGTCGGCGTCATCGTGTCGCTGTTCCAGGCGCTGACGCAGATCCAGGAGCAGACGCTGATCTACGTGCCGAAGATTTTGGCCATCTTCGCCACGTTGCTGCTGGCGTTGCCCTTCATGGCCGACGCACTCCATTCCCACATGCTCCGTATCTCGTCGCGAATCATCGGCGGCTGAGGCACAGTGCGTCCGTCATGCGCATCGACGTCTCGCTGCTGCCGGCGCTCGCCGCTTCCTTCATGCTCGCCTTCGCCCGGATCGGTGCGATGGTGATGCTGTTGCCGGGTCTCGGCGAGACCAACATTCCGACGCGGATAAAGCTGTCGATCGCGCTGCTGCTCACGCTGATCATCCTGCCGCTGCACCGCAACGCCTACCAGGTCGACATGGGCTCGCTGGCGCCACTGCTGGTGCTGATGCTGCATGAGATCGTGATCGGCATCGTGCTGGGGGCAACCGCGCGCGTGACGCTGTCGGCGCTCCAGGTCGCCGGTGCCGTGATCGCGCAGCAGATGGGGCTCGGCTTCGTCACCTCGGTCGATCCGACGCAGGGACAGCAGGGCGTGCTGGTCGGCAATTTCCTGACCATGCTGGGCGTGACGCTGCTGTTTGCCACCGACAGCCATCATCTGGTGATCGCAGCGCTGAACGACAGCTACACGATCTTCTCGCCGGGCGAGACCGTGTCGAGCGGCGATGTTGCGGCGCTTGCGACGCGCGCCTTTTCCGCGGCGTTCCTGCTCGGCCTGCAGCTCTCGGGGCCCTTCCTGGTGTTCGGCCTAGTCTTCAACATCGGGCTTGGCGTGCTGGCGCGGTTGATGCCGCAGATGCAGGTCTATTTCGTCGGAGTGCCGCTCTCGATCTTCGCCGGCTTCCTGGTGCTCGCCGTGGTGCTCACGGCGATGATGGGCACGTATCTGGATTACTTCATCGGTGTCATGCACCAGATGATGCCGCTGAAATAGGTGATCGATGGCGGAAGACAACGATCCAGAGAGTCAAACAGAAGACCCGACGCAAAAACGTCTCGAAGAAGCGCTCGAACGCGGCGACGTTGCGAAAAGTCAGGAGATCAACACCTGGTTCATGATCGCAGGCGGCACGCTCGTGGTCTCGACCTTCTCGGGCTCGGTCGGCAGCGGGCTGATGACGCCGATGCGCAACCTGCTCGCCAACTCCTGGATGATCAAGACCGACGGCAGGGCTCTGCTCGTGCTGATGCAGCAGATCGAAGTCGCCGTGCTCGCGGCGCTCGGCGTGCCGCTCTTGATGCTGGTGCTGGCAGCCATTGCCGGCAACATGCTCCAGCACCGGCTGGTGTGGTCGGCCGAATCGCTCACGCCCAAATTCAGCAAGCTGTCGCCCGCCGAGGGCTTCAAGCGCATCTTCGGCAAGCAGGCGGCGGCCAATTTTCTCAAGGGCATCGGCAAATTGATCGTGCTCGGCGTGGTCATGACCACGATCCTGTGGCCGGAGCGGCATCGCATGGAGGCGATGGTCAAGCTCGATCCGGCAGCCATGCTGGGTGCCACCACCAGCCTGACCATCCATCTGCTCGGCGCGGTGGTTGCGGCGCTCGCGATCATCGCCATCGGCGACTATTTCTTCCAGTATCGCAGCTGGTTCCAGCGGCAGAAGATGTCGCTCCAGGAGATCAAGGAAGAGTTCAAGCAGTCCGAAGGCGACCCGCACATCAAGGGCAAGATCAGGCAATTGCGCCAGCAGCGCTCCAGGAAGCGCATGATGGCAGCGGTTCCCAAGGCCGCCGTGATCATCACCAACCCGACCCACTATTCGATCGCACTGTCCTACGAGCGCGGCATGTCTGCGCCGATCTGCGTCGCCAAGGGCGTCGACAATATCGCTTTCAAGATCCGGGAAGTCGCGCGGGCGCACGACATCCCGATCGTCGAGAACGTTCCGCTGGCCCGCGCGCTCTACGCCACCGTCGAAATCGACCAGGAAATCCCGACCGAGCACTACCATGCAGTCGCCGAAATCATCGGCTACGTCATGCGGCTGAAGAGCGGCTTCGGCGCCGGGCGGTGATAAAAACACCCGAAAAACACCGGAAATGGCTGTAATCTGGGAATCAGCGTACCTTTCACCTTCGCTGCCCTTGCGTCTGCGGGTCCAATTCAGGCAGGGAGGACCCCGCGCGCTGCTTAGCGCGTTGATTCTCTGCCGACAGGCTGCGCCAGTTTGAGATGACTGCCGAGACCGATCACGACCTCACGCGAGAGCCCGTTGCGGCGCACGAGCCGTCGCCGCGCTCGGGCAGCATTGTGCTGGTGCTGCTGGTGGCCGCCGGCCTGGTCGCGGTTGCCATCGGACTGATGACGCTCGGGCGTGCGGCTGCGCAGCCCTATATCCTCGGTATCCTTGCCGTGCTGGCGATGGTCGGCCTGTTCAACCTGTTCGCCTTCGCCGCCGGCATCATCCGCTTCGTCGACCGCAATCTCGACGATCCCGTGATGGGCCGCATCGCCGACCACGCCTTCGACGGCCTCGCGGTGACCGATCCGCGCGGCCATGTGGTCTATTCCAACGCCGCCTATCTGACGCTGACCGGTGCCACCGGTCCGCAGGAGGTGCGCCCCGTCGAGCGCGTCTTCATCGGCAACCCCGACGTCTCGGAAGCCGTGTTCCGCCTGCTCAAGGCCGCCCGCGAGGGCAAGCGCCAGCAGGAAGAGGTGCGCATCTCCGGCCAGGATGGCAGCCAGGGCCGCTGGCTGCGCATGCGCGTGCGCCCGCTCGGCACCGGCAAGCGCGAAACGAAGTATGCGGTGTGGTCGATCTCCGACATCACCCGCGACCGCGAGCGCCAGGAGGACGTGTTCCAGGAACTCCAGCACGCGATCGAATATCTCGATCACGCGCCGTGCGGCTTCTTCTCGGTCAATCCGGCCGGCGAGCTTGCCTATGTCAACGCGACGCTGGCGAACTGGCTCGACTACGATCTCGCCGAGATCGGCTCGGGCGGCTTGAAGCTCACCGACATCGTCTCCGGCGACGGCGCCTCGCTGCTCACCGCGATCGTGGCGGTGCCGGGCGAGGTGAAGACCGAGGTCTTCGACATCGATTTGCGCATGCGTACCGGCAAGACCATGCCGGTGCGGCTCTATCACAAGCTCGCCTTCGGTGCCGACGGTGCGCCGGGGCCGTCGCGCACGCTGGTCATCAGCCGCGCCCGCGACGAGCGCAGCGATCCTGATCGTGCCGCCGAAGTGCGCTTCATGCGCTTCTTCGACCATACGCCGATGGCGATCGCGACCGTTGACCGCGGCGGCAATGTGGTGCGCGCCAACGCACGCTACGCCAAGCTCGGGCAGGCGCTCGGGCTCGACACCAGCAGCAAATCGATCTTCCGCGCGGTCAATGCGCGCGACCGTCATCTGCTGATCGCAGCCATCAACCAGGCGGCCGAAAACCAGGCCGATATCGCGCCGGTCGAGGTCGCGCTCGAAGGCACCAAGGAGCGCTGGGGCCAGTTCTTCGTCACGCCGGTCGACGGGGCCGAGAACGACGCGGAAGCGGCGATCGTCCACATGCTCGAGACCACCGAGCGGCGTGCGCTGGAAAACCAGATCAACCAGTCGCAGAAGATGGAGACGGTCGGCCAGCTCGCCGGCGGCATCGCCCACGACTTCAACAACGTGCTCTCCGCCATCATGATGGCGAACGACTTCCTGCTGAACGCGCACAAGCCGACCGACCCGTCGTTCCAGGACATCATGCAGATCAAGCAGAACGCGACGCGCGCTGCGACCCTGGTGCGGCAGTTGCTGGCGTTCTCGCGGCGGCAGACGCTGCGGCCGCAGGTGCTCGATCTCGGCGATGCGCTCTCCGACCTCGCCATGCTGCTGCGGCGCCTGATCGGCGAGAAGGTCAAGCAGGAGACCATCCATGGCCGCGACCTCTGGCCGGTCAAGGTCGACGTCTCCCAGTTCGAGCAGGTGATCGTCAACCTCGCGGTGAATGCGCGCGACGCCATGCCGGAAGGCGGCAAGCTGATCATCCGCACCGCCAACGTCACCGCGGAAGAAGCCGCCAAGCTCGCCTACAAGGGCATGCCGGCTGCGGACTATGTGCGGATCGAGGTTGCCGATACCGGCACCGGCATTCCCGCCGACATTCGCGACAAGATCTTTGAGCCGTTCTTCTCGACCAAGGAAGTCGGCAAGGGTACCGGCCTCGGGCTCTCGACCGTCTACGGCATCGTCAAGCAGACCGGCGGCTTCATCTACGTCGATTCCGAGCCGGGGCAGGGCACCTCGTTCCACATCTTCCTGCCGCGCCATCATGCCGAGCCGGAAGTGCAGGTCGAGCAGCCGGCGGCGGTTGTCGCCACCAATGGCGCCGCGAAGGAAGCCGCGTCCGCTGCGGAAGCGAAGCCGCGCACCGATCTCACGGGGCAGGGCACCATCCTTCTGGTCGAGGACGAAGAGGGTCTTCGCGCGCTCAACGCACGCGGCCTGCGCTCGCGCGGCTACACCGTGGTCGAGGCCGAGAACGGCGTCGAGGCGATGGAGTTGCTCGACGAGCAGAGCGGCGGGATCGATCTCGTCGTCTCCGACGTCGTGATGCCTGAGATGGACGGCCCGACGCTGCTCAAGGCGATGCGCGAGAAGAATCCCGACATCAAGTTCATCTTCGTCTCCGGCTACGCCGAGGACGCCTTCGAGAAGAGCCTGCCCGAGGGCCAGCAGTTCGACTTCCTGCCGAAGCCGTTCACGCTGAGCCAGCTCGTGGCGGCGGTGAAGGAGACGATGGCGAAGGCGGGGTAGGTCAGCGCGGTCTTTCCTCGTTCTCCGTCGAGGACGGGGGAAAAAGCGGAATTCACCGCGTTAACCCGCCGGTAACCCGAGACCATTGTTCCCCCGCCCCCCGGCAACCCCCCGTCAAATATGGGCTTTTGCCACATCCCCGCGACTGAGGGCCGCAGCCATGGGTTCCGAAACCGTCTTCACTTTTGGGGAAGTCTGCCCATCTTATGGATACGTCCCCATGCCGGGGATTTGGGAAACGCACATGACTTTCTCGCAACGGTCCCGCACTCTCTTCAAGACGATTGCCGTCGTGCTGGCGCTTGCGCTGCCGACCGCGCTCGCCATCTCGTCCGCTGACGCCCGCGTCGGCGGCGGCATGTCCTCGGGTTCGCGCGGTTCGCGCACCTATTCGGCCCCGCCGTCGACCACGACGGCGCCGGGCTCGGCCTCGCAGTTCAACCGCACCTACACCCAGCCGGGTGCAGGCATGAATTCGGCCGCGGCTGCGCCTGCACGCGGCGGCCTGTTCGGTCGCGCCGGCGGCTTCATGGGCGGCCTTGCAGCCGGCTTCCTCGGCGCAGGCCTCTTGGGCATGCTGTTCGGTGGCGGCCTGTTCGGCGGCCTCGGTGGCCTGTCGTCGATTTTCGGCCTGATCATCCAGATCGTGCTGGTGGTGTTCGTGGTGCGGCTGGCGATGTCGTGGTGGCAGCGCCGCCACACGCCGCAGGCGGCTTATGCAAATGCTAACGCCGCTGCCGGTCCCGGACCGCAGACGAATAATCGCAGCGGTATCGGTGGCTTCGGTTTCGGCAGTGCCAACAACGCGCCGCTCGAGATCAAGCCTGACGATTATGAGGCGTTCGAGCGCCTGCTCGGCGATGTCCAGGCTGCGTGGTCGAACGAGGATGTGGCCAAGCTGCACACGCTGGCGACCCCGGAGATGGTTTGTTACTTCGAGCGGGATCTCGGCGAGAACCGCGCGCGCAACGTCGTCAACAAGGTCACGAATGTGAAGCTGTTGCAGGGCGACCTCGCGGAATCCTGGCGCGAAGGCGAGACCGACTACGCCACGGTGGCGCTGCGCTTCGGGCTCACCGACAAGACGGTTGACCGCAACACCGGCGCAATCGTCGCCGGCAGTGAGCAGCCGGGCGAGGCGACCGAAGTCTGGACCTTCGCCCGCCGTCCGGGCGGTGCCTGGGAATTGTCGGCGATCCAGCAGACCAACTGATCGCAGACGTAGCGACATGGAAGGGCGTCGTGCCTCGGCACGGCGCCCTTTTTGTTTGGGCGGCACGTTTCCTCTCCAGGCGGCCATTCGGGCGAAGCACTTAATTGCTTGTTGGCCGCGCCGAGCTCCCGCAATTTCGCGCCTGCGAGTTGGAGAAGGAGATATCCGGTGAACCAGTCTGTCGCGCGCTCCAGGACAAATCACGAGGCCATCGTCAGGAATTCGTCCCTGCTGCTGGAGGCGATCGAAACGGCGTATGACCGGATCGAGGCCGAGCGCGACCGCAATTGCTGGATCCATCTCCGCCCGCGGGAGGAGGCGCTCGAACAATGCCGTAAGCTCGTGGCGCGCGCGCGGACGGGCGAAAATCTTCCGCTGCTCGGCATTCCCTTTGGCGTGAAGGACAATATCGATGTCGAGGGAATGCCGACCACTGCCGCATGTCCGGCGTTCAGCTACACGCCCTGGCATTCCGCGCACAGCGTCGAACGCCTCACCGCGGCCGGCGCAATTTGCCTCGGAAAGACCAATCTCGATCAGTTCGCCACAGGCCTGTCTGGCGCACGTTCGCCCCATGGTGCCTGCGCATCGGTGGCCGATGCGCGCTATGTTGCGGGCGGCTCCAGTTCCGGGTCCGCGGTCGCCGTGGCGGCCGGGCACGTCGTCTTCGCGCTCGGCACCGATACCGGCGGCTCGGGGCGCATACCTGCCGGGTTCAACAACATCGTCGGAATCAAGCCGACAATTGGGCTGGTGTCATCACGCGGGCTGGTGCCGAATTGCCCGACGATCGATTGCGTTTCGGTGTTCTGCAATAGCGTCAGCGATGGCGAGGCGATCCTCGACATCATCGAAGGGTTCGATTTCGAAGATCCCTACAGCCGCCTGCCCAGAACCTTTCTCCCCGCCAACGGGGCGGCGCCATCGTTCCGGTTCGGCCGCCTTGCGTCGGCAGATCTCGAATGCTTCGGGATGCCGGAATGCGGCGAACTCTATGAGCGCGCCTGCGAGCGTTTTGCGCAGATCGGCGGAACGGCGATCGAGGTGGACTTCGCCCCGTTCCGCCAAGCCGGGGAGTTGATGTTCAGCGGTCCCTGGGTGGCGGAGCGGCACTCGGCCATCGCTACGCTCGTGGACGTCGAATCCAGTTCCTTGCTCGATGTCACGAGGACCGTGCTGGGCTCAGCCGCAGGTTATTCGGCGACCGACACGTTTGGTGCCATTCACCGGCTGCACCGGCTTCGCCGCAACGCCGAGGCGATCTTTGCGGGCATCGATGCGCTTGTGGTCCCGACCGCACCGCGGCCGTTCACGCTGGAGGAGATGCAGCGCGATCCGATCACCCTCAACAATCGTCTTGGCTACTACTCGTACTTTGCCAATCTGCTCGATCTCTGCGGCGTGGCTATTCCGAACGCGACATTGCCGAACGGCATGCCGATGGGCGTGACCCTGCTGGCACCGGCCTGGCATGATCGCGCGCTGATCGGACTGGCGCGGCGGTTCGAGGCCAGTGCAGGCGGAGCGGCGTTCGAATTAAAACCGGGCGGCTGAAGCACGGATATTATTCCGCAGACTGCCCGAGCATGGAAAGATCCAGGATCGAAATCATGGATCTGTCGTATCGGATCACGCCGTCCTCCTGGAGCCGCGCGAGCTGCACCGTCACCCATTGGCGGGTGGACCCGATGAGATTGGCGAGGTCGCCGTGGGTAAACGGCATGCCGACGACGATTTCGCCGTCGCGCTTCACGCCGTAGACGTGCGACAGGAAGATCAGCAGGCTGTGCAGCCGCTCGGTCACCGAGCGTGTTCCGAGCATCTGGGCCATCGCCGAATAGCATCGCGCCTTGAATGCGAGGGCATCCAGCAAGGCGACGGCGATCGTCGGCGATTCCAGCGCAAGCCGCCGCAGCGCCGGTCCGGGCATGAACGTCAACCGGCTGCGTTCGGCCGCAACCGATGTCCACATGTGCGGGCCGGTTCCGAAGATGTCGGGGCCGCCGACGAAGTTGCCGGGAAACCAGTAGGCGAGCGTAACCTCGCGCCCCGACGGCGCCGCATAGTAGCTGCGTATGCGCCCCTCGCTGATCAGGTAGATCCCGGCCTGTGCGTCGCCCTGGGACCAAACCAGTTGGCCGGTTTCCAGGAGCTTTTCGCGGCCGATCGCACGCAAGCGATTGCAATCAGCGCGGTTGAGACCATCCAGCAAGCCCGGCAGCGGTCTGACCAGACCGTCCGACTCCGCCAGCATCACACCCGCCGCTATCGCGCTGTTCGCCCTGTGCATCGCCGGCTCCGCATGTGAGACCCGGCGTCGATTATTCAAGAACCATGCCAGCCCGTTGCGATCCGCTTCACGATTGGCGGGCTCCGGCGATCAGTTCGCGTCCGACTGATTGAACGCCCGCAACCCTTCTGCGCGGATGACGTCGAGACAATCCTTCTTGAGGGCAAGATAGGCCGGCTCGAGCATGACGGAGCTCGACCGCGGGCGCGGCAGCTTGACCGCGACTTCGCGCAAGATGCGGCCGGGTCCTGCGCTCATGATGAGAACGCGGTCGGCCAGCACGATGGCTTCGTCGATGTCATGCGTGACGAACACGATCGTCGCCTTGATCCGGTCGCGCAGCGCCAGCAGATTGTCCTGCATCACCGCCCGGGTCTGCGCGTCGAGAGCCCCGAAGGGCTCGTCCATCAGCAGCACGCGGGGCTGATTGGCCAGCGCGCGCGCGATCGCCACGCGCTGTTGCATGCCGCCGGACAGCGTGTTCGGATAGGCGTCGGCGAAACGCGTGAGACCGACCATCGCGATCAGATTGTCGGCGATGGCATTCGCTTCCGTCCTGGACTTTCCAAGCATCCTGGGGCCATGGGCGATGTTCCTGCGGACGGACTTCCAGGGAAAGAGATGCGGCTGCTGGAACACCATGCCGACATCGGGGCGCGGACTGTAGACAGGCGCGCCCTCCACCAGGATGTCGCCTTCAAACGGCACTTCCAGTCCGGCGATCGTATTGAGCACCGTCGACTTGCCGCAGCCGGAAGGCCCGACGATGCAAACGAACTCGCCGGGCGCCACGTCAAAGGAAACGCGATCCACCGCGATGTTCTGCCCGCGGTTGGTGTCGAAAACGATGCTCAGGTTCGAGACCTGAATGGCCGGTTGTTTCCGCACCTCCTCGACGGAGGCCGACGAACTTGCCAGGGCCAGTTTCATGCTCGATCGAGGTCCCGACATCAGCGCCACCAGACAAGCCGTTCCGCAAGAGCCGCAAACAGCCTGTCGGCAATGAACGAAATCAACCCGAGCGCTGCGAGCCCGCCCATGACCTGGCCGGTTTGCAAATTCTGCTGCGCAATCTCGATCCTATAGACGATGCCGGCGAAAGCGCCGGCCAGTTCGGCCGCGACAAGCGTGTAAAAGGAGATGCTGACGGCGGTGCGCAGCCCGACCACGATGTAGGGAAGCGCGCCCAACAGCACGATCTCCTGCAGCATCTGCCGCCGGGGCGTGCCAAGCATCAACGCCGCCCGAACCAGGCCGCGGTCGACCTTCTGCACGCCGATGTGGGTCGAAAGCCACACCGTGAAGAACACGCCCCATACGACGAGGAACAGCTTTCCCGCCTCCGACAGGCCGAACCAGAGGATGACGATCGGCACGAAGGCAATCGGCGGAATCGGCCGCAGGATATGGAATAGCGGAGACAGCAAGCTCGAGATAACGGGGAATTGGCCGGTGAGAATGCCGAACAGGATGCCGAGCGCGCCGCCGATGATGAACCCCGTGGTGACGCGAAAGAGGCTGGCCAGCAGATCGCCAAAGAACTGTCCGCTACGTATCCACTCGAGCACGGCAGCAGCAACCACCGTCGGCGGCGGGAACAGCACCATGTTGACGGCCCCGGAGCGGGAGACGAGTTCCCAGAGGCAGACGAACAAGGGAAGCGACAGCGCCCCGACCAGAATATTGAGACGGCGAAGACGAACCGAATCCGGCCGCCGCGCGCGACCGCCGGTGCGGATGGCAATCGCGCGTCGTGTTGAAGTGGCTTCCTGCATGGCCGTGCGGGCGCCTATTTCCACGACAGGGTGACGCGTGTGGGATCGACCTTCTTCAGCGACTCGGTGACGACGACCTTGCTGAAGTCGGGCATCACCGCTCCCGGAGGATGGTTGCCGCTCTCGAGGCGCCATGCGGAGTGGGTCTTGAGAATCTCGATCAACCGGTCGTCGAGACGCACCCGGTAAACATAGTCGGCCCAGATCGGGGCGAGTTCATCCCGCTTCATGCCGACCGCCTCCGCCACGGCCGTGATCGCTTCATCCGGGTGTGCTTTCATCCAGACCTCGGCATCGATCAGTGCGGCGATGAACTTCTCGACCAGGGCAGGGTTGGCGTCCAGGTAGGACCTCATGACGACAATATTGAACGTCTCGGAGTAGGTGCCCTTTGTATCGACCTCAGCGACGGCTTCGCCCAGGGCCTTCTTCGCGTTGGCGACGTGGGGCTCCCAGGTATCGAACGCGTCGATGCTTCCGGCCGCAAGTGCCGGCAGCATCTCCTGCGGCCGCAGATTGACGAGGGTGACATCCTTGGGCGTCAATCCCGCCGACTTCAGCAAGGTCGCCGTGTAAACCTCGCTACCGGTGCCGGCCGTGAATCCGATTCGCTTGCCGCGAAGATCTGCCTTGGTCTTGACGCCGGCCTTGGCCGCGACGAGCGTCTTGAGATCGGAATATTCCATGCCGGCGACGAAGGCGATGGGCTGGTTTGCCATCGCCGAAGCGGTGACGGGGGCCTCCGCCGTCGTCGCGATGTCGGCACCGCCCCCGATCACGGTGTCCAGACACTGCTTGCCGGAGGTGAAGTTCGAGACCGTGATGTCCAGTCCGTGCTTTTCGAAAATCCCCTTCGATTTGGCGACGATCGCAAGGCCGGAGATAGGTCCGAGATTTTGCGCCAGCCGGGCTTTGAGCAGTTCCGCGGCCGAGGCGCGGTCCGGACCGATGGCAAGACCAATGGCGAGGCAGCAAAGCGAGGCATAACCGGCAATTGCCGCGATTGGGCGGACGGTGTTCCAGTGCATGACGATCTCCCCTCGCGCCGCGCTCGGCGGCAGCCCCGATGTGATCGCGGATACCGCCCCGAACGGTCCCGCAGCAGATCCCGCGTCCTCCCCTGGGCGATCGCTTGAGGATCGTCCCACATTGGTATGCTCGCCCGGCGCCACGGTCCCGGGAAGCAATTAATCGACACGGCTTTCGGGGCGCCCGCGCCGCCGCCGCGTGCTACGTTGGTCGGGACCCCCCCAACGCTCACGGACCCCCTCCCATGAAATACGAGCTCTATTACTGGCCCGAGATCCAGGGCCGCGGCGAATATGTGCGGTTGGCGCTGGAGGAGGCGGGGGCGGCTTACGTCGACGTCGCGCGGGGGGCGCGCGGGACGGCTGCGATGATGAAGATGATGGACGCGCACGGCACGCCGCCCTTTGCGCCGCCGTTCCTGAAAGCCGGCAAGCTCGTCATCGGCCAGACCGCCAACATCCTGCTCTATCTCGGCGCCCGCCATGGGCTCGCGCCGAAGACGGAGGCCGGCAAACTCTGGCTGCACCAGCTTCAGCTAACGATCACTGATCTCGTACTGGAGATTCACGACACCCATCACCCGCTCGGGCCTTCGCTCTACTATGAGGACCAGAAGCCGGCGGCGAAGAAGCGCACGGCCGATTTCTGGACGGAGCGCGTGCCGAAATATCTCGGTTATTTCGAGCAGCTCCTTGAGAACAAGGGCGGCGCCTATGTCACCGGCCGTAAGCTCACCTACGTCGATCTCTCGCTGTTCCAGATCGTCGACGGGCTGCGCTACGCCTTTCCCAGACGTATGAAGGCGTTCGAGAAAGACATCCCGGGCCTCGTCGGCCTGCGCGACCGCATTGCCGCGCGGCCGAACATCAAGGCCTATCTCGAAAGCGAGCGCCGCATTCCGTTCAACGAGCAAGGCATCTTCCGACGCTACAAGGAGCTCGACGATTAGCCGGTCCGGAGGGGGCTGGCGGCAGCCCCCGTTCCGGACCGGCCGTTTCAGGCGCGATCAGTCGCCCGAACGCGTCGTGGCTCCCGAGCATCTGTGCGCGCTCCGGGCCAGATCGATGGTTTGAATCATCGGGGACGGGAGCGAGCTCATGCTCGTCGGGGCAGGGGGGTTTGCAGAACATCGTCGCGTCTCCCTTGAATGGGTGCGGGTTCCCTCTAGCGGGGTTCGGTTGCGGCGACGTCAGTCGATCGGAGGAGAGCGAACGCTTTTCCGTGCAGTGCCGAGGGGAGTGATGCGCACTCACCACACGCGAGGCAGCAGGCGATAGCGCACGCGCGTCGCATAGTCGGAATAGCCCGGCAAGCCCTCGCGCAGCGTGCGCTCCTCGATGCGGATGCGGACCGCGAACAGGACGAGGAAGACGGGCGTCATCGCCACTCCCCACCACGAGC
Source organism: Bradyrhizobium sp. 1 (assembly GCF_023073315.1). Taxonomy (GTDB): domain Bacteria; phylum Pseudomonadota; class Alphaproteobacteria; order Rhizobiales; family Xanthobacteraceae; genus Bradyrhizobium. The sequence continues at coordinate 961,767 of NZ_JADPJH010000033.1, read as the reverse complement.
CCAGCAGCAGCGACACGCCGGCGAAGAACAACATCATGCCGCTGTACATGGGATGGCGCACATGTGCGTAGGGCCCGGTCGAGATCACGCGCTGCGCGCGCTCCGCTTGCAGCTTCACCACGGGCGCGGCGAACGAGTTTTCGCGGAACACCCAGAGGGTGAACAGCGTAGAGGCGAGGTACAGCACCAGGCCGAGCACCTGGAGCGCAACCGGCATGTCCGAGGCGAGATGCCGCCGGTCGAGCCCCATCGCCGCTAGCCAGGCCAGCATCGCGACGACGAACACGGTCATGAACACCTTGTCGGCCGCAGGCTGGTCCCTTTGCAAAACCGGCCGCAGACGTTCGGCGAGTAGCGCGGGATCTATCCGATAAAGCCACCAGCCGCAGAGCGGGCCGAGCAGGCCGCAGGTCGCGAGGAACACCCAGGCCGACGGCCAGTGCAAGGTCCCGGCGCACGCGAACAGCAGCGCGCCCATCCCGACGGTAGTGATCGTATTCTGCAACAGCAGTTTTGCGATCATGCGCAGATCTCAGGGTCAGCCGCGCACGATGTTGGGCCCGCTATCCGGCAAAGATGCGGCCGGACACGCGAAAGGCCCGATCGACTGGATCGGGCGTTTCATCCTTGATGGGCCTGATCAGGCGAGCTGATCGATCCGCGTGCCCTGACCCGGCGGCAGCGGCGCGGGCGGCGTCGGCTTGTAGGTCGGGTCGCTGTCCTTGGTCTTGCTCTGGTCGTCCTGCTGCTTGGTCGTGTCGTAGCTCGGCACCACGATCGCGATCGGCGGCGGTGCTACGGTCGAAACACTCATCCACAAATCCTCACACATGGAAACAATTGACCTTGCCCTGCGAGGGACGAAACTTCCGTCAAGCCAATCGTTAAAATGCGAGGGATTTGGTGTGGCGGGATGAGGCCGCTTTCGCGTTGTATGATTTCGAGGGACGCTTGCCCTCTCCTCGTCATTGCGAGGAGCCCTTGCGACGAAGCAATCCAGACTGTCGCCGCAGAGGGACTCTTGATTGCTTCGCTGCGCTCGCAAAGACGAGGAGAGAGCGAGCGCCCTTCTACTCGTCCTTGCCGCGCGTGATCACGATGGACGCGTCCGTCTTGGTGCGGGTGCATTCCATATTGAGACGCCGGTAGCGCATGACGACCTTGTCACCGCGCAACAATCCCATCCGCTTCAGGCAGCGTGTCGCGCCCGTCGTGGTGTCGTCCTTCGTCACGGTGAAGACGATCGCCGCCATCGATCCGACCAGCGCAAAGAACTCCGGCGTCGGCTTGCGATCGCCCTTGGCATAGAGCTCGATGGAATATTTGTCGCCGCGGCAGGCCACGGACAACTCCTTGGCCGCCGGATGGGTCAGGTAGACGACGTTGGCGGCGCGAAAGTTCACCTTGAGGCGGTCGACCTGGTTCGACAGCTCCTTGGCGCTGTCGTCGCAGCGATCGGCGCGCGCGGGCGAGGCGAGGGTCACAAGGCCGGTGATGGCGGCGGCGACCAGGATCGCGCCGCGGACGTTCAGTTTGAAAATCATGATGGAAAGCCCCTTAGGCCGCGCATTCAAGCGTCGGCGGAGGCGAAGCGCAAGGGGTGCGCCGAAGTCTTCCCGAGCATCATGATGGGCTCGCGGCCCGGCTGGTCCTCGCCGGAAGAGGGCCGCCATGCCGCCGAATCGGGATGCCCCGACCGCGCCGGAACGCCTTCCCTTTACGGGAAAAAAGCTTAGAACGCTTCTATGCTGAGAGGCCCGAGAGGGCTCCAAAACCCCGAGATTCGCTCCATGAACGCTCCCACCGCTTTTCCCGACCCCGCAAAACCCGTTCCGCCCTACAAGCACACCCCGCTGTTTCCCCTGGGCAAGGACGAGACGCCCTACAAGAAGATCACGGCCGAGGGCGTCAGGGTCGAGAAGGTTTTGGGGAAAGACATGCTGGTGGTGTCGCGCGAGGCGCTGCGGGCGCTGTCGGAGGCGGCCTTTGGCGACATCAACCATTATCTGCGGCCCGGCCATCTGAAGCAGCTCCGCGCGATCCTGGAGGACAGCGAGGCGAGCCCGAACGACAAATTCGTCGCGCTGGACTTTTTGAAGAATGCCAACATCGCGGCCGGCGGCGTGCTGCCGATGTGCCAGGACACCGGCACCGCGATAATCATGGGCAAGAAGGGCTGCAACGTCATCACCGACGGTGACGACGAGGCCGCGCTGTCGGAAGGCGCGCGCGATGCTTACCTGCGTCGCAATTTGCGCTACTCGCAGGTCGCGCCGCTCTCGATGTACGAGGAGAAGAACACCGCCAACAACATGCCGGCGCAGTGCGAGATCTACGCCGAGGGCGATGACGCCTACAAGTTCATGTTCATGGCCAAGGGCGGCGGCTCCGCCAACAAGAGCTTTCTGTTCCAGGCAACGCCCTCTGTGCTGACCAAGGACCGGCTGCTCGCCTTCCTGAAGGAGAAGGTGTTGACGCTGGGCACCGCGGCATGCCCGCCCTATCACCTCGCCATCGTGATCGGCGGCACCTCGGCCGAGCTCTGCATGAAGACGGTGAAGCTCGCTTCCGCCCGCTATCTCGACGCACTGCCGACACACGGTTCGCCTGACGGCAACGCGTTTCGCGATATCGAGATGGAGCAGGAAATCCTGAAGATGACGCAGTCGCTCGGCGTCGGCGCGCAGTTCGGCGGCAAATATTTCTGCCACGACGTGCGGGTGATCCGCCTGCCGCGCCATGGCGCCTCGCTGCCGATCGGGCTTGGCGTGTCCTGCTCGGCCGACCGACAGGTGCTCGGCAAGATCACCAGGGACGGCGTCTATCTGGAAGAGCTCGAGCACAACCCGGCGCAATACCTGCCGCAGGTCGAGGAGTCGCTTGGCGGCGAGGTCGTCAAGATCGACCTCAACCAGCCGATGAAGGACATTTTGGCGACGTTCTCGAAGTACCCGACCAAGACACGGGTGTCGATGAGCGGCACCATGATCGTCGCGCGCGATTCCGCCCATGCCAAGCTGCGCGAGCGGCTGGAGAGGGGCGAGCCGCTGCCGGATTACTTCAAGAACCACCCGGTCTATTACGCCGGTCCGGCCAAGACGCCCGAGGGCTACGCCTCCGGCGCGTTCGGTCCGACCACCGCGGGCCGCATGGATTCCTTCGTCGATCAGTTCCAGGCCGCCGGCGGCTCGATGGTGATGGTGGCCAAGGGCAACCGCGCCCCCGCCGTGCGCGAGGCCTGCAAGAAGTATGGCGGCTTCTATCTCGGCTCGATCGGCGGTGCGGCGGCGAACCTCGCCGAGCACTGCATCAAGAAGGTCGAGGTGCTCGAATATCCCGAACTCGGCATGGAAGCGATCTGGCGCATCGAAGTCGTCGACTTCCCGGCGTTCATCATCATCGATGACAAGGGGAACGACTTCTTCAAGGAGCTGAATTTAGGCTGAGCTCTTCACCTCGCCCCGCTTGCGGGGAGAGGTCGGACTTTGCGCGTGGCGCAAAGTCCGGGTGAGGGGGACTCTCCACGAGTCCAACTGTCACCGTCCTCGCGGAGACTCCCCCTCACCCCAACCCTCTCCCCGCAAGCGGGGCGAGGGAGACGAGAGAGCTAACTGCAATTCGTGACCTGGTTCGAGCACAGCGAGCGCCACCAGCCGCGGACGCCGTCCTGGCTCTCGACCAGACCCCAGAGCCCGCTGCAGGCAAAGATGCGCTTCGGGCCGCCGTCGGTCGATCGCGCCGCCGAGCTCGCGCTGGGCCGGCATCCACTTCGCATCGACGAAGGGCGCCTGGAAAAGTCCGCCCATGCGCGTGGCGCCATTGGCGTAGGCGGCGCCGACCTTGTTCGACGCGACCCAGCCGCGCCCCGCATAGGGCTTTGGCGCGCTGCGCGGATATCGTTTCTCGTCTTCGTAGTCCTTGCCCGGCGGTTTTGCGCCTTCAGATCAGAAACCAGCCGTCCTTGAAACCGATGATGCGGAATTCGGTGAGCCAGCCGCTGTCGGGTGTGTTCTCGCTGCCGCCGAGCTTGAGTCGGTACGGCGGCGGCAGCGTTCCGAGCACGCGCGCCTTTGCCGACGGCTCGGCGCGCACGTTGAGGCCGCTTGGATCCTTGTCGATCGACCAGGCGCCGAGATCGCAGGGCTCGGTGCCGTCAGGCAGCGTTGCGCGCTTGGCTGAGAGGTCGGCGTGCAGCTTTGCGAAGTCAGTGTCGTCGTTGTCAGGATCCGGCCCGCGGCGCGGCTTCAGCTCGGCTGAGACCGCGCGCGCCGCATCCGGCGTCAGCGTGACGATGAGGGCCTGACGCGCGGCGAACACGCTGGCCGGCGTCTTCGGATCGTTCGACGTTGCGGGATAAACGGCAAGGTCGCCGGACGAACCATCGGTCCGATAGGCGAGGCCTGCGACATAGCCCGCGGGCACCATGGCGAGCGCGCTTGCGCGCCACGCCGGTTCGGTGTCATCCGCGCGCGCTTGTGTCGCGACACACAGGATCGTTGCAGCGATGAGACGGAGCACGCGCATCGGTGCAGCGCGGGCTTACGCGCGGGTGCCCGTGAACGGAAAACTGCCCATTGGGCCGATGCCCATCTCGCCGCTCATGCTGTCGCCCGAGACGGTGCCGATGAATTCTAGCGTCAACGGCATCGGATTGGTGATCGAAACCTTCCAATTGACGGCATCGCCACTGATGGTGCCGTCGAAGATCTCGGCAGAATTCCCATCGGCGCCCTGCGTGCCCGTCAGTGTGCCGCCGGAGCTCAGCAAGGTCAGCGTCGCCTGGCGTTCGCCCATCGGCGTCGTCATGGTCAGATTCCAGTTGCCGTCCACGGCCATTCGCGTCTCCCAACTTTTTTTCCGGGCGCCTTGCGACAATCCGCTGGGTTCGCCAGGGACGCCTATAGCCTAACTCGCGGGGCGTGCCTAACGCTCTCTTTGACGCGGTCTCAAGCGCGCGCGGCGCGAATGCGGCTGCCGACGAGGAGGCGGAAGGCGACGTACTGGATGGCAAACGCGGTGATCTTCGCGCCGACCAGAACCACCGAAATATAGAAGACCCACAGCTTCAGGTCGCCCGTCATGGCGACCGCGACGGTGCCTGCGGCGAGCACGAACATCAGCGCGGCCCAGGCGTAGCCCGCGACGGTGACGTATTCCGGAATGGTCTCGGTCACGATCGCCGGCAGGTATCGCAGCATCCAGCCGCGCTTGAGCATGATGAAGCCGATCGCGACATGTCCGATCGCGGGCTTTGCCAGCACGAAGCGCGGATCGTTGGTGAGCAGCGTTGCACCACCGAGCACGATGACGAGGCCGAGGCTTGCCCAGGTCATGTAGCCGAGCGCCTGACCCTTGATCCGCGACCATACCACCTGGCCGATGGCGCCGAGGATGGCGACCGCCGTTGCGAGGATGACGTTGTCGGTCGCGAGATAGATTACCACGAAGACGATGGTGGAAAGGAAGTCGGAGACGAGCCGGCGGAATACGTCTTTCATCGTCTGTCCTGTCTTCAATGAGATTGGGGCAGCGCGCGGGCGGGCGTACCGTACTTGATCTGGCGATATTCCGGATACCACTTTGTGAAATAGATCGCGCTGTTGCGGGCAGCGAAGGCGACTGCAAGGCTCGACCAGAGCGGCAGGCCGGGGAAGTAGAGCAGGGCAATGTTGGCGGCCGCCATCAGCAGCGCGGCTGCCGTCCAGGCACCTGTGATGATGTAATTGGCGGTGAGGAAGCCGGGGATCGCCGCGGTTTCGGCCGGGACCGATTCAACCGCGTATTGCAGCGTGAACGGACGGCGCACCAGCATCGAGCCGAGCGAGATGACGAAGATGCCGATATCGACCGACAGCTTGACACCGAGTGTGCCGAGCTTCGGGTCAATCAGCGCGAGGTAGAGGCCGATGGCAGCGAACAGGATCGCCGAGCCCACGGCCAGGATCTTCGCCGAGCGGCCGCGCGCAACATCGATTGCGACGGTGGCGAGGCAGATCGCGGAGGCCGTGAACACGCTTGAAATGGCTGACGTCACCAGCATCAGGAAGGTGTAAGCGCCGTAGGGCGCGAGGATCAGGAAAATCGCCATGGGCTGCTCGGTCAGGCTAATCTTTACGATGTAAAGATAAGTAGTTCAGGCGCGAGGCCGGGTCAAGTGAAATCTTTACAGTGTCAAAATGACGTAGGTAACCTCTAAAAGATGGAGCGCTGCAATGGCTTGGTCGGATGCCTCCTCGGCCAATTCCGCCCAGGGCAGGTGCGACAGGATCGGCAGCGCGGAGGCGATCAAGAGGCCCACGGCGAGCAGGATGCCGCCGTTGAAGATCGCAGGGCTGCTTCGCCGCGGCCGGATCATCTGGAGTGCGAGCGCGGTGCAGGTCAAAGCGAGGAAGGCGAGGCAGTCTGCGGTGATCGTGGGCATGTGCATGAAAAACTCCTCTACCGTCATTCCGGGCTCGACGCTTCGCGTCGCCCCGGAATGACGACGCGTTACTGCGCCCCCACCCAATTGCCGTGAAAGCCGTCGGGCACGCGGTGGCCGAGTTGCACCAGCGCGACGGGACCGGCCTCGACATCAGTGGCGTTGAACACGGCGAGGTCGCTGCGGTTGTCCCGCGCGCGCCAGACCACCGCGAGCAACCAGCCGTCGCCTTCCGCCGCGTCCTTCGACCGCTCGACGAACACCGGCTCGGAGATGGTGTCGCCGGCCGGCAGCAGATAATGGCCGAGCCGTTTTCCGGCGCCGTCGACATGGACGATGCCGGACAGCGCGCCGAACATCGGCAGCTTTGGGTTGGCGCAGGCGTACCAGCCGTGACGGCTCTTCAATCCGGCGCGGCGATCGTCGATGCGGGGGAATTCGCCGGTGAGGTCGTCGAGATAAATCTGCTGGAAGCGGTCGGTATTCCCTGAGAGATCGAAGGTCCAGCGGCAATGACGTGCAAACGATTTGTTGGGATTGGTGGGTGTGCCGTCGGGATGCGTAAACAGCGGTGCTTCCTCGAACTGCATGACGTCGGAGACGATGCGGTCATCCTCCTCCCACGCATTCATGACGTGGAAGACATAGCAGGCTTCGCCGCGGAACCAGACGATGTCCCTCGCGGTGCCGTTGCGCTTCATCACGCCGACATAAGCACCTTTCTCCGGCTCCCAGGCATAGGGCGGCCGTCCGCTCATCGCGCGCTCCATGCTGCCGGTAATGGGCAGGATCGGAAACAGCACATGGTTCTCGGTGACGATGAAATCGTGGACCATGCTGGCATAGGGCGCCTCGAAGCGTTCGAAGCGCGTGGCCTTGCCGGAAGCATCGATCGATCCGTAAGAGAGGGCTGATGTCAGCGGCCCCGCGGCGTTGTAGCCGAAGAACACCAGCTCGCCGGTCACAGGGTCGACCTTTGGATGCGCGGTAAAACTACCGGCGACGCGGCCCTGATAATTGTGATAGCCGCGCGTTGCCAGCGTGCCCGGCTCGATCTCGGTCGGCAGGTGCGCTTCTTCGAGCGCCAACAGCTTGCCGGCATGGAAGATGATGTTGGTGTTGGCGACGCCGCCGTCGGTGATGGTCGCCGGCGCATCCGGCAGCTTGCGGCCGAAGCCGCCGAACAGGGCACGGCCGGCATCGTGCTCGGCGAGCCATTTCGGCGTGCGGACCCAGCGGTTGCGATAGCTGGCGCGGCCGTTCTCGAGATGGAAGGCGTGCAGCATGCCGTCGCCGACGAACCAGTGCGCGCCGGGGGAATCGAACTGCGGATTGGGCCCGTTGCGATAGAGCACCCCGTTCAGCTCGCGCGGCAATTCGCCGACGATCTTCAGGACGGGCGCGTCGGCCTCGAATGGAATCGGCGCGATATTATTGCGGCGCTCTGTGACGGCAGCCTGCTGCATAGCGTATCCTTCCCTATCTTTACATCGTAAAGATGAAATAACCTTGCCGGCGGTTCTGGTCAAGCGAAATCTTTACACTGTCAATATTGCGTCATATAGCTTGGCGCATGGGCAAAAGTGAAACCAGGACTGAAACCGCGCGCGTCGCGCGCACTCCGAAGAAGGCGTCAGCCACACCGTCGCGTCCTGCGCGACGGCCAGCGGCCGCGAAGGCCGAGACGCCGTATCATCACGGCGCGCTGCGCGAGGCGTTGCTCGAGGCCGCCGAGCGGGTGTTGGAGCGCGACGGGCTCTCCGGCCTGACGCTGCGCGCGGTGGCGCGCGAGGCGGGTGTCTCGCATGCCGCGCCCACCCATCATTTCGGCGATCTTACCGGCCTTCTCAGCGAGCTTGCGGCCGTCGGCTTCCGCCAGTTCAACGCCGCGATGGCGTCGTCCTGCGATGCTGCGACCACGCCGCTCGCGCGCGCGCTGGCGCGGCCGAAAGCCTATGTCGCCTATGCGCAGGCCCATCCCGGCATGTATGGCATCATGTTCCGCACCGAACGGCTCGATTATTCCCGGCCCTCGCTGAACGAGGCGGCCGAAGCTTCTTTCGCCGGGCTTGCCAATGCCATCGGCATGATGCGGCAGGAGCAGATCAGCGGCGATGCGCTGACGCTGAACCAGGGCGCCGCCATCGCGCGTGCCTGGTCGATGGTGCACGGCTTCACCATGCTGCTGCTCGATGGGCGCCTCGAGGACATTTTGGGGCGGCTGCCGGAGGGCACGACGCCCGAACGCCTGTTCGAGACGATGCTGATGGCGCCGGTCACGGGCAAGCTGCCCGGCCCCTGATCGATCGGGATAGCCCTAGCGCCTCGTCGCCAGCTCAACCGCGCGCCCGCTTGTGCCGACGATCTCCACCTCGTCCTTGTCGCAGTTGAAGCCGCGGGCAAAATCGTCCGCGGCCTTGCGCGCAAGTTCATTGGCGTTCGGATTGGCGATGGCATCGATATAGGCGACATGGCAGACCGGCCCCGGCGGCAGCCGGGTCACGACCAGCATGGCCTTGGTGTTCGGACGGCCCTGCCTGTCGAGGTCGGTGCCATCGGCGATGTGCCAGCGCTGGATGATCGCAAAAGGCTTTGCGCCCGCGGCGCGCCATTCGACGGTGTTCTCCGACGAATTGAACGGGCCGAACCAGACCTGTGCCGCCGGCTCCCCGGCTGCCACCTTGCGGTTGCGGCCGACCGAGACGATTTCGCGAAGATCGTCCTCTGAGATCAGCACCACGAGCCCGGCCTTGCCCGGACACACCCGCGTCGTGCTGCCATCGAGCTCGCTGGGCTTGCCGATCTGGCGGCAGTCTTTTGGCGCGGCAGACGTGTATGTACTGCCCAGCGATTGGGCGTCGGCATTGCCAGCATGCGAGCAGGCAAGCAGCACGGCCAGGCAAACGAACGCAATACGCTTCATGACAACGCCCTGATGCAGCGGGAACTCCGTACCATCAGACGTCTTCATTGTGGGCAAGGTTCAAACAAGGGCGGGATATACCTGACAGCGGCGCGGAATCGTTCTAGAAGAGCGGCTTCGCTTGAGGCATCGGGCCTCGTTCGCGTCCTCATTCTCTCGATCATGCCAGACATCGCATCCCGCAAATCCTATCGTGTCGGCCGTTCCAAGACCGGACTCGGCCTCTTCGCCACCATGCCGATCAAGAAAGGCACCCGGATCATCCGTTATTACGGACCGATCCTGGACTCGCGGATTCCCGCGCATGACGCCATCGAGAACAAATATCTGTTCGAGCTCAATAACCGCTGGACCATCGACGGTTCGGTGCGCAAGAACCTCGCGCGCTACATCAACCATTCCTGCCGGCCCAACGCCGAATCCGACGTCCGGCCGCGGGAGCGCAAGGTCTTCATCCGCGCCATCAGGAACATCGAGCCGGGCGACGAGATCAACTACGATTACGGCACCGATTACTTCAAAGCCTATCTGAAGCCGATCGGCTGCAAGTGCCCGTCCTGCGAAGCCAAGCGCAAGAAGCTGCGCGCCGAGGCGCGGGTCGAGCGCGCCAAGGTGAAGGCGCGCGCGGAACGCAAAGCAGGGAAGGCCGGCACGAAGGCGGCCAAAAAGAAGAAGCTCAATGGTAAGGCCGTTGGCAAGAAGAACGGCGAGCGGGCATAGCCGTTAACCGCGGTGTCATGCCCCGCGAAAGCGGGGCATCCGGTACGCCGCAGCTTACCCGTATGCGTCTACTGTCTCGGAGGACTGAGTCGCCCGGTCAAGCCGGGCGACGACAGCAAGTGATGTGGCCTCACGCTGCCACCACATTCCCGCTCTTGCGCAATCCCACATATTGCAGCTCCGCGAGCACGCCGGTGGCGATCGCCTGCGCCACGACCATGAGCTCGCCGGCTAGGTTCGGCGAGACCGCGCCGGAGAGCAGTAGCGCGATGCTGCCGACCGTCCATGCGGCGTTACCGACCACAACCAGCAGCACCAGCGGCTTCGGCACCACAGCGCGCGCGGCTAGCCAGCCAACCAGCGCGGTGTAGGCGATCAGGAACAGGCCGGTCTCGCGTAGCAGCGCTTCAGGCAGGTTGAATAGCGCTGCGAATGCGACGGCGCCGAAGGTGAAGCCGAGCGCAGCGACGCCGCTGAAGATCGCGTCGGCGAGCAGGGCGCGGCGGAGGAAGGTGGATGCGTCAATCATCGTGGGGTCTCCATGGTTGGGGTGGGCTCGAGGTGAAAGGTCATTGCAGTCCGCGCCACCAGACGCGGAGCAGGCGTGCGAGGCGGAACGGGCAGAGGCTCCTGCCGACGCCGTGCTCGAAGGCTGTGACCTGCGCGACGACATAGTTGCCGGTCGAATGCACCAGCGGCTCGGGCATGTTGAGGCTGCGCGCCAGCACCCGGGTTGCGAATGCCATGGCCCAGGGTGCGATGTGGTCTGCGACGGTCCGGTAGAGCAGCAGCGCGATCATGGTCATCTCCTGTTGCGACCGAAGATGCGCGCGTCGCGGGCCCAATTCGATTACCTCAGACGTAATGGAAGCGCTGAAATCCGCGTGCTAGGTTTTCGACCATGAACGCACATGCATCCACGGCACGCACTGAGCCCAGCCAGCCGGTCCATATCGGCGACCATTTGCGCGAATGGCGGCAGCGCCGCCGCATGAGCCAGCTCGATCTCGCGGGCGATGCCGAGATCTCCGCGCGGCACTTAAGCTTCGTCGAGACCGGCCGCGCCGCGCCCTCGCGCGACATGGTGCTGCGGCTTGCCGAGCGTCTCGATGTGCCCTTGCGCGAACGCAACGTGCTGCTGGTCGCCGCCGGCTACGCGCCCGCGTTTCCGCAGCGTCGGCTGGAGGATCCCGCCTTGAAATCAGCCCGCCAGGCGATCGACCTCGTTCTCAAAGCGCACGAGCCCAATCCGGCGCTGGCCTATGACCGCCACTGGAACCTGGTCTCCGCCAACCGCATGGTGGCGCCGCTGCTCGACGGCATCCCGCAGCGTCTGCTCGGCCAGCCCTTCAACGTGCTCAGGCTCGCCTTCCATCCCGAGGCGCTGGCGCCGCGTACGGTCAATCTTGCGGAATGGTGCGGGCATCTGCTGGAGCGGCTGCACCGCCAATGCGAGGCGACCGCCGATCCTGAGCTGATCAAGCTGTACAACGATCTCAAAAGCTACCCCATCCCGGCGCGCTCAGCGCCGCTGTCGAGCGACAATGTCGCGATCCCCTTCAAGCTGCGGCATGACGGGGAGATACTCAGTTTCTTCTCCACCACCATGGTGTTCGGCACGCCCGTGGACATCACCCTGTCGGAGCTGGCGCTGGAGACGTTCTTTCCGGCCGACGAGCGCACATCCGAATGGTTGAAGCAGACGGCGGCGGCCATGGCCTAGCACCCTCATCGGGCGCACTTGCCTCGGGGCGCGTTCGGCTTATCTTGGGTCAAACCCAAACCGCCCGAAGGAGGCGCTCATGAGCACGCTGAAACCGCTCCAGATCGACGTCGTCTCCGACGTGGTGTGTCCGTGGTGCTATATCGGCAAACATCGCATCGAAAGCGCGCTGGCGCTGGTGCCCGACGTTCCCGTCAAGCTGAATTTCCGCCCGTTCTTCCTCAATCCCTGGGTGCCGCGCGAGGGTATCAGCCGCGAGGCCTATCTCACCCAGAAGTTCGGCTCGGTCGAAGCCTATAAGGGCATTGCGGGACGCGTCGTTGCGGCCGCGGGCGAGGAGGGCCTCGTCTACAAGCCGGAGCTGGTCGCGCGCCAGCCCAACACGACCGACTGCCATCGTCTGATCTTCTGGGCCGAGGCGATCGGCAAGGCGCCCGAGATGAAGCAGCGCCTGATGGAGCTGTACTTCCGGGACGGCGGCGATCTGACGGATGTGAACGTGCTGGTGCAGGCGGCGGCCGATGTGGGCCTCGATGCCGACGATGTGCGCAAACGCCTTGCCTCCGACGAGGAAGTCGCGCGCGTGTCGGCTGACGCGCAAGAGGCCGCCGAGAAGGGCATCTCCGGCGTGCCGACCTACGTGTTCGCGCAGAAATACGCCGTCTCCGGCGCGCAGGATCCGAACATGCTCGCACGCGCCATTCGTGAGGTCTCGGCGGAGATCAACGCACAGGCGGCGGAGTAGCTTTCCCTGACTTGCGGAGGCGGTGCGCCACACGTCGCGCGGCCTCGCGCGCGACGTTGAGGCTGACCAGGGCTCCGTGAATCAAAGCCACAACCGGATCGTTCCGCCGCAGCGGAATCAGCACGTCGCCGATGGCAATGCGTCCGCGCCAGATCGGATTGATCATGGGGTGGTCGGCGCTCGCGGTGGAATCCGCACTCGCAATGGCCGGATCGGCACAGAGGTGACGGGTGAGATCGAGCGTGAGCTGCGTGCCCGGCGAATATCTCGCGAAGCGTTCGTCGATGCCGAGCTTGAAGAAGAACGCGCGGTCCTGATGGCGCAGCACGATGCCGGCGGCGACCGGCGTCGTGCCGGCGCGAAGCGTGATGATCTCGCATTGCGCCGTGTCTGCCAGCGCCGGAACGGCGCGCCGGATGAAGGTCGCGTCGCCCGCATGCTGGATCAACGCGGTGCCGCGCTTGCCCTTCCAGCCGCTGGCTTCGAGCTGCAAAAATGTTTCGAGCGCTGGCCTGATGTCGTCCGGCTTGCGCGCGATTTCGAACACGACGGGGCCGTGCTCTTGGAGGCGATGGCGCTGGCGGCGCAGCTCCTTGAGCTTCTTGGTGCCGAGCGCATTGCGGAGCATCGTCTCGCCGTCTTGCGTCGCATCGAGGCTGGCGCGGACGTAGGAAGAGAGAACGCGGGGCTTCAGGCCGTCGCGATTGAGAACTTCTTTGAGCGCATTCATCGCTGCGCCGTCGAGTGCGACGTCGTTCAGCACGAGCGCATGCGCGCCGGCCTCGCGCGCCTGCTGCAACAGGCGTGCGGCCGCCTCGATCGGGGCGTCACGGTCGATCAGTGGGCTGCACAGCGTGCCATAGGGATGCGCGCTGACCAGCGCGGGCAGGGGGATCTTCAGGGCCTGCCAGAGCGAGATTACCGGCATCAGCCCGATCAACCGCTTCGAAGATCCGTCGAATGCGGGCAGCGCCGAGGCATCGGTGCGGCCGCGCGCGGTGGCGCTGACGGCGAGTTCCCAGGCGGGCAGGTAATATCCGTTCGGCTCGATCGCCCGCTGCGCGAGCGCGCGCCATTGGCCGGGGTCGATCGCTGCGAGCGGGACGAGCGCGCGCGCCATCGCGGCATCTTTTGCAGATGCCGGATTGATCGCTGCCTGATGCGCGATGTCGACCACGTCCCGTCCCCGTTCACGCGGGCTGAGCCCGTGTTACATGGTCATGCTTAGCGCAAAGATTGGAAAATACCGTTGGGACGCCGCTTCAATTCCAGTGGTATTATTAACGTCTCATTGAGCATGCGGGCGACAGGCGGCCGGATGCCTCGATGGATACGCAAGAATAGCTCTCGACCCGGAGGATCACGATGATCGTCACACCTTTTACGCCGATGACTTCGCTCCTCGGTGGCGCGCTGATCGGCCTGTCCGCCGTGCTGCTGATGTGGGCGACGGGGCGGATCGCCGGTGTCAGCGGCATCGCGGCGCGGCTGTTTCCCCCCTATGAGGACCGCGAACTCGCCGGCCGGCTCGCCTTCGTCGCAGGCCTGATCGCCGCGCCCCTATTGGTCCGCCTCGTCACAGGAAGCCTGCCGGCGCAAACGATCGCTGCGCCAACGCCGGTGCTGATCGTCGCCGGATTGCTCACCGGTTTCGGCGCGGTGTGGGGCAGCGGCTGCACATCCGGCCATGGCGTCTGCGGCCTGTCGCGGCTGTCGGTGCGCTCGCTGGTCGCGACCATCACCTTCATGGCGGCGGGCGTCGCCACGGTCTTCGTGATGCGGCACTGGAGCTGAGCCGATGGCGATTCTCATTCAATTTGCGATCGGCCTGATCTTCGGCCTCGGCCTCATCGTCTCGGGCATGTCGAATCCGGCCAAGGTGCTGAACTTTCTCGACGTCGGCGGCATTCCGGCAGGGACGTGGGACGCCAGCCTTGCCTTCGTCATGGCCGGCGCGGTCGCAGTGACCTTCATCGGATTCAGGCGCGTCCTGAAACTCGCGCGGCCGTCCTTCGCCGAACGCTTCTACGTCCCGACGCGAACGGACATCGATCCCAAGATTATCGTTGGTCCCGCCATCTTCGGCATCGGCTGGGGATTGGCCGGCTTCTGTCCCGGACCGGCGCTGACCGCGCTCGGATTCGGCTCGACCTCGGCCTTCATCTTCGTCGCCGCGATGTGCGCCGGCATGGTGCTCGCGCGCTTCATCGCGCAGCTCCCGTCGTCAACGTGCATCGTCACGCCGGCCGATCCGCTCGAGACCTGACGGAACGGGACCGGACGAGCTGTCTCGTCCGGTCCCGTCTCTCATGGTTTCATCGACTACCAGCGGTCGCCGCCGACACCGACGCCTACGCTGACGCCCGGTGCGCGAATGCCGACGCCGCCACGCGGACCATCGTCCCAGTCGCGATAGCTGCGGCGCTCGTAATATCGCTCGCGCGGCATCGAATTATAGGAGTCGCGCACGATCACGCGCGCGCCTCCGCGGGTGCGATAGCAATTGCCGGCATCATCGCACACGAGCCGGACTTGCTGAACGAGCGCGGGGTTGGCGTATTCGCTGGTCGTGTAGATATCGGCGGCCTTTGCGCCGCTCGCCGCCGCGAGGGCGCCGACGCCAGCCAGCAGTGCAATCGTAAAATTCCTCATCCTGTCCTCCTCCGAAACTGCCCTCGGCGGTAACAAGAAGGGGAGGCGGGGATCGTTCCGGGCGACTTACAGGTTTTTCCCGGAACCGCTCGCATGCCGCGGTTTGTTCCTCTCGTCTCACGTCGGGAAGATGAGGCACGTCGTCGTGCCATGGGCAAGCAATCGGCCCTTGGCATCTGTCACGCGTCCGTCGGCCGTTCCAATGCGACGGCCGCAATTCAGGACCCTGCCTTCGGCCGTGATCGGGCCTGTCTCCGGCGTGATCGGCCGCAGCAGCGAGATCTTGAACTCGAGCGTTGTCTGGCCGATTCCCTTGTCAAGCGTCGATTGGATTGCCAAACCCATGCAACTGTCGAGCAAGGTGGCCGTGAGGCCGCCATGCACCGTGCCTGCCGGATTGAGGTGAGCGCCGGTGGGCACGAGCGCGACGACGACACGGCCGCTCTCGGCTTCCCACGTCATAGCCGAGGGTCTGCGCGATCGTGTTGAGGGGGAGTGTTCCAGCTGCAAGGCCCTGGACGAATTCGAGCCCGCTCATCTGGTTCTGACGTTCGGCATCAACTGTTCCGTAGATCCTGCTGGCCATTGATGTCCTCGTTGTTGCTCAGCCGACCGCGAACCTGCGCTCGCAGCTTCTTTTTCGGAATGCCGAAGGCGGACGACCGTAGAGTTGCGCGAACGCCGTGCTCATACGTCGCACGCTTGAAAAGCCGGAGCGTTCCGCCACGGCCGCGATCGGAAGATCGCTGGTGTCAAGCAGCCGCTTGGCGCGCTGCACACGGAGCGAGAGGGCCACTTGCAGCGGGGATGCGTCGAGATGCCGGGCGAACAAGCGCGTCAGATGACGCGTACCGACTCCCAGTCGTTCGGCTAGCCGATCCACGCTGCTGCGATCCAGCTCTCCGGCTTCGATGAAGGCGAGCGCACGTTCAACCGTTGTCCGTGTGCCCTTCCACGCTGGACAGAACGGGGCGGTTTCTGGACGACATCTGAGGCAGGGGCGGAAGCCGGCCTGCTCGGCAGCGGCGGCGCTTCGATCGAATGCAACGCGCGAGCGGAGTTTTTGCTGGACAGACAGGGCGGCAGTAGATTCCGGTCGTCTTCACCGCGACGAACACGATGCCGTCCATTGCTGCGTCACGGCGGCGAAGGGCTTCGTATCGTGCGTCGAACTCTGGCATGGCCTCGCTATACTGGCCGGACCTTTGCGGTGCGAGTCCGGTCTGATGACCACGTCTGAAAACGACCGAGCTAGATCGGCTCATAACTTTCCGTGCCGCAGATGTCGTCAGCCTCCGCGCGGCGGCGATCGACGACCTTTCCGCCGTTGATGGTCACGACATAGGTCTGGGGGCCGAGCGAAGAGCCGGTTGCCGAGGTGAGCTGCGCGCGGACGCAGGCTGTCCAGCCCGGTCCGCGCACCTCGCGATGCGGCGAAGCGACATGCACCTCGCGCGGATAGGACGTGTTGAGGAAGACGCTATCGATCTGCTCGCGCACCACGCGCTTGACGTCGGGGGGCGGCTCGTGCGGCGGCTGCTCGGCTTCCTTGATGCGCATGAACTCGGGCACGGGCGCGCGGCTGTCGGCAAAGCCGCAGGCCCCAAGCGCAAGCGCGCCGGCCAGCAGCGTCACATGGGCAATAATCCGCAACATCCGTGAAGGTCCCCTGCGGGCCAACAGATAGGCACGAATGCGATCCGACGAAGTCCGGGCTGATCAAGATTTGCTGAGCGCAAGATATCCAGAAGGCCTGGAACCCGCGGCATTTGCTATTACGGGATTGCAGGCTAGTTTGTACCCCAGATGAGGGGAATTGCGCCAATGAGGATTTTGGTCATAGCGGCTGCGGTGTTGGCGCTGGCAGCTGGGTCGGCGCAGGCGCAGATGGGCGCCGGCGCTAAGCGCCAGGGCAATGAGGGCCCCAAGGCGGACAACAAGCCCAAGGTCGATGAAAAGGCCTATAAGGCCGCGCTCGAGCGCATTCCGGAACCCAAGGAGAAGTACGATCCCTGGAGCGGAGCCCGTCCAAGCGAGCCAGCCAAGAAACCAAAATAGAGTGAGACGGGCGTTGCGGACCGGCCTGCGAATTCCGGCCGCACTCGCTGGGCTTCTGTTGTTTGCAGTGCGGCCATGCTCCGCTTGGGAAAGTTGGGGCGGCGATGCCGGCGGCTCGCGCTTCTCGCCATTGCAACAGATCTCGCCCGACAATGTCGGCCAACTCGTCCGCGCCTTCGAATATCACACCGGCGATCTCACCGCGCGCTCGCTCGAAGTGATGCGGCGAACCAAATTCCAGGCGACGCCGCTGTTCGTCGAGGACAGCCTGATCTTCTGCTCGCCTTTCAACGAGGTGATCGCGCTCGATCCCGGCACGGGTGCGCAGAAATGGCGCTACGATCCGAAGATCGCGACCAATCAGCGTCCCGCCAATCGCTATGTCTGCCGCGGTGTCACCTGGTGGGGCGATGACGCGGCGCCCGCGAACGCCGCCTGCCGGTCGCGCATCTTCATGGGCACCAACGACGTCCGCCTGATCGCGCTCGATGCGAAGACGGGAAGTCCCTGTGCCGATTTCGGCAAGGGCGGCGAGATCAAGCTTGAGATCGGCATGAAGCTCGAATGGCCGGGCGAATTCCAGATCACCTCGCCGCCGGCTGTCGGCCGTGGTGTCGTCGTGGTCGGCTCGTCCATTGGCGACAACCGCCGCGTCGACGCGCCGAGCGGCGTGGTGCGCGCGTTCGACGCGCGCACTGGTCAAACGCGCTGGACCTTCGAGCCGCTCAAGCGCGACGGCATCGAGGCCGGTCACGCCAATGTCTGGGCGCCGATGTCGGTCGACGAGGCGCGCGGGCTGGTTTTCCTGCCGACGTCCTCGCCGTCGCCGGATTTTTGGGGCGGCAAGCGGCCGGGCAATAACGAGCACGCCAATTCGGTGGTCGCGCTGCGCATCGAGACCGGCGAGATCGCATGGGCCTTCCAGACCGTGCATCACGACGTCTGGGATTACGATTTGCCGGCGCAGCCGACCCTGGCGCGCATCGACACCGGGGACGGTCAGCGCGACGTCGTGATTCAGCCGACCAAGCAGGGCTTTGTCTTCGTGCTCGATCGCGACACCGGCAAGCCGGTGTGGCCGGTGGAAGAGCGCGCGGTGCCGCAAGGCGGCGCAGAAGGCGAACAACTGTCGCCGACGCAGCCGTTCCCGACGCATGTTCCGGCGCTGACGTCGCAGAAAATCTCGACTGAGGATGCGCTCTCGCTGCTGCCGGGCTTGCGCCGTTCGTTCTGCGAGCGCCAGTTCGCGGAGGCGCGCAATGAGGGCCTGTTCACGCCGCCTTCAGTACAGGGGGGGACGTTGGAGTTTCCCTTCACCGGCGGCGGCGTGAACTGGGGCAGCGCGGCGTTCGATCCGGTCAACCAGATCCTCTACGCTAACACCGGCCGCGCCGTTCATCTCATCAAGCTGATCCCGCGCGCGGAAGCTGCCGGATTCAATCCGCCGCCTGGTCATGATTTTGGCCAGCAGACGGGCGCGCCGTTCGCGATGTCGCGCGCGGTGGCGATGTCGCCGCTCGGGTTTCTTTGTAACAAGCCGCCATGGGGCGAGATGGTCGCGGTCGATCTGAAGGCCGGCAAGATTCTCTGGCGTTCGACGGTCGGCACCACCGAGGATCTGGCGCCGCTCGGCCTGCCGCTGCCCTGGGGCGCGCCGCTCGTCAACGGGCTCGCGGTCACCGCGGGCGGTATCGTCTTCACTGGTGCGATGGATGCTTATTTGCGCGCCTTCGATGCGCGCAACGGAAGAGAGCTGTGGCAGGGCCGGCTGCCGGTGCCAGGCGTCGCCAATCCCATGACCTATCTCTGGAAGGGCGAGCAATATGTCGCGATCGGCGCCGGCGGTCACTCCGAGGTCGGCACCTCGATCGGCGACAGCGTCGTTGCGTTTCGCCTGGCGCGGCCCGGCGAGGGGCCCTCGCTGTGGTCACGCACGATCGATCGTCCGGGCGGACGGTTCTTTGCGACATCGTCGGCGATCGTGCTCGCGATCATCGCGCTCGTGATCGCGGGCCTGCGCTGGCGTCGCCGAAATCGTATCACGCGAGCATGACACCGCATCGCGCGCGCCATGCGAACAGACATTCACACGCTATGTACTACTGTACGAAAGCTAATCCGATGCGCCTGTCGCTGCGCCAAACGGCGCGGCAATTCCGCTCGAAATTGTCGCGCGCGATCGAGAGCGTGAATGATTGCGGCAATGCGACGGGAGCATCGAGGTCGATTGCAGCGCCGCTTTCCGATATGTTTCGTACCGTGCACGCGATTCCGCGATTTTCAAAGGTGAGCGTTCCACCCTTGAAAATACGGTGACGCGGCGCTGCACGCTTCTCGATCATCGGCATTAATCCATAACGACGATTGTGAAGTAGTGCATAGAAATTACGTTGAAATAAACTCAATACTGGCGCTACTTGCACTGCGCTTCAGACTTCGTTTACGACGTTGGAGCGGTGAGTCACCCGCCGACTTTCCTGATAAATCTTTCTTTTATGGCCTTACGCGCCGATGGAGATTCCGATGAAGACCAAGCTTTCGATCTTGTTCGCTGCAGCGCTCTCGCTGTCGTCCATGCCCGCCCACGCCACCAAGCTCGATCTCGCGACCATGAGCTGCAAGCAATTCCTCGAGAGCGGCGACGACACCATCAAGATGGTGCTGACCTGGATGGACGGCTGGTACAAGGGCGACGAGGACAACGCGATCATCGACACCGACGTGTTCGTCGACAACGCCAAGAAGTTCGGCACCTATTGCGGCACCAATCCGAACGTCAGCATTGTCACCGCAGCCGACGAAGTGCTCGGCAAGTGATCTGCGCAACTCCTGACGTGCGATAGTAATCGCGCCTCAGCATGTTGCCTTGATCCGATGTGATCGAGAGCCGCGGAGCGCTTTTGCGCTCACGCGGCTCTCTGCTTTTCGGGCGATGCTCACCCCGGCAGCATCGCGAATGCGCTCGACACCATCGCCACCTGCTTGTTGTCGGACGCCGAGAGCAGCGTGACGCGGCCGAAGCTCATGGTGCGCCCGAGCCGCACCACGCGAGCATCCGCAAGCACGTCCGAGGAGGAGACCGCGCGCATGAAATGCGTGGTCTGGTCGACCGTGGTCATCGGACGGTAGCCACGGCTGGCGGCAAGGTTCGCGATCACCATCGCGGTGTCGGCGAGCGCCATCAGTGCCTGGCCGCAGACCACGCCGCCGTTGCGGCACAGCCGCTCCGAGAACGGCATGCGCAGCAGCGCGCCCGGCTGCCAGTCCGGCGCATCCGCAGGCTGTACGTGCTCGATGCGTTCGACCGAGAGGTTGAGATCCTGGACCCAGGGCGCAAAGACCTCGCCGAGGATGCGTCTGGCATCGATGATGCCGAACTCGGCTTCTGGCTGCGATGGCATTGCTGGTGTGTCCTCCCTTGTTGCCGGATATTTCGGCCATTCTGCGCGGATCGGCGCGGCAAAGTCACCCGGCCTGGAGCGGTCCGGTCGGCTTGAAAATGCCTGACTTGGCCCGATATGATGCCATGCTTGGGAGCAGGTGGGCGATGTTGCGTCGGTATGTCCTCATGTTTTGGCTGGTGGCGCTCGGCCTGGTGCTGAACGGGTGCACCCGATGCGGCCCGATCTGGGACGATTGGCTGCACGCCCCGAAATCGTGCAGATCGGACCGGCTCTAGCGCGGCATTCGGCCCTGAACGGGCCGTTGACAGACAAGCCGTTGACAGGAATGACGGGGCGCGGTTGATCCGCCCCCTGTGGATGATCGAGGAGTGCATGATGAAGCTTTTCCGTATGGCGGCGGTGCTGCTGGCCGTGCTGGCGGGACCGGCCTACGCGCAAATGCCCAATATCAATTTGCTGCAGGAAGGGCCGGGCAAGACCCCCGAGGAGAAGGCCGCCGATGTCGAGCGCGATAAGGCCTACAAGGAAACGCTGAAGAAGATCCCCGACGCCAAGGCGTCCAACGATCCCTGGGGCGGCATGCGCTCCGATCCGCCGCCGAAGCAGGCCGCGCCGAAGGCATCGACTGCCTCCAGCGTGCCGAAGAAGAAGTCCGGCGCGACCGCGAATTGATCCTGCCGCCCGAGCGGAGGCGGTTGACGCCTCCGGCCGGGACTCCTCTTCGTCCGGCCCGCTCCCTACATTGTCGGTAGTTGTTGCGTAGAGGAGGGAGGTCATGGCCGATCGTCCGCGGGATCTTGCCGAGCGGATGGCGCGCCGGCGCAAGATCGGCGACAAGCCGGCGATGCGCAGCGACGATGGTTATCTGCGCGAGACCTTCACCCTGCCGCGCGCGGCGGCGCGGGCGAGGGCGCAGGCCTTCTTCACCCGCTATCCCAAGGCCGGCTATATGAGCGCGGTCGAGACTTGGCGCGAGCTGCCGGGCGGCGACATCGAATTCACCATGCGGCGGTTGCCCAGCGCGGATTAGCCGCCCGCCGCCGGCGACGATGCGGAACACGGCCGCTCTCAGGCCATCTTGCGCCCGACGGCCTTCAGTTCCCGATCGATACGCAGCTGCACCCGCCGGATTGCCAGGAGATCAATCTTGGTCTCGGTCTTGCCGCTCTTGAGCTGCTCGCCGATGCGGAACTGCCACTGCCAGATACCAGGAATTGCCGTCTTGGCGACGGTGAACTCAACGCCCCTGTGATTCATGGTCACCTCCCACGATTCACCCTCGATCACAGGAACACGTTGGGCGTCTAAATATTCCGGGGACAAGCAAAATCTGCTGGTAAGCCTTGGATAGTTCACGGAAATCTTGAAAGCGCGCGCGCTCCGAAACAAACGAAATCGGATTCCGAAAGATGCGGCCTCCGCAAGGTAGCGTGGGACCATCAGACCTTGCGCGGATGCGATCGGGCGCGGCTGAGGAACTCTGTTCATGGTCGGAGAACCACGGAGCGTTTGGTCGTCCCGTGTCGCTGCCTGACGGGTTCCGCCATTCAGAAAGAACAGGCGACTTGTCCTCATTGCCACTTTTGCATGTGCACGGAACTCGCGGCACTGATCGAGCGCCCGCGGCTCCCGGCACAACGCCGTCGCGATGAACGTCACGGCATGTGCCTTGCTTGACCCGACCACGGCAAGCAACACGGGTGCATCATGCTCGGCATTCCCCGCCGCTACAGTCATTTCGTTTTCGGCGTGATCCAGTCCGGACTGACCTCGCTGATCGCAGCCGGAATCGCCAGCTTGCCCGCTGATGGTGCCATGCTGTTCGTGCGGCACTGGATGGTGACGTGGCTGATCGCATGGGCTGCGATGCTGCCCGTGGTGCTGCTGGCGGCGCCCGCAATCCGCGCCTTCTCGCTGCGGCTGACGCGGGAGGAGCGGGGCGCGTGAGGCCTCCGGCCGGCATGAAAAAACCCCGCTTGGGGAGAGCCAAGCGGGGCGAAGGTTATTGGAGGCTGAGGTGCTGGGCTGCAACACCATAGCCAAACGACCCTAGCGGGCCGAGCTTACGACAGCCTGACAAAGCCGGCAGATCCGGTCCGGACCGGCGCGCGTCGATGCCCGCAAAACAGAAAACCCCGCTCGTGGCGGAGCGGGGTCGTCGGCTGGGTATGGAGGCCCGGTGTTGGTCCACCGGACAACGCAACATTAGAGGAGCAGGCTTACACTCGCCTGACGGCCGCGCCGAAAGCTCAAGCCCGCGTGGCCGCAGACTGGCCCCGCACCCGTCCCAATTCGGCCATCCGATCGCACAACTGGAGCCACACCCCTCGGCGAGATTCCACGCCGTCAGGCGCAGCCATGGGGGAAACGTGGCGCGCCGACAGCGGGGTGGCATCATGGATAAGGTCGAGCGGTCATTCGCCGCCGCGACGGCGGCTGGCTTCGTGGTCCTGGTGATCGGAATAGCGCTGCTGGCGCTGCTGTAGGCCCGTACGGGCCGGCATCCGGCGGATGAGCGCGCGCCTTGAGGGTGGGGCGCCAGGGACCACCGGCGCGCCATCAAAAACGGGAAAACAACCCCATGCACAGTAGGAAGCTGCAGGATTTCGCTGTCGGATCAGTGACTTATAAGTAGTATTTAGATACCTTTACCGCGCGCAACGACGGCGTATGGGCTGTCCGCCCTACCGCCGGAGCCCTCGCTCCGCCCGAAGCTGATCCCGATCCTAATGAACCTTGATCGCGTCCAGCGGCAAATGGAGCTCGGCGGCACGCTCCTGACGATCCTTCTTGCGGAACTCGTTCTCCTTCCGCTCGAACTTGATCATCTCCTCGTGCGCCGCCTCGAGCAGAGGATTGCGCCTGGTAGCATCATGCTGCGTGTTTTCCGTCACGGCCAAGGTCCCCATTGTTGCGCTCGAACCCAAAAGAAGTCCGCACACCGCGGAAGGTTCGATGCCGCAGGATTGCGGAATTATGACGGCGAGCGGGCTGCGCGTCTTTGATGCACGTCAGCTTCAGGCGAACAAGCGCGCTGCGAGGCAAGCCAGCGCGACTAATTCGGCGGTTGAAGCCCGGGAGACTTGGCCCAGTCGTGCAGATGATTGGCTACGTCGGCCTGACGGGCCTTCTTGAGCAGGGCGTCCCGCTCGGGACCTGCGGGAAGCTTTGAAGCCTGCTCCTGGACCTGTTTCACCCATGCCGAGAGCCGATCCTGAAGGGTCAGCTTTTGCTTGAAACGCCGCCGTTTGAGCATGGTGTACTCCTTATCCATCCGTGGAAAGCGGGAGCGCGATCGGCGTTCTCATCACCGGTAGCAGCCACGGTCCGTGCGGTGATGGCCCATTAAGCTCCCGACTGACGGATCCGGTCTGTCCATTTGTGCACACACGCGAGTGCGGCGGCCGACCAGACGACCTCACTTTTTGCGGAGGGTGAGCAGCGTGGGCTGCTGCCATGCTATCGTTGCGCGCCGCATCGGAGATGGCCATGGGCTATTGGCTGTTCGTCATCATCGCGACTGGATCGATCCCGCTCGCCGGCGCGATGGCACGTGAGCGCAACAGGTCGTCGAAGACTTGGCTCTGGGCCGCAATAGCCGTCGGCCCCCTGGCGCCGCTGGCGTTGCTGATCCTGGGTGACGCGAAGATTCAGTCGTCCGCCAGTTGAGGCGGTCTTTGCCTGCTGCGGTTCAGCGGCAGACCATTTGCGCATTCCCGGCGGCGTCCCGCGTGCCGGTGCCGAAACATCCGTGCTTCGGCCGATATTTCTGCGCATCGGCGGCGGCGGGCCGCGACTTGATGGCGTCAGGTGCCGCTTCGTTCGCGCCGGCATTGAGGCTGGTGGCCACGAGCCCGATGGCAACGGCCACCGCGATCAACAGTCTCGCTCTCATGATCGATGTCCTCCCGGCAATTCCACTCGTTTGGTCTTCAGGGCGCGACGAAGTGAAGAACGACAGCGGCCATGATGCACAGGCCGATGGAGAGTGCCGCGCCGTAGCGGGGAGAGGGCCATGCCCCGCCGGCTACGAATACGAGCCCGGCAGTCGCGGCTAGCTTGAGGGCGTTCATGATCATCTGCAAAATATGGGCACCTCCAGCAAATGACGATATTCACAAACTCGTAACGAGGCGGCCTCATCATCCTGGAATCGCGTCCGGCCAAAGCGCGATGCGATCGGGATCAATCGTCATCGCGCTTCAGGTCGTTGTTTGCATATGATCCTCTCGGAGAACCGCGTCGCACTTGCGCTGATGCGGCCCCTAGGGTCCGGATCATGCCTTAGTGGCAGGGCCTGCCGCGCATCTGCGCGTAGCGGCTATGGCAGCCGTCGTGCAGCTGCCACCGCTTGGTGATCTTGAGCTTCGGAGCACACTCCGTGATCGGAGCCGCCGATGCCTGCGCCAGCGAGCCGGCGAAGATGGCGAGTGCCAGAGCAAATTTGAGAACCGACTTCATGTCTCCTCCAGAGGTTGTTCAAAATGGCTCGTCTTGTAGCGCTACGGATATAAGCGTTACATATCGTAGCATTAAAAGGCAAGCCCGGATCTGAGAGCATGGACAGGCCGCCCTTCCGCAGGACCCGGGAAACAGAACGCAATTCTTCAAATCGGGGCAGGAGGCAGCCCAACTCCGGGTCATGCCCTAATTAGGACACCCGCAGAAGTAGATTGAGGCAGTTCGGCTTCGTCCGCCAATCCGCCGCAGAGGTGCGCATGACCGACCAAGTGGAAGTAGAGCGCGACTGCCCCGAGTGCGACGCGACGGGCCAGGACCGAAGCATGAAGCCGGTTCGCCTGGGCGAAAAGAACGACTTTCGCCCCTGCCCGAAATGCGGCGGATCGGGGAAAGTGAAAGAGCCGGCCAGCTACAGCGATTGAGTCCGCCTCATTCCTGGATATCCCGGAACCTCCGGAATGTGCATTGTGATCGAGCCGGGTTGAGGATTTGGATGATCGATTTTCGCCCGTTCAATGAAGGCTTCAAGTTCGTCCCTCTTCACCATCAGGGATCCAGGGACGCTCAGGTTCTATTCGGGCGGTTGTAGTCCGGGCGATCTAAGCCACTCGCTCATGTGAGAGCAGGTCTCGGCTTGGCGAGCTTTGCGGATCAGTATTTCGCGCTCATGGCCGTGCGGGAGCTTCTTGGCTTCCTCCCTTAGTCGTTCGGCTTCCTGGGCAAGTCGCTCCTCAAGAGACAGGGTTTGCTTGAACCGGCGTCGCTCCATGGCGGTCCTCCATTTTCTTCGGCCCGTATAATTCTAAAAACGGCCGCGGAGTTCCCTCTGTCCAATTCTGAACGCAATCAAATCCGGCCACTGTGATTTTCAAAACTAGGCCACTGAGGTCGGAAACCGGCCAATACCCAAATCCGCAAAAGAACATATTGCGAACCTAGAACAAATAGGGTACATTGCCTTTATCGACGACCCGCCGCGCCAATCGTTTGTCCCGCACCCGAATCCTCGCCATAAGGAGCACGACCCGATGTCCACCACTGCCCTGCGTATCGTCGAAGGATCTTCCATGGACAAGAGTAAAGCTCTGGCCGCCGCGCTCTCCCAGATCGAGCGCCAGTTCGGCAAGGGCTCGGTGATGAAGCTCGGCAAGAACGACCGCTCGATGGATGTCGAGGCGATCTCCTCGGGCTCGCTGGGGCTTGATATTGCGCTCGGGATCGGCGGCCTGCCGAAGGGGCGCGTCGTGGAAATCTACGGGCCGGAATCCTCGGGCAAGACCACGCTGGCGCTGCACACGGTGGCGGAAGGGCAGAAGAAGGGCGGCATCTGCGCCTTCATCGACGCCGAGCACGCGCTCGACCCGGTCTATGCCCGCAAGCTCGGTGTCAATATCGACGAACTCCTGATCTCCCAGCCCGACACCGGCGAGCAGGCGCTGGAAATCTGCGACACGCTGGTGCGCTCGGGCGCGGTGGACGTGCTGGTGATCGATTCGGTTGCGGCGCTGGTGCCGAAGGCCGAACTCGAGGGCGAGATGGGCGACGCGCTGCCGGGTCTGCAGGCCCGTCTGATGAGCCAGGCGCTGCGCAAGCTCACGGCCTCCATCAACAAGTCCAACACCATGGTGATCTTCATCAACCAGATCCGTATGAAGATCGGTGTGATGTACGGCTCGCCGGAAACCACCACCGGCGGCAATGCGCTGAAGTTCTATGCCTCCATTCGTCTCGACATCCGCCGCATCGGCGCGATCAAGGAGCGCGACGAAGTGGTCGGCAACACCACGCGCGTCAAGGTGGTCAAGAACAAGCTGGCGCCGCCCTTCAAGCAGGTCGAGTTCGACATCATGTACGGCGAGGGCGTCTCCAAGATGGGCGAGATCCTCGATCTCGGCGTCAAGGCCGGCATCGTCGAAAAATCCGGCGCCTGGTTCTCCTACGACAGCCAGCGTCTCGGCCAGGGCCGCGAGAACTCGAAAGCGTTCCTGAAGGCCAACCCTGATATCACCGCCAAGATCGAAACCTCGATCCGCCAGAACTCCGGCCTGATCGCCGAGCAGATTCTCGCCGGCAGCCCCGAGCGTGACGCTGACGGCGAGGAGCCGGGGGACGAGTAAGCCTTAACGCGGAGAGTTTTTCGCGAGGAGCGGGCGCTGAGGATGTTGAGTTGCCGACGTCTTCGGCGCCCGTTTCGTTTTGCGTGGGATGGGGCGCGTCCGCGATGAGGCGTGTGATCCTGACCAGTTCGTCCGGCATTGGTCTTGCCCATGCGAACCGCGCCGATATGGTCGTCCCGCTGATCTTTCGCTTCGTTTCGGGGCCACTTCCGTCGGCTATGCACCTCAATCGCTATCTCCGCGGACGCGATACCTCCGGAGACATTTGCTGGTCTGATTGCGTCCGCCAATTGCCCTATGTCTATCGGGCGGATCGGGAAGATGCATTACTCCGGTTCTGTGAGACTTACGGTGTCGAGCTCATCGAGCTGTGGTTCGATCCTGAACCAAACAGCCAGCTGCAGTTGATCTGGATCCTCGACTACCTGCGTTCTGAGCCGTCCATCACAGCGAGTCTGAGATTGCGATGCGTCGATTTCGAGCTGCGCGGGGCGGATCCGAGGGAGCTTCGTCAGCGCGCTGTGGGAAAGCTGGATATCTCGGACAACGACCTTGAGATCGCCAGTATCGCCTGGGAAGCCTATCGCGCGTCGACGCCCGAGCTTTGTTTCGGATTGCTTGGCAGGCAACTCGGCAGACTGTCCTTCCTGCAACCGGCCTTGGAAGTCCTGTTCGCAGAGCTGCCGTCCCCAACAACGGGGCTAGGCGCAACCGAGCTACAACTCCTCGATCTGATTGCAAGTGGACACAGCCGTACCGCTGAGCTGTTTCGGCCGAATGCGCCCGGCACGCGTGTGTTTGATCAGTGGGAGTTGGGCCCGTTGCTGGAGGGGCTTGCGCTCGGCCCGATGCCGGCGGTCGCGGGACTTGACGGCAAGCTGGCGACACTCGACCCAGACAACGCGCGAGGTCGTAACGCCGCCTTTCGCCGAAGCCGGCTGTCGCTGACCGATTTTGGCAAAGCGGTCCTGGAAGGTCGCGACGATTTCCGCCGCCACAATCCGATCAAACGCTGGTGGGGCGGCACTCACCTGACCAACGAGCGACTCTGGCGGTGGGACCCCGAGACCCGCTCGTTGATCGCTCCGACCTAATGTGAGGGCTGCTGATAGCATTCCTGATTTTCATGTTGTCGTTTGACTGAGAAGGTCACCTTGTCACATTTGATCCTGGCAACGAACGATCGTGCGACAGACACGCTTCGCCAGTCCCTTATTGCGAATGTTGCGGTTGGCTTCTTCCCACGCTTCGTCCGGGGGAAATTGGCCTCCGAGGAGCAGCTCTTGATGGGGCTGGAGCGGCGATCGACGAAACATAGCAATCCAGGCGATCACTGGCTGGACGCCGCCGGTTGCGGTGCGCTGGACGGTTTCGGGACGCGCGATATCGGTTTGTTCGAGCTATGTGCAAAGTTCGACTCGATCGAAATATGGGTTGATACTTTGTCGAACGATCAGCTCGTGCTTGTCTGGCTGCTCGACCTGCTTCGTCCCTACAGGGAGATCACGACGAAGCTGAGCCTCGTGTATGCGGACGACTCTGTTGCGGACTATGCTGCGGAGTCCGTCGCAAAATGGAAGTTGCCGGCCTTCAAGGTCGCCGACAATCACTTGGTGATGGCAAGCCGCGCCTGGCGCGCCTATCGGGCTGAAACGCCAAAACCCTGTTTCGATCTGCTGATGACGGATCTGATGATCTTTCCGAGACTTCGATCGGCGCTCATTGCGGTGTTCGAAGAACTTCCGGACAGCATCACCGGACTCGGTGCCAGCGAAATGGATTTGCTGGACTATGTGAACGACGGGCAGACCGACCCGAGGCGCGTCGAAGAGGCGAGGTGGCTTCGCAATGTACTCGAAGAACACGAAGCGCGTGATGCCTTACTCGAACTGGGGGAGCATTCCGTGGCGCCAATCCTGTTGGGCGATCCGTCGTTCGACAATGAGGACCGCTACTTCGGCAGGAGCGAGTGGAATGTCACGCTCACCGAACTCGGGCGTTCCCTTGTCGCTCGTGAAGATGACATGTAGCGCCACAACCTGATCAAGCGTTGGTGGGGTGGCACTGAACTGACCAACGAGCGACTGTGGCGTTGGGATCGCGAGACGCGCTCGCTGGTGGCGCCTTACATGCGTTCAGTGCCGTAGGGTGGGCAAAGGCGCGCGAGCGCCGTGCCCACCATATCTCAACTCAGACAAAGGTGGTGGGCACGCTTCGCTTTGCCCACCCTACGAAACCTCCGTCGCATCTTACTCCGCAGCCTCCGCATAATCGCTCAACGGCGGGCAGGAGCACACCAGATTGCGGTCGCCATAGACATTGTCGACGCGTCCGACCGGGCACCAGTATTTGTCGGTGCGTGAGGTGCCCGCGGGGAAGCAGCCTTCGGCACGGGTATAGGCGCGCTTCCAATCGTCATCCGCGATGTCGTGCACGGTGTGCGGGGCGTGACGGAGCGGTGACGCCGCGATCTCGAAGCGGCCGGCCTCGACCTCGGCGATTTCTTTCCGGATCGCGATCATGGCATCGCAAAAGCGATCCAGCTCCGCTTTCGATTCCGATTCGGTTGGCTCGATCATGAGCGTGCCCGGCACCGGAAAACTCATGGTGGGCGCGTGGAAGCCGTAATCGATCAGGCGCTTTGCGATGTCGTCGACGGTGACGCCGCTCGTCGTTTTCAGCGGACGGGGATCGACGATGCACTCATGCGCGACGCGTCCCTTGGCGTTCTTGTACAGCACCGGGAAATGCGCATCGAGGCGCGCTGCGATGTAGTTGGCGTTGAGAATCGCGATCTCGGTCGCGCGCTTCAGGCCGTCGCCACCCATCATCAGGATGTAGATGTAGGAGATGGTCAGGATCGACGCCGAGCCGAACGGTGCGGCCGAGACCGGGCCGACTGGCGCATCGGCGTGAGTGCCGGGGTGGCCGGGGAGAAACGGCGCGAGATGCGCCTTGACGCCGATCGGACCCATGCCGGGGCCGCCGCCGCCATGCGGGATGCAGAAGGTCTTGTGCAGATTGAGATGGCTGACATCGGCGCCGTAATCGCCGGGCCTGGAGAGACCGACCTGCGCGTTGAGGTTGGCGCCGTCGAGATACACCTGGCCGCCATGGCCATGGACGATGTCGCAGATATCGCGAATGTGCTCCTCGAACACGCCATGCGTCGAGGGATAGGTGATCATCACGGCTGCGAGATCGTTCGAATGCTTTTCCGCCTTGGCGCGGAGATCGTTGACGTCGACGTCGCCGTTGGCCTCGCAGGCGACCACCACCACCTCCATGCCGACCATCGCGGCCGAGGCCGGGTTGGTGCCGTGGGCGGAGGAGGGGATCAGGCAGATTTTGCGATGCGTCTCTCCGCGCGCGGCGTGATAGCCGCGGATCGCGAGCAGCCCGGCATATTCGCCCTGCGCGCCCGAATTCGGCTGCAGCGAGATCGCGTCATAGCCGGTGATGTCGCACAGCCATTTTTCCAGCCGCGCGAACAGCGCGTAATAGCCCTCCGCCTGCTCGCGCGGGGCGAACGGGTGCAAGGACCCGAATTCCGGCCAGGTCAGCGGCATCATCTCGGTGGTCGCGTTCAGCTTCATGGTGCACGAGCCGAGCGGGATCATGGCGCGGTCGAGCGCGAGGTCGCGATCGCTGAGCTTGCGCATGTAACGCAGCATCTCGGTCTCCGAGCGATGCGCGTGGAACACCGGATGGGTAAGGAAGGGCGTGCCGCGCTTCAACGCTTCCGGCAGCGCCTCGCGCGTGGTCGCGTCGATCTCGGCATAGGCAAGCGTACCGCCGAAGGCGCGCCAGACGGCCTCGACCGTCGCTGGCGTCGTGGTCTCGTCGAGCGCGATGCGGAGCGAGGTCTCACCGATGCCGAGATTGATTGTCGCGGCGGCGGCGCGCGCGACGATCTCGGCGCGCTTGGCACCGGCATCGACGCTGAGCGTGTCGAAGAAGTTCTCGGAACTCAACGCAAAGCCTAGCTTGCGCAAGCCCGCTGCCAGCACGGCGGCGCGGCGATGCACATTGCGCGCGATCTGCGCGAGGCCCTCGGGGCCGTGATAGACGGCGTACATCGAGGCGATCACGGCGAGCAGCACCTGCGCGGTGCAGATGTTGGAGGTCGCCTTCTCGCGGCGGATGTGCTGCTCGCGGGTCTGCAGCGCGAGGCGATAGGCGGGCATCCCGCGCGAATCCACGGAGAGGCCGACGATGCGGCCGGGCAGCGAGCGTTTCAGCGCATCGCGCACCGCCATATAGGCCGCGTGCGGTCCGCCATAGCCCATCGGCACGCCAAAACGCTGCGCCGAGCCGATCGCGATGTCGGCGCCGAGTTCGCCGGGCGAGGCGAGCAGCGTCAACGCCAGCAGATCGGCGGCAACGATCGCCAGCGCGCCCTTGGCCTTGAGCGTTGCGATCGCGGGCCTGAGGTCACGCACCGCGCCCGAAGAGCCCGGATATTGCAGCAGCGCGCCGAGCACGTCACATTTCGCGAGATCGGTGAGGGGATCGCCGACGATCAGGGTCCAGCCGAGCGGCTCGGCGCGGGTGCGCATCACGGCCAGCGTCTGCGGATGCACGTCCTTGTCGACGAAGAAGGCCTTTGCTTCAACCCGCGAGTGCCGCTCCGCGAGCGCCATCGCTTCGGCAGCAGCCGTTGCTTCATCGAGCAGCGAGGCGTTGGCGACGTCGAGCCCGGTGAGGTCGCAGATCATGGTCTGGAAATTAAGCAGCGCCTCCAGCCGGCCCTGGCTGATCTCGGGCTGGTAGGGCGTATAGGCCGTGTACCAGGCCGGGTTTTCCAAAATGTTGCGCTGGATCACCGCGGGCAAAATCGTGCCGGAATAGCCTTGGCCGATCAGCGAGGTGAAGACCTGGTTCTGCGCGGCAAGCTCGGCCATATGCGCGATCGCTTCGGTCTCGCTGAGCGGCTTGCCGAGATCCAGTGGCGTGGTCTGCCGGATCGAGGCCGGCAGCGTCTCCGCCATCAGCGCGTCGACGCTTTTAGCGCCGACGGCCTCGAGCATGGCGGTGACATCGCGCGCGGAGGGGCCGATGTGGCGGCGAACGAAAGTGGCGGCGGTGTCGCCGCTGGATTTACGGTGCGCGGTCATCGCTTGCTCCATCGTCCTTAAGCCGTATGTGCCTTGTACGCGGCTTCATCCATGAGGCCGCCGAGCTCGCTCTTGTCGGCGATCCTGATCTTGAAGAACCAGGCTGCGCCCTGCGCATCCGAATTCACCAGCGCGGGCTCGCTCGCGAGCTCGGGGTTGGTCTCGAGCACCTCGCCGGTCACGGGCGCGTAGACGTCGGAGGCGGCCTTCACCGATTCCACGACGGCCGCGGCTTCCGCCTTCTTCAGGATTCGGCCGAGCTTGGGCAGCTCCACGAACACGACGTCGCCGAGCTGCGACTGCGCGTAGTCGGTGATGCCGACGGTGGCGACGTCGCCGTCGATGGCGAGCCATTCATGGTCGGAGGTGTACAGCGTCGTGGTCATTTGCGATCCTCAGCGTTTGTAGGTGTTTTTCACGAAAGGCATGGCGGCGACGGTGAGCGGCAGAAATTGCCCGCGCACCTCGGCGAAGATTTTTGTGTCGAGCGCGGCGAGAGAGGTGGGTACATAGCCCATCGCGACCGGCGCATTCAGGCTCGGGCCGAAACCGCCCGATGTGACCTTGCCGATCGGCTCGCCGCCCGTGCTATCGGCAAACAGCAGTGCGCCTTCGCGCACGGGCGCACGGCCCTGGGCGAGCAGGCCGACGCGGCGGCGGGCCGCACCGTGATCGAAATGAGCGAGGATATTCTCCGCGCCGGGAAAACCGCCGGCGCGCGCGCCACCGCTGCGGCGGCTCTTTTGCACCGACCATTCCAGCGCGGCTTCGACCGGCGTGGTCACCGTGTCGATGTCGTGGCCGTAGAGACAGAGCCCGGCTTCCAGCCGCAGGCTGTCGCGGGCCCCCAAGCCGATCGGCATCACGTCAGGATTGTCGAGCAGCGTCTTCGCGAGACGCTCGGCGTCGGCCGCGGGGACCGAAATCTCAAAGCCGTCCTCGCCGGTGTAGCCCGATCGCGAAACGAAACAGGCGAGGCCGGCAACCTTGTGCGGACCGGCATCCATGAACTTCATGGCTGATACCTCTGCACATAATTTCGCCAGCGCCGATTCCGCCTTCGGGCCCTGCAGCGCGATCAGCGCGCGGTCGGAGAGCTGCTCGATGACGCAGTCGCCGGAGAGATTCGCGCGCAGATGCGCCTCGTCCTGGTCCTTGCAGGCGGCATTGACGACCAGGAACAAATGATCGCCGAAATTGGCGACCATCAAATCGTCGAGAATGCCGCCATCCGCATTGGTGAACTGGGCGTAGCGCTGGCGGCCCGGTGCAATCGCCACGATGTCCTGCGGCACCAGCCGCTCCAGCGCGCGGGCGGCGTCCTCGACCTTGCCCGACTTCGGCCGGAGCGCGAGTTGGCCCATATGGGAGACGTCGAACAGGCCGGCGGCGTTGCGGGTATGAAGGTGCTCTTTCAGGACGCCGGCCGGGTATTGAACCGGCATGTCATAGCCCGCAAACGGCACCATCTTGCCGCCGAGCGACACGTGCAGCGCGTGGAGCGGGGTCTTTTTCAGGGAATCTTGGTCGTCGCGCGAAAGCATCACAGGGCCCTCGGCGGTTCCCGGGGACAATTCCCCGCGGACACCACCCGAAGCCCCATCTGTCGCTGTGCCTGAGAGTATTATCCCGTCGGCGGACGCTGTCCGGACCTAAGTCCGCCGGCGCCTCTTTCCAGATGCTGTCAAAGCCACGCGGTCCTTTTGCCTGAGAGTTTCCGGGGCGGTTGCTCCTTCGGCGCCGGCTACCCAAAGCCGGTCTCTCCCGACGTGGCCGTACGATACAGATGGGTACAGACCACAGGGCGGCCAAGCCTGTCAACGCGGGCTTTGCGGCTTTCCAAAGGGATTGCAACGGGATTGCGCGCCTGCGGCAACGCTTTGATCTGCTTGCACAGTTTCTGGACAGCGAAGCTGGCCTTGTCTAAAAGCGCTGTGGCCCGCAGATAACAGCTCAAACTCGCGGTTTGGATGGCGTATGGCGGGTCCAAGCACACCCGATTGGATGAACATGAGCGGCGTCAACGAGATCAGGTCGACCTTTCTGAACTTCTTTGCCGAGAACGGCCACGAGATCGTGTCGTCCTCGCCATTGGTGCCGCGCAACGACCCGACATTGATGTTCACCAATGCCGGCATGGTGCAGTTCAAGAACGTCTTCACCGGGGTCGAGAAGCGGCCGTATCAGCGCGCCACCACGTCGCAGAAATGCGTGCGCGCCGGCGGCAAGCACAACGACCTCGACAACGTCGGCTACACCGCGCGCCATCTCACCTTCTTCGAAATGCTCGGCAACTTCTCGTTCGGCGACTATTTCAAGGAGCGCGCGATTGAGCTTGCCTGGAAGCTGATCACCAAAGAGTACGGGCTGAAGAAAGACAAGCTGCTCGTCACCGTCTATCACACCGACGACGAGGCGGCCGGGCTCTGGAAGAAGATCGCCGGCTTCTCCGACGACCGCATCATCCGCATCCCGACCTCGGACAATTTCTGGGCGATGGGCGACACCGGCCCGTGCGGCCCGTGCTCGGAGATTTTCATCGATCGCGGCGATCACATCTGGGGCGGACCTCCGGGCTCACCGGAAGAGGACGGCGACCGCTTCCTCGAATTCTGGAATCTCGTGTTCATGCAATACGAGCAGGTGACGAAGGAGGAGCGCGTGGATCTGCCGCGTCCCTCGATCGACACCGGCATGGGCCTCGAGCGCATGGCCAGCGTCATGCAGGGCGTCGACAGCGTGTTCGAGACCGATCTGTTCCGTCATCTGATCGATGCGACCGCGTCCGCACTCGGTAGCGGGCCGGATGAGCAGACCGTGGCCTCGTTCCGCGTCATCGCCGACCATCTGCGTTCCTCGGCCTTCCTGGTCGCGGATGGCGTGCTGCCCTCGAACGAGGGCCGCGGCTACGTGCTGCGCCGGATCATGCGCCGCGCGATGCGCCATGCGCAGCTGCTCGGGGCCAAGGAGCCGCTGATGCATCGCCTCGTGTGGGCGCTGGTGCGCGAGATGGGCCAGGCCTACCCGGATTTGATGCGTGCGGAGAATTTGATCGAGGAAACGCTGCGGCTGGAAGAGACACGTTTTCGCAAGACGCTGGTGCGCGGCCTCTCTATCCTCGACGAGAAGAGCGCGTCCTTGAAGAAGGGCGACATGTTCGACGGCGATGTCGCCTTCACGCTGTACGACACCTACGGCTTCCCGCTGGACCTGACGCAGGACGCGCTGAAGTCGCGCGGCATCGGCGTCGATCAGGCCTCGTTCACCGACGCAATGGAGCGCCAGAAGGCCAAGGCGCGCGAATCCTGGAAGGGCTCTGGCGAAGCTGCCTCCGAAGCGATCTGGTTCCCGCTGCGTGAGAAGCTCGGGGCCACTGAATTTTTGGGCTACGAGACCGAGAGCGCCGAGGGCGTGGTGACCGCGCTGGTGAAGGACGGCAAGGAAGCCCCCAGCCTCAAGGCCGGCGAGCTGGGGGCGATCGTGCTGAACCAGACGCCGTTCTACGCGGAGTCCGGCGGCCAGGTCGGCGACACCGGCGTGTTGCTAGGGGAGGGCGGCATCAAATTCCGCGTCACCGACACCCAGAAGAAGCTCGGTGATTTCTTCGTTCACGTCGGCAACGTGGAGAGCGGCGAGCTGAAGCTCGGCACCGCGCTGCAGCTCGAGGTCGATCATTCGCGGCGCTCCTCGATCCGCGCGCATCATTCGGCGACGCATCTCATTCACGAGGCGCTGCGCCAGGTGCTCGGCGATCACATCGCCCAGCGCGGCTCGATGGTCGCGCCCGACCGTCTGCGCTTCGACTTCGTGCATCAGAAGCCGATCACGCCGGAAGAGCTTGCCCGCGTCGAGGACATCGCCAACAACGTGGTGCTGGAGAACGACGAGGTCACGACGCGCGTGATGGGCGTCGATGAAGCCCGTGAGGCCGGGGCGCGTGCGCTGTTCGGCGAGAAATACGGCGACGAGGTCCGCGTCGTTTCGATGGGCCGCACCGCGCGTGAGCGCGGCACCAACGCGCTCGGCTGGTCGGTCGAGCTCTGCGGCGGCACGCATGTGAGGCGCACCGGCGACATCGGCCTGATCACGCTGACCGGCGAGAGCGCGGTCGCCTCGGGCGTCCGCCGCATCGAGGCGCTGACCGGGAACTACGCGCGAAAACACGCCAACGAGACCATGGCGCTGGCGAAGACTGCGGCCCATGAGCTTCGCACCTCCATCGACGACGTCCCCGCGCGCATCACCGCGCTGATGGACGAGCGCAAGAAGCTCGAGCGCGAACTCTCCGACGCCCGCAAGAAGCTCGCGATGGGCGGCGGTGCCGCGGCCAGCAATGGCGCGGCCACCGGCCTGCGCGAAATCGGCGACGTCAAGCTGATGGCGCGCGCGGTCGAAGGCATCGAGATGAAGGATCTCAAGAGCCTCGCGGATGACGGCAAGAAGCAGATCGGCTCCGGCGTCGTCGCCATCGTCGGCGTCACCGAGGATGGCAAAGCCGGCGTCGTGGTCGGCGTCACCGCGGACCTGACCGCGCGCTTCAACGCGGTCAATCTGGTCAAGATCGCCTCCGAAGCGCTCGGCGGCAAGGGCGGCGGCGGCCGTCCCGACATGGCGCAGGCCGGCGGCCCCGATGGCGCCAAGGCGGCCGACGCGCTCGCGGCGATCGAAAAAGCGATGGGGGCTGCGTAAACGGCCGTGGGCCTCGTTCCGCGAGGGCGTGGCTCAGCCGATCCCGATCTGAGGGATCGCCTCTACGAATTGCTGGAGCACGATCCGCTGGCCTATTCGGTCGGATCGCGCTTCATCCAGCTGATCATCGGCGTCATCGTGCTCAACGTCGCCGCGATGATTTTGGCTTCTGTGCCGGAGCTGGATGCGCAGTTCGGCACGCT
The DNA here is from genome assembly GCF_023073315.1 of Bradyrhizobium sp. 1. Taxonomy (GTDB): domain Bacteria; phylum Pseudomonadota; class Alphaproteobacteria; order Rhizobiales; family Xanthobacteraceae; genus Bradyrhizobium. The sequence goes on along the minus strand of NZ_JADPJH010000033.1, from coordinate 924,534 downwards.
GTTCGCCGCGATTACCATCCTGTCCGTGATCGTGTTCGCGCTGGAATATGCCGCGCGTCTGTGGACGGTCGCGGGACACACGCCGCGCAAGGGCACGGCGCTCGCCGACCGGCTCGGTTATGCCTTCTCCGCGCTCGGCATCATCGACCTCCTGGCGTTTTTGCCCGCCGCGATCGTGCTTGCCACGGGCCGGCATGCGACGCTCGCGGCGCTCGGCGTGCTGCCGTTCTTCAAGCTGATACGTTACTCGCCGGCGATGCGCTCGTTGCTCGCCGCCGTGCATGCCGAGCGGCGGGCGCTGATCGGCTGCATCGTCATCCTGTTTGGCGTGGTTCTTACGTTTGCCTCGCTGCTCTACGCCATCGAGCGCGACGTGCAGCCGAGCAAGCTCGGCACCATTCCGGATGCGATGTGGTGGGCGATCGTGACGCTCGGCACCGTCGGCTATGGCGACGTGGTACCGGTGACGCCGCTCGGCAAGTTCGTCTCGGTGTTCGCGATCATCTCGGGCTTTGCCATGATCGCACTGCCGGTCGCGATCATCTCCACGGCGTTCGCGGAAGAGGTGAGGCGGCGCGACTTCGTGGTGACCTGGGGCATGCTGGCGCGGGTGCCGCTGTTCTCGCATCTCACGGCCGCCGAGATCGCCGACATCATGCGGCTCTTGCGCGCGCGCACCATCGAGCAAGGCGAGATCCTGGTTCGTCGTGGCGATGCGGCCTCGTCGATGTATTTCATCACCGCCGGCGAAGTCGAGATCGCGCTGCCGAGCCAGCAGGTGCGGCTCACCGACGGCACCTTCTTCGGCGAGATCGCGCTGCTGCATAAAACAAAACGCAGCGGCACGGTGACGGCGATGCGCAAGACCCGGCTGTTGCTGCTCGACGCCCAGGATTTTCACGCTTTGATCGAACGCATGCCGACGCTGGCCGCCCACGTCCACGAGACCGCGAAAGCGCGGCTGGAGGAGACGGGCGACCTTGCGGCGGCAGAGCTGGCACAGGCGGAGAAAGAGGGTACCGACCGCTGAGCGGTCAGCCCTTCTTCAGGAAAACATATTCGGCTGAGTAGGGCGCGCTTTTGAACTCGCCGGCCTTGTCGCAAGAACCGTCGAGCTTGCCGCCATGGGTGTTGATGCGCTGGACGGTGGTGACAGGCGTCAGGATACCGCTGCCGCGGCGGGAGGCGACCTCGAGCTTCAACCAGGCGATATCGGCAGCCGTCGCGCCCGGCGCATTGCCGATGGCCTTGCCGACCACCACGCTGCTGTCGGCGAGCTCCCAGCTCGGGCCGGCATAGTGGCGGCCGATGGTCTTGCCCTCGGAAAGAAGCGTCGCGATCGGCTCGCGGAAGCTCCATGCGAGCTTGCCGTCGGCAGCCGCCTTGCACTCATAGACCTGCGCGCCCTCGGCGTGGACGCTGAGGACGACGGTCTCGCCGGGTGCGGCGATGGCCTCGGGGAGGGTCTCCGCGGCGGTGGCCGGTCCGATCAGGGCTGCGAGCAGCAGGGCGGGGGCAGCAAGCTTGATGAACATGGTGGTCTCCGCAAAATGGTCTCAAAAAAAGAACGGACCGCGCTGGAGGCGCGGCCCGTGATGATGTCTGGCCCAACCGGGCGAAATTGCGGACGGCTTACGCCGGTAGCGTTACGCCTGTAGCGTTACGCCGCCAACGCTTTCGTGAGGTTCTCCGAGACCTTGTCGAGGAAGCCGGTGGTCGAGAGCCAGCGCTGGTCGGCGCCGACCAGAAGCGCGAGGTCCTTGGTCATGTAGCCTTCCTCGACGGTGTCGACGCAGACCTTCTCCAGGGTGTTCGCGAACTTGGCGAGCTCGGCATTGTTGTCGAGCTTGGCGCGGTGCGACAGGCCGCGGGTCCAGGCGAAGATCGACGCGATCGAGTTGGTCGAGGTCTCCTTGCCCTTCTGGTGCTCGCGGTAGTGGCGGGTCACGGTGCCGTGGGCGGCTTCGGCTTCCACGGTCTTGCCGTCGGGCGTGAGCAGCACCGAGGTCATCAGGCCGAGCGAGCCGTAGCCCTGCGCGACGGTGTCGGACTGCACGTCGCCGTCGTAGTTCTTGCAGGCCCAGACATAGCCGCCGGACCATTTCAGAGCCGAAGCCACCATGTCGTCGATCAGGCGGTGCTCGTAGGTCAGGCCCTTGGCGTCGAATTCCTTCTTGAACTCGCGCTCGTAGACGTCCTGGAAGATGTCCTTGAAGCGGCCGTCATAGACCTTGAGAATGGTGTTCTTGGTCGAGAGATAGACCGGGTAGTTGCGCAGCAGGCCGTAGTTCAGCGAGGCGCGCGCGAAGTCGATGATGGAATCGTCGAGATTGTACATCTGCATGGCGACGCCGGCGCCGGGCGTCTTGAACACTTCCTTCTCGATCACGGTGCCGTCCTCGCCGACGAACTTCATCGTCAGCGTGCCCTTGCCGGGGAACTTGATGTCGGTGGCGCGGTACTGGTCGCCATAGGCGTGGCGGCCGATGATGATCGGCTTGGTCCAGCCGGGAACCAGGCGGGGCACGTTCTTGCAGATGATCGGCTCGCGGAAGATGCAGCCGCCGAGGATGTTGCGGATGGTGCCGTTCGGCGACTTCCACATCTGCTTGAGGTTGAACTCCTTCACCCGGGCCTCGTCCGGAGTGATGGTGGCGCACTTGACGCCGACGCCGACCTTCTTGATGGCTTCGGCGGCGTCGATCGTGACCTGATCGTTGGTCTGGTCGCGGTATTCCATGCCCAGGTCGAAATAGAGCAGCTCGACATCGAGGTAGGGGGTGATCAGCTTGTCCTTGATGTACTGCCAGATGATCCGGGTCATCTCGTCGCCATCGAGTTCGACGACGGGATTGGATACCTTGATTTTTGCCATGATCGGAGAAGCCTCTTGGGAACGGCGCCCGGGGGCGCAAACGGGAATATAAGCGGCGTCATAGCACCTGACCGCGGCGGGCGAAAGCCAAGTGATTATGCACTTTTAGCTCATCCAGCTTCCACAGATGAGGGGCCGGGTGGCGTCTCGCCGCCGGGGCGGGGCTGAAGTTTCGGGCGAGATTCAAAAGTCGAATCCAACCCGTTATTTCCCTTGAGAATTTCGTCAGGACAGGCAAACGACAGGCGAACGGGGCCGAGCCGGCTGGCGGCCGGCTTGAATCAATTCCTAAGACGGCCTCTGCAAGGCCTTGAGAACCAGCGTGAAAGCGAAACCAGATGTCGGGGACTGACAAGACCAAGGCGGGCCTTTCCCTGGACGGTCCCATCGTGATCCTGGTCGAGCCGCAGCTTGGCGAAAACATCGGCATGTGCGCGCGCGCCATGGGTAATTTTGCGCTTGGCGCCTTGCGCATCGTCAATCCCCGCGACGGCTGGCCCAACATCGCGGCACAGCGGGCCGCGGCCGGCGCCGACCACATTCTGGAAAAGGTCGAATTGTTCGACACGGTCGAGCAGGCGGTCGCCGATATCGACCTGCTATTCGCCACCACTGCGCGCCCTCATGACCAGGCCAAGCCCGTGGTCGGGCCGGAAGCCGCAGCCAGTGAGATCGCGGGGCACGTCGCGGCCGGCGGCAGGTGCGGCATCCTATTCGGCCGTGAACGCTGGGGCCTGACCAACGAGGAGGTCGGGCTCTCCAACCGCATCATCACCTTCCCGGTCAATCCGGGCTTTGCCTCGCTCAACCTCGCCCAGGCCGTGCTGCTGGTCGGCTACGAATGGTTCAAGCGCGCAACCTCGGGCGAGCTGCCGCACGCCATGCCGGAGCGTTCCGAGCGCGCCTCGCAGCACCAGATCCAGGCCTTTTTCGACAACCTCATCCGCGAGCTCGACCGGGTCGAATTTTTGCGCCCGGCCGAGAAGCGCGCCACCATGCTGGTCAACCTGCGCAACATTTTCAGCCGGATGGAGCCGACCAAGCAGGACATGCACACCCTGCACGGAGTGGTGATGGCGATCGCGGAAGGGCGCAAGGGCCCGGCGAAGGGCGGCGTGCTCGACGGTGAGCAGGCCACCCGCCTGCGCGCGTTACTCGCCGAGCACGGGCAGGGCGGCGGGGTGCCCGACAGCGGCTCGACCGTGCGCGGCCTCGCGCGCCTCCTCCGCCGCAACCCGACCGATGCCGAGCGCCTGATGTGGCAGGCGCTGACGCGTGATCGCCGTTTCGCAGGAGGGTTCAAGCGCCAGACCCCCGTGGGGCGGCACATTCCGGATTTCGTCTCGTTCCCGCACCGGATCGCGATCGAGCTGGTCAACCCGGGCGAGGGCGAGACCATCGCGGCGGATCGCGCGGGCCGACGGTCATGGCTCGAGGCACGGGATTATCGGGTGATCGAGATGCGCGCGGCGGACGTGGAGCGGGATCTGGAGGCGGAGCTGGTGCGGCTGCAGGGGATGATCGCGGAGTCGAAGTGAACTCGTAGGCGGCTGGATATCCAGATTGGCGAAATTGTCACAACCGACGGCTGTGCAGCCGGATTTGCGGTTGCTATAACGTCCCGGCAGATTCATCCGGGGGCCGCATGATTGGAATGGTAAGCCGCGCGTTTGCTTGCGCGGTGATTTGTTTGGTCGCTCTTCGACTCGTCCCGGCCGCCGTTGCAGAGCCCACCACAGATTGGAAATGCACCGCGATCCCGGAGATTCCGGTCGACGAACGGATTGCGGCCTGCACCTCCGTGCTCGAATCCGGAAAATTTGGCGAGCGGGGTGTGATCCGCGCCCGGTTCAATCGTGCCGGCGCCTACAACAAGAAGGGCGCGTTCGAACTCGCAGTCGCCGACTACAGTGAGCTGATCAAGCTCTATCCTCGAAACGTCTACGCCTACTACAGTCGCGCATACTCATACCATCAACTGGGAGAGCTTGAGCGTGCCATTGCCGACTACGGCGAAGTCATCGGTCTAAACCCAAAAGATCAGCGAGCTTACTACAATCGCGGGGTGTCCTACTGCAAAAAGGGCGATTTGGACCTTTCTATTGCCGATTATACGAGAGCAATTGAATTGAAGCTTGAGCCGGCGCTCGCTGCCGGCGAGGCGAGAGCTTACTATCATGGCGGCGATCTGGCGCCCTCCGATCCTGGCCCGTCCGCTCAATTTGATCCATTGCACAGGGCGGCCTATCTGGCGCGTGGTGTTGCCCAAAGCAAAAAGGGCAATCTCGATGGTGCAATCTCCGACTACGAAGGAGCGCTCGCGCTCGATCCGGGGTACCCACCTGCGTACGTTTATCGTGCAGGCGCTTATAGGGCAAAGCATGAGCTTGCGCGCGCCATGGATGACTGCGACCGCGCTGTCGCGTTCGGTCCCAAGGATCCCAATGCGTATCTTTGCCGCACCTTGACCTATCTGGCGATGGGGAATCCGCAGCGCGCCGTCACGGCATGCGATCTCGCGATCGAGCGCGCTCCGAAGGCGGCCGGCCAATATCGTATATGTGCCACGGCACACCTTCAGGCCGGCTCGATCGGGCAGGCGATCGCCGACCTCGATCGTTCACGAGAACTCGATCCCAAGGAGCCTTATGCTGCGATTTGGCGTGAAATCGCAGCCTGGCGGAGCAATACCCCGGCTACGTTGTCAGAGGCGACCGCCAAGCTCGATATGACCAAATGGCCTGCTCCAGTCATGCGGCTCATGTTGGGGACGATGACAGTCGACGAGTTGCTGCGCGCTGCCGACGATCCCGACCCGATCAAGAAGAAGGGCCAGATGTGCGAAGCGAATTTCTTCACCGCCGAACTCGCTTTGCAGCGTGGCGTGAAGGAGGAGGCGCGGCGGCTTTTTGGTCTCGCGCTTGCCGATTGCCCGCCGACCTTCGTGGAAGGACAGGCGGCCGCAGCCGAGCTCAAGGCGTTAGACGTCAATCCCTGACTAGACAACCGCGCATCGCCTCGTAGCTTGGGCAAAGTGAGGTGTGCCCACCACCCCAGAGGTGAAGGCGAGACGAAAGGGTGGGCACGGCGCTGTGCGCCTTTGCCCACCCTTAGGAGACCGTCATCCGCGCCCGAGCTGCACGTCGCGCTCGACAGCAATCCATGTCGCCTTCGCCACCGCCAGCAGCCTCCCGCCTTCATCGTGTGCCGCGGCTTCGGCCGTGCGCTTGCGGCCGTCGCGGCCGGTGGGCCACGCCGTGATGATGCAGCGGTCGCCGGGGCGCGGGCGGGACTCGATCCGGGCTGACATGCGGCCGAGCAGGAGCGGCGCCTGATCGAAGCTATCGCTCTCTTGATTGTAGTTGCAGGCATAGCCGGTGGGACAATCGAGCGCCGACCAGAGAAATTCGGGAGCGACCAGGCCGTCCTCGGCGGCGAGATTCGAATCCGGCGTCCAGCTCGCCGCGAGAACGGCGTTCTGCGAATGACGGCCGAGCGGTCCGGCGAAAATGCGCAGGCCGTCTCCTTTGGCCCTTGCGGGACCGCAGACGAAACATGTCGGCAGGGGATGCTCGTGCGGCTTCACCGGCGTCAGCAATTCGGCGGCGCAGGCTTCCTTGAAGCTCGCTGTCTCCACGCGCGCAAGCTCGATGCTTGTCGCGCGCCCTGTCGCGACGACCTTGGCGCCATCGCGAAGCTCCCATGTGCCGCTGTCCGCCGCGATCGTATCGAGCGGCGTGTCCAGAGGAGGCGGCGCGCGCAGTGTCACCTCCGCAGCCCCGGGAATGTGACGGGCCAGCCGGCCGCAGACATAGCCGCCATTCCCGGAGTTCGGAGGACCGCAATAGCGTTTGTCGATGATGATCTCAGTCATCGGTTCTCTCTTCGTCGTTGACGCACCTTATCTGATCCTGAGCACAATTCGTCCCTGAACCGTGCGATTGGCCACGGCGCGCATGGCTTCGCCTGCCTCCTCCAAAGGGAGGACGCGGTCGATATGCGGGCGGATTTTTTCACTGGCCAGCAATTGCATCAGCGCGTCGTTCATGCGCGCGGCTTCGGCAGGATATTTCTCCGCCCAGGCGCCAGTGAAGACACCGAGGATCGAATAGTTCTTGAGAAGCGGCAGGTTCATCGGGATCGACGGAATCTCGCCGCCGGTGAAACCGATCGGCATCAACCGTCCGCCCCATGCCATCAGCCGGGCCATTTGCTCGAAGATCGCGCCGCCGACATTGTCGAAGCCGACATCGATGCCGTTCCCGCCAGTGATCGACTTGATGCGGTCGCGCAGATCTTCGCTGCGATAGTTGACGATTTCGCTGGCGCCGTAACTGCGCACCAGGGCGGCTTTGTCGTCGGAGCCGATTCCGGCAATGACGCGCAGGCCGAGATGGCTGCCGAGATCGACGGCGGCGAGGCCGACCCCGCCGGCCGCGCCCGTGACGAAGAGGGTTTCGCCGCGTTGCGCCCTTGCCCGTTCGACCAGCGCATACCAGGCCGTGCCGTAATTGTGCAGCACCGTCGCGGCCGCTTCGAACGCAACGCCGTCAGGCAGATGGACGCTCTTCGATTCCTTGGCGATCATCCGTTCGCCGTAACCGCCGGTCCAGGCGCTGCAGGCCACGCGATCGCCAGGCGCGAATGTCGTGACCTTCTCGCCGACCTCGACGACCACGCCGGATGCTTCCGTGCCGGGCACGAACGGCGTCGGCGGCCGCATCTGGTAGAGGCCGGAGACCATCAACTGGTCCATGAAGCTGACGGACGCCGCATGGACGTCGATGAGAATCTCGTCGGCGGCGGGCTTCGGGTCGTCGATCTCTCCGACGCGGAGATCGTCCGGCCCAGTGAAGGAACGGCACAGAATTGCTTTCATCGTGATCCTCCAATGTCTCTCAGCGGTGTCGCATATCCCGCGACGAGCTTGACGAAATCGGCCTGTCGCGAGGCGCCGGTCTTTTCGAACAGATGGCGGACATGCGTCCTGACCGTGCTCCCGGCAACACCAAGTGCAGCAGCCACTTCGGGAATGTTGCCGAGCTCAACGATTGCGAGCAGGACGCGCAGTTCGGTCGGCGTCAGCTTGAATGTGTTGCGGAGCGCTTCCGAATGAGGCGGTATCGTCAGCGTCGCCTTGCGGACGAACAATGCGGCTACGGCGCTGTAGGCGGCGCCCGCTCCCCGACGCCGCCCTGAGACCAGCGGCAGGGCATGGGCGACGTAGCGCTGCCCGTCCAACCCGATCATCGGGATGGCGCCTCCGCCGGCGCGAAGGGCCGGGTCGCCGTGTCGGCTGGCCGCGAAAACCTGCCGCAATGTCTGGCTGACCGAGGGATCGCAGGCCATCAGGTGCCCGCGGATTTCAAGCAGGACGTTGCACGCATCGAGAATGGCTTGCCCGGCGGTATTGGCGTGAACGAGGCGCGCGTCAGAGGCTACGAGATAGAGACCAACGTCGAGCCCATCGAGGGTCGCGGCGAATGTCGCGGCTTCCACCGACATTGGGAGAGGGAGCAGCGCGTTCACCGGGACGATCCGGCAGGCCGGCGCTCGTCCGCCTGGCGGCGTGTGAAAAGGCGCGGCAGCAGCATGGGGACGCGGCGGCGATAGTCCTGATAGGTCGCGCCGAACGCGGCGATCAGATCTCGCTCTTCGAACTGGAGCGCGACCAGGATGTAGGCCGTGTTCGCGAGCGCGAACAGCAAATGGCCGGCGGTCATCTCGGGCGTGGCCCAGAACGCGATCAGGAAGCCGAGCATCAGCGGATGCCGCACGATCTTGTAAAGCAGCGGCGTCTTGAAGGATTGACTGGGCATTTCGGTGCCGCGGAGCGCGACGAAAGCCTGGCGCAGGCCAAACAGATCGAAATGATCGATCATGTGGGTCGAGGCAAAGGCGATCGACCAGCCGAGCCAATGGACGCCGATCAGCAACCCGGCCGCAATGCCGTGGACCTGCCAGACCGGGGAGGGGATCGGACGCCATTGCCAGAACAGCAGCAGCAGGATCAGGCTGGAGAGCAGCACATAGGTGCTGCGCTCGCAGGCGGCAGGGATGAATTGGGCCAACCATCGTTTGAAGGATGCGCGTGCCATGACGCTGTGCTGGATTGCAAACAGGCTCATCAGCAGCAGGTTGACGGCGATGGCCTCGCTCACATTCGAAGGGGGGCCGGTGTCGATCGACTTCGGCACGACATAATTGCCGACGAAACCGAGCGCATAAAGGAATGAAGCGGTGAAGACGCCATAGCTCACGATGGCGTAGAGCAGGATTGCGAGGCGCGTGACCATGGATTTTCCTGTTGTGCCTGATACGGCGGTGCCGCATGCAGAGCCTGAGCCGCTCGCCGGCGAGCGGGCTCGATCTGGGCCGACCGTACCCGCCGGACCGTCCCCTGCGCGTCCCCCGGGGACGCCCGCCGGGAGAAGAGGATCCTTATGACGGCTCTCTCGCTACAGACGTTCGGGTTCCCCGAGGTCCACGCTGATGGCCGCCCGATCAGATTGAACCTGCGCAAGGGTCTTGCGCTGCTGGTCTACCTCGCGGAGGCCAGAGGCGCCGTCGCGCGCGACGTCATGGCCACGCTGCTGTGGCCCGAGACTGACCGCGAGACCGGCCTCGCGCGATTGCGGCGGCTGCTTCATCGCGTTGAGCTTGCGCTTGGCCAACCGGTCTTCGAGACGGACCGCACCAGCTTGCGATGGTCACCGGCGGTCGAGCTGAAGCTCGACACGCATCTGTTCGAGAGCGCCTGCGATCGCGGCGACTTTGATGAGGCCTGCCGGGTCTATCGGGGCGACTTCCTTGCAGGGTTCTCTCCGGAGGATTCTTCCGAATTCGATGATTGGGCGTTCTTTCGCCGCGAGGCGCTGCGGGGGCGGCTGATGCACGCGCTGGAGCGTCTCGTACAGGACAGGAACGCCGCCGGCGATCATTTTGCCGCGACCACGCCTGCGGGGCGTCTGGTCGAGCTCGATCCGCTCAGCGAGGTCTACGTCCGGCATCTGATTCGCAGCCTCCTGCTCGCCGGCGACCGCAGCGCGGCGGAGCGGCATCACGCAGCGCTCACACAGCGGCTGCGCGACGAGCTCGGCGTTGCGCCGGAAGCCGAGACTGAAGCGCTGATGAATCCCGCGGCGACACCGCGCGATACCATCCCGGCGACGCGCTACGTCAAGGGCGCCGGCGTGCACCTGGCCTATCAGACCTACGGAAGCGGGCCGCTCGATATTCTGGTAATGCCCGGCTTCGTCTCCCATGTGGAACGCGGCTGGGAGCATCCCGCGAGCCGGACGTTTCTGGCGTCGTTGATGAAGCTCGGACGTCTGGTCGTTTTCGATCGCCGCGGCATCGGCCTGTCGGACCGCGTCGGATCGGCTCCAGGCATCGACGTCACCGCGGAGGATATCGGCACCGTGCTGCGCGCGGTGGACTCGCGGCGCGTCGTGCTGTTTGGCGCATCCGAATGCGGGCCGGCCTGCATCAAGTTCGCGGTTGATGAACCGCGCCGCGTGGCCGGGCTCATTCTGTTCGGCGCGCTAGCCAAGGGCTGCTGGTCAGAGGACTACCCGCACGCGCTGCGCGCCAGCCAGTATGATGCGTGGAGCAAGCATCTCATCGCGCAATGGGGCGGCCCGGTCGGGATCGAAGCTTTTGCGCCAAGCCTCGCCAATGATCCGCAGGCGCGCGCGTGGTGGGCGGGGCTGTTGCGCGCCGCGTCCAGTCCCGGCGGCATCTCGGCGGTGTTGGAGGCGTTTCGCGATGCCGATGTGCGGCACCTTCTGCCGAAGATTGCCGTGCCGACATTGGTGATGCACCGACGGGACGACAAGGCCGTGCGCATCGCGGCTGGCCGCGATATCGCGAGCCGGATCGCGGGCGCGGAATTCGTCGAGCTCGACGGCCATGATCATTGGTTCTTCGCGGGCGATCAGCAGCCGGTGCTGGAGGCGATCAGGGGATTTATGGAGGCTTTGGCGAGGGAGGCGCGATCGAGCCGCTAGGCGCAGGTCTCGTAGGGTGGGCAAAGCGAAGCGTGCCCACCATCTTCAAGCGTTCCAAGACACAAGTGGTGGGCACGGCGCTTTGCGCCTTTGCCCACCATACGAAAGCCGCGCTCACACCGCCTCTAGCTGATCCGCCGCGCGCTTCTTCTTCGGCTTCGATTGGCCGAGCAGGGGGCCTGCGGTCAGCGCCGCCGTATCCGCTACGCCCGGGTCGCGCGAGATCATCGCCGCGACGATGGCGCCGTCGATCAACAGCCCGAGCTGGTGTGCGAGCACGACCGGCTCGCTCGAGCCGAGCTCGCCCGCGAGCTTCTCGATGTGGCCGAGCACGATCTTCTTGTGCTTCAGCGCAATGTTGCGAAACTGCTTGGCGTCCTTGTCGTGCTCGCCGACCGCGTTGATGAACGGGCAGCCGTAGAAGCGCTCTTCCGCAAACCAGCTCTTCAGCGCGGGGAAGATGCGCGTCAGTTTGGCTTGCGCGTCGCCCCCGCCTGCTTCCATGGCGCCGATGAACCATTCGCGCCACTGCTTGCCCTCGCTCTCCAGCACCGCGTTGACGAGATTGGTCTTGGAGCCGAACAATTTATAGAGCGTGGTCTTCGCAGTGCCGGCTTCCGCGATGATCGCATCGATGCCGGTGGCGTTGATTCCGTTCTTGCAGAACAGATGCGTCGCCGCGCTGAGCAGGCGCCCGCGCGCGGACTCGTCTTCGCCTGCGCTGGCGTGGGGCGAGTTGGATTTTTTCTTCGACGTCTTTGTCATGGTGACGAACTTACCCGCAGCCGCGCCGCATCAGCAAGCCGCATCTGTTCCGCGCTGAAAAGATTCGCAGGGGACAACGCGTCTGCATCGCCTTTGAGCAAGCGGCGGCTGATCAATCCGCAGGCAGCGCCGGCTAAGCGGCTCCAATGCCTCGCCTTTTGTTTTTCGTATGGTCTGGCACGCTCCATGCAAGGAAACAGACCGTTCGGTATCCTGCCGGATTCCACGGCTGCCAGGGAGAAAATGATGACTGCCGTCGTTCAAAAGACAGTGCTGACGGGTTGCCTCGCACCCATCGACAAGAATGGCCTCGAGCAACTGATCGCCAACGGCAAGGCCAATCCGAAGGTCATCAAGACCTTGAAATGCAAGACGGTCGCGGAAGGAAAATTCCGCCACGCCAACTACATCCGCAATTTGCAGCCCTACATCGTCGACGAGCCGCCGGGCCTTCTGGGCGACGACACCGCGCCAAATCCGTCGGAAGCCTCGCTCGCCGCGCTCGGCTCGTGCCTTGCGGTCGGTCTGCACGCCAATGCCGTGCATCGCGGCTGGATCGTCAACAAGCTCGAGCTCGAGCTCGAAGGCGACCTCAATATCACCGCGGTCTGGGGCACCGGCGATGTCTCCGACAAGCCCGTTGGATTTACGGATGTGCGCGTCAAGGTCGACATGGAATGCGAGGGCATCTCGCAGGACGAGATCAACGCGCTGGTCGCCCATGTGAAGCAATGGTCGCCGGTCGCCAATACGTTTACCCGCCCGGTCAATCTCGAGGTCGGCATCTAGCGGATCAACAGGACAAGGTGCGGGAGACGATCATGGGTTCACTGGCTTTATCACGGGCCGACATTTTGGATCAGCCCGCACCGTCCATTGCCGGCGAGGTGGCGCGGATTGCGAAGGAGCAGCTCGCGCCGCTCGCCGCCGGCATCGATGAGGGATCGGTCTATCCGGCCGAGGTGCTGCGCGCGTTCGGCGCGGTCGGAGCTTGGGGCAGTCACGTGCCGCACGAAGGACCCGCGGATCTGCGTTGCGCCATCGAGGCGATGGCGGCGATCGGCGAGGTCTGCGGCGCCTCGGCCTTCATGGCGTGGTGCCAGAACACGCTGGTCTGGTACGCCGCGAACTCGACCAATATGAAACTGGCAAAGCGCTTCGGCGATGCCTTCTCGACCGGACGCGTGCTCGGCGGCACCGGGCTCTCCAATCCCATGAAAAGCTTTTTCGGCATCGAGAAATTGAAGCTGAAAGGACGCAAGGTCGAGGGCGGCTACATGGTGCGCGGCGCGCTGCCCTGGGTCTCCAATCTCGGGCCCGGCCATTATTTCGGCACCATTTTTGAGCGCGAAGACGACCAGGGCACTGTCATGTTCCTGGCCGACTGCTCGGACCCTTCAATCACGCTGACGCCGTGCAAGCCGTTCCTCGCGATGGACGGCACCGGCACATACGGCGTGCAGTTCCGCGACGTCTTCGTGCCGGACGAGCTGATCCTCGCCGATCCCGCCGGACCCTTCATCAAGAAGATCCGCGCCGGCTTCATCCTGCTCCAGGCCGGCATGGCGCTCGGCGTCATCCGCGACTGCATCAACATCATGGACGAGGTCGATAACCCCCTCGGCCATATCAACCGCTATCTGCCGCAGCAGCCGGTGCATTTCCGCGATCTTGCCGCCGAGCTCGAGACCGAGACGATGGTGCTGGCGCGCGATCCCTACAACGAGGAGGAGACCTACTGGCGCAAGGTGATCGCGCTCAGGCTTCGCGCCGGCGAAGCCAGTGTCGCGGCGGCGCATGCGGCGATGCTGCATTGTGGCGCGCGCGGCTATCTCAAGAGCCACCGCGCGCAGCGGCGCCTGCGCGAGGCCTATTTCGTCGCGATCGTCACGCCGGCCACCAAGCAGCTGCGCAAGATGCTCGCCGATTCCTGAGTTTACCGAGTCCACCCCAAGACGACGAAGACGCGACCCTGTGTACCCCCAACCTCAACGGAGAGGCTGCCATGACTGACGTCCTGATCACTGCCGTCGAACTCGCCGATCTCTTGAAGAGCGAACCGTGTGTCGTCATCGACACCCGCAATCCCGACGCCTACGCCGCCGGCCACCTGCCGAATGCCGTCAACGTGCATGAGATTTTTACGTTCCTTGCGACCTCGACGCCGGAAGGCATGGCTGAGTTGAAGACCAAGTTCGCCGACGCGTTCGGCGGCGCCGGTCTCTCCGGCAAGGAAACGGCCGTGATCTACGAACAGTCGATGAATTCGGGCTTCGGCCAGTCCTGCCGCGGCTATTACCTCCTCACCATGCTTGGCTATCCCAAGATCAAGGTGCTGCATGGCGGTTTTGACGCGTGGTCGGGCGCGGGCTTTCCGGTGACGAAGGCCGTGCCGGCACCGGCAAAGGCCTCGTTCGGAATCGTGCCTGAAGCGGGCGAGATCCTGATCGACGCCAAGACAATGCTGGGCGCCGTCGGTAAGCCCGGCATCGCGATCCTCGACGTGCGCGATGTCGACGAGTGGATCGGCGACAGCTCGTCGCCGTACGGCAAGGACTTCTGCCCCCGCAAGGGCCGCATCCCCGGTGCCGTCTGGCTGGAATGGTATCGCATGATGAAGCCGACCTCTGAGGGCCCGCGCTTCAAATCCAAGGACGAGATTCTGGCGGAATGCGCCACCGTCGGCATCTCGACGACGACGCCGGTCTATCTCTACTGCTTCAAGGGCGCGCGCGCCTCGAACACGTTTCTCGCGCTCAAGAACGCCGGCGTGAAGGACGTGCGGATGTACTTCGGCTCCTGGAACGAATGGTCGCGCGACCCGTCGCTGCCGATCGAGCAGGGTCTGCCGATTGCAACGGAAGTCACCACCAAGGCGGCGTGAGTGACGCGCGTCGGGGTCTGATCCCAAGGTCAGACCCCGACGGGCCCGCGGGCAAAGGTCGTCTCTCAGGGGTTGGCGATGAGAAGAGAAATATTCTTGCCTTCCGTTCCAGGCTCCAGGTCGGGTGCGTTGCTGGCGACAGCGCTTCCCGGGGCGCACTCCGGTGCGGGCCTCCGTGCGACGATCTTGTTGGTCCGCCCCTCGAACATGATCGCCTCGCCGTCGACGAAGATGGCCTGGTGGTGACCCTGGCCCGGCGTCTTCCCGACGGTGAAACTCCAGCACCACACCGTCTTGCCGTCATGATGCCGGGTATCGAAAGCGGTGTACCAGATGTCGCTGTAAAACGCCTCGGCAACCAAGCGGTCGATGGCCTTCTTTTCCCAGGGGCGGGTGTCCTCACGCGCCCGACGGCGCGCCGCGCGATCGGGGACGGCAGACGCGAGCTTGTCGAGCTCGGCCTCGTAGTGCTCCGCAGCCACGCGCCGCACATTTTTCCATCCGGCGATGTAACGGGCGCTGAGCATTTGAGCGCATTCCCAGCGGTCACCCCACGTCCAGCTGTCGTCCACGCTCTGCCTCATGCGGCGGCTCAGCCTGGCATTGCTGAAATACTCGCTCTCGAGCTGGTCGAGCGTCGCATCCAGCTTGTCGTTGTCGATAAAGCCGCCACCTGTAATGTAGGCGTCGTCGATCACGCGCGCGGCGCCCTCGAAGACCGCAAGATGTTCGCTCGCGCCGACCGCCGTAAGACCGGACCTGACGTCCGCGATGAAGCCTTTGTGCCATTGGGAGTTCAGGACAAATTGGATGAAGCCGCCGTTCAGGACCTGTCCGACGAGATAGTTGACGCGCGAGACGTTGATGACCTTCGGCGGCATCTCGTCGTCGAGGACGTACCGCTCCCAGAGACCATGGGCAAAGCTGGTTACCTCGTCGATCTTTTCCTGGACGGCCATGGATTCGGCGGCGCGCGCATCGACGCCCATTTGGCGCATACGGTAGGCGATCCCGCTGCCGCGTTCGGCCGGCAGAATAACGTCTTCAATCAATGATGGCATGAGACAATCGGCGAGGGGTGCATATCGCAGTTTCTTGGCTTCGGCATTCCGCGTTCCTGCTCATGATCCTATGAGCGTGCAGGGGCCGTCAAGGCAATTTGAAGTGGTGGCGCCCTGCGGTGCGTCGCTAGTTGTTCGCTCGCGCAATTCCGAGCGCCTTGATCCGTGAGGCCAGTGTGGTCGGCCTGATATCGAGCAGTTCGGCCGCGCCACCGGGACCGAACACTTTTCCGGCGCAGGCCTCCAACGCCGCGAGAATGTTGGCGCGCTCGTGGTCGCGCATCTCCGATGAGGTCATGACAACCGGCCGTGCGTCCGCCTTCTGGCGCGCGGCGGCGGTTGCGGGCTGCGCGCCGGAGGGATCGGGCAGATCGATGCGCAGGCGGCCGTTCTGCGACAGGATCGCGGCGCGCTCGATCACGTTCTGCAGTTCGCGGACGTTGCCGGGCCAATCGTAACGCGTCAGCCGCCGCGCATCGCCTTCCGACAGGCGCAAATTCGATTTCAGCGCCTTGCTCTCGCGCGTCAAAAAATGCTGGGCGAGCAGGGGGATGTCCTCGCGCCGTTCGCGCAGGGGCACGGTCTCGATAGGAAACACGTTGAGGCGAAAATAGAGGTCCTCGCGAAAACGGCCGCGCTGCACCTCCTGCTTGAGATCGCGATTGGTCGCGGCGATGACGCGGACATCCACGGTGCGGGTGCGCTCCTGGCCGACGCGCTCGAAATTGCCCTCCTGCAAGACGCGCAGCAGCTTGCCTTGCAATTCGAGCGGGATCTCGCCGACCTCGTCGAGGAATAGCGTGCCGCCATCGGCAAGCTCGAACCGGCCGATGCGGTCGCGCGTGGCGCCGGTGAAAGCGCCGCGGACATGGCCGAAGAACTCGCTCTCGAACAATTCGCGCGGGATCGCGGCGCAGTTGACGCGGATCAGCGGCCGGTCGCTGCGGGTTGAATCCTCGTGGATGGCGCGCGCGATCAGCTCCTTGCCGGTGCCGGATTCGCCGGTGATCATCACCGCCGCGCTGGTCGGCGCCACCAGTTTGACCTGGCGCAGCGTCTGCTGGACCGCGTCGCTTCCGCCGATGATGCCGCGCGGATTGGTCTCGATGCGGATTTCTTCCTGGAGGTAAGCGTTTTCCAGCTCGAGGCGTTCGCGCAGGCGGTCGACCTCGGTGAGCGCGGCGTGCAGCTTCTCGTCGGCCTCGCGTCGCTGGCTGACGTCGCGAAACACCACGACGGCACCGACCACCACGCCGCGGTCGCGGATCGGGGTCGAGGTGTACTCGACCCAGGCCGGCGAGCCGTCCTTGCGCCAAAACACCTCGCCATCGACCTGGTGCACGGCGCCGTCGCGGAACGCCGCATAGATCGGGCAATCGTGGTTGTGATAGTGCCGGCCATCATGATGGGTGTGATGCATGATGGGATGGATTTCCTTGCCGACCAGTTCCTCGGCGGTCCAGCCCAGCATGCGCTCGGCCGCGGGGTTCACGAACGTGGTCTTGCCCTCGGCGTTGACGCCATAGATGCCTTCGCCGGCGGCGCGCAGGATCAGCTGGTTCTCGCGCTCGATGTCCTGGAACACGCGCTCGACGCGCTGCCAGGTCGAGATGCCGCTGCGCATATGGTCTTCGGCGGCGGCATCGACATTGCGGCGGCGGCGCGCTTCGAGATCGGTGAGGGTGAGCTGCACCAGCGTGCGCCCGTCATGGGGCAGCACGCAGCCCGCATATTCCAGCCGGAGATTTTGCCCAGTGGCATGGCGGGGATTGAGCGCCGTGGTCCAGTAGGCGCCCTTGTGCAGCACGGCCTGGGTGAAGACGGTGAGAGCCGCGAACTCACCGGCGTGCAGCGTGCTCGCCCTGGTCTGCCGCAGCAGGGCGCGGTCGTAGCCGAGCAGGGTGCAGGCGGCGGGATTGGCGTCAATGATCTGGTCGCCATAGGGATCGACCAGCAGCGTTGCCTCGACCGAGGATTCGAACGCCGCGACCCGCGGATCGGCGGGGTCGTCGTGGGCGAGCGCTGGCGTCGTTGCCATTACGAAATCTCGTTATTCGATTACGAATTTTCGTATATCACGAGTTTTCGTAGTGACCAAGTGTGAGCGAAAGCGCTGCGCCATCAAGGCACTGGCTCGCCCAAAAGGGGTGGCACGCTCCTTGCGTAATCCTTCTCGCAATGACGCGCTGGAGGTCCGATGTCCATTTTCGACAATCCGTTCGATCCCGATCGCAACCTTCGAGCCGGCTGTGCCTGCGGCCAGCATCAATCAGCAGTGGAGCACGAGCAGGCGACGGCGCTGCGCTGTGATCCCATCGAGAGCGAAGAGAAGCGTTACGAGGGCGTCGTCGCCTCCGCCGTGATGCGCGCGATGTTTCCGCAGGACGTAGCGCGGCGCGCTTTTCTGAAATCGGTCGGGGCGTCCACGGCGCTTGCCGCACTGTCGCAGTTTTTCCCGCTTCAGACCGCGACCGAAGTTTTTGCGCAGACCGGCACGCCCGAGAAGAAGGACCTCAAGGTCGGCTTCATCCCGATCACCTGCGCGACGCCGATCATCATGGCTGCTCCCCTCGGCTTCTATTCCAAGCACGGCCTCAACGTCGACGTGGTCAAGACTGCCGGCTGGGCCGTGATCCGCGACAAGACCATCAACAAGGAATACGACGCCGCGCACATGCTGGCGCCGATGCCGCTCGCGATCTCGCTCGGTCTCGGTGCCAACGCCATTCCCTTCGCCGTGCCCGCGATCGAGAACATCAACGGGCAGGGCATCGTGCTCGCGACCAAGCACAAGGACAAGCGCGACCCGAAGGACTGGAAGGGGATGAAGTTCGCGATTCCCTTCGACTATTCCATGCACAATTACCTGCTGCGCTATTATCTCGCCGAGCACGGCATCGACCCCGATACCGATGTGCAGCTGCGCTCGGTGCCGCCGCCGGAGATGGTCGCTAACCTCCGCGCCGACAACATCGACGGCTTCCTTGCGCCCGACAACATTTGCCAGCGCGCGATCTACGACGGCGTCGGCTTCATGCACCTGTTGTCCAAGGAGATCTGGGATGGCCATCCCTGCTGCAGCTTCGCCGCGAGCCGCGAGTTCATCACGACGGCGCCGAACAGCTTTGCGGCGCTGACGCGCGCGATCGTCGATGCCACCGCCTATGCCTCGAAAGCGGAGAACCGCAAGCAGATCGCGGAAGCCATCGCGCCGGCCAACTACATCAACGCGCCCGTCACCGTGCTGGAGCAGGTCTTGACCGGCACCTATGCCGATGGCCTCGGTGGTGTGAAGACCGATGCCAAGCGCGTCGATTTCGATCCGTTCCCCTGGCAGTCCTTTGCGGTGTGGATGCTGACGCAAATGAAGCGCTGGGGCCAGATCAAGGGCGACGTCGACTACAAAGCCGTTGCCGAGCAGGTGTATCTAGCGACCGACACCAGGAAGCTGATGACCGAGATGGGCCTGTCGCCGCCCGCGAGCGCGTACAAGTCGTTCGCGGTGATGGGCAAGACTTTCGATCCGGCGAAGCCGGAGGACTATGTCGCGAGCTTCAAGATCAGGAAGGCGTCGTGATGATTTCGGCTCTCGTGTCCCGCACGCGGCGCAGCGCGCAGCGGTGCGCCGCAGATGCGGGACCCATGTCGCCGCATGGGTCCCGGTTCTGCGTCGCATCACTTCGTGCTGCGCCGCGCCCGGGACACGGCGGAGTGTGAGATGACGACCAGCTCCCTCCGCCTCCGCGCCGGCCTCGTCTCGATCGCGCTGCTCGCCGCCTTCCTCGGCGTCTGGCATCTCGCAACGCGTTCGACCGGCACCGTTGCGACGATGAGCCCGGAATACGCCAAGCTGATGGGCCTCACCGCCACGCAGGGCAAATCCGCGATGCCGGGCCCGCTCGATGTCGGTGCAAAGCTCTGGGAGCATTTGAGGCGGCCGTTCTACGACAACGGGCCGAACGACAAGGGGCTCGGCATCCAGCTCGGTTATTCCATCGCGCGCGTCGGCATGGGCTATCTGCTCGCAGTGCTGGTCGCGATTCCGCTCGGCTTCCTGATCGGCATGTCGCCGCTGCTGAGCAAGGCACTCGATCCCTTCATCCAGGTCTTGAAGCCGATCTCGCCGCTCGCCTGGATGCCGCTCGCGCTCTACACCATCAAGGACTCTTCGATTTCCGCGATCTTCGTCATCTTCATTTGCTCGATCTGGCCGATGCTGCTCAACACCGTCTTCGGCGTGGCGAGCGTGCGCAAGGAATGGATCAATGTCGCGCGCACGCTGGAAGTCGGCACGCTCAGGCGCGCCTTCACCGTGATCCTTCCCGCAGCGGCGCCGACGATTTTGACCGGCATGCGCATCTCCATCGGCATCGCCTGGCTCGTGATCGTCGCGGCCGAGATGCTCGTCGGCGGCACCGGCATCGGCTACTTCGTCTGGAACGAGTGGAACAACCTCTCGATCACCAACGTCATCATCGCGATCCTGCTGATCGGGGTCGTCGGCATGCTGCTCGACCAGATCCTCGCGCGCTTCACGCGCATGGTCACGTTTCCGGAATAGGGGCGGTGCTGATGATGTCCACGAGCGCCGCCGCATGTTCACCTCGCCCCGCTTGCGGGGAGAGGTCGATCGCGAAGCGATCGGGTGAGGGGGACTCTCCGCGAGTCCAACTCTCACCGTCACCGGGGAGAGTCCCCCTCACCCCAACGCTCTCCCCGCAAGCGGGGCGAGCGGGCGCAGCACGTTTGCGGAGCCGTCGGTGACCAACAAATTCATCTCCATCGAAGGCATCGCGAAACGTTATCCCGGCGCGAGCGGTGCCACGACCACCGTGTTCGAGAATCTCTGGCTCTCGATGGCCCGCGGCGAGTTTTGCTGCGTGATCGGCCATTCCGGCTGCGGCAAGACCACGGTGCTCAACATCCTCGCCGGCCTCGATGCGCCGAGTGAGGGCGTCGTCATCGTCGACGGGCAGGCGATCTCGGGCACGAGCCTCGACCGCGCCGTGATCTTCCAGAGCCATGCGCTGCTGCCGTGGCGCACCGTGCTCGGCAACGTCGCTTACGCCGTGAGCTCGAAATGGCGGAAGTGGGATCGCGCCAGGGTCAAGGCGCATGCGCAGACTTTCATTGATCTCGTCGGCCTGACGGGTTCGGAACACAAGCGGCCATCAGAACTGTCCGGCGGCATGAAGCAGCGCGTCGGCATCGCACGCGCGCTGTCGATCACGCCGAAGATGATGCTGATGGACGAGCCGTTCTCGGCGCTGGACGCGTTGACGCGCGGCACGCTGCAGGACGAGGTGCGGCGGATCTGCCTGGAGACCGGGCAGACCGCGTTCATGATCACCCACGACGTGGACGAGGCGATTTATCTCGCCGACAAGATCTTTCTGATGACCAACGGACCCGGTGCGGTGCTGGCGGAGGTCGTCGAAAATCCGCTGCCCAGGGATCGCGGCCGCACCGACCTGCACCGCCATCCGCTCTACTATGCGCTGCGTAACCACATCATCGATTTCCTGGTGACGCGCAGCAAGACCTTTACGGCCGAGACGCCCGATCACGATCCGCGCAATGTGCCTGTGGTTCACATCGCCAAGCCCGGACTGACGATCGCATCAAACGGCGACGAGCCACGACAGACTTGGACACCCGGGACCAATCCTGGACTAACCGCCTGAAAGGGAGACCTGACATGAAACGCGAAGACCTCACCGAAAAACTGCTCGACATCAAGCGCGAGAAGGGCTGGACCTGGAAATACATCTGCGAGCAGATCGGCGGCTATTCGGAAGTGCTGATAACAGGCGCGATCCTCGGCCAGATGAAGCTGACGAAGCCGCAAGCGGCCAATGCAGCCGAGCTGTTTGGTCTCTCCAAGTCCGAGACGGCGATGTTGAACGAGACGCCGATGCGTGGCATGCCGATGCCGCCGACCGATCCCCTGATCTATCGCTTCTACGAGCTGGTCATGGTCAACGGCCCGGCGTGGAAGGCGCTGATCGAGGAGGAGTACGGCGACGGCATCATGTCGGCGATCGACTTCGACATGGTGATGGAGCGCCTGCCCAATCCGAAGGGCGACCGCGTCAAGATCACCATGTCCGGCAAGTTCCTGCCGTATAAATATTACGGCGCCAGCGGCAACGTGCCGGAGTACGGATTCAAGGAGGGGTGAGGGGGCGAATGGCGAGTGGCGAATGGTTTTTTCCCATTCGCTATTCGCCACTCACCATTCGCTAAAGAATTGCGCCCGGCGTGTAGCCCGCCGCTTCAGGCTTCGCCTTGGCCAACGCATCGACCTGCTCGGCGAAGTGATCGACCTGCGCGCCGGCGTCGCCGGAATTGGCGCGGCCGTGATCGAGCACGCTCTGCAATTCGGCCGCGCTCAGGCCGAGGCGCTGATCGGCGGCGAGACGCTGAAGCAGGTCGTTCTGCGCGATCTTGCCGGTGCGCAGGTCGCGAATGGCCGCGACCGCGTGTTCCTTGATCGCCTCGTGTGCACCTTCGCGGCCGGCGCCCTTCTTCACCGCTTCCATCATGACCGTGGTGGTCAGCAGGAAGGGCAGATAACGGTTGAGCTCGGTCGCAACGACGGCGTCGAAAATTTCCATCTGGTCGAGCACGGAGAGCAGGGTCTCGAGCAGGCCATCCATGGCGAGGAAGGTATCGGGCAGCATGACGCGGCGGACCACGGAGCAGGAGACGTCGCCTTCGTTCCACTGATCGCCGGCGAGGCCTGCGCCCATGGCAAGGTAGCCCTTCAGCACCACATGCAGGCCGTTGATACGCTCGCAGGAGCGGCTGTTCATCTTGTGCGGCATCGCGGATGAGCCGACCTGGCCCTTGGCAAAACCTTCGCTGGCGAGTTCGTAGCCGGCCATCAGGCGCAACGTCTTGGCGAAGCTGCCCGGACCGCTGGCGAGATCGACGAGCACGCTGACGGCGCGGAAGTCGAGGCTGCGCGGATACACCTGGCCGACGGCATCAAAACTCTTCGGCAAGCCGAGATGGACGAGGATGCGCTGCTCGAGCGCGCGGGCCTTGCCGGCATCGCCATTGAACAGGGTGATCTGGTCGAGCCGTGTCCCGACCGCGCCCTTCAGGCCGCGCGCAGGATAGGTGTCGAGCACATTGACCAGACTCTGATGCGCCAGCAGCATCTCCTCACCGAACATGGCGATGCGCTTGCCGAGCGTCGTGACCTGCGCGGCCACGTTGTGTGTGCGCGCGGTGAACGGCATGTCGCGCAACTGTTTTGCATGCTTGGCAAAACGGATCAGCGCAGCGATGCTCTTGGTCTCGATGAGTTGGAGGCCACGGTAGACTTGGAGCTGTTCCACGTTCTCGGTGAGATCGCGGCTGGTCATGCCCTTGTGCAGGTGCTCGTGACCGGCGAGTTCGCAGAACTCCTCGATGCGCGCCTTGACGTCGTGGCGGGTGACGCGCTCGCGGCGCATGATGGACTCAAGGTTAACCTGGTCCTTCACGCGCTCGTAACTTTCGATCACGCCATCCGGCACCGGAATGCCGAGATCGCGCTGACCCTTCAGCACGGCGATCCAGTAGTCGCGTTCGAGGCGAACCTTGCCTTCGCCGCTCCAGATGGCGCGCATGGCGGGTGAGGCATAGCGTTCGGCGAGAACGTTTGAAATGTGATCCTGGGACATGCCGCTCATTTGGCACTGCCCGGGCCTCGCTGCAAGCCGTTATGGAGCGAGCGGCGAACGGGGGTACCGCGCATTCGCCGCTCCCGCCGCCTATTTCCCCGCCTTCACCTCGGCAGCCGCGACCGCTATCAATTCGCTCATCTTGGCGCGAATCGCCTGCTCGGTGATTGCCACGTTCTTGGCTGCGAAATCACCCATGACCTTGCGCAGGACGTCGGCATCGCCGGCTTCCTCGAAATCGGCAGCGACGACCTCCTTGGCATAGGCCGCGGCGGCTTCGCCGGTAATTCCGAGCTTTTCGGCTGCCCACAGCCCGAGCAGCCGGTTGCGGCGGGCTTCCGCCTTGAATTTCTGCTCCTCGTCGAGGGCGAACTTCTTCTCAAAGCCTTCCTGGCGCTTGTCGAACGTGCTCATGCGGCTTCCAATTCCCTGCTGGCTGGACCTGATCGCCCTTTGGCGGCCTCGTTGCGAGGGCCCCGGCGCATGCCTAGATAGGGGGCACGAATCGGCAAAACAACGAGCCGTTAAGCCGCAGGCAAGGCGGTATAAGTTGGCATCGGATGAGCCGGATCGATTGTACTGGGACGGCCAATCAGATAGGTTGCCTGAGGCTCGGTTCCTGTTCTGTTTCCTTGGTCTTTCCTTGGGTTCCAGGCGGGTGCAGGGCCGTTCACGGCAGCTCCGCTGTGTGTCGTCGTTCTAGTCAACCGGAGCACACCAAATACATGGATTTCAACAAAACACGGTACATCCCC
Organism: Bradyrhizobium sp. 1; assembly: GCF_023073315.1. GTDB lineage: Bacteria > Pseudomonadota > Alphaproteobacteria > Rhizobiales > Xanthobacteraceae > Bradyrhizobium. The sequence continues at coordinate 900,512 of NZ_JADPJH010000033.1, read as the reverse complement.
ATGAGCCGTCGACGTCGCATTTATGAAGGCAAGGCAAAGGTTCTGTATGAAGGTCCCGAGCCCGGTACCCTGATCCAGCACTTCAAGGATGACGCGACCGCGTTCAATGCGAAGAAGCATCAGGTGATCGAGGGCAAGGGTGTCCTCAACAACCGGATCTCGGAGTACCTGTTTCAGCACCTCAACGACATCGGGGTGCCGACCCATTTCATCCGCCGCCTCAACATGCGCGAGCAGTTGATTCGCGAGGTCGAGATCGTGCCGCTGGAAGTGGTGGTGCGGAACGTCGCCGCCGGCTCGCTGTCGCAGCGTCTCGGCATCGAGGAGGGCACGCAGCTGCCCCGTTCGATCATCGAATTCTACTACAAGAACGACCAGCTCAACGACCCCATGGTGTCGGAAGAGCACATCACCGCGTTCGGCTGGGCCACGCCGCAGGAGATCGACGACATCATGGCGCTCGCCATCCGTGTCAACGACTTCCTGACCGGCCTCTTCCTCGGCATCGGCATCCGCCTCGTCGACTTCAAGATGGAGTGCGGCCGGCTGTTCGAGAACGAGATGATGCGGATCATCGTCGCCGACGAGATCTCGCCGGACAGCTGCCGTCTGTGGGACATCAAGTCGAACGAGAAGCTCGACAAGGATCGTTTCCGCCGCGACCTCGGCGGCCTGCTCGAGGCCTATACCGAAGTCGCCAAGCGCCTCGGCATCCTCATGGAGAACGAGCGTCCGCAGGGCTCCGGCCCGGTGCTGGTGAAGAGCTAAGAGGATCTTGACGTGAAGGCACGTGTCACCGTTACCCTGAAGACCGGCATCCTCGATCCGCAGGGCAAGGCCATCGAAGGCGCGCTGAAGTCGCTCGGCGTCGACGGCGTCGCCAGCGTCCGCCAGGGCAAGGTGTTCGACATCGAGCTCGCCGGCGCGGACAAGGCCAAGGCGGAGGCGGCGTTGAAGGACGCCGCCGACAAGCTCTTGGCGAACACCGTGATCGAGAACTATCGGGTGGAACTGCTCTGATGAAGGCCGCGATCCTCGTATTTCCCGGGATCAACCGCGAACGCGACATGGCTCGCGCGCTGAAACTCATCTCGGGCCACGAGCCCGCGATGATCTGGCACGCCGAGACCTCACTGCCTGCCGGCACCGACTTGGTCGTCGTGCCCGGCGGCTTCTCCTATGGCGACTATCTGCGCTGTGGCGCAATCGCCGCGCGTGCGCCGGTGATGGATGCGGTGCGCGACTATGCGGCCCAGGGTGGCCTCGTGCTCGGCGTCTGCAACGGGTTTCAGATCCTCTGCGAGTCCGGCTTGCTGCCGGGCGTCCTGATGCGCAACGCGCGGCTGAAGTTCATCTGCAAGGACGTGCATCTGCGCGTCGAGCGCTCCGACACTCCGTTCACCCGCGGCTACAATGCCGGCCAGGTGATCCGCGTGCCCGTCGCGCATGGCGAAGGCAATTACGAGGCGGATGAAGAGACCATCAAGCGCATCGAGGGCGAGGGGCGGGTGCTGTATCGCTACTGCTCGGCCGACGGCGCGGTCGACGAGAGCCACAACATCAATGGTGCCGCGCATTCCATCGCGGGCCTCGTCAACGACAAGGGCAACGTGCTCGGCATGATGCCGCATCCGGAAAACCACGTCGAAGACATCATGGGCTGCACCGACGGCCGCGGCCTGTTCGCCGGTCTCACTGCGCATCTGGAAAAGGCCGCGTGATCTCGTTCGTGCTGAAGCGGCTGTCGGCCGCCATCGCCGTCGTTGCGTTTGCAACGGCCTCGTCCGCGCAGGATTTCCCAAAGCGTCCTGTGACCATGATCGTGCCGTTCGCGGCTGGCGGCACCTCGGACGTGATCGCGCGCACGGTCGCCGAGCAGATGGGCATTGCGCTCGGCCAGACCATCGTGATCGAGAACGTTGCGGGCGCCGGCGGTTCGACCGCGCTGGCACGCGCGTCCCGCGCCGAGCCTGATGGCTACACCATCGCGATCGGCAATGCCGGCACCAATGCTGCGACCTACACGATCTACCCAAAGCTGCCGTTCACGCCGGACTCCTTCGTGCCGATCGCGATGGTGGCGAAGACGTTCGGCATCATCGCGATCCGCAAGGATTTTCCGGCGAAGGACCTCAAGGAGTTCATCGCCTATGCCAAGGCCAATCCGGGCAAGATCAATCTCGGCCATGCCGGCGTCGGCTCGTCGAATTATTTGATCTGCAAGAGCTTCGTCACCGCTGCCGGGATCGATGCGACGCTGGTGGGCTATCGCGGCGCTGCGCCCGCGCTCACCGATGCGATCGGCGGACAGATCGACGGCGTCTGCGATGCCGCGGCTTCCGTCTCGCAGTCGGTCAACGAGAAGCTGGTGCGGGGGCTCGTGGTCGGCTCGACCGTGCGGCTTGCGACGCTGCCCGATCTGGCGACGTCGGCTGAAGCGGGTCTGCCCGAGTTCGAGGCGCAAGGCTGGAACGGCCTGTTCGCGCCCAAGGGCACGCCGCCAGCGATCATCGCCAAACTGAACGCGGCGGCGCGTACCGCGGTCGAGACCGACGCGGTGAAGAAGCGTTTTGGCGAGCTCTCGACCGTTGCGCCCGATGACAGCGAGCATACGCCGGAGCTGCTTCAGCAGCTGGTGGCGCGCGACGTCGAGAAGTACCGGAAAATGCTGGCGGACGACGCCAAGTAATAGCCGTTTTCGGCTACGGTCTCGTGAACCTGCATCGCGTTCGAGACGACTGACTCCTCGTCGCCATCAAGGCGTGCGCATTCGATATCGCTGATTTTTGCGAGATGAGCAACTCAAAGTTGTCTCATCGCGCCAGTTGCGATATCAGGAAACGTACGCTGTCGTTGTGGATGTCACATGCCCGTCGCTTTGGTCGTTCTGCTGCTCGATATCACGCTGATCTATCACGCCTCGCGGACCGGGCGGTTGCAGCCCTGGGCCTTCATCATCCTGATGGTGCCGCTGATCGGCGCGCTCGCCTATATCGCGGTCGAGCTCGTGCCGGAATGGTTTTCCAGCCCTGGTGCGCGGCAGGCGCGCCAGCGTGTCGCCAATCGGCTTGATCCCGAGAAACGCTATCGCGAGCTGTGCGACCGGCTGGCCGGCACCGACACCATTGCCAACCGCGCGGCGCTGGCCGAGGAGTGCGCGAAGGTCGGCCGCCATGGTGAAGCCGAGCAGCATTACGGTCATATCCTGAGCCTGCCGATGGGCCAGGACCCCGCCTATGCGCTCGGCAAGGCGCAAGCCGAGTTTTCCGCCAAGCGTCCGGCAGATGCGTTGGCGACGCTGGACGATCTCCAGAAGCAATGGCCGGATTTCGACTCCGGCGATGCGCATCTGCTCTATGCCCGCGCGCTCGCCGAAGTCGGACGTCTCGACGAAGCGCTCGAGGAATTTCACGCCGTCGCCGGCTACTTCCCGGGCGCCGAAGCGCGGGTGCGCTACGGCATGTTGCTGCAAATGGTCGGCCGCACCGCCGAGGCGCGCTTGGTCTTCAACGAACTCCTGATCCAGATGCGCCGCGCGCCGAAATATCTGCGCGAGGCACAGGCCGACTGGCTGTCGATCGCGGAGAAGCAGATCTCGGCCTGAGCTACCGCAGCTTGAACTTTTCCGCCGGCACCGTCATCGCGGCAACGCCCGCCATGACCAGCAGCAGCCCCAGCGCCAGGTTCGAGGGCACGCTCTCGCCGAGCAGCAGCACTGATAGCCCGACGCCAATCGGGATGCGCAGATAGCCCTGCGCGTTGGTGGTCAGCGTGCCGAGGCGGCCGAGGCAGACGTAGAACAGCATCAAGCCGAGCGCGCTGGAGACGATGCCCATGACGATGGTGGCGATGATTGCGGTGGGTGTCGGGTGCAGCGTCCAGGGCTGGTCGATGATCAGCGCGGGCGGCAGCAGGATGAGGCCGCCGAACAAGAGCGAGCCGGCCGCTACCACCATCGGATCGTATTCGGAGAGCCTGAGGCCGAAGATCGTCGCGCAGGCAAAGGAGATGGTGGCGAGCAGGATCGCGATCTCCGCGATGATCTCGCTACCGAAGCCACGCAGCGCGTCGAGGCCGACGATGGCGATGGTGCCGGCGAGGCCGAGGATCGCACCGGCGAGCTTGAGCAGCGTCGCGGGCTCGTGGCGCGTGATCAGCGAGGTGATCAGGAAGGCGAAGATCGGCGTCGTCGAGGCCAGCACCACGGTGTTCGAGGCCGGCACATAGAGCTGCGACCAGGTGATGATCAGGAACGGGAAGGTCGAGTTGATCAGTTGCTGGGTCGCGAACAGCTTCCAGGCTTTTGCGTCGGTCGGGACCGTAATGCCGCGCATCCACAGGATCGCGAACAGGAAGGCGGCCGCGATCAGCGAGCGCGCCGAGATGAAGGTGATGGGCGGAATCGTTGGGAGCGCAAGCTTGGCCAGCGGATAGGTGGAGCTCCAGCAGCAGGCGAGCGCGACCAGCAGCGCATAGTCGCGCCAGTTGCGCGCGCCGGTGGCGGGCATGGACGGCAATGGCGATGACACGGAGGCCGCTGTGCTGCGGCCCGTCGGCGACGTGCTCTGCGGCACCTTGTTTCTGCTCCCCGGCGCGAACGCGCTTGGCCAAGTCTGGGTGAGGGGGCGGCAAAAGGGAAGGCGTCGAGCTATGCGTTTGGCTGAGGGAGCGGCTTCCGCTTCGCCCGCTTGATCGTCCCGGAGAAGGTGAACAGAAGGCGCTCGCCGGCGGCCATCTGCCCGCGCAGGAAGATCAGCGAACCGCCGGCGCGGGTGACCTCGCCGGTGCATTCGATCAGCTCGCCCTCGTGTCCCGCATCGAGGAATTCGCAGGCGAAATTGACCGTCACGCCCCGGCCCTGCAGCGCATGGCGGCCGATCGCGAACAGGCAATAGTCCGCGAAGGCCATGAAGCAGCCGCCATGGACGTTGCTGGAGCCGTTCAAATGCTTCTTTTCAACCCGGAAGGCGCAGCGGACGCTGCCATCGGCCTCCAGGCGGTGCCAGAAGGGGCCGATATGGTTCTCAAAGCTGTCGCGGATCCAGGTCTGCCAGCCCTCGAATTCGCCCTCGGTCGCGACATGCAGCTCGGGGCGGGGGGAAGCGGCCGCTTTGGTCAATTCGTGCAAGGAGATGGGCCTTCAATTACGGGTCTTTAGCCCTTAAATCCGATCCGTCAGCGCGTTGCAATTCCTGTTCCCGCACCGTCCTGCCGCAAAACGTGGGACAGCGGGAAAATGCGCCATAAAGGGCTTTTCGTGAGCCCCCGATGTTCCTAAGAACGGCCAAACCCCGCCGAAAGCTTCGAATCCATGAAGAACGAACCCAAGATCACCCCCGAGCTGATCGCCGCCCACGGGCTCAAGCCCGATGAGTACGAGCGCATCCTGAAGCTGATCGGGCGGGAGCCGACCTTCACCGAGCTCGGCATCTTCTCGGCGATGTGGAACGAGCACTGCTCGTACAAATCCTCGCGCCTCCATCTGAAGGGGTTGCCGACCAAGGCGCCCTGGGTGATCCAGGGCCCGGGCGAGAATGCCGGCGTGATCGACATCGGCGACGGCCAGGCGGTGGTCTTCAAGATGGAGAGCCACAACCACCCGAGCTACATCGAGCCCTATCAGGGCGCGACCACAGGCGTCGGCGGCATCTTGCGCGACGTGTTCACCATGGGCGCGCGCCCGATCGCCTGCCTCAATGCGCTGAGCTTTGGCGCGCCCGAGCATGCCAGGACGCGGCATCTCGTGTCCGGCGTCGTCGCCGGCGTTGGCGGCTATGGCAATTCCTTCGGCGTGCCGACGGTCGGTGGCCAGGTCCGCTTCCACACCCGCTATGACGGCAACATCCTCGTCAACGCGATGGCGGTGGGTCTCGCCGACACCGACAAGATCTTCTATGCGGCGGCCTCCGGCGTAAACATGCCGATCGTCTATTTGGGCTCCAAGACCGGCCGCGACGGCATCCATGGCGCCTCGATGGCGTCCGCCGAATTCGACGACAAGTCCGAGGAGAAGCGCCCGACCGTGCAGGTCGGCGATCCCTTCGCCGAAAAACTGCTGCTCGAGGCCTGCCTGGAGATCATGGAAGCCGATTGCGTCATCGCGATCCAGGACATGGGCGCGGCGGGGCTCACCTGTTCGGCGGTCGAGATGGGAGCCAAGGGCGACCTCGGTGTCGATCTCGATCTCGATGCGGTGCCGACCCGCGAGACCGGCATGAGCGCCTACGAGATGATGCTCTCGGAGAGCCAGGAGCGCATGCTCATGGTGCTCAAGCCCGAGAAGGAAAAGGAAGCCGAGGCGATCTTCAAGAAGTGGGGGCTCGACTTCGCCGTGGTCGGCTACACCACGCCGAGCAAGCGCTTCGTGGTCAAGCATGGCGGCGACGTCATGGCCGATCTGCCGATCAAGGAGCTCGGCGACGAGGCGCCGCTCTATGACCGCCCGCATGTCCCCTCCGCGGCGCTGCCGGTCGTGCATGCGCGCGAGGTGCCGGCGCCGATGGGCCTCGGTGCCGCGCTGGAGAAGCTGATCGGCACGCCCGACATGTGCAGCAAGCGCTGGGTCTGGGAGCAGTATGACCACGTCATCCTTGGCAACACCATGCAGCGCCCGGGCGGCGATGCCGCCGTGGTGCGTGTGCAGGACGGGCCGAAGGGGCTGGCGCTGACCGTCGACGTCACGCCGCGCTATTGCGAGGCCGATCCTTATCAAGGCGGCATGCAGGCGGTGGCGGAGGCCTGGCGCAACATCACGGCGGTCGGCGGCAGGCCGCTCGCGATCACCGACAATCTCAATTTCGGCAACCCTGAGCGGCCCGAGATCATGGGCCAGTTCGTCGGCTGCCTGAAGGGCATCTCGGAGGCCTGCCGCACGCTCGACTTCCCGGTCGTCTCCGGCAACGTCTCGCTCTACAACGAGACCAACGGCCGCGCGATCCTCCCCACACCGTCGATCGGAGGTGTCGGCCTGCTCGACGATTTCACCAAGTCGGCGTCGCTAGCCTTCAAGGCCGAGGGCGAGGCGATTCTCTTGATTGGCGACACCCATGGCTGGCTCGGCCAGTCCGTTTATCTGCGCGACATCTGCGGTCGCGAGGAGGGCGCGCCGCCGCCGGTCGATCTCGCTGCCGAGAAGCGCAACGGCGATTGCGTGCGCGGCATGATCCATGCGGGCACCGCGACCGCCGTGCACGACCTCTCGGATGGCGGCCTGCTGATCGCGCTCGCCGAGATGGCGATGGCGAGCGGCATCGGCGCAAAGCTGCTGGCGGCGCCGACTTCGCTTGTCTCGCAGGCCTACTGGTTCGGCGAGGATCAGGCGCGCTATCTCGTCACCGTGCCGGAAACCGAAGCCGGCCGCGTGCTCGCAAAAATGCGCGGCTGCGAGGTACCTTGCGTGCGGATCGGCACCACAGGTGGCGACACGATCGCGATCGCGGGCGAGGCACCGGTTGCGATCGACAGCTTGCGGAAATCGTTCGAGCGCTGGCTGCCGGAGTATATGGGCGGGAAGGCGGCGTAAGCTGCTTTCTCCGTCATTGCGAGCGTAGCGAAGCAATCCAGTCTTTCTGCGGAGGGACTCTGGATTGCTTCGTCGCATCAGCGCAAAATTGCTTCGCAATTTTGTCGCGAGCTCCTCGCAATGACGCGTTGAGAGACCTCGGCCTCACAGCACGTGCGAGGCCCCCGGAATCTTCCGTAAGCCCGCCGTCAGGCCCCAGCTCAGCATCACCGTGAGCACGAAGCCTATCGCCGCTTTCACGATCGCCGGCAGGCTGGTGTCGAACAGCGCGTACTGGATCCACAGCGCGATCGGATAGTGCACCAGGAACATGCCGTAGGCGTCCGCCTGCATGCGGTCGAGCAGGTTCGGGCCCGGCGCCTTCGAATGCAGGAAGAAAGCGAGGATCGCGAGCAGGATTCCGGCCGAGAACAGCACGAAGAACGTGCCGTAGATCGCTTGGTACCAGTGCGGCTGCGGGTCTGGATTGCCCAAAACTTCGCGCTTGATGTAGATCATCACCCACATCAGGCAGTACGGGATCAGCGTGGCGATCACCCATAGCCAGCGGCTTTTCGGCAGCTGGCCGTCGGCGCTGAGAATGCCGCGATCGAAATTCGCAGCACCGACGCTGACGCCGATGAAGAAATAGGCGAAGTAAAGCAGGATGCGGCTCGCCTGCACCGAGAACGGCCCGAACTCGAACCATCTGCTGCCGCCGAAATAAATCAGCGCCGGTACGTAGGCGATGATCGAGACAATAGCGACCATCAGCCAGAAGACGAACGGCTGCTCAAATCCGCGCAGCGAGACGCGGTTGCCGGGATCGACCAGATGCGCAGAGACCCGGTAGAGCAGGCTTGCGGTCAGGTCGAAGGCCAGCAGCACCCACACGAACCAGATCGGGCCGCTCGGCCATGGGCCAACGGTAATCGTCTTCCACCAGAACGCGGCGAAGGTCAGCTCGGGATCGGCCCGCAGCGCGATCGCGTAATAGGCGAGCGGAATAACGGTGAACGCCGCGATCGCGAACGGCAGCCCGAGCCGCAGCAGGCGATCGCGCAGGAAAACTGAAGGCGCTTTGCGCGCGATGCCGGGCCAGGTGAACAGGCCCGACAGGAAGAAGAACATCGCCATGAAGAAGCTGTCGGTGGCGAGCACGACGATGTCGAAGCCGATCCAGGAGGCCGGATCGGTGTGACCGAAATAGGTGTAGGGAATCACGGCGTGATGCAGCAGCACCACCAGCGTCAGCAAGGTGCGGGCGCGATCGAGCGAGACGTTGCGCGCCTTGGCCTTCGGCGCGGCATGCGCCTCTGCACCGATCGCCGCGGAATGTGACATCGTGATCATGGCCGCCCCGGTTGCGCTCCTGTCCCGGGCGGACTGTGCCGCCGGGAACCGGATTCAGCAAGCGCAGTTTGTGCCGCGCATCGCCCGCGCAGCGCGTCAGGAACCAGTTCCGTGCAGCGTAGTTAGGGTCCACGTAAAGGTTGAGGGCCGTAAGGCGCGCCCTTAGATCGGAGTTGGCGATGACGATCCTGAAATGGGCGCTGATCTTCCTGCTGATCTCGATCGTGGCGGGCGTGCTCGGCTTCACCGGCATCTCGGCCGCCTCCGCCGATATTGCCCGCTTCCTGTTCTACGTCTTCGTCGTGATCTTCCTGGTGCTGCTGGTGCTCGGGCTCACGATCTTCAGGGCGTAGCCGGACTGCTTGCCACGCACTCAGCCGTCATGCCGGGCTTGTCCCGGGCAGTGGCAAAGAACGTGGATGGCCGGGACGAGGCCCGGCCATGACGGCGACGTATAGCGGGGGCTACCCCACTTCCTCGATCTTCACCTTGTCCGGATAAAAGGCGAGATGACCGGAAATCTCCGTCATCGCGGGGAAGGGCGCCTCATAGGTCCAGATCGCGTTGTCGAGCGTCTTGCCGTCGGCCTTGACGCTGTAATAGCTCGCGTCGCCCTTGTACGGGCAGTGGGTGACGCGTTCGGTGCGCTCCAGCAGCGCCATGTTGGCGTCCTCCCGTGGCACATATTGCACCGCCGGATATTTGGCCTCCTTCAAGACCAGCGCCTTGCTGCTCTCGGCGATCACGACGTCGCCGGCCGTGACGCGGACGCGGCGGGGGTTTTGGGTGATGGTGATGGGGTGGTCGGGCCCTGGGAGCTTCATGAGTTCACGCCTTTTCGATCATCTGCCGCGCGCGGCACTTTGTCGTGCCTTTATCCGGATGGGATCAGGCATATAGTGCCTGAAGGCGTGACGTAGAAGGCCGTTCACGCTAAGTTTGGCCCTGCCGGCAAGTTTGGCTTTACCGATCCGGACCCCGGCAAGCGATTCGAAGCCGAGACCGAAAGACGAGACAGGAGCACGACCCGAATGCCCATGGACGCCCACGATATCGAGGCGATGATCAAGGCAGCGATCCCCGATGCCGAGGTGACCATCCGTGACCTCGCCGGTGACGGCGATCACTATGCCGCGACCGTGATCTCGGAATCCTTCCGCGGCAAGTCCCGCGTCCAGCAGCACCAGATCGTCTATCAGTCGCTGCAAGGCCAGATGGGCGGCGTGCTGCACGCGCTGGCGCTGCAAACCGGCGTACCCGGCACTTGACGAAGTTGCACCCGACCTGACCAGCGCGACGGGGCACGATGATGGCTGCGGACAATCCACGCGGCGCGATGTTCCGCGTCATCCTGCCGAACCAGCACAGCCGGGTCACAAACGTCGAGCTGTTCTTCGATCTCGTCTTCGTCTTTGCGGTGACACAGGTGTCACACACGCTGCTGCACCATTTCACGCCGCTCGGCGCGGTCGAGGTCACGCTGCTGTTTCTGGCGGTGTGGTGGGTGTGGGTCTATACCGCCTGGGTCACCAACTGGCTCAATCCCGAACTGACGCCGGTCCGCATCCTGATCTTCCTGATGATGCTCGGCGGCCTCGTGCTGTCCACGACGATCCCGACCGCCTTCGACGGCCGTGGCCTCTGGTTTGCGATCGCCTACGCGACCATGCAGGTCGGACGCACCGCGTTCTGGCTGTTTGCGACCCCGCGTCACCGGACCGCGGTCCGGCACAATGCGATCCGCATCCTGGTCTGGCTGTGCGGCTCCGCGATCTTCTGGATCGTCGGCGGCCTCGCGCATGATGAGGCGCGGCTGTGGTTCTGGATCGTGGCGCTGACGATCGAATATGTCTCGCCGTCGGTCCGCTTCTGGGTCCCGAAGCTGGGTTTCTCGTCGGTCGAGGCCTGGGCCGTCGAAGGCGGCCACATGGCCGAGCGCTGCTCACTCTTCATCATCATCGCGCTCGGCGAGGCCGTCGTCGTCAACGGCGCGACCTTCGCCGAGCTGGAGTGGACCGCGGACAACATCCTGGCCTTCGTCTCGGCACTGGTCGGAGCCATCGCGATGTGGTGGGTGTATTTCCACAAGGGCGCCGAGGCCGGCTCCGAAACGATCTCGAAATCCGCAGAATCCGGCCGGCTGGCGCGGCTCGCCTACACCTATCTGCACATGCCGATCATCGCCGGCATCATCCTGACCGCGGTCGCGGACGAACTGGTGCTGAAGCACCCGACCGGACATTCCGATATCAGGACCATCGTCAGCACGATCGGCGGGCCCCTGGTATTCCTGGTCGGCACCATTCTGTTCAAGCACGCGATCCGCGGCTTCCTCCAGCTCTCGCACGGTATCGGCATCATCCTGCTGCTGATGCTGTGGTGGTTCGCCGCCGATCTCTCGCCGCTCTGGCTGTCGGTCGCGACGACCGTGATCATGATCGTCGTGGCGGTGTGGGAGTCGCTGTCGCTGGGGTCAAAGGTGGAGGAGGCCGCGGAGCACTGAACTTCCGAAGCGCTTACTCCGCCACCTCCAGCGCATGCACCGAGAACATCTTCGCCGCATCGGTCCAGCTCTCGCGCACCCGCCAGCCGGCGCCCTGCGCCAGCGTGGCGAAACGTTCGATGCTGTATTTATAGCTGTTCTCGGTGTGGATGCTCTCGCCCGGGCGGAACGAGAAGCTGGTGCCGAGCAGGCGCACCGTCTGGTTCTTCTTGCTGATCAGGTGCATCTCGATGCGGTGCCGCTCGCGATTGTAGATCGCGCCATGGGTGAAGGCGGACAGGTCGAAATTGCCGCCGAGCTCGCGGTTGATCCGCACGAGAACATTGAGGTTGAAGCGCGCGGTGACGCCGGCGGCATCGTTGTAGGCGTCGTGGAGCACGCGCTCGTCCTTCTCGAGATCCGCGCCGATGATCATCTGCGCGCCCCGGCCGAGGATCTCGCGTGCGCTCCTCAGGAAGGCCTGGGCTTCATGCGGTTCGAAATTGCCGATGGTCGAGCCCGGGAAGAAGCCCACCTTGGGCATCGACGCGACCGCCTTGGGCAGCTCGAATGGCGTGGTGAAGTCGGCGGCCACCGGATAGATACCGAGCGAGGGAAAATCCCGCTTCAGGCCGTTCGCCTGCGCTTTCAGGAAATCGCCGGAGATATCGACGGGCACATAGGCCGCGAACTTGCACTGGTTGAGCAGCAGGCGGACCTTCGTGGTTGCACCCGCGCCGAACTCGACCAGCGCCGCATGCTCCGGAATGATCTTTGCGATCTCGCTGCCGCGTTCCTTCAGGATCGATAGCTCGGTGCGCGTCGGATAATATTCCGGCAGCTTCGTGATGGCCTCGAACAGCTCCGACCCTGTCGCGTCGTAAAAGTATTTCGGCGACAGCTTTTTCGGCTGCTGCGAGAGGTCCTCGATGGCCTCGCGGGCGAAGGCGGTGGTCTGCTCGTCGGGAAGATGGGCTTCGGCCAAAGCGCTGGCGTGCACATTCATGATACTCTCCTGAACGCGCTGTCCGGCGCGCATCTGTCGTCGGATTAAAGACTAGACGTAATCTGCGAGCCGCAGTCCGGTGAACTGCCAGCGATGGTGCGGATAGAAGAAGTTGCGATAGGTAATACGGCTGTGGTCGTCAGGAGTTGCAAGCGAGGAGCCTCGCAGCACCAGCTGGTTGATCATGAACTTGCCGTTGTATTCGCCGAGCGCGCCTTCGATGGCGCGGTAGCCGGGGTAGGGTGAGTACGAGCTGCGGGTCCACTGCCAGACGATGCCGAAGGCGTCGTTGAGCGCGCCCGCGCGTGCCGCGACCTCCCATTCCGTCTCGGTCGGCAGATGTTTCCCGGTCCAGCGCGCGAAGGCGTCGGCTTCGTAATAGCTGATGTGGCAGACCGGTGCGTCCGGATCGACGGGCTTCAGGCCTGCGAGCGTCATCACCTGCCATGCGCCGTCGACCTCGCGCCAATGGCCTGGGGCTTGCCAGTCTTCCTTGCTGGCGGCGGCAAAGCCGTCCATCAGCCAGAGCGTTGCTTTTGCGTAGCCGCCGTCGCGCATGAAGGCGAGCCATTCGGCGTTGGTGACGAGATTGCGGGCGACCTTGACGGGGCCGACGAGCGCGCGATGCGCCGGCTTCTCGTTGTCGAAATGAAAACTGTCGTCGACATGGCCGACGGTGTGGATGCCTTCGTTGAGCATCAGCCAGTCGTCACCGGTGCGCGTCGCGGACGGAAAGCGCCAGTCCCGGTCGTAAGCCGGATAGACCGGGTTCTGCGCGAAGGCGTGCAGGATGTCGGTGAACATCAATTCCTGATGCTGCTGCTCGTGATTGAGCCCGACCTCGACCAGCGGTGCCAGGGCCTGGAGCTTGTCTTCGCTGGTTTCGCGGAAGAATTTGACGACGGCCGCATCGACATGGCTGCGATAGGCCCCGACCTCGTTGGCGCCGGGACGGGTGATGTCACCGCGATGATTGCGGGCATGACGAGGGCCCGCGCTGACGTAATAGGAATTGAACAGGAACGCGAAATCGGGGTGGAAGGGCCGGTAGCCCGGCGCATGCTCGCCAAGCAAAAATTGCTCCCAGAACCAGGTGGTGTGGGCCCGGTGCCATTTCGCAGGGCTCGCGTCCGGCATGGACTGGATCTGCTGGTCCTCGGGCGAGAGCGGCGCGGCCCGACGTTCGGTCTCGTTGCGGACGGTGACAAAGGCGTCCTCCAGCCGCCGGGCGAGGTTGCCCCGGTCAAAAGGCGGTGACGAAAGCGGCGGACTGGCCGTAGCGGAGGCTTGTTTCGTCACGTTTTTCTCCAGACAGGACAAGAGAACGTTGTTGGCGTTGCCCGGTTCCAAAACCGGGGTTTGTCCTAGATAGGGGCTCCGTTACGGTATGAAAGTCCTCCCCGGCGATGATATTCGTGGCATCATGCAATGAGCCCGGCGCCCTCTGGACCGCTCATTCTGGGGCTGTTCGCCGCCATTTTACTTTGGATGCACAACGGTTTGGGCTACATATATAGGGAAGGATCGGGTTAGATCGGCTGAGCCGGCCCGAACCAATTGTTGGGGGCTCCGCCCCAGAAGGACACGGATATGAGCATCGCGGAATTCATCGCCAACGAAGTCAAGTCGAACGACGTGGTTCTGTTCATGAAGGGCACGCCGCAGTTTCCGCAGTGCGGTTTCTCCGGCCAGGTCGTCCAGATCCTCGACCACATCGGCGTCGGCTATAAGGGCCTCAACGTTCTCGAATCCGCCGAGCTCCGCGACGGCATCAAGACCTTTTCGAACTGGCCGACCATTCCGCAGCTCTATGTGAAGGGCGAGTTCGTCGGCGGCTGCGATATCATCCGCGAGATGTTCCAGGCCGGCGAATTGCAGCAGCTTCTCTCCGAGAAGGGCGTCGCCGTCGCGGCCTGACGCATGACCTCGCTGTCGCGCCGCATTGGCGGCGCCAGGCTTGAGGTCGTCGTTGCTGACATCACCACGCTGAGCGTTGACGCCATCGTCAACGCGGCCAACACGTCGCTCCTTGGCGGGGGCGGCGTGGACGGTGCGATCCATCGGGCTGCTGGGCCTGATCTCGTCGCCGAGTGCCGTATGCTTCACGGCTGCAAGACGGGCGATGCCAAGATCACCAAAGGCTATCGGCTCAAGGCCGCGCATGTGATCCACACCGTCGGACCTGTCTGGAACGGCGGTACGCTCGGCGAGGACGATCTGCTCGCCTCCTGCTATCGCCGTTCGATCGAGCTGTGCGGCAAGCACAAGCTGACCTCGGTAGCATTCCCCGCGATTTCGACCGGCATTTTCCGTTTCCCGGCCGACCGGGCCGCGAAGATCGCGATCAATGCGACCATGGAAGCCCTGCCGGCCGCGCCGCTGGTCGCGCATGTCATATTTTGTTGCTTCTCCGAGGCAAGCGCCGCTCTCCACACGGACGTTTTGGCGCGCTACGGCAACCCTTGTGCCTGATGGCGCGGCCAGTACACTCCGCCCGCCCATGTTCCGGGGAGGGGATATGATTTTACAGTCTGGACTGCGTGCGCTGGTCTGCGGCGCGCTCGTTTCGCTCGGCGCGATGTCGCTCGCGCGCGCGGAGGGCACTTACGAGATTCCCGCCGGCGCGCATTTCAATCAGGAGAAGCTCGCCAAGATCAGCGAGTTCTTCAAGAACGAGGTCGCGACCGGCAAGATCTCCGGCGCAACCGTGCTGATCAAGCAGCATGGCAAGCCGGTCTTCCGCGAAGCCTTCGGCGTGCAGGACGTCGCCAGCAAGGCGCCGATCACCGACAAGACGATCTTCCGTCTGTTCTCGATGACCAAGGCGATCACCTCGGTGGTCGCGATGAAGCTGGTCGAGGACGGCACGATCAAGCTCGATGATCCCGTCTCGAAATACATTCCGTCCTTCGCCAATTTGAAGGTCGGCGTCGAGAAGAAGGCCGACGACGGCACCAAGTCGCTCGAGCTGGTGCCGCAAAACCGGCCGATGACGGTGCACGATCTGATGACGCACACCTCAGGCGTCACCTATGGCTTCTACGGCGAGAGTCTTGTCCGCAAGGCCTATCGTGACGCCAAGATTTACGACGGCGATTTCGACCTCGCCGAGTTCGCGGAGCGCATCGCCAAACTGCCGCTGCACAATCAGCCCGGCGCGCTCTGGCAATACGGCCATTCCACCGACATTTTGGCGCGCGTCATGGAAGTCGCGGCCGGCAAGCCGCTGCTGGACATCGAGCGGGAGAAGCTGCTCGGTCCGCTCGGCATGGTCGACACCGGCTTCCTCGTTACCGACCCCGAGAAACAAAAGCTTCTCGCGCAGCCGGTGCCGAACGACAGCGATTTCCGCGTCGGCCGGATCAACGATCCGACCGTTGTCAAGAAATGGCAGTCGGCCTCTGGCGGCATGGTCTCGACCATGGCGGACTACGAGCGCTTTGCGCAGATGCTGCTCAACGGCGGTTCGCTCGACGGCAAGACCATCCTCAAGCCCGAAACGTTCAAGCTGATGGTGACCGACCAGATCGGTCCGAAGTCCGGCGTCGATCGCGACTATTTCTACTTCCCCGGCGACGGCTTTGGCTTCGGCCTTGGCCTTGCGGTTCGCACCGACCCCGGCAACGCAAAACCGCCGCCGCCCGGTGATCTCGGGGAATTGAAGTGGGACGGCGCCTCCGGCTGCTATTTCGTGATCGACCCGAAGCAGGACATGTTCTTTGTCCTGCTGGAGCAGACCCCGACCGAGCGCCAGCGCGTGCAGCGGACATTGAAGCAGTTGGTTTATGAAGCTATGGAAAAGTGACATGAACGGGCGCCGCGCACTGATCGCGGCGCTTGTTGTTCTGTTCGGCGTCGTGGGTGCGAAGGCAGGCTCCGAGCGCACCACGCACAATCTCTCGCCCGAGGGCCTCGCAAAGGTTTCCGACTACATCCGGAACGAGATCGTGGCCGGCACGTTTCCGGGCGCGATCCTGCTGCTTCAGCAGCACGGCAAGCCGGTCTATTACGAGAATTTCGGCGTCCGCGACGTCGCGACCGAAATTTCGATGAGCACGGATACGATCTTTCGTCTCTATTCGATGTCGAAGCCGATCACGACAGTCATGGCGATGATGCTGGTCGAGGAGGGCAAGCTCTCGCTCGACGATCCCGTCGCAAAGTACATTCCGGCCTTTGGCGAGATGAAGGTCGGCGTCGAGAAGAAGGCGGAGGACGGCAAGGTTTCGTTGGCGCTGGAGCCGCTCAATCGCCCCGTCACGATCAAGGATCTGATGCGCCACACCGCCGGACTGCCCTACGGCTATTATGGCGGGAGCCTGGTGAACAAGGTCTATGCCGACGCGGGTCTGTTCGACAACAAGGCTTTGACCAATGCCGAACTCGTCGCGAAGATCGCGGCGCTGCCGCTCGCCGAACAGCCCGGCACGATCTGGGATTACGGCCATTCCACCGACGTGCTCGGCCGCATCATCGAGGTGATCTCGGGGAAGACGCTGCTCCAGTTCGAGAAGGAGCGGCTGCTTGATCCTCTCGGAATGACGGATACCGCATACTACGTGGCCGATCCCGCCAAATGGCCGCGCATCGCCGAGCCGATGCCGGCTGATCGCGCGATCAGTCCGATGACGCAGGTCCGCGATCCCAGGAAACCATTGAAATGGGAATCGGGTGGTGGCGGCATGGTCGGCACGGTCAGCGACTATGCGCGCTTCTCACAAATGCTGCTCAACGGTGGCACATATGAGGGCCGGCGCTATCTCAAGCCCGAGACCATCGCGATGATGGCGTCGGATCACATTGGTCCCGAGACCAAGATCGCGCGCGACCAGAATTATTATCCGGGCGGGACCAGCGGCTTCGGCCTCGGCTTCGCCGTGCGCACCTCGGTGCCTTCAGGGACTTCATGGCCGCTTGGCGAATATCGCTGGGACGGCGTCGGCGGCACGTTCTTCTTCATCGATCCCGAAGACGATCTGTTCGGGATTTTCATGGTGCAGACCCCGTCGCAGCGCGGCCGGATTCAGCTCGCGCTGAAGACGCTGATCTATCAGGCGATGGGGCGGTAGATTT
>NZ_JADPJH010000033.1:759999-883087 GCF_023073315.1 Bradyrhizobium sp. 1 | reverse complement strand
CGTTTTCTTTACGCGAACCGGTATCCACTTCGCTCGAAAACGCTCTGATTACGCCCCGCGCACGATCTCGCGCACGTATCCGATCATCTCCTCGATCTGGCCCGCATTGACGTCGAGATGCGTGCAGGCGCGGATGCGGCCGTCCATCATCGCAAGCGTCACGCCGCGCTGGCGCAACGCTGCGACCATCTTGTCGCCGGGGACGCCGGCGCCATCGGGCTTGAAGAACACGAGGTTGGTCTCGGGCTCCTGCACCTCGACGCCCGCGATCTGCGACAATCCACGGGCGAGCGCGCGCGCATTGGCGTGGTCGTCGGCGAGGCGCTCGACGTGATGGTCGAGCGCGTAGATGCAGGCGGCCGCGCAGATTCCGGCCTGCCGCATCGAGCCGCCGAGGCGCTGCTTCCACTGCCAGACCGCATCGATGAAGGCGCGTGAACCCGCGAGTACGCCGCCGATCGGCGCGCCCAGGCCCTTGGAGAAATCGATCCAGGCCGAATCCCACCCCGCCGTCATGTCGCGCGGCGAGATGCCGCTCGCGACGGTGGCGTTCAAGAGGCGCGCGCCGTCCATGTGGGTGACGAGTCCATGTTGTTTGGCGATCGCGACGATCTCGTCGAGCGCGGCCTTCTTCCAGATCGTGCCGCCGCCGATATTGGCGGTCTGCTCGACGCTGACGACGGTCTGCGCCGCTTGGTAGCGCGTGCGCGGATGCAGCGCCTTGCGGAAGGTCTCCGGCGTGAACTGGCCGTCGGCGCCCTTCAGCTGTGTGACCTGAAAACCGCCGATCGCAGCATGCGCGCCGCCTTCGCGGGCGATGATGTGCGCGGTCTCATGCGCCAAAATCTCGTCGCCGGGACGGCAATGCACCAGCGTCGCGGCGACGTTGCACATCGTGCCCGAGGGCATGTAGACCGCGGCTTCCTTGCCGAGCAGATCCGCAACGCGTTCGCACAGCGCATTCACGGTCGGATCGTCGCCGACCTGCTCGTCGCCAACCTCCGCCCGCGCCATCGCCTCGCGCATGGCAGCCGTCGGCTTGGTCTGCGTGTCCGAGAGCAGATTGATGCGCACCGGCGGCGCCTTGGGATCGATCGGGAGAGGGGTGTAGAGCATACGACGGCTCCTAAAGCAGTGCGGCCACTGAAGTGTGGCTCTTAAGCAAAAAGGCCCCGGCGAACCGGGGCCTTTCGATATTCAGATCTTAGCGCGAATAGAATTCGACGACCAGATGGGGCTCCATCTGCACCGGGAACGGCACGTCCGAGAGGTGGGGGATGCGCACGTACTTCGCGGTCATCTTGCCGTGGTCGACTTCGAGATAGTCGGGCGTGTCGCGCTCCGGGAGCTGGCTGGCTTCGAGCACGTGGGCGAGCTGCTTGGAGGCTTCCTTGACCTCGATCACGTCGCCGATCTTGACCTGATAGCTCGAGATGTTGACCTTGCGGCCGTTCACCTTGACGTGGCCGTGGTTGATGAACTGGCGCGCGGCGAAGATCGTCGAGACGAACTTGGAGCGGTACACCACCGCGTCGAGACGGCGCTCGAGCAGGCCGATCAGGTTCTCGCCGGTGTCACCCTTGAGGCGGCTGGCCTCGACATAAATGCTGTGGAACTGGCGCTCAGAGATGTTGGCGTAGTAGCCCTTCAGCTTCTGCTTGGCGCGCAGCTGCACGCCGAAGTCGGAGAGCTTGCCCTTGCGGCGCTGGCCGTGCTGGCCGGGGCCGTATTCACGGCGGTTGACGGGGCTCTTCGGGCGGCCCCAGATGTTCTGGCCCATACGGCGGTCGAGCTTGTACTTGGCTTCACTGCGCTTAGTCATCGCGTCCTCTGTAGGTTCATGGTTTGAGGAAACGCGCCCTCCTGTGTGACGGGCAAGCCCGGCACTGACAGGTCCGATCCCAAAGCATAAGGGAGTGGACCACGGGTCGCGAAACGCTTCGCGGGCCGAAATCGGCCCGCGAGCAAGCGGCTTTTAGGGGAGTTTGGGGTTCGCTGTCAATGCGAATGGCCCCGGAATCAGGTCCCGACGGCCCGGATCGGCTTTGACCCCGCGGCCCGCAATTCGGCAGCGATTTCAGTGTTCAGCACCTGTTCCAGCCGGGTCAGGACCCGGGCGATGGGGGCAGCGTCAGTGACCCGGTGGTCCCAGCGGATCACGACATGGATGGTCTGGTCCGGCTCGACCACCCCGTAACTGACGATAAAGGGTCCGGGGGTGATGGGGTGGAGCTCGCCGCCGCCATAGGCCGCGACCGAACTCACCGCAAAGCTGCCGAACCAGTTACCCCGCTGCCGGCCGAAATTCAGCCCGATCGCCCAGGACAGGCGCCGCAGCGGCAGCGGCAGGCGGGTCGCCCGCATGATCTTGCGGAACATGGGGATTTCATCGATCGGCGCCGTCTTGGCGTGCCGGATCTCGGCATCGACCGCGGCCAGCGCCATGGTCTCGGGGCCTGCGATTCGCTGCAGCAGCACGCATTCCTCACCGTCCTCGACCCGGGCGATGGCGACTGAGGCTACGCTCTTCGGCAGCTCGTAGAGCGAGGGCCAGGGCCATTTGGCGTAGACGGTGCGCAGGACGGGCTCGTCTTTGGCCACGAGGGCGAACGCCTTGACGAACATCGCAGCCCAGCCGGCCGGCGCCATCGCGCCCGCGCGGGCCTCCAGCAGGGGGCGGATATTGAGCGTGCGGGCGAGCGACACGAACGGCACGCCCATCGAGGCGCGCATGAGATCGACAATCAGGCGGCGCGGCAGCGAAATGGTCTTCGATTTCCCGCGCATCGCGCTCCGGTTCCTGCGGACTAAAATATGGGCAACGAACAGGGTTCCCGCTCGCCGCTCAAAACGCTCTAGCATGAACCAACCCGCTTGGGGCCGGTCGGTTCGCCGCATCAGGGCGCCGGCGAGGCCAGCGGCTTGGTCTTGTCGACGACGTAAACTCCAAGCACTTTCATGGCCTTGTCGCCGTGAGCCTTGGCGTCGTGCACGACCCCTGCCGGGATCTGGTAGGAATCGCCGGGTTTCAGGGTTTTCTCCGGCTGGCCGTCGATGAGGAGGTTCAGCTCGCCTTCGAGCACGTAGCCGGTCTCGATTCCCGGATGGGTATGGCGTCCGGCCGCGCCGCCTGCCGGGACTTCCGCGATGGCGGTGATGGTGTTGTAGCCCTCCGGAAATTCAACCTTCTGGAGTGGCGTGCGCTTGATGCCGGGTTGCTGGGCGAAGGCCGCAACAGCCAGACCGGTGAAGGCAAGAGCGAGCAAAGTCTTTTTGAGCATTGTTTCCTCCCTGGAACGACTGAGCCTAGCAGCGCGGCGGTTCCCGGCAAGGTGGCAATCAGCTCGTTCAGCGCCTGACGCCGTCGAACGCCGCCATGATGCCGCGCTGGAACAGCGACCAGTCGAAGCCGAGCGCGATCGCGCGGTAGCCTCGGTCGACCAGCTGGTTGGCCTGGTCTGCGGTGCGGGCCACGCCACCGATCGGCACGCCACTTTTGAGGATGCCGGCTTCGGCGCGGGCGACCAGCGCCAGCAATTCCGGATCGTCCATCTGCCCGCGCTTGTTGATGGACGTTGCGAGATCGCCGGGGCCGATCACCGCGACGTCGATGCCGGGCGTGGCCATAATCTCGTCGATGCGGTTGACCGCGTCGACATGCTCGATGGTGATCATGCAGATCATCTCGTCGTCGGCGCTCGCCATATAGTCCGGCATCGACTGGCCCCAGCGAAACGGCGCGTGGAACGGACCCCAGAGACGATCACCGCGCGGCGGATAGCGCACACTGCGCACCGCCTTCTCGGCATCAGTGCGGTTGGTGATCATCGGGAAATTGATGCCGAAGGCGCCGATGTCCATCGGCGCTTTCGCAAGCCACGGCTCGTTCGCCGCAATCCGCACCAGCGGCGTGCATTGCGTCCCCGTTGTCGCGGCGATCATCGCATGCGCTTCGGTGAGGCCGATCGGGCCGTGCTCGAGATCGACGATGATCCAGTCGAGCGAGCGCGCCATGATCTGCACGGTCTGGACGCTCGGGATCGTCGCGATCGCGCCGAAGGCGGGGCGCCCCTCGCTCCACAATTGGCGGAGGCGATTGAGTGGCGTTGCGGGGGCCGACATGAGAGGACCTGCGGAGAGATGACGATGGCGAAGCCTAGCAGCGTGCCGTCGCGGCGCAAGGTCAAGCCAGTGCGCGACCGCCGAAGAACGGCGTCAGCGTGGCCTTGAGGCCATGCACGCGGTTCGAGGTAAAAATTATCTCGGCGCCGGACTGTGCGATACCGCCGCTGCGCGCGCCGAGCAGATCGGAGACGCGACGGGCGATGGCGGGGGCCGGGTCGATCCATGCGACCGGCCATGGAGCGAGCTTTTTCATCCGGTCGAGCAGCAGCGGATAATGCGTGCAGGCGAGCACGATGATGTCGGTGCGTGCGCCGGCGTCTGCGGCATCGCCGACGAAGCAGGGGGCGAGCTCGGCGAGGACGTCGCCGTCGCTGATCTCGTGGCCGCCGAGCTCGCGTTCGGCCAGCGAGGCCAGCTCGGGCGAGCCGACCAGCGTCACCTCACAGCCCTGCGCGTAATCGCGGATCAACGCCTTGGTGTATTCGCGCGTCACCGTGCCCTTGGTGCCGAGCACCGAGACGCGGCGGGTCTTCGACTGCGCGCAGGCCGGCTTGATCGCCGGCACCGTGCCGACGAAGGGCAGGGAATAAGCGGCGCGCAAGTGAGATAGGACCAGGGTGGACGCCGTGTTGCAGGCGATGACGACGAGGTCAGGATCATGCGTACCGATCAATTCCCCCATCAGCGGCACCACGCGGGCGATGATCTCGTCCTCGCTGTGGTGGCCGTAGGGGAAGAAGGCGTCGTCGGCGACGTAGACGTAATGCGCGTCGGGGCGCGCGGCCACGACCTCACGCAGCACCGTGAGCCCGCCAAGGCCGGAATCGAACACCAGGATCGTCGGGGAATTGGTCACGTCGCCACCCTAAGCCGCCATGGTTACCATTCGGTTTTTGGGGCGGTTTTGCGGCGAGGGCCGGATGAGGCCAGTTTGGAACGATTCAATTTCACGATTGCCGCATGTTCCCGCTATCAGCAGGGATGTTGCACTGCGGATGGGGACGTATCCGCAAAATTCCGGGGACTGACATGATCGGAAACACCAGCAACGGCTGGGGCAGTGTGTCCCGGTGGCTGCACTGGATCTTGGCCCTGGCGATCATCGGCATGATCGGCTTCGGCTGGTGGATGAACCACATCCCGGCGCGTGCCGACAAGTTCTTCTACCGCTCGATCCATGCCGATATCGGTTACATGATCCTGCTGCTCACCGTGCTGCGCCTCGCCTGGCGCGTCATCAATCCGACGCCGGCATTGCCGGCCGAGACCTCGCGCTGGCAGAAGATCGCGGCCCATGTCAGCCATGGCGCGCTCTATCTTGCCGTGATCGTGGTCGCGATGCTGGGCTGGGCGCATTCCGGTGCGCGGACGCCGGATTATTCCGACTTCTTCGGCCTGTTTCACGTGCCGCAATTCACCTCTCCGGACAAAGCGGCGGCGAACGCCTATGAGGACCGCCACATCCTGTTTGCCTATGTGCTGCTCGCCTTGATCGCGGTTCACGTGGTTGCTGCCATTTGGCACCACTTCATCCGCCGCGACCGCGTCGTGGCGCGGATGGTCTCGGACGAGGCGGGGTAGAGAGGGTTTTCATGACGGAGTAAGATGCGGCGTCACGACCGACCCAGTTACGTTCGTAGGAGGCGTCATGCTTACCGTCCATCATCTCGGCAAGTCCCAATCCGAGCGCATCGTCTGGTTGTGCGAGGAGCTCGAACTTCCCTACGAGCTGAAGCGCTATACCCGCGATTCCGTGACCATGCTGGCGCCGCCCGACTACAAGGCGCTGCATCCGATTGGGGCTGCGCCTGTCATCACCGACGGCGATCTCGTGCTCGCCGAATCCGGGGCCATCGTCGATTACATTATGGCGAAGTATGGCAACGGACGCCTCGTGCTCCGCCCTGACGATGCTGACTTCGCGCAGTTCCTGTACTGGTTTCACTTCGCCAACGGCACGCTGCAGGCTGGCATGGGCCGGCTGATGATCCTGAACCGGCTCAAGCTCGCGGAGGACAATCCGATGCTGGTCGCGAGCAGAGGGCGCACCGACCGCGCCTTCGATCTGGTCGACGCCCGGGTGCGCGACGCCGAATATCTGGCGGGAAACACCTTCACCACCGCCGACATCATGATGGGCTTTTCGCTGACCACGATGCGCTACTTCCAGCCTTATGATCTCCAGCGCTGTCCGAACGTGGTGAAATATCTCGGCCGGGTCAGTGCGCGACCAGCCTACCGGCGAGCGATGGAGAAGGGCGATCCCGGCATGGCGCTGCTGCTGAGCTGAGCCGCGATCACGCGGTCCTGTTTGTGGTGGCGGCTCGCTCTGTCGACAGCTGCTTCTGCAAACGATCGATGTTCTGCAGCAGGCGCTGGCTGGTCAGCACCAGGAAATAGTAGCCGAATTGCGGGTCCTGGAAGTAAATCTCGAGCAGCCGGTCATAGGTGATGGTCAGCACCTGTCCGTCTTCGATGCATTCGATCGTGCCGGTGCGCCGGTTGTCCGGCGTCAGGAAGCCGAGCTCGCCCATCAGCGCGCCGGGCCCGATCTCGACGCCGATTTCCTTGACCAGGAACTTGCCGGTGACGGTCAGCAGCATCTCCTTGGCCGGGTCGCCCAGCTTGAAGAGCGTATCGCCACGGCGATATTTGCGCTCGGTCATGAACGGCTTGAGCCATTCGATCGACATGTCGCCTTCAGCCGCGTGGCGCGCTTTCTTGACCAGCTTGAGCATCTGCCGCAGGCGCAGGGCGTTGATCGGAAGCAGCAGCAGATAGAGCAGGAACGTCGAGACGTTGGCGGACAGCGCGCCGAAGACGGCGAAGAAGGCGCAGCCGACCATGTTGGCGACGCGCAGCGGCACCATCGTTCGCATCAGGAGGGTGGCGACGAAGAAGCCGGCGCCGACCGCGGCGAACAGATTGGCCAGCGTGATGTTGCTGACAAAGATCTCCAGCATCCGATTGAAGATTGCGTCGTAGGTGACGTTGTTGGGATCGAGGCCCATCTGGACCAGGATCTTCGCGATCCTGAGATTGTCCGTCGCCGCATCGAGAATGCGGTCGAGGATCGACGAAATGTCTGCGCTGCCGGACGGCATGGTACTAATCCCGCGTAAGGCCTTCAGTCCCGGTCGGTATTCGTGGCAGGTATAGCCGAAATCGAATGACGACCGCTTGAAATGAAGCCTTTGGCCGTCATGTCGCAAGAGGCAAATTTTAGCCTGATCGGGCGTTTCGGCAATTGCCCGTTGGTTGTTCGTATGGCCCTGGCGCGGCCGTGATTCGGAGGCCCGGGGGTGGGTTTTGGCGCCGTCGACGGACCTCTTGGACGGACTTGGCGCTCCGGCGAGACGGGGCGCCGGGGGGCTCCGGCCTACGGCTTGGCGGCGGGCTGCACGACCTGCTGCTCGACGAGGGAGAGGTGCCCCGGCAGCGCGCCGGCACGCAGCAGCATGGCGACGCTGCTCGCTTCCTCCAGGGTGAAATTGCCGGAGATCTGGCCCGAGCCGCCGGTGATCGGCTCGCGGATCACCGGGGCGGAGATCACCTTGTCGTCGAGCACGATGGCGAAGGGTTTTCCGACGTTCTCTTCCGTGATGTGGGCGAAACGCCGCGTGCCGCGGCCGTTGAAGCGGAACGAGGCGATCGGCTCTTTCGTGCCGGCCGCAAATCCCGGGCCGGCATCGCTGATATCGTCGCCGTCGAGCGCGCTGTCCCTGGCGACCAGATAAGGGCGCTTGTCCTTGAAGCCGAGCAGGACTTCGGTGCCCACGGGCGGCGTGCCGGATTGCGCCTGCTCGGCCGGCATCGAAAGGTCGACCAGGCGCAAGCTGACTTTGACCTTCGTGGCGAAGATCGTGGTGACACGCTCGGGCTCCATCATGCCCGGGACGAAAATGCGGATGCGGTCCGTGCCATCAGGCTGGGCGCCGGCGAGCTTGATATCGGCGTCCTTCAGGCGCTGCTCGATCATGGCGATGGAATCTTCGACGAGATCGTGCAGCCGTGCCGCGGAGGCGGCATCGGTCGGCGCGAGCCTGACCAGTCCGTCGCCGCCGTCGGTGACGCCAAGCGCGTGCGACGGCAATCCCTCCGCGGCCGACGCGAGCTTGCGCTTCAGCTCTTCGCGACCCTTGGCATCCGCGATCTTCAATTCGACGCCGCCGTCGCGGATCACAAGACCGGAGAAGGCGATCTTGCCGTTGCGCAGGGTTTTGTAGACGTCGTCGCGCAAATCCGTGACGACGCTCTCGCGCAAGCCGTCGGTGTCGACTTTGTAGACGATGCGCGAGCCGCCCAGCTTCTCCATTTTGTCGGCAACGAAGGCCGCGATCTTGGCGCGCATCTTGTCAAACTGGCTGTCTGCGGCGAGCGCCGCACGGGGCAGGGCGATCGCCGCTGCCATAGCGAAGGCGAGGATCAGTCGAGTGGCGCGGTCCCGCAGGGACGTAGTCATGATCACCTCAAGTCTTGCGGCAGGACGCTGGTAGGCGACTCCGATGCATGTTCTTGGTCCCCCGACCGGGCGCGGAGGTTCAAAGGCCCGAAATCCGAGTGCTACCGCCGTAGCCGTTAAATCATGGACGAACGCTCAATCATCCATCATTCTGCCCGCGTTCGACCGGCGATCGGTCGGGGCCCCGCCAAACCAAAATGTCAAAAGACAGGTGGCGGGGGAATGCATCTGAGGGAGGACGGAATTCCATGGCGGGCATCCACGCGCTCGATCGGTTCATCGGCAACGCCTATCCGGAGCTTTTGACGGACGCGGAGGTTCAGGCCTTCGAGCAGGTCCCTTACGCCGACCGCGTCGCGGCCGAAAGCACCTATGATGCCATCAGGCTTGGTGCTGCGCGCAATCCCGACGGCGCCGCGATCCAGTTCCTGCAAAATGCCGATCCCTCCGACACGCCGCTGGTGGTGACGCACCGCGATTTCATCGGCCGCGTCACGCAGGCCGCCAACATGTTTCATGCGCTCGGCGTCGAGAAGGGCGACGTCATCAGCTTCATGCTGCCGCTGGTGCCCGATGCCTTCGTGACGCTGTTCGGAGCCGAGGCGGCGGGCATCGCCAATCCCGTCAACCCGCTGCTGGAGCCGCACCAGATCGTGGAGATCCTGGAAGCGGCGAACACAAAAGTCCTGGTGGCGCTCGGGCCGATGCCGGGTACCGACATCTGGCAGAAGGTCGAGCAGATCCGCCCGCAGCTGAAACATCTCAAGGCGGTCGTGCAGGTGTTCGGTGGCGGCGATCCCGCCAACGGCATCTATGCCTTCAACGACCTCGTCAAGCAGCAGCCCTCCGACCGGCTTATCAGCGGGCGCAAGATTTCGGGCAGCGACATCGCGGCCTATTTCCACACCGGCGGCACGACAGGCACGCCAAAGCTGGTGCGGCATACCCACACCAATCAGGTCTATCAGGCCTGGGCGCTCAACCTGCTGCTGAAGGCGAAGCCCGGCGCCAACATGCTGTTCGGCATGCCGCTGTTTCATGTCGGGGGATCGCTGACCCAGGTGCTGCTGACGCTGTCGGCCGGCGGCTCGCTGGTCGTGCTGTCGCCGAGCGGCTGGCGCAATCCGAATGCGGTAAAGAACATCTGGGGACTGGTCGAGCGGTTCAAGCCCGAGGCGCTGTCGAGCGTGCCGACGGTGCTGGCTGCAGCGCTCGCGGTGCCGCCAGGCAATGCCGATATCTCCAGCCTGAAATATGCAGCTGGCGGCGGCTCGGCGATCCCCGTCGCCGTCGGATCGGCGATCCAGGAGAAGCTCAAGCTGCCGGTGGTCGAGGTCTACGGCATGACGGAAACGTCGAGCGTGCACACGCTGGCCTTTCCGTCGCGGCCGATCCGGCTCGGATCGGTCGGCCTTCCCATGCCTTATGCCCGCGTGCGCATCGTGCAGCTCGATGCCGATGGCCGCCTGATCCGCGACTGCAAGCCGGATGAGATCGGCGTCGTGATCATGGCCGGGCCCGGCGTGTTCGGCGGCTATCTCAACGACGCGCACAACAAGGGCGCCTTCGTCGACGACGTCTGGGTCAATTCCGGCGACCTCGGCCGGCTCGATGCCGACGGCTATCTCTGGATCACCGGCCGCGCCAAGGATCTCGTGATCCGCGGCGGCCACAACATCGATCCGGCACCGATCGAGGAGATCATGTTCCGCCACCCCGCCGTCGGCTTTGCCGCGGTGGTTGGCCAGCCCGACGCCTATGCGGGCGAGCTGCCTGTCGGTTACGTGCAATTAAAGCCCGGCGCGACCGTCGAGCCGGGCGAGCTCGAGACGTGGGTGCGCGAGCGCACGCCGGAGCGTGCGGCCGTTCCCGTGCAGGTGATTCCGATCGATCCGATGCCGGTGACCGGCGTCGGCAAGGTGTTCAAGCCGCAATTGCGCTGGGACGCCGCGCAGCGCGTGTTCATGACAGTGCTCGCACCGCTCGTCGATCGCGGCATCGACTGCAAGGTCAAGGTCGGCGCCCATGGCAGCCACGGCTCGATCGCCACCGTGACGCTCGCGGGCCTGCCGGCAGACCAGCGCGACGTGGTGGCCGGCGAGGTGCATACGCTGCTGGCGCCGTTCGTGATGCGGCACGAGGTGGTGCAGGTGTAGGCGAGGGCACGCGAAGCTTGTATACCTCGCCACAAGCGAGCATCATCCCCAAAAAAATGGGGGAAATCGATGCTTCAACTTTCTCGACGCCGTCACCTTCAGCAATTGTCGGGCGCGGTCGGGGCCGCCGCGCTGTCCGCATGGCCGAGATCCGCATCGGCTTCAGAGGCGGGCATTCCGCCGGAGGGTATCGGCAAGGGCATCCAGCACATCTCCTACAGCGACATCGGCGGGCGGCCCGACAGCGTGCAGGTGATGTTCAACCGGCAGCATATCTATGTCGGGCACATGTTCAGCGACGGTGTGACGATCCTGGATGCGTCCGATCCGCGTGCGCTGAAGCCGGTCAATTTCTTCACCGCGGGGCAATACACCCGCACCCACCATTTGCAGGTGGCGGAAGATATGCTGCTGCTCGCGAACGGCGCCAACATCGTCGCGATGCAGTCCTACGACAACATGCGCGGCTATTTCGAGAACACGCTGGTCGACAGCATCACCAAGGCGAAGAAATTCCGTTCCGGCCTTTCGATCCACGACATCTCGAAACCCGGCGAGATGCGCGAGATTGCATTCCTCGAAATGCCGGGCTTCGGCATCAACCGGCTGTGGTGGCCGGGCGGCCGCTACGCCTATGTGTCGGCGCATCTCGACGGCTTCACCGACCACATCCTTTGCGTGGTCGATCTCCAGACCATCACCAAGCCGGAGATCGTCGCGAAATGGTGGCTGCCGGGCATGAACCGCGCGGCCGGCGAGCCTGCGACACCCAAGGGCAAGCGCTTCGCGCTGCATCACATGATCACGGCGAGCGATCGTGGCTATGCCGCCTGGCGCGATGGCGGCTTCACCATCCATGACATCAGCGATCCCACCAATCCAAAGCTGCTGTCGCACATCAACTGGTCGCCGCCCTTCGCCGGTGGCACGCATACGCCATTGCCGCTGCCGAAGCGTCAACTCGCGATCGTCGCGGATGAAGCCAACGCAGACCAATGCGCCAAGGGCCTGTTCCACACCTTCGTGCTCGACGTGCGCGCGCCGGAAAATCCAGTGCCGATCGCAACCCTGCCGACCCCGCGCGACCGCGACTTCTGCACCAACGGCACATTCGGTCCGCATAATCTGCATGAGAACCGCCCGGGCGCGTTCCAGAGCGAGGACACGATCTTCGCGACCTACAACAATGCCGGCGTCAGGGTGTTCGACATCAAGGACGCCTTTGCGCCGAAGGAGATCGCCTACTGGGTGCCGCCGGTGCCGAAGAAGCTGATCGATCCCCGTCCGAACGTCGCGCTCGCAGCAAAAACCTGCGACGCCTATGTCCGGCCCGACGGGATGATGTTCGTCTCCGACTGGAACGCCGGCATGCACGTGCTGCAATATCAGGGATGAGCGGGGCAGCGCGTAGGGTGGGTTAGCCGAAGGCGTAACCCACCACTTCTGTCTCCGCGGAAATTAAAGAGGTGGATTACGCCGGCGGACTGCGCTTCGCGCAGCCGCGGGCTAAACCACCCTACAGACTTTTTACGCCGGCATCCGTGTCTCGACCAGGCGCGCCCAGAACGAGGCGCCATGGCCCAGAATGTTGTCGTTGAAGACATAGGCCGGGTGGTGGCACTCGTTGCCGTCGCCCATGCCGACCAGGATCATCGCGCCGGGGCGGGCTTCCAGCATGAACGAAAAATCCTCGGCGCCCATCATCGGAATGAACTTGTCGTTGACGCGCTCGGTGCCGACGATGTCGCGGGCGATGTCGGCGGCAAGGCCGGCTTCGCGTGCATGGTTCATCGTCACCGGATACATCCGCGTGTATTTCGTCTCCGCCGAGCCGCCATAGGCGCGGGCGATGCTGTCGGCGACCTCGATGATGCGGCGCTCGACCAGATCGCGCACCTCAGGATCGAGCGTGCGCACGGTGCCGCCGAGCTCGGCGATCTCCGGGATGATGTTGAAGGCGGTGCCCGAGTGAAACTGCGTGATCGAGATGACGGCGGATTTCAGCGGATCGACGTTGCGCGCGACGATCGATTGCAGTGCGTTGACGATCTGCGAGCCGATCAGCACGCTATCGACCGATTTGTGCGGACCTGCGCCGGCGTGGCCGCCCTTGCCGTGAACGATGATCTGGATGTTGTCGGAGGAGGCGAGCATCGCGCCGGGAGTCGTGGCGAAATGGCCTTCGGGCAGGCCCGGCATGTTGTGCATGCCGTAGACCTCCTGGATGTTCCAGCGCGTCATCAGGCCGTCCTCGACCATGGCCTTGCCACCGCCGCCGCCTTCCTCGGCGGGCTGGAAGATCAGAACCGCGTCGCCGTCGAAATTGCGCGTCTCGGCGAGATATTTGGCGGCACCCAGCAGCATCGCGGTGTGGCCGTCATGGCCGCAGGCGTGCATCTTGCCGGGGACTTTTGAGGCGTAGGCGACGCCCGATGTCTCCATGATCGGCAGAGCGTCCATGTCGGCGCGCAGCCCAATGGTCTTGCCGGAGGCGGACTTGCGGCCGCGGATCACGCCGACCACGCCGGTGCGGCCGATGCCCGTCACCACCTCGTCGCAGCCGAATTCGCGCAGGCGGTCGGCGACGATGCCGGCGGTGCGGTGGACTTCGTAGAGCAGCTCCGGGTTCTCGTGGAAGTCATGACGCCAGGCGGCCATTTCATCGGAAAGGGCGGCAATACGGTTGACGATGGGCATGGGTGGAGTCCGTTTCTTATGATGAATTCGGTCGGTGAGTCAGCGTAGCGTAACCGACCGCCGCGTCACAGGCGCATGTCGATCAGGCCGGCGGGCGAAGGCGAGGGTGACCAGGGGGGCCCGGGGCGGGCCGCCGGGCGGGCCTGCAACTCCGGGGGTCACAGAAATTAACTGTCAATCACGGATCATTGACTGACAGATATTGAAATCTGTCAGCGAGACGTGTATATCCGTTCTCGGACGCTCCGATTGGGCGTCTCGTGGTCATCCCTCCCGGGGAGCCTGAGGTCCGAAATAACTGCGGATCAAGGGACGTAATTTTGGGGTGGGGACCGCGGACGAATGGAGAGACTTAAGACAATGACGACCGAAATCATCAATCTCACCGGCACGATTGGGCATTGGCTCAATTTACTGGTGGCGCGCCAGATCGCGGCGCAGGCTGCAAAACTGCCTCATTAAGGCGAGAGCTTTCCGAAACGACCGGTATGGGCGCTTCGGAAGCAGCTCCATCGCCGGGTGAACCCTGAACGGGAACAAGGTGCTGGCATGAATGAAGCCGTTATCCTGACGCCGGAGCGGATCCTCGAAGTCACGGAGGACGTGTTGCGGCGCTACGGACTTGCCAAGGCCACCGTGGTTGACGTTGCCCGTGCGCTCGATGTGAGCCACGGCAGCGTCTATCGCCATTTTCCGAGCAAGGCTTCGCTGCGCGAGGCCGTCGCCAAGCGCTGGCTGGATCGCATCGACGCGCCGCTGCTGGCGATCGCCAAGGAGCAGGGCCCCGCGCCTGACAGGCTCGACCGCTGGCTGCGCACGCTGTTCGCGGCCAAGCGTTCGCGGGTGCTCGACGATCCCGAGATGTTCGACACCTATCTGACCTTGGCGCGCGAGGCTTGCGCGGCCGTCAAGTGCCACAAGGACACCATGATCGACCAGATCGCGGCGATCCTGACCGACGGCGTCAAGCAGGGCGTGTTCGCCGTCGACGACGTCAAGACCACCGCGCGCGCGATCTTCGACGCCACGGTCCGCTTCCACCATCCGGCCCATGCCGACGAGTGGAAGGATGTCGATCTGCCTGCGCGCGTGGATGCGACGCTGGCGCTGGTGCTGCGCGGGTTGAAGGCCTGCTAGACCGCTGCAGCCGCTCGATACGCGCTGCGGCCAATCAACCTCTGACCTTGTTGAGAACGACGCCATTGCGGGCCGATGGCGAAGACGTGCGTGCGCGGAAAGTGGCGGCGGACGATGGGACGACGGGCGGACTCTCCGGATATGCATTGATCGCGATTTCGACGTCGTCCTTCGATCGCTTTCGAAGCCGCTCGAATGTCAGATCCTGATCGAGGGCGGGGCAGCGGAAATGGACGACGGCGGTATCGGGGAGGCGGCAGAGTTCGTCGATGAGATCGCCGACGGTGATGATCGCCGGATGGGCGACCGCCTTGTGATGACCCTTACTCATGACTCCTACTCCTTCACTCTGCTAACTGGAACGGAATAGCCTCTGTTCCAATCCGCCCGGCAGATTGAGAGATTTCATGTCATCTGAGGGAATGTGGAATCCTGCTGCTAAATCCTGGTCAGCCCGCAGCTCGCCGCAAGCCGCACGAGCTGCGCATCCGTGCGCGCGCCGGTCTTGGTCTTGATGAGATAGTGATAGTTCTGCACCGTTTTCACACTGAGATTGAGATGCGTCGCGATCTCTTCGGTGGTGGCGCCGCCGGCGAACTGGCGCAAAATCTCGATCTCGCGCTCGCCCAGCTGATCCAGCACTGAGCCCGCCGACAGACTGTCCTCGGCCAGAATATGCGCGATGTCGTCGCTCATGGCGCGCTCGCCCCGCGCGACGGCGCGGATCGCGGTGACGACAGCGGTCGGCTCGCTGCTCTTGGTGACGAAGCCGGAGGCGCCGGCGCTGAAGGCTGCCTTCACCAGCACCGCTTCGTTGTGCATGGTGAAGACGAGAATCCGCGCCCGCGGATTGCGGGCACGGATGTTGCGGATCGCTTCCAGCCCGCTGGCGCCGGGCATCGAGATATCAAGCACGACGACATCGGGGTCGTGCGTCTTGAAGGCGCTGTAGGCATCCGCGGCGTTGTCGGCTTCGGCGAGGACATGCAGATCGCCCTGGCTCTCCAGCACGCGGCGGTAGCCTTGCCGGACGATCGGATGATCGTCCACCAGCAGCACCGAGATGCCTCTTGCCGCGACGTCGCTCATTTGGACCTCACGCGGCGAGCGGGATGGTGGCGGCGACGCTGAGGCCACGCTTGGCAGGCAGGATCGACAGCGATCCGCCGGCCGCAGCGAGGCGCTCGCGAATGCCGGTGAGGCCGAAGCCGGCCGAGCGCGCGACACGTTCCGCATCGCCGCCGCCGTCGTCCTCGACGCGGATCAGCAGCGAATCGTCCTCGCCCGCGCGCCGCTCGACACGCAACGAGATTTCGCGGGCCGCACTGTGGCGGAGCGCGTTGGTCAGGCATTCCTGCGCGACACGATAGGCCGTTGTGGCAGCCGGGCCGCTGATGTCGGTGAGATCGCCCCTGAGATCGAGCTGGATCGTCGGCCGCGCCGTGCTCTGCGAGCGCCAGCTGTCGACGAGGTTGACGAGGCTTGCCTCGAGCCCGAGCTCAACGGGCAGGGGATTGCGCAACCGCTTCAGCGCATCGCGCAGCGAGGCCATCAAATGATGGGTAGCCTGCGAGATCATGCGCGCGTCCTGTGCGATGCCGCTGTCTTTGCTCTCCTTCGCGCTCGCCGTCTCGATCGTGTTGGCGAAGGCGAGGATAGCCGAGAGATTCTGCCCGAACTCGTCGTGCAGCTCGCGGGCGAGGGCGCGGCGCTCGTCGTCGCGGATCTCGATCAGGCGCCGCGTCAGCGCCGCGCGCTGTTCGGTCGCTTCCTCCAGCCGGCCGCCGAGCTCGCCGACGGCGCTGCCGATCATCGCCAGCTCCATCGAGCGGAAGCGCGGCAGCTTGGTGCGATACTGGCCGCGCGCCATGCGCTGGAGCGCCGTGACGATGGTGCGCGCCGGCGCCAGCGCATGCGCGATCGCAAGCGAAGCCAGAAGCGCGATCGCCGCCGCCATCAGTAGGGCAACGTCGATCACGTTGAGGACGTACTCCCAGGCGAGCGAAATGGCCGCCGCGGCGTCCGGCGTCGCGACGACGGTACCGGCCGTTGCGGCGCGCGGACTGACCGGCCGCACCACCTCGGCGTGGCTGCCGAGGAAGATCGGCACGATCGAGGCGAACCAGCGCGGCGGCGTCTTGCCCAGCCCCTCGCTCTGGCCGCAGAGCGGCTTTTCGAATGCGATGGCCGGCTGGAACTCGACGCAGACGCCGGGCGAGATCAGCTTCATCGTCTCCAGCGTGCGCCATTCCGGAACCGGCAGAAGCTGCTCGCGCGTTCTGCTGCTGCGCAACAAGAACTCGTGCCAATACAGTCCCTGAAGCGTCTGGGCGACCCGTTGAGCCGACGCCGCAGTCGCCCGGTCGACGCTGCGATAGGCGTCGAACGTGGCCCACACGGTCGCTGCGCCAAGGCACAGCGCTACGATGAGAAGCAGACGGGCGACAAGCTGAAGCACGAGGCGCATGCGATTATCCCCGACGTTTGGTAAGGTCAGCCTAACAACGCCGCCGCGCCTTGCCAATTGCGGGGTTCGGGCCGGATTGCAGCTCGGGCAAATTTCCCAAGCCGGATTGGGCATGGGTCTTTGGACCTGAAACGGCGGCTTTGATCTAATTGGGTGGAATCGTTGCAAGCCAATCCTTGCAAGCCAGGAGCAGTGCAGCATGAGTTCGATGACGATTGGACCGATCGCAGGCTCTCCTGCCGACCCATCCGAGCGCAGCGCGCTGCTGTTCTGGATGATCTTCACCGGGCTGTCGATCTTCGCCGTCGTGCTGCTGTGGCGCTTCGGCCTGATCCGTCTGATGCTGAGCTCGGACCGCACCTACATTTCGAGCGTCATCGCGGGGCTCTATATCCTGACCTGCTGCCACTGCTTCCTGCGTACGCGGGCGATCGCGCGGGAGGGAGCGGCGGCGCGGCGTTGCCGCGAGGCGCTCGCGGCGCCCGATGGCAGCAAGGCGCTGGATACCAGCACGACATCTCTGCCGCGCGGGCTGGTGCGCGATCACATCGACAGTCTGGTGACCAAGGCCGCCGCGCAGGACTACCGTCCGGTGGACCAGACGCTGCTGTTGCGGACGCTGGCCGACCGGCTGCGCGGCTCCAATGGGTTCGGCGCCTTCGTCTCTGATACCCTGATGAAGCTCGGCCTGCTCGGAACCATCGTCGGCTTCATCATCATGCTGGCGCCGATCGCGGGGCTCGACGCCGCCGATAAGGTCGCGATGCGCTCCTCGATGGGACTGATGAGCGACGGCATGGCGGTCGCGATGTACACGACGCTGGCCGGCCTCGTCGGCTCGATCCTGGTCCGCATCCAGTACTACATGCTGGATGCCGCGACCCAGCGGGTGTTCTCGGATGCGGTGGTGCTGACCGAGACCTATGTGACGCCGGTTCTGGAGCGCAAAGGTTCTGGAACCCCGTCATGATGGATGATTTCGGTCTCTATCCGCGCGAGGAGCCGTTCGATCCGCTGGGCGTGATGCTGTTCAAGGCGCTGCAGGTGATCGCGTTCCTGTTCTTCCTCGCACTGCTCGCGGTCTCCCCCGATGCCAAGGACGGCAAGATCGACTCCAAGGCGGAGTTCATGATCACGCTGGACTGGCCGGACAGCCATCCCGACGATCTCGACCTGTTCGTGCAGGATCCTGCCGGCAACATCGCCTGGTATCGCCACCGCGAGGCCGGCTTCCTCACGCTCGACCGCGACGACCGCGGCGGGGCCAACGATTTCATCATGGTCAACGGCAAGAAGATCGCCTCGCCCATTCGGGAGGAGATCGTCACGGTGCGCGGCATCATCGCCGGCGAATACACGGTGAATGTCTCGCATTTCGTCGCGACGACCGGCGAACCCGTCACGGCCAATGTCAAGGTGCAGAAGCTCAATCCGACCGCGCAGGTGGTCTTCGACAACAAGTTCACGCTCGACCACACTGGCGATGAGAAAACTGCGGTGCGGTTCCGGCTCGATGCCGAGGGCAAGGTCGTCAATGTGGACCAGCGGCCAAAATCGCTGATGGAGACGTTCCGCAGCAGCTGGCGCAACGGCGGCGATCTCGACCCGAAGACCGGGGTGAGCAAGAACGCTGTGAGGGTACGCCGTGACTAATCTGCAAACGGTCATCCTCACGCTGTCAGTCGCCTACGCCGTTATCGGCGCGCTGCTGCTGGTCGTGCTGGTCTATGCGCGGCTGCACTGGTCGCTGAAGGCGGTCGCGGTGGTCGTCACCAGCGCGTTCTATGTCGTCAGCTTCACCGAAATGCGCGGGCTGCTCGGCTGGGCCAGCGCCGATCGGCTGCCGGCGACCTTCAAGCTGCTGAAGGCCCGCATCGTCGAGCCGCATTCGCTGGAGGGCGATCCCGGCTCGATCTATCTCTGGGTCGAGCAGCTGGATGAAGACAATCGCCCGAGCGGCATCCCGCGTGCGTTTCGTGTCCCCTACAATGACAGGCTGGCCGACAAGACCCATGCGGCGGAGAACGAGATCGCGCTGGGACATCCGCAGGGCGGCCGGGCCGCCGATTTCGGCGGCGGCGATGGCAGTCTCATCGACATGGTCCGGGAATATGTGACGCCCAAGACCATTCTGGAGACCACCGGCGGCGATTCCTCGACCGGCGAATTCCTGGCACCACCGGCCGGCGCGCAAGGCGCGGCCTTGTTCACCCCGATTCCGCCGCCCCGGATGCCGCCGAAGGACGAGCAATAGGCTCTTCACCATCCCGTCAGCGGCCCGCTGGAAAACGGCCCCGCGCCGGCGCATCTTCTTGACGTCCCTCAATTTGGCCTTATCGGCTTCCAATAAGAATCTGAGGGTGGAGGGTGCGTGCTTCTCGCGGTTTTCTCGGATATCCACGGCAACCGGCAGGCGTTCGAGGCCTGCCTGAAGCTTGCCCGTGCGAAGGGCGCGGAGCGGTTCATCCTGCTCGGCGACTTCGTCGGCTATGGCGCGGATCCGGAATGGGTCGTGGATACCGCGATGGAGCTGGTCGAGGAGGGCGCCATCGCCGTCCGCGGCAATCATGACGAGGCCGTCGGGACGACGACCGAGACCATGAATGCCGAGGCGCAGATCGCGATCGAATGGACCCGCGGGCGGCTCGATGTGGCGCAGCGGCGGTTCCTCGCCGAACTGCCGATGGCCATGGATGAGAAGGAGCGCCTTTACGTCCACTCCGAAGCGTCGCAGCCCGCGCGCTGGCACTACGTCCGCACGACGGCGGATGCGGCCAAGAGCCTGATATCGACGCCCGCCCACGTCACCTTCTGCGGCCACATCCACCGCCCGGCACTGTATTCGATGTCGGTGACGGCGAAAATGACCGGCCTCGTGCCCAAGACCGACGTGTCCGTGCCGCTGCTGCGCGGGCGGCAATGGCTGGCCGTGCTGGGCTCGGTCGGGCAGCCCCGCGATGGCGATCCGTCCGCGGCCTTCGTGCTGTTCGATACGGTCTCGTGCCAGATCACCTATTGCCGTGCGCCCTATGACATCGAGACGGCTGCGAGCCGGATACGCGAGAACGGCCTGCCGCCCTGGCTGGCCGACCGCCTGTCCCAGGGACGTTGACGGCGATGCCGAAACCCCTGGTTAAATCAGGCGCGGAGATCGACGGCTACACCATCGGCGAATGCGTCCATGCCGGCGGCATGGCGACGCTGTGGACGGTCACCCATTCCGGCATCGACGTGCCGCTGCTGATGAAGATTCCGCGGGTGTCGGAGGGGGAGGATCCCGCTGCGATCGTCTCCTTCGAGATGGAGATGATGATTTTGCCGCGGCTCGCGGGTCCGCACGTGCCATCTTGTTTCGGCACCGGTGATTTCGCGCATCAGGCCTATGTCGTCATCGAGCGCATCGTCGGCACCACACTCTACAAACGGTTGCCCGATTTGCCGCTGCCCTACGAGGAGGCGCGGCAGCTCGTGACCAAGATCGCGACCGCGCTTGCCGATCTGCACCGGCAGAACGTGATCCATCACGACATCAAGCCGAGCAGCATCATGTTTCGCGGGAGCGGCGAGGCGGTGCTGATCGACTATGGGCTGTCGCACCACAACCATCTGCCCGATCTGCTTCAGGAGGAGTTCCGCCTGCCTTACGGCACCGCGCCCTACATGGCGCCCGAGCGGCTCCAGGGTGTGCGCGACGATCCGCGCAGCGACCTGTTCTCGCTTGGCGTGCTGCTGTATTTCTTCACGACCGGCGAGCGTCCCTTCGGCGAGGGCGAGACGCTGCGGGCGATGCGACGGCGGCTGTGGCGCGATCCGTATCCACCGCGAAGTTTACGCGCCGATTATCCGCCCTGGCTCCAGGAGGTGGTGCTGCGGTGCCTGGAGATCGAGCCGGAGTGGCGCTATCCGACCGCGTCCCAGCTCGCCTTTGATCTCGCCCATCCGGACCAGGTCAAGCTCACGACACGCTCGGAGCGGCTGAAGCGCGATCCGCTCAGCGTCGCCTGGCGTCGCCGCTTCAACCTGGGTGTCATGCAGCCGCGGGCCAAGGCGGATGTCGCAGCTCAAATCGCCTCGAGCCCGATCCTCGCGGTCGCGCTCGACACGGTGGAAGGTGCACCCGAGCTGAACGAGGCGCTGCGCGTCACCACCGAGCGCATCCTGGCGACGCTGCCCTCGGCAAGGCTCGCCTGCGTCAATGTGCTGAAGCTGAACCGCATCGCCATTGACAAGACGCTGGACGAGCAGGGCTCCAACAAGCATATCGACCGGCTGGTCGCGCTCAGGCATTGGGCGACGCCGCTCAAGCTGGATGAGAGCCGGTTGTCGGTTCATGTGCTGGAAGCGGTCGATCCCGCGGCGGCGCTGCTGGAGTTTGCCGAGGTCAACCAGGTCGACCACCTCATCATCGGCGCTGGGCAGGGCTCGTTTCGGCGCACGCGGCTCGGCAGCGTCTCGGCCAAGGTGCTCTCGGAGACGGCCTGCACCGTCACCGTGGTGCGGCCGCCGCGGATGGCTGCGGCGAAACCAGGCGCCGGCGTGGTGTGGGGCTAAAGCGCGATGAGATTCGGATGAATCGTCATTGCGCTTTAGGTTGTTGTTTGCGCATGATCTTTTCGGAAAACCGCTTCGCACTTTTCCGGATCATGCTTTAGGAAAGATCAGGCCGCGTGAGCGGTGTGACTGGTGCGCTTGCGGCGGATCGGCCAGGAGAATTGCGGACCGGGCTCGCCGTGATCTGCGCTGCCGCCGAAATACTGGATGATCTCGCGGCAGGGTTCGCAGTTGAAGAGATTACGCGACGCGGATGCCTTGGTCATTTCCTTCAGGCAGTTCGGGCAGTGCGGCTTCATCGCTTCAAGTCCGGAAAAAGAATTTCAATGCCGGCGCGGTGACCGGAGCGGGTGATCCAGGTCCGCCGTGTCGGGCCCGGTGTCGTCGCGCATCTCGCCTTCGGTGCGTTCAAGCCGACCGAAGAAATAGTCGAGGTCCGGATGCGGGCGCCGCGGGATGCGGCACCTGCGCTTCGGTTGACGCTTCACGAGTGCGAACTGCACGGTGTCAGATCCGATGGCGACGGATGTGACGCGCCGAACGTGCCGGGACCTGCAACGGTCCGGCCGACGGACCAAACACAACAAACCCACAAAAACCAATCCACAACGCCACGCCAGTCCAGACCAGGGTCGTCGTCATGATGTGCTCCCGCGAAAAACAGGCAGGAATCACTAGCGGTGATTTGCACGAATCAGGGAAGTCCGGAGGAGTACGGACTTGGGTTGCAATTTTAGGCATTTGCGCGTCGCAATGTCCGTAGAAGCCGCAGAACGTATCGGCAGACATTCGCCGCCGCCCACCGGGACAGGGCTTGCCTTTCGTCCGGAGTTCAACCTATCGTAGTTCCCTGGCAGTGATCCGGTCCGGTGGTGTCATGAGTGACGTGTCCGATCGCGAGCGGTTCGACTTCGAGCGCGAGAAATGGCGCGCAGACGTTACGTTGCGCGAGCGCGATACGACGCTTAAGGAAAAGGATAGCGCGGCGGCGCGGTGGCGCAGCCCGCTCGTGGTCGCCATCTTTGCCGCGGCTGTGGCCGCGCTCGGCAATGCCGGCGTCGCCTATCTCAACGGTTCGCAACAGCTGGCGGTCGAGAACGGGAAGGCGGAATCGGCGCGCATCCTGGAGATGATCAAGACCGGCGACTCCGACGCCGCTGCTCATAATCTGGATTTTCTCCTCAAGGCAGGTCTCATCACGGATGCGGATCGCATCCAGCGAGTCGCCGCATTTCTCGAGACCAGACCCGCCGGGACGGGGCCGTCGC
Source organism: Bradyrhizobium sp. 1 (assembly GCF_023073315.1). Taxonomy (GTDB): domain Bacteria; phylum Pseudomonadota; class Alphaproteobacteria; order Rhizobiales; family Xanthobacteraceae; genus Bradyrhizobium. Next base: position 860,224 of record NZ_JADPJH010000033.1, on the reverse strand, counting down.
TTCCTTCCCCGTCGGGACGGGTTGCGTTCGAACCGACCGACGCGCTGAAGGACGACATGCGGCAGTCGCTGGACAATCTGCTCCAGGGCTACATCGCGCGACTGGATAGTCTGGGCTTTCCCGCCGGCGAACGGGTCAGCATCAAAGTGGAGTCGACGGGATCCTATCCGAACGCCTACTACAAGGAGAACGCAATCGTCATCGATCCAAAGCTGGTGGTCGACCGATCGGTCCCTTTGCGCGAATACGGTCATCATGTTCTGACGGCCGGTCGAAACGTCGAATGGCGAGGCTTCTACGCGGCGATCGAGTCCGGTCTTGCCGACTATCTCGCCTGCAGTTACCTCGACAATCCGCGATTGGGTGAAGCGGTCGCGAAGCTGTTCTCGGACAAGCCGTTCATCAGGAATCTTGCCAACGACAAGAGCTTCGCCGAACTCCAGGCGGTCACATCGCGCGACGATATGAATATGCCCTACAAGGGGGCCGAAGTCTGGGGCGGGCTGTTCTGGAACCTGCGTAGCGAGCTCGGTCGCGATTCCGCCGATGCTCTCGTCGCCTCGGCTTGGCTCGCCACGAAATGGCCCGAGGCTGAAGACCAGAAGTCATCGGCTTTCACTGCCGCATTGCTGGCAGCCGCGGCGCAGAAAGTACCGGCGGATGCCGCGCGAGTCAGGAAGATCATGACGGCGCGGCAATTTCCACTTCCGAGCTGAGGACCACGCCGAACCCGCAAAGGCGTGCTTGGTGGACCCGGTCAGATCGCTTCGCCGCGTGCCGTTGCCGCTGCGTTACGGATCGCGGCGATGTTGGTCTTGTAGGCCTCTTGCGTGCCGCCCCTGAAGACGGAAGTGCCTGCGACGAAGGCGTTGGCGCCGGCCGCGGCCAGGGGACCTGCCACATCGGGCCCGACGCCGCCATCGACCTCAATGTCGATCGGCCGGCCCGCTGTCATCGCACGGATGTCGCGGATCTTGGAGATCGCGGAGGGGATGAAGGCCTGGCCGCCGAAGCCGGGATTGACCGACATCACCAGCACGAGGTCGACGAGGTCGATGACGTATTCGAGCACGCTGATCGGCGTGCCCGGGTTGAGCGAGACGCCGGCCTTCTTGCCGAGCGCGCGGATCGCCTGGAGCGAGCGGTGCAGATGGGGACCTGCTTCCGCATGCACGGTGATGTGGTCGCAGCCGGCCTTTGCGAAGGCTTCAAGATACGGATCGCAAGGCGAGATCATCAGATGCGCGTCAAAAATCTTCTTGGTGTGCGGGCGCATCGCCTTGATGACGTCGGGGCCGTAGGAGATGTTGGGAACGAAGTGCCCGTCCATCACATCCAGATGGATCCAGTCGGCACCCGCGGCATCCACCGCGCGCACCTCTTCGCCGAGCCTGGAGAAATCCGAGGCCAGGATCGAGGGCGCGATGGCCAGGGGGCGGGAGGCGAAGGCTTGGGTCATGGCGCTATTTCCCGTGGCGGCCGTGAAAGATGAACCTCGCCTAACATGGGCCTCCGTGGCGGGCAATGCAGGGACGGCGTGCTTCCTGTGGGCGGAAATTTCTGCCGCGACCGGCATGAATTGCCGGTGTTCCCGAACCAAGCCGAGCACCGCGAGGACGGATTTCATTGAGCTTTTTGCGCTGGCACGACGCTTGCTGACATCACCGCCAGAACATTGGCTGCGGCATGCCGCGTCGGTTGGAGTTGTGCAATGTTGTTTGCCCTGAGTGCCGTATCGAGCGCGCTCGACGCGATCCAGTCGCTGACGAATTCGAAATCGTCCTCGTCGACGCAGAAGACGGGGTCTTCGCAAAGCGCGACGACCGACCCGTTCGCGATCGACAGCAGCAGCAACAGCACGTCCACCGGCGCGACCTCGTCGGTCAATTCGGGCAATTGCGCGCAGATCTCGCCGGAGACGATGAGCGCACTGATCGCCGCGCAGAGCCAGTCATCGGACAGCACCGGCAGCGCGGCGACCTCCACCTCGTCGAGCTCGACCTCCTCGACGTCGACGAGCCGGGACGCCGCGCTGAAAGACCTGTTCTCGCAGATCGACGCTGACGGTGACGGCAAGATCACCAAGTCCGAGTTCGAGAACGCGCTCGGCGCCGGTGGCACCAACACGGCGCAGGCCGACGACGTGTTCTCGAAGCTGGATTCGAATTCGGACGCCAGCGTCAGTCTCGACGAGATGTCGAAGGCACTGAAGAGCGGCCACGGCGGTCATCACCACGCGCAGGGGGCGAGCGGTTCGGGCGATGCCTCCGGCAGCGACTCGGATTCCTCGTCCTCGTCGAGCGGCGGATCGACCTCGACCACGACGACCGGCGCGGACGGCGCGACCACCACGACCGTCACCTATGCCGACGGATTCAAGATGTCGACAACGGTCCCGGGCGCTTCGAGCTCATCAAATGCGAACGGCGGCGGCAGTTCGGCCTATGATCTGTTTGCGCAATTGATGCAGCGGCAAGGCGGGCAGGGCCAAGGCGCCTCAGCGACTGCCGGCTCGTCCATGTCGATGAGCGTGTGAGCCGGATCCAAGCTGGTCAGCATGGTCGTGAGTGATGTCACGATAGATGTAGCGATCGCGGATTTCGCGATTGAAAAACGTACCTTTTGAACGAGCATCCTTGAACGCGGCGGCCACCTCAGGCGGAACATTTTCGTAAATGTAGAGCCGGCCGCTGACGAAGGTCACCTTCAACTCGCGCGTATCGGCGGCGTAGCGAAAGAAGCGGATCACAGAAGACGGCATGACGGTGCACCTGGGCCCGTCGGATAACGCCCGGTGCGCCGTTTCGTTTCTAGCCGAAGCGGTCCTTCCAGGCCGGCAGCGCCCCCGCAAACGGCAGCGCGTTTGCATTGTACACACCCCGCGCGATTGCGCGTGCGACCACGTTGGCGGCGATCGTGCCGAGCTCGGTGAGGCCGACCAGCGGCTCGATCGGCTTCTCGCAGGTCGCGGCCGCAAACAGCACGTCGCCGTCGGTCGGCGCATGCACGGGGTAGATGGCGCGGGCAAATCCGGTGTGCGCAATCATGGCGAGCCGCTTGGCCTGGGGTTTGGTCAGCACCGCATCGGTGACGACGAGTCCGATCGTGGTGTTTTCACGCGCGCTCGCGGCGGGCCCGCCCTTGATGCGCATCGCCAGCATGTCCGGCGTGAATTTGGGCGGCAGGCCGCGCCCGCCGAATTCGCCGTTCTCCTCGAACGGCGCGGCCCAGAACCACGGCCCGTCGCCGATCGTTGCACTGCCGACCGCGTTGACGACCATGAGTGCGGCGACCTTGATGCCGTTGGCGAGGACCGCCGAGGCCGAGCCAAGTCCGCCCTTGAAGGTTGCGGTGGTGGCCCCTAAGCCTGCGCCGGCGCTGCCCAGCGTGAAGTCGTGGCCTGCGGCCACTGCCGCGGCGTAGCCGAGATCGCGATAGGGGGCGAAGCGGCCCCAGCCCTTGTCGCCGCCGTTGAGCAGGTCGAACATGATCGCACCCGGCACCAGTGGGATCACCGCGCCCCGGATATTGAGACCGCGTCCCTGTTCGGCGAGCCACGCTTGCACGCCGCCGCCGGCCTCGATCCCGAAGGCGGAACCGCCGGACAGCGCGACCGCATCGACCCGTTCTTGCGTGCTGGCAAGATCGAGCAGCGCGCCCTCGCGCGTGCCGGGGCCGCCACCACGCACGTCGATCGCTGCGATTGCGGGGGAATCGAAGATGACCGCCGTCGCGCCGGAGGCGACTTTCGCGTCTTCGGCATGGCCGACACGGACGCCGGCGATATCGGTGAGAAGGTTTTTCAAGGCCGGCACTCCATGCGCTTCAGGTGTCAGCGATAGCGCACCGATGCCGCAGGCTCAACTCGCAAGCGCCGTCCTCAGCATCTTGGCGAGCTCGGATTTGCGGTAGGGTTTTGCGAGCAGCAGCACGCCGGAATCGAGCCGGCCGTGATGGACGATCGCGTTCTCGGTGTAGCCCGAGGTGAACAGCGTCTTCAGGTCGGGACGCCGCCGCACTGCCTCGTCGGCAAGCTGGCGGCCGTTCATGTGACCCGGCATGATGATGTCGGTGAAGAGCAGGTCGATCCCCTTGTCGGCATCGATGATGACGAGGGCTTCGGCCGCGTTGGCGGCCTCGAGCGCGGTATAGCCGAGGCTCTTGATCTGGGTCACGACGTATTGACGGACCAGCGCGTCGTCCTCGACGATCAGGATCTTCTCGTCGCCGCCGGTGATGGGCACGTTCTGGAGCACCTCGTACTCGGTCTCCTGAACGCCGGTGGAGCGCGGCAGGTAGATCTTCACGCTCGTGCCGTGGCCTTCCTCGCTGTAGATCTTGATGTGCCCGCCGGACTGCTTGACGAAGCCGAACACCATGCTCAAGCCGAGGCCAGTGCCCTTGCCGACCTCCTTGGTGGTGAAGAACGGATCGAACACCCGCTCGATCAGGTCCGGCGGGATGCCGGTGCCGGTGTCGCTGACCGCGATCATCACATAATTGCCGGCGACGACGTCGGGATTCATGCTGGCATAGCCGTCGTCGAGGAAGATGTTGCGGGTCTCCAGCACCAGCGTGCCGCCGTCGGGCATGGCATCGCGCGCGTTTAGCGCGAGATTGAGGATCGCGGTGGAGAGCTGACCCGGGTCGACCAGGGCCGGCCACGCATCCTCGGTGAGCTGCGGCATGATGGTGATCTGTTCGCCGAGGGTCGGATGCAGGAGCTTGGCGGCCTCGAGCGTCAATGCGTTGACGTCGATCTCGCGTGGCTGGAGCGGCTGCTTGCGGGCAAAGGCGAGCAGGTGTTTTGTCAGTTGCGCGCCGCGCTCGGCGGCATCGTCGATCAGCTTGGTGATGGCAGCAAGCTCAGGACGGTCGGCCACCGCATCCGATAGAATGCCGATCGTGCCGGTGATGACGGTGAGCACGTTGTTGAAGTCGTGGGCGACGCCGCCGGTGAGCTGACCGATCGAGTCCATCTTCTGGACCTGCCTGAGCTGGGCCTCGGCGGCCTGCTTCTCGGTGAGGTCGCGGCCGATGAAGAAGTGGCGCTTCACAGGATCCGACCAGGTGCCCATCCAGTTCAGCGTCACCTCGTGACCGTCGTCGTGATAATAGCGCGCCTCGAAGCTGCGCTTGACCGCGCCGCGCCGCGCCGCGCGCATCTCGCTCCGCGTCCTCTCCAGGTCATCCGGGTGAATGAACTCGGTCGCACTGTGCCCGACCATGTCGTCCGGGCTCCAGCCGAGAATGGCGGTGACGCTGGGGCTGACCTGGACGAAATTGCCAAAACCGTCGGTGACCAGGATCAGGTCCTGCGAGGTTTCGAAGATACGCTGGCGCTCCTCGATCTCGCGGTTGAGCGCGGACTCCGCCCGCTTTCGCTCGGTGATGTCGCGGACCACTTTGGAGGCGCCGATGATGTTGCCGTCACGCGATCGCAGTGGAACCTGGCTCAGCATTACGGCGATGGGCTGGCCGTTCTTGTGCAGCCGCACGGTCTCGTGCTGGTCGATCACCCCGCCGTTGCGGGTGCGGGCCAGCATTTCGTCGATTTCCTCGCGCTGTGCCTCGGACATAATGATGTCGACCTGACGGCCGACCGCTTCCTCGGCGGAATAGCCGAAGACCCGCTCCGCAGCATGGTTCCAGGACGTGATGGTGCCGTCGAGCGACTTCGTGATGATGGCGTCGTTGGAGGACTCCACGACCGCGCTGAACAGCCGCTCGCGCTCGGCATAATAGTTTCTCTCCGTGCTCGACTGCCGCTGTAGCGCGCCGACCATGCCCGCCGTGTTGGCCTGGAGGCGCACGTTCTCGATTAGCAGCACAGCGAGCACGAAGCTCGACGCGCCAAGGCCGTAGAGCCGGCCGGCATAGAAGCCGAGATCGAAACGCGAGACGTTGACGATCGCCGACAGCGCGATATCGAACAGCCAGGCGCACATCGTGACCATGAGCCAGACGTCGATCACGGTGTGCGGCTTGCGAAACCACAGCGCGAACAGCGCGGCGAAACTCAAGGACCACACGAACGACACCACGCCGATCATCGTGTTGGTGTAATGGCCGTCCTTCAGCAGGACCGGCAGCAGGGCGTGCTGCGCCGTCACGAGCCAGGCGAAAACGGCCGTTGCGACGAACACGCCGGCGACGGAGAGAGCAACCGCGCGCGACGTCGAGCCCGTAATCCTGTTGCCGCCATTGTTGTCCTTCCGCGAGGCATAGGCCAGGACGAACAGCGGGAAACCGCCGTGCCAGATCATGTAGAGCCAGACGGTGGTCTGCGAGCCGGCGCCGAGCAGTCCGGTCGGGGCAAACAGCCCCGGGAAGGTGAGGGCGTGGGTTATCGCGGCCGTGGCCGTGAACAGATAGCCGGTCGCCAGCAGCAGCAGGGCGCGGCTGCGCAGGACGGCAAACTGCGACAGCAGCAGGACGGCAGTGATGATGTCGCTGACCGCGAGCGCCGACTGGTAGCTCGCCACGAAGGCCGGCACCTGCACGAGCGGTGTGCCGGCAAACGGTACCGCCAGCGCGAACAGGATCGCGGAGATGCCGACGATCGCCAATGCCGCCGTGCGGTCGCTCCGCGTCGCCGTCAAGGTCGACAGGAATGTGCTTCGGTCGTTGGGCGCTAGCACGTCGATCTCTCCTAAGCCGGCACGGTGATCTCGTACGTCAATCTCTTCCGGCCGGTAGCCGCGACCTTCATGGTAGCGCGCTCCGGCCGCGCATCCTGACAGAAAGCGCTTGCGACTCAACCGAGGGTTACAGCTTACTTAACCTGGAGGGGGACTCGGAACAGGTAAGTGGTAAGAAGTGCTTTACTGGCGCGGACTCATACTGCCTTGTCGCCGTTTTGCGGTGAATTGAACCAATTAATGATAAGGATCCGGGAGTTGTTCCCATGCCCCGTGTGCTCGTTGTCGACGACCAGAAGGACGTCCGCGCGATGGTGGCGATCGTGCTTCGGGTCAACCATTATGACGTAATCGAGGCCGAGAGCGGTGCGGCGGGCCTGAAGGCCTTCAGCGAAGGCTTTTTCGATGCTGCCATCGTCGATATTTTCCTGGCCGACACCAGTGGCGTTGACGTCATGCTGGCCATTCGTGAGCGAGTTCCCGGGTTTCCGATCGTCGCAGTCTCCGGCATGACCGCGCTGGATTTCGTCGGTGCGGCGCCCGATCTGGCCGACGTGGTCTGCCTGCAAAAGCCGTTTCGGCCGAACGATCTGCTACAAGCGCTGCGGAAGGCCCAGGCTGCGGCGGGTGGCGAACTCTCCGCGGTCGTCTGACCGTGCGACCGTGCGGCCAAAGGAAACGCCCCGGCGAACCGGGGCGTTGGGGTCGATCTGGTTAAACGGCGATCCGGTTAAAAGGACAGCCTGTCTGTCTCAGGTGCCGTTGCCTTTGATCTCGGTGTAGCCGCCCTTGGCGTCCCACTTGTAGACGACATAGTCGAGCTGCTTGATGTCGCCCTTGGCGTCATACTCGATCGGGCCGATCACGGTGTCCCACTTGCCGGCCTTGATCGCCGCCATGACCTTCTTGGCGTCGGTGGTGCCGGCCTTCTTCACCGCCTGCGACCACACCTGCATCGCCGCGTAGGTGTAGAGCGTGTAGCCCTCGGGATCGATGTTCTTGGCCTTGAAGGCGTCGACGATCTTCTTGGCGGTCGGCTTGTTGCGCGGATCGGGGCCGAAGGTGAACAGCGTGCCTTCGCCCGCCGGGCCGGTGATGGAGGCGTACTCCTTGTCGGCGAGCGCATCGCCGGCCATCAGGATCGTCTTGAGGCCCTGGTCGCGCATCTGGCGCAGGATCAGACCGCTCTCCTGGTGGTAGCCACCGACATAGACGAGGTCGATGTTGTCACGCTTCAGGCGCGATACGATCGCGTTGAAGTCCTTGTCGCCCTTGTTGTAGGACTCGGAGAGCTTCACGGTGACGCCGGCCTTGGCGAGAGCTTTCTTGGTCTCGTCGGCGAGGCCCTTGCCGTAAGTGGTCTTGTCGTCGAGAATCGCGATGTTCTTGCCTTTGAAGTTCTTGGCAATGTACTGCGCCGCGACCAGGCCCTGCTGGTCGTCGCGACCGCAGACGCGCGCCACGTTCCACAGTCCGCTATCGGTGAACTTCGGATTGGTGGAGGCGGGGGTAATCTGGAGCACGTTGCCGTCGGCATAGGCTTCGGAGGCCGGGATCGACGACGACGAGCAATAGTGCCCGGCGACGAACGGCATCTTCGCGCTGGCGATCTTTTCCGCGACCGAGCGCGCCTGCTTCGGATCGCAGGCATCGTCCTCGACGTCGAGCGCGAGCTTCTTGCCGTTGACGCCGCCGGCGGCGTTGATGTCAGCCACGGCCATCTCGGCGCCGTTCTTCATCTGGCGGCCGAAAGCGGACTCGCCGCCGGTCATCGGACCTGCGACTGCGACGGTGACATCCTGCGCGAACGCCGCGCTCGAGAGCGCGAGCGATGCGCCGAATGCCAGACCGATGAGCTTCAGTGATTTCATGAGATACCTCGAGGGTGGTCGCCTGTGGACGTTGCCGGGCTGGGCCCGGTTCAAACCGGCGCCATTCTTGAATGAATCCTGGGAGAAGTCACCGGCAAAATACGGGCATTGGCGGAGATATCTCGCCACATTCGGCCGCACATGGCCCGTCTCAGCCGTGCCGGCCGCCTTCCAGATAGGCGGCGCGAATTTCGGGGCGCTGCAACAACTCGGCGCCGGTGCCCGCCAGCGTGATCAGGCCGTTGACCATGACGTAGCCGCGATGGGCGAGCTTGAGCGCATGGTTGGCGTTCTGTTCGACGATCAGCACGGTCAGGCCGTCCTGCCGGTTCAGGGTGCGAATCGCGTCGAAAATCTGGCGGGCGATCAGTGGCGCCAGCCCGAGCGAGGGCTCGTCCAGCAGGAGCAGCCGCGGGCGGCTCATCAAGGCGCGGCCGATCGCCAGCATCTGCTGCTCGCCGCCGGACAGCGTTCCGCCGCGCTGGGCGTAGCGCTCCTTCAGGCGCGGAAACAGCGAGAACACGCGCTGGAGCGTCGCGTCGCGTTCCGTATCCGTGCACTCGGTAGCATCCGCCCCCATCTGGAGGTTCTCCGCCACGCTCATGCGCGGGAAGATGCGCCTCCCCTCCGGCGACTGCGCGATGCGCAAATGCGCGATCTCGTGGGTGGGAACGTCGGTGATGTCGCGGCCTTCGTACAGGATCTGACCGGAGCGGGCGCGCGGCTTGCCGAAGATCGTCATCATCAGCGTCGATTTGCCGGCGCCGTTGGCCCCGATCAGCGCCACGATCTCGCCGGCATTGATCTCGACGTCGACGCCCTTCAGCGCCTCGATCTTGCCGTAGGCGGCGCGAAGGCCGCGGATCGCAAGCAGGGGAGTGGGGGACGTCACGACCCGCTCTCCATCACGGCCACGGCTTCGTCCTCGTCGGTGCCGAGATAGGCTGCGATCACCTTGGGATCGTCGCGCACCTCGCGCGGGGAGCCTTCCGCGATCTTCACGCCATGGTCCATCACCACGATGTGGTCGGAGATTTCCATCACCACCGACATGTCGTGCTCGATCAGCAGGATCGAGGTGCCGTCGTTACGGATCGAGAGCAGAAGCTCGCTCAACGCCGCGCTTTCGCGGGCATTGAGGCCGGCGGCGGGTTCGTCCAGGCACAGAAGTGCGGGCTCGGTGCACATCGCGCGCGCGATCTCGAGCCGGCGCTGGTCGCCATAGGCGAGATTGCCGGCGGCATCGTCGGCGCGGTCGAGCAGGTTGATCCGTTTGAGCCAGTCGGTGGCCAGACCAATCGCGTGCTTCTCGGCATCGCGATAGACCGGCGCACCGACGAGGCCCAGGAACGTGAAGCCGGAAGCACGCATCAGCGCGTTGTGCTGCGCCACCATCAAATTTTCCAGCGCGGTCATGCCCGGAAACAGGCGGATGTTCTGGAAGGTGCGCGCGACCTTGGCCTGCTTGGCGATGCGGAAATCGTTGAGCCGCTCCAGCGCGATCACCCTGCCTCCGTCATGGGTGAGACGAATGGTGCCGCCGCTCGGCTTGTAGAAGCCGGTGATGCAGTTGAAGACGGTGGTCTTGCCGGCGCCGTTCGGCCCGATCAGCGCGGTGATCTTCTTCCGCTCGGCCGCGAGCGACATGTCCTGCACGGCGACGATGCCGCCGAAGCGCATGGTCAGCCGGTCGACGCTGAGAATTGTGTCGCCGCTCATCCGTGCCCTTCCTTGACGAGGTCGGAGGAGATCGCCTGCGCTTTGGTCAGGTACACCGTCGGCGCGCGATGGCCGATCAGGCCGCGCGGCCGCCAGATCATGATCAGCACCATGGCCATGCCGAACACCAGCATGCGGTAGGTTTCGAGGCTGCGGAACAGCTCGAAGCCGCCGATCATGGAAAGCGCTGCGAGCGCGACGCCGAGCTGCGAGCCCATGCCGCCGAGCACGACGATCGCAAGCACCAGCGCCGATTCCTGGAAGGTGAAGGACTCAGGACTGATGAAGCCTTGGCGCGTCGCAAAGAACGCGCCGGCAAAGCCGCCGAACATGGCACCCGTCGCGAACGCGGTGAGTTTTGTGGTGGTGGTGTTGATGCCGAGCGCGCGGCAGGCGACCTCGTCCTCGCGCAAGGCTTCCCAGGCCCGTCCGATCGGCAGGCGGCGCAGCCGGATCGTCACCCAGTTGGTGAGGAGGGCAAGCGCCAGGATCAGATAGAACAGGAAGACGATGCGGTGGGTCGGCGAGTACTCGATGCCGAGTTTTGCCGCGAGCCCGTTATCGCTGTTGTCGAGCGGGATACCGAAGAATGAGGGGCGCGGAATGCTGGAGACGCCGTTGGGGCCGCCGGTGAGTTCCTGCCAGTTGATGATGACGAGGCGGATGATCTCGCCGAAGGCGAGCGTCACGATGGCGAGGTAGTCGCCGCGCAGGCGCAGCACGGGGAAGCCGAGCAGCACGCCCCAGAACGCGGCGAGGATGCCGGCAAGCGGCAGGCAGACCCAGAACGACCAGCCGAAATTGGTGGCGAGCAGCGCGTAGGAATAGGCGCCGACCGCATAGAAGGCAACGTAGCCGAGATCGAGCAGGCCCGCGAGCCCGACCACGACGTTGAGGCCCCAGCCCAGCATCACATAGGTGAGCACGAGGATCGCGAGATCGAGGATGTAGCGCTGGTCATAGAAGATGACAGGCACCAGCAGCGTGAAGATCAGGAGCGCCGGCGCGAGATAGCGGCCGACGAATGACATTCCGGTTTGCACCGCCGGCGGAATGAGCTTCTCAGTGCCGGTCGGGCCGATCCATTGCCGCAGGAGATCGATCACGATCGAGCCGCCGAAGACGGCGGCGACGAGCGAGGCGAGCTCGCCGAAGCGCGTCCAGTAGGTGAGCTGACCGTCGGAGCCCGCCTCGGTGCGGATGCCGATCATCAGCGAGAACAGCACCAGCGCGATCAGTGCGTTGACGAAGGCGGATTTGAGGAGCGCGGGAATGCCCGTTGCAGGTTTGGCCGTATTGGTCGAGTGAGCTGTCACGCGGCGGTCCGTCACACTTTTTCGACTTCGGGACGGCCGAGCAGGCCGGTCGGCATGAAGATCAGCACGACGATCAGGATCGAGAACGCCGCGACATCCTTGTACTCGACCGAGAAATAGGCCGACCAGAACGTCTCGATCAGGCCGATCGCAAGACCGCCGAGCATGGCGCCCGGCAGCGAGCCGATTCCGCCGAGCACGGCCGCGGTGAACGCCTTGATGCCCGCGACGAAGCCCATGAAGAAATCGACGAGGCCGTAATAGAGCAGGTACATCAGGCCTGCGACGGCGGCGAGCGCCGCGCCGATCACGAAGGTCATGGAGATGGTGCGGTCGACGTCGACCCCGAGCAGCGCCGCCATGGTCTGGTCCTGCTCGCAGGCGCGCATGTCGCGCCCGAGCCTTGTGCGCGAGACCAGCCAGGTGAAGATCGCCAGCAGCACGATCGTGGTGATGACGACCAGGATCTGGACATTGGAGAGCCGGATCACGAAGCCGTCCGCGCTCTCATGTAGCGTGTAGCCACCGGTGACGAGGGGCGGGATCGGCTTGACGCGGGCGCCCTGCGCGACCTGCGAGTAATTGGTCAGCACGAACGACATCCCGATCGCCGACAGCATCGGGGCCAGGCGGAAGGAGTGTCGCAACGGCCGGTAGGCAACGCGCTCGATGGTCCAGCCATAGAGCGCGGTGATCGCCATCGACACCAGCAGCACGATGAGCAGGATCACCGGGATCGCGGTCAGGCCAAGCGAGACCAGGATGAGAAAGGTGATCAGGGCGATGAAGCCGCCGATCATGAAGATATCGCCATGGGCGAAGTTGATCATGCCGACGATGCCGTAGACCATCGTGTAACCGATCGCGATCAGGCCGTAGATGGAGCCTAGAACGAGACCGTTGATGAGCTGCTGGGCGAAATAATCCATGGGCTGCCGTTACCAAACCTGACGCGGCTCAAAGGGAGCTTTTCGAGTGAAGGTGCTTTGAGTTTCTTCGCGGGCCCCGGCAGCCCCTAAGCATTCTTCCCGTTTTGTAACAGGAGGGAACTGGCGGCTGCAACTGGGCTGGCCTCGGCATAAGAGCTTGTACAGAGGTCATTTCCGCTACGGATGTCACGACCGGGTTCCGCAGGTGCGAGGAACCTGGTTCCCGATAGCAACCAAGATGGATGCCCGCCGTTGTTTCTCCCCTGACGTCCAACAAGGGAGCTTCCCGACATGACGAACCAGCAAAACCAGAATCCGGGCCAACAGGGCCAGAACCCGGGTCAGCAGCAGGGCGGCGGCCAGAAACCCAGCCAGCAGCAGCAGGATCAGCAGCGCCAGGGCGACAAGCCCGGCCAGCAGCAGGGTGGCAAGTCCGGCCAGCGCGGGCAGGACCACAAGTAGATTTGCGAGCCAAGAACAAACTAGAACAAAGGTGAGTGAAGAAGGCCCCGCCGCAAGCGGGGCTTTCTTCGTTAGCCGCGCCACCCGGCGGCCCGGTTAAGGTAAACAAAGGGTTTAAATTGCCGCCACAGGCTGATGCGAGTTAGCTCCCCGCAAAGCCTTCCCATTGAAGGCGCGTGGCAGGCGAAGCGGGAAGCGGCATGTTCAGGAATTGGCGGATCGGCTCGGTCAACGGCGCGCTGCTGGCGGCCTATTTCATCCCGGCCTGGACGCTGGTCGCCTTCAACATCATGGTGGCGCCGGTGCACGGCCTCTATGAGCGGCCGAGCGTCGCGGTGGCGCTGTTCCTGAGCGACAATCTTCAGATGGCGGGGATGGACACGGTGCGTGCCGCATGGCTGCTGGCGCTGGGCCGACTGACTGTCGTTGCGTTCTTTGCGATCTATCTCGCGCTGCTGTGCATTCCGCGAATCCGCAAGAATAGCGGCAGCGACGAAGCGCTCGGGATCGCGCTCGCGATCGGCAGCATCATCTCGTTCGCGAGCATGGTGATGGCCTCCAAGGTCGGCGAGATGGCCGCGTTGCGGCTGCACGCCACCGAGCTGCTGCTGCTGCTCGGTGCTGCCATCGTGGTGGTGATCGAACGACCTGACGCCGCACCGAAGACCGTCGAGGCAACTCCGCCGCTAGCTCTTGAGCAGGCCGAGCTCCTGCACAAGAGCTGAGGCTTCCTTGACGGCGTGGTTCGCCGCCGGCACGCCGCAATAGATCGCCTGCTGCAACAAAATTTCCTTGATGTCGTCGGGGGTGAAGCCGCCCTCGGCGAGCGCCGCGCGCACATGCAGGCGGAACTCGTCCCATTGCCCGAGTGCGACCATGGTGCCGATCACCAGCACCCGCCGCGTACGCTCGTCGAAATGCGGCCGCGTCCAGACCTCGCCCCAGGCGTAGCGGGTGATCATGTCCTGGAAGTCCGTGTTGAACGCGTTGCGGTTCGCGATCGACTTGTCGACCCAGGCATTGCCCAGCACTTTTCGGCGTACATCCATGCCGGCATCGCGGCGCTTCTGGTCGTCCATTCTCTATCCTCCTTCGTCATTGCGAGCGTAGCGAAGCAATCCAGAATCTTTCCGCGGAGGCAGTCTGGGTTGCTTTGCTGCGCTCGCAATGACGAACTGTGAGATCAACGCTGTGTCAGAAAGCCCACCACCGCGTCGGTGAACGCGTGCGGCTGCTCGACATTGGAAATGTGGGCGGCGTCGATGATGGTCATGCTGGCGCCGGGAATGTTCGAGCGGATCAGCTCGCCCGCCGAGATCGGCGTCGCCATGTCGTGGCGGCCGGCGATCACCAGCGTGGGGCTCTTGATCTCAGGCAGCAGCGCGCGCTGGTCGAGGGTCGACAGGGCCTCGCAGCAGGCGAGGTATCCTTCGACAGGCGTTGCAAGCAGCATCGACTTCATCTTCGCGGTGATGTCAGGCTCGCGCTCGCGAAAATCCTGGGTCAGCCAGCCCGCGATCACAGCATCGGCGACCGCCGCGATGCCGCCCTTCTTCACCGCGTCGATGCGCTCCAGCCATTTGGTCGGCTCGGCATAATAGCAGGAGGTGTTGGCGAGGATCAGCTTGCCGAAGCGCTCCGGGGCGTTCGCGCCCAGCCATTGCCCGACCATGCCGCCCATCGACAGGCCGCACCAATGCACTTTCTCGATGTTGAGATCGTCGAGGATCGCCAGCACGTCGCGGCCAAAGCGCTCCAGCGTATAGGGCGCGGGCGGCACGTTGGATTTGCCATGGCCGCGGCGATCGTAGCGGATGACGCGGAATATCTGCGTCAGTGCCTTCATCTGCGGTTCCCACATCTGCAGCGTGCAGCCGAGCGAGTTGGAGAGCATCAAGGTCGGCCCGCCGTCGCGGCCTTCGACGGAGACGTTGATGAGGCAACCGTCGGCATCGATCATGGGCATGCGGCGTCTCCGTCGTATCTTATTCGCGGTCGAGGCTGTCGAGCAGCCGGTCGATCAGGGCTTGGGAAGCCCCTTGATAGGCCATCGGCTCGAACAATGCCGCAATTTTTTCCGGCGTCAGATGCGCCGTGACCTGCGAATCGGCCGACAGCACCTCGCGCAGATGCTTCTTCTCGGCGACCGCGCGCTTGCTGGCGGCCTCGATCAGATGATGCGCGTCGCTCTTGCCGATCCTGTCGGCCAGCGCAAAGGTCACAGCTTCCGCCATGATCAGCCCATGCGTCGCATCGAGATTGCTGCGCATGCGCGCGGCGTCGACTTCCAGGCCCTCGGCGATATCGACGATCGCCGCGAGCGCGCCCGAGGTGACCAGCATCAGTTGCGGCAGCGTCGGCCATTCCGCGTGCCAGGGACCGGCGCTGCGCTCGTGGTCCTGCACCTGTGCGGCAAAAATCGTGGCGGCGAGCTGCGGCGCCATGGTCGCGCACCCAAGGGCGCTTGCGGCGGCGACCGGGTTGCGCTTGTGCGGCATGGTCGAGGAGCCGCCGCGGCCTTCGCCGGCGGGCTCGAAGGCTTCGCCGACATCGGTCTGCATCATCAGCGATACGTCGCGGGCGATCTTGCCGCAACTTCCGGCGAGAATCGCGAAACACGATGCAGCTTCGGCGATCCGGTCGCGATGGGTGTGCCAGGGCGCTTCCGGCAGTTGCAGCTTCAGCTCCTGCGCCAGCCGTTCGGCCACCGCGAGCCCTTTGTCGCCGAGCGCGGCGAGCGTGCCGGCGGCGCCACCGAATTGCAGCGCGAGACCCTCACGGGCGAGCCGGCGCAGGCGGCAGCGGGAACGGGCGAGACTCGCGGCATATTCGGCGGCCTTCAGGCCGAACGGCATCGGCAGCGCGTGCTGGAGCCAGGTCCGTGCCACCATCGCGGTGTTGCGGTGGTTGCGCGCCAGCGCGGCAAAACCCTTGATGGCGCGGCTGAGGTCGGCGTCCAGCGCATCGATCCCGGCGCGCAGCGTCAGCATGGTCGCGGTGTCAATGACGTCCTGGCTGGTTGCGCCCCAATGCACGTAGCGCGCCGCCTCCGCATCGGCCTTGCCGACATCGGCGGTCAGCATCTTGACCAGGGGAATCGCGAGGTTGCCGGATCGTGTCGCGGCCTCGGCCAGGGCTGCCATGTCGAAGGCATCGGCCTTGCAGGCGGCTTCGATCGGCCCCACGGCGGACGCGGGAATCACGTCCGTGGCGGCCTCAGCTCGTGCCAGAGCTGCCTCGAAATCGAGCATGTTCTGGAGGGTGGACCGGTCGTCGCAGGCGGCGCGCATGGCCGCGCTCGACAGCATCGGCGCGAGCAGGGGGGAGAGGGCTGTGCTCATGTTGTGCGCGACCTAATCACCATGCCCCGGCTGTGCCAATCCCAAACCGTCCGCACAAGACTTTTTGCAGCTGCGAATATGCATTGCACGTGACCGGGGGGCACCCTTTCCTTTGCGGCCCCCGTGCGTTACTTGAGCAGCATTATAGTGACGCATTCCGGGAGGTACCCCCATGGCCATGACGATGAACGGCGAAGTCCAGCTTGCGGCTCCGCGCGAGGCCGTGTGGGAGAAGCTCAACGATCCCGCGGTGCTGAAGGCCTGTATCCCCGGTTGTGAGGAGCTGGAGAAGACCGACGACGGCGGCTTCCGCGCGACGGCGAAAATGAAGGTCGGGCCGGTGTCGGCGCGCTTCAAGGGCAAGGTCACACTCAGCGATCTCGACCCGCCGAACGGCTACAAGATATCAGGCGAAGGCGAGGGCGGCGTGGCCGGCTTCGCCAAGGGCGGCGCGGTGGTGAAGCTTGCGGAGAAGGACGGCGGCACGCTCTTGTCCTATGAGGTCGAGGCGCAGATCGGCGGCAAGTTGGCGCAGCTCGGTCAGCGCCTGATCAACGGCGCCGCCAAGAAGCTGGGCGACGAGTTTTTCACGAACTTCGCCAAGGCTGTACAGGGCTGAAGGCCATCCTTTTGGCATGGCGCCTTGCGTCCGGGGCGATGTTGCCCCCGGGCATAATGGCCCATATGATAGGTTGGAATAATTATAAGAAAGAACCGCTTCGACGGGACCCGTCGGGGCGCTGATAGAGAGTGCTTATGGCAAAAATCTCCCTCATCGTGAACGGCAATCCTGTTACGGCCAACGTCGATTCCCGCACCCTCCTGGTGCAGTTCCTGCGTGAAAATCTGCGCCTGACCGGCACCCATGTCGGCTGCGACACCTCGCAGTGCGGCGCCTGCGTCGTGCATCTCGACGGCAAGGCCGTGAAGTCCTGCACCACGCTGGCGGTGATGGCCGACGGCCATGAGGTCAAGACGATCGAGGGGCTGGCCGCCGACGGTGCGCCGCTGCATCCGATGCAGGAAGCTTTCCGCGAGCACCATGGCCTGCAGTGCGGCTTCTGCACGCCGGGCATGATCATGACCGCGATCGACATCGTCCATCGCAAGGGCAACGAGCTCGACGACCACACCATCCGCGAGGAGCTGGAAGGCAATCTCTGCCGCTGCACCGGCTACCAGAACATCGTCGCCTCGATCTCCGCCGGCGCCAAGGCGATGGCGAAATCCGACCTCGCCTAAACCGCGCGCGCATTCCGCGATCAGGACATTCAGATGTACGAATTCAAATACCATCGCCCCGGGACCGTGCGGCAGGCCGCCAACCTTCTGGTGAAGAACGAAGACGCCAAGCTGGTCGCCGGCGGCCACACGCTGATTCCCGTCATGAAGCAGCGTCTCGCCAGCCCCCCGCATCTGGTCGACCTCTCCCATATCGAGGGGCTCAACACGATCGAGATGAAGGGCCGCGCGCTGGTGATCGGCGCGACCGCCAAGCATGCCGAGGTCGCGGGCTCTGCGATCGTCGGTGAAGCCATTCCGGCGCTGGCGAGCCTTGCCGGCGGAATCGGCGATCCCGCCGTGCGCCACAAGGGCACGATCGGTGGTTCGCTCGCAAACAACGATCCGACCGCGGACTATCCTGCTGCGGTGCTCGCGCTCGGCGCCACCATCGTCACCAACAAGCGCCGCCTCAAGGCTGAGGAATATTTCCAGGGGCTGTTCACGACGGCGCTCGAAGCCGACGAGATCATCACCAAAGTGATGTTCCCGCTGCCGAAGAAGGCCGCCTACGTCAAGTTCCGCAACCAGGCCTCGCGCTACGCGCTGGTCGGCGTGTTCGTGGCGCGACGTCCGTCGGACGTGCGCGTCGCCGTTACAGGCGCCGGCTCGGATGGCGTGTTCCGGGTCGAAGCGTTCGAGGAAGCGTTGAAGAAGCGTTTTGCTTCGAAGGCTCTCGAAGGCATCGAGGTGCCGGCGGACGGGCTCAACAGCGACATCCACGGCAGTGCCGAATACCGCGCACATCTCATCGGGGTGCTGACGCGGCGCGCCCTTGATGCCGCCAACGCCAAGGAGTGAGGTGACCTCACTCCCCGGCACAAGACTTGCCCCGTGAGGGCATAAACGAGACTGGTCTTTCATGACTTCAGCGACCAATACTTCCGGTGCCCTGCCGGCATCGGTCGATGCGATGCTCGAACTTCTCACTTCGCGCGGTTATCTCGCCGAGCGATCGCTGGCCACGGTGACCTACCTGTCGCTGCGCATGGGCCGGCCTCTGTTTCTCGAGGGCGAGGCCGGCGTCGGCAAGACCGAGATCGCAAAAGTGTTGTCGGCCGCGCTGGGGCGGAAGCTGATCCGCCTCCAGTGCTATGAGGGCCTCGACGTTTCCTCAGCCGTCTACGAGTGGAACAGCGCTGCGCAGATGATCGCGATCCGGATGGCGGAAGCCGCCGGCGATACCGATCGCGACCAGCTCTCGAGCGACATTTTTGCCGACCGCTACATGATCAAGCGGCCGCTGCTTCAGGCGCTGGAGCCCGACGTTGCGGGACCACCGGTGCTGCTGATCGACGAGCTCGACCGCGCCGACGAGGCGTTCGAGGCGTATCTCCTGGAAATCCTCAGCGACTTCCAGGTGACCATCCCCGAATTCGGCACCGTGAAGGCGCCGCACCCGCCGATCGTCATCATCACCTCCAATCGCACCCGCGAGATCCACGACGCGCTGAAGCGGCGTTGTCTCTATCATTGGGTCGATTATCCCGCCGCCGAGCGCGAGCTCGCCATCGTCAAGTCACGCGTACCCGGCATCTCCGCAAAGCTGTCGCAGCAGGTCGTGCGTTTCGTGCAGGCGCTGCGTAACCAGGATTTCTACAAGTCCCCTGGCGTCGCCGAGACCATCGACTGGGCCACTGCGCTGTCGGAGCTCGACGCCCGCTCGCTGACCCCGCAGGTGGTCGGCGATACGCTGGGCGCGCTGCTCAAGTATCAGGACGACATCACCCGCATGCAGGGCGACACCCTGCAGAAGGTGCTGAAGGAAGCGACGAGCGACTAGCTCGTCATTCCCGGGCGCACGTAGCGCTAACCGGAATGACGACTGAGAGTGTTGAGACATGGCCATCAACCACCTCGCGCCCGACAAGACCGAGCAGTTCGCCGACAACATCGTCGGCTTCGCCCGCGCGCTGCGTTCGGCGGGCATGCCGGTCGGGCCGGGTGCGGTCATCGACGCCATGAGCGCGCTGCAGGTGATCGACATCGGCAACCGCGCTGACGTCTTCACCACGCTGGAGGCGATCTTCGTCAAGCGCCATGAGCATGCGCTGATCTTCAGGCAGGCCTTCAACCTGTTCTTCCGCGCCTCGGAAGAATGGAAGCACATGCTGGATTCGGTGCCGCTGCCGGAGCAGGCCAAGAAGAAGCCGCAGGCAGGCTCCCGCCGCGTGCAGGAGGCGATGTCGCAGCCGCGCATGACGGAGACGCCGCAGCATCAGGAGCAGGATTTGCGCCTGTCGGTCTCCGACAAGGAAATCCTTCAGAAGAAGGATTTCGCGCAGATGAGCGCGGCCGAGATCACCGAAGCGCTCCGCGCGATCGAGCGGATGCGGCTGCCGCAGGCCGAGCTTCTCACGCGCCGGCACCGGCCCGATCCGCGCGGGCTTCGTCTCGACCTGCGCCGCACGCTGCGCGCCTCCCTGCGGACCGGCGGCGAGATCATCGACGTCCATCGCCTCGGGCGGATCGAGAAACCGGCGCCGATCGTGGCGCTGCTCGATATCTCGGGCTCGATGAGCGAGTACACCCGCCTGTTCCTGCATTTTCTCCACGCCGTCGGCGACGCCCGTAAGCGCGTCTCGGTGTTCCTGTTCGGCACCCGCCTCACCAACGTCACCCGCGCGCTGCGCCAGCGGGACCCTGACGAGGCGCTGGCGAGCTGCTCGGCCTCGGTCGAGGACTGGGCCGGCGGCACCCGGATCTCGGCGTCGCTGCACAACTTCAACAAATTGTGGGCGCGGCGCGTGCTGAGCCAGGGCGCCATCGTGCTGTTGATCTCCGACGGGCTGGAGCGGGAGGCCGATTCCAAGCTCGCCTTCGAGATGGACCGGCTGCACCGTTCCTGCCGGCGGCTGATCTGGCTCAACCCGCTGCTGCGGTTCGGCGGCTTCGAGGCCAAGGCGCAGGGCATCAAAATGATGCTCCCGCACGTTGACGAATTCCGTCCCGTGCATAATTTGAGTTCAATTCACGAGCTGATCAGCACGCTCTCCCGGCCGCTGCCGCCGCATCACCGCAGCCTGATCCGCTCCGCAGCCTGAGAGGCAAAGCCATGCTCGATCGCGACGAGGATATTCTGAAGGCGGCGGAGGACTGGCAAAAGGCCGGCCGTGGCGTCGCGCTGGCGACTGTCGTGGAGACCTGGGGCTCGGCGCCGCGCCCGGCGGGCTCGAGCCTCGTCATCAACGACGAGGGCACGTTCTTAGGGTCGGTCTCCGGCGGCTGCGTCGAGGGCGCCGTGGTCACCGAGGCCATGGACGTGATCCAGAGTGGCAAGCCGAGGATGCTGGAATTCGGCGTCGCCGACGAGACCGCCTGGAATGTCGGGCTGTCTTGCGGCGGCACCATCCGCGTCTTCGTCGAGAAGGTCGGCTAGCCGTGAAGCTCGCAATTTTGCACGAACTCAACGCCGAGCGCGCCGCGCGCCGCCCGGCGATCCTGGTCACCGACACCGAGAACGGCGAGCAGCGCCTGGTGAAATCAGCGGATTTCGCCAAGGACCCGCTGCGCGCCGAACTCGACAAGCAGCTTCGCATGGGCAAGAGCGGCAATGTCGAGGCCGGCGGCAAGAAGCTGTTCCTCAACGTCTACGCGCCGACCGCAAAGCTCGTCATCGTCGGGGCGGTCCATATCAGCCAGGCCCTGGCGCCGCTGGCGCGTTCGCTCGGTTATGACGTCACCGTGGTCGACCCGCGCACGGCCTTTGCGAGCCCGGAGCGCTTTCCCGACATTCCCCTGGTTGCCGAATGGCCCGACACGGCGCTGCCGCCGCTCAACGTCGATGCCTACACGGCTTTCGTCGCGGTGACGCACGATCCCAAGATCGACGATCCCGCGCTGCTGCACGCTTTCGAGCGCAATTGTTTCTATATCGGCGCGCTCGGCTCGCGGAAAACGCACGCCAAGCGCGGCGACCGGCTGCGGGCGCAGGGCGCGAAGGATACCGACATCGCGCGCATCCATGCGCCAATTGGGCTCGCGATCGGCGCGGTCTCGCCGTCCGAGATCGCGGTGTCGATCATGGCCGAGATCACGGCGGTGCTTCGGCTACCGCCCAAAGAAAAAGAAGAAGCGGCATGAAATTCGGACCGGCGAGCCCCAAGGATGCGATCGGCGGGGTGACCGTCCACACCCTGCGTCAGGGTGCGCTGGTGCTGAAGAAAGGCACGACGATTGGCCCTGCCGAGGTCGATGCGCTGGAGCGCGCCGGCATCAAGGACGTCGTGGTGGTGCGGATGGAAGAGGGCGACGTCTCCGAGGACGTCGCAGCCGCCAGCATCGCGCTCGCCGTCGGCGGCGAGGGCATCCATGTCGAGCGCGCATTCACCGGCCGCGCCAATCTGTTCGCCGCGCGCCCGGGCGTGCTGGTGATCGACCGCGCCGCGGTCGACCGCATCAACAATATCGACGAGGCCATCACGTTCGCCACGCTCACCGCCTACAAGCCGGTGGTCGAGGGCGAGATGGTCGGGACCGTCAAGATCATCCCGTTCGGCGTCGAAGGAAATCTGCGCGATGCCGCGGTGATGGCGGCCGGCAAGGATGTCCTGAAGATCGCGCCTTACACGATCAAGCGCGTCGGTATCGTCTCGACGCTGCTGCCGGGCCTGTCCTCCAAGGTGGTCGACAAGACGCTGCGCGTCACGGCCGATCGGCTCGAACCGGCCGGCGCCAAGATCATCGCCGAGCGGCGGGTTCAGCACGACGAACGCGCGCTGTCGGCGGCGATCAAGGAATTGCTCGCGCTCGGCGCCGAGCTTGTGATCGTGTTCGGGGCCTCCGCGATCGCCGACCGCCGCGACGTGATCCCGGCGGCCGTGACCGAGATCGGCGGCGAGATCGAGCATTTCGGCATGCCGGTCGATCCCGGCAATCTCCTGCTGATCGCGCGCGCCGGCGGCGTGCCGGTGCTGGGCGCGCCGGGCTGCGCGCGCTCGCCAGTCGAGAACGGGTTTGATTGGGTGCTGATGCGGCTGCTCGCCGGTATCAAAGTCACGCGTTCCGAGCTGATGGGCATGGGCGTCGGCGGACTTCTCATGGAGATCGTGACGCGGCCGCAGCCGCGCGCCGAGCCGGAGATCGAGGGCAACAGCCATATCGCGGCCATCGTGCTCGCGGCGGGACGCTCGACCCGGATGGGCGGACCGAACAAGCTGCTCGCCGAGCTCGACGGCAAGAAGCTGGTGCGGATCGCGACCGAGCAGGCGCTAGCCTCGAAGGCCTCCGAGGTGATCGTCGTCACCGGTCATCAGACCGAGCTGGTCGAGCAAGCGCTGCAAGGCCTGAAGGTGCGTTTCGTCAAAAACCCGGATTTCGCCGGCGGCATCGCAAGCTCGGTCAAATCAGGCATCGCGGCCGTGTCCGAAGCTAGCGACGGCGCCGTGGTTTGTCTCGGCGACATGCCGCTGATCGACGCGGGCTTGATCGACCGTCTCATCGACGGCTTTGCGCCGGACCGCGGCAATCTCATCGTCGTGCCCGTCAGTGAAGGCCGCCGCGGCAATCCCGTGCTATGGTCACGCCGCTTCTTCAGGGAGTTGATGACGCTCGACGGCGACATCGGTGCGCGGCATTTGATTGCCAAGCACACCGAGGCGGTGGCCGAAGTGCCCGTCGACGGCGAAAGCGCGTTCCTCGACATCGACACGCCGCAGGCCTTGGAAGCGGCAAGGCGCGGATAGCGCCGTAGGGTGGGCAAAGCGAAGCGTGCCCACCAATTTTCGATAGTGGATAGATGGTGGGCACGGCGCTTCGAGCCTTTGCCCACCCTACGGCATCTCCCAAGTCGCCGATTTCAATCCCCCGTTCACCATCTGGAAACGACCACCGGCTTACAGTCACCTTCACCTGCCTTGGGGGAGGGGTTTTTCCATGACTTCGAACGTCGTCGCGCGCCGTTGCGCGATGTTTTTCTTTGTGCTGTCCGTCTGTATCGCGGGCGCCCGCCACATCACGGATGCGCATGCCGCCGGCGCCATTGCGGTTGGCAAATGCGGGGCCTATGGCCAGGCCTTCGACTACGGCGCCGAGCACGAGGCCCGGGCCGCGGCGCAGAAGCAGTGCAAGGGCGATTGCACGACCGTGACGATGAAGCGCGCCTGCGCCGCGATGTCGGTCGATCTGTCCAATCCTTGCGGCGCCTATGGCTATGCCGTCAAGCCGAAGATCTCCGCCACGCTCAACGCCGCCACGCGCGAATGCTACAAATACGGCGGCAAGGAATGCGTGATCCGCGCCTGGGCCTGCGACGCCAAGGGCTGATCCTTCGAGCGCTGATTCCTCTTGCTGTCATTCCGGGGCGATGCGTAGCATCGCAAGGAATGACAATCGGGGAATTGCATGCAGTTCGACACCAAGATCGCCGTCGTGATCCGCACTGATCTTCAGGCCTGGCAGAAGCTCAACGTCGCGGCCTTTCTCACCAGCGGCATCGCCGCTGCGTTTCCCGACTGCATAGGCGAGGCGTATGAAGATGCCTCCGGCACAAAGTATCTCTCGCTGATCGGCCAGCCGATCCTGATCTACGGCGCCGACGGTGCAGCGCTGTCCCGCGCGCTCGACCGGGCGCTGACGCGCAACGTCAAGCCGGCGGTCTATACCGAGGACATGTTCAAGACCACGCATGACGCCGCCAATCGCGAGGCGGTGAGGGCGGTGGCGCGCACTGACCTCAATCTCGTCGGCATCGCGATGCGCGCCGAGCGCAAGGTGATCGACAAAATTGTCGATGGCTTGAAGTTTCACAGTTGATGCTCGTCGCCGCTTGCGGCGGAGTTGCTGTCATCTCGCTGTCGTGATGCATTCCCTGCGCAAACATTGGGCTCCTTGACTCCAATCAAGGAGAGCCGTCCGGGTGTCGTTAGTCTGTCCTTGCAATGCAAAGGAGCAGACACATGCCGACCATGAAAGCCGCCATCGTTAGACAGTTCGGCAAGCCGCTGGTGATCGAGGACGTGCCGGTGCCGCAGCCCGGTCCCGGCGAGGTCCTCGTCAAGGTGAAAGCCTGCGGCGTCTGTCACACCGATCTGCACGCGGCCTCCGGCGACTGGCCGGTGAAGCCGGTTCCGCCTTTCATTCCCGGCCATGAGGTTGCCGGCATCGTTGCCGCGCTCGGGCCGGGCGTGAAAAATCTGAAGGTCGGCGATGCCGTCGGCGTCGCTTGGCTACATGATGCCTGCATGTCTTGCGAATATTGCGAGACTGGCTGGGAGACGCTGTGCGAGCACCAGCACAACACCGGCTACAGCGTGAATGGCGGCTTTGCCGAATATGTCATTGCTTCAGCCGCTTTCGCGGCAAAGCTGCCGGCGACGATCGATTTCGCCGCGGTTGCGCCGATCCTGTGTGCCGGCGTGACTACCTACAAGGGCCTGAAGGAGACCGAGGCGCGGCCCGGCGAGTGGGTCGTGATCTCGGGCGTCGGCGGGCTCGGCCATGTCGCGATTCAATATGCCAAGGCGATGGGGCTCAAGGTCGTCGCCCTCGATATCGCCGAGGACAAGCTTGCGCTTGCCCGCGAGACCGGCGCCGATCTCGCAGTAAACGCGCTCGCGGCCGGTTCCGTGGACAAGGTCCTGGCCGCAACTGGAGGCGGGGCTCATGGTGTGCTGGTGACGGCCGTGTCGACCGCCGCGTTCGCGCAGGCGCTGAAGATGGTACGGCGCAAGGGCACCGTCAGCCTCGTCGGCTTGCCGCCGGGCGAATTCCCGACACCGATCTTCGACGTCGTGCTCAAGCGCATCACCGTGCGCGGCTCCATCGTTGGCACCCGCAGGGATCTCGACGAGGCCATCGCATTCGCCACCGACGGCAAGGTGAAGGCCGAGGTGACCAAAGTGCCGCTCGCGGCGAT
The DNA here is from genome assembly GCF_023073315.1 of Bradyrhizobium sp. 1. GTDB lineage: Bacteria > Pseudomonadota > Alphaproteobacteria > Rhizobiales > Xanthobacteraceae > Bradyrhizobium. The sequence continues at coordinate 834,809 of NZ_JADPJH010000033.1, read as the reverse complement.
CAACGACGTCTTCGAGCGGATGAAGGCCGGCAAGATCGACGGCCGCATGGTGCTGGATTTTGGCTAGCGCCTCACCCCGGCGGCATGCCTGCGAATTTCGGCAAGCTCGGGTCGAGGTGATCCCACTCATGTCCGCGCGCGGCGTAGGTCACAACCTGCGGCTTGTAGCGGGCGGGCTCGTCGAGACTTGCTGCGCGAATGGTGAAGATGTCGGGCATGGCGGCGAAGGTCAGATAGACCGGCAAGCCGCACTGCGCGCAGAAGCCGCGCGTCTTCACGTTGCCGCTGTCACCGGTCATGTCCCAATGCTTGGCTTCGCCGGTCACCGTGACGCCTTCGCGCGCGAAGGTCATGTAGGAGCCGTGGCCACTGCCGCTTTCCCGCTGGCAATCCCGGCACTGGCAGTGATTGCTGAACAGCGGCTCACTGGCAATCGCATAGCGGATCGCGCCGCAGGCGCAGCCGCCGGTAAAAGGCTTGGTCATCGAATACTCTCCTCACTCTTCGCCGCTGATTTCGTCGAGCTGGCGGACAACCTTCTTCCAGCCGCCGCTCATGACCGTGTAGGCCGACTCGTTCCTGGGCAGGACGAAGCCCGCATGAATCAGCTGAATTCGCGTGCCGGCCTCGACCGGGGTGAGGGACCACGTCACGACGGTATCGAGCGGCGCGCCGTAGCCGGTGTTGCGCGCGTCGCCGCCCTTCCAGGCGTAGACGAGGCGCCTGAAAGGCACGACTTCGACGACCCGGCAATGAATCACGCCGTCCCAGTTGCCGCCCGGTTTGGTCTGGAACGTGAAGTCCTTGCCTTCGACGGCTTCAAAGCCGGTCGGCTGCATCAGCCAGCGCGCGATCAGTTGCGCACTTGTCAGCACCTTCCAGACCGTCTCCGGCGCATGCGGGAGCACCTCGTCGATGACGATGTCTTTTGTTTCGGCTTTCAAGGCGGCTGCACTCACCGATCGATCTCCTCTAGGAGGGCACGCAGGTTCTGGAAGCGCTCACGCCAGAACACGCCGTAATGGTCCATCCAGCTCACCAGCGGTTCGAGGCCTTCAGGCGCGGCGCGGTAATAGACGTTGCGACCCTCGGCGCGCTCGGCGACGAGGCCGGCCTGCTTGAGCGATTTCAGGTGCTGCGAGATCGCGCCCTGGGTGACGCCGCTGCCGCGCGTCAGCTCGGCGACGCTGATCTCCTCGCTCCCGAACACGCGCTCGAACACGGCGCGGCGGGTCGGATCGGCGAGGGCGCGCATCACGATGGTGATGGGATTTGGGGTGACTTCGATCATGACAATTCAATTAGTGCAAGCTAATGCATTAGTCAATACTAATTAGTTTCCCGCTGCGTTTCGCTTGACTATGACTGACCAGTCAGTCATAAATTTGAAATGACCAAGAAGCCAACCAAACTCGCCGGGCCGTCCGCAACTCGGGCCAATGCGAAGGGTGCTGCGTCAGCTGGAGGCGAAGAGGCGCCCGCCTCGAATCGTGCCGCACGCGCGGCGGAGCGCCGGGCGGCGATCGTGGACGCTGCGATGGAGGAGTTCATCGCGCGCGGCTTCGCCGCGACGCGGCTCGACGACATTGCGAAGCGCGCGGGCGTCGCCAAGGGCACGATCTACCTGCACTTCAGGGATAAGGAATCGATGTTCGAGGAACTGGTGCGCACTGTGATCGTGCCGGTCGTGGCGAAGCTCAATGCGCTGCCGCCGCCGACGGGGTCGGTGCGCGACCTCGTCGAGGCCTTTGCCGGCAACTTTTTGAAAGAGGTGATCGGCACCAGGCGCGGCGATCTGGTGCGTCTGATCGTGGCGGAGGGGCCGCGCTTTCCATCCGTCGCCGATTTCTACTATCGCGAGGTGGTCTCGCGCGGGATCGCCGGCATGCGAGCGTTGATCGAGCTCGGCGTTGCGCGTGGCGAGATCCGCGAGAAGGACCTTGCGCGCTATCCGCAGATCCTGGTCGCGCCGGCGATGATCGCGGTGATCTGGCAGAGCCTGTTTGCGCGGCACGCGCCGCTCGACGCGCAGGACATGCTGCGCGTCCATCTCGATTTGATTTTTGGCGAACGGAGGACGACATGAGGTCGTCGCAAGGGATTTTTGCAATCGCATTAGCCGCCATGCTTGCAACCGGTCTTGCCGGCTGCAAGGAGAAGCGCGATCCCGGATTCCAGGGCTGGGTCGAGGCGGATATGATCTATGTCAGCCCGGACGAAGCGGGCCGGGTGACGAAGCTCAACGTCCGCGAGGGCGACGAGGTCAAGGTTGGGGATCACCTCTATTCCGTCGACGACGATCTCCAGCTTGCCGATCTCAACCAGAACAAGGCGACGCTCGCGAATGCGCAGCAGACTTATGATCGCGCAGCCTCGCTGAACAAGACCGGCTCGGGCACGCAGGCCAATCTCGATTCCGCGGTGTCCGCCTTGCGCGTCGCGGAAGCGCGGGTGGCGACGTCGGAGACGCGGATGGCGCGGCGCAAGGGTTTTGCGCCGGTGGCCGGCACCATCCAGCAGATCTATTTCCGTGAGGGCGAGATGGTGGCGGCGCAGCGGCCGGTGCTCTCGATCATGCCGCCCGGCAACATGAAGCTGCGCTTCTTCGTGCCGGAGACCGAGCTGCCCAAGCTTGCGATCGGCGACACGGTGCGGGTCGCCTGCGACAATTGCGCGGCCGATCTCACCGCAAAGATCTATTTCATCGCGACCTCGGCCGAATACACCCCGCCCGTCATCTACAGCCTCGAGGAGCGCAACAAGCTGGTCTATCTGATCCAGGCGCGGCCTTCGCGGCCCGATGCCTTGCGCGTGGGGCAGCCGATCGACGTCTATCTCAATCCCAAAACGCCGGTGGCGGACAAGCGATGAACGGGCCCTCCGGTAACGACATCGCGATCGACGTCAAGGGCCTGACCAAGTCGTTCGGCGGCCGCGAGGTCGTGCACGATTTGTCGATGCAGGTGAAGCGCGGCTCGATCTACGGCTTCCTCGGGCCGAACGGCTCTGGCAAGACCACCACCATCCGCATTCTCTGCGGTCTGCTGACGCCCGACAGCGGCGAGGGCACCTGTCTCGGCTACGACATTTTGCGCGACGCCGACAAGATCAAGCGCCAGGTTGGTTACATGACCCAGCGCTTCAGCCTGTATCAGGATCTCTCGGTCCGCGAAAACCTCGAATTCGTGGCGCGGCTGTATGGCCTTGCCAACGCGCGTGGTGCCGCGCGCGACATGATCAAGCGGCTCGGCCTCTCGGGCCGCGAGGAGCAGCTCGCCGGCGAACTCTCCGGCGGCTGGAAGCAGCGGCTGGCGTTGGGCGCGTGCACGCTGCCCAGCCCAAAGCTGCTGCTGCTGGACGAGCCGACGGCCGGCGTCGATCCCAAGGCGCGGCGCGATTTCTGGAATGAGATCCACGCGCTTGCGGCGGATGGGCTCACCGTGCTGGTCTCGACCCATTACATGGACGAGGCCGAGCGCTGTCACGAGATCGCCTATATCGCTTACGGCCATCTGCTGACGCATGGTACGGTGGAGGAGGTGATCGCGGGATCCGCGTTGTCGACCTACACCGTAACCGGCGAGAACTTGAACGAGCTTACGCCCGCGCTCACCGGCAAGCCCGGCGTGGACATGGTGGCTCCCTTCGGCACATCGCTGCACGTGTCTGGCCGCGACGTCGCGGCGCTCGAAGCCAGCATCGCGCCGTGGCGCGACAAGAGCGGCCTGCACTGGCATCAATCGGCGCCGTCGCTGGAGGACGTGTTCATCGAGTTGATGAGCCGCTCCAAGGATAATTTCCAATGAGCGCCGTCGAGCACCCCGCACAGCACGAGATCCGGGACCGCTTCGGCTTCTGGAAGCGCTCCTATGCGATGCTGATCAAGGAGTTCATCCAGCTCAAGCGCGACCGTGTCTCGTTCGCGATGATCGTGATGCTGCCCGTGATGCAGCTGCTGCTGTTCGGCTATGCCATCAACACCACGCCGCACAACCTGCCGAGCGCGGTGCTGCTCCAGGAGGATTCCGATCTCGCCCGCTCGGTGCTGAAAGCGCTGGAAAATACAAAATATTTCCGATTCCTCTACGAGGTGCACGACGTCGAGGATTTCGACAATCTGCTGAAATCCGGCAAGGTGCTGTTCGGCGTCGAAATTCCCCGCGGCTTCGAGCGGGCGGTGCGGCGCGGCGACAAGCCCGCGCTGCTGGTCGCGGCGGACGCCACTGATCCGGTCGCGGCAAGCGCCGCGCTAGGCTCGCTCGGCATGGTCGTGCAGACCGCGCTGGCGCACGATCTCTATATCGGCGATCCCCCGGAAATGCCGTTCGAGATCCGCGCGCATGCGCGCTACAATCCGGCGGCGTCCTCCAGCCTGAACATCGTGCCGGGCCTCGTCGGCACCATTCTGACCATGACGATGCTGATCTTCACCGCGCTCTCGGTCACGCGCGAGGTCGAACGCGGCACCATGGAAGCGCTGCTGTCGATGCCGATCAAGCCGGTCGAGGTGATGTTCGGCAAGATCATCCCTTACGTGCTGGTCGGTTTCGTTCAGGCCTTCCTCATCATCGGCATCGGCGTGGTCCTGTTTGGCGTGCCAATACTCGGCAATTTGTTTCTGCTGGCGCTGCTCTCGACGCTGTTCATCGCCACCAATCTGTCGATCGGCTACACCATCTCGACGGTGGTGCAGAACCAGTTGCAGGCCATGCAGATGGCGATGATGTTCTTCCTGCCGAGCATCCTGCTGTCCGGCTTCATGTTCCCGTTCGCAGGCATGCCGGCCTGGGCGCAATATGTCGGCGAATGCCTGCCCTTGACGCATTATTTGCGCATCGTCCGCGCCATCATGCTGAAGGGCGCGACGATGCAGAATCTGCGCTTCGACGCGCTGGCGCTGGCCATCCTGATGCTGCTCGCCATGACCATCGCCGTGACGCGCTTCCGCCGCACGCTGGATTGAGGCAGACTGCCCCGGAATCGAGGGGGTGGAATGGTCCGGTTTGCAAGCAGGAAGGCGCGGCAGCATGCCGCCTTGTCGGAGGATTTTGAGCGCGAGCTGACGCGGGAAGTGCTGCGCACCGAGCTGTTGCGGGTGAGGGCGTTGATCACGACGGGCTGCGTCATGATCCTGTTCCTCACCGCAACCTACCTGATCGACCCAGCCATCGTGAACCGGGTCTGGCGCGGGACTGAGGGCCTCGTCCGCGAATACGCTCTCCTGGCGGGCTTCATCCTCTTCGAGGTCTGGGTCCACAGCCAGATCAGGCGAAACCTCAGGCTCGATCGCGACCTGCCGGTGATCAGGCGCTATATCGGAGCCCTTATCGAAACGTCGCTGCCGACGATCATCCTGATCCTGCAGATTCGCAGCATGGGCGCTGGGCCCGCGCTCGGCTTCGTGCTGCCGCTGGCCTATTCCATCTTCATTATTCTATCGACGCTGCGGCTCGATTTCTGGCTGTCCACCTTCACGGGATTTGTGGCCGCAGCCGAACTCCTGGCCGTTGCGCTGTATTACAATTCGGCCAGCGAGGCCGGTGAACCCCTGATCTACTTTCACGCGGTGCGCAGCACCATCATCCTGATCTGCGGCGTGCTCGCCGGCTCCGTCGGCGCGCGGCTGCGACGACAATTTGCCGCGAGCATCGCGGCCGCCACCGCGCGTGACCGGGTGACGAACCTGTTCGGCCAGCACGTCTCGCCGCAGGTGGTCGAGCGGTTGATGGCGGAGGGGACGAGCGCAGCCGGCGACCTCCGCCGCGTCGCCGTGATGTTCGTCGATTTTCGCGGCTTCACCGCCGGCGCGCAGTCTCGCACGCCGCAGCAGGTGGTCGACCGGCTCGACGGCGCCTTCGCCGTGCTGGTCGATATCCTCGACCGCGAGGGCGGCATCGTGAACAAGTTTTTGGGCGACGGTTTTCTCGCGCTGTTCGGCGCGCCGCTGGAGGCCTCGGACGCCGCGCACCGGGCGGTTGCCGCCGGCCGCGAGATGCTGACTGCGATGGGTCGCATCAATGCGGAGACGAACTGGCCGCTGCGGATCGGCATCGGCATCCATTTCGGCGAGGTCGTCGCCGGTAATATCGGCTCGCCCCGCCGCAAGGAATACACGGTGATTGGCGACACCGTGAACTTCGCCTCGCGGCTGGAGGCGCTCAACAAGGAATTCGGCTCGCAACTCCTGATCTCCGCGGCCGTCCGTGAGGTACTTGGCGACGACGGCAAGGATGCTGTCGCGCTCGGCGAGGTCACGGTGCGCGGTTACGAGCAGAAGGTCGCCGTGTTTCAACTGGGGTGAGGGGCTGCTCGCGTTTCGTTGAAGACGCGTGATGAAATATCGCGGGGGAATGTCCGCTCTCGCACTCAGGAGGTCGAAACCTCTTGGCTTCCGTTTGTCACGCGGAGAAAATCCATGACTCGATTGCCCTTTGTTGCGGCCGTCCTGATCGCTGCAGCCGTCTACCAAACCCAGGCCGCCGCCGCCCGCGACGCTGCCCCGCGGCGCGCTCCTCCGCAGGCGACTGCGGATTGCGTGAGGGCTCCGGCGGAGGGCGCGTATGCCTCTGCGCCCTATACGCAGCCGCCCTGCATGCCGAAGACTACGAACTGACGATCAAGGGCGAGGCTGGCTGGAGAAGGCTGCCAGCCCAGCCTCGCGTCCCGCAAGGGTTCGGTATCTTAGTAGTGCTTGACTCCCTTTTCATCTAGTCATCTATATGACTAGATGAATTCAGCCCCTCGCGACGAGCGCCTGCCACGCTACCAGCTTTTGCGCGACGACCTCGCCGCGCGGATCAACCGCAATGAATGGCGGCCGGGCGAGCCGATCCCGTCGGAGGCCGAGCTGGCGGCGCATTACGGCGTTGCCATCGGCACCGTGCGCAAGGCGATCGACCAGCTCGTCAGCGACAATGTGCTGGAGCGGCAGCAGGGCCGCGGCACGTTCGTGCGCCGCGCACGCTTCAATTCCTCGCTGTTCCGTTTCTTCCGCTTCCAGTCCCAAAGCGGCGAGCGGCGCGTGCCGCAGAGCCGCATCATCAGGCGCAAGAGCGTGCCTGCAACATCCGCCGTCGCATCGGCGCTGCGTATTCCGGTCGGCGAGCTCGTGATCAGCCTGTCGCGCCTGCGTCTGATCGACGACGTGCCGTTGCTCGCCGAAGAGATCTGGCTCCAGCAATCGCGCTTCGCGCCGGTCTTGGAGATCGACACCGCCGAGTTCGGCGACCTGCTGTATCCGCTCTACGAGCAGCGCTGCGGCGAGGTCGTGGTTTCGGCCGAGGAAATATTGACGGTCGAGACCGCCAACGAGATGCAGGCGCGCCTGCTCAGGCTCGAGTCGCGTGCCCCGCTGATCGTGATCGAGCGTCTCGCGCTCGACCTCGAGCGGCGACCGATCGAATGGCGCCGTTCGCGCGGGCCGGCGGATCGCTTCCGCTACCACGCCGAGATCAGGTGAAGCGGCCTTTCAACGATACCAAGCAACAAACGCATACGGGGGTAGGAAAACATGTCGAACTGGTACAGTGAATGCTCGCCGCTTGAGAAGCGCACGTTCTGGGCAAGCTTTGGCGGCTGGGCGCTGGATGCGCTCGATGTCCAGATGTTCGGCCTTGCCATCCCCGCGCTGATCGCAGCCTTCGGCATCAGCAAGGCCGATGCCGGCCTGCTCGGTTCGGTCACGCTGTTCTTCGGCGCGTTCGGCGGCTGGATCGGCGGCGCGCTCGGCGACCGTTTTGGCCGCGTCAAGGCGCTCCAGATCACGGTCGCCACTTTCGCGCTTGCGACCTTCGCCTCTGCGTTCGCGATGACTTACACCCAGCTGCTCGTGCTCAAGGCAATCCAGGGCCTCGGCTTCGGCGCCGAATGGGCCTGCGGCGCGGTGCTGATGGCCGAGATCATCCGTCCCGAACACCGCGGCAAGGCGCTCGGCTCGGTGCAGAGCGCCTGGGCCGTGGGCTGGGGCGCAGCCGTGCTGCTGTCCGCGCTGGTCTTCACTTACGCGCCCGCCGACATCGCCTGGCGGCTGCTTTTTGCGCTGGGCCTGTTGCCCGCGCTCCTCATCGTCTTCATCCGTCGCGGCTTGAAGGAGCCGCCGCGCGCGGTGGCAGCCGACAAGACGCCGTTCTTCGCCACGCTGTCCGGAATCTTCCACCGCGACGTGCTGCGTGCGACCCTGATCGGTGGCCTGTTCGGCATCGGTGCTCATGGTGGCTACGCCGCACTCACCACCTTCCTGCCGACTTATTTGCGCGAGGTGCGGCATCTCTCCGTGCTGGGATCCAGCGGCTATCTCGCCGTGATCATCGTCGCCTTCTTCTGCGGCTGCGTCGCGAGCGGCATCATCAGCGACCGCATCGGCCGCCGTGCCAATGTCACCTTGTTCGCCGGTGCCTGCATCGTCACCGTGCTGATCTACATTTTTGCGCCGCTGACCAACGGCGAGATGCTGGTGCTCGGCTTTCCGCTCGGATTCTTCTCCGCCGGCATCCCGGCCAGCATGGCGGCGCTGTTCAGCGAGCTCTATCCGGCCGGCGTGCGCGGCACCGGTGTGGGCTTCTGCTACAATTTCGGCCGCATCGTCTCCGCCGCGTTCCCGTTCCTGGTCGGCTATCTCAGTGACCATATCGGGCTCGGGCCCGCGATCGGCATCGACGCGGCCTTTGCCTATTCGCTGGTGCTGATCGCTGTGGTGTTGTTGCCCGAAACCCGCGGCAAGGTCTTTGAACAGACCGCCGCGACGGGCGCCTGAGGCGGGATGGGGAGAAGTCACCATGACATTCGTCCCGCGCGGCCTCACGCGCCGCCAGTTTGGCGCGGGTCTCGCGTCGCTCGCCACAGTGGCTGCGACCACAGCCACGAGTGAGGCGGCCTTGCCTGTTATCGACACCCACGCCCATGTCTTTCACCGCGGCCTCAAGCTCGCACCGGGACGGCGCTATGCGCCCGACTATGACGCGCCGCTCGCGCTCTACCTGGAGCAGCTCGACCGCAACGGCATGACCAACGGCGTGCTGGTGCAGCCGAGCTTTCTCGGCACCGATAATTCGTACCTGGTCGAGTGCCTGAAACAGGCGAATGGACGCCTGCGCGGCATCGCCGTGGTCGATCTCGCCGTGTCCCCCGACGAGCTGCGCACGCTCGACCGCGCCGGGGTGGTCGGCATCCGTCTCAATCTTGTCGGTCAGCCTTTGCCGGATCTTGGCGCTGCCGAATGGAAGGCGCTGCTCGGAAACGTGAAGGCTCTCAGTTGGCAGATCGAGATCCAGCGTAACGCCTCCGATCTCGCCGTGCTCGCGCCGCAACTGCTCGATTACGGTGTCACTGTCGTGCTTGATCACTACACGCTGCCGGACCCAAAGCTCGGTATCGCTGATCCCGGCTTCCAGTCCGTGCTGAAGCTCGGCGCGACGAAGAACGTCTGGGTCAAGATCTCCGCGCCATATCGCAACGGCGCGGCCGGCGAAGATTTTGCGAAGGCGGCTTATCCGCTGCTGCGCAACGCTTACGGTCTCGACCGATTGTTGTGGGGCAGCGACTGGCCGCACACCCAGTTCGAGGTCACCCAGACTTACGAGAAAAACCGGCAGTTTCTCGACACGCTGATCGCCGATCCGGGCGAGCGTGCGCAAGTGTCGGCCTCTCCACATCAGCTCTTCCGCTTCTGACGCGCCGTCCGCGATTGCTCCGATTGCACTCAATTTTGGGGCATGACGGACGATGTCGCCGGCTTGTAGAGTGCTGCGCGATGCAGCCGATCGCGGCTGCACTTTGCGTGAAGGGAAGCGAAAGATGCAGCGCCGCTACATCACCGTCGACGTGTTCACCGACCGCGCTTTCGGCGGCAACCAGCTCGCCGTGGTGCTCGATGCCGGCGGGCTCACGACCGCGCAGATGCAGGCGATCGCGACCGAGTTCAACTATTCCGAGACCACCTTCGTGCTGCCGCCGCGCGACAAGGCCAATGACGCCGAGGTACGCATCTTCACGCCGGTAAGGGAGCTTCCCTTCGCCGGCCATCCCAATGTCGGCACGGCCTTCGTGCTGGCGAGCCTCGCGAAAGAGCCGAAGCCGCGCCTCTTGTTCGAGGAGAAAGCGGGGCTGGTTCCGGTCGATATCGTGCGGGAGCAGGGAAGGGTGGTCAGCACCGAGCTGACCGCGCCGCAGCCGCTGTCCAAGCTCGCGCAGTTTTCCGCCGAGGACGTCGCGGCCTGCATCTCCTTGACAGCTGATGACATCAAGACCGATCGCCACCTGCCACAAGTCGTCAGCGTCGGAACGCCGTTTCTGGTGGCGGAGCTGCATTCGCGCGATGCGCTCAAGCGCGCGAGGCCCGACGCCGCAGCCTTCGGCCGGGCATTGCCGCGCGACGGCGCCTTCTCGGTGTGGTTCTACACGCGTGACGTCTCCGCGTCGGAGGCGTCTTGCGACCGGCAGGCGCGGATGTTCATGCGCGGCACTGGTGGCTTTGCCGAAGACCCAGCCACCGGCAGCGCCACGGTCGCGGCCGTTTCACTGTTCGCCGATCTCGACCCCACGCGCGACCGCGAGTTGAAGCTCACGGTTGGCCAGGGCTTTGACATGGGCCGGCCGAGCATTCTGCGCACCCGCGTGCGCAAGCAGGACGGCAAGATCGTCTCTGCCCATGTCGGCGGCAACTGCGTGAAGATGATGGAAGGGACGTTCAGCCTGGCTGGGGAGGGCTAAACCTGCCGTCCCGCAAGATTCTCGACCGCGACCCCATCGCGCTCCTCGATGATCTCCGCGATCATCTGGCGGTGGCAGTGGGTGTGGTCGCGCTCATAGCAAAGCAGGCACACCGGGCCGGCCTTCATCACCAGCGCCGAGAGCTCGTCCATCTCTTCCCGCGCCTGCGGCGTCTTCAGGTGCTTTGCGTAGATCTTTTCCAGCACATCGTATTGCCCGCTGCGTGCGGCGAGGCGGCCTTCCTTCGGCGTGCCGAGCGCGGCGAGATGAACGTAAGCGATGCCGCGCTCATCGAGACCTGCGGTTAGCTGCTTCTTGGAAAAGCCGGGCCTGCGCGATGACGTCACCGCGCGCACGTCGACCACGAGCTTGACGCCGGCCTGCTCCAGCTCGTCCAGCACCGCCTTGGGCGGTGTCTGCTCATAGCCGATGGTGAAGAGCTTTTTTGCCTTTGCCATGAACCATCCTCAGCTCACCCTTGCGATCAGTTCCATGGCGCCGTGCGGCGCGCGCACCTTGCCCTCGTGGATGACGTAAGCGAACACGTCGCGCGGTTCTTTCTTCGGTTTTGTCTTCTCAACCTTCGGCAAATCGTCGGGCTCGCTGCCGTCGGCCCAGGCCTGAAGGCGCTCGGCCCAGGCGTCCAACTGCTTCGGCGGATAGCAGGTCTTGATCTCGTCATTGCCCTTCTGGAGCCGCGCATAGACGAAGTCGCTCGCGACGTCGGCAATCGCTGGATATTTGCCGTGCTCGGCGAACACGACCGGCGTCTCGAATTCGCGGATCAGCGTCACGAAATCAGGCGTGCAGAAACTATCATGACGCACTTCGACGACATGGCGCAGCGCGCGCCCCTCGAGCTTGCGCGGCAACAGCTCGAGGAACTTGCCGAAATCGGCGCCGTCGAACTTCTTGGTCGGCGCGAACTGCCACAGCACCGGCCCGAGACGGTCGCCGAGTTCCAGCACGCCGGAATCATAGAACCGCTTGATGGAATCGCCGGCTTCGGCAAGCACGCGGCGGTTGGTGGCGAAGCGCGGGCCCTTCAATGAAAACACGAAACCATCAGGCACCTCGCCCGCCCATTTGCGAAAGCTCTCCGGCTTCTGCGAGCCGTAGTAAGTGCCGTTGATCTCGATCGAGGTCAGCTTCGAAGCCGCATAGGACAGCTCCTTCGCCTGCGTCAGCTTCTCCGGATAGAACACACCGCGCCAGGGCTCAAAAGTCCAGCCGCCGACGCCGATGAAGATGTTGCCTGATTTTTTGGGCGCAGTTTTTGCTTTGGCCACGGAATGATCTCGCATCGACGGGGAGGGAGGCTTCATCCTAATCAAAGCAGATGTGATTGGCCAGTTGTCGCGTCCCGTCTAAGCTTGCAACGTTGCCCGCGAAAAGGAGGACAAGAATGCGGATTCTGATGGTGGGAGCGGCGCTCGTGATGATGACATCTGCTGCCATGATATCTTCAGCCGTGGTATCTTCGGCAATGGCCGATGACGACGATGCCAAGGGTGCGCAGAAGCTCGCCATGCAGGGCCGCGACGATTACTGGCATTGCCTGGCACGGGAATATTCGCGCGACTCTAATCAGGGCATGACGGAACAGGATTTCGGTCGCTCGGTCGCCGGCGCCTGTCCGTCGGAGCGGCAATATTACCGGGTGGCCTTGCTCGACTATCTCACCACGCAATATCCGACCATCGAAGGCGGCGCCCATCTCGCTACCGCGAACAGGGCCGTGGAAGCAGCGCAGAAGGATATCGTGACGGCCTTCGTCAAGCACCGGCCGCCAGCAAAATAGCCCCATGAGAAGTTGCGGTCCCGTGGCCCTTCCGGCTGCGCGTTCATCCGTGGTATCACTGGCCGCATCTGGAACAGGGATGGGCTTGCATGTCGTCTGAGTCGGTAGGTGGCATTCTGGGCGCGATCGTCGCGGCGGTCGTGCTTGCGGCCGCCGTTGTCCTCGGGCCGATCGGTCAGTACGGCAAGCCGGCCAGGCCGGCAAAGGCCGAGCCGGCCACTGCTGCGGCGCCAGCAGCCCCGGTCGCGCCCGCGCCGCGCGGCCCGGTGATCAAGGAAGTCCCGAACTAGCAAAGGGACCGAAAAAGGCGTCTTTTGACCCCTTGCAAAGCGGTTTTGCCGTCCCTATCTAGCTTCTAACGGCGACGTTGAGCGAAAACTCCGGCGCTGGAACGACCTTGGAATAGCTTGGGCTGCGCCGGATGTACGCGCGGTCCACCATTCCGGGGTCGTTGGCATTTTGGGGCCCCTTTGCGGCCCGCTCCCCAAGAGAAAACCCCGGCTCTTAGCTCAAGAACTTGGCAGCGCAGGACGCGGCGGATATACGCTGCCGTCATGAATGAAGCGATCAAACCGGGTGCCGACAATCCGCCGCAGGCCCAAAATCAGGCCCAAGAGGGACCGGAACTGTCGGTCATCGTCCCGACCTTCAACGAGCGCGACAACGTCACGGTGCTGTACCGGCGGCTGGAGGCGACACTCGCGAACGTCGCCTGGGAAGTGGTGTTCGTCGACGACAATTCGCCCGACGGCACCTGGGACGTCGTGCGCGCGCTGGCGCAGCAGGACAGCCGCGTACGCTGTGTCCGCCGCATCGGCCGCCGCGGCCTGTCGGGTGCCTGCATCGAGGGCATCCTGGCCTCGAGCGCGCCCTTTGTGGCCGTGATCGACGCCGACCTCCAGCACGACGAGACGCAGCTGCCGAAGATGCTGCTGCTGCTCGCAAGCGACGAGGCCGATCTCGTGGTCGGTAGCCGCTACATCGAGGGCTACAAGACCGAAGGCTTCAACAAGCAGCGCGCCGGCGCCAGCGCGCTGGCGACCGAGTTCGCCAGGAAGATGCTGCGGGTCGAGATCGCCGATCCCATGAGTGGCTTCTTCATGGTTCGCCGCGACCGTTTCGAGCAGCTCGCGCCGAAATTGTCGGTGCACGGCTTCAAGATCCTGCTCGACCTCGTCGCCAGCTCGAACGGCACCTTGCGAGCCGTCGAAATCCCCTACACGTTCGGTGAGCGCCAACACGGCGAGAGCAAGCTCGATTCCATGGTCGCACTGGACTTTCTCGGGCTGGTGCTGGCGAAGTTCACCAACGATGCCATCTCGCTGCGCTTCGTCCTGTTCGCGATGGTCGGCGGCATCGGCCTCGTGGTGCATCTGACCACGCTGTTCATTGCACTTCAGATCTTCAAGGCGCCGTTCGCGGAGGCGCAGGCTGCGGGCGCGCTCGTTGCCATGACCGGCAACTTCATCCTCAACAACTTCCTCACCTATCGCGACCAGCGGCTGAAGGGTTTTGGGCTGCTGCGCGGCCTGATCGCGTTCTACATCGTGTGCAGCGTCGGGCTGCTCGCCAATGTCGGCGTCGCCTTCTCGGTCTACGACCAGGAGCCGATCTGGTGGCTGGCCGGCCTGGCCGGTGCGCTGATGGGCGTGGTGTGGAACTACGCGATGTCCGGACTGTTCGTCTGGCGCAAGAAATAGCGCGAGATGGGCGGGGCTGACGCGCGGATCGTCCGCAACACCGCGCTGGTGATCCTCGCGCTGGTCGCCTTGCGGCTGGTCGCGGCCGCGTTCACGCCTATTACCTTCGACGAAGCCTATTACTGGATGTGGTCGAAGAATCTCGCGGGCGGTTATTACGACCACCCGCCGATGGTCGCCTACGTCATCCGCGCCGGCACCATGATTGCGGGCGACACCGAGCTCGGCGTCCGCCTCGTCTCGATCCTGCTCGCGCTGCCGATGAGCTATGCGATCTATCGCTCCGCCGCGATTCTGTTCGGCGGAGCGCGGGTGGCGGCGACCAGCGCCATCCTGCTCAACGTGACTATGATGGCCTCCGTCGGAACGCTGATCGTGACGCCCGATGCGCCGTTGCTGGTTGCCTCCAGCTTCGTGCTGTTCTTCCTCGCAAAGGTCCTGGAGACCGGGCGTGGCGCTTGGTGGCTCGCGGTCGGCGTCGCTGTCGGCGCGGCGCTGCTGTCGAAATACACCGCGATGTTCTTCGGGCCGGCGATCCTGATCTGGCTCGCGGCGGTGCCAAAGCTGCGGCGCTGGTTCCTCTCGCCCTGGCCCTATCTCGGCGGCCTCGTTGCGCTGGCGCTGTTCTCGCCGGTGATCCTCTGGAATGCGGATCACCAATGGGTTTCGTTCGTCAAGCAGCTCGGCCGCGCCAGAATCGAAGACTTCCGTCCCGTCTTCATCGCCGAGCTGATCCCGACCCAGATCGCGTTCGCGACCCCGCTGGTCTTCATCCTCGGCGCGATGGGCCTGCACGCGCTGACCTGGCGCCGGGCCGGCGCGCTGGCCTCGCGTGTGCTGATCGAGACGATGTTCTGGACCATCGTCGCCTATTTCGTCTGGCATTCGCTTCATGCTCGCGTCGAGGCCAACTGGTTTGCGCCGGTCTACCCGCCCTTCGTCATTGCGGCTGCGGCCGCGGCCAATCTCGTGCAGTGGAAGCCGCGCGCGCGGCGCATGGTTGACTTTTGCCTGCGCTGGGCTGCACCCACGGGAATCGTGATGTTTGCCGCCCTCATCGTGCAGGCCAATACGGGCTGGCTGTCGGGCTATCGCCGCGATGCCACGGTGCGCAGCGTCGGCGTCGGCTGGCGCGAGCTCGCTGCGGGAATCGAAGCCGCGCGCGCGCGCAACGGCGCGACCTGCGTGCTGGCGCCGGATTATGGCACCACGGGCTGGCTTGCCTTCTACTTGCCGCGCGGCACCTGCGTCGTACAGCAGAACCAGCGCATCCGCTGGGTCAACATGCCCGAGCCCGATCCGAAGTTGCTCGCCAGCAAGCTGATCTATGTCGACGAGCTGCAGCCCGACCGCCATCCCGCCGTCCACGACCTCTTCGCGAAGGTGACGCAGGTCGCGCAATTGCAGCGCAAGCGCGGTCCGCTCGTCGTCGAAACCTACGGCATCGATCTGCTGGAAGGCGCCAAGGGCGACGTGCTCGACCACTCGCCACCGCCTGAACTTGTGCCTTGAGCGATCACAATATCTTGCCGTTCAGCGACAGCTCCTTGATCCTCTTGTCCCAATCGATCAGAGAACGGTACCATCCCAGTGTATGGGTTGTGGGATCGTCGCCACTCACCGTGCCCCGCTCCAGAGCCTGCTTTATCTCCACGATACCTTCGTGCACGCGCGAGGATGGATCGAACTTCAGGCGTTGGATGATCTTGGCAAAAGACAAATTGTAGGTTCGTTTGTCCGTCGCATCCGGGATCGTGTGCGTGACGATGTTCGGGATGATGTCTTTGACGAAGTTTGCGAGCTGTTTGATTTGATAATTGAGATCGTCGCTGCCGACGTTGAAAGTTTCGCCGGACACGACCGACGCTTCGCTCTCGATGCTCATCATCAGGGCGCGGCAGACGTCATGAACGTGGATGAACGGCCGCCACTGCTCGCCGCCTCCCATGACGTAGATAACGCGCTCTTTCCAGGCGCGTAGAGTCATGACGTTGATGGCGAGGTCGAAGCGCATGCGCGGAGCAAGGCCGAACACGGTGCTGTTGCGTAGTATGACTGTTTCGAACGTGTCGCTTTGCAGCTTACGCAGCTCGTCCTCGACATGAAGCTTGCTTTCGGCATACAGCGTCTGTGGGCGACAGGCTGAATGCTCGTTGAGCGCCACTTCCTGGCCGTGGCCGTAGACCGATGCTGAACTCGAATAGACGTAGCGGCGAACGCCGGCCCGTTTGGCCGCGCGAGCCAGACGAACGCCGCCCTGATGGTTGATCGAGACCGTTAGTTCAGGATCAATCTCGGCGGAGGCGTCGTTGCTCAGTCCGGCCAGATCG
Organism: Bradyrhizobium sp. 1; assembly: GCF_023073315.1. Taxonomy (GTDB): domain Bacteria; phylum Pseudomonadota; class Alphaproteobacteria; order Rhizobiales; family Xanthobacteraceae; genus Bradyrhizobium. Next base: position 818,271 of record NZ_JADPJH010000033.1, on the reverse strand, counting down.
ATGACGGCGTCCATGCCTTCGAATTGCTGAGGGTCCACGGTGCGGATATCGTCGACCAGCATCTTGATATTCGGGTGGGATGCCGCCTGCATGAATCGATCCCGACCGAAAAAGCATCGGTCGAGCGCAGTCACCGAATAACCCTTTTGGGCGAGCATCTGGCATAGGGGAATGCCGATATAGCCACCCGCTCCAGCCACGAGAATTTTCTGCATGTCCTAAACTTCTATGTTCCTGGAGGCATCGGGTAAGGTGCGATTTTGCGACTAGAGCTTGGTTCCGTTTCGCGCTGATTGGCGCGCGTACTGGATGGCGGCAACGATGAGATCGCATTCTGCGTCGGTCATGTCGTTGTAGACCGGCAGCGCAACGACGTTGTAAGCGACCCTCTCCGTCACATCCAACTTCACCTCTTTCTGCGTGTTGTAAGCCGTCATGTGGTGGCAGGGCGGGCTGTAATACTTCCGGACGAAGACGTTGTGCTTCTCGAGCGCGGATGCCAGCGCATCACGGTCGAGTCCGAATTCCTTGGCGATGACGACGACCGGCAGATAGAGCCAGTTCGTTTGCACGTTTGCGGGCTCTTGCCCCACGAGCAACCCTGGAAATTTGGAAAGGCCGGTCCGCATGCGCGCGACCGCCTGGCGGCGCGTCGCAATGGCCTGCTCGAACGTCTTGAGTTGCTCGAGGCCGATGATGGCCGATATCTCCAGCATCTTCCCGTTCAAACCCGGCTCGTGACAGTCGGCGCCATCGACTTGCCCGAAATTGCGCATCGCCTTGACGCGCGCGAGCAATTCCGCGTCGTGGCTGCAGACGCACCCGCCTTCCATCGTTGCGAAAGCCTTGGTGGCGTGGAAGCTGAACATCTGCGCATCTGCGCAGCCTCCCACCAGCTGCCCATTGACGCGCGTGCCGAACGAGGGCGCGCTATCGACGAGAAATTTCAGCTTGTGGCGCTCGGCGATGCGAGCAAGCGCAGCGTAATCGCTGGCGACCCCATAAGCGTCGACGGCGAGGATGGCGACCGTACGGTCCGTGATCCTGCGCTCCACATCATCGGGGTCGAGGCGCATGGTCATGTCATCGAGAATGTCCGCAAACACCGGTTCGGCGCCGACCCATCTGACAGCATGCGGAGTGGCGCTGAAGGTGAATGAGGGCACGATCACTTCGCCGCCGGAGATTCCCGCGGCCCTCAGCATGGCCATCATGCCGATCTGGCCATTGCAGAAAACCAGGGTCGGGACGCCGAGATACTCACTCAAGCGCGTCTCGAATTCGACGACCCAACGCGAATTGTTCGTGACTTGGCCGGTCTCCAGCGCTGTCTCAAAAGCGGCCAAGAACTGCTCTGTTCTTGGAAACCTTGGACGCACGATATGGAGCGGGCTCCTGGCGAGCGGCGTTAGAGAGTCAAGCGGCACCGCGGCAGTCATCTCGAGTCCTGATCATCGATACAGTCTGTGACTGGTTACCGATATAGAGCGAGACTTGTGTGGAGCATTCGTGTGCGACGGGGGGCGCCATTGACATGGGCGTTTTAGACTAGCCGCGACTGGCGAATCAATATTCTAGTGTCGCCAACCTGTATCCAATCGCTCACGGTACTCTTGGCAATGAAGAACTTCGTCATCAATCTCGACCGCGATCCAGAGAAATACGAGAGGTTTCTGAAGCGGAATGCAGGTTGTGGAATCGCCTTCGAGCGCTTCTCCGCGTCCAACGGGCTGGAGATGAGCGATCAGGAGGTGATGGCGATGCGGCTCGTTGCTCCCGGCGCCCAGTTCACCAGGGGAGCCGTTGGCGGTGCCGCTTCACTGTGGCGGATATTGAACTGGATCGCCAAACAGAACGAACCGGCCCTTGTGTTCGAGGACGATTGCGCGATCCGCCACGACATCATTGCGCGCCTGGCGGCGCTGCTTCCGTCCCTCGAGGACTGGCATCTTCTGGTTCTCGGCTGCAACACGGATTCGGTGCTCGATCTCGAACTGGCGCCGGGCATGAAGTCGATGATGACCTTCAGGCCTCAGCATCCAGATGACCAGACCGATGCCGCCTTCCAAAGAGCGAATTCCCAAGTCGCTGCGCTCCGGCTCAACTGCTGTTTCGGTCCAGCCGGGTCGTTGATATCGCCTGCGGGAGCGGGGAAGCTCTTGGAGTTGTGTTATCCGATGGACAATCGGTCGGTCAAAGTCGAGGCACTCGGCAACCGTGTGCTGCCAACGATTGGTCTGGATGGAATGGGGAACAGCATCTATCGCTTCATCAAAGCGTACGCTTGCTTCGCACCGCTTGTGGTGCCCCGCAATAACAACGCGACTTCGACGACCTTTACTCACGATGCACGAGTTTGGGGGTAGGTGGGCACTGCGTTGACCTACCCGGAGAGAGCTGACGAACGTTGAGACTCGTTCATTATTGCTGGAGGGGGATGTTCCGCGCCGGCCGTCTCTCGCTGTCGATCTACCACGATCTGGATTCGGCCGTGGTGGATGAAGTTGCCGAAACGAATGTCGTCACATGAGCAGGGCGTCGCACACGATGAAACTCGCGATCATGCAGCCGTATTTCCTCCCCTACATCGGCTACTACCAGCTCATTGGAGCGGTCGATCTCTTCATTGTCTACGACAATATCAAGTATGTGAAGAAGGGCTGGATCAACCGCAACCGCATGCTGGTCAACGGAAAGGACGCCTTGTTCTCACTTCCGTTGAAGAAGGATTCGGATGCCCTGGATATTCGTGACAGGGAGCTGGCGGCGGATTTCGACCGGGCAAAGCTGCTCAATCAATGGCAGGGGGCCTATCGCACCGCGCCCTTCTTCAAGGAAACCTTTCCGCTTCTGGAGGAAATTGTCGGCTTCCAAGACCCCAATCTGTTTCGCTATCTCTTCAATTCGCTGCGGATGACCTGCGCACATCTGGGGTTGAAGACCACCTTCAAGATCTCGTCCGAGGTTCCCATCGACCATTCACTCAAATTTCAGGACAAGGTGCTCGCATTGTGCCAGGCGGAAGGCGCGCAACGATACATCAATGCGATTGGCGGCCTGGAACTCTACGAGTCTGAAGCCTTTAGTGCCCGCGGAATCGAATTTAAGGCCCTTCGAGCACGGCCGTTTCCCTATGAGCAGTTCGGGCAAGCCCATGTGCCGTATCTTTCGATTGTGGACTTGCTGATGTTCAATTCGGTTTCGAAGTTGCACGAAGCCATAATCGATAACTATGACCTGGTCGGACACGAGCGAATGTGACAACGCCACCTCCCGATTGCCGGAGGGCATGGACTTGAATACCGGATATAGCGCTTTGACGGAGGCCGCGCTGGGTGCGCCCTGTAACGGGCCCGCGTCGAACCGATAAATTACTCGAACACGACGTAACTCTGCTGTGGCGAGATCGTGCTACGGCAAATGCGATATCCTCGCGTGCCCCATGCCTCGCGCAACGCCAGAGTCTCCCCGGGATTCTCTGCCAGGACCAACTCGTCAAACCCGACGATGCTGTTCTTCGCCAGATAAGGGCGAATGAGTTCGAGGCATCTTTTCGTCGGTTCGTAGAGATCAAGGTCGAAATACGCCAGCGCGATGATCGTCTCGGGGTGCTTTTCCAGATATGAAGGAAGAGTGTCGTTCACATCGCCCTTGACCAGTTCGAACTTGCGGATGTGACTGCGCGGGGCAAGTCGCTCCTGCGTCGACAGTATCTCCGTAAGCACCTGCTCGTAGTTCGGCGTGACGTTCAGTCCGCCGACCTTCAAGCCGTCGAAATCCCCGTCCTGGGCAGCTACCGACGGGAATCCTTCGAACGTGTCGAAGCCGACAACCTTTCGGCTCATGTTGTACGGCTCGTAGATGTGGCGCATCTGCGTGAACAGCGCCATGTTCTGCCCCCAGCGCACGCCGAATTCCATGATGACGCCATGCGTGCGCAGGGCCTTCAAATAGAGATCGTGCATGAAGAGAATGCGCGCCAGCGATGCGCGATTCAGGAACAGGCCGAGATTTGCGTGCAATTCACGCTGAGGCAGCGGCGACGTCTTCATCAGGTCCTGCAGCCGGCCATAGGCAGTCGCTTCCTCCGAGGAGGCATAGGTAAAATTCTGGGCGTCCTTGGGGGTTTCTGATTTCATAAATGCGCTCTCGATTCAATGCCAACTGGAGGTGAAGTTTCGTCTTGATTCGGAGTAAGGCAACGCGAGTTGTGGATCGACCGATATCTTGTGGCCGTGACAGGATCTTAATCCTCAAGCCGTCGAAGCCGTGTCGCGCCGGTCTTCAGTCCGCCGTAGTAATAGTCGTTGAAGCCTGCGGCTTCCATCAGCTCGAATACCTTTCGCATGTTGTACTCGACCCGATGCAGTTCGAAGCTCTTGCCGTCGAATGTCGCAAACGCCGCCCGTGGATCGCCGTCGCGCGGTTGTCCGACCGATCCGGGATTGCAATAGGTCTGTCCGGCGAAGTGATGGAGACTTTGCACGTGGGTATGTCCGCTGACGAAAATGCGGCCGGGCAGTGGCGCAAAATAGGCTTCGTCGGGCTCCCTAAGGTATTCGTCGATCGGATCCGACCATCCACCATGGACGATTTGAGCGTCCCCCACCTGCATGTGCACCCCGAACGTCCTGAGCCAATTCAGATTCTCGGACGTGATCTTCTTCCTCTGATAGGCAAGGCAATCGTTGACGCTTTTGGATCTCACGCAAAAGCCGCCGAAGCCCAGGTACCAGTCATGGTTGCCAAGAAGGCTTCTGACGCCGCGCCGTTTCAGCTCGTCGCAGCATTCGTTGACCTGGGAATAGTAGCCGACCACGTCGCCCACGCAGACAATCTCGGTGACACGCATGCGATCGAGTTCGGCCAGAACCGCCGTCAGCGCCTCGAAATTTCCATGGATGTCAGAGATGAACGCGATCTTCATAGAAGATATGATCCTCGGTGTAGCGGACGGCTCGACCGCGCTTGATATCCGGCTGGACCGGCATCCGGTTCTCGATGGCCATTTCAACCGCCATCAGGCTTTCGTTGTAGCCAAAGGCGGCGCGGATCGACGTCGACGAAGAGATCCTCGGATTGATCTCAAGCAACTTCAAGCCGTGGTCAGTCTTGCGAAACTGAAAGTTGGTGGGGCCAACGGGAGAAAACCCGCGGCATAAATCCCGAACCGCATCGGAAAAGTCCGCCTGATCGACAACCTCGGCTTTCTCGGTGAATCCTTCCCTGGAGAGTTTTCGCCGCAGCGCCATGATGGCCGAAAAGCTTCCAAGACCATCGCAAAACGCGGACACCGTGAATTCCTCGTCATCGCGTCCGACGATGGGCTGGGCCATCAGTGTCGTTTTTGTCGCGGGATCAATTCCGGCAAATTGCTCGGCAGTCGCGACCACCACGATTCCCTTGGATCCAAAACCCCGGCGAGGTTTGAGCAGGAACGGCAGGCCGCATGTCTCCGTGAGAAAATCGAAGTCCATGTCCAGATAGCTCGGGATCGCATAGCGCAGATTCAGCTCCAGCTGGCGCTCGTAAAACGCCCATTTGTCGGAGCATTTGGCAATCAGGTCGGGGGAATTCGTGACGACCTTGGTTCCGGTCGATTCAATCTCAGCCCGTCGATCCGCCCATTTGTACATGTCTGCATCGATGCCGGGGATCGCCACGTCGACCTGATGCTCGCGCAGTAGCGCAAGAAACCAATCAAGGTAGTCCGGCGCATCCGTCCTGGGCACCCGTTCAAAAACGTCGCAAAATCCCGGCGCTACCGAGTCGGCATAGATCGAGGTACCGACGAGCTTCATCGGCCTGCTCGACCGTTTCAGGGAGCGTAAAATTCCGTAGCCGACGATTCCGGCGGCGCCCGAAACCAATATGGTTCTCATGACGGCTGCCTTCGATGAGCCGCTTCCATCTGCATTCCCTGCGCCATGGAGATGCGGGGAAAATAGTCGAGCAGTCGGAACAATGTCTCATCGCAAGCAAAGCCATTGCTTGGGATGTCAGGCTTGTCTTTCAGGAACGCGACCTTGCTTTCGCTTTCAAAGGCCGAAATGGCCGCCGCCGCAATTTGCGAATAGGTGACGTTGTCGGGGTTCACGCAGTGATAGGTGCCTTCGAGTTTCATCACGACGGCAGCCGAGATGATTTTGGCCACGTCCTCGGCGTGAATGAAATTCCTCAACGGGTCATTCGAACCAAAAAGAATTATGTCTTCATGGCTCTGGGCCTTGTCCATGATGGTGTACAGGAATGGCTGATGCCTTCGAAACCCTGATCCCACACCATAGATCTGCGAAGGTTTTAGCACGGCGACCGGCAGCCGGAGTTCCCGGCCGTAAAATTGTGCGACGTCTTCGGAATGCCTCTTTGAGAGTGCGTAGGCTCCGAAGAAGGGAGAGTCGTTCCTGAGATCGGCAAAGATGCTGGAGATGTGCACGAGATGCTTCGCGCCCGCCCTTGAGCTGGCGTGGCAGAGCTTCATCAAGCCAAGCACGTTGACGTCCATCGCTTGCAGCGCGTCCGGCAGTTCCTTGCCCCCGAAAGCCGCGGCCATGTTCACGACGCAATCGATTCCGTCGGGAATCTGAATGTCACGCGAACACAGGTCCAGTTCGACATCGCAGCCCTTGCGCCCGGCCGTCAACACTTCGCACCGCGCGCGAAGGAAGGGGATAAGCGTCTGTGCGAGCGAAGAGGTGCCCCCGACGATCAGCACTCTCATGGCCGGGCCGCATCGACCGGCGCGAGTTGAGCCAGAATTCCGCAGGAGAGTTCCGGATATTCAATTCCCATCTCGCACAAGGCCTGAATGATCTTGGTGTCTAGATTTAACGACAGGATCTGACTTGTCGCGAAGGGTTTCAGGTAGATCCCCTCCAGTTTTTCAATTGTGTAACCGGCATCACTCACCAGCGTCGTGAGTGTATCGACTGTAAAATACCGCTTGTGCCCGAGGACTCGGTCGTTCTCTGAAAGCGCCTCCATGTCGGGAAGCATCCCCGCAAGATGTCCAAGCCTTCGGTTCATGACCTCGGCATTGGGGACCGCCACAAAAAGCTTGCCTGCGGGCGCGAGGAATGTCCTGAAGCGGTTGAGGATCAGCAGGGGGTCGTCGACATGCTCGAGGACGAACCCCATGACGATGAGATCGAATCTTTCGTCCGTGTCGAACTCTTCGAAATAGGTTTCGATGACCTCGCTTTTGTTGTCCGGAAATCTCAGCTTGAAATTCTGGATGACGGCGGGAGATCCTTCGAGAACAACATGGCGCCCGGAGCCGTCCGAAAAAATCTCGGTTGCAAAGCCGTGCCCCAGTCCGAGATCCAGCACGGCGCGTGGATCCTTGACGGCATGCGCAATCCGCTTTGGATACCAGGTCAACGCGATTTCGTTGTCGAAATCGTAGATGTTCTTGCCTTGATAGGCGGCGACATGGACATCCAATCGACCGTTCATGGAGTCTCTCCACCCGAATTCATGGAGTCTCTCCACCCGAATTCGATGTGCTATCAAATGCCTCAAATCGTCCGAGGGCGATCCGCGTCCCGGCATTCAGTCTCGGGAAGCTCTTGTGCTTCTCCGGCCGGCGGTTGAGATTGACGACGAGGCTCTTCATGCAAGGACCAGATTCAAGGATCGGGTGAAGTGCGCCGATCGCTGCTTGCAGGCATATCAACGGCCCCCTTGATTCGCCACGCGCCGGCGCGGTGAGGCGAAAGCGGTGTCAAGCTTCAAGCAAGCTCCAGCGGATAGCTAGAGAAGCGGCAGCCTTCCTGACGTCCCGGGAATCGGTCTGCTGCCCGCTCTCCCATGATCCGGAAGGTCCCCGATGAATTATCACGACGGCACTCTGGCAAGAGCAAACGAGGTCTCGACGGAGCCGTCTTTGCTGACGCGGGATGAATACTATCAGATCTGTCTTCAGCACTTGCGAACCGGCGAGCTCGCACAGGCCGAAGCGCGCTGTCGGGAAGGGCTGGCCGCAGACGCGAACCATGCCGGCTTGCTTCATCTGATGGCCGGCGTGTCTCTGCTCAGCGGCGACTACGATGCCGCCATCAAGTGGGCCGGCCGTGCGCTCACGAACGAGATGAAGGCGACTTATCTCGCGACGTTCGGGACGGCCCTGCAGGGCAAGGGACTGCAGGAGCAGGCCCTGGAGGCGTTTCAGCGCGCGGTGGACCTCGATCCCGTCGATCCTTCGATCTGGGAGAACTATGGCCATGCCTTGAGCCGGGCGGGGCATGCCAACCAGGCGAGCCTTTGCTTCGTGATCGCGCGGGCCTATCAGAAAATGCCGTTCCTGGCTGAGTGCCGTTCTGCGCCGCGAAGCGGCTGGAATGCGCTGACCGGGCAATTCAATGCTCATCTCCAGAATCGCGCGGCGGCGGACGAGGTCCGCGATCCCATTCATTGCTTCTGGTCGGACGCGTTGCCGAGCGCGATGTCGCATCTCGCGCTTCGGTCGATGATCCGGCAGGGCCATCCGGTCACGCTGTATACTTACGATGACGTGGCCACGATGCAGGCGCTTGTGCCATCAGGAGTCATGGTGGCCGACGCCGAAAGCGTGGTGCCGCGTTCGACCTACCAACATGCTGTCGTGCACAGCGAGATCCGCTACTTCAGCGACATCTTCCGCTATGCCGTCCTTCAGCAATTTGGCGGGTGGTGGCTCGATACGGACATCGTTCTCGTCAAGCCGCTGGATTTCGGCGCGCAGCACGTGTTTTCAACGCAATGGTCCGGTGTCGAGAACGGCCATGTCTGCGTCGGCGGCGTGATGCGGGCGCCCAAGGGCTCGCTACATATGGCGAACCTGTATGCCCTGTCGCTTCAGCGTCTCTTCACCGAACGGCGCGTCGAATACGGTGCGGTCGGGCCGCTGTTGCTGAGCGAATATCTGCTCGGGTCAGACGACCAGCAGCTCCTCTCATCCATACTGCCGCCGACGACCTTCAATGCGATCGACTGGCATGAAGTGGATTTATTCGCCACCGAAGGCCGGGCGGGCTTCGAGCTGTTGAGCGATCCCCGTGTCACGGGTGTGCATCTGTGGGAAAAGATGTGGGCCGAGCGGGGGCTGCGCCTCGATGCTGTCTCCGACCAGAGCGTTGCGGGTCATCTCAAGAAGCTGGTTCTCGAACCGAGCTGATTTCAGTCGATCATCTCAGCCCTGGCGGCGGTCTGGCTCGGCCTGTTCTGGTCGCGCCAGAACCAGACGGTCACGATGCCGGAGCGGCCACGGACCTGCGTGAGCAGGGGACCTGTCAGGATGCCATCGGGGGCGCCGTGGAAGTCGGCCGCGTCCAGCAGCGTATCGGTCAGCGCGAGCCACGCACAGTTCTGGGCGGCAACCTCCATCAAGCGGCTCGCGACGTTGACGGTGTCGCCCGTCGCCGTGATGTGCTGGTGGCTTTCGCCGAGGCGGGAGGCGATGATCGGGCCGAAATGCGTGCCGATCTTGAAACCGAGCTGGCCGCGGATCGCTGACGGCAGCGAAGCGATCCAGCGGTCGACACTGCGATACAGGTCGATCGAACATTTCAGCGCGCGCGCCGCGTCGTCGGGCATCGCGTGTGGCAGGCCGAACAGGAGCATGGCGCCGTCGCCGAGAAACCCGGTGATCAGACCGCCGCAATCGACCGCGGCCTTGTCGATCAGCGCGTGAAACGCCTTCAGCAGATCCTGGAGCTCGTCCGGGTCGATTCCTTCGCTCAGCGCCGTGAAGCCCGAGAGATCGATAAAGACGACGGCCGCATCCTGCCGGACCGGCGTGGACAGAAAGTTCGGATCGCGCGTCAGCCAGTCCTGAACGGCCGGTGCCTGAAATTGCGCGAGCGACCGGCTCTTGGCGGCGAAATATTGGGTGCGGCGGCCGCCGGTCCACAGCTGCACGCCTGCAAACACGGCGACCGGCGGCACGGCGGCAGCGAGCGTCGTTGCTGCATTCAGCCAGACGCCGTGCGTGAACGCGAACAGATTGAGCCCGCCCCACGCGATCATCACTACGGCTGCCGCGACGATGCCGAATGCGCTGCGCCGCCAGGCGAGCAGGCCGACCAGCAGCATCGGCAGCAGGATCGCGGTGAGCGCGTCGGCGATGTGAACCTTGCGGTCGCGCACGATGTTGTCGCCGGCGACGAGATGCGTGATCGCGGTCGAGACCACCTCGACGCCGGGCATCAGGGAATCGAACGGCGTCGGATAGAAGTCGCCGCCGCCGGCGACCGCGGCGCCGATCACGACGATCCGGTTCTCGATCGCCGCGCGATTGAGTGTGCCGTCGAAGATGCTCTGCGCGCTGACGGTGCGGATGGTGCGGCGCGGCCCGTAATAGGTGATCGGCAGCGCGAAATCGGTGTCGGTCGGCACCGCGCGATCGCCGAGCATGAGTTGATCGGGCCTAATCGTCAGCGGCTGGTCGAGCGCGCGCGTTGCGACCCGCAACGGGAATGACAGCTCGACCTTGTCGCGGGTCCGGAACAGCATCGGCACCGAGAGCGGCGAGCCCGATTGTCCGGTGGCGACGTTGACGACGCCGACCTCGGCGTGATCGGCGAAGGCCGGCAGCGGCAGCAGGAAACGCTCGGCCTGCGGCAGGGCGGCGAGGGGACCCTGGCTGCCCGGCTCCACCGTCTCGCTGGCGGACGGGAAGATCGCCGCGGCGGCAAGCACCACGGGACCGGTAGCTAGCGTATTGGCCAGCGTGGCGTCGCCGATCGCGGCGCTGCGGTCGACCAGCAGCAGGTCGATCGCGACGACCTTCGGCTTGAACTGAACGATGGTGTCGACGACACGGGCGAGATCGGCGCGCGGCAGCGGATAGCTGCCGCCGCGTTTGACCACGGTGTCGTCGATCGCGACGATGGTGACGAGATCGGGCGGAACTTGCACGCCGCGGATCTGCGTCCGCAAATCGGTCAGCGTTGCCTCGAGGCGATCGAGAAAGCGCAGGCGGCCGTTGGCGTGAGCGGCATAAATGCCCGCGCCCCACAGCGCGGTGAGAGTGAGGGCCACCAGGATCTGAAAGCGTCTCGTCATGACGTGCTGCAATCTTTTTTGTCGCCCGCGCCTTGCTGCGCGAGCCTCAATTGTTCAGATCGTATTGGCCCAGTCTCGTTACTGACCAAGTCTCGCCATCAGCGCGTCGACGCGCGGCTGGCCCCATGTCTTGACGGTCAGCGGGCCGGTTGCCTCGACGTCGACGCCTTCTCCCGGCCCGAGCACGACGCCGCGTCCGCGGCTCCTGCGGGTGACGCCGACACGGCCGTTGGCGACGAAGACCGAGGTTTTGGCCTCTGCGACATCGACCGCCCATTTGGTACCGCGCACCGCGGCGATGGCCTGTGGCGTCAGCACCCTGAAGGGATTGCCGCCGGGCTTCTTCGGCACCTCGACCAGCAGCGCTTTGCTGCTCAACTCGACGGAGTCTATATGTCCGTCGCGGTTGGCGTCCTTAAGTTCAAATCGGGCGCCGCTTTCGGCAACGATGGTGATGCCGTTGTCGCAGCGCCAAACCTGCGTGCCGGCGGCCGCTGGCGACGCCGTGCAGCCCGCATTGGCAGCAGGCTGTGCGTTCGCAGACCCGATCACCTGAAACAACCACGCCAGAGCAAAAAAACCAGCGCCCGCGATCCCTCTCATGCCAGCCTCCATTTGCGTGCTTGGCACAGTTCAAGGCGATGTTGATACGGTACCGTATCACACGCAGAGGCTGCTGAAAAGTGCCGCTTTCGGAGGTATTTCCTCGTTCCGGTCTTTTCCAGTCCGGCGCGATCAACTTTCAGTCAGGGCGGACTATCCTTCTCTCCCGTTCTTACGGGGGCGCGACGGGCTGCGCTCGCGCCAGCCCCGCGCAACGCTTCCCCGCTATCTTCCGGGTATTGAAGACCACGAAAAGGACTTGGTTGGTGCGTCTAGAGAGACGGTCGGAAGAGGTTCGCTGACCGTGTTGATCCGGCCGAGAATTATAGTTAACAGACGCGGCTAAGTCCGTAGTTCTGCGGGCCTTTTTCTCGAAATGGGACAGCGTTAACCCGGTGCCTCACATCTGCCCGAACTTAATCCGCATTTAACTAAAAGTCGCCTTAATGACGCTCCGACCCTCTGCGAGATGCTGTTCCCGGATCGTGACCAGCGGCACTTCGAAGGGGGGACTGAGTGACACTGTTCTGGACGCAAGGCGAATGAGTACGAGTATCGCTGCGCAGAGTAACGCGGCACGTAAGTCCAAAAATCCTGGCAAGAATTCATATCGGAAGCCTTCCCGGAAAATGACCACCCAAAACGTGCTTGGCGCCGCCGTGATCGGCTGCGTCGTGCTTGCCGGCTGGACCGTCTACAACAACATCTTCGCCGCCAGCGCCTTCCCGACCGTCGGTAGCGCCGGTTACGACGAGCCCGTGATCAGGCGCGTGCCCAAGGTCGCGTTGCGCGAGGCGGGCGACGCCATCAAGGAAGCTTTTGCGCTGCTGCCCGACCGCTTGCAGGTCGCAGCCCCGATCTCGCGCGAGATGTTCAACGAGCGTTTTGCCGCGGCGGCCACGCAAGGCGTGGACTCGAATGCCGCGAGCGCCGCGCCTGCGACCAGGGTTGCCGAGGCCCCGAAGCAGAGCGTGATCGCCAAGGTCGCGGAAGCGCTGAGGCCGGCGGCCCCGGCCAAGGTGGCTGACAAGGGTACGGACAAGACCAAGCGCGCGCCGGATGCGCAGATGCAGCTGGCTTCGGCCGACCCGGCCGAGATCGTGCCGGCCCCCGAGGCAAAGCCAAAATCCTTCGCCGACCGCGCCAAGGCCGCGGTGATGTCGATCACCGGTCCGCGCCAGTCGATGGTGGACAAGCTCTGGGGCAAGCGTGAGCCGTCCGGCGGGCTACTTGCCTATGCTTCCGCCGATGCCAGCGTGACGTCTGCCATCGCGCCGAGGGAGCAGAACCCCATGCTCGGCGGTTCGGCGCCCTATGAGCGCGACACCGCAGTCTATGACATCACGGCCAAGATGGTTTACCTGCCCGACGGCACCAAGCTCGAGGCGCATTCCGGCCTCGGCTCCAATCTCGACGATCCGCGCTCCTCGCGCACCCGCATGCGCGGCGTGACGCCGCCGCACATCTACATGCTCAAGCCGCGCGAGGCGCTGTTCCACGGCGTACCTGCGCTGCGCCTGACCCCGATCGGCGGCGAGAACGCGATCTACGGTCGCGACGGCTTGCTCGCCCACACTTTCATGCTCGGGCCGAACGGCGATTCCAACGGCTGCGTGTCGTTCAAGGACTATTACGCATTCCTCGACGCCTACCGCAACAAGGGCATCCGCAAGCTCGCGGTGCTGGCGCGGGTCGAGTGACCTCAGCCCATTCTGAATAATGGAAAAGGGCCGCTCGCAGCGGCCCTTTCTGTTCGTGCTTCAGCCCGGCCAGCACTGCCCACCGCCGTCGATCCGCAGCACCTGGCCGGAGACGAAGGCACCCATGGGACCTGCAAAGAACTCGACGACGCGCGCGACCTCGTCGACAGTCGCGATGCGGTCGAGCGTGCCGGTCTCGACCATCCTGTTCGCGTCCACCGCGCGCGTGCCGAGGAAGCGGCCGGTGCGGGTATCGCCGGGCGCGATGCAGTTGACGGCGATGTCGTAGGGGCGGAGCTGGTCGGCGAGGCATCGCGTGTAATGGGTCACGCCGGCCTTCGACACCGCATAGATCGAGCCCTGGGTGCGTCCCTTGAAGGCGGCGACCGAGCCGAGTGTGACGATGCGGCCACGTTTCCGTTCCATCATGCCCTTCGCGACCGCCTGGCAGGTCAGGATGGTCGAGAGCAGATTGCGCTCCAGCACCGCGCGCACATCGGCCTCCTTGATGTAGACCGCGTCGTTCGGGTCGGGCTTGCCGCCAGCGGCCGCGATGTCGCCGCCGGCATTGTGCACGAGAATGTCGATCGGGCCGAGTGCTGCTTCCGTCTCGGCAATCACGCGTGCGATGTCCTCTCCCTTGGTGAGGTCGCCGAGCACGCGCTGGCTGCGGACGCCGAATTGCTGGCCGATCTCTGCGGCCACCGCGGTGAGCGTCGTGCCCTCGCCATATTCCGCCGGCCCGTTCTCGCGCATGCCGTGGATGGCGACATCTGCGCCGAGCGCGGCGAGCTTCTCCGCAAAGGCGCGGCCGAGCCCGCGCCCCGCGCCGGTCACGAGCGCAACCTTGCCTGCAAGACTCTTCGTTCCGTCATGCGATGTCATGATCTTTTCCTGTTGTGAGACGTCAGTCCATTGCGGGGGAGAGCCCGCCTGCACTGCGCGATATCGCACGATCAGCGCTTGACGAAAACCAGATTGCAGGCTCGCGCCTCGTTGCGCTTGCCGCTGCCACGGCTGCGGTCGAACTGCGCGTCGACCGTAAAGGCGTAAGGAGAGCCGGGCGCGAGGTTGTTGAGGGTATAGGTGCTCGCCCCTGTGGTGCCGCGCGCACTCAACGTCGTCTTGCCGTCCGCCGGGATCTGGCCGTCGATCTCCAGCCGGTTGACACCGCCCTGGCCCTGCGCCTCGGCGTGAAATATGCCGTTCGCAACGGTGGCGACCAGAGGCCGGGTGAAGCCCTGCGCCTTGCCGGAAGGCTGGCAGTTCAACGTCACGTCCCAATTGCCGTCAAAATCCTTGCTGCCGCCGGTCCTGGCGTTGCCTGAAGGCGCCAGCGCCGTCTTCTGCTTCAGGCCTTCAATTCGCGCTTTGGCGAGAGTGGCGAAGATGCAATTCGGGAATCTCGCGAGATGATCCTCAAAGGCGCCCAGCGTGCCGATGCTGTCGGCGGCCTTCCAGTGCGCCTCGGCGGCAGCGCAAGGATCGGCTTTCGGTGCGGCTTGCGGCGCCGCTGGTGCCACCGTGACCGACACCGGCCCGTTCAGATAGAACTTGCCGATGATCGAGAGCGACAGCTCCGGCAGCTGGCTCTTGCCGCTCGCATCATAGACGTCGCTGCTGATGTCGCGAAAGACGTCGCCGATTTCCTGCGGCTCCTCGATGTGTTTCAGGAACGCGGTCGTGTAGGGGCTGTTACGGCCGGAGCCATCGGCGGCGACCTGTCCTGACTGCGTCGAGAACGACACGATCGTGCCGCGCGGTGCTTCGACTTTCGACAAGCCCCGTCCGATCGAGACGGCGCGCGTGGCAGAGCGTTTGAGGCTTTCCGCCAGCGGATTGTCCCGGCAGGAATCGAGCACGAGGATGCGCAAATTCTTGGCCTGCTGCAGATCGTTCACGATATCGTCGACCCGCACGAAGCGCTTGAGGTCCGCTTCATCGCTCAACACGGCGTCGACAGGCATCAGATAGTTCACGCCGTTGTACTGCATCGCATGGCCGCTGTAATAGAACAGGGCGACGTCGGCTCTGACAGCGGCGCGCGCGAAGCGGATGGTCAGGTCCTGCATGTCGGCCTGGCGCAGGTCGACGCCCTGGAGCACCTCGAACCCGCTGCGCCTCAGCGAGTTTGCGACGTCCTCGGCATCATGCGACGGATTCGGAAGCTGCGCCGAAGAGACATAAGCGCCGTTGCCGATCACCAGCGCAACGCGCGTGTCCGCCGATGCAGGACCGAGGCTCAGCCAGCAGGCGAGGAGGGCAAGAGAAAATCCGGCAAGAGAAAATCCGGAAAGAGAAAATCTGGAAAGAGCACGCATGAATGCCCCCGAATGAAATATCGAGAATATCCCTCCAGATTAGCGCATGCCGCGCCGGCATCAATGGCCTTGCCGTGGAACCGCCAGATCTGGCGGCCGTGACATCCTGTCACGCCGGGCTCACCGGCACGGTCTTGCGCAGCGCCATCTCGGTTGCGATCGCCTCGCGCACGGCGGGGCGCGCCTGCATGCGTTCGAGATAGGCTGACAACGACGGCCATTGCGCGACATCGATTCCTGCCGGACGGAGCAGCAGCAAGGCCCAAAGGAGGTGGGCATCCGCGACCGTGAAACGGTCGCCGACGAGGAACTCGCGGTTCGCAAGGTGTGCGGATGGCACCGATAATGTCTGCGCGATCCGTGCGCGTGGCTTGGCGAGCGAGCCGTCGTCCTTGTACCAGAAGATCGGGAACAGGAATGCCTTGTGGATCTCGGCACCGACAAAGCTCAGCCATTCCTGGAGGCGGTAGCGATCGGGATCGCCGGAGGGCGGCGCAAGGCCGGCTTCCGGTTTCACGTCGGCGATGTATTGCAGCACCGCCGCGCTTTCGGTCAGCCGCTCGCCGTTCTCAAGCACCAGCACCGGCACCGCGCCCTTCGGCGAGATGCCTTTAAAATCGCTGTCGTCGTCCGCGACCTGCTTGGTCCAGAGATGCACCTGATGATAGCGCGCATCGAGGCCGGCTTCCATCAGCGCGATGCGGCTCGCGAGCGAGCAGGCCATCGGCGAGAAATAGAGTTGCAGCATCGCGTCGCTCCGTTATGTCAGCGCATCGCCGCGCGCGATGATCGCGAAGCGGTCGGATAGCTCCGCGAGTGCAACCTCGTGGATGATCCGGGCGTCCAGCGTGCCGCCGCAGCCGTCGGGCAGGTCGCGCGTGGCGCAGGAATCGGCGTCGATCGTCGTGCGAAAGCCGAGGTCGAGCGCGGCTCGCGCGGTGGAGGAGACGCACATATGCGTCATGAAGCCGGCCAGCACGATGTTCTCCCTGCCGGTTGCGGCAAGGCGCGCCTGCAAATCGGTGCCGGCAAACGCATTCGGCAATTCCTTCTCGATCACCAGCTCGCCGGCACGGGGGCTTAGCTCGGCGACGATGGCGCCGCGGTCTGCGCCGCGATCAAACAGGCTGCCGGCCTTGCCGCGATGGGCGATATGCATGATCGCTGCTCCGCTCTCGCGTGCGCGCGCCAGGAGTGCCGCCGCCCGCGCGATCGCGGGCCGTGCATCGGGCAGAGCGAGAGGACCTTCGAGATATTCGTTCTGGATGTCGATCAGCACCAGCGCGGCGTCGGCAAGACGCGGCAGGTCGAGATCGGCACCGGCGAGCTGTAGCAGGGTCTTTGCGGTCGTCATGGTTTTGGAAATCTCCAGGGCAAAAGGCGCGGGCAGCATAGTCCGTGGAATGCCTGCCGATATGCAGGGATATTGCAGCTAGTGGCTGCGATATTGCAGGCTGCTCCCGGCCGGTATAACCTCGGGCCATGAACTGGGACGATTTGCGCATCATCGCTGCCGTCAGGGACGAGGGCACCTATGCGGGCGCCAGCGCGCGGCTGCGCATCGACGAAACGACGGTCGGGCGCCGGCTGTCGCGCATCGAGCGCGCGCTCGGTTTGCGTCTGTTCGAGGCCGCCGACGGAGTGCGCCGGCCGACGCGGAGTTGCGAGGCGGTGCTGGCGCATGTCGAGGCGATGGCTGCACATGCCGCCGAGATCGGTCGCGTCGGCGAGAGCCTGGCCGGTCCGGTGGGACGCCTGCGCATCGCCTCCACCAACACGGTCGCCGAGGAGGTGCTGTCGCCGCGCGCGAGCGATTTCCTGCGCGCCAATCCGGGGCTGACGCTGCAATTCCTCACCTCGAGCGAGAACGTCAAGTTCTCGCGCTGGGAAGCCGACCTCGCCATCCGGCTGCGCAAGCCTGACAAGGGAGACTTCGCGATCTCCCGGCTCGGCGACATCCGCCTGTATTATTTCGAGCCCGTCGCGACCGAGGGCGAGCCATTGCTGTGCGCCTATCCGGACGAACTCGGTGCCATTCCCGAGATGCAATTCCTGCGCTCGAAGCAAGGCCGCGCGCGCTGCGTCACCGACAACGTTCGTGTCATCCGCAACCTGATCCGCGCGCATCAGGCCGCAGGCGTGTTGCCTGAGTATGTTTGCGCGGATCTGCTCGGGGACCGCCGCTTGCGTGCCACGCTGCTGCCGAAGCGGCGCGACGTCTGGCTGCTCGTGCAAAACCACCTCAAGCGCGACGCCGCAACCCGCGTGACGATCGACTGGGTGAGGGCGTGTTTCCAGGAGATGGCGCGCAACTGACGCAAGGTTTCGGTGTGACGATCGCGTCACAGCGCGAGACGTGCAGCGAGAAATCTCAGCTTTCCCCCTTGCAACCCGAACGTGCTTCGTCTATTAGCCCGCTCCTTCGCTAGGCCATGGGTTCGGGCTCTCTGAGATCCCGACTGGCGCGGGCCGGTTTCCGGTTTCGTGTTCCGCCGAATGAAGGAGAACGCAGGACGTAGCTCATGGAGAGCGTCGGGCTGAACACCCGAAGGCATCGGTTCGATTCCGGTCTCTTGCACAAAGGATAGCTCAGTTTGGTAGAGCAGATGACTGTTACTCATCCTGTCGCGGGTTCGAATCCTGCTCCAGCGCTCCGTTTCAGCCTGAAAAGCTGATACCTCTGAAGGGGACCGGACGCGCGCTTCAGTCGCAGTCCGGCCGTTTTGCCGCAAGGCTTTCCGTCCGAACCTAGACACTGTGAGATCGGCTCTGCGCCGCGGGTAGATACCGCTTGCGCTGATGCCGGGTGGCTCCGCATGACCGCTCGACACGCGTCGAGCGATCGCGCGCGTGCGCCCGTCATCGTGCAAGCTCAAGCCCCGGCCCGTCGATCTTTCGGGAAGCGTCGTCCGCGTCCTCAATTCCTTTGCGAATGAAACCTATTGTCCGGCGTCCGGCCGGGCGCAAACGAAGGAGACGTGTCATGACCTGGCACTTGCTGATGCTGAACGTGACGGTGAAGGATGGCGAGCGTGTTTTGCTCACGCGCAACGGGCAGCTCGTGCGCGTGCTCGCGCCCGGCAGGCACCGGCTGTTCGATCCCCTGCACGAGCTCAAGGCCGAGGTGTTCGACGTGGTCCGCAGCGAATTCCCTGCGGATCGCTACGCGGTGCTGAAGGCCGCGCGGCCTGATCTTGTCGCCGAGCTGTTCGAGGCGGTCGAGACCAGGGCGGACGAGATCGCCATCGTCAGCCTCGACGGCCGGCCCGTGCATCTGATGACGCCCTGGCAGGTGCGCGTCTACTGGAAGGTCGCGACCCGCATTGATGTCGAGCGCATCGATGTGTCCGGCGATCCCCGTGTCGGCGCGCGGCATCTGACCATGATCGAGCGCAACCGTTCGACCGTCTCGATGGAGACGGTGGTCGAAAACCACGAGGCGGGTCTTCTCTACGTCGAGGGGCGGCTCGTGGAGCGGCTCGCGCCCGGCCGGCACGCGTTCTGGACCGTCGGCCGCAAGATCGAGGTGAAGCGCCTCGACCTGCGGCCCCAGGCGGTCGAGATCACCGCGCAGGAGATGCTGACCAAGGATCGCATCGCGCTGCGGGTGACGCTGACGGCGTTCCGTAAGGTGGTCGATCCCGAGCGCACGGTTGCGACCGTGCCCGACGTGGACGCGTGGCTGTATCGTTTGGTGCAGTTCGCGATCCGCGAGGCGGTCGCGGGCCGGACGCTGGACGAGGTGCTGTCGGCGAAGGCGGCGCTGGATGCGGAGCTGCGCGACTATGTGCGTGCACGCGTCGCAGAGTCCGGCGTGGAGGTCACCGAGCTCGGCGTCAAGGACGTGATCCTGCCCGGCGAGATCCGGGAACTGGTGAACAAGGTGGTGGAGGCGGAGCGGCTCGCGAAGGCGAACCTGATCCGCCGGCAGGAGGAGACCGCGCGACGCGTTCGCTCCTGAACACCGCCCGCCTGATGGAGGAGAACCCCCTGCTGCTGCGGCTCAAGGAGCTGGAGTCGCTGGAGCGGCTGGTCGAAAAGGTCGGGCGCATCGATCTCCATGCCTCTAGCGGCGAGGGCCTCGATGCCCTCCTGACCAAGCTCGTGCGCCTCAAGGCGCCCGAAAGCGCGTGAAACGAAGGGCCGCCCACGGGCGGCCCTTCATGTCTCCGTTGTCCTCGCTCGCCGTGAACGCGTGAGCGGGCCCATGCGACGCAAAATCCTGCGAGGGTATTGCACGCGCGCGAAGGTTGCGTAATCTCGCGGCGACGATCTCAGTCTTGATCAGGGCAAGCGAATGACCACTCTGGAGCAAACCATCCGTCCCTCGGCGCGATCGCGGGAATGGAAGGCGATTGTCGTCCTGATCCTGCTGGTCCCGGTGCTGTGGTCGCCGCCGTTCCTGTTTCGCTTCTTCCTCTATCAGCCGTTCAACATCCCGTCGGGGTCGATGACCCCGACGCTGGTCGTCGGCGACTACGTGCTCGCCGCCAAATATGCCTATGGCTACGGCCGCTATTCGTTTCCTTTCGCGCCGTCGTGGATCTCCGGTCGCGTCCGCGCCGCGGAGCCCGACCACGGCGACGTCGTCGTGTTCCGGTCGCCGAAGGACACTTCGGTCGACTACGTCAAGCGCGTGGTCGGCCTGCCCGGCGACCGCATCCAGATGCGGCAGGGCCAGCTCGTGCTCAACGACCGCCCGGTGACGCGCGTCGCTCTGGGAAGCGTGCCCGGCGCCTCCGCCTGCGGTGTAGATGATGGCACCAAGGTCAAGCGCTGGCGCGAGACGCTACCGAACGGCGCGAGCTACATCACCTACGACTGCGTCGACAATGGATATGTCGACAACACCAGTGTCTACACGGTGCCGCCGGGCCATTTCTTCGTGCTTGGCGACAACCGCGACAACTCGACCGACAGTCGCTTCATGTCGGTGATGGGTTTTATCCCGATGGACAATCTCGTCGGCAAGGTCACGCGCATTTTCTGGTCACTCGACCGCAATGGCCGGCTGCGCGGCGAGCGGATGGGGAAGGTGTGGTGAGGGCCGACTGTCATTCCGGGGCGCGCCCCGGAATGACGAGGGGAGGGCGACGCCCACAAACAAAAACCCCGGCATCGCTGCCGGGGTTTCGCGTTTTCGTAGTGTGCCTGAATGGCTGGACTTAGAAGTCCATGCCGCCCATACCGCCGCCCGGGGGCATCGCGGGGCCGGAGCCGCCCTTCTTGGGCAGCTCGGCGACCATGGCTTCCGTGGTGATCAGCAAGGCCGCAACCGAGGCTGCGTTCTGGATCGCGGTACGGACCACCTTGGTCGGATCGATGATGCCCTTGGTGACGAGGTTGACGTACTCGCCGGTCTGGGAGTCGAAGCCGTAAGCGTAGGTCTTGTTCTCCAGGATCTTGCCGACGATCACCGAGCCGTCTTCACCGGCGTTGATCGCGATCTGGCGAGCGGGCGCGGAGAGCGCCTTGCGCACGATCTCGACGCCGGTCTTCTGGTCGTCGTTCTTGGTGCGCAGGCCCTTGAGCTGCTCGGAAGCACGGAGCAGGGCGACGCCGCCGCCCGGGACGATGCCTTCCTCGACAGCCGCACGGGTCGCATGCATCGCGTCATCAACGCGATCCTTGCGCTCCTTCACCTCGACCTCGGTCGCGCCGCCGACGCGGATCACCGCGACGCCGCCAGCGAGCTTGGCGAGACGCTCCTGGAGCTTCTCACGGTCGTAGTCCGAGGTGGTTTCCTCGATCTGCGCCTTGATCTGGGCCACGCGCGCTTCGATGTCGGCCTTCTTGCCGGCGCCGTTGACGATCGTGGTGTTCTCCTTGTCGATCATCACCTTCTTGGCGCGACCGAGCATGTTGAGCGTCACGTTCTCGAGCTTGATGCCGAGATCTTCCGAGATCGCCTGGCCGCCGGTCAGGATCGCGATGTCCTGCAGCATGGCCTTGCGGCGATCGCCGAAGCCCGGAGCCTTGACGGCCGCGACCTTCAGGCCGCCACGGAGGCGGTTCACGACGAGCGTGGCGAGAGCTTCGCCTTCGACGTCCTCGGCGACGATGACCAGCGGCTTGCCGGTCTGCACCACGGCCTCGAGCAGCGGCAGCAGCTCGTTCAGCGAGGAGAGCTTCTTCTCGTTGATGAGGATGTAGGCGTCGTCCATCTCAACGCGCATCTTGTCGGCGTTGGTGACGAAGTAGGGCGAGATGTAGCCGCGGTCGAACTGCATGCCCTCGACGACGTCGAGCTCGGTCTCGAGCGACTTGGCTTCCTCGACGGTGATGACACCCTCGTTGCCGACCTTCTTCATGGCGTCGGCGAGGAACTTGCCGATCTCCTGGTCGCCGTTGGACGAGATGGTGCCGACCTGGGCGATCTCGTCGTTCGAGGTGACCTTCTTGGAGTTCTTGACGAGGTCCGCAACGACGGCTTCGACCGCGAGGTCGATACCGCGCTTGAGGTCCATCGGGTTCATGCCGGCGGCAACCGACTTGGCGCCTTCGCGCACGATCGCCTGGGCGAGCACGGTGGCGGTGGTGGTGCCGTCGCCGGCCGCGTCAGCGGACTTGGAGGCGACTTCGCGCACCATCTGCGCGCCCATATTCTCGAACTTGTCCTCGAGCTCGATCTCCTTGGCGACGGTGACGCCGTCCTTGGTGATGCGGGGAGCGCCGAACGACTTGTCGAGAACGACGTTGCGGCCCTTCGGGCCGAGCGTGACCTTCACCGCGTTGGCGAGAATGTCGACGCCGCGCAGCATCTTGTCGCGCGCGTCAACCGAGAATTTGACTTCTTTGGCTGCCATCTGGAATTTTCCTTGAGGTGTTTGACTGGAGGGAGAGAGGGGCTGTTAGGCCGCCTTCTTCTTGGAAGCGGGGACGTCGAGGACGCCCATGATGTCGCTTTCCTTCATGATCAAGAGATCGACGTTGTCGATCTTGACTTCGGTGCCGGACCACTTGCCGAACAGCACGCGGTCGCCGACCTTCAGGTCGATCGGGATCAACTTGCCGGCTTCGTCGCGGCCACCCGGGCCGACGGCGACGATTTCGCCCTGGGAGGGCTTTTCCTTGGCAGAGTCGGGAATGATGATGCCGCCAGCGGTCTTCTCTTCTGCGTCAATGCGCTTGACCACGACGCGGTCGTGAAGCGGACGGAATTTCATGCAGTCCTCCTAAGTAGTTGCACAATTTGGGAATTTTTGGGTGTTAGCAGTCTGTGCCCGTGAGTGCTAGCACAGGCGAAGCTGAAATAGGACAGGAATTTTGCGGGGACAAGGGCTTCTAGCAGAAAAATCGGCACTCAGAAGGCCTGACTGCCAGAATCTCTTGACCATCGTTAACCGAGACCAGGGCCGTATTAGCACGGAGCCATCTCTGCTGCTAACGCATTGAATTTCAACAGCTTGTTAAACTTTTGGGCTTGAGATGGATTGTCAGTTTGCGTCACATTTCTCTCATGTGAGCGCATCTCCACCGGGTGGCTCGTCAGCAGCGTACCGGCAAGCCACCCCTTGAATATGCGCTCCTGCACAGGAGGTTGGCATGGTCTCGCGGGTTGGGGTTGTTTCCGACGATTTCCGGAAACAGGTGCTGGGTTACGGGCTGACGACGGCGGAAATTCTCTATCGGATGCCGGATCACAAGTCGCTGCTTCAGACCTATGTCTGGCAGAACTACGACATGTTTCCGAAATTTCCGGCGCTGACGGATTTCCTGGCGTTCTGGCAGGAGAAGCTCGAAGGTCCGCTGTTCTCGGTGACCGTCGCGCATTCCAAGCTGATCAAGCCGGCCGAGCTGCGCGCCGTGGATGGCGTGTTCCGGCTGCATTGAACAGAGCACTGGAATCGTAGGGTGGGCAAAGGCGCGCGCACTTCGCGCGCCGTGCCCACCATGACTCCGATCGTATTCTTGAATGGTGGGCACGCTTTCGCTTTGCCCACCCTACGATACCTCATTCCGTGGTAGCCTCTCCCCACAACAACAGGGGAGGCCGCTCATGGCCAAGAAAGCAAAATCGCGCAGCGCGTCGCAAGTCGCGGTGAAGAAGCGAAGCGGTACCAAGGCCGCCGTGCGATCATCCGCACGCAAGGCGGTGAAGGCGAAGGCGCGCACTGTTACACCGAAATAACCCTCCCGTCCCAAACAGCGCATCGCCATCAGCCATCACCGCGAGGAAGACTTCAAAGCCGACGGCCTGCGGACTTACGCAAAGTACCGCGACCTCGGCATCGCCGCCGCCAGCCACGGCCTCGCACAAGCCCACGTGATCCGCCTGCAAGGCCCCTGCGATCCGGCCGAGGTGTCGAAGCTGCACGTCCACCATGTCGACTTCCAGATGGTCTACGTGCTCAAGGGCTGGGTGAAGACCTACATGGACGGCGAGGGCGAGACCCTGATGAAGGAAGGCAGCGCCTGGACCCAGCCGCCGAAGATCAAGCACATGATTCTGGATTACTCGGATGACGTCGAACTGCTGGAGGTGATTTTGCCGGCGGAGTTCAAGACGGTGGAGCTGAAGGCTTGATGTCATTCCGGGGCGCGCCGCTTTGCGGCGCCCCGGAATGACGGAGGAGAGATTTACGCCAACACCCGCCACATCATCCGATCGCTAAAAAACGCCCGATCCGGGAAACCGGGCCGTTACCAGTCGGAATGTTCCAGCCGCCCCACAGGGCAGGCGGTAACCCGTCGAAAATACCTCTCGCGTCAACTCAAGGCTGTGAAACCGCAGGACATGCTTTCATGGCAACCAACACGTTTGGCCGACGCGGCGTCGTGGCGCCGCCCTCACGTGGATCGTTTCAACCCGGGTCGCTTCAACCACCCGTCGCCGCGCCGATCGCTCCTCGGCCCTTGCCCAGTGATGGCACGCTGTTTCGCGACAACAAGCTTCTGGCCGATATCCCTTTCCTCACCATTGGCCTGATTTTCGTTTTGCTCCTGATCTTCGCGCTGCAGCGCGCTCTCGCCATCGACATTGCGCAGGACGGCACACTCGATGTCCGCTCGCTGATCGCTCAGGGCGCGTCCGGCTACGATCTCGTTGTTGGAAGGGGAGAGTGGTGGCGGATCGGCCTTGCGCCGCTTCTGCATGGCAGCCAGTGGCACCTCATCGGTAATTGTGTTGCGCTGTTCATCGTCGGCGTCAGGCTGGAGAGTCTCATCGGCCGTGGCTGGTTTTCGCTGATCTTCGTTGCCAGTGCAGTGGCAGGCGAAGCCGGCTCGCTGCTGGGCAATGGCTCCGGCACGGTGGGCGTCGGCGCGTCGGGCGCCATCACCGGGCTGATCGCCGCGCTGTTCGTTTCGAGCTTCGATCCCGAAGCGGACGCCGATCAAACAATATCGCGACTGAAGACGTCACTCTTCTTTGGTGTTCCCGCACTGCTGCCGCTTGCCTTTGGCGCATCCGGCAATGTCAACTATTATGCCCATGCCGGTGGTGCGCTGGCCGGCGCCGCGCTGGCCGTCATGCCGTGGCTCGCCTTCTTTTCCTATGACAGCCTGCCGCGCAGTGCCAGCATGACGTTGCTCGCAGGATTCGTCGGATCTCTGGTCTGCGCCGGCTTCGCCGTCGCCCATTATCCGTCTTACATGGCCGATGCCGTGCACTATATCCGCGCCTCGGAAGTGCCGGTGAAGGCTGACGAGATGGTCCGCCGGTCCTCCGATCTCGTCACCCGCTATCCGAAAGACCCGCGGGCGCATGTGTTCCGTGCGGTCTCCTTCCTGGAGCAAGCGAACCTCGGTGCCGCCGAGGCGGAAGCGCGAACCGCCATGTCGCTCGCTGCCTCGGATGTGGCGGGTGGACCGGTGCGCTCGGGAGCGCAGGGCTTGATGGCGGTGTTGCTGTGGGCGCAGGGACGAACCAGCGAGGCGAAGGCCATGGCGGCCGAGCCTTGCCGTGCCAAGCTGCCCGAGGTGCGTCGTATCTTGCAGAAGCAGAAATTGTGCGGCTGAGGCGTCGGCTCTCTCCGCCGTCCTTGCGAGGAGCTCGCGACAAAATCGCGAAGCAATCTTGTCGCGGCATGCGCCGGCAACGATGTCCTGGAGATTGCGCCGGCCGACTACCGCTCAAGATAGCCCAATTCTTCACTCATGATCTTGCGCGCATACTCGCTGAACACATCGATCAACCGTCCGCGCGCGGCATAAGGCGGATAGAGCAGTGCGATCGTAACGGGAACAGCGGGGTTGAAGGGACGCGTGATCAGGGCCGCGCCAGAGCTTTCGTCATGCGCGGCGATCGGGTTGATAATGCTGATGCCGAGACCCGCCGCGACCAGGGCACAGACCGATGCGCCGAGATCAGTCTCGGCAACAATGCGGCGCGTGACGCCGGCCTGCCCGAAGATCGTATCGATGCGATCGTAGAGCGGACTCCCGGTGGCGAAGGAGATGAAGGCCTCGTCGGCGAAATCGGCGGGACGCAACGTCTTCTTCTGCGCAAGACGATGCCCCTTCGGCATGATCGCGACGCAACGGGTCTTGAGCACCGGCTCGACATGCACTCCCGCAACCTCATCATAGAGCATTGCGAGCCCGGTGTCGCAAAGCCCGGAATTGACCCAGTCGTGCACGGCGCTCGCCGTGCCCGATCGGATCGAGACCATCACATGCGGATAGTCCGCTTTGAAGCGGGCCGCGATGCGCGTCAGCAGGCCGCCGGCAAGGCGCGGCATGGCCGCAACGCTTAGCCGGCCCATACCGAACGAGCGGATGCTGACAGCGCTGGCCTCCAGGCCCGCCAGGCCGATGAAAGTCTTCTCGACCTCCTGGAAAAAGCGCGATCCGTCCACGGTCGGGCGGAGGCGGCCGCCACTGCGGTCGAACAGCGGGAATTGCGTGATCGCCTCCAGCTGTCCGATCAGGCGGCTGATCTGGGGCTGCGAGGTATGCATGCGCTGAGCCGCCTGAGTCATCGATCCCGTGACGAAGACCGCCCGAAAAGCCTCCACATGCTTCAGGCCCATGCGTCTGGTGGCCATATCAAATCCGTATAGGCGAGTGTGAAACCGGAATTTCATCAGATCGAGCTTTTGGACGATAGTCCAGAGCATGAAGCGGTTCGCACGGAGCTGTCCCGTCGTTGCCGACTGACCGGGGGCGGCGTCACGGACATTCGCGAAGAAAGTAGACGAGATGAAAGCAACAACGATCAAGGCACTCGCCGCGGCGACCGTCGCCGGTGTTCTTCTTTCGGGCGAGGCCCTGGCCCAGGGGGCGAGCAGGCTGGACAAGATCCGCGAGCGCGGCGCGATCACGTTGGGCCATCCCGAGACCTCGGTACCCTTCGCCTATCTCGACGATCACCAGAAGCCGATCGGCTACACCGTGGAAATCTGTGAACACGTGGTGCAGGCGATCAAGACGGCGCTCAAGCTCCCCAAGCTTGAGATTCGCTACAACCCCATAACCTCGGCGACACGTATTCAGCTGCTCGCCAACGGTACGATCGATCTCGAATGCGGCAACACGACCAATAATGTCGAGCGGCATAAACTCGTCGACTTTGCTCCCACCATCTTCGTTGCGCAGGTCGTCCTCGTCGCGCGCAAGGATGGCGGGGTCGATGTCAACGACCCGGCTTCGTTTCGCGGCAAGGCCATCTCCGCCCAGGCCGGCGGCCAGACTTTCAAGGTGATTACGCTGATCAACGCCAAGAACAATCTCGGCATCACGGTCGTGCCGGCCAGGGACACCGCCGAGACTTTCTTGTTGGTGTCGACCGGCCGGGTGGCCGGCACCGCCAATGATGACGGTCTCGCCTATGCCACGGTCGCCTCGTCCAGAACGCCGGATGACTTCCTGATCGGCAGCAAGGGTCTCGAGATGGCGCCCTACGGCATCGTCGAACCCAAGGACGATCCTGCTTTCAAGAAGATGGTCGACGAGGCCGTGATCGACCTGATGAAGAGCGGACAGATTGCGGCGCTCTACGACAAATATTTCAATTCACCCATCCCGCCGCATGGCCTCAACCTGAAATTTCCGATGGGTGCCGCCCTCAAGCGCGCACTGGCCAACCCGACCGATTCCGGGGACCCTGCAGCCTACGAATGAAGCACCAAACGCTCTAGAGGTCCCGCAATGGCAGATCAACACCAGACGAACTCGGCGGGCGCTGGATTGCCGCCCATCGACCTGCGCAGCGATACGGTCACCAAGCCGACCGAGGCGATGTATGCCCGCATGGCCTCGGCGCCGCTGGGCGATGACGGGCTGGACGGTGACCCCACGGTGCGGGAGCTGGAGGCCGTCGCAGCTGCGGCGTTGGGCAAGGATTCCGGCCTGTTTGTGCCGAGCTGCACCATGGCCAATCTGCTGGCGACGCTGGCGCAGTCGCAGCGCAGCGAACAGATCGTGTTGGAAGCGAATGCCCATATGTACACCTCGGAACGAGGGGCGGCGACGTTCACCGGGCAGTTCTATCTCGCAATTGCCGGGACCGCCGGCGCGATGGACCTGAATTTGCTGGAGGACGCCCTGCAGGGCGAAGGGCTCAAGCTCAGGACCGCACTTGTCGCGATGGAAACCTCTCACAACAATGCCAGCGGCGCCGTGCTGCCGCTGGAGCATATGCAGGCGGTGCACGCCATGGCCTCATCCCGCGGCGTCCCGGTGCATCTGGATGGAGCGCGGATCTTCAACGCTGCGGTCGCCCTCGAAGTGGCGCCGGCTCAGGTTGCGAGGCATTGCGACACGGTCTCCCTGTGTCTATCGAAGGGCCTGAGTGCGCCGGCCGGTGCCGTGCTCGCCGGGCCGCGCGCCGTGATCGACAGCAGCCGCAGATTTCGCCGCATGCTGGGCGGCACGCAGCGCCAGATCGGGATCCTGGCCGCCGCCGGGCTGGAGGCCGTTCAGGTCATGGGTGCGCGCCTGGGCGATGATCACCGGCGCGCGCGCGCTTTGAGTGATGCGTTGAACGGGATGCATCCAAAGATCAGCGCGACAATCCCGCAAACGAATATCGTGCAGGTCGACGTCTCGCTCACCGGGCGCGGCAGCGCCGCGTGGTCGGGTGCTCTGGAGAGGGAGGGCGTGAAGGCGAGGCCTTGGGGCAAGCAGCGATTGCGCTGTGTGACCCATCGCCATATCGACGATGCGGATATTGATCGCGCGGTCATGACATTTCGTGCTGTGGCCTCAGCTTTGGCTTAGAGCATCAGTCGACATGGGCCGTGCGTAGCCCGGATGGAGCGGAGCGAAATCCAGGCTACGGGAGCTCAGCTCAAGACCCCCACGATCGCGCCCATCAGACACGTCGTCAGCGTCCCCGACACGATCGACTTCAGCCCGAGCGCGTTGATCTCGTCGCGCCGCTCCGGCGCCATCACGCCCAAGCCGCCGATCATGATGCCGAGGCTGGCGAAATTGGCGAAGCCGCACATCGCGTAGAGCATGATCAGGCGCGAACGCGGATCGAGCGCACCGGCCGACAGCTTTGAGAAGTCGACATAGGCGATTAATTCGTTGAGCACGGTCTTGGTGCCCATCAAGCTGCCGGCCGTGATCGCCTGGTCCCAGGGCAAGCCCATCAGCCAGCACACCGGCGCCATCACCAGGCCGAGCAGGCGCTGCAACGAGATCGCAGCGCCGCCGATGTTTGGTAGCAAGCCGAGCATGGCGTTGACGAGATAGACCAGCGCGACGAGCACCAGCAGCATCGCAACGATGTTGATCAGCAGCTCGATGCCCGCACCGGTGCCCTTCACGATCGCGTCCATCGTGCTGGAGACCTCCATCTCGGGATCCTCCAGCGCGCCGCCGCTGCGCCTGTCTGAGGTTTCCGGCACCATGATCAGGCTGATGAGGATCGCAGCCGGCGCGCCCAGCACCGAGGCGATCACGAAATGCGCGGCGGCGTCAGGGATGAGCGGCGCCAGCAGCGTCGCATAGAGCACCAGCACGGTGCCGGCGATGCCGGCCATGCCGCCGGTCATCACCAGAAACAACTCGCTGCGGCTCATCTGCGCCAGATACGGCCGCACGAACAGCGGCGCCTCGACCATGCCGAGGAAGATGTTGGCGGCGGTCGAGAGCCCGACGGCGCCGCCGACGCCCAGCGTGCGTTCGAGCAGCCAGGCCATGCCGCGCACGACCGGCGGCAGCACGCGCCAATAGAACAGCAGCGTCGTCAGCACGCTCATGACCAGCACGATCGGCAGCGCCTGGAATGCCAGGATGAAATCGGCGCCCGGCACCTTCACATCGAAGGGCAGGGGGCCGCCGCCGATATAGCCGAACACGAAGGCGGAGCCGGCCCGCGAGGCCGCCGAGATCGCGCCGACCGCATCGTTGATGGTGCCGAAGGCACGGGCGACGATCGGCACTTTCAACAGCACGATGGCGGTGACGAAGGTCGCGACGAGGCCGATCGCCGCCTGCCGTAATGATACGGCGCGCCGATGCTCTGCCAACGCGAAAGCGATCGCCAGCAATGCGAAAACGCCGAGTGCCGATTGCAGGCGCAGCATGATGTCCCCAAACCTCCAATGATTATGGCCGCGCCTGCGTTGCAAAGGCAATGCCGGAGGACCACCGGAGCCGCCCGCTGTTGACAAGCCGGTCTGCGTCAGCCACGCGGAGCGCACGTCCATAGGAGCGACGGTCAGGGGTGACCCAACAGGCGATGCCAGAGCAGCCAATAACAGCGAATCCGCCGCTGACCGCCGGCGCGCTCCTCGCCCACCGCGCCTTCCTGTTCTTCCTGCTCTCGCGCAGCCTGTCGCGCTTCTCCAGCCAGATCGCCGCGGTTGCGATCGGCTGGCAGGTCTACGACCTCACCGGCTCCGCCTTCGACCTCGGCATGGTCGGCCTCGTGCAATTCCTGCCCACGGCGCTGCTCGTGTTTGTCGCCGGCCACGCCGCCGACCGTTTTGAACGCAAGCGCGTGGTCCAGCTCTGCCAGCTCGTGGAAGCGGCGACTGCGCTCTATCTCGCAATCATCACCTATCTCGGTGCGGTCAGCGAGGTGCAGATCTTCATCGCGACCTTCGTGCTCGGCATCGCCGGCGCCTTCGAGAGCCCGACCACCGCGGCGCTGCTGCCGGCGATCGCGCCGCAAGGATCGCTCCAGCGTGCGACCGCTGTGTCCAGCGGCGCGGCGCAGGTCGCGACCATCACGGGTCCCGCGCTCGGCGGCTTCGCCTACGCGATCGCACCGCATCTCGCCTATGCCCTGATGCTGCTGTTCTGGATTTTCGGGATGATCCTCACCGGCTTCATCCGGCCGCGGCCGCAGGCGGTCGCCAAAGCCGGGACGGATTCGGACAATATCTTTGCCGGCGTCCGCTTCATTCGCAGCAATCCCGCGATCCTCGGCACCATCTCGCTCGATCTGTTCGCGGTGCTGTTCGGTGGCGTCACCGCGCTGCTGCCGATCTATGCGCGCGACATCCTTCAGACCGGCCCAATGGGGCTCGGGATCTTGCGCGCCGCGCCAGCCGTCGGCGCGTTGGCGATGACCATGGTGCTTGCACGCCACGCCATCTCGCGGCATGTGGGCTTGCGCATGTTCCAGGCGGTGATCGTGTTCGGCGTCGCCACGATCGTGTTCGCGCTGTCGTCCTCGATGTGGCTGTCGGTGCTGTCGCTCGCCGTGCTGGGTGCGGCCGACACGATCAGCGTCGTGATCCGCTTCTCGCTGGTGCAGCTCGCCACCCCCGACGAGATGCGTGGCCGTGTCGGCGCGGTGAACTTCCTTTTCATCAACGCCTCGAACCAGCTCGGCCAGTTCGAGAGCGGCGTAGCGGCCGCATTGTTCGGCGCCATGCCCGCCGCAGTGCTCGGCGGCGTCTGCACCGTCGCGGTGGCGCTGTTGTGGATGAAGCTGTTTCCGAGCCTGCGTCGGGTGGAGAGCCTGGAGTAGGGGAAGGTCCCGTGTCCCGGACGCGGCGCAATGCGCAGCGGTGCGCCGCTGAGCCGGGACCCAGAACGCCAAGAACGAGATCGCGGAGACGTAGGCCCCGGCTCAGCAGCGCGTCATTGCATGCCGCGCTGCGTCCGGGGCACGAGAGCGGCGTTCAGCCCCGTCCCACGAACGGCATCTTGCTTGCCATCACCGTCATGGTCAGCACGTTGGCATCGAGCGGCAGGCCGGCCATGTAGGCGACGGCGTCGCCCACCGCCTTGGCGTCCATGCGCGGTTCCTGCTTCATGGTGCCGTCGGGCTGCATCACGCCGGGGCCGGCGACCATGCGGTCGGTCATGGGCGTTGCGGCATTGCCGATGTCGACCTGGCCGACCGCGATGTCATACATGCGGCCGTCGAGGTTGCTCGCCTTGGTCAGGCCGGTGATGGCGTGCTTGGTCGAGGTGTAGGCCGCCGAGAACGGCCGCGGCGCATGCGCCGAGATCGAGCCGTTGTTGATGATGCGGCCGCCGCGCGGGCTCTGGTCCTTCATGATGCGGAAGGCGTGCTGGGTGCACAGGAACGGGCCGGTGAGATTGGTGTTCACCACGGCCTGCCACTGCTCGAGGGTGAGATCCTCGAAATTCACCGGCGGCGCGCCCATGCCGGCATTGTTGAAGAGCACGTCGAGCCGGCCATAGGTCGACTTCACCTTGTCGAACAGCGCGGCAATCGAGTCCGGCTTGGTCATGTCGGCAGTGACGCACAGGCTCTTGCCGGCGGCGCCGAGTTTTGCGGTTTCCTCGAGCATGTCGAGGCGACGCCCGACCAGCACCACGGTGAAGCCGATGTTCATCAGCGCCAGCGACGCCGCGCGCCCGACACCGGTGCCGGCACCCGTCACCACGGCGATCTTGTTTGCTTCACTCATCGTTTCCTGCCTTCTCTCTCTTCAAGTCTCTTCAAGGTTTCTTGGCTGTCAGGTTTTTGGTTCTTTTTCGTTCTTGTAGGGCGGCCGCGGGATGTTCTGATGCGCCGCGCGCAGTGCCGCCGACCAGCGCGAACGCAAATCGTGGAAATAGGGCTCGCCCGCCTCGATGCGGTGGTTGAGATCGGCATCGCAGGCGTCGCTGCGCACCACAAGCACGTCGATCGGCAGGCCGACGCCGAGGTTCGAGCGCATCGTCGAGTCCATCGAGATCAGGCCGGTCTTCAGCGCCTCGTAGAGTTCGACGTCGTAATGCATGGCGCGGTCGAGCACCGGCTTGCCGTATTTGTGCTCGCCGATCTGAAGGTAGGGCGTGTCGGTGGTGCACTCGATGAAATTGCCGGCCGTGTAGACCATGAACAGGCGCATCCGCGCGCCCTTGATCTGGCCGCCGAACAGGAAGGAGACGTCGAAGGACACATCCTCGGATTTCAGCGCCGGGCCTTCAGTGGAATGCACCGCCCGGATGGCGCGGCCGATGCGCTGTGCCGCCTGGAACATGGTCGGGGCGTTCATCAGCGTCTCGATGTCGCCCGTGTTGGGGTCCTCGAGGCCCTCGGTCAGGGTGGAGAGCACCGACTGGCTGATGGCGAGGTTGCCCGCGCTGGCGATCGCCATGATGCGGTCGCCCGGCTTGGAGAAGATGTGCAGCTTGCGGAAGGTCGAGACATTGTCGAGGCCGGCATTGGTGCGGGTATCGGCGATCATCACCAGACCGTCCCGAACCAGGATTCCGCAACAATAGGTCATTTCCAGTCCCCGAACGCGTTTGCGCGGAATTACTAGCCAATTTCGGGGAGGCATGTAACCCCCGATTCCCGGGGGCAGGCTGTCATTCCGCGGCGCGACCGCCAGCTGTGCCGCTCAGTCAGCGGCGTCGACGAGAAACGCCTGGTCGACGGGGACGCCGAGCGCCGTGACGAGCCGGTTCGTCTCCGCGGCCATGCCGACAATGGCCAGCATCTCGCCATATTCGGCCTCGGTCATGCCCTTGGCCCGTGCGCCGGCGGTGTGGGAGTGGATGCAGTAGCTGCAGCCATGCGCGATCGAAACCGCGACATAGAGCATTTCCTTGATTTTGGGGTCGAGTGCCCCCGGCGCCATCACCTCCTTGATGCTCTCCCAGGTCCGCCGCAGCGTCGTCGGATCGTGCGCCAGCGCGCGCCAGAAATTGTTGACGAAGTCCG
This sequence comes from Bradyrhizobium sp. 1, assembly GCF_023073315.1. GTDB lineage: Bacteria > Pseudomonadota > Alphaproteobacteria > Rhizobiales > Xanthobacteraceae > Bradyrhizobium. The sequence goes on along the minus strand of NZ_JADPJH010000033.1, from coordinate 784,576 downwards.
ACTGCCGCACCTTGCGGATATCGTCGAAAACGGCGCGCGCCTCGCTGGAGAGCTCATCGTCGGAAAGCAGTTTTACGGTCGCCATGGGGGCCTCGCGGGATCGGGTCTGATCCCGCGAGTGTAGCACGGCTCACGCGGTCAGCCGGCATCCCCGGCGGAGCGGCGCAACGCCAGCTTGCCGACATCGACATAGAGCCTCTGCTGCGCATGAGCGTGCTGGGCACCGACGTGAAGGTCGCGCAGGCGCCGCTGCAGCGGCGAGCTGTCGTGGACCGCGCTGCTTCCCGCCAGCGCAAAACAGGCATCCGCGATGCCGACGCAGGTCGTGGCGAGCCAGACCGCGGATCGGGCTCCCTCAGTCACGAGGTCCTCGTCGTTCAGTGTTCCCGATACCGCGTGACGCCAGTGGCTGGCGGCCTGGACCTCCTGAAACGCCTGCGCGGCCGCGAGGTTGGCGGAAATCCGGCCGAGATCGTACTGGAAGGTTTCGGACTCCCGCATCGGCAAGGCCGCATATAATTGCTGCTTTCCGGTATTGGCCAGCGCAAGCAGGTCATCGACGCAACCCTCGGCCACGCCCACCGCGAACGCGCCGTGCACCAGGGGCAGCCATTGCGGTAACGCTTGATAGAGCGGGCCCGGCTGGTGCGGGGCCGTGCCGAGATCGAAGAAATCGGCGTCGGGAACGAGCCTCTCCCGCAGCGTGACGTGATGGCTGCCGGTGCCTTTGAGCCCCGCCGCGTACCAGGTGTCCTCGATCTCCCAGTCGCGCGCCGGCAGCGCAACGACGCGGACCAACGGCTTGCCCTGCGCACCCGTCACCGGCTTGCCGTTTTCGGTGACAATGCAGAACCCGCCAATCCAGTCGGCATGCGTGCAACCGCTGGCGAACGGCCAACGGCCCTTGACGCGATAGCCGTCGGTCACGCGCTCTGCCGTGCCGCCCGGCTGGGATGAGCCGCAGATCGCCGTGTCCGGTCCGTCCTGATAAATGCGTTGGTACATTTCCGGGCGTGACGCGGCGACGAACAGGCTGCTGGCGCCGGCGACAACCGTGATCCAGCCGATCGAGCCGTCGAGACGGGCCAGCGCCTTGATGACCTCCATTCCAGCCGGAAAATCCAACTCCAGCCCGCCGTGGCTCCGCGGGACGAACATCCGGAAGATCCCGATCGACCTCAACCGCTCCACGATGTCAGGCGGGACGCGGCGCGCAGCTTCGATCTCGGCGGCGCGTGCCTTGATCTCGGGGGCCAACTCCTGGATGCCCGCAAGCATGTCCATGTGGGGATCGCGCAATGGTACGGAATGCTTCTTGTTCTTGTCGTGAAGCCGCATCTGTCTCAACCTCTGTTGCGGAAACGGATCACAACGGAGGTTGAACAGACAGCGCTACGGGGTGGTTTCAGGGCGGCGGTCGCGGGTTACGGCTGTAACGCTAGCTCTGCCGCTGGGATTGCGATTGCGATTGTCCGCCGCGGCCGGCCTGCTCGACCTTGACCGCCACTGACAGCGTCTCGGCGCCGCCGCCATAGCGGGTGCCGCGGACGGGAGCCGCGCCGAGATAATCGAGCCCGATCGCGACGCGGACATGGGCGTCGGTGGCGCAGATGCTGTTGGCGGGGTCGAAGCCGACCCAGCCGAGACCGTCGACATAGGCTTCCGCCCAGGCATGCCCGGCGTCCTGATGCACCGTGCCATCGGACCGCAGGAAATGGCCGGAGACGAAGCGCGCCGGCACGCCGCCGGTGCGGGCGCAGGCGATGAAGATGTGCGCGTAGTCCTGGCAGACGCCGCGCTTGAGCGTGAACGCTTCGGCTGCCGAGGTGCCGCTGTTGGTCGGATCCTCGTCGAAGGTCATGTGATCGCCGATTTGCGACATCAGCGTGTGCAGGAATCCGAGCGTGTCGCTCTCGGCCTCGCTACGCAACTGCCGTGCGACCGCCATCATCGCCGGATTGACGGAGGTGAGGTCGGTGGAACGCAAAAACATGTCGGCCGGAAAGCGCTCGTCGGCGCCGCGCAGCACGCCGCCGGTGTCGTGGGTCTCGATCAGGCCCTCGGACGTGATCTTGATGTCGCTGACGGGCCCGCAGGACAGCACGTGGGTGACGTTGCCGAAGGCGTCCTCATGCGTGTCGAGCCTGGTGTCGGTCGAGACGTCGATCTGCCACTCCGCCACATATTGCCCGTCATGGCTGCACGGCGTCATCCGCAGAATCTGGATCACGCTGGTCGCCGCCGGCTCGTAGCGATAGGTCGTCGTGTGCAGAATTCGCAGGCGCATGGTGTTTTGATTCCGTCGTTCCGGGTTCGCGCGGCGCACGCCCCGGAAGGACTGCGTGTATCAGATCAAATACTGCTTCGTGATGATTTCGCCCAGCCTGGAATTGTCCGAGATGAATTCCTGAATGAATTCATGCACGCCATGCTGGAAAATATCGTTCATATTGCTGTGTTCGAGCCGGTTGCGGATGCCGCGGGCGTGGCGCTGGGCGGGGCCCTGGCGGCCATAGGCGACGCCGATCTGGTCGAGGTTGCGCGTGAGATTGTCGTAGCAGCTCGCAAGCGAGCGCGGCAGCGTGCCGTTGAGAATGAGCAGATCCGCGACCAGCCAGGGTTTCAGCGTCTCGCGATAGACCCAGTGATAGGCCGTCAGCGCCGACACCGAGCGCAGGATCGAACTCCACTGATAGAAGTCGAGCGGGCCGCCGACATGCTCTTCCTCGGGCAGCAGCACGTGATACTTCACATCGAGGATGCGTGCCGTGTTGTCGGCGCGCTCCAGGTGCAGGCCGAGCCGCGAGAACCAGTAGGCGTCGTTGCGCAGCATGGTGCGGTAGGCCGAGCCGTCGAAGCGCAGCGAGGTCTCCTGCACGAAGCGCAGGAATTTTGCGAGATCCTCACGCGTCGAGGTGCCCTTGCTCCAGACCTCCTGCAATTCGATCCAGGCCGAGTTGATGGTGTCCCACATTTCGCTGGTGAGCGCGGTGCGCACCGAACGCGAGTTCAGTCGTGCGGCCTCGATGCAGTTCCGGATCGAGGACGGGTTGTCGGCCGAGAACGAGAGGTAGTCGACGACGTTGCGCTCGTTGGCTTCCTCGTAGATCTCATAGAAGCTGGTGGCGACGCCGGCGGTGAGAAGTGCCGAGTCCCATTCATTGGTCTTGCCGATATAGGCGGCGGGGAGCGCGGTGACGCGCAGCGTCGCATCGATGGTGCGCGCGAGATACTCGGCCCGTTCGACGTAGCGGGCGAGCCAGTAGAGGTTTTCGGCGGTACGCGACAGCATCTCTCTACTCGTCCAAAATCCAGGTGTCTTTGGTGCCGCCGCCCTGGCTCGAATTCACCACCAGGGAGCCTTCCTTCAGTGCGACGCGTGTCAGCCCGCCGGGCACGATCGTGGTTGTCTTGCTGCCAGTGAGCACGAACGGCCGCAAGTCGACATGGCGCGGCGCAAGCCCACTTGCCGTGCAGGTCGGGCAGGTCGAGAGTGCCAACGTCGGCTGCGCAATAAACCCTTCCGGCTCGCGCTTGAGCTTCTCTCGGAAGGCTTCGATGGTTGCCTTGGTCGCGGCGGGGCCGATCAGCATGCCGTAGCCGCCGGAGCCGTGGACTTCCTTGACGACGAGATCGCCGAGATGGTCGAGCACATAAGCGAGATCCTTCGGCTCGCGGCAGCGCCAGGTCTGAACGTTCTTCAGGATCGGCTCCTCGCCGAGGTAGAATTTCACGATCTCCGGCATGTAGGAGTAGATCGCCTTGTCGTCGGCGATGCCGGTGCCGACGGCGTTGGCGAGCGTGATGTTGCCGGCCGCGTAGGCCGACATCAGCCCGGGCACGCCGAGCGCGGAGTCGGGCCGGAAGGTGAGGGGATCCAGAAAGTCGTCGTCGACGCGGCGGTAGATCACGTCGACCCGCTTCACGCCTTCGGTCGTCCGCATGAAGACTTCGTTGTTCTTGACGATGAGGTCGCGGCCCTCGACGAGCTCGATGCCGAGCTTGTCGGCAAGGAAGGAGTGCTCGTAATAGGCGGAGTTGTAGACGCCGGGGGTGAGGAGAGCGACCGTCGGCTCGCCCGAAGCACTGTTCGGCGCGACCGAGCGGAGCGCAGACAGCAACTCGTCCGGATAGCGCTCGACCGGCGCCACCCTGTGGCGGGCGAACAGATCCGGAAACAACCGCATCATGATCTCGCGGTTTTCCAGCATGTAGGACACGCCGGACGGCGTGCGCGCATTGTCCTCCAGCACGATGAAGTCGTTGGCATCGACCCTGATGATGTCGATGCCGGCGATGTGCACGTAGACGTCGTGCGGCACCTGCTGGCCGTTCATCTCGGGCCGGAACACCGGGTTCTGGAAGATCAGATCGTCGGGCACGATCCCGGCGCGGAGGACATCGCGGCCGTGATAGATGTCGCGCAGGAACATGTTCAGCGCCTTAACGCGCTGCTTCAGGCCCTTCTCCAGCAGCGTCCATTCCTTGCCGGACATGATGCGTGGGATCACGTCGAAGGGGATCAGGCGCTCGGTCGACTCGGACTCGCCGTAGACGGCGAAGGTGATGCCGATCCGGCGGAACAGGAGCTCGGCTTCCTGGCGGCGATATTCGAGCGCCTCGGGAGGCGTCTCCTTGAGCCAGCGCGCCAGCTCCTGATAGGCGGGGCGAAGGTCCCCACCGGGAATATTCATTTCGTCAAACGCGACTGCCATAGATCCCGACTTGTCTCCGCAAGGCGTTGCGCCATTCGACAGGTCGTCAGGCCTTGGTGAAGACCGCAACGTCCTGGCCATGCGGCAAGAGTGCATGACTTTCATGTGGTAGCAAGGGCCGGGCCAGCGCGATAAGCATGGACTGGCAGGATTTACCGGGGATGGCTGGCGGCTTGCCTGAAAAAATGGCTGAGGTCTGCTTATTTCGGCAGCAAAACCGCGTGACTTCAACGCGTTACCTCGGCAAAGTCGGGCCGACAGGTGAGGGACTTACGGCATGAGCGAGATCGTCACGGCGGGCATTCTGGTCATCGGGGATGAAATCCTGTCCGGCCGGACCAAGGACAAGAATATCGGCTTCATCGCCGAATACCTCACCAATATCGGTATCGACCTGAAGGAAGTCCGGGTCGTCTCCGACGACGAGTCCGACATCATCGCGGCGTTGGATGCACTGCGGCATCGCTACACTTATGTCTTCACCACCGGCGGGATCGGCCCGACCCATGACGACATCACCGCCGACAGCATCGCCAAGGCCTTCGGCGTCGGCATCGACCATCACCCGGAGGTAGTCGCCCGCTTCCGCGAGCGCTGGGGCGAGCAGGACCTCAACGAGGCCCGCCTGCGCATGGCCCGCATCCCCGACGGCGCCGAGCTGATCCAGAGCGCGACCATCCTCGCCCCCGGCTTCAAGATCGGCAATGTCATCGTGATGGCCGGCGTCCCCTCGATCATGCAGGCGATGATGGACATCGTCTCGCCCAAGCTGAAATCGGGCGTCCGCATGCTGTCCGAATCGGTCCGCGCCAATGCGCGGGAGGGCGACATCGGCAGCCCGTTGCGGGTGATCGCCGCCGAACACCCCGACACCATCATCGGCAGCTATCCCTTCATGGACGAAGACCAGAAGCCCAACACCAATCTGGTGGTGCGCTCGCGCGATGCGGACAAGCTCGCAGCTGCAATGGCCGCGGTGAAGGAAATGCTGGCGGGATTGAACATCACCCGCTAGCACCGGTAGACGAAGCAGGAGACGACAATGGCTGGTGAAGCCCCGGAATTGAGTGCGCAGGAGCGGGCGGGCAAGGCCTTCCCGGTTTCTTGGGACCAGTTCCACCGGGATTGCCGGGCGCTGACCTGGCGGCTCAACGAGGTTGGCCCCTTCCACGCGGTGATCGCGATCACCCGCGGCGGCCTGGTGCCGGCCGCGATCGTCGCCCGCGAGCTCGGCGTGCGCGTGATCGATACGGTCTGCATCGCCAGCTACGATCACGACAAGCAGGGTGAGCTCCAGGTCCTCAAGGGCATCTCGGAATCCGCCATGAAGCTCGGCGGCGGCACCGGCAAGGGGCTGCTCATCGTCGACGACCTCGTCGACACCGGCAAGACCGGCAGACTGGTGCGCCAGATGCTGCCCGATGCGCATTTCGCCACCGTCTACGCCAAGCCGAAGGGACGTCCGCTGGTCGACACCTTCATCACCGAGGTGTCGCAGGACACCTGGATCTTCTTCCCCTGGGACACCGCACTGTCCTACCACCCGCCGCTGCGCGACGGGGCCGCGTGATCTTTCCTTACCTCACCCCGCTTGCGGGGAGAGGTCGGATTGCGCCGGCGATGCGAAGCATCGTCTGGTGCAATCCGGGTGAGGGGGAGCTTCCGCGAGTCCAATTCTCACCGACCTGGTGGAGGCTCCCCCTCATCCCGACCTTCTCCCCGCAAGCGGGGAGAAGGAGAAGAGTGCAGCCATGCCCTTGCAAAACCGCGTCACGCCCACCGGTGACATCATCGCCACGCCGCATCGCGGCGTGTTCACCGGCAATCGCGGCATCATCCACGATCCCGCGACCAGAACGCTTCTGAACAAACGCTGGTCTTCGCCGGCGTGGATTACATGCCTGTGTGAATTCCGCGGCTGGCGGCGGCCGGTGATGGCGCGCCGGAGCTGGACCGAGCTGTTCTTCCTCGACGAGGCGACTTCCTTCGCCGCGGGACATCGGCCCTGTTTCTTCTGCCGCCGCGACGACGCCAGGCGCTTTCGTGCCGCTTGGGAGACGGGCAATGGTGTCAGCGGCGTCAGTGCGAAGGCAATGGACGCCGTGCTGCATCAGGAACGGCTCGATCGTGGCAGGAAGCGCCTGCATGCGCTGCCGACGCCGCTCGCGGAATTGCCCGACGGCACAATGGTGCAACAGGGCGAGGAGAGCTTTCTCGTGACACAAGGCAAAGTGCTGCTTTGGTCATTCGCGGGTTACGTCCCGCATGCAGGCCCCCTCGATCGTCCGATGTTGCTGACGCCGCCGTCGACACTGCGCGCGATCAACTCCGGATATCAGCCTGTGCTGCATCCGAGCGCGCGCAGCTAGCGCAGCGGCCGCCCCTGTTCGTCCACTGTCGTTCGCGCATCGCGCAGGGCCCATTCGCGGATGATCTGGCGGCAGCGGGTCAGCTCGGCCTCGCTCGCGCCGCTCGCATCTTTCTCCGCGCGCTCCACCACGGCCTTGCAATTGAGAAGCACGGAGCGATCCTCCGCGTGCGCAGGCAAGGCGATCGCCGCGAGAGCCCCGACGACGAGGATCGTCCGGACCACCAGCATCAGCCCAGCTTCTCGCGCGCCAGTGCGGCGCCCGCACCGAGCGCCATCAGCTTGGCTTCGGCGATCTCGCGCCGCATCGGCGCCATGCCGCAATTGGTGGTGGCGATGATGTTGCTCTTGGGCACGAATTTCGACACCGCGTCGATCACCTTCACGACGTCCTCGGCGGTCTCGACCGTGTCGCTGGCAACGTCGATGACGCCGGCCTGCACGATCTTGTTTTTGAGCAGCGCGAGCAGGTCGAGCGGCACCTTCGAATTGCGGCACTCGATCGCGACCTGCTGGATCGGGCTCGCATCGATCGCCGGGAAAATCTGCTCATACTGCCGCCACTGCGCGCCGAGCGTCTCCTTCCAGTCGGTGTTGGCCTTGATGCCGTAGCCGTAGCAGATGTGCACGGCGGTGGCGCAGGTGAGGCCTTGCGCGGCGCGTTCCAGCGCCTTGATGCCCCAGTCGTTGACCTCGTCCATGTAGACGTTGAAGGCGGGCTCGTCGAACTGCACGAGATCGACGCCGTCGGCCTGCAGCGCCAGGGCTTCCTCGTTCAGCAGCTCGGCGAAGGCAAAAGCCATCTTGACGCGGTCGCCATAGTAACTGTCGGAGATGGTGTCGATGATGGTCATCGGGCCGGGCAGGGTGAATTTCAGCTTCTTCTTCGTATGCGTGCGGGCGACGCGCGCTTCGTCGGCGTGGACGCGGCCCTTGAGCCGGAGCGGTGCGACCACCTGCGGCACCATCGCCTTGTAGCGGTCTTTGCGGATACCCATCTCGACCTTGTGGGCGAAGTCGATACCCTCGATCTTCTCCAGAAAACCGTGCACGAAATGCTGCCGGGCCTGCTCGCCCTCGGTGACGATATCGATGCCGGCGTCCTCCTGGACTTTCACGGCAAGCATGGTCGCGTCGCGCTTGGCGCGGAGAAGCTCGTCGCCTCCAGACTTCCAGGGCGCCCAGAGCATGTTGGGCTCGGCGAGCCATTCCGGCTTCGGCAGTGAACCGGCAATCGTGGTTGGAAACAGCATGGCGGCCCTCCCGGCAGGTTGTGTTGCGCCCCTTCCTGCCATGTCTTAACGTCAAGGTACAGAACAACAAAAGTCGCTTCCTATTCCAGCGGCGATGGCACGGAAGGCCCAAGGAAAGGTCATGATCGAGCTCTATTACGCGCCGACGCCGAACGGCTGGAAAATCTCGATCATGCTGGAGGAACTCGGGCTTCCCTACACCGTGAAGCCTGTCAACATCCGGGCCGGTGAGCAGTTCAGCCCGGAATTTCTGGCGATATCCCCGAACAACCGCATTCCCGCGATCGTCGATCATGATCCTGCTGATGGTGGCGCACCGTTCTCGGCCTTCGAGACCGGCGCGATGCTGATTTATCTGGCGGAAAAGACCGGCCGCTTCTTGGCCACCGACTTGCGCGGCCGCTCGACCACCATCCAGTGGGTGATGTGGCAGATGGGAGGTCTTGGTCCGATGCTAGGTCAGCACGGCCATTTCGCGCTCTATGCGGCGGAGAAAATTCCGTACGCGATCGAGCGTTACCGCGACGAGGCGGCGCGGCTCTATGGCGTGCTCGACCGCCAGTTGGCCAACACCGGCGCCTATGTCGCCGGCGATTATTCCATCGCCGACATCGCCTGTTTCCCCTGGACCATGACCCACAAGGCGCAGGGCTTTACGCTCGACGATTATCCGAACGTGAAACGCTGGTACGCCGAGGTGCGCGCGAGGCCGCGGGTGCAGGCGGGGCTTGCGATCGGAAAATTCGTGAAAGAGCCCTTCGACGAGGAATCACGCAAGATTATGTTCGGCCAGCGTGCGAAGGAAGTTTTGGGAAGGAAATAGGTCTCCGCTCCCTCCTCGTCATTGCGAGCGAAGCGAAGCAATCCAGACTGTCTCCGCGGAAAGATTCTGGATTGCTTCGTCGCTTCGCTCCTCGCAATGACGGGGGGAGAGAGTGAAACAAACACAAGGAAACGCCATGATCGAATTCTTCTTCGACTGCTCCAGCCCCTGGACCTATCTCGCCTTCCACAACATCCAGCCGCTCGCAAAAGAGCTCGGCGCCGAGATCAGCTGGCGGCCGATCCTGGTCGGCGGCATTTTCAACACGGTCAATCCGAGCGTCTACGCGCAGCGTGAAACGCCGGTGCCGCTGAAGGCGCGCTACATGAAGAAGGACCTCGCCGACTGGGCGCGCTCGGCAGGGCTCGCGATCAAGATGCCGCCGACCGTGTTTCCGGTGAACAGTGTGAAAGCGATGCGCGGCTGCATCTGGGCCGGCAAAGACATGGTGCCGTTCGCGACCGCATTGTTCGAGACCTATTGGAGCGGCGACAAGGACATCTCGCAGGATTCGGTCCTTGCCGAGATCTGCAAGAAAGTCGGCATCGACGAGCAGAAGTTCTTCGCCGGCATTTCGGAGCAGGGGATCAAGGATCAACTCAAGGCCAACACGGAAGAGGTCGTCGCCCGCGGCGGCTTTGGTTCGCCGACGATCTTCGTCAACAAGACCGACATGTACTTCGGCAATGACCGCCTGCCGCTGATCCGCGAGGCGCTGCTGCGCAGCAAGGCGAGTGCAGCCTGATGGTGCGGGCGGTCGTCTGCCGCGAACTCGGCGCACCCGAAACGCTGCGGCTGGAAGAGTTTCCATCGCGCGCCCTGAAACCTGGCGAGGTGCGCGTCGCGATCCGCGCCGCTGGGCTGAATTTTCCTGACGTGCTGATGGCGGCGGGCGAATATCAGCTCAAGCCGGAGCTGCCGTTCACGCCGGGTATGGAAGCAGCCGGAGACGTGACGGAGGTGGGCGCGGAAGCAAGCGGCGTTGTCGTCGGCGCCAAGGTCATCGTCAAGATGCGCCACGGCGCGTTCACCGATGAAGCGATTGTCGCGCCGTCGCAGCTCACGCCGATGCCGTCGACATTCGACTATGCGGAGGCTGCGACCTATCTCGCCGGTCACGGCACCGCCTATCACGCGCTGATCGATCGCGGCCGTATCGAGCCGGGTGAGGTGCTGCTGGTGCACGGTGCCGGTGGCGGCGTTGGACTAGCGGCCGTCGAGATCGGCAAGATGCTGGGTGCGACCGTAATCGCGACGGCCTCCAGTGACGAGAAGTTGGCTGTCGCCAAGGCACGCGGCGCCGATCATCTCGTGCGCTACGACCGCGAGTCGTTCCGCGATGCCGTCAAGCGTATCACCGGCGGCCGTGGCGCGGACGTCGTGTTCGATCCCGTCGGCGGCGAGGTCTTTGAGAACTCGATGCGCTGCATTGCCTGGGGCGCACGGCTGCTGGTGATCGGTTTCACCGGCGGCATCGGCTCGGCGAAAACCAACCTGCTGCTGATCAAGGGCGCCAGCGTGCTCGGCGTTCGCGCGGGCGAGGCCGTGCGGAAAAATCCGGCGCTCGGTGAAGTGCGACTGAAAGCGCTGCTGCAATGGGCGGAGGAGGGCAAGCTGCGCCCCAACGTCTCACACCGCCTGCCGTTGCGGGACTATGCCAAGGCGATGCGGCTGTTGCTCGATCGCAAGGCGATCGGGCGCGTGGCGCTGGTGATGGAGTGAGGGTGCTGTAGGGTGGGCAAAGGCGCTTTTGCGCCGTGCCCACCATCTCTCTCGGTCAGGAAAAATGCGTAGGCACGCTTCGCTTTGCCCACCCTACGAGAGCCTTACTTGTATTCCCGCTCCGTCCACCACGGAAAATAATCCGGCATATCACTCGACACCTTGTTCTTGAACTGCGCCGGCCGTTTCTCCAGGAACGACACCACGCCTTCCTTCACATCCTCGGAGCGGCCGCGGGCGTAGATGCCGCGGCTGTCGACCTTGTGCGCTTCCATGGGATCGTCGGCGCCCATCATGCGCCACATCATCTGGCGGATCAGCGCCACCGACACCGGCGCGGTCTTGGCTGTAAACTCCTTGGCAAGCGCGCGGGCGGTCGGCAGCAGATCATCGGGGGGGACGACCTTGCTGACGAGACGGCCTGCAAGCGCTTCCTGCGCCGGGAACACACGGCCCGAATAGCACCATTCCAGCGCCTGCGAGATGCCGACGATGCGCGGCAGGAACCAGCTCGACGCCGCCTCGGGCACGATGCCGCGCTGGGAGAACACGAAGCCGAAGCGTGCGGCGTCGGAGGCAATGCGGATGTCCATCGCGAGCTGCATGGTGACGCCGATGCCGACCGCAGGCCCGTTCACCGCCGCGATCACGGGCTTGAGGCACTTGAAGATGCGCAGGGTGACCTGGCCACCGCCGTCGCGCACTTGGGAATCGCTGTAATCGACCTTGCCGTCGGCGAACCGCTTGACCGGGCCGCGCCGCGCATCGCGGTCGAACGTGTCGGCGCCCGACGACAGATCGGCGCCCGCGCAAAAACCGCGGCCGGCGCCTGTTACGATGATGGCGCGGACGTCGTCGTCCTTGTCGGCGGCGTCGAACGCGTCGATCAGCTCGGCTTGCATCTGCGCATTGAAGGCGTTGAGCTTGTCGGGCCGGTTCAGCGTGATGGTGAGGATCTGTTCGGCGACCTCGTATTTGATCGTCTCATACGCCATGGTGGTTTCCTTCCCTTATTTCTTGTCAATCTCTCTACCACGTCATTCCGGTGCGCGCGAAGCGCGAGCTCCGGTGCGCAATTGCGCACCCGAGAATCCATTGTGCAGCTTGGATGGCGGATGAATGGATGCCGGGCTTGCGCCAAGAGGGCGCAACCCGGAATAACGACGGTGCGATTAACTAGCCGGCGGCTTGGGCCAGGGCTTCTGCGGGCCGCGCAGGCTCTCAAAAGCCTTGGCCATGCCGAGCACGCCGATATCGTCGAAGCGCCGGCCGACGATCTGCACGCCGATCGGAAAACCGTTGGCGTCGAAGCCACCATTGAGGGAGACGGCGGGGTTCTCCGACATATTCCACGGCACGGTATAGCAGATGTGCTCGAACGGTCTCATCGGATCGTTGGTGGGCGAAGCCCAGTCCGCGGGGTAGTTCACATTCGGCGCGGTCGGCGAGATCACATAGTCGAACTCGCAGAACAGCTTTGCCGCAGCATTGCGGATCGCCATGGTCTGGTTGAAGCCGCGGATCACGTCGACACCCGAGAGCTTTGCGCCGGATTCGCCCCATTTGAAGATGTAGGGCAGCACCTTTGCCTGTTCGGCCGGCGTCAGCTTGACGAGATCGTCCCACATCCGCGCGCGCCAGAAATTATCGAGGCCATCGAGCATGTCGCGCGTCAAGATGCCGTCGACTTCGGTGACGACGCTACCTGCGGATTCGAACGCCTTTGCAGCTTTCACCGCGACGTCACGGACCGGCTTTTCCGCGGGCAGGCCGACGCCAGCATCGAGCATCAGCCCGATGCGGAGCTTTCGCGGGGACTTCTCCAGTCCTTTCCAGTTGAGCGGCTCGGCGGGCAGGCTCATGCCGTCGCGCCGGTCGGGTTTTGCGATCACGTTCATCATCAGCGCGCAATCATCAACCGTGCGGGTCATGGGGCCCGCGACACGGCCGACATAGACAGGATCGATCGGCACGCGGCCAAAGCTCGGCTTCAGGCCGACGAGGCCGCACCAGGCGGCGGGCAGGCGCACCGAGCCGCCGATATCGGTGCCGAGATGCAGCGGGCCGTAGCCGGCCGCGGCAGCAGCGCCTGCGCCAGCGCTGGAGCCACCGGGGTTCTTGGAGAGGTCCCAGGGATTACGCGCGAGCGCATGGAAGCTGGAGAGCCCGGAGGACAGCATGCCATAATCGGGCATCGTGGTCTTGGCGAAGATGACCGCGCCGGCCTCGCGCAAACGTGCCGCGGGCGGTGCGTCCTTCTCGGCCGGCACCAGCTTGACGCTGGCGGCGCCCAGCGGCACGGGCACGCCCTTGGTCGCGATGTTGTCCTTCACCGTGACAGGCACGCCGTCGAGCGCGCCCGATGGCTCGCCGCCGGACCAGCGCGCGGTCGAGGCTTTTGCGGCCTCGCGCGCGCTGTCGGGATCGAATGCATAGAGCGCCTTGAGATGCGGTTCCCACGCAGCGACATGCGTAAGCAAATCCTCCAGCACTTCGCTCGGCGAGAACTGTTTTGCCCGATAGCCCGCGATCAGATCGACCGCGGAGAGATCGTGCAGCGAGGTAACCGCCTCTTCGACGCTCTCTTTATGCATTGTTAGCCCACCGGCATGCGCGTTTCGATGATCCGGGCGAACATACTGGCGCCGATCGGGAGGATCTTGTCGTCGAGCACAAAGCCGGGATTGTGCACCGGCACCGTGCCGTCATGACCGACCCAGAAATAGGCGCCGGGAATGGTCTGCAACATGTCGGCGAAATCCTCGCTGCCCATCTTCGGCTGGGCGCGCGTGATGACGTTGGCGGGGTTGACGATTGTGCGCGCAACGTCCTCGACCACCTTGGACTGCTCGACCTGGTTGACCAGCACGTCGAAAGTGTCGCGGATGTCGACGTCGATCACGCACTGATAGGCGCTCGCGATGCCGGCGCAGATCGTGCGGATGCGTTCGGCGATCAGGGTGCGGACTTCCTTCGAGAAGGTGCGGATGGTGCCGCACAGATGTGCGTCGCCGGGAATGACGTTGTAGGCGGAGCCTGCATGGATCTGGGTGATCGAGACGACGGCGGCCTGCAGCGGCTCGACGTTGCGGCTGACGATGGTCTGGATCGCCTGCGCCAGCGTGGTCGCGATGATCACCGCGTCCTTGGAGCGTTCGGGCATTGCGCCATGCGCGCCGTAGCCGGTGATGCGAAGGTCGAAGAAGTCGGCGCTGGCCATCGCCGGGCCGGGCAGGATCGCGATCTCGCCGTGGTTGAGGTCGGGCGCGTTGTGCAGGCCGTAGAGCTCGTCGCAGGGAAATTTCTCGAACAGCCCGTCCTTGATCATGGCGCGGGCGCCGCCGAGGCCTTCCTCGGCCGGCTGGAAGATCAGATGCACGGTGCCGTCGAAGTTTTTGGTTTCGGCGAGATAGCGCGCGGTGCCGAGCAGCATGGTGGTGTGGCCGTCATGGCCGCAGCCGTGGAACCGGCCGGGGATTTTCGAGCTCCATTTCAGATTGGTGTTCTCTTCCATCGGCAGCGCGTCCATGTCGGCGCGCAGGCCGATGCGCTTGCCGCTCGAACCCTTGCCCTTGATGACGCCGATCACGCCGGTGCCGCCGAGGCCACGATGCACCTCGATGCCCCAGCTCTTCAGCTTGTCGGCGACGATGCCGGAGGTGCGCACTTCCTCGAAGCCGATCTCGGGATGGGCGTGGAGGTCGCGGCGGATGGCAGTGAGTTCGTCGGCATAGCCGTCGATACGTTCGATCGTGGGCATGTGTTCCTGTCCGGTTAGCGTGAAGGGGGATTGAAAACGGGGCCGTTCGGCTTGATGCGGATGCCCGGACGCAGGCGCGTCCAGGGCAGCGTGGCCGTGTCGGCCGGCATCGCGCCGGGCGCGGCGCAGATCATCAGCTTTTCGGCGATCGGCTCGAAATCGGCGCGGAAATGCACCGAGCTCTTGTTGACCAGAATCTTTTCTTGCGTCGGCTCGATGCCGACGTAACGATACATCGCCTGGTCGGCGAGCTGCGCCTTATGCGAACTGACGACCACGCGGACGTTGCCGATGCGCAAGGCTGCGGAGGGGCCCATTTCCATCTCGCGGCCGCCGTAATAGGGGCCGGGCGCGATGAAGCGTCCGTCGGAGAGCTTTTCGACGACAAAGGTTTCGCGATAGGGCTCATCGCCGGGAATGCCGGACTTGCCGCCGAGCGACAGCGTCACGGTGGCACCCACGCCGGCCGCATGCGCGGCCTTGGCCGATTCCGGATCGTAGATCGCGCCGGTCGCAGCGCTCGCTCTGTTGCGCACCAGCGCGCGCAGCATGCCGGTGGTGTCGGAATCGCCGCCGGCGCCGGGATTGTCCTGGGTATCGGCGATGATGATCGGCTTGCTGGCGACCTTCGAGAGTTCCATGGCGTGACGCACGCCGTCGTCGGGTGTCCAGATCTTGCCATCGAAATCGTTTTCGTGGCTCTCGATCAGCTTGACGATGGCATCCGCCGCGCCGTCGGCGTCTTCTTGCGTCTTGCCATAGGCGAAGACGCTCGGCCCGCAGTCGCGGAAATCGGCGGCAGGGAAGCCCGGCGCGAAGGACAATGTCGGAACCGCATCGTTTTCGAGAGCGGCGAGCTTTTCGTAGATGCCCTTGGTGGGATAGTCGTTGGTGCATTGCCAGCTGATCGCGATCAGGAAGGGCAATTGGCGGAACGACTTTGCGAAGCGCTGCCCGGTCTTCAGCAGCAGCTCGAGATGCTTTGCTGAGGCGCGGCCGGTCTCGGCCATGTCGACATGCGGATAGGTGCGATAGGCGATCAGCGCATCCGCATGTTCCATCATCTCGGGTGTGACATTGGCGTGGAGGTCGAGGCTCACGACCAGCGGAATGTCCTTGCCGATGACGCGGCGCACGCGCGCCAGAATCTCGCCTTCGCCGTCGTCGAGATGTTCGGTCACCATCGCGCCATGCAGGTCGAGATAGACCGCGTCGAGCGGGCCGGCGGCGGCGATGCCGTCGACCATGACTTTCACGATGCGCTCGAAGGCATCCTTGGTGACGTGCGCCGATGGGCTGGCGCCGCAGGCGATCGTCGGAACGAGTTCCCAGCCATTGGCCTCGGCGCTGTCGACGAAGCCGGCGAGGCCGACATTGATGTGGCGCATCACCTTCAGCACATCAGGCCCTTGCGTCATCGCCGGCCAGCCGCCGCCATGCTGGAAGTCCGCGAATGTCGCCTTCGTCGGAGCGAAGGTATTGGTCTCGTGCAGGAAGCCGCCGACGGCGATACGTGTCATCAACTCAAGCCCAGCGATTGAAAGTGCGCGACGTTAGCCCTGTGCTTGCGGCGAGGGCAAGCGAGGAGCTCATGCCGTCGCGCATGGCTTTAAGTCATTTTCGAATGCTGGTGATCGCTCCCGTCATTGCGAGCGAAGCGAAGCAATCCAGAATCCCTCCGCGGGGACAACCTGGATTGCTTCGCTGAGCTCGCAATGACGAGGGAGAGACTACGCGGTCGCCGCCACGCCTTCCGACACCGGCCGGAAGTTCGCAAAGTCCCAGCCGCGGCCGGGGGCTGCCTCCAGCAATGCCCTGGTATAGGCCTCCTTCGGATGCGTCAGCACTTCGGCGGCCGGGCCCTGTTCGACGACGCGGCCATGCTGCATCACCACGACCTCGTCGCAGATCTGTGCTGCGACGCGCAGATCGTGGGTGATGAACAGAATGGCGATACCGAGCCGCTTCTGAATCTCGTCGAGCAGTTCCAGCACCTGCGCCTGCACGGAGACGTCGAGCGCCGAGACCGCTTCGTCCGCGACCAGCACGTCCGGATCGAGCGCGAGTGCGCGCGCAATGGCGATGCGCTGGCGCTGGCCGCCGGAGAACTGGTGCGGATAGCGCGTCACGGCGTCCGCGGGCAGGCCGACCAGTTCGAGCAGCTCGCGCGCCCGCTTCATGGCATCGGCATGCGAGGTGCCGTAATTGATCGGGCCCTCCGCGATGGTCTCGCCGACGGTGACGCGCGGGTTGAGCGAGCGGTAGGGATCCTGGAATACGATCTGGATTTTTTGCCGATGCGGTTGGAGCAGGCGCCGCGAGAGGTCGGAGATCTCGCGGCCGGCGAGGCGCACGCCGCCGGAGGTCGGATCGATCAGGCGTACGATGCAGCGTGCCACGGTCGACTTGCCCGAGCCGCTCTCGCCGACGATGCCGAGCGTGCGGCCCTTGCGCAGCGTCAGCGTCACCTTGTCGGCGGCGACGACCTCACGGCCTTTGCCGAAGAAGGCGCGCTCCTTGTAGACCTTGCTGAGGTCGTTGGCTTCGAGCACCACCGGCTCTTTGGTCTCGGGCCGCGCCGCCCGCGGCACCAGGCTCGGCACTGCCGAGAGCAAATTGCGGGTGTATTCCATGGTCGGATTGCGCAGCACGCTCTTGAGCGGGCCGGTCTCGACCAGCCGGCCCTGCCGCATCACAGCGACGCGGTCGGCGATCTCGGCGACCACGCCCATGTCATGGGTGATGAACAGCACGGCCGTGCCGTGATCGCGCTGGAGGTCGCGGATCAGGGTCAAAATCTGCTTCTGCGTGGTGACGTCGAGCGCGGTGGTTGGCTCGTCCGCGATCAGCAGCTTCGGCTCGAGCACCAGAGCCATCGCGATCATGATGCGCTGGCGCTGGCCGCCGGAGAGGCGGTGCGGGTAGGAGGCGAAGATGCGCTCGACCTGGGGCAGGCGGACCTGCTCCATCATCTCGAGGATGCGCTTCTTCCGCGCCCTGGCGTCGAGTTTGGTGTGGGCGCGCAGCACTTCGTCGATCTGGCGGCCGACCGGAACCACCGGATTGAGCGCGGTCATCGGCTCCTGGAAGATCATCGCCATCTGTGTCGCGCGCAGCTGGCGCAGGCGGCGATCGGTCGCGGTAAGGATCTCCTCGCCGACCAGCTTGATGCTGCCGCCGGTCGGAACCAGCGTGCCCTTCGGCAGCAGGCCCATCGTGGTGAGCGAGGTCACCGACTTGCCGGAGCCGCTTTCGCCGACGAGGCACAGCGTCTCGCGCTCGTGGACCTGGATCGAGATGCCGTCGATGATCTTTGGCGCGTTCGGCTTCTTGCCGACGGAGACGACGAGGTTGTTGATGTCGAGGATCAGGTTGCTCATCACTTGCCTTCCCGCTGCTTCATACGCGGATCGAGTGCGTCGCGGGCGGCGTCGCCGATCAGATTGATGCTGAGGATGGCGATCGAGAGCAGCAGGCCCGGCCAGAAAATCAGCGTTGGCTTGAGCTGAAAATACTGGCGGCCTTCGGCCATGATGTTGCCCCAGGTCGGCGTCTCCGGCGAGATGCCGGCGCCGAGGAAGGAGAGGATGGCTTCGGTGAGGATCGCAGAGGCGCAGACGTAACTGCCCTGCACGATCAGCGGCGCGATCGTGTTCGGCATCAAATGCCGCCACATGATCTTCGGCAGGGACGAGCCGACCGAGATCGCGGCTTCGACATAGGGCTCCTCCCGCGCCGACAGCACGACGGAGCGCACCAGGCGGGCCACGCGCGGAACTTCGGGGATGGTGATCGCGATCAGCACGGTCCAGATGCTGGCACCCGACAGCGACACGACGGCGATCGCAAGCAGAATGCTCGGCATCGCCATCAGCCCGTCCATGACGCGCATCAGGACCGAGTCGACCAGCTTGAAGAAGCCGGAGACGAGGCCGATCGCGAGCCCAATCACGACCGCAAGGATCGCCGAGCCGATGCCGATCAGCAGCGAGATGCGGCCGCCATAAATGACGCGTGACAACAGGTCGCGTCCGTAGGCGTCGGTGCCGAGCAGAAATTGCGCCGACGACGGCTTCAGCCGCTGCGACGGCGCAAGCTGGATCGGATCATGCGGCGCGATCAGCGGCGCCAGGACCGAGACCAGCACGATCAGCGTGAGCAGGATCGTGGCCGCCGCGATGATCGGCGTCGAGGTGAGGAAGCCGAAACGCGGCCGCAGCGGCGACGTGATCGGGATGGATGACTGGGGAAGGGTATCGACCGACATTGTTGTTATCCTTGGCCTCAGTACCGGATCCGGGGATCGAGCAGCGTGTAGGCGACGTCGATCAGGAGGTTAACGACGACGTAGATCAGTGACGTCAAGAGGATCATCGCCTGGATCACCGGATAGTCGCGCGCTAGCACCGCATCGACCGTGAGGCGGCCGATGCCGGGGATGTTGAACACGCTCTCGGTGACGACGACGCCGGAGATCAGCAGCGCAAATCCGGTGCCGATCACGGTGATCACGGGCACGGCCGCGTTGCGCAGCGCGTGCCGCATCATCACGGCGACTTCGTTGATGCCCTTCGCGCGTGCGGTGCGGACGTAGTCTTCACCCAGAACGTCGAGCATCGCCGCGCGCGTCATGCGCGCGATCAGCGCGATGTAGATGAAGGAGAGCGCGCAAGTCGGCAGGATGATGCGCTCGAAGAACGGTCCGAAGCCGTTAAAGATGCTGCGGAAGCCCTGCACCGGCACCCAGCGCAGGTCGATCGCGAACACCTCGATCAGGAGATAGCCGACCACGAACACGGGCACGGAGAAGCCGAGCACGGAGAGACCCATCACGAAGCGGTCGATCCAGGTGCCGTGCTTCCATGCCGCGATCACCCCTAAGGGCACCGCGACGATGACGGCGAGGATGATGGTCGACAGCGCGATCGAGATCGACGGTTCGACGCGCTGGCCAATCATCTTGATAACAGGCAAATTGGAGATCAGCGACGTCCCGAGATCGCCGTGCAACAGCTTGCCCACCCAGGTGATGAACTGCACGATCAGCGGCTCATTGAGGCCGAGCGAGTCGCGGATGCGCTCGAGCCGTTCGGGTGTCGCATTGTCGCCGGCGAGAATTGCGGCGGGATCGCCCGGCGTCAGCCGCAGCAACAGGAACACGAATAGCGCGACGACGCCCATCACGGGCACCGCGGCCAGAACGCGGCGAATGAGATAACCTAGCATGCACCTATCTCCGGCTGCGGAACTGGTGGGGCCCGAGGGCGCCCGTGGATTCGATCGTGTCTATCATGCGCGCCTATCATTCGGGCTGGAAAGCCGGCCGGAGATGCCGGCTTTTCGGGGCAAATTGTGTGCCAAGGGCAGGGCGGTCGCAAGGGGCCACCCAGCTGCCGACATCGACCACTCAGGATGCATGACGCAGCTCGCGCTCAACCTGGGGTGAAGAGGCGCTCGAGGGCGCGTTAAGGCCGCGCCAGCCGTCGATGGTTGCGCCAATCATCTGCGCGGTGGCGGCTGACAGGGTCCAGCCGAGATGGCCGTGGCCTGTGTTGAAGAACACGCCTGGCATCCGCCCGGCGCGCACCACCGGCATCATGTTCGGCATCATCGGCCGCAGCCCGGCCCAAGGGATAACGCGCGACGTTTCGACAGCCGGAAAGTGGCTGCGCACCCAGTCGACCAGCGGCTGCACCCGGTCGGCGCGAATGTCGCGGTTGAAGTCGTTGAACTCGGCGGTGCCGGCCACACGAAAACGATCTGCGCCGAGCCGGCTGGTGACGATCTTGGCGGCCTCGTCCAGCAGGCTGACGGTCGGCGTCGCGTCGCGGCTCTCGGCAGTGTCGAGCTGCACGGTGATCGAATAGCCCTTCACCGGATAGACGTTGACGCGCTCGTCGAGCAGGCTAGCGAAGTGACGGCTGGCAACGCCGGCGCAGACCACGACGCCATCCGCGTTCAGCATGCCGCGCGCGGATGCGACAGCATCGCTTGCGGCAAGATCATTCCAGCCGATGACAAAGCCGCCTTGGGCTTGCGCGATCGAGTCGATGTTGGCTTCGTGGATGAAGGTCGCGCCACGACGTTTGCAGGCCTCTGCGAGCCCGCGCGTGAATTTGTGGATATCGCCGGTCGCATCCGAAGGCGTGTAGAAGCCGCCGTAATACTCTTTGCGCAGCGTCGGCTCGATGCTGCGGATTTCTTCCGATGTCACCGGGCGGCGATCGAGACCACCTTCCTGCAACAGCGCGTTGACGCGCAGGCCGGATTCAAAACCCTTCTTGTCGTGATAGATGTGAAGGATGCCGCGGCGCTCGAGATCGAAGTCGATGCCTTCGCGCTCCGCGATCTCGAACAGATGCTTGCGGGCTTCGATCGCGAGCCGCGTGGTCTCGATGGTGTTGGCGCGGTAGTTGCCGATATTGGCGACGAACTCGCTCATCCACGAATATTTGTGCCAGTTCGGCCGCGGGTTCATCAGCAGCGGAGCATCGCGCCGGAACATCCAGCGCAGGCCTTTCAGGATCGTCGCGGTGCTGTTCCACACTTCGGCATTGCTGGCGGAGAGCTGTCCGCCATTGGCGAAGGAGGTCTCCATCGCGGCGTAGCGGTGCTTGTCGAGCACCGTCACCTCAAGGCCGCGTTCGAGCAGGGCATAGGCAGTCGTCACGCCGGTGATGCCGGCGCCGATGATGGCGATATGGGTCATGAAAAGTTCGGGGCTCCCGTGAGTTAGGATAGGCTAACCGCCGGCCGCAAGGCCGTTCGGCGCCCCATCTGTCACGGTTACCTGAGAGCTTGACCCGGCGCGGACCTCAACAGATCAGCTACGGACTATCCCCTTCGGTGGACGTCACGACCTTTCAAATCGTGCCGCCTCTCTCCAGATCGTCCTGACGATACAGTCCTTTTGCCTGAGAGTTTCCGGGGCGGTTGCTCCGTCGGCGCCGCAAAGAAGGCCGAACCCTTGATTGCGATCTCTCCCGCATCGTCGCGTGGACCAGCGAGCAGTACGATGCGCCTCATTTTTAGACAAGGCTAAATTTCAACCGTGACTGCCAACGCATTGTGCAGTGCGAAGTTGATTCAAATTACTCTAGTGTCGCAAGCAGTCCCGCCATCAGCCGGCCGCGCTCGACGAGGCTGTCCACCTCGATGAACTCCTCCAGCGTGTGGCCATTGCCGCCGCGCACGCCGAGGCCATCGAGCGACGGGATGCCCATCGCGCCCGTGAAGTTGGCGTCGGAGCCACCGCCGGAGCTCGCATGCGGCAATTCCTGGCCGAGCGATTTCGCGATGGCGCGTGCCTTTTCATACAGCGCCATGGTGCCTGCGTCCGGCTCCCACACCGGCCGTGTCACGCCGCGTGTGACCTTGAAGGTGACGTCGTTTGCCGTGCCCGACAGCGCCAGCATGCGTTCGACACCGCGATCGAGATCGGCCTGGCGCTTGGCCATGGACAGCGCCTCACCGGTGGCGGTCGTGGCAACGCAATTGACCCATTGCCCGCCATGCACGACGCCGACGGAGAAGGTGCAATCCTCCGTCGTCATCGCGTCGATCGCAAGGATCTGCCGCGCCATCTCGCGGATGGCCGAGCGTCCCGCTGACAGCGTTGCGCCGGCGTGGCTCGGCCGGCCCGTCGCCTCGACATTGAAACGCGCGATGGCGTAACGTCCGGTGGTGACGCCGTTGTCGGCGCGGCCGGGCTCGGGCACCAGCACATATTTGTTGCGCGCGGCTTCAGCTTCGATGATGTCGCGTGTCGATGGCGTGCCGACTTCCTCGTCCGGCGTGAACAGGATGGTGATCGGCAGCGGCGTGGTGAAGGAGGCGCGCGCCAGCTGCCGGATCGCTTCCAGCGAGAGGTAGTTGCCGCCCTTCATGTCGTAGATGCCGGGGCCGTAGCATTTGTTGCCCTCGCGCCGCCATTTCAGCTTCTCGATGGTGCCGACCGGGTGGACGGTATCCATGTGTCCGGCGATCAGAATGCCCGGCTCACCCTGCTTCGGATGCGGGAAACGCGCGCGGATGACGCCGCCAAAGCCTTGTCGGCCGCCGATGCGTTCGATGGTCGCACCCATGATCGCCATATCCCGCGCTGCGATATCGAGCATGCGGTTGACGGCGCTCGCGTCCCAGGTCGGGCTTTCGCATTCCACCCAGGTGCGCAGGCCCTCGAGCATCGCCTCGGAATCGAAGGGAAGATTGGCTGGATTCATCTTAATGTCTCTCAAGCTTCGAAAAGATGGAACGCGCATTGCATTAGCACGGGGCAGGACTGACGGAGAGTGTTGTAGAGCCAAACCGATCCTTGTGGAGCCCGTGCGCGCGACGCCATGGGCTGCGCCGAAACCGGATTGACGCGCTCAAGACTGTCTGCAAGTCTCGAAAGATGAAGGCATTGCATGAGGTTAGTTCGCCTAAGGAACGAACCTGATGCTCAACCAATAACCTGCCTTTGAACAGTTTCACGTCAGGAGAACTTTTATGTTGAGCTTGATGCGCCGGGGACGACGCGCGTTCGCCTCCACACTTGCGCTGTCGGTCGTCGCGCTGTCCACGGCGATGGCATCGCCGGTATTTGCGGCCGGCAAGACCATCACCGCGGTGATGCATTCGGATCTGCGCATCATCGATCCGATCTTCACCACCGCCTACATCACGCGTGACCATGGCTACATGGTCTATGACACGCTGATCACGACGGATTCGAATTTCAAGATCCAGCCGCAGATGGCGGACTGGAAGGTCTCCGACGACAAGCTCACCTACACCTTCACGCTGCGTGACGGCCTGAAATGGCACGACGGTGCGCCGGTGACGGCGGAAGACTGCGTCGCCTCGCTCAAGCGCTGGGCCGCCGTCGACGGCATGGGCCAGCAGATGATGACCTTCACGGCCAGCATCGAGGCGACTGACCCCAAGACCATCACGCTGAAGCTGAAGGAGCCCTACGGCCTCGTCCTCGAATCGATTGGCAAGCCGTCCTCGCGCGTGCCCTTCATGATGCCGAAGCGCCTCGCCGAAACGCCGCCGGACAAGCAGATCCCCGAGCAGATCGGCTCCGGTCCCTTCAAGTTCGTGCAGGGCGAATTCCAGCCCGGCGTGAAGGCGGTCTACGTCAAGAACACCGACTACGTGCCGCGCAAGGAGCCGTCGAGCTGGACCGCAGGCGGCAAGGTCGTGAAGGTCGACCGCGTTGAGTGGATCACCATGCCGGACGCGCAGACCGCGGTGAACGCGCTGCAATCGGGCGACATCGACTTCATGGAAGTGCCGCCGTGGGACATGCTGCCCGTGCTTGAAGGCAATGCCGACCTCAAGGTCGATACGCTGAACAAGTTCGGCTACCAGACCCTCGGCCGCATGAACTTCCTCTATCCGCCCTTCGACAATCCGAAGGTCCGCCGTGCAGCACTTCTGGCGATGAACCAGAAGGACGTGCTCGACGCGCTCGTCGGCAATCCCAAATACTACAAGATCTGCGGTGCCTTCTTCATCTGCGACACGCCGTTTGCGACCGACGTCGGCTCGGAAACGCTGGTGAAGGGCAACGGCATGGCGGAAGCCAAGAAGGCGCTCGCCGAGTCCGGCTATGACGGCACGCCCGTCGTGGTCATGGTGCCCGGCGACGTCGTCACGCTGAAGGCGCAGCCGACCGTTGCGGTGCAGCTGCTCCGCGAAGCCGGCTTCAAGGTCGACGCACAGGCGACCGACTGGCAGACGGTGGTGAGCCGCAGAGCCAGCCAGAAGCCCCCGAAGGAGGGCGGCTGGAACATGTTCTTCACCAATTGGGTCAGCGCCGACGTGTCCAACCCGATCTCGAATCTCTCGATCGGCGGCCAGGGCAAGAAGGGCTGGTTCGGCTGGGCGGAAAACGCCAAGATCGAGAAGCTCAAGGACGACTTCGTCCGTGCTGCCTCGCTCGACGAT
>NZ_JADPJH010000033.1:653255-759989 GCF_023073315.1 Bradyrhizobium sp. 1 | reverse complement strand
GAAGAAGATCGCGACCGAGATCCAGAAGGAAGCCTACGATCAGGTGATCTACGTGCCGCTCGGCCAGTATCTGGCGCCGAGCGCGTGGCGGAAGTCGCTGACCGGCGTGCTCGACGGCCCGGCGACCCCGCTATTCTGGAACATCGACAAGTCCGAGTAAGGCAAGTCCGATTAAGCAAGGGTGCGTGTCACGCACCCTTGGTTCCGATCATCGTGCGGCGCCGTTGTCATCAGCGGCGCCGTTTGCCAAGAGAACTTGCCAAGAGAACTTCTCAAGAGAACTTCCCAGGAGAGCTTCAATGTTCCGACTCATGCGTCGTGCGTTCGCCTCCAGATTTGCGCTTTCGGTGTTCGCGCTTTCGGCACTGGCCTCGCCAGCTTTCGCCGCAGGCAAGACCATTACCGCCGTGATGCATTCGGATCTGCGTGTCCTCGATCCGATCTTCACCAGCGCCTATATCTCGCGTGATCATGGCTACATGGTCTACGACACGCTCATCGCGACGGATTCGAATTTCAAGATCCAGCCGCAGATGGCGGACTGGACAATCTCCGACGACAAGCTGACCTACACCTTCACGCTGCGCGATGGCCTGAAGTGGCACGACGGAACGCCCGTCACCGCGGAAGATTGCGTTGCCTCGCTGAAGCGCTGGGCCGCCGTCGATGGCATGGGGCAGCAGATGATGCTGTTCACCGCGAGCATCGAGGCGACCGACCCCAAGACCATCACGCTGAAGCTGAAGGAGCCGTACGCGCTCGTGCTGGAATCGATCGGCAAGCCGTCCTCGCGGGTCGCTTTCATGATGCCGAAGCGTCTCGCCGAGACGCCGGTGGAAAAGCAAATCCCAGAGCAGATCGGCTCCGGCCCCTTCAAGTTCGTGCAGGCTGAATTCCAGCCCGGGGTGAAGTCGATCTATGTCAAGAACACCGACTACGTGCCGCGCAAGGAGGCGGCGAGCTGGACCGCCGGCGGCAAGGTGGTGAAGGTCGACCGCGTCGAATGGATTACGATGCCGGACGCGCAGACGGCGTTGAATGCGCTTCAGTCGGGCGACATCGATTTCATGGAAGTTCCCGCCATCGAAATGTTGCCCGCCATCGAGGCCGACAAGGACCTCAAAATCGAGATTCTGAACAAGTTCGGATTCCAGACCGGCGCACGGATGAACTTCCTCCATCCGCCCTTCGATAACGTCAAAATCCGCCGCGCGGCGTTCCTGGCGATCAAGCAGAAGGACGTGCTCGATGCGCTGATCGGCAATCCCAAATACTACAAGACTTGCGCCGCGGCCTTCATCTGCGACACGCCGTTCGCGACGGAGGTTGGCGGCGAGACGCTGGCAAAGGGCGGCGACATTGCCGCGGCGAAGAAGGCGCTCGCCGAATCCGGTTACGACGGGACACCAATCGTGCTGATGGCGCCCGGCGACGTGCTGACGCTGAAGGCTCAACCGATCGTGGTGGCCCAGCAATTGCGCGAAGCCGGCTTCAAGGTCGACTTGCAGGCCACCGATTGGCAGACGGTGGTGAGCCGGCGCGCCAGCCAGAAGCCCCCGAAGGAGGGCGGCTGGAACATGTTCGTCACCAACTGGGTCAGCGCCGACGCGAGCAACCCGATCTCCAATGTCGCTGTCGGCGGGCAGGGCAAGAAGGGCGGCTGGTTCGGCTGGCCGGAGGACGCCAAGATCGAGCAGCTCAAGGACACCTTCGTTCGCGCTGCCTCGCTCGACGAGCAGAAGAAGATCGCGACCGAGATCCAGAAGGAAGCCTACGATCAGGTGCTCTACATGCCGCTCGGCCAGTATCTGTCGCCCAGCGCCTGGCGCAAGTCGCTGACCGGTGTGCTCGATGGCCCGGCCACCCCGGTGTTCTGGAACATCGACAAGTCGGAGTAAAGGAAGGTGCGTTTGCACCTTTCATCCGAATCAACACGCGGCGCCGCTGTCATCAGCGGCGCCGTTGTCGTTTGTCGCGTGTCGTTTGTCGGGTGTCGTTTGCTGGCCATATTGCGCAAAAGCGTCGCGCTTTTAACTCTTCCAGTCTCCAATTGTTGCTATTTGTTTCCAATCTGAAATAGAGGTTCGTCTTCGACAATATTTCTCTCCCGCCGATTTGATTTGAGTCCCTTGCCGATCGATTTTGCACTCCAGGCGATGGCCGAACGGTCCGATCGCGCGCCGGCGCGATGGCGTCGGCCGTTTCTACGCTGGCTCGATGGCATCGCGGCAGGCTGGGCGGTACCGCTTCTCATTGCGTGCTTCGTTGTGGTCTGGACGCTTTATCTGGCGATCGCCTATGCCGGCAGCGGCCTGCATCCCGATACGCTCGAGGCCTGGACGCTGGGACGGAATTTCGCCTGGGGCTATCACAAGCATCCGCCGCTGATGGGCTGGATCGCCGCGAGCTGGACCTTCGTCTTCCCGTCCAGCGACTGGTCGCTGCAGCTGATGGCGATGGCGAATGCGGGGCTCGCGCTGTTCTTCGTCGATCTGGTGTCGCGTCAGTTCGTGACCGGGCACAAGCGGATCCTGGTGCTGCTGCTCCTGATGCTGACGCCGGCCTATCAATTCCATGCGCAGCGCTTCAACGCCAATTCGGTGCTGCTGGCGACCTGGCCGCTCGCGACCTGGTGCTTCCTGCGCGCGTTCGAGACGCGCTCAGCGCTGTGGGCGGTTGCGGCGGGATGCGCGACGGCGCTGGCGATGGTCGGCAAATATTATTCGATCTTTCTCGTCACGAGCTTTGTGTTTGCTGCGCTGGCACATCCGGCGCGGCGCGCCTATTTCGCCTCGGCTTCGCCCTGGATCTCGACTGTCTCGGGGCTCGCGGTTCTGTCACCGCATATCTACTGGCTGGAGACGACGGGCGCATCGACCTTCACCTATGCGCTGGCCCACGCCAACGGCAACGCCGCGAGTTCGATCGGTGAGGCCAGGAATTTTCTGCTGGGGCTGGCGGCGGCGATGAGCGTGTCGACCGTGCTCTGGATATTCATCGCCGGCACGCGGCTCAAGCAGTTTCCGGCCGACTTCGCCGCGATGAGTCCAGGCCTGCGGCTTCTCTTCTCAGTTGCGGTCGGCACGATCGTGCTGCCGGTCCTGACGTCGCTCGTGATGGGAACCGATCTGCCGTCGCTGTGGGCGTTGCAGGGGCTGTTCCTGTTCGCCGTTCTCGTGGTCTGCGGCACGCGCTATCCGATCGAGCGCTTCTACACCGTCAACGTCACGGTGATCGCGGCCGGCGCTGCGCTTGCCGCCGTCCTGGTCGTAGCGCCGATCCATGCCGTCTATCGCAACGATCGGGGCTATGAAGAGGGCCGGAATTTCTACGCGCAGGCGGCAAACGAGCTGACCCGCGAGTGGCGCGAGCTGACGGGCGAGCCGCTGAGCGCCGTGAGTGGCGATGACTCTCTGGCGTTTGCGACGGCGTTCTACAGCCCCGACCATCCGAATTATGCGCGGCCCTTCGAGTACCAGTACAGCTGGGGCCTGCCGCGCAAGACCACGCTGGATCGCGGCTGGGCCGCGCTCTGTTTCCGCGGGCAGGACTATTGCGGCCGGTGGATGGAGTGGGTTTCCGGAAGCGCCGGGCATTTCATCAAGCGCGAGTTCACCGTGCAAGCGACATTGTGGGGGCAGTCCGGTCTCACGCGAGAGGTCGTGATATTGATGGTGCCGCCACGCGGAGACAGCGCGTCGCCCGAGAGCGCTGCCGACGATTTCAGCGCCAGCAGACGTCCTGCGGATTAGGCTTTGCGCTCAGCAATGGCTGTCGCGCACCTGCTCGAGACCTTCGCTCACGAACGGCGCGGTGAACGCAGCCTTGTCGGTAGTCGGTGCGGATCGCTCCGGCGCCTGCCGGTCCGAGGCAGTACGGTCTTCGCGGTGTTTCGGTTCCATTGCGGCGCCTTTCGAATTGCTGCAGTACAACATCGACGCCGCCGGGAAGTTCCTCACCCGATCGGGCGATGATGCGGCTTGAACAGCCGTCCCTTTTCCACCACCAGGACGATCGCGAGCGCCGCGACCGTCGACAGGAAGAAGCCGACCGAGAACGGCAGCAGCGTGCCGTCAAAGCTCTGGCCGATCGCCATGCCGACCACGATGCCGATCAGCGTCGTGATCGAGCCGTAGAGCGAGGAGGCGGTGCCGGCGATGTGCCCCTGCGGCTCCATGGCGAGCGCGGTGAAGTTCGCGAACATCATGCCGAACGAGAACATCATCAGCGCCGAGAGCACCATGAACAGCGGAAGCGGCAGCACGCCGAGGATTTCCGTCAGCAGCATCACGCCCGCGACCGCGGTGTAGAGCGTCAGCGCGCCGTGCGAGATCACGCGCATGCCGAGGGTCCCGACAAACTTGGCGTTGAGGAAGCCGGCGACGGCGGTGCCGGCCGCGATCGCAGCGAAGGCGAGCGGAAAATAATGGCCGAGGTGATAGATGCCGACAAAAACCTGCTGAGCCGCGAAAACGTAGGCGAACAGCGCACCCATGACGCAGCCGGCCGCGAGCGCGTAACCGATGGTCTGGCGATTGGTCACGGTCTGCCAATAGGCCGCGAGCACGTCGCGCGGTGCAAGCGACCTGCGTTCGCTCTCAGGCAAGGTCTCGGGCAGCCGCAGCACCGACCATGCGAGCGCGAGCAGGCCATAGAGCATCAGCACGACGAAGATGCCGCGCCAGTGCGTCACCAGCAGTACCGCCTGTCCGAACGAGGGCGCGATCACGGGGACGGCGATGAAGATCATCATCGCCAGCGACATCACGCTCGCCATGCGGCGGCCGACGTAACAATCGCGCACGATCGACGTGGCGATGACGCGCGTTGCCGAGGTGCCAAAACCCTGGAGCGCGCGCGCCAGCAGCAGCGTCTCGAACGACGGCGCGGCAATCGCCAGCACGCTCGCCACCGCATAAACCGCCATGCCGCCGAGCAGCACGGGACGTCGGCCGAACCGGTCGGACAGAGGGCCCATGATGAACTGGCCCACACCAAAGCCGATCAGGAAGGTCGACAGCACGAGCTGGAGATGATTGGCGTTGGGAATGTTGAAGGCTGCCCCGATATTGGGCAGCGCCGGCAGCATCATGTCCATCGCAAGCGGATTGAGCGCCATGATGGACGCGATCACGATGACAAATTCGGGAAAACCCATAGGGCGGTGTCCCGAGGACACCCAATCGTCGGCATTGACGTCGGACAAGAAAGCTCACCTCTGAAATTCAGAGGCTTTATCTATCGTCGATGTTGCGTTGCACAACCCATGTTTCGGGATGGCTGGCAGGCGGGGGCGGACCAGAGATCAGCATAGGTCGTCCCGATTGCGGGCCTCGGGCCGGCAACCAGCTGTTCACCATAAGACCGGGGACGCCACACCGGGGAGATGAATCCGCAACCCATCCTGTCCATTGTGACCTGACCGGGTGCCGCGCAGGGCGCCGGGGCAACCCAACACGACAACCAGGGCGACAGGGTATTTTCGCGGTGTCCGACGTCACCGGTGCAGCACGATGGATGGGATCCTCGGCCGGCTTGGCTGCGAGGCGCAACGTCTGGCTTGCCGCCTTGATCGTGCTGACCGCGCTGCTGGTGCTCGGCAATCTCGCCAACGACGCCATGCGCGACGCGAAATATGGCTGGGACGCGGAGGTCAATTGCGCGGCGGTCGATGCGCATGCCGGCGGGCTCGATCCTTATTTCGTCAGCAATCTGAAGGGCACGAAACTGTCCTATCCCTATCTGCCTGTCACGCTCGACCTGTTTCGCCCGATCTGCGCGGGCAGCTTTGTCGTCGATCATTACAGGAGCATCTATCTCGTGCTCGCCGTGCTGTGCGGGCTGATCCTGCCCGGACTTGGCCAGACGCGCGCGAGCGCGCGCGATGCAGCGCTCAGGGTGCTCTGCGCGCTCGGCGGGTTCGTCGGCTTCGAATGGGTGGTGGCGTCGGGGAATTTCGTCATCTTGAGCGGCGTGCTGACCGCGATCGCGCTAAAGCTTCTGCTGCGTCCGCCGGCATCCGGCGCTTTGGCGGACCGGAGCTTCTCCTTGCGTCTCGCCGGCGCTGCTCTGCTCGGCTTTGCGACATCGTTCAAGCTGGTGTTCTGTCCCGTGCTCGCGGCGCTCTATTTCCTGCCGCTGCCGCGCGCGCGCAAGCTGATGCTGATCGCGGTCGCGGCGTTCTGCTTCGCATTGCCGATCCTGATATCGTGGCTGCTGTACCCTGATCTGTTCGCGAGCTGGCTGCTGGCCATCGCGGGACAGATCCCGAACCAGCATTCCGTCGACCTCGTGGAGATCAACCCGTCGCTGCTGCTGCTGGCGCGCAGCCTCATGGAGCATGCCGGCCTCGCCCACAGCAAGCCGGCCCTGTTCGCGGCCTACGCGCTCCTGGCACTCGCGCTCGTGCTGGTGCCGTTCATCCTGTCTGTCGTGCGTGCAGCCGGGAGCGGGGAGGCGGGATCGCCTCTCTTGCGGCTCGATCGCTGGCTGATCGATCATCCTCACGCGGCGATGCGCGTGACGGTGCTCGCCATGTTCGCGCTCTATCTCTCTTCACCGCGCCTCAAGGAATATGCCTTCTTCGAGCTCGCGCTCTATGCCGCGATTCTCGTCGTCGATCTTCCCGCCCAGGGACTCGCCGCCGTTCTCGGCGTCGGTCTCATCGTCCCGGGGCTGATCTCGATGACGGGGTACACGGTCGAAGGCAATTTCAGTCTCCTCGTCATCGCACTGACATGCTTCTGGATCCTGCTGCTCGACTTTCGAGCCGAGCCCGGACGCCTCGAGCCGGAAGGCCTGCATCCATGACAAGTCTTGCTTCGTCCGCCGATGCTGGACAACAGCGCCCCGTTGCTGCGGGAGCGTCACGGAGGAATTGGTTGACCCGCTTCATCCTGGCCGTGGCCGTCCTGGTCGCAACGGCTGTCGCCATCGATCTCGGCGCGGACGAGACATTCGGCTGGGACGCGCGGGTGAACTGCGCGGCGGTGGAGGCCCATGTCGCGGGGCTCGATCCCTATTTCGTCAAGAACCTGAAGGACACCAAGCTGTCCTACCCGTATCTTCCTGTCACCCTCGATGCATTTCGACCGCTCTGCGCCGGCGGCTTTCTCGTCGCGCATTACAAGCCGATCTTTCTTGTCCTCGCGGTGATCTGTGCGCTGCTGCTGCCCGGTCTCGGCAAGAGCCGCCGGGACTTGCAGGACGTCGCTGTGCGGGTTGTGTTCGCGCTGGGTGGTTTCGTCGGCTTCGACTGGATTATCGCGACCGGCAATTTCGCGATCCTGAGCGGCCTGTTGACGGCGGCATCGCTCGCTTTGTTGCTGCGCCCCGCGCAGCCCGAGCGCGGCGGCGCGAGCATTGCGCCGCAGCTTGCCGGTGCCGCACTGCTCGGCCTCGTGACCTCGTTCAAGCTGGTGTTCTTCCCAGTGCTTGCCGCGCTCTATTTCCTGCCGCTGCCGAGACGCCGCAAATTCCTGCTGATCGCGGTGGCGGCCGGCATGTTCGCCCTGCCGATCCTGGCGTCGCTGGCGATCTATCCGGACCTGTTCAGGAGCTGGCTTGCCGCGATCTTCGGCCAGATCCCCGGACAGCATGCGCCGGGGAATGAGGTCAATCCGTCGCTGCTCTTTCTGTCGCTGACGCTCGCAGACCATTTTGGGCTCGCCGGCAGCAAGCCGGTCGTCGCCGTGCTCTATGGTCTCATTGCGGTCGCGTTCGTGCTTGCGCCGCTCGCGCTGTCCGTATGGCACATGTTCAGGGCGCAGCGTCCGGCCGGCGACGTCTCGCTGCTTCAGGCGTTCGACGGCTGGCTGATCGATCATCCCGAGGCCGCGATGCGCATCACCGTGCTCGCGATGTATGCGCTCTATCTCTGCGCGCCCAGGCTGAAGGAATATGCCTTCTTCGAGGTGGCGCTCTACGCCGCCGTTCTCGTCGTTGACCTGCCCGTGGTGATGATGGCGGCGGTGCTCGCGATTGCAGTTGCCATCCCCACGCTGGCTTCGGTTTCGGGGATCGCATTCATGGGCGGCTTCGGCCAGCTTGCGATCGCGCTGATCTGCTTCTGGCTCCTGCTGCCGCGTGAGCCCTCAGGCCAGTCGGCACCGCAGGCGAGTTGATCCTACCGCGCGGCGGCCGGCGGCGCGGTATAGAGGCTCATATATGCGCCGGTGTAATCCTCTTTCCAGCCCCTGCGGCTGACGAGGAACTGCCTCAGCTGTTCGTGCCCTCTGATCCAGAGCACCGCGTCGACCTTGTATTTGCCGATCACATTGTCCCAGGCGGCCTCGTCGATCTCCCACCGGACCAGCTTGAGATAGTCGCGCAGCAACTCGTCCGGATAGGCGGTCGCGGCCCTTCCGTCGACGAACATGGGCACCGATCCATGCGTCCGGAAGATCAGGAGCCCGCCGGAATTCCAGTGATTGAGCACGCGCGAATGCGTGGAATGCGCCAGGAGATAGCCGGCATCCTCGTCCGAGAGCATGTCCGGCAGCGCCAGCGCGGGTCTGACCTGGATGAAGGCGAGCGGCAGCACCAGGACCCCCACGAGACCCGCCGCCAGCATCGCGCGCCGGATGTCGAACCGCGCAAGGCGTTCGGGCAACAGCCGATCGACGTGAAGCGCCATCGGGACCGTCGAGAAGATGAAGAAGAACGCGGCGTATCTGAACTGATAGAGGCCGAGCGCCAAAAACAGCCATGCGAGCAGGCGCGGCTCTAATGGAACGGGCTTTGAGTTGCGGTACCACAGCTCGAGCGCAACGAACGCCAACGCATAGGCGATGCCGGGAATGCTTCCCGGGATCTCCATGTTGTGGAAGTAGGGACGCCATTCGCCGATATTGGCCTGGATGAAGTGGCCCATCGTCGCCATCACGCCGTCGTGGATGTGCCATCCCAGCGGGTTGACGAAGATCGCGGCAAAGCATCCCACGCCCGCGAGGCAGTAATTCCTGAAGCTCACCCAATCCCGCCGCAGCAAGGCGACGCCGGCGAAGACGCCGATGATGGGAAAAGCGAGCATGAAGCCGCCATGCAAATTGACCCACAGCACCATCAGCACGGGCAACAGGAACCAGCCGCGCCGCCGCAAGCATTCCCCGTAGAAGACGACCGCGAACAGCATGGTCGCGATATTCGGTGAGGCCGCCAGATAGGTGTTGGGCGCCGCCTCATAGCAGGGGTAGAGCAGGCACGAGGCGAAGACGGTGATGCAAACCGCGGCGGCCGATGCGCCGCTGCGCAAGGCCGAGAACGTCAGATACCCAACGATGATCGCGCCGCAGGCGACGACGAGCAGGACGATCCCGGCAAAGCCTGAATGTTGATAGAGTACGCTGGCGATCACGTCCCAGAGCCACGACAGATTGTACCATCGCTTGTCGCCAAGCGTGAACGCCCACGGATCCTGCACCGGTACCGCGCCGTGCTCCCGGATGAGGTCGCCTGCGGCGATGTGCCAGCCGAGGTCGTAATGGCTGAGCTGGATCGGCCCGTTCGAAAGATAGAACACCGACAGGAACGCGATCAGGAAAAGGTAGACCTCGCGCCCGTGCAAATGGCGCCCGAACGCACTGGGCGCCCCGCCAATCCGGTCTTGCGACCAATTCTCGCGTGCGTCCATGAGAGCTCTCACCATCGAAGCCGCCGCTCCGGCCGTAGCGTTTGCAGGAGGTCCGCCGCGACAGGCGCAGACCTCATTCGCTTTAGGGGAGGACGATCTAAGGTGGAGTAAAGGTCGATTGCGGCTCGAGGGTTCTGGAGGCGGAGCGGCGTGTTGGTAAACAGATGATTGCGTGAGGGGCGCGCGTGACGAGCCCGCTTCTGCATCCTGCCGCGGCGGCTTGCGCCGTCAGCTCTCGTGGTGCGGGCAGCCGGGGTCGAACCGGCACAGCGCTTGCGCACCGAGGGATTTTAAGTCCCTTGCGTCTACCAATTCCGCCATGCCCGCTTGATCCAACGAGATCAAACACTTAAGTCCACCTTCGGCCGTCTGGAATTGGCGCTTCGCAAGGCCGGGTGGGTGGTTCTTCCTTAAGCGAGCCGGCCGCACAAGGCAAAGCCTCAATCCGGACATCTGTTGTTGCTTTAGGCATTCTCAATCCACGGGGACTATTCATCCGGCATGGCTGTTTCGTTTTCCTCTTCCCTGCGCGGCCCAGGCGCGCTTGTCGTGCTGCTTGCGGGCGCCGCGCTGTCCGGCTGCGCCAGCATGAGCGAGACGGTCGCTCCGGCCTTTGCCGATCCCGGAGCATACGAATTGTACGACTGCAAGCAGCTCGAGACCGAGCGCAGGCAGCTCGCCACCCGCACCGCCGAGTTGCAGAAGCTGATGGACAAGGCAGAGACCGGGGCCGGCGGCGCGGTCGTCTCCGAGCTTGCCTATCGCAACGACTACGTCGCGGTGCGCGGTCGGGCGCAGCTCGCCGACGACGCCTGGCGCCGTAACAGGTGCCGGGAGACGCCGCCGAATACCGCGCCCGTGACGTCTGCGCCGCAGCGGCCTGACATCAAGCCCGCCCCGAAATCAGGCCGCGCCGTTCGCTGAGTCCGCACGACTGCGGCCGCGTCAGGGGCGCCAGCCGTAGATCCAGTCCTGGCGCGCCAGCATGCGCTCCGGCCCGAGCGCGCGGATCGCAAGATCGCGCGCGGCCGCGAGCGGTCCGCCGAGATGATAGATGCGCCCCTGTTGCCGCGCGGTCCGCTGTACCCGCCGCACCCGCGCCTGGCGCGCACGGCCATATTGCTTCAGCGCCGCACTGATGCCTGCGGTGCTCTCGGCGGCCTCGAGGCTCAGATGCTGCGCGAGCACGGCGGCATCCTCGATCGCCATGCCGGCGCCTTGCGCGGCGAAGGGCAGCATCGCGTGCACGGCGTCGCCGAGCAGCGCGACCGGGCCGCTGCTCCAGGGGCAGCCGTCGGGCACGCCGAACAGCGCCCATTTGCGCCAGCTGTCCACCGTCGCCAGCATCATCCGCGCCGCCGGCGGCCAGCGGGGCGCGGCGAAGGAGTCCATCACCTCGCTGGGATCGCCGGGCGTGCTCCAGCCCGGCCTGTTCCAGGTGCCCGGCAGAACCGCGACCACGTTGATCTGGCGGCCGCCCGCGATCGGATAGGCGACGAGATGGGCGTTCGCGCCCATCCAGAGCTGCACCCGCCGCGCGGTAAAATCCTTCGGCAGTTGCGTGGCGTCCAGCGTGCCGCGCCAGGCGATCAGCCCGGAGAAGCGCGGCTGCACCTCGGGAAACAGATGCTGGCGGACCGTCGACCAGATGCCGTCGGCGCCGATCAGCGCGCTGGCGAGATCGCTGCGGCGGATCGTGCCGCTGCGATGGACCACGGTCAGTCCCTTGGCGTGAGGCGCGAAATCTTCGAAGGTCGCACCCAATTTGAGGTCGATATCGGGATGGTCGGCGACTGCGCCGGCAAGCGCGGATTGCAGATCGGCGCGATGCACCACCCAATAGGGGGCGCCAGCGCGTGCCGATGCCAGCTCGCCGAGCGGCATGCGCAGCAATTCGCCGCCGGCGCGCGCGCTCATGATCGAGACCGCCTCCGGGACGACGGCGCGCAGCTTCAGCCGCTCCGCAAGGCCGAGCTCGACCAGCACGCGGCTGGCATTGGGGGAGAGTTGCAGGCCGGCACCGACGTCCTCGAGCCGCTCGGCTTTTTCCAGCACGACGATGCGGAAGCCGCGGGCGGCAAGCGCGAGTGCGGCCGTCAAACCACCGATGCCGGCTCCGGCGATGACAATCGTTCGGGAGAGCGCCACCCCTGACCGGTGGGCGCGGTCAGGCCACCTTGTCCTTCAGCACGCATTCCGGTGGACGGGCTTCGCCGGCCTTCAGGTCCGCCGCGAAGCGGTACAGCGTCGAGCAGTAGGGGCAGATGATCTCGTTGTCGTTGCCGAGGTCGAGGAAGACGTGCGGATGGTCGAACGGAGGGTTGGCGCCCACGCACATGAACTCTTGCGAGCCGATCTCGATGACGGGAACACCGGCATCGTTATGGAAGTGCGGGACGACATGGTCGGACATCGTAGTTCATCCTGGAGTGGCAATGGCGGCAGACACAATCAAGAACTGGCGCGGCATCTTTAAGGCGCCGCGGACCATACTGGCGGGTGTTGATGATTGCTAGTCCGGCGGAACCGAAACGTCCGCATTGCCCCATGCTCATTTGCTCATGCAAATTCGACACAATCTTGCGGCCTGAGAGAAGCCCTTCTTTCGTCGGGGACGTTGTGTCGCAATTTTGGCATACTATGTCTGTGGACGCGCGCATTTGCGACGAAAAGACTGCTCATCAGGCGCAGGATCTCAGGACCGTCCGGGCTTTCCGCATGAAATGGCTGCGAATCACGACAGCGTTGACCGGTATTGCCGCATGCAGCTTCCTGCTCGCGCAGGTAGCACCGCATGCCCGCGAGGCCGGCGCGATCCTCGCCGCCCATGACGATCCGGCCGCGCTCTCCGAACTCAAGCTCGATGCGGCTCTCGCGCAGAACGATCGCCTGGTTCAGGACAACATCGAAGCCGCGCTCGCGGCGGGCGATGCCGATCTCGCCGACAGTTTTGTGGCGCTCGCGCGCGACCGCAACATCGCGCTGTCCGACGACCTGCTCAATCGCGTGAGCGATGCGGTCAAGGACGAAAATTCCACCTCGCATTTCGCCAAGCGGTTTGCCACCGGGCTCGTCACCGGCACCGCCGACGATGTCGCGAGCCTGTCCGGCACCGTGGCCGGCGATCTCTTCGTGATCGGCGACGTCAGGGACGTGGTCCGGGAAGGCAAGCACCTCGCTATGGGCGAGGACACCGACCGCCTGGTGCTCGGCCTTGCGACAGCGGGCCTTGCGGTCACGGCCGCGACTTACGTGTCGGTCGGCGGCGCCGCGCCTGTGCGTGCCGGACTGACGCTGGTCAAGGACGCCCGCAAAGTGGGACGGCTCGGCGAGGGGCTCGCGGTATGGGCCGGCCGGTCCGCGCGCGAGGTGGTCGATGCGCCGATGCTTCAGAACGCGGTCGCCAAGGGCTCGGTGTTCCGCCCCGGTGAGACCGTGAGCGCCATCAAGGCCGCGTTCCGCGTCGAGAAGGCCGGTGCGCTGGTCCGGCTCGGCAAGGACGTCACGCGCGTTGCCGAAAAGACCGGCACGCGCGGGGCGATGGAAACGCTGCGTATCGCCGAAGGCCCGAAAGACGTCGCACGCGCCGCCCGGCTTGCCGAAGCGCAGGGCAGCAAGACGCGTGCGATCATGAAGCTGTTCGGCCGCGGCGCGCTGCTGCTGATCGGCGGCATGTTCGATCTGACGCTCTGGCTGTTCGGCGCGGCGCTGACGTTGTTCGGCCTGTTGTCTTCGATCAAGGCCACGACCGAACGGCTCACCCAGGCCTGGTGCGATCGCAAACGGGCGCGGCGGCTCCGCCGGGCGCAGATTGCCGCTGAAGCTGCTCTGGCGAATTCAGCCGCCACGGCCTAAGATCAATCACTCCCCACAACATCGCGGAACTGCTGATGCCGAGCTTTCACAACGGCGCCGTTGAAATTGCCTATCTCGACGAAGGCGAGGGCGATCCGATCATCCTGGTGCACGGCTTTGCCTCCAGCAAGAACGTGAACTGGGTCTATCCGACCTGGGTCTCGGAACTGCGCAAGAACGGCCGCCGCGTCATTGCGCTCGACAATCGTGGCCATGGCGAAAGCGCAAAGCTCTACGAGCCCGCGCAATATTCCATTCCCACCATGGCTGGCGACGTGCTCGCGCTGATGGATCATCTTGCGATCCCGCAGGCCGACATCATGGGCTATTCGATGGGTGGGCGGATGACGGCCTGGCTCGGCCTCAACGAGCCGCAGCGCCTGCGCTCGGCGATCCTCGGCGGCATCGGCATCGGCGGCCTGATCGAGGGCAGCGGGCCCGGCGAGAATGTCGCGAAGGCGCTGGAAGCGCCCTCGCTCGACGACGTCACCGATCCCGTCGGGCGCACCTTCCGCGCCTTCGCCGATCAGACCCGCTCCGACCGCCGCGCGCTCGCCGCGTGCCTGCGCGGCACGCGCGATCTCATGACAAAGAATGAAGCTGCACGCATCGACGTGCCCGTGCTGATCGCGGTCGGCTCGACCGATGACGTGGCGGGATCCGCAAGCGCACTCGGCGCCATCATTCCAGGCTCGGAAGTGCTCGATATTCCCGGTCGCGACCACATGCGCGCGGTCGGTGACAAGGTCTACAAGACCGGCGTGCTGGATTTCCTGTCACGCCGCGGCTGAGAGCGGCATAATCCTTGAGTCTGCTAACGCCGGTTATCGGACGTCCGAACCAAGCCGCCCAGCATGTCCGCTCGGAGCCAAAAGCAGACTTGTCCGCTTGCTCCTCGGCGAGGAGCGAGCAGTAGTATTGCTCTAATTCTAGGCTCGATCATGAGCCTCGTGAGCAGACAGCGTTGTGGGTGCCCTTGTAGTAGGTCGCGTGCCATCCATCTCGGATCATGTGCTGCCTTTCGTCGAGATGCCACCCGGGCTTGCCCAAGGCGTTACGTCCACGCATCACGCCGTGGTTGCATGCGCACGAGGCACCAGGCGCGGTGTAGCGTGTACACGGACTTAGTGCGAGGTTCTGCGCCTGCATCGGCGTTGAGCCGATCAGAGCCAGCCCGACCAACAGCACTCCAAGTCTCAGACCAGCCTTCGCAGGCACACAAGCCTCCCATTGATTGCCTCGCAAGCTTACGCCGATGTTTACTCCGTCGCCAAGGCCTGCAATGGGTCAGAAGCGGACCAGCATCACCATCAAGAACGCTCGTTGCTTGGCGCTTTCCGCATCGAGGATATCCAGACTTAGAAAGTTGACCCACAGGTGATGTGCAGAGTGCCTTGGACAATTTGAATTTTAATGTCCCGCCCTATCGTCACGGAGTTTTTCTGAGGAGTGAACCAGGCCAATGCGACGCCATCGGGCATTTGTTTTTCAAACGCAGGTTCGCCAAAGTGGTCAATCAAGCTTTTTCTCGTGTCTTGGACCGCATTCGGGCCGGCAGCAATCGGCGCTTGCACCTGCACTACTTGGTCTAACCCCCACACATGAGTGCATTGCACGCCAAAGAAAGGTTCTGCCAGAACGCCGGATGGCGTTAAGAGCCCAAGGATGAACGCGCATTTCGAGAAGCGAGTTACGACCACCAAAGCCAGACCTCTGAATTGGACTGCACCACGTCAATATCGACGCGTTAAGACCATGGCACGATTTTGTCCGTTTCGGGTCGCAAGCGGTCCTCGAGCCGCTGCGCGTCGCAGGTCAGCTAAGCTCGGCGCCTCAGCGTTGGGACGCTGATAACGGTCTATTTGTTCGACGCAATCTTCATTCTCGCGCTGGCCTATCCTCTATTGATACTCTTTGCGCGGAAGGGCCGACGGCGAAGCAACTAACGTCTGCAACGGGTCGCTTGCAGACATCGCAGGAGCAAGTGCCAAGGTCTGCTAAGGGTCAGAAGGCGACATTGGAATGGACATTCATTTTTCGTGAGTTACGGCAGCCCAGATGGCTTCTTGCTTTTCTCGGAACTCTTTGGAGTACGACCGGGAGTTGGCTCCCTCAATTGCTTTTAGCATCGGACCGCGCAAGGGATCGTCGCGAAGCTCTCCAAGAACGATGCCTTTTCCCGCGCCAACTCGGGTGCACGCGCCAAGGTAAACAAATATCTTCAATGTCTTGGCATCGATCGGCCCCTTGATCACCCTGTCGACCCGCGCGTTCATTATTATCATCTGATTGCCAGCAACATCGCCCACCTGCGAGCCGTCGCCATAGATCGTCGTTTCGATTATCACCGGTGCGTCGATGTCGGTTGGAACATGTTCAAAGAAGATGCCTCGCTCCGTGGACGGACTACATGCAACCGCGCATGTAGAAGCAAGGCAACAGATCGCCAGACAAAATCCCCAGACGCGCAGAGCCATCGCGTTCCCGATAGTCCCTTTCATTCGGATTTCTCCCTCGCTGCAAGATCACCCTAGCATGGCTCGACAATTTCCGCTTTGGGTCACTTGCGGACCTGACTGACAGGCGGCGGGGCGGTGCTGGAGCCCACTAAGGGCTGCTATCGGACCTCGCGACCAATGCAACCGACGGCGACCTTGAGCAGCTCCTGCCCGCCGGCAAGCTGCTTCCTTTCTCGGCGCCCAGCAGTCAAAGAGAGCTAACTGGCGCGCCAGCGCGCGGTCGATTCGAGAAGGACGTCGGCAGGGTGGTCGACCGCGAAACGGCCGATCTCATCGCGCTTCGATGTCGTCACCGAGCGCGCGCGCCAGCGCCATCAGCACCACGAAGGTCGCAACCCACACCATTCGTGCGCCGTAGCGGTCGTGCGGGCCAGAGATGACGGCGCAGATGAAGGCGTTGCCGAGCAGCGCCAGCGTGACGGTCGCCGCCAGCAAGGTCAGATCGTCCAGCCGGCGCTGAGCCAGCGAATGCGCGAGCAGTGCGACCAGCGCAAGCATCGAGGCCAGCGCGACGGGAACGTGCAGCCGGTTGATGACGTCGAAGTCGAGCTCCCAGTGTTGCTGGCGCGCCCCGCGCATCGGCGCGACCTGAGAGGGGATGTAGCGCTCGATGATGCCACGGGTGTGCGGGATCCAGCCATTGGTGCCTTCGCCGGTCGCCACATGCAGCAATTGCTGGCCCAGCGCCCGTAGCGCCGCGCGGGCCTGCCAGGCCGGATAGTCTTTGAGCGAACCCGCGACGATGGCGCCCATCTCGTCGTTGAGCCCATCGAAGCGGCCAAGCGTGTTGAACATGCTTTTGCCCCACAGGAATTCGTCGGCGGTCGCCGGCAGTTGGTCGCGATAGGGACACAGCTTGAAGTTTTCGTGAGGGCAGTGGTCATCGAGATAACGCGCGACGATGCCGTCCTGCATCATGCGGCCGAAGGCGACGCCGGTGCCGCCGGGCGTCCAGGCCCATTTGCCCGACAGCGCGTGGTTCGCTGTCACCAGCATCAGGGCGCCGGCGACGATGGTCAGGCTGGCCTGCGCCAGACCGGCCAGCGGCAGCCGCGCGCCCAGGAACGGCCGCACCATCCAGCCGGCGACGCAGAGTCCAAGCAACACGCCGAGCGTGGCGCTGTGGGTCGCGGCGGCAAAGGCGGTGAAGGCAAACAGTGCGATCTTTTCGAGCGTCGAAGTCCTGCTGCCGCCGACGACCAGCAGGAACAGCGACAGGATCGAGAGCCCGGCAAAAATGTCGGTGAGCAGCATGCTGGCGAGCCAAGGCAATGCGGTCGAAAGGATCAGGAGCAGGCTGATCGCGACGAAGCGGAAGGTCTGCATCATCGAGAGGACGCGCAAGGTGAGCTGAAGCAACCACAGCGTCGCCAGCGACTGGACCGCGAGGTTGATCCAGAATCCGAAGCTTTCGCCATAGTGCAGATAGAGGCCGAACACGGTGGAGCGGCTGGGGACGAGATAGCCCTCGTACCAGCGCGCCAGGTAGCCGCCGGTATCCCATTGAAGCAGCGGATAGCCGTTCCAGAACGCCGGCGCGATCATGAGCAGGGGCAGGGCCATCGCCGCCAGCCGCAGCCAGAGTGAGTCCGCGGCTCGCGCCCGCAAATGATCGGTGGTGGTGGTCAAATTCGCTCCGTGGTCGCCGGGACCATGCCCGCAATAAGGGTCGGGGGAGAATTCACCAATAGTTTGACGCGGCCCGGCTTGAATTTGCCAAAAGCCTGACCATTTTTAGCCAACCTTGCCGCCTGGGGGCGCCAGAAGAAACTGTTGTGTTTCAACGCGTTGGCGTGCTTTCGCGGGGCAAGGCACTGTTCACTCTCAGGCAAGCCCGTCAGGACTTTGTCGCCTAGACTGTGTTATAGAGCCAACAAAACCAGCCAATTCGAAAGAGCAGATCTTATGGCAGTGCATCAGGTCAATCCGGGAGGAAAGCTCGCAACGCTTGATCCGATCTGGGATCGGATCCGCGGCGAAGCGGAGGACATCGTCCATCGCGAGCCCGAGCTTGCGACCTTCATCTATTCGACGGTGCTGCATCACAGCCGCCTGGAAGATGCGGTGATCCATCGTGTCGCCGACCGGCTCGATCACTCCGCGCTGTCGGGCGATCTGGTGCGGCAGACCTATGACGAGGCGCTGCGCGACGATCCTGATTTGGGCAATGCCTTCCGCGCCGATCTCGTCGCCGTCTACGACCGCGATCCCGCGACCTCGCGCTTCATCGA
Source organism: Bradyrhizobium sp. 1 (assembly GCF_023073315.1). Lineage (GTDB taxonomy): Bacteria > Pseudomonadota > Alphaproteobacteria > Rhizobiales > Xanthobacteraceae > Bradyrhizobium. The sequence goes on along the minus strand of NZ_JADPJH010000033.1, from coordinate 741,753 downwards.
TCCCTTGCTCTACTTCAAGGGCTTTCACGCCATCCAGACCCATCGTCTCGCGCACTGGCTCTGGCTGAAGGGCCGCAAGGATTTTGCGTATTATCTCCAGAGCCGTGCGTCCGCGGTATTCCAGACCGACATCAATCCGGCCGCGCGCATCGGCCGCGGCATCTTCCTCGACCACGCCACCGGCTTCGTCTGCGGCGAGACGGCGCTGATCGAGGACGACGTCTCGATCCTGCACGGCGTCACGCTCGGCGGCACCGGCAAGGAGAACGAGGACCGCCATCCGAAAATCCGTCACGGCGTGCTGATCGGTGCCGGCGCAAAGATCCTCGGCAACATCGAGATCGGCCATTGCGCGCGCATCGCCGCAGGCTCGGTCGTGGTCAAGCCGGTGCCGCACAACGTCACGGTTGCCGGCGTGCCCGCCAAGATCGTCGGCGAGGCTGGCTGCGCCGAGCCGTCGCGCACCATGGATCAGATGATCAACGCCATGGGGCTTTGATTTCGCCTGTAAGGGCCGGATTCTCCGGCCTTTTTCGTCCCCAAATTCTTTGGCAATTCATGCTGGCGGTTCGTCGCGTCTCGTCCTAAAACGCGGCCAGCCAATTTTGATCGGAGACTTGCCGTGGACGTCAAAGAAGTCAGAAAGCTGGACGCCTATCTGAAGCGCGTATTCGGCAATCCCAAGATCCGCGTCGTGCCGCGGCCGAAGAAGGATGATTCCGCCGAAGTCTATATCGGCGAGGAATTCATCGGCGTGCTGTTCGTCGACGACGAGGACGATGATCGCTCGTTCCAATTCCAGATGGCGATCCTCGAGGACGATCTCGTCGATCAGGAGTGATTTTTTTCTTTCGTCATTGCGAGCGAAGCGAAGCAATCCAGAGTCCCTCCGCGGATGCAGTCTGGATTGCTTCGCTCCGCTCGCAATGACGGACACTATTCCCGCAGCTCGCGCCGCAGCCTCATACTCTATTTCTTTGCAAGAACGCGCAGCCGCGCCGTGGCATCAGCGACAGTGATGCCGCCCGCATCGACGAGGTCGGCTTAATTGGGGGCCGGGTGGGAGCTGCCTTGCCGCATCGTTCAAGTCGATCGACCCATGATGGCATCATGCTCCTGTTTTGCCCGACGGGTCAAGTCAGACTTCGAAAAATACGAAATATTCAATGCTGCCGGATACTTCGCTACTGTGCATGGGGTTGTTTTCGATTTTTTAGTCGGGAAGCTCCAGCTCATCGCTGCAAGCCGGTCTCGCAGGGCGCAGAGACGCCGCGCTCAGCCCTTCGGCCCGCGCAGCTGTGCCGTCAGCCGGTCCATCGCCTCCGCCAATTCGCGCCATTGCGTCAGCCAGCTGCGCGGAAAGCGAAAGGTGAGGTCGGCACCGCCGACGCGGCGCTCGGAGAGGCACATGCCGGGCGTGGCCCCATCGCGCGTGCAGCGCGCGGTCAGCGCGGGGCTTGAAGCGGAGTAGAAATCCTCACTGCCGTAGGGCGTCTCGGCGCGGAACATCCGCATCGTCAGCCCGTCCTCGGGCATGGTCGTGGCCTGGTCGAGATAGCGCGGATAGATCGTGGCCGTTCGCTGTTCGGGCGAGAGCGCATCGTGATGGGCTGATATCGACAGGAAGATGCGGTCGATCGATTGCACGGCCGTTTCCACCGTGTCGGCGGTGACGTGCTTCGGCGCGCCGGGCGGCTCCAGCGAGGGATAGAGGAAGTCGAGATCGATACGCTCCTGCGGCCCGGAGTGCCGCTGGATCTTCATCCGGATCGCGGTGGTCGGCAGGTTGAACAGCGTGCTGCCGATGCTCACCGGCAGCTTGTCAGGGGCGCTCGCGCCGCCGGTTCCCCAGGTCGGCCACAGCAGATAGGCGACCAGCGCGACCGCGCACAGCGCCGCCGCGCCGCCGAGCACGATCGGCACGACATGCGCGCGGGCGCGGGGAGTGCGAGGGGAGGCTGCCGAAAACACCGTCATCATGAACACGCGCGGACCCGAGGTCGGCCGATGGCCGACGAATCAGCGCCGAATATGCCATGCGGCGGCGATTTCGCGGAAGGTTCCAGGCTACCGGGTACCGGGGGAGGGCCCTGCGTGGGCCGGGCGGCGGCGTTAACCCTCGCTTAAGGATAATGTAGCGTTAACCGGCACTTTTTGTCACACGAGGGCACCTCGCGTTGCGTAAGGGCGGACCGTTCCGATGACACCTGAAGCTTTCAATACCTTCTTCTCGATCTGCATCGGTTTCGCGCTCGCGGGCGCGCTCGCGAATGGATACCAGGCGGCCACGCAGCGGTCCGCCGGCTTCGGCCTGTTGCAGGACGGCGTGGCGCCAAGGACGTTCGCGGCGGTGCCGTTTCTGGTGTTCGCGGCGCCCTTCATCATCATGCGCAACACGCTGCGCGGCATGCGGCTTGAAAGCCGCCGCGTCGAGTTCGTGGCGATGGCAACCGTCATCGCCGGCTTCTGGAGCATGATGAGCGGCACCTTCTTCCTGATGACGCTGCGTGCGACCGGCGTCCTGGGCTGATTTTTCCGGCTGACGCTTTCAGGGCTGCCCGGTCTGGCTGCCCTTTGCCACGTCGCTCCCGTTTCGCTATGCCAGTCCCGGTGTGACAGGAGACTTCCATGGCGATCTACGAGCTCGACGGGCAGGCGCCCGATCTTCCCGCCGACGGCAATTACTTTATTGCGGAGACCGCCACCGTGATCGGCCGCGTGCGCCTGAAGCCGGGCGCCAGCGTCTGGTTCGGCGCCGTGCTGCGCGGTGACAATGAGTGGATCGAGATCGGCGAGGGTGCCAATGTGCAGGACGGCTCGACCTGCCACACCGATCTCGGCTTTCCGCTTGTCATCGGCAAGAACTGCACCGTCGGCCACAACGTCATCCTGCACGGCTGCACCATCGAGGAGGGCGCGCTGATCGGCATGGGCTCGATCGTGATGAACGGCGCGAAGATCGGCCGCAACAGCATCGTCGGCGCCGGCTCGGTCATCACCGAGGGCAAGGAGTTCCCCGAACGCTCCCTGATCATTGGCTCGCCCGCGCGCGTGATCCGCACGCTCGACGACGCCCAGGTCCAGAAGATGGGGAGCGCGGCCAGGTTCTACGTCGCCAACGGCCCACGCTTCACGAAGGGCCTGAAGCGGATCGGCTGAGGCCGGCGGGCCGTGCCGGATCCTGCGCAGCCTGGTTCCCTACCGTAACAATACCGACAGGTAATTTAATCCTCCGCTAGCGCCCAGGTGCCTATCCTCGAGCGTTTTCAACCAGGAGGAGCGGCGCCATGAACGCTGCGGCGCTGGGATCCGGGCTCGATGCCGGAACCAAACTATTCAAGAAGTTCGTCAGTTTCGCGCGCGGCTCCGACACGCTGAGCGTCGCGGAGAAGGTCTACAGCATCGCCGGGTTCCTCGCGATCGTGACCACCTTCCTGCTCGTGATGTCGATCCAGACGGTGCGGTTGCAGACGACCTATCGTCACATGCACGCCAGCTCCGCCGAGGCTGCGATCAATGTCGGGCGCATCAACACACTGATTTACGCCATCGTGATGGAGTCGCGCGGTATCTACATGTCCGCCGATCGCGCCAGTGTGAAGCCGTTCGCCGAGGGGCTGCTGCGGCGCAACCGCGAGCTCGCTGGCGCCGTCAAGAGCATGGAGCGGACCGTCGGCGACGACGACGCCGAGCAAATCGCCGGCTTTCGCCAGCGCATCGCGCAGTTCATCGAATTCCGCCAGGAGCTGGTGCGGCGCGGGCTGGAGATCAGTCCGGCGGCGGCGCGCGAATGGGGCGACAACGACGCCAACCGGACGCTGCGCAGCAAGCTCAACAGCGATCTTGAGACGCTCGAACGAATTTATGGTCAACGGGCCCGCGATGCCGACGATCTCGCCAATGAGAACCGCTACGCCGCCGCCTACCTCTTTGTGCTCGGGCTCGCGGCCCTCGTTCTCGCCGGGCTGAACGTCGTCGTGATGCGGGGCTCAGTGGTCGGGGCGCTGGCCGAAATCACCCAGGCGACCGACCGGATCGCCGACGGCGACGTCAAGAGCGAGGTGCCGCATCTCGGCCGCCACGACGAGATCGGGCATCTCGCACGCGCCGTGCAGCACTTCCGCGACGCCGTCGCACGGATCTTCGAGCTGGAGGAGCTCGAGCTCGGCACCGCGCAGGCACGCGACGCGGCAAGGACCGAGCGCGACAATTTCAACGACAAGTACCAGGCCAAGAAGTGGCAGCTTTCGGCCGCGATCAACAGCATGCCGCAGGGCCTGATCATGCTCGACGGCAAGGCCAATGTCGTCGCGATGAACGGCAACTACCGGCAGATCTACAATCTGCCCGAGACGATCCAGGCGGGATCGACGCTCGAGGAAATCCTCGAGCATCGGGTCAAGAGCGGGCTGTTCAGCGGCGACATCGCGAAATTTCTCGCGGCAATCCTCGACCGGATCGCCAAGCGCGAGCCGGCCGCCAACGAGATCGCCTTGAATGACGGCCGTATCATCAAGATCTACGAGCGTCCGATGGACGGCGGCGGATGGGTGTCGGTGCAGGAGGACGTCACCGAACAGCGCCAGCGCGAGCGCATTCTTCAGCGGATGGAACGCTTCCTCGCCACCATCATCGAGAACGTGGCGGAAGGCATCATCGCCAAGGACGCGCGCAACCAGCGCTACGTCTTCGTCAACAAGGCCGCCGAGAAGATGATCGGCATGTCGCGCGGCGAGATCATCGGCAAGACCGCGCGGGAACTGTTCTCCCCGGAAGCGGCGGAATTGATCGAACGGCGCGACCAGCAGCTTCTCGCGCAGAAGCAACAGCTCGAGCCGATCATCGACACCATCGACAATCCGGCGCGCGGGCGCCGCGTCATCTCCGCCCGCCGGGTCCAGATCGGCGGCGCCGGCGAAGAGTCCCACATGTTCGTGACCATGATCGAGGACCGCACCGAGAAGATGGTGGCGGCAGCATAGCTGCTGCGAGCGTGGCGTCAGCTCCCCTCGGATTCGCGCGCTTCGATGCTTGCTGCGACCTTCTCGTGGCCGGCGGCCCAGAGCGCATGCTCGTCGCTGCCGTCGAGATAAGGATTGGCCCCTGCCGGAATGTTCTCGCGCGCGGCGCGTTCGCCCTCTGCAAAGGGATCGCGATCGGTCATCGTGACTTTGCCTTTCTGGTTTTGGGATGCGCCGTCGCCTTGCTCGTTTCACGATCGAGCTTCGCGCTCTTGCGCAGCGCGTCCCTGAGATCGATGGGGATGCCGTGCTTCTTCAGGAGGTCGGCGAAGGCTTCGTCGGCAAGCTCCTGGAACGTCGCCATCCTGTCGCGGCCCAATTGCTTCAGCTTGTCGAACGTGTCCTCATCGAACGCGATCAGTTTGCGCATGATCGTGACTGCCTCCCTGTTTCAAGCTGATGTGACGGCATTTGTTCCGGAACGGGTCCTTGTCAGGACCGTTGACGGCCAAAGGGAGAATTTCCGATGGCCAAATCGCCAGCAACCATTTCAACGAAGACCTTGATCGTGATCCTCAGCCTTGCCGCGATGCCGGCCGTGTCGTTCGCACAAGCAACCGGCGGTACCGGCTCCGCCGGAACGACTGGCACCGCTGGTGGCGTTGCAAATTCCCCCGCTTCGCCCCCCGGCACCAATAGCGCGGGCACCGCGCAGTCGTCGGGTTCGTCCGGTGTCACGACCGGCACCGGGATGGGGGCGGATCCCAACGCGGACCCTACGGTGAACGCTGAAAACCGGATGCTCGACAAGAAACTCAAGAGCATCTGCCGCGGCTGCTGATGCTCGCGCGGAAGTGAGGCAGGGAGGCTGTCAGGAACGCCTGTGTGACGTTAGCTTGGTCCTGGTGTGAAAGCGTGGAGCGTGTCCACGCGGAGGATCGAGTGATGTTACGCAAGATGATGATGGCGGCCTTGGCCGTCGCGGCGGTCGGACTATCGGCGCCGCAGGCGGCCCAGGCTGCGGGCGGTTTCGGTCATGGTGGCGGCTTCCATGGCGGCGGGGGCTGGCATGGCGGTGGCGGCTGGGGCCATGGCGGCCATTGGCATGGCGGCGGCTTCTGGCCCGGCGTCGGGATCGGGGTAGGCCTCGCCGGTGCCGGCTACTACGGCGGCTATTACGGCTACGGAAACCCCTATTACGGCGATCCCTATTACTATGGTACCGGCTACGACGATGGCGGCTATGGCGGCTGCTACGTCGTGCGCAAGCGCGTGATGACGCCGTCAGGCTGGCGTGTCCGCCGCGTGGACGTCTGCGAGTAGTCTCGACGCAGAGCTAACCACTAAAAAACAAGGCCGTTGACGCAATATACCGTCAACGACCTTGCCAGCCCCGGACATTGAAATCGGCTCACGCCATCCGGTAGCGGACACCATGGCGCGGAATCATACAGGCGAATGTGATCCAGTTCACAAGTCGAAAAAATTAATGTCGCAAGCTAACCGCGCGAGCGCTTGCGCGCGCTGGCGTGGAGGCGATGTCGCGCCGGTTTCCTGCGGGTAACCGAGGGCGTCTCGGCCTCGGTGGCCCGCGTGCTAGCGAAGGACTGCCGCAGGCTGTCGATGGACTCGTTCAGCGTCGTGACCTGCTCGGACAGGCGCTTGGTGTCGGCTTGCTGCGCCGCCATCAGACGTCTCATCGTCTGGAGCTGGTCCTGCACGACCTGGAGCTGGTCGATCGATTCCTGCTGGGTCGCCTCTAGCCCCTTGGTCTTCTCGACCAGCTGCTCGGAGGCTTGGGCGGTGCGGGTCTGGAGCTGCCGCGACGCCACCACACGGTCGGGTTCGGGTGCAGAGCCCGTATAGGCGCGCCAGATCGCGATCGAGGTCACGCCGGCGATCAGCAGGAGAAGGGCGGCGGCGGTCAGCGCGATCGGCTGGGCGCCAAGGCGAAGCAGGGGGTTGGACGATGTGTCCTCTGCGAGATCGATCATCGCTGACAAAACCCAAATTGAATCTTGGTGAGTGGCGAAGTCCGGCAACCCAAAAGCGGCGGCCGGGATGTCCCGAAAGTGTTACTGTTCGGCAACAATTGGAACCAAAAAGAGGCTGCAGCTCAAAAAAGTAAGCTTCGTCCCCTTGCGTCCAGGCGGGGTGGCAGGATTCAGGGCTGAAACGGCGAAAACGGCCCGGAATAGGTCTTCGATCGCGGCGCCGCATAGGGCCCGAGCCGGGACGTCTTCAGTCCCAGCCGCACCAGTGATTCTGCCAGCGTCACCGCGGCGGCGACGCCGTCGACCACGGGCAGGCCATGCGTGGCGGCGAGCTCGGCGGCGAGATCGGCCATGCCGGCGCAGCCGAGCACGATGGCCTCCGCGCGGTCGTCGCGGATCGCGGCGGTGATCTCCGCGGAGATTTTTGCGAGCGCGTCGGTGTTGCGCTCTTCCAGTGCCAGCACCGGGACCTCCGCGGCGCGAACACGGGCGCAACGCTCAGCGAGGCCGTATTTCCGCAAGTTGTGCTCGATCGGCACGATGGAGACACCGAGCGTCGTCACCACGGCAAAGCGCGCGGCGATCAGGCTCGCGATGTGGAAGCCGGCTTCGCCAATGCCGATCACCGGCGCTTTCGCGACCGCGCGCGCGGCGTCGAGGCCGGTGTCGTCGAAGCAGGCGATGATGTGCGCGTCCGCGCCGTCGCGGTCGGCCTCGCGGATGCAGCCGAGCATGCCGGGGACGGCGAAGGCTTCGTCGTAAAAGCCCTCGATCGAGACCGGGCCCATGGTGGGCTGACGTGCATCGATCATGGTATCGGGCAGGGCGATCGCGCGCGCAGCGACCGCGATCTTCGCCGTCATCGACGCGGTCGTGTTGGGATTGACGACGTGCAGTCGCATCGCGATCAGACAAGTCCTTTGCCGGCGTCCGAGCCCTTGGCCGCCTGCCGCTTGTTGAGCACGTGGATGGTGCCGAGCGCAAGGCTGATCACCGTGAACGAGACGGCCGAGATCACGGTGCCGAGCGCATAGATATCGGGGTTGGTCACGGTGGTCGTGAGGCCCTGCAGATCGAGTGGCAGCGTGTTCACCGCCCCGATCGCCTGACTGGAGCGGGCGAGCTCGTCCCAGGACAGCGTGAAGCCAAACAGGCCGATGCCGATCACCGAGGGCAGGATGATCGGCAGCACGACATGGCGGAAGGCCTGCCACGGCGTCGCGCCGAGATCGCGCGCGGCTTCTTCCAGCCGGGGATCAAAGCGGTTGAAGATCGCGAACATGATGAGAAGGCCGAACGGCAGCGTCCAGGTCAGATGCGCGCCGAGGCCGGAGGTGAGCAGGCCCATCGAGGTCTCGAAGTTCTCGTTCCAATGCGCCTTGATCAGATCGTCGATGATGCGGAATTCAAGGGAGATGCCGAGCGAGGTGATGATCGAGGGCACGATCAGGCTCGCGATCGCCGAGTAGAACAAAATGCTTTGCGCCTTGAATTTGCGGCGGAAGGCCATGCCGGCCGCGACCGACAGCACGACGGTGACGATCATCACGATCACACCCAGCAGCAGCGAGCGGCGGAAGGCCGCGCCGAGATCGACGATGCCGGTGCCCTGGAACAGTTTTGCGATCCAGAAGGTCGACACGCCGTTCATCGGGAAGGTGAGGCCGCCCGCCGGCCCCTGGAACGACAGCACGTAGATCGCGATCATCGGGCCGTAGAGAAACAGCGTGTAGGCCGCGAAGAAGATCGCGAGCACGTAAAAAGAGCGCGGGCGTCCCTCCTTCATGCTCTAGAGCTCCTTCTTGATGTCGACGATGCGCGACATCAAGGTGATGATCAGGAAGGTGATGACGAGCAGGATCACGGCGTTGGCGGCGGCGGCCGGGAATTGCAGCGCGTTGACCCGCGTCTCGATGATCTTGCCGGCGGCGGCGATCTGCTGGCCGCCCATCACGCCGATGGTGATGAAGTCGCCCATCACGATGGTGATGACGAAGATCGAGCCGATCACGATGCCGGGCTTGGTGAGGGGAATGATGACGTTGACGAGCGTCTGGAAGCCGGTGGCGCCGGCGTCATAGGCGGCCTCGATCAGCGATTTGTCGATGCGCACCATCGAATTGAAGATCGGCACCACCATGAAAAAGGTGAAGAGGTGGACCAGCGCCAGCACCACGGAAAATTCGGAGAACAGCAGCCATTCCACGGGATGGTTGATCAGTCCCGTCTTGACCAGACCGGAATTGACGAGGCCGTTGCGCCCGAGCAGCGGAATCCAGGCGATCATGCGGATCACGTTGGAGGTCCAGAACGGGATCGTGCAGAGCAGTGACAATCCCATCTGCCAGGTCTTGGACTTGACGTGGAAGGCGAGGAAGTAGGCGACCCAGAAACCAATGAAGAGCGTGATCACCCAGACCAGGAAGCAGAGCTTCAGCGTCTTCAGATAGGTCTTTGCGATGGTGCAGAGATCGGGGAGCTGCGCGATGCAACCCTCGAACGTGTCGGAGTAGCCGCGGCCGGAGAAGGCCGGCAGCAGCTGGTATTCGTTGTAGTCCCAGAACGAGACGATGACGACGAAGACGAGCGGAATGAGGAAGAAGGCGAGAAACACCAGCATCATCGGCCCGGCCTGGAGCCAGGAGATGAAAGAGGGCGACAGCCGCGTCGGCTTTGCGGCGCGCGCTGTGCCCGCCCCCGGGATCAAGCCCGGGGCCGCCTGTTGCAGGATGTCTTCCGACGTATCCATCACGCCGCGATGAACTCGTTCCACTTGCGGACCATGTAGTCGTTCTCGTCCATCACCGCGTTCCAGCAGGCGACGCCGCCCATGCGGTCCTCGTAGGAGCCGCCGTCGCGCACCGCGCCGGCCTTCTCCAGCAGCGAGCCGTCGGGCGCCTTGATGTCCTTCTCGGCCGCCTTGCCGTCCATCCAGTACGCCCACTCGTAGGGCTCCATATGTGCCTTCGCGGTGGAGAGCACGGCGGAGTAGTAACCCTGGCGATTGAGATAGGCGCCGGCATAACCTGATAGAAACCAGTTGACGAACTCGTAGGCCCATTCGAGCTTTTGACCCGACACGCCCTTGGAGACGCAGAAGCCCGACGCCCAGGAACGATAGCCTTCCTTGAGCGGCTGGAAGGTGCAGGCGATGCCCATCGAGCGGACTTTCGTCACCGCCGGCGACCACATCGACTGGATCACGGTCTCGCCTGAAGCCATCAAATTGACGCTCTCGTTGAAGTCTTTCCAGAAGGCGCGGAACTGGCCGGCCTTCTTGGCTTCGGTCATCACCTTCATGGTGAGATCGATCTCTTCCTTGGTCATGTTGCCCTTGTCGGCATACTTATATTTGCCGGTGGCTTCGACGACCATCGCGGCGTCCATGATGCCGATCGAGGGGATGTTGAGGATCGAGGCCTTGCCCTTGAACTCGGGATTGAGAAGTTCAGCCCACGAGCTGATCGGGCGCTTGATGATATCAGGACGGATGCCGAGCGTGTCGGCGTTGTAGACGGTCGGGATCAGCGTGACGAATTCGGTCGCCGACGTCGCGAACTTCTTGGAATCCTTGCCCTCGAGATAGAGCACCTTCCAGGGCGCGGTGCCTTGGCCCCCGATCTTCTTGCCGCCGGGAGTGACCCCCTTGGTGAAGACCGGCGTGATGTTGTCGAACTCCTTGATCTTCTTGGCGTCGAGGGCAAGGATGTTGCCCGAGGGCACGATCTTCTTCAGCGCGAAATATTCGGTGTCCAGCACGTCGAAGGAGTTCGGCTGGGTCATCACGCGTTTGGTGACGTCGTCGGTGGTCGCGGTGATGTATTCGATCTTGATGCCGGTGTCCTTCAGGCACTGCTTGGAGATCTCGTCGCCCTCGTTCACGGCGGTGCCGAGATAGCGCAGCACTTTCGGCTCGGCCGACATCACGTAGGGAAAGCCGGTGATGGCGCCGGAGCCGGCGGCGAGGCCGGCGAGACCCGCGGTGCTCTTCAATAGCGTGCGGCGGCTGACGCCGGTCTTCCTGGTCGTCTCGGTCATTCCAGTCACTCCTCTGTGTTGCGCATTTTCAAAACAATGGCGTTATTGCAGGCGCTGCGCCTTGGCGGGATCCCAGGTGGCCAGCACGCGATCGCCCGGCCGGAACGGATGGACGTCGAAGGCGGCCTCGGAAACGTGGGAGAACAGGGCGGTGCCGTCGTCGAGCGTGAGCGAGACGGCGACATAGGAGCCCTGGTACTCGGTCTGGGTCAGCAGCGCCGGCGCGCCGACCGCGCCGTCAGCGATCGGCACGATGCCGAGCTGATCGGCGCGCACGGCGATGAGTTTGCCGGCGTCGCTGAGGACGTTGTGGCCGCCGATGAAGCGCGCCACGAATTCGGTGCGGGGATGGTGGAAGATGTCGCGGGCGGTGCCCTGCTGCTCGATCTTGCCCTGGTTCATCACCACGATGTGGTCTGCGAGCGCCATCGCCTCTTCCTGGCCGTGGGTGACCTGGATGAAGCTGATGCCGAGCTCGCGCTGCAGCCGTTTCAACTCGCCACGCATCTTCACCCGCAGGAACGGATCGAGCGCGGACAGCGGCTCGTCGAGCAGGAGGATCTGCGGCTCGGTGATCAGGGCACGCGCAAGCGCGACGCGCTGCTGCTGGCCGCCGGAGAGCTGCGCCGGGAGGCGCGCGGCATAGGGGGTCATCGCCACCAGCTCGAGCAATTCGCCGGCGCGCTTGTGCCTGACGGCACGGTCTATGCCGCGCATTTTCAGGGCAAACGCCACGTTGTCGAGCACGGTCAAATGCGGAAACAGGGCGTAGGATTGAAACATCATCGCCGTGCCGCGCTTGGCCGGCTCGAGGTCAGTGACGTTCTGTGCCCCGAGAATAATGTCGCCTTCGCTGACCGCCTCATGGCCCGCGATCATGCGCAGGGTCGAGGTTTTGCCGCAGCCGGAGGGGCCGAGCAGGCAGCAATAGGTGCCGGCCGGGATCTTGAGGTTGACGGTGTCGACCGCCAGCGTGGTGTCGTAGCGCTTGGTGACGGCGACCAGTTCGAGAGCGGCGGGAGTGGCCATGGCGTATCCGGGAGGAGGGCGAAGCTCTGCTCTCCCCGCAAGGTCCATGCCAATCGCCCGCGGCCGGCCAAATTCCGAAACAGTGCAGCGGAGTCAGATTGTTAGAGCGGAGCGCGTGCGTCCGGGCGGCTCACCGCCTTCGCAGTTGCGTGCACACAAAACAGGCGCAGATTGTATAATCTTTCGCCTGTGATTGGATACAGCTCGTCGATTAGGATTCGAGGCCATAGTCGCCGATCGAGCCCTCACACCCATGGCTGCCAAGACTCGCCCGAAATCCGATGCGCCAGATGCGAGCGATCGTGTCAGCCGTATCCGGGAGGGCGTGACCGCGGCAATCCTCGAGCATCGCCTGTTGCCCGGCACCAAGCTCGGTGAGGACGAGATCGGCGAAATCTATGGCGCCAGCCGCACGCTGGTCCGCACGGCGCTTCAGCAGCTTGCCCATGAGGGCATCGTCAGCATCGAAAAGAACCGCGGCGCCTTCGTCGCGCGGCCGACACCGGGCGACGCCCGCGAAGTGTTCGAGGCACGCCGTCTGATCGAACCGACCATCGTCGATCACGCCTGTGAGGCGGTGTCGCCGGCCTGGATCGGTCGTCTCCAGCAACATCTCACCGAAGAACGCGAGGCAGAGCTGCGCGGCGACGCGCGTGCCTCGGTGCGGCTCTCCGGTGAGTTTCACAGGCTCATCGCGGAGATGAGCGGCCACAGCATTTATCTCGGCTTCCTCAAGGAGCTGATCGCGCGCTCCTCGCTCATCATCCTGCTCTATCGCCGTCACGATACGCCTGCCTGCGGCACCGATCACCACGCCGGCATCGTCGCCGCGATCCGCAAGCGTGACAGAGAGACCGCGCGCGCGCAGATGCTGTCGCATCTGAACGAGATCGAGGCCGAGCTGTTCCTGAAGGATCCTGCTGCCGACGAGTTGCGGCTTGCGGACGTGCTGGGCATCTAAGCTCAACGACGCGCGTCCGCACCCGGATGGGCGAGGCGGCGGCTATTGCGGCTCCAACCCGAGAGTCTTGATCGATTCGAGCCAGACCGGCCCTTCCTTTTCGTAGAGCGCCAACGACGACGCGCGATCCATTGCCGGCTGGTCGACCCCGAAGGCATCGAGCAGCTTTTGCACACGCTCCGTCTTGCCGCCTTCGACCATCAGTTTGGCGAGCAGTTCGATCCGGTCTGTTGGCGTCGCAGCGGGCGCAACCAGCGTGGTGAAGCTGGTGAGCTGGAAGACATTGCCGGTGACGCCTTGCTCGATAAACGTCTTGGTTTCGGGCAGCTTCTTCATGCGCACCGGTGTCGGCACGGCAATCGCGCGGCCGACGCCGGTATCGAGCACCGGAAGCGCGGCCTGATAGCTGCCAACCGCCGCCTGGATGACTCCGGCTGCGAAATCCTGCCACATCGGCGCTTCGCCGCGGTAATGCACGATGGAAATGTCGAGGCCGAATTGCCGGTTGAGCTGGGCGATCGCGATGTGCGCGAACGAGCCGATGCCGTACGAGCCGGCCGTGACCTTGTTGGCACGCGCATAGGCGACGAACTCTTCCAGCGTCTTTGCGCCGGTGACCGTATGGGCCACCAAAGGCAGGTGTCCCGAAGGCGTCACCGCGACGATTGCGAAATCCTTGTCCGGATCATAGGCCAGCGATTTCAGCAGCAGCCGGTTACCGAGCAGGGTGGATGAGATCGTGTACATCAGCGTATAGCCGTCCGCCGGGGACTCCTTCACCGATTGCGCCGCCAGCGCACCGCTGGCTCCGGTTTTGTTTTCGACGATGACCGGCTGGCCAAGCTTCTGCGAGATATAGTCGCCATAGGAGCGGGCGAAGGCATCGGTGATGCCGCCTGCCGGCGTGGAGACGACGATCCTGATTGCCCGGGTCGGCCAGGCTTCGGCCCAAGCGGTGTCAGCAACGGCCAGCGTCAGGCATGCAATTGCGGCACCCACAATTCTGGCGCATGTCCACACTTCGGCCTCCCCTTTTCATTGCGTCATTGGGCGGCCGGTAGCCACCGGGAAGAGGTCTCACACGGGCAAGCAAGAGCGTCAAGAAATAGAAATATCGTTTCACTGTATGAAATGGCTAGCGTTGGGCAGATAGAGTGCTCGGCGCGGCAAGTTTGGCGCCAAGCGCCTCGGCAAGCGCGGAGGCGACTTTCCTCATCGGCGGTACGAAGCGACGTGCGCCGTCCTCCGTGCTGACCGCTTCGCGGAGCATCATCACGTTCATGCTGGCGAACAGGCGATCCCGCAGCACGACGGGAACGCCGATTGCCCAAACTGCGCCGCCGAAAACGTGGCGGCTGTAGCTCTCGTCCATGACAGCGAAGCCGGCGTTGCGGATCGTGCGGAGCACTTTGGCGAGCCTGCCGGGATTGCGCGCCAGATCGTTCCAGGGCTCGGGACTGAGGGCAAGGCGGGCGACGATGCGCTCCCGCTCGGCGGGCTCGCAGAAGGCGAGATAGGCGCGTCCCATCGAGGTGCCCAGAACGGGAAAGCGAAAGCCGGGCGGACGGTTGAACAGCAGGGAGCCGTCCACCCGCGTCGTGTGGGCGATGACCATGGACTCCTGATCGAGTACGGCGATGTCTGATGGCCAATGGATCTGCTTGCGGAATTTGTTCAGGATGGGTTCGGCGATGCCGCCAATCCAGGTGGGCTCGTCATAGCCCGCGCTGAGCAGCAGCGCCCGTCCCGTTGGCGCGTAGCTGGCGGGCTCGGTACGGCGAACCACATAGCCTTCATGCTCCAGCGTCTCGAGCATGCGCACGATCGTTGCCTTGTTCAGCCCCGTCGCTTTGTGCAGCGAGCCGACGGTCGACTGCCGTTCCTGGTTGATCACCCGCAGAACTTCGAGACCCCTGGACAACGCGATGACGGGGCGGAACGACGCCATGGCAGCTCCTTGTGATTGCCTGTGGCGGTACCCATTGAAGCAACCGCTGGATCAGTCAACAGCGCAGTTGAAGCGGCAGCCGGTCTCTGTCCAGGCAGCGACGTTCTCGTTCCGCCGCGGCCGCAGGTTAAAGCGCGATGAGATCGGGATGAATCGTCATCGCGCTTGAGGTTGTTGTTTGCGCATGATCTTTTCGGAGAACCGCTTCGCACTTTTCCGGATCATGCTCTAGGTCAACGGAGGCCCTTGGTTTCGTCTGATAATCTTCAGCACGAGCAGGGCGGCTCCAACTATCAGCAGCAGCACGCCGATGAAAGTCGTGCCGCCATATTCGAATGTCACGCCGACGGCCGTCAGCAGGCATCCGAATATGATTGCGAAGAGTCCGCCAAGCTTCTTGACCAGCAGAATGCGTCCGTCACTCGTCTGTGCCACCATCTTACGCCTCGCTCACTTGATGCCGGGCCGTCTTCGAGATTTCCTCCTGCCCCATCCATCACGCGGCCCGCGCGGGATCGTACTCCAGCGCAAGGTAGTTGCAATCTGGCGTTGATAGTGGCTTCACTTCGCTATCCGCCTTTTGATTAGAGTTCGACTGATTAGAGTTCGACGTATGCGGGACAGGGGCACTTACGCATATGCCAACAATTCCCGCTGCATTGCGCACGCGATTCATCCTGCCGGAGTCGTATGGCAGGGCCGCATAATCTCCCTAAAGTTGCAAATTGACTCGGTCCAGACGACGGAATCAACTGTGTCCGGAGCGTCGAGTTCTAGAACGGAGCCGACATCAGTTGAATCCGTTCTGCGGTATGGTGCCATGGTGCGATCTCTGGCTGAACGCATGAAAAATCTCGAAGCGCCCGCAGCGATGGCCATCCAGCCAATGAACAGCGCATTGGCGACGGTGAAGAATGCGGCCCCTGAGCGCAACTGCGTAGCAGCCTGTCGGCGCGGAGAACTGATGATGTCTGGATTGAAGGCGCGGGCCGGGCTCGCGGTGCTGTTTGCGGTGCTCATCTGTGGCGCGTGGCCTGCGCTGGCCCAGCAGGACTCCGCCGTCCTGTTCCGCAATGTCAGGATTTTCGACGGAAAGAACGCCGCGCTCTCGGCCGCGTCCAATGTTCTCGTCAGGGACAGGAAGATCGAGAAGATCTCGGCGAGCGACATCGCCGCCACCGGTCAGGTGATCGACGGCGGCGGCCGCGTACTGATGCCGGGACTGATCGACGCGCATTGGCATGCGATGCTGGTCCGTCCGACGCCGATGGCCGTGCTCGCGGGCGATATCGGCTACAACAATCTGCTCGCCGCGAGCGAGGCGACCGCGACGTTGATGCGCGGCTTCACCACCGTGCGCGACATGGGCGGGCCGAGCTTCGGCCTCAAGCAGGCCATTGACGAGGATCTCGTCACAGGCCCCCGCATCTATCCGTCCGGCGCGATGATCACCATCACCGGCGGCCATGGCGACTTCCGGCAAATTGCCGATCTGCCGCGCACCATCGGCGGCATGCTCAGCCGCATGGAACGGATCGGCGGCAGCATGGTCGCCGACAGTCCGGACGAGGTGCGTGTCCGCGCGCGCGAGCAGCTCATGCAGGGCGCTTCGCAGGTCAAGCTCACCGCCGGCGGCGGTGTTGCATCGCCCTTCAGCCCGCTCGACGTTTCCACATTCACCGAACCGGAGCTGCGCGCCGCGGTTGAAGCCGCCGACAATTGGGGCACCTATGTCGCCACGCACGCCTACACACCGGTCGCGATCCAGCGTTCGATCGCAGCCGGCCTCAGATGCATCGAGCACGGCCATCTCATGGACGAGGCGAGCGCGAAGCTGATGGCGGAGAAGGGGATCTGGCTCAGCACGCAGCCATTCCTGGATATCTCCGGCGCCGCTGCACTGGGGCCCGCGGAGCAGGACAAGATGCGGCAAGTGGTTGCCGGCACCGACCGCGTTTATGCGCTGGCGAAGAAGTACCGCATCAAGACCGCGTTCGGCACCGACGTCCTGTTCTCGAAGGCGCTGGCGGACAAGCAGGGTGCGATGCTGACGGCGCTGACGCGCTGGTACACGTCGGCCGAAGCGCTGATCATGGCGACGTCGACCAATGCCGAGCTCTTGGGCCTATCCGGCCCGAGAAACCCTTACCCCGGCAAGCTCGGCGTCGTGGAGGAGGGCGCGCTCGCCGATCTCCTGCTGGTCGACGGCAATCCGCTCGACAACATCAAGCTGGTCGAAGATCCCGCCAGGAATTTCGTGGTGATCATGAAGGGCGGCAAGGTCTACAAGAACGCGCTCGCGCATTGACGCGCATGTGCACGAAAGATGCCCTGACTTTGGATCGCTTCTAGTCCCGCTCTCCGGGAACCGGCCCTTTGCGCCGCGAGCCGAACTCGGTCTCCGGGACCGCGGGAAGCCGGGCAGGGCTCGTCACAATTTCAGGTCTGTCGTCGGAGGCGTGACTTCTAAGCGTCTCCAGAACCAGAAAGAATTTCTCGGCTAGCATGAGTCAAGCTCACTGACGCCTTCATCTCGCTTTCGGGAACCGCGAGATTCGCTATCAATTCGATCACTCACCGTACGCGACGGCAATTTAATTCGTCATGCCGAGTCGAATTATGACAGTCCTTGCCGGATATTGCATCGGGCACGACGTGTGGACGATCGCGCGCTGCGAGTTAACGTGACTATTCCTCGCGGGCCGCACCAGCTATATGCTGTCGTTCTGTCATCAAATCGTCATGTCATCGGAAATGCTAAAATCAGACGCTACGCCGGCTCGCAAAACTATGGGCGCGCCGGACGGGAGTCCTGTCCCCAAGGACAACAAGAGAACGCAAGTCGTCGCCGGCTTTCTCAGGCACATTGAACCGGCCGGGCCAGGCGCGGAACCTGCGATCGCCGAGGGCGCTGTGATCGATCAGACGCCGTCGCTGGACGTGACGCCTGCACCGGAACCGGCCCAGTCGAACGCTGCCGCGCGTCCTGCGGGCGAGATCGAGCTCAAGCTTCTCGTCGATGCCGATCGCATGGCGCATTTCAACGCCGCACCTGTCATTGCGGCCAATGCGCGCAACAAGGGCTCGCGAAAACATCTCAAATCCGTCTATTACGACACGCCCGAGCGCCTGCTTCGGCGCAACGGCCTCAGCCTGCGCGTGCGCCAGAGCGGCGCGCGTTTCGTGCAGACCGTGAAGACCGATGCCGTGGACGATCCGCTGCGGCGCGGCGAGTGGGAGGCGAGCGTGCCGTCGCTTGCGCCCGATCTCGCCTTGGCAATGCCCTTCATTCCGGAGAAGCTTCGCAGCCATCTCGAAGCGCATCCTCTCGAGGCCGTCTTCACCGCCGACATCCACCGTCACGCGCGGATGATCGACCTGCCGTCAGGTACCGTCGAAATCGCCTTCGACCAGGGTGAGCTGACGGCCGGCCATCGCTCGCTGCCGGTGAGCGAGATCGAGCTGGAGCTCAAGAGTGGCGCCGCAAGCACGATCTACGAGATCGCCTCGCTGCTTGCGGAGCAGGGGGCGGTGAAGCCGTCGATCCGCACCAAGTCGGCGCGGGGCTTTGATCTCGCCGCCGACAAGCCGCCGGCGGCGAGACGCCCGCGCAAACTTCGCCTCGATGCATCGGTCGCGCTCGACCAAGCCTTCGCGACGATCCTTCGCTCCTGTTTCCTCCATCTGCTTCAGTCGCTGCCGGCGGCGGAGGATGGACGCAATCCGGAGGGCGTGCATCAGCTGCGCGTCTCGCTGCGCCGGCTGCGCTCTGCGCTCGATTTGATGCGATCGGTCGGCGCCCTCAGCAATCTCGATGCGCTGCGATCGGAGGCCAAGTGGCTGGCGCAGGACCTCTCCGCCGCGCGCGACTGGGACGTGTTCCAGCTCGAGACCTTGCCGACGATCGCAACGGCCTGTCCGTCGGTCGCCGGCTTCGACGCGCTGGGCCGGGCTGCGGCCGGGCGTCAATCGGATGCCTATCGCAAGGCGCATCATGCGCTCGCCGATCGCCGCTGCGCCGTCTTCCTGATCGGCCTCGGCAACTGGATCGAGACGAGGGGCTGGCGCAACGGCGTTGCCGCCGAAGATCTGGGCCAGCTCGCCGAGCCCGCCGTCAACTTCGCGCAGCGCATTCTGTCGGCGCAACATGCCAAGGTGCTCAAGCGCGGCCGCCGCTTCAAGTCGCTTCCCGCAGAAGAGCTGCACCGGGTGCGGCTCGCGACCAAGCGGCTGCGCTATCTCAGCGAGTTCCTGCTGCCGCTCTTTGCCGATCGCAAGTCCGCGCGAAAATTCTCGCGACGGCTCGCCGGCTTGCAGGAGGAGCTCGGCGCCTTCAACGACATGGCGGTCACGGCATCGCTGCTCGACGGGCTCGGCGCCGAGCCCGACAGCGCCATTGCTGCTGCGGCCATCGCCGGCTGGCAGGCGCGCGCATCGGTCGGCGTACAGCCGTCCTTGCAAAGCACGTGGCGCGATTTCACCGCCGCGCGCGTGCCGTGGTCGTCGCTGAACTGATAGCGCACCCCCAAAAAAGTTGCGGCCAGCCATTGGGGGATGGCTGGCCGCGCGCGAACCGGTCTGGGACGGGGAGGGGTGGGGATGTGACCGGGTCGCGTAACCTGTTGTCTCGTTCCTACTGATCGAATTACTGGTCTCTTGCGCTGGCGGTGGAGACCGCCGGCTTGGTATCGCCGAGCGAGACCCAGACGTTGGGATCGCCCTGCGACTGGCGCTTGACGAAGCGGTAGCCGGTCTCCGTCCAGGCAATGACGTTCTCGTTCTGATTGTCGAGAACGAACTCGCCCTTGTCGGTCTTCACCGTCAGCACCGCGTGTCCTTCGCCCTTCTTGTCGCGCACGACGGTGATGAGCAGGGCCTCGCGAGGCCAACCGGCGTCCATCAGCATCTTGCGCTTCAACAGCACGTAGTCTTCACAATCGCCATAACCGTCGGTCGGCAGCGACCACTTCTCGATCACGCCCCAGTGCTCCTGGTCCGTCAAAGGCTTGATGGTCTCGTTGACCCAGCGATTGACCTTGACCAGATCGCGCCACGCGGTCTGCGACATCACGATGTCGCGCGGCTGCGTCGGCCCGCCCTGGCACTGCGCGGTATTGTCCGCACAAAACTCGACCCAGCCGATCGGCGCACGCGTGCTGTCGCCGAGGCTCGCGTAGAGCAGACGGCTCTCACCGGCCTGCACTGTCGCGCTGATCCCGAAGAGCATGGCAGCCAGCGCCAAACCCTTCCCCTGTCCCCTGAAGTCCAACATTGCGGCCCCCGTTTCTTGTTGGGACCACATTTCGCACGGAGCTTTTGAGTTGCCGCTAAGTCAGCCAAGTAAAGTCGAGACGAATGAAAGTAAAACGAGCGTCAAATTCGATTTATACTTGAATCAAATTCGAATAAAATTTGAAACGACTGCAATTGATTCAAATTTTATGGATTAATGCGGAAACGCTGGCGGAACTGTCGTTTGCGCGCGCAACAGGCCCCGCGTTAACCGGCGCGAGACCCGTAGGCACGCATGAAAAAGGCGGCGTCCGCATCGCGGAGGCCGCCTTCAGGGCTGGAAATCCAGTGGTTTTGCTGCCTTCGCGCTTTACCGCGCGGTAACGCTCTCTTCGAGTGTCTCGATCGGCTGCGAGTGCAAGAACTCCAGGGCGAAGCCGTCTTCGAGGTTTCGGACCACGCGGCCCTGGACCCGTCCGAGCAGAACCGTCGATTTCAACGGCGGGCGGTTCTCCGCGGCGATGGCGGCACCTGATAGCGAGAGGTCGATGATGCGGCAGGTCATCTTGGTGCCGTCCTCGAGCGTCAGCACCGCGATCGGGTTGCGCGGCACGATACGGTCGTGGCGGCGGTCCTCCGGCAGATTGAGGATGTCGCGGTTGGCGAGCCAGGTCAGCTGGGCCGCGAGCTTGTCGCGCTTGCGGGGCGTCGCACCCACCGTCATGGCGAAGCCGTTGTCGATGATGCGGGTGATCTTGCCCTCGACGCGGCCGATATGGTCGAGATAGGCGACCACGCGATCGCCGACATTGCCGATGCCGGGGGCGAGCAGGGCCAGTCCGCCCGGCGACATATTGATCACCTGGCAGGGGAATTCACGGCGGTCCGGCAGCATGTAGCGGCCGAGCAGGTGAACCTTCACCCGCTGGAAACGCCGTCGTTCCTCGGCGGCCGGAAGAAATTTTTTGTTCGCCAACGCCATTTTCACAACCCGACCCCCCGCCTGGCGGAGTCCGGGACGACCCTAAGGTGCACAGGGTTAATGCCGCGTTAGGATTGGGCGCGTCGATGACGGACAGACACAATGCGTTCAAAAAGCCACATCAGGGGCGGGCAGGCGAGTACCGTCAGCGCGCCGAGGTCGAGCGCGACCGCGGCTGTGCCTGCCGATTTGGCCAGCCGACCTGCCACCGCCGGCCCCAGCATCATCGCGGCATAGAAGAGTGTGTAGAACACGCCCATCCCGATCGCCCTGGTTTCCGGTGCGAGCACGCGGGCGGCCAGGCTCATGATCGGGCCAGCCGGAAGGCCGCCGAACAGGCCGACCAGGACCAGGATCGTGAATACCGCGTCGGACCGGGTCAGCCAGGCCAGTAGTCCGGCCACCATGAGGCTGGCGGCGATCGCCAATATAAAGGGCCGCTTGAAGCGATCGGCGAGATAGCCGCCTGCCGGTACCGAGATCACCGACAACCACATCACGACGCTGATTGCCGAGCCTGCCGCGGCGATGCTCCAGCCGCGCTCGGCGAGCAGGGAGGGGCCGAACGAGAAGATCATGGCGAAGCCGACGTTATAGAGGCCCCAGATCAGGCCCGCGACGATCACCGCCGATAGAGCAAGCGCATCAAGACGCCCCGAGCCGGCTGCGCTGACGGTGGTGCCCTGCGGCGGCTGATAGAGCATGATCAACAAAATGCCGATCGCGGTCAGCGCGCCGGTCGACAGGAACACGGCGCCCGCGCCATAGGACGTGCCGACCGCCGGCAGCACCAGCAGCGAGATCGCAACGCCGGCCGGCCAGGAGTTGACGAAGATCGCCATCGCGGTTGCGATCTCCTTACCTGCAAACCAGTCGGTGCCCATCTTGGTGAGCTGCACCGTCAGCAGCACGCCGCCGGCGCCGGAGGTGAGACGACCCGCCATCTGCCAGCCCCAGATATCGGTCGTGGCCATGACGAGGCTGCCAGCCGTCATCAGCAGCAGGGCAACGATGGTGGTGGGCTTGTCGCCAAGCGTCCGGCCGATCGCGCCACCCGGCAGCGCCAGCACGATACCAGGTGTGAAATACAGCCCGATCAGGATGCCGATATCGGCGAGCCCGACGCCAAAGCTCTGTTGCAGCAGCGGCGCGACCGCTGCCACGCTCTGGAACTGGAACGCGATGGTGAGGCGCACGACGAACAGGATCGCAAGAATGCCCCAGCGATTGCGCAACGCCTCATCTCCCCAAGCCCTGTGTCGAGGGTGCGGTGGGGAGGGACGAGAGTCAACCTTCTGCCTTCCTCGTCGCGCGCTGATAGAGCAGACACAGCAGCGCCAGCAGCACCGCCGCCGAGAGCCCGAGCGACCAGTGAATGCCGATCGCAGCACCCAGGACGCCTACGGTGATGCCGCTGAAGGCCCGCATCCCGAGTCCGGCCATGTTGTAGAGGCCGACGACGCGGCCGCGGATGTCGTGCGGCGCGTTCAGCTGTACCAGCGCCTGCGCCATGGTATTGAACGATAGCTCGAAGAAGCCGGCGAAGAACAGCAGCACGATCGCAACCGGATAGATTTTCACTGCGGCGAAGCCGAACAGCGCCACGCTCCAGAGCATCGCGAGCATGATCGCGGTACGCGGCGTGCCTTTCAGCCGCCCCCAGGATTCCAGCGCCATGCCGGCGAGCAGTGCGCCGCCGGCGTCCGCCGCGAGCAGCACGCTGTAGGAGACGCCGGGATCGCCATGGCCGAGATCGCCGGCAAAGCCCGGCATCTGCGCATGATAGGCGTTGCCGATCATGAACGAGGTGAGGCCGGCAAGCCACGTCATCGCTGTCAGCACCGGCTGCGTACCGATGGCGCGGATGGTGAGCATGATGTCGGCGAAGCCGCGTACCGCGAAACGCCGCACGGCGATGCTGTTGTCGCGCACCGGCGCCCAGAACAGCCACAGCAGCATCGGCAGATAGAACAGCGTGTTGAAGATGATGCCGTGCGAGGTGCCGAGCGTGAGCATGATGATGCCGCCGACGGCAGGTCCGACCAGAATGCCGAGATAGCGCGCCATCGCGTTGAGCCGTACCGCGCTCGGAAGATCGGCGGGACCGACGAGGTCGTAGAGCAGCAGCTGGTTCGGCGTCTGCCACAGCACGCCGGCGCTGCCGTGGATCACCAGCAGCAGCATCGCGTGCCACATCTCGATGGTGTCGGTGATGAAGAAGAAGCCCCATCCGGCCGAGGCCAATATGAACAGCAGCATGCCGCACTGGATGATGCGGCGCGGATCGACCCGGTCGGCGAGCCCGCCGACCGCGACCGAGAACAGCAGGAACGGCAGCCAGTGCGACAGCACGGCAAAGCCTCCCAGCGTCGGCGAATGGAATTTCTGGAACACCACCCAATAGCTGATCACATGCTCGATATTGTCCGCCATCATCGCCAGCACGTAGGCGATGAACTGGAGCCGGTACGGCACGGACTTCATCGCCGCGAAAGAGCCGGACGCGGCCACTGGATTTTGCGGGAGGGGGTTCAAGAGATCACCAGGAAAGGACTCTTGCGGCCTTACACGGTCGCTGGCCGGTGCTCAAGACAATTGGTGTGTCGGGTCACGGTAGCCCTGATGGAGCGAAGCGCAATCCGGGACCGCTGGCCCCATTTCGCTGTGCTTCTTGCTACGGGCTAAACGAACGCCAATCCGGCCGCGATCAGCACCATCAGTCCGAGCGTGACGTTGAGCGCGCGCTCGCCATTCGGCGACAGCATCAGTCCGCGCAGGAACACCCCGACATAGAGCCAGATGATGTCGACCACGATCATGACCACGACCAGCAGGAACCACTTCGCAAGCGTGTCGTGTTGCGCGCTCTCCTTGATCAAGGTGTATGACGCCAGCAGGGACGCGAAGGCCAGATAGGCCTTCGGGTTCGTCATGCCCAGGAGAAATCCGGCCGCAGGCGAGGCGTGTGTGCCGCTGCGTTCCGCGGCGGCGTCTCCTACAGGGGACGATGCGATCTTGTAGGCGAGATAGATGAGGTAGATCGTGGCGGCGATCGTCATGACACGCAGTGCCGATGGAAACGCCGCCAGCAGCGAAAACAGTCCTGCAGCGGTCACGCCGGCGGCGATCGCGAGCCCCACCTGAAGTCCGAGATAGTACGGCAATCCCCCGACAAAGCCCCGGGCGCGACCGACCGCGACGAGCGCCGCGATCGCGGGACCCGGCGATCCCAGTAATCCCACGGCCGCAGTCAGGAATATGCCGAGTGCGACCATGTCCATTGCGAAACCCCGTCCGACGCCGTGCGGGGCGAGGACTAGCTGGCTCTCCTCCAACAGAGAAATCATTTATTTCGATGATCGGCATCGATTTTCTGAATTGCGGGAACGGCGGCCGTCCTATCCCAGTGCCTTTACATACACCCCATAAGGCACGCCCAGAATATCCGGCGCCTCGCGAACCCGGACAAATCCCATCCGCAGATACATCGGCAGCGCCACCGTCATGATGGGCGTCGTGTGGAGCGCGATCATCGCCGACTGGTCGCGCTCGGCGCGGCGCAGGCATTCTTCCGTTAGTTGCCGGCCGATGCCCTTGCCGCGCGCCGAGGGATCGACCACCAGCATGCGGATGATCGGCCAGGCCGGTTCGAAAAACGCCGGTTTCGGCGCTTGCGGCCCGACATAGGCGACAGCGCCGACGATCTGGCCACCATCTTCGGCGACGATGATCTCGCCGGTCGTGGAAAGCTCCGGCATCTTCGCGACATGGGTCGTAAACAGCGGCCAGTCGGAATAATGCGGCTCGAACTCTGCGAATGCGGCCAGCGCAACGCGTACGATCGGCTCAGCATCCTCTTCGCGATAGTCACGCAGCATCGGCTACTCCATCGCGCGACTTCGCGCCCGTCAGCCGTCGCAGGCCGGCTCGCTCCGGGAGATTATCGGGCGTCCTGACATTCCAGACGAGCCCGACAGCCTCAAGCGACCGGATCAGCCACCAGCCGGGATCGACCTGTCCCGGCAAGAGTCCCAGCTTCGCCGAGCCCGGATAGGCGTGATGATTGTTGTGCCAATTCTCGCCCATGCTGATCAGCGCGGCGAGGCCGACATTGTAGCCCTGGGCCGCGACGCCATCGATAACCCAGACCTGATCGCCCCGGGTGTGGGAGAAGTGGCCGACCAGCCAGTGCCCGGTTACGCAGACGCTGACCCGCACACAAATGCCCCACACCAGCCAGTCCACTCCGCCGATTGCCAAGAAGAGCATGGCCCACGGCAATTGCTGCAACATCCAGGTGCGCTCGACCAAGGTGTAGAACCGGTCACCGGCGAGCCGCGGCTCGAGTCTGAAATCCGGCGGATGACGCAACGCCAGCCGGCAATGCAATTGCCACCACGCATCGCGCCAGAAACCGGCGCGATGACGGGAATAGTCGTGACATTCCGGCTGCCGTTGCGCCCAGTCGCGAAAATCGTGCAGGCGGATCATGCCGAACGGGCCGGCCATGCCGACCAGCGTGCCGAGATAAACGAGCAGACGTTCGAGCCAGAGCGGACAGTCGAAGCTCGCATGGATCAGCTTGCGATGCATTCCGACCGAATGGCCGCAGCAGAGCGTGATGGCGCTGGTCGCGATGAACAGCGCGAACGCCGACCAGGAGAAGCAGGCCGGTCCAAGCACGATGGCGACCGCCGTCATGCCCGCCAGCCACAGCGATTTGCCCGGCGCCCATTGAACGTGTCCGTCCCGCGGGTCGGTGTCAGGCGTGACGACGATTCGTTCCGAGCCCGGTCGCAAATCCATGGTCTGATTCCGGCGGAGCTCCGAGGCAGGCGAAGCTAGCGCATGTGCAGCCTGCGGATACAACTGCGGCGTGTCAACGCCTTGGTATTTCCAACGTCGCGATGCTGTCATAGGCTGACCCAGATCCGCACCATCAATCATAACAAGCGGGCATCGAGGAAACAGCCATGGAACAGATCCGCGTCTGCACCCACGCAGGGCCGGGTTCGGAGCCCGTCATCAAGACCGTGCCATGGCCGAAGGTCGGCAAGAAGGCCGCGCTGATCAAGATCGGCGCCTGCGGCGTCTGCGGCACCGATCTGCATATCCTCAAGGGTCATTGGCCGAAGCCGCTGCCCTGGCCGTTCACGCTCGGCCACGAAATCGGCGGCGTCGTCGTTGAATGCGGCGATGAATTCACCGAGGACTTCATGAGCAAGCCGCTCAAGGTCGGATCGAAAGTGATGATCCCGCCGCTGATGCCGTGTGGGCGTTGCTATTACTGCATTCACTATCCGCAGACCGCCAACAAATGCCTGACGCCGGTCTATTACGGCCGCTATCTCGGCTTCGACAAGGCGCCGCACATGTGGGGCGGCTGGGCCGAATATGTCTATGCCGATCTCGACATGCTGCCGGGCACCAAGATCTACAAGCTGCCCGACGACATGTCGCTGCGGCTCGGCGCGTTGTCGGAGCCGCTGACCTCCTGCATCCGCGCTTTCAACCGTGCCTCCCGCGCCGGCGGGTTCAGCTGGGGCGACACGGTGGTGATCCAGGGCTCGGGCCCGATCGGCATTCTCGCAGTCGCGGCCGCAAAGGAAATGGGAGCAGGGCGCGTGATCTGCGTCGGCGCGCCGGAGCAGCCGCGGCTCAAGCTCGCCCGCGAGTTCGGCGCGGAAGCGACGGTGAACATCGAAGAGATCAAATCGCCGCAGGACCGCATCGCGCGCGTGCGCGAGATCGTCGGCGGTTTCGGCGCCGATCTGGTGATGGATTGCTCGGGCCATCCGACCGCCGGCCCCGAGGGCATCGAGATGCTGCGCGACGGCGGCACCTATGTCGAGATGGGCCAGTTCACCGACGCCGGCTCGATCGAGACCTCATGGCACCGCATCTGCACCAAGGACCTCAATGTGCTGGGATCCTGGGGCTTTACCGGCAACGACCTGCCGCTCGGCGTCGACATGCTCTACCGCACGCGGGACAAATATCCCTGGCTGAAGATGCAGACGATCTATCCGTTCACGGAAGAAGGCGTCGCGCAGGCGGTGAGGGACGCGATGGCGATGAAGACGGTGAAATCGACCATCGTGCCGTGGCCGGAATTGGTGGAGTGAAGAGCACGCTGTCGCAAAAAAATCGCATCGGCGACTTCCATTTGACGTTGAACCCGCTAGCCTGCGCAGCTCGCAAGGCCCGGCAGGTGTAATGAACATTTCATCCGAATTTCCCGACGTTTCCCTCGCATCCCTCATCCCCGACATCGACCGACTTGCCGCTGACGCGATGGCGGTCTGGAAGGTGCCGGGCGCAGCGCTCGCCATCGTGCAGGACGGCAAGGTGGTGCTCACGCGCGCGTACGGTCAACGCGACGTCGAGGCCGATTTGCCGGTCACGCCGCGTACACAATTCGTGATCTGCTCGATTACGAAATCCTTCACCGCGACCGCGATTGCATTGCTGCATAACGAGGGGCTGCTCGACTGGACCAAGCCGGTCCGCGACTATCTGCCGGAGTTTCGCCTCTCGGATGCGGTCGCGACCGAACGCGTCACCGTTCGCGACCTGCTCAGCCATCAGTCGGGGTTACCGCGACACGACTGGCTTCACCTGCCCGGAGACCTCGCGCCGGCCGAGATGCTGCTGCTGATGCGGCATCTCGAACTGAGCCGGGACATCCGCGCCGCCTGGCAATACTGCAACCTCTGCTACAACGCCGCCGGTCTCCTCATCGAGCGCGTAACCGGCCAGAGCTATGAGGCTTTCGTCCGCGAGCGCCTGACAAACCGGCTCGGCATGACGGTCAGTTTCTCGCTCGATGAACTCGAAGCTGCACAGGAGCCGGCGCGGCCCTACAAGATCGACGTCGACACGCGGTCGCCGGCGCTGCGGCTGCCGATCCGCACCACGGCCGCAGGCGCCATCAACACGTCGGTGGCCGATCTTGCCAACTGGATGCGGCTGCATCTCGGCAGGGGCGAATTCGAGGGCGAACGCCTGCTGCCGGCATCGCTGGTGGACCAGCTGCACGCGCCGCTCGCGCCTGTTGGCAAGTCGGAATTTTCCGAGTTCGGCCACTGGCACTATGGATTGGGGCTTCAGTCCAACACGTATCAGGGGGAGCGCGTAGTATTGCACAGCGGCGGCTGGAACGGCTGGGGCTCGCTGATGACACTGGTGCCGGACGCCGGCATCGGCGTGGCCGTGCTGACGAACCGCAGTCGAAACGAGGTCACATCGATCCTGACGTGGTACATCATCGATCGGCTGCGCGGCCGGGAGCCGGTCGACTGGCTCTCACGCTTCCGCAAGATGCGCGACGACTTCATCGCTCACATTCCCGCCAACGAGGAGGTGCGCGAGAAAGCGCGTCACAGGGACACAAGGCCGGCGCATGCTTTGTCCACTTATGCGGCGGACTATGCCCATCCCGCCTATGGTGTCATATCGATCCGCGAGCGGGACGGCGTGCTGCACTGGTCGTGGCGCGGCATGGGCGCGCCACTCTCACACTGGCATTTCGAGACGTTCGTCACGCCGGAGATCATCGACCAGCTTCATCCGGATAATCTCCCGATCACCTTCCAGACCGACCGCGAGGGCAACATCGTGCATCTGTCGGTGCCGCTGGAGCCTACGGTGAAGGACATCGTGTTCGAGCGCCGGGCCGCGGGCGACTGCCTCGATCCCGCATTCCGCGCACGCTGTGTCGGGCGGTTCAGGAGCGGCGCCATGACCCATCGCGTGACCTTGGACAGCGAAGGCAGGCTCATTCTGAAGCCGGACTTCCAGCCGGCCTATCGCCTCGAGCCGCAGCAGGGCCGCCGGTTCCGCATCGTCGAGCTGGACGGTTTTGCCGTGGAATTTCGCGGAGAAGACGATCGGATTAACCAGATCGTCTTTCACCAGCCGAACGGCACCTTCGTCGCCGACCGCCTGGCAGAGAAACCCATGGAGCCGCAGTCAAACGAGCCGCGCTCCCCCTTCCACGCCATCCGCGCAATCGACTACACCGTCATCTTCGTGCGCGACATGGCCGCGATGCGCCGCTTCTACGAGGACGTTCTCGCCTTGTCCCTGCTGCGTGAGCTTTCGCCCAACTGGATCGAGTACGGCCTCGGCAGCAACACGCTGGCGCTGGCCAGACCGAGCCGAACCGCAGCGGATGCGCCGACGCCGGCGGGGAGTGCCTCGCTGCAACTGGCCTTCAAAGTGTCCGCAACTGAGGTCGATGCATGCGCCGACGAGCTCGTGCGGCACGGTGTGGCGCTGGTCTCACCGCCGACGAACCAGTCGTTTGGACACCGCACGCTGTTCTTCCGCGATCCCGACGGGAATTTGCTGGAGATCTACGCGGAGATCTGAGACGCCCAGAAAGTTCCATCGAGAATCCCCGACTTATCCACGCTGAGGTGAAACTTAGGCCCCAGTTCCGGCTTTCAGTTCGCGGGAGAGGTATCGTGAAGCAAATCCTGAAACCCGTCACTTACATCCTGGCCGCCATCTACTTCCTGGTGGATGCGGTCTTCATGGCCGTCGCGAAGCCGATCGCACGCTGGATTGCGCGGCATTTCGAGTTCAAGCGCTTGCGCGCCTGGATCAGATCGCTGCCGCCTTATCCATCGCTCGCGCTGTTTTCCGTGCCCGTGATCATTCTGGAGCCGATCAAGCCGGTGGCAGCCTACCTCGTCGCAACCGGCCAAGTCGTGAGCGGTGCGGCGGCGTTCATCGGCTGCGAGCTGCTCAAGCTGGTGCTGGTCGAGCGGCTGTTCCATCTTACGCGTGACAAGCTGATGCGGATTCCGGCGTTCGCGTGGGCCTACGGGAAATTCACCGACGTGAGGGCGTGGCTGCGCGCCACCGAAGCCTGGCGCGTCATTCGCGCCTTGAGCCGCACGGCGAAAGACTATGTTGCGTGGGCACGCGCGCGGCTGGTCGGTGGCTTCAGCAGACTGGTGACCGCCAGGGACTAGAGCCGCGCCACGCGCGTTGCCTCCTATGCGAGCTTGCGCGCTGCGGCGGTTGCCTTGTCGCCCGTGTTCGGCGTGCCGCTCGGCTCGATGAGCAGGAGATGAACCTCCTCGCGTGCCACCGGGCGATGCTCGACACCTTTGGGCACCACATAGAGTTCGCCGGGACCGAGCGTCACGGTGCGGTCCCGCAATTCGACGTCCAGCTTGCCTTTCAGGACGAGAAAGAAATCGTCGGTGTCGTCGTGCTTGTGCCAGGTGAACTCGCCCTTCACCTTCACCACCATGACGTCGCAATCGTTGAAGGTCGTGACCGTGCGCGGCGACCAATGGTCCTGAAAGGTTGCGAGCTTGTCGGCAAGCGAGATCCCGTCGGCCATGTTTCACCCTGAATTGCTCTTTCGTAAGGCAAGATTTGTGATCGAATGGCCGGCGCGGCAAGGGCCTCCCTAATGCGGACAAAGTCTGCGGCATGCTTCAGCCTATTGTGCTCTCGGGGAAAGCTCGATGTCCAACATGCCACTGCGCTGGTTCGGCTCGGTCGCGCTCGCTTGTCTCGTTGCCACGCCGGTCATCGCTGAGGAGGCTGGCACTCCGGCGCTGACTTTCTCTCCCTGGACGAAGCACTGCCTGGGCGACACGTGCTTCATCGGCAAGGATGGCCGCAGAAACGTCATCGGCCCGGACAATCTTTCGAACATCAACTGTGGATCGGTTGTATCGGCGCTGCTCGTCGAGCGAAGTGTGGACGACAAAAAGGCTCTGCGGGTCATGCTTCCACCCAGCGTGAGCCGGGGGAGTGGTGTTCGGATCATCATCGATCAGGGCCAGCCCATAGAGCGGCCCTACATGCACTGCCTTGCCAGCGGCTGCACGGCCGAATATCTGGCCGGACCGGAGCTGGTTGATCAACTCAAGCGGGGACAAAGTTTGTTTGTCGGGGCCATCGACAAGACCGATTCGCCGGTCGCTTTGACCATACCGCTTGCCGATTTCGCTAACGCCTACGACGGACCTTCACACGAACCGAAAGTATACGAGAAGGTGTATCATTCAAAAGAAGAATGCTGGCGGATTCGGAGCGCGAGAAACGTGCCGAAGAGGACCGCAAGGCCCGGTGCACGGCGCGATAGTTGCCCCTGTCGTTCCCTGGCGCTGACGTCGGCTTGACGAAGTCATACATGCATCCGGCACCGCCGATCGCGCGCAATCCAGCTAGGATGACCCGTAAAGTGCGCCGTTTTGGTCCAAAAGCGGGCCAAAAGCGCCGGGCGAGCCTCCCGGGCCTGTTCACCGTGTCGCCAACGCCATGCATCATAAGCATGGTGATTTGCCCGCGCTTGGCGTAAAGAGCGTCCAAATCAAATCGTCACGCGTGTGATTGGGCCTTCTGCCGCGAGTGCGGCGTCTTTGGCCCCTCGGTTCGCCGTTCCGCGCCTGAATTAACCAAGGTTCTCCATCCCGTGTCTTTTCCGGCCCTGACCCCGCCGCTCGCCCAAGCTTTGGCCGAGCGCAAATATGATTCACCGACCCCCGTTCAACTCGCCGTGCTGGCGGACGAGGCAGCCGACCGCGACCTCTTGGTTTCGGCCCAGACCGGCTCCGGCAAGACGCTGGCCTATGGTCTGGCCATGGCCAAGGATCTGCTCGGTGATTCCGAGCGGTTCGAGCGGGCGGGCGCGCCGCTTGCCTTGATCGTGGCGCCGACCCGCGAGCTCGCACTTCAGGTCCATCGCGAACTGGCCTGGCTGTATGAGCACGCGGACGGACGCGTCGTCTCCTGCGTCGGCGGCATGGATCCGCGGCGCGAGCAGCGCGAGCTTGCGGTCGGCGCTCACATCGTGGTCGGCACGCCCGGCCGGTTGTGCGACCATTTGCGCCGTGGTCGTCTCGACATCTCGGAATTGAAGGTCGTCGTTCTCGACGAGGCCGACGAGATGCTCAATCTCGGTTTTCGCGAGGACATGGAATTCATCCTCAAGACTACGCCGGAGACGCGCCGCACCCTGATGTTCTCGGCGACGTTTCCGCGCGGCATCGTGGCGCTGACCAAGCAGTATCAGCAGCAGGCGTTCCGGATCGAGGTCGCCGGCGACGAGGGCGGTCACGCCGATATCGAGTATCGCGCGATCCGGATCGCACCCGCTGATGCCGAGCACGCGGTCGTCAACGTGCTGCGCTTCTACGAGGCGCCGAGCGCGCTGGTGTTTTGCAGCACGCGCGATCACGTCAGGCATTTGCAGGCGGCGCTGCTGGAGCGCGGCTTCTCCGTGGTCGCGCTGTCAGGCGAATTGACGCAGAACGAGCGGACCATGGCGCTGCAGTCGCTGCGCGACGGGCGCGCCCGCGTCTGTGTGGCGACCGACGTTGCCGCCCGCGGCATCGACCTGCCGAGCCTCGATCTCGTCATCCATGCCGACCTGCCCAATGACGCCGAGGTCATGCAGCATCGTTCGGGCCGCACGGGACGTGCGGGCCGAAAGGGGACCAGCGTCCTGCTGGTGCCGCCGATCCGACGGCGGCGTGCGGAAATGCTGCTGAACGTCTCGGGGATCGACGCGGTCTGGGGGACGGCACCGCAGGCCGAGGAAATCCGCAAGCTCGATCACGACCGCATGAAGGACGTGTTGTTCACGGAGGAGACGACCGCCGACGATCTGGTGCTGGCGCAGGCGCTGTTGGCCGAGCGGTCGGCTGAGGATATCGCCGCCGCACTCGCGCGGCTTTATCGCGCGCGGCTGCCGTCGCCGGAAGACATCATGGATCCCGGCGAGCGAAGCAGCCGGCCGCGTGACGATCGCGGTCGCGACAATGTCCGCACGCCGCGCGACGATCGCACGCCGCGCGACGATCGAACGCCACGCGACGACGCTCGCAATTCGCGCGGCGATGATCGCGCCGAAAGGCTTCGACCCAAATCGGGGAGATCGTCGCCGAAACACGGCGTGGGTGAGGCCACCGTCTGGTTCCGTGCCAACATTGGACGAAGAAAGAACGCGGAAGCGCGCTGGCTTCTGCCGATGATTTGCCGTCGCGGCGGCATCGACAAGGGCGACATCGGCGCCATCAAGATCATGGACACGACGACCGAGTTCGAAATTTCCGAGCGGGTCGCGGAATCCTTCGCTGCCAAGATCAAGCGTCCGGACAAGGAAGACAATATCCGCCTCGAGCCGATGGCGGACGCGCCGCAGCGGCAAGCGCCTGCGGAAGAGCGGTCACACACGCCCCGGCGCGAGAGCCGCGACAGCGATCATCGTGAACAGCGCGATGATCGCCCGCGCGAGCCACGTGAATTCAAGCCCCGCGCCAAGCCACACGACGAGCGTGCGCCGAAATTCGACGGGGCTCCTGCGTTTGGGAAGAAAAAGAAGCATAAGGACAAGCCGGGCCATGCGGAGCCTTCGGTCAAGCCGTGGCCCGGGAAGGGCGCGCCCGGAAAGAAGCCGAAGAAGAAGCATCGCGGCTGAACCGCCGCCTGTGAGCGCAGACAACAATGATGCCGCCGGATCGCTCCGGCGGCATCATGATCTCAGGGACGTGTGAGTTCAGCGGCCACCGCCACCACCACCTCCGCCGCCACCACCACCACCGCCGGCATCACGCATTGCCGAATTGTAGCGGGGGTCGGTCTGCTTCATGTAAACGGGCGAAGTATCCCGATCGGTGCGAACGCGGCGTCCGCCCTGCTGCGGCGCTTCGATGAGGCCGGTGCAGCCTTCGAACAAGGCGAACTCGCAGCCATAGGTATGGACCTGCGCGGCGTTGGCGCTGGTCGCGCTGAAGGCGGCCGTTGCAGCGAATGCAATCAAGGCAACTTTCGACAATGTGAGTTTCATGGAAATTCTCCAGCCTCGGTATGGCGAGACCGGAACGGCTCGCACACAGCTTCGACGGGGGCCGGCTGAGACCGGTTCGAGGGGGGGCATCACGCCCGCGTGAGCCGCGCTGGCCGGGAGGGTCGTTACGGCGCACCGAGGTCGCGGAGCATGTAGGTCGCACTGTCGCCGTAGGATACGAGCTTTGCGCGTAGTTTCGCATCCGCAATGACCGGCCGAAACCCGAACCGCTCCCACAGCGGCCGCGTGGCGTAGACCGAGACGAGCGCGAGCATCGCGATGCCGGAAGCACGTGCCAGCCCCTCGACATCAACAACGTAAGCGCGCGATGCGCCGCCGCGAAAATCGGGCAGCACGGCAACGTCGTGGACGTAGAGGCAGTCCGCGTCGTCGGGGAGTCGCTCGAGGAAATCGTCGAGTGGTGGAATCCGGAGCTGCATCCAGGGATGCGCGAGGCCGTAACCAACGATCTCGTCGGCCGTGACGAGCGCGCGGCAGCCGTCGGGATAGAGCCGCATCTTTTCCGCGAACACGTCGGGACGCTCCGGCAGGCCGGGATGGATGCGCGTCGCGATCGCGCTGATCGCCGGCAGGTCGGATACGCGCGCGGGGCGCCAATGCGGCTTGGTCATGTCGGTCCGTCTCACGTCATCCATTTTATTCCGCCGCGACGATGCGCGCAGCGAAAAATATCGGTGCCGCGGCGTAGGGAATACGACGGCTCGTGCGGCGTCCTACCCATGCAAGCCAATTGCATGACAGGAGATATCATGACGACGTCCCCGATCCGCCTCGCGCTCACGCTCGCCGTATCGCTCGCAATCGTTCCCGCCGCCTTCGCCGCGCCGCCGACCAAGACCGGCAAGACCGACAAGGGCAACGTGCTCACCGACGCCA
Organism: Bradyrhizobium sp. 1; assembly: GCF_023073315.1. Classification (GTDB taxonomy): domain Bacteria; phylum Pseudomonadota; class Alphaproteobacteria; order Rhizobiales; family Xanthobacteraceae; genus Bradyrhizobium. The sequence goes on along the minus strand of NZ_JADPJH010000033.1, from coordinate 706,894 downwards.
AGGGCATGTCGCTCTATACCTTCGACAAGGACGCGGACGGCAAGTCGGTCTGCAACGGTCCGTGTGCGACGAACTGGCCGGCGCTGAAAGCCGAGGCCAGCGATGCCGCCGCCGATGGCTACACAATCATCACCCGCGACGATGGTTCGAAGCAATGGGCCCACAAGGGCAAGCCGCTCTACACCTTCGCCAAGGACCAGAAGGCCGGCGACATCACCGGCGACGGCTTTCTGAACGGCGCCTGGCACCTCGCGATGCCCTGATGTATTGATAAGCGCTGGCCGGGCATCGCTGATGACGCGATGTCCGGCGCGACATCGCTGGCAGGACGACCATGGGCCGCGAGCAGAGACTCTATCGCGGCGGAGCAGGGCTCGCCGCCGCTTCCGGCAAATGGTGCCGCGGACGCGTAAGTGCGCCTGCGCGCCTTGTAATCGACGGGTTCGTAGCCATTTCGAGCTGACACCTTGCCGAAAGGGCATTTCGATGAAGTTCCGTGTCGGATTCGAAATGCTGTACGATTTCCCGCAGCCAACGCCGATCATCATGGTGCTGGGCACGCATTTCACGCGTGCCTCGGATGTCATCGTGCCTGACTTCGTCACCTCCAAGCCAGCGGTCGAGATCACGCCCTATCGCGACGTGTTCGGCAATTGGTGCAGCCGCATGGTCGCGCCGGCCGGTCGCGTGCGCCTTGCCGCGGATGGCGTCGTTCGCGACGGCGGCCGGCCGGATCCGGTGTTTGCCTCGGCGGTTCAGCACAGGATCGAAGAGCTGCCGTCCGATACGCTGGTCTATCTGCTCGGCAGCCGCTACTGCGAAACCGACCGGTTGACGGAGATCGCCTGGAAGCTGTTCGAGAAGACGCCTCCGGGGTGGGCGCGGGTGCAGGCAATCTGCGATTTCGTTCACCGCCACATCGCCTTTGGCTACGAACATGCGCGCGCCACCAAGACGGCGTGGGAGGCGTATCAGGAAGGCAAGGGCGTCTGCCGCGACTATGCGCATCTCGCCATTGCGTTCTGTCGCTGCATGAACATTCCCGCGCGTTATTGCACCGGGTATCTGAGCGACGTCGGTACGCCGAAGCCTTGGGCGGTGGGCGATTTCGCCGGCTGGTTCGAGGCCTTCATCGGCGGGCGCTGGCACACTTTCGATCCACGCAACAACGTGCCGCGGCAGGGGCGCATCCTGATCGCGCAGGGGCGCGATGCCTGCGACGTTCCGATCACGCAGACCTTCGGTCCGAACAAGCTGGTCAGCTTCAAGGTCTGGACCGACGAGGTCGCGTAATGGGCGGTTGTCCGCCGCTTGGGCGACGCTCGGCCGATTGAGGGCGATGTCGTGGCCCCGAAGCAGACGCCTAGCGCAGCCCCTCATACACCATCAACCCGCGTGCGATCTGCAATTTTCGGATCGCGCGGGGCAGGAGTTTCTCCGGCTGGTGCAGATAGCGCCAGGAGGTGAGGGTGAAGCGACCAAGCGCGCCGCATTCGTCGTCGAACGGCGCCAGCACGCCTGTGACGCTGACAGGCGTATGCGGGCGGGCGTTGAAGGGCAGCAGCAGCAGCTCGAGATGCGCCTTGCTGCCGTCCTCGCGTACTGCGGTGACGCCTGCGATCGCACCCAGCGTCTCGTCGGCGACGATGGTCGTGATCTCCTCGATCTCGCGGCGGCTCGCCTCGTTGAACAGCGCCGTAAAACTGGAGTCCTTGAGATCTGTTCCGGCAAGCGCGCAGACGCGCGTGCCGGCGACGCGGAACGGGAAGCCGAGATTGGGCTCGCAGGAGAGGACAAAAATGTCACCGAGCAGCCCGCGGACCGCTGCCGGATCGATATCGGCCCTGTCAGGGGCCCGCGCAGTGCCGCGCTTGTTGTCCCAATAAGCGAAGAACTCGCGGCTCGACGGATGTTTCATGACTGAACGCTAATCCCGGGGCGCAACCTGGCGGGACAGACCTGTCCCGCTTCAGTGCACCCGCGATCCCTGTGTTGTTGTGCAGGAGGGGATTTGCAGCGTCCATGCCGCGGGGACGTTTTCGGACCCGTTAAGCCGGTCTTTGCGTCGTTAACGTTAAATTAACTACGCGCTTCCCGTCCGCTGCGCCGCTGTTATGGTGACCGCGGTCGCAAGCCTCGCCGCTTTGCTCCAGGTTCTCGGCGAGGCCTGTACACAGGCGTCAAACAGTTTGGCCACGGGCCGGGGAGGGGTGGGGATACACCTTCATTCCTCTGGTGCCGGAAGGCCGACAAGGACAGGCAGGGCTTCCCAGGGCCCTGCCTTTTCCTTTTGTGCGGCACACTCTCGTGTCCCGGACGCGCTGCAGCGCGTAGCGCTGCTGCGCAGAGCCGGGACCCAGTCAGCCTGCCAGCGAATTCAATTCATCGGTGAGGTCGCGCCAGTCCGGATTGAGGTCTTCGATCAGCTTGAGTTTCCAGGCGCGTCGCCACCGCTTCAGCGAATGCTCGCGCGCCCTTGCCTCCAGGATGGATTCATAAGTCTCGAAATAGACCAGCAGGGTCACGTCATACTGTTTCGTGAACCCCGGAACGAGCTTGGCCTTGTGTGTGGCCATCCGGCGCGAGATGTCGTTGGTCACGCCGACATAGAGTGTGCCGTTTCGTTTGCTCGCGAGGATGTAGACGAAGAAGGCGGCTTGCATTGGCGTGAGCCGGAAATTGGAACTACCTAAAATTGCACGGTTCGAGGTTGCCGCCAAGCTGGGTCCCGGCTCTGCGGCGCGTCACTTCGTGCCGCACCTTGTCCGGGACACGAGACTGGCCGGTGCCGGCTGTCGCGCCCCGGACGCAGCGCAGCCCTTCTTCAACGGTCCGCTGCAGAGCCGGGCCCAGCATCTCGCACCGTGTCGAAAATGAGGGCGCCCCCTTTCACGATTTCCTTTTGTGCACTTGCGCAAGGCCGGCAAAGGCGACTATCTCCAAGGCTGTCGCGCCGATTGCGCCTGAAAGCGAAGCTGCCTTGGATTCCCCGCCGCAAGATTCGTCGCCGCAAGATCCTCAGCCGGCCCTGCCGGCCGTCACCGAGGAGGCTCCGCGCGAGCCGATCCTGACGCTGCCGTTCGCGTTGACCGCCTATATCGTGCTGCTGGCGGTGATCCATCTGCGGGTGCTGCTGCCGCCGGAGCTCGAGAACTGGACCATCGACGTTTTCGGCTTCATCCCGAAGCGCTACGATTCCTCGCTGCTCAATCTGGAGATTCCGGGTGGCGCCGGCGCAAAGGTCTGGACCTTCGTCACCTATTCGCTGCTGCACGCCAATCTCACCCATATCGGCTTCAACGTGCTGTGGCTGCTGCCGTTCGGCAGCGCGCTGGCGCGGCGCTTCGGCGCTGTCAGGTTCTTCGTGTTCATGGCGGTGACGGCGGCGGCCGGCGCGCTCGCCCATCTCGTCACCCATGAGCATGCGGTGGCGCCGATGATCGGCGCCTCGGCCTCGGTGTCGGGAGCGATGGCAGCCGCGATCCGCTTCGCGTTCGGGCGCGGCAGCTTCCTGTCGTTCACCCGTTCGGACGCCGATACCGCCGCAAAGGTTCCCGCATTGCCGCTGTCGCGCGCGCTGCGCGACGGGCGCATGCTCGGCTTCCTCGCGGTGTGGTTCGGCGTCAACATCATCTTCGGCGTCGGCGCGATCGGGGTCGATGCCGAGACCACGAGCGTCGCCTGGCAGGCCCATATCGGCGGCTTCCTCGCCGGCCTCCTGCTGTTCGCGCTGTTCGATCCCGTGCCGCGCGTGCGAAGCGATGCTGCGGATGCGTCATCACAGGACGTTTCAGACCGTATTTGAAGCGGCGCTTGCGGCGCGGCCCGAATTCATCCATCATTCTCGGGAAGAATGTTCCGAAGCGACAAGCTGCTCGAGCATGATCCGGAAAAGTGTGCAGCGGTTTTCCGGTAAGATCATGCTCAAACAATAACGAAGCGATAACGAAGCGATGCTTCGCAAAGCGCCCGAGCGTGAAACCGGCGCTGAAACTGTTAGTTGAAGACTCGCGAACAAGTCCGGACCGCCAAAAGGCGGACGGCTCCGATTCAGGGAGGCGACAATGACGGTACGTTCCATTCTCAATACCAAGGGCCACCAGATCATGAGCGTCGAGCCGGACGCCAAGCTGTCGGCCGCGGCAAAGCTGCTCGGTGAGAAGAAGATCGGCGCGGTGCTGGTGATGAACCAGAGCCGGCTCGACGGCATCCTGTCCGAGCGCGACATCGTGCGCGCGATCGGCGAGCGCGGCGCCGCCGCGCTGGAGGAGCCGGTCTCTCAGGTCATGACCCGCAAGGTCGTCACCTGCAAGGAGACCGACACGGTCGCCGAGCTCATGGAGATGATGACCACAGGCAAGTTCCGCCATCTGCCTGTGGTGGACAACGGCAAGGTGGTCGGCCTGATCTCGATCGGCGACATCGTCAAGCGCCGCGTCCAGGAATACGAGAACGAGCAGGAAGCCCTGCGCGACTACATCAAGACGGCCTGAGCGGACTTTACGCGTCCGCCTCTCGCTCGTCCGCTTTGGGTGCGCTGCCCGCGGTGGCAGGTGCGAGCACCGCGATCGCTTCCTGGATCGACTCCAGCGCGCGCTCGGCGGCGCGCGTGCCGTGCGCGATCAGATCCTCGCTGCGGTGGAAGTCGAACCAGCCGAACTGGCCGACCCGCGGCGTGATCAGAAGGTCCGGCGGATCGCCGGCAAGGCGGGCGCGCGTAATGCGGTCCTGCATGATGTTGAAGGCATCGACCATCACCGAGGAGATGCCGGGCCGTCCGCCGCTGCCGAAGAACTCGCGCTTCATGGTTTTCTCCGGCGAGAACAGCCGTGGAAAGCGCCGCTTGGCGGTCGTCTCTTCGGGCTCGGCCGCGACCGGCTGCGGCATCGCGCCATGCGCATAGATCGTCGTGGAATGGGTGAAGATGTCGCTGGAAAGATTTGCGGCGATGACGATTTCGGCGCCAAGCGCACGGGCGGCCGAGACCGGCACCGGATTCACCAGCGTGCCGTCGACCAGCCAGCGGTCGCCGATCAGCATGGGCTGGAAGATGCCGGGCAGGGCGTAGGAGGCGCGCATCGCGTCGACCAAGCGGCCATGCGTCAGCCAGATCTCGTGCCCGGTACGGACCTCGGTCGCGACGGAGGCGAACTTGATGGGGAGGTCCTCGATCAGGGTCTCGCCAACCGCTTCCTCGAGGCGGTTTGCCAACTTCTCGCCGCCGAGCAGGCCGGAGCCGTTGAGGCGGATGTCGAGATAGCCGAGGATGTTGCGCATCCCTTGCAGGCTACGTCCCCACTCCTCCAGCGTATCGAGCCGGCCGGCCGCATGGAGGCCGCCGACCACGGCGCCGATCGAGGTCCCGACCACGACGTCGGGCACGATGCCATTGGCCGCCAGGGTTCTCAGGATTCCGATATGGGCAAAGCCGCGCGCCGCGCCGCCACCGAGTGCGAGGCCGATGACCGGGCGGCGGATGCTACCCAAGCCAATCTTCTCGCCGACCTTTTCGCCGTTCGAGCCGTTCGCGCTCCGACCCTTCAAGATGTCCAGCACTAAAACTCTCCTACGCCGGGGCCAGCCCGCGTCGTCAGACTAGGCACCGCACTTGCACTCCGCCATCTCCGGGGCGAAGCATGGTTTATGCCGCTTTGGGGAGGGCGCTGGGCAGGAGTATGGCGAGGGACGGTTGCCTCTCCTCTAATCACGCAGGCGTCAGGTGGGTTCCATAGAACCGTATCGGAGCCGTATTTCTTGGGATATCAGAGGCTTGAATTTGCCGCGTTTTCGGTGAAAAGCAGGTGACATGACACGCGGGGGTGACGGCATCATCGGATGGCGGCGCAGCGGCAGGCTGCTGCCGGCGCTGATCCTTGCTGCGTGCCTTGTTACCCTCGCTCAAGGTCCTGCGCAGGCGCAGCTTTTCTCCGATCGTCCGCCGCCGGTGCCGCCCGCTTCGGTGCCCGATCCCGGCGGCGCCGTGAGCCTCGCGCCGCCCTCGGGTCCGGGGGCCGGCCCGCTGAGCCTGCCGCCGACCCTGGCGCAGCCGGTGACGCCGAGCATGCCGCCGCCAGCCGTCACGACCGTGCCGTCGGCCCCGCCGCTCAACGCGGCCGTGCCCGGACAGGGCGTGCTGTCGCTGACCGCGAAATACGGCAAGGACACCCCGGCGATCACCAGCGGCCTGGTCTGGCGGGTGTTCGCCGACCGTCCCGACGAGAACGGCACCTTCAAGCTGATCCGCGAGGACCGCAACGCCACGCCGAACATCGTGCTGCCGCCCGGCAATTACGTCGTGCACGTCGCCTTCGGCCTCGTCAGCGCGGTGCGCACCGTCAGCCTGAAGGCCGAGACCGATCGCGAATCCTTCGTGCTGCCGGCCGGCGGCCTGCGCATCGAGGGCCGGGTCGGCACCAGCCGCATTCCGCAGAATCAGATCTCGTTCGCGATCTACAAGGGCAGCCAGTTCGAGTCCGGCGAGCGCGCCTCGCTGGTGCCGAACGTCGCGGCCGGCGACGTCGTGCTGATCCCTGAGGGCACCTACTACATCATCTCCAATTACGGTGATGCGAACTCGGTGGTGCGCTCGGACATCCGCGTCCAGGCGGGCAAGCTCACCGACGTCACCATCACCCACCGCGCCGCCGTGATCACGCTCAAGCTCGTCAGCGACAAAGGCGGCGAGGCGCTTGCCAACACCGCCTGGTCGGTGCTGACGCCCGGCGGCGACGTCATCAAGGAATCGATCGGCGCCTTTCCTCGCGTCGTGCTCTCCGAAGGCGAATACCGCGCCATCGCCAAGAACGAAGGCAAGGTCTACGAGCGCGGCTTCAACGTCGTGAACGGCGTCGACGGCGAAGTCGAAGTCGTCGCGCGCTAGTTTCGCGCGTGTCCCGGACGCGCTGCAGCGCTCTTGCGCTGCTGCGCAGAGCCGGGACCCATCTCTCGGATCGGCGTGCCGCGGCCATGGGCCCCGGCGTACCGCGCTTCTCATCCAGCGCACGAAAATCCAATCAGGCGCGGGTTGAACTGCTCGGCGAGATGCGGCAGCGAAGAAGGTGACCCCGCGCTGCGCAGGTGCTGGCCAACGTCGCGGTGGAAGGTGATCGCTATCCCGCCCATCTCCAGGCGCGGGTCGGCCGCTAACATATCTTGCATGAAGGCCCGGTGAGCATTTGCTTACCGGGCTTCGCGTCTTGTGTTCCGATTTGAAGACCCGTGGCAGCGCTATCAAGCTGCGTCGGAAGGCCGGCTAACACCGGCGGCATCGTCTTATTCCAGAGGCTTCGCGAACGTCGGCGCAGCCGGTGGAAGATACGTAATTCCGATAATCAATTTTATTCTCTTTCCGTCCTGCTGGGTTATACGTCGGGTATCCGTCTAACGGGGGAGGCCGGAGCAGGCGTGTGCGCTTGCGAGACCGGTGCGGAGCAGGGGACCTAGCCCGTCGGCATGTACGAAGTGATCCTCACCAGGCGTAAGCGGTTCGGTTGGCGATGGCAGGTGTGCGACCAGTCCGGCAAGATATTTGCCGATGGCTTCGAGCGCACCCGGCCGGCCGCCAAATATCATGGCGAGCGCGCATTGTTCTTCCTGTTGTCGCAGGCCTATCTGCGCAATCGGTTTGCTGCGTCCAGCGAGGATTAGTCGCGCACGCGTGCTGCCTTGCGAGCGGGCTACAAGTCGTCAGACATCCACGACCAGCTTGCCCTTCGCCGCGTGATCCCTGATCAGCGCATAGGCCTCGCCAACGCTCTCCAGCGTGAATCGCCTTGCATCGACCAGCGGCACGAGCTTGCCGGCTTCCACCAGGCGCGTTGCCTCGCTCATGATCTCCCCGTGGTGCGCGCGGCCTTCGCCTGATAGCAGCGGCAGCAGCGTGAACACGCCGGAATAGCTGGCAGCGCGAAACGACAGCGGCGCCAGCGCATGCGTGCCCCAGCCAAGTGCGCTCACGACATGGCCGAAGCGGCGCACTGCTGCGAAGGAGGCGTCGAGTACCTTGCCGCCGACGCTGTCGTAGACGATGTCGAAGCCGCGGCCGCTGGTATGCTCCGCCACGTAAGTCTCAACCGCGGTGTCGCGGTCGATGAAGACCGCGCCAAAACCTTCGATCGTCGCGCGCTGCAATGCCGATCCGGTTGAAAACACCTCTGCTCCGAAGGCGCGCGCGATCTGGATCGCGACATGGCCGACGCCGCCGGCGCCGCCATGGATCAAGACCTTCTGGCCGGCCTTGAGTGACGCGCGGTCGATCAGCCCTTCCCAGGCCGTGATGACAATGAGGGGCAGGGCAGCCGCTTCCCGCATGCCGAGATTGGCGGGCTTGAGCGCCAGCAGGTCGGCGTCGACTGCAGCGAATTCGGCCAGCGATCCCTGCACGCCACCGACGCCGCCGGTCATGCCGTAGACCTCGTCGCCCGGACTGAACCGCGTCACGTCGCGTCCGGTCTGCTCGATTACGCCGGCGAGATCGATACCCAGAATGGCGGGCAGCGGATGGCGCGCATGCGCCGCGGAGCCTGCATGGATCTTGGTGTCGAGCGGATTGACCCCGCTCGCGCGCACCCGGACCAGCACTTCGCGCGGGCCGATTTCGGGCGTGGAGATGGTTGAGAGCCGTAAGGGAGCATTGTGGGCTTCCAGAACGGCTGCACGCATCGTCGATGTTCCAGTCATGATCGTCCTGCTCCGTTGTCGGCCTCCAATATGCCCCTGATTTTTTGCATGGGAAGGAACAAGGATGTACGATTTCCGTGCATTTTTGTATGAGGGCTTCCGATGGACTGGAGCGATCTGCGCATCTTCCTGGCGGTCGCGCGCGAAGGCACGTTAGGGGCTGCCGCGCGCAAAATCGGCCAGACCCAGCCGACCATGGGCCGGCGGCTGCGCGCGCTCGAAGCTGCATTAGGACAGACGCTGTTCCAGCGCACCGCCGACGGTTTTGTTCTGACCGACGAAGGGACGGCCGTGCTGCGCCACGCCGAGCGGATCGAGGAGGAGGCGCTGGCGCTGGAGCGGCATGCGACCGGCGCGGAGACCGAGCTCGACGGCGTGCTGCGCCTGTCGTCGTCCGACTGGTTCGGGACGGTGATGCTGTCGCCGGTGATCGCCGCCTTCGGCAAGCGTCATCCCAAGGTGACTGTCGAGCTCTTGACCGACGCGCGGCTCTACAGCCTGCCGCGCCGCGAGGCCGATCTCGTCTTTCGCATCAAGCCGTTTGGCGAGCCCGAGGTGATCTCGCGAAAGCTGCTGCACATTCCCTACGCGCTTTACGGCAAGAAGGGCAGCAAGCCGCCGCGCGCCGGTGATGGCAGCGGCGTTCGCGTCGTGACCATGAATGCCGAATTCGCCGACATGCCCGACGCGGTCTGGCTGAAGCGCATGCTGCCGAAGGCGGAAATCGCCTCGCGCAGCAATAACCGCCAGGCGCAGGCCGAACTCTGTGCGAGCGGCGGCGGGCTTGCGGTGCTGCCGCGTCTGCTCGGCGACCGCGACCGCCGCCTGGTCGCGCTCGATATCGGCGCGAACCCGCCCGGCCGCGACACCTATGTCGGCTATCACCGCGACCTCAAGCGCCTCGCTCGCCTGCGCGCGCTGCTTGATCTCGTGATTGAAAAGTTGGCGGGCACGGCTCCGTAGCCTGACTCGCGCTGCGCTCCATCCGGGCTACAAGAGCTTGCGTTGCCCGACGGGCAAAACACCCAACATGTCGGTCAACCCGCGTATCGCAAATTTTCGCCTTTACAGAAATTCGGAAACGACGTATCTCTCGCTGCAACCCGGCCCAAGGAAGAGGGGCGTATCGCGATCGTCACGAACGCGGGCCGGGCGGCGGTGGACGCTGATAACATCGGCGCGAAGGCTTTCGCAGGGCGGGCAACCGTGAGCGAAGTCCGCGCGCGCACGACCGGTGCGATCGGCGTACGGCAAAATCGTGTGGTCCTGACGCCCGGGGTCTGTGCGTCAAGTCTTGCGGTGATGTGGCGGCCCGACCGGGTGCGCGCATCAGTCATCCGCAAGGCGACGGGGGCAATAGTGCATCGCTCCCCGGGGAGAGCGCGACATAAGCCGTAAAACCATTGCGCAGGGAAGGCCGGTTGTTAGGCTTCACCTGTATGCCGCTGTGCAAATTCTTGTTGCCGCCATCCGCACAGTGGACCGTGGGTGCCCGGCCGGCACCCGGTCTTCCCTGCGCCCTCTTTCATCGGAGGGTGAGGCGGCGAAGCAAAGCTCGGGCAAAACATGCCGCGAGGATGCGAAGGTGCGTCTGCGATGAAGGTGCGAATTGAAAAGCGACGCCATCAATCACACGCTCCGTCATTGCGAGCGCAGCGAAGCAATCCAGAGTCTTTCCGCGGTGGGATTCTGGATTGTTTCGCTGCGCTCGCAATGACGACACCGATAGAGTGCAGCGCCTTTGCACAGCCGTCATAGTCTCTAATGCGCACTAACCAACACCTGACTTTAAACTGTCATAATCGCCGAATGGAGCGCGCAACTGCGTCCTTTTTACACGGCATTAAGTGCGGCTGCATTGGATGCGCGGGGGAAAGTGCGTTGGGGACTGCAATGACTGCCGCGAAGAAGATGCCGGGAAAACCGGCCACCGAAATGTTCGACGACATCCCGGTGCTTCAGCGCAAATGGCGTGCCGCGTTGAAGCCGGGCGACCGGCTGCCGCGCTATGAGGACGTGATGCTCGGCAGCCTTGGGCGGCTCGCCGATCACATTGCGCTGCTGAAGAACGACGGTGCGCTGGAGCTGTCGCGCAGCGGGCGCTACGTGCAGAAATGGCTCGGCGAGGAGCGTTGGGACATCCCGGTCGCGGAGCTGTCGCCGGATTGCGCCACGGCGCTGTCGGAAGCGGTGGCGAACGCGCTCGACAATGGACGGCCGCACCAGGCGAGCGCGCATTGCGTTCGCGACGGCATGGTCAAAACCTACGATGTGCTGGCGCTGCCGACGTCCTCGCGCTGGGGCGCGACGCTGGTCGGCGCCTATATCAACGAACGCGGCACGCAGTACAATCTGCTGGACGCGATCTTTTCCTCGACCGACGACGCGGTGATCTCGCTGGCTACGTTGCGCGACGCCGGCGGCCAGCCGTTCGATCTCCAGATCGTACATCACAACGCGAGCGCCGCGATGCTGCTGAAGGCCGCGAGTGCCGGCCTGTTGTGGCACCGGATCGGCAAGAGTGACAATCTGCTCGCCTCGCCCGACATCATCAAGTTTCTGCTCAAGGTCGTTTCCGGCGGCCGCGGCGAGCAGCTCGAGATCGAGAGCGATGGACGGACTCTCCGGCTGAGCGCCACCGCCTTCGCCGATCTGGTCTCGCTGACGATCTCGGACGTCACCGCGCTGAAGCGGCGCGACGCCTCGTTCCGCCTGCTGTTCGACAACAACCCGATGCCGATGTGGGTGTTCGATGCGCAGACCAGGGAATTCCTTGGCGTCAACGACGCCGCCGTCCAGCACTACGGCTATAGCCGTGCGGCCTTCCTGCGCATGACATTGCCCGAGATCTGGCCTCAGGACGAATGGGACAGCCATGCCGAGGCGCTCGAACGCATCGGCGAGACCTATCATTCCTCGCGCAACTGGCGCCATCTGCGCGCCGACGGCAGCGAGATCGAAGTGCTCACCTTCGGCCGACGCGTCGCCTTCGACGATCGCGACGGCTATCTGGTTGCGGTGGTCGACATCACCGAGCGGCGCAAGGCCGAGGCGCGGATCGCCCACATGGCGCATCACGATGGGCTCACCGACCTGCCGAACCGCGAATATTTCCAGGAGCGCCTGAAGCAGGCGCTCGACCAGGCCGGCGGCAAGCGCGTCGGCGTGCTCTACATCGATCTCGACCTGTTCAAGAACATCAACGATTCCTTCGGCCATCCCGTGGGCGATCGCCTGTTGAAGGAAGTTGCCGAACGCCTGACCACTGCGGTCCGTGGCGCCAATCTCGCCGCACGCCTTGGCGGCGATGAGTTCGCGGTGATCCTGGCGGCCGACGTTTCGCCGAACGAGGCCAGCGCCTGCGCGACCTTGCTGATCGACATGCTGCGTGCACCCTACGACATCGATGGCCAGGAGATGGTGATCGGGGCCAGCATCGGCATCGCGCTGTCGCCAGGCGATGGCACGACGCCTGAAGAGTTGATGCGCAACGCCGACATGGCGCTGTACCGGGCGAAATCCGACGGCGGCGGCGTGCATCATTTCTTCGAGCGCGAGATGGACCTGCAGGCGCAGAAGCGCCGCGACATGGAGCTCGATCTGCGCCGTGCGTTCGCCAATGGCGAGTTCGAGCTGCACTACCAGCCGCTGGTGTCGATCGCCTCTGATCGCATCTCCGGCTTCGAGTCACTGCTGCGCTGGCACCACCCCGACAAGGGCATGATCTCGCCTGCGGAGTTCATCCCGGTCGCGGAAGACATCGGCCTCATCACCCAGCTCGGCGAGTGGGTGCTGCGCGAGGCCTGCGCCGAGGCGGTGAAATGGCCTGTCGACATCAAGGTCGCGGTCAATTTGTCGCCGGCGCAATTCCGCAGCCGCAACCTCGTGCAGATCGTGATCTCGGCGCTGGCGCAATCAGGTCTGTCGCCGAAGCGGCTCGAGCTCGAGATCACCGAGTCGATCTTCCTGGCCGAGACCGACGCCAACCTCGCGATCCTGCATCAGCTGCGCGAGCTCGGCGTCAGCATCTCCATGGATGATTTCGGCACCGGCTATTCCAGCCTGAGTTATTTGCGCAGCTTCCCGTTCGACAAGATCAAGATCGACCGTTCGTTCGTGAAAGACCTGGCAGAGCGGCCCGATTGCGTCGCGATCGTGCGCGCGATCTCCGGGCTCGGCCGCAGCCTCAATATCACCACGACGGCGGAGGGCGTCGAAACCGAGGATCAGCTCGACTGGCTGCGCGCCGAAGGCTGCAACGAGGTGCAAGGCTTTTTGTTCAGCGCGGCGCGACCCGCCGCCGAGATCGCGAAACTGCTCGCCGATTTCGGCCAGCGCGCCTCACGGGCGGCGTAGCTCGGGCGGGAAGGTGTCGTAGACCAGTTCCTTGAAGGCGGGCGTGATGCGGCTGCGCTCGTTCTGGGTCTGCTGCATCAGGATATAGACCATGTCGAGCTTGGGATCGACGCCGAAATAGGTGCCGCTGCCCGAGTCCCATTTCAACTCGCCGATCGAGCCCGCCGCCGGCGGTTTTGCGTTGCCGGGATCCGTGCGCACACCAATGCCGTAGCCATAGCCGAAGCCGTCGCCCGGGAAATAGAAATAGTCGCGCCCCACACCCGAGCCGGGGCCGATGTGATCGGTCGTCATGTCCTTGAACGCGGCGGGGCTGAGGTAACGCTTGCCCTCGAACTCGCCGCCATTGAGCAGCATCTGCGAAAAACGCTGATAGTCGGTGATGGTCGAGAGCAGCCCGCCGCCGCCGGATTCCCATTCGGGATGGTCGAGGCGGTCGCGCTCGCCGGCAAGCAGGACAGGGTCGCTTGGCAGTGGCCGTGCCATCCGCGTGCGCTCCTCCGGCGTTCTCAACACGAATTTGGTGCTGCTCATCCCGAGCGGATCAAGAATGCGTGCTTTCAGGAATTCGTACAGCGTCTGTCCCGAGATGATCTCGATGACGGCGCCGAGCACGTCGGTGGAATGGCCGTAGCGCCACAGCGTCCCGGGCTGGCGCGTCAGCGGCAGCCTGGCGATGCGATCGGCGAATTGTCGGTTGTTGAACGGGCCGTCGAAGATCTTGGCCGCCAGATAAACGTCCATGACCCATGGCGCGCCGATGTAATCGTAGCTGATGCCAGAGGTGTGCCGCAGCAGATCCTCGATGTTGACGGGGCGGACCGGCGACTCGAGTTCGACCGTCGTTGGGCCGCCGGGCTTGGTGGTCTCGATGCCCACCTTGGTGCCGGCAAACAGCGGGACGTATTTCGAGACAGGATCGGTGAGCGCGAGCTTGCCCTCGTCGATCAGCATCATCGCGCCGAGGCAGGTGATCGGCTTGGTCATCGAGTGGATGGCGAAGATCGTATCGGGCGTCATCGCGAGGCCGGTCCTGGTGTCGCGCACGCCAAAGGTCTTGAAGTAGACCGGCTTGCCGTGCTGCTGGACCAGGATCACCGCGCCCGGCAGCCGGCCGCTTGTCACCTCGTTGTCAAAATACGCGGTGATGCGCTCGAGGCCATCGGGCGACGGGGCAGGGATGTTGGCCGCGCGGCCGCGTGCCATCGAGCCGGCCAGCAGCGCGGCTCCGACCAGAAATTCGCGACGCTTCATCCGGGCTTCCTCCCTTGCCGGGATCAAAGCCGCAAGACATCGAAGGCGTCAACAAGACTTCGATTAAAATCGCGTCACGATTTCCGAAAGGAACGGTCGCGGTCGGTCCTCGCTTGGCTTGGTCGGCGTGCCGATGTGGATGAAGCCGGCCAGCTTCTCGTCCGGCTTGAGGCCGAGGCCGTCGAGCACGTCGCGATCGAACGAGAACCAGCTGGTCAGCCAGCAGGCGCCGTAGCCGAGCGCGGTCGCGGCCGTGACGATGTTCATGGCGCTGGCGCCCGCCGACAATTCCTGCTCCCATGCCGGCACCTTTGGATGCGGCTTGGTGAAGCTGACGATGCCGATCACCAGCGGGGCATCCGTGAGACGCTTGCGCTCGGTCTCGACGTCGGCCGCGGGCGCGCCGGGATTCTTGCGGGCAAACACCTTCGCGATCACCTCGCCGGCGCGCATCCGGGCGTCGCCTTCGAAAATGATGAAGCGCCAGGGCGCGAGCTTGCCGTGATCGGGCACGCGCGCGCCGATGGTGAGGATCGTCTCGAGTTCGGCCGGGGAGGGACCGGGCCCGGTCATCTCGCGCGGCTTGACCGAGCGGCGGGTCTTCAGGAGTTCGATGGCGTCAGGCACTGCGATATCCTCTTCGGCTGGTCCTCGGGCGTGCCATGCACAGATAAGCATGCACGCCCGCAACCGAAAGCGAATTTAGATCGATTTCAGGGATCAGACCGCGTCGCGAGCTCGCCGGATGTCCGGCGGCGTCGCCTCGTCGACAAGGGCGGCGAGCGCATCCACCGTCGTCATCACCTTCTGGCCGTCACTGCCGAGCCGGCGGATAGAGACCGACTGCGTCTCGGCCTCCTTCTTGCCGCACACGAGCAGCGCCGGAATTTTCGCCAGCGAGTGCTCGCGGACCTTGTAGTTGATCTTCTCGTTGCGCAGGTCGATCTCGGCGCGAAGCCCGGCGCGCCGGACCTGCTCCAGCACCTGCTTGGCATATTCGTCGGCTTCCGAGGTGATGGTGGTGACCACCACCTGGACCGGCGAGAGCCAGAGCGGGAAGTTGCCGGCGTAGTGCTCGATCAGGATGCCGATGAAGCGCTCCATCGAGCCGCAGATCGCACGGTGCACCATCACCGGCGCCTTCTTGCCGCTGTCATGGTCGATGTAGAACGCACCGAACCGTTCCGGCAGGTTGAAGTCGACCTGCGTGGTGCCGCACTGCCAGTCGCGGCCGATGGCATCGCGCAGCACGTATTCGAACTTCGGCCCGTAGAAGGCGCCTTCGCCCGGATTGATCTCGGTCTTGATGTGGTTGTTCTGCGCCTGAATCTGGCTCAGCACGGTGGCCATCACGCGTTCGGCGTGATCCCACATCGCATCGGTGCCGACACGCTTTTCGGGGCGGGTCGACAGCTTCACGGTGAGATCGCCGGTGAAGCCGAAATCGGCATAGGTCGACAGGATGAGATCGTTGATCTTCAGGCATTCGTCGGCGAGCTGGTCCTCCATGCAGAAGACGTGCGCGTCGTCCTGGGTGAAGCCGCGCACGCGCATCAAGCCGTGCATGGCGCCCGAGGGCTCGTAGCGATGCACCACGCCGAACTCGGCGAGGCGCAGCGGAAGGTCGCGGTAGCTCTTCAGGCCATGCTTGAAGATCTGCACGTGACCCGGGCAGTTCATCGGCTTGAGCGCAAACCAGCGCTTGTCCTCGGCCTCGTCACCGGCCGACTGCGCTGCGAACATGTTCTCGCGGTACCAGCCCCAATGGCCCGAGGTCTCCCACAAGGACTTGTCGAGGATCTGCGGTGCGTTGACCTCGCTGTAGTCGCCGGCGAGGCGCCGGCGCATATAGGCGATCAGCTGCTGGAAGATGGTCCAGCCCTTGGCGTGCCAGAACACGACGCCCGGACCTTCCTCCTGGAAGTGGAAGAGGTCGAGCTCGCGTCCGAGCTTGCGATGGTCGCGCTTCTCGGCTTCCTCGATCTGCTTGAGATAAGCGTCGAGGTCCTCCTGCTTGGCGAAGGCGGTGCCGTAGATGCGCGTCAGCATCGGGTTGTTGCTGTCGCCGCGCCAATAGGCGCCGGCCACCTTCATCAGCTTGAAGGCGCCTCCGACCTTGCCGGTCGAGGTCATGTGCGGGCCGCGGCAGAGATCGAACCAGTCGCCCTGGTAGTAGATCTTGATCGGCTCGTTGCCGGGGATGGCATCGACCAGCTCGACCTTGAAGGCCTCGCCCTTGTCGCGGAACACCTGCTTTGTTTTCTCGCGATCCCAAACCTCCTTCGTGAAAGGTTTGTCGCGCGCAATCAGCTCGCGCATCTTCTTTTCGATCGCGGCAAAGTCTTCCGGCGTGAACGGCTCGTTGCGGAAGAAGTCGTAGTAGAAGCCGTTCTCGATCACGGGGCCGATGGTGACCTGGGTGTCCGGCCACAGCGTCTGCACGGCCTCGGCGAGCACGTGGGCGCAGTCGTGGCGGATCAGCTCGAGCGCGCGCGGATCGTCGCGGTTGATCAGCTCGATCTTGGCATCCGCTTCGATGGGATCGTCGAGGTCGCAGACCACGCCGTCGAGTGCCATCGCGACCGTGCGTTTGGCCAGCGACGGCGAGATGCCCTTGGCGATATCGAGGCCGGTAATGCTCTGGTCGTATTGGCGCTGGGCGCCGTCGGGGAAGGTGAGGGTGACTTTTGCGGCGGGGGTCACGGGCTTCAGATTGCTCAGGCTGTATTGGAAACCGGATTCGGATTTGTTCTGGTCGGTCATTGCTTTTCTCCTGAAGCTCACTCCTGCGAACGAGCGCAGGTAAGCGGGAACGAGCGATATATCAGGCGATTCGGCCTGTGCAATCCGGCATTTCCAAGAAAGTGGCGCGCAAAAGCCGGGGCGGTGCTCCAACTATTTCGCACCGCGCCCTTTAACTGGCTGCGCGGCTGCTCTACATGCATTTGCATGGAAAATCCGCCCGCCGCCGGCCGTTTCACGCCAACCGCCCTGATGCTTGGCAATCTCGTCACCGGCTGCTCGGTGCTGGCGCCGGCGGGCATGTTGCCGGAATTGTCGACCGGGCTCGGCATCAGCATCCATGCGGCCGCGCTGCTGATCACCTTCGGCGCAGTCACGCTATGCGTCGGCTCGCCGCTGACGGCCTGGCTCACCAGCCGGATCGAGCGGCGGACGCTGCTGACGACGACGCTTGCGGTGCTCGCTTTGGGCAATCTCGCCTCGGCCTTCGCGCCCGACTACACGAGCCTGCTCGTCATCCGCTTGGTGATGCTCGCGGTCGGCGCGCTCTACACGCCGCAGGCGGCGGGCACGGCGGCGTTGATCGTGCCGGCGGAACGGCGCGGCAGCACGATTGCCTATATCTTTCTCGGCTGGTCGCTGGCTGCCGCCGTCGGCCTGCCGCTGATCACCTTCATCGCCAGCCGCTATGGTTGGCGCGCGGCCCATGGCGGGATCGGCGCGCTCGGCTGCATCAGCTTCCTATTGTTGTTGCTGCGCCTGCCGGCGGGCCTGAAGGGCACGCCGGTGGATTTGAAGACCTGGAGCGCGGTCGGGCGCAGCCGGACAATCCTGCTGCTGCTTGCGATCACGATGCTGCAAATGTCCGGACAGTTCGTGGTGTTCACCTTCATGGGCCCGCTGCTCAAGAAGCTCACCGATGCCGGCCCCGATGCGATCGGCATGGTGTTCGGCGTCTATGGTGTCTGCGGCTTCCTCGGGGTCGTCATCGCGACCCGCATCGTCGACACCTGGGGGCCTTACCGAACCTCGCTGCTGTTCACCTGCCTGTTGCTGGCGGGGATCACGGGCTGGGCGCTTGGTGCCGGCACCCTCGTATTGATGGCGGGTGCGGTCGCGGTCTGGGGCCTCGGCTTTGCCTCGACCAATTCGATGCAGCAGGTGCGGCTGGTTGCGGCCGCGCCGCAGTTGGCGTCGGCGACTGTCGCGCTCAACACCTCCGTCCTCTATGTCGGCCAGGCGGTCGGCTCCGCCATCGGCGGATTGCTGTTCGCCCGCGAGTTGTTGCATCCGCTCGGCTTCGTCGCCGTCGGCTTCGTGGTGGCGGCGCTGGTCCTGGTAATTTCGACCCGGCCTCGGCCGACTGCGGCCGCCACGGCCTGAATCCCGCGTTTTCCTGTGCGCAAGGCGCTTGGCAAACCGCGCGTCAGAGCGCTAGAAGGCGAGGCATGGGGACCAAAGAGAGTTGACTGAAATGAGGATGATTCTGGCGGTTGCCGCGGTGCTCTATTCAGCCTCCGCGTTTGCACAAGCCGACAAGCCACCACCGATGGTCGGGGACAAGCCGCTGGTGCAGGTCAAGCCCAAGGGGACCAAGACGGGGACCAAAGAGGCCGCGGCCAAGCCGGCCGCAGCGCCGAAGGGCAAGCCACAATCGATCGCGGCGCGGCTCCAGGCCTGCCTTGACCTCGACGACGGCACCAAGGACCGGCTCAACTGCTACGACGCCATTATGCCGCCGACGCCGAAGCCGAAGCCGGCCAAGGCCAAGGGCTACGCCGATTGCCGTTTCTTCAAGGAAGAGGACGAGCGCCTTGCCTGCTACAACGGTTTTGCCGAGAGCATTCCGAAGCTGCCCAAAACCTGAAGCAGAGAGCCAGACGGCTAATCGCTGATCCGGCTCAGCACGGCCCTAAAGGCAACGCCCGGCACTTGCAGGGCATTGCCTTCGAATTCCGCCGTGTCGCCATCCTCACGGCCGGCGAGCGTCAGCGTGATCCTGTCGTTCCCGAACAGCGGCTTGAAAGACGGATCGTCATTGTAGCGCTGGGTCGAGATCTTGACCTTGATGATGTCGCCTTCGCCGGTGTAGGTGCCGATGAAGGCGAAGGCGGAATTGCCGCCGCGCATCTTTCCGTCGGTCACATAGACGACGCCGGAGCCGGTTCCATGAACCGTGTGGAAGTCGACCTTGTACAGTCCCTGACGCACTCGCTGTCCCCGCGGAATTCCATTTACAACTTGGCCGGCAAATTATGATCATTGCCAGCGGAAGCAATCCGGATGGTCCCGGGGAAGTCGGCCATCAACATCACAATTTGATCAAAGCCTGAGACAATTGGGGGCAGTGCGGCCAAATGTCGGCTCGCGCAATTAGCGGCTCGAGGCGGCGGCCACGCGCGTCAGCGCCAGTGCGGGCGTTGCCGACATCTTCACCAGCACGTCCTTCAGCGGATATTGCGTCCACGCGCGGTTGACGTAGTCGCGATGGGTGATGCCGTCGCCGGTCTCGACGAACACCACACTGCCGGGACGCAAGGGGCCGTCCATGTCCTCGGAGACGCTGATGCCTTTCTGCCTGAGCATGCTCATCAGCTCGCGGTCACGCCGCGCCGTGTAGTGGGTGTAGGAGCTGACGAAAAAGCCGGAGCGGTGGCTCTCGATCCAGGAGGCGAACTTGTCCATTTCGCCATAGACGGCATCGAGCAGCACGACTCCGCGGACGCGGTCGCTGATGCCGCCGACCTCGAGGCTCCAGGCGGTCGGCAGGAAGCCGCCGCTGTAGCCGACGATCACGATCGGCATGTTGGCGAAGGCACGGGCGCTGTTGGGATCGCCGGTGAGCCGGGCGAGATGGCTCGCGGACTCCTCCATGAAGCGCTTGAGGCCGCCGGCCTGCCAGAACTTTCCGGCGCTGGAATCGGCGGCATCGATCGCCATCTGCGGTGCGAGCAGGATGGCATTGGCGCCGGAATCGGTGACCTGCTGCGGCACCAGCTGCCGGTCGCGCACGTCGCGCTCCAGGGTCGCGCCATTGCCGTGGAAGAACAGCACGATCACGCCCGGCTTGCGCACGTCGAAATGTTCGGGGACGTGAACCAGCACGCGGCTGTCGCTGTAGGTCTCGTCCTGCCAGTAGACGCGCCCCGAATAGCTGCGATGGCCGCGACGGTCGCCCTTGGAGATGTTGAGGAAGGGCGCGTCGGAAGCGGGGTTGTTGCCGAAATAGGGGAAGGCCGACGATTTCATGCTGACCAGCGTCGTCAGGTCGTCACGTGCCGGACGCTGATAGGGGACCTGCGGTGTGAGCGAGGCCACCTTGTACGGCGCCTGCTCCGGCTGCTGCTGCACGGCGCGCTTGGGCGAGAAGTCCGACGTCTGCCGTTGCAGAAAACTCTCGCTGGCGGACGGGAAACGCTCCTTGAACTGCGGGGCAGGGAAGCGATCCTCGAACGTGTCGCCGCTTGCGACTTGTTGAGGATTGGTTTTGGCGACCACCTGGACGTTGGCCTGCGAGTTCGCTGCGAGTGCCGCCGGGTTCGGCGCCTTGCCGCATTGAACCAGCGTCAGCGACAGCGGCACCAAGGCTGAGATCAGGCCGATCCGGAGCGCACGACCGCGTGCATCGGACGGCGTCCGATCGGCACGAGTGTCAGCTCTCAGTTTCGGAACGGCCCCGACCATCCACCCATGACCCCAAGTCACGACCCAAGTCACACGTCCATCGGCAATCTCTAGGCAATTGAGCCGACTGGCGTTTAGGTGACGTTAAGTGTCCGGAGAAACTTCCCCACATCCGGAACGCTCAAAAGGACCATGCAATCGTGTCCTGATTGTGGGGGACGGAAACGGGATTCTCCGGTGTTTGCGCAAGTTTATTGCTCGCGACCGTGCATAGGTGGTGTTAAATTACCTATTTCTCCTGCCTCATTTAACCCTTGTTAACCCTGCTTGAATTGACTGGACGAAGCTGCACGATGCTCCTCACGAGGCGAGACGCCTGAGGTTTAAGGACCCCGATGACGGCATCAGATGCGGGACCTGCGCCCTGGACCGGGCGGCTGACCGGAGGTGGCTCCGGGGTCTCCGTTCTGGTCGCAACCGCCATCGTTGTTGCCGACATGGTCGGGGTCGGCGTCTTCACCAGCCTTGGCTTTCAGGTCAAGGACATCCCCTCGGGCTTCTCGATCCTGTTGCTGTGGACCGTCGGCGGCATTGTCGCGCTGTGCGGGGTGTTCTCGTACAGCGAGCTAGGGGCGATGTTTCCGCGCTCCAGCGGCGAATACAATTTCCTCGGTCGCGCCTATCATCCCGCCTTCGGCTTTCTCGCCGGCTGGGTCTCGGCGACGGTGGGATTTGCAGCACCCGTGGCGCTCGCCGCGATGGCCTTCGGCGAATACGCCAAGTCGGTCGTAACAGGTCTGCCGCCGATCCCGCTCGCCATCGGCGTGGTGTGGCTGGTCTCGATCGTGCAACTGACCGGCGTCAGGCACTCCTCGACCTTCCAGCTCATCTCGACCATTTTGAAGGTCGTGCTGATCGTCGCCTTCCTGGTCGCCGGCTTCATCATCGGCGTGCCGCAGCCGATCGCCTTCACGCCGCAGCCGGGCGACCTCGCGCATATCGTCAGCGCGCCGTTCGCGATCGGCCTCGTGTTCGTGATGTACTCGTTCTCGGGCTGGAATGCAGCGACCTACATCATCGGCGAGATGAACATGCCGCAGCGGGATCTGCCGCGTGCGCTGCTCGCGGGCACGCTGATCGTGCTCGTGCTCTACGTCGCGCTGAACGCGGTGTTTCTCTACTCCACGCCCGTCGGTGCACTCGCCGGCCAGCTCGACGTCGCCAGCGTCGCCGGCCGCGCTATTTTCGGCGACTTCGGCGGCAGGATTGTCGGCGCCATGATCTGTTTCGGCCTGATCTCGTCGATCAGCGCGATGATGTGGATCGGCCCACGCGTGATGATGACGATGGGGGAGGACATTCCGGCCCTGCGGGTGTTCTCGAAGCGGTCGGTGAGCGGCGCGCCGGCCTATGCCATCCTGTTTCAGCTCGCGGTCGCCAATCTGCTGCTGTTCACGCGTAGCTTCGAGGCGGTGCTCGACTTCATCCAGTTCGCGCTGTTGTTCTGCTCGTTCTTCACGGTCGCCGGCGTCATCAAGCTGCGCATCACCGATCCCGATCTGCCCAGGCCCTATCGTGCCTGGGGATACCCGTTCACGCCGCTCGTTTTCCTGCTCGTGACCGGGTTCATGATGTACTACCTTTTGACCGAGCGGCTGATGCATTCGCTCTCGGGGATGCTCGTCATGCTCTCGGGTCTGTTGATTTATGCTGTTTTCCGCAGGCGGCCGGTCGCCGCTGGCAATTCATCACATCGCGAATAGACATGTTTGGAGCCTTAAGAATTGCGGCCGTCGCACTTGCCCTGCTGGCTGCCGCCGTCTCGTCCGTACGTGCCGCCGACGTCACCTTCGACGATACCGCACGTTTCCTCGCGGGCATGCAGCCCTCGGCGGACTCGCCGCTGGTGCCGTTGACCAGGGAGCCCAGCTGGCAGCATCACGCAAAATTCTTCGACGGCGCTTTTGCCCAGCTAGAGCAGCGGCAGCTCTCCAGGATTCGGACCTGGTCCGACGTCAACCTGGCCGCGCCCAGGCCGACCATGTTCTACATGTTCAGCGGCCCGGATTTTCTCTACGCCAACGCCTTCTACTCCAAGGCCAGCACCTACGTATTAGGCGCGCTGGAGCCGGTCGGCGCCGTGCCCGACCTGACGCGGCTGCCGCGCGGTTCGGTCGGCGCTACGCTCTATAATGTCGAACGCTCGCTCGGCTCGATCCTGAGCTTTTCCTTCTTCATCACCAAGCAGATGAAGGTCGACCTGCACACCAACCAGGTCAACGGCACCTTGCCGATCCTCTACGTTTTCCTCGCGCGCTCCGGCAAGACCATCCGCAATGTCGAGATGATCGCGCTCGATGCCAAGGGCGGGATGCACACCGGCAACGACAATCCGGGGCCGAACGCCACGCACGGCGTCCGCATCACCTTTGCAGGCCCCGACGGCGAGGCGCGCACGCTGTATTATTTCTCGACCGACCTTTCCAATGCCGGCGCGCGCAACACGGGATTCCTGAGATTCTGCGAGACGCTCGGGCCCGGCAACAGCCTGCTCAAGAGCGCATCCTATCTGCTGCACAAGGGTGACTTCGCGGTCGTCCGCGACTGGCTGCTGGCCAACAGCGCGACCGTTATCCAGGACGATTCCGGAATTCCACTTGCCAATTACAATGCGCGGCAGTGGCGGTTCTTCCCGTTCGGCCGCTATCTCGGGCCGATCGGTGAATTCCCCGGCCGCTACCAGGAGCGCTACGCCGAACTGTTCACGCGCGCCCAGCCGATCGATTTCGGCGTCGGCTACCGCTGGCGCATGCACGAGTCGAACTTGCTGCTGTCCGTGAAGGTGCCGGGGACCGAGACCGCGCCGGCTGCGGAGACCACGTCATCCGCCGAGCCGCCGCCCAAACCGGTGCGTCCAAAGCGGCTACGGCCGCCCGAGCCGGTCCCGCCGCCGCCCGGGCGCTTCTACTGGTTCCGCTAATTACTTATTGAGGCCGGCGTCACGAGCTCTGGGCCACGACGACTAGCACTTCCGCCTTCTGCCGGCCGAGGCTCCTGACTTCGTGCGGCGTCTCGCCTGAGAAATACAGGCAGTCGCCCTTGCCGAGCGTCAACTCTTCGCCGTCGAGCTTGATTGCGATCTTGCCGTTGATCACGAACAGCAGCTCCTCGCCTGCATGCGAAGCACGCGTAGCCGATTTGTGCGGCGGGCTCAGCAGAAACGGCTCCATCATCTTGCGGGTGCGGCCGGTTGCGAGCGGCACCACGCCAAAATTGTCCTGGAACAGCGGGACATTGCCGCCCTCGCGGCGGAACAGCGTGTAGCGCGGCGCGGGCTCGGCGTTCGGGTCGAAGAAGTTGGCGACATTGACCTCGAGCGCGGCGGCCATCCGCAGCAGCGCCGCCAGCGAGGGAATCTTCAGGTTGCGCTCGACCAGCGAAATGTAGCCGCGCGTGAGATCGCTCTGTCTCGCAAGCTGGTCCAGCGTCAGGCCCTTGGCAATCCGCGTCTGGCGGATGTTGGCTCCGACCGCTGTCGCTTTGCTGACGTCAAGCACGCATGAATCTCCCGAACTGCTGCTGCCTCTTTTGCAACAGATGCCGCCCGACTGCCAGCCCGGCGGCGCGCCTGCTCATTTCGGGAGCCCGTTGCTGTATTCTAGAGGAAAACTAGCACGCAGAAATTTCAAGCATCGCCGCGGATATTGTGAGCATGTGCGCTGGTATATCGCGGAAAATAGCCGAAAAATAGTGCAGATGAAGCGCTCTGCCGCGATCGGCGGCATTTGCCGCGTTCCGTGGCGTTGATTTCCAACAGTAAACATGGTCGATTTTTACCGTTCCCGGCTGCCGATGGGCTCCGCGGACAAACCAACTGCTTCCCGTGGTGCCGGTGCTTTCTGGAGAGATCGATGACCGTAGCAGACGACGTAACCCTGAACGTAGCGCCGGACGAGGCGGCGAGCTTGCGACGGATCGTGTGGTCGAGCGTGATCGGCACCGCGGTCGAATGGTACGACTTCCTCATCTACGGCACGGCGACCGCGCTCGTGTTCAACAAGGTCTTCTTTGCCGCCGGCAACCCCACGCTCGCCACCATCGCCGCCTTCGGCACCTATGCCGTCGGATTTCTGGCGCGGCCGCTGGGCGCTGCTATCTTCGGTCATTACGGCGACCGGGTCGGGCGCAAGGCGATGCTCGCGATCACGATCATGGTGATGGGCATCGGCACTTTCCTGATCGGCCTGCTGCCGACCTACCAGCAGATCGGCATCGCTGCGCCGCTGCTCCTGATCGGCTTGCGCTTCCTCCAGGGCATCGGCCTCGGCGGCGAATGGGGCGGGGCCGTGCTGATGGTGGTCGAGAACTGCCCGACGCATCGCCGCGGCCTGCTCGGCAGCATTGTCCAGGTCGGCAACCCCATCGGCAATCTCGCCGCGATCGGCATGTTCGCGCTGGTGGCGAGCCTGCCGGAGAGCGACTTCATGACCTACGGCTGGCGCATTCCGTTCCTGCTCTCGATCCTGTTGGTTGGCGTCGGCCTCTACATCCGCCTCAATATGGAGGAGACCGCAGCCTTCCGTCACGTCCAGGCCAAGAAGGACATCGCCAAGATGCCGCTGGTCGAAATCTTCAGGCACCATCGCCGGCCGTTCTTCACCGCCGTCGGGCTGAAGATCTCGGAAATCGCCTATGCCAGCATCGGCGGCGTGTTCGTGATGTCCTACGCCACGACCAATCTGGGGCTGTCGCGCGGCGTGGTGCTGAACGGCGCCTTCGCCGCATCGCTGGTCGCGCTGCTCGCCATTCCCTTGTTCGGCTGGCTGTCCGACATCGTCGGCCGCAAAAAGATGTTCTACGCGAGCTGTCTGTTCTCGGCGCTGTTTGCGTTTCCGCTGTTCTGGCTGCTCAATACCCGTGATCCCACCATCGTCATCTGCACCATCGTGGTCGCGATCACCTTCGGGCAAATGGTGATGTTCGGCATCGGCGCGCCCTGGTACTCCGAGCTGTTTTCCGCGCGGCTGCGCTATAGCGGCGCCTCGCTCGGCTTTCAGGTCGGTGCGGCCATCAGCGGCGGGTTGACGCCGTTGATCGCGGCGGCTCTGATGGCGTGGAGCGGTGGTGCCACCTGGCCGGTCTCGCTGCTGCTGATCGCCTGCGCCGCCGTCACCGCGACCGCGACCAGTTTCGCGCCGGAGATGGCGAACAAGGAACTGACCTGATCCCGCGGCGCGCCGCTCTTGGCGGCGCGCCATCGCTTCTCATAAGGATTTTGTCATGCTCGATACCATCAGCGCCGGCTCGGCTCAGAATGCAGCGCAGCTCGGCTGGACCGGCGTGGTGCGCTTCCTCCATCTCACCCCACGTGCGTTCCTGCCGATGCGCGCAGCGGAAACGATCACCCTTATCGCTGGAAGAGGGATCGAAGGCGACCGCTACATGATAGGCAATGAAGAGGGCTTTTACTCGCACAAGCCCGAGGAGGGCCGCCAGGTCACCCTGTTCGAGCTCGAGACGCTGGTTGCGCTCAAGCGCGACGCCGGCATCGAGCTTGGTCCCGAAGAGCACCGGCGTAACGTGACGGTCGAGGGCGTGCCGTTGACCCATCTCGTCGGCCGCAAATTCTGGCTGGGGGGTACGCTGCTGGAAGCCACGCGATTGTCGATTCCCTGCCGGCACATCGAGGAGATCACCGGCAAGGCGATCTTCGATCCCCTGATCAATCGCTCCGGCCTCAACTGCAAGATCCTGCAAGGCGGTATCGTCAAGGTTGGCGACACCGTACGGAACGCGGCATGACGGCGCGCCCGATCACGACGGTCAAGACGGTTGTCGCCGGCATCGAGGAGGCCGGCGACGGGATCAAGCTGTTCGTTCTGGTTGATCCCGACCGTTGGGAATTGCCGCCGTTCAAGCCCGGCGCGCATATCGACCTGCATCTGCCGAACGGACTCGTGCGCACCTACTCGCTATGCAACGAGCCCGCGGACAATGCGCGTTACGTCATTGCGGTCAAGCGCGAGGCGGACGGGCGCGGCGGCTCGCGTGCGCTTCACGATGGTATCAGGCTCGGCGACGTCATTGGCGTCTCGCTGCCGCGTGGCGGGCTCGATCCCGGTGCGCGCATCGGGCGCTATGTGTTCGTCGCTGGCGGCATCGGCGTGACGCCGTTCTTGTCGATGGCGCGGCATCTCGAACGGACAGAGCAGGTCGACTTCACGCTGCATCTGATCGTGCGCGAGGAGGTGCCGCTTGCGGCGCATCTCGGCTCACTGATCGAGGGGGGGCGGATCGTGCTGCATCGGACGTCCCGGACCGGGCGTCCCGATCTTGCGGCGCTGATCGGGGAGGGCGGAGCGGACACGCTGGTCGCGTGCTGCGGACCGGAAGGCATGACCGACGATTTCGAGCGGGTGACCGCAGCCTGGCCGGCGGCCAATGTCCATATCGAGCGCTTCGTCGCGCCGCCGCCGATCATCGATCCCGACGCCAAACCGTTCACGCTGTCACTGGCGCGCACGGGGACTGAGATCCAGGTTCGTGCCGGCCAGACCATGCTGGCCGCGTTGCAGGAAAAAGGCATCGACATCGCGACCTCCTGCTGCGGCGGCATCTGCGGCGCCTGCAAGGTCGGATGGATCGAGGGCAAGCCGGTGCACCGCGACCGCATCCTGTCGCCGTATGAGCGCGAGCGCTATCTGATGGTGTGTGTCGCCGGATCCGATGCCGAGCGGCTTGTACTCGATCTTTAGCGCGTGGCCTACCAGTGCACGCTCTGGCTCGGGACGATGAACGCCGTCGTGCTGGGCGGCGTCGCAAGACTCGTTGCCAGATACCAGCCGCAGCCGACAACCAGTACCAGCAGGGCGATCATGGCCAGCATGTCGAGGGTTCTGGGGTCGTGATGCCCTTTGGAGTTGAGATTCGGGCCGACCCTGAAGTGAAAATGAGGGCTGATTTTCCAGCGCATTGTTGTTCTCTCCCCGCCGGGGCATCAAAACAACGCGAGGCGAAAATTCTGGTTCCGTTCAGGGCAGCGATGCGCAAAGCACCGCAGCATACACAGCTAGGGCGCGTTGACGCCGCGCCAGCGGGCGTAACGCCAAGGCAGGTACCAGCACGCACCTGGCGGCGCGGCGAGGGGGACGTTGTCGATGCCTGACGTACCGAAGGGGTTGCAGCGCAACAGACGTGCGAGCGTGATCCAGCCGCCGGCCCACAGCCCGAACCGCTCGATGGCCTCGTCGCCATAGACAGAGCAGGTCGGCAGGTGCCGGCAGTTGTAGCCGACGAGCGGCGATAGGGTGTGGCGGTAGAGCCAGATCAGCGCACGGCCGAATCTGCGCGGCAGCCGCAGCGCGCCCTCGACGGGAGTGGAACAGTGCTCGCAGGCTGAATGCTTCATGTGCGTTGTGCCGCGATCGTGGGCGAGGTGTTGCGCGGTTCCGGCGCAGGGAACAGCAAGCTGTTGTTTGCGCGCCATATTTTGCGTGCTTTTTAGGAGCAGTGCAGCAAGTACCTATGGACGATCTGTATTCCCCCGGATACCATTTTTGTGACGTCCATGTGTAGACTCATCGGACGCGGGACGGGGCTTGCCTGGTTTGCTTTAGGGCTTGGGGAAGGGACCAGTTTGAAACTTCTGAAGTCGCTTAAACTTCGCGGCTGGTTGCTGGTGGGAACCGCTGCTTGTGGGGTCGTGTTGGCTGGTGCCGTCGCGACGCTAGGGTCCTCGGCCAGGGCCGGGGCCGCGCTCGAAGAGCGTAAGCTGCCGATGAAGTTCAACTGGGTCGCCTGTGAGCCGAACTGCCGCGGCTGGGTCAGCGCGGTCGGCATCATCACCTCCGATACGCCCAAGGATTTTGAGGATTTTGCCCAGGGACGCCAGCTCGGCGGCGCCACCGTGGTGCTCGATTCCAGCGGCGGTTCCGTCAACGACGCGATCTCGCTTGGCCGGCGCTTCCGCAATCTCGGGCTTCTGACCACGGTCGGCATCAGCCTCCAGAACCGCGGCGGGCAGTCGGCTCGTCCGGCGGTTGCGTCCGAGGCCTATTGCGAATCCATGTGCGTGTTCCTGCTGCTGGCCGGCAAGAAGCGTTACGTGCCGGACGCCGCGCATGTCCGCGTCCACCAGATCTGGATGGGCGACCGCGCCGACGATGCCAAGGCGGCGAGCTACAGCGCACAGGACCTGATGATCGTGGAGCGCGATATCGGTCGGCTCGCCAAATACACCTTCGACATGGGCGGTGCCGGCGATCTTCTGTCGCTCGCGCTCAGCGTCCCGCCCTGGGAAGATCTGCACGAGCTAGACGCCAGCGAGCTGAAGCTCACCAATCTCGTGACGACCGATCTGGTCGCCGACGTGTTGCCGCATGTGGACATCTCCGCGCCGGCCATGGCGGAGCTTTCACCGAAGACCCAGGCCAGGTTCGGCACGGAACAGGAGCAGCCGGCCAAGTCGACCAAGACGGCGGAAGCTGCGGTGCCGACCGGGGCTGCGCAAATTGCGGCTTCGCAGAAGTAGATTTTCGCGCGCCCCCGACTGACTTCAGCGCAGATGGACTAGCTCTGAGCCGCTGCGGGTTGCTTGGCCCTGGCTTCGATCTGGCCGATGGCATCGACCACGGCATCGAAGGTCAGGAGCGTCGAGGCGTGCCGCGCCTTGTAGTCGCGGACCGGCTCGAGGAACTTGATCTCTTCCCATTTGCCTTGAGGAGGCGCGCCGTTCTCCTTCAGCATCTTGCGAACGGTTTCGCGTAACTCACGGAGTTCGCTCGCAGTCGAGCCGACCACGTGACTTGCCATGATGGATGAAGAGGCCTGGCCCAGCGCGCAGGCCTTCACGTCATGGGCGAAGTCGGTGACGGTGTCGCCACTCATCTTGAGGTCGATCTTCACGGTCGAGCCGCACAATTTGGAGTGGGCGGTGGCGGTGGCATCGGCGTCCGATAGCCGTCCAAGGCGCGGAATATTCCCAGCCAGTTCAATGATCCGCTTGTTATAGATGTCGTTCAGCATGAGATGGAGTCCAACACTTCCGGGCCGGATCGGCCTTGGCGGGTGCCGTCCAGGGTCTTATATAGGATTGGAACTGGCGGAAAAACAGTCCAGCGGTGCGGCAGGGGTGATCCAGATCTGCGCTGCCGGCGTATTCACCCAAGGACCTTTTTCGTCAAAACTGTTCTCTTCAGGCGTCCGGCGGCTTGCCGCCCCGTCTGCCGGTGACACTCCGGCCGCAAGGCCGTCGAACGGAGTAGACATGGACGCTGCAGTCAAATCCATCCGCCCGGGCAAGCCCTCCGACAAGCTGCCGGAGAGCCGCCCGGCCGAACTCGACCCTGCCGAATTTCTCGCGGCCGCCGTTCGCGCCGACCAGCCGCGCCCTGCGCGCGCCGAGGCGGAAGCTGCGGTGAAGACGCTACTCGCCTATATCGGCGAGAACACCGAGCGCGAGGGCCTGCTCGACACGCCGCGCCGCGTGGTTGAGGCCTTCGACGAGCTCTATCAAGGCTACCACCAGTGCCCGGCCGAGGTGCTCGACCGTACCTTCGGCGAGACCGCCGGTTATGACGACTTCGTCCTGGTGCGCGACATCGAATTCACCTCGCAGTGCGAGCATCACATGATGCCGTTCTACGGCAAGGCGCACATCGCCTACACGCCGGTGGAACGCGTCGTCGGCCTGTCGAAGCTCGCGCGCCTGACCGACATCTTCGCCCGCAGGCTCCAGACCCAGGAGCACATGACGGCGCAGATCGCGGCGGCCATCGACGAGATCCTCAAGCCCCGCGGCGTTGCAGTGCTGATCGAGGCCGAGCACACCTGCATGTCGGTGCGCGGCGTTGCCAAGCATGGCGCCTCCACCTTCACGAGCCGCTTCACCGGCATGTTCCGCGACAATCCGGCGGAGCAGGCTCGTTTCCTGTCCCTGGTGCGAGGCACACGCTGACCTCGCGAATTAACCGGCGAGGTTATTGTGTCCGCTCACTCCCATGAGATCGAGGAAGGGCTTTCCTTCCAGCCGCGGTTCGACGCGAGCGGCTTCGTGACGGTCGTCGCGACGGACGTTGTCACGGGCGACGTGCTCATGGTCGCGCACATGAACGACGAGGCGCTGCGCAAGACCATTGCGACCGGCGAGGCCTGGTACTTCAGCCGCTCGCGCAATGCCTTGTGGCGAAAAGGTGAGACCTCAGGTCAGACCCAGCGCGTGGTCGAGATCCGCACCGATTGCGACCAGGATGCGGTCTGGATTCGCGTCGAGCAGATTGGGGCGGCGTGTCACACGGGTAGGCGGTCGTGCTTCTACCGCAAGGTCGAGGCTGAGGGCGGGGGAGCCAAGCTGGTGTTCGTCGATGCGGACCGGCTGTTCGATCCGGGCGCGGTTTACAAAAAGTAGCAAGCTGTCATTCCGGGGCGAACCGCAGGTGCGAGCCCGGAATCCCTCGAGCCGCGCGTGATGTCTTGCGATGGATTCCGGGCTCGCGCTTCGCGCGCCCCGGAATGACGGAAGTCCCCAAATTAACTCCGCATTAACCATACCTGTCCCACGGTGAGGCGACAGGGCGCCGAATTGCCGGCGTCGCTCAATGCCGCGCGGGGCGGGCACTTCATCATGTCGGTCGACAATTCCGGTGCCACGCAGACGTCGGGTCTCGATCCGTCGCGGGCACGCGTGGCCGGTGCGATCAAGCAGGTCTCCAGCCGGACCGGCGTCAGCTTCCAATACATGCTGACCACCGCCAAGATGGAATCGGATTTCGATCCGGCGGCGGGGGCCACCACGTCATCCGCGCACGGGCTGTACCAGTTCATCGACCAGACCTGGCTCGGCACCGTGAAAGAGGCGGGCACCCAGCTCGGTTATGGCAATTATTCCGACGCCATCACCAGAACCTCGTCGGGCACCTACGCCGTCGATGATCCCGTGATGAAGCGGTCGATCATGAAGCTGCGTGACGATCCGGAGGCCGCATCCAGCATGGCGGCGGCGCTGACGCAGTCGAACAGTTTCAAGCTCACCGGCCTGCTTGGCCGCCGGCCAAGCGATAGCGAACTCTACATGGCGCATTTCATGGGCGTCGGCGGAGCGGCAAAATTGATCGCCAACGCCGAGGACAATCCGCATGCGGTCGGCGCGCGGCTGTTTCCCAGCGCGGCCTCCGCCAATCGCTCGATCTTCTACGCCAAGGACGGTAGCGCCCGCAGCGTCTCCGAAGTCTATTCGGTGCTGGACGCGCGCTACGCCAGCGCGGCAAATTCGAAAACGACCCGTGGTGCAATGGCGATGTATGGCGACAGCCCTTCGACGACGCAGGTCGCGAGCGCCAATGGCGTGCAGCCGACCGCGCCTGTCATCGACAACGCCGCCTATCTCCAGACCTTTCCGGATGCGCGCGGCGTGGCGCCGGTGAGCACGACGTCGTCGGCTTCAACGACGGTCGCAGACAATACGCCGGTCACACCGGCATTCCGCTCGATCTACCAGCCCGGCGATGTCACGCAGCCGGTCTCGACGACTGTGCAGAAATTGTGGGGCGACAACGCCTCGCTGGCGTCGGCCACTTCGGCAACGCCTGACGTGCGCCCGCCGCAGCCGCTCGATCTCTTCAGCGATCGCAGCGGCACGTTCTCGAGCTAACGCGCCGTCGCGACGCTGGGCGCCTTTGTTCCCTTAACAAATCCTCAATAAAACCAGCCAGTTATGGTGAACGCTTTGTTAAGCGTCATGGTTTATTTTGTGTTGCAGGTGATCAGACGTCACCATTTTCGTTGGGTTGCGTAGGCCGGAAGCAACATGATCGTTCGGCAGTTCATCAATTGGATCAGGACGGCGCCCGCTGGCGAGCGGGCCGAGGCAACACGGGCGTTGGCCCGGGCCTGGCTGATCTCAGACCTTTCCCATGACGACCGCGCCGCCGCCGAAGGCGCGCTGCTGATGCTGCTCGACGATCCCTCGCCGCTGGTGCGGCAGGCGATGGCCGAGGCTTTTGCGCGCAGCACGGATGCCCCGGCGTCGATCGTGCGGGCGCTGTCGGCAGACCAGCCGACCGTGGCGCTCCCCGTGCTCGAACATTCTCCGCTGCTGATCGATGCCGACCTCGTCGACATCGTCGCGACCGGCAATGACGAGGTGCAATGCGCGGTCGCCCGCCGCATCGCGCTGCCGGTATCGGTCTGCGCCGCCATCGCCGAAGTCGGTTGCCCAGCGGCAGCGCTGGAGCTGATCGAAAATTCCCATGCCGAGCTCGCGCCGTTCTCCTGGAACCGCATCGTCGAGCGTCACGGTCATCTCGCCGCGATCCGCGAGGCAATGCTGGTGCTGGAGGATCTGCCGGCGGCTACGCGCGCCGCGTTGGTGGCGAAGCTTTCCGAGACCCTCGCACAATTCGTCGTGGCACGAAACTGGCTGAGCGCCGACCGTGCCGAGCGCGTGACGGTCGAGGCGCGCGATCGCTCCACCATGAACATCGCAGCGCGCTCGCGTGGCGAGGACATGCAGGGCCTGGTCCATCATTTGCGCGTCACCGGCCAGCTGACCGCGGGCCTGATCCTGCGCGCGCTGCTGTCGAGCAATCTCGATTTGTTCGACGCGGCGCTAGCTGAACTCGCCGACCTTCCGCTGGCGCGCGTCTCCGCGCTGTTGCACGATCGCGGCGGCAACAGCCTGCCTGCGCTGCTCCGCCGCGCCGGGCTGCCCGAGGCGACGTTTGCGGCATTCCAGGTCGCGCTCGATGCCTGCCACGAGCAGGGCTTCGTCGACAGTGACGACGGCGCGGCGCGGCTGCGCCGGCGCATGGTCGAGCGCGTGCTCACCCATTGCGAGACCGACCGCGGTGCCGCCGAGCCGCTGATGGTCCTGCTCCGCCGCTTCGCCACCGAATCGGCACGCGAAGAGGCAAGGCTGTTCTGCGACGAGATCGTCGCGGACGATGCGATCGATCCGGTTTACGAAGATCTGATCGCGGCGTAACGAGATGCCGTAGGGTCGGCAAAGGCGCTCTGGCGCCGTGTCCACCATGCATCCGCATTCGCTGTACGAATGGTGGGCACGCTTCGCTGCGCTCGCAATGACGAGAGGAGAGAACTACTCCGCCGGCACGATGCTCGGCGCGAGGATCGCCTCGAGATGCTCGGGGCGGTCGCGGTTGACTTGGGCGAGATAATCGTCGGCGACCTTGCGCAGGCGGCGGCTGAGCTCGGCTGAGACGCTGATGCTGTCGAGCTTGGTGTTCTCGTGCACGATGGCGAGGATCGCGTTGATGTGGTGCGTGAACAGTTCGGCCGGCACCTTTTCGAGATCAGGCGCGTGCTCGATGACGCGGCACAGGCTTTCGGCGACTCCCGCTGCGGCCGGATAGCCGAAGGTCGCGGCGTCGCCCTTGATGTCGTGCGTGGCGTGGAACAGCTCGTCACGCCTGTCCTTCGTGAAGCCCTCATGGCGGATGGCGACGTAGGCGGCCGACAGGCGATTCACCTCGGTCGTCATCCAGCCCTTGAACTCGCCCGAGAGGTCTGCCAGCGCCTGCTCGGCGCGGCCGACCGGATCGTCCATGTCCTTTTCCTCGACACGGCGCATAACCTTGCGCAGCGGATTGGGCTGCGTGATGATTTGGTGCGTGGCGAAAGCCGTGACCTCGATGTCCTTTGCGCTGTTCTTCGCCATGATGTCTGCCTTGACCGTGTGTGACGTTGCGCTAGATGGAGGAGCGGGCCTTGTCGAGCAGCGAGGGCTGCTGGAGCACCTCGTGCTTTTCGCCGATGCGACGCTCGGGTCCCATATAGGCGGAGGCGGTGTTGCGGCGTCGATCCGGGCCAAAATAGGTCTTGGTCTTGATGAAGGGGCGGGGGCTGGCAACCACGTTGAGAATGCGCTGGTAGAGCCCCTTCGCCGAGATCGGCTTGGCCAGGAATTCGGTGACGCCGGCATCGCGCGCGACCGTGACGCGGCGCTTCTCGGAATGTCCGGTCAGCATGATGATCGGCGCGTAAGGGTTGCCCTTGGAATCCGGCTGCCGGATCATCTGCGCGAGTTCGAGCCCGTCGAAGATCGGCATGGCCCAGTCGGCAATCACGATGTCGGGCACGTAATGGCTGTACATTTCCAGCGCCGTGGCGCCGTCCTCGGCTTCGTAGACCTCACGTGCGCCGAACGAATGCAGCAGCGTCCGCAGGATGCGGCGCATGTGCGGATTGTCGTCGCAGATGAGGAAGCGGAGCTTGTTGAAATCGATGCGGAACATGGAGCCCGGGCCGTAGCGGTCAACTTTCGTTAACCATATCGCGCCGGGGGTTAACGAAGCGTTGCGATTGGCGGTCTGGCGAGACGCTCAGGAGCCGAATTGCTCGCGCAGGATCCGCTCTTCCAGGCTGTGGCCGGGGTCGAACATCATGCGCATCGAGATGGTCTTGTCGGCGAGCACTTCGACGCGGCGGACGTCGCGTACCTCATCGTGGTCGGCGACCGCCGCCACGGGGCGCTTGTCGCCCTCCAGCACCTCGATCACGACATAAGCGGTGTTGGGCAGCAGCGCACCGCGCCAGCGGCGCGGGCGGAAGGCGCTGATCGGCGTCAGTGCGAGCAGCGCGGCGTTGATCGGCAGGATCGGTCCCTGCGCCGACAGATTGTAGGCGGTGGAGCCTGCTGGCGTCGCCACCATGATGCCGTCGGCGATCAGTTCGGGCATGCGCTCGCGCTCATCAATCAGGATGCGCAGGCGCGCGGCCTGATAGGTCTGCCGGAACAGGGCGACCTCGTTGATGGCGTGATGCAGATGAACGCGGTCTTTGGCGTCGGTCGCGCGCATCAGCAGCGGATTGATCTCGGATTCATGCGCCGCCTCCAGACGCGCACGAAGATCGACCGTCGAGTACTCGTTCATCAGGAAGCCGACAGTGCCGCGGTGCATGCCGTAGATCGGCTTTCCCGTGTGCATGTTCTGGTGCAGCGTCTGGAGCATCAGCCCGTCGCCGCCGAGCGCGACCACGACGTCGGCTTCCACAGGGGTGCA
The DNA here is from genome assembly GCF_023073315.1 of Bradyrhizobium sp. 1. Lineage (GTDB taxonomy): Bacteria > Pseudomonadota > Alphaproteobacteria > Rhizobiales > Xanthobacteraceae > Bradyrhizobium. Next base: position 671,222 of record NZ_JADPJH010000033.1, on the reverse strand, counting down.
ATTGCCGTACTCCCTGGTCAGTTGGCCGAAGGCCGCTTGCGCCTCGCTGCTCGGGCTGGCGACAAAGGCGATCCGGTCGTATCGCGCTGGCTTGGTCATGGCTTCCGGGCAGGGCCGCTCGCTGGAGAAAGTTCCGCCGGGCTCGTCTATACGAGGTGGGCCTGTATTGTCGAGACCGGCCTCTGCAGGCGCCGCCAGGCCGCTGATCCCCCAAACCGTCGCAATTCCCCGCTAGCCTCCCGTGTGCACCGGCTCTCACGGCCGGGCAAGGAGAACGATCATGGTCACGAGCTTGCCGGCGCTCCGACGAACGGCCCTGGTGCTGGCAGTATCGGCTTTTGCGCTCGCCGGCTTTGCGCGCGCGGACGATCCGCCGCAGCCGCGCGCGGAAACGGCGGCGCCGGCCGGCCAGAAGGGCGGGCGTGGTGGCGGCGCGCAGAATGCGCAGTCGACCGCCGAGCCGCACCGTTTGCCGTCGGATTCGACCACGAAGCAGACGCTGGATCTGCCCGGCCGCACCCTCAGCTTCGCCGCGACCGCCGGCTCGATCCGCGTGTTCGACGGCAAGGGCGAGCCGCTGGCCGACATTGCCTATACATCTTACGAGCTCGACGGCGCCGACCGCGCGACGCGCCCCGTGACGTTCCTGTTCAATGGCGGACCCGGCGCGTCCTCGGCATGGCTCCAGTTCGGCGCTGCCGGGCCGTGGCGGCTGCCGCTCGATGGCGAGGCGCTGTCGCCGTCGGCCTCGCCCGAGGTGAAGCCGAACGCCGAGACCTGGCTCGACTTCACCGATCTCGTCTTCATCGATCCCGTCAGCACCGGCTACAGCCGCTTCATCGCCAGCGGCGAGGATGCGCGAAAATCCTTCTACTCCGTCGACGGCGACGCCAATTCGATTGCGCTGGTGATCCGCCGCTGGCTCGAGAAACACGACCGGCTGACCTCGCCGAAATACGTCGCCGGCGAAAGCTATGGTGGCATCCGCGGGCCGAAGGTGGTGCGCCAGTTGCAGCTCCAGCACGGCGTCGGCGTCAGGGGATTGATCCTGGTGTCGCCGCTGCTCGACTTCCGCGAGTTCACCGGCACCAGCCTCCTGCAATATGTCGCGACGCTGCCGAGCTATGTGGCGGTCGCGCGCGAAGCCAAGAGTCCGGTCAAGCGCGCCGATCTCGCCGATGTCGAGGCTTACGCGCGCGGCGAGTTCCTGGCAGATCTCGTCAAGGGCGAGGCGGACAAGGAGGCCACCAACCGTCTTGCCGACAAGGTCGCCGAGCTCACCGGCATCGACCAGACGGTGAGCCGCAGGCTCGCCGGCCGCTTCGATGTCGGCGAATTCCGCCGCGAGTTCGACCGCAGAAGCGGCAAGGTGACGGGACGCTACGACGCCTCCGTGCGCGGCTTCGATCCCTATCCGGACTCGGGCAACTCCCGTTTCGGCGACCCCTCGGGCGATGCGCTCCAGGCGCCGTTGACCAGTGCCGCGGTCGATGTCCTCTCGCGCAAACTCAACTGGCGGCCGGACGGCTCCTACGAAGTGCTGAACGGCGCCGTCGAGGGCAATTGGGATTTCGGCCGCGGCATCAACCCGCCGCAATCGGTGTCGGAGCTGCGCCAGATCCTCGCGACCGATGCAAAGCTCAACGTGCTGGTCGGGCACGGCCTGTTCGATCTCGCCACGCCCTATTTCGGATCGAAGCGGGTGCTCGACCAGTTGCCGGCCTTCGCGACGCAGCGTGTGAAATTCGTCGTCTATCCCGGCGGCCACATGTTCTATTCGCGCGACGGCTCGCGGCAGGCATTTCGCGGCGAGGTCGAGGCGCTGATCAGGGAGTAGGGCGGCGCTTGCGAGGCTTATATCTCCGTTCGATCTCGCGCGCCACGGCGCTCGCCGGCTTGATGTTAGCTCCCGCAAGCCAGACGTCGCTCACCTTGCCGCGCTTGTCGCGGACGCGGCGGACCGGCTCGCCGTGGCTGGAGTAGCCGGCCGCCCAGGCGAGCTTGCCGGTGTCACGGCCTGTGACCTCGATCTCGGCGGCATCCATGAACGGATTATTGAACTGGGGATTGGCGACCAGCACGCGGTTGCCCATCGGTACGAGGTCCGTGGCGCCCCAGATCGTCCACCAGCGGCCGGTCCAGTCGCGCACGCGGCGGTCGGGCGCGCCGCGGGTCTTGAAGGTGCGCAGGATCTGCATCGCGCCGTCTATCCAGAACGGGGCTGCGCCGTCGATGGAGTTGCTGAGGATGCTGATTGCGAGCTCGCATCCGGGGATGGAGCAGGTCCGGGAGATGTAGCCTTGGAAGCCGCCGCCATGGCCGAACCAGTCCCAGCCGTCGGTCTTGCCGGCATTGACGCCTAAACCGTAATAGCCCTCGAAGCTTTGCGGAACGCGCCAGTGATGCCGCGTCATTTCGCGGCGGCTCGCGGCCGACAGCACGCTCTTTTTGGCATTGGGTGCAAGCTGCGCGAAGAAGCGGGCCGTGTCGGCGGCGGTGGCGACGAAACCCGCGGCGGATGCCATCGCGTGAGCAGGATTGTCGCCGGGGATCACGCAGCGTTCGCCCAGCGGCAGTTTTCGCGTGTGGCCGCGCGCGAACGATGCGCCCTTGGGAAGCGGCGCGTCCGGCTCCGTCTCGCGCAAGCCTGCGGGCTCGATGATCTCGCGCTTGATCCAGACCGGGTAGGGCTCCTTCGTCACGGCTTCGATCACGAGGCCGATCAAGCCAAAGCCGTGGTTGGAATATTTGAAGCGCGTGCCCGGCTCGATCGCGGTCGGCAGCTTCAGCTCCGCGATCAACTCTTTTGCGTTCAGGTAGGAGCGGCTGTCGATAAACTGCCCGGAATCGGCACCGTCGCGCGTCAGCCCCGCGCTATGCGAGAGCACCTGCGCAATCGTCGTCTCGGCAACGCGCGGATGCAGGCCGCTGACGTATTGACCGACGGAATCGTCGAGCCTGATCTTGCGCTGCTCGCGCAGCTTCATGATGCCGGCCGAGGTAAAGCTCTTCGAGTGCGAGGCGATGCGGAAGCGGTGGCGCGGGGTCAGTTTCTCGCCGGTGTCGAGATTGGCGAGGCCGAATGCGCGCTCGGCGACGACCTCGCCGCGATGGACGAAGGCGACCATGACGCCGGGCTGCTGGATTGTCGTTTGCTGGAATTCGATCCAGGAGCCGATGTAGTCGATCGCGGATCGCAGCCACGGGTCCATTGCGCTACCAGTTTGGGAGGGGGAGGATTGGTGCGAAAGGCTAGCCGAGAAAGCGGAACGGGCACAACCTGAAAGGTTGTGCCCGTTCCTGTCGTTCGAAGATGCGCCGTCTTCAGTAGACGAGCGTCGCGCCGGTCGGCTTGTCGAGCGCGGCGGCGAGCGAGCGATACTCGGAGCTGTCGGTGCCGGCGAGCGAGGCGATCTTGTTGAGGTGATACTGCGCCTGCTCACGGTTGCCCTGCTCGAGCTGCCAGAGGCCGTAATACTGCCATGTGCGGACGTGGTTCGGGTCGTCCTTGAGCGCCAGCTCGTAATAGATCTTGGACGACTGGTAGTCGCCGAGCTTGCGGTAGGAATAGCCGATCAGGTTCGCGACGTCGGCGACGTCGTTGCGCTCGAGCGACTTCAGCTGGCCGATCGCGCCGGTGTAGTCGTGGTTGTCGTAGATCGTGGTGTAGGCGGTGCGATAGGCCGCGAGGAATTTCGGATCGCTGATGGAGGAGCTCTTCTTCTTGCCCTTCTTGGACGAGGAATCCGACTTCGGGGGCGACGAAGGCTCGTCACTGCCGGCGGCGTAAGCGCTGGACAGCACCGGTGCGGCCGCCAGCGACATGGCGACGAGACCCGGCACGACAAGCATTGAGAGTTTGCGCATCTAAGTTCTCCCGTATGGAACGTGGCGATCCTACACGATTGCCCAAAGACCGGAACACCCATGGGGCAAAAACATTCCCGCATCGCACGATCTATTCGCCCCCGGGGGCATGACAAACTTGTCATCCAGATGAACGGAAGCTGGCAACCGGCTTCAGAATGGGTTCAGCGCGCCTCCCCTAGGCTCACACCCACGATCGAAGAGCTGGCGAGAGGGCGCTGCCTCAAGATCCTTCCAAGAGGAGACACACCATGTTGAAGACCATTTCCGCAGCCTTGCTCGCCGCTTCCGTGATCGCAGCCCCGGCCTTCGCGGCCGAGTCCGGCAAGACCACCACGACCACGCCGGTGATCAAGGCGGACCAGAGCCAGACCAAGACGTCAACCACCGCCGCGAAGCCGGATGCCGGCATCAAGGCCGATGCCAAAACCTCTGCCGTGAAGGCTTCCGACGCGAAGCCGGCCGACGTCAAGGCGGACGCCAAGGTCGACACCAAGTCGAAGCCGATGAATGCGAACGCCGCGGTCACCCCCGACGAGCACAAGACCGTGCGCACCCATCGCCATCACCACAAGCATCTGTCGGCGAGGAAGTCGCTGAAGGCGCAGCCGGACATGACCAAGCCGCTGACCAGCGAGAAGCGCAGCTAACGACTGATCCTGCGCGCGGCGGCATCCAGCATTGCCCCGCCGCCGTGTGCGGAATTCAGGCCCGGCCCGTTCGTCATGCCTCGTGCGAAAGCCCGCGGTGCTGACGGCGGGCCGGTGCGTTTCGCGACCGCAAACAAAAACCGCGAAAACAACCCCATGCACAGTAGCCGGTGACAGCAGAATCAATGGCTTGACGGCCGGTGCAATTCTGCGGATTTTACGAATCCGTTGACTCGTCGGGCAAAACACCTCTAGACATGCATCATTGCAACCTTGGGGCTGGAACGTCTTCCGAGTCTGTTCGAGCGGAGAGCGTGAGCTGTGGGGCGATCGGCGAAACGTGCGGTGAGCTTGGTATTGATCCTGGCATTGCCGCTGGCGCTGGCGGCGTGTTTTGGCAGCGACGGTGACCGCCCATCCCCGATGGAGGGGACCCAGGCCGGAGGGCCGCAGCCGTTTCCCGACAATTTCCGCAGTGACACGCTGGCGCTGATGCGCAGCTACCTCAACAATCCCGTCGGCGTCCGTGAGGCCAGCATGGCCGAGCCGGTGCTGCGCGAGATCGGCGGACGCCAGTTCTACGTCGCCTGCCTGCGCTTCACGCCACGCGAGACCGACGGCAGCTACAAGGGCATGCGCGAACGGGCCGCCGTGTTCGTCAACGGGCGGGGCGACCGCATCTTCGATCGTGCCGGCGAGCTCTGCGCCGGCGCGGTTTACGCTCCGTTTCCGGAACTGGAAAAGATGACGCGGTAGCGCAAAGCCCGCCTTCATCGCCCGGTGGTAGGACATTGGCTGCCGGAGCCGCTGGATCACATTTCGGCGAGCTTTGAACGGGCTGGTTTGTCTCGCGACAAATCGTTACGGCTGGACTTGCAGGCAGGCCTTGTGCGCACAAAATATGTCGGCGCAAGCAGGCGTGACGGAACAAAATCGCGTTGTTGCCGCCCCGTCACAGTTACGAACGATCAACGTTCCGGCATCGCCGCGAAGCAACCCAATTCACGCCACGTTGTTTCCTGAGTGTCGTAAATGAAAGAACGGGGATGACCATGAAAACGATTTTGCTGGGCGCAGCCGCCGCCCTGCTGGCGCTGGCGGCACCGGCCGCAGCGGCCGATATGCAGCCGCGCACCTACACCAAGGCGCCCGCCTATACGCCGCCGCAGCTGATCTACAACTGGACCGGATTCTACATCGGCGGCCATGTCGGCGGCGCGTTCGCCGGCGACAGCAGCTTCCAGTCCAGCGACGCCCGCTTCCTGGGCGGCGTGCAGGGTGGCTTCGACTACCAGTTCGCCCCCAATTGGGTGATGGGTATCGAGGCCCAGTATTCCTGGCTGCCGACCAACAACGGTGGTGTCACGTTCCCGCTGGGTACGCAGGTGACGTCCAACACCGACCAGCTCGGGTCGGTGACCGGCCGCATCGGCTACACTTGGGGCCCGGCGCTGCTCTACGCCAAGGGCGGTTACGCCTGGCGCAATGGCGGTCTTGGCGTCAACGTCGCCGGTGTGCCGCAGGCCTTCACCGCCACTGGCAATAACAAGGACGGCTACACCGTCGGCGCCGGCCTGGAATACATGTTCGCGCCGAACTGGTCGGCCAAGGCCGAGTACCAGTACTACAACTTCGGCAGCACAACGATCACCTCCGGCCCGGCCGACGTCGTCGGCGTGCGGGGCCGGGAGGACGAGCATACCGTCAAGGTCGGTGTGAACTACCGCTTCGGCTGGGGCGGTCCGGCAGCCACGCGCTACTGACCCGCCGCCAACGCGACGACGATCTGACAAAGGCCGGCTCTCGCCGGCCTTTCGTTTGTCTGCGCCTGTTTGCTCGCCGCTTGTTTGCTTTGCGTGAACCATCTGGCGCGTCATTTGCAAGCAAACAGTCCGGCGCGCGCTTTCTCACGCGTGTCATGGGGCTCGGGTAAAGCAAAAATAATTTTTGCCGCTTACGGAACTCGTGCTCCGCAATGCGTTATATGAGAATTACCGGGCTGGTGGGACGACGGACATGCGTATCTTGGTGTCGGCAGTAGTGCTCTCGTGCTTCATTTCCTTGCCGTGCGCTGCACAGACAATCCTCAAGTCCGAGCCTCTGATGCTGGCACCCTATGAGGTGGCCTTCGTCAAGGACGCCTCCTGTCCGTCGGGCAAGGTGCTGAAGGTGACGGGGGCGATCCGCGGACTGCACCGCCGCAAGGCCTGTGTGGCTCTGGCCGGCGAGCAGGCGTCACTGGCGACCGCGACCCCCTGAGATTGCTTCCCAAGACATCCCTGGACTTCAAGACATCCCTGGGGCTTCAAGACATCCTTGGGACTTCAAGACATCCCTGGGGCTTGCGGCCTGACTTCAGGAATTCAGTTGCGGCTCCATTCTGGACAGCCGCTCGGCTTCGGCCTTGTTCCTGGCGGGGTCCTCGCCTTGGGCTGCCCGGCAGGGCTTGATCTCGTAATCATTGTCGAGCACCCGGCGCGGCCCGTGGCGGTCGTCGTCCGTGCTGACGTCCACGACGAGGCCGCTTCGCTGCGCCAGCCCCCAGACGTCGGCCTCATCGGGATAGGCTTTGCTGATTTGAGCGTCGTTGCAGAACAGGGCGTAGGGCATTCTTTCCGCTCCGGGAAACCGCGTTAACGACTTCGCCGGAGAGGGGTTCCGGCCCGATCACGGGGCCGTGATCAAGAGCTGGAGCTGTCGGGCCCTGAGTCCTTAACGAGTCTTGAATCCCCAAAAAAAGAATCCCCGGGACTCATTTGCCGGAATCAGCGGATGTTTCGGCCATGTCGACCGACCTCAAAACCTGCTGCGGGCACATGCTGTTGCCACTGACGCTGGCACTGTTCGGCGCCTGTGCGGCCAATCTTTGGTTGGTGTGGTCCTGGCTGTAGCTGCCCGACCGGCCGCCGGCCTTAGTCTTCGGCGGACGGACGGAGAGAAGGGTCGCGAATGGCGGCACGAAGCTTGGTCAGGGTGGCCGCGCAATATTCCTCCCGCTCGCGCTCGAACCGTTCCTGATGCTTGCGGAAATTGGCGATCCGGGCCTGTATCTCGGAGCGAACGTCGCCGCCCATCCGGGGCGGTGGGATCTGGACTGGCGGGACTTGGGTGGGCGGGGATTGGATGGGCCGGGGGGAGGCCTCCACCTTCGGCTCGGGCGGCCGTAACGCCAGCGGGGGTTCAGCCTCGATAATCTGGACTGTCACGATCTCCTGAACAGTCACGGTTTCGGTGGTGACCGCAGACGCGGTCGCCGAGGTCTCCGGCGGATGGAAGCCATCCTTTTTGCCCGTGACCGATTGGACGAAGGCCATTGTCTGCGCGATCAGCGCGTCGCGCTCTCTGATCCACTTCATGGTCCACCTCTGTTGGAGCTATTCCAGCAAAGCCCGAGGGACGAATCAAGAAGGTATCCTGCAAGGGATTGCATATTTTTCCCGGGCGCCCGACAGTGCTGGCATGGATGCCGGAAAAGAACGCACGGACGAGGCGGAGGGCTTGCGGCTCGTTCGCGCCTTCCTGTCGCTGCCGCCCGACAAACGGGCGGAGGTGATCGCCTTCGTCGAGGAGTTGGCGCGCGCCCATGCCCAGCCTGGGGAGGGTGAGGGTACCTCCCCGACCTGAGTAGGGCAGTCACATATGGCGGTTTGCACGACCTGAGCGCGCGCCTCGTCCTTCGAGACGACCGCTTCGCGGCCGTCGCAACAACGACCGTGCACTCGATCCTCATCCTGAGGGCCCGCGCCAACCGCGGGCGTCTCGAAGGATGGCCATATGCGATTGTCTTGATGCGATTGTCTTGCAGATGTGAGCGCTATCGCTCGCGCGGATTGACGTTGGGCACAAAGGGCGTACCGCCGACCACCCGCACTGGCGCCTGAGCGATGGCATCGACCGGCCTGCTGTCGGCGACCTGCTTCTCGGAGACCTTATCTGGGCCCTGCCCAAACACTGGTTCGAACAACGCCAGCGTGCCTGCCACGGTGGCGCAGCACACCGCCACTGTCGTGAGCAGAAACACGTTTCGGTTTTCTTCTCTGATCGTCATGCGCCCACAACGGACGACGGCTGCGCTTGGTTCCGGGCAAATGAAAGCGGACCAAATGCCGCCAAAAGCGGCTGAAGCTTACGTGAAGCTTACGTCCAGGCCCTGTACGGTTATTTTTCCGTAAGATTGCGAGCGACATTTGGTATCAATTTTTAACGTCCACCGGTTCCAATGGCGTCGCTGGAACTGCTTCGGTCACTGGAGACCGGAAAAAATCATTGGGCGGCTGAGATGAGCTTTTTGAACAATCTGAAGATCGTATGGAAGGTCGCGCTGATCGTGACCGTGATGGGCTGTGCGATGGTTGCCGTCGCCGGTTTCGGCACGCGCGAGCTGTCTGCGACCGTCGACGGCTTCAGCGAGCTCGATGCCGCACAGTCGGCGGCGCTCAATCTTACACGGGCCCAGCGCCGCATCGAGACCTACCATGCCGCGCTCTATGCCGTGTTCACCGAAGCGACCGAAGCAGGCAATGCCAATCGCCTCAAGACCGCAAACCAGAACCGTAATGAGATCGGCCAATACCTCGATGCAGCGGAAAAGGACGATCCCTCCCGCGCGACCGAGATCAAGAGCATCAGCGGCCAGTTGAAGGCCGTCTTCGGCGGCTGCGATCCGGTGCTTCAGGCTGGCGCGCAGGCGAGCAGCCCGGAAGAGAATGCGAAGGCCTCGGAGCGCGCCCACAAGGAATGTGATCCGTTGATCGACGCATCGCTGGACCGCGTCGCCAAATTCACGGCGGATGTCTCGAAGGTTGTTGCACAGCGCAAGGAAGCCATTAATCGCGACGCCAAATCCGCGACCTGGACCGTGATGGGCGTCAGCGCCGGCGGCCTGCTGCTGGGCATTGCGATCGCGCTTTTCATCGGCCTCAAGGCGATGTCGCAGCCGATCGCCCGGCTCAAGCTCGCCATGGAGGGCCTTGCCCGCAACGATCTCAAGATCGAGGTGCCCGAGAAGGAACGCCGCGACGAGATCGGCGACATGGCCAAGACCGTCGAAATCTTCAAGACCAACGGGCTCGAGGTCGAGCGCCTCAAGGCGGCACAGGTCGAAGCCGAGAAGCAGGCGGCCGAGCAGCGCAAGCGCGACATGGTCAACCTGGCCGACGGTTTTGAGCGTGCGGTCGGCGAGATCATCGAGACCGTCGGATCCGCCTCCACCGAGCTCGAAGCATCGTCCTCGACGCTGGCCACCACCGCGCAGCGCGCGCAGGAGCTGACCTCGGTCGTCGTGACCGCGTCGGGCGAAGCCACCGGCAACGTGCAGTCGGTCGCGACCGCCACGGAAGAGCTGTCCTCCTCGGTCAACGAGATCAGCCGCCAGGTGCAGGAATCCGCGCGGATGGCCGGCGAGGCCGTCACACAGGCCCGCACCACGACCGAGCGGGTCAGCGAGCTCTCGGTTGCGGCAACGCGCATCGGCGACGTCGTCGAGCTGATCAACACCATTGCCGGCCAGACCAATCTTCTGGCGCTGAACGCCACGATCGAGGCGGCACGCGCCGGCGAAGCCGGCCGCGGTTTTGCGGTCGTTGCCGCCGAGGTGAAGACGCTGGCCGAGCAGACCGCGAAGGCGACCGGCGAGATCAGCCAGCAGATTTCCGGCATCCAGACCGCGACGCAGGAATCCGTCAACGCGATCCGCGACATCTCCGCGACGATCGAGCGGCTGTCGGAGGTGTCGTCGACCATTGCCGCGGCCGTCGAGGAGCAGGGCGCCGCGACCCAGGAGATCTCACGCAACGTGCAGCAGGCCGCGCACGGCACCCAGCAGGTCTCCACCAACATCACCGACGTGCAGCGCGGCGCGGCCGAGACCGGCTCGGCCTCATCGCAGGTGCTCTCGACCGCAAAAATGCTGGCAACCGACAGCAACCGGCTCAAGGACGAAGTCGGAAAATTCCTGCGCACGGTGCGCGCCGCCTGATCCCCGCGCGGCGGCATCCGTCCGCCGCACTGAGGGCGCCTATTGCATCAGGAATGCAAGCACGACGACAAACAGCACGGCCGTCATGATGACGGCCGTCACCGCGCCGGCGACCATTTTGGCTTTCTCGCTGGCGGTGGTGGGGCGCATGCGGCCGGCATGCTACCTCATGTTGAACTTCGGTCCAATCTGTGGTCAGTGACCGTCCCGCGGCGGTGTGCGCCGCGTCGACCCCCGAAGGCCAATCCATGAACGAAGATATCAGCGGCGGCTGGACCGCGTCGGCGGCTGCCTGGATCATCGAGCAGGGTGAAGACGGCGACTATGGCCGTCGCTTCGTGCTGGACGAGCCGATGCGCGCGCGGATCGAAGGACGCGGTGTCCGCAATGCGCTCGATGTCGGCTGCGGGGAAGGGCGATTCTGCCGGATCATGCAGCGTGCAGGCATTCGCACCACCGGCATCGATCCGACCGAAGCGCTGCTCGCGCGGGCCAGGGAGCTGGATCCGGACGGCGATTATCGGCTCGGCCGCGCTGAGACGATGGAGGCCGATGCGGAGTTCGATCTGGTCGTCAGTTATCTCAGCCTGATCGACATGCCCGATCTCGCTGCGTCGATCGCAAAGATGGTGGCGGCGCTGCGGCCCGGCGGCACGCTCCTGATCGCCAACCTCACCAGCTTCAACACCGCCGGCCCGCCCGAGGGCTGGACGCGTGACAGCGACGGCATCCTGCGTTTCGCCATCGATCACTACATGGACGAGCGGGCGGTCTGGGTGGGCTGGCGCGGCATCCGGATCCAGAACTGGCACCGCCCGCTCAGCACCTACATGACGCTGCTGCTCGATCACGGGCTTCAATTGCGCCTGTTCATCGAGCCGCAGCCTACAGGCGGCGATCCCGACAGAATTGCGCGTCATCGCCGCGTGCCTTTCTTTCACATCATGGAGTGGCAGAAGCCGGCTTGAGGCGAGGCGGTCAGACGGCGAGCTTCGCCTGGAAGAACCGCGTGACGCGACCGATCGCATCTGATGTCGCCGGGTCGGTGTCGGAGAAGTCGAACCCGTGGGTCTTGCCCGGATAGGGCACGAACTCGGCTTCGGCGCCGACGGACCTCGCAAGCTCGATCAGCCTCTTGCCGTTCTCGACGGATACGTTCCGATCGGCTTCGCCATGCAGCTCGATCATCGGCGGCATATGCTTGACCTTGCCGGCCGTCGCTTCGGGCATCCCGGCATAGAGCACGGCGAGCGCGGCAATGCGCGCGTCGCGGGCGGCGGTATTGGCGGCGATGAAGCCGCCGAGCGAAAAGCCCAGCAAGCCGACATGCCCGGAGCTATCTGAGCGGCCGAGAATTGTTGTGACCGTGGCGGACACCGCATCCGACCAGCTGTCGAAGCGCCCCGCTTCATAGGCCACGCGGGCAGCTTGAGTGCTCGTCCCCGGATTGAGCGCTGCGGTATCGCTCTCGCTCATGTAGCGGAAGAGGTAGGCGTCGATACCTCCGGTCGACAGCGCGTCGGCATAGCGCTGATAGGCCCGTGGCCTCAGCTCGATGCCGCGCGAGCCATGCAGCAGGATAACCGCAGGCCGCTTTCCCGCCGTGCCTGCCGCGTACCGCGACGCCAACAGGTGAGCGCCTTCAGAGGGTATGCTGAACTCTTCGTCTGGCGTGCCATAAGCTGCGGACGGCAACAGCAGCGCGGCCAGGCCCGACAGAGCTGTTCGGCGGGTGATCATCGGCAGTCTCATTCAAGATGATTTCGGCGGCTGCAGGTCCAATGTATAGTGCACCTGCGACCGAATTTTGTCCTGTGCGAGATCCGATGATCGCCGACCGTCCACCCGTGCTCGCCCATGAGCGGTTCGTCGCCGATCGCGACAATTTCGCGGGCCTCGATCTTGCCGCGCGGTTCGAGCGGATCGAGAGGACGAATTTGTGGGGTGCGGCCAGTTCGGTGTCGGGCCTCGGCTCGGAGGACTCGGCGACCGCTGCGATCCGGGACGCGCTTCCGGCTTTGCTGCAACGGCTCGACGCGCGCTCGCTGCTCGATGCGCCGTGCGGCGATGCGGGCTGGATCGGCCGCATGAAGCTCGACCTCGACTATGCCGGCATCGACATCGTGCCGTCGCTGATCGCGGCCAACAACCAGCGCGTCGCGCGTGGCGAATTAGCCGGCCGTTTCTGGGTTGCGGATGTCACGCGCGATGCGCTGCCGCCTTCCGACCTGATCCTGTGCCGGGACTGTCTGGTGCATCTGAGTTTCGACAACATCGCCCGCGCCGTCGAAAACTTTCGTGCCAGCGGCGCGCGCTTCCTGCTGGTCACGACGTTTCCCGAATGGGACGGCAATCGCGATTGCGATGACGGCGACTGGCGCGCACTGAACATGGAGAAGGCGCCGTTCAACTGGCCGGAGCCGCGCGAACTGATCAACGAGCGCTGCGAGGAGGGCGCAGGCGGCTGGCGCGACAAGAGTCTCGGGCTGTGGCGGCTGGATGAATGTCCGATCGCGCCCGCATAGCCGCGGCGATGTGACGGACGCGGGTGAAACCTCCGTTGCATCGATGATTGCGGTCGCGGTATACTTCTGGTTGTGTAAAGCCATCTCGCGTCGGGGTGACGATGCCGGAGCACGCCATGAGATTGAACGTTCTCATAGCCGCCTTGTTGATGTGGTGCTGCGCCCCGGCGATGGCACAGCAGGACGGCGCCGCGCTCTACGCAACGCATTGCGCGCAATGTCACGATGGCGGCGATGCCCAGAGCCGCGCGCCCGCGCGCGGTGCCATGCAAGCGATGTCGTTCGATCATGTGCTGGGGACCTTGACCTCCGGCAGCATGTCGGCGATGGCGAAGGACCGCAGCGACGCGGAACGCCGCGCGATCGCTTCCTTCGTCACCGGCAAGGCCGCAACTGGCGCCGCAGCCGATGCGGAAGGCCGCTGCATGCAAGAGACCCGCGGCTTTCCACAACCACTCGAGGGCCCGCACTGGAACGGATGGGGCGTCGACGCCGGCAACAGCCGCTTCCAGCCGGCCGGCATGGCGGGGTTGACGGTGGAGCAGGTGCCGCGCCTGAAGCTGAAATGGGCTTATGCCTTTCCCGGCGCCTCGGTGTCCTTTGCGCCGCCGACGATTGTGGGCGGACTGTTGTTCATCGGCGGCACCGACCGCAAGGTGCACGCGCTCGACGCGCGGAGCGGCTGCACGCTGTGGACGCTCACGACCGATGCCGCGGTGCGCGCTGCGATCAGTGTCGCGCCGCTTCCCGGCTCCGACCAGTTTGCGATCTTCTTCGGCGATTTGCGTGCCAATGCCTATGCCGTGAACGCGCTGACCGGCGCGCTGATCTGGAAAACCAGGGTCGAGGAGCATCCGGCCGCGCGCATCACCGGCGCGCCGACGCTGCATGCCGGCGTGCTTTACGTGCCGGTGTCCTCGCTCGAGGAAGCCTCGGGCTCGCAACCCTCTTATGAATGCTGCACCTTCCGCGGCAGCGTGGTGGCGATAGAGGCCGCGACCGGCAAGGCGTTGTGGCAGGCCTATACGATCCCTGACGTGCCGCAGCCAACCGGCAAGAATGCGCGGGGCACGCAGCTCTATGGTCCGTCCGGTGCCGCAATCTGGTCGGCACCGACGATCGATGTGAAGCGTGGCGCGATCTATGTCGCGACCAGCAATTCCTATTCAAACCCGCCGGCGGCAACGAGCGATGCGATCCTTGCTCTTGATCTTGCGACGGGCAAGCTGCTCTGGACGCAGCAGGCCACGCCGAAGGACGCCTATGTCGTCGCGTGCTACACTGCGGACAAGACCAATTGTCCCGACGATCATGGACCCGATCACGATTTCGGCCAGTCGCCGCTCCTCGTGACCTTGCGCGACGGCAGACGCATTGTTGCCATCGCGCAGAAATCCGGCGTCGTGCATGCGCTTGATCCCGACGATGGCGGCAGGATCCTTTGGCAGACGCGTGTCGGAAAGGGGGGTGCGCTCGGCGGCAGCGAATGGGGCTCGGCTGCGGATGGGGACCGCATCTATGTCGCGAACTCCGACGTGCGCTTCAGGCGCGACGGCACGCGGCAGCTCGATTCCACGCAAGGTGGTGGCCTGTTCGGCCTCGATCTCGCCAGCGGAAAAGTCGCGATGGAGGTGCCGCCGGTCGCCTGTGGCGATCGTATCCAATGCAGCCCCGCGCTTTCGGCGGCAGTGACCCTGATCCCGGGCGTGGTGTTCTCCGGCAGCGTCAGCGGCTTCATGCGCGCCTACGCCACCGACGGCAAGCTGCTGTGGGAGTTCGATACCGCTCAGGATTACAAGGCCGTCAACGGCGTGCCCGCCCATGGCGGGGCGATCGACGGTCCCGGGCCCGTCATCGCAGGCGGCATGCTCTACACCAATTCCGGCTACGGCCAGTGGAGCGGGCTGGCCGGCAACGTGCTGCTGGCGTTCGAGGTGGGGACCGAATGAGGGCTCACCGCGGCTGCTTGCGACAGGGCAGGACGAGCACCATTGCGGCGGGTTGCCTGACGATACTCGCGACCGCGACGGCGATCTGCGTGCTGTATTTGGCGCTGATCACGCCCGCCATGTATTCGCTCCTGGCGTAGGCGATCACGACGCCGCCGGACAATTCCGCGCAGCGAAAGCCCTGAAGGTATGTGTCGTAGGTCTTGGCACCGAGAATGAAATTGAGCTTGGCTTGAATGGCGAGGTCTTCCTGGTCGGTCAAAATGGGCATGCACGCTCCGAATTCTGCGCTTCGAGATACGGAGCGGGCCGGCGGGCGTTGTGCATGAGTCCCATGCAATCTCCCGGCGGAACAGAATGCCGGGCAGTCGATCGCGCGAGGAAACGGAGTGTATTCGATGATTGATGCCAGATGCAGTTGCGGTGCTGTTTCGATTTCGCTTCCTGGGCCGACCAGGCTGGTTGCGGCCTGCCATTGTATCGATTGCCAGCGGCGCACCGGCGCGCCGTTCGGTGTCGGTGCGTTCTACCCGGTCGAGGCGGTGACGATCGCGGGAACGCCGAAGGAATATGTTCGTGCTGCCGAGAGCGGGGGCAGGGTGCGGTGTTATTTCTGCTCGGAGTGCGGCTCGACGATTTATTGGAAGGCCGACAATTTGCCGGCCATGATCGGCGTTGCCGTTGGCGCGATCGCGGATCCGAATTTCCCGGCGCCTTTCAGATCGGTTTTCGAGCGATCGAAACATGCCTGGGTCGGGATCGACGGCGCCGGCATCGAGCACCTTGAACAGGGCAGCGCGCGGAAGAGTTTGGGTTGAAGGGCGCGCATCGAGCGCTGGTGCCGGCTGAGGGGATTGAACCCCCGACCTTCGGTTTACAAAACCGCTGCTCTACCGCTGAGCTAAGCCGGCGACGCCAGGAAACAGGCAAGGAAACGGGCAAGGAACATGCAGGGCCGGCCTGGGCCGGAGCTGTCACCCCGTGCGCGCCGCAATATCAGACTTGGTCGGAAAGTGCCAGAACCCGAAGGCGCCTTTCGCCGGCATGAAACAGGCGGCCCAATGGGCCGCCTCAAACCATTTCAAGGCGATGGCAGAAGGCCTTATTGGCAGGGGTGCTGCCGGCCGTCGTCGCCCTTGAACCAGGTGCCGGGCCTGCACACGATGCCGTTGCGGGCCGCATAGGCGTCCCAGCTGCCGTGCCAGCCCGTTTCGCCGTATCGGCCGTTGTAGTCGCCGGAATTGTCATAGGCATAGGAATTGTCCCAGCCGCGGAACGGTGCCGATGCAACGGCTGCCGCGGTGCCGACGGCGGCACCGGCGACCGCGCCCGCGGTGTCGACCGGCCAGAAGCCCGATTGTGTTCCGTCATTCCGGTTCACCTGCCGGGCCATGTGCCCGCGGCGATAGGCGCGATCAGTGGTGGGATTGCCGGGGCCGAGATTCTGGCATTGGGGATCCTGGAACAGCCCCGTGCAGCGGCCCGAATTGTCGACTGTCGTTTGCGCGAAGGCAGGTGTCGCCAGCGTGGACGCGACGATTGCGGCCAGGCCCAGAAGCTTCAGGCTTGTCATGGCATTTTCTCCATGTTGTTGAGACCAGTGCTAAGCGCGCCATCCGGCACTCGTTCCGCGGATTCTCGCGTGCGGGGTCACATCGACGTGAGCCCGCCCAGGATGTGCAGTTTGTGCCACGCAACCTGGTGCGCTCCGGCAGGTGCGGCGGGTTCGCGTCCCGTTAACGCTTGGCTAGCGCAGTCCGCGGCATTTGAGCCGCTATCGACCCTTGCGTGTTAGGCTTACCGGCATTTGGTGAGCTGGCCTTAACTCTCTCTGCGTCGCGATCGGTTAGGTTGTCGCCGGATTAAACGGAATCTCTTCATGCGCGCCGTGGCACTCGCTGCCCTCTTGATCGGACTGCCCGCGACGGCATTTGCCGGCGGCGGCTTCGATATCGTCGTTCCCGGCCGTCCCGGCGTACCCATCATCATCAACGGCATCGATGCGTCCTACAGCGTCGTCGAAGGCGTCTGGGGCCTCGGCAAGAACGTGCAGGTGCAGCCGACGATCTACGGCGGACGCTATATCGCCGAGCGGCAGCCCGACGACGTCGGCCATTATTATCCGACACTGGGCTTGCGGCCCGGCTACGGACGGCTCGAGGTCGAGCCGCCTGCGAACCGCAAATTGCCAAAACCCGCCGAGAGCTATCACCAGAGCTGGGGCGCGCAATCGGCGCCGCTGCCGGCGCAGATGGACGTGCCCATCGATCCGCCGCCGGTGATCCTGGCGCCGGAGATCAATGTGAATCCGCAGCATCGTCGGCCGCGGCCGCGGCCGCGTGCAGAGGTGCCCGGCAAGCCGCCGGGTTAAGAAACGTCAAAAACGGAAATCAACAGGAGAGAGTAATGCGTCAGATGATTTCGGGACTGGTCGCGGCAGCTGCCGTGATGTTCGTCGCCACCGCGCCCGCCGCGGCTTGCGGCTTCAATCCGTGCCAGCCGGTTGCGCCGGTCTATTCCGGTTGCAACACCGGTTGCGGCGGCTATGGCGCCGGCTACGGCGCCTATGAGCGTCTCGCCGAGCCGACCACGCAGTACTATTACGTCAACCAGGGCCCGACCTACACCGGCCCGGGCGCCTTCGCGCCGTATCCGACCTATCGTGAGGACGCGGTCGTCGCCCCCGCGAACTATGGCTACGGTCATGGCTATGGCTACAGCAACGGTTACGGCTATCGCGCTGCCGCCGTCGAAGCGCCGGCTGCCTATCCCTATCGCCGCCCGTACTACCGTCCGTATCGCTACGGCTACGGTCCGCGCGCCGGCTATCTGCCGCGCACCCATTACGGCTATGGCCCGCGCTACGGCTACGCCCAGCGTCGCTACGCGCCGGCGCCGTATTACGGCGGCCACCGCGTGCTGCGCCGCTATTACTGATCTCTGATCGGTCGAACTGACGAGACGCCCGTCCGCGCAATGCGGGCGGGCGTTTTGTTTTT
>NZ_JADPJH010000033.1:480890-653124 GCF_023073315.1 Bradyrhizobium sp. 1 | reverse complement strand
TCACCCCAACCCTCTCCCCGTAAGAACGGGGCGAGGGAGCGCACCTACGATGCGGCCGCGAACTAGCGCTTCATCAAACCCAGCCGGCTCGCGCCGACATAGAGCGACAGCACGGCGGCGTTGGAGACGTTGAGGCTCTTGATCTCGCCGGGCATGTCGAGCCGCGCCACGACGCTGCAGGTCTCGCGCGTCAAACGCCGCAGCCCCGTGCCTTCCGCGCCCAGCACCAGCGCGAGCGGCTCGCGCAGCACGATATCCGAGAGATCCTCGCTGCCGTCGCTGTCGAGGCCAACGGTCTGGAAGCCGAGGTCGTTCAGGGTCGTCAGCGCGCGGGCGAGGTTTGGCACGGTCACCATTGGCACGAGCTCCAGCGCGCCGGAGGCGGCCTTGGCCAGCACGCCGGTCGCTTCCGGACTGTGGCGCGCGGTGGTGACGATCGCCTTCACCGCGAACGCGGCTGCGGAGCGCAGGATGGCGCCGACATTGTGCGGGTCGGTGATCTGGTCGAGCACCAGCACCATGCCGTCCAGCTGCAAGTCCTCGATGTCGGGCGAGGGCAGGGGATCGGCCTCTGCGAGCAGGCCCTGGTGCACGGCGTCGGGCGCGAGCAGCCGGTCGATGTCCTGCGGCCGGACGATCTCGGGGGTGACGCGGGTATCGATGTTGTCGTCCGCAAGCCGCTTTGCGGCGTTCTCGGTCAGCGTCAGCTTGCGGATCTGGCGCTGTGGGTTGGCGAGCGCCATGGTCACGGTGTGCCAGCCATAGAGGATGACGGGCCCGTCGGCTTGCGAATCGCGGTCGCGCCAGGCCGGCCGACCGGCCGATTTCCCTGTTCTGTTGAAGGGCTTAGCCCCGCCGCGGGGGCCCCTCGGGGCGAATTTTTTGTCCTTCATGGGCTCGCTTGTGTCACGGGTCCCGGAATATGGCAATTTGGGTGCCTTCGAGGGCTATTTTAGCTGTTCGCCTCGGTTGACTTTGCCCCACCCCATCGCCCATAAACGCGGCCGGTCGCGTCCCCATCCGGGCTGTCGCGGCCTCATGTTCCATGGCCGTCTTCGGTCGCCGGCAAGGTCCGGCCCGATTGTGCTGCCGTCGAGCGGGGGAGTGTCCCGAGTGGCAAAGGGAGCTGACTGTAAATCAGCCGTCTTATGACTTCGAAGGTTCGAGTCCTTCTTCCCCCACCATCCTTCGCTCGCTTCGCGAGCTTCGGCTGGGCAAGCCGGCCAAGATGACTGTCATGCGAAGCTAGCGAAGGCTGTCACTGGCCCGCAGGGCCTAGGCGGACACTTTCAGCCAACGATCCTCGCAGCGAACGATCCTCGCGTCTTCACATCGTCATCGCTTTGCACGCGCATGAATTTGATTGCGCAGAATGCTAACCGCTCTCGCCGGCGCGATGTATTGCTGAGCTTTGGACGTATTACGTCCGGGAACAGTGAAATAGATCACCATCATTCTTCCAATACCGTTGCTACAAGCATGCAGTTTCACAGGGAGTGACAGCGATGAAAATTCGCGGCGGTTTTCTCGGATTTGTCTTCTGCTTCATTTGCAGCTCTCTGGCCGGCGGCCTCGCCCAGGCGCAGACACCGCCGGCGGCCCAGGCGCCTCCCGCCGCCGCAAGTCCGCCGCCGCCACCGACCCCTGTCCCCTTCGAGGCCGCGCTGCTGAAGGCTGCCAACGATCTCTTCTCCAAGGCCAATCTCAAGGACGCACCTGACAAGGTGACGCTGGTGATCGATCCCTTGATCGACGGCGTCACCGGCGCGCAGTCCAAGGCGACGCATCTGGAAGAGAAGCGCATCACCGATCTCGTCAAGAGCAGCTACCCGCGCTTCCAGGTCGCGCGTTTCTCCTCCGACAGCGTCGCCAAGGCGCCGGTCGTCCTGATCGGCACCTTCACCGCGGTCAACAATGCCGGCGTCGCGGGCGGGGCGAAGGATGCCTACCGCATCTGCCTCGCGCTTGCCGACATGAAGACCAAGACCATCATTTCCAAGGGCGTCGCGCGCGCGCTGCCCGAAGGCATCGACCCGACACCGGCGGCGTTCTTCAACGACAGCCCGGTCTTCGCCAAGGATGCCTCGACCGACAGCTACATCAAGACCTGCCAGGGCACCAAGGTCGGTGACAATGTCGATCAGGCCTATGCCGACCGCATCGTGGTGGCCTCGCTGGTCAATGACGGCATCGAGGCCTACGATTCAGGCCGCTACCGCGATGCGCTCGACGTGTATCAGAGCGCGCTCAAGACACCGGGCGGCCAGCAGTTGCGCGTGTACAACGGCATCTATCTCGCCAACGCCAAGCTCCGTCGCACCCGTGCCGCAATGGACGCTTTCGGCAAGGTGGTCGACTACGGCCTTTCGAGCGACAAGCTCGCGGTGAAATTCCTGTTCAAGCCGGGCTCGACGCTGTTCATCAACGATCGCAACATGCGCGCGCCCTACGATGCGTGGCTCGAGAAGATCGCAGAGCGCACTGCGGCCAGGCAAGGATGCCTCGAAGTGGTCGGCCA
The DNA here is from genome assembly GCF_023073315.1 of Bradyrhizobium sp. 1. Taxonomy (GTDB): domain Bacteria; phylum Pseudomonadota; class Alphaproteobacteria; order Rhizobiales; family Xanthobacteraceae; genus Bradyrhizobium. The sequence goes on along the minus strand of NZ_JADPJH010000033.1, from coordinate 650,606 downwards.
TACCAGCGCCACCGGCCTGCCGGCGGTGAACGATCGCCTTTCGGCGCTGCGTGCCGACTACGTCAAGGACCGGCTCGAGGACAATGAGAAGTCGCTGCGCAGCCGGCTCATTGCCAGTGGCAAGGGCTCGCGCGAGATGATCGTGGGCACCGGCAGGGACGATGCCAGCGATGCGCTCGATCGGCGCGTCGAGTTCAAGGTCTCGCCCTGCGGCGGCGCGCCCGGAGGCCGCTCGACCTGATCCGAACATCGGACGTCAGAGATCCCGGCTCCATCGCGAGCCGGGATTTTTCGTTTCAATGCACGAGCGTGCGCGCGACGCGGAAGCCGATGTCGTCGTGATGTGCGTTGGGACCGGCCTTGGCGCGTATCGCCGGCCGCAGTGAGGCTGCGGCGGAAAACCAGTCGCCGCCGCGCACCACGCGTGACCCGCAATCTGCTTGCGAACGCGCGGCACTGTCCGAGCTCACACCGCGATAGTCGTCGGCAAAACAATCGGCGGTCCATTCCCAGACGTTTCCGATCATGTCAGCGAGGCCGAAGGCATTGGCCTTGAGCGAGCCGACTGGCGCAGTGAAGGGATAGCCGTCGCTGCACGCCATGTATGGCGCATCCTGCGGCAGGCCCGCGTTTCTCGCGGCCTGGTCGGCGCCGTTGACGTAGCGGCAGAGATCGGCGGGATTGTCGGTGAAGGCGTAGGGCAGGGCGCTGCCGGCGCGCGCCGCATATTCGAACTCGGCCTCCGACAGCAGGCGGTAGGGCTTGCCAGTGGTTTTCGACAGCCAGTCGACATAGGCCTGCGCATCGGTCCAGCTGACGCAGACGGCCGGATGGTTGCCGTCCTGCGCATAACCCGGCATCAGAAAAGAGCGGTTCTCGCGCTCCTTCGGCACATTCTGTTCGAAGGTGAAGCAGCGGTCGCCGGCCTTGTAGCCCGAGGCGGCGACGAAAGCTGCGAACTGATCGCGCGTCACCTCGAAGCGGCCGAGCGCGAGGGCGTCCCTGACCATGACCTTGTGCTGCGGCGATTCATTCGCGGCCGCAAGTCCGTTGCCGATCTCGCCGGCAGACGAGCCCATCATGAATTCGCCCGCGGGAACGACCACCATCTCGGGACAGTTCTGGCACTCCCGAAAGCTCTGCTTCGGTTTCAGGCTGCATTCTTCCGGCAGCGACAGGGCCCTCGCCGCGTCAAGCGACAATGCGGCAGCCTGCGGCTCCGTGCCGGCGCAGCCGCCCTGCGCGCGCGGCTGAGCCTTGCTGGTTTCGGGAGCGGGCCTGATCTCGTGCGGCAGTATCGCCGCCAATTGCTGGCCCGGGGCCGGCTGCGCCGCTTTCGCCCGCGCGGCTTCCGCAGCTTTTGCCTCTTCAGCCGCTTTCGCGATTCTGGCCTCTTCCGCGGCCCTCGCGGCTCTGGTTTCTTCGGCTGCCCTCGCAACCTTGGCCTGTTCGGCCGCCTTCGCCGCCCTCGCGTCTTCAGCGGCTTTCGCAGCCCTGGCGTCTTCGGCAGCCTTCATTTTCGACGCCGCGATCCGCGAATCCTCTGCCGCTTTGGCGTCGTCGAGCGCCTTCTTCTCCGCGGCAAAGCGGGCCTGCTCGGCGTCCTTTACAGCGATCAGCTTGTCGCGCTGGGCGCGGGCGAGGTCGCTGTAGAAACCGGTCGGATATTTGGCGAGGAAGGAATCCCAGGCCGCGACAACGTTGATCTGCGAGGTGAGCTGGTAATCGTCGCGCGCAGCCAGCGCCGGGTCGACCTTCGGGGCGGGCGGCACCGGCACCAGGGCCACGTCATCGCCGCCGAGCGAGCCGTAGATGAACGGCTCCTGCTTGTAATTCGTCACCTTCAGGACGTCGTCGCGCACAAAGCCGAAGGCCTTGCGGACATCGAGGCCGGGGACCGGCAGATGCTTGACCAGCGCCGTGGTGAACGGGCTGTTCCTGGCGTCGCCGTCGTCGGCGGTCGAGCCGGCCTTGGCCGCGAAGGCGACCAGCGTGTTCGGACTGTTCGGCTCGACCATCACCAGCCCGCGCTGGAGCGAGCGCGAGGCGACCGGGCGCTTCAGGCGTTTGGCGAACGGGTTGTCACGGCAGGCATCCAGGATGACCATGCGCAGCCGTTTCGCCGGCTCGACCACGGCCAGCAGCCGATCCAGCGGGATCGCTTCATCATAGGCGTCGATGTCGCGCTCGAGGACGGCGTCGACCGGAACCAGATAATTGCTGCCGTCGATCTCGAGACCGTGGCCGGCGTAATAGATGATGGCGAGATCCGCATCGCGCACCGCGTCGACGAAATCGCGCAGTGCGCGGCGCATCTCGGCGGCCTTGAGGTCGAGCTTGAGCGTCACCGCCTCGAAGCCCGCCTTCCGAAACATCTCCGCCATCGCGGTGGCGTCGTTGACGGGATTGGGGAGTTGCGGAACCCGCTCATAGGCCGAGTTGCCAATCACCAGCGCAATCCGCCGCTCGGCGAAAGCGGGTTCGCAGAACAGGCCGATCGCGCAAACGACACAGAGGATCGCCGAGACGACACGCATCATGCCTTCCAGCATAATCGCAAATTACGGCATAAAACACCGTGTCGGCTCAAGCTCTGTGATCCCGCTCACAGTCAGCGCAAGAATCCCCGGCGCTCGGACGACGGCTGACGTTACCCCATCATCTCCCGCACCATCGGCACGACCTTCCGTCCATAGAGCTCGATGCTGCGCATCAGCTTCTCGTGCGGCAGAAGGCCGGCCGAGTATTTCAGCTGGAAGCGCGAAATGCCGAGCGCCTTGGCCGTCGCCGCGATCTTGCGCCACCGTTTCGGGTGAGCCGACATAGAGCGAGCCGTGCTCGGCTTCGTTGACGAATTCGTCGCGGCCCATCGGCGGCCAGCCGCGTTCCTTGCCGATGCGGTCGCGCATGGCCTTGTAGTCGGGCCATAGCTCTTCGCGCGCCTGCGCGTCGGTCTCGGCGACGTAGCCTGGCGAGTGCACACCGATCGGCTGCGCCGGCCGGCCGAACTCCTTGAAGGCACGGTGATAGAGATCGACGAAAGGCGCAAAGCGCGCGGGATCGCCGCCGATGATGGCGAGCATCAAAGGCAGGTCGTAATGCGCGGCGCGCACCACCGATTGCGGGCTGCCGCCGACGCCGATCCAGGTTTTTAGCGTGCCGTTCTCCACCGGGGGATAGACGAGTTGGTCCTTCAGCGGGGGACGCAGCTTGCCCTCCCACGTCACCGGTTTTTGCGACAGCAGTGCCGCGAACAGGTCGAGCTTCTCCTCGAACAGCTCTTCGTATTTGCGCAGGTCGAGGCCGAACAGCGGAAAGGATTCTGTGAACGAGCCCCGGCCGAGGATCACCTCGGCACGTCCGTTGGAGAGCGCATCGAGCGTGGCGAAGCGCTGAAACACCCGGATCGGATCGTCCGAGCTCAGCACCGTCACGGCCGAGCCGAGATGGATGCGTTTGGTCCGCGCCGCGATGGCGGCCAGCACGGTCTCGGGCGAGGAGATCGCAAAATCTGAACGGTGGTGTTCGCCCAGCCCAATGAAGTCGATGCCGATCTCGTCGGCCAGCACGGCTTCCGCGACGACGTTGCGGATCACCTGGGCATGGGGAAGCGTGGCGCCGCTCGCGTCCTTCGTCACGTCGCCAAAAGTATCCAGTCCGAATTCAAGCGGTGCGGTCATCGATCGGGTCTCTGAGGGGAGGATCGACGACACTTAAGGGGCGGCCATGCCGCGGCAAGGCCGCTTCAGGAAATGCTCGGTTTCCGTTTTGGACCGCTCAGCGGGTCGGCGCCAGCCACTTCTCGAGCTTGCCAAGGATTCCCCAGGCGCTCGTGCCCAAGAACACCGGCAACGCGGCTTGACCGAGCTCAGCGAAATTACCGAACAGCGGCACGGCCGTGTCCAGATGCGGGCCGACCTGTTGGAGCACCGTCGTGAGGACGGCGCCGATGATGCCGATGGCGCTTTTCTTGCCGTCGAGCAGATTGCCGATGGTCTGTCCAAGCGCACCGTTGACCTGTCCCAAGCGGCCGTCGGCGGTCTTGCCGGTCAGGACCGTCAGGAGCTTGATGAAATCGTCGACTTGCCCGGTGGATGCCGGCGCCTGGCCCGTTCCGGGTTGTTGCAGCTGTTGCCGCGCGGCGATCGCCTGCAAGATGGCCATCGCCGATTGCACCAGCGTCGGGAGATCCTGCCGGCCGGCCGGGATCGGCGGAATGGTGCCGGTGCCTGCGATCGGGCCGAGATCGGTCGGGACGTGAATGTCCACCGGCGTGGCGTGGGCGAGCGCCAGATATTGCTGGAAGTTCTCGCCATAGAAGCGGCCGTCATCGGCCCTGAATCCCTGTTGCGGACCGCCGCCGACCCGCACGCTTCCATGATTATACGCGATCGCAACGTACATCATCTCATCGTCGGTGAGCGACGACTTCCGTGTCCCGTAGGCGCGTCCGCACGCGGCATCCAGCTCCTTGATGAGGCGCTTGATGCATTCGGCCATGTCATACCAGCCACGACTCAGGAAGAAGCTCGGATCGGTCTTGAAGAACTGGATGTCGTACTGGAAGATTCCGTAGCCGTGGCAGAACTTGTCGGGATTCTGCGCCACTTTCGCATAAGGCCGGCTGACTTGCGCGACGTCGATCAGCGCCTGGCGGGCGACGTCGAACATGCTCGAACCCGATGGCACGGCGAGAAGATCTGCCTTGCTCGTCGGAAACGCGCTGCGCTTCGGCGCATCGAGCGTGTCACCGACGCAAAGCTTGAGCACCTCGCTGGCCGGCTTGGTCCTGTAAATCGGGCCCCAGCAATCGGAATAGGTTTCCTGCATCGCGATCGCGGTGGCCATGTCGAGCGTGTAGGGCGTGCCGCGGCAGGCTGCGGTGATCGCCCCGCCGAACTGGGTCTTAAACCATCGAATTGCATCCTGCTCGGACATGCCTGCCATCCTGGTCGTGTTTCGACGCGGGCGAACTTCATTTCAGTCTTCGTGGTTTGGCCGCCGCCTCATTGCTTAGGCGGCGTGGTCGGCGGCATCCACTTCTCAAACTTGCCAAGCACGCCCCAGGCCGTGAGGCCGAGGAAAATCGGCAATATTGCCGGCGCGAGCGGGCCGCCGATCGCGGTTGTCACTGCCGCGGGCAGGCTCGGACCGACGACATGGAGCACCGCGGTCAGCACCGAGCCGATGATGCCGATCGCACTCTTCTTTCCGTCGAGCAGATTGCCGATGGTGTCGCCCAGCGCGCCATTGACCTGGCCCAGTCCCTTGGGGCCGCCGAAATCGCCGGTCAGTGCGCCCAACACCTTGATGAATTGCTGGAGATGGTCCGGCGTCGCCGCAGTCCCGCCCGTGGGCAGCTGCTGCTGACCGCCTGGTCCCAAGGTCTGGAAGACCTTGAGCGCCTCCGCGACCAGCGTTGCAATATCAGGTTGTCCGCCGGCTGGCGGCGTGGTTGGATTGGTGGGCATCTTGGCGGCCTCCAATTGAGCTAGCAGCTGTTGCACCAGGTCGGGGGAAGTTGAGTCTCTGTGGAATGGGAACGGAATGAACGGGCTGGTCAGCGGGGCGCTTACGAACTCCCAGTCGACCTCGCCCTTGTCGATGAGACCGATCGCCTTCGCCGCGGCCGGCGTAAGATCGATGCCCGCGCCGTTCGTCCTGTGTCCCTGGCTGTCGACGCCGGACTCGGCTTGGGGTCTTGTGCCGGTCTTCCAGTATGCATCGTCGGTGCTCCAGGGGCCGATATGCACGACCTTGCAGATCACCGTCTTGCCGTTCTTCGACACGCTCACATTGGGGCGCGGATCGGAAATGTGAGCGGGCAGCGCCACACCGAGTTCGGTGTCGTCGATCATGTGCCCGTCATAGGCGCTGGTCTTCGGATCGGACGCGCCGCCGAATACGGTCGCGATGATGCGGCTCTGCATCTGTGCCGGTGCGTGGACGGTGTCTGCCGTGGCTGCGATGGCGGCGGCCGGCGGCCTGCGGATGGCGATGCAGCGGGCCTTCGGGAAATTCGACAGCTTGACCTCATGGCCCTGATTGCCGCCACGACAGACATAGCTGTTGCCGTTGGTCTCCTCGTAGAGCGTGACGTGATGGCCGCCGTCGGACCATTCGAACACCAGCACGTCGCCGGGTTGTGGCGAGCCGCCGGCGTCGGTTCCGAACTGCCGCCAGGCGAGTGCCCACAGGAAGCGCGAGTCCGCGTCGCCGCCAAACACAGGCTTGATGCCGTTTACCGCCATGCAATAGCCGACCGTGAGCCCGCACCATGCAATGGAGTCGTGTGTGTATTGCTTGCAATAGTCCCGGGTGTCCGGGAACAGCTCGCCGATCTTCTGCGGCCAGCTCATGATGACGGGGTTGTCGCCGCTATCGAGCGCCCGTGTCCCCGTGATCTGCCGCATCGTTGCCAACCAGGGAGGGATTGTTGCGGCCATGGCTATGCCTCTCTACGTTGCACGCACCGAGGGTGCGGCAGATTGAGGAATGCGTGGGGGGCTTTGTGGAGGCGGGTTGTTCTGCCGGGCGGACGCAACAGCGCGGCCCGCAAAAATCTGCTGACGTGTGTTCGTCCTGCGCTGGCAGGGGAGACGCCACGGGTACGCAAAACAATTATCCCAACAGCTCAAAGTAATATGATCGGATTGAAGCAACTGGTGAATGAGCCGTCAAGCTCGGCGTTTTGTTGCGGTGCCGCATTGGGCCGGCGGGTGCTGGTTAATGGCGGGCGGAAAGGCCGGCCGGCGCCGCGCGCTCAATCGGACCGGGCGAACATCCCGACCAGGGTCTCGCGCAGCCAGCGCTGCGCCGGCACGGTGTCGTTGCGCTGGTGCCAGAACAGGCTGACGATGCGCGGCGGCGCCTTGAGCGGAAGCGGCATGGCGTGCAGCAGCGGGGCATGGCGGGACTGCGAACGCAAGTCGCTCGGCAGCACGGCGATCAGGTCGGACTGCCGCGCGACTTCGTAGGCGGCGCTGTAGTGATTGACGGTCGCGACCAGATTGCGCGACAGCCCGCGCGAGGCGAGGAAGAGGTCGTAGGACGGCATGGTCTTGCCCGCCAGGCTCACATCGACGTGGCCTGCGTTCAGGAAGGTACGGGTGCTCAGCCGCTTCCGGGCGGCTAGGGGATGGCCGCGCCGCATGAAGCAGGCGTAGTCGACGGTCCATAGCGAGCGCGAGCGAATGGCGGCCGGCTGCTGCGCCTCGTTGACATAGACGCTGAGCACGCAATCGACCCTGTTGTCCTCGAGCTGGTCGGCAATCTCGACGACGGTATTGGGGACGGTGTGGACGCGCGCCTTGGGCGCGACCTGGCCGAGATGCTGCAGGAGGTTCGGCATCACCAGCGAGGAGACATAGTCCGACATCGACAGGGCGAACTCGGTCTGCGCGCGGGCGGGATCGAACACCTGCTCGTCGAGCGCGCCACGCACGCTTTCCAGTGCCTCGCCGATCGGCTCCCACAGCACCACGGCGCGTTGGGTCGGACGGATCCCGGTGCCGGATCGCACGAACAGGGGATCGCCGAGCGCGGCGCGCAGCCGCGCCAGCGCGTTGCTGACCGCGGGCTGGGTCATCGTCAGTGCGCTCGCGGCGCGCGTGACGCTGCCCTCGGTCATCAGCGCCTCGAAGACTTTCAGGAGGTTGAGGTCAAGCGCGCGGAACGACACGGACATTCACCACAGTGATATATTAGATCATGATTATAAATTATGACGATAATGTCACTTTGTCTATGGTTCCCCCAGGGACACGCGGAGCGCCGGGCCGCCAGACTGAGGGGACTTTCATGTCGATGATATCGGCGCGCATCGAGCGCCTTCCGTTCGCACGCTTCCACAAGCATCTGCTGTTGATGGGTGGCCTTGGCTACACCTTCGACGCGATGGACGCAGCCGTGCTGGCCTTCATCCTGCCGGTGCTGCGCACCGCCTGGAATCTGACGAGCGTGCAGATCGGCGTGCTCGGCAGCAGCACCTATATCGGCTTCCTGTTCGGCGCATTGCTGGCCGGCACGCTGGGCGACCTGATCGGCCGCCGTGCGGTGATGATGTCCGCGCTTGCCCTCTATTGTGTGGCATCGATCGTCAGCGCGATGGTGGACGCATGGCCGTCCTTCTTCGCCGCGCGGATCGTCGCCGGCATGGGCACCGGCGCGGAGAGCGCGATCATCGCACCCTATCTCGCGGAATTCGTCGCGCGGCGCTACCGCGGCAGTTTCACCGGCGCACTGGCGGGCTTCTTCTCCTTCGGCTTCGTCGCCGCGGCCTTGCTCGGCTACTTCATCGTTCCCGCCTATGACAATGGCTGGCGCATCGTGCTGGTCATCACAGCGGTCCCGGTCGTGATGCTGTTGTGGTGGCGCAAGTCGCTGCCGGAATCGCCGCGCTGGCTCGAAAGCCGTGGACGGGAGAAGGAAGCCGAAACCGTCCTCGACAGGATCGAAGCCAGCTTTGCGCGCGCGGGCCATGTCCTGCCGCAGCCGGTCGTCGAAGCAACAGCGCCGGCCGGGACCGGCGGGACGCTGCGCGCCAATTTCGCGGCGCTTCTGGCGGGCCGGCAGGCGCGCATCACCGTCATGACCTGGATCATGTGGCTGGCGATCACCTTCAGCTACTATTCCTTCTTCGTCTGGATCCCAGGCCTGCTGGTCCAGAACGGCATGAGCATCACCAAGAGCTTCGCCTATTCGATCGCGATCTATTGCGCGCAGATCCCCGGCTATTTCAGCGCCGCGTATTTCAACGAGCGCATCGGCCGGCAGGGGACGATCGCGACCTACATGGTGCTCGGCGGCGCCAGCGCACTCGGGCTCGCCTTCGCGCAGAGCGACCAGCAGATCATGGCGGCGGGAATCTTCCTGTCTTTCTTCATGAACGGCACCTATGCGGGCGTCTATGCCTATACCGCCGAAGTGTTTCCGACGCCGGTCAGAACCACCGGCGCGGGGCTCGCTTCCGCGATCGGCCGCATCGGTGCGATCGTCTCGCCGATCCTGGTAGGCTACCTCTATCCCAATTTCGGCTTCGCCGGCGTGTTCGGTGTCACCACCACCGTGCTGCTGTTCGGGGCGATCACCGTCGTGCTGATGGGCGTGCCGACGCGCGGCCGGTCGCTGGAAGAGATCGCGGCGGGTGAAGCTGCATGACGCGGACCAAGCCGAAGGCCGATCCTTACAAGGGGGATCCCTGGCTCTGCGCCGTCGCGGCGGCGCAGAGCAGGGCGGATCAGCCGGATGCGCTGTTCGCGGCACTCGATGAAGCCATGAAGTCGACGATCGGGCACAAGCTGTTCACGATCCTGACTTACGATGGCGACAGCGGCGAAGCGGCGCGGGTCTATTCCAACCTCCCCGGGCCGTACCCGGCCGGCGGACGCAAGCGCCTGGCGCCGGGGCCGTGGACCGAGGCCGTGCTCGACCGCGGCGAGGCCTATATCGGCCGCACGCGGGATGATCTGCGCGACGTCTTCTCCGACCACGCGCTGATTGCATCGCTCGGCTGCGAGAGCGTGCTCAACATGCCCGTGCGCTGGCGCGGGCGAACGTTCGGCTCGCTCAATCTGCTTCACGAGGCGGGCTGGTATGGCGAGGACGACGTCGCTGCATGTCTGCCCTTCGCCCAGCTTACATTGCCGGCGCTGCTTGCGCCAAGCCACTTCTGACAGGATTCCGCGATGCCCAGCATCCTCTTCAAGAACGCCGCGCTGCTCGATCCGCTCCAGCCGGACTTGCTGGCGGGCCATGACGTGCTGGTCGAAGACAGCCTGATCAAGGAGGTCTCGGACCGGCCGCTCCAGGTCACCGCCGATCGCACCATCGATCTCAAGGGCAAGACGCTGATGCCCGGCCTGATCGACCTGCATGTGCATGCGATCGCCGTCGAGCTCAATCTGGCGCAGCAGGTGCACATGCCGAACGTGCTGGTGACGCTGCGCTCGACGCTGCTGTTGCGCGGCATGCTGCGGCGCGGCTTCACCACGGTCCGCGACGCCGGCGGTGCCGGCCATGCGCTGAAGCACGCCATCGAGACCGGCCTGACCGACGGTCCGCGGCTGTTCGTCTCCGGCCGTGCGCTCAGCCAGACCGGCGGCCATGGCGACATGCGGGCGCGATCGGATTACCTCGCGAGCGACGCACCGTGTCCGTGCTGCGTGCGTGTCGGCGCGCTGGCGCGTGTTGCCGACGGCGTCGACGGCGTGCGCAAAGCCGCGCGCGAAGAACTCCAGATGGGAGCCGACCAGATCAAGATCATGGCGTCCGGCGGTGTCGCGTCGCCGACCGATCCGGTCGGCGCCTTCGGCTACTCCGAGGACGAGATCCGCGCCATCGTCGAGGAGGCGCGCGGGCGCCAGACCTATGTGCTGGCCCACGCCTACACCGCCGCCGCGATCGAACGCGCGGTCCGCTGCGGCGTGCGCACGATCGAGCATGGCAATCTCGTGGATGCGCCGACCGCGCGGCTGATGGCCGAGAAGGGCGCTTATGTGGTGCCGACGCTGGTGACTTACGAGGCGCTCGCCAACGAGGGCGCGCAATACGGCCTGCCGCCGGAGAGCGTGGCCAAGATCGCCGACGTCCGCGACGCCGGCCTGCGATCGCTCACGATCTATCGCGATGCCGGGGTGAAGATGGGGTTCGGCAGCGATCTGCTCGGGCCGTCGCAGCGCCTGCAGAGCGACGAATTCCGCATCCGCGCCGAAATTCTCGGGCCCCGCGCCGTCATCGCCAGCGCGACAGTGATCGGCGCCGAGGTGCTCGGCATGGAGGGCAAGCTCGGCCGCATCGCGCCCGACGCAATCGCGGACCTGCTGGTGGTCGACGGCAATCCGCTGCGCGATGTCGCCTGCCTGCTCGGCCAGGGCGAGCACATTCCGCTGGTGATGAAGGCAGGCCAGGTCCAGTTCGACCGGCTGGGCGCGTAACCGACGGCCAGCATTCGTCACCCCGGCCCGGAGCGGCGCAGACTGGACGGCGTTCGCCCGTAGCGGCGGCGAAAGCACCGGTTGAACGTCGAGAGGTCGCTGAACCCGGCGGCGAGAGCGATGTCGCCGATCCGATCCCGCTGTCGCGCGGGATCGAGCAGCATGGCGGCGGCGAGCTTGAGCCGTTCGTTGGTGACAAAGGGCGCAAAGTTCAGGCCGCTGCGTTCGAATAGCAGATAGATGGATCGTTCGGACAGGCCCAATCGCTGTGCGACATGTTTCGCCGACAGGGCCGGATCGCAAAGGTGGGCGCGGATGTCGGTCGTCGCCGCGGCGAGACGCGCCGCCGGGATCGCGCTTTGCGCGGCCGGCCCGGAATTGTCGTCGCCTGACCGCAAGGAGGCCGCGATCAGATCGACGATATGTTCGTTGACGATGTGGGCCAAAACGGGATCGGCGGGAACGCCGCCCGCCGCGAGTGCATCGACATAGGCTTGCAGCAGGCGCAGCGCGGTACCGTTCGAAGGCAATCGACGAAGCAGCTGCTCGTCGATGTCGGGTATCCTGCTGCGAAACCGCGCGCCGTCCAGCCGGACGTTGGTGAGTTGGACGCGGCCCTCGATCGCGAGCGAGCCCGTGGCGCCTTGAAACAGCAGAATGCTGTCGTCTGCGTCGCGTGGCAGCGTCTCGTCTTCGTCAAGGATGCGATAGTCGGATTGTCTGACCCAGTTGAGTGCGGGTCCGTCGTTGCCATCGCTTTCGTTCGTGCGGACCTCGCGCGGATTGATATCGAGCCGGACATGATGCCGTCCGAGGTCCTGTAGCCAGATCGCGAGCCTGTCCTCGGACGGCAGGGCCTCGGTGCTGAACAGGAAACGCGTCATGCGCTTGATCGTCAAACTGATCGTGCCTCGCCAGGTCCGAGGCTTTGTCGCGCGTTTTGCCAGCCCGGTTCGAACCGGCATCAGGGGAGCAAGAGCTGTCGCCATTGTCGGTGTGACGCGTCCGCAACAGACGCAACGATTTCGCGTCGTTGCGCCAATTGCAGTGCCGGCTGCAGGGAGCGCCGAGACCTCTGAGCAGCATCTTCTAGGATTGCCCTCGAATCCTGTGACTGTCCGCGTGCGCCAGTATGCGGGCTGACACGACATCGGCAAGGAAGCGGTATGAAGAAGGTCTTGGCGGCGGCCCTGTTGGTTTTAGGCGGATGCGTTTCCGCGGAGGCCGGAGAGATCAACTGGACGGGATTCCACGTCGGGCTGAACGGAGGCTATGGCTGGGCAAGCGGCGGCGTCACCGCAAATCCCGGTGATCCGCTCACGCAGAGTCTGTCATTCGGTCAGCCCGTCGTTCCGACGGTCGCGGCCTCTCGCAATGCCAATGGCGGGCTCGGCGGCGGGCAGATCGGCTACGACTGGCAGTTTGCCGGTCGCGGTGTCGTCGGTGTCGAGGCCGATATCGCTGCGGCCAGCCTCAAAGCCAGCGCCTCGACACCGGTCACGCTTTTCGGGACGCAGCCCGCGACATTCGACGTCAGCCGCAACATCGACTGGTTCGGCACGGTCCGCGGCCGGATCGGATTTCTGGCGGCGCCCGATCTCCTGATCTTCGCCACCGGCGGCTTCGCGTATGGACGCGTGAGTGAATCGGCCAGTGTGTCGCTGCCCCCGGGCGTGTCGAACTCGATCGGCAATTTCGGCTATGCTTTCGCGTGCGGTCCGTTCTATGGATTGGGGGCGTGCTTCTCCGGCAGCTCGTCCCGGATCGCGACCGGCTGGACCGCCGGCATCGGCGGCGAAAAACGCTTCACGCAAAACCTCAGCCTGAAGGTCGAATATCTCCACGTCGACCTCGGCAGCGGCAGCTATCCCGTCGTCGGCAGCCTCTATGCCGGCGCGCCGTCCGCGCCGAGCTTTCTCAATGCGCGTTCCAGCACGGCGATTGATCTTGTCCGGGCCGGGCTGAACTACAATTTCTAAGTTTGGCTGCGCAGCGCCGGCCATGAAGGGCGCTAAGACGAGATCCGCACCACCATCTTGCCGAGCGCAGCGCGCGTCTGCATTGTCCGGAACGCCTCGCGGAAACTGTCCAGCGCGAAGACGCGGCCGACCGCGGGTTTCAGCTTGCCTTCGGCGAGCCAGCCGGTCAGCTCCGACATCAGCCGCTTTTGCACGTCGGGCTCGCGTGTCGGAATTTGTGCGAGGTCGACGCCGAGCAGGGCGCCGCCTTTCAGCAGCGGCAGATTGAACGGCAGCGCGGGAATGGCGCCCGCGGCGAAGCCGACCACGAGATGGCGTCCGCGCCAGGCGATCGACCGAAAAGCCTGCACCGAGATCTCGCCGCCGACGGGATCGAAGATCACGTCGGCGCCGTGTCCGTCGGTCAGTGCCTTGAGCGTGTCGCGCCAGCCGGCCTGCGTGTAGTCGATGACGGCGTCGGCGCCGTGTTGTTTGGCGAACTCGCGCTTCTCCGGTGTCGCCGCCGCCGCGATGACGCGGGCGCCGAGCAGCTTGCCGACCTGGACAGCCGCAGTCCCGGTGCCGCCGGCCGCGCCCAGCACCAGAAGCTGCTCGCCTGCGACGATCATGGCGCGTGCACTCAGCGCATAGAGCGCGGTGAGATAATTGGCGCGAAACGAGGCGGCGACTTCGGCCGCGACGCCGTCCGGCAGCAGGTGGAGTGCTTCAGGCTTGACGACGATCTCCTCGGCAAGCGCGCCCGACCGCGTCATGCCCATCACACGCATGCCGGGTCGATAGCCTCCCGGCTCGCCCGGAGCCTCCTCCACGATCCCGGCGAATTCCGTGCCGGGAATGAAGGGCAGGGGATCTTTGGTCTGATAGAGCCCTTGAATCTTCAAACCGTCGACAAAGCCGATTCCCGCAGCTTCCACCCGGATGCGCAGCTGTCCCGGCTCCATGCGCGGAGACGGAATGTCCTTTAGCTCGATTTGATCGATGGATGCGTATTGCTCGACGACGACGGCTTTCATGTCGGACCTCTGTTGTTCCTGACATCCTGACAGGTCTCGACACCAGCCTCTTGTGTCTACCGCCACATCCCGCGCATCCGCGCGCCGATGTCGACCTTTGGCCCCTGCGCCGCGGTGCGGGCTCCGGCCGCGCCTGCCTTCGGCCAGGCGGTGCGCTCGAACAGATGGACGAGGGATTCCGGGATGAAGCGGGTGCGCGAGGCGTAGACGTGGCGGTCGCCTTTGGCGGCCTGGCCGTGGACGAAGAAGCGCTGGGGAACGACGAGGTGCAGATCGTCCTTGGCGCGCGTCATCGCGACATAGAGCAGCCGGCGCTCCTCCTCGAGTTCGGCAGAGGTGCCCGCGCCGAGATCGGAGGGCATGCAGCCGTCGACGACGTTGAGCACGAACACCGACTTCCACTCCTGGCCCTTGGCGGAGTGGATGGTGGAGAGGATCAGATAATCCTCGTCGCGCAAGGGAGGCCCGGATTTGTCGCTGGTCGCATCCGGCGGATCGAGCGTGAGCTCGGTCAGGAATTTTTCGCGCGAGGCATAGCCGCTCGCGATCTGCTCGAGCTGCATCAGATCGGCGCGGCGCGTCTCGGAATCCTCGTGGATGCGGTCGAGATGCGGCGCGTACCAGAGCCGCACGCGCTCGAGATCGGCCGGCCATTCCGAATAGCGCAGGTTCGCGACCGTGCGGACGAAGTCGGTCCAGTCGTCGCCGGTACGCGCCGGCACCGGCAGCTGGCCGAGCGCGGCAAGCGGATCGGGGCTCTCCGCCATCTGGTCGAGCACGCGCTGCGCGGTTGCGGGGCCGACGCCCGGCAACAGATGCAGGATGCGAAAGCCTGCGACGCGGTCGCGCGGATTTTCGGCAAAGCGCAGCAGCGCCAGCACGTCCTTGACATGCGCGGCGTCGAGGAACTTCAGCCCGCCGAACTTTACGAACGGGATGTTGCGGCGGGTCAGCTCGATCTCCAGCGGGCCCGAATGCGAGGACGTGCGGAACAGCACGGCCTGATGCTTGAGCAGCGCGCCTTGCTCGCGGTTCGCCAGCACCTCCTCGACGATATAGCGGGCCTGGTCGGCCTCGTTGTGCACGGTCACGAGCTGCGGTTTTTGCGTGGCGGTGCGGTCGGTCCAGAGGTTTTTGGTGAAGCGCTCGCGGGCAAGCCCGATGACGCCGTTAGCCGCCGCCAGCACCGGCTGCGTCGAGCGGTAATTGCGGTCGAGCGTGATCATTTCCGCGCGCGGCGAAAAACTTTGCGGGAAGTCCAGGATGTTGCGTACGGTGGCGGCCCGGAAGGAATAGATCGATTGCGCGTCGTCGCCGACGACGGTGAGGCCGCGCCCATCCGGCTTCAACGCGAGCAGGATCGAGGATTGCAGGCGGTTGGTGTCCTGATATTCGTCGACCAGCACGTGATCGAAGCGGCCGCCGATTTCTTCGGCGATCAGCGCATCGCTCATCATCTGCGACCAGTAGAGCAGCAAATCGTCGTAATCGAGCACGTGCTGGGCCTGCTTGGCCTCGACGTAAGCCGCGAACAGGCCCTTCAGCTCGGCCGCCCAGCCCGCGCACCAGGGATAGTGCTGGCCGAGGACCTTCTCGATCTCCATCTCGGCGTTGACGCAGCGCGAGTAGATCGAGAGACACGTGCCCTTGGCGGGGAAGCGGCTTTCGGTCTTCGACAATCCACGCTCGTGCCGGACCAGATTCATCAGGTCGGCGGAATCCTCGCGGTCGTGGATGGTGAAGGCGACATCGACGCCGATCCGCTCGGCATATTCGCGCAGCAGCCGCGCGCCGATGCCGTGGAAGGTGCCAGCCCAGGTCAGCGCGTCGCGCATGATCGCGGCGTTGTTCTCGCCCAATACCTTGCGGGAGATGCGCTCGACCCGGCCGGCCATCTCGGCCGCCGCGCGGCGCGAGAACGTCATCAAGAGGATGCGGCGCGGATCGGCGCCGGCGACGATCAGGTGCGCGACGCGATGGGCGAGCGTGTTGGTCTTGCCGGAGCCGGCGCCGGCGATGACGAGCAGGGGCGCGCCCACGGTCGCGCCATCGGCGACGCCATGCTCCACGGCGCGGCGCTGCTCCGCATTGAGCGTGTCCAGATATGTCGCCACGAATCGCCCCGGTGAAACGGCGAGAATCGGCGATCTCCTTGCGAATCGCAATGCGGCTGGACGGAACCGGGGTTAAGACCTAGGGAAAAGGCGTCCCGAAGTTCCAACCCGAAGGGCGTGCTGTCCCGATGACCGAGCTCAAGCCCGAACAGTTCGAGATGCGGCGGCTGGAATCGCTCAGCAACACCATTTTTGGCGTCGCCATGACGCTGCTCGCCTATGACCTGCCCAAGGCGGCAGTTTTCACCGGCGTGCCCGACTGGGACGATCTCGCCCGTGTCTATTCCGGCAAGCTCATTGGCTTCGCGCTCAGCTTCATCATCGCCGGCGTGTTCTGGATCAGCCATCACCGCCGGCTGGCGCGCCAGCCTGTGGGCAGCCGCGGCGCGGTGATGCTCAATTTGTTCTTTCTGCTCTCGATCGTGCTGCTGCCGGTCACCAACGGCCTTTACACCAATTACCCCATGAGCAGCGCGGTCGCTGTGCTCTACGGCCTGCATCTGAGCGCGATCGCCGGCCTCAATGCATGGCTGTGGTGGAGAATCCTTGGCGGCTGGGGCCACGAGATCATGGCCTCGCTGTTTCCGCTTGGCGTGTTCATCCCGGGCACGATCGTTGCGGCCTTCGCGCCGCACATCGCGCCCTTCCTGTGGTTCATCGCCTTCGGCGGGCTCTTGATCCGGCGCTTCTATGCCGCACCGAACGGAGCGGACGCGTAAAGCGGCGGCTCACGCTTTTGTCGTGCCGAACCCGTCGGCCGGCACGTAAAGCATGACCGGGCGGATTTCGTAGACCGCCGACGGATTGACCTGACGCAGCGTCCGCGCCGCCGCGATCGCCTCTTCATCCGTGTCGTATTCCACGAGATGAAAGCCGAGAAGCTGCTCCTTGGTCTCGGCAAACGGGCCGTCCAGCACGATGCCCGCGCCGGGGCCACGCAGGGTGTGCGCCTTGCGGGTCCCATCCAGACGGGCGGCCGGCCCAAGATGTCCGCTCGCTCTCAAGGGCGCCTGAACCTCGATGACTTTCGCCACGACCGCGGCGTCCTGCTCCGGCGTCCATGACAGGATCTCGTCTTCCACGTGATAGGCCAGGATGGCGTAAAGCATCGTCACCTCGATTGTTTTCGCTGCGCGCGTCTCAAGGACGTATCACCGCGGTCGCAGCCGACAATCCCCCTCCACAAAATATTGCGTCGTCCGGCCTCCGGCGAAACCGTCCTGAAACCCGATTGCGGCCCGCCGGGGTGAACGCCGCCTGAAGCCGAGGCGACTGATGACCACTGAGAAGGCTGAGGAATTCGGAGGCTGCGATGTCGGGTCACACCATCAAGATCATCTGCGACGCGGGACGGGCGGCACAATCGGCGCCTGCCGATTTGCACGACCAGGGCGGTCATCACCGCTATTATGGCAGCTCTGCCGAGAACGGCGGCGAGCGCATCGTCGAAAGCCGCCGCGGCAAGCAGCCGCGCGTGCTCAATGTCTGCGGCTTCTGAAGCGTCCGGCGAGACCGTCTTTCACCATGGACGTCCTGCAAATATCGATCGCCGCGCTGCCGTTCCTGCTGTCGCTTGTGAGCCGGAGCGGCAAGGCGATCGCGCCGTGCCTGCTCACGAGCATCTTCACCGTGCTGCTCGGCGAGGAGCCTCACCGGGCGGTTATCGCCTGGTGCGTCGGCGTGTTGATCGCCGCCGTGGCGTTACGTGAACGGCTTCGCACGATCTAAGCCCGGCGCCGTCACGGCGTGCTCAGGATCTGTTTGATGAGGGACTCGCGCAGCGTCGCCAATTCGCCGCTCGCCTCCATCTGCGCGATCACCTTGCCGACCTTCGGCACCAGATCGCGATGACGCTCGTGCAGATAGTGGTAGATGTGAATGCGCTCGAGCGGCGGTGCGAGCGGGTAGATCCTGGCCTGGAGATTGAGCTTCCGCACCGCGACCAGCCCGCTGAAGAGGTCGGTGACCATCAATTCGAAGCGGTCGGCGTCGAGCATCTTGACCATGCTCTCGAGGCTCGTGCTCGCCGTGACTTCAGCCATGCCGCGCGTGCCCGCTTCCGAGGAGCCGACGCCGCGGACGATGCCGATGCTGTAGTCGCGAATCGAATTCCATCCGGCGACGTCAAAATGCAGCTTCGTCGTGAACACCGTGGGCTCGATGTAGTTGATCGCCGGCGTGATCTGGACCAGCGTCGGGTAGTCGCGGGACAACGTTCCGATCCGCTGGATCTCGCCGTCGACCTCGCCGGCGCTCGACAGCGCCAGCGCCCGCTTGCCGGGGACGTCCTCGAATTCGAGCTTGATGTCGAGCTTGGCGTAGACCGCCCGCAGCATCTCGCCGCCGACATATTGGTCGGGGATGTCGGCGATGCGCGCCAGCCTGATCAGCTGCTGCGCCTGCGACGGAGCAGCTAGCAGCAACGACAGGCAGGCGACGGCTATCCGCCACATCACGGGTCTCCTTGATCGTGCATTGCTACCACTGGAGTCGAAATGCCCGCGCGATCTACCGAGGGTGGTGCCGGCGCGACGGCTGCAACTGCCATCGCTCGCCCGCGATGCAGGCGACTCCGAGCTTTAACCGATGTCATTCTAGCACGCGAAGTGATAGTTTATGCGAGAATCCTGCTGCTGGGCGCAAGATATGACCCCGCCGACCTCAAGCCGCCCATGGGCCGACAGGATCGCCGCGCACGCCGCGTGAAGGGAGAATCTGACCTATCGAATGCTCGCGGCTGCGGCCGGCCGGAGCAGGGTGCCGCCATTCCGGGGAGGTGGTGCATGGACAACTCAGGCGATCAGGATTCCAAGCGCAGCCGCGCCGTTGCCCCGGCGGTCGCGAAGCAGGATGTGAGCGGGATCGGCGCGGCGCTTGCGCCGGCGATGTTAGGGGCGCTGTTGTCGCGGATTTTCAATTGGTCACGCAGCGGCGTCGGGCCGCGCCTCCTGGCCGCGGTGCTGTTGTTCTCATCGGTCGTCACGCTGGTGCTGACCGGGCTTCAGCTCTATCTCGATTACGACCGCGAGGTCGGCGTCATCGAGACCCGGCTCGACGAGATCGGCCGCAGCACCACCGGCAGCCTCGGCGAGAGCCTGTGGAATCTCGATCAGAACCAGCTCAAGCTCCAGCTCGACGGCATCCTGCGGCTGCCCGGGATCCGCGCCGCCGAAGTGCGCGAGATCGCCGATCGTCCCAATCCGATCCGCGTCGCGGTCGGCGAGCCCGGTGCCCGATCGATCGTGACGCGCGACTATCCGCTGAACACCACCGTGCAGGGGACCGCACGCGCGATCGGCGTGCTCCGCGTCGAAGCGACGCTGAGCGAGGTCTATCAGCAATTGCTGAACCGCGCCCTGGTCATTCTGGCAAGCCAGGCGGCCAAGACCTTCCTCGTCTCGCTCTTCATCATCTACATGTTCCATCTGCTGGTGACGCGGCACCTCGTCGCCATCGCCGACTTCGTTGGCAAATACAGCCTGGCGCGGCCGCCGCCGCCTTTGCACCTGGAGCGCCGGCCGCCCTACGATCCCGACGAGCTGGACAAGGTGATCGTCGCCTTCAACGCCATGTGCGGCAATCTCGAATGCGCCTATGGCGAGCTGCGCGAGGCCAACGCCAATCTCGAACGCGACCTCAAGATCCGGCAGCGCGCCGAGGACGACGCACGCGCGAGCGAGCAGCGCTTTCGCGATTATGCCGAGACCGCGTCCGACTGGTTCTGGGAAACCGGGCCGGATCACGTGTTCACCTATGTTTCGGAACGGTTTGACGCCTTCGGCATGAATCGGGAGAGCACCATCGGCCGGCGGCGCTTCGACGCTGCACTCGATCGCGCGTCCGAACCGGAGAAATGGCGCGAGCATATTGCGGTGCTGGATCGCCACGAGCCGTTCCGGAAGTTCGAGTATCGCGGCCGCGACGTGAGCGGCCGCGTGCGTTATTTCAGCGTCAACGGCCAGCCGGTGTTCGCGGCCGATGGCCGCTTCATGGGCTATCGCGGCTCCGCCACCGACCTCACCGAGCAGCACGAGACCGCGGAGCGGCTTCGTCAATCCCAGAAGATGGACGCGATCGGCCATCTGACCGGCGGCGTCGCGCACGACTTCAACAACGTGCTCACCGTCATCACCGGGACCATCGAGATCATCCAGGAAGGGCTCGCGGACAGGCCTCAATTCGCGGCGATCGCGCAGCTGATCGACGATGCGGCCGCGCGCGGCGCCGAGATCACCTCGCAGCTCCTGACCTTCGCGCGCCGCCAGCCGCTTGAGCCGCGCGAGATCGACGTCAATGCGCTCGTGGTCGAGACGGCGAAGCTGCTGAGGCCGATCCTGGGCGAGCATATCGAGATCGTGACCCGGCTTGCGGACGACGCCTGGTCCGCGATGGCGGACCCCTCGCAGCTCTCCTCCGCGATCGTCAATCTCGCCGTCAATGCGCGCGATGCGATGCCGGGCGGAGGCAGGCTGACGCTCGAGACCGCGAACCGGGAGCTCGAAGGCCTGCGCAGCGTCGGCGACGGCGATGTCCTGCGCGGCGCCTTCGTGATGGTCGCGGTCACCGACACCGGTCACGGCATTCCCGCCGAGATCTGCGAGCGCGTGTTCGAGCCGTTCTTCACCACCAAGGGGGTAGGACGCGGCACCGGGCTCGGGCTCAGCATGGTCTATGGCTTTGCCCGCCAGACCGGCGGCACCGTCGCGATCGAGAGCGAGGAGGGACGCGGCACGGTGATGCGATTGTTCCTGCCGCGGTCGAAGGGCGAGGTGCCGGCCAGGCCGGCGGCGGTCCAGGCGCCCGCCACGGTGCGCGGGCACGAGACTATCCTGGTGGTCGAGGACGATCCGCTGGTGCAGGGCTATGTCGTCGCCCAGCTCGGCAGCCTTGGCTATCGCACGCTCGTGGCCGGCGACGGCGCAGCCGCGCTCGCGCTGGTCGACCAGGGCGCCCGGTTCGATCTGCTGTTCACCGACATCATCATGCCCGGCGGCATGAACGGGCGGGAATTGGCCGAAGCCGTCCGGCTGCGCCGGCCAGGAGTGAGGGTGCTCTACACGTCAGGCTATACCGACGACACCATCGTTCACGAAGGGCATCTCGACCCCGGCGTGGCGCTGCTGTGCAAGCCGTACCGGAAGGCGGAGTTGTCGGAGAAAATTCGCGAGGTGCTCACGGGCGAGCCGCCCGCGTGAGCGGCGCCCGTTTGCGGCAGGCGCCCGACCCACGAAAAAGGCGCGGCGGGGAGGCCCCGTCGCGCCCGATTTCTTGCTCGCTGGTCCAGGGCTGAGAGCGCCCCAAATGCCAAGCCCGTTTCAAAGCTTAGCGGGCGATCCCAGCGAGGTGACAGCGCTTGGTAAGAGACACTGGATCACCTCCTTTCGTTGGTTGCGGAAGACTTCAATATAGGACGGGACGACGCCGCTGTTAAGGGGAGGCGGTCAGAAGCGGAACCCGGCCTGTGCGCAAGGGCCGGAAAGCCGCTGAAAGCCGCAAGATGCCGCCCTGGGGGCAGTTGAGACCGCCGCCCGGCCGTGTTAGGGAGCCCCAGACGCGGGTGTAGCTCAATGGTAGAGCAGCAGCCTTCCAAGCTGAATACGAGGGTTCGATTCCCTTCACCCGCTCCAATGTTTTCAAGTACTTATCGGGCTTGTTAATTTCCATTCCGACAAGACCGCGGAATCCATTCCGACAAATGTTCACTTTCTGGCCGCTTGCTTGCGCCGCTTGATGCGCTTTATCTGTGCGTCCTGCTTGGCCTCGTCGTCGTGATGGAGGTAGTGTGCCATCGCCTTGGTCGACGACCATTGGCCCTTCTTCATCAGCTGCGTTTCGGTGAGGCCGGACGTGCTCGCCTCGGTCGTCCCGCCATGTCGGCCAAACGATGTGAAGGTTAGCTCAGGACGCAAACCCGCGGCCAGAATGATCTTCTTCGAAATGCGCTCGACTTGAGTCAGCATCTCGCCTTTGCCGCTCCAGGGCAGACTGCTTCCATCTCGTCGCAACATCAGGCCGCCGGTCGGCCGCAATGCCTTCATGGCGTCGAGCTCGGCCATCAGCAGGGGATAGAGCGGCTTACCCTTCCTATCGAAGAGCGGCTCCCACGAGCCCGTGCTCGTCTTGTAGTTGATGACATAGACGTGGTGTGGGCGGCTTTCCGGCCGGTAGTGCTCCGCCATAAACCGGATGAAGATATGGGCCTTGCGCTGCAACCATTCCCAACCGATCAGGACACCCGTTGCCAATGACGGATAGCCCATCTCGATCGCTTTCGCACGGAACGCCGCCAACTCGTCGAAATTGGCATGCGGCGTTTCGCGCGAGGTGGATTGCAGGCCCATCTTCTCAAAAGGGTTCTTCGCCGGAAGCAGGTGAGGGTGCGCCCGTGAGATCGTGTTCCATGCGCCGCGAGCGGTCTTCATCGCGTGGTTCACGGTCGTGCGGCGTTCGACCTTCTCGCCGTTGACATCCTTGTAGAGCATTTTCTCGAATAGATCGTCCGCAAACGCCGTATCGATGCTTGAAACGCGCAGCGTGCCAAGGCGCCTTCCGTCCTTCAACAGATATTCGCATATCATCTTGATGCCGGTCTCATGCACGCGACATTGACCGGGGCTCAAAGGCTGCAAACGCTTTGCCGTCTTCTGTTTCCACGTTCGACGATACTCGTGAAACATCCAATCCAGCGTTCCGATCACCACTCCAATGCCCACGGGATTCGCATCGTCGCCACCCGTCAGCCAGCTGTCGAACGCAGGCAGCAAGATCCTCTCGGCGCGCTGCACGGCGAGTTCGTAATCGGCGCCGAGCGGTTCGTTTTTGACTGGACAACCTTTTTTACGTGCCCATGTTGGCACGTCGAAAAAATACGCAAGCCTCCCCTTCTGAAGGCGTTTGCGCCTTGTGTAGCGAGGCAAAGGCAGTGCCGAACGTCCCACCCTCATCACAACAAACTCCTGGACACCTCCGGATCGTCCTCAGGAGCTATTGGAATCGATCTTTCTTCCCTTATCAACACAGAAATGCGTCCGTCCGGCCAGATCTCGACACGCGCGACTTTGCCACCACTGTCGAGAACACCTCTAACAGCGCGCTTGATGTCTGCTTCAGTAAATCGGACTCTCGACATCCAAGCCGGTGGGTACGGAAGCGAAGGCGCGGTTGGTAGTTCATTCAATCATGACCCAAGTGGTCATTCCACTGAAAGTAGAAGAAGCTTGGTGCGCGGTGAGGCATCAGAAGCGTTCTAGACTCGAAGTTAAGAAGAGAGATCAAAGGAGAGGCTAACGATCATATTTCGTTGAGATCGTAAAAAGCGGAAGTGAGGTTCGGCTTAACACTAGCGTTCGAGATGGCACGTGCGAGCGGCTGCCTGCGTTGATGGCGGGATCGCACTTGAGAAGCAGGGTTTGTAGATCCCCTAATCTTGATCGAAAGCGAGAGTCCGGCGAACGAAAGCCTGCCCCTAGGTCGCACGCGAGCATTGTGCCAGTAACGGGGCGGCGCTTCTTGCCGCGCTAGCCAGGCGAACGTGAGGGCGCTGCCTATCGCGACTTCTGGGCAAGCTTGTCGTGATCAGTACTAGGACGCGGACTCATTAAGGCGCAGCCATAGCCTGATTGACGCGAGTTGAACGAAGGCAAGGTAGTTGGCAGCAAGCCTGTCATAGCGCGTCGCCACTTGTTTGATCCTGTTGAAGAACCGTTCGATCCGGTTGCGAGCGCGGTAGAGATACGGGCTGAAGCAGATCGGATCGCTGCGGTTGCTTTTCGGCGGGATGTTGGCCCACGCGCCTTTCTTCATGGCAAGCTCCCTGATCCAGTCCGCGTCATAGCCACGGTCGGCAAGCAGCATTGCCCCGGATTTCAGACGAGACAGCAGTTTGCCGGCAAGTCGAACATCATGGGCCTCACCGGGGCTCAGCGCCAGCCGTACCGGCAGACCATTGCCATCGACTACCGCATGGATTTTGCTCGTCAAACCGCCGCGTGACCTTCCCATCGATTGACGCTGGTTCTTTGTGATGCAGGCCCCGTGCTGATGCACGCGGACAATGGAGGTGTCGATCATTTGAACAGCAGCATCGGGGCAGCAGCAAGCGCGTCTATGATGCGACCCCAGACATCAGCGCGCCGCCACCGGACGAAGCGGTTGTAGCAAGTAGTATACGGACCAAACGCCGCCGGCAGATCACGCCAGGGTGCTCCTGATCGAAGGACCCAGAAGATGCCATTGAGGACACGTCGGTCGTTCACCCGAGGAACGCCACGCGGCTTGTTCGGCAGCATCGGCCTTATGGCAGTCCATTCATGGTCGGCGAGTTCGTAGCGCATGATTCGAGCCCCCAGTTTGGGAGCTTGAATCACGGGAGTCCGGCCAAACGCAACGCTTCTGCGCTCCATAAAACTCAGCCATGCGGCGAATGTCAGCCATGAGGTACGTCCGCTTCGGCTGGATGAGCGTGTCGATATAGGGTGCCCACGGCTCACGACCAGCTTGCAGGTTCAAGATTACGTCGATAAAAATTGGACGTCCAACCCATTCAACGTTTTTGGCAAAGCCCAATTTACCCCTGCGAACGCGGTAGTTAGCAAAATAGGCGTAAGGCGATCTAAAATCGTAGAAGGTTTCGATTTTACTAGTCATGGTTTCACCTTCCTTGGTCTCCGCATGGTCGCGAGCTCAGAGTATGCCGAGTTTCTACGCGAGCAACTTGCTCCGCTCGGCCAAATCACGATGCGCCGGATGTTCGAAAAGACAGGTATATTCTGTGATGGAGCGATGCTCGGCATGGTTACCGAGAACGTCCTCTATCTTCGAGTTGACGACGAGAACCGAGAGGCCTTCGAGGAGGCCCGCACATCGCCGCCATTGAACTACCTTAAAGGAGAAAGACTTATAGACCTTGCCTTCTGGCGTGTACCAGATCGGCTGTTCGACGAGACCGACGAATTTATCGACTGGGCGCGTTTGGCGTTGGCTGCGGCCCGGAGGGTTGCCGCCAATAGAAGGCTCTGAATGCGTCGGACTTCGTGCCAAGCGAGAGCCGCAACTTCATCGCCCATCGCGACATTTGCTGCGGCTGCACAAATGCGGTCGGTGTCAGGGCGAACCGGACATCGACGAAGATTTATGAGTACGCGTCCTAGACTGCCGAATACAGGCGCTTGAACAGCGTGGTCTTTCCCGCGCCGTTGAGCCCGATCAGTGCGTGGATTTCGCGGTGCCCACTTGCAGGCTCGCGTCGCTTACCGCGCGAATGCCGCCAAACGTCTTCGAGACGCCGCGCACGTCTAGCACAATGCCGCCGAGCCCTTTCGACGGCAGGAAGTGCGGCAGCGGCAGGCCTTCGTAGATTTTCCGGCGGCTCATCGCTGCGGATTCTTCCGGCGGCGGCTACCAGCGTTTTGCCAGTGTCGCCCAGATGCCGACGAGGCCGCCCGGCGAGCACAGCAGAAAGGTAACGAAAACGAGTCCGAACCACAGCAGCCAGTTCGACGTCAAGATCGAAAACAACTCGCGGAACAGGAAGAAGAATAGCGCGCCGATCGCAAAGAATGCTCGCTTGGGGCTGGGGAAGCCTGCCCCGTGGCTGAGGATCCGATCTCGTCAAGCAGCGTCAACCTTCCCTAGGCGGCCGGCCCTATTCCGTAAGCTCTTCGTGGAACCTCGAAAGCTTTGATCGCCTTCGACTAAACGAGGGCTTAATGACTCTTCTCTTCGAGTTGCTTTCAACGGCATCTTGAATCTTCTCGACTGCTATTCGCTGAGCTGAGGACATTTTAGCGAGGTCGACATCGGTGAGATGCCGGCTCGCATATGGCGGCGTGTTTCCGGACTACGAAGCTCCTCTGATCCGCAATCACGAAAGTTCGCGTGAAGTTATCAAAAAGCCTGGGGCGCGCCCCGCCGCCAGGTTTGGTGGTCTGCCGGTCCCAATATTCTCGCATCTCCTCGCCTCATTGGCTCGGTTCCTTCAAGCCGGCGAACCGATGCATCGTCTCGGCCTAGAGTTTCCAAGACGCGCCAGGAACTAACCCAGTCACCAAAGAGGCCGTATCCCACCGCGGCTATTGTCGTTCCTTGTACCTGTTGCAGAGACCATCTTCCGTCGCACATGCATGCAGATGGCTGACGGCGACGGCCGATGCTGCGCCTGACGAGCGGAGGCGCAGCGGAGAACCTCGCGCCAAAACAATTTTGGGTCTGGCCCGTCCAAAGGCCAGGAATATGCCGGTTGCGCTCGACGTCTTCTGCCCTTCTCGTCCGGCGGGCGCAGGCAAAAGGTCTCGCCGAATGTTCGGCCGAATGGGCTTGCGGCCACTAGGGCCAGCATGTATCAATGGTACAACCAATAAAATGGGAGGCAGCTGCTCATGGCAAGGCGAGTCGTGGCCGCGGGATTGGGCTTATTCCTGTGGAGCGGTCTGGCGGTTGGCGAGCCGCTGAAGATCGGTGTCTTGACCGACATGTCCGGAGTCATCGCCGATACGGTCGGTCGCGGCTCGGTCGTTGCCGCTGAACTGGCGGTCAGCGACGCCGGCAGCACCGTTCTTGGCCGACCGATTGAGATCGTATCGGCCGACCACCAACTGAAGCCCGACGTGGGCCTGACCATCGCCCGACGGTGGTTTGACGAGGAGCATGTTGAGGCCATTGCCGACATACCCGTGTCCACCATCGCGCTCGGAATCCAAAATCTCGCCCATACAAAGGGAAAGATCGCACTGATCTCGGGGGCCGGAACTCTCGATCTCTACGGCAAGTCGTGCTCACCGACGGGATTCGTGTGGTCGTTTGATACCAGCGTGCTTCCGCGCGCCCCCGTTCTGAGCGCAGCGGAATCCGGCGTGAAGAAGTGGTTTGTGGTCGGCCCCGACTATTCCTTCGGACACCAAATGGAGCGAGCCGTCGCGGACGTGGTGAAGGAGACCGGTGGACAACTGGTCGGCACGCGGCGCGCGGCGATCGGGACGTCGGATTATGCCTC
Organism: Bradyrhizobium sp. 1; assembly: GCF_023073315.1. Lineage (GTDB taxonomy): Bacteria > Pseudomonadota > Alphaproteobacteria > Rhizobiales > Xanthobacteraceae > Bradyrhizobium. The sequence continues at coordinate 623,576 of NZ_JADPJH010000033.1, read as the reverse complement.
GCTTCTTTTGGCCGCGCAGGAAGCGCGGCCGGACGCGATTGCCTCGTCTTTTGCCGGCCACGACGGAGTGCTTCTCATCGAAAACGCCGTCGAATTCGGCCTGCTGCAGAAGGGAATGCGCATCGCGAGCCTCATGTTGTTCGAGTCCGACGTGCACAGCCTCGGGTTGGATCGCATGAAAGGCATCTATACGACGGCAGCATTCTACTGGGATACGGACGACAACACGCGCAGTTTCGCAAGTCGGTTCAGGGAGAAGATGGGGCGACCGCCTTCCGCTCTGCAGGCGGGAGTCTATAGCTCGATCACGCACTATCTGAAGGCCGTCAAGGCGGCGGGCTCGACATCCGGACCTGAGGTCGCAAAGAAGATGCACGAGCTGCCGATTTCAGACCTCACGACACCTTCGGCCAAGATCCGAGCAGATGGCCGCGTGATGCGCGACATGTTCCTGCTCCAGGTCAAATCGCCGGAGGAATCAAAAGCCCCGTGGGACTATTTCAAGATCGTCCGTCGTATGAAACCCGAAGAGTTGATGTCGGAGGCGTCCAATCCGGACTGCAAGCTTGCAACGCAGTAGCGGGTCGTTTTGCAGAATGACCACCAGACAAGCGGCTGAACAGTCGTTTGCTTCACCAGAAGCGCTCTCACGCCCCACGCAGAACATTGTTAGAGGAATGATGACTTCGCCACTGATTCTTCTCGATGGAACAGCACGCGCGCGCGAAGAGGTACTCACGAACGCGGCTCGCGCAGCCAGCGGGCTGCATGCTTCTGGGGTTTCCGAAGGGGATACTGTTGCGGTTCTGCTGCGCAACGACTTCGCCTTCGTCGAGGCGACACAGGCGGCCTCTCTGATCGGCGCCTATTGCGTGCCGATCAATTGGCACGGTCGGGCGCAGGAAATCGCTTACATCCTTAAGGACGCAAAGCCCAAAGTCCTGGTGGCTCATGCCGATTTGCTCGCGGCCGTCCGCGACGAGCTCATGGAGGCCTTGGACGGCATTCTCGTGCTGAGCGTACCGACGCCGCCCGAGCTCGTTCGGCAGTTCGGCGTTCCGCCAGGTGCCGAGAAGCCGAGAGTATCGGACCGCAGCTGGCCGGTTTGGCTGGCGGAATTCCAGCCCTGGAGCAGCGCCCCGCCGCGCAGCCGCGCTACGCTGATCTACACGTCGGGCACGACGGGACACCCGAAAGGCGTGAAGCGCGAACCTGCGACGGCCGAGCAGGCCAAGGCGTATGGGGAGCTGATGCGGGCGGTCTACGGCATAGCACCCGGCGTGCGCGTGTTGATCGGTGGCCCGCTCTATCATGCGTCTCCGAACGCCTGTTTGCGTCAGGCCATCGCACAGGCGGATATCATCGCGTTCCAATCCAAGTTCGAGCCCGAAGAAACGCTGGCGCTCATCGAGCGGGAAAGGATCACGCATGCGGTCATGGTTCCCACCATGTTTGTCCGCCTGATGCGACTGCCGGAGGAGATCCGCCGCCGATACGATGTGAGCTCGCTGCGATGGGTGATCCACACCGGCGCGCCCTGTGCGCCAGAGATCAAGCAGGCGCTGATGGATTGGTGGGGGCCGGTCATCTACGAGACCTACGGCGGCACGGAGGTTGGAGCCGTCATGCTGAGCACGCCGGAAGATTGGCTGGCCCATCCCGGCAGCGTCGGGCGGCTCACGCCGGGCGCCCGGATTGCGCTCTACGGCGACGACGGCAAGCCGGTTGCGCCGGGCGAGGTAGGCGAGATCTACGTTCGTCAGGACTCGCTGGCGGACTTCGTCTACCTCAACGACGCCGCCAAGCGAAAATCGGTCGAGCGGGACGGGCTGATCAGCGTTGGCGACGTCGGCTATCTCAAGAACGAGCGGCTGTATCTGTGCGATCGGAGGTCGGACATGGTGATCTCGGCCGGGGTCAACATCTATCCCGCCGAGATTGAATCCGCTTTGATCCAATGTCCCGGCGTCCGCGACTGCGCCGTGTTCGGCATTCCCGACGATGAGTTCGGCGAGTCGCTGGCTGCCGCAATCGAGCTCGAGCCGGGCTGTGGACTCACGACCGAGCAGGTGCGGGCCTATCTCGCCGCACGTATCGCCAAATACAAGGTGCCGCGGCGGATCGACTTCCATGCAGCACTTCCGCGCGAGGAAAGCGGCAAGATATTCAAGCGCCGGCTCAAGGATCCTTTCTGGAGCGATACGGGCAGGCGCATCTAGTTAGATCGTCAGGCTCTCTGCGGAGGCTCTGGACGATTTTTCTCTGCCAGATCTCACCTCGGACATCTTATCGCGGCAATCCAAGTCCGCGCTGGGCAATCAAGCTGCGCTGGATTTCATTGGTGCCGATGCTGATGACCCACATCAGCGAATGTCGGAGATTTTGTTCGATGCGCCCGTGCAGTACGGCGCCGGGGTCGCCCTCGCTGATCAAGGCCTCCAGCCCGAGCAGATCGAGTGCGGTCTCGCCGAAGCGCTCCATCAACTCGCCGGAATAAACCTTGCTGACGGCCGCTTCGTCGGGCGGCGTCTCGCCCTTGTCGACCAGCTCGGCGCAATGGACCATCATGCGCCGTCCGGCCTCGATTTCAGCCGCGAGCGTCCCAACCTTGGCGCGCACGACAGGATCGTGCCGCATCAGCTTACCCTGGCGTTCGGCGATACGGATGTGGCCGCACAGCAGTTCGAACATGCTGGCCACCTTGAGCACGATCCCGCCGCCGATGAAGCCGCGTTCGGTCGCCAGCGCCCCGGTCAGCACCTTCCAGCCTTCGCCCTCGGCGCCAACACGGTTTTCTGCCGGCACGCGCACGTCGTCATAGAAGATGTTGGCGAAAGTGCCGCCATACATCGTTTCGGAAGGACGGATCGTGATGCCGGGCGTCGTCATTGGAACGATGAACATGGTGATGCCGGCATGAGGCGGTGTCGCGTTCGGATCGGTACGGGTCGCGAGCAGCATGTACTCGCCCCAATAGGTCGTGGTCCAGATCTTCTGCCCATTGATGACATAATGGTCGCCGTCGCGAACCGCGCGGGTCTTCAGCGACGCCAGGTCGGAGCCGGCCTGGGGTTCGCTGTAGCCCATGCCGTAGATGGATTCCCCCCGCAGGATTTCCGGAAGATAACGGCGCTGCTGCTCCGGCGTGCCGTAGACCTGGAGCATGGCCGCCTGCACGGGTGCGCCGGCACGCGGCGCGCCGGCCCGCTCCATCTCCTCCATGAAGGCGAGCTGTTCGAAGGCGCCACGCTCCTGACCGCCGAACCGCTTCGGCCAATTGAGGCCAATCCAGCCGGTCTGGCCCAGCGCCCGAGCAAATTCGCGGTCATACTCCCGCTCATGGAAGGAGAGCTGCTCATGCCGCGCGCGACGCTCGCCTGACCAATACCCGTCGAGCCAAGTGCGAACCTCGTTGCGGAAGGCATTTCCCGACGCCCCCAGATCGTATTCGGGAAATGCACCGCTGCCGTGATCGAGAAAATGGGTGGCGAGTTGCTCGACCGACGGGCGTTGGCCGCCATGGCGAAGCATGCCGACATGGACCTGCCTGAAGTGCCGCGGAGCCTCATGTTCCTCGCTGTAGCCGATCGCACCGAAGGCGTGCTGGGTCTCGAGCGATACCTGGCGAAGAGAACCCGCGGCGGTGGCCAGGGCTGCGGCTGCGAACCAGCGCCATTGCGCAGCATCCAGGTCATATTGAGCGGCGGCATTCGCAATTGTCAGCTGAACCGCGCGCAAGGCGATGTGGCAGTTCGCGAGCTTATGCTGGATGGCCTGGAAGCGTCCGATCGGTTGTCCGAACTGCCGACGTTCGCCGGCATAGGCAACGGCCTGCTCGAACGCGCGCCGGGCTGCGCCGAACGCCCGCGCGGTCTCGCTCAGGGCGGCGACGGTGAGAAGGTCCCGGACCTCGGCATTCGTGAACGGCACCAGGACGATCGGAACTGCATCGATCCGAACTCGCCAGCTGCCGGCCTTTCCCATCACCGGGGTCGGTTCAGCGGCAACGCCTTCGCCGGCCTTGACGATAGCCAGCGCCGGGCCGTGCACGAATATGGCCAGATGGGTCACGATGTCGGCGGATTCGACGAATCCCAGCTCCGCAACCAGGCGATCCGCGTCCATTTTCGCCCAGCCTGCGGCTCCATCATGGTCGAAGCCTGCAAAGGACACGGCGATCACCGAGTCACCGCGATGGAGCTCATCTAGGAGCGACGTCAAGGCACGGGCATCGTCGCGGGCTCGAAGCTGCATGAGGTTGATCAGGGCTGCATCCGCGAGCGGTGCGCGGCTCGCAATGCGGCCGGCCTCTTCCTGGACCAGCACAATCTCGCGCAAGCCGCCTTCGGCGGGAGAGGCTGCAATCTGGGTCAAGCCCTGAGCGGCCAGTTGCTTCCAGAGCCATGGGGTCGCCTGGGCGGACTTATCCGACGCGTCCTCAAAAAATCCCCGGACCGCTTCCTTCAGGATCTGACGATCCTCGTCCGACGGCAACTCCCGCAGCATTCTGGCGGCTACCTTCTGCAGTTTGGTCCTACCATTCTACTTTTGTGAGAAGTCGCGGTCAATGCCAACGCGCTATGGCGGGAATCGTCAGCTTCGCCTATATGTTGCTGCAGCTTCGAACCATCCGAGTGGATATGAGCGCTTCACAATTGCCGGCGAAATCCAAGGTAGAGGCTGCGCCGATAGCGCAGTTCCAACGAATTAGATCGCCCCGCGCGTTCGACGAGATTGCCGCTCAGATCCGAACGGAGCTCTCCACCGGCAGACTAGCGGTCGGCAACCGTCTGCCATCCGAGCGGGCGCTGTCGGAGCAGTTTGGCGTCTCTCGCAATACCCTTCGTGAGGCCTTGCGCTCGCTCGAGCACGCCGGTCTGATTCGCCTGCAGAAGGGCGCCCGCGGCGGCGCTTTCATCAGCCAGCATAGCGGCGAGGCTATCGCGACCGGCCTGATGGACATGTACCACGTCGGTACCATCCAGCCGGCGCAATTGACCGAGGCCCGCATCTGGCTCGAATCCGTCGTGGTCCGGGAAGCGTGCCGGCGCGCAACGGCCGCGGACATCGACCTGCTGAACCGCAATATCGACGAAGCGCAGGACGCGCGCCGCCGGGGCGACTTCGCAGGCCGCGCCGAGAGGCACATCGAGTTCCACAGAATGCTGGCGCGCCTCACCGACAATCCGATCATGGTCATCGTCATGAACGGGGTGCTCGACGTGCTCACTCATTTTGTGCAGCGGATCGGCGAGTACGACAACAGCTTCGTGCTGCCGTCACGCCGCCGCTTCATGGAACACTTCACTGCAGGCGACGCCGAAGCTGCCGTGGCCGAGATGGAAGCCTGCTTGAAGCGGCTGCAGCGCAGCTACATGTCGCGCATTCAGGCTGCCGAAGGGGTGTCAGCCACCAAAGCCGCTCCACGTGGCCGCCGGGCTCCCCCAGCTACCCAGCGTTAAATCCACTCACTGCGCGAACCGGCCTGTCGTCTTTCGAATAGCCTGCACGCATCCCCTGGACGGAATGCGCACACGGCTGGTCGACGACCACTCACGTCCGAATTGCCCGATACGAATCCGAGCGGTCTCGTCTCCGTCGGCGGCGGATCGTTGACACTGCCCCCCGACCGTGTTAATGTCGCAATGGTTCAACCAATAGGTCGCAGGCAAATGGCTGCACATCCGTCTCTCGGAGAAACGCTGGCGGTGTTGCTGGCGCGCGATATCGCCGATGGCGAGAAGGTCATCATCGGAACCAATTCCGACATCCAGCTCGCGGCCTGCAATCTCGCGCGCCGCCTGCAGGCGCCGCGCTTGTGGTGGATTTCCGGTCCCGGCGGAATGGTCAATCCGACGCGCGATCATCTGCTGTCGACGGCCGATTACGAGAACGTCGAGTCTGCGGAGTCCTGGATGGATCTGCCGGTCATGATCGACTTCATCGATTGGAAGGTCCACTTCTTTGATTTTGCCATCCTGTCGGCACTGCAGGTCGACCGCTTCGGCAACATCAACACTGTGGTGGTCGGTGATCAACGTAAGCCGCGCGTGCGCGGGCCGGGAACAGTCGGCATCAGCGCACTGTGCGGTCTGGCCAAGCGGTTCTACGTGTGCCTGACCCGTCACGACCGGAGCGCGTTCGTGCCGCGGGTCGATTTCCTGTGCGGACCCGGTCACATGGAGGGCGGCGACTCCCGTGAGCGCATGGGTCTGCCGCCTGGCGGTCCCAGACTGGTGCTATCGCCGCTTGGGGTCTTCGATTTCGCGCCCGACAGCAAGGCCATGCGCGTGAAGTCGATCAGTCCAGGCGTGTCGCTCGAGCAGATCCGCGACGCCACGGCGTTCGACATCGTCGTGGAGGGCACGCCTCCGGTGACGACCATGCCCACCGATCATGAGCTCGAGTTGCTGCGCAAACATGTCGACCGGCGTGGCGATCTCCGGCGCAAGTTTCCCTGATTACGCGACGGATCTCCTCCAATCAGACCGACAGGCAAGCTGAAGTCCCATGACAAAGAGCAAGATCGTTTCCGTCGATGAGGCCGTAGCCGAGATCCCGGACGGAGCCAAAGTCGCCCTCGGAGGGTGGATATTCAATTCGCAGCCGATGGCGCTCGTGCGCGCGTTGATCCGCAAGGGTGCGCGCGACCTGCACCTGATCCCTGCGCCCGGCTCGATCGCGCCGGACATGCTGATCGGTGCGGGGTGTGTCGCCTCCACCGTCTGCGTCTTCATCAGCTTCGAGCAGTTCGGTCTGGCGCCGAATTTCCGTCGTCACGCGGAGAGCGGCGCGCTCAAGGTCTACGATCTGGATGGACCGGGTATTGCCGGCGGACTGCGGGCGGGAATATGCGATCTGCCTTACATGCCGGTGCCCGACCTTGGGACCGATCTGCCGAAGTTTGCGCCGGAGCATTACTGGCCGCTGCCGTCCAAGCCCGGCGAGCGCAAGATGCTCGCTGTCGCCGCCGTTAAGCCGGATGTCTGCCTGCTGCACGCCCAGCAGGCTGATGAGCATGGCAACGTCCAGCATTTGGGGCCGCCCTTCTTCGACGCGATGATCGCCCAGGCGTCCCGGCGGGTGATCGTCTCGGTCGATCGCATCGTGTCGACCGACACGATCAGGCGCAGCAATCATCTGACCAAGCTGCCGAGCGCGATGGTCGATGCGATCGTGGAAGCGCCTTTCGGCGCGCATCCGACGACCTCACCCTCGCTGTACCGCTCCGACGAAGCGCATTTGAAGGAATATGTGAAGAGCAGCGCCGGCGCAGAGGCCTTCAGCTTCTATCTGGACCGGTATGTTCGGAACGCCTCGTCCAGCGCCTATCTCGACGCGATTGGCGGCAGCCGGCTGGCGGCGCTTGCGGTCTCCGAAACCAATCTGAAATGAGGATCGATATGCCAACCGGATTGGCCCGGCCGGGAATCCTCGACGGAATCCGTGTCCTCGACTTCACTGCCATGATGTCCGGCCCCTATTGCACGCGGCTGATGGCGGACCTCGGCGCCGAGGTGATCAAGGTCGAGCCGCCGGAGGGCGACCACATCCGGTTGCGTCCGCCGCTGCGGGATGGTCGGAGCGCCTATTTCGCGCAGCTCAATGCCGGCAAGAGCAGCATCGCTCTGGATCTCAAGCAGCCTGCGGCTCGCAAGCTGATCTACGAATTGGTGCCTCAGTGCGACGTCCTCGTGGAGAACTACCGCCCGGGCGTGATGCGGCGGCTCGCGCTGGACTACGAAACCCTTGCGAAGCTCAATCCTAAGCTCGTGTACTGCTCGATCTCGGGTTTCGGCCAGGAGGGGGCCTGGTCCGGACGGAGTGCGTATGCGCCGGTGCTGCACGCAACGTCGGGCTACGACATGGCAAACCTCGATTATCAGGAGGGCAATGTCGAGCGTCCGCTGAAGAACGGAATCTTTATCGCCGACGTTCTCGGTGGCTCGACGGCATTCGGAGCCATTCAAGCCGCGTTGTTTCGGACACTCAAGACCGGGCAGGGCGACTATATCGACGTATCCTTGCTCGATGCCATGGTGGGCATGCTGGTCTATGAGTGCCAGGAAGCGCAATTCCCGGCCGAGCGCCGCCGGCCGCTCTATCGACCCACGCAGGCCAGCGACGGCTTTCTGCTCGTCGCTCCCGTGAGTCAGAACAATTTCGAGGCTTTGGCCCGCGGCGTCGGCCATTCGGAATGGATTAGCGATGCGCGCTTCGCAACCAGTAGCGCCCGCGAGCACCACTGGTCCGAATTGATGAACCTGCTCGACGATTGGGCGGCATCGCGAACGGCCGCGGAATGCGAGGCGATCCTCACCGAAGCCGGTGTGCCATGCTCTCAATACCGGACCATCCGCGAGACCATGGCGCTGCCGCCCATCCAGGAGCGCGGCGTATTTGAGGAGATCAATGACGGGGCCGGGCCGTTACGTATTCCCAATCCGGCGTTCCGGTTCGCGTACAGCGCGGCCAATGTCCGGAACAAGGTGCCTGCGCTCGGCGAAGATGGACCAAGGCTGTTGCAGAGCCTCTTGGGGCTGAGTCCGCAGGCGATTGCGGCGCTGCGCGAGAGCAAAGTTCTTCGGGGCGCGGAAGAGAGGACCATCGCGGCGGCCGAGTAGCCGCTATGGGTCATCAGGAATGGCGAAGTCGTTGATCGCCTGCGCTGGCTTCCTTCCTGAACCTTTTGAGCACCGCGATATGAAAGAGGAGCCAGGGTTGAGCGCTGCGAATTTTTCAATCCCGGATAATATCGTCGTTGAGCGCGGGCTGGCCTCCGAGCGGCTGATTGACGCGCAGCCAGCGAGAAGGTCGAAATGATTGCCTTCAGGCGCGAGCTGCTCTCGCGCCCTCGACGGAATCGAACTTGCTGGCGAGCCGGCGTGGACCGAGACAACCTTCGTCGGCGGCTTGAAGCGGCTTCCAATCCGTTTCTCGCGACTCCAGTAGAAGATGGCCGATCTGAGCGCCCGGAAAGCGGGACCGGTAGGGATGATGCGTGGAGCTGAGGGATGGATCTGACGCCGAGCGAAGCGCAGCAGATGCTGCGCCATAGCGCGCAACGGTTTATCGCTGAACGTTGCGAGCCGACCGCACGTCGCCATGCGATGCAGGATCCTATGGGATTCAAGCGCGAGAATTGGCGCAAGTTTGCGGATCTGGGCTGGCTCGGGCTTCCGTTTCCGGAGGAGGTTGGCGGCTTCGGCGGAGGGCCCGTCGAGGTGGGGATCCTGATGGAGGAGTTCGGCCGGGGGCTTGCGACCGAGCCTTATCTCTCGACGGTGCTGCTCGCCGGGGCCCTGGTTGCCGAATGCGGCACGGAAGAGCAGCAGAAGGGTCTGCTGCCGGCCATCATCAACGGGGAGCGTCTGTTGTCGTTCGCTCACTACGAGTCGGACGCAAGGGCAGGTCTTTCCGAGGTCCACACTGTCGCGCAGAGGGATAGTCATGGCTGGACGCTCTACGGCCGCAAGATCGCCGTGCTCGACGCGGTCGCTGCGGACGTCCACCTTGTATCGGCGCGTTTGCCCGGTGCGCAGGGTGCCGGACTTGCTCTCTTCCTGGTGCCGAAGGATGCCGCAGGAGTGACGCTGCGCGATGCACCACGTCTCGGTGGGGGCCGCGTCGCGGAACTGACATTCGACCACGCCCGGCTTGTGCCCGATGCACGGCTTGGAACCGGTGCGGACGTGCTGCCGACCGTCCAGAGCATCGTCGATCGGGCGATTGTGGCGCTCAGCGCAGAAGCCGCCGGCATGATGAGAAGCATGTTCGACGCCACGCTCGACTATACAAAGGTGCGCAAGCAATTCGGCCGGCCGCTCGCGGCCAACCAGGTGATCCGTCACAGGCTGGCCGACATGTATGTTGAATGCGAGGAGGCCCGAGCGATGGCGGCGCGTGCGGCTCTTCTCGTGGCAGCCGATATCGATTCGACGCAGCGGTCGCTCGCCGCGTCCGGCGCCAAGGTGAAAATCGGCCGCTGTGCGCGCAATGTCGCGGAGCAGGCGGTGCAACTCCACGGCGCGATGGGCGTCACGGACGAACTCGATCTCGGCCTTTATTTCAAACGGCTGCTGGTTTTCGAAGCACTTTTCGGAAGCGTGGATCATCATCTGCAGCGTCACGCCGAGCTATTTGGCAACTCCCGAGCGGAGTGAGATCAGTCATGTCGCTATCGTTCACGGCCGAGGAATTACGGTTCAGAGATGAGGTGCGAGCATTTATCGCCGCGCGTCTTTCTCCCGAGCTGCGGCGGGCCAGCTCTCTCAACGTGTCCTTCTTCTCGGATCCCGATATCGTCGCGCCATGGCAAAGGGCCTTGCATGAGCGAGGCTGGGTCGCACCCGGTTGGCCCCGGGAGCATGGTGGCCCGGGCTGGACGGCGACGCAGCGATGGATCTTCGAATCCGAGTGTGCGGCGGCAGGAACGCCGCAGCTATCCCCCATGGGTATCAAGATGATCGGGCCGGTCTTGATGCGCTTCGGGACCTCGGAGCAAAAGAAGTTCTACCTGCCCCGCATCCTCAGCGGCGAAGATCGGTGGTGCCAGGGCTATTCGGAACCAGGCTCGGGATCGGACCTTGCCTCGCTGAACACACGTGCCGTTCGCCAGGGTGACCACTACGTCGTCAACGGCACAAAGATCTGGACAACGCATGCGCACTTCGCAAACCGCATGTTCGCGCTGGTCCGAACCAGCGACGAGCCGAGGCAACAGGACGGCATCAGCTTTCTGCTCATTGACATGGCATCCCCAGGCATCACCATTCGCCCGATCATGATGATCAGCGGGGACCATGACGTCAATCAGGTGTTCTTCGACGAGGTGGAAGTCCCCGTCACCAATCTCGTCGGCGAGGAAGGGCGGGGCTGGACCTGCGGCAAGTATCTGCTGGAGTTCGAGCGGGGCGGCGGAGTCAACTCGCCGAAATTGAGATATGCGCTCGAGAAGGTGCGCGGATTGGCCAACTCCGGCTTGTCCTACAAGGCGATAATGCTTCAGGAGATCGCAACTAAACTGTCGGAAATCGAGCTCGACGTCCAGACACTCGAGTTCCTCGAATTGCAAGTGTTGTCAGCCCTACAAAGAGGCGAAAATCCAGGTCCGGTGTCGTCCGTCCTCAAGCTGCGTGCGAGCGAGATCCACCAGGCTATTTCGCGCGTGGGAGTTGAAATGGTCGGGCAAAATGCGCTGGTGGAGGAAACGCGCCGTCCTCTCCATGCCCTTAAGGACCGGCCGCTCATCCCGGAAGAAGTCCTAAGCGTGGTGCCCCGCCATCTCAACGGCCGCGCCAACACGATCTTCGGCGGGAGTTCGGAAATCCAGCGCGACATCATTGCCAAGCAGGTGCTCGGGCTTTGAGGAAATCACCGAATGAGCTTGATGGGGCCGCGCCGGCGATGGTCCGGCAAGGCGTCGACGTCAAAGGCCGGGAGCGATCCCGGCCAGTTCTTCACGCGAGTCGAAAGCCGGAATCCGAATGTGGCCTCAGACCATAGCGGGGATCTCGCAAGCTTCCGCATATTCCCGCTTCAGCTTCAGAACCAGGTCCGCTACGGTCGGGATTTCGTCGATCAGATCGATCCCTTGTCCGGCGCTCCACAGGTTCTTCCAGGGCTTCGCGCTCTCAGGCAGATGGTCGTGCCGCATGCCCTTGCCCTTCGGCTCGGGCAAGGCGTCTGGATCGAGGCCAGCCGCGCGCAACGACACGGCCAGCCAGTTCGCGGCCACGCCGGCAACCTTCTCCGTGTAAATCAAATCTGCCGACGTCTGAGATACGATCATGCGCTTGTATTCGTCGGGCGCCAGCGACTCCCTGGTGGCGATGAACCTGGTCCCGAGATAAGCCAGGTCGGCGCCGAGCACTTCCGCCGCACGGATGCTGGCGCCGTCGGAAATGGCACCGGCCATGACGATCGTCCCGTTGAAGATCGAGCGGACCTTGCGGATCAACGCGAGATGGCTGATCGTACCGGAGTGGCCGCCACCCCCAGCGCCGATGCAGATCAGGCCGTCGACGCCGGCTGCGATGGCGCGCTCGGCGAACGGGATGCTGGTGACGTCGTGGAAGACCTTTATTCCACGATCATGCGCCTGTTGAACAATGATCCTGGGATTGCCACCGACGGTGATGACGATTTCAACGTTTTGTTCGGCGCACAGATCAAGGTGGCTTCCGACCTGGTCTTCCGGCGTCTTTGCAGACAAATTCACCGCAAGCGGACCGACCGGTCCCGGCGCGTGCCCTGCGTGTTCGCGCAGATCCGCGGAGATCGTGCGCAGCCAGTCGGCGAACTCGTCGAACGAGCGGGCGTTCTGGCGTGGCAGGGCGCCAATCACACCCGCCTTGCAGGCCTCGCGAACGAGATCAGGGCCGCTGACAAGGAACATCGGTGCGCAGACGGCAGGCAACGAAAGCGATCGCCGAAGCTTTGGATCGAGCGACATGAAGGTGCTCCTGGGCCGTCGTCAGCCCGGATCCGGGGCGAACATCGGGATCATCGTCCCGTCCTCGGCCGGCTTGAACACGACCTGGACTCGTTGCCCGATCCGCAGCGAATCGAGGTCGCAATCGACGATATTGCTCAACATCGTGACGCCTTCGTCGAGTCTCACATAGGCGATTGCATATGGCGTGGGACCGGCACGGCGGGTGACGCTGACGCTGTAGATTTCACCCTTGCCGGTGACGTCGCTCCATTCGGTGTCGCCGAGACAATAGGGGCAAAGCGGCCGCGGATACCAATGCGGCTTGCGGCAGGAAACGCAGGTTTTCACGCGAAGCGACCCGCTTGCGGTTGCGGCAAAGAACGGCTCGGTTGCGGCGTCATGCACCGCTGAGCCGAGCGGGCGGTCCTGATACATCGTCGTCATCTCATGCGCGCTCCATGATCAGGGTGGCACTGCCATGGCGCGAGCCGAGCAGGCCGCCGGTGCCCTGGGCCAGGGCAAGGCTGCAATTTGGAACCTGCACCTTGGGGTGGGCCTCGCCGCGCAGTTGGCGGACAGCCTCGATGACCTTGGTGATGCCGCCGCGATTGGCAGGGTGGTTGTTGCAAAGTCCGCCGCCGTCGGTGTTGAACGGCAGCTTGCCGACTCCGGAAATCAGATTGCCGTCCGCGACGAAACGTCCGCCCTTGCCCTTCTCGCAAAACCCGAGATCTTCGATCTGCATCAGCACCGTGATGGTGAAGCTGTCGTAGATCGAGGCATATTGGATCTCGGACGGCTTGACCCCGGCTTCCTCGAACGCGCGAGGACCGGACCACGCCGCGCCCGAGAACGTCAGGTCGACCTGCCCGTTGAGCTGACCTTTGATCGCTTCGCCGGCGCCGAGAACGTTGACGACGGGACGCTTGAGCGAACGCGCGATCTCGGGGCGAACGACGAGCAGGGCACCGCCGCCATCGCTGACGACGCAACAGTCGAGGCGGTGCAAGGGATCGGAGATCATGGGCGAGGCGAGGACATCGTCGACCGTGACCTGTTCGCGCAACATCGCATTCGGATTGTGCTGCGCGTGGGTGGCGGCCGCGACCTTGATCCACGCCAACTGTTCGCTCGTCGTGCCGTACTCGTACATGTGACGGGCCGCCGCCAGCGCATACATGTTGACCGTCACGGGCGCATAAGGCGCCTCCCAGGGTACATCGGGCGTTCCGGCGCCGACGAGCCTTGGCGCCACGCCGCTCGATCCCTCGCTTCTCGGCCGGCCCGCGAGCGTGATCAGGGCTACGTTGCACTTGCCCATGGCAATCGCCTGGGCGGCATGGGAGACGTGAACCAAATACGCGGACCCGCCGGTGTCGGTGCTGTCCACATGCCGCGGCCGGAGCCCCAGATAGTCCGCCATGCTGTTCGCGCCGAGGCCCGGCGCGTCGCCCGCGCAGAAATAGCCGTCGACATCCTTAAGGCGCAGGCCAGCGTCTTCCAGGGCCCCGCGCGCGCATTCGGCGTGCAGCTGGGCGACCGTCTTGTCCGGTGCTTTTCGGGTGGGGTGCTCGTAGGCGCCCGCGATGCAGGCTTTGTGTCGAATGCTCATCAGGTCTCTCGAGCTCATGTCCAGCCGCTGGCCGCCCATCTGCACTGTGCATTGTTGACCACGACGGGGCGTTTCTATATCATTGGTTCAACCAAAGACCAATAGGCTGCTTTTATTTTTGGCGGGATCAGTCCCGGGGGAGAGCTGTCGGCGATGGTTGATTATGCAAAGACGCGGGCCTGGCGCTCCGGCGACGTCCGCCACGCCTACACGGCAAGAGACACCATTCTCTACGCACTCGGCGTCGGTGCCGCGAGCGATCCATCGGACGAGCGGCAACTGCGCCTCGTATACGAAAAGGATCTCGTGCCACTTCCGACCATGGCGACCGTTCTGGCCTCGCCGGGGGCCTGGATGAGGGACGATGCGGAGCTGGGCATCAATTTCGCGAAAATGGTGCATGGCGAGCAGTCCGTGCAGATGAATGCCGCACTTCCTCCAAGCGGAATTCTCATCGGCAAGAGTCGCGTCGCACGGCTCGTCGACAAGGGCGAAGGCAAGGGCGCCGTCATGCATGTCGAGAAGGAATTGTGGGACGAGGCTGCCAACAAATTGGTGGCCGTCAGTGAGCAGGTGCTCTTCCTTCGCGGCGATGGCGGCTTCTCACAAGCCGCCGGCGCCGATGAACCCGCCGCCGCTCCGACGCCAGTCCCCGATCGTCGGCCGGACCGCGTCATCACGTTACCTACGCGCCCGGATCAGGCCGTGCTTTATCGTCTGTCCGGAGACCTCAATCCCCTGCACATAGACCCCGCGGTTGCCAGCAAGGCCGGCTTCCCGAGGCCCATCCTGCACGGGCTTGCGACTTACGGAATTGCCTGTCGCGGCTTGGTCGAGACCTTCTGCGACGGAGATCCCGCAGGGCTGAAGACGATCCGCGCCCGGATGTCCGCGCCGGTCTTTCCTGGAGACACGATCCAGCTCGAATGCTGGCCCCTCGATGACCGCATCGCATTTCAGGCGCGTGTCGTCGAGCGCGATGCGCTGGTTCTCAGTCACGGCTGGGCAACGACCTGATTCGCCCGAGCGGTGCGCACACAAGATGTTGGACTTCACCATAAACTGAGGAATTGGGAATGACGAAAAACATGGTGTCCCTACAAGGCCGGACGATCGTCGTCACCGGCGCCGCACAGGGGATCGGCAAGGCAACGGCCGAATTGGCGATCGAACTCGGGGCGAACGTCGTCGCCGTCGATCTCAACGGAGAGGCGCTTGGGGCCGTCCTGGCGGCATTGCCTGCGGAGCGGGTGATGAAAGTCGTCGGCAGCGTCACCGACGCGGAGTTGGCCGCGAGCACCGTCGCAGATGCCGTCGGCCGGTTCGGTTCGGTGAACGGACTGGTCAACAATGCCGGCATCATTCGTCCAGCGATGATCGAAAAGATGAGCATGCATCAATGGCGCGAGGTCATCGATGTTCATCTCACCGGCGCGTTCCTCTGGCTGCAGGCGGTGGGACGCCACCTGGTGCAGCGCGCCAAGGACGGCGACGCCTCGGGAGGAGCCATCGTCAACATCTCGTCTGACGCGGGACGAAAGGGATCTGTAGGCCAGATCAACTATGCCGCCGCCAAGGCCGGACTGCTCGGCATGACCATGACTGCGGCCCGGGAGTGGGGCAAATACAATATCCGGACCAATTCGATCTGCTTTGGCGTGGTCGAAACGCCGATGACCGAGGTCGTACGGGGCGAGAAATTCCGCGATGGCATGTTGGCGCAGATTCCGCTTGCACGCTGGGCGACACCGGACGAAGTGGTGCGGACCGTCTGCTTCCTGCTCTCCGATGCGTCCTCGTACACGACGGGCCAGCACATCGGAGTCAACGGCGGCTTCCACATCAGTCTTTGACGCTACTCTGCAATCGGTGGTGCCGAATGCGAAGGCGAAACTTGCGGTGGGCGCGCACGAGACGCGACCCACCGGATCTCTTCTCCTAATCCGCCGTCATCGGCTCACCGGACAGGCTCCAGCTGGTTCCATCGAAAACGGCGATGCGCAGCGTCTTGAACGCCGTGTAGTCTTCGGGTGTGGTGCTGATGGTGATACCTGGCAGCATCATCGGCATTCGCTCGCCGTGCAGGGATGTCGCCCTTCGAATCAGGTTCGCCCGGGTCAACTCGTCGCCGCAGGCCTTCAGAACGGCCCCCAGCGCGTTGACGTTCATGTAGGCGACGAGCACCGAGTAATCGTCTGGATTGACCGACGGCGCATACTTCTTGAGAAAAGTCTTGTAGCCCTTGACCTCATCGTCGTCGGCCCAGGCCGGATCGCCCGGTTGCTTGAGAAACTGCGTGGTGACCAATCCGCGCGAGGCGTCAAGGCCGGCCGGCTTCAGCACCGTCTCGACGGAGGCGGTCGAGCCGCCGATGATGTGCAGCGGATGCCAGTCCAGTTCATGAACCTTGCGGATCGACTGCGCCGCGGCCTTGGCCGACGATTGCTCGATCAGCGTGTCGACCCCGGCGGATTTCAACTGAACGATTTGCGAGTCGATGGTCGGGTCGGAAACTTCATAGGAGGCTTGGGCGACGATCAGAGCCGCCTTCGCGCCGAGTCCCGCGCGTAGACCCTTGAGATAATCCTTCCCGAAATCGTCGTTCTGGTACAGAACGCCGATCTTTGCCTCCGGCTTGGCCTTGAGGATGTATTTGGCGATGACGCGGCCTTCGGTCTCGAAGTCGGGATAGAGCGGAACGGTCCAGGGAAATTGAGTGGGATCGTTGAAGCGGCGTCCTCCCGCCGTGATAAAGAGTTGCGGCACCTTCCTAGAGTTGAGATATCTCTGGATGGCGACGTTCGGCGCGGTTCCAATCGTGCCGACCTCGGCAAGGACGCCGATATCCTCGATGAGCTTTCGGGATTGCTCGACGGCTTTCGGCGCACTGTAGGCGTTGTCGAGCTGAGTGAAGCTGATCTTTCGTCCGTTGATCCCGCCCCCCTCGTTGACCATGTCGAAGTAGCCGACCACTGCCCGTCCGGCCCCCGCGCCGAACGCCGAGGCCGGGCCGCTGAGCGGCGTCGATTGACCGAGCTTGATCTCGGTGTCGCTGGCGCCTGGATCATAAGTCTTCTGGGCATGCGCGGCCGAGAGGGACAGCAGAGTGGCTGCGAATAGAGAGCACGATGTCAGGACCGATATACGGCTCAAGGGCGTTCCTCCACGTCTGTTTCTTGATTTGGCGACTATCGAAGCAGTTCGCGCGCGATGACGAGGCGCTGGATCTGGTTCGTTCCCTCGAAGATCTGGGTCAGCTTGGCATCACGCATCATCCGCTCGACCGGATAATCCATGGTGTAGCCGTAGCCGCCGAAGACCTGCACCGCGTCGGTCGTCACCTTCATCGCCATGTCGCTGCTGAAGCACTTGGCCATGCTTGCGAGCAGGTTGAGGCGCTTCCAGTCGCCGGCGTCTCCGGCGCGGGCGCATTCGTAGACCAGCGCACGTGCCGCCTCGATCTGCATGGCCATGTCGGCCAGGATGAACTGGACGCCCTGGAATTCGGAGATGCTCTTTTTGAACTGCTTTCGTTCCTTGGCGTAGGCGAGGCTCGCTTCGAACGCGCCTTGCGCGAGGCCGACGCATTGGGCGCCGATCGTCGGCCGATTGAGGTCGAGCGCGCGCATCGAGGCCTTGAAGCCCTTGCCTTCCTCGCCGACGAGGTTCTCGGCGGGTACGCGGACGTTGTCCAGGAAGATCGGCGTATTTGGCGCCCCGCGGAAACCCATCTTGCGCTCATGGCGACCGAAGCTGATCCCCGGCATTTTCTTCGGCTCGAGAATGAACGCGCTGATGCCGTCCGAGCCGGGGCTGTCGCTGGTGCGCGCCATCAGGACGATGTAGTCGGCGGCGACGCCGTAGCTGCACCACTGTTTCCTGCCGTTGATGATGTAGCTGTCGCCGTCCTTGCGAGCCCGCGTATTGAGGGCGGAGACGTCCGATCCCGCCTGGGGCTCGGAAATGGCGATGGCCGTGACGACGCCGCCCTCGGCAATGATGGGGAGGAATCGCTTGCGCTGCTCTTCCGAGCCGAAGTGCAGCAGCGGCATGATGAACATCGTGTTGAGGCCGGCAATCGACGCGCAGGCCGGCGAGACTTTCGCGATCTCCTCGCGTGCGATGCACATCATGGTGAGATTGCCGTTCGGACCGCCATACTGCTCGGGCACCCAAAGCTGCATTAGCCCCATTTCACCGAAAATCTTGACGATCTCCTCGGGGAAGCGATCCGTCGCGTCGATCTCGGCGGCGATCGGGGCCACGTGCTTGGCGACAACTTTCTGAACGCTGTCGCGAAAGGCGACCTGCTCCTCGGTGAAGCTCATGATGGGGACGCCTTCCGTGATCAATGGTTGGACCAATATATCTTTGACCTGCCGGACTGGCAAGTAGGGCGGCTGCCGAAAGGCTCACGGCGTCTTCTCCGGCCCCCCTCCGGCCGCGCACTACCCGGCGACATCCGAGAACGGCAAAATCAGCTGAACCGCCAGACCGGACCCGGCATCAATATCTGAAGGTGGACGGCGAGCGAGGCAGTCCGCAACGAGACGTCGCGGAGGCATAAGAGCTCGAGCAGCGGGACCGAGATCTCCATGACGCCGGGCGCCAATGGCCCGCGCGACCAGGCGGCGACATCGCCGAGGCGACCGGCGTCACTCGTCCGGCGCGCCGGCGACGGGGGAGGCCTTTGCGATCGCGAGCAGGCACTTCAGGAAATGAGCCCGATCTTCCTTGCGCAGGGGCGCCAGCATCAGGCTCTGCAGCTCGGCTGCCGCTGGAATGACCGCAAGCAATGCTTCCTCGCCCTTGGCGGTGATCTGGATCTGAATGGAACGGCGATCTTCCGGATTGCTCTTCTTTGAGACCAACCGCCGCACGGCCATGCGCTTGAGCATCTCGCTGAGAGTGTTCCGGTCACAACTGATGCGGTCGGCGAGAACGGACGACGTCATCGGACCCTGCTGATAGAGCGCCATGAGCACGCCGAACTGCCGCGGCGTGATGTCGCTCTGTCTGGTCAGGCTCTGATAGAGGCCGTCATACCGGGCCTCGAGCAGTCGCAACAGAAATCCGATGCCGCCTTCGAGTTGCCAGGTGCGCGCAAGCTCCCCCGCCGAATCCGTTTCCGTGCGTTTGCCTGCGCTCATGTGCTTCAACCTCGCTCCGATTCCTGACGGTCGCCTCGCGGGTAACAGCTTGGGTCGGCGAGCTCAACTCTACCGCAATGCGGCGTAACTGGCCGAATTAGAACCATTGCAAGAGGATTGGAATTATAGTACGTATACGTATCAATTAACAAGCTCGTGGCGGCAACCAGGGAGGTCACTTTGCATCTGCGCGAATTGCTGGCGATCCCTTATCTGCTCGAAGCGGAAGCTGTGGAGCGGGAGCCCGGACAATGGCTGATCCGGCTCGCTTATCCGGAACTGCCGGGCTGTGCGGCGGAAGGCGCGGTGGTCGAACACGCGCTCCGGGATCTCGAGCGGCGACGGATCGAAATCATCGTCGGCCTGGTCGAGCAGGGCCGGCAGCCGCCGATACCGCGCCAGCCGCTCGCAACAAGCGATCCCCTCTGGACGGTACGCGATCTCGGTATGGCGGAGCGCGTGGCTCCGCTGCTCACCACGGCAAACCCATAACGACCTGAAGCCATCGATTCGAATGGAGAATTGTCATGCTCTCACATGAAGACAATGAGCGGTTGGTGAGAGTCGGGAAGGGCACGCCGCTTGGCGAACTCTTCCGTCTATACTGGATTCCGTTTCTGCCTTCGGCCGATCTGACCTCGGACGGACAGCCGCGGCGGATCCGGTTGCTCGGCGAGGATCTGGTCGCTTTCAGGGACTCCGAAGGGCGCGTGGGCCTGGTCGACCAGGCCTGCCCGCACCGAGGCGCTCCCCTGATCTTCGGCCGCAATGAGGATTGCGGGCTGCGATGCGTCTATCACGGCTGGAAGTTCGATGTGACGGGGGCCGTCACGGACATGCCCGCAGAGCCGGCGCGTAGCCGTCTCAAGGAGCGGGTGCGCATCAAGGCGTACCAATGCCGCGAGCGCAACGGCATGATCTGGACCTATATGGGCCCCGACCAGGCCGATCCGCCGCCGCTTCCGAACGTCGAATGGAATCTCGTGCCGCAGGAGCAGGTGCATGTCAGCCTCCGCGTCCAGGAGTGCAACTGGCTGCAGGCCGTGGAAGGCGAGATCGATTCGGCGCACGCGCCGTTGCTCCATGGCCGCCTGGACGCCCAGGGGACGACGAGTGCGTGGATCCAGAAGCGGGACCTTCGCCCGACATTCGAATGCATCAAGCAGGATTTCGGGATGAGCATCGCTGCGCGGCGCAACTACGACGCCAACACGCTCTACTGGCGCGTGAACCAGTTCATGCTGCCGTTCTACACGCTGGTCCCGCCATTGTCTCCGTTTCCGGATCTCAGCGGGCACGCCTGGGTGCCGATCGACGACGAGAACACGCTCTGCATCATGTTCTCATACCATCCTTCCGAGCCGCTCCGCCCCAAGACACGGCAGATCTTCGCGGAAGGGCACAATGGCCGCGAAAGCGGGCACGCCAGTCGCAACGCGCTCGTTCAGCATCCCGTGACGGTCCCCTATGCCGGCTACTGGACCAGGTACAATCCGCAGAACGGCTTCCAATTTGACTACGAGTCCCAGCGCACGACCTGGTTCTCGGGCTTGCCCGGACTGTGGGTACAGGACGGTGCCTGCCAGAGCGGCGTTTCACCGATCTTCGACCGGACAAAAGAAAATCTTTGCTCGAGCGATACCGGGATCGCGATGACGCGTCGCTTCATCCTCGAAGCGCTGGGCGCCTATCGCGATCATGGCACCAGGCCAAAGGGCGTGGCAGACCCCGACGTGTTCATGGTGCGAGCCGTATCCTTGCGGCTTCCGCCGGAAGATTCCTGGGTCGACGTCGGCGCGCCGTTCATGCAGGCCAAGCTCGGCGCCGATTTCGGATACGAGATGTGAACAGGACCTCCTCTCAACCGAAGAGGATGGCGCCATGACTGAGCGTGTCATCCCGGTTCGCGTCAAGCGGATCACCTACGAGGCCGAACGCATCAACTCCTACGAGTTGGTGCCGCCGAGCGGCGGCGAGCTCGATCCATTCACGGCCGGCAGTCACATCGATCTGCACCTGCCGGACAAGATGATCCGGAGCTATTCGCTGTTGAACGACCAGCGCGAGCGGAATCGCTACGTCATCGCGGTCAACAAGGACGCGGCCAGCCGGGGAGGGTCGAGCTTCCTCCACGACCATGTCGGGGTCGGCGATGTTTTGACGGTTTCGGCTCCCAAGAACAATTTTCCGCTCCGCGAAGATGCGGCGACATCCGTCCTGATCGCCGGGGGCATCGGCATCACGCCGTTGCTGTCGATGATCCGCCGGCTTGAATGTCTGGGACGCCCCTGGGACTTGTTCTATGCCGTGAGGACACGTGCTGCCGCGGCGTTTCTCGATGACATCGGAAGCCTGCGGCCCAACGTCCATCTCAACCTGCACGTCGACGTCGACGACGAGCGCTCGGGACGGATGTTCGACGTGGCGTCGATCGTCAAACAAGCGCCCGCGCAAGCTCATCTGTACTGCTGTGGCCCCGCCCCGATGCTGGAGGCGTTCGAGGCGGCCGCGGCCGACCGTCCCGAGGGTTGCGTGCACGTCGAGTATTTCCAGGCTAGGGAGGCCCCGGCCCTCGAGGGGGGCTTCGAGGTCAAGCTGGCCAGAAGCGACCGCACCGTCGCAGTGGAAGCGGGCAAAACCATTTTGGAGTCGCTCCTCGAGGCCGGCATCTCTCCCAACTACGCCTGCAGCGAAGGCGTCTGCGGCACCTGCGAGACGCGCGTGCTGGAAGGAACACCGGATCATCGCGACCAGTATCTGAGCGAGGAAGAGCAGGCCTCCAACAAGACGATCATGATCTGCTGCTCGGGCTCCAGGACGCGCACGCTCGTTTTGGACCTCTAGCGGAATGCAACGATAATCAAGGGATGAAACGCATGAGATTTGTATCGCGAATTGTCGGGGGCCTGATGATCGCCGCTATGTGTTCGCCGGCGCTGGCGGATTCTGCTCGCGTCATGAAGATCGGCATTCTCAACGATGCCTCCGGTCCGTATTCGGACAATGCCGGCGAGGGCTCGGTCACGGCGGCGAAGATGGCGGCCGAAGATTTCATGAGGGCCAATCCCGGTTTCAGGGTGGAGATCATTTCGGCCGATCACCAGAACAAGGCTGATATCGGCGCCGCGATCGCCCGGCGCTGGATGGACCAGGACGGGGTCGATGCCGTCGCCGATGTGCCCAATTCCGCGGTCGGACTCGCCGTCAACGAGGTCGTGCGTGGCAGCAAGGTCGCGCTGATCGCGTCCAGCGCGGCGTCGTCGGATCTGACCGGAAAATTCTGCTCGCCCAATACCATCCAGTGGACGTTCGACACCTGGGCGTCGTCGCACACGATCGGCGAGTATCTCGTCGGTCGCGGCGGCAAGACATGGTACTTCATCGCCACCGACAACGCGCTCGGAAAGTCGATGGTCCGCGATGGAACGTCCGTCATCACCGCCGGCGGCGGTAGCGTGTTCGGATCGGTGAACGTGCCGATCAACAGCCCGGACTATGCCTCGTTCATTCTCCAGGCCGACGCCTCCGGCGCGGACGTGATCGCGTTCGCAACTGCGGGGGGCGATACGGTCAATCTCATCAAGCAATCGGCCGAATTCGGCCTGAAGGAGAAGGGACGGCGATTTGCGGCGCTGCTGGCGACGACCAACGACATCGAATCGAGCGGGCTTGCGACAGCGCAGGGCATGATCATCACGCAGCCGTTCTACTGGGATCTCAATGACGCCAGCCGTGCCTGGTCGGCGAAGTTCAGCGAGCGCCGGCACGGCCACTCGCCCACCGCCTTTCATGCCGGCGTCTATTCGTCGGTCATGGCCTATCTGAACGCGGCGCACGAGGCCGGAACGAACGATGCGCAGGCCGTCATCCGCAAGATGAAGGAAAAGCCGATTGACGATGCGCTGTACGGTCGCGTCGTGGTCCGTCCGGACGGCCGCGCGATCCACGATATGTATATCCTCAAGGCCAAGGACCCCAAGGCATCGAAAGGCAAATGGGACCTGCTGGAAAACATCGGTGTTCTCTCCGGACCCGAGGCGTTTCGGCCGCTCGACCAGGGCGGCTGCACGCTGGTCGAGAGCGCAAAAGCGAATTGACCGACGCGACATCGCGCCGCGATGTCCAATGACAGCAATTTACCGGATGACCCCATGTTGAATCAGCTTGAAGCGGAATTCCCCGAGCATACGCCCCGTCCTTCCGGCGCGCCAAAAGCGCTGGATGGCATCAGGGTGATCGACTTCTCGCACTTCATCGCCGGACCGTTCGCGACGATGATACTCGCCGATATGGGCGCGGAGGTCATCAAGATCGAGGTGCCGGGCCGCGGCGATGATCTTCGCCGCTACCCACCCGTGGACAAGGAACTCGGGCTCGGCGCCCCGTTTCTCTGGACCAACCGCAACAAGCGCAGTGTCGCGCTCGATCTCAAATCGGAGAGCGCGGTCGGGATCGTGCGGGAGTTGATTGCGACGGCGGACGTGATCGTCGAGAATTTCTCGACGGGCGTCATGGAGCGCTTCGGACTGGACTACCAAAGCTGCCGCAAGATCAGGCCGCAGATCATTTATTGCTCGGTTTCAGCTTATGGGCGCGATGGGCCGTTTGCGGATCGGCTGGGTTTCGATCCCATCGCCCAGGTCGAAAGCGGCTTCGTATCGATGAACGGCTACGCCGATCGCGAGGGCGTACGGGCCTTGTCGCCGGTCATGGATATCAGCACGGCGATGATGGCGAGCAATGCGATCCTCGGGGCCCTGGTCGCTCGCGAGCGCACCGGTCTGGGACAGGCAGTCGAGCTCTCGCTGTTCGACAACGCCGTCCTGATGACCGGCTATGCCACCATGCAACATCTGTTCACCGGCGCGAATCCACAGCGGGGTGGAAATACCAGTCCGGACACGTGCCCGTCCGGTGTTTTCCATGCCAAGGACTGCGCGTTCTACATCAATTGCGGGAACGACAGTATATTTCAGCGGCTGTTATCGCAGGTTCTCGACCGCGAGGATCTGGCTTCCGCCGAGATCTATGCGACGGGGCCCGATCGGATCCGGCGGCGAGACGAGCTATTTGCGATCCTCGGCGACGCGTTTGCGCAGCACCCATGGCTGCACTGGCAGTCGCGGATGCGGGCGGCCGGCGTTCCGCACGGGCAGGTGCGAAGCGTGGGAGACGCGATCCGATCCCCGGAGGCCAGGGAACGCCGGATCGTCACGCGCATTCCGCACGACAGGGTGGGATGGGTGCCGAATGTCAGGCTCCCGATCCGCTATTCAGAGACGCCCATTGCCGATCCGGTGGCGGCTCCCGCAGTCGGACAGCATACGGAGAGCGTGCTTCGCGAATTGCTTGGTTATGACGACAGGCGAATGGCAGGCCTGGCGGAAGCCGGAGCGTTCGGTCCCAATGCGCCGCGAGACAGCAAGTCCTGATGTCAAAGCCGGGCGACCAGCGGACGCTCCGGGGCCGCGTTGCCGTGGTCGGCATCGGCGAAACCGATTATTATCGCCACGGCGCCTCGCCGGATCCGGAGTTCAAGCTCGCGTTGAAAGCCATTCTGGCCGCCTGCAAGGACGCGGGACTGGATCCGCGAGACATCGACGGATTCTCGTCCTACAGCGACGATCGAAACGACGCCTCGCGACTTGCCGCCGCACTCGGTACGCACCGGCTTCGCACGGCAACGATGCAATGGGGTGGCGGGGGAGGCGGCTGCTGCGCCGCCGTGGCCAACGCCGCGGCCTCCATCGTCGCCGGGCTGGCTGATTGCGTGGTCGTGTTCCGCGCCCTGGCGCAGGGGCAGTATGGCCGCTTCGGACAGGTCAGCGGCGTCGAGACCATTTCTGGCGAGAAAGCCTATCTGATGCCGTATGGTGTGCTTGCGCCGCCGCAGCGCTTCGCGATGAAGGTGCAGCGCTACATGTACGAGCACGGCGTTAGCCAGGACGCACAGCGCGCGATCGCGCTGGCGTCGTATCACCACGCCCAGGCGAATCCACGCGCCGTCATGCATGGCAAGCCTCTCGATCGCGAAAAATACGACGCCTCGCGCTGGATCGTAGAGCCTTTTCATTTGTACGATTGCTGCATGGAGAACGACGGCGCCGCGGCTCTCGTTCTTGTTGCGGAGGAGCGCGCGCGGGAATTCAGGCAGAAGCCGGTCTTTCTGCTCGGCGCCGCCATCGGCTCGGGGCACCGCAGCGGAGCCATTCCTCACAATGCGCCGCACTACGCCAGCGCCGGCTTCGACACAGTCGCTCCCGATCTCTATCGTATGGCCGGGCTTGGACCTTGCGATGTCGGGACGGTTCAAGCTTATGAGAACTTCACCGGCGGGGTGGTAATGGCGCTCGCCGAGCACGGCTTCTTCGAGCCGGAGCAGGCCAATGACTTCCTCACACTTGAAAATCTCATCGCGCCATCAGGACGGCTTCCTCTGAACACCAGTGGCGGCAATCTCGCCGAATGCTACATGCACGGTTTTGAGCTCGTGATTGAAGCTGTGCGCCAGGTGCGCGGAACTTCGACCAGCCAGGGCAGGCGTAACGATGTGGCGATGGTCATCGGCGGGCCCATGGTGACGCCGGCCAGCAATCTGCTTCTTGGTTCGGAGGCGGCGCTGTGAGCGGCCGCGAGATGCCAAACCATCTTCCCGAGGGCTTGCCGATCCCCGTGCCGGAGCTCGACGGTCTGTCCGCGCCCTACTGGAACGGGTTGCGGGAGAACCGTCTTTTGGTGCAGCGCTGCAGCCATTGCGATGCATGGCAGTTTGGCCCGGAATGGATCTGCAATGCTTGCCATGCATTCGATCCGGCATGGACTGAAATCGAGCCGTGCGGCCGCATCTTCAGCTGGGAGCGTGTGTGGCACTCTTCTCATGCCACCCTGCGTCAGCACTTGCCCTATGTCGCGGTACTGGTGGAAATCCCGCATGCCGGATCGGTCAGGATGGTAGGCAATCTCCTGGGCGATCCGCTGCAGGCCGTAACGATCGGGACGGCGGTGGAAGGCTGCTTCGAGCATCATCCCGGGTCCAGCCCACCCTATTCTCTATTGCAGTGGCGGGTGTCGTCGCCACGCGAATGAGCCCTGCAGAGAGATTTCTTTCAGCCTCCGCTCCGGTATTCCGAGCTCGCACTGCCCAGGCGCGGGGGGCAAGCTTTGCAACCGGCATCCTCACCGAAGCGAAATTGGATGGACATCCAACAAAATAGATGAATAGTGCTGGCATCGCCTTCGAGAGGACAGTTCGCTTGCAGAAATCGGAGAAGCGGGCGCGCGGCCGCCCGGTGGGGTCGTCCGATCAGGAGGTCAAGCGGCACGAATTCGTGGTCGCGGTCATGAAGGCGATCGCCGAACACGGCTACAAGGACGTCACTGTTACTACGATCTGCGAGGCCGCCGGATTTTCGCGCGGGCTGATCGGCCACTACTTTTCCGGCAAGGATGCTCTGCTGCTGCATGCCGTGGGCGAAGTCGCCAAGGATTTCGAGCTGGCGACCCGGACCGCGGCGGAAGCGGCCGGCACGGATCCGTTCGACCGCCTGCACGCCATCGTCAGCGCCAGCTTTCGGGCTCCTGTGTTCACGCCGGAACGGGTTCTGGTCTGGGTCGCGCTGGCCAGCACGTCGCATTGGTCGCCCGATCTGGCCGAGATCTATCGCAAGCTCAACCGTCCCTATCGCCGCGGCCTTGCGCATCTGATGCAGCGCGCCGGGGATGCGCGGGGCGTGAAAATCAACCCGGATCGCCTTGCCATCACGCTTATGCAGCTTACCGAAGGTCTCTGGTCCGGCTGGGCCGCCGACCCAAAAACCATCTCGGCCGCGGAGGGAGAGGCAGCCTGTCACGAGCTCCTCGAGGCGTTCTTTCCGCCGCGAAAGTCCTAGCCAGCCTCGGCGACGGATCGCCGTTTCTTCATCGCGCGCAGATCGATCACGCCGGCTAGGTTTCTCGGATCGACCCCGGCTGCAAAAATCTGTGCCTTGTTGATCTTCTGTGTCGCGGTGACAGGCATGCGTTCCATGAACAGCATCCACCCCGGAGCCTTGTAATAGGCCAACTGCTCATTGCAGTAGGTGACGATGTCCATTGCAAGCCGCAGCCCGGCGGGGTGGCCTGGGGCTGGAACGACGCAGGCAAAGATTTCCTCGCCCGATCTTTCGTCGGGAACGGGCATGATCGCGATCTGCCCGACGGCAGGATGCCGGCACAGCACGGTTTCCACCTCGGTGGCGGCGATGTTCTCGCCCGACCGCCGGATCATGTTCTTGCGGCGGTCGATGAAATAGATCACACCGCTTTCGTCCCGACGGACGATATCGCCGGAATGCCACCAGCCGCCGCGCCAGCCTTCTTCAGTCGCGGCGTCGTCGCCGAGATAGCCCGCGAAGAAGCCTCGCCGCGGATCGTCGCCGGCCAGCCGGACGACGAGCTCGCCCTCCGCGCCAGGGGGCACATCGCGCTGGTGCTCATCGACAACTTTTGCCTCCAGCGGCGGAACCGCGCGTCCGATCGCGCGCATGCCGATCGCGCGCGGCTCATGGTCGTTGGCCGTCCAGCGCCCCACCTCGGTCATACCCCAGACCTCGAGATGCGGGATGCCGAAGCGTTCCTCGAACGCGCGATGGATCGTCGGCTCCAGTCCGGCGCCGAAGCCAAAGCGAACGCAATGCGCGCGCTCTTCATCCGATCTGTCCAGCGCGACGAGGGCCTGCGGCACTGCGCCGATGTAATGCACGATGGTTGCCCTGCTGCTCGACACCTCGCTCCACCAGCGCTTTGCCGAAAAGTGCTCGGGCCGGATCAGACAGCCTTGCGACAGCAGCATCGGCATCAGCGCGACGACCCCGGCATGGACGTGGAACACCGGCATCGGGTTGAACAGGCGATCCTTCCCCGGCTCGATCGAGAAGCGGCCGCCACTGCGCGCCAGCGTGAAGAACCATTCGCCGGCGGAAAGCCAGTAGTCATTCGTCACCAGGCAGCCCTTTGGGCGGCCGGTGGTGCCGGACGTATAGAACACACCGGCTTCGGTGTTGCGGTCGAGCGATCCGGATGGTCCCGGCTGCGGTGGCACCGGCAGGCGCTCCGGCAGATCGTCCGCCGCGAGAACGACGAACTGGCCTGCGAGCTCGTCGGCCACCGCCTTCAGGCGCGCGACGTGATGGCGCAGCGCGATGGCGAGGACCACGCCGCTATGCTGCATCTGGTAGAGCAGCTCGGCGTGCCGATGATCGGGATTGACCGGCACGATGCTGGCGCCGACTGCATTGAGCGCGAGCAGGTGTACGAAATAGTCGGGTCGGTTCTCGATCAATAGAGCGACGCGATGTCCGAGCCCGTAGCCGGCTTCGGCATAGCGCGCGGCGAGAGTTGCGACCTGCTGCTGGACCTCCCGGTAGGTCCATTCGATTCCCTCGGGCGCATAGGACGTGCCCTTGGGAACGCAGATGAAAGCGCTTTGCGGTGCCGCGGCCGCGCTCGCCTGAAACACCTCGAAAACCGTCTCCGCCACCTGTCGTCTCTCCGTAGGTTGCTCGCCGGTCCTGATCGGCCTGCGTTCGCGCACCAACTGCCGCCAATCCTAAAGCCGCTTGGGAAGAAGGCAAATTATATTTTTGTTGAACGTCCGACAAATTATGCAATGATGCCTTCGGAAGCTCAAGCAACAATGAGCGCGGGGAGGTGCAGATGTCTTGGAAAGGGACGGGGGCCGCGGTCGCGGCGCTCCTGGTTGTTGGATCGACTCCGATGCGGGCTGGCGAGAACACGCCGGTCAAGATCGGCGTTCTCGGCGACCAGTCGTCGGTCTATTCCGCCGCCGGCGGGCGCGGCAGCGTCGAGGCGGCCAAGCTTGCGGCCGAGGACGCCGGGCTGGTGCTCGGCAAGGATGTCGAGATCGTTTCCGCGGATTTCCAGCTTAAGGTCGACATCGGCGTGGCGATTGCCAGGAAATGGTATGACGACGAGAATGTCGACGCGATCATCGATGTGCCGTTCTCCGGCCTCGCCCTCGCGATCGCCGACATGACCAAGACCAAGAAGAAGCTGGCGCTGTTC
This sequence comes from Bradyrhizobium sp. 1, assembly GCF_023073315.1. Lineage (GTDB taxonomy): Bacteria > Pseudomonadota > Alphaproteobacteria > Rhizobiales > Xanthobacteraceae > Bradyrhizobium. The sequence goes on along the minus strand of NZ_JADPJH010000033.1, from coordinate 594,316 downwards.
AATGCGGCCGCGAGCTCCGAGCTGACGGGTGCGAAATGCTCGCCCTATGTCGCGCAATGGACCTACGACACTTATTCGCTCGGACACGGACCGACTGGCGGGCTGGTCGACCGCGGTGACAATTCATGGTTCTTCCTGACCAACGACACCGTGTTCGGCGCGAGCCTCGAAGGTGACGCCGCGGCGGCGGTCAAGGCCGGCGGCGGCACCGTGATCGGCTCAGTGCGTACGCCGACCGGCGCGACCGACTTCTCGTCGTTCCTGCTGCAGGCGCAGACATCCAAGGCGAAGGTGATCGGCGTCGTCGAGGCCGGCGCGGATCTCGCGACCGTGCTCAAGCAGGGCGAGGAGTTCGGCCTCAAGGCGCAGGGTCAGCGCTTTGCGGCGTTGATGGCCACGATCGACGCTATTCACGGGGTCGGCCTCAAGGACTCGCAAGGGATCATCGTCGCCGAGGCGTTCTATTGGGATCAGAACGTCGAGACACGCGTTTTCGCCAAGCGCTTCTACGAGCGGATGAAGGCCATGCCGACGCAGGTGCAGGCCGGTGCCTACAGCGTCGTCAATCACTACCTGAAAGCGATCAAGGCGGCCGGCTCGAAGGATCCCGACAAGGTGATGGCCAAGATGCGGGAGATGCCGATCAACGATTTCATGTCGCATGACGCAAAACTTCGCGCCGACGGCCGCGTGCTGCGCGACCTCTATCTGTTTGAGGTCAAGTCGCCGAAGGAGTCCAAGGCGCCGTGGGACTATTACAAGCAGATCGCGGTGATCCCGGCGGACAGGGCGGTGCGTCCGCTCGACCAGGGCGGCTGCCCCCTGGTCAATCAATGATCGCGGGTCGCGCATGACGGTACCGAAGGACGATAGCGAACTCGATCTCTTCCGCAGGAGCGTTCGCCGCTTCCTGGCGGAGGAGGTCGTGCCGCATGTCGACGCGTGGCGGACGCGGGGCTACATCGATCGCGATCTCTGGCGCAAGGCCGGCGCGCTCGGGTTGCTCTGCGTCAGCGCGCCGGAGGAATACGGCGGCGGCGGCGGCAATTTCTGGCACGAGGCCGTCCTGATCGAGGAGCTGGCGCGGATCGCCTTTCCCGACTTCAGCATCCCCTTGCAGAACGTGATCCTAGCTCCGTATTTCGTCCAATATGCCACGGAGGAGCAGAAGCAGCGCTGGCTGCCGCGGATGGCGACCGGCGATCTCGTTGCGGCTCTGGCGATGAGCGAGCCCGGCGCGGGCTCCGACGTCCGGGCGATCCGGACCCATGCGCGCCGCGACGCCAACGACTATGTCGTCAACGGCCAGAAGACCTTTATCACGCACGGACACACCGCCGACCTAATCTGCCTCGCCGTCAAGACCGATACTAGCGAAGGTAACGGCGTGCGCGGCTTCAGCCTTCTGGTGATCGAGACCGAAAAGACCGCGGGATTTCGCCGCGGCCGCCGGCTCGACAAGGTCGGCCTCAAGGCCCAGGACACGGCGGAGCTGTTCTTCGAAGATGCCCGCGTACCGGTCGAGAACTTGCTCGGCGGCGTCGAGGGCCGCGGCTTCTATCAGTTGATGGAGCAACTGGCGAAGGAGCGGATCAACATCGCCATGCAGGCATTGGCGCTGAGCGAGGCCGCGCTCACGGAAACCGTCGCCTACGTCAAGGAGCGCGAGGTCTTCGGCAAGCGCCTGATCGAGTTCCAGAACACGCGGATGGTGCTGGCCGAAGCCAAGACCGCCGTGTCGGTCACCCGCACCTTCGTGGAAACCTGCATCGAGCGCCTGATCGCCGGCGCGCTGGATCCGGAGACCGCCGCGATGGCGAAATGGTGGGCTACCGACAAGCAGTGCGAGATCATCGACGATTGCATGCAGCTGCACGGCGGCTACGGCTACATGCTTGACTATCCGATCGCGCGGATGTGGAGCGACGGCCGCATCCAGAAGATCTGGGGCGGCTCGAACGAGGTCATGAAAGAACTCATTGCGCGCGCGCTCTGACAATGGGGCGCGGGCGGCGGAAGCGGTCAACGCGGCCAATCAACGAATGCCATTTTGTGGAGACGACGATGAATCCTTACGCTAGGTACGAGTGCCTGAAGGTCGACGTCGTGGACAAGGTCGCCACGGTGACGCTGAACCGGCCGCAGGCGCGAAACGCGATCAACCAGAAACTGATCCGCGAATTGCGGACGATCTGGGACGATCTCGCCGACGATCACGCCGTCAATGTCGTGGTGCTGACCGGCGCCGGCGAGTTCTTCAGCGTCGGCGGCGACGTCAAGGCGATGTCGGAGCGCCCCGGCGGCGATGTGCTGGAGGAGGGTGAGGTCCACGATCCAATGATCAGCCGGCGCGGCGTGACCCGGCAGCTGGAGCTCGACAAGCCGATCATTGCCGCGATCAACGGCGACGCGATCGGGCTTGCGGCGACGCATGCACTCCTGTGCGACATCACGGTGATGGCCGAGGACGCCCGGATCGGCGACACCCACGTCTCCCGTGTCGGCCTGGTTGCCGGGGACGGCGGCACCGTGATCTGGCCGCTCCTGATCGGCATCAACAAGGCCAAGGAATTCTTGATCCGCGGCACGCTGCTGAAGGGCAAGGAAGCCGAGCGGATTGGCCTGGTCAATCATGTTGCTCCGCGCGGCGAGGTCCTGGCCAAGGCGCGCGAGATTGCGCTCGAGCTCGCCAACGGCCCGACCTGGGCGATCCGATGGACCAAGCTGTCGATCAATCAGATCGTTAAGGACCGTGTCAACATGCTGCTCGAAGCTTCCATGGCGCTCGAGCAGGTGACTTTCGAGACCGCCGACCACAAGGAAGCGACGATGTCATTCAAGGAAAAGCGCAAGCCGAAATTCGGCCGGAGCTGAGCTCGACAGGAGCAGACCCAATCCGCGGCGCGAAGATCGAGAGAAACCATGCGCAACCGCATTACCGAGATGTTCGACATCGAAGTCCCGATCTTCGGCTTCACACACAAGCCCGAAGTTGCGATCGAAGTCACCAATGCCGGCGGCATGGGCGCGCTCGCGGCGAGCTACTATGAGCCGGACGAGCTAGAGCGGATTCTCACCGATATGGACGAGAAGACGAACGGGCGTCCGTACTGCATTGATGTACTGTTCGCCAACAAGGTCGGGCAGGTCGTTCCGATGTCGCAGCGCCTGTCGGCACTGCCGAAGGAGCACCTCGATTTCGTCGAGAAGGTCCTGGACGAAGCGGGTATCCCACCGCTGCCGCCCGAAGTGGAGACCGAGATGCTTCGCGAGAAGCCGCCCGGCCACGGGCACACCGAGGAAGGCGTTCTCGAAGTCCTCGAAGTCGTAGTCAGGCATCCGCAGGCGAAGTTTGTCCTGAGCGCGATGGGGGCTCCGCCGACCTACGTGGTCGAGAGGCTGCACCGCCGGGGAATCGTGGTTGGCGCGATGGCAGGGACTGCCGAGCATGCCCTCAAACATGTCCAATCCGGCGTCGATGTCATCGTGGCTCAGGGAAGTGAGGCCGGGGGACACACTGGCACCATCGCCTCCATGGTATTGTGGCCGGAAGTCGTGGACGCCGTTGCGCCTGTTCCAGTGCTTGCCGCCGGTGGCGTGGGGAGCGGACGTCATATTGCAGCCGCGTTTGCTCTCGGGGCTGAGGGCGTGTGGTGCGGGACGATCTGGTTGGGAGCCTCCGAGAGCGAACTGTCTCCAGGCATGCGGAAAAGGTTCATCGCAGCGCGGTCCCAGGACGCGATTCAGCGCAAATACGATACCGGCAAGCCTCTTCGCGGTCTGCGAAGCAAATGGACGGATGCGTGGGACGCGCCTGGTGCCCCGCAGCCTCTCCCGCTCGCCGCCCAGAAACTCTTGGTGGCGCCTGCGCTAAAGCGTCTCGAATTGGCCAATGCGATCGATTATATGGGGTATATGTCGGGGCAAATAGTCGGAAGGATCAAGGACGAGAGACCCATCCGCGATATTATGGAAGACATGAAGTCGGAATGCTTGGCTGTTCTGAAAAGATTGAGCGCCGTGCCGCAATAGGATTATTGGCCAACTGATAAGACTAACTCGCAAAGCCTATCGATCGGCGAGAAGGGTTGCGGCAAGCAGGGTACCTCCTGCAACAGGATGCTAGCTCACTGGACAGTTGCTTAAATTGTGCGAACCGATAGCTCAGTCGCCAAGCAACGTGTAGGCGGGTTTCGCATCGCGTGCGCTGCTGCGAAACGGCGCGCGGGGTGAGCTTTCAGGATAAGCAATCGCAGCTCAGCAGACCCGCCGGGCCGATCGACAAAGTCATTTCCGGGAGTGACGATCACGGCGGCGACTGATGTCGAGATCGTCCGGGCAAGGCTTTCGCATCAGCGGCTGCATGCCGCCATCCGCCATGAGGACGTCCAGCGCCGCTGCTGTGGTGCCGCTCGGCGACGTCACGTTCTGGCGCAGCGTCGCAGGAGCCAGCGGCGAGCAGCCGCCGGCAGGTCGGCAGGGCGTCCTTCAGCCCGGAGGCTGCGAAGACGACCAGCTCGTTGCCCGTCGCGAGCACTGCTGCGACCTGCTGATAGAGGCCGGCTTCAGTCTGGGGCGCGAGCAGGATGCGGCGCGCGGATGCAGCGCATAGAGATTGCGCTCGCCGTCAGGGCCGGCCAGCTCCACATGGAGGCCGAGCGCCGAACGGCTGGCGATCTTGCGGGCGGCACTGGCCTCCGCCTTCAGCGCCTTGCCTGAGAGCCCGGCGGCATACCCGAGGTGGACCGGGTCGGTATGGATCGAGCCATGCCGGCGACGCGGTCATCATACCGACGCCGTTCTGGGTGACCTATGCCGATATCGTGCTGATCGCGGGTGGCAAACCCGTACCCGTCCCCTGCCGCGAGACCAATGGCTTTCGTCAGGTTGCCAACGATCTCGTACAGGCGATTACGCCGCTAACACGTTGGGTGATGCTGAACTCGCCCTCTAATTCATCCGGCGCAGCGTCTTCGCAGCCGACTACCGGCCTCTCCTGGACGTGCTGATCGATCACCCGCACGTCTGCTGATGGTGGACGACATCTACGAGCACATCATCTACGACGATTTACGTTTCGTGACATCGGCTGCGAGGGAGCCCTCGCTTCGTGGCGACCTTTGCTATTATGCTCGATGGGGAAATCTCGCTTTCTTTCATCCGAAATCTCGAGACCCTGTAGCGCAATCTGCCGGCCGAATCTGCTCATCTTCAAGGTGCTGCCAAAAATGCGATAACTGATGCGCAGCGATCCTCGGCGGCTGACCTGAAACAATTACCGGTCCGGCCAAAGCATTCTCTCGACCAGCGCTTCGTTAATCTGAGCAATGATCTCTTCTTTGCCGTAGCGTCCAGATGGTCGCCACCAAACGGGTAGCCAATTGAGGACCCCAAAAATGATCTTCACCGCGACAGCGTGATCCGTTTTTCGGAACGAGCCATCGCGGATGCCATCATCCACGATTTCACGGAAAATGTTCTCGTGCCGGTCGCGCAGTTGCAGGCAAATCTCGAGATGCTTGCGTGACAGAAATTTCCTGTCAGTTACAAATAGCAGCGCAAAGTAGGGAGCGTCTAGAAATGCCTGCACCTGGCATGCGATGGCCCGTTTGAGCTTTGCGGGTGCTGGAACGTCCTCTTGCATGACAGCAACGAGCGGCTCCAGCGAGCTCTCGAGATTGAGAGATATGGCACGAAACAATATGTTCTCTTTGCTGCGGAAGTAGTGATATATGCTGGTTTTCTTAAGCCTGACATTTCTCGCGATGTCTTCTATTGTTGTTTCGCGATACCCTTTTTCCGAGAAGACCTTCGCGGCTCGCCGCAGTATCTTCAATTCGAATTCGGGCCTGTTGGGATCGGTTGGTCGGGCCATCGGTTTGTGAAAAGAAGCCTGGTCTGTGGTTGTTCGGTTTGAGTCCGGACTTATCGATTGGGTTTCTTCAAGGCAATGAAATTATAGAGGCCGCTGGTCTCCAGCGGGTCTTTATCTAGAAAAATTCTTTGCTTTTGAACCTTCTGGGTCGCCGTCATCGGCAGCGACTCAAAGAATGCGACATAGGCTGGCGCCTTGTAATAGGCCAACTTGTCCAGACAAAGCCGAAACAGACGCTCTGCCAATGCTGCGTGGCCGTTGGGGCCATGCCTTGGGACAACGCAGGCAAAAACCTCCTCCTGTCGGAGACGGTCCGGTACAGCAATCACAGCGGCATACGCAACCGCCGGGTCCGAAAGCAGCACGTTTTCGATTTCTGCCGCCGCAATGTTTTCCCCGGAGCGACGTATGATGTTCTTCTTGCGATCGACGAAGAACAGCATGCCGTCCGCTTCCTGGCGGACGTGATCCCCCGTATGAAACCAACCGCCGCGCCAGGCTAATTCTGTTGCGGTGGGGTCATGGAGATATCGATCGAAAAAACCCCTTCGAGGATTGGGCCCGCTTGCTTTTACCAGCAGCTCACCCGATTGTCCGATGGGCACATCATTGTCCTCCTCATCGACAACTCTGACCTCGAGGTCCCGAATGGGTTTTCCGCACGCACGCGACCCGATACGCCGCGGCTCCTGGTCATCGGCGGTCCATCGAGCGATCTCGGTCATTCCCCAGACCTCTACATTCGGAAAGCCGAAGCGCTTCTCAAATGCGGCGTGTACCTCAGGCTCGATGCCTGCCCCCAAGCCCCAGCGAACGCGATGCAATCTCTCTTCGGGTATTGGATCTTGGCCTAGTAACAAGGTAGGCACGAGCCCAATATAATGAACGATCGTGCTTGATGTCTGCACGACTTCTTGCCACCACAATCTGGGACTGAACCGGCCTGGCATAACCAGGCAATTCCCAGTCAGCATCATCGAGATGAACGAAAGTGCGCCCGCCGCTACATGATAGACGGGAAGGGGGTTCATGAGGCGCTCTTGGCCGACCCGGATCTGGAAAATGCTCTCCTTCGTTTTCGAATAATCAATGTACCATTGGCCGAAACATAGCAGGTGTTCATTGGACAGGACACAGCCCTTCGGTCGCGCAGTCGTACCCGACGTATAGAGTACACCGGCCTCGCTGATCGCGCTCGGCTGTATCCCAGTCTTTGTGGTTCGCGGCACGGGCAAACGCTCCGGCCAATGCTCGACGGTGACGATCGGCCGGGCGAGTTCAAGGCCTGCCATCGCTTCAGCGGCTTTCTCTGCGTGCCGCTCCAAACACACCAAAAGCTCAGCTTTGGAGTGCTCGATCTGGTAGCGCATCTCGTCTGGGCGATGATCCGGATTCAATGGCGTCTGACTACAACCCAATGCATTAAGAGCCAGGAAGTGGATGAAGTGTTCCGGTCGATTGTCCAATAGCAGAGCTATTCGATGTCCGGAACCGTAACCCGCATCCCGGTATGCCTCGGCAAGCGCGTCTACCTTCCGAGCGACTTGAGCGAAGGTCAACTCGAGGCCTTCGGGAGCAAAGTCCCTGCCGACAGGAACGCAGAAAAGGACATTCTCGGGCCACATAGCCGCGCCTTCTCGAAATGCCTCGAAAACTGTGTGGGCCATTCTTCCTCCGGAGCCTGCTTGACATGCGTCGTCGGTGTGCATTAATCAACCGACCGTGCGGTCGATTAATTATTCACTAGAGGAAGCATTCGTCAATGGCCCCCGCATTGAGCCAGATCCAAAAGGAAGCCCAGCTCTCGGCCCGGAAATTCGCCGAGGATGTCCTGAAGCCGGCAGCTCAGCGCGTAGATACCGAAGCGGAATTTCCGTCCGATGCTGTTCGCGCGATGGCGGATCTGGGTTTTACCGGGCTCTCCGTTCCTGAAGAGTATGGGGGACTCAACCGAGACGCGCTCACGATCTGCTTGGTCACTGAGGAACTTGCCAGAGGATGTCCTTCCACGGCGGGTGTACTGATGGCTTTCGTGATCGGCATACAGCCGATCGTGCGGTTTGGGACTGCTGAACAGAAGAGGACGTATCTGCCGGACCTGGCAATCGCCAAACGCAGCATTTGCTTTGCAGTGACGGAGGCGCACACCGGTTCAGATGTTTCTGCCATTTCGACGACTGCGAAGCGGGAGGGCGACGGCTGGAGGTTGAGCGGCGTCAAGACGCTCATAGGGAATGCCGTGAACGCGGACTTGTGCATCCTTGCGGCGAAGACGGATGCTGGGGTGTCTGTGTTCATTGTTGATGCAAGATCGCCCGGCTACAGCGTGAGCAAAGTTTACGAGAAGATGGGCATGCGCGGGACAACGACGGGCGAGATCACTTTAGACAACGTACATGTGCCGAACTTGGGCTTGGTTGGGGTGGAAGGTCGAGGCGCATCCTTGCTCCTCGGGACCCTCGACCTGGCCCGACTTACGCTGGCTGCGGAGGCGATTGGAATTGCACAGAGGGCACTTGAGGAGGCGCTCTCTTACAGTTTGCAGCGTTCGACATTCGGAAAACAGATATCCGAATATCAGGCCATCCAGTTCATGATCGCCGATATGGCGACTTCCATTCATGCGTCGCGCGTCATGCTACACGACGCCTGTCAATTGGCGGATGGCGGGCAATCGTTCACTCGTGAAGCAGCCATGGTCAAGTTGTTTTCTTCCGAAATGGCAAACCGAGCCGCTGATACCGCGCTGCAGGTGCGCGGCGGTTGGGGCCTGGTAGATCGCTCCACAGTTGAGCGGCTGTATCGGGACGCTAGGTATACTCGTATTTGGGAAGGAACCTCCGAAATCCAGCGCCTCGTCATCTTCCGAAGTCTCCTAAAGACCGAGAGGGGTGGATGAGCGTTTCTGGCCCATAACGATTGCACCAGAGCAAGACACATGAAGGCTCTCGTCTGCAGAAAGTTTGGATCGTTCGACGATCTCTCAATCGACGATATTGCGGACCCGATCCCCTCCGATCGGCAGGTCCGTATCGCGGTTGTGGAGGCTGGGGTCAATTTTGGCGACGCTCTGATTACTGCTGGTCAATATCAGATCAAGCCATCGTTTCCGTTCAGTCCAGGTATGGAGGCTGCCGGCATCGTCGTGGACGTCGGCGCTGATGTCAAAAAATTCAAGCCGGGAGATCGGGTCATGGCGACCTGTGTCTACGGCGGCTTCGCCGAGGAGATATGCGTCGATCAGTCCGTCGTGTTTCCGGTCGAGAATGGCGTTTCATTTACGACGGCGGCTGTCTTCCCCATTTGCTATGGCACGGCCCGCCACGCCTTGGTGGATTGCGCGGCAATCAAACCTGGAGAGTGGCTTCTTGTGCTTGGCGCCGGATCCGGCGTGGCTCTCACAACCATTGAACTTGCGACAATGGCTGGAGCTCGCGTCATTGCAGCTGCAAGTTCTGCACAGAAACTACAAGCGGCGAAACTAGCTGGCGCAGAGGCGACCATCAACTATCAAGAAGAGCTCTTGCGTCCAGCTGTAGCCGAGATCACCAATGGGCGCGGTGTGCATGCGGTGTTCGACCCGGTTGGCGGCGATATGTCTGAGCATGCGCTGCGCACGATGGCGCCTGGCGGTAGATGTCTGATCGTCGGCTTTGCCGCCGGCCGGTTTCCATCAATTCCGGCCAATCTCCTATTGCTCAAAGAATGGTCTGTCATTGGCGTGAATACCGCCGTGTTGATCGAACGAAATCCGACCCTCTATCGCTCCAGATTCGCGGAAATGATGCAATGGGCCGCCAAAGGCGAGATCAAGCCGCTTGTGGCCCGGCGATATCCTTTGGTGAGAGCGGTGGAGGCACTTACGGCGGTGACTTCGCGAGATGTCGTCGGACGCATCACTGTAGTTATCCGAGACAAAATGTAAGTCTAGAACCGAAAGAACAAAGCTTGGGAGGGTAGAGATGTTAAGGCAGGCCGCCGCAATTGGAATCGCAGCATTCCTATTCAATACGACACATGCGTCGGCTGCGGATCTTCCGGTCAAGATTGGTGTTCTAGGCGATCAAAACTCCGTCTATGCCGACGCTGGCGGCCGAGGCAGCATCGAAGCAGCTCGAATGGCCGTGGAAGATGCCGGGCTTGTGCTGGGAAAGCCGGCCGAGGTAGTGGCCGCTGACTTTCAGTTGAAAGTCGACGTCGGCGTAAACATAGCACGTAAATGGTATGACAATGAGGATGTGGATGTCATTATCGATGTGCCCTTTTCAGGCCTTGCCTTGGCGATCGCGGACATGGCTAGCCAGCGAAAGAAGCTCGCCCTATTTACAGCGCCTGCGAGTTCAGACATCACAGGCACAAAATGCACCGCCTTCACGGCTCAATGGACTTACGACAACTATTCGCTTGGCCATGGTCCGACCCTCGGACTCGTCGACCGTGGCGATGACACATGGTTCTTCATTAGTACCGACAATGTATTTGGCGTCGGACTGCAAAACGAGGCCACCCAGGCCGTTCAGGCGGCCGGCGGAACGGTGTTTGGGGCCGTCCGCGCTCCTGTTGCTACCGCGGACTACTCATCCTTCTTGCTGCAGGCGCAAGCATCGAAGGCGAAGGTGATCGGTTTGACGACGGCCGGGGCGGATCTTGCTACGGCGGTCAAGCAGGGAGAAGAGTTCGGAGTCCGCGCACGAGGACAAAAATTCGCGGCGCTGATGGCCACGCTTGATGCTGTCGATGCCATAGGTCTCAAGGCAGCGCAGGGGTTGACGGTCGCGGAAGCGTTCTATTGGGATCAAGACGATCAGACACGTGCGTTCGCGAAGCGCTTTTCCGAACGCCTGGGGCGTATGCCGACGCAGGTCCAGGCAGCAGCGTACAGCGCCGTGAATCACTATCTTAAGGCTGTCAAGGCGGCGGGCTCTAAAGAGGCAGAGCTCGTGATGGGAAAAATGCGCTCGATCCCGATCAACGACTTTATGAGCCATGATGCTGTTTTGCGTACGGATGGTAGAGTCCAGCGAGAGTTGTATCTCTTTGAGGTAAAGTCACCCCAAGAATCGAAAGCGCGCTGGGACTATTACAAGCTGCTCGCGACTATCCCGGCGGAAAAGGCTACACGCCCAATCGACCAGGGCGGATGTCCGCTCATTCCGGAAAAATAGTTCAGCGTTACTGCGCAAGGGCCTCCCGCTACTGTGACTTGTGGGCATAACATCGGAGCTTTGCAGTCTTTTCGCGAGGACATGATCGAGCGAAACGCTGCCGTGGGTGCTCCACCGCCGAGGTTGCGATGCCGCAAAGCCATCAACATGAGCCAATCGTCGGGCCGCTTACGGGTGTGCGTATTCTGGAATTTTGGGGACCTGTACCGTTCGCCTGCATGTTGGTGCCCGATGGGCGCTGACGTGTTGATAATTGAGCGGCCTAGCCACGCCCTTAGTCATCCAGCCAACTTTATCGCTCGTGGACGTCGGACCTCGCAACCCGACCTCAAGAGTAAGGAGGACCTGGCGGTCGCAAGGCTCACTAATGCTCAACAGGACCTCGGACGGCGTATAGTTCCCGCGTTAGTCCTCATCCGATATTCTTGTCGAAGGCTTCAGGCCCCGGTGACGGAGAAGTTCGGCCTAGGTCCAATTGTTGACGGCGAACTCCCGACTTGTCTGGCCGGATGACTGGACGGTGCCGGGAAGGGCCGCTCGATCTCCGACTTGGTGGCCACTAACTCCGTCGCCTGCCGCTTCGATCCAACTGGCAACCTCCTGACAGGGAACATGAGGTAGCTTGGGCTTCACTTGGTAACGATCAAGGGCGACCAACGAATCGACATAGCCTAACCGCACGCCGCGATCCTGATCACTACCTCACCGGGCGCGGGCCGTCGGAGCTCCACTTCGAGGATCCGATAGTGGTCGAGACCTATCGAGCGTCTCCGTCTGACGATTCTCTTCTCGCCAAATCCTTGCTTCAGCCAGATAATAATCAATATCGCGTGGTACGCGACACCCAGCGCCCGGGAGGAGTTAAACTATCGCGGGCGTACAGCCTTGGCACCCCACATACAGAGACTCGATGGCTCGAAGCCGAATTGCCGGGGGCCGGTGCGTTTCCTCGTCCTCGATCTCGTCGACGCCTACCGACTACTCGAACACCATCGCGTTCGGACCCTGAAAATGCAGGAAGCGCGTGCCAGAAGGTGGGATGGCGGCAGAGGCCGAAGACGATGGGCGCTTTCTGGCCGGACAGATGATAGCAGGAACGAAGCACATCGTCGTTACTCTCGACTTGATGGTTGATGTGGCGAACGCCGCGGCCTGGCGCCAGGGCCATGGTGTGGTGAATCGCATTGAACCGCATCAAGGCGATGTCGCCGATCCGATCGCTAACGCTGGCATTGCAGACCTCGGTCCAAAACAACTCGTCCCGGACGGGATCCGTCGTGAAGAGGCCGACGTGGCTGAAGCCGGTGATTCCGGCATCACGGGTGGCAAAGTAGCGCTTTCCGAACCGCTGGGGGCGCACCATAAGCTTGATCCAGTCGCCGATCGGATCATTGAAGCTGATGAATTCCTTCACCTTCCGCTGCGCGCACTCGGCGGCGGTGCCAGCGTGCAGGATGTGACCAAGGGATTCGAGCGTTGCTGCGGCGGTCTGGAGCTTGCTCTCATCCGCGACCTCGAATGCAGCTGTTTGGTCACGAGGATCACCGTGGAAATAGCTTCAATCTCTGCTGTGAGGCAGCGGTCCCGGCCGCGCCTTAAAGCATTGGCTCGAATTGGCAGTGCACGAGCATTTCGGAGATCGAGGCGTTGTTCGGCAGCATGAGTGCGGTTTCGGCCAGTCGGGCGATGTCGTCCGGCTGGCTCATCTCGTGGCGGGGGATCTCGTCGTCGTTCAGCGTCATGTGAGTGGCAACGTAGCCGGGGCAGACCACCGTCGCCCGAATACCGGCCGCGCGACCTTCCCGGCGAATGCCGTGGGTGAGCGCAACCACGGCGAACTTGGTCATCGCGTAGCCGACGTTGCTCCCTACGCGCTTTCCGGCGAGGGACCCGAGGTTGATGACCCGCCCATGACCGCAGACCGCCAGATGAGGCAGGCTGGCTCTGACGAGGCGCAGGGGCCCCTTGACGTTTACACGCCACATTTCATCCAGCTCGTTCTCGCCGTCGTCGGAGACACGGACCTTCGGATTGATACCGGCCGTGTTGACGATGGCGTCGACGCCGCCCCACCGCGCGACCGTTGCGTTGACCCAGGAGACTGGGCTCTGGGCGTCTTCGGCATCATAGCGGTGCGTCAGGAGCCTTTCGCTCTCGGCGAGACGGCTCGGGTCGCGAAGCCCGGCCGATACCCGGAAGCCCGAGGCCAAGAGCCGTTCGACGACGGCGCGTCCGATGCCGCGCGAAGCTCCCGAGACCATGACGATCCGATTGCCGACTTCCAACATCCTGGTCCGTCTCCCATGGGCGAGCGAAGAGCATGGCAAAATGTATGGGGATAAGCGCGGCGACGAGTAAGAGAAATTCACTCTGCCTGTATCGGGTGGGCTTATGGCTCGCGTGCCCGAGTTTCGGCCGGGATATTGGATGTCCTTATGAGGGCAGAACAAATCCGCTGTATGCGTGCGTTGGCCTCCGCACGTAACTTTTCGCCGCTCCGGCTGACGGCAAGAGAGCCTTGCGGATGGGATTTTCGGACTACCGAACGGCGTTGGTGACGGGCGCGTCCTCAGGTATTGGGGCTGCGACGGTTCGGCGCCTTCGTGCCGAGGGGCTCGAGGTTCATGCACTGGCGCGCGACGTTCGCCGGCTGGCCAGCCTGTCGGCCGAGACCGGATGCCACGCCTGCGCGGTTGATCTGAATGATCTCGACGGCTTGAAGCGCCTTGCAAGCTCGGCCGAATTCGATGTTCTCGTTAACAATGCCGGCCAGTCGCGGCGCGGTAATATCCAGGATACAGCGCCCGATGATGTCGACACCCTGGTCGACGTCAATCTGCGCGCGGTCCTGCACCTGACGAGGCTAATTGTGCCGGGTATGGCGACGCGCAACCGCGGCCACGTGGTCAATGTCTCGTCGATCGCCGGGCACTATGCCTTTGGCGAGAACGCGACGACATTCAATTCCTCCGTGGCTTATCACGCGACCAAGGCGGGCATTCACTCGCTGTCACAGCAATTGCGCGTCGATCTCTACGGCACCTGCGTTCGCGTCACCGAAGTCTCGCCCGGGCGGGTGGCGACGAGCATCTTCCAGAACCAGAACGCCGCCGACGACCCGGATGCCCGCTTCGTCGGGGCCTTCGAGACGCTGCAGTCCGAAGACATCGCGGATGCCGTTGCGTTCGCGGTGGGATCGCCGGCACGGATGAATGTCGCGACGATCGAGGTCGTACCCACGTTCCAGGTCGTTGGCGAACTACGATTTGCGAGCCGATCCGAGGCCGCACGTTTGAAAGACATGAGAAGTGGAGCCGACAATGCCTGAACTCGCAAATCGCCTCAAGACCGTGAAGGTGTCGGCTTCGGCGGCGATGACGGACAAGGCGCGCGAGCTCCGCGACGCGGGCGTGAAGATCGTGGGCCTGTCGTCCGGCGAGCCCGATTTTCCGACGCCGCCGCATGCGATCGAAGCCGCACATCGGGCCGCCCTTGCCGGCGATACCAAATATCCGGCCCAGCCGGGGACCGTCGCGCTGCGGACCGCTGTCCAGCGCAAGTTCAAGCGCGAGAACAATCTCGACTACGCCCTCGACGAGATCCTGATCGCCAATGGCGGCAAGCAGATCATCTTCAACGCGCTGTTTGCGACCTGCAATCCCGGCGACGAGGTCGTCATTCCGGCGCCAGGCTGGATTACCTATGCGGACATCGTTCTTCTGGCGGAGGCGACGCCCATCGCGGTGCCGTGCCCGGAGAACAACCGGTTCAAGCTCCGCCCGGCAGACCTGGAGGCGGCGATCACGCCCAGGACGAAGTGGCTGATCCTGAATTTTCCCAACAATCCGACCGGCGCTGCATGCACCCGCGACGAGATGCGCGCGATCGCCGACGTCATGCTGAAGCACCCCGAGGTCTGGATTCTCACCGACGACATCTATGAACATCTCACCTATGACGGTTTCGAGTTCTGCACCATCGCGGAGGTCGAGCCGAAGCTGAAGAATCGCGTCGTGACCGTGAACGGCGCGTCCAAGGCCTACGCCATGACGGGCTGGCGGGTTGGCTATTGCGGCGGTCCCAAGGACCTGATCGCGGCGATGAACAATGTCCACGGTCAGGCGACCGGCGGAATCTGCACAGTGAGCCAGGCAGCGGCCGTCGCGGTCCTGGACGGAGCGCAGGACTACCTGAAGGAGCGCGCTGACATCTATCGCGACCGGCGCGATCTGGTGGTCAAGCTCCTCAATCAGATTCCCGGGATTACCTGCCACAAGCCGGAAGGAGCCTTCTACGTGTTCCCCAACATCGCCGGCTGCATCGGCAAGACCACCAAGGGCGGGCGACGGCTGGAAACCGATGCCGACTTCATCTCGGCGCTACTGGAGGAGCAGCATGTCGCCGCGGTACCCGGGGGCGCGTATGGCATGAGCCCGTATTTCCGCATTTCCTATGCGACCGATACCGAATCGCTGAAGGAAGGCTGCCGGCGTATCGCGAGCTTCTGCGAAACCCTGCGCTGACCGGCGTCGATATGTCAGGGGGCTTGGCCCTCAGCGGAGAACGAAAGATGCAGCCAGCGGCATTTGTCGACCAAGATCGGAGCAGTATGCCGAACCAATTGTCATAATCCTTCCTAATGCCCCTAAACGAAGATGTTCTTGGTCCTGTAGGATGCCGGCGCATAAGCTTTGTGCAAAGAGGGGTATTGCCTTGGTATCGCGCAGTCGAGGACGGCCAGCGATGACCACCAGCGACGATGCGGTGGCGGTTTTAGGTGTTCAAGCTCCACCGGCAACCCTGCGGGCGTCGCGGTGGCGTCTGGCCCTCCCGGTCGGGCTTCTCGCCGTCCCGATGCTGGCATTCCTGACGTACTTCTTCTTCTATCCGGCACTGGGGCTGCTGTTCTCGAGCATCCAGACACAGGACAGCCGCGGCATCATCGGCCGTCCGTTCACGCTTGCGCACTACGCCCGTCTGATCAACGTCGAGCTCTACGCACGCGTGCTCTGGACGACGCTGCGGATCAGCATCATCACCTCGGTGCTTGCGACAGTGCTTGCCTATCCGGTCGCGCTGGTGATGGTCAAGAGCCGACCGATGGTCACGCGCATCATCACCTTGATCGTCATCGCGCCCCTGATCGTCAGCGTGGTCGTTCGTGGATACGGCTGGCAGCTCGTGCTCCAGAACGGGCCGAAGGGGATGCTGAACTGGATCCTGATGACGCTGCACATCGTCGGTGCCCCGATATCGGTCCTCTACACCGAGGTCGCCGTCGTCATCGGGTCGCTGCACGTGTTCTTCCCCATGATGGTTCTGCCGCTGGCCTCCGCGCTCGGCAAGATCGATCCCAACCTCGAAGATGCAGCGCGGATGCTGGGCGCGCCATGGTGGAAGGTGTTCCTCCGCGTGACGCTGCCGTTGAGCATGCCCGGTTTCGTGGCCGGATTCACCCTGGTATTCTCGCTCACCGCCGGCTCCTTCGTCATTCCTGCGATCCTGGGCGGCGCTTCGGCGATCATGCTCGGCAATCTGATCGAGCAGCAGATCTTCGTCGTCTACGACTGGCCGTTCGGCGCCGCGATTGCCGCCGTTCTCGTCGGCCTGGTCCTCGCGGTGAACGGCGTTTCGATGTGGCTTCTGGAAGGACGACGTCTCAGGAGGCCCGACTGATGGACGAGCGGTTTTCCGGCTTCGGCGCCTTCATCCTCTACACCATTACCGGCTGCATGATGCTGTTCATCCTGGCGCCGCTGCTCCTCGTCATGGCGGTGTCGGTTTCCGATTCCTATTTCGTGACGTTCCCGCCGCAGGGCTTCACGCTGAAATGGTATGCCAAGGTTCTCCAGGACCGAGACTTCCTCGAGGCGATGCGGCTGAGCATTCTGCTCGCGCTCGGCACGACGGCGGGCTCGCTCCTGTTCGGCGTGCCCGCCGCCTTTGCGCTGGTCCGTGGCGAGTTCTTTGGACTGGCAGCGATCAAGGGGTTCTTGCTGTCGCCGCTGATTTTCCCGGCGCTGGTCACGGGCCTGGCGCTGCTTCAGATCCTGACCAAGCTCGGCTCGCAGGATGCGCGGCTCAACCTCCTGATCGGGCACGTGGTGGTGACCTCGCCCTACGTCATCCGTACCGTCGTCACCAGCCTCCAGCTCGTGGATGAGAATCTGGAGGATGCCGCGCGCACCCTCGGCGCAAACCGGCTGACGACCTTCTGGCGCGTGACCCTGCCGCAGATTGCCTCGGGCGTCGCCGCCGGTGGGCTGTTCGCCTTTATGGTGTCTTTTGACAATTATCCGGTCACGATGTGGCTGGCGAACTCGGAATACTCGCCCGTGCCGCTCGTCCTGATGCGGCAACTGGTCAACGTCTTTGATCCTTCCGTGCCGGCGATGTCGACGATCATCATTCTGATGGCGATGGTCGGGGTGTTGCTGCTGGAGAAACTGGTCGGCCTTCGCCGCGCGCTGGCTGCCTGATGTGCATTGGTAGATGGAGATTGGACCCATGAAGCTGACACGTAGGACTCTCATTAAAGCCGGCGCATCCGCGGTTGCCTTCCCGACGATCATCAGCCGATCGTGGGCGCAGGACGCCAAGCAACTGCATGTCGGCGTCTACAACTCCGCGCTGGGCAAGCTGATTCAGAAAGAAGTCATTCCGAAATTCGAGGCCGAGTTCAAGTGCCGCGTCTTCACGATCGAAGGCGCGACGCTCTCCAACATCGCCGCTCTCCGCGCCACCCGTGATACGCCGCGCTTTAGCATGATGATGATGGACGATGTCGGCATCCCCCAGGCCAAGCAGGAAGGGCTGATTGACAAGCTCGATGCGGCCAAGATTCCGAATCTTGCCAAGGTCTATCCGCGGTATCTCTTCGAAGAGGATTATGGTGTCGGCTTCTCGATCTCGAGCGCGGCCATGTTCATCAATCCGCAGGTGACAAAGCCGCTCGAGAGCTACGAGCAGATCTTCGACGCCAAATATCGCAAGCAGATCCTGCTGAACACGCCCAAGAACACCCAGAGCGTGCTGATGCTGATCGTGGCGACGGCGCTGACGACGGGCAAGCCGCTGAAGGAAGCGCAATACCTGGTCGATAGCGGCTGGGACAAGCTCGCGACCCTCAAGCCCAACGTCCTGACGATTTACGACAGCGAGGCGCAGGTGCTCCAGGTGGCCCAGGGCCAGGCGACCATCGGCGGCATCGAATATTCGAAGGCAATCTATCCGCACACGGCCAAGGGCATGCCGCTCGACATGACGTTCCCCAAGGAAGGCGCCTTCACCGGCATCAACAGCATGACGCTGGTCAAGAATGCACCCGAGCCCGAGCTCGCCTGTGCCCTGATCAACCGCATTCTCGAGCCCTCGGTCGCCAAGATGCTGTCCGAGCAGACGCTCAGCGCGCCCTCGGTGGGCGGCATCGACTTCAAGCCGGAGACGGCCAAGTTCCTGGCCTATCCCGACACCAAGGCGACCGATCTCGGACTGTTCACGCCGGACTGGAAGTTTATCGTCCCGCGCCGCGGTCCGTGGCTGGAGCGCTATAATCAGGTGTTCACGAGCTAGGACAGGCTGCCATGAAGTCTTCCGAAGTCAGGCTTGACCGCCTCGTCAAGGAATATAACCGCACCGTTGCGGTCGACGACGTCTCGCTCACGATCGAGCCCGGCCATATGGTCGCGCTACTCGGTCCGAGCGGATGCGGCAAGACGACCTGTCTGCGCATGATCGCCGGGCTGATCCGTCCGACTTCCGGCGACGTCTTCGTCAACGACAAGAAGATGACCGGCGTTCCCGTGCATCGCCGCAATGTCGGGATGCTGTTCCAGAACTACGCGCTGTTTCCTCATCTGACCGTCGAGGAGAACATCGCCTTCGGCCTCGAGATGCGCGGGATATCCAAGGCCGATGCCGCAAGGAAGGTGGGCGAAGCGCTCAATCTGGTGCAGTTGTCCAGCTTCGGGAAGCGCTATCCGGCGCAACTCTCGGGCGGCCAGCAGCAGCGCATCGCATTGGGGCGGGCCCTCGTGATCGAGCCGGCCATGCTGCTGCTCGACGAGCCGCTCGGGGCGCTCGACAAGGGGCTTCGCGAGAGCATGCAGGTCGAGCTGCGCGCCCTTCAGCGCAGACTCGGTCTGACCACCGTCATGGTGACCCACGACCAGGACGAAGCCCTGACGATGGCCGATAAGATCGTGGTAATGCGCGATGGTAAGCTCGAGCAGGTCGGCTCGGCGACAGAAATCTACCAGCGTCCGACCTCGAAATTCGTTGCGCAGTTCATCGGCGCGTCGAATCTGTTCGAGGGGCCCATCGAGCAGCGCAACGGGAGCGGGGCGCTCATTCGTGTCTCGCCCGAATTGAGCCTCCAGGTCGACCAGATCCCGCAATCGGCAAGCGAGGTGATGGTCTCGATCAGGCCCGAGGCAATCGTGGTCGAGCGCGTTGGCCAGAGCCCGGCGGCACAACGCGTCAACAGCGTGACAGCGCGTGTCGATCAGGCCATCTATCGCGGATTCGTCAGTCACTATTATCTCAAGACACCGAGTGGCGGGCAGATCATCGTATTCGAGCAGAACCAGTCACAGCAGGCCGGACTTCGGTACGCGGTGGGCGAGGAGGTCGTGGCGCGGTGGGAGTCGCCCAGCAATCACGTCATCGCGCGTCACTGAAGCCGGAGAAGAGCGCGGCGTCCTGCGGGCAATCGACATCCCTTATACCCGCAGACGAACATCGTCTTGGATCGGCTTGTGCCGCTTGGCTAGATTTGATTGTGGCAGCGCCACGGGCGTTCGACCAGCGAGGCCCTCTTGTCGATTAATCAGCCCAACGCTCCCTTTGTCGGCACGATCGAGAAAAGCCCGAAGATCAGCCTGATCGGCACGCTTGCGATGCTGGTCGAGGCGCCGGGCGACTTCGACCTGGTGCAGCAGGGACGCATATGGGCCCTTGCAGATGCGGTTTCCACCTGGCCCAACGTCCAGGAGGCCGTCATTGGCGTCACCAATGTGATGCTCGTATTCGAACAGCCGCCGGCGGATATCGATATGCTCGGCGCTTCGATCGTCGAACTGTGGCATCGCGTGCCGAGCCGCAAGGCCGACGGCAAGCTCATCGAGATCCCTGTCGTCTATGGCGGGGAGCTCGGCTTCGACTTGTCGGCGGTCGCGAGCCGTGCCGGATTGTCCGAGCGCGACGTCATCAGGATTCACAGCGAAGGCGTATACACGGTCTGCGCCGTCGCGAGCTCGCCGGGATTTGGCTACCTCCACGGCCTCGATCCGCGTATCTACATGCCGCGCAAGTCCGTGCCGTCGCTCAACATGCGCGCAGGCTCGGTGACGATCGGCGGAATGCAGACCGGCGTGGCGGTGCTGACGAGCCCGAACGGATGGAATGCGATCGGATGGGCGTCGGTCGCCATGTTCGATCCAGAGCGTGAGCAACCGTCCCTGATGCTTCCGGGCGACCGCGTCCGATTCAGAATCGATCGGGTCGAGCTGTGATCGAGATATTGAACAGCCCCGCCTTCAACACCATCCAGGACCTCGGCCGCCGCGGCGTGCGTCGTTTCGGCGTGAGCACGTCGGGCGCCATGGATCCCGTCGCACTCGCCGTCGGCAATGCGTTGCTCGGCAATGATGACAATGCGGCCGGCATCGAGATCCAGACCTTTCCGTTCCGTCTGCGCTTTCAGACGGATACTACGTTTGCGCTCACCGGCGCCGATCACGACTCGACACTGGCGGGATCAACCGTCCGGCCGTGGTGGTGCACGCAGGCCAAGGCGGCCGACGTTCTCGCGATCACCGCGCCGCGGCGTGGCGCGCGGGTCTATGCGACGTTCGGCGGTGGCATCGATGTTCCGCGCGTGCTGGGCTCGCGCAGCACGCATTTGCGCGGAGGCTTCGGCGGGCTCGAGGGCCGTACCTTAGAGGCCGGTGACGTCGTGCCGATCGGGCGTTCGCCGCACAGGGGCGACGGCCGCTTCGACTTCGGCGTCGCGCCGCCGGATGTCGCGATCATGGGCGCTGCTCCAGCGGATGACCGTGTGCTGCGGATTCGCGTCATGCGAGCCGGCGAGTACGACCTGTTTTCGGAGGCGATGCAGGCGGCGTTCTGGTCCACGACATGGAAGATCAGTGCCCGCAGCGACCGGGGCGGCTACCGCCTCACTGGCGGCAAGCTGACATTGGACGCACCCGTCGAGATGCGCTCGCATGGCGTGGTGGCTGGCGTCGTGCAGGTGCCGCCGGGCGGCGAGCCGATCATCCAGATGAGCGACGCCAATACGGCCGGTGGCTATCCGAAGATCGCGGCCGTGATCGAGGCCGATCTCTGGCGCCTCGGCCAGGCGGCACCGGGATCGTTCATCGCATTCAGCGAGGTGAGCTACCAGGACGCGGTCGCGGCCATGGCTCCGGTCGACGACTATCTCGCGAAGCTGCGAGCAACTGCGGATCTATATCGAGCGCTTTAGAGCATGATCCGAAAAAGCGTGAAGCGGTTTTCCGAAAAGATCATGGTCAAGCAAAAGTGGACGTCAACAATAACAAGAGCAGGGTACGAACATGAAAATCGGCATCAATTCCGACATGGGCGAAGGTTTTGGTAATTATCGCATCTGCGACGACGAGGCGCTGATGGGCATCGTCTCGTCCGCCAACGTGGCGTGCGGCTTCCATGCCGGCGATCCCATCATCATGGATCGCATGGTGCGCCTGGCGAAGCAGAAGGGGGTCGAGGTCGGTGCCCATCCGGGCCTGCCCGATCTGCTCGGATTTGGCCGCCGCGTCATCCAGATGGATGCCGCCGAGCTCGAGAAGCACATGGTCTATCAGATCGGCGCCTTGCAGGCGATCGCAGCCAATGCCGGCCACCGCGTGACCCATGTCAGTTTCCACGCCGCGATGGGCAACATGGTCAATGCCGACCCTGATATGGCCGACGTGGTTGCCCGTGCGATTGCGACCATCAATCGCGACTTCATTGTGTTCTCGCAGCCTGACGCCGCGATCGTGCACGCCGCGCGCAAGGTAGGCTTACGCATCCTCCCTCTGTTCCTCGCTGACCGCGCCTACGACGAGAACGGCCATCTGGTGTCCCGCAAGCTTCCCAACTCCGTCATCACCTCGACTGATGCGGTGGCCGAACGGGTCAAGCGCTTCCTCGATAGTGGCACCGTGCAGACGATCGAGGGTAAGTCGATCAAGGTCGAGGCGCGCTCGATCCTGATCCACAGCGACACGCCCGGATCCGTCAACCTCGCCGGCACGGTGCGCCGCGTGATCGAGCAAGGGGGCGGCGAAGTCACGCCCGCAACTGTCCTGCTCAATTGATCGGGCTGCTCGCGTCGAGCGGGCGGATCCGCACGATCGGTGTGCCGTAGCCGACGGTTGCGCCAGGCTCCGCGATCACGGCATCGACGGTGCCGGCGGCTGGTGCCACGATGGGGGCATACAACAAGCCGATCCTGACGAGACCGACGATCGCGCCGGTCTCGATCCGCTGGCCCGGTGCGACGAACGGCTTGTCCCGCCAGGGATGGGCCGCGAGGAATTGCCCTGCGACGTCGGTTTTGGCGATGACGGAATGGTCTGGAGCCGGGGCGGCAAGCGTCGATGACGCAGCCATTCGCGGGCCCGTGTCGACGACGAGCTTCAGGGACAGGCCGGGCTCCTCGATTTCGATCTTGTCGACGCCGGACCTTTCTAGGATTTGCGCCAGACGCGCGATATCGGTCAGCTCTATCGGCATGTTCTGATCTCCGCGATAAGGCGCACGTTGGTCCTGAGCCGGTCGAGATAGGCTGACATCTCGGCTTCGGCCGCCAGCGCTTCGGCATAGGCCGTCTGCTCGAACCGCAGCTTGCGTCCGAGCCGCGCCTGACCGACGCGCCACAGGTCAGCCCGGATCACGGTTGCGATCTTCGGATAGCCGCCGGACGTCTGGGCGTCGCGCATCTGGATGATCGGTTGCCCGTTCGGCGGGATCTGGATCACGCCGGGGACGATGCCGTGCGAGCGCTTCTCGATCGGCGCTTTCGGCTTCACGGCGGGGCCTTGCAGGCGGTAGCCATAACGGTTGCTCTGCGGCGTGATCTTCCAGCTGCTGGACCAGAACAGCGCCTGCGTGGTGGCGTCGAACCGGTCATGTTCACCGGCAATCACAACCCTGACGATGGTCTCGTCTGCGGCGGCGTTCGGCCTTGCAAGCGTGATCTCGGCCGGCTCGACCCCGAGATCCCCAATGGTCGCGATCGACGCAGCGCAGGGGAGGATATCGCCGGGCTGGAGCGGCCGTCCGTGCCAGCCGCCGAACTCGCCGCGAAACTGCGTGCTGCGCGAGCCCAGCACCATGGGCACATCGATGCCACCGCCGAATGTCAGATAGAGTCGTGCGCCGCGGGGCATCGCCTTAACAGTCAGAATATCGCCGGTACGGGCGTGCGACCGCCACCATGGCGGGATCGCGCGTCCTGCGATCTCTGCCTCGACATCGGCCCCCGTGAGCGCAAAGGCCATGTCCCGGTCGAAACGAAGCTTGAACGGCAGCATCGGGATTTCGATGCCGGCAGCGTTCTCGTCGTTGCCGAGAACGATGTTGCCGGCGCGCAGGGCCACATCGTCCATCGCACCCGACGTGCCGACCCCGAAGCGATACTGGTCGAAGCGCCCGAGGTCCTGGACGCTGGCGGGCCCTGTGACTGACAGGATCTCGATCACCGGATCACCCGTTCGATCTCGAAACGGATCGTATCGCCCGGTGCCAGGGCGGCCGGCGTCGGCCAGGACGGATCAAAGAAGGTCCAGTTCGTATGCCCGATGGCGTGCCAGCCGCTCGGGCCGGGCGAGGCGGAGACACCGGTCTGCGATCCGCCGATCGAGACCGAACCACCTGCGGAGCGTTGCAGTGGTGTCTGCCGGCGCGGCATGGTGATACGCGGGTCCATGCCGCCGAGATAGCAATAGCCGGGATGGCTGCCGAGCGCGAACACCGTGTAGAGCGGCGCTGCATGGATCGCGACCACGTCGTCGACGGACAGGCCGCAATGGTCGGCGACGGAACGAAGCTGCGATCCGATCTCGCCGCCATAGGTCACGGGCAGCCTGATCTCGCGGCCACCGATCGCAAGGCCTTCCGCTGCGTCCCAGGCGTCGTTGAGCGCGGCAATCAAGGTGTCGAGCTCGCGGGGAGGCATTTCGAAGGTCAGCATCAAGTTGGTGATGCCGGGAATCGCCTCACGGATTCCTGGCCATTTCGACGCGGTCGCCGCCAGCGCCCAGATGCGCCGCTGGTGCGGCAGGTCGAATGCGCCGGGGGCCTCGAACAGCAGAGCCGATGTCCCGAGCAGGCTGATGCGCGGCCGGTCCGGCGTCGTCATGGCGCGGCGACCCGTGCATTCATCCAATGCTCGAGATGATGGATGTCGTAGCCGCCGCGACAGAACGTCGGATCGGCGAGGATCGCCTGGTGCAACGGCACGTTGGTTCGGATGCCTTCGGTGCGCAGCTCGGATAAGGCGACCCGGGCACGTGCCAGAGCTTCCTCACGGGTGCCGCCATGAGCGATCAGTTTGCCGATCAGCGAATCATAGTGACGGGGAACAATGGCGCCGGCGGTGATATGAGAATCGACGCGGATGCCGATGCCGCCGGGAACGTCCCAGCGCGTCACCGTGCCGGGCGAGGGCGCGAAGGTGGCAGGGTCCTCGGCATTGATGCGGAATTCCACGGCATGGCCGACACGGGCAATGTCGCCTTGCGCAATGCCCAGCGACTCGCCTTGCGCGATGCGAATCTGCGCCTTGACGATGTCGATTCCCGTCGTCATCTCCGTGACCGGATGCTCCACCTGGACACGCGTGTTCATCTCGATGAAGAAGAATTGCTGGTCCTCGTAGAGGAATTCGAACGTGCCGGCGCCGCGATAGCCGATCCGCCGGCAGGCCTCGACGCAGCTTGCGCCCACCCGCTCGATCAGCGCGCGATCGATGCCGGGCGCGGGGGCTTCCTCGACCACCTTCTGGTTCCTGCGCTGGAGCGAGCAGTCGCGGTCGCCGAGCCAGAGATGATTGTCGTGCTGGTCGCACAGCACCTGAATCTCGATATGGCGGGGCTTTTCGAGGAATTTCTCGATGTACACCGCAGCGTTCTTGAAGGCCTTGCCGGCTTCCGCGCGTGTCAGCGCCAGCGCCTCGTCCAGCGCGCCTTCGCTGCGCACGATCCGCATGCCACGCCCGCCGCCGCCACCGGCGGCCTTGATGATGATGGGATACCCGATGTCCCGTGCGATGGCACGAACCTCGGCCGGATCATCCGGCAGGGCGCTGTCCGGCCCCGGCACGCAAGGCACGCCCGCCAGTCGCATCGCGCGCTTGGCCGCGACCTTGTCGCCCATGGTCCGGATACAATCCGCCGGAGGGCCGATGAAGGTGAGGCCGGCGCGCGCGACCCGATCGGCGAACTCCGCACTCTCCGAGAGGAAGCCGTAACCCGGGTGGATCGCCTGGGCGCCGCTGACCTCGGCTGCGAGCAGGATTGCTGCAACGTTGAGATAGGTGCTGCTCGCCGGCGCTGGCCCGATGCAGAGCGCCTCATCGGCGAGTGCGACATAGCGTGCGGCGCGGTCCGCCTCCGAGTGAATGACGACCGTCTTGAGACCCATCGCCCGACAGGCGCGCTGGATGCGAAGCGCGATCTCGCCGCGATTGGCGATCAGGACCTTGTCGAACATCAGGACGAACCCGCAGGACCGATCCGGAACAGGGCTTGCCCCGCTTCGATCTCGTCACCGTCCTCCGCGAGGATCGCAAGCACGACACCGGGCGCCTCGGCGGCGATGTCGATGAAGGTCTTCATCGCTTCGATGATGCAGATCTTCTGCCCGGTCTCGATCAGCGCGCCGACCTCGATCAGCGGCGGCTCGTTGGGCGCAGCAGCCCGGTAGAAGACGCCGTGCATCGGTGCTGGCACGACGATGTCGGCAGTCACCTCGACAGCAGGGCTTTCGTGGTGATCGAGAGCGGGGGCGTCGATCGTGATCCCGTTTGCAGGCTGTGCCGGGGCCGCAGGCGCCCCTGAAGACGCGCGCTTGAGGATGCGAATGCGGGTGCCGTCCTGCGTGAGGTCCAGCTCCGCGATGGAGGAGCGCGTCACGAGATCGACGAGTTGTTCGATTTTGGCGAGGTCCACAGTCACGCTCCGCGTTGACGACCTGTCGAGTTCGGGGCGTTCATTCGTCACTCGGCCGGCGGCCGGCTCTTCTGTGCAAAATTGAGGCCGCCGACGACCTGCTGGGTCGGCAGGACTTCCATGAATGCGACATTCATGCGCGCCGGCGATCCGACCGCGAATGCGATTGAATTGGCGATGTCCTCGGGCTGGAGTGCATCATAGTCGTCGAAGAAGCGACGCTTGGCTTCGGCCAGATCACCGAGCAGCCGGCCGAAAACCTCGGTCTCGACCCGGGCCGGCGATATCTCGGTAACGCGAACCCTGGTCCCGTAGAGATCGACGCGCAACTGCTGCGACAGCGAGTGAATGCCCGCTTTGGTGGCGTGATACACGGTGTTTCCGCCGCCAAATGCGTAGTGGCCGGCGATGGAGGAGATGTTGACGACGTGGCCTCGATCACGGTGCGCCATGCCGGGCACGATCAGTCGCGTCAGATGCAGGACTGCGCGCAGGTTGACGTCGATCAGCGCGTCGACGTCTTCAGCTGTCGTATCCAGGATATTGCCGCGCCGGGACTGGCCGGCGTTGTTGACCAGGACGTCGAACTCGACCGACTTCGCCAGTGCCGCAAGCGCGTCGAGGTCGCTGATGTCGACGGCGCAGGGGCGGCATCCGGTCTCCGCGGACAGGGCGCTCAGGCGGGTGGCGTCGCGGGCCACGGCGTAGACTTCGAGCCCTTCCGCACGCAGGCGGCGAACTGTCGCAGCCCCTATTCCGGAGGATGCGCCCGTCACCAAGGCCGTCCGATAGTCCGAAAATCCCATCCGCGAGGGCTCCTCTGCTACCGTCCAACCCGCTGGTGGCACCGGCTGCGACGCGAGCGGCGGACGGGTCAGCACTAGCTATAGGCCCCTCAAGTTCCCAGTGGTAAGAACAATTCCTTCTGATCCCATAGCTTCAGCCTATTGCTGCTGCACTGCTTCCTGACTGAATATCCGGAGACGCCGTATTGGATACGAAACGCTTGGAGGCCTTCATCAAGGTCGTGGATCTCGGCAGCATGACGAGCGCGGCGAAGGTGCTGAATGTCGCCCAGCCGGCACTGAGCCAGCACATTGCGAGCCTGGAGGCGGACTTCAAGTGCAAGCTGCTCGACCGCAGCGCCCGCGGGGTCAAGCCCACCGAGGCCGGACGGATCCTCTACCGCTATGCCAAGTCGATCCAGCGGCAGATCGAAGAGGCCAGGCGCACCATTCTGGACAACAAGCCGGAGCTGACCGGCAACGTCACGATCGGTCTGGCGCCGCTCAGCTCGGCGGCATTGCTGGCGACCCCGCTGCTGATGCAGGTACGCCAACGCTATCCCGGCATCGTGCCGCACATTTACGATAGCTCCGGGGTCATGCTCAGCGAGATGATGCTGAAGGGCAGCATGGACATGGCTGTCCTCTACGGCGATCGCCCAGTGACCGGTCTCGATTACAAGCCGCTGATGCGCGAGTACTTTTATCTCGTCGCGCCGCGCAGCGCGTTTCCGGACCAGGTGCCTCCGGAGGAAGTTTCGGCGGCGGAGGTCGCGCAATTCGACCTGCTGCTTCCGTATCGGGAGTCCTTCCTGCGGCAGACGGTCGAGCGGGTCTGCGCCGAGGTGGGGCTCCGTCCGCGCATCGTCGCCGAGATCCATTCCCAATCGACCCTCTCTGCGGCGATTGCAGCCGGCGTGGGGGCGGCAGTGCTGCCCATGTCGATCGCAAGGGAGTTGCCCAACCTCGACGAACTCTGCATTCGACGGATCAACGCGCCGTCGGCCTCGCAGCAGATGTCGCTTTGCATTTCCGATAACGCTGCGTTGTCCGATGCGGCATTCGCTGTCTACAAGATATTGCTCGAGATCATCGTCAAGACGTGGGGGCCGTTCGGTCTTCCCCTCGGCTCGGGTGCCATCGTCACGGACGGCCTAGCGTCGCCTCTGGACGGGCCGAAGGACGAGCCATAACGAAACACGATGCGGCAATCCTAAAATCTGAATTTGCCGTTCCAGGGCGGTTGGTTATGGAGGTGTAACAGAAATCGCGACCGCAAGGAGGTTATCATGGTGCATGTGATCAGGACATTCGATCGGCCCGCCGCCGAGCTTGTCGAGCGCATCAAGAAGTTTCCTCCGTCCACCCTTCACGAGGCGCAGGGGCGATTGGGCGCGCTGACCTCCCGCATCAAGCCGATCTATTCGGGGATGCGCGCCTGCGGACCGGCGCTGACGGTGAGCTGCCATCCAGCCGACAACATGATGCTGATCACGGCGATTTCGCTGGCCAAGCCCGGCGACGTGCTCGTGGTGAGCGCGGGCGATCATCCCGAGCAGGGCGGCTTCGGCGAGGTGCTGGCGACGGCCTGCGTTGCCAAGGGCATCGTTGGCCTCGTCACGGATGCCGGTGTTCGCGACGGCCTTGCGGTGCGTGACACCGGCTTCAACGTCTTCTCCTACGGCCTCTGCATGAAAGGCACCGTCAAGGAGACTCTCGGCTATATCAATCAGCCGATCGTCATCGGCGGCATTGCCGTCCGTCCCGGCGATATCGTCAGTGCCGACGACGACGGCGTCGTGATTGTGCCGAAGGAAAACATCGCCGACGTCTGCGTCAAGTCGGCGGCGCGTGAGGACAAGGAAGCCGGCGTGATGAAGGCGCTCAAGGCCGGCGGTGACATCCTCGAACTCTCCGGTATCGGCAAGGTGCTGGAATCCAAGGGCTGCACGTTCGGCTAGGCCGTCCTGCGTCTCACACTTGCAATGATGGGGATCAGGTGGCAGCCATTCTCGGCTCGGGCGAGCACCGCTACCGCGTCGTCGACAATTGGGCGAAGCTACCGGATGGCTGGCAGCTCACCGACGTCGCCTCCGTCGCGGTCGACAGCAAGGATCGAATCTACGTCTTCAATCGCGGCGCCCATCCGATGGTGGTGCTCGACCGCCACGGCAATTTCCTGCGCAGCTGGGGCGAGGGGGTATTCTTCCGCGCCCACGGCCTGCATATCGATACCGACGACAATCTCTATTGCACCGACGACGGCGACCACACCGTGCGAAAATGCACGACGGACGGCAAGGTGCTGCTGACGATCGGCGTCCCCCAAGAGCCCGCGCCGTTCATGAGTGGCGATCCCTTCCATCGCTGCACCCACACGGCCTTGTCGCCGCAGGGCGAGATCTACGTCTCCGACGGCTATGGCAACGCCCGCATCCACAAATTCACGCCGGACGGCAAGCTGATCAAGAGCTGGGGTGCGCCCGGCACCGATCCTGGCCAATTCAACATCGTGCACAATATCGTCGCCGATGCCGATGGCTGGGTCTATGTCGCCGATCGCGAGAACCATCGCGTGCAGGTGTTCGACCCCAACGGCAAGTACGAGACCCAGTGGAACAATCTGCACCGGCCGTGCGCATTGTGCTGTTGCGGCGGTGGCAGGAATCCCACCTTCGTCATTGGCGAGCTCGGCCCCGCTATGCCGGTCAACCGCAAGGTGCCCAATCTCGGCCCGCGGCTGTCGATCGTGGACGCCAAGGGCAAGCGCATCGCGCGGCTCGGCGGCGAGGATGGCCCCGGTCTTGCCAGCGGCAAGTTCCTCGCGCCGCATGGGATCGCACTGGACTCCAGAGGCGACATGTATGTCGGCGAGGTCGGCGTCACCGACTGGAAGACAAACTTTCCCGACGAGGACATGCCGGCCGTGGTCCTCACCTCGCGTTGCCTGCAGAAGCTGGAGCGCATGACGGACGTTCCCCGCTAGAGGCGAACCTCGACGGCCGGCTGGCGGCCTTCCCACGCCCGGTTGCCATGCCGTCCCGTGCTGTGGATATATGACGCATCGTCATAACTGGGGCTCGGGGTGTGTCGGCGCGCCTGAATTTTCGTCAGATCGAGGCTTTCCGCGCGGTCATGCTGACCGGCACGACGATCGCGGCTGCCAACATGCTCAATACAACGCAGCCCTCGATCAGCCGATCGCTGGCGCAGATTCAGTCGGCGGCGAAACTCAAGCTGTTCGAACTCGACCGCGGCCGTTTGCGTCCGACGCCGGAAGCGGTCATGCTGTTCGAGGCCGTGCAGCGGAATTTCCTCGGTCTGGAGGCCATCGAGGAAACGCTGGTGCTGTTGCGACGCTCGGGTATCGGGCGCCTGCGCGTGGCTTGTACGCCGGCGCTGGGTATGAGCGTCATGCCTGCCGTCATGGCGAGGTTCAAGGTTCGCCACCCTGACGTTCACATTACGCTCCGGACGATCAGCTCCTACGACGTCCGCGAGGGGTTGTTGAACGGGCTGTACGACCTCGGCGTCACGACCAACTCGCTCCAGCTCGAGGGCGCGCAGCTCCAGACCAAGGTCGTCGATCAAGTGGCCGCGGTCTGCGTGATGAGCCGTTTGCATCGGCTTGCGGCGAACGCGCATGTCGGGCCACGCCATTTCCAGTCCGAGACGTTGTTGACGCTGGACCGGCAGGACGATCTGGGCGACGAGTGGCGCCGGGCGCTTGCACAGGCCAAGGTGGTGCCGAGCTCGGTGATCGAAACGACCTACTCGGCCACCATCTGCCGTCTCGCCGAGGTCGGCGCCGGCATCGGCGTGGTGAATCCATACATCGCGTCCGTGTTCGCGGACCGGCTGCGCGTGGTTCCCGTCAAGCCGACGATCGGCGTCAAGATATTCGTAGCCTCTCCCCGGCACGTCTCGATGTCGGCTCTTGCCTCCGAGTTCATCGCGCAGGTCACCGATCATTTCAGGAACGACGCGCGGCCGTCTCGAAGCGGAAAACGCTGAGCGTTGCCCCCGTGCCGCCCGGCTTGCGATGTCCACGTTCACCGGGGGCCTGTATATCATTTCTGCATAGCGCAGGCTTTCAAATCGATTGGCCGAGATAGCAACGCTCTGTCTAGTATTGCTTCCGGCCCGCAAGCTGTGTGCGGGCTTTGCCGGGATAGATGCCACTCTTTCAAAAAGGAGCCTCAACGGTGAGGTTGATTTCGGTCGTCATATCCTTCGTCCTGTGCAGTCCCCTCTCACTCTCGTTGGCTCACGCCAATCAGATGCGCATGATCGTCCCGTTTGCAGCCGGTGGCACCGCCGACGTTCTCGGACGGATCGTCGCGCAGGAACTCGGCACGCTTACCGGCAACCAGATCATTGTCGAAAACCGCCCGGGCAGCGGCGGCAATATCGGTGCGGATGCGGTGGCGCGCGGACCGGCCGACGGGTCGGTCCTGTTGCTCGGCACGATTGGGATTCATGCCGCGAGCAAGATCTACAAGAGCCTGCCGTATGATCCGAACAAAGATCTGCGGCCGGTGACGATCCTTGCCGAGGTGCCGAACGTGCTCATCGTGCATCCGTCCGTCGCGGCGAAGGATGTCAAAGAGTTCCTGGCGCTGGCCAGAGAGAAGCCCGGCGCGCTCAATTTCGGATCGGCCGGCAATGGCTCGTCGACCCACATGATAGCGGAATTGTTCAAGCTGAAGGCGAAGGTGGATTTGACCCACGTCCCGTACCGGGGAAGCGCTCCAGCGCTGAATGACCTCGTCGCCGGTCAGATCCAGCTCATGGTCGAGAACCTGCCGACGGCGCTGCCGTTCATCGAGAGCGGCACCGTCAGGGCGCTCGGCGTCACCAGTGCGACCCGGTCGCCGAGCCTGCCGTCCCTGCCGACGATCGCCGAAGCCGGCGTTCCCGGATACGACGCAACGGCCTGGTTCACCATCGCCGTTGCCGGCGGTGTTCCGCCCGCGACGATCGAGAAGCTCAACGCTGATATTCGCAAGATCCTCGCCGAGCCCGAGGTTATCGAGCGCTTCAAGAAGCTCGGCGCGGCTATCGTCGGCAACCGCGTGGCGGATGCCAAAGAGTTCGTCGCTAGCGAGACAGCGAAGTGGAATAACGTCATCGAAGCCGCGCAGATCAGGATCGATTAAGCGCGCACTACCAGGAAAACGCCGTGTCCATGCCTCTCCAGCGCTTTACTGTCCTCGATCTCACGCGGGTTCGTTCAGGCCCGCTCGCCGTCCGTCAGCTCGCCGACTGGGGTGCCAACGTCATCAAGATCGAGGCACCCGAAGCCGTCGACAGCTCGAAAGGGATGGGCGGCGAACGCGACGGCTCCGATTTCCAGAATACGCACCGGAACAAGCGCAGCATCACCCTCAATCTCAAGCGGCCGGAGGGGCGTGAGCTGTTCTATTCGCTCGTCGCACAGGCTGACGTGGTGGTCGAGAATTATCGCCCAGACGTGAAAGAGCGTCTTGGCATCGATTACGAGAGCCTCAGAGCCGTGAACAAGCGCATCGTGCTCGCCAGCATATCGGGCTTCGGTCAGTTTGGACCCTATGCGCGCCGACCCGGCTTCGATCAGATCGCGCAAGGGATGGGCGGGCTGATGTCCGTGACGGGGGTGCCGGGGCAGGGGCCGGTGCGGACCGGCATTCCGGTCGCGGACCTGTCGACGGGGCTTTACGCCGCCATCGGCATTCTGATCGCGCTGCTGGAACGCGAGGCGTCCGGCGAAGGTCAATGGGTGCACACCTCCCTCCTGGAGGCGCAGATCGCGATGATGGACTTCCAGGCGACGCGATGGCTGATCGACAGGGAGCGTCCGGGACAGGCCGGCAACAACCATCCCACCAGCATTCCAACCGGCCTGTTTCGGGCGCGCGACGGCGTTCTGAACCTCGCAGGTGGCGGCGAATCCATGTGGCGCCGGATATGCGCCGCGTTGGAACTCGGCGACGTCGTGAACCGGCCGGAATTCTCGTCGGAGGCGTTGCGGTCGAAAAATCGTGACGCGTTGAACGGGATTCTCCAGGAGCGCTTCATTAAGGCGCCGGTCGGCCATTGGGTCGACCTCCTCAACAAGGCCGGGGTGCCCTGTGGTCCGGTCTATGGGGTCGACGAGATGTTCTCCGATCCCCAGGTCGAAGCGCTCGATATGCGTCTGCGGGTGCAGCACAAGCGGCTCGGCGCTCTCGATCTGCTTCGCAGTCCCTTTTCGCTCAGCCGCGGGACGCGACGGGCCGAACCGACGCCGGAGCGTGGAGAGCACACTGATGCCGTGTTGAAGGAGTTCGGCGTGGCATCCGAACAGATCGCCGCCTTGCGCGCGCAAAATGTCATCTAGGCTTCCTGGACCGATAGAATGACCTTGCAGTCTTTGCAGCTCACGACAAACGACGGGGTGTCGACGCTGACCCTGAACAATCCGGCGAAGCACAACGCGATGAATTTCGCGATGTGGCAGGCGCTGCCAGACCTGTTGCAGAAGGTTGCGGCGGATCAGGCCGCGCGCGTTCTCATTCTGACCGGTGCCGGCGGGCGCGCCTTTTGCTCCGGCAATGACGTGTCCGAGTTCGATCGGGTTCGCAATACGCCGGCGCAGATCGAGCATTATAACCAGCTGCAACGAAGCGTCTGCGAGCGCCTTGCGAAACTGTCGAAGCCGACCCTCGCCATGATCGACGGCTATTGCCTTGGTGCCGGACTGGAGTTCGCGCTGCTGTGCGACTTCCGCTATTGCACGCCGGCGTCCCGGTTCGCGGTGCCGGCCGTCAAGTTGGGACTGCCATATCGCTACGAGGATGTCGTCAAGGTGCTCGACGTGATCGGGCCGGCGCGCACGCGCGAGATGGTCCTGGGCGGACGCCAGATCGACGGCGCAGGAGCCGTGGATATCGGGCTGGTGCATCGGCTTGCGCCCTCGCGTGAGGCGCTTCTCCGCGACGTCGCCGAGCTCGCAGGTGAGCTTGCCATGGCGGCGCCGCTCAGCCTCGCCGCAGCGAAGATGACCATCAACGAGGCGATGCGACGCGACGCGCCCGCAGACCTCGCGCTTTGCCAGAGGCTGGCGGACGACGTCTATGCCAGCCATGACTACGTCGAAGGCCGGGCCGCTTTCGCGGCCAAGCGCAAGCCGAAATTTGAGGGACGTTGATGCATATCGCGCGACCTGTGACGAACCAAGGAATTTGCGGGCGACAGCCATGAGCTACCGGATTGCGATCGATATTGGCGGCACGTTCACCGACGGCGTCATTGAAAATGCGGCCACAGGCGAAATACGGCTGGCCAAGCGCCTGACGACCCAAGCCGATCCGGGGGAGGCGCTTGCCGATGTGGTCGACGACCTGCTGGCCGCGGTGCGTCACGTCAACGGAAGCGGCAGCCCGTCGGGCGCCGTCACCGAAGTCGTCCACGGCAGCACGCTCGTGACCAATGCGCTGATCGAGCGCAAGGGCGCGAGCACCGCCCTGATCGCAACCGCGGGTACCGCTGACATCATCGATATCGGCCGCGAGGTGCGCTACGATCTTTACGATCTCGACATCCAGATGCCAAAGCCGCTGGTCGCGCGTGAGCACCGTTTCGAGCTCGCCGAACGGATCGCCGCTAATGGCGCCGTCATTGCTGCGCCGGGGCAGGCAGCGATCGATGCCGTCGTCGAGGAGATCAGGCGATCCGGTGCCCAGTCCGTCGCGGTCGCGTTCCTGCATTCCTGCGTTAATCCCGAGAACGAGATCCGCGTAGGTGAAGCGCTCAAGGTGGCTATGCCTGATATCGCAATCTCGCTGTCGTCCCGGATCGCCCGCGAGATCCGCGAGTACGAGCGGACGACGACCGCTACGGCCAATGCGTTCGTTCAGCCGATCGTCGCAAAATATTTGAACGAGCTGTCGGCGCGGCTCCGGCAGGCGGATATCGATGCACCGTTGCGCATCATGGTGTCGAGTGGCGGCTCGACCTCGGCCGGCATCGCGGCCGAGGTGCCCATCACGACACTGGAGTCGGGGCCGGCCGGCGGCGTCTTGAGCGCGGCCAATGCTGGCCGTGCCGCAGGGTTCGACGATGTCCTTGCCTTCGACATGGGCGGCACCACGGCGAAGATCTGCACAGTGGTGGCCGGCGCGCCTTCGGTCGTGCACACGTTCGAGGCCGCCAGGGTCCGCCGCTTCAAGAAGGGCAGCGGGCTGCCGCTTCTGATCGCCAGCATCGACCTCATCGAGATCGGAGCCGGCGGCGGCAGCATCGCGCGCATCAGCGATCTCGGTCTGCTGACAGTCGGGCCCGACAGCGCAGCCGCCGATCCCGGGCCTGCCTGCTATGGACGAGGCGGCAAGGGCGCTACGGTGACCGACGCCGACCTGATGCTCGGCTATCTCAACGCGGATTTCTTCCTCGGTGGCCGGATGAGGCTCGATACCTCTGCCAGCGAGGCCGCGCTACAGCGACTTGGCGATCGTCTGTCTTTGACTCCGCTGGAGGTAGCCAAGGGTATTTTCAATGTCGTCAACGAGGCGATGGCCGCTGCGGCCCGCGTGCATATCGCGGAAAAAGCGCAGGATCCCCGCCGCTTCACCATGGTTGCGACAGGCGGTGCAGGGCCGGTTCACGCGGTCGAAATCGCACACAAGCTGCGCATCCCCCGCGTCCTGTTTCCGATCGCGGCCGGAGCCGGCTCGTGCCTGGGATTTCTCGCAGCGCCGTTCCGCGTTGACCGCTCCTGGTCCAAACCACAAGGTCTGGAAACGGTCGACTGGCAGGTGATCGCGACGACGCTGGCGGACCTCAAGCGTGAAGCCGAGCAAGAGATCAACTCCGCGCTGACCAGTCCTGCCGACGTCGTCTGGCAGATCTCGGTCGAGATGCGCTATGTCGGGCAGGGAGCGAACCTCACGGTGTCCTTCCCCTGGCGGAGCATCAGCCCGGCCTTTGCGGCCGAACTCGATGCCGCTTTCCGCAAGGCCTATGAAGCCAATTACGGCGGCGTGCTGCCGGCGGGATCGCTGGAGGTCGTGACCTGGCGGATCGTCGGTGCGACGCGGCAGGACATCAAGCGCTTCGTCTGGCCCACGGGGGAGGCGGCTTCTGCGGCGAGGCCAA
Source organism: Bradyrhizobium sp. 1 (assembly GCF_023073315.1). Taxonomy (GTDB): domain Bacteria; phylum Pseudomonadota; class Alphaproteobacteria; order Rhizobiales; family Xanthobacteraceae; genus Bradyrhizobium. Next base: position 558,177 of record NZ_JADPJH010000033.1, on the reverse strand, counting down.
AGGCCCACCGCGCGATCTTCTGCACGCAAGCAGACAGCATGAGTGACGTGCCGATTTACGATCGCTATGCGCTTGGCAGCGGGACGCGGTTGCGCGGCCCCTTGATCCTCGAAGAGTCGGAATCCACCGTCGTCGTGCCGGTTGAGGCCGATGTCGAAGTGCTTGGCGACCTCAGCGTGCTGATCCATCTGGGAGGCGAATGATGATTGATCCCATTTCGCTCGAGATCCTCTGGACCAGGCTGGTCAGCCTCGTCGACGAGGCCGCCGCGACACTGGTGCGTACGTCTTTCTCGACGATCGTGCGCGAATCGAACGACTACGCGGTCGTTCTGCTCGACCGCGACGCCCAGTTGCTGGCGCAATCGAGCCAGAGCATTCCCTCGTTCATCTGCACGCTGCCCGAGACAGTCCGGCATTTTCTCAGGCAGTTTCCGCGCGACACGCTGAAGCCCGGGGACATCATGATCACGAACGACCCGTGGCTCGGCACAGGTCACCTTCCCGACATCAGCATCGCGATGCCGGTGTTTCGGGACGGAATACTGGTGGGATTTGCCGGCAGTGTCGCGCATTCGCCCGATATCGGCGGCCGCCTTCGTTCCCCGGGCAATCGCGATCTCTATGAGGAGGGATTGCGTATCCCGCCGATGAAGCTGATCGCCGCCGGCACCGTTAACGAAACGCTGATCGAGATGATCCAGAGCAACGTGCGCATTCCCGATCAGGTTCTGGGAGATTTGTGGGCGCAGGTGTCCGCAAACCGCATGCTGGGACAGCGCTTGCTCGAGATGCTCGACGAGACCGAATGCGATCTCGTGGCGGTCGGCAAGGAGATGCATGCGCGATCCGAATTCGCGATGCGCAGCGCCATCCAGGCGCTGCCGGAGGGTGACTACGAGTATGAGGCCAGGGTGGACGGCTTCATCGAGCCTGTCACGATCCGATGCCGGATCACGGTCAAGGGCGATGCGCTGGCCGTCGATTACGCCGGCTCGTCCCCGCAATTGCCGCGCGCCATCAACGTTGTGCCGATCTACACCTTTGCCTATACGGCCTATGCGCTCAAATGCGTGCTGGCGCCGACCGTCCCGAACAATGACGGTTCGTTTCGGCCCATCACCACCACGGCGCCACTGGGTTCGATCCTCAATCCGAAATTCCCTGCGGCCGTGAGCGCGCGCGCCATGACCGGCCATCTGCTGCCGACCGCCGTGATGGGCGCGCTTGCAAAAGTGATCCCGGATCGCGTTCGTGCTGCGGCGGGATCGCCCTTGTGGTGCGTGCAGCTTGCTGGCGCGCATGAGGGCCGGCGGTTCGCCTCGACGCTATTCCTCAATGGCGGCCAGGGGGCCGGTGCGAAAGGGGATGGCTTGTCCGCCCTGAGCTTTCCCAGCAACCTTGCCAACACGCCGATCGAGGTCATTGAATCCCAGGCGCCGATCCGGATCGTGCGCCGTGCGTTGCGGCGCGGCACCGGCGGAGCGGGCAAGACGAGGGGCGGTGATGGACAGGTCTTCGAGCTCGATTTGCTGGCCGACGAGCCGGTGGCGATGTCGTTCATGGCTGATCGCTTGCGCACGGCCGCGCCGGGCATGCTTGGCGGCGGACCAGGCGCCACCGGCCGTGTGTTGCTCAACGGGGCACCGATCGACCCGCGGGAAACGCTCGTGGCGGCGCCGGGTTCGCGGCTGACGCTAGAAACACCTGGCGGCGGGGGGTTTGGACCCACTAGCGCGTAACCGATGCCGATGATATTCGGTCTGAGAAACGTAGCCGACGTGTTGCACTGAATTGCAGCTCGAACCCTTTCATCGCTGCTAATTGCGCGTTGAAGCAAATGCGATGCGGCAGGAAAGGCGGCTCCTGCGCGAAGGCAAACCATCTTTGTGGTGCGCCAGAACGCGACGGAATGGGGTTTGCAGCCGAACAAGATCGGCTTCCTCGGCGCCTGCGCGGCGGGCCACATGGGCGCAAGCCTCGGCGCCAAGTTTGCCAAGAAGGTCTATGCTCCGGTGGATGCAGCCGACAGTCTGTCAGCCCGTCCGGATTTCCTGCTGCTGCTGTATCCCGTCGTGTCGATGGAAGACAAAGTCACTCATCTGGAATCGCGCACCAATCTGCTCGGCAAGGATCCCTCATCCGAACTGATCAAGGAATATTCCGCGGATCAGCAGGTCACCAAGGACTCACCCATGACATTCGTCGTGGTGGCGAAGGACGATCCCGCGGTGCCGCCGGAGAACAGTATCCAATATCATGAGGCGCTGAAAAAACTCGGTGTATCGAGTGAGCTCCACACGTTCGCGGGGGCTGCCATGGCTTTGGCATCCACGATGCGCGCCAGTTGCCGGTCACCAGCTGGCCACAACCCGCTGCGAGCTGGATGAAGGCAAATGGATTCCTGGAGTAGGGGCCAGCCTAACCCCGAACGGGCGTCATCCGTGCCGCTGTCGCTCGCCGGCCGGTGATTGACGCCACAGTGGTCGCATGCTGGTTTGCGGCGGCGAACGCGCCCGCGCCGCAACTCGCTCTGTAGACAATGGTCGGTATTTCTTGAGCGCCCGGCGCACCGGTCTCGAACGGCTGGTCGGCGTTTGTGAGTTGAGTACCGTCGCCGCGCCCGGCCAGTTGGGCAGAAGCGAAGACCAGGCCGTTCCAAGCGGTCGGCGCGAATAGATCCCGCGAGCGCCGATACTCCGTCGCAGGTGATCCGCTCGATTTCCTCGAAAGTTCCTTTCTCCTACCAGCCGTTGATGCGGGGCCAGACCGCGCTGACGGAGCCGCCGCCGTCGAGTATGTGATAACGGTCGTGCTGCGCGCCGGTCGCGCAGGCATGGTTTGGCAAAATCCGCACGCGTGAGCCAACCGGTAGATTCGGCAACGTCGCAGACGAGCCTCCTCTTATTGCGAGGATGCCGTGTTCTTGGTTTGCGTCGGCGACGATCAGGTCCGGGTAGGGCCGGCCCGATGGATCGCAGACGACGCCGTATCCTTGGTCGACGGCCTGCTTCGCCGTGCTGCGGTCCCGCGAAAGCGCCATCCAACCGGCGTCCACGATGATCCAGCGCTTGGCTCGCTGATGGCCGATGACAGTGGCCAGCACCGTCAGGGCGATATCCTCCATCGCGACCGATCCGACACCCGCCTGGAAGAGGTCGCCGAACATGAAGACGCCAGCGCGGACTTCGGTCACGCCCGTCAGGTCGCGGGCGAACCGCGCGGTCGGGGTCGATCCGACGCTGACGACCGGGCAAGGCAGACCGGCCGAACGCAGGTTCTCCGCAGCCATCACCGCCGATGCGCGCTCGTTTTCCGCGGCCGCCGCGAGAGCCGAAGGATCGTTCAATGAATAACTGTCGCCGGCGTGCAGCAGAACGCCCCGCAGCGTGGCTCCGCCATCCGTCAGGCGCCGGCCGATGCCGAGGAGCGTAGCGGCGTCGGAAGGCGCGATGCCGGACCGGTGACCGTCGGCATCGACCTCGATCAGGACGGGTATGGGGTCGCCGGTGGCGCGGATGTGAGCCGCCACGGCTTCCGTCTGTTCGGCGCTGTCGAGGATGATGGCGAGATCGACACCGCGCGCTCGGATGGCGGAAATCCGGGCGAGCTTGGCCGGGGCGATGCCCACGCCGTAGATCATGTCGCGCACGCCGCCGTCCGCGAAGTATTCCGCTTCGCGCAGCGTCGAGACCATCGCCGGTCCCTTCGGGCTCGCCATTGCGATGTGGGCGACGTCGAGAGATTTCGCCGTCTTAAGATGCGGACGGAAGGCCACGCCGAGACCAGCAATGCGTTCCTTCATTCGGGCGATGTTGGCCCGAAGGCGAGACTCGTCAAGAAGCAGACAAGGCGTCTGCAGCTTCTCCAGCATCTGATGGTTATTTTGCATCGGCATAAACAGTCGCGCGAGAGATGCCGAGATGGGCGGCGATGATTTCGGAGGATCGGCGGACCTCCATGCAACCTGCGTCCTTCAGTTCCTTCAGCAGCGCGCGGCGGTTCTCGGCGCTTAATGCGCGCGGCGTCGTCGCCCGCCGAGCCGCGAACTGATCGATGCGCGCGCGGATGGCGTTCGCGCCGGCGGGATTCAGGGACTCGCGCCGAGCGTTCTTGGCGTCGACGCTGACGAACTGACCGATGGCGCTCTGCAGACCCTGAAACAGCGTCAGATCGACATTAAGGCAGAGCGCGGCAACGTATTCTCCGCTCGCGTCCTTGATGCCGACGGACGTGGATTTGGCCTGCCTGCCGTCCGCGAACGAGTTGGAGTAGTTGGAGACCACCTGCACGTAGTCCGGATCCGCGATGCGGGCTAGGCCGAGCTCGGTGGCTGGCTGGCCGATCTTGCGCCCCGAGAGGTTATTGTGGATCGCCACGATCGCCTTCTTCGGATCCGTAAGGTCGTGCAGCACGACTTCGCAGAAGGGAGCGAAGGTCTCGCCGAGCCCTTGCGCGATCTGCTTCAGCTGATCGAACAGGATCGCCCTGTCTGCGGGTTTCGGCGGAGGAGTGGTGGCGGACTTCTTGCGGCTCATCGCGTCGCTCCCAGTTATCGTTGGCGTCTCTCGTTTGAATGGCGGATGTCTTTCGCCTCCGGCTCCTCACGCGGGCTGTCGGGGAGTTGGATATCGGCTCCGTAGGCGCGCACCTGGGCGATCTCCGCCGGCACGTGGACGCCGGAGCTAGGATATTTCAGTCGCATCCCGCCGGCCCCAAATCGGCCATGGACCATCCCCCGTGTCCACCATGTTGGCATCGACGCCGATCTGCCTGGGAGGCACCATCACCGCGCAGCCCCGATCCTTGAACTTAGCGCTCGGATTGAACCACTCGATCTTGAAATGCTGACGAAGATCTCTCCACGCCTGCTGGACGAGATGCGTACAGCGTCCGCCCGGCGAAATGGGTTTCGCGATGTTGACCGAAAGGGGAAGAATGAGTTCGCGATTGAACCAGTATGTCTGATTTCAGACGATTTGTCCACATTATCTTTTCGCCGGCTATGTGCAGAGCTCTTGGGCTGGCGGGCATTGCCCCGCTGGACTGCCGTCGGGACCAACCGCACGGGGCACTCGAGACCTCTGTCCGTGCCTGCCCCGCTGAGATCGAACGTACTATCAAGGCAAGCCTCCAAGGAATCCCCATGACGATTAGCATCAATTCTCGCGTCGCCGGTCGCGGCATCGAACCACTGTTTCTCGAGCGTTGGTGCGGCCCGCTTTCGCTCACGAAGCGATCACCGAGGATCAGCTAATGACCTTGTTCGAGGAACCGATCTTGTCGCCAGCGGTGAGCGTCTCCACGACACGCGATGTCGCTCGCTCCGACAATACAGTGCGATGACCCTGGCCCTGCGGTCATCAAGCCGGCACACCAGACGGCGCTCATCACGGCCGAAATCATCAAGTGCCTGACCGAGGTCGATCAGAGTCCGAACGGTGTCGTCAATCTCGTAAGCGAGCAGGGGCATGAGGTGCTTTATTGATCGCGAGGCGGAGCGCAAGCTCTCGGTTGTAGAGCACGTTCAGAGCGGTCTCACGTCGGATTGTATCATTCAGACCAGTCAGCAGTCTCGCGCGACTGATACGCGCAAGTGACATTTGCGCTCACCGTGAATTCCGCGCTGCGTTGGTCGGACCGATCGACGCGCGACGGCGAGCGAAGATCGAAAGTACGTACTTGTTGGTCAGTGAGGGTTTGGGCCCAACCGCCCAATTGCCGGATCCCTTCTCGCTCTCGATCCTCGCCGTGGGTACGTCGACGTTACCGTACTCGCGTCGGCGCCGCGCAGATCCGCTCCGTGCGCGTGGGGAGTTGCGCCCGTAAGTCGAGAGGTGATTGTCGATCCTACTCCCGCCGAGCTGCTCACTGGAAGTCCGATAAAATCTGTCGGGCCCTAATCGAGACACTTTCCGAACCTGCCGGGATGATGTATAGGGTCCCTAACTAATTTAGATAGGGTGCCTATGTATCGACGTGGCAGCCTAACGCGAACCCGCGGCGTCGACGGCGCCTTGAGGCCGATTCTGCTGGCCGGATGGGACAGGAGGAACAAACAATGAGTGAAGCGCCCGCAGCTGAACCGATTGCATTGAGCCCGGAAATATTGGCAACGCGCCAAGAGTTTTACCGCCGGATCAACGGCGGCCATATGGCTCCCCTTTGGGAGGTGCTGAGGGGGCTTGTGCCTTTGGAGCCGAACCCCACCCCAAAAGCACATATTTGGTGCTACGACGCGTTGCGGCCATTCCTCCTGGAGGCCGGAGCGCTGGTGACTGCCGAGGAGGCAGAGCGACGAGTGCTGGTGCTCGAAAATCCGGCTTTCGCCGGAAAATCGCGCGCCACCGCAACTCTGTATGCAGGCATCCAGATAGTTCTTCCAGGAGAGGTGGCGCCGGCTCATCGCCATACGGCTTCGGCCCTAAGGTTTGTGCTCGAGAGCAGCGGCGGATTCACCGCGGTAGGTGGAGAGCGAACGACAATGCGGGCCGGAGATTTCGTGATCACGCCTTCCTGGGCTTGGCACGATCACGGCAACGAGTCGCAGGATCCCATCATTTGGATGGACGTTCTCGACCTTCCGATGGTGAATTTTTTCGAGGGTGGATTTTCCGAGAACTACAACGATATATCCCAAACCATTGTTCGGCCGGAGGGTGACTCGTTGGCGCGCTATGGTGCCGGCTTGCTACCGCTGGAGAGTAAGGGGCCATTCGGCAAGACATCGCCCATCTTCAACTATCCGTATGATCGGACAAGTAGGGCTCTTGCGGCTGTGGCAGCGGCTGGCAAGCTTGATCCGCATTGGGCGGCCACGTTGCGGTATAGCAATCCGGTCGATGGCGGTTGGGCGATGCCAACTATCGCATCTTGGATGACGCACCTCCCGGCCGGAACCGCAACGCAAGCCATCCGCTCCACCGACGGGATCGTCATCGCGATTGCCGAAGGACGAGGCGTCGCACGCGTCGGCGACACGCGTATCGCATTTGGACCGCGAGATATCCTCGCGATTCCAAACTGGACCGAGCGAGCGTTTCAAGCCGAAACGGACTGCTTTCTATTCTGCTGCTCCGATCGAGCCGCTCAGGAGAAATTGGGCCTATGGCGCGAGGAGCGCAAGGCGGCCTGATAGGAGCACGCATGACGCGCGAAGCGAACGAGCCAGACGATGTCGAGCGGAAAAATTCGTGCCCGGACGAGGCGGGAGAGTTGATCCGTAGTCTTCTCGGCTTTCAACTTCGAAGGGCGCACACTCTGTTTGCGCTCCATTGGCATCTCAGTTTCAGCGATCAGAAGGCCCGCGTCACGCCCATGCAAGGTGGCATGCTGTTGGTGATCGAAAGCCAGCCAGGCTTAATGCAGACTACGCTAGCGCAGATTATGGATGTCGAGGGGCCGACGCTGATCGAAGCCCTCACCAAGCTCGAGGAAAAAGGGCTTGTATCGCGGATACGACGAGTTGGCGACAGGCGTTCTTACGCTTTACATCTGACCAGCGCTGGTCGCCGGATGGTTGCCCGCGTGAAAGAGTTCGTCCCGGACAGGGAGGCTGAGCTGCTGGTCGACCTGTCGGACGACGAACGTTCATTGCTGCTCGACTTGCTGCGCCGCTTGGTGCGCCGAGCAAAGATCGTGACCGCAGAGCTGTCCTCGCCAAAGCGAGCCGCTCGCGCGCCCATTGAGCATCGCAAAGCACGGGCAAAGGAGAAACCATGAAGATCTGCTATTTCGACGACAGCAGGTTAGGGGTGGTTGAAAATGGGGTCGTCAAAGACATTACTGACGTCCTGTATGGCATGCCTGCCTATCGGCCCCCGTTGCCACGCTTCGACCCGCTGATCGCGGCGCTGCCGAAACTGCTGACGACGATGCGCGAAGCGGCGGCCACCGCCACCGGCAGAGCGATTGAAGACGTCAAGTTTCTTTCGCCCGTAGCCAATCCCGGAAAAGTCGTCGCGGCGCCGGTCAACTACCTCGCCCATTTGGACGAGACGATCGCCGATCCAAAGACGTTCTCGCGGGCGCATGTCATTCGGATCCAGGAGAGCGGTCTGTTTCTGAAGGCGACCAGCTCAATTGTCGGTGTCTCGGACGGCGTGGCACTTCGCTTTCCGGACCGCCGCAATGATCACGAGATCGAGCTGGTCGTCGTCATAGGCAAGTCTGGCTCGGACATAACGGAGGCCGGCGCCCTAGAGCACGTCGCCGGCTACACGCTCGGACTCGACATGACGTTGCGCGGTCCGGAGGAACGGAGCTTCCGAAAGTCCATAGACAGTTATACCGTCCTTGGACCTTGGCTAGTTACGGCCGACGAGTTCGGTGATCCTTCCGACATCGGCATCTCCCTCGCAGTCAACGGCGAGGTCCGGCAGAAGGCGCGGACCAAAGACCTCATTCTTTCGGTTCCTCAGCTGATTGCGTTCGCGTCCAGCTTCTACACGCTAGAGCCGGGAGACATCCTGATGACGGGGACGCCAGAGGGGGTCGGACCTGTACACGCTGGCGATGTCCTGCGCGCGTCCGTAGAGCGCGTTGCGACGGTTGAGGTCACGATTCGCTCGCCTTGAGGGTGACGCCCGGTTTCCAATTTTGGGTAAGGATGGAGCCATGACGACTGAACGGCGCGTTCCGATACTTGTTGTTGGCGGCGGTATTGGCGGGTTGGCCGCTGCCCGCGCGCTATCGCTCAAAGGGCACCGGGTGCACGTGCTGGAACAGGCCACCGAGTTCGCGGAGATCGGAGCTGGGCTTCAGCTCGCTCCTAACGCTCTCCGGGCGTTGGATCGGCTGCAAGTGCTGGAAGCTGTAAGCCGTGATGCGGTGTTTCCTCGCCAGTTGCTGATGATGGATGCCATCAGCGGTGAGCGCATAACCTCCGTTCCGTTGGGGGATCGATTTAAGAGCCGATACGGTTACGCCTACGCCGTGATGCATCGGTCCGATCTCCACATGCATCTGCTGCAATCCTGCCGGCAGAGCAGCCTCGTCACATTGGAAACAAGTCGCCGTGTAGTTGAGGTAGTCGATCTTGGTGAGACGGTGAAGGTCCGATGCGCGGACGGCACGATCTATCTCACGGATATTCTGATAGGCGCAGATGGGTTGCACTCCGAGGTTCGACGGGCGCTGGGGGACACAGCCGCACCGGTTTGTGAGGAGTACGTAGCCTATCGCGGGACGGTATCCATTGATCGCATTACTGAAAGTGCAGGCACGGACAGCATGGTCGGCTGGGTTGGGCCGGAAATGCATTTAATCCAATATCCGGTTCGACGCAGCGAGCTCTTCAATCAGGTCGCTGTGTTTCGCTCGACGAAGTACAAGCCTGGCTGCGACGACTGGGGGACAGTCGAGGAGCTCGACGCAAAGTTTGCCCCGATGCATCGTTTTGTGCGCGCCTCGTTGCAGACGATCGGTCGCGAGCGCCGTTGGACGATGTATGATAGGCCGCCGTTGGAAAGTTGGGTTCGAGGTTCGATCGTGCTGGTAGGCGATGCGGCGCATCCGATGCTTCAATACCTCGCCCAAGGCGCGTGTCAGGCTCTTGAAGACGCGGTTTGCTTGGCGGAGATGCTCGAGCGGTCCAAACAGCGCGAGGCAGGACTGCACGCGTATCAGTCGTTGAGGTTGGCCCACACCGCGCGGGTGCAATTGACTGCGCGCTTCTTCGGTGAAGTTGCACACGCGGCTGGGTTATCCGCCATGTTCCGCAATGCGGCGTTCCGGCAGCGCGATCCCGAGGACTATAGCTATTTCGACTGGCTCTATGGTCACGATCCACTGGCACCGGAGCACACATCGAACCGTGGAGTTGTGGAATGGCTGGTACGGCGTACGCTCGGAAGTGCCGACGCGTCGCAGTACCCGGGATAACCTAAGAATAAAGTGCGAGCCTCAGGCCGCAATTGCACAAATAGGGAGGACTCGAGATGAACATGCGGGCGCGTATCGTAGCAGTCGTTCTTGTCTCGACTGCACTGAGTGGATTTCATCAGGTTCAAGCCGAGAGCACAATTCGGATCGGGGTATTGAATGACCTCTCCGGGCCGTACGCGGATCTGTCGGGAAAAGGATCAGTGATCGCCGCCCAGATGGCGGCCGAGGACTTCGCGAAGGAGGCCGGGGACCGCGCTCCAAAGGTTGAAATCCTCTCTGGAGACCACCAGAACAAGCCGGATATCGGGGCGCTGATTGCCCGCTCCTGGATCGATCGCGATGGAGTTGCGGCCATTGTGGACGTACCGAACTCAGCCGTGGCACTCGCCATCAACCAAATCATGCGCGAGAAGGACAGGGCATTCCTCGCATCGAGCACCGCGACATCCGATCTGACCGGCTCTCAATGCGCGCCGACGACCGTACAGTGGACATTCGACACCTGGGCGCTGGCGAACGGGACCGCTCGAGCAGTGGTCCAGCAAGGCGGCCTGAGGTGGTTCTTCATCGGGGCAAATTATGCCCTCGGTGCTGCTCTGGTACGCGATGCGACGGCCGTCATCAAAGCCAATGGAGGGACGGTACTCGGCGATGTCCGTGCCCCCCTCGGCGCGCCTGACCTCTCGTCGTATCTGCTTCAAGCCCAGTCCTCCGGTGCCGACGTCATCGGCACCGCCAACGGTGGTGACGACTTGATCAACACCGTCAAGCAGGCATCAGAGTTCGGGGTGGCACGAGACGGGAAGCAGCGATTTGCCGGGCTACTGGTGTTCCTGACGGACGTGAAGGGGATAGGCCTGGAAGCCGCGCAGGGTTTGCTGCTCACCGAGGCTTTCTATTGGGACCTCAACGACAACACTCGCGCCTGGAGCCGGCGCTTCGCCGACCGAAACGGTGGCAGGATGCCCACCATGAACCATGCTGGCGTCTATTCTGAGACGCTCGCCTTCCTGCACGCAGCGGTGTCAATCGGCGGCCTCTCCGGCAAGGCGATAGTCGCCCAAATGAAAACGGCACCTATCGATGACCCACTGTTCGGTCGCACTGAAATCCGTGCAGACGGTCGAGCGGTTCATCCGATGTATCTCTTCAGGGTAAAGGCACCTGCAAATTCTAAGGGACCTTACGATCTCTACGATCTCGTCAGCACCATTCCCGCAGAGCAGGCGTTCCGTCCTATCGATCAAGGTGGCTGCCCTATGATCGTCCCGCCTGGCGGCAGCACGAAATAGAGGTGAACTCGATTACAGTCGCAAATTCGGTCAAGCTGTGTGCTGAATGCATCGTGTTGATCCGCTGGGGCGAGCTCCACAAGCCCACTTTGATAGACTGCCTGCTGTTGAGGCGCCAAGCGATCGTTTTGGATTTGACTGTCTCCAGCCGGCTGGAGCAAGCTCAAAGTGCCCCACGATGCATTGGAGCAGGAGTTCAAGACTTCGAGAGGTTAGAGGGGCCGCGTGTGCACGATGTGTGCATCGGGGGATTAAGATAAATCTATTGAAGGCCAGCATCGGCGGTCGTCCTTCCTCGCTGGCGTTGGCGCGTGTCAGGTTATCGTCTTCCGCCTCAAGTGCGACAACGACGAAACTGCATCGAGTAATGCGTTTGTCGTTCGGGAAAAAGTTGAGAATCTCGATTTCGATCGGCCGCGACAGCAATTCCTGGTCGAGCAGACTGGGATGGCGAGATACTGTCGGTGATGGGCTCCTAGGTTGGCGGTGACGGCGTCGCGGGGCATCGCGGCGCCGTCGCTTATCACTTGGAAGCGCTCAGCCGGTCAGAACTTCACGGTCACGGCGCCATAGTCGGTCGATTCGAGGCGGGAGTTGGTGCTTTGGCCGTTGGCGGCGAGCGTGCAGATGCCGGCCATCACATTGTGATCGAGTCCGAACTCGTTCTGCCAATAGCGATAGGCGACCATAGGTCGACGAAGTGGGAATAGTTCGGACCCCTGAAGACCTTGCTGGCATCGAATGTCAGACGGATCAGCTCGCTGTTGAGCTCGGACTTTGAGGCCGTTGAGAAGCGGCCGGCCCGAGAGTGCAGGCAATCCGTTAGAATCGCCCTTCGGTCCATACCAGCCCGGGCGGCCGCTGATCGAAAAGAACTGCAGCGAGGGCGGCAGGAAGCCGAGATCCATGTGGCAATTGACTTCGACCGCCCATGTCGGCCGGTACGAGACATTACCATCGGAGTTGCAGATCGTTCCGGCAATGCCAGCACCGAACGGGCCGCACCGGGTGAACGCGTTGTGGCTGGAATATTCCCATGACATCAGCGGGGCGAGGTTGGCATAGCCCTTGTAGGGCAGGTCAAAGGCGGACTGCAGGCCGGCGATCACGTCGCGCTTGGCGGGTTCCAGGAAGTTATTTTTCGGTGTTGGCATCCATGCCGATTTCGAACGAGACATTACGCAGCGGCCCCATGGTGCGGCGTTGGTGTTGAACGCGTGCGTCCACTTGGCAGCAGTATGTCAAACACCTCAGTCAGATCCCCTCCGTCAGTTGGATCTAGGGCTTGACGCAGTCAATACGATCAGTCTACTTATGCAAGTAACGAGACCCGGCTGCTGGTCGATTGTCCGAGCCCCTTAGGCTAGACTCCAGAGAGGCAAATGGTGGAGGAAATCCGAATCGAGCGGCGAGAGGGCGTCGTGCACGTCGTCCTCAATCGTCCCTCGGTAAAAAATGCTGTAACCCTGGCGATGTGGCGAGAACTCGCCGACATCTTCTCGGGATTCCGCGGCGATCATGATATTCGCGGCGTCGTTCTACGCGGCTCGGGAGCGGATTTCTCTGTCGGTGCCGACATATCTGAATTCGAGCGGATAAGAGAAGATCGCCATCAAGCCGCGGCGTACGAACTCGCGGTCGATGCCTGTTCGGGAGCAATCGCGTCGTTGGGAAAGCCCGTCGTCGCGGCGATTGCCGGCTACTGTTTGGGAGGCGGCTGCCACCTTGCACTCGCATGCGATTTCCGATTCGCCGATCGCAGCGCGAAAATCGGGATCCCAGCGGCGAAGCTTTCAATCGTCTACGGCGTGAACAGCGTGCAGCGCCTTCTTGCACTTACCGGGGTGTCTAACGCCAAGCGGATTCTCTATTCGGCCGACCGCTTTGACGCAGAACGTGCTTTCCGGATGGGGTTAATCGATGAGCTTTACGACGATGACGCCGTCGCCGCGGCCGATAGTTTCCTGCAACGCCTTTCCGCCAACGCGCCGCTGTCGATCTCCGGTGCCAAGTACATGTTGAACGGTATGACCATGGGGACGGGAGCACTCGATCTGGCCACGGCGCAGCGGCTCATCGACGAAGCGTCCGACAGCCGGGACTTCAGGGAGGGTCGTGATGCATTCGCGCAGAAGAGGTCGCCGCGCTTTCGCGGCGAATGACCGGATGGAGAAAAATCGGGATTTGGAGAAGGCCCATGAAGCCGGCCAAGTTTGACTACATAGCGCCGTCAACGGTGGACCTCGCGATCGAGGCGCTGGTCGCCTCGAACGGGGAAGGAAAGGTGCTCGCCGGTGGTCAGAGCCTGCTTCCGCTACTGAACTTCAGAATGGCTCGGCCGTCAATTCTGGTCGACCTCAACCGCATCGAGGGCCTTTCCTACATCGAGGACCGGGAGGACCGGATCGCGATCGGAGCGTTGACGCGACATCGTGATCTCGAACATTCCCCGCTCGTCGCTGCGAGGCTGCCGGTCATGTCGGCAGCGATGCGCCATGTTGCGCATCTGGCAATCCGTAACCGCGGCACGATCGGCGGCAGCCTGTCCCACGCGGACCCTGCCGCCGAATTGCCTATGTTGGCGATGTTCTACGACGCCAGCATCGCCGTTCGTGGCCCAAAAGGGCTCCGGACGATTGCTGCAGAGGACTTCTTCGTCGACGCCCTGACGAACTGCCTAGAGCCGGACGAGATCGTCGTCGAGGTCGAATTTCCGGTCTTGGACCACGATGGTTGGGCGTTCGAGGAGGTCGCGCGACGTTTCGGCGATTTCGCACTCGCGAGCATCGCGCTGTCCGTCCGCCGAACAGAAACTAAATTGGAGGGCGCGCGTATTGCGGTCATGGGAGTGGCGGACACTCCGCTGCGTCTCCGGGAGGCGGAGCAGGAACTCGTCGCGTTGCCGCTGGACGCGCAGCTGCCCGAACGCTTCTCCGAGATCGTCGCCTCCAAGGTCTCGCCGAACGACGATCTCCATGCCTCGGGAGAGTATCGCACGCATCTCCTCAAGCAGTTGTCCAAGCGCGCATTGCGCACGGCCCTCGAAGCGGGGGAGAGAACGGCATGATCGCCATATCGTTGAAAGTCAATGGACAGCGTCACGACGTTCCGGATGTCGAGCCACGCATGCTTCTTTCCGATCTCCTACGCGACCGGCTCGGACTGACGGGTACGCACGTCGGATGCGAGCACGGAGTGTGCGGCGCCTGCACGATCCTCGTCAACGGCGATAGCGTCCGGTCCTGTCTCATGCTGGCCGTCCAAGTCGATGGCGCCGATATATTGACCGTCGAAGGATTGGGCTCGCCCGAAGATCTCAACGTGCTCCAATCGCAATTTCGTGAGCATCACGGGCTCCAGTGCGGCTACTGCACGCCAGGCATGTTGATGACGGGCGAGGACATGCTGCGGAAGTACCCACTGGCGACCGATGAAGACATCCGGGAGGGGCTGTCGGGCAACCTTTGTCGCTGCACCGGCTACCAGAACATCGTAGCCGCGATCCGCAGCGCCGCTGCGTTGCGCTCGGAGAGAAAGTCATGAAGCTGAATTTTATTGCCGCCGGCCGGCTCCGCATGAAGAAGAGCATCTACGTCCCCGGGGCCGAGCGAGGGGAGACCATCGACCTTCCGGTCAGCAGCGCGCTGATGCGCCACAAGCAGGGAAATGTGCTGTTCGACACCGGCTGTCATCCGTCCGTGGCCGAAGACGCGGAAGGGCGCTGGGGTCCGCTGGCAAAGGTCATGAAGCCGATGATGGGCGCGGGAGAGACGTTGCTTCCGAATCTGGCGTGCACGGGGCTCGGGCCCGACGACGTCGATATCGTCGTGAATTCGCACTTCCATCCGGACCATTGCGGCTGCAATCAGTTCTTCCGCAACGCCACCATCTTGGCCCACGCAAAGGAAATCGAAGCGGCCAAAGCGCCCGGCGCAGATACCGCGGGATACTTCAAGGCCGATTGGGATTGCGGAAATCCGATCGAGCCGGTGAACGGGGAAAAGGATCTGTTCGGCGACGGCCGCGTGATGCTGGTCCCGCTGCCTGGTCACACGCCGGGGACGATGGGCGCGCTCGTCAGTCTCGATCGGGACGGCCAATTTCTCCTCGCATCCGATGCCGTCAGTCTGCGCCAGAACCTCGACGCGGATTCCGCGCCCCGCAATACCTGGAACGTCGAGCAGCAGTTGAAGACCTTCGCTGAGGTCCGCCGAATCGAGAAGTCAGGCGCCACCGTCATATGCGGGCACGACGACGAGCAATGGCAGAGACTCCGCAAGGGTGGAGATGGCTATGAATAGCGATCGCCCGGCGAACCGATCCGACGTGCTGCGGCCGAAGAACGTCGGTGCACCGATCCGGCGTACCGAGGATCCGCGCCTGCTCACCGGTAGCGGCGAATACACCGCCGACCGAATGCCAGACCGGCCGCTGCATCTCGCATTTCTGCGCAGCGGACAGCCGCACGCCAAGATCACCCGGATTGATACGACGGCCGCCTCGGAAGCTGCAGGTGTCGTCGCGGTGCTCACCGCGGAAGAGATCGTCGATGACTTCAAGCCGGTCATTCCGTTTTCGCGGATGGCGAATTACTACGCGACCCCCATTCTTCCTCTCGCCTCCGGGAAGGTACGCTATGTCGGGGAGGCCATTGCCGCCATTGTCGCCACCTCCCGCTACCTCGCGGAGGACGCGCTCGAATTGATCGAAGTAGACTACGAGCCACTGAAGCCGATCGCGCGCGCTGAACTAGCGGTTGCCGAAGACGCGCCGCTGCTTCACGAAGAGGCGGGGACCAACGTTCTGATTGCCCGCGAATTCAAGAAGGGGGACGTCGGAAAGGACATGGCGGCCGCGGCGGTGAGAGTCGGCGGACGCTTCGAAATGACGCGCAAGGCGCCGCTTGCGATGGAGCCGCGCAGCTATACCGCGGAATACGAAAAGCGAAGGGACGCACTCACTCTTTACACGTCGTCCAACATTCCCGGTATCATACGCGACGCAATTTCGGAATCGCTTTCCCTTCCAGGACACCGCCTGCGGGTGGTCGCGCCGGACGTCGGCGGCAGCTTCGGCTCCAAGGGCTCCCTGTACCCGGAAGAACTCCTGATCTGCATTGCCGCGCGCAGGCTGCGCCGATCGATCAAATGGACGGCCGACCGGCTTGAGGACATCAGCAGCAGCAGCCAGGCCTTTTCGGAGATCGTCGACGCCGAAATGGGGTTCGACGCGAACGGCACGGCCACGACGCTCCAGGCCGACGTGATCGGGGACGTAGGCGCCTTTTCGATCTATCCATGGACATGTGGGCTGGAGCCGGTTCAGGTCGTCAGCTTCCTGCCTGGCCCCTACAAGATACAGTCCTATCGCGGTGCGGTTCGTGGAGTCGCGACGTGCAAGCCACCAACCGGCCCTTATCGAGGCGTCGGTCGACCCGTTTCGACCTTCGTCTGCGAACGATTGATGGATATGGGCGCGAAGGCGCTCGGCATCGATCCGCTCGAGATCAGACGCCGCAACTTGGTGCGGGCTGAAGAATTTCCGTACCGCATCGCTTCCGGGATAATCTGGGACAAGACCGGGTTCATCGAATGCCTCGATGCCGCCGCCGAAGCGGCGGGCTATGTGCAGCTTCGCAAGCACCAAGCCCACGCCCGTGAAAGCGGGCGGCTATTCGGGATCGGTATCGCCTCCTACGCGGAATTGACCGGCATCGGGTCGCGGATAGCGGTAGCGCCCGGTATGCCGATCAACACTGGCTCGGAAACCGCGAAGATCACGATAGATTCCACGGGCGCCATTACAGCGGCGTTCGGCGTCGCCTCCCACGGTCAAGGGCTTGAGACGACCTTGGGGCAGATCATCGCCGACGATCTCGGTGCACGCTTCGAGGACATCCGCGTCGTTCAGGGCGACAGCGACGAGGTGCCGATGTCCACGGGTACCTACGCGAGCCGCAGCGCGGTGCTTGGCGGTGGCGCTGCGAAGCACGCATCCGCCATACTGCAGGCGAAGCTTCGGCGGGTCGCATCGCATCTCCTCGAAGCCAGCACGGAAGACCTCGAGGTGACTGACGGAAAGGTAGCCGTACTCGGTACCGACAGATCGGTGACTTTCAAGCAGATCGCCAAGGCCGTTTATTCAGACATGAAGACACTGCCGGTCGACGCCCGGGAAGAATTGACCGCGACCTATACTTACGATCCGATCAACGGAACTACGGCGGCGGCGACACATATCGCCGCAGTCGAGATCGATCCCGCAACGTGTTTCGTGAAGATCCACAAGTTCGTTGTTGCCGAGGACTGCGGCCGTATCATCAACCCCATGATCGTCGACGGCCAGGTGCATGGTGGCGTGGCGCAAGGCATCGGGGCGGCACTCTTCGAGGAACTGATCTACGACGACGACGGTCAACTCCTCAGCGCCAGCCTCGTCGACTACGTGATTCCATCCGCACCCGAAGTGCCGTTGATGGATGTCGTCCATGTGGAAAGCGAATCAGCGGTGGCCGGCGGATTTCGTGGCATGGGCGAAGGCGGCACCATCGGAGCACCGGCGGCGATCGCCAACGCCATCGCCGACGCGCTATCGCCCTTCGACATCGACGTCTCGATCCTTCCGATGACGCCGGAACGCATCTTCAGGCTCATTCAGAACGCGAAGCTCAAAGCAAAGGAAAAATCATGACCGATCTCAGAGGACGTACTGCGCTGGTGACGGGAGGCGGCCGCGACGTCGGCGCCGCGATCTGCAGGATGCTGGCGGAGCGCGGCGCGGCGGTCGCGGTCAACTATCACAGTTCGAAGGCCGAGGCCGAAGGCGTCGTCGCAGAGATACAGAAGGCTGCTGGCAAGGCAAAAGCCTACCAGGCCGATATCGCGAACGCAGACGTAGTCAAGAAGATGGTCGCGGACATCAAGACCGATTTCGGCGGACTCGATATTCTCGTCAATAACGCTGGTCTAGTGTTCCGAAAGAAGTTCAGCGAAAGCACGCCGGAGGAATGGAAGAAGCAGATCGACACCTGCCTGTACGGCGCTCTCAACTGTTCCCACAGCGCAGGGCCGCTATTGGAGGTCTCGGGCCACGGTCGAATCATTTCGATCATGGGTGACTCCTCGCGGGTCGGTGAGTCCGGTCTCGCGCTCGCCGCTGCCGCGCGCGCCGGCACCATCGCCCTCATGAAGTCGCTCGCGCGCGAGTGGGGCCGTTCGGGCGTCACCGCGAATTCGATTTCGCTCGGCCTGATCGAAACCGCGCACGACAAGACCTGGGTGGATGCCAATCGCGACAAGCTGGTAAAGGCCTACGCCATCCGACGGCTGGGTCTGCCGTCGGACGTCGCTCCCTTGGTCGCGTTGCTCGCCTCTGAAGCCGGCAGCTGGATCACCGGCCAGGTGATCAGCGTAAACGGCGGATATTCGATGGTTTGATGGGAGGGGGAGATGCTGCACGTTGATCTGATCGCGCCGATAGCGGCGCTTCTCGAGCGTCATGCGAAGAATCGACCGGATCAGGTGGCGTATTGGGATGCGGCCCGATCAGTCACCTATGCGCAGCTCGCCGATCGCACCGCGTCGATCGCGGCGAACCTGACCGATGCCGGCCTGAAAGAAGGTGATAGGCTTGCGATATATCTGCCGAACGGGGTTGATTGGATCGAAGCCTGTTTCGGCGCGCTGCGCGCGGGCGCGATCGTGGTGCCGATCAGCTTCGACGCCGCCGAGGGCGAGGTCAGTTACCGTCTTGCCGACGCCGACTGCGGCGTCGTCTTCACCACGTGCGCACGAAGGGAGCTCCTGGGGAGGATCAGCCTTGAGGCTTCCATCTCTCCAAGGGTCATTTTCGCCGGCGAGGGGGGCGAAGCGACCGGATTATCGTTGGACAAGCTGGCAGAGACCTCCGGCGCGACGGCGCTCGATCCGGACGACATCGATCGGTCCTCGTTCATCATCTACACTTCAGGTACTACGGGACGGGCGAAAGGCGTGTTGCTGTCGATCCGCGGCATGCTTTGGATCTCGGCAGCATGCTGGGCACCAATCGCCGAATTGACGAGCGAAGACGTCATCCTCTCGCCGCTTCCACTTTTCCATTCCTACGGTCTCAACCTATCGGTACTGGGCGTCCTTGCGGTTGGCGCCAGCGAGCACATCATGGAGCGGTTCTCGCCGCAGCAAGCGATTGATCTGCTACAAACCGGCAAATATTCGGTTATGCCGGGCGTGCCCACGATGTTTCACTATCTCTTGCTGCGCGCGCAGGAGGCCGGTGTCGAGCAGCTTGGGACCGTCCGCCTTTGCATCTCGGCAGGCGCCATCATGCCGGCGACGCTGAACAAGGCGTTCGAGGATCGTTTCAAGACGCGACTCCTCGACGGATACGGGATCACCGAAACGTCAACGATGGTGACCATGAACTGGCTGCGCGGCGGCAGGCCGATGGGATCTTGCGGGCTCCCGGTGCCGGGACTCGCGGTCCGTATCGTCGATCCGTCCTCGCTGGAGGACGTCCCGATCGGCGAGGAGGGCGAACTGATCGTCCGCGGCCCGAACCTCATGCACGGTTACCACAATAAGCCTGCGGAAACGGCGTCGGCACTGCGCAAGGGTTGGTATCATACGGGCGATCTCGCGAAATCCGATCCCTCGGGCTACCTGACGATCACGGGCCGCATCAAGGAGCTCATCATCCGCGGCGGTCAGAACATTGCGCCAGCCGAGATCGAGGAAGTCGTCGTTAAGTATCCGCAAGTCAAAGACTGCGCTGTTGTGAGTCTCAAGCACGCGACCCTCGGCGAAGTACCGTGCCTCTTCGTGGTCGCGAAGGACGGCGCCCTCGATATTGCCGCGCTTCTGGACCATTGCAGGTCGCATCTTTCCGCATACAAAATCCCGGAAGCTACGCATCTCGTCGACGAGATTCCGCGCACGGGATCCGGCAAAATCATGCGGTTCAAGCTCGTCGAAGCGCTCGGACATCAGGCCTGAGAGGTGCCCGCGCGGTCACTCAACGGATCGCGGGCCGAGCGCCCCGAAGGATTTGGGGTCGTAGGCGAGACGATACCGCATGTCGGCGGCGGTGATCGGGCTGTTGCACCGGTTGCAGTCGACGACGGGCTCGAAGTCCTGGCCGCACTTGATGTGAGTGAGTATAAGCGGCGGCTTCCCCTTCGAAAGCCAACGATCCCCCCATCGCAGCATGGCGATGAAAGGACCGTAGAGCTCCAGACCCATGTCGGTGAGCAGGTATTCGAACCGCTCGGGCGAGCTCTGGTATTGCCTGCGCCGGAACACTCCGCTGCCGACCAGACGATTCAGCCGATCCGTGAGGATATTCGGCGCGATCGCGAGTTCGTTGAGGATCTTGTCGTAGCGGCGGTTGCCGAAAAATCCTTCACGGACGACCATGAAGCTCCATTTGTCGCCGATGATCTCGAGCGCTCGGGAGACCGAGCTCGGTCGCCCCGTCAGGAACCGGTTGTTGTCGGACGCCCGCCGCGTGTTACGACCTTCTTTGGCGGCGCTTCTCCCTGCGCCGGGACCATCTCGGTATTCGGCGTCGCGCGCGCCGACGCTTTTTCCGCATCGCGAGCAGCTGACGATCGGATGGCTGTCGCAGCCGCAAAGTGTATGCACCAGCGTGAGCGGCGGCGGCTTTCCGTTGGAGAGCCAGCGGTCGCCGAACTGCATCAACGCGATGAAGCTCGGGTAAAGGTCGAAGCCCATCTTGGTCAGACGATATTCCTTGCGTTGAGACGATCGGGTCGCGACTTGACGGAATATCGCAAGCTGCGTGAGCTTCCTCAATCTGTCGGTCAGGGTTGCCCGCGGTATCCCGAGCGCCGAGCGGAAGGCCTCGAAGGTCTGTGTGCCGAAGAAGGCTTCGCGGATGATGAGGAAGGCCCAAGCGTCCGAGACGATATCGAGCGTACGCGCGACCGAGCAATTGCGTTCGGTCTTGACCGCCTTTCCGCCGCTCGATGCCGCGGGAGGCTTCGCGCTGGTTTTGGTTTTCGGAGGGAAGATCTTGGCGGCGGCGGGCATTGCGGACGGTCCAGTCGGGGGCGGCCGTCTTGCGGAAGGCCTTCGAAAGCTGGTCACATTTAGCACATGCTGTCATTGACTCACAGAAAATATCAGTCTAGTTATGCATGTATAGAAAGTCTAGTTATGCTAGTAATAAAAATCAGCATTTGACTGCAATTCCAGCGTCTGGGGAGACGAACATGAGGCGGAAAATCGGAAGCTTGGTGGTCGCGTCGGCGGCATTGATGATCGCCACCGGTGCTCGCGCGCAGGGAGTGTCGGACGATGTCGTGAAGATCGGCGTCTTGACCGATATGTCCGGACAATTCTCGCACGAATCCGGCCCAGGGTCGGTCACTGCGATCAAGATGGCCGTCGACGATTTCGGCGGCAAGGTCCTCGGGAGGCCGATCGAGGTCGTGGTCGCCGATCACCAAAACAAGCCCGACACCGCTTCAGCGCTGGCGCGTAAATGGTTCGACGTTGAGAAAGTCGACATGATCGCCAATCTCATCAATTCGTCGATCGCGCTCACGGTCTCCGGGCTTGCGAAGGACAAGAACCGGATAGCGATCATCAATGGTTCCGGCTCGTCCCGTCTTACGGGCGACGCGTGCACGCCGAACAGTGTTCACTATGCCTACGACACTTATGCGCTCGCACGTGGAACCGGAGCCGCGTTAGCGAAAGAAGGCAAAAAGTCCTGGTACTTCCTAACTGCGGACTACGCCTTCGGACATGCTCTCGAAGCCGACACTTCGGCTGTGGTCAAGGCGATGGGTGGCGAAGTCGTCGGATCGACCAGATATCCACCTGACTCATTCGATCAATCCTCCTTCCTTTTGCAGGCCCAGTCCTCGAAAGCCCAGGTGGTCGCGTTGGCCGGGTCCGGCAATGTGCTGGTCAACTCGATCAAATCGGCGCAGGAGTTCGGAATTCAACCAAAGCAGACGCTGGCCGGCCTTCTGGTCTGGGAGACGGACATCAAGGCTCTCGGTCTTTCGGTCGGACAAGGCTTGGTGTTGACCAATGCCTTCTACTGGGACCGTGATGACGAGACGCGCGCCTGGTCGAAGAGGTTCTTCGAAAAGATGAAAGTGATGCCTCACATGGGCGATGCCGGCGACTATTCGTCGACCATGCACTACCTCCGGGCGGTCGAAGCGGCCGGTACCGACGAGGCGCAAGCAGTGATGAAGAAGATGCGCGAAATACCTATCAATGACTTCTTTGCCAAGAACGGTCGTATTCGCGAAGACGGTCGGATGGTGCACGACATGTACGTGTACGAAGTCAAGAAGCCGTGGGAGTCGAAGGGCGAATGGGACTTCTACAAGCTACGTGAAGTGATCCCCGGCGACGAGGCGTTTCGCCCGCTGAAAGACAGTGCCTGTCCGCTGGTCAAGAAGGGTTGACGCGGACCTTTATCGCGGCCCGTACGCGCAAGCATGACGGGCCGCTCCAACGGAGGTATCGAGATGGATCAGGAACTCGTCGCCCTGGATACGGCACGGTCCCCAATGAAAATTAGCTCCGGGGCACAATATATCGAAAGCCTGAGGGGGCGTAGACTGAAGGTCTACCTGATGGGCGACCCTGTCGCAGAGCCCGTCGATCATCCGATCATACGGCCCTCGATCAACGCGGTCGCGCAGACCTACGATCTCGCGAACGAAGATCCGGAATTGGCGTCCGAGGTCTCTCCCTCCACCGGCGAACGGATTAACCGGTTTCTTCACATCTCCAAGAGCCAGCGCGATCTTGTGATGCAGAACAAGATGCAGCGCCGCCTGGGCCAACTGACGGGCACCTGCTTCCAACGATGTGTCGGCATGGACGCGCTCAACTCGCTGCACTCCATAACCTACGATCTGGATGGCAAGTACGGCACCGGCTATCACGCTCGCTTCACGGCCTTTCTCGCGCGGATGCAGAGCGCGAATTTCGTCGTCGGCGGAGCCATGACGGACGTGAAGGGAGACCGGAGCCGCTCCCCGTCTCAGCAGGCAGATCCAGACCTGTTCGTTCACGTCACGCGGCGTACGGCCGAGGGCGTCTATGTCAGCGGCGCCAAGGCCCATCAAACGGGTTGCCTGAATTCGCACTGGCTGATCATCATGCCGACAATGCGGTTGGAGGCCGCCGACAAGGACTATGCGATCGTCGGCGCCATTCCCGTGGACGCCGAGGGCATCACTTACATCTACGGGAGGCAATCCTGCGACAGTCGTAGTGCGGAGGGCGGGGACGTCGATGCCGGCAACGCACAGTTCTCCGGCCAGGAAGCGATGATCATCTTCGAGGATGTGTTCATTCCAACCGAGCACGTCTTTCTCGACGGCGAGTTCGAATTCGCGTCTACGCTAGTCGAACGATTCACCTGCTACCATCGCCGAAGCTACGTCTGCAAGACAGGTGTCGGCGATGTACTGATCGGCGCTGCGGCGACGATCGCCGACTACAACGGCGTCGAACGTGCCTCGCATATTCGTGACAAGCTCGTCGAGATGACCCATCTGAACGAGACGATCTACGGCACGGGAATCGCGGCGAGCCATCAGGGCATGGCGATGAAATCCGGGGCCTACGTTCCAGACGAAATGCTTGCCAACGTATGCAAGCACCACGTCACGCGCTTTCCTTACGAAATCGGCCGGCTTGCGCAGGATATCGCGGGTGGACTGATGGTTACTCTGCCGTCCGAGCGCGAACTGCGCCACGAAACGGTGGGGCCCCTGATCGAGAAATATCTGAAGGGGCGCCCCGAGGTCTCGACTGAGGACAGGATTCGAATCCTGCGGCTGGTAGAGAACATGACACTTGGCCGGAACGCAGTCGGCTATCTGACCGAATCTATGCATGGCGCGGGATCGCCCCAGGCGCAGCGGATCCAGATTGCCCGCTCGATGCAACTCGACTTCAAGAAGGAACTGGCGAAGGTTCTTGCTGGCGTGGGCGACACTTCGCGCCAGCGTATTTCCCATGATGTCTCCACGTATATGGCTCGGGTGTTCGCACCCATCCGCAATTGACATCCAAACAACTTCTCACCAAATCCGGAGAGCGTTATGGCGATGACCATGACAGGCGAGATCCAACTTGCCGCACCGAAGGAACGGGTCTGGGAAAAGCTGAACGACCCGGAAGTCCTGAAGGCGTGCATTCCCGGTTGCGAGGAATTGGAGAAGACCGACGATCAGGGCTTCCGCGCCGTCGCTAAGATGAAAGTTGGCCCTGTATCCGCTCGATTCCGAGGCAAAGTCTCCCTGAGCGATCTCGACCCCCCGCACGGCTATAGGATCTCCGGACAAGGCGAAGGCGGTGTGGCAGGCTTTGCAAAAGGCGGCGCAAAGGTAGACCTCGCCGAACGCGATGGGGGAACTCTTTTGAGCTACCAGGTCGATGCACAGATCGGGGGTAAGCTGGCTCAGTTGGGACAGCGGCTCATCAACGGGACGGCCAAGAAGATGGCTGACGACTTCTTCGCCAGGTTCGCTCAGACCTTATAGTGGACGGACGCATCGCGGCTCGCTTTCACCGCTTTTGGCGAGAGTGTCATTCGGCCTGCAATATTTATCGCCGATTGGCAGACGGCACCGCTGAGGAACATCCGAGCGTTGGAATTCGCCGGCATCGGTCCCGGTCCGTTTGCGGCCATGCTGCCGTCGGATATGGGGCCAAAGGGGGTGACAGTCGCCCGGCCAGGGCGAGGTGAACGCAAAGAGGGAGATTTCGTTAATTGAAGGCGACGCATTGTCGAGCTCGACCGAAAGAATGCGCGCGACATCGAAGCGGTCGGGGAGCTGGCGGCATCCTGCGACCTCCTGATCGAAGGGTCCGGCAAGGCGGTCATGGAGCGGCTCGGGCTTGTCCTGAGCCGCTCACTACCCGAAACCCGCGACTGATCTACGGATGAATGAACGGCTGGAGCCAAGACGGGCCGCTGTCGCAGGCCGCGGGGCACGACACGCGTCCCAGCCTGCCGAGAACGTGCCGCGTGCGCCACGTAGCACGTTGCAGCGAGCCTTTGCACGAGTAAAGACTCCTCGGCATGGTTCAGCTCGGACTCTATGAACGTTTGAAGTCCGGCAGGGATGGATGGCTCTGGAGATCGCGCTTGACCACCTTACCGAGCGCGTTTCGCGGAAACTCGTCTAGAAATATGACTGCCGAGAGCCTCTGCGTTTTTGCCAGGCGTTCGTTCGCCCATTCTTTAAGTGAGCCAACCTCGAGTTTGCTCTCGCGCTTTACGATAGCGAAGCCAATGGGAGTTTCTCCCCAGACCGGGTGGGACACTCCGATGACGGTCGCTTCCAGAACATCGGGGTGCGCGCTCAGCGCCGCTTCGATATCGGCCGGGTATATATTGAACCCGCCCGAGATGATCATATCCTTCTTGCGTCCGACGATATAGAGATAACCCTCGTCGTCGAGCTTGCCCACGTCGCCGGAGCGAATGAACGATCGTCCCTTTTCATCGCGCCAGACTATGGACTCTGTCTGCGCGTCATTATTGTAGTATCCGCGCATCATCCACCCGCCGTAGAACGCGACCTCTCCAGTCTGATCTCGCGCGACTTCTCGATCGTTGTCGCCAAGGATTCGAACTTCATAGCCTGGATTTGGTCGCCCGACCGATGACGGCCGATCAACCATTTCTTCCGGCGAAATAATCGTCGCTCCGCCTTCCGAGAAACCATATAGCTCATAAAGCCGGAGTCCGAAGGCAGCTGTTATCTTGCGCTTGACATCTACAGTCATCGTCGACCCCGCCGTTAGACACATTTCGAGACTGCTGAGGTCCGTCCGTGGCAGCGCAGGTTCATCCAGCAAGCGAATGTATTGGGTGGGTACCATAAAAACGTGGGTGATCCTACGCTCCTGGATCAGGTCGAGGCACTCCTTCGTTGAGAAAGATGGCATGATCACGATCTCGCCGCCCGTCATCAGGGCGGGCCACAGCGTGATCCAGCTGCCATTGGAGTAGATTGGCGTGGTGAGAAGAGTTCGTGCCGTGGCGCCGTACTTCATGCCAATGGCGTAAGTCATGCCCATATTCTGACGGGCTCGATGAGAGTAGGCGACGCCTTTCGGCAGCCCGGTCGTGCCGGAGCTGTAGCTAATATTCACCAGGTCATCGAGCTCGAGCGCGACGTTCGGTTCGGCATCCGGCGCCCCAGCCCACAACTCGCGAATGGATCGGCACCAAGACTTGTTCGCGTCGGCGAAAATTCCGTTCGGCCGGAGGGATTTCAATCCACCCCTTACTTCTGCAATGGTGTCCAGATGTTTGCTATCTGTAAATAGCAGCGAACTGCCCGAATCATTGATCAGCCCGGCGATCTGTTCTGAAGAAAGAAGCGTGCTGACGGGCACGACGCACGCCCCTGACTTCATGGCTCCGCATAGCAACACGAGATGTTCGATCGAGTTCGACATCACGAATGCCAGACGATCACCTTTCTGAACACCGAGGTTCAGGAGAGCGTTCGCAATGCGGTTCATGCGACTGCCAAATTCTCCCCACGTCAGGCACTCGTTTCCGCATCGGATCGCGGGCTTGTTGGGCGCGAGCCGCGCATGTCGGGACCAGATATCGGGCAGCGCATTTTGGGGAATGTCGAGCATAAGCTGTTCTACCTCAGACCATGGGAGTGAGAACTTCAACAATGTTGACGAAGCGGACGCCTTATCCGGCGCATGAGGACGCGGCGTTGCGACCGCTTGAATCGCTCAACCGCAATGGACGCAAGCCGGCGATAGGCACAGCGTTTCGAGCCGTTCCTTCCTGATGTCGACTATTGTTTATCCGCACGCGTTTCGGTCGCTACTGCACGAGACCACCGATGCTATCGGGGCAAATCAAACAGATGTTAGTATATATTCGGCAGAGACGTCAATATATCGCCGGCCTGCACGGATGGACTTCGGAACACGCCAGATTCTACGGAACAGAGCTGTAGTTATCTCGCCTGCTTCACTTGGATAGGCTTGGCGACACTCCAACCTGGCATGCCGCAGGCTAGCGCCGCCGAGGCAAGCTGGTCATTCGTGGGTGAACTGCGAGGGGACTGCACTAGTCAACTAGATCGCGCTCAACTGTGCCGAATTGCCTCAACTCCCTTCCTTCTTGACAAGTAGCTCGCTGGTCTGCTTGGTAAGATCATAAACTAACAGGCGGCCGTTGCTTTTAAGCAAGGAGTGCTGGGGTGGAAAGCGAACGCAGCGATAAGCCCGCAGGGAGCGGGCGATTACGCGTCCTGACGTTCTTCCAAAGCCAGGGGGGTGAGGCTTCTTTGTTCCCTGCCGTGGGGGATCGCAATTGCACAGCCTGATCTCAGTTATCGTCAGCGGCGTGGCGGTTGGATGCGTCTATGCGTTGATCGCGCTGGGCTTCACGCTCATCTACAAGGCAACCGAGGTTGTAAACTTCGCGCAAGGCGAGTTGCTGATGATCGGCGCCTTTGTTGCTTACTCGTTCATCGTGCTTTGGGGGTGGGGGTATTGGGCGGCGATCGCCGCAACAATGATTGTTGTAGCCGTCATCGGGTTCTTGATCGACGCCGTGATCCTTCGGCGGATTATCGGGCAGCCCCAGTTTTCGGTGGTGATGCTGACGATCGGATTGGGATTCGTTCTTCGGGCTGTTGGAACGATGATTTGGGGCACATCCTCCTTGGTTCTGCCGACTCCATTTGCGGGTGCGATCAATGTCGGTGGTGTTGTCGTCTCCAGTACGACTTTGTCGATGATGGTCGGCGCGGTTTTCCTGTGTGGGGCCGTTGGCATGTTCTTCGGGTTGACCCGCGTCGGCGTCGCCATGCAGGCGGCCTCTCAGAACCAGTTGGCCGCGTACTACATGGGGGTACCGGTAAAGCTTCTATTTTCACTGGTGTGGGCGATCTCGGGCGGCATTGCAGCTATTGCCGGCGTGCTGATTGCGCCGGTGACCTTGGTTGACTCCAATCTCGGGTTTTTAGGCCTGAAGGCGTTTGCCGCCGCGGTTCTTGGCGGATTCGGCTCCGTTCCGGGAGCGTTGGTAGGCGGGGTTCTGATCGGCTTACTTGAGCAGTTGTCGAGCTGGTACGTGACCGCCGACATGAAGGACATCGCCGCATATGTCGCGTTGCTGGCCGTGCTCTTCGTCCGACCGCAAGGCCTCCTCGGCAGCGTAGGTCGAAAGAAGGTCTGATATGCGGAGGATATTCAAAACACATTACAATCAGGACATCGATCTCTTCCGCGATGGGATTGATCGGAATATCTACTGCGGCCTGCTCGTAATTCTCCTTCTCTTGCCGCTCAGCGTTGGCAGTTTTTGGCTCGGCGAGATCTCGTACGCCCTTATTTTGAGCATCACGAGCGTCGGGCTGATGTTGCTGACGGGATTTGCCGGGCAAGTCTCCATCGGGCATGGGGCGTTCGTCGGAATTGGGGCCTACGCAAATGCGGTTCTTCTGACGTCCGGTTTGCCGCTTCCACTGTCGATCATCGGGGCGGTAGTGATCTCGACCCTTGTGGGAGCGCTTTTGGGTTATCCGGCGCTACGGCTGTCCGGTCTGTACCTTGCGATGGCGACGCTCGCTTTTACCTTCATCGTCGAACACGTGTTCGTTCATTGGGAGAGCATGACCGGTGGATTCGGCGGCATGAGTGTGCCTGCTGGGGTCATTCTCAATTATTCGATAATGGAAGGTGTCTCCTTCTACTATCTATGCTTGTTGTCCGCGGTAGGGGCGCTTTTGCTGGCTCGCAATATTCTTCGATCGCCAACGGGAAGGGCGTTCGTGTCGATCCGCGACAGCGAAGTTGCCGCGCAATCGATGGGAGTCAACCTAGCTTCGAAGAAGACGACGGCATTTGCGTTGTCGGCCGGCTTCGCCGGGCTTTCGGGAGCCCTGCTGGCCCATCGGATAGGGAGCTTAGCGCCGGACGCGTTCGGTGTACTTCTGTCGATCCAGCTGCTTCTGATGGTCGTCGTCGGCGGACTCGGATCGCTCCACGGTGCGATTTTCGGAGCGATTTTCGTATCGATGCTTCCACAAATCATTGCGGTGTTTCGCGATACCCTCCCAGATTCGTTGGCGCAGCAGCCCGGCCTGGAGCCGGGCCTGTTTGGCGCAATTCTGGTCGCATTCGTTCTGTTCGAGCCGGCCGGGATCAATGGCCGTTGGCAGAAGGTGAAGGCCTATTTCGCGCACTTCCCGATGCACAGAAAGGCGACATTCCGCCGGCAGAAGAACTTTACGAAATCGGAGCGGTTCCGATGACGCTCCTCAACGTGCGCGATCTGACGCTTAGCTTCGGTGGAGTTAAGGCCGTCAATGCGATTAGCTTTGACATCCAGGCCGGGGAGATCTTTACGATCATCGGACCGAACGGTGCCGGCAAGACAACGCTGTTCAATCTCCTGAGCCGGATCTACCGACCGACCGGCGGCGAGATCACGTTCGATGGAATGAATATTACGAACGTGGCCGCCCATCGGATCGCAAAACTGGGCATTGCGCGGACATTTCAGAATATCGAGCTCTTCGAGCATGCGTCGGTGCTGCACAACCTGCTCGTGGGACGGCAAGCACATGTCGAGACGAATGTGTTGCAGGAGATGCTGTTCCTCCCTTCGGTTCGAAAGCGGGAGTTGGAGCATCGCGATGTTGCCGAGCGGGTCATTGAGCTTCTTCGGCTGGAGCACGCGCGCGATGAACTGATTGCCAATCTTCCTTACGGGGTACGGAAGATCGTAGAAATCGCTCGCGCACTCTGCACGCAGCCAAAGCTGCTGCTGCTCGACGAGCCGTCTTCAGGGCTCAATCCGGAAGAGACGCACGATATTGGCTTCTGGATCCGGGATATCCGCGACGATCTCGGGATTACGATAGCGTTGGTGGAACATGACATGGGACTTGTCGGTCGCGTGTCGGATCGCGTGATGGCGATCGATCAAGGGCAAATGGTAGCCGTCGGTCGACCTGACGAAGTGCGTCAAAACCCGCAGGTGTTGTCGGCCTATCTCGGAATTCCCTCATGACGTCCGCTATCCTCGATGTGGCGAACATTGAAACGCACTACGGACCTATTGCGGCGCTTCGCGGCATTAGCCTGGCGGTCGAAGAGGGGAAGATCACCACCATCCTGGGCTCAAATGGTGCGGGAAAGACTACTGTGCTCAAGACGATAGCCGGTGCTCTCGATCCCACCCGTGGCCAAGTGCGGCTGCAAGGCCAAGAGATCCAGGGAATGGCGCCTGATGCGATCGCCCGCAAGGGGATTGCTCACGTTCCCGAGGGGCGAGAGATCTTTCCGTTTCTGTCGGTGGGTCAAAACCTGATGATGGGAGCGTACGCCCGCTCGGATAGGTCGGCGATGGCCGCAGACCTCGACCGCGTTCTGTCCTATTTCCCGAGACTTGTCGAATTGAGGACCAGGGCTGCAGGGACACTTTCGGGGGGTGAGCAGCAGATGGTAGCGATTGGCCGGGCCTTGATGAGCCGGCCTCGCGTCCTGCTGCTGGACGAGCCGTCGCTCGGCCTTTCCCCGCGACTGGTGAAGGAGGTGCTTGACGTCATCGTCCGCATCAATCGAGACGATAAACTGTCGGTTCTACTCGTCGAGCAGAACGTAGCGCAAGCGCTGCAGATAGCGCACTACGGCTATGTGATGGAACTTGGCCGGGTTGTGATGGCAGACACGTGCGATCAGCTTCGGACCAAAGCCGATATCCAGGAATTCTATCTCGGAATGAGAGCCGACGACGCGGGACCGAACCGGCGTTGGAAGAAGAAGACGTGGCGGTGAAACAGCGGCAGGTCATGGATATGGGATCGTCCACAGTCGCCCAATTATTCGCTCGTGCTTGTAGGGAGCGCGGAGAGGCTGTCGCGCTTCGAAAAAAGGAGCGAGGGATTTGGCGCGAGGTGACGTGGACGCAGTATGGCAGCTTCGCTCGCCAAGCCGGGCTCGGGATGGCAGCTTTGGGTGTCGGTCGCGGGGATACCATCTCGATCATCGCGGACCCGGTTCTGGAGTGGGTATATTCAGACCATGGAGCGCTGGGACTCGGCGCGGTTTCGAACGGCATCTACACCACGGACAGCCCGAGACAAGTTCAGTACATCCTCGAAGACAGCGGCACAGTTCTTTGCGTCGTGGAGAACCAAGAGCAATTGGATAAGGTGCTTGAGGTGCGGCATCTGTGTACCAAGCTTAGGTGGATCATCGTTTGCGACATGGAGGGGCTGCGGGGCCTGGACGACCCTATGGTCTTCAGTTTCGACAGATTGCTGGAGCTCGGCCAGCAGAGGGAGTCTGAAAAGCCGGACGAGTGGGAGACGGCCGTAGCCAACGGGCGGCCCGAAGATCTGGCAGTCCTCATCTATACCTCCGGCACGACAGGTATGTCGAAGGGGGTGATGCTGACCAACCGCAATCTCGCCAAGCTCATCGAGAACGGCACTCAGGCATTGAAGTTCAGGGCAGACGATGAGCAAGTGAGTTTTCTTCCGCTGTGCCACGTAGCGGAGCGGTCCTGGACCTCACTGTTTCCGCTGAAGGTTGGGCAGGTTGTCAATTTCGTCGAGAGCGTAGAAACGACCGCCGACAACATTCAGGAAGTGCAGCCCACGGCTCTCTTCGCGGTGCCGCGCTTTTGGGAGAAGTTCTATTCGAACGTGCAAGTCAAGATAAAAGAAGCGACACCTTTCAACAGGTGGTGCTACGAGCGCGCCATCGGCATAGGCTACCGGATCGCCGATGCGAAGCTGAGAGGAAGCCAGCCGCCACTTCCACTGACAGCGGCGTTCTTCTGCGCCAACCATCTCGTGCTCAGCAACATCAAGCGCATGATCGGCATCAATCGTAGCCGATTCCTCGTTACCGGGGCCGCTCCGATCGCTCCCGAGCTCATACGATGGTACTTCGCGCTGGGCGTCCCGATGCTCGAGCTCTATGGCATGACCGAAACGTCAGGTATCGCAACTGCGCCCCCATGTGACGAATACAGGCTTGGCAGTGTCGGCAAGCCTGTTCCGGGGATGGAGTTCCGCCTAGGGGACGGCGAAGAAATCCAGCTCAAAGGAGCGAACATTTTCGAGGGCTATCGCAACCTGCCGGAGAAGATGGCGGAGACGTTTGTCGATGGCTGGCTCAAGACGGGTGATGTCGGGCGTGTCGATGCGGACGGGTGGGTGTACGTCACAGACAGGCTGAAGGATATCCTCATCACGGCCGGAGGAAAGAACATCACTCCGTCCGAAATCGAGAACCAGCTCAAATTCTCTCCCTATATCGCTGACGCCGTCGTTCTGGGCGACAAGAGGAAGTTTCTGTCTTGTCTCATAATGATCGACCACGAGAACGTCGCCCAGTTCGCACAGGACCGAGCGATTCCCTTTACCGACTATCAATCGCTGTGCCGAGCGCCAGAGATACGTCGGTTGATGGGCGATCAGGTCGAGATCGTCAATCAACGGTTCTCGCGAGTGGAGGCCATCCGTAAGTTCCACCTGATCGAGGAACTGTTGACCACGGAAGACGAGGAATTGACGCCGACCATGAAGCTGAAGCGCAAAGCGGTCGAGCGACGATATCAGAGCGCGATTGAAGAAATGTACGCCGAAGGGCGTTAACGCCCAGATCTACGGAGAACAGAGATGACAGTTCGATTGGACGGACGTGTGGCCATTGTCACGGGAGCGGGCGCGGGACTTGGACGCGAGCATGCACTTCTACTCGCCAGGCTCGGAGCAAAGGTCGTGGTGAACGATCTTGGCGGCGGCGTGGACGGTACGGGCAATGGCAACGCAGCCGCCGACAAGGTCGTGGAGGAAATCAAGGAAGCCGGAGGCGAGGCCGCCGCGAACTACGACAGCGTAGCGAGCGCCGAGGGCGCTGAAAGGATCGTGAAGACGGCCCAGGAAAGGTTCGGAGGTCTTCATGTGCTGGTCAACAATGCGGGAATTCTCCGAGACAAGAGCTTTGCGAAAATGTCGATGGAGGACTTCAACGCTGTCCTTCAGGTGCATCTCCTGGGCACGACCTACTGCACGAAGGCTGCATGGCCGGTCATGCTCGAGCAGGAGTACGGCAGGATCGTCGTAACGACGTCGATAGCGGGCACGAGCGGAAATTTCGGCCAAGCGAACTACGGGACGGCAAAGATGGGCATGCTGGGCCTCATGAATTGTCTCGCCATCGAGGGGAGACGCAAGAATGTCCTGATCAATGCCGTATCTCCTGGCGCGAACACTCGAATGACGGTTGGGCTTGTCGCGGAATCGATCGTGGAGCACATGGGTCCGCAGCAGGTATCTCCTGCCGTAGCGTATCTCTCGAGCGAGCTGTGTCAGGACAGTGGTCACATCATCACCGCGGGGGCCGGAGGATTTGGTCGCATCCACTTCTTTGAAACAGAGGGCGTGCAGTTCAATCCTTCCAAGCAAATCAGCGCGGACATGTTCGCCGAGAAGTATGGGCAGATCTCTGATCTGAAGACCGCGACGCCGACGACGCCCGGGCCGGCGGGGCGGCTGGAAGATAGGCTGAAGTTGTTGCGTAGCAGCTGAGTGACGCCGCCGCAAATATTTCAAAGGATTTGGAGGGGTAGAAATGAAGACAGCAACGTTGGTGTTGGGAATTGGTGCGCTCGGTATGTCGGGCGGATTTGCTTCCGAAGTTAATGGAGTGACGAAGGACGAGATCCGCCTCGGTTCGCATCTGGACCTAAGCGGTCCCGCAGCGAATTTCGGTGTGGCAGCGGCGGACGCCTTCCGTATGAAGGCGGACGAAATCAACAATAAGGGCGGCATTCACGGGCGAAAGATCAAGGTCATCATCGAAGATTCCCAATATCAAGTGCCGCGTGCCGTGCAGGCGGCGAATAAGCTGATTAACCACGACGGCATCTTCGCGATGATCGGTGGATTGGGAACGGCGATGAACAACGCCGTGTTGCCGCTTCAGTTGAAGGAAAACATTCCGAATCTGTTTCCGACCGGCCAGGCGCGGGCCATGTGGGAGCCGTTTCATCCGCTGAAGTTCGCTGCGACATCGAGCTACTACGATCAAATTCGATCCGGGCTGAAGTACGTCATTACGCACTCGAAAGCGACGTCCGTATGCGCTCTCACGCAGAACACGGAATTTGGAAAGGAGTTCGTCGAGGGCATCATCGACCAGGCGCAGGCCGACGGCGTCAAGCTTACAAAATCGCTGACCTACAAGCCCCGCGATACTGATTTCACTACGCAGATCCTCGAACTCAAAGAAGCCAACTGCGGTGTCATCGCGCTGGGGTCACTGGCTCGCGATACAATTCTGATCTACACCGCAGCGCGGCAGAATGGGATCGACGCACCCATCGTCGGCGGATCGGCGAGTTACGACCCGACAATCTCGGCGGCCCCCGGTATGTCCGGTCTGTATGCCGCAGTACCTACGATTGTGCCGGATCCGGAGAAGGCGCCCCCGGAAGCAAAGGCGGAGATGGACAAATTCAAGTCGCGCTTTGGCATCGAGTTGAATGCCACTGCGATCAACGCGCTTGTAGCCTTGGATCTCACAGCTTTGGCGCTCGAGCGAGCGGGTCCAGACTTGACGGTCGAAAGATTCGTCAAGGCCCTTGAAGGTATCAAGAACTATTCGACCATTTGGGATACGCCGATTCAGAATTACGGGCCTGACGTACACCAAGGTTCTCGCGTATCCTTTCTTTGCGAGGTAAAGGGCGGAAAGTTCGAAAAGGTTAGCGGTCCAATCGGTTATGCGAGCGAGAAGTAGTCCAGAACTGATTGTGACCCTTACGATCCGCGGCCTCAGCGACCTTCGTCGAAGGAGGTACGTCGATCCGCGTGCTGCGAGCCATCG
Source organism: Bradyrhizobium sp. 1 (assembly GCF_023073315.1). Classification (GTDB taxonomy): domain Bacteria; phylum Pseudomonadota; class Alphaproteobacteria; order Rhizobiales; family Xanthobacteraceae; genus Bradyrhizobium. The sequence goes on along the minus strand of NZ_JADPJH010000033.1, from coordinate 523,107 downwards.
AGGTGCTGAATGAATCTTCTGTCAAAGCCGGAGCTGCTCGAATTCCGAGCGGAAGTGCGCGGGTTTCTCTCCGAGAACCTTCCCGCGGAATTGTCCGACCGGGCAAGTTGCCACGCTCATCTGTCGAGAGAAGACATCGTTGCTTGGCACAAGATTCTGTATAGGCGGGGATGGTCGGCGCCGAGTTGGCCGAAGGAATTCGGCGGTCCTGGTTGGTCCGGAGCCCAGCGATATATCTTTGAGGAGGAATGCGCGGCGGCGGACGCGCCGGTCCTGTCGCCGTTCGGAATCACGATGGTCGGTCCGGTCATCTACACCTTTGGAACGCCGGCTCAGAAGCAGGCATTTCTTCCGAAGATCGTGTCCATGGATCACGTCTGGTGTCAGGGCTTTTCCGAGCCTGGTTCGGGCTCCGACCTTGCGTCTCTCAGCACGCGAGCGGTGTCGGACGGTGATGATTACGTTGTCAACGGGACCAAGATATGGACCAGCGAAGCCCACTATTCCGATTGGATCTTCTGCCTCGTGCGTACTGACCAAGGAGCAAAGCCCCAGTCCGGAATCACGTTCTTGCTGATCGACCTCAGGACCCCAGGAATCAGTGTGCGCCCGATCATCTCTATCGATGGCGGGCACAGCCTCAACCAAGTGTTTTTCGAGGATGTCCGCGTTCCCAAAGGAAACCGCATAGGTGAAGAAAACCGTGGATGGACCTATGCAAAGTTTCTCTTGTCCTACGAACGGATTTTGACAGCCGATGCAGCTCGATCCAAGCGCCGCCTGGCCCGTCTCAAGGAAATCGCATCGTCCTTTGCCACAGGCTGGCTGCTGACCGAGGCTCCGTGTGTTGCCAAGCGCATAGCAGCACTTGAGATTGAGGTTATGGCACTGGAGAGTCTAACTATAGATACGCTCTTGAAGGACGAGCGCGGTGAGGCGTTGGCCGTCGAGCCGAGCATACTCAAGTTGCGGGGATCGGAAGTTCTACAGCGTATCCTCGAGCTAACATGCGACGTGCTGGGCCCGGACGCACTGGCATACGAGCATCGTGTATTGCCGAAGGGAAATGCAGCATTCCCAACCTATGCTGCGGGGAGAGTGGAAGAGTATCTCTACCGACGCGCGGCGACAATCTACGGCGGCTCCAGCGAGGTTCAACACAATATTATCGCGAAAGCGATTTTCGGCTAGCGATCGGAGCGGTGGACATAAATGTTTCAGGAACTGAGTGAAGAACGGCGGATTCTGTCTGCGAGTATCGATAGTTGGCTGAGAGCGAACTATCCACTTCCCGCTGCGCGTCAGCACGGCCCGGCTAATTGGAAGCAGTTCGCCGAGTTGGGCTGGCTTGCGCTCGCCATCCCGTCAAGTTGCTCCGGACTCGGCGGAAGCGCGGTCGATTTAGCATTGCTGGCCGAAGCTTTCGGGCGCTATCTGGTAGATGAGCCGTATTTGGCGACAGCGGTGCTCTGCGCAGGATTGATCGAAGCCTGCGGTAGCGATGAGCAGCGTACGACATGGTTGGCCGAGATTGCGGCAGGCGATCGCACGTGGGCATTTGGCCTCTATGAACCCGGCACCCAATACAGGTACGGGGAACCGGCGGTGATCGCATCAGAAGCTGCCGGGAGAACGATCCTGAGCGGAACCAAGAGCGCGGTCGAGGGAGCGGCGATCGCCGACCGCATCATCATACTTGCGAGCGATCCGAAGGGCACGAGGGGCCTCTTCATCGTCGACCGCTGGGGCGAGGGCGTTCGCGTTGATACCGTCGGATCTGTCGACGGACGTCAGATTTCGGCTGTAGTGCTTGAGGGAGCTCCGGTTCTTGCTAGGCTTGGTGCGGCTGCGGATAAAATCTCGAGCATAGATGATGTGCTGGCTCGAGCTCTGGTGTTTCTGTGCGCGCAGGCGGTGGGCGCGATGCAGGCGACTTACGATCAGACCGTCGACTACTTGCAGACACGCAAACAGTTCTCTCAGCGCTTGAGCGACTTCCAGGTTCTGCGTCATCGCGTGGTGGACATGCGAGTGGAAATTGAATTGTGCCGGTCGTTGGTAGCGGCGGCTGCCCGGGCGGTAGAGGCCAATTCGAACCATCTAATCGCAGCGACCTCTGCGAAGGCAATGGTCGGAAAAGCAGGGCGATTTGTCGCCCAACAAGCCATTCAACTCCATGGCGGCATGGGAATGACCGATGAGCTTTGTGTGGGCCATTATCTGAAGCGATTGATGGCCATCGACGCGACGTTAGGTAACGCTGATTTTCATGAGAGGCGCTTCGTCATGCTCGGCCAGGTGGCACAATGACAGATCAAGTTCTCTTCGATGTGAGAGATAATGTGGCGACTATCACGTTGAATGCTCCAGCGGTCCTCAACGCGGTGTCTACGGAAATGCTGGTCGCGATGCAAGAAGCCCTGGCCAAGGTGGCCGAGCGGAGCCGGCAAATCCGTTGCGTCGTGCTCACTGGCGAGGGCCGCGCATTTTGTGCAGGCGCAGATCTCGGGCACATCGATACCACTAGTGCAATATCTCCCCTTGAATCGCTCTACCATCCGCTGGTTAGGAGGTTGCGCGATTTGCCCGTGCCGTTCATGACGGTGGTCAATGGGCTTGCCGCAGGTGTGGGAATGTCGCTTGCCCTGATGGGCGACTTCATTCTTTGCGCGAAGTCGGCGTACTTTCTACAAGCGTTTCGGAATGTGGGACTAGTCCCCGATGGAGGCGCGACGTGGCTGCTGCCGCGAATTGTGGGGAGGCCAAGGGCGATGCGGTTGTCATTGCTGGCTGAGAAACTGCCGAGTGACACCGCGATGCAATGGGGACTCGTCAGCGAGGTCGTCGAAGATGGCGATTTGCGAGAGGCCGCGGCGAGGTACGCGCAACGCCTCGCGGACGGACCGACATATGCACTGGCGCTCACTCGAGCGCTCTATTGGCGGAGCGATGTAAACAGTCTCGAAGATCAGTTGGATCTCGAGAATACGTTCCAGCGAAAGGCGATGGGCGCTCCTGAGTTTATGGAGGGCGTCGCAGCATTCAAGGATAAGCGAAAGCCATGTTTTCGAGAAATGGCGCTGAAGGAGAGTGAAATTGACTGGGGATAACGCAGCGTTCGTGGTCGGCGCCTACGAGCATCCAACCCGCAAGGCTGAAGGGAAGACCGTCGCTCAGTTACATGCGGAGGCGGCGCGTGGCGCGCTCGCAGACGCGGGGCTCTCCATGCGCGACGTAGACGGGTACTTCTGCGCCGGCGACGCACCTGGATTGGGTCCAATGTCAATGGTCGAGTACCTTGGCTTGAGGCCAAGATACGTCGAAACGACCGAAACAGGCGGTTCGTCCTATCTCATCGGTGTCGCCCACATGGCTCGAGCGATCGTGGCGGGGCGTTGCTCGATTGGACTCATTACGCAGGCCGGCCGGCCTCGTACCGGTAGCGCGCCAGCAGCCGAGGGCCGATTTGCGACCGACCCGGAGACGCCGGATGTACCCTATGAGCTGCCCTTCCGTCCCAGTATCGTAAATTTGTATGGAATGTGCGCCAATCGGCACATGCATGAATTCGGTACGACCGGTGAACAATTGGCTTGGGTCAAGGTGGCAGCGTCTCACCACGCTCAGCACAATCCACATGCCATGCTGCGCAACGTTGTTACTGTCGAGGAAGTGATGAACTCCCCGATGATTGCTGACCCGTTGCACCGGCTTGATTGCTGCGTCGTGAGCGACGGCGGAGGAGCCGTGATTATTGCCGCCTCGGAGGTGGCCAAGAGCCTGTCGCGCCCGATGGTACGCATCAAGGGCAGCGGTGAAGCTATCAAGCATCCGGACAACGGTCGCATTGACCTGACATATTCAGGTGCAGTGTGGTCCGGCCCAGCCGCGTTTGAACAAGCGGGAGTGAGACCGTCAGACATCAAGTACGCATCGATCTATGACAGTTTCACGATTACGGTTCTCATGACGCTAGAGGATCTTGGATTTTGTAGAAAGGGCGAGGGCGGGAGGTTTGTCGCTGATGGCGGTCTCATTTCGGGGATCGGCAAATTGCCCGTCAATACCGATGGCGGTGGTTTGTGTAACAATCACCCGGCTAACCGCGGAGGCATGATCAAGATACTGGAGGCAGTTCGCCAGCTGCGCGGAGAGGCCCATCCAAACGTGCAAGTTGAGAATTGCGATCTTGCCGTCGCCCATGGGACCGGAGGTTACCTGGGCACGAGGCACGGCAGCGCCACCCTGATCCTGGAGAGAGCCTAAGATGACCGACGCAGCAGGAGGCAGCAGTCCGTTGCCTGACCGTGACGTGGCGCCGTTTTGGCGATCTAAAGGCGGGCGTCTGCTGATTCAGGCGTGCGAAGACTGCAACAAGTCCATTTGGTATCCTCGTCCCCATTGTCCTGATTGCTTTGGGCAAAGGCTTAAATGGCGTGAGGCGTCGGGGCGTGGCGAGATATATGCCTGCAGCGTCACGCGGCGCGGGGTACCCGAGCCATATGCGATCGCATACGTTGCACTCTCAGAAGGTCCGCGGATCCTCACGAATATCGTCGGTTGTGAGCTCGACAAACTTAAGATCGGAATGCCTGTCGAGGTCGTGTTTCGAGATGGCAAGGACGGACCCGTACCGTGCTTTCAACCGATTGAGGTGTCGCAATGACCGAGATGGGCCGACCTTCCGAGTATAAGATTGAGGAAGTGGCGGATATTACGCGACAGTATCGCCGCATTAAGCCGGATGCTCCTGCAATCACTTTCGAGGGACGAACGCAGACATATGAACAGCTCGACAAGAGAGCGAATTTGATTGCCGAAGCGCTTCTAAGCAAGGGATTGGGGGCGGGAGACCGTATCGCCTATTTTGCAAAGAATTCCGACACATTTGTCGAGCTATACCTCGCTTGCGCAAAGTCCCACGTCACGCTGGTGCCGATAAACTGGCGTCTGGCCTCGGTCGAGGTAGAATACATCCTTGCGGATAGTGAAGCCCGCCTCATTTTTGTTTCGGACGAATTTGAAGCCACTGCCTTTGCGTTGAAGGAGAAGATTCCCGGGGTAGTGGACGTCATCGGAATAGAGGGGGCGCGCGGCGTAGTGGGGCTCGAAAAATGGCTGGGCGAGCCCGCGGATGTCGACCCAAAGCTTGACGTCGTCCCGGATATAGCCGTGGTGCAGATGTACACGTCAGGAACGACCGGGCGCCCAAAGGGTGCACTGCTGTCGAATGCCAACGTTGTCGCGTCTCTGCACGCCGGCGATCAGGGCGCGCTGGGGGCGTGGGGGTATGACGATGTCATGCTCGTGGCGTTACCATTCTTCCATGTCGGAGGGGCTCAGATCGGGCTTCATATCCTTCATCAGGGCGGCCATATGGTTGTAATCCGAGACGCGAACGCGGAGAGCATCCTCATGGCGTTTGGCAAATGGCCTGTCACTCGAACGGGACTTGTGCCAGCGGTTCTGCAATTTTGCTTGGATCATGAACTCTGTAAAACGACGGACTTTTCATCACTGAAGACCGTGACCTACGGCGGATCACCAATCTCCGAGAACCTGTTTCGGAGAGCAAAGCAGACGCTCGGCTGCGAATTGATCCATATGTTTGCGATGACGGAAACGACCGCTATCGGCACGGTGTTGCTGCCCCAGGAATATGAGCAGGGACCCGAGGAGCGCCAACGGTCCATTGGAAGAGCCGCAGCATCAATGCAGGTAAGAGTCGTCAAGCCAGACGGATCTGAGACTGCGCCGCGCGAGGTAGGCGAGATCGTGGTCAAAGGTCCATGCGTGTTTTCAGGTTATTGGAAGCTCGCTGAAGCATCGGCGCAGGCAATTCGGGATGGATGGTTTCATACCGGTGATGCGGGATATACCGATGAAGCTGGGTATCTCTATATCCATGATCGCATCAAAGACATGATTATTTCGGGCGGTGAAAACGTGTATCCGGCGGAAATAGAGAATGTTCTATCGGATCATCCTGCCGTCAAGGACGTGGCCGTCATAGGCGTCCCGGACGAGAAGTGGGGTGAAGCTGTGAAGGCGGTCGTTGTTACCAGGACGGGCATTCTGGCCGATCAGGCAGACGTTATAGCTTTCGCACGAACGCGGTTGGCCGGCTACAAAGTACCGAAGAGTGTCGACTTCGTGGACGAGCTGCCGCGCAATTCGAGTGGGAAGCTTCTGAAGCGGCTGATCCGCGCTCCCTACTGGGATGGCAGAGCGCGCCAAGTCAACTAGTGAAATATGGAGAGGACCTCGTGAGAGCATTTAGCTCAGCAGATGAAGTGGCTGGCGCAGTTGGCGAGAAGCTGGGACCGAGCGATTGGGTAGAGGTGACGCAGGCGATGGTCGATGCGTTTGCAGCGGCCACGGGCGATCGACAATGGATTCATGTCGACACAGAGCGCGCGGCGCGTGAGGCCCCGGGCGGCAAGACGATAGCTCATGGATATCTGCTGCTATCATTGCTCGGGACCCTGATGCCAATGATTTTTCAGGTTGAGGCGATGCGTATCCTCAACTATGGCCTCGACAAGCTTCGTTTCCTGGCAGCAGTCCCTGTCGGATCGCGAATTCGTTTGCGACAAACCATCAAAGCGGCTGAGAAGGGGGCGTCCGGTTGGCGAGTTACCAACGCAATATCGATCGAAATCGAGGGGGCGGAGAAGCCCGCGATGATCGCCGACGTGATCTTCGTCTATTCATGACCGGCCCAGAAGGCGCTTCATCCCCCTACATCGGCTGTCGGGTCGATCAAGGTGTTGCCGTCGCTACGCTGAACCCGACCGGATCGCCTCAACGCAGTCGGTTTCAATATCCCGAAGCCGGTCAGCGGGCGTCCAGAGAACCAGGTCGGATTCGGTGCTACCAAGCGTCTGGCGATGATGCACGGTTCGCCGCCGGTAAGGCGAAGTTCTCATTTCCATTCACATGTCGTGGTACGGTGCCAGAGGTCGCATCGACCTGGTTCCTGACATGAATCATATCGTCGGAAAAGACATCTGACGGGTATCTGTCGGACCAAATGGACCCGGCCAACGAGGCGTCGGCGGCGGGACTATTTGCGCCAGCTGCATCCGGCCGGCGGGGTTCTGGCAGCTGCTATCGCTTATGCACGTCGGCTGGTTGCGCACACGTCTCCCGTTTCGGTGGCGCTGGTCCGTCGCATGCTGCGGAGACATGTTGGTCTGGATCATCCTACTTCGCCTGGATCATCCTATAACTTCGCATATTGTCGAGCGCACATTTAAAAGGTCGAGCAAACTCACCGGATGCGCGTGAAGGAGTTGCGAGCTTTCTCGAGAGCCGCGCTCCGAGGTTTGCTGACCGACTTGCGGCGGCGTGTTCGATGCGCCGGAATGGACCTTGGTGGCCCGAGCGAGACCTGACACGATTTCGGTCGGAATCCAGCGGCGCTGGAAGAATCGCGATTAGCGGGAGCGTTGCCGCCCATTGACAGGCAATTCTAAACCTTTAGGCTAACTGACGTTAGTTAAAGATTGCCATGGGAGGAATGAGGTGAAGCTTGCCCGCATCGGGATCGCTATCGCGTGTCTGCTGATCGTCGCGCCGCGGGTTCGTGCAGCCGACTATCCGGACCACGCTATCAGGCTCGTCGTGCCCTTTGCCGCGGGTGGCCAAACCGATAGTCTGGCCCGCATCGTCGGCGAAGGTCTGCAACGCAGGCTTGGACAGCCGGTCGTTGTTGATAACCGGGCCGGAGCAGGCGGAGTGATCGGCACCGAAAGCGTCGTAAAGGCGGCAGCAGATGGCTACACCATCGTCATCGCCGGGCCGAGCACCGTGATCACCCAGCCTCTGCTGAACCCGAGCGTTCAATACGACGTCTCGAGAGATTTGATGCCAATCGCGATGCTGTCGGCAGCTCCAATGCTGCTCGTCGTAAACGCGAATACCTCCTACAAGAGCCTTTCGGATCTCATTGCAGCCGCCAAGCAGAAGGATCTCTCATACGGAAGTTCTGGTCCTGGATCGTCGATGCATCTGGGCGTCGAGTGGCTTCTCAAGCTCACCGGGATGAAGGCCGTTCACGTACCCTTCAGAGGAAGCTCGCAGTCCTTGCCGTCTCTTCTTGCTGGGGACATTGATTTTCTCATCGACCCGCCGATTACTGCATGGCCTCTGGTCGAGAGTGGGCAGCTTCGTGCGCTTGGAATAACGACGCGTACGCCCGATCCGAGGTTCACGGCGATTCCGACGCTTGCTGAGGGCGGGGCAGCGGCATTCGACCAGCTGATCTGGAACGGATTGATGGCTCCCGCCAAGACGCCGCGATCGGTGATCGACAAGCTCGCATCGCAACTGCGAGAGATTGTGACAGACCCCGCGATTGCTGAACAGTTAGACAGAGCGGGCGTTCCGGCATTCTACCTCGATGCCGAGGAATTCTCTCGGTTCATTGACAAGGAGCGGGCGAAATATCGGACTATCATAACCGACTCGGGAATCTCGATCCAACGCTGAATGGGCTAGGAAGAGTCAACAAGGCTCCTCAGCATGCGGCCCAAGCGCGCTTCGATTTTGCATGACCGAGCGATTGGGCCGCGCGGCCATATCGGTCCATCCGTCGTCCACCTGGTTCACGTGTTGCTTTATGCCGGATAGCATTGATGGAAAGGTGTCGCGCCGCCTCTTCTGCCCATCAGGTTCTCGTTCGATGACCCAATCCGGGCGTGTCGTCTGATTGCACGGATTCCGACGAAAGACTGCGTCCGTTGGAACATAACAGGTTGGTTGGCCCGGTTTCCGATCTTACGAAGGGCCCGGATTGCGAAAGCACTGGCCCGGCTAATACGACGTGCTGTCTCCCCGATGAGTAAAGAGAAAAGTCATATTCGCTGCCCGGGAGGAACGCCTAGATCAACGATGTTTCCTCCATTTGCGATTGCGAATGAGGCGACCTTCAACGACAAAGCACAGCGACGTCATGATGGATTGCTGGACAGCCACGCGGGTATGGGGCTTGCCAGGCGCCTCTCTTGCAAGGCAAATCCTATTATAGTAACAAACAGGCGTCCGTTTAATTAAAGAACAAATTGCATCGGGGAGGTAAATTTGTCCAAGAGCTTCTGCAGAATGTCCTTGCTGGCAGCATGCGCTTTGCTGGTAGTGACCGCGCCAGTCGGCTTGGGTGTCGCGCAGGCAGGGGACACAATCAAGATCGGCGCGATCTATGCGACGTCCGGATCCGCGTCATTCCTTGGCATCCCCGAGGAGCGAGCACTACGCCTCAAGGTAGATGAGTTGAATCGAGCGGGCGGGATCAATGGCCGCAAGATCGAAGCTGTGGTGTACGATACTGAAGGAAACGGAACCAAGGCGGTCCAGCAGCTGCGTCGCCTGATCGAGAATGATAAGGTCGATGTTGTGGTCGGACCATCGACGTCCGGCGAAAGTCTGCTCGCATTGCCTGTCGCAAACGAGGCGCGCATCCCCATTATTATGCATGCCGGCACCGAAAAAGTATTCACCCCACCGACGCCATACGGTTTCAACACACCGCCGTCGGACCGCCTCGTCGCTACGGATCTGCTCTCCGTTTTGCAGAAAAAAGGGGTCAAGCGAATTGCGGTGATGTCTTCGGCGGATGGCTTTGGGCAATCCGGCGCGAACGTGCTAAAGGAAATATGCAAGAACTTTGACGTCGTGCTGGTAGATCACGAGGAATTCAACCGCCAAGATACGGATATGACTGCCCAGTTGCTTCGGGTTAAGGCGTCGTCTGCCGACGCCGTGATTATCTGGAGCGCGCTACCTGGACCTAGCATCATCTTGAAGAATGCCGTCAATCTCGGCTTCGACAAGCCCATTTACAATAGCTATGCAGCAGCCAGCCGCGATCTCCTTACTCAGGCTGGACCGGCCGCAAATGGCACCTTCCTAACGTCAATGCGGCTTTTAGCGCCCGGATCGTTGAAGGACGACGATCCTGTGCGGCCGGTCGTTCAGAAGGTCTATGACGACTATAAGCAGAAGTATGGTGAGGCGCCGCCGACATTTGCCGCACACAGTTACGACGCCGTGCTAATCATCAAAGCGGCCGCGGAGTCGATTAAGGGCGATATAAACCGCGAGACGCTCAGGGATGCGATAGAGAAAACGTCTGTGATCGGCGCGAACGGAGTATTCAAATTCACGCCCGAGAATCACGGTGGTTTGGATCGGAACTCGCTCTCTATGGTTCTGCTCCAGGCGAAGGATGGTAATTGGGTTCTGGCGCAGTAGACCCCAGCAAGGAAGGTCCCAGAAAACCCGCTACAGACAACTGTAGCGGGTTTCGCTTTCTGCAGTCGCGCTCCTTGACTACGGCAACGGCGGGACTTTGATGCCGAGTTTGTCAATGGGCAGTTGCCAGCCAGACCACTCTGTCTTTAGGTCTGGAGCGGCGTTGAACATTGTTTGAAGTCGAGATATGCCGGCATCGAGGACAGCAGCGACAAGTCTCTGAGCGTGCGTGCTATCGACCAAGGGTTTAAAGCTGACAGCCCATAACAGGCCCGAGCGACGTGCCGCAAGGTTCTTTACCCCGATCAGTGCTCGGTACTCTTCAACGGGCAATGGTCCGGAATCGATGGTGTAGACGTGCCAGTGGGTGCCCGCTTCGATCAGCGATTCATGGAATTCACCCAGGACTGTATCGCATCGCCGCTGATAGGTGCCGTTGACCGTACGAACTGTGTCCGTCGCAGTAATACCGGGCAGCCAGAGTTGGGGTTGACCGAATTGTCCGATCACCTGCCAGGCCGCTACGTCGCTCGTGGGAAGCAGCAGCGACCTTACGATGAAAATCCGCTCGGGGGTGCTCATCCGCTACAACGCCAGATAGCCGCCGTCGACTGGCAGCATAACGCCCGTGACATAGCTTGACGCAGGCGAAGCCAGGAATATGACCGCGCCAGCGAGCTCGTCTGGTTGTCCAACCCGCCGCATGGGCGTGTGCGCGAGGAGCGCCTTGAGGCGATCGGGATCTGATCGTGTTGCTTCCGTCATCGGAGTTTCGATAAAACCGGGAGCAATTGCATTCACCCGGATGCCCAACGCGGCAAGCTCCACGGCCAACGCTTTCGTCAATTGAAGCACGGCGCCCTTCGAGGCTGTGTATGCCGCGGAATTTGGCGTCGAAACGAAGGACTGGATGGATCCCAAGTTAACGATCGCGCCCCTGGTTTGCTTCAATGCCGGCAAGAAGGCGCGAACCATGTTATATGTCCCGGTGACATTCACTTGGAGTGTGCGGTCCCACTCGTCATCCGCGGCGTCTCGATCCACCGATCCGCGCAGCAGAATACCGGCATTGTTGACCAGTATTGAAACGTCGCCGTGCTCTCCTGCCACGTTCCGGGCAAATGCCTGGCAGGCAGTTCGATCCGTGACATCAAGCTTAGCCGGCATTGCGTCGCCTCCGCCATCTTTGATGAGACGCGCGCCAGCTTCAGCGGTGTCTCCGTTGCGATCGGCCACAAGCACCTTCGCGCCGGCATCAGCGAGGCCGCGAGCGATAGCAAGGCCATTTCCCTGGCCAGCTCCGGTAACCACGGCGAGCCTTCCCGTCAGGGAGAACGAAATGCCCATATCAATGCTCCTTCTCTCGAACCGTATCCGTGTACTGCGCCGGTAGCCTCAGATCTGCACGCCAAATGCCACCTGATGGAACCCGATCGGGCCAGTTGAATCCGCCCGCAATTCAGGGTAAACGGACATCTGTTAGTTAAGAGCAGGATAGATCATGGGCGCATTCACGACAATCGAATTTTCTGTCGACACGCGGGGGGTGGCCACCCTGCGGCTCAACCGACCCGCGGTGCACAATGCAATGAACGGCGTCATGTACGACGAGGCGCGCAGCGTCGTCAGCAGATGCGAATCCGATTCTTCAATCAGAGTTCTGGTTTTGACTGCAGCTGGAGCGAGTTTCTGCTCGGGAGGAGATCTCAAGTACCAACAAGAGCAGGCGTCGCGGCCCCAGAGTGAGCGCATCAAGGAGGCGAGTAAGCTCGCCTGTTGGCTTCGTGAATTGGACACCCTCTCCAAGCCTGTAATTGGCAGGATCAATGGGCCGGCATACGCAGGCGGTCTTGGGCTGGTTTCGGTGTGCGATATCGCGATTGGTTGTGACGATGCGCAGTTCGCGGTCACCGAGGCGCGGCTGGGGCTTCTGCCCGGCATGATCTCCCCTTACCTTGTTCGGCGGATCGGCGAACCGTTCGCCAGGCGGTTATTCCTGACGGGGCGCCGAATTACGGCTGCAGAAGCGGTGACGATGGGGCTTCTGTCAGTCAGCGTGCCGGCCGACCGTCTCGATGCTGCCGTCCAAGAGGAAGTCGATATGGTGCTGAAATGTGCGCCGGGATCCCTTGCTGCGAACAAGCGTCTCATCGAATACGTGTCGACCCACGGTTCAGCGGACAATTTCGTCTACACGGTCGATCGTGTCGCCGAGATGTGGGCCTGGGACGAGGCGGAAGAGGGGATCAAGAGCTTTCTTGAAAAGCGAAAGCCGGCTTGGGTCAGCTAATGCGTCTCGCCGGCGAAGTCTCGCGTTGACAACGGCGCTGCATTTAACTAACAACCGTCCGATTAATTCGCTCTGCTGATCTCGTGGCGTCGGATGCCCGAGCGGCTCAAGCCGCCGATACGAGATAAGGCTGACGCTACTTGGAGCTCACATGGATCTGTATGACGACCTTGACCAGCGCATAAAGTGGGCAATGGACGGCGGTAGGAATAATCCGAAATCCGCGCAGTTGCTCGAAGGAAAGCTGTTCGTTCGCGATCGTCTGAGCCTCTTTTTCGACGGCGGTTTGGACATGGAGGATGGTCTGCTGGCCGGGGCCGAGAAGAAGGTGCCGGCGGACGCGGTCGTAACCGGCATAGGCTCGGTCGGGGGCCGCAAGGTTGCGGTCATTGCCAACGACATTTCCGTGAAAGCCGGCACCTGGGGGTATCAGACCCTCCTTAAGATCACGCGCATGCAGGAGTTGGCGCTCAATCTAAAGATTCCGCTCGTGTACTTCGTCGACTCGGCGGGCGCGCGAATTGACGAACAGAAGCAATCCTATCTCGGAAGAACCGCTTGGGGAAATATCTTCCACAATCTGGTTCAACTGTCGGGCGTTGTGCCGCAGCTTTGCGTTCTCTTCGGACCGTCGCCGGCGGGTGCTGCGTACATTCCGGGCCTGTGTGATACGGTAATCATGGTGGACAAGAAGGCGACCGCCTATGTCGGCTCGCCGCGAATGGCGCGCATGGCCATCGGCGAGGATATCAGCGAGGAAGATCTGGGCGGTGCAAGAATGCACTGCACGCTCAGCGGGCTCGGAGACATTCTCGTCAAAACGGATGAAGAGGCGATCGCTGTCGCAAAGACTTATCTTGGCTACTTCCCGGCCTCCTTCGAACAGAAGCCGTCGGTCGTTGAAGCGGTCGCGAACGGCGCATCTGTGGATCTGACGAAGGTCATCCCGCCGGACCAAAATGTCCCGTTCGACATCAAGGCGCTTATTCAAGGTTTGGCGGACGACGGCTCGTTCCTCGAGAGCAAAGAGCTTTTCGCCAAGGAGATGACGACCGCGTTCATCAGGCTTGGCGGTCGCGGGGTCGGTGTGATCGCAAACAACTCGAAGTTCAAGGGAGGTGTTCTGTTCAACGACTCCTGCGATAAGGCGGCCCGCTTCATCTGGCTGTGCAATGCGTTCAACATACCCCTGCTTTTCCTTCAGGACATCAGCGGCTACATGATCGGAAGCTCCGTTGAGAAAGCCGGAATCATCAGGCACGGAGCGAAACTTCTTTCGGCGGTCTGCGAAGCGACCGTGCCGCGCATTGCTGTCATGGTGCGTAAGGCTTACGGCGGCGGCTATCTCGCAATGTCGGGGGCTCCGACCAAGCCCGATGCGATGCTAGCGCTCCCGACGGCGAAGCCGGCGCTGGTAGGGCCGGAGGCTGCCATCAATGCGTTGTATTTCAATCAAATTGCCGAATTGCCTCCCGCAGAGCGTGCAGCCTTCATCAACGAGAAGCGGCAGGAGTATGCAAAGGACATCAATGTCTATTCTGCTGCTGCAGACCCGTTCGCCGCGGAGGCGGTCGTCCATCCGAACGAGCTCAGAGATGAACTCATCCGGCGCTTCGCCATCTATTCCATGAAGAGCTCGCAGACGATCCGGCGGCGAAACGCCGTCCATCCGGTATAGGAGAGTTCGATGAAGAAGATCGTGAGCCCGATGGCGGGCACAGTCTGGAAGATTCTGAAGTCTGTCGGCGATCCAGTCGAATATGGCGATGCCGTGGTGATCCTCGAATCGATGAAAATGGAGATCCCGGTAGATGCGACAAGCCAGGGTGTGGTGACCAAGGTTGTGGCGCAAGAAGGCGACGTCGTCGACCAGGACACTGTGCTCATTGAGCTGTCCTGAGTGCGAGAGATTGTTTCGAGTGAGTGTGGCAGGAAGGAAGTAGGTCGATGACGGCGGTGGTTTCCCAGCATATTGCCCGAAACGCCCGCAAATTCCCGGATCGGATCGCGTTGCGAGACGGCCAGATGTCGATGACATACGGCGCGCTAAACGACGCAACGAATCGGGTGGCAAACTATCTCATTGGTGTTGGGATAGGGCCGGGTGATAAGGTCGCTATCCTGGGCTCATCCGGCTTGAGGTGGGTCGTGGCGATGGCGGCGATCTCGGCTGTTCGAGCGTGCTGCGTACCTATCAACTATCGTCTGACGACGGCTGAGATCCTGGCTAACCTCCAGGATGGAGAATGCCGCTTGGTTTTCGCCGACCAAGACTTGATCGAGCAGCATCTCAGAGGCATCGATCTTCCATGCGTGCCGCTAGATGCCGAAAAGGCAGACAATTCGTACGACTGGATCGTGACCAAGTCGTCAGCCGTTGCGCCGGACATCGAGTATAGCGACGACGATGTTCAACTCATCATGTTCACCGGCGGAACGACGGGGCGATCCAAGGGCGTCGTTCTTCGGAACCGGCAGGTGTTCTGGAACACGATCCATGAGGCGCTCGACACCGGGATGTCGGAGTTCGGTCATACCATTTTGGCGACCCCTCTCCATCATGGGGCAGCATTGAATTGCTGGCTGCTTCCGCACCTTTACTTGGGAGCGACTTCCACCATCATGAAGAGCTATTCTGCCGATCGAATGGTCGATCTGATCGATCGTCACAGCTGCGACAACGGTTTCACCCCGCCGTCCATGGCGCGTGAGCTGTGCCTTGCGGCATCGTCCTCGCCAAGCAAGATCAGGTCGTTTCGTCACTGGTATGTCGGCGGGGGCATACTGAGCGGGAAAGATCGGGACGACATGCACCGATTGATTCCCAAAATGAAGATCTATTATCAGTACGGCTTAACGGAGGCCGGCGTAATCGTAACCGTGCTCAAGGAAGAGGATTACGAGCGCGCCCCTGACTCGATCGGGCGACCATTTCTGAACTTTGAGGTCAAGATCGCCAATCCTGATCTGTCCGATGCCGCTATTGGCACGCAAGGTGAGATATTGGTTCGCGGTCCTTCTGTGATGGAAGGCTATTTCAAGAGGCCCGACGCAACGAAGGAGGCGTTCCACAAGGGATGGCTTCGGACCGGCGATGCCGGAACTATGGATGAGGCGGGGTTTGTCTACTTCCGTGATCGGATCAAGGACATGGTCAAGACCGGGGGGTTGAATGTCTTCTCCCAGGAAGTCGAGCGCGTAATGCAACGGCACGAGAAGATTCGGGAAGTCGGTATCATCGGCTTACCAAGCGAACGATGGGGGGAGGAAGTGACCGCCGTCGTCGTGCTTCGTGACGGAATGCTGGCTTCGGAAGAAGAGCTGATCTCGTTCGCAAAGGCAAACCTTGCAAGCTACAAGGCGCCGAAGCGCGTCGTTTTCGTTCCGTATGAAGAGATGCCGATCAATTATTCGGGCAAGATCATGAAACGCGAGCTGCGAACTATGATCGGTTCGCGAAGCAGTGTGTAGACGCCGTTCGGAGGTAGAAGAGTCGCCATGAACAAGCTGCTGATCGCCAATCGAGGTGAAATCGCCTGCCGCATTATTCGCGCTGCGCAATCCATCGGAATTCCGACCGTCGCCGTCTATTCTAAAGCGGACGAGGACGCGTTGCACGTCAAGCTGGCTGACGAGGCGAGATTTGTTGGTGGTCCCCAGGCCAAGGAGTCCTATCTCAATCAGGAGGCTGTACTTTTTGCAGCGCGCGAGGTCGGAGCCAATCTAATACACCCTGGCTATGGCTTTTTGGCTGAGAATGCAGAATTCGCTGACCGTTGCGCTCGAGCTGGAATTGTTTTTGTCGGGCCCAAACCGGAGACGATCCTGGCCATGGGCGACAAGCATCGCGCGAGACAAATGGCCGTTGCGGCTGGCGTGCCCGTGCTGCCTGGGTCAGACAAGCTGTCAGACGACCAAGAGGAAATCATCGCCGCTGGTGCGAAGATCGGTTTTCCGCTGCTCGTTAAGGCAACTGCCGGTGGCGGTGGTATTGGCATGCGCTTGGTGGAACGATCGGAAGACTTGATTGCCGCCGTCACCGCAACCAGTGGTCTCGCCGTGCGGGCGTTCGGCGATGGGGCTGTCTATTGTGAACGGTACGTGCGGACCGCCCGCCACGTGGAAGTCCAGGTGTTCGGCTTTGGAAACGGAGAGGCTGTCCACCTCTTCGATCGAGACTGCTCCGTTCAGAGGAGGCATCAGAAAGTCATCGAGGAGGCGCTGGCCCCTGGACTGAGCGAATGTACTCGCGAGGAAATGGCTCGCGTTTCCGTCAATCTGGCGGCCTCATGCCGGTATGATGGAGCCGGGACGATCGAGTTTCTCTATGACGCGGAGCGGCAAGAGTTCTACTTCCTCGAAATGAACACGCGTATTCAAGTCGAGCACGGTGTAACCGAGTTGGTGACCGGCGTGGACCTTGTGGCCGCTCAAATTGAACACGCGTTGGGACGAGATGTAGCATCTGCCTTGTCACAATCCGCGATCAAAGCGAGCGGACACGCGGTCGAGGCACGAATCTACGCCGAGAATCCATCCCGCAAGTTCTTTCCCTCGCCGGGCAAGATCACGCACCTCAGTGTCCCGCACATGGCGGGGGTCCGTGTCGATACCGGACTCGTGTCCGGAGCGACCGTTCCACCGTTTTATGACCCGATGGTGATGAAGGTGATGGCATTAGGACAGACGCGATCGGACGCGATCGGGTTGCTTTCCTCGGCGCTGAGTCAAATTGAGATCGGGGGAATTGCGACGAACAAAGACTATCTGAGGGCGATCATCACGCACCCGAAGTTTGAGTCGGCAGAGCTAAGCACGTCGTTCTTAGATGCGCACCATGATGAGTTGATCGCTCAGGCGACTTCGTCGTCGGAAATGGCCAAGGCCTAGGTCCGCTAGAAACGTCACTACGCCGAAAGACCGTTACCGCTCAAAGTACAGGCACCTTCAATGTCCGATCTGCCTCGCGTTATTCACATTCACGAAGAAGGCCCACGAGAGGGATTTCAAATTGAGAAGGCGCAGATCGATACGCGTCTGAAGGTCGAATTCATCGAAGCGCTTGCGGAAACGGGGCTGCGTCAAATCGATTGCGTCTCTTATGTCAATCCGGAACGTGTGCCGGGGATGAAAGACGCAGATGAAGTCGCCCGGTCAATCAAACGGGTTCCGAACGTCAGATACACGGGCCTTTGGTTGAACAAGAAAGGGCTGCTCCGTGCCCTCCAGTTGCCATTGGATGTAGTTGGAGCAATTCGGATCACGGCGTCGAACACATTCAGCGTCAAAAACACGGGAATGACCATCGAACGGACAATCGAGGAACAGCGGGATTGGCTGGCCATCTACCGGGAGCACAATGTACCCGTAGAGTGGGGTTACGTCATGACTGCTTTCGGCTGCAACTTCGAAGGCGAGGTTCCGATCGACCAGGTCGTCAAGATGACGGAAACGCTGCTTTCGCTCGCTGCGGAAAACGGGGTAACCTTAAGGGGCGTGTACCTGGCTGATACGGTGGGACACGGCACGCCACTTTCCATGGAGCAGCGGATTGGCGCCCTGCGCGACAAATGGCCAGATCTGAGGATAGGCCTCCATCTCCATGACACCCGGGGAACGGGAATTGCTAATGCTTATGCCGCTTTGCGGCTCGGCGTGGACCAATTTGATAGCTCTTGCGCCGGTCTTGGTGGGTGTCCTTTTGCCGGTCACAAGGGAGCCGCCGGCAACATCTGTACCGAGGACCTCGTCTATATGTGTCATGAGATGGGCATTGAGACTGGGGTGGACCTCGGTCGGCTCGTTGAATGTGCTCGAATGGCGGAACGGATAGTCGGCCATCCCCTACCTGGAAAGGTGATGCGTGCAGGCAAGGATGCTTTGGCATCCCGAAAACGGTGATTCGAGGCGGCACTGCTCCGGCCAGCTTGGGCGCCCTTCCAAACGGGCGTTCGTACGTCATTGCTCTGCTTTCCCCTTGAATCTACTGAGATTCGCGTCTAGCTCAGAGATCGGCCGTTTTACAGCCCGGAACTGAAGGGCTATATTGCCTAAAGTATCTCTTGAGATTCTCTGGGAAAATCAAATCGGAACATCTCTTGGTTAGCTTGGTAAGTCTTGACGGACGCACAGCTCTGGTTACCGGGGCCGGCCGAGGGAATGGTAGGGCTATCGCGGTAGGACTGGCGTCTGCGGGCGCTGCAGTGATCGTGACAGACGTAGACGAGGGGAGCGCTTCGGAGTCTACCGCTCTCATCAAGGATCTTGGCGGACGAAGTTGGTCCTTTCAACTTGACGTTGCCAGTCCGTCGGCCTGTGAGCTGTTGGCGACGCGAGTTGCCAAGGAAGTCGGCAACATCGATATCTTGGTCAATAACGCGGGCGTTCTGCTCGCGGGGCGGATGGACGAGCCTGGTGCGCGGGATCGTTGGGAACGGACGAGGTCGATCAACATCGATGGACCTTACAACCTCGTTGCGGCCTTTCTGGAAGCTTTGAAAGCTTCGAAGGGGTGTATCGTCAACGTCGGGTCCATTCAGTCGTTTGTCGGCGGATCAGCTGCTGTAAGTTACGTTACCTCGAAGGGAGCGATCTTGCAGCTGACCAAGGCGCTCGCGGTTGAGCTCGCAATCTACGGTATCCGCGTCAATGCAATCGCGCCTGGATTGATCAATACGCCCATGACCGACGCCGTCCAGAAGAGCGAGAAGGCTCTCAAAGGTATTCTGTCCCACGTTCCCATGCGACGCATCGGACGTCCTGAGGAACTGCAGGGAGCGGTCGTTTTTCTCGCCTCGTCGGCTGCGAGCTACATTACTGGGGTAACTCTCCCCGTCGACGGTGGATATCTGGCAGTCTAAGGAGAAATGCCGAATGCGTCGCGCTGGATTTAAGCGAGAGACTACGGAAAAGCTGATCCGTCGCGCTGCGGTTCAAATGATCGCTCAGCATGGTTTTCGCGCCGCGAGCTTACGCAAAGTCGCAGACGAGGTGGGCATTCAGGCAGGATCGCTCTACAACTATATCAAGAGCAAGGACGACTTCCTTTTTAATCTGCTCAGAGAGCATCTTGAGCTCATGCTCGGAGATCTTGAACGAGCGAGTTCGAAGACCTCCGGCGTGGTGGAACGGCTGAAGAAGCTGATCGAGCTTCACATCCGCTTTCATACCGAACAAAAAGAGGAAGTGATTATTGGCAATCTCGAGCTGCGAAGCTTGTCTGCCAAACATCGCAAGATCATCACGGATCTCCGCGACCGCTATTCTTCCATCTTGACCGATCTGATCAAAGAGGGGGTCAAGAAGAAGCTTTTCAAAGCGGAGGATCCGCGAGTCGCAACTTTTGCCATATTGTCGATGTTGTCCGGCGTCGCTAGCTGGTACAACGATGACGGGCGGCTTAGTCAGGCAAACATCGTTGACCTCCATATGCGAATGACTTTCCGGCTTCTCGGTGTTGACGAGGTGCCTCAAGATCGCCCGCACCCCGGCCCTCCAAGAGCTGCGCGAGCCAAGAGCGAAGCCGTCTAGCATACCGTCAAGATTGGGAGCTTTGTTGAGATCCCTCCCGACGGGTTTGGTGCGGCTTGTGATCACTGCCGTTTCAAGCGTTCCGTTATAGTCAGGCTGGCGCGGACGTTCGGAAGTCTTGTCAAAAAGCTCCCTTCGGGCCCCTGCCAATTCGCTTCAATCAAATTAAGATTGCCGGGTACCTAATGGCGGCCGCGTAGTCCCCTTGCCGTTATTCGGGAAGTCCCAGGTCGAAGCCTTTCATTGGTGGTGGAGACCGTATTCTAAAATACAGAATAATCTGAGAACCTTCGGCACCTCCGACGGCTATTCCGCGCAGAGGGCGCAACCAAGAATGCTTGACAGCCCGCGTGCGCGGTGTGTAAACGGTTGTTTGTTAGTTATTGCAGACGAGGCTGGGATGAGCGCTGTACCGGTTGTTACCCGCAAAAATGAGCTCAGTGAGCAGACGGGCCAGTCCGGCGGAGCCGTACGCGTGTCCGGTGTGAGCCGGCAACATACGCCCGCTACCAAGATCTGGTTCGGTAAAGTTAGCAATGAGCCTGGCTTCCGATCTTTGCCCCATCACCACGGCGAGGCTGAGACGGGTGGTTATGTCCTTCATGGTCGCGGTCGAATTTACTTCGGCGAGAACTATTCGGAATGGGTCGACATGGAGGAGGGCGATTTTGTCTTCGTGCCGCCTCACATGCCGCACGTGGAAGTCAATCTGAGCCACGATGACGATCTTGTGTGGCTGACGACCCGGACGCCAGAGAACATCGTCATCAATCTTCCGGACGTTCCGAATGAATCGCTCGCCGGCTTCTCGGAAATCGCGGCTGCGGCCGCTCGCCGTGGAAAGAAGAGCTAATCCAGATCGAGCGGCGCTTGTAGTCGGCGTGCACTACCGGAGCGCCAAGCTCGCTCCCGCGCAATCAATGCGTGACCGCCATGCTGGATCGCCGGTTCTGCAGGGGTGATTTCGCCGTCCAACCTCAGGGCGCAAGCCGCGCAATTGAAAGTACCCTGCCGCCGAGTTGGAGGCTTCGAGGAAGACGCAATTATACCGACGCAAACGTTCGACGATGCACAAGCTGTAGAGGACCCGGTGAATGGCTGTTCAGATTGTAGTAGCTGGCCTTACCACGGGATGTATCTACGCACTCGTGGCGCTTGGCTTTACCATTGTCTACAATTCGGCCGGCATAGTGAACTTCGCTCATGGCGAGTTCATTATGATGGGCGGCGTCATTTCCGCGGCGCTGATTTTGAAGTCCGGCTTCCCACCGATCCTCGCGCTACCCGCGTCGATGATGCTCGTGGGTTGCGTAGCGGTGCTGGTCGATAGTCTCATCCTCCAAAGAGCTCGACGCCGATCGCACATCACACTGGTTATGCTGACCATCGGCGCGGGAATTGTCCTCCGTGGAGCTGTCGAGTTCACGATAGGCAAAGATGTGTACTTTCCCGACGGCTTGGGGGGCATTTCTCCCGTGAACGTCTTCGGTGCGCACCTGGCGGGGCAGGGCGTCTGGATTGGGCTCGCTCTTATCACGGTGTCAGTCGGCCTCTGGTACCTATTGAATATAACTTGGCTGGGCAGGGCAATGCGTGCCACCGCTGAGAACCCTAGAGCCGCGACTTTGATGGGAATTTCGCCTCGCCTGATCTCAATGGTCGCGTTTTTGATGGCTGGCGCCCTCGGGGCTATGGCGGGCGCATTGATCGCGCCCCTAGCTTCAGCGAGTTACGACATCGGCTTGTTCTTTGGGATCAAAGGATTTGCCGCTGCCATTCTCGGGGGGCTAGGAAATCCGATCGGTGCCATCGTTGGAGGAGTACTGATCGGCACTATCGAATCTTTGTCAGCGGGCTACGTTGCGTCCGCGTACAAAGACGCCATTGCGCTCGCTCTCCTCATCATCATGTTGTTGCTCCGGCCGTCGGGCATCTTCGGCTCTCCCCAGCTAAAGAGAGTCTAAAGATGTTGCAGCGCTTGGACTCCTATCACTGCAATCTGATCGGTCTCGGAATTCTGATCGTACTAGAGATCGCTATTGGCTCGCTTGTCCAAAACTCGTACTACCTCACCGTCATCAACCTTTGCATGATCTTTGGCATCGCCTCGGTCGGATTGACAGTTTTGATGGGCTATGCCGGCCTCATCTCCCTCGGTCAGTCGGCCTTCTTTGGCATTGGCGCATATGTCTCGGCCAATCTGGCGACGAACCTGAACGTCGAACCTGTCCTCGCGCTGATGATCGGAGCGATGGCCGCAGGCGTGATTGGCTGGTTGATTGCGCGTCCTCTCCTACGTCTTTCAGATCTTTATTTTGCGATGGCATCGCTCGCCTTCGGGATCATTGCCTACATTCTTTTCGGGCAGATGCGCGGCATTACAGGCGGTCTCGATCCCGGGTTCTCGTCGGCGCCCTTTAGCGTGCTTGGCTGGCGTCTTGGTGACACCAGATCCATGTACTGGGTCTGTGCCACTTCGCTCGCTATCGTCGCCCTGTTCGTTCTCAACCTCGTCCACTCTCGCTTTGGCCGAGCGCTTAAAGCTCTTGGTAGTTCCGAAATTGCGGCCGATGGGCTCGGAATTTCGGTGGTCGCCTACAAGGCGATGGCGCTGGCTATTTCAGCTGGCATCACAGGCGTGGCAGGAGGGCTGTTTGCCTTCTTCCTGCGTTCATTCAATTCAAGCGCATTTGGGTTCAATCTTTCGATCGAACTTCTTGTCATGGTTATTGTGGGGTCTGTTCGATCAGTGTGGGGAGCCCTCCTTGGCGCGACCCTAGTGACCGTGCTTCCGAGCCTCCTCGATAGGTTCGAGGACTACAAACTATTTGCTTATGGGGTCGCCATGGTGATCATCGTGATGATCATGCCTGAGGGGCTGTTTCAAGCAATGATCGAAGCATCTCAGAAGCTCATTTCGCGGCGGAAGCCGACATGATTCTCTCAGTGGAAGCACTGACAAAGAATTTCGCGGGCCTGGTCGCGGTCAATGCGCTCTCCATCCAGGTCCGGCGGAATTCGATCACCGCGCTAATCGGCCCAAATGGAGCGGGCAAGACAACTGCGTTGAACCTGATCACCGGGGTTTTGCGGCCGACGGCTGGACGTGTTTTGCTCAAGGGAGCAGACATTACCGGTCGGAGTCCTCATTCGATTGCCTCAAATGGCATGACCCGGACTTATCAGAATTTGCAGATGTTCGAAGGCATGACGGTCCTTGAAACGGTGATGGTAGGAGCGCATCGGGTCGGTCGGAGCACTTGGCTTGCCGCTTTGTTGCGGGCGCCATCGGTGGTGGCTGAAGAGAAAGATCTTCGGAACAGAGCAATGGCGGCCCTCGACCGCGCTGGCGTGCCGGCATCGTATAGTGGTCGCGTGGCCGCGGAGCTTCCTTACGGATGGCAACGCCGTGTCGAAATTGCTCGCGCCATCGCTTCCGGCGTTGACATGCTTCTTTTGGATGAGCCGGCGGCAGGCCTAAATAATCAAGAGTCCGAAACGATGGCGCAGCTGATTTGCGAACTGCGCGAAGGAGGCACGACGGTTCTGCTCGTGGAGCATGACATGAATCTCGTCATGGGCATTTCGGACCAAGTGATCGTGATGAATTTCGGGCAGCTCCTATCGCAAGGGACGCCAGATCAGGTTCAGAACGATCCCGCAGTTGTTGAGGCCTATCTCGGAAAAGGCGCGGAGGCAGCCGATGCTGTTGCTTGAGGCCGTTCGCGTTTGCTACGGCGCCGTAGTCGGGCTTGAGGATGGTTCGCTCAGGTTGAACGATCGTGAACTCGTCTGCCTTATCGGTGCGAACGGGGCCGGCAAATCCACACTCCTGAATGCGATCTCCGGGGTCGTCCCAGTGGCGTCCGGACATATCCTGTTCGACGGCGAATCCATAGGCGGTCTCCGGCCAGAGAGAGTGGTACGCCGTCGGATCGTTCAGGTCCCAGAAGGTCGACAAATCTTTGTCCGGATGTCGGTCGAGGAGAACTTGCTTCTAGGGGCGTATGTCCGACGGAACGAAGAGCTCGGCCAAGATATCGACAGGGTCTACTCTCTTTTCCCGCGACTTCTGGAGCGGCGGACGCAATATGCCGGACTTTTGTCTGGCGGTGAGCAGCAGATGCTGGCAATCGGAAGAGCGCTGATGGCGCGGCCAAGGGTCTTGCTCTTAGATGAGCCGTCCATGGGGCTGGCGCCACTGATCGTCGAGGAAATCTTCGCGACGCTGCGCCAGCTGCGGGAGCAGGGTATCTCAATCCTGCTGGTCGAACAGAACGCGAGAGCGGCCCTACGGTTCTCGGACAGGGCCTATGTGCTGACCCACGGCCGAGTCGAACTAGAAGGGCCAGCCGCGGAAATAGCCAAGAACGAGCACGTACGCGAAGCCTTCCTGGGCAAAGCCGCAGCGTCCGGGCGTGCACTAGCTCCTGTCCTAAAATCTCGAAAATAGAACACCAAAGAACGCGAGCAAAGAAGCCATGATTGAGCGCATGCTGTCACTGTCGGACGAACTGGCGATGCTGGCCGAATCCGTCGAGAAGACCGTCGAACGTGTGTCACCGCTGCAGAAGGTGCAGAAGCTGGACGCCGAGAAGACCTTCGATCGCGAGCTCCACCAGGCGCTCGCCGAAATTGGTGTCCTTGGTGTCGGTGTTCCCGAAGAAATGGAAGGCAGCGGAGGAAGCGCCGAGGCTCAGGCCTTGGTCTTGGAGATCCTCGGCCGCATGGCGACGTCGTCGGCAGTCTATATGGTCGTCCACTTTCTGGTAACCGGCCTGCTTCGCGATTATGCGACCGACGCACAGCGTAAGCAGTACTTGGAGCCGTTGATGAAAGGAGAGAGCTTCGGGTCATTCTGTCTCACCGAGGCGGGTGGGGGAACAGACATTCTTACCGCGATGAAGACGAAGGCGCGGCGGGATGGCAACGACTGGATCCTGTCTGGATCGAAGATGTGGATCAGCGGGGCGACGTTCTGCAACTTCATGGTCGTTCTCGCGCGCACAGGTGAGAATCGTGCCAGAGGAATCACCATGTTTTTGCTCCCGCGAGAGACTCCGGGCATCGAAGCAAGCCGGCTGGCAACTTTCGCGATCAACGGCTATCCGACTTGCGAGGTTCATTTCGATAACGTGCGTGTGCCCGCGTCCGCTGTGCTTGGCCAGATCGACATGGGATTTATGCAGGTCCTGACGGCGCTCAACAACGAGCGTCTAAATGCTGCGGCGGCGGTAACCGGGATCGGTCGTGGTGCTCTGGAGACGGCAGTGACATACGCGAAGGAGAGGCAGGCATTTGGGCGGCCGATTGGTCAGTTTCAAGCCCTGCAACATCGTCTCTCCGCCGTTGGCATCGCCTTGGAGGCGGCGTGGTCCCTCACATTGGAAGCGGCCAGGCGACATGCCGCAGGCGGCTCCGCTGAGGTCTTGAGCAGCATGGCAAAGTACGCGGCTTCGAAGGCAGCCGTCTCAGCCGCAGACATTGGCATGGAGGCGATGGCGTCGGCCGGCTTCGATCAGGCGTCTCCGATGCAACGCTACTATCGCGACTGCCGGCTCCATGTGTTCGCTCCCTTGAACAACGACATGGTGTTGAACTTCGTCAGCGAGCGTTGGCTCGGCCTGCCGCGCTCCTATTAGGAGTAGTAGCGGCGGCATCGACGGTTTTTGATGTCGTAGCGGAGCTTCGGAAAACAAGAGATCGGGCGAAGCCTTAGACTTGGCTTCCCATGGGGTGCTCATTGTGAACTTGATGTCCCCCGAGAAAGGCCTCTTGGATGTCTGGGCTATTGAGGAGCTCGGCCGACAAGCCAGAATGAGTGACCCGGCCGTTGGTGAGAACATAGGCTCGGCGAGAAAGCTTCAGGGCGGCGCGAGCGTTCTGTTCCACGAGCAAAATCGCGATGCCTCGCTCATTGAGGAACGCCAGAATGCCAAAGATCATCTTGACGACGAGCGGAGCGAGGCCCATCGAGGGTTCATCCAACAGCAACAGTTTTGGGCGCGTCATCAATGCGCGGCCAATGGCCAGCATCTGTTGCTCACCGCCAGAAAGCAATCCCGCTTGTTGCTCGCGCCGCTCGGCCAGGCGGGGAAATAGGTCAAACACGCTCTGTAGGTCGTTCGGTGAATAGGTGCGTCGATGCACGTTACTTCCCATCTGCAGATTTTCGAGCACGCTCATTTGGGCAAAGACCTGGCGTCCCTCGGGTACCTGCACCACACCTAACTTGACGACCTGTTCAGCGTCCATGTGAGCCAGAGAGTGGCCGTCAAACCGCAGCTCGCCTCGGTCTGCATGCACGAGACCCGAAATCGCGTTGATCAGGGTGGATTTCCCTGCTCCATTCGCGCCAATCAGCGACACGATCTCGCCCGCCCCGACTTCGATCGCTACATCGCGGACGGCCGCGATCATTCCGTAGCTTACGTGGAGCCCCGTGACCTGCAACATGAGATCAATCCTCTGCGCCGAGATAGGCTTCGACTACTTGCGGATCGGACTGGACCTGCCGCGGCGTTCCGGCGGCAATGGCTCGGCCGAAGTTCATGACGACGACGTAGTCACTCAGTTTCATCACGAGATCCATGTCGTGCTCAACCAAAAGAACGGTCAAGCCTCCGGCGCGGAGCGTGGAGAGCAAAGCGGAGAGATCGCGTGTCTCGACCGGATTGAGCCCTGCGGCTGGCTCATCAAGCAGGAGCAGTCGAGGTTTCGCGGCCAAGGCGCGCGCCAACTCGACTCTTCGTTGGAGGCCGTAGGGAAGGGTCTCGGCATCTTGGCCGAAGAGCGTTGATGGAACACCCGCCTCTGCAAGCGCATCGCGTGCCGCTGTCTCGATTAAACGCTCCTCTCGGATGATGGAGGGAAGACCAAATAGCGTGCTCCAGATGTTCGACGTTCCGCAGCGGTGTGCGCCCGTCATTGCTACCTCGAGGACGCTCATGTCTTCGAACATTTGGAGGTTTTGGTACGTGCGGCTGATTCCGAGCCGAGCAATCGTATGACCGGGCGATCCGATGATACTTCTGCCGTCGAAGGTCACTGATCCGTTGCTCGGCTGGAGAAGTCCGCTGGCCATGCTCAGGACGGTGGTTTTGCCTGCGCCGTTCGGGCCGATGAGTGCAGTCACTTTTCCGGCCGGCACAGTGAAAGAAAGATTGTCAACCGCCAACAAGCCAGCGAACCGCTTTGTCAGATTGCTTACGGCCAACATCAGACGTCAGCCTTGCGCGGGGAGCGAATCACCAGTCGAAGTAGCCCGTCGAACAGGCCGTCAGGCATAAACATCATGATTGCAACGATTATGGCACCGTAGACGAACAGTTTGAAGTCTTCGAGGTTCTCCAGAAGTGTCGGAAGTAACGTGACGAAAGCTGCCCCAAATAGTGCGCCCCACACCGATCGAAGTGAACCGATCATCACGACGACGAGCAGCTCGATAGAGAGATTGAAATTAAATGCGGTGGCATTGAACGAGCGCATAAAGAAGGCATACAGCCCTCCGGAAAGGCCGGTCATTCCCGCTGCAATTGCAAACACAGTGGACTTGTAAGACGCAGTTGAAATTCCGACGCCTTCCGATGCGGGGGCTGAGCTCTTTAGGGCACGTAGGGCTCGTCCGAATTTTGAGTGAATGAGATTGAGCGCGACAAGGAGCGTGGCGATCGTGAAACAGCTGCAGACCCAGTACATCGAGTGAGTGTCCCCCAACCGAAAAGGTCCGATCGAGAACTCATGAGTGAGCATAAAGCCTGGATCGAGGCCCCCGGTGATGCGTCTCATTTGGCTGAATGTGAGGTACGCGATGAGGCCAAAAGCCAGAGATGCCATTGTGAGATAGACGCCGGACAGCCGGAGCAACGGACGGCCAATCGCCCACGCCGACAGTGACGCCGAGGCGACGGCACACATTAGCGATAAGAGCGGCGGCAGATGGTAGAATTCCGTCAGGCAGGCGGCCGTGTAGGCACCTATACCAAAGAAAGCTGCCTGGCCCAACGACGCCAAACCAGCGAAACCAAAAACGAGTGTTAGTCCGATGGCAGATATCGCGGAGATCAAGGCAAAGATCAGAGTGGTGAGATAGAATGAGTTGGAGACGATCAGACCAACGCCAACCAGCAGCAGTGCGGCGATACCCAGCCCCAGGAGGTTCTGGCGGTAGCTCCTTCGTAGTGACGACATGGTTATACCCGGGTTGCGCGACGGCCGAAGAGGCCGGATGGCATGAGGAGGAGAACGAGAATCAGCAATCCCAAAGCGATGGCGTCCTTCCAACCGGAAGACACATAGCCAGCAGCAAAGCTTTCAATCAAACCAAGCAATAGACCGCCGACGACTGCCCCCACCGGGCTCCCCAGGCCCCCTAGCACCGCAGCCGAGAAGCCTTTTACGCCGAAGTAGAGCCCACTCGCGTAGTTCGCGGAAGCCAATGGTGCGATAAGCGTTCCGGCGAGCGCTCCCATCGCGCCGGCGAGCGCGAAGGACAGGTTTGAGACCCATCGAGGCGAAACCCCCATCAACTGCGCGGCCCTCGGGTTTTCGCCGCTGGCGCGCATCGAATAGCCTAGCCAAGTTTTCGCGAACAACCACCAAAGAACGCCAGTCATCACCGCAACGGCGCAAATGACCCAGACACCCTGGGTAGACAAATTGATTCCGAGAATCGGAGGAAATTCGAACTCCGAAAATGGAGGCGGAAATTGAAAGTCTTTGCCCGTCAGGAAGAGCATCGCCCCCCTCAGGCCGATTGCCAATCCGATAGTAATCATCACAAGCGTCATGTGAACTTGGCGACGTGCCTTCTGAAGAAAATAGCGGTCCGTCGCTGCCGACACTGCGGCGACGACTATCACGGTCAATGGCACGGTAACGATGGGCTGCAACGCGAATCGCGTGTGAAGCGTCGCCGAGATCACGCCACCCATCATCACCAACTCACCCGCCGCAAAATTGACTAGGCCGGTAGCATTGAATACGATCGTGAAGCCCCACGCGACTAACGCATATACGCAACCGATCACGAGACCCGACACGGCAAGTTCGATAACAACGCTAAGGCTGTTCATGGCCCGCTCCTTAGTCGCGCCAGACCACCTAGCGGGCTGCCGTGAATTTGCCGCCCTTCACCAGAAGGAAGACGATCGGAGCGTTTTCAGTGCTCACGCCATGATCTGTCGGTGAGAATTTGAAATGGCCGTTCGCGCCAAATATGTCGGTCCGCTCGATCGCGTCGCGTAGAGACTGGCGGTTCACATCGCCATCGATTCGTTTCACTGAGTCCTCGATGATGCTCATTGCATCGAGCGCGTGCTGAGCCGACGGGGTCGGAGCTTCCTTGTATCGAGCAAGGAATTCCTGATACTCTTCCATAACAGCCTTCTTGGATGGATGGCTGTCGGACAGCGCTTCCGGAAGCAACAGAGCGGCGGACATCACAAATGTGTTCTCGGCGTTTGGTCCGGCCTGATTGAGGAAATCGGGTGCCGCCATGGCGAAACTATTGTAGATCGGCTTCGCAAATCCAGCTGCTTTAGCGTTTCGCAGAATGATGGCCGGCGCCGGGAATGTACTCCAAATCAGCATGACATCGGCGCTGCTTTGGCGGGCTCTGAGGACTTGCGCAGTCATGTCCGTGTCTTGTCGATCGAATTGCTCGAGGATGATCGAGATGCCGTATTTCGGAGCGAGTTCTTGCAGAACCGCGGTCCCGGATTGGCCGTATCCATCGGTCGAACTCAGCAGCGCCACTTTGGTATATCCAAGCCGCTTGAATTCCTGGAGAGCGACCGGCACTGCAATTCTGTCATACTGGGCCGTTTGGAAGACATAAGGCCTGGCGGGATCCACGACAGTTTGCGCCGCCGAATGAGATATGAGCGGCACCTTGGCTTCGTTTGCGATTGGCGCAGCGAGTAACGCCTCTCCAGAGGTCGAAGGACCCAAGATTATGTCTACCTTGTCCGATTCGATTGCCTTTCTAGTGAACTGCACGGCTTTATTTCCATTGCCCTCCGTGTCGTAGAAGAAGACTTGGAGTTTTCGTCCCTTGAGTCCGCCTTTTGCGTTGAGTGCGTCGGTACGCAGTTGCAGGGCTTTCTGCTGTGCAACGCCGTAGGGAGCTACCGGACCGGTCAGTGCATAGACGGCCCCGATCTTGAGGGGTTCCTGAGCGCCCGCTGTGTGGGAGATCAACACGGTGCTGAGAACGGCGGCGGTGACGAAAAAATGCTTAAGATGCAAAGTTCTCTCCTTTAAAAGCCCGGAAGACTCTGTTTGAGCTCCGTTTCTTCCACCCTATCAGTCAGGTAAAACGGCCGACCGTTAGATAATTAGTATCACTTTTGTGCTTCGACGGACAAGGACCCTGCAATCAGTTCGGCCGCCCGCTCAGCTATTGCCACCGTCGGAGCATGCGTATTGCTGGATGTGATACTTGGCATGACTGAAGCGTCCGCCACGCGAAGGCCACCGACATTGTGAACCCGCAGCTCGGGTGACACGACTGCAGCTTTGTCAGACCCCATTCGGCAAGTGCCGACCGGGTGGAAGACGGTTGATCCGGTGTTTCTGGCATAGTCCAGCAGTTCGTCGTCCGTCTCGATGTCATCGCCAGGTAGACGCTCCGAGTTCGCAAAGTGAGCGAGTGCTGGAGCGCGCAGAATGCGGCGGCACGCCCGTAAGCCGGCGACGATTGCCGCTTGATCGTCGACTGAATTGAGATAGCCCATGCTTATTGCAGGCCTCGCCTGCGGATCGGCGGACTGCAATCTGACTGACCCACGGCTCGCCGGTCGCATCTGCCAAACGCCGCAGGTTATGCCTGGCACCGTGTCGAGCTGCCCTGGTTTGAGCGGCGAGTAGCTGGCTGGCGAGAATGCAAGCTGCAGATCCGGCTCCGCAAGCTCGGGCTTGCTACGGAGAAATCCAGTCCCGTTCGCGGGCGAAAAGGTGAGGATACCACGACCTCGGATGAGATACTCAATACCGGCGCGAAGCAGTCGGAAGCCTCGGGTCTCTTCATTGAGTGAGGTGCCCCGGTGAACCGCACCAACAACGCGTGCGATATAGTGATCGTGAAGATTGCTGCCGACACCAGGTATATCGCAGCGGACCGGGATTCCCATGCGCTGAAGATGTTCAGCCGGTCCGAGGCCGGACAACATCAGCAGTTGGGGCGTATTTAGCGCGCCTGCGGCCAATATAACCTCGCGGGCGGCGCGCACGGAGTGGATTTCGCCGTTCTTCCGGTAGCTAACCCCTGTTACGCGAGTTCCTTCCATGTTGAGATGGAGCGCGTGCGCGTTGGTTATGATCCGCAGATTGGGCCGTGATTTCGCGGGATGCAAATATGCGCGGTAGGCGCTCATGCGGCGCCGCCCTCGGCGGGTCTGCTGAACGAGGCTTACGCCTTCCTGCGGCTGAGCATTCAGATCTTTGACGAAGGGAAGTTGGAGTTCGCTCCCGGCCTTTAGGAAGGCCTCCGTAAGGGGATGATGCCCGGTGAAATCCGAGACAATGATTGGTCCATTCGTCCCCCTGAGCCCGGACTCATCGCGTACATAGGTTTCCTGTCGGCGCAGATATTGCCGCATGGTCGCATAGCCCCACCCGCTGCAGCCGACTTGCTCCCATGCGTCGTAGTCACCAGGCAAGCCCCACGCCTGCCACATGCCGTTGATGGAGCTGCTTCCCCCAAGCAGCTTTCCACGTGGCATCCGAATGCGGCGAAGAGCCGCGCCAGGCTCAGGGACGGTCTCGTAATCCCATCCGAGGCGGGAGCTGCCAAGTAGATGAATGAACCCCGCCGGAATGTGCACCAGCGGATTGTTATCTGACCCTCCGGCCTCGAGAAGGAGAACGCGGACACTCCGGTTCTCAGTCAATCTGGCAGCGAGCACGCTGCCGGCGGCGCCAGCGCCGACGATCACGACGTCGTAGTCCACCTTGTGGTTCCTCCTCTAAAACAAGTTAAGACTAACAAATGACCGTTTTCAAGCTGAGCATCATTACATAATTGCCTTGACTCAGCAGTGGCCCGTGATACGAAAACAGACAACTGTTAGTTTCAAGACAGAAGGCGCGAGGAGACCCATGGGTAATGATTTGGCGCTGGCTGGCGTCCGCGTGCTCGATCTAACTCAATTCGAGGCGGGCACCTCCGTGACGCAATCGCTGGCGTGGATGGGCGCCGAGGTCATCAAGATCGAGAATCCGAAAGGCGGCGAGCAGGGACGATACGCGTCCACGAACGTCAAGGGGCTTGATTCCCACTATTTCCTCTTCCTCAATGCCAACAAGAAGAGCGTAACGCTGAACTTGAAGGACCAGGCTGGAAAGGAGATTTTGCGGGAACTGATACGCCGCTGCGATGTCATGATCGAGAACTTCACGCCGGGTCTCATCGAAAGCATGGGCTTTGGCTGGCCGGAGGTGCAGCGCATCAACGAGCGCATCGTGTTTGCCCAAATCAAGGGCTTTGGGAAAGGCAGCCCGTACGAGAAGTACCGAAGTTTCGACATGATTGCTCAGGCGACCGGAGGCGTCATGAGCATTACCGGCGATCGCGACGGGCGCCCCATCAAGCCGGGGCCGACTCTAGGCGACACGGGAACGGGTTTACACGCCACGATCGGCATTTTGGCCGCACTAATGCAGCGTCATCGTACGGGCCGCGGTCAACACGTGGCTGTAGCCATGCAGGACGCGATGGTGAACTTCTGTCGCATCGCGTACGCCGCGCAGGAGCGCGACGGCTTTGCCTGCAACAGGGCGGGAAATCAGGTCGTTTTGGGAACGACGGCGCCAAGCGAGGCATTTCGGTGCGCCGGTGATGGTCCGAACGACTATTGCTACGTCTACAGCAGCCGCGCGAACAATCATCAGTGGGAAGCTTTGCTTCGTGTCGTCGGCCGTGAAGATCTCGTCGGGGACGAGCGATTTTCATCTCCGCAGTTCCGGGCGGATCATGCGGCTGCCGTAAACGAGATCGTCGCGCCTTGGATGCGGAAGCACGACAAGCACGAAGCGATGCGGCTGCTTGCCGAAGCGGGCGTGCCCGCGGGCGCAGTGCTCGACACAATGGAAATCTCCGACGATCCCAGCATGCACGAGCGCGGGATTTTTGTGAATGTCGAGCATCCGAGCCGCGGGCAATATCAGATGCCGGGATGGCCCGTGCACATGTCGGAGTCGCCGGTTCAGGTTGAAGCTGCGCCAATTCTGAGCGCGCATACGCGGGAAATCCTCGGCGGTCTCCTGGGATTCGATGAGCCGAAGATCGATGCCTTGCAAAAGGCCGGAACAATCTAGGGAGTGTTCAAATGACAGATTCGACGGCGACCGGCGGGACGATCCTTGCGAAAGCCCTGCAGCGCTCCGGCATCGATACGTTCTTCTTCATCATGGGGGCGCCAATGCTTCAGGCGGAGGCGGAAGCTATCCGTCTGGGGCTGAGGGGAATCGACGTTCGGCACGAACAGGCCGGCGTCATGGCTGCCCATGCCTACGCGCGGCTTCGTGGTAAGCCTGCAGCTTGCATGGCTGCATCCGGTCCTGGGACAACGAATATGGTGACGGGCGTCGCGCACGCGTGGGCCGACTGCGTGCCGGTTCTCGTTCTTGGCGGCTCGAGCCCAACCGATCAATCGGGCAAAGGTGTATTCCAAGAACTCGATCAGGTGACCATGATGGAACCCTGCACCAAATGGGCCGAGCGGGTTCATCAGGCTGCAAGGATTCCCGAGCTTGTCGATCGCGCTCTGCGGATTTGTGTTTCGGGAAAGCCAGGACCCGTCTATCTGGACTTTCCGGCGGATGTGCTGACGGCGCCGGTCGATGAAAGCAAGATCGTGTGGCCCAGTCCGTTCAATGCGTTCGAGCGGCCTCGTCCAGCTGTGTCGAGCCACGATCTGTCGAGAATTTCCTCCGCGATTGCGTCGGCCAAGCGTCCAATCATCATTTTCGGGGGCGGTGCGCTTTGGGCAGACGCAGGCGACGTCTTGACGAAGTTCATTGACAAGACGGAGATCCCCTTTTTCACGACGCCGCAAGCACGCGGACTGGTTCCCGACGACCACCCACTCTGCTTTCTGTCTGCACGCGCCACCGCGTTTCGCGAAGCCGACCTGGTGTTGGTCCTCGGCACTCGCATGAACTATATGTCAGGCCATGTGTCGCCGCCGCGTTTCAGGCCGGATGTTCGCGTCGTGCGAATTGACGTCGATGCCCAGGAGATCGCTGATAGCCCAAATCTGGAGGTCGGTGCCTGTGCGGATCTCAAGGTTGCTCTAGAACAACTGCTCGGCGTCATCAAAGACCGGCCCAATGCCGCGGCCATCAAGGAGTGGAACGATCATCTGCGGTCGGTCAACGAAACGAAGAGCGCGGCACAAGAAAAGGCGCTGTCGAATCCAGATACACCCATACATCCCCTCAGACTGTGCCGGGAAGTGCGTGATTTTCTAGACAGGGACGCCGTCCTTGTTGTCGATGGACAAGAGATCCTCAATTTTGGCCGGCAGGCGATCCCTTCGTATCGACCTGGGCATCGTCTGAACTCCGGCACTTTCGGCACGATGGGCGTAGGAATGCCGTTTGGGGTGGGTGCCAAAGTGGCTCGTCCCGAGGCTCAAGTTGTCGTGCTTCACGGCGATGGATCGTTCGGACTCAACGCAATGGAGTTCGACACGGCAGTACGACACAAGCTCCCCCTGATCGTGGTGG
The DNA here is from genome assembly GCF_023073315.1 of Bradyrhizobium sp. 1. Taxonomy (GTDB): domain Bacteria; phylum Pseudomonadota; class Alphaproteobacteria; order Rhizobiales; family Xanthobacteraceae; genus Bradyrhizobium. Next base: position 488,303 of record NZ_JADPJH010000033.1, on the reverse strand, counting down.
TCAGTTTGAACGGTGGCTGGACCGGTGACCCTGAACGAGAGAGGCCCGGACGGGAGTTGGGTTATACCAGGTTCGATCGTATGGCCGAGGCGCTAGGTGGACACGGAGAGTGGGTTGAGTCTCCCGAGGAGATCAGGCCGGCGCTCGAACGCGCAAAGGCGGCGGTCGCTGCGGGCAAGCCAGCTCTAGTCAACGTCGTCACCGATTGGCGAGCCCGTGCGACGACCGTCGCGTTTACGCGATACGTCACCTGACGGGTCTTCTGGAGAGAAGCCGCATCCGCCGGCGTGTTTCGCGATTTTGTGTTTCTCTGCGTCCTGGCGCGAAACCAGTGGGACGGCAAATGAGATTTGGCCGAAAAGACATTGCGTCCGGCTCGCTGGGTACCTGAATGGGCCGCGATGAAAAGCGCCGCCCTCCTGCAGCATGGGGAAGTCAATGTCGCCGGTGGTGCCGGATCAATTCCGCCCAGGAAAAGAAGCTGCACCATAGACGGCGGCCTTCAGTGGAACAATGTTTGACGCTGCCATTAGCGAATGTCAGAGGGCTTGGCCGCCGTATGCCCGGCCATGATTGGGATCACCATGGATAGCGCGACAGCGCGACGACCCAACGATCTCAAGGCGAACGATTTCTACCATTTCAACGCCGTTCCAGTAGCGTTGCTCCTGACCGGGACACATGTGAAAGCATCGTTGTAGCCGCACGCTCTTGAGCTATCGGGTCGTCAACCCTATGACGCGACTTGCCATAAGCCTATCCACCGCAGCGTCAGAGAGACCCCAGGGCGCCAAAGCCGCGGCCACGTCGGAGTCGACCGGGGTCGGTCGAGTTGGCAGGCCCAGGGCGGTAACGCTGAACCTTGGGGCGGGAGCAGGTTGCACGATTCCCTCAACGTCAACGAACGTCTTACGATGAAGATTGTGTGGGTGGCGATGGACCTCCGCCATTGACAGAACTGGCGAAACACAAGCGTCGCTGCCGTCGAAAATCGTCGACCACTCCTCTCGGCTCTTCGATCGCACGACTTTCTCGATCGCAGCACGCAACGCCGGCCACGTGTCAGGATCCTCGCCGTCAGGAACCGATCCGTAGAGCCCTAGTTTTTCAAGTAACTCCCGTCGAAATTTCATCTCGATCGCTGCCACCGCTATGTAACCACCATCTGCACATTGGTAGACGTCATAGTAGGGCGCGCCGGAATCGAGGATGTTCTTCCCTCTAGGGAAGTTGAATAGGTTGGCAGCTCTCAATCCGTAGAAGAGCGTCATCAAAGATGCCGCACCGTCGACCATCGCAGCGTCCACAACTTGGCCTTGGCCAGTCGATCTTGCGAAAGTCAGTGCCGCAAGCAGTCCGAGAGTTAAGTAGAGCGCGCCTCCGCCAAAGTCGCCGACCAGATTTAGCGGTGGGGTCGGAGGCGCCCCAGTGCGACCGATGCTGTCTAACGCGCCCGAAAGTGCGATGTAGTTGAGATCGTGGCCGGCGGTATGGGCCAACGGCCCGGTTTGTCCCCATCCCGTCATGCGGCCGTATATGAGCTTTGAATTTCGCTTCAGACAGATCTCAGGACCAAGCCCAAGCCGTTCCATCACACCGGGCCGAAATCCTTCGATAAGCATATCGGCGCTGGCGACGAGATCGAGAGCGAACTTAATGCCAGCATCCGATTTGAGATCCACGGAGATAGCTGGTCTGCTCCGCAGCAAAAGCTCCTTTTCCACGGGGATAGCCAGGCCGAGATCCGAGGCTGTCGGACGATCGAGGCGCAGCACGGTCGCTCCGAGCTCCGCGAGCAGCATTGACGCCATCGGCGCGGGCCCGATAGCAGCGATCTCAAGGATCTTGACGCCAGATAGTGGTCCCATAAGACGATCCTTCTAAGGCTCCCAAACATTCTCCCGCGAGTAAAGCGTCAAGCAAATCGCGGACAGATAAGTGATTGCTAACAGACGACTGTCTGGCAATCAAACTGCGTTGACCCGCGTGACCAAAGAAAAAGCCGCCGTCTTGCGACGGCGGCGCCAAGTTCAAAGAGGGAGGAAACGCCGGCCTCGGTCGTCCAATAGGAAGCGAGCCCGACGCTTAACTAACGTATGAAAGTTAAAGCGGGCCCTGTCAACATGAGATCCACAATTGGACCGTCCCGGACCATCACATATTTATTGCTTCGAGTGCCTGGCTGCGCAGGTCTGGACGTTAATCGCAAGCGCTCTGTCACCTCAAGTCTCTGAAGTTTGAACGTCCTGCTGAGGAGGCAGGTGCCTGTACAGGCAGGGCGAGATTCGAGCATGGGCACGCCGGAGAACGTGAAGCGGAAGAGCGACGGTTGATCGGGGAGGGGCGCGCGAATTCGTGAAGGGGATGTTTCCTGCCGCCAATCAGCTGGACTCCCGTTTAGGGGCTGATCCCGATTGAGCTTCGTGAGAAGTTTGGCAGACGGGCTAATTCGGCGCTCGTGGGCCGGAGATATGGCCGAAGAGGTCACCTCGGGAACGCTACAGATGCATGGCGGTGCCGGAGACACGAAACTACATGCTGTTGAGCGCCATTTGGCGCGATGCGCGACTCACGAAATTGTTCGAAGCCGGCAGCGGATCATTTCAGATAATCTGCTCGAACGTTCTGAACCGACAAACGAATGATCCAGCAAGCGCTTGATCAACGGGCTTGATCTGTGGCCATGGGTGGATAATCGACGTACCCCCTGGGGCCGCTCGTATAGAATGTGCTTCTGTCCGGCTCGACTAGAGGCGCGCCAAGTCGTAGTCGCCTCGGAAGGTCGGGGTTCGAAATGAACAAGCGTCCAAAGGCCACCAGATCTGCAGCTCCAGACGAGACGGCCTCAATCGCTCGGTCACGATCGTAGCCGCCCGCGACGATCAGCGGGCCAGCAAATCGCTGGCGCGCGAAACCCGCGACGTCGACGCCAACCCCGGCAGCTGAGCTGTCACCGGAAACTTCCGGGTTGATGACGTGAAGATAGCCGATTTTGATCTCTGACAGGCCTCGGATCGCCACGTCGAAAAGCTTGGACGGATCTGGATCGGAGGCGCCGTTGAATATGCCGAAGGGCGACAAGCGGACACCCGTCCTGGAACGCCCGATGGCCCTGCTGACGGCTTCTGTTACAAGATGTAGAAATCGGACCCGGTTCTCAATGGAGCCGCCGTATTGATCGGAGCGATGATTTGAGCTCGACTGCAAGAACTGGTCTACCAGATAGCCGTTAGCCCCGTGGATTTCGACGCCGTCGAACCCCGCAGCCATCGCCTTGTTCGCGGCGGAAACGTAGTCTTCGACGATCCTTGGAATGTCGCTAGTCGAGAGCTCCCGCGGAATGGGAAATGGCTGTAGGCCGCCCTTCGTGTATACGTTGCCAGGCGCTGCCAGAGCGGATGGTGCCACCGACCGCTCGGCGCCTGGTCGATTTGCCGGATGGCCAGCTCGCCCGACGTGCCACAGTTGAAGAAAAATTGTTCCGCCGGTGGAGTGGACCCGATCCGTAACCACTCGCCAGGCAGAGATTTGCTCGTTGGTATAGATTCCAGGCGTGCTCGGGTAGCCTTGGCCCTCCGAGCTGATTTGCGTTGCCTCCGCGATAAGAAGGCCCGCGCTCGCCCGCTGAGCGTAATACTCCGCATGCAGGTCAACTGGAAGACCTTCGCCGACTGCTCGCGAACGGGTAAGCGGCGCGAGCACAATTCGATTCGCTAGTTCACGATCTCCTAGCCGAAACGGAGAGAACAGCGGATCACCCGATTTCATAACAAACTCCGACGTTGACCGGTCCGCGGCATGCGCCACCTCGAACCAAGGGCAATTTAACAAACAACCGTTATTTTACGAAGTCAAGACCGTCCGTGCACCGTCGCCGCTCTTGCAATAAGAAACGGTCGTTTGTAAGATTCAGACAATCAGATAAATAATGGCCAAGGGACGGAATAATGATCAGGGAAGATCAGATTATTAGGAAGGCGACGATCAGGCTGTTGCCTATCCTGATGGCGAGCTTCGTCGTCGCATATCTCGACCGAGTAAATATCGGTTATGCGGCACCCAATATGAGCCACGATCTCGGGTTGAGCACCTCGAGTTATGGTTTGGCTGCCGGTTTGTTCTTCCTGACTTATTTTCTTTTCGAAGTCCCTTCGAATGCTGCACTGAAGAGGTTCGGCGCTGGGAAGTGGTTCGCACGGATCATGGTGACGTGGGGGCTCGCCTCGATGGCGACTGCCTTCGTTTGGAACGAAACCTCGCTCTATGCAATTCGGCTCCTTCTGGGAGCAGCTGAGGCTGGGTTGGTTCCAGGGGTATTGTTCTATCTATCCGGCTGGTTTCCAGAAAGCGTGCGAGGTCGCGTCCTCAGCTACTTCTTGGTGTCTGGATCAATCGCCGGAACTGTTGGCGGACTCGTGTCTGGCTATCTGCTCGATCTAAATGGTGTGTTCGGCTTAGCCGGCTGGCAGTGGCTATTCCTGATTGAAGGGTTCCCGGCACTCGTGCTTGCGGTCGTAATGTATCTCTATTTGCCGGACAGCCCGTCGGAGGCTCGGTGGCTGACCGCAGACGAGAAGCGAGTGTTGCTCGGGTCGATCGACGCAACACGAGAGCCGTCGAATGACATTCCAAGCACGGTAGCGGCGCTACGAACTCCGCGGGTGTGGGCGTTTGGTCTCATCTACTTTGGAGCGCTCGGCATCAATTACACAGTTGGGTTCTTCGTTCCGACGATCATTAAAGGAATGGGGATGACAAATGTGCAAACCGGAGTTCTTTCGGCCCTGCCGTATCTCTTCGGGATGGTGGCGCAGCTTGGCTGGGCGCGTCTGTCAGATTTCGCTGGAGAGCGAGTGTGGTTCGCCGTTGCACCGTTGACGCTGTCCGCCACATCATTGCTGGCGTCAGTTCTTGTTCAGGATCCTGCCCTCAACATCGCAGCGTTCACTTTGGCTGGCCTGGGGGTCTTTGCATTCGTTCCAGTTTTCTGGACGCTGCCGTCACGACTTCTCAGTGGCGCCGGGGCCGCGGGAGGCATTGCTGCCGTGAACGCATTTGGAAACCTATCAGGCTTTCTGACGCCAACCATCATGGGGCACACGAAGGACTGGACGGGAGCTTACACCTTCGGCTTGATCGTGATCTCAGCGTTGGCCTTTGCTGGAACTGGCTTGATAGCAAGTCTTCGAGAACGAAAGCATATTGGAAGCGTCGCTCAAGCTGATCTGCGTTGACGCAGAGACGGTGATCGCCAGCTGGTGGTGGTTTGACGGGGAACCAAGGAAGAGGCGTCTGCGGAGGCCTGCTCGCGCGTTTAGTCAAGTATAAGAGGTGGCCTCAGTGGTAGATTGATCAGGTTGATGAACTTTGTCAGTCTCGACGCAGGTCAATCTTGTACGGAACTACGCCGCGCTCTGCCGTGCCGACGTCGAGTGCGTGGCCAATGGGTGGCAACGCGCGATGGCGGCAGTCGACGCGCTCGCATGCGCGGCATCCTGGCCCTATTTGATCAACGGCTTGTTTGTCGTCTAGGTTTATACCCTTCGCGTAGACGGTTTGAGCCGCATAAGTGATCTCGCATCCAAGTCCGACCGCCACGGCCCGCGGCCGATCGAGATAGGAATTGCTGGAGAGGCTGACAGTCCGCGCGATGCAAAGATAGGTGGTTCCGTCCGGCGTGGATGCAAGTTGAACGAGTGTTCGGCCTGGCTGCGAAAACGATTGATGGACATTCCATAGTGGACAGGGGCCGCCGAAGCGAGCAAATTGAAAGCGCGTGGCGCTACTACGTTTCAAGACGTTTCCGGCGATATCGATCTTCAAAAAGTAGAATGGAATGCCGGGAGATTGACGTCGCTGCAGGGTGCTTAGTCGATGGCAAACTTGCTCGAAGCTCGCCTTGAATCGCAGCTGAAGGCGTTCAATGTCGTATTGGGTATCTCGAGCAGCTTGCAGAAACGTCTCATACGGCATCACCAGGGCTCCGGCGAAATAGTTTGCCAAAGCGACGCGCGCGAGGGCGCAGGCCTCCGGGTTGCTCAATTTGGCGCGTCGGACAAGGCGCTCGATTGTTTCTCCTTGCTCAATCAAGCCGATCACATGGGCAATCCAAAAGATGCGGCTTTCCAGCGGTGCACCCTCGGATAAGTGTAAAGTCTTCGCATTACGATCAAGCCGCCAAATCATGCCGGCATCGAGGGGCTGTTGCGAGTGAATAACTCTAATGCCCCGAACATCGCGGAGATATCGTAGGAAGTCTTCACCGTGACTTCCCGAGCGAAACTGTTGATCTGATGCAAGGAGCTCGGCCGCTCGATCTAGCGGTGCAAAATGATTGCGATTAGCCTGCACCCAATCGCGGACCTCATCGTAAGGAAACCGGCTCGCACTGCCGGCATCATCCTGCGCGATGGTCGTTTGCAAGGTTCGATGTTCTTCCTCTAGTGCCAGATAGGCTCTGTAGAGATGAAGAAATCGGTTGGCAATGCTGGGCGCGGAGCGAACCGCAGCGCTGGCTTCCTCACCTGTCACTCCGCCTCCAAAGAGAGGATCGCTGGCCGTTTCGCGGAGCTCGCTCGCAACCCGCATGTCGTCGTTGTTGCCGAAATAGGAGATATCTAGCGCGAAATGTCGGCTGAGCCGAAGCAGAACGTCGCCCGTGAGAGGGCGCACATCGGCTTCAATTTGACATAGGTAGCCCGGCGAAATCCCGACGGCTTTGGCCAGTTTCACCTGGCTTAAACCGCGCGCCTCGCGGAGTCTGCGAACTCGATCGCCGGCAAAAATGTTACCGCGAGGCATTTGCAGAATTAGCAGAAGTCGGGGAATCATACGCGAAAATGAGCAATTTGGACCCTGCAGTTTTGAATGACAGTTAGCTAAGTTTACCCTGAGGCCGGGAGTTTGCAAAGGTCGCTTCCAGCACCAGGTGTCGCAAGGGGCAAGATCATATTGGGTGTACTCGTCCAACTTGAAGACCGTCGCGCCGGCGCAAAGCTCGGCGGCGGCGAGAAGCGCATCGAGGCGCAGCACGCCCGCGGCAAGCTGACCGCCCGCGAGCGCATCGAGCTCTTGCTCGACAAGGGATCGTTCGAGGAATTCGACATGTTCGTCGAGCACCGCTCCACCGAGTTCGGCATGGAGAAGAACAAGGTGCCCGGCGACGGCGTCGTCACCGGCTGGGGCACCATCAACGGCCGCAAGACCTTTGTCTTTGCCAAGGACTTCACGGTGTTCGGCGGTTCGCTCTCGGAAACGCACGCGCTGAAAATTACAAAACTCCAGGACATGGCGATGAAGGCGCGGGCGCCCATCATCGGCCTCTATGACGCGGGCGGCGCGCGCATCCAGGAGGGCGTGGCGGCGCTCGCGGGCTATTCCTACGTGTTCCGCCGCAACGTGCTCGCCTCCGGT
>NZ_JADPJH010000033.1:364582-480793 GCF_023073315.1 Bradyrhizobium sp. 1 | reverse complement strand
ACTTCATCTTCATGGTGAAGAACACCAGCTACATGTTCGTCACCGGTCCCGACGTGGTGAAGACCGTCACCAACGAGGTCGTCACGGCGGAAGAACTCGGCGGCGCCTCGGTGCACGCCACGCGCTCCTCGATCGCCGACGGCGCCTTCGAGAACGACGTCGAGACGCTGCTACAGATGCGGCGCCTGATCGACTTCCTGCCGTCCAACAACACCGACGGCGTGCCGGAATGGCCGAGCTTCGACGACATCGGCCGCGTCGACATGTCGCTCGACACGCTGATCCCCGACAATCCGAACAAGCCCTACGACATGAAGGAGCTGATCCTCAAGGTCGTGGACGAGGGCGACTTCTTCGAGATCGCGGACGCCTTTGCCAAGAACATCGTCACCGGCTTCGGCCGCATCGCGGGCCGCACGGTGGGCTTCGTCGCCAACCAGCCGATGGTGCTGGCCGGCGTGCTCGACAGCGACGCTTCGCGCAAGGCGGCGCGCTTCGTGCGTTTCTGCGATGCCTTCAACATCCCGATCGTCACGTTCGTCGACGTGCCGGGCTTTCTGCCGGGCACCGCGCAGGAATATGGCGGCCTGATAAAGCACGGCGCAAAGCTGCTGTTCGCCTACTCGCAGTGCACCGTGCCGCTGGTCACCATCATCACCCGCAAGGCCTATGGCGGCGCCTTCGACGTCATGGCGTCGAAGGAAATCGGCGCCGACATGAACTACGCCTGGCCGACCGCCCAGATCGCGGTGATGGGCGCCAAGGGCGCGGTCGAGATCATCTTCCGCTCAGATATCGGCGATCCCGACAAGATTGCGGCGCGCACCAAGGAATACGAAGACCGATTCCTCTCCCCCTTCATCGCCGCCGAGCGCGGCTACATCGACGACGTCATCATGCCGCACTCGACGCGAAAACGGATCGCGCGGGCGCTTTCGATGCTGAAGGACAAGAAGGTCGAGATGCCACCTAAAAAGCACGACAATTTACCGTTGTGATCGAAGCATGTTCAAACGCATTCTGATCGCCAATCGCGGCGAAATCGCCTGTCGGGTCATCAAGACCGCTCGCCGCATGGGAGTTCAGACGGTCGCGGTCTATTCCGAGGCCGACCGCGACGCTCTCCATGTCGAGATGGCCGACGAGGCCGTGCTGATCGGCCCGCCGGCTGCGGCCGAGAGTTATCTGGTGATCGAGAAGATCGTGGAGGCCTGCCGCAAGACCGGCGCCGAGGCCGTGCATCCTGGTTACGGCTTCCTGTCCGAGCGCGAGGCGTTTCCGCGCGCGCTGGAGGCGGCCGGCATCGTCTTCATCGGCCCCAACCCGGGCGCGATCGCGGCGATGGGCGACAAGATCGAATCCAAAAGGGCTGCCGCGAAGGCAAAAGTCTCGACCGTGCCCGGCTATCTCGGCGTCATCGAGGACGCCACGCACGCGGTCAAGATCGCCGACGAGATCGGCTATCCCGTGATGATCAAGGCCTCCGCTGGCGGCGGCGGCAAGGGCATGCGCATCGCGCATTCGACCTCCGAGGTCGCCGAGGGGTTCAACCTCGCCAAGGCGGAGGCCAAGGCCTCGTTCGGCGACGACCGGGTCTTCATCGAGAAGTTCATCGTCGATCCCCGCCATATCGAGATCCAGCTGCTGGGCGACAAGCACGGCAACGTGATCTATCTCGGCGAGCGCGAGTGCTCGATCCAGCGCCGCAACCAGAAGGTCATCGAGGAAGCGCCGTCGCCGCTGCTCGACGAGGCTACCCGCCGCAAGATGGGCGAGCAGGCGGTCGCGCTGGCCAAGGCCGTGAACTATGATTCCGCCGGCACCGTCGAGTTCGTCGCAGGCCAGGACAAGAGCTTCTACTTCCTGGAGATGAACACGCGCCTCCAGGTCGAGCATCCCGTCACCGAGCTCGTCACCGGCGTCGACCTCGTCGAGCAGATGATCCGGGTTGCCGCCGGCGAGAAGCTGGCGCTGGCGCAAAAGGACGTCACGCTGACGGGGTGGGCCGTGGAATCCCGCCTCTATGCCGAAGACCCGTTCCGCAGCTTCCTGCCCTCGATCGGGCGCCTGGTGAAATACCGTCCGCCGGCGGAAGCGAGCCAGGACGGCATCACCGTGCGCAACGACACCGGCGTGCAGGAGGGCGGCGAGATTTCGATCCATTACGATCCGATGATCGCCAAGCTCGTCACCCACGCGCCGTCGCGCGCCGCCGCGATCGAGGCGCAGGCCACTGCGCTCGACTCGTTCTACGTGGACGGTATCCGCCACAACATCCCGTTCCTGTCGGCGCTGATGCATCATCCGCGCTGGCGCGAAGGCCGGCTCTCCACCGGCTTCATCGCCGAGGAATTTCCGAAGGGCTTTGCCGTCCGCGTGCCGGAAGGCGAGGTCGCACGACGGCTCGCCGCAGTCGGCGCCGCCATCGATCACGTGCTCGGCGAACGCAAGCGGCAGATCTCGGGTCAGATGGGCGGCCGCATCGTGCAGCGCGAGCGGCGCCGCGCGGTCTGGCTCGACCGCCAGGAGATCCTGCTGGAGATCGCGCGCGAGGGCGGGGCGGTCGCGGTGCGTTTTGTCGATGCCGACGGCAAGGCGGGCAATGCGCATCTGTTGCAGTCGGCATGGAAGCCGGGCGATCCGGTCTGGCAGGGAACCATCGACGGCCACGTCGTCGCAGTGCAGGCCCGCCCGATCGCCAACGGCATCCGTCTCGCGCATCAGGGCGTCGAGGTGCCGGTCTATGTCTGGACCGAAGCGGAAGCCGCCTCGGCAAAGCTGATGCCGGTCACGACGGCCTCCGACACCGGCAAGAAGCTGCTTTGTCCGATGCCCGGGCTCATCGTCTCGATCGCGGTGACCGAAGGGCAGGAGGTCAAGGCCGGCGAGACGCTTGTCGTGGTCGAGGCCATGAAGATGCAGAACGTGCTCCGCGCCGAGCAGGACGGCACGGTGAAGAAGGTCCACGCGAGTGCAGGTGCCACGCTTGCGGTGGATGCGCAGATTCTGGACTTTGCATGAGTCACGCCAGCGACGGCAGCCTAACCGCCAAGGATCGAGGATGGGGCTGTCAGGCAGCGCCTAGATGAGGACGACGATGATCGTGTTCCCTGACGAGTGGAAGAAGATTGCAGAGAAGGAGTTGAAGGGCGATCCAAATGGGCTAGTACGAAAAACGCCAGAGAACATTGCGCTCAAACCTCTCTACACGGCTTCGGACCTGGATGGCATTGGGCACCTGGATTCGTTGCCAGGAATGTGGCCGTACGTCCGGGGGCCGCGCGCCACGATGTATGCCGGCAGGGCGTGGACAATTAGGCAGTATGCCGGGTTCTCAACCGCAGAGGCGTCGAATGCCTTTTATCGCGCAGCACTGGCATCCGGACAAAAGGGCTTATCGGTCGCGTTCGATCTGGCTACCCACCGCGGTTACGACTCGGATCATCCGCGCGTCATAGGGGACGTCGGCAAAGCTGGCGTCGCCGTCGATTCAGTCGAAGACATGAAAATCCTCTTCAATGGGATTCCGCTCGGGGAAACATCCGTCTCGATGACCATGAACGGCGCAGTAATTCCCATAATGGCAACCTTCATCGTCGCTGGCGAAGAGCAAGGCGTTCCTCGGGAATTGCTGTCCGGCACGATCCAGAATGACATCCTCAAGGAGTTCATGGTTCGAAACACCTACATCTATCCACCGCAGCCGTCGATGCGTATCATCGCCGACATAATTGCGTATACGGCACAGCATATGCCCCGGTTCAATTCGATATCGATCTCCGGCTATCACATGCAGGAGGCTGGAGCGACACTCGTGCAGGAGCTTGCTTTTACGCTAGCTGATGGACGTGAATACGTCCGATCGGCGCTTGCCAAGGGGCTCAATGTCGACGATTTTGCCGGACGGCTTTCGTTCTTTTTTGCGATCGGAATGAACTTCTTCATGGAAGCCGCGAAGCTGAGGGCGGCGCGGCTCATTTGGTCGCGTGTGATGGCAGAATTCAAACCCAAGAAGCCGTCATCATTGATACTTCGCACGCACTGTCAGACGTCCGGGGTGTCTCTTCAGGAGCAAGATCCGTATAACAACATCGTGCGGACCGCTTACGAGGCATTGGCCGCTGTGCTGGGTGGGACACAGTCCTTACATACGAACTCGTTCGATGAGGCGATTGCGTTGCCAACCGAATTCTCGGCGCGGGTCGCTCGCAATACCCAATTGATACTTCAGCATGAGACCGGAGTGACCGACGTCGTCGATCCTCTTGCAGGATCCTACTACATCGAGCGCCTGACAGACGATCTAGCCAGTGAGGCCTGGCAGCTCATGGAGGAGGTCGAAAGAATGGGGGGGATGGCTCGCGCGATCGTGACCGGTTGGCCCAAACGGCTGATCGAAGAATCGGCGACGCGTAAACAGGCCGCCATCGATCGCGGAGATCAGGTGATCGTCGGAGTAAATCGCTATCGGCTCGAACAGGAAGAACCGATCGAAATCCTGGAGATCGACAATTCCTCTGTTCGTGCGTCACAGATCCGACGTCTGACGGAAGTCAGGGATAGCCGAAATTCGAAAAAGGTCGAGGCAGCGTTGGCCGCGCTGACGCGTGTGGCCCAAACGGGCGAGGGCAACTTGCTAGAGGTGGCGACGGAAGCCGCCAGATTTCGCGCCACGATCGGTGAGATGTCCGACGCATTGCGAAAGGCTTTCGGCAACCACGAGGCGGTCCCGGTCGTTGTCTCCAACGTGTACGGCTCTGCCTATGGCGACGACCCCGAGTTCACCAATCTGGTGTCTCGGGTCCGCGAAGTCTCCCTGGCGATGGGAGTGCAGCCTAAGATCATGATCGCAAAGCTTGGCCAGGACGGGCATGATCGAGGCGCAAAGGTTATTGCGTCCGCGTTCGGAGATGTCGGTTTCGATGTGATTGCCGGCCCGTTGTTCCAGACGCCGGCAGAAGCGGCCGCGATGGCAGTTCGCGCTGGCGTGCATGTGCTGGGCATTTCGTCGCTAGCCGCCGGCCACAAAACGCTCATTCCGCAGGTCGTGAAGGAGCTGAAAGCCGGCGGAAGGCGCATCATCGTCGTTTGCGGCGGAGTTGTCCCCCGCCAGGATTACGATGAGCTATTCCGTGCCGGCGTGGCTGCCATATTTGGACCGGGCACGAATGTACTCGAGGCAGCCCGAGCGGTTCTCGATCTTATTGAGGGCAGGCGAAGGAACCGCCCAGATTGAACGTGCGCGCGACCATGATTTTTGCAGGCGCCGCATCAGGCCGTCGCGAAAAAGAATCAGTCCGGATGAGAGCTGGAAGTTATGGCTCAATGATCGCGCGACCATTGGATGATTTGAAGTGCTGATCCGCGGTTTTGAAGTCGCATCTTTCTTTTACCTGCTGGCCGTTGACATTTTTCTACTGCCGTCTTTAGGAAATCCATGGCTCCGCCATGGGCGCTAACATCAATGGACTGTTCAGATGAGAAAAGTGCTCGCGGCCAAACTTCATGGCATCCGTGTCACGGAAGCCAATCTTCACTACCACGGCTCGATTACTCTCGATCCGCATCACTGCCGCGAGGCAGGGATTTTTCCGATGGAGTTCGTGGAGATCTGGAACAAGAACTCCGGAGCGCGAATTTCGACTTACGTAATTCTCGGCGAGCCCGGCTCGCGTTGTTGTGTCCTCAACGGCGCTGCAGCGCGCACTTGCCAAGTCGGCGATCAGATCATCGTCTGTAGTGCGACCTACGTGGACGAAGCGCAAATTGTGCAGCTGAGACCAAAAATTCTTACGTTCGATCGCGACAATCACGTTTCCGATCGCATGACCTACTCAGTCACTCGCGATGGTGCCGAGCGCTATTGCTTTGAAATCCTTGGTGAGGAAGGCGAGGTGAAGCCTATACCTCTGCGAACCGCTGACTCGAACTAAGGCAGACCGACACAGGGAGCGAAGATGAGCCACACCCCGAAAGGCACGGTTGAGCGGGTCACGCTTCCAACGCTGCAGCTGTGGAAGGAGGAGAGGCGACGCCTCGTTATGACGACCGCCTATGATGCGGTCACCGCACGCATCGCGGATCCGATCGTGGATATGATCCTTGTCGGAGACAGCGTCGGCAACGTCTGCCTCGGATTCGACAATACGTTGCCGGTCAGCATCGCGATGATGAATCACCATCTCGAGGCGGTGGCACGTGTGAAACCTCGAGCTTTGCTCGTGGCCGATATGCCATTTCTGAGCTTTCATCTCAGTCGAGCGGACACGATACGCAATGCCGGAGGCTTCTTGCAGCGTGGCGCTGACGCCGTAAAGCTCGAGGGCGGATCCAAACGCGTCGAAATGATACGTGCCCTGGTCGAATGCGAGATTCCGGTAATGGGTCATCTCGGCCTGACCCCGCAGAGCGTCAATGCAATGGGTGGATTCAAAGTTCAGGGCCGCAAGGCCGAGGATGCCGTGCGCCTGCTCGACGACGCCCATCGCCTGCAGGAGGCCGGCTGCTTCGCTCTGGTCCTGGAAGGTATCCCGGCCGAGCTCGCTGCGCGAGCGACAGAAACGCTAACGATACCTACCATTGGGATTGGCGCAGGTCCCGGTTGTTCGGGGCAGGTGTTGGTGTTCCACGACGTGCTCGGCTTGATTGAAGGCCATGTGCCGAAGTTCGTTCGTACCTACGCAGACGGCTTTCGAGTGTTGCAGGAGGCGCTGTCACGCTGGGTTGCCGATGTCCGCGACGGTACATTCCCAGCACCACAAGAATCCTATCGGCTTCCCGAGGGCATCGGTGAGACGATTGCGAACTGGGTGCCTTCCAATCGAACCTGTGAAGGGTAACAATGCAGACGATCACGACAGTCGCCGAGCTTCGCTGCGCTCTTACAGAGCATCGCAGAGCTGACAAACGCATCGGATTTGTACCGACAATGGGCTATCTGCACGACGGCCACTTGGCGCTGATTGAGGCCAGCCGGGCGCAATGCGACGTCACCGTGGTTAGCATCTTCGTCAATCCCACTCAGTTCGGGCCAAACGAGGATCTCAGCACGTATCCGCGCGACTTCCAGCGCGATGAAAAACTGTGCCGCGATGCTGGCGTTGCGATCGTCTTCGCGCCGGCGTCACAAGAGATCTATCCTGATCGATTCGAGACCTTCGTCGAGCCGGGCGAGCTCGCGAAGCCGCTCTGTGGAGCTTTCAGGCCGGGACATTTTCGAGGGGTCGCGACGGTTGTATGCAAGCTGTTCAATATGGTGCAGCCGGACGTCGCGTTCTTCGGACAGAAGGATTTTCAGCAGTGTGCGGTCGTGCGTCGAATGGCCATCGATCTCAATCTTCTGATCAAGATCGTGATCGTACCGACGGTTCGCGAGGCGGGCCGTCTCGCAATGAGCAGCCGTAACCGGTATCTCAACGGGGAGGACCAACGGAGGGCCCTCGCCATCAGTCGTGGACTATTCGCCGCCGCCGAGGAGTTCGCCTTGGGTGAGCGGAACGTGGACAAGCTGATTGCAATCGCTAAGAGGCATTTGGAAACGGTCGATCAGCTGCAGTACCTTGAGCTGGTCGATTGCGACACACTCAAGCCGGCAGTAAGCCCGCTGCACCGCGCGGCGGCACTGTGTGTTGGGGCCTATGTCGGCGCGACGAGGCTCATCGACAACGTGATACTTCAGCCAACTCCGTAGCGCGGCGGAGGCGAAGGAGAGGTCTTGAGTGCAACTGTCCGAGGCGAAGCACCTCGCGAAAGCCGCCACGGCTCTCGTGGGGTGGCTGAAGGGATCGTCTTCGACGAAGTGCAGTTCCGGCGTGCGGACCGTCAGGTTCTTGCGGTTTCTGGGCTTTGCCTCGCTGAGCGCCGGATCGGCCTGATCGGTGACAATGGTTCCGGCAAAAGCACGATGTTGCGGCTGATGAACGGGTTGCTCCTGCCAACGCGAGGGCGCGTCGAGGTGGCGGGACTTGATACCGTACGGCATCGCAAACGCCTTCCGGCAAAGGTCGGCTTTCTGTTTCAGAATCCCGACCACCAGCTCATTTTCCCGACTGTTGGCGAGGAGGTCGCTTTTGGCCTGACGGAGCGCGGCATACCGGCGCCGCAGGCACGCCAGCAGGCGATGGCGCTGCTGGACCGTTACGGCTGCGCCCAATGGGCAGACTGCAACGTCAACGAGCTGTCCGGCGGCCAGAAGCAGCTTGTCTGCATCCTGGCGCTACTCGCAACAGAGCCGTCGATCCTGTTGATGGATGAGCCTTTCGCCAGTCTCGACTTGCCGACGCGATTGCGGTTGTATCGCAGGATCAGGGCGCTTCCGCAGCTGATCGTGATGGCGTCTCATGACTTCGAGCTGCTCACGGAGTTCGATCGCATAATTTGGCTGGATGCGGGCCACATTCGCCTTGATGGCCGGCCTGCCGAAGTGCTGCCTGCCTACCGCGCTCAGGCAACAATCGTCGGGGCGGGGGACGCCCTAACGTCATGATGAGCGACGCCTTCACGCCACAGACCTGGCTGCACCGCGTACCAGCCGGCGTCAAGCTTGCGGGTCTTGCCCTCCTCAGTGTGCTCTTGCTACCGGTCGGCGACTGCCGAATTCTGGTGGGGGCCCTGGCCGTGATTGCCATGGTTTATGCTGGCTTCGGCCACGTCGGCATGGCACGCGTGAAGTTGCTGCGGCCCTTGCTGCCGCTACTTGTGGTAATCGGCGGTGTGCAGGCCGCGTCGGGTGGTTGGAATGCCGGTGTCGTCGTCACCATGCGCCTACTGGCGATGCTTCTGCTGGCTGATCTCGTCAGCATGACCACCACGATGAGCGCTCTGATGGAAGCGCTGGCGCCGATGCTCCGCTTGCTGCGCCCGCTTGGGGTCAATCCGCGCAAGATGGCGCTCGCAGTCGCTCTCGTCCTGCGTTTCGTACCCGTCCTGATGACGCGGTGGCGCGCGCGCGAGGAGGCCTGGAAGGTACGCACGCACCGGCGTATTCCGCCGAGACTAGTGGCCGCCTTTCTCGCCGACATTCTGCAACTTGCCGACCGCGTCGCCGAAGCGCTCGACGCGCGCGGTTTCGACCCGTCCGGCGCCGATCGTCACTCATAACCCTTCTAGGAGACAGCCCGTGGACTCCCGCGCCATCGTTCGAATCGCCCTGCTTGCCGCCGTCATCGCAGCTCTTGGCATGGTGCCCAGCATCGTCTTACCGATCGCCATGGGTGTGCCGGTAACCGCCCAGACGCTCGGCGTCATGCTGGCCGGAATTGTCCTCGGCCCCCGCCATGGTGCGCTTGCGGTCCTGCTATTTCTGTTTGTGGTGCTGCTCGGAGCGCCGCTGCTGTCGGGCGGACGCGGTGGGCTCGGCGTGCTTTTCGGGCCGTCGGTCGGTTTCCTTCTGGGCTTTACGCCCGCGGCCTTTGCGTCGGGTCTCGTGATGGCGCGGCTGAAGACCCTGCCGGTATTCGCGGCGGCGCTCGGTGCCGCGATCACGGGCGGCATCGTGGTGGAGTATGCCTGCGGCATTCTTGGCCTGATGGCGATGGCAAGGATGAGCTTGCCGCAAGCCTTGGCTGCAATCGCGGTGTTCGTGCCGGGCGATCTTTTGAAGGCGTTGGCCACCGCATTTGTGGCGGAGGCGTCGCACCGGAATTATCCGGCTGCAATCGTCAGCCGTTCATGACCAGCGCCTCCACCATCGCTGCGACGTTGCCGCGGCATGCCCGCGAAACGCCCGACCGACCGGCCGTCGTTTGCGACAACCATGCAGTGAGCTGGAAAGATCTCGATCAGGCCGTAAATCGCCTGGCCGCACATTTGGCGAAGGCGGTGCCGGTAGGGCGCGGCGTCGCCTTGCATCTGCCCAACGGGCCGGCACTGGTACTATTGTTTCTCGCAGCCTGTCGCGCGGGGCGGGAAGCACAGATTCTCGATCCGTCCTGGCCGACGGAGACGGCGCGGCTCGCAATCGCAGCGCTGGCGCCGGGGATCGTCGTGAGTGACGATGCAACATCGGCCAGTGGGACGGCGGCACTGGCCGTTGTCGATCCTCATGGCCCATTCGAGTCCGTGGCGGATGCCATTGGCGCCAGTCCGTCGTCGGCGGCGATAGCCGAGCCCGATCCGCTGACGCCGTTCTATGTCGGCTTCACCTCGGGATCCACCGGCACGCCAAAAGGATATCGTCGCCACCATCGATCGTGGATCGAGAGTTTTCGGGCGGGGGATTGCGAGTTCGACATCGGGGCGGGCGACGTCGTTCTCGCGCCTGGCGCGCTCACCCATTCGCTGTTTCTCTACAGCCTTGCGCACGGGCTGTATGTCGGGGCGACCGTGATTCTCTGTCGGCAGTTCCGGCCCAATCTCGTCAACCGTCTGATCGTATCGCACGGGGTGAGTGTGATCTATGGCGTGCCCACGCAACTTGAAATGATGATCGAGGCTGCCATGCGCGATGGCCTGGCGCCATTCGCATCCGTGCGGTGGATGTTGTCGTCCGGTGCAAAATGGCAAGGTCGCGCGCTTGCCGAAATGCGACAGCAGTTTCCGGCGGCGCGTTTCTCCGAGTTCTACGGCGCCTCCGAGTTGAGCTTCGTTACCGTGGCGAAGGACGACGAGGACGTCCCATCGGACTCCGTCGGGCGTCCGTTCCCGGCTGTCCGTCTCACCATCCGCGACCATTTAGGGCGATGCCTTCCTCCTGGAGCAACCGGTCGCGTATTCGTCGCCAGTCCATTCCTCTTCATGGAGTATGCCTGCGGAAGCGAAACGCTGCTGCCACGTCATGGCGATGCGGTATCGGTCGGCGACATCGGCATGCTCGACAAGCGCGGCTTCCTGCGACTCGCCGGCCGTGCCAGCCGCATGATCATCACAGCTGGTAAGAATGTTCACCCGGAGGAGATCGAGCGTGTGCTCGAGGGACATCCTGCCGTGGTCGCGGCAGGGGTTCTGGGTGTCACCGACGAACGTCGGGGCGAGCGGCTGGTGGCGCTGCTTAGGCTCGGTCCGGATGCGGGCATAGTGTCTTCCGATCTGATCAGCCATGCCCGCGTGAGCTTGCCGCTCTACAAGATTCCGCGCCGCTTTGCCGTGCCACCGCACTGGCCGGTGACCTCGTCAGGCAAGACCGATTTCCACGCATTGCGCCAGGTCTGGGTATCCGGCGCCTGCGAGTTGCTGCAATGAGGTCCGCATATCTCGTCGCCGCACGCCGCACAGCGGTCGCTCCTCGGGGTGGCGCGTTCAAGGCGGTGGAGGTCGACGAACTTGGCGCGGCGCCCATTCGCGCCGTGCTGGCCGACACCGGCATTACGCCGGAGACGATCGATGACGTCATCTTTGGGAACGCACTCTATGGCGGCGGAAACCCGGCGCGGCTCGCTGCGCTGCGGGCGGGTCTGCCCGATCACATTCCGGCGCTGACGATCGACAGCCAGTGCTGCAGTGGTCTCGACGCGATTTTGCTCGCTGCCGAGCGCATCGCGAGCGGAGGTGCGGATGCCATCATCGCCGGCGGTGTCGAAAGTTTCAGTCGTGCGCCATTGCGCGCGCGTCGGCCTCGTCACGCCGACGACGTGCCGCAACCCTATGATCGCCCTCCGTTCGCGCCATGGCCGGAGCGCGACCCGGACATGATCGCTGCCGCGGCGACGCTCGCCGAAAGGTTTGGCATCTCGCGTGAACGGCAGGATGAATTTGCGATCGGAAGCCATCGCAAAGCATTGCAAAATCCGCCCGGCGCGCCGGAGCTCGTGCCGCTCGCCCACCTATCGCACGATGCCTTTCCCCGCGTCCTGACGAGGGCGACCTGCGCACGCCTTGCGCCGCTCGCGGGTGAGGCTGCGTTTGGTGTCACGCGCGCGACTGTGGCTGTCGAAGCCGACGCAGCGGCAGCCTTGCTCGTGGTGTCCGAGACGATGGCGCGACGGCTTAAGGCGAGGCGGCCTTTACGGATAATGTCGGCGTGGCGTCGGGGCGGCGACCCGGCAATGCCCGGCACGGCGCCAGTTGCGCCCGCTGTGCGCCTCCTTGCCGCGGAACGGATCGCACCGGCGCGAATTGCAGTGGCCGAGGTCATGGAAGCCTTTGCCGCTCAGGCGATTGCCTGCGTGGACGGCATCGGGGTGCCGGAATCTTCGCTTAATCGTGGCGGCGGCGGACTCGCGCGAGGACATCCGATCGGTGCATCGGGTGCGATCCTGGCTGTACGCCTCTGGCACGAGATGCAGTCGGAACCAACTGGTGCGCTCGGGCTGGCGGCGATCGCGGCTGCGGGCGGGCTCGGCAGCGTCCTCATAGCGGCCGTTTGATCAACAGAACGCGACGGTACAGACAAGGAACCGGCGTTGTCGAGTTGTCTTGCGTTCTCTTTCTAAGAGCTCTTTCTAAAGGGCAGAGCAAGGTCAATCGCAGGGTGATCCGGACGACCGCTCAAAACAGCGTCTGTCCGTTGGTCAAGAAGAGCTGAGGCCACCACCGCAGTACGGCCCCGAGCCTACGCGATGTGGCACTGTGATTTGCGTCCGCCAAGAGGCGGGCGCGGCAACGGAGACATTCGAGATGGATCAGGAGATTGCTGCGGGCGGCAACGCTGCGCTTTCGGGATCCGATCCGATCCGGGCCGAATACATCGAGAGTCTGAGGGGCCGGAACCTGCGGGTCCATCTGATGGGCGAACTGGTCGCCGAGCCGGTTGAACGTCCGATCATCAGACCTTCCATCAACGCGGTCGCTGAAACCTACGATCTCGCGAACGCCAGTCCCCAGCTGTCGCCGCCACGTCGCCGCTGACCGGAGGAGCGCATCAATCGCTTCCTCCACATCGTGACGGGTCCGGCTGATCTGGTCATGCAGAACAAGATGCAGCGCCGCCTGGGGCAACTGACAGGCACCTGCTTCCAGCTTGCGTCGGCAGGGATGCGCTGAACGCGCTTCATTCGGCGACGTACGATCTGGATCGGAAGAACGGCACCGTCTACCAAGACCGCTTCAAGAGCTCTCTCGGCCGCATCCAGCGCGCGAACCTGGTGATCGGCGGTGCGATGACCGACGTGAAGGGCGATCGTGGCAGGTCTCCTTCACAGCAGGCGGATCCGGATCTCTTCGTTCGGGTCAGGCGCCGCTCCTCTGAGGGAGTTTATATCAGCGGCGAAGGCGTACCAGACCGGCTGTTTGAATTCTCATTGGCTGATCGTGATGCCGACCATGCGGCTGGAGGCCATCGACAAGGGCTACGCCATCGTCAGTGTCCTCCCGGTCGACGTCAAGGCATCACCTACATCTACGGCCGACAATCCTGCGATACCAGGAGCACCGAAGGCGAGATCGACGCGGGCAACGCACGGTTCGCAGGCCAGCAAGCAATGATCATATTCGAAGATGTGTTCATTCCCAGCGAACACGTCTTGATGGACGGGAGGTGGAGTTTGCATCCACTCTGGGCGAGCGCTTTACCTGCTACCACCGTCGCAGCTACGTGTACAAAACATGCGTCGGCGATGTTCTGATCGGCGCCGCCGCGACCATCGCCGACTAACAATGGCGTCGAGCGTGCCTCGCACGTGCGCGACACGCTCGTCGAAGTGACGCACCTCAATGAAATTATCTACGGAACGGGTATTGCCGCCAGCCACCAGGCATGACGATGCAATCGGGCGCCTGCATTCCCGACCGCAGTTTTGAGTCCGACGTCTCGATCCCAATCGGGTGAGTTACGATTGGGTAGTGGTGCTCCGATCGCTGACGTCGACAATGGTTTTCCCCATTCCCTTTCCGGACATGGCGAATTTCATCGCTTCAGAAAAATTTGCTAACGGGAAGCGACGGCCAACTGGCGGAATCAACAAGCGCTGTTCAGCCCATTCTAACAGCTGCGCCATATGCGTATCGGCCCGATCTCTTTCAAACAGAGAGAACTGGCGTACGTCGACGCCAACGAGAGAAGCCCCTTTCATGAGAGTTAAGTTCACGGGAAGCTTTGGGATTGGTCCGCCGGCAAAGCCCACCACCAAATGACGGCCTCGCCAAGCTTGCGAGCGAAAGGCTGTTTCAAATAGGGGGCCACATACCGGGTCGAAGATGACGTTCGGACCAACCCCATTACAAATAACCTTTAGCCGGTCACGCCATCCATCTGGATTGACATCAATCACATGGTGCGCGCCGTGCGTGGTTGCGAAGGCTCGTTTCTCTTCGGTAGAGGCCGCAGCTACTATCGTCGCGCCCAGCAGGGCGCCAATCTGCACGGCGGCTATACCAACCCCACCTGACGCTCCAAACACCAACAGACACTCGTCAGGCTCGATCGCCGCTCGATCTTTCAGGCCATGAAGCGCGGTGATGTAATTGGTACGAAAGCCGGCGGCTTCTCCGAACGTCATCGAGTCAGGAATTCGCCAACTGGACGCCTCCGGAGCGACGGCATACTCGGCCAGCCCTCCGCCAAACGCGGACGCCATCACGCGGTCCCCGACCTTAAGCCGTCGTACCTCTGCGCCGAGGCCCGTCACGACGCCGCTGATTTCGAGGCCCGGAGTGTAAGGCGTAGGAGGCTTCACTTGATAAGCGCCGAGTGCCACGAGAGCGTCGACATAGCCCATCCCGCACGCGTGAACCTCGATCAAAATTTCGTTCGCTCTCGGTGACGGAGCGGCCAACTCGATCAACCTATAATCGTCCGCTGAGTTTATAACGTCCGCTTGTATGACTTTCACTTTGGTTCCTTGGTAAATTCGAACTGGCTTCACATTGAGTGCCCTGGAATCGAATCTGATCCTTGCGCCTTCACGTGTCTATAGTCGCTTCAGGTGTCTACCTGTTTGACACCGGCGGATCCGTGCTGAGCGGAGCTGGTATTCCGCTTGGCCGTAACCCGCCAGCAGTCCCTTCAATCGCTTGATCAGCCTCCGGGCCGCGAGCGCCGACTGCCTGGGATTCCCGTCGTGACCGGATACGCCTCTAGGCAGGAGAAAATGAAGAGTCCGACCATCATGAATGTAAAGCGGTCCTCCAGGCTCTAGTTGATTCTTACGCGCGCCGCCTTGCCAGTGTCGCCGTCCAAGAAACTACGTACGAAAAAGACCTTAGCGAAGCTGCGCAAGGCAGCCCCAAGTCGAGCTGTCCGAAGAAAAAGAACATAGGCCGCCATTGTGGCACGAAGCAATTTGCCGCAGATGTGGTCATTCATACCCCTGCAGAGCGTTGCTTGTCGTGTCGTCATCAAGCTGACGATCCCCTGAGGAGTATCGGCCAGGAGGTCCTCCGGGCAGGCCTAGCAGATAGCAACGGTAACGCGCCGGCTCAACGCGCGCCGGCTCTTCTCGTATGAATTTGCTGCGGCCTTTTGCACATACTTTGGAGGCCAGGAGAAAGATCAGGATCAGTCCGGCTGGCATCTGATCGACTTGAGAAATCGGGATGCCGTATAGACGTCCCAGTCTGTTGACGCTTGGGTGCATTGAAACGCACCATGCGTATGCATCAACCATGGCTGCGGATTTGAATCCTGCACCATGGCGTGCGAGTGCACCGGGGCAGGACGGATGTTGCGAAAAAGCTCGCCGTTTCCTCAACGCGCCGCGCCGCTGTGTGATTGGACAGCGCTCCGGTGAGCGCCATCGGCAACGCCGAATACTTGTTCATGAACGTTCATTCTGTATCAGATTGCCGCTGGCGAGGGGAGCCGGATAACAGGACCGTGGCCCCGGGTCTGTTTGTGCATCTGGCCACCCCGCCGCAGCCCATCCGGGAAATTGGCCTATTGCAAATCCGACGCGTCGGTTTATTAATTGTCCATCGGCGCCGGACGCGCATCTCCGAGGAAGAGCCCACATGTTTGAATTTGCCGAACCCGCAATGGTGGACAAGGACTTGGTGCTCGTCAGATCCATGATCCGCAGATATGTCGAGGAGCGCATCGTCCCCGAGGCGGAAGGCTGGGAGCAGGCTGGCGAGATTCCCCGGCAGGTGTTCCGCGACCTCGGCGGGCTCGGTGTGCTCGGCATGCGCCACCCCGTCGAGTATGGCGGCGGCGGGCTCGGCGCGCTGTCGTCCGTGATCCTGGCGGAAGAGCTTTCACGCTCCTCGTTCGGCGGCGTGGCAAGCTCGTTGACCGTCCATTCGGACATGTCGGTCTCGCACATCGCCCATCGCGGCACCGAGTCGCAGAAGGCGCGCTATCTTCCCTCGGCCTGCGCCGGCGAGAAGGTGGGCGTGGTCTGCGTGACAGAGCCCAGTGCGGGATCCGACGTTGCGGGCCTCAAGACCCGCGCGACACGCACGGGCGCCGGCTGGGTGATCAACGGGTCGAAGACATTCGTCACCAACGGTGTGCTCGGCGACATCTACATCGTCGCCGCGCGGACCGATCCGGACGCCAGCGGAGCGCGCGGTCTCTCGCTCTTCATCGTCGAGCGCGGCACACCGGGCTTCTCGATCTCCGGAAAACTTCGCAAGCATGGTTGGCTGAGCTCGGACACCGCGGAGTTGTTCTTCCAAGATGCGCTGGTCCCGCATGATGCGCTGCTTGGGGAGGAGGGGCGCGGGTTCTACTACATCATGAGCACGTTCCAGAACGAGCGTCTCGTCATCGGTGGGCTGGTCTCCGGCGCGTGCTCCAAGGCGATCGAGGTAACCCTCGACTACCTGCGTCAGCGCAAGGCGTTTGGCAGGCCGCTGTGGGAACAGCCGGTAGTGCGAAACAAGCTGTCGTGGATGGCGGCGAAGGCGGCTGGTGTTCGCGCGCTGACCTATCAGTGCGCGCAGATGGTCGACGAAGGCCAGGACGTCGTCCGCGAGGTATCCATGCTGAAGGCACTCGCGGCGGAGACACTGCAGGAGGTGGTGCACACTTGCCTGCAGCTCCATGGCGGGATCGGCTACATGGTGGGGACCACGATCGAGCGGATGGTGAGGGATGCCCGCATCCTGACCATCGGCGGCGGCGCGACCGAGGTCATGCTTGAGGAAGTCGCCAAGCGTATGTGATGTCAGCGGTTCGTGTTGCGGAGGCGGCCTCATCGCTCGTTTTGGGGCACATCGCTGGTATGCTTCAGGAGGTAGTATGTCCGGTCCGTTATCAGGCTTGACCGTGGTGGAGCTCGCAGGAATTGGTCCGGGTCCGTTCGCATGCATGATGCTCGCGGACGCGGGCGCCCGCGTGATACGCGTCGACCGGCCGCCAGTTGGCCAGGCTGATGGCTTATTCCGGAACGATGGCTTCGTCGATCGCGGCCGTCGATCGCTGGCGCTGGATCTGAAGCAGCCTGCTGCCCTGCAGGCGGCACTTCGCCTCGTCGAGCGCGCCGACGTGCTCATCGAAGGCTTTCGCCCGGGAGTGACCGAACGAATGGGGCTTGGTCCGGAGGTTTGCCTCAGCCGCAATCCGCGCCTTGTCTATGGACGGATGACCGGGTGGGGACAGCATGGCCCGTACGCGAACATGGCGGGCCACGACATCAACTACGTGGGCCTGAGCGGCGCGCTGCACGCCATAGGGCCTTCAGATAGACCACCTCCGCCGCCGCTGAACCTCGTCGGCGACTACGGTGGTGGAGGAATGCTCCTCGCATTCGGTGTTTTGGCCGCCATTGTCGGGGTCACGACCACCGGGCGCGGACAAGTGGTCGACGCCGCGATGACCGACGGTGCGGCTCTATTGATGGCCCCTATCTACGGCATGGCGGCAAAGGGCTATTGGCGCGATCAACGCGGCACCAACTTCCTCGATGGCAGCGCGCATTTCTACGGCACTTACGAATGCGCCGATGGCAAGTTCGTCGCGGTCGGAGCCATCGAGCCGCAATTCTATCGCTGCCTGCTCGAGATTTGCGCTGTTGATGACCCTGCCTTCCAGGATCAGTGGCGCACGGACACATGGCCAAGCCTGCGCGACAAGCTCGCCGTCGTGTTTCTGTCAAAAACCCGCGCCGAATGGGTGGCACGGTTTGACGGAACGGACGCGTGCGTGACACCGGTTCTGTCGATGAACGAGGCTCCGCTCCATCCGCACAATGTCGCTCGCGCGACATTCGCGATGACAAGGACCGGAGCGCAGCCGGCGCCGGGGCCGCGATTCGAAAGTACCAAAGTCGAACCTCCCGCTCCAGCACCGGCTGCGGGGCGCGATACGCGCGCGATCCTGCGCGAGTTCGGTTACGACCACGACGCCATCGAGGATCTCTTCCGCAGCGGCGCCGCCTATCAACCTGAGGACGGAACCTGATCGCGCTCCGCATGCAAGCTTGAGCTTGCGAAGCTGCTTCTGATCCGGAGAAATCCAAAGCTATTGCGAGAGCACGAAAAGCTGGCGCACCTCCCGCGCAAGACAAAAGGATCTTCGCAGTGTTGACATAAACCGGTCAGCCGGACTATTAATTGACGCCTGCACGCTTGCATTGGTTTGCGGGAATGCGTTCCCGGATCGAGGAAGGCCAGAAGCTCATGACAGAAATTGACCACGTCCTCACTGCTGGCGGTTCGGTCCTTGCGACGCTCCATAAGGACGGTGTTGCCCATCTAAAGCTTAATCGGCCGGAGCATGCCAACGGTCTCGATCTTGATCTCCTCACGGAACTCCACCGTGTGATCATGCTGTTGCACGGCGAGGACCGCGTGCGCGCCGTGCTGGTGACGGGGGAGGGCACCAATTTCTGCGCCGGAGGCGACGTCCACACCTTCCTCGCAAAAGGCGTTGACCTGCCTGCGTATATTCGCGTCGCGACGGCTTATCTTCGATTGGTTGCGACCGGTCTAATCCGGCTCAAAGCGCCGGTGGTGGCGGCGGTTCATGGCTACGCGGTCGGGGGTGGCGGCATGGGCTTGGTGTGCGCCTCAGACTTCGTCGTCGCTGCTCAATCGGCAAAATTCATCGCGGGCGCAACGCGGGTCGCAATGGTTCCCGATGCCGGCGTTACCGTGACGCTGACTCATTTGGTAGGTCTGCGCCGCGCCATGGAAATCCTGATGCTCAACCCCGTGATCGACGCGGCTCAGGCGCTGGAGATGGGGCTTGTCACGCGCGTGGTGCCCGATGCGGCATTGCTCGATCAGGCGTGGGAGCTGGCGCGGACGCTTGCCACGGGCGCGCCGGCAGCGCTCGCAAACACGAAGCGCCTGCTCTGGAACGGGCTGGGCGAAGGCGTAGAAGCGGCGATGCCGGAGGAGAACCAGGCACAGGAAGTTCTCTCAGGCATGCAGGATGCGCGGGAAGGCTTGGCTGCGGTCATTGAAAAGCGCAAGCCGAAGTTCACGGGACGCTGACGCGATGGTGGCGGACAACGTCAAACGGCGGCGCGCCTTGGTGGCGGGAGGCGCAAGCGGCATCGGCGCTGCGACGGCTGTTAGGCTCGCTGCGACCGGCGCGGACGTGCTGATCGCCGACATTGACGCCGTGAACGGCGCGCGGCTGGCCGGCCAGATCGGCGGGACATTCGTCGCGGTGGATCTGACGGACCATGCCGCGGTCTCGAACGCGCTCGCGAAATGCGCTCCGTTCGACATTCTGGTCAACAGCGCCGGCGCCGATCAGCATGACTTCTTCACGCAAACGGAACCAAAGGACTGGGCGCGCCTGATCGCGCTCAATCTCGGTGCCGTGCTCAACACGACCCATGCGGTCCTGCCGGGAATGCAGCAGGCGGGTTACGGGCGCATCGTCAACGTGGCCTCCGAAGCCGGCCGGCTGGGCTCCAGGGGCGGCTCTGTCTATGCCGCGGCAAAGGGCGGCGTCATCGCCTTCACGCGCTCCATCGCGCGGGAGAATGGACGGATGGGGGTAACGGCCAATGTCGTTGCGCCGGGACCGATCGACACGCCGATGCTGCGGCGTGCGCTCGAGGACGGCGGAGAGAAGCTGATGATTGCGATGACGTCCGCGACGCTGGTCGGGCGCCTCGGCATGCCCGAGGAAGTCGCGGCTGTCATCGCCTTCCTTGCATCGGATGATGCAGGCTACGTGACGGGCGAGGTGCTGGGCGCGTCCGGCGGCATGGGGTGCGGGGCGTGAACCGCAATCCCGTTGAGGACGTCATCAATCGGGTATGCAGCGCCTATTCGCGCTGGCGACGTGATACGCCCATTTCGCAGATGCGTGCCGACTGGGATGAGCTCTTCAGCTCGTCTGTCTCCGCGACCATCGAGCCTGTGCAAGCCGGTGCGGTTGCCTGCGAGTGGGTTCGCCCCCCTGCGGCCCGCCGCGACGCTGCGATCGTCTATCTGCATGGCGGTGGCTTCCGTGTCGGCTCGCCGACATCGCACAGGGAGATCATCGCCCGATTGGCCCTGGAGGCCGGAATCCAGGCCCTAGCAGTGGACTATCGTCTCGTGCCCGAGCATTTGCTGCCCGCTGCGCTCGACGACGCCATGGCGGTCCTTGAATGGCTGGAGAAGTCGGGCCTTCCTGCCGATCGTATCGCGCTGGCGGGAGATTCAGCCGGCGCTGCATTGGCGCTTGGTGTGATGGTCGCGCGCCTGCAACAGGGCAAGCGATCTCCCGCCGCCGCCTATCTGATGTCCGCATGGACCGACCTCACCGCCTCGGGCGAGAGCTACCAGTCGCACGCCGCTCTTGATCCGATCCACCAGCGCCCGATGATCCTTGCGATGGCGCGCAGTGCGCTCGGAGCTGGCGCGAGCGCTGAGGATCCGCGGCTGTCACCCTTGCTTGCGAGTGCAGAGATCATGCGCGCGCTGCCCCCGATATTGATGCAGGTCGGCGAACGCGAGACGCTCCTCAGCGACACCGAGGAATTTGCCGCGCGCGCCAGCGCGGCCGGCGCTTCCGTTCGTTCAGAAATCTGGCCCGGCATGATTCATGTCTTCCAGCAATTCCCGGACGAACTGCCTGAGGCCCGCGAGGCGGTGGCAGCCGGCGGCAAATTCATTGCGGCACATCTTGTGAGCGTACAGGCAGGAAGCGACTTTACATGATCGGAATCACCGCGTTTGGGGGCTACATCCCCCGCCTTCGTCTCTCACGCGAGGCCGTAGCCCAGGCGAACGCCTGGTACGCTCCGCAGTTCGCGAGCCAGAAGGGCGAGCGCGCCTTTGCCAATTGGGACGAGGACAGCGTCACCATGGCGGTAGCGGCGGCGCGCGACTGTCTCGGACCGTCGGAGGACCGCTCCCACGTCCGCTGCGTTCTTCTCGCCACCAATACGCCCCCGTTCGCGGAGCGGCTGAACTCAGCGATCGTCGCCGGCGCGCTGACGCTTGACGACACGGTCGAGGCTGCTGATCTCGGAGGGACGCAGCGCGTTGCGCTCGCCGCCGTGACGCAGGCGATCGCGCGCAGCAACACTTATAAGGGTGATGTCCTCGTGCTGGCCGCCGATCGGCGCAGGACGCGTGCGGCGAGCCCGCAGGAGCTGGAATATGGCGATGGCGCTGCAGCACTGCTGATCGGTCGCAACAATGTACTCGCTGAGCTGATTGGATCCGCGACGCTGTCGGTCGATTTCGTCGACCATTTCCGCGCAACCGGCTCGGAGATCGACTACCAGTGGGAGGAACGTTGGGTTCGCGACGAAGGCATCAGTAAGCTCGTTCCGCGCGTGGTGGCTGAGGCCTTGAAGGAGGCAGGGGTCAACCCCGACAAGGTCGACCACTTTATTTTCCCGACGTCGTTCTCGCGCATGGATGCGCAAGTCGCCAAGGCCTGCGGCGTGCGCGGTGACGCGATCGCTCAACCCATGATGGAGCGTATCGGCAATTGCGGGGCGGCGCACGGGCTCATCATGCTTGCGAATGTTCTCGAACGCGCGCAGCCCGGCCAAGTCATCGTGCTGGCGCAATTCGGTAGCGGCGCCCAGGCAATCGTGCTGCGGGCGACGCCGCTGATCGCCGGCTTCAAACCCGCGCGAGGCGTCTCGAACTGGCTCTCGCGCGGTAAGGAAGACCGCAACTATACCCGCTTTCTCTCATTTGGCGGTCAGCTCCAGCTCGAGCGGGGAATGCGCGGCGAGCAGGACCGCAAGACGGCGCTCAGCACGGCGTGGCGCAATCGAACGGCGTTGCTCGGTCTCGTCGCCGGCAAGTGCCGCGTCACCGGCAGCGTCCACTTTCCGCCGTCGCGACTCTCGTATGATCCCGGTGCGCCGCTGCAGGACACGCAGGAGCCTTACAGGCTCGCGGACCGGGCGGCCCACATCCTGAGCTGGTCGGCCGAATATCTTTCCTACCATCCGTCGCCGCCGCATCACTACGGTCAGATCGACTTCGAAGGCGGCGGCCGCATCCTGATGGATTTCACCGATCTCGACGTCGGCGAAGTCGATTCCGGAACGGCGATGGAGATGGTCTTCAGGATCAAGGACGTCGACACGGTTCGCGGCTACACGCGGTATTTCTGGAAAGCAACGCCGGCGCGCGACGAATCGGGCGCGATCAAGAGCGGCAACTGAAGGAGCAGGCAAAGTGGCGAACGGCATCAAAGACAAGGTCGCGATCCTCGGCATGGGATGCAGTCGGTTCGGGGAGCGCTGGGAGGCAAGCCCCGAGGACTTGATGCTCGAGGCGTACAGCGAGGCGATGCAGGACGCGGGAATCACGCCCGATCAGTTGGACGCCGCCTGGTTCTCCACGCACATGGACGACGTCGGAACCGGCCGCGGTGGCACGCCGATGAGCATTGCGCTGCGCCTGCCCAACATCGGCGTAACGCGGGTCGAGAATTTCTGCGCCGGCGGCTCGGAAGCGATCCGCGCCGCCGTCTACGCAGTGGCCGCGGGCGCCTGCGACATCGCGCTCGCGCTTGGCGTCGAGAAGTTGAAGGACACCGGCTATGGCGGCTTGCCGGTCGCGACCGTCGGGACTTATATTCCGCAATGGTACCCCAATGCAGTTGCGCCCGCGAACTTCGCCCAGGTTGCTGCGGCCTATCGCTATAAGCACCGCGTTGATCCGAAGACGCTCAAGCGCGCGATCGCTCACGTGTCGGTCAAGAGCCACGAGAACGGCTCCAAGAATCTGAAGGCGCATCTGCAAAAGACCATCACCGAGGAGCAGTGCCTGCGGGCGCCGACCATCGCCGCGCCACTCGGCCTGTTCGACTGCTGCGGCGTGTCGGACGGGGCGGCGGCCGTCATCGTCACGACGCCCGACATCGCGCGTGGGATGGGCAAGCGCAATCTCGTCACCTTCAAGGCTCTCCAGATAGCCTGCTCCAATGGCTGGGAGCTCCAGGGCAATGGCTGGGATGGTAGCTATTTCCATACGACCCGGATTGCGGCCAAGAGGGCCTACGAGGAGGCGGGTATCGATCGCCCACGGGAGCAGATCAGCATGACCGAAGTGCATGACTGTTTCTCCATCACCGAGCTCGTCACGATGGAGGACCTGTTCCTGTCGGATGAAGGATGCGCCGTGCGGGACGTGCTCGAGGGCGAGTTCGACGCCTCCGGCAGGGTACCCTGCCAGATCGACGGCGGGCTGAAATGCTTCGGACACCCAGTCGGCGCCAGCGGAATTCGCATGCTCTACGAGATCTACCTGCAGCTCAACGGCCGTGCCGGCGCGCGTCAGCTCGGCGGTCCGAGTGTGGGGTTGATCCACAATCTCGGCGGCCAGCCGTCGCAGAACGTGTGCTCTATCTCGATCATCGGTGGCGAAGGGGTCTGACATCGTGGAGCAGGTCGTTCTCCTTGACAGGCCGGCGCCGTCGGTCGCGCGCCTGCGCATCAATCGGCCCGCCAAGCGCAACGCGATCGATCATGCCGTCAGGCAGGGATTCATTGATGCGCTCACCGACCTTCGTGGAGATCCCACGGCCCGTGCGCTGGTCCTGGGCGGGGTCGACGGTGTCTTCTCGGCGGGCGGTGACCTTCCGACGATGGCGAATCTCGACTACGCGCAGGCAGAGTTGCGAATGCGGCACGTTCATGCCGTCTGCCGTGCCTTGGCCGAATCGGGACTCTCGATCGTCAGCGCCCTCGAAGGCGTGGTGGCGGGAGCAGCTGTCGGAATGGCACTGCTCGGTGATCACATCGTTGTCGGGCGCAGGACGCAGATTCTGTTTCCTTTCCTGCGACTCGGACTTGCGCCGGATTGGGGACAGCTATTCACGCTGCGGCAGCGTGTCAGCAAGGCAGTCGCCTGGAGGCTTGTAACGTCGCCTGCACCAGTGACCGGCGAGGAGGCCCTTTCCATCGGCGTTGCCGATCAACTCGTGGCGGATGACGACATCATGAAGGCTGCGGTGATCGAAGCGTCGCGACTCTCACACCTTCCAGTCGAAGCCCTTCGACGGACACGTGAACGGCTGTTCGATCCCTCGGGGTCGCTCGCTGCCGAATTGGAGCGCGAGGCGCGCGACCAGGCGGTTTGTCTCACCGGCCCCGAATTCGCAGAAGGCTACAAAGCGTTCATGGAGAAAAGAGCCGCTCATTTTCTGGAGCTCTCGTCCAAGGAACGGACATGAGCGAGGCTATTGAAGCAACTGGCGTTCTTATTGAGCGGCGTGACGGGGTGGGGATCGTGCGTCTCAACCGTCCGGAGCGGCGCAATGCGCTCGATCTGACAATGCGGCGCGGCATCGCCGATGCGTGCCGTGAATTGGACGCTAATCGCAGCATCGGCGCTCTCGTTATTACCGGTGGCGAGAGCGTTTTCGCTGCCGGGGCTGATCTCAACCTGCTCGTTGACAAGGGTCCGCAGCAGGTTGCTGACCTCGATCTTGGACAATATTGGAGCGCCCTCGCGAACTGCGGCAAGCCGACGATCGCGGCGGTAAGCGGTTTCGCGCTGGGCGCGGGATGCGAACTCGCGCTGATGTGCGACGTCGTCGTCGCCGGCGCCACCGCGCGCTTCGGTCAACCCGAGATCAATGTCGGGATCATGCCGGGCGCGGGCGGGACGCAGCGTCTCGTTCGCAGCGTCGGCAAGCAAGTCGCAAGCCTCATGCTCCTCGCGGGCGAACCGCTGACCGGCGAGCGCGCCTACGCGCTCGGGCTCGTTGCGGCGCTTGCCGAAGAAGGACAGGTGATGTCGACTGCGCTGCAGCTAGCCAAGAAGATGGCCCGCATGCCCGCAAGGGCCGTGGCGGCGATCCGTCGCACACTGCGCGCGGGCGCCGATCTTCCTCTCGATGCTGCGCTTGCTCTGGAGAACCGCGAATTCCTCCTGCTGTTCGATACCGCGGACAAGACGGAAGGCATGCGCGCGTTTCTGGAGAAGCGCCATCCGAACTTCTCCGGAGATTGACATGGGGTTCTCGCAAGCGAACGGAGCCAGCGCGCTACGCATCGGCGTAGTCGGCGCCGGCACGATGGGGCGCGGGATCGTTCAGCTCTTCGCCCAGGCCGGACATGCCGTAGTCTGCTTCGACGAGAAGCCCGACGCGGCCGCTCGGGGCGTTGCAGCGGTGCTTGCGACGCTCGAAAGCCTTGTTGCGAAGGGGAGGCTCGCTTCCAATGCGCTGGACAGCATCCGTGGTCGCGCGACGTCCTGCGCAAGCCTTGCGGATTTGGTAGGATGTGACGTCGTCATCGAGGCCATAGTCGAGGATATCGCGGTCAAGCGCGACCTGTTCGCGCGGCTCGAGGGGATCGTCTCGGACAGCTGTATCCTTGCCACAAATACCTCCTCACTGATCGTCGCGGAGATTGCCTCGGCCTGCCGGCACCCAGCGCGCGTCGCGGGTTTGCACTTCTTCAATCCCGTGCCGTTGATGAAGGTGGCTGAGGTCATCGCGGCGGTGAGGACGGCGCCATCGGCCATTTCCGCCCTGCGCGCGCTTGTCGAAGGCGCCGGCCACAAAGCTGTTGTCGTTGCCGACCAGCCGGGCTTCCTGGTGAATCATGCCGGGCGCGGCCTCTACACGGAGGGACTGCGGATCGTAGAGGAAAAGGTGGCAGGCCCATCGGAAGTTGATGATGTGCTGCGCGATGGACTCGGCTTTCGGATGGGGCCGTTCGAACTGCTCGATCTAACCGGACTCGACGTGTCCTCCAGGGTGATGACATCGATCTACCAACAGTTTCAGGAAGAGCCGCGTTTTCGCCCATCGTCTCTCGTGCCCCCGCGCGTGGCAGCCGGCCTGTATGGCCGCAAGACCGGCGAGGGATGGTACCGCTACGAAAAGGGGCAGAAGGTCCAGCCCGCCCCTAAATCCCCGCCGTCCTTGCCAAGCGCGCTGTCGGTCTGGATCGATCCCGAAGCACCCGACAGCGATGCACTCGCTGGACTCGTGGGGAACGCGGGAGCCAGGCAGGGTTTGTCGCCGTCCGGGGCCGATGTTTGTCTGGTCCAGCCTATTGGAGAGGACGCCACGACCGCTGCGCTCCGGCTCGGACTTGATCCCGTCAGGTCGGTCGCCGTCGATCCGATAACTCCGTTGTTCCGGCGCAGGACCATGATGCTAACGGTTGCGACCGCGTCCGCGGTCCGCGACGCCGCGCATGCCCTGCTGGCAAGCGATGGGGTCCCGGTCACCGTCATCGGCGACAGCGTTGGTTTCATCGCCCAGCGTGTTATTGCCACGATCGTCAATATTGCGGCCAATATCGCGCAGCGCGCGATCGCCGAGGTCGAGGACCTGGAGGCTGCGGTGCGCATCGGGCTCGGCTATCCTTTTGGCCCTCTGCATTGGGGCGACCGGGTAGGGCCCGCCAAAATCATGCAGATACTAAATGGGCAAATGCGTGCGACCGGCGATCCGCGCTACCGCCCAAGCCCGTGGCTCGCGAGGCGTGCGGCGCTCGGGGTATCTCTGCTCACTCCCGAAGCTCCGCGATGAGGGTGTGCCCCCCACCTTCGAACGCCGTCGCTTGCGGTCCGGCGAGTCTGATGATGCCGCTGCACGCGGGCCAACAATGAATTCAAATGACCGAGGAAACCTGCAATGAGCGCAAATGACGACCTTCATCACTATGACGCCGTCGTGATCGGTGCGGGTGCCGGCGGCATGACAGCCGCCGCCCGTCTCGTGGCCGCGGGCCGCAAAACGCTATTGGTGGAGCGGCTGGGACGGTTGGGCGGTCGTGCCTCGAGCGAAGAGATTGATGGCCACATCGTCAACATTGGGGCGATCGCGATCGAACTCGGCGGCGTCTTCGAGGAGAGCTTCGCGATGGTGGGCGTGCCGCTCGATTTGCGCGAGCCGAAGCCGGCGACTGTCTTCTATGTTGACGGCAAGATCATCAACGCCGGCAAGGGCGGCTGGGGCATGCTGCTCGGCGCCTTCACCAAGCAAGCGGCCAAGATCGGCACCAAGTTCGCTGACGCGCGAAACGGCGATCTGCCTGAAGCGAAGCTGTCGACGGCGGAATGGCTGTCGAGCTACACGTCGAATGCCACAGTGCATGCGATCTTCCGTAACCTCTGCGCCGCGATTTTTGCCGCGAATGCCGATGAGCTGCCGGCCCGCGCATTCCTGACCTATTTCGCCGTAAAAGGCGCCTTCAAGCGCTTCGGATTCTGCCCACGCGGCACGATCGGACTATGGAACGATCTTGGTAACGGCATCCGGCGGGCCGGCGGCGACATCTGGCTCAACGCATCGGTCTCGGGGCTGCAGGTGCAGAACGGCAGGGTGATCGGGCTCGATGTCGAGCGCGACGGCACCAGGTTGCGCGTCAGCGCAAAGACCGTCATCAGCAATATCGGTCCCGCTGCAACGGCCTCGCTGCCCGGGGCCGAGGCCTTCGGCGAGAACTACATCACTCAGACGCGCACCCAGATGCGCTCGTCAGCGAACATCGTCATCAACTTCGCGACGAAGAAACGCCTCATCGACGCGCCCGGTCTCGTGACCTTCGGCGCGACGCGGCGGCTCTGCAACATGGGCGAGTTGACGGCCACCTGCCCGGAACTCGCGCCGCCCGGCTGGTATCAATATGTCGCTTACGCCGTTCCCAAGCCCGCGATCGGCGATTTCGACGAGAAGGCCGAGGTGGAGGCCTCGCTCGCGGACCTGCGCTCTCTATTCGTCGATTTCGCCGATGCGAAGATGCTGTCCATCCGCGTCATGCGCAACGACTGGCCCGCTCAACGCTCCTGCGCCGGGTTCGATCTACCGCAGGATACGCCGCTGCCCAATCTGTGGCATGTCGGCGACGCCGTGAAGGATTATGGTGATGGCGGCACGCA
Source organism: Bradyrhizobium sp. 1 (assembly GCF_023073315.1). Classification (GTDB taxonomy): domain Bacteria; phylum Pseudomonadota; class Alphaproteobacteria; order Rhizobiales; family Xanthobacteraceae; genus Bradyrhizobium. The sequence continues at coordinate 452,719 of NZ_JADPJH010000033.1, read as the reverse complement.
GGCCTGCGCGTACACTGCGCGAGAGGCGGTCAAGAAGGCGCTGGCGTCGCTTGAGGCGGGGGCGACATGACTGGGTTGAGTGCTCTCGCAACCCGCGAACAGAGGAAGACCGCGATCGACGAGGCCCGCTATTGCGTCGCGGCGCTTCGCCGGTCGCTCGATCGTGTGACAGGGTCTCTCGCGCACCTCTGCCAATCGGCCGAGGGAGGACTCTCGGCGGGCCTCGATATTCGGCAAGTCGCCGCGTTCGAGCTTGCCTGGGCGTCGGCGGATACGCTCGCGGCGGAAGCCATGCTCGCCTCCCTCGATCCAGCGCGCGATGGCTTCGAAACAGCCCTTGGTCTCGTGTTCGTGGTCGACGCGATCGTTTCAACGATGGAGCGGCTCGATTCTATCGGTCTCGACCTCGAGCCGCAGGACCCAGCGGGCGCGTTGCGTGCGGACAGAAAGTTCATCGCTCTGCGCCGTTTTTCGACCGCTGCGGCGACGCTTGAAATTGTCGGTGTTGGCGTTGCGGAAGCCGACGGCGAGCTCGGCGGCTCCCTGATCTCAGATGACAATCTTGCTGTCCAGGACAGCGTCCGCCGCCTGGCGGCGAACGTCGTCACTCCACTCGCCGAAAAAATCCACCGCCATGACCTGACAGTGCCGGAGGAGATCCTTGCCGGTTTGCGCGACATCGGTGCCTTCGGGCTCGCAATCCCCGAAGCATTCGGCGGCATGGCCCAGCAATCGGAAGACGATACCCAGAGAATGCTCGTCGTCACGGAGGCGCTTTCTGAGGCTTCGCTAGGTGCTGCGGGCAGCCTGATCACACGCCCAGAAATTCTTTGCCGGGCTCTATTGGCGGGCGGCACATCGGAGCAGAAGGCGCGCTGGCTGCCGCCGATCGCGCGCGGCGAGATACTCTGCGCGATTTCGATCACCGAGCCCGACTATGGTTCCGATGTTGCTTCGCTTGGCTTGCGTGCTACGCGCGTCGATGGCGGCTGGCAGCTCAACGGTGCGAAGACCTGGTGCACCTTTGCCGGCAAGGCCGACCTCCTGATGGTGGTCGCTCGCACCAACCCGGATCGCTCGCTCGGTCATCGCGGCCTCAGCCTCATGCTGGTCGAGAAGTCATCGGACGATGGTCACGCCTTCGATGTTCGCCAGCCCGAGGGCGGCAGGCTCGTCGGACGCGCGATCCCGACCATCGGCTATCGCGGCATGCATTCCTTCGATCTCGGGTTCGAGGAGTTTTTCGTGCCCGACGCCAATGTGATCGGTGGCGAGGCGGGGATCGGACGGGGATTCTATTTCACCATGTCGGGCATGGTCGGCGGGCGCATCCAGACCTCGGCACGGGCGTGCGGCGTGATGCGGGCCGCCTTGCGGGCCGCAATCCGTTACACTGGAGATCGCCGGGTGTTCGGTGCGAGCCTGCAGTCCTATGCCTTGACGCGAGCCAAGCTTGCACGCATGGGGGCGCGGTTCGCCGCCTGCCGCACACTGTCCCACGCCGTGGCCCGGCTGATCGATCAGGGCAAGGGCCACATGGAGGCGAGCCTGGTCAAGCTTCTGGCCTGCCGATCCGCTGAAATCGTCACGCGCGAGGCGCTGCAATTGCACGGCGGCATGGGCTACGCTGAGGAAACACCGGTGAGCCGCTACTTCGTCGATGCGCGCGTGCTGTCGATCTTCGAAGGCGCCGAGGAGATTCTCGCGCTCAAGGTCGTCGCGCGAAGCCTGCTCGAAGAAGCGCTCGGCCTGCACGCCGGAGCCGCCTGACATGCGGGCTCAAGCCATCCTCTCGGATCTGCGCGTTGTCGAGGCATCCGCCTTCGTGGCGGCTCCCCTCGGCGGCCTGACGCTGGCGCAGATGGGCGCGGACGTCATCCGCATCGATCCGCTCGGCGGCGGCCTGGATTTCGGCCGCTGGCCGATGTCCGACGATGACGTCAGCTTGTTCTGGTGCGGGCTGAACAAGTCGAAGCGATCGGTGGCCCTCAACCTCGCCGATCCCGAAGGACGTGAGATCGCCATGTCGCTAATTTCAGCGCCGGGCGAGGGCGCCGGACTCTTTGTCACCAACTTCCCGCCGCGCGGCTGGCTCGATTACGACAAGCTGAAGAAGAGGCGCGCGGATCTCATTCAGGTCACCCTGCAAGGCGATCACAAGGGCGGCTCGGCGGTGGATTACACCGTCAACGCACGCGTCGGCATTCCATATGTCACGGGGCCCGTGAGCGACGAAGCCCCTGTCAACCATGTTCTCCCCGCCTGGGACGTTGCGACCGGCCATCTGGTTGCGGCTGGTCTCTTGGCGGCTGAACGGCATAGGAGCCGGACGGGCCAGGGCCAGCATGTCAAGCTGGCGCTCGAAGACGTCGCTCTCTCGGTGATGGGACACCTCGGATTCATTGCTGAAGCACAGCTCGGTTGCGCTCGTGGTCGCTACGGCAACGACCTTTTTGGCGCGTTCGGGCGCGATTTCGCCTGCAGGGACGGCCGCCGCGTGATCGCGATCGGCTTGACGCTGAAGCAGTGGAATTCGCTGGTCGAAGCGACCGATCTTGCCCAGACGATTGAAGCGATTGGCGTGCAGTTCGGGCTCGATCTCGCAAAGGAGGGTGACCGCTTCTTGGCGCGTCGCGAGCTTTGTGCCGCGATCGGCGGTTGGATCGGCGCGCGATCCTTCGCTGATGTCGCCGCAAGCTTCGATCGCGCCGGTGTCTGCTGGTCTCCCTATCAGACGATCCACGAACTGGTGCACACTGATCCGGCCTGCTCGCTCGAAAATCCGCTGTTCGACACTGTCGACCAGACCGGCGTCGGCCGCGTGCTGTCACCACGCTCCGCGCTGCGGTTCGATGCGTTCGATGCGCGGGCCGCCGGAACGGCGCCAGCGCTCGGACAGCATACCGAAGCAGTTCTCGGCGAAGTTCTCGGCATCAATGGCGCGGCCTATGGCCGTCTCCGGGACCGCGGGATTGTCCATGGTCCGCGGTGACTACGCGTGTGGCTGCGATCGCGGCCGCGCAAGGCGGAAAAGAAATCGCTCTTCCTTGGACAGCATGTCGAGCTCGCCGCGTCGGACGAGACGGTTGGCATGCGCGAGCGTCTCGGCGAAGGCAAAGCCCATCTGATGCGGGTTCAAGGCGCGCGGAAATAACAGCGGGACGAGCTCGGCCACGGAACGGTCGGCATCCTGGCAAGCGTCGAGGATGATGCCGCAGCGCGTCTCGTGATGCGCGATCAGCTCCTGCGACCGCGCGTGCAGTCCGTAGAACGGGCGCATGTGACCCGGCAGGACGAGAACGTCGTCCGGCATTTCGTTGATGAACATGCGTAAGCTGCGCAGATAGTGACCGAGCGGGTCGCCGTCCGGCTCGCCGGCCCATACGCTCACATTGGGCGAGATGTGCTCCAGCACCTGATCGGCCGCGAGCAGGATCTTCTCGGCCTCGCAATAGAGCATGACCTGCTCCGCGACATGGCCGTTCCCGGTGATGACACGGAAGGTCTTGCCGCCGAGGGTCAATGCGTCGCCCATCACCAGTCGCAGGAACGTGTCGGGCAGCGGGTCGACCTGCTGCAAATATTCGTGGCCCTGGGTGCTGACGATCCCGGCAGCGTCATCGTCCATGCCGTGGCTCTTGTAGAAAAGACGGTTGCGCTCGAAGGCGCGCGGATCGAGGGACATGACGCGGCAACTCATGTAGCTGGAGAGGCTGGTCAGGAGCGGTGCCTGAAAGCGGTCGCACAGCCAGCCGGCAAGTCCGATATGATCAGGATGAAAATGCGTCACGAGGATCTTCCTGATCTTCAATCCGGCCAGTGCCCCTGCGAAATAGCTCTCCCATTCGGCTCTGGCCTCGCTTGTCGAAATGCCGGTGTCGATGATGGCCCAGCCATCGCCATCCTTGATCAGATAGATGTTCACGTGGTTGAGCTGGAAAGGCAGCGGGAGTCGAAGCCAGAGCAGTCCCGGGCGGACCTCGATCACCTCTCCGGAAATTGGCGGCTTAGGAAAGGGATACTGCAATTTGGCTTCTGCCGGCTTGACGATGTCTGTCAACATGCTGTGTTCTTCGTTACTTTGACCAGCCGGTCGGCTGGCGAGATTAACTGGCCGATCGTGTCGTTGAGGTTCAGGACTTCGACGCGCAAAGACTTTGTTCGAGAACCGGTCCGTTGGTGATGCCTATGCAAACGGTTTTTTGGCGCGCCTCCCGCCCGGCGGGGGAGGCTTGGCAGATGATTGTGCGCCATTGCGCCGACATGAGAGGGGGCCGCCGCATTGCCCGGGTAATGCGACTGAACAACGAATCCAGGCCTCGACGGCCACATGTCAGGCCCGATCCTGTTGCCGGTTCTTCGATATTCCACATGAATTATAAGACTCACGGGACGGATTATGTCAATCCGTGTTTGGATTGGAGCCATATGCAGGAATCGGATGATATGAAATGTTCCGGAGCGGTCCGACGCGCAGGCGCGCCGCCAAGGGCTCGACGGATGGCAGAGTTGTCTGCACAGGGCAGGCGCGACTTGGCCAGCCGTCGGCAAAGGCGGGACTCATGGACGAGAAGCGATCGCGAAAGCGGCGAGCGAAACGAAGACAGGAACATCAAGATGCCGCGGGTGCGTGCAGACGACTACGAGACGAAGTATCAGTCGATCCTCGACAGCGCGGCCGCGCTCTTCGCCAGGGTCGGATATCCTAGCGCCAAGCTGCAGGACGTCGCGAAACTTTGTGGTGCAACAAAGTCGATGTTGTATCACTACTTTCCCACCAAGGAGGATCTGCTTCAGGCGTTGCTGCGCGAGCACCTCGAGCGGCTATTGGCCGAACTTGAAGCGGCCTTCGAAGCAGCCAGTTCACCGAAACAGCGCTTGTTTCGTTTCGTCGAGGTTTTCGTGACGAAATCCGCGCGGTCGCGTCAGCGCCACGTCAGCGCAATGAATGACGTCAAATTCCTGCCTGCCGCGAAGCAGACGCAGATCCTGAACCTCGAACGCAAGGTCACCGGCACTATTGGCGCACTGCTGCGCGAACTCAATCCTGGACTGCCCGATGCGGTCTACGCGCCTTATGCCATGCTGCTGGTGGGCATGCTGAACTGGACGGATCTTTGGTACAAGCCGTCCGGCAAGATCAAGCCGGACGAGCTTTGCGATCGGATCTCGCGCTTGTATCTTCGCGGATTTCTCGCCGAGAAGCCGGAGCAGCCACGTAGCGCCGGCCGCCGATCGCGCGCGCGACTCGTCCGCGATGACGCGAGCTAGCTGATCGCCGTACGGATTAGCTTGCGGCGATCTCTTTCAGCGGCTTCGACTGGTCGGCGAGGTCGCCAACTTCCGGCGACTGGCCGGCTTCGATCCAGCGTTTGCCCATCACATAGGCTTGTGCGTCATTGGCGGCGTCGACGGCAAGGAGCTGCCGCCCGCGAAAATACCAGAATGATGCCGTGCCCGGTCTCGTTCCGGCCCGCTCGATCACGCGATCGTAGCCAGTGTTCAGGCCCGCGATCTGCAGTTTTAGATCGTACTGATCCGACCAGAACCATGGTCTCGCCGTGTAGGGCGTCGAAGACCCCATAATGGCTTCTGCGACGGCATTTCCCTGATCGATCGCGTGCGGGACGCTCTCCAGGCGAAGATACTCGCCACGGTGGGGAAACGAGGCGCAGTCGCCGGCCGCGAAGATCGATCGATCGGACGTGCGGCCCTGGGCATCGACCTGGATGCCGTTGTCGACCGTCAGCCCCGCCGCCGCGGCAAGACGCGTTTCCGGAACGACGCCGATCCCGACCACGACGAAGTCTGTGTTCAGCCGCCGATCATCATCCGTCTCGGCCGCGGCGGCCCGACCGTTGCCCACGAGTCGCTTCAACCCGGTCCCTTCGATCACCTGCACGCCGCGCTGGCGGTGAATTTGCCGCAGGAACGCGGCCGTTTCCCGCGAGGCGACGCGCTGGAGAATGCGAGGGCTCGCCTCGATCAGGGTGGTCATCAGCCCGAGGCTAGCGGCGACCGCGGCCGTCTCGAGCCCGATATAGCCGCCGCCGACGATCAGGAGCTTTGCTCCAGGCCGAAATTCGGGCGCGAGCAAATCTATGTCGGCAAGCGTGCGCATGTAGTAGACGTTGGTGAGCTCGCCTCCCATGGATTTCGGCAGCCGTCTTGGCCGCGCGCCGGTCGCGAGCACCAGCACCTCGTAGGGTATCCGCGTGCCGCCGACGCGCACGGACCGGTCCTGGCGATCGATCGCCTCGACATTGGTCGCCGTCCGCAGCTCGATCTTGTTGTCTGCGTAGAAGCCTGGCGGCCGGAAATAGAGCCGATCGCGCGACATGTCCCCCGTCAGGTATTTCTTCGACAGCGGCGGCCGCTGATAGGGGGGATCGGCTTCCTCTCCGATAAGGGCAATCTCGCCGTCGTAACCTTTGTTCCGCAACCGCGTCGCGACAGCGAAACCGGCTTGGCCGGCGCCGACGATGATCGTCCTGCTCAATCGTATCTCCTCCTACAATGGTAAGGCGAAGAAGGCCCGCGCCTGTCCCGGCGTTCACCTCGAGACCCCGTCTCGGGATTGACAGCCAGCGCCGCCGAAATTATAAACCGGTTGTCCGGTCTTTTAAAGAGGGGCTTAAAGACAGCCCCGGTATTAAGGAGGAGCGAGAGCATGGAGACGAGCCGTCGAACCCAGTGGGACGATCTGATCCAGCCCGGGATGGTGCACGGGTCGCTCTACCATGACGAGATGATCTTCAAGGATGAAGTGGAGAAGATCTGGTTCAAGACATGGGTCTATGTCGGCCACGAAAGTGAGGTCCCCAACAACAACGATTTCGTGACGAAGTCGATTGGCCCGATGCCCGTCCTGATGGTGCGGAACCGCAAGGGCAATATCGATCTGTTGCTTAATCGGTGCCCGCATCGAGGCAACGCCGTGTGCGTGCAGGAAAAAGGCAACCGCGCGTCGTTTACCTGTCCATACCATTCGTGGACGTTCGCCAACGATGGCACGTTGATGAACTACGCGTTCCCAGAAGGCTACAACGGAGCCGATAAATCCAAGCTCGGCCTCTCCAAAGTGCCCAGGGTAGCGAGTTATCGCGGCTTCGTCTTTGCTTCCATGGCGACCGAAGGCCCGACGCTGGCCGAGCATCTGGGTGGGGCGGCTCGCACCCTCGACCAGGCTTGCGACAATTCCCCGACCGGAGAGCTCGATCTCTGTGCGGGATTTCTGCATCATCGTGCGCGGGCCAACTGGAAGTTCATCCTTGAAAACGAATGCGACGGATACCATCCAGGCTTCGTTCATTCGTCGATCTTCTCGGTCTCCGACAGCGCGATCGGCTCGCTCTATGGAGCTGACGCCGTCGCCATCACCCGCGGCTTTGGCAACGGCCACACGGAAGTGGATCCGCGTCCTGAATTCCGCCGCCGAGACCAGCCAATGAGCTGGTTTGGCACCACCGCAGACAAGCTGCCTGACTACACAGCGCAGATGAACGCGGCCTATGGAGAAAAGCGCGCCCGCCAGATCATGATCGACGGGATGCCTCATGTCATGATCTTCCCCAACCTGTTCATCGCCGAGATTCAGATCTTCGTGATCCAGCCGGTGTCGGCGACGGAGTCAATCCAGCATGTGACGGCCATCCAGTTCAAGGACTCACCGGAGATCAATCGCCGGCTGCGGCAACAGACCATGGGCTCCGTGGGGCCCGCCGGCTTCCTGCTGGCCGATGACACCGAGATGTACGAGCGCAACCAGCGCGGGCTCGAGATCAGAAATCCCGAATATCTCTACTTGAAACGCGGTGAGCATCGCGAGCGGCGCGACGAGGATGGCTATCTCACCGGCCATTCGACCGACGACCTGCCGTCCCGGGAAATCTGGAAGCATTACCGTTCTTTGATGGAACCCTGCTGAAATGAATGCCATGACCGAAGCGATCGCCGCGCCCGATATCCTGAAAGAGTGGACGGGCAAGGAACTGTCCTACGCCAGCACCTTCGACCACGATCTGCACCACGAGGTAACGCAGTTTCTGTACCGGGAGGCCCGGCTTCAGGACACACACGAATACGACGCGTGGGAGTCCCTTTGGACCGACGACGGCGTGTACTGGGTCCCGGCCAACGGCACGGATACCGATCCGGAACGTGAAATGTCGTTCATTTACGACAACCGCTCCAGGATTGCGCTGCGCATTCGCCAGTTGAAGACCGGCCGGCGTCATTCACAGACGCCGCCATCGCAGCTTGCCAGGATCATTGCGAATGTCGAATTGTTGCGGTCCGACGGCTCGGAAATTGCCGTCGCGTGCAACTCGCAGATCTTCGAAACCAACCAGCGCGGCGATACGATGTGGGCCGCGCGATGCGTCTGCAAGCTGCGCCGGGTGCAGGGCGAGTTGAAGATGGCCTACAAGAAGGTCGTGCTCGTCAACAACAACAAGGCGATCTACACGATCTCTTTCCTCATCTGACGGACGGAGAGCCTCCGGAGCGCTCGCTTTGATCCTGATCGCGAGCGGGCAGGGATCACGACGTCCGGAGATCAAGCAGGCGGCGCCATTTCAAAGCGTACCGCATGATCGGTCAGTGCAAATTGCGGCCTTGCCGTTGTCCTTTGCCGTCGGCGTCTGCGCACCCTCGCTGACGGCAAGTTCGATGAGGTCGCGAAAATCTTTGTAAGTGGCGACTCTATCCACTTGATCATCCATTTTTTGATGCAATAATAGTCCGACGGGTCGGACTGTTATAAAGTTTCGCAACGTAAGAGCCAGCAGAGGCCAGCGACTTAGATTTTGCGGGGAGAAGGGACAAATGCAGCTTCAGTTAACCGAGGGCTTGCACCGGCAGTTGCGCCGTGCGCCGGACGCCGTGGCGACCGTTTTTGGGGACCGTCGTCAGACCTGGCGGCAGCTAGCGGATCGCGTGGCGCGCCTGGCCGCGGTGCTGCGCAGCGTGGGTATGACGGAGAACGACCGCGTCGCGATGTTGGCCCTAAACGCCGATCGCTATCTCGAATATATGCTCGGCGTGTGGTGGGGCGGGGGCGCGCTCAATCCAGCCAACACGCGCTGGAGTGCCGCCGAAGTTGCCTTCTCTCTCGATGATTGTGACACGCGCATCCTGCTGGTTGACGATCACTTCGCGTCCTGGTGCGGTGAGCTTCGTTCTCGCAGTCGCTCACTACGGACCATTATCTATATGGGCGAGGGCGATATCGCCCCGGAAGGGACACTGCATGCCGGGCGGCTGATGATGGATGCGCCGCCACAACCCGACCTGGGGCGCGGCGGTGAGAATCTTGCCGGTGTCTTTTATACGGGAGGCACGACCGGATTCCCTAAAGGGGTCATGTTGAGTCACAATGCGCTCCTCGGCAACGCCATCTGCAATCTGCTCGAGGTCAACTATGCTGATGATGAAGTAATCCTTGCGGTCTCGCCAATCTTCCATCAGGCCGGCATGTGTATTCTCATCCGCGCTCTGGTACGCGGATGCCGGACAGTCTACGTCGAAACTTTCGATCCGCCTATGGTGCTGAATGCGATTGCGCGCGAACGGGCGACGTTTACATTATTGGTGCCCACGATGCTGCAGCGGCTGATCGACCATGCAGAGTTCGAGACTTATGATTCGAGCAGCCTGCGCAAGATCGTCTATGGTGGGTCGCCGATCAACGAGCGCCTGCTCGGACAGCTTCTGAAGGCGCTTCCGAACGTCGACTTTTATCAGGGCTACGGCATGACTGAGACGGGGGGGCCGTGTACCATCCTGCCTGCGGCATGTCACCGCTCTTCCAACGCAGTCGAGCACGCCCGTCTGCGCTCTGCGGGACGTCCGGCCTGGGGTCTCGACATGCGCGTGACGGACAATGACGGTGCGGAGGTGCCCGTGGGAACGGTCGGCGAGATCGTGGCGCGTGGCATCGGCGTGATGCAGGGATACTGGAATCGCGAGAAGGAGACGCGCGACGCGTTCCGCGGCGGCTGGCTGCGATCGGGCGACATGGGATATTTCGATGGCGAAGGCTATCTATTCATCGTCGATCGCCTCAAAGACATGATCGTCTCAGGCGGAGAGAACGTGTACTCCGCTGAGGTCGAAAACGCGCTCTCACGCCACCCGGCCATCGCCGGTTGTGCTGTCATCGGAATTCCGAGCGAGCGCTGGGGCGAGCAAGTCCACGCCATCGTCGTGCTGCGCCAGGGGATGCAGGCGACCGCCGCCGAATTGCGCGATCACTGTCGCGAATACATCGCCGGATACAAGTGTCCGGTAAGCTTCGAGTTTCGCGAGGCCTTGCCCCTATCCGGAGCCGGTAAGCTCCTGAAGCACGAACTGCGCGCGCCGTATTGGGAAAGCCGGAACCGCAAAGTCGGCTGATCCAGCCAGGCACCCAGGCAAGGAATTGCGTTTTTATGAGTTTGCACCATTACTCACCTTAGCGGAGACATCTCCAATGCAAGCACGACCAGCCTCCGATCTCGCGCGCTCTCTGTACGCAGCCCTCGCTGCAGGTGATCGGCAGCAGCTCGACGCCCTGCTTCATCCCGAGTTCGTTGGGCAGATTGCCGAGGGCATGCCGTTCGGCATCGGCGGCCGGCACGAGAGCCCGTCTGCAATGCGACGAGATGGCTGGGGAGGGATCGCCCGGCATTTTTTCGCGCGTGCGGAGCCCGAGCGTTTTCTCGAGGTCGGGACAGACCGCCTCCTCGTCACCGGGCGCTATCGCGGCGAGGGCAAGCAGGGCGGGGCCGCCCTCGATGCGGCCTTCGCTCACCTCCTGACATTCGCGGACGGACGGATCCGCGCGCTTGAGCAGTACACCGACACAGCACGCTGGCGCGATGCCGCCAGTCCGTTGCGAACGGTCCTGCTCGATATCAAAGACGGGCTCGCGACACTGCGTCTCAATCGCCCTGATCAGGGCAACGCGATCAACGAGGAAATGGCTAAAGATCTGGCTGAGGCCGTGTCACAGATCGTCGAGGCCCCCAGCATTCGTGCGGTCATGATCTGCGGCAATGGGCCGAACTTCACCATGGGGGGTGACGTCAGCATGTTCGCAGGCACGGCGCCTGAGCGGCTGCCGGATCGGCTTCGCCGCATGATCGACCCCTATCACGTGGCCATCGAGCGGCTGACGAGTATGGATGCGCCGGTTGTGGCCGCAGTTCGCGGCGCCGCAGCCGGCGGCGGCCTCGGTCTTCTCTACGTCGCAGACATCGTCGTTGCGGCGGAGGACGCACGCTTCGCCTTGGGCTATGGCGGGCTGGGCCTGACATCGGATGGTGGCAACACCTGGTTTCTTCCGCGGATGGTGGGATTGAGGCGCGCACAAGAATTGTTCCTGCTGAACAGCCGCCTGAGCGCGCAGGACGCGCTCGAATACGGGCTGGTGTCGCGTGTCGTCTCCGACGATGCGGTCGAGGCGGAGGCCGCCGGCATTGCCGCCAAGCTCGCCGCGGGCCCAACCCGGGCGTACGGTGCCATGCGCCGCATGCTGCGCCAGTCATTCGAAACCGGCCTTGTGGAGCAGCTTCTGGCCGAGAACGACTCCATTGTTGTCGCGGCCGGAACCGACGACGCGCGGGAAGGGATAGCTGCCTTCACCGCCAAGCGCCGCCCGCAATTTCGCGGAAGCTAATCGGACTTCAATTGGTCTGCTGCCCAGCTAGCAGGTGTGCTCATAAACGTCTGTCTTATCAAGGCAGAGCGGAGGGACCAATTGGGCGTGATCCGGCGGCTTGTGGTCTAGAGCGGTCAAGCTACAAGGAATTCGAGTTCCGCGGTGACCCCCTCCAGACACTTTTTTGGCTGCGCATTATTCGCGTGCGATCACGGCATCCAGCCAAGCGCAATTAAGCGCTGGTACGTTTGGATCGGCCACGCGCACGCCGCGGGCTGCCGCATCGAGCCGCATGTCACGCAGGCGCTTGCGCTGTTCCTCCGGCATGTAGAGGCGCTCATGGCCCCACAGCGACGGCCCGTCGAAGGTCTCGTGCGGCTGCCAGGTACCGGGATCGATGATCCGTGCACCCCAGCCATATTCGATGAAGAAACCGGACGGCGTGTTCAGATAGAACGAGGTCATGTGATCGTTGGTGTGTCGTCCCAACGTGTAGGCGATGCGGCCGTCTTCGAGTTGCGCGAGGTCGTATCCTTGCCCGACGTCGTCGAGGCTGCCGAGCTCGACCATGAAATGATGCAGTGCCTTCCGCCCTGACCCAACCATCGCAAAGGAATGATGGCGGCCGTTGACGTGGAAGAAATAGAGGCCGTAGGGCTTCAGCCCGAAATCGGAGACGTGAAAGCCGAGCACGTCGCGGTAGAACGGCAGCAGCTGTTCGACATCCTCGACATTGAGCACGACGTGCCCCATGCCGAGCGCGCCGGTGCGAAAGCCGGAGATCGGGCGGCCGGGTCTGAACGGCTCGCTTGCAAGCTCCGGCTTGCAGAAGGCCTCGAGCCGGTTGCCGGCGGGATCGGCAAACGCGATCAGCTCGGCCACATGACGCTCGTCGGCGAGCGCGCGCGAGCCGCGCGTGACCTTGACGCCATGGCTTTCGAGCCGTCCTGCGAGTTGGTCTAGCTCAACGGTCGAGGGAACTTCCCAGCCCATCACCGCTAGCCCGGCATCACTGCTGCCGTCGACGATCAACCGCTGCTTGCGATCATCCATCCGGAAGGCGCGCATCTTGCCGCCGCGATCGACCTGCTGCATGCCGAGCAGCCCGGTCGCCATCTGTCCCCACTGGTCGAGCTGCGACGAATTGATGCCGATATAGCCGAGCGCGGTGATTTCCATCGAATTCCTCCCGAGAGCATCGCCTCCGCCGCACTGCGCCGAACTTGATACCGGCCGCGGACGCTCCTACGGTGGCATCCCGCAATCGCTTCACTTCGCAATGACGATAATCGGGGGGCGAAGCCGCACAAGGGAGGAAATGCGAGGTGTCCAAGGAGCGGACGCGGAACGGCCAACCGCGCCAGTCGGAGGGCGTCCGCGCCTTCAAGCGCGGGCTGGACGTGCTGCAGGAGGTCAACCGCTCCGGCGGCATCCGCGCCGGCGACGTCGCCCGCGCGCTCGATCTGCCCCGTCCGACCGTCTACCGCCTGCTCGAGACGCTGGAGGAACTCGGCTATGTCGCCCGCAGCGCCAGCGACGACCGCTTTCGCGTCACCCGCCTCGCCCTCAGTCTCGGGGATGGCTACGACCCCGGCGTGGTGATCTGCCAGGCGGCCGCGCCTTATCTTGCCGAGCTCAGCAAGAGCCTGGTCTGGCCGGTCGATCTCTCCACCTACGAGAACGCAGCGATGGTGGTGCAGGAGACCACCCATTCGCGCAGCCCGCTCTCGATCGACCGCGGCATGATCGGCAAGCGCCTGCCGATGCTGCGAACCTCCGCGGGCCGCGCCTATCTCGCCGCCTGCCCCATGCGCGAGCGCGACCTCATCATCAGCCATCTCCGCCGCATCGACGAGGCCGACGACCGCCCCTTCCTTGACGAGGGCCGCCTCGACCGTATGATCGCGGAGACGGCCGCGCGAGGCTACGCCATCCGCACCGAAGGCGAGTACAATCCCAAGACAGCCTCGATTGCCGTGCCCATTGTCCGCAACGACGCCGTGTTCGGCTGTATCTCCATCATCTGGATTCGTTCGGCGCTGGGCATCGAGGAAGCGATGGCGCAGTTCGTCGGCAGGCTTCAGGAGACGGCGGCGGCTATTCCGGTCGAGGTCTAGTCCAGGGCCGTCCGCTGGGTGGACACTTTGCGCGACGCGGTTGAAGCGGTGGCACCCCCTGGGGAAGAGATAGCCCCATGCAGGATAAATCCGCCCCCGAGGAGTTTGACGTTGTGATCGTCGGCCGTGGCCCGGTCGGCGCCGCGCTTGCCAATCTTCTCGGCCTCTGCGGCGTGCGGACGCTGGTACTCGAGCGCGAGGCGCGGACCTATCATCTGCCGCGCGCGGTGCATTTCGACGACGAATGCATGCGCGTGTTCCAGACCATTGGCCTTGCTGACGCCATTCTGCCCCGCGTCATCCTCAGCCCCGGCATGCTCTTTCTCGACGCCGACGGCAAAATGCTGCTGGACTGGTCGCGGCCGCAGACGCTGACGCCGATGGGCTGGAACCTCAGCTACCGCTTCCACCAGCCCGATCTGGAGGATGTGCTGATCGGCGGCCTCGCGCGCTGGCCGCATGTCAGCATGCGCAGCGGCTGCGAGGTGTTCGCTCTCGATCAGGACGAAACTGGCGTGCGCGTCCGCTACGAGGATCTTTCCAATGGAAAGCTCAGCGAGGTCCGCACCGGCTATGTGATCGGCTGCGACGGAGCGCGCTCTCTGGTTCGCCGCTTCATCGGTTCCGGCATGGACGATCTCGGCTTCCACGAGCGTTGGCTGGTGATCGACGTGCTGCTCAAGCGCGCGCGCGACGATCTCGGTGACTACAGTATCCAGCATTGCGACCCGCACCGGCCGGCGACCTATGTGCGCGGTACCGGCACGCGGCGGCGCTGGGAGATCACGGTCCTGCCGGACGAGGATTCGAACGACGTCGCGCAGCCGGCAAAGGTCTGGGAGTTGTTGTCACGCTGGATCACGCCCGGGGATGGCGAACTCGAGCGCGCCGCGGTCTACACTTTTCATTCCGTCATCGCGCAGCAATGGCGCCACGGCCGCCTGCTGCTCGCCGGCGATTCTGCGCACCAGACCCCGCCCTTCCTGGGCCAGGGCATGTGCGCCGGCATCCGCGATGCCGCAAATCTTGCCTGGAAACTCGCTGCGGTCAGTCGCGACGGCGCCTCGTCAGATATGCTCGACACCTATCAAAGCGAGCGCCAGCCGCATGTACGCGAGTTCATCGAGCTCGCCATTCGCCTCGGCGGCGTCATCAATACCAGGGCGATCGAAGCTGGCCTGGCCGCCGGGCAGGCGCGTGAAAATGCGCCCGTGAAGCTCGAAGTGAAAAAACCCGTGCTCGGCCCTGGGCACGCGCTCGGCGACCTGCCGCTCGCCGGACATCTCGCGCCGCAGTTCACGCTGAATGACGGCAGTCGCGGCGACGACCGGATCGGCTACAGCCATGTCCTCCTCGTCGAGAGCGCGACGCATCTCGCTCTCTCGCGGCCCGGCATCAAGATCCTGACCAACGACGATGCCGACGGGATCGGACGCTGGCTGCGCGAGCACGGCATCACCGCCGCGCTGGTTCGCCCCGACCGCTATATCCGCGGCACCGCCCGTAACGATGCCGAGTTCAACCGGCTCATCTCCGCGATCACGCGCCCCACCGACGTGCCGTCAGCGGCCTGACCAAACACCTCTCAAGGACACCTCATGAAGCTGCTCTCTTTCATCGCCAGCGGCCGAGCCTCCTTCGGCGCCGTCAAGGACAATGGCGTGGTCGATCTCGGTAGGCGCATGGCGCCCTGTACCACGCTGCGGCAGTTGCTCGAATCCGGCCACGTGGCCGAAGCGGCAAAGCTGGTCGCGTCCACCGCACCCGATCATGCACTCGACACCATCAGCTTCGCCCCCGTCATCCCCGATCCCGGCAAGATCATCTGCGTCGGCCTCAACTACCGCGACCACGTCGCCGAAACCGGCCGCACCGTCACCGAGAAGCCGGCCCTGTTCGTGCGCTTCCCGTGCAGCCAGGTCGGCCATCTCCAGCCCATCGTCAAACCCAAGGTAAGCGACGATTTCGACTATGAGGGGGAGCTCGCGCTCGTGATCGGCAAGGAGGGCCGCCACATTCCCGCGAGCGGCGCGCTCGATCATATCGCCGGCTATGCCTGCTACAACGAAGGCAGCATCCGCGACTGGCAGCGCCACACCAGCCAGTTCCTCTCCGGCAAGACCTTTGCGGAGAGTGGCAGCTTCGGCCCATGGTTGGTCACGGCGGACGAGATCCCCGATCCGTCGAAGCTCACGCTTCAGACCCGGCTGAACGGCAAGGTCGTGCAGGACACCACCACCGATCTCCTGATCACCGCGATCCCCGACCTGATCGCCTATATCTCGACGATCTGCGCGCTCGTCCCCGGCGACGTCATCGTCACGGGCACGCCGGGCGGCGTGGGCGCCAAGCGCACACCGCCTTTGTGGATGCGTCCCGGCGACACCGTCGAGGTCGAAATCTCCCGCATCGGAATTTTGCGCAACAAGGTGATCGCCGAACCGGCCTGACCGCCACCGAGACGATCCCGAAAAGGGACACATCCGGCATCCAAGAGAGGAAACAATATGAACGGCTTGGTGCGCGCACTCATCCTGACCGCGGCAATCCTGGCTACGACAGCCGCTCATGCCCAGCTCTCGGACGATGTAGTCAAAATCGGCGTGCTATCGGATATGACCGGGCCCTCGTCCACGCCAACCGGTCAAGGCTCTGTCACCGCGGCTCAGATGGCCATCGACGATTTCGGTGGCAGCGTGTTGGACAAGCCGATCAAGCTGATCGTCGGAGATCATCAGATAAAGCCTGATATCGGGGCTGCCATCGCGCGACGATGGTACGACACCGAACAGGTCGATCTCATCGTGGATGTTCCCGTTTCGGCGGTGGGGCTCGCCGTGCAAACGGTCGCGAGCGAGAAGAAGAAGTTGCTCATCGTCACCGCGACCGGAACGGCGGATTTTCACGGCAAGTTCTGTTCGCCCTACACCATGCAATGGGTATTCGACACGCACGCGCTTGCCGTCGGAACGGCCCAGGAGGTGGTAAAGCGCGGCGGCGACACCTGGTATTTCCTCACCGACGACATTGCATTCGGCCACGCGTTGGAACGTGACGCCACCGCCGTGATCAAGCGCGAGGGCGGCAAGGTGCTGGGATCGGCCCGGCCGCCGTTCGGAACCACCGACATGTCCTCATTCGTGCTTCAGGCGCAGGCGTCGAAAGCGAAGATCATCGGAATCGCGGGCGGCCCACCGAACAATGTGAACGAGATCAAGACCGGCGGTGAATTCGGCCTCTTTCAGGGCGGACAGCAGATGGCTGCCCTGCTTGCGCTGATCACCGACATCGATGCGCTTGGATTGCAAAGCGCCCAGGGCTTGCTGCTGACGACCGCCTTCTACTGGGACATGGATGAGCAGACGCGGGCCTGGTCGAAGCGCTTCTTCGCGAAGATGCAGCGCATGCCGACGATGTGGCAAGCGGGCGTCTATTCCGCGGTCATGCATTATCTCAATGCGGTCAAGGCAGCCGGGACCGACGATCCCGGCAAAGTCGCAAGCAGGATGCGCGACACGCCGATCAACGACTTCTTCGCGCATGGTGGCAAGCTTCGGGCCGACGGCCTCATGGTGCACGACCTCTGGCTCGCTCAAGTCAAGACGCCCCAGGAATCGAAATACCACTGGGACTACTACAAGCTCCTGACGAGAATTCCCGGCGACCAGGCCTTTGGTCCCGAGGATCCCGCCTGCAAGATCGTCAACTGAAGCACACTTTGCGTCATCGCGCGGGCCCATTCAGGGCGGCGATTGCCGCGCTCACCTTCAACCGGGATCGAGAGACATCATGGACATTCATCGCAAGAGACTCACCGCCGTCCTGCTGGTCACGCTGTCGCTCGCAGGCACTGCGCGCGCCGAGATCAAGGGCGACGCCATCCGCATCGGCGTCCTTACCGACATGAACGGCATCTTCGCGACAGCGATGGGCCCGGGCTCGGTCGAGGCGGCACGGATGGCGGCGGAAGAGTTCGGCGGCAAGATCAACGGCAAGCCGATCGAGATCTTGCAGGCCGACCACCAGAACAAGCCGGACCTCGCGGCCTCGCTCGCGCGAAAATGGTTCAGCGACGGCGTGCAGGCGATCGCGGACGGCGGCAGCTCCGGCGCGGCGCTTGCCGTGCAGGAGCTCGTGCGCGGCAACGGAAAAATCTTCCTCGTCTCCGGCGCCGGGGCCAACCAGCTCACCGATGAGGCCTGCGCACCGTCGAGCGTGCAGTGGACCCAGGACGCCTATTCGACCGCGACCGCGGTCGTCTCCGGCGTCATGCAGACCAGCAAGGAGCCGTGGTTCTTCATCACCGGTGACTATGCCTTCGGCCATTCGATCGAAGCTACCGCCCGCGACCGTATCGCGACGCTCGGCGGCAAGGTCGCCGGCAGCGTCAAGGCCCAGCTCGGCACGCCCGACTACTCATCGTTCCTGCTCCAGGCGCAGTCCTCGGGCGCCAAGATCCTCGCGATCAATGTCGCCGGCGATAACGCCACCGCGATCAAGCAGGCCGAGGAGTTCGGCCTCGCCGACCAGGGTATGAAGATCGTGCCGATGTCATTCCAGAACGTCGACATCGAGGCCGTCGGCCTGAAGGCCACGCGCGGCGATCTCATCGTCACCTCGTTCTTCGAGGACGTTTCACCGGCGGCCCGAAAGTTCTCGGATGCGTTCTACGCGCGACGCAAGGCGATGCCGTCCCAGATCCAGGCCGGCGTCTATTCGGCGGTGCGACACTATCTGCAAGCCGTGAAGGATTCCGACTCCGACGACGGCGCGACCGTGATGACCAGGATGAAGGCGACGCCGGTGTCGGACGCCTACACGCCCAACGGCCGTATCCGCGAGGACCAGCGTATGGTGCATGATCTTTATCTGGTGCAGGTCAAGACGCCCGAGGAATCCAAAGGCCCGTGGGACTTCGTCAAGCTGGTCGCAACCATTCCGCCGGACCAGGCCTTCCGCCCGCTAGACCGCAGCAAGTGCAGCCTGGTTGGCAAGTAGAGCGCCATCAGGCCAAACTGTCGCCTCGGTGGCTGTCGACTTCTGTCAGTTAGTCGACCAGCAACTCCCGCTTGTCGGAAGCCATCTGCTCTTCGGTTGACGTGGCGGCAACCCGGATATCAGACGGCCAGCCGCCTAATGAGCACACTCCCTAGTAGGCCGGCTTGAAGCTGAGGCTGGAGAAATCCGCCTGCATGATCTTCAGCTTCTGGTTGGAGAAGCGGACGCCGGCACCGAAGCTGATCGGCGCCATCACCCCGGTTTCGACGTTGGAGGTCTTCTCCAGCTCCGCGATCGTACAGGCCCAGCTCGGGTCCTTGCCGCAGCGCGCGATGGCGCCGATCAGGACCTTGGCTGCGGCGTAGCCAGCCATCGTGTAGCGATTGATCCCCTTGAACTCAGCTTCCGAGAGCAGCGGCTTGGCCTTCTCGAGGAAGGCCTTGCCGGCTTCGCCCGCGAAGGGCTCGACATAATCGACCGCGTAGATGCCGTCGCCCGCGGGCCCCATCAACTTCAGCACAGGCTCGACGCGGCCCGGCCAAAAGATGCCGATGACCGGCTTGGCGTTGAGCTTCTCCAGCTCCTTCATCATCGCCACATTTTCCGCGATGATGCCGCCGGCCAGAAAGACCTCGGCGCCGGCCTCCTTGAGCTGGAGCATTTCGGATGAAAAGTCCTGCTGACCCTTCTTGTAGCTGCCGCTGAAGACGACGTTGAGCTTCTTGGGCTCTACCATGGAATCGAAGCCGTCGTGCACAGCGATGCCGTAATCGTCGTCCTGCGTGATCAGGCCCCACTTCTTGCCCGGGTTCTTGTCGGCGAGAAAGGCGACCAGATGCCTGATCCCTTCCTCGTAGGACTGCCCGACGATGAACACGTTCTTGCGCGGCGGCTCCCAAAGCGGCTTCACCGGCGCCACGTCGATGACCGTCGGGATGCCCGCCTTCTCCAGCACCGGCATCGCCGCGATGGATTGGCCAGAGCCTGACAGGCCGACAAGGGCGAATACCTTGTCGACGTCAACGAGCTTGCGCACGCCTTGGATGGTGCGTGCGGTGACATAGCCGTCATCCTCGAGGACGTATTTGATCCTGCGACCACTGATGCCGCCCGCGGCGTTGGCCTCCGCGATTGCGACCTTGTGTCCGATCGAAGCCGCAACTCCGAGGAGCGCGGGCGGGCCTGTCAACGGTTCGATGTCGCCGATCAGGATTTCGGTCTCGGTGATGCCCGGCTCGGCCGCGGCAGTGCCTATGGCGCCGGCGTGGATGGCAGTCGCCAGCAGCATTGCTGCTGCACAAGTCTTGATCATGGTCTCCTCCCTCATTGATTGTTTCGTGGTCTCAATACCGCAGTGGCCAATTCACCCAGCATCGCTTGATGTCGTGCCAGGCGCCGACCAGGCCGCGCGGCTGAAAGCGCAGGAACAGGATGATGACGAGGCCATAGAGCATGCTCTTCAGCTCCTGTGCGCCGGTGGTGAACATGGCGTCCATCTGCGCGCTGAACAGGTTGAACAGCAGCCGCGCGACCTCGGGCAGGAGCACGATGAAAATGGTGCCGAGCACGACGCCGAGCGCGGAGCCCAGCCCACCCACGATGAGGATCGCCAGCGCCTCGATGCTCAGGAGGAACGGAAAGCCCTCGACACTGACAAAGGACAGGTAAATGCCATAGAGCGCGCCGGCGAGCCCGGTGATGAAGGCCGATGTCACGAAGGCAAGCAGCTTGTAGGCATGCAAATTGATGCCCATGACCCGCGCGGCGGTGTCGTTGTCGCGGATCGCGACGAGGGCCCGCCCGACACGGCTGCGCCGGATATTAAGCGTGGCGAGCAAGGCGAGGAGGGCAAAGCCGAGGCAGAGATAGGTGAAGGCTGCGTCGCTGTCGAAGCTGATCCCGAACAGGGTGGGGCGCTGCAGCGAAATGCCGCGCGCGCCATTGGTGAGCCATCGCGCCTCCAGGATCAGCGTGTTGATGAGGAAGGAAAAGGCCAACGTGGTGATTGCCAGATAGAGCCCCTTCAGCCGCAGCGAAGGCGCCCCGACGACGAGGCTTGCGATGGCCGGAACCATACCTGCTGCGACGAAGCCCGCGATCGGAGGCAGGCCGTATTTCGAGACGGCGACGGCATAGGCATAGGCGCCGGTGACGAGGAAACCGACATGACCGAGCGAGATCAGGCCGGTATATCCAGTTAGGATGTTGAGGCCGAGCG
This sequence comes from Bradyrhizobium sp. 1, assembly GCF_023073315.1. Lineage (GTDB taxonomy): Bacteria > Pseudomonadota > Alphaproteobacteria > Rhizobiales > Xanthobacteraceae > Bradyrhizobium. Next base: position 431,745 of record NZ_JADPJH010000033.1, on the reverse strand, counting down.
CGCCGACCACGGTGATCAGGATCATGATCAGGAAGGACAGCGCATAGGCGTTGAGGAAGAAGGGCGCCAGGATGAGTGCGAGCAGCAGTACGGCCGACCACAGCCATACCGGCGGTGAATCGGTCAGCGCGACGAGCTCGCCATAGCTTTGCTTGAAATCGCCGGTACGCATCAGACCCTCTCGATGTCGCGTTCGCCGAAGATCCCGAACGGCCGGATCATGAGCACGATGATGATCATGAGGAAGCCCGCGACCTCCTTCATGCCGGAACTGACATAGCCGCCGGCGAGGTTCTCGGTGACGCCGATCAACAGGCCGCCGAGCCCGGAGCCGAGCACCGCGTCGAGGCCGCCGAGGATGGTGGCCGGAAAGGCCTTCAGCCCGAGCTGGAACATCGCGGGCGACAGATCGTAGGACATCGCGAAGAACACGCCGGCGATGCCGGCGATAGCCGACGAGGCTGCCCAGGCGAAGCCATGGACGCGCGGCGCGCTGATGCCCATCAAGAGCGCGGTGCGGTCGTCGGCCGCTACTGCCCGCATCGCGATGCCGAACTTGGAGTAGCGGAAGAACGCCCAGATGCCGGCGATCAGGAGCAGCAAGGTCGTGATGACGGCGATCTGGCCGGTGCGCACGCCGATGGAGCCGATGCGGACGACGTGGCGGCCGACGCCGAGATCGAGCGCGTGAGGATAGGCGTCCCAAATGAAGTTGATGGACGAGCGCAGGATCACGGCGAGCCCAATCGTCACCATGACGGTCGAAAACACCGGCTCGCCCAGCATCGGCCGCATCACCACGCGCTCGATGACGAGGCCGAGCAGGACCGCCGCGACGATCGCGCCGAACGCTACCACGAAAACGTTGCCGCTGATCGTGGTCGAGATGGTCCAGGCGACATAGGCGACGATCATCGTCATTTCGCCCTGCGCGAAGTTGACGAGACCGGTCGATTTGTAGATCACCGCGAAGGCCATTGCGATCAGGCCATAGATGGCGCCGACAGCAAGACCGGAGATCAGAAGCTGGATCAGGTACTGCATCGGTCCTCCGTCGGATAGATGATGGCGAGTTCGCGCGCGAACTTCTTCTCGATCATGGCGCGCCGAACCTTCTGCGTTGCGGTCAGTTCGCCGTCGTCATGGTCGAGCTCCTTCTCCAGGATCGCGAAGCGGCGGATGTTCTCGACGCGGGCGAAGCGCTTGTTGGTCTCGTTCACGATCCGGTCGATAAGCTCGTGCACCTCGTGCAGTTGCGACAGTGATTTGTAGTTGGTGTAGGCGAGCGCGCGATCCCGCGCCCAGCGGCCGACATTGTCGTAGTCGATCTGGATGATCGCGCCGAGATATTTGCGGGCTTCACCGACCACGATCGCTTCCTTGATAAATTCGGAATCCTTCAGCGTGTTCTCGATCTCGGACGGCGCGATGTTCTTGCCGCCGGCGGTGATGATGATCGCCTTCTTGCGGTCGACCACCGCGATCTCTCCATTGTCGATGACCTCGACGATATCGCCGGTGCGCAGCCATCCGCCCGGCTCGATCGAGGCGTTCGAGGCCTTCTCGTCGAGGAAATAGCCTTTGAACACGCCGGGATTCTTTAGGAGGATCTCGCCGTCGGAATCGCGCTTCCATTCGGTCTGCGGCATGGGTACGCCGCAGCCGCCGATGCGATGATGGGTCTCGCTCTGGACGAAGGCAACGCCCCCGGATTCGGTCAGGCCGTAGCCCTGCGACACCGGCCGGCCGATGATGTCGAAGAAGCGCAGCGTCTCCGGGGAGATCGAGGCGCCGGCGCATAGCCGGTGGCGGCTGAAGGCAAGCCCGAGATGCCGCTGCATGTTGCGGAACATCAGGAGGTAGAGCACGCCGTAAAGCAGCCGGTCGCCCCAGGAGTTCTGCCCGCGCTGGCGGCGATCGGATAGCGTTCGTCCGAGCGCGAGGCAGGCGTGGGTGACGCGCTGGCGCAGCCGTCCGCTCTCGCCGAGCTTGAACAGGAAGTTCTGTTGCAGCTTTTCATAAATGCGGGGAACGCCGACGAAGAAGGTTGGGCCGATCTCGCGGATGTTGAGCGCGACGGTGTCGATCGACTCGGCGAAGCTGACGATGCCGCCGAGCACGAGCTGCATCACCTCCGAGTAGCAGCGCTCGGCGACGTGGCAGAGCGGCAGGTAGCAGACGGAGTCGAATTGCTTGTCGGCGACGCCGACCGCGCGGGCGTAGGTGTAGGCCGAGTAGGTCAGGTTGCGGTGGGTGAGCATCGCGCCTTTCGGCGGGCCGGTGGTGCCGGACGTGTAGACCAGAATGCAGGTGTCGTCCGGCGAGCCCTGCGAGATCAGGCGGTCGAGGGTCGCGTTCGCGTCCGGGTGCTCGGCGGCATAGGCGCGGCCGAGCTCGCACAGCCCGTCGAACGACATGAGCTGCTCCTGGCCGTAGTGCCGAAGACCCTTCATGTCGATGCAGACGATCGCCTCGAGCGCGGGCAGGCCGCCCTCTCTCGCCATGGCTTCCAGCACCTTGTCGGTCTGCTCCTGGTCGCCGGTGACAACGATGCGGGAGCCGGAGTGCCGGGCGATGTATTGCAGTTCGACCCAGGGATTGGTCGGATAGATGCCAACCGCGATGGCGCCTATCATCTGGGTGCCGAGGTCGGCATAGAACCATTCCGGCGTGTCCTCGCCGGCAATCGCCACCCGGTCGCCCGGCTTGATGCCGAGCGAGAGCAGGCCGAGCGCGACCGCGCGCGCGGTTTCGTAATAGTGCCGCCAGGAATAGCGGTTCCAGATACCGTATTCCTTCTCGCGCAGCGCCAACCTGTCGCCGTGCAGGGCGGCGCGTTCGCGCAGCAACTGCGGCAGGGTGATGGCGGCGCTCTGCAGCGCGTGCTGCAGTGACGCAGGCGACGCGGCCTCGCGGCCAACGCTATGCTTGGCACCGGTCGATGGTGCCGATTGAACCGTCCGCAACATGTCAAGCATCGACATGGGAATCCGTCTTTGCCTGGCCGCGGGAGCGATGTCCGCCGAGATAAGCCTCGGCAACAGCCGGATCGCGCCGAATGTCATCAGGCGTCCCGCCGGCGATCTTGCGGCCGAAATTCAGGACGTGGACGCGGTCAGAGATGTCCATCACAATCCGCATCTCGTGTTCGATCATGACAACGGTGATGCCGAGCTCGTCACGGATGTCGAGCACGAAGCGAGCGATATCCTCGGTCTCTTCCTGGTTCATACCGGACACCATCTCGTCGAGCAGCAGGAGCTTCGGCTCGCAGGCGAGTGCGCGGGCGAGCTCGACGCGCTTCTGATGTCCGTAGGACAGGGTGCCGACGACGGCGTCACGGACATGTTCGATCTCGAGGAATTCGATGATTCGTTCGACGTATCTGCGCGCCTCGATCTCCTCCTTGCGCGTTCGGCCGAAGTACAGCACGGAATCGAGAACGGTCGAGCGAAGGTGGGTGTGGCGGCCGGTGAGGATGTTTTCGACAGCCGTCCCATGCTTAAAAAGTGCGAGATTCTGGAAGGTGCGGCCGATCCCTATTGCCGCAAAGCGCGAAGGCGATACGCGAGAAAGGTCTGTCCCGTTGAACACGATGCGACCACTGCTCGGACGGAGCACACCGCTGATGATGTTGAACAGCGTCGTCTTCCCGGCGCCATTGGGGCCGATCACGCTGCAGATCTCCCCGGCCATCACCGACAAATTGATGTCGGCGACGGCCTTCAGGCCGCCGAAGCTCTTGCTGAGGTTTTCGATCGAGAGCAGGGGAGTCACGAGAGCCACCTCTTGCGCCGCTTGTAGTGCTTGACCTCACGCATGCTTTTCCTGCCGGAGCCAGACATGCCGAGATAGAATTCCTGTACGTCCTGGTTGGCGCTGAGTTTGCACGGGGGACCATCGAGGACGACCCGTCCGGTCTCGAGGATGTAGGCATAGTCGCAGATGTCGAGCGCGCGTTGTGCGTTCTGCTCAACAAGCAGCACCGTCAATTTCAACTCGTCGCGCAGTTTAGCGATCACCTCGTAAATGCGGTCGATGATCAGCGGCGCAAGCCCGAGCGAAGGCTCGTCGAGCGCCAGCAGCATTGGACGGGTCATTAAGGCACGCCCGATTGCCAGCATTTGCTGCTCGCCGCCGGACATGTAGCCCGCGATCTGGTCGCGCCGTTCGTAGAGACGCGGAAACAGGCCGAACACCTTCTCGCGCTGCTCCCGGATCTCGGCGGCGCTTCTCGTGTATCCTCCCATCTGCAAGTTTTCGTCGATCGTAAGCGCCGGGAATACGCGGCGACCTTCGGGCACCTGAACGATGCCGCGACGGACAAGCTCGTCAGGAGCGAGGCTATCCACGCTTGCGCCGCGAAAGCTGATCGAGCCATTTTCGAGCCGGCCCTCCTCGGTATACAAAATTCCGGACATCGCCTTCAGCAGCGTCGATTTGCCGGCTCCATTGGAGCCAAGCAGGCCGACGATCCCGCCCGCCGGCACCGCGATGCTGACGTCACGGATGGCTTCGATCGCATTGTCGTAGACGATGCGAACGTTGCGAAACTCGAGCATTCCCTCGCGCGCTGAGGTGGGGGGATCGCTGCTCGGGTGAGGCTGCGACGAGGCGATCATGGCTCGAACCGACCTGATCCGACCGCGCAAGGCCGTCGTGCCCAGCAAAGACCTGCCCCTGGGGCGATATTGCCATTTCTGATCGTCGGGCCATCCTTGCAGATGCGGGCCAGCCGAACCGCCAAGCACGACTCGCCCATGGCAACCGCGGTCGCAATGATATTTCGCTCGAGCCTCAGCACGGCATCCTCCCCCGAAAAGCGCCGGCGGTAGGATCCCCCGGTCAGTCTGCTATTGGTTTGCATTATAATATAATCCGGCCGACCGTTCAAACAATTTTTTCTCCGGATACCAGCCTCTTGGGGAGAAATATCGTTGCGCCCTTCCAGTGTCGGAAGTAACCAAAAACATCCGGGAGATTCATTTCGCGGCCTTCAGAATTCGGGCGGCCGAAAATCGAAAGACCACGATGGCGCGGACTCGCTCTGAGAACTACGACGACATTCAGCACGGCATTCTGACCGCCGCATGCGAACTATTTGCCCAACAGGGCTACATGCGCGCCTCGATCGCCGAACTCGCCGAAGCCTGTCGCCTGTCGCGGGGAGCGCTCTATCACTACTTCCAGTCCAAGGAAGCGATCTTGTTCGCGATTCTCGATGGCCATGTCCGGCGGATGATCGCCGACGTCGGAGCTGCAATCGCGGGCGAGTCCACGACGCTCGACCAGTTTCGCGCGGCCATCCGCGCCATCGTCGAGCTCAACGCGCGCTCATCGAACGAGCAGCGGCTGATCCTGAACGACCTGTCGTTTCTGAGTGAATCCGAGCAGACCGCCATCAGGTCGCTCGAGCGGCAGATCGTCGACATCGTCTCCGATCTCCTGACCCGCTTGGACAAGGAAGGCAAGATCGTCAAGCGAACTAAGAAGATCTACGCAATGATGCTGTTCGGTATCCTCAATTTCAGCCATACTTGGTTTGACCCAGCGGGCGGCATCACTCCGACCGAATTCGCAGATATGGTCGTCGACCAATTCTTGTATGGATTCACCGCGCCTGCGCCCCGAGTGGCAAAGAAGAACGTCCTTCGGCAAGGTGCGTGAGCGCTTTCTGTCGCACGGTTCCAAGGCAAGCGGGCTGAGCGCCAGTCATAATCAACTCACGTTGCGGTTGATCCCGTTCCAATACTGTTCTCTTAATACACGCTTTAGCACTTTACCGGATGCATTCCGCGGCACCTCCGTAACGAAGTCGACGCTCTTAGGACATTTGAAGGCACCTAATCGCGAACGAGCGAAGGCGATGAGCTGGTCTTCGGATAAGTTCTGTCCGGCCCGTAGCACGATGGCAGCCTTCACCGCTTCGCCCCAATTCGCGTCAGGAACGCCGAAAACCGCGACATCTGCCACAGCGGGATGTTCGATCAGGACCCGCTCGACCTCAGCCGGATAGACATTCTCGCCGCCGGAGATGACCATGTCCTTCAGCCGGTCCAGAATATAGAGATAGCCGTCACCATCGAAATATCCGATGTCACCCGTGTGATACCATCCGTCCTTTAAGGCAGCACTGGTGGCTTCGGGATGATTCCAATATCCTGCCATCACCGCTTCGCAGCGAATCTGCACCTCCCCAGGCTTGCCTGTTCGTGCTGGCTTGCCATCGGAATCGATAATCCGGACCTCGACCCCTGGCAGGCAACGTCCACACGACGTTAGACGAACAGTGTTCTGCGGGTCGTGATCCGAGGGCAAGAGTGCTGTTCCAACCGTTGCAGTCTCCGTCATGCCGAAAAGCTGAAGCAGCACCGGGCCGATGGCTTCAATCGCCCTCTGCAGCACTCCTGACGCGATCGGCGAGCCGCCGTAAGTCAACGTTCGCAAACTTGAAAAATCGATCGTCGCAAGGTCAGGATGTTCGACTACCGCCTTAATGATAGCCGGCACGAGGCCAAGTCGGGTCACCGGTCCCGGCGCGTTTCTGAAGGCCTCGAAGATCAGGGTCGGCTGGGCTTCGCGGACCACGATAACAGTGCCGCCCGCGCAAGGGCTGTTGAGGCCAAACACAACCCCTCCTGCATGGAAGACCGGTAGCGGTAGCACGCAGATGTCATCTTCGCGCCAACTGCCAAGGGGGGCGGTCTGGCTGAGCTTCGTCGAGAATAGCAGATTGCGGTGGGTAAGCTGCGCTCCCTTTGGAAGCCCGGTCGTACCAGAAGTGTAGAGCTGGAGGATGACGTCATCGCTTGCGATGGGGCGGCTCGGATCCAATTCAGACTGTCCCGCGATCCATTCGTGAAATGAGGGTACCCCTTCGACAGAATCTTCCGTTCCAACGATCGCCAGAAGGCTGGGACACTCGCTGCGGATAGCGTCAATGAAAGGTCTGAATTCGGGGCCGATGAACAGCAGCCTGCAGTCCGCGTCCTTCAAGATGAAGCAGATTTCGGGAAGCGCAAGTCGCCAGTTTATCGGAACGAGGACCGCTCCAATTCTCGCGCAGCCGAACAAGGCGTGAAAGAAGACGTCCGAATTCTTTCCGAGATAAGCCACGCGGGCTCCAGTCGGAGCACCCGCGCCTTCAAGCGCATTGGCGACACGATTAGATATCAGGTCCCATTGTGCGTAGGTGGTCCGCCGCGTCTCATACTGTAGCGCGATGTGCGATGGTGAAGTTACTGCATATCGGCGCGGAATGTCCGCTAGCGACTGGAAATCCATAACTTCTGCCCAATGCTTGTTCGAGAGTTTGGCGCCTGTGGGAGCCAAACTCTCAGATGTTCTAGTGAAACGTCCGGCCGCTCGCCGCCATGTCGCGTAAGATTTGCGGAACCGCGTACCGCTCCGGCATATGTTGAGCCAGTCGGTCGCAGACCGTAATCATCTGCGGCAAGCCCACGGTGTCGATCTGCCCCAACACGCCGCCCAGGAACGACGGGAAGCCCCAGCCGAGCAGGGAACCGATATCCGCGTCACGGACGCTCACGATTCCCTCGCCGACGCAACGAGCAGCTTCGAGTGACTGCGAGTACATTAGGCGCTCGTGGACCTCCTCGACGCTGGGCTGCTTTTCCGCACGAGGGAAATGCTCCGTGAGCCCTGTCCATAGCTTTCGTTCGCCGTCTGACGGATAATCGTAGAAGCCACGTCCCGCCTTCCGACCGAGTCTCCCGAATTGCTCGACCATGGCGATCAAAACGGCGTCCTGGGGTTGCGCGCAATAGGAGCTGCCTTGGTCTGCACGTGCCTGTTTCATGGCCTTGTAGAGGAGCTCGACCGAAACCTCGTCTATCAGGGCCAGTGGTGGCATCGGCATGCCGGCTTTGCGGCCGGCGTTTTCGATCAAATTGGGATTCACGCCTTCCGCCAGCATCGTCATCGCCTCATAGGGATACATTGCGAAGGCCCTGTTTGCGTAGAAGGAGGGGCAGTCGTTGACAACGATGGGCGTCTTTCGGATCCGCCTGGCAAAATCGAGCGCCTCTGCGATCGTTTCCTCGCTCGTGCCGGCGCCGCGGATGATCTCCACCAGTGGCATCTTCTCGGCCGGTGAGAAGAAATGCATCCCCACGAACCTCGCCGGGCGCTTTGAAACCGTGGCTAGACCGCCAATGGGAAGCGTCGACGTGTTCGAGGCGAAGATGGCATCGACGCGCATCGCGGCTTCAGCCTTACGCGTCACCTCGGCCTTGATCGCGCGATCCTCGAAGACCGCTTCGATCACGAGATCGCAATCCGCCAAGTCGGAATAATTCGTCGTCGGAATCACGCGCCCGAGCGTCGCGTCCCGCACCGACTCGTCAATGCGTCCTCGCGCGACCTGTCCCTCAAGAATGGCCGCGCCGTATGCCTTGCCCTTCTCGGCCGCGTCCCCGCTGACGTCGAGTAACACGACTTCAAGACCAGCGGTCGAGGCTACGTGTGCAAGGCCTGCACCCATCATGCCGGCTCCGAGGATTGCGACCTTCTTGAAGGAGCGTTTCGGGACGTCCTTTGGACGCCCGGCAAGCCGATTCGCATCATTCATGTCGTAAAAGAGGACGCGGATCATGTTCTTGGTCGACTGCGAGATCGCGAGTCGCGCGAATTGACGTTGTTCGATCTTCAAGCCGGAGTCGATGTCAACCTGGCACCCATCGTACACGCAGGCCAGAATTGCCTCTTGTGCCGGATAGTTGCCTTGGGTCTTTGCCAATAGGGCTCCGGATGCCCCAAAGAAGATCTGTATGGGCCCTGGGCTCTGTGGCGAGCCGCCGGGAAACCGAAAGTCCTTTCGGTCCCATGGCTTGATCGCAGCCTCTGCAGGAGCCGAAAGAAGCCAAGCACGGGCTCGCGAAAGCAATTCGCTCGAGGGCACCACAGCGTCCACGATTCCGGCTTCGAACGCCTTGGCCGGATCCGCCTTTCGGCCCTCGAGGAGATAGGGCAGGGCCTTCTTGATGCCGATCATCCGCGGCAGGCGCTGCGTTCCGCCAGCAGCGGGCAGCAGCCCAATCGTGACCTCCGGCAACCCGAGCTGGATGTTGGGATCATCCGCTACGATTCGATAATGGCACGCCAGACAGATCTCTAAGCCACCCCCAAGTGCGCTGCCGTTGACCGCCGCAACGAATGGCTTCTTCGAAGTCTCCAACCGGCGCAGTATCCGCGAGACGGGTCCTGAGCAGTCCATCGACTGCGCGACGTCTCGGATGTTTCTGATCAGATCGAGGTCTCCGCCAGCGACGAATTCGGGACGAGAAGACGTCACGATGACGCCCTTCACGCTCGGGTCGCTGATGGCCCGTTCTACAGCTTTGGTGAAGGCTGCGATCGACGCCTGGTTGAGGACGTTCATGGGGCGGTCCGCAACGTTCCAAGTCAATGTCGCAAGACCGTCCGCATCGAGCTGGTAATCAATCATATCCGTTTTCCTCAGACGCGTTCGATGATCATCGCAATGCCCATGCCTCCGCCGATGCAGAGAGTCACGAGGCCGGTGGAAAGGTCGCGTCGCTCGAGCTCATCTAGCACCGTGCCCAATAGCATACCGCCGGTCGCGCCAAGCGGATGTCCCATGGCGATCGCGCCGCCGTTGACGTTGACTTTGTCTGCTGGAATATCAAGGCCTTGGATGAAGCGGAGTACGACAGCCGCGAAAGCTTCGTTGCATTCAAACAGATCAACGTCGCGCACAGACATCCCGGCACGTTTCAGCACTGCCTCGGTCGCCGCTATGGGGCCAGTCAGCATGATCGTAGGCTCGCTGCCCACCGTTCCGAACGTGCGCACCCGCGCACGAGGCTTTACACCGAGGCTACTGGCAGCAGCGCGGCTGCCGATCAAGACCGCGGAAGCACCGTCGACGATGCCAGACGAATTTCCGGCGTGGTGGACGTGCTCGATCGCGCCGAGCTCGGGGTAGCGCTGAAGGGCCACGCTATCAAAGCCCATTTGCCGACCCAAAATGTGGAACGAAGGTTCTAACGAGGCGAGGGATGCCACAGTCGTATCGGCCCGCACATGCTCGTCCCTCTCCAGAAGCGCCAAACCGTTTACGTCGCGCACCGGAATGATCGAGCGGGCAAAGCGGCCCTCCTGCCATGCGGTAGCTGCACGGTGCTGGCTCTGAGCAGCGTAGGTATCGACGTCCGAACGTGAAAATCCATACAGTGTAGCAATCAGATCCGCAGAGACGCCTTGCGGGATGATGCGATTGGGAATTGTGATCTGCGGATCGGTCACCCATGCGCCGCCGCCTACGAACATGGGTACGCGCGACATGCTTTCGACGCCGCCGGCGATCATCAATTCGGCCTGTCCGGCGACAATCATCGCCGACGCGAAATTGCACGCCTCTAGTCCCGACCCACAAAACCGGTTGAGCTGAACACCTGGCACCTGCGAAAAGCCGGCCGCAAACGTGGCGGCCTTGGCGACGTCGGAAGCCTGCTCAAGCGATGGCTCGCCGCAGCCCAGTATCACGTCAGCGATCTGGTCGGGCGAAAAACCGTTGCGCTCCTTTAGCGCCAATAACGTTTGTGCCGCTAGCCGTACGGGGCCGATCTCGTGCAAGGCTCCGCTTTGACGTCCCTTGCCGCGGGGCGTGCGTACCGCATCCAGAATAAAGGCGTCGTTCATACTTGAGTTTCCTAGTGAGGAAGAACGGCTAGCGCCCTTCGAATTTCGGCGCACGCCGCTGTTGAAAGGCGCGAATGCCTTCCTTGAGATCCGCGGTTTCGAAGACGCGCTGGAGTTGACGGCCCTCATGAGCAACGATTTGATCGAAATCGCCTGCGGCGAGCAGAATTTCCTTGCTCAGGCGGAACGCGGCCGTCGGACCTTCGGCTATCGACAGAGCTAGTTCGTCAACGACTGCATTGACCGATCCTGCTTCCGTCGCGCGGTTGATCAATCCAATTTGCGCGGCTTCCGCGCCGGTGATCAAGCGACCGGTGTAGATCAGCTCGGCTGCTTTTGCGTGCCCAAGGCGACTGAGAAAGAAATAGTGCGTGGCGGTGTCCGGAACCATGCCGATTCCCCGGAACGGGCTGCCCACGCGCGCATCCTCGTCCATCACACATATGTCGCAACACAGCGCAAGGCCGAGACCGAAACCGAGCGCCACTCCAGCCACGGCCGAGATCGTCGGCACAGGCAGCGTGCGCAACTTATGGCAAAACGGCGCCACCAGGTTAGTGATCATCGCCATCGGGTCGTCCTTCCCGGGATCGATCGAAGTCACGTCCCAGCCTGCCGAGAACGTGCCGCGTGCGCCACGCAGTACGATGCAGCGAGCATTTGCCGCTATGGCTTCATCCACAGCGGCCTCAAGCTGATCGACGTCTGCAACGCGAAAGCTGTTTTTTGGCTGCGCCAGGTCGAATTCGATCCTCGCGACGCCACGATCCCATGTTGTCTTGATGCCAGGTGCGCTGGCGCGAGGCGAGTCTGTCATGCCGGCACGGTATCGGCTGGGTCATGTCTGAAAATCGTCGGTTGCGACGATTTTCGCGCACGATGCCGCTGGCGCGGCCTTACCTGAGCAATCCACTCTTTCGGGCGACGGCGATCGCCTCCACGCGGCTGCGCGTTGCGAGCTTCGCGTTGATGTTGCGCAGATGCGTCCTCACGGTCGTTTCCGCAACGAACAGCCGTTCGGCCAGTTCGTTGTTGGATAGACCATCCGCGGCCAGGGCGAGCAAATTCAGTTCTTTACGGGTCAAAGGAGCTGCTGGTGAGACCGACGCCTTGACCGGGGGAGCCTCACCTGGACGGTCCGGCAACGCTGGACTGGTCTCGCCGAAGATCCTATCCAGAAAAAACAAAACGTCGGCCGAGGGTAGCGCGCCGATGCCGAGAAGGTCCGGCCTCTGCCGCAATTCACGCAACATATCAAGCAGGAGCGCACCTTCGTCCTGAAATGCAGCCTGATAACCTTCAATAGCTGCGAAGCAGAGTGCCTTGGATAGTATTCGCATGGCCTTGTTTGGCTGCGAAGCGCGATAATGGGCTTGTGCCAAAACGAGGCGCAGTGTGAGCGCCCGTCGCGCGCGTTGTGTCTTTTCTGCGGCGCCAAGCTCCGAGCGCAAGCTGTTGATGACGGAGGAGGGGTGGGCTCCATGCACGGCACAACGAGCGGCGCCGAGATTGTAGGTTTCTACTTCATTAGCCCTTAGCGAGAGGCGATTGATTCGGTCCCACAATGTGACATCCGCACAACGGTCGATCTCTCTTTGTGCAAGATCGATCCGTCCCTCGACGGTCAGCATTCGTGCCCGTTCGAGCCTGGCGCTCGCGACAACGCGACGGAGAGTTTCTCTGTGTCCCGAAAGTTCCAGTTCTGCGAGCAGCTGTTGCGCCAGGTCCTGATCTCCGCGGCGCCAGGCGATGCGTGCCATGATCGTGTGGGCGGTGATCAACTGATCCGGAATACCGACGGCTCGGATGAGTGGAATGTATACCGTCAGCAGGCGCTCAGCCTGTAAGAGTTGATTGGCCTCGTAGAGCGCTTCTGCCAGCAATACACCTGCTAGGGCATTGCCGTTGGTTGCGCCGGATACGTCATCGGTCCCGGCGCGAACTGCCAGCCGGAGATGCGCAGTTGCCTTTCGGAGCCGACCCTGTGTCAGGTCAACAGCTCCTTCAGCCGCCTCTGAAAGCGCGAGCATCATGCCGCTCGCGTTGTTCGGCTTCCTGCTCCGCACGACATCGGCGAGTTTCAACGCTTCCTGGTATTCGCCGGAAATCATCGTCAGATTGGCCAGGGTGACCTCAGCGAACCCTCGTACGAACGACACGCGGCCCGGTACTTCGCGCACCAAGGTCGCCGCGAGATTCCTTGCCTCATCCGTGCGGTCGAGCAGGACCAAGAAAAGCAGACGCAGCGCACGACGGTGCGCATCAATGCCTCTCCCTGATCGATCCTCACGATCAAGCCGCTCAAGAAGCGGCGCGGCGGCCCGTGGTCCGCGCCCGAGCAAGACCGCCCAGGCGTGAACGACCTGCAGCATCGGCCAATTCTCGAGCCGCCCTCGCTCGAGCAAAGGGTCTAGCCAACGGGCCAGTAAGCGCACTCGGCCTTGATTGAGCAGTGTTTCCGCATGTCGCGCGAGCAACGGCAGCAGCTCGTCGGATTCGCCAGCCGCGAGCCTGTGTTCGATTGCTACGACAGGACGGTCTTGCTCAAGGTACCATTTTGCGGCTGCCCTATGTAGGGCAGGCGCTTCGTCGGGATGATGTTGCTTGAGTTGCGTGCGGAGAAATTCTCCAAACATGCTGTGATAGCGCCACCGGGGACTGTCACCATGAATAGGAATCAGGAACAGCTGCTCACGCTCCAGCCGTGACAGCACGTCCAGGCTGTCCGTCGCCTCGCACAGACGATCGCAAAGTGCTGGAGTGAGGTCTGCAACAATGCTGGTCCGGAGCAAGAAGGAGCGTATCTTGTCGCTCTGCCGGGAAAAGACGTCTTCCAACAGATACTCGACGATTGCGGTATTGGCTCCGCTAAAGCCTGCGATGAATTGACGGGGATCCTGCCGATGCTCGAGCGAAACGGATGCCAGCCAGAGTGCGGCAACCCATCCCTCGGTGCTACGGTGCAGCCGCACGACATCGTCGTGGGACAGGGCCAATTTTCGACGGTCGCGCAGATAGAAATCCGCTTCCTCGACGGTGAAGCGAAGATGTGCGGGCTCAAACTCGACAAGCCTGCCATGTGCCCGCAAGCGACCCAGACCCAGCTCCGGAACGTTGCGCGAGCCGATCACGATACGGGCGCCCGCTGGCAGATGACTGATCAACTCCCGGACCAGCCCGAGCACCGCAGCCCCCTGCACAGTCTCGAAATCATCGAGAAACAGTGCAAATGGCGTTCGATGGGCGGCCATCGCGTCGATAAGCCCTAGGGCCACCTCGTCGGGACCGGCCGTGTCACGCGCAGCATTCGATAGGCCCGAAATCAGCGGCGTTAGCGCAGCCCGGATCGCATATAAGAAGCGACCGACATCGTTGTCGGCCGGGTCCAATGTCAGCCATGCTGTGGGGATGGCGGACGCTTCCAATCTGTGCCGCACCTCAAGCATCAATGTGGTTTTGCCGAATCCTGCCGGTGCCCGTAGCAGGACGATACGCGCCGAGGGTGCCGCCAGCACCCTTTGCGACAAGGCGGCGCGTTCGATTGCGTCGCCGGTTGACAGGGGCACGGCGAGTTTTGCACCTAACGCTGCGGGTTGGAGGCGCACGGCCATGCGATCGCCCGCGGGGAGGGGTTCTCCCAGCGTTCCGTCGAGCGCGCGATCGGCTTCGCTGGCCATAGCGATTAATCCGTCTCCGATAACGGCCTGCTTTTGCAGATGGACTCCGCGTCGCCTTATAGCGCTCGGGCGTAGAGTGTGACAACACAGGCGCCGCCGAGTCCGAGATTGTGCTGCAGCGCAAATCGGGCGCCCTCGACCTGGCGCCCGTTTGCTTGCCCACGCAGCTGCCAGGCAAGTTCGGCGCATTGTGCCAGTCCGGTCGCGCCAAGAGGATGTCCCTTGGAGAGCAGCCCGCCAGAAGGATTGACAACAACCTGCCCGTCGTATGTGTTGTCGCCATCCAGCACAAATCGTTCGGCGTCGCCCTCTGCAACGAAGCCGAGCGCCTCGTAACTGATCAGCTCGTTCGTCGTGAAGCAATCGTGCACTTCGGCGACAGCAATTTCCTCCGGGCCGACCGCGGCTTCCTCGTAGACGCGAAGCGCGGCGCGTCGCGTCATGTCGTAGCCTGCTAGCCGGCGCATGTCGTTTTCATCAAAACTGCTATTGCTGTCCGTGGTCATCGCTTGCGCCACAACGACGACGGAGCGATCGAGCCCGTTGCGCCGCGCAAACGGTTCTGAGCAAACGATTGCAGCCGCGGCGCCGCAGGTCCGCGGGCAGCATTGTAGTCTTGTAAGTGGCTCGAAGATCGCCGGCGAGGCGAGGACCTCCTCCAAAGTGACAGGAGTTCGGAAGAGAGCATAGGGATTATGCGCGGCGTGACCGCGCGCTTTGACGGCGATGCGCGCGAAGGTTTCCGGACGTGTACCGTAGAGCTGCATGTGCATACGTCCCGCACCTCCGAATATCTGGGCGGCGAGCGGCGTTTCAGGTTCAGAAACCTGGATCGCTTTCATAGAATCCAAGATCCGCTGCGAGGGATCGGGGCGATCCCCATGTTGTGCGGCGACCGCGCGGCGGCGCATTTGTTCGAAGCCAAGGGCAAGGGCGCAGTCGACTGCTCCGTGCGCCACGGCCTGACTGGCCAAGAACAAGGCCGTTGAACCGGTCGCGCAATTATTGTTGACGTTGACGATCGGAATGGCGCTCAGGCCAAGCCGGTAGAGGGCTGCCTGGCCCGAGCACGAATCGCCGTAGACATAACCCACATATGCCTGTTGTATCTGCTGGTATCCCAGCCCGGCGTCGGCTAGCGCCGCCTTGGCCGCGCTGGCTCCCATGAGCTCGTGGGACTCGCTCGATCCCGGCTTGCTGAACGGGATCATGCCGACGCCACAAACGGCCACTTTCCGGTTCATTCGTTTCCTTTTGGCGAAGTGAGTCTCTGGCCTTTTTCCATTTTTGCGCCCTTAACGGTCCACCAGCTTAAAACGAATTCGGAACGCGTCCTCCCTTGGGTCCTTACATCCCGCTGGCAGCACATTGTCCTTCCAGGGCGTCATCGGGCGGCAGCTACGAGAATTCAGTAGGATGAGGGCGGTGGCGCGAAATCGTCGCATTCGACGATTTTTGGAGTGGCGCTCTGCGCTAATGCCATCCCGCCGACGAGCGTCGTTGGTCTTTGAGGAAACGGCATGTTCATCGAGATTTCTCGACCCCGTTGGTATACGGAGGAGATCGAGGCCCTTGCAGACCTGACGCGTCGCTTTTGCGCAGAGGAAATCCGGCCTAACCAAGAAAAATGGCTTGCAGAAGGAGCAACCGACCGGGAAGTCTGGCGAAAATCAGGTGAGCTCGGAATTTTGCTGCCCGACATCTCCACGGAGTATGGCGGGAGCGGCGGGACCTTTGCACATGAAGCTGCCGTCGCGCACGAGCTTTGCCTGGAGGGCGATACAAGTTTTCGGCCCGGCAAGCAGATCCATGTCATCGCGGCCCACTACATCGAGCGGTACGGGACACTCGAGCAGCGGCAAAAATACCTGCCCCGGCTTGCCAGTGGTCAATACATCGCGGCCATGGGCATGACCGAGCCGGGGGGCGGGACGGATCTCAAGAACATGCGTACCCGTGCTATTCGTTCCGGCGACGAATACGTCATCAAGGGCGCGAAGACATTCATCACGAACGGCTCGATTGCCGACCTTATCGTGCTAGCAGTCAAGACCGATCCCACTCAGAAAGCCAAGGGAGTGTCGCTTGTTCTCTTCGAAACCGCGACGCCGGGATTTCGCGTCGGGCGCCGGCTGAAGAAAGTGGGATTGCACGGTTCGGACACCTGCGAGCTGTTTTTCGACGATTGCAGAATACCGGCCGACGCGATTCTCGGCGGTCGCGAAGGGCAGGGTTTTGTTCAAATGATGCAGGACTTGACCTACGAACGTGCGCTTGTCGGCGTCAACTGCGCAGCGGTTATGGAACACGCCTACGCCGTCACGGTCGAGCACGCGAAGACGCGTGACATATTTGAGAAACGACTGTTCGATCTTCAGCACGTCCGCTTTGAACTGGCCGAGGTCAAGACGGTCGCAATGATCGCACGTGTCTTTGTCGACTTCATCATTGAGCGAATGATGTCCGGCAAGATCGATGTTGAGCTCGCATCGATGACGAAGTGGTGGACTAGCGAGCGCCAGTGTGAAGTCGTTAGTCGTTGTCTTCAATTGTTCGGCGGACATGGATACATGATGGAATATCCGATCGGCAGAATGTTTGTCGACGCTCGAATCGAGCCGATATATGGTGGGGCAAACGAACTGATGAAGGACCTGATCGGCCGTTACCTCTGAGCTCGGCCCAGTGCGGGCGAACCTAGATGTCAATTACCTTCAGTTCGATCCGACAGCTGCGCCAATCTGTGAGCACGTGCTCCATCTTGAAATGCGGACGTGGGCCACAAACAATGACGGGCGTTTCCGCCGAGATAGGGTGCCAAGTCGGCAGTATGACGAGGCGTTGACGTTCGGCGAAGTCGTCGTTCTCGTTTTTCCACTCGGAGAATCGCGACCATCCGAACGAACATGTGCCGCAGTGGATGCCTTCGAAGATTGCCCGCCCGGTTGGGCGGGTCCGTCTCTTCGGCATAGTCATGCGGTCACCCCGTGAGGTTTTGATGTGCTTTTATGATAACAGAAGTAGCACGATGAGCCCGATCGAGAATATCTTTCAGGGAGTATGTTGATGCTGTTCAGTGCGCAATTGGCACGGGTGCATTCGACCGGCTGGTGCGTCGCCGCTAACCAGACCGGCGAGCGACAGTCGTTGCTTTCGCGTTAGCAATTGGCTGACGGCAGCGGACGCGACTTCCGGGCGCCATTGAGACAATGAATCTGGTCGAGAATACATTCCAGGAGTTTGTTGACGCCATCCACACTGCGGGCGATGCGACCGCATTTGAACGGGTTGCCGCACGGATAGCGCAAAAGCTCGGGTTCCAGCGATTTGCCTATCTTCGCCTAACCGGCGACACGCCCTTGCTGATCTCATCCTACCCGAAATCCTGGACTAGCCGATACTTTGATCTTGGATATCAGCAACTCGATCCTGTGGTCCTTCGCGCCCGGATCGAACGGGACCTCTTCAGCTGGGGAGGGCCCAGTCGCCCGCCCGCCGGGAATCGAGCGCAGCGTTAGTTCTTTGATGAGGCGACAACCTTTGGCCTCCGATCCGGGATCACGGTGCCGATTAGAGGCGGCTTCGGACGAATAGCCGCATTCACACTGGCGACGAGTGATCGCGAGATCAACCCGGATCGGCTTGTTGGCGATTGGCGTGATGTCGTCCATCAGGTGGGTCTATATTTCCATGCCCACGTGGCCTCTCGGCTCGACGTTCCTTTTGTCGCACAACAACTCTCTGGAAGTGAACTGACCCAGCGGGAGCGCCAGTGCCTTGCATGGACAGCGCAAGGAAAGACGGTCGCCGATATCGCAGTCCTGGTCGCCATTTCGCCGCGTACCGTCGTGTTTCACCTCGAGAACGCGCGCCGCAAGCTCGGCGCGGCCTCGATCGCCCAGTGTGTGGCGGTCGCGCTACGTCGCGGCCTCCTGACCTGATCGACTTCCGACCAACTCCGCTCACCAAAATAGACGAGAATGCCCTGGCGCGAACGGGCCAGACGAATAATGCATGTTGCCCAGCCAAACTGGTCTAGCGTGATCCAGCGGATCAAACGGCGCCTGCAAAATCTGACAGGCGATCACCAACGCAATTTCTGGTTTCAAGGCCTCCCGGATAATCTGAGGAGGTCGGCATGCATGCCATCGCGCTTCACACGCCCCAATTTGGTCGCCATCTGAATTTGCTGACATCGATGTATCGTCTTCGCCGCCGTGTCTTCAAGGATCGGCTGGATTGGAGCGTCTCGGTCTCGGGAGATATGGAAATCGATGTCTATGATGCTCTGAGTCCGACCTATCTGCTCGCCGTCTCGGACGACAGCGACGTCCTCGGTTGCGTCAGGCTCCTGCCGACGACTGGACCAACAATGCTCGCTGATACCTTCGTCAATCTGCTGGGCGATACGGCGGCGCCTTGCGACGAGCGGATCCTGGAGAGCTCGCGATTTTGCGTCGACACCACGCGCTTCGTGGAGCCCGGCCGGAACGGATTCAACCGCGCAACCTTTGTGCTGTTCGCGGCGATGCTCGAGACGATACGCGCAAGAGGAGCGCAATCAATCGTGACCGTCACCGATGCCCGGATGGAGCGCATTTTGAGGCGAGCCGGTTGGCCCTTGGAGCGACTGTCTGAGCGGCAGCCGGTTGGACCAACCATGGCGCTCGCGGGCTTTCTTCACGATTCGGATCAGGCGCTCGATGCCATGTACCGGCAAGCGGGCGTCGCCGGGCCGGTGCTTGTCGCAATCGGCTCGGAACGCAGGGCCGCCTGAGCTCTAGTCGCGGCGGAGAGTGTCTACAATCATGCTGGCCGACCCGCGCCACAGCTGCCTCGTCTTCTTGAACTTGACGCGCGGCGGCAGGCCGGACGATCAGCCGATTGATCTTCGCCGGGCCGGAAGTCTGGCTTTGCTGCCGGCTTGCCGAACCGTGTTTGGCGTTCCCGAAATCGCAATCGGCGAGTATGATCAGAGCATCCTGACCGATCAGATCGCCGCTTCGATCGAGCACCTCGACATCGATTTCTTGTCCTTGTGGCGAGATCCACGACTTGCAGCTCAGCTTGGGGAAGCAGGCGTTGGTGTCGTCTTCCTGGGCGGAGCATTTCTGGAGGAAGAGGTTCTGATCGCGGCATTGGAGGGAGCAAGGCGCGGCTACGACATCCGGCTGCTCTCGGACTTGTCGGTCGACCGTCATGAAGCCGATCGTCCGCTCGTTCTTGCCCGGCTCGCCCACTATGGCATCGTCGCGACGACGATTCGGCAAGCTCTCCTGGAATGGGCGGTCGCTCTCGGCGACGACGCAGTCAGTCGAAGGATACTCGAGCTGCTTTCGTGAGGGGAGGATGCCGCTCTCGCGAACGGAGCCGCTTCCACGGTCAAAGATGGCCTGAAAGCGCCTGCGCCAGGTTTGCCAGCCGCGGTCCCCATTTGCCAGTCAGCGTTTCCCGGTCCATTGAAAAGGTCTGGGCGACGCAGTTGATCGACATGCTGGTTCGGCGATCGCGGGACACTAGGGGGGCCGCAACGCCCCGGATGTTCTGGCGCCAGGTCGTGTCGACGAGGCAGAAACCCTTCTCGGTGACTTCCTTCACGGCGCGTTCGAGTTCCGCCCTAAGCTTTTTCCAGTCGCCCGGGTAGTGGGGCGCCAATCTCTTGAACAGGGTTGCCCGTTCCTCAGGGGCCAGCGCGGCGATGTAGGCGCGTCCCGTCGCGGTGCGTGCCATGTCGACCGCCGAGCCGACGCTAAAGAAGTAGGGCATCGCGACGCCGCTGCAGCGGTCCAGATAGATCATGTGGGGCGCATCCGGACAGGCGAGAGACACCGTGCATCCGCTTTCCGTCGCCAGGCGCTGCAATTGCTCGTGCGCGATAGGCAGCATCTTCATGTTGCTGAGAAACGAAAAGCCGAGCGTCAGCACGCGAGGGCGCAACGAGTATTTGCCGCGAACCGGCTCGTAGTCGAGATAGCCGGCCTCGACGAGAGCGCGCGTGAGCCTGGAGACGGTCGCCTTGGGGAGTCCGGTAGCCGCCGCGATCTCGGCATTGCCCAGCAGTTCGCGATCGGGACCGAACGCCTCGAGGACGTCCAATCCCCGCAGCAGGGCTCCGCTCGGATTGGCGGGTTGGCTCGGGCTCGCTGCAACTCGGTCATCGTTCGGCGACCTCCGTCCGGACATTTTACGGTCTCCATGCATTCCTGCGGCCCTTCTACCGGATTCTGAGGGATCGCCATCCCTTGACCGGATAAGGCCTTTAGGGCTAAGTTTCATTATATGGAACATACAGACCTTATAATGAAAAAAGAGATAGCGGGAGCGCTGACGGGTTTCAGGGTTATTGATTTGTCGCGGGTACTGGCCGGGCCATTCTGCACGCAAATCCTCGGAGACCACGGCGCTGAAGTCGTGAAGATCGAACCGCCGGCCGGCGACGAGACGCGTGGCTGGGGCCCATTCACGCCGGACGGCAGCGCCTACTACAGCGGCATCAACCGCAACAAACTCCATGCCGCGGTCGACTTCTCGAAAGAAGAAGGACGCAAGGTTCTGCTGGAGCTGCTGGCCGGCGCCGATGTGCTCATCCACAACTTCAAGCCAGGCACGCTCGAGCGCTGGGGTCTAGGCTACGACGAGGTTCTCTCGAAGGCGTTTCCGAAGCTGATCTACTGCCAGATCACCGGCTTCGGCGAGGACGGACCGCTTGGCGGGCTGCCGGGCTACGACTCCGTGGTCCAGGCAATCGCCGGCTGCATGAGCGTGAACGGCAGTCCGGAGTCCGGACCGATCCGGGTCGGCATGTCCATCGTCGATATGGGCACGGGCATGAACGCGTTGGCGGCGATCCTGATGGCTGCGTTGGAGCGCGAGCGGTCGGGGTTGGGGCAGAAGCTCGACATCAGTCTTTACGACTGCGCGCTGGCCTATCTGCATCCGCATGCCGCCGGCTATCTGCAGGCCGGCCACGTCCCGGTCCGCAGCGGCAACCAGCATCCGTCCATCGCGCCCTACGAGGAGTTCGCGACCAGGACCGGTCCCATGTTCCTCGGGGTCGGTAACGACGGCCAGTTTCGCGCGGCATGCGATTTCCTCGCATGCCGCGAACTGCTCGACGATCCGCGGTTCACCACCAACGCGCAGCGGGTGAAGAACCGCGCGGCGCTGCATGAACTGCTGCAGACGATCGTCGCGGAGCAGGACGGGCAGGACCTGAGCGAGCGGCTCCTGAAGAAGGGCATTCCCGCGAGTGCGATTCTGGATGTGCCCCAGGTGCTCGCGGCGCCGCATACGGCCTATCGATCGATGATCGTCAGCGACGGCGACTACAAGGCGCTCGGCATTCCCATCAAGATGTCGCGGACGCCCGGCAGCGTTCGTTCGAAGCCCAAGAGGCTCGGAACCGACACCAAGGCCGTCCTCCGCGCCGCCGGCATTCCGGACGAGCGGATCGACCGGATGATCTCGGATGGCATCGTGAAAGTGCCCGAGAGGGCCGAGGCGAAGTTTTATTAAGGGTGAATTCCGCTGACGTCCGCGCTCCGTGGAGAGCGTGATCAAGAAATGCAAAGATGAGGAAGACCCGTGAAGCGCTATCTATCGATCATCGCCGCTGCGTCGCTCGCCTTGGGACACCACGCTTTCGCAGCTGACAACGACCCGGTCCGCATCGGCGTTCTGAACGACTCTTCGGGACTGTACGCGGATCTCAGCGGCGAGGGGTCGGCCGTCGCCGCCCGGATGGCGGTGGAGGAGTTCGGTGGCGAGCTTCTCGGTCACAAGCTCGAGGTCGTCCACGCGGACCATCAGAACAAGCCTGACGTCGCATCCTCGATCGTTCGCAAATGGATCGACGTCGACCACGTCGCGATGGTCGCCGATGGCGGTCCGAGCTCGATCGCCAGCGCGGTCCAGGAGATCGCGCGCGAGAAGAAGTTCGTCTTCACGATCGCGGGCGGATTCGCTTCGACGCTGACTGGCCCGGCTTGCGCCGCGACCTCGTTCCAGTTCGCCCCGGACACGTTCGCGTTGTCCTCGGCACCGACGAAGGCAGCCGTGGCCAAGGGTCTCGATAGCTGGTTCTTTTTGACCGCCGACTACTCCTTCGGGCATGCGCTGGACAAGGATGCCTCCGCAGCAGTTGTCGCCGCAGGCGGGAAGGTGCTCGGTCACGTCTTCCACCCGCTGAACACGCCCGACTTCTCGTCGTTCCTGCTGCAAGCTCAATCGGCGCAGCCGAAGGTGGTCGGCCTCGCAAACGCCGGCGGCGACTTCAGCAACGCTCTGAAGCAGGCCCAGGAGTTCGGCCTGGCGCAATCCGGACAGCATCTCGTCGGCTTCCTCGTCCTTCATAGCGACATTCAGGCGATCGGCCTGGAGGCGGCGCAGGGCCTCGAATTCGCGACGGCCACCTACTGGGACGTCGACGACAAGACGCGCGCATGGTCCCGTGACTTCATGAAACGATATCGCGGCAAGCCGCCGACCATGGTGCAGTCGCTGACCTATTCGGGCGTGCTGCATTGGCTGAAGGCTGCGAAAGCCGCCGGTTCCCTCGACGGCGAAAAGGTCGCAGCCAAGATGCACGACATGAAGGTCGACGATGTCTTCGTGCACGACGCCGCAATCCGGCCGGACGGCCGGGTGATGGAAGACCTGATGATGGTCCAAGTGAAGTCGCCGAAGGAATCCGAGTATCCGTTTGACGATCTTAAGGTCACCGGACATCTGGAAAGCGCGTCGACCTACCGCTCGCTTGCCGACGGCAAGTGTCCGCTGGTCCAGGCGTCGAGATAGGGGCGGGGCGATGTCGGGCACATTCGATCCTGCAAACCATCGGCGACACGCGAACCGGTGGTTCGAGGACTTCAAGCTCGGCGAACGCTTCGTGCTATCGAGCCGTACCATGACGGATGCGCTTTTCCTCGCTTTCCAAAGCGCGAGCGGAGACAACCATCCCGTCCATTACGACGTCGAGTATTGCAGGCGTCGTGGCATGCCACACATGCTGGCGCACGGCTACCAGATACTCATCCAGACGGCGGCCGGAGCGGGCGACTTCCCGTTCATGGTCGAGGACAGTCTCGTCGGCTTCCTCGACCAGTCGTCGCGGTTTCTTCATCCCGTCTACAGCGGCGATACCCTGTATCCGGCTCTGGAGGTTGCCGAGCTCGCGCCCAACCGCAGCACCGGCGTCATCGCAATGAAGTCCAGCGTCCACAACCAGCAGTCCAAGCTGGTGATGGAGGGAACGCAACGCTATCTCGTTCGCAAGAGGACCGCCTCATGAAGTCGGAAACGAAGCCGGCTGACAACGTCCGCTACGAACTGGCGGGCAACATCGCCCGTATCACGATCGACCGGCCGCCGGTGAACGCTCTGAGCCTGGAACTCATCCAGGCCGTGGTGGCTGCGTTCAGGCGCGCGGCTTCCGATCGGCAGGCGCGTGCCGTCGTGCTGTCCAGCGCGCTCGCGAAACGTTTCTCCGCCGGCCTGGATCTCGACATCCTCCTCGGCAAGTCTGGCGAGGAGATCCGGGAGTTTCTGCAGGAGCTGTATATCAATCTCTTCGACGCGCAGTACCACCTGGGCAAGCCCTCGATCGCCGCGGTCGGCGGTGCCGCGCGAGGCGGCGGAATGACGATGGCGGTGTCGTGCGACGTCGTGCTGGCGAGCGAAAGCGCCACGTTCGGCTATCCGGAGATTGAGGTCGGGGTTCTGCCTGCGATCCATTTCGCCCATCTGCCGAGGTTGATCGGTCGGCACCGCGCGTTCGAGGTGCTCTTCACGGGCAGGGCATTTGGCGCCCGCGAGGCGTTGGATCTTGGCACCGTCAACAAGGTGGTGGCCGACAGTGCTCTGGACGCTGCCGCAATGGAGTTGGCAGCACAGTTCGCATCGAAGTCGGAAACGGTCGTCCGGATGGGCAGGGCAGCGTTCATGCGGCAGATCGACGACGACTATCGGCGCGGCATCGCCAATGCCGTCGAAGACTTCTGCAACGTCGCAGTGACCAACGCTGCGCAGGAAGGCCTTCGGGCGTTCGTAGAGAAGCGGAAGCCTAACTGGTGACCGCCCCCGGATAAAATCTAGGCGACGATCTTCATGGTGCTAATCGGATTCGGCCGCCATTTGCGGAGGCCGCGCCGAGTTCGCATGCATCGGCGATGCGGCATGGCCTGCGCCTGCAAATGTCCGCCGACGAGCGCCCGCCCGCCGATACCATGCTGTCGACGCCTGTTAACGGTCTCGTCGCTGCACTCGGTCCTGCGTGCCGCTTTCGGCCTCGCTATCCTCACGTTCCTGCGGGTGCGATTTTCCCTTGAGGCGATGCGCTCTCGGCGCACGCCTGGTCGTACCTTCGGTGGTACGGGCCCGGCGCGTTTTGGATGCCCTTATTGAAGCGGAACAGAACGCGGAAAAAGGCCAGGGAGCGGGCGCCGAGGTCGCGGAATGATTGCAGCTGAGGCCAATGAATGGATGGACGCAAACATCTGACCAGGAAAGCTGCCGCATTGCTTCAGCTGTCTACGGTTTCGGAGCACAAAGGCGACCTCCCTGAGGCTAGGGACCGGGCGGAACAAGCTCTGAAAGTTTTTCAACAAAAGCGTGATCGATCAAATGAAGTGTATGCGCTACGACAATTGGCTAACCTCAGTCGTATAGAAGAGCCATGGATGCCCATGGCAGTCACAACTTGAATCCTTTTCCAATCGGCTGATACCCAAAAATAATGGCGTCGCGGGGCATCGCGGCGCCATCGCTTGTCGCCTGGAAGCGCTCAGCCGGTCAGAACTTCACGGTCACGCCGCCATAGACGGTCGACTCTGTACAGGAGTTGGTGCTCTGGCCGGTCGCGGCGATAGTGCAGACACCGGGCATCGCATTGTGGTCGAGGCCGAACTTGTTCTGCCAGTAGCGATAGGCGACCCAGAGATCGACGAAGTGAGAGTACTTCGGGCCGTAGACGGCCTTGCTGGCGTCGAAGGTCAGACGGATTGGCTCGCTATTGAACTCGGTCTTGGTTGCAGTGCTGAAGCGGCCGGGACCCGAAAGCGCCGGAAGGCCATTCGCGTCGCCCTTCGGTCCGTACCAGCCGGCACGGCCGCTGATCGACCAGAACTGCATGTTTTCAGGCATGAAGCCCAAGTCCATGTAGTAGTTGGTTTCAACCGCCCAAGTGGTCTTGAATTCGGTGTTGCCGTCGATGGAACAGCTAACCCCGGGAATCGTACCACCCGCAAACGCAGTGCCACACTGATTGAAGGCGTTATGATTGATTTCCTTGTACGCCAAGGGCGCTACGTTGAAGTAGCCCTTGTAGGGAAGGTCGAACGCGAACTGCAGGCCGGCGACGACGTCGCGCTTGGCGGGTGCCAAGTAGTTATTTTCCGCGTTGGCGTCCATTCCAACTTCGAACGAAACGTTATGCAGCGGCCCCATGGTGAAGGAATGGGTGTTGAAGATTTCGTTCCAGCCGAACGTGCTGCGGAACAGGCCGTAGATTTCCGATGCGCCGGCGCAGTTACCTGCACCGAAGCTGGAAGTGACACCAGGCGCGATGCATGGCGAGGCCGGATCGTTATGGCCCGACTTGAACAGCGAGATGGTGAAGAAGTTGGTGCCGTAGGCCCACGCATCGAAGTGTGTGAACGAATAGACCTGCTTGGCGGTGGTGCCGTTGATCGAGCCGTTCGGGTTGACGGTGAACATGCCCGGGTCGGTGCCCCTCGGCATCCATGAGAACGACACGCGGTCGTCAATCACCAGGAAGAACGGCACCTCGGCGACCGGCTTGAGCGCCTTGACCGCCATGTCGGCGGCAGCGGAATGAGTTGCCGTCGACGTTGAGATGAGCGCGGCAATCCCGAATACTTTGAAGGCAGAATCGATAGATGCTCGGCGAAGTATCATGGTCCCCCCATTGGCGAATGAGGCTGGGGTCCGCCATCAGGTCCGATGCCCCGCCTCGTCGGTCGTTACGAAGAAATGATCGACCGAAGGAATACGATCACTTATTCAAAGTAACGGCAACGTTAAACGAGTAAAAATCGTATAAAGCGGTCAGTCGTTGCTGTTTAGATACCGTGATACAACTT
This sequence comes from Bradyrhizobium sp. 1, assembly GCF_023073315.1. Classification (GTDB taxonomy): domain Bacteria; phylum Pseudomonadota; class Alphaproteobacteria; order Rhizobiales; family Xanthobacteraceae; genus Bradyrhizobium. Next base: position 405,287 of record NZ_JADPJH010000033.1, on the reverse strand, counting down.
TACGCGCAAAGAATACTGTTTGTTGTATCTCAAATCTAAGCTTGCCGTATCTGAGCGAGCAGGTCGCCTCAAAGTATCCGATCATCACCCATCGAGGTGGTCTTCAGTCTGACACCAGGGGCGGGATGGCCCAGGAATTCGATGCCGGCCCTTTCGAATGCGCATCTAATTTTGTTGATCGTGTCGAAGTGCGCCGCGATGGGAGCATCCTTCAATCCTTCCAACCTGCGGATAGTTGAGATGGCGACGCCAGACTGAAGCGCAAGTTGATGCTGCTCCCATCCAAGGAGAGACCTCGCAGCCTTGATTTGGCGCGTGATGACGAGCATTGCCGTCTGATCCCAATTCCATGGAGAATGCGGTCGTTCCGCACTGTAGTTCCAGAGGCGTCGGAGACGATTACCTATTTTTGGGTTCGTATCAGCCAATCGAAGTTAACTCTCCCATGCTCGCGTCCTCGGCGCCCCCGATATAGATGTGGCGCAGACGCGGGTCGGCGGCGATCTGTCGCGGCGGTCCCGACAGCGCGAACATGCCGTGCTCGAGCACATAAGCATGGTCGGCGAGGGCGAGGGCCCGATCGACGTCCTGCTCGATCACAATCAGCGTCATGCGCGCTTTTTTCAGCAGCGCCAGCGCGTCGTAGAGTTTGTCCATCACGATGGGCGCAAGGCCGAGGCTGATTTCATCGAAGATCACCAGTCGCGGACGCGCCATCAGCGCCCGCCCGATCGCAAGCATCTGCTGCTGGCCACCCGACATCGACGTCCCGCCCTGGGTTTTGCGCTCGGCGAGGATGGGGAACAGATCGTAGACCGCCTCAAGCCTCTCCCGCGCAGTCAAGGCATCGGCTCCGCGCGCCGCGATCAAGAGATTCTCTTGCACCGAAAGCGTGGGGAAGATTCGCCGCCCCTCCATGCAATGCGCTATGCCGAGTGCGGCGATCTGGTGCGGTTGCCAGCCGGAGACGTCCTGGCCGTCGATCAGGAGCGCACCGGCAGTAGGTGTGATGACGCCGCTGATAGTCCGCGCCAGCGTGGTCTTGCCGGCGCCGTTGGCGCCGAGAATAGCGATCGCCTGACCGCGCTCCACCGTCAGATCGATGCCCTGCAGAACGCGGGCCTGGCCGTACCCCGCGGAGATTCCTGAGAACTGTAACGCCGGCGCGGTGGCAGCCTCCGCCGAGGCTGGCGCGGTCAGGGGAGCGAGAACCTGGGCCTCCGCCTCTGGCGCGCTGACGTGAATGGCGCTATCCGCGGCCGGCGCTGTACCGTCCGCCGTCTGGCTCTCGCGGGCGCCGCCGGTGCCGAGATAAACCGCGGCGACCTGATCATTGCCGAGGATGTCGGCAGTTGGCCCTTCAATCAGCGTTTTGCCAAAATTGAGCACCATCGTGCGCGAACAGCATTCGCGGACGACGCGAATCACGTGTTCGACGATCAGGATCGCCGTGCGGGCGTCGAGGATCGAGTGAATCAGTTCGATCAGTTCGGTGATTTCACTATCGACCAGCCCAGCGCCAACTTCGTCGAGCAGAACGACGCGCGGCTTGAGCGCGAGCGCCCGCGCGATCTCCAGCCGCTTGCGCCTAAGGAGCGGCAGCGCGCGCCCCGTCAGCGTTGCGACGTCGGCAAGCCCGGTGCGGGCCAGCAATGCCCTGCGCTCTTCACGGGCAACCGTTGCGCGGATGAACGGGGCGATGGAGTATTGCGCGACTTCCAGGTTTTCCTCAACCGACATGTCGAGGAACGGTCGCGGGATCTGGTAGGTACGTCCGACGCCTGCGCGCGCTCGCTCGGAAGCGGGAAGACGGGACACGTCGCGGCCGTCGAGTCGGATTGAACCTTCGCTGGGCACCACCGCCCCGCCGATCAGCCCGATCAGTGTCGATTTTCCGGCGCCGTTCGGGCCGATTACCCCGGTGATTGTGCCCGCGCGCAGCTGCATATCGATTCGATCGTTAGCGACGAGTCCGCCATAGCGCTTGACGAGGCCCTTCACTTCGAGCAGCGGCGGCCTATCCATGGCGCTCATGCCTGCACCCGCCCGATCAGCGGCAGTTTCACGGCCAGCCCGACGATGCCCTGCGGCGCGAACCGGATCAGCACGATCAGGATCACGCCCGCGATAGCGGTGTGTGCTTCGGGATAGTCGGCGAGCGCCTCGCCGAGTGCCACGACGAACAACGCTCCGACCAGTGGTCCGAGCCGCAACCCGACGCCGCCGATAATGACCATCGACAGCACGTCGATCGACCATTGCAGCCCGAACATGCCGTAAGGTTCGATGGCGCCGAGTTTCGCCGCCTGAATGCCGCCAGCCATAGCGGCGAGCGCACTGGCGAGGACGAATGCGCCTAGCTTGACGCGGTAGGGACGAATGCCCATTTGCGCGGCAGCGTCCTCGTCATCACGAACCGCGCGGAGGATCACCGAGACCCGTGTTCGTGTGCAAAGTGTGATCGTGAGCGATGCGAGGAAAGCCAGGACCAGCACGTAGCGAAACAGCACAGGCAGCGCTGGCGGATCTTCCTGCAGGATAATGCCGGTTGCCCCGCCAAAGGCACTGACATTGACCATCAACAGCCGCAGCAATTCCGCGAGCGCGAGCGTGCCAACGGTGAAATAGAGGCCACGCAGCCGGAACAGCGCGGGCGACACCAGCGCAGCCAACACGCCGCCAGCGGTCGCGCAAATCAGGAGCGCGAGCGGCAGCGGTGCGCCGACGCGATTGAGCAAGCCGAGGGCCGCATAGGCACCCAGTCCGATGAAACTGGAGGTGCCGAGGGAGACCAGCCCCGCCGATCCCGCCATCAGGTTCCAGCCCTGGGCAAGGACGAGATAGACGCAGGTACGAAAGCCGAGCTGTAGCCAGTAATCGCCGGCAAAATCCGGCACGAACCACAGCACGCCGAGCGCGCCGACGAGAACGGCCACTTCGACAAGCCCTCCGGTCGAAGCGGAGCCGACTCGCGGGCTGGATACGATCGCATCGCTCATGTTCGTCCTTTCGCCAGAAAGCCGTCCGGCCGGAACGCGAGTACAAGCAGGAACAGCGCCATGCCCACCAAATCGCGATAGCCGTCGCCCAGGGTCAGGCCGCCGATGCTCTGCAATGCGCCCAGTGCGATGCCGCCTATCAAGGTGCCGATCACATTTCCCAGCCCTCCGAGCACCACAACGGCGAGGCTGTTAAGCAGATAAGCGCCGCCACTGGATGGCCCGAACTGGAAAGCGGCGCCCATCAGCGTACCGCCGACGCCGGCACAGGCGGCGCCCAGCGCGAAAGTCAGCATCTGAACCCGTTTGACATCGACGCCGAGCGTTGCCGCGGCCTGGGCATCGACGGCGCTGGCGCGCAGGTCACGGCCAAAAGCGGTGGCCGAAACGAGCCAGTGCACGGCCAGGATCAAGGTGACGGAGATGGCAAAGCCGATCAGGTAGATCAAGGGAAACGTGATCGGGCCGAGCGTTAGCGGCACGGTAGCGTAATCACGCGCGATCGAACGCGTGTCGGCGCTGAAAGCGAGGACAAAGGCGTTTTCGAGAATGATCGACACCGCGAACATCGTCATCATCTGCGCCTCCGCGCCGCGGCCTGCGAGCGGGGCAAGCAGAAAGCTATAGACGGGCAATGCCAGCATACCGACAAAGACGGCTACCACCGGCAGGCCGATCAGGGGGTCGATGCCGGTGAACTGCAGAAAGAAGAGGCCGGCATAGGCGCCGACCACCAGAAAATCGCCATGGGCGAGATTGACGAGGCGCATCACGCCCAGCACGATCGACAGTCCCAGCGCGGTGAGCGCGAGGATGCCGCCGAGCAGCACGCCGGCTACGATTGTGCTGGAGATGATGCCGATGTCGGGCATGTTGCGTCGGCCTTTTGCGGTTAGGGCAGCGGGAACAGGACGTCGCCGGTCTTGGCGGACTTCGGCCAGATGATCACAGCCTTGCCGCTCTGCCACTGCAGCGAGACGATCGGAAGTTTGGCGGTGTGGTTTTCATCAAACTTGACCGGCCCGACCACATAGGACTTGTCGGTCTTGGCGATGGCCGCGTTGATCTTCTCGGAATCGGTCGAGCCCGCCGCGGTGATGGCATCGAGCAGAACCTGCGCGGCGGCATAAGAATCCGCGATATGTTGGCTGCTGGTCAGCTTGGTCTCACTCTCGAACGCCTTGGCCAGGTCTGCGGCGCCGGGATAGGGGAATGCCGGATCCCAGTAACCTCCGACCAGAATGCCGTCCGATAGCTTGCCCAACGCTTCGGCGAACTGCACCGGTTCGGCGCCCTTCTCGATGTTGAGAACCTTGGGCATGTAACCGGCAGACGCCATCTGCTTGCGGATCGCGATCGCCTGCGGCGTGATCGCGTCGACGAGGACGACTTCGGCACCCCTGCTTTTGGCCTCGGCGATGACGGAGGTGAATTGGGAGTTGTCGATCGGGAATTCTGAGTTCTGAACGACTTCGTAGCCAAACTCCTTGGCGAGCGCAGGCCAGATCTTGCCGCCGATCACCTGTCCGTCGGGACCGTTGTCGTGCCAGATCGCGAGCTTCTTGTTGGTCTTCACTCCGAGATCGGCCATCGCCTTGAATGGCACCGCCGCAAGTTCAGGTTCATGGAAGAAAAGGTCCCATACGTAATTCCATTTGCGCACCGACTTGAAAGCCTCCAGCGGATCGCACCCGGTGACCATTGGCTTTTTCGCGCGCTCGGAAACGAGTGCTCCCGCATGGACGAGCGCCGGCGTACAAGAGCCGAGCATTGCGACGACGCGATCACGAGAGATCAGCGTCTCGGTATTGGAGGCCGTCGCATTCGGATCGGTCTTGTCGTCACGGATAATCAGCTTGACCTGCTGTTTGGCGCCGTTGATGGCGATGCCGCCCGCCCTGTTGACCTGGTCGACGGCGCGTTTGTAGCCCCACTGCTGGAAGCTGCCGAAGCCGGCGAGCGGGCCGGAGAGCGGCAGCGAGGCCCCGATAACGATGTCGTCGGCAAAGGCCACACCGATGCTGAGCGCGAGCGTTGCCGCCGCGGCGGCTGCGAGAGACTTTCCAATATGATGCTTCATCCGTGGTCTCCTCCAAATGTCTTTGCGTTTCATTGCGTCAATCGATGCGGTCGGGGTATCCTCAATAGGTGTTGTCGAGCGTGACGCGACGATAGAGCGCCGGCAGGACCTCGGCGAGGTATCCCATCTCCTCGACGCAGTGCTGATGCAGCCGGCTGGCGAACTCCTCATCGAGATTCTCGGCGCGCATCAGCCGGATCTGCGCGCCTGGCAGGGTGATGGTCGGGTCGCGATGGGCGATCATGCCGAGCCAGAAGCGCGAACGCATCTCGCAACCGTAGGGCCGGGCGCAACAGTTCATGAAACGATTGAGACGTCACGATTTCCTCCATGCTGATCTAATGACCGTTTCGGCCTTGTCGTTGTTGGTTTCGGTGCCGCGAGCCCGGCGTGGTGGTCAGAGCGCGTTGTCTCCGGTGTAGCGGCGATACAGAACCGGCAGGATTTCGGCGAGATAGCCCATCTCCTCCGTAGCGTGCTGGTGCAGGCGACGTGCGAAATCGTCGTTCAGCCGGCGTTTGCGCCCTTCGATGGCGATGTGCTCCGGCACGGGGTCGTGGGTCTTCTTATCGGCGATGAGGCCGAGCCAGAAGCGCGAGCGCATTTCGCAGCCATAGTCGGTGTCGCGGACGAAGTGGCACATGCGGCCGACGTGAACCGGCGCATCCTGGTCTCCAATTCGCGCGCAGATTGCGACGGCCCCCGAGCGATCATACCGCTTCGCCTCGAATATCTCGTGGGGGTGATGGAAGTCGATAACGAGGTCGTAGACCGGCCCCGTCGGTCCGGCGAGATATTCGCTGACGACGTGGGTGGCGCCGATATAGTTGCCGTCGACGCGATTGAGCCAGGCGCTGGCGACGTGATCGTTCGGATGCCAGAGCTTGTACTGCTCGATGCCGCCGAGCCAGCCGAACCACCAATGGATCATTTTGGCGCGGCAACCCGGCATACGGGTCAGGGCCGCCACCAGCTTCTTGCCGGCCGCAAGATCGCGATAGCCGGACTCGAAAGGCTGATAGCCCGGCTCCAGCAACAGATTGCAGTCCTCGAATTCCATAGTTTCCTCCCTATGTAGTTATCGTCGATCTTACTTATCGTCTTCGTCTCAAGCGCAAGACAGCCTGCTACGCGGCATGAGATGGTCGTCCCGAAAGGTTGAGAATCTCCCGCGCGCTGGATGCGGTTGCAACGCTCCCGTTTGCCTCGCGAACGAGACGTGCAGCGCGGGCAACAAACTCAGCATTGTTCTTGGCAAGGCGGCCCTTGGCATAGAGTACATTGTCCTCCATGCCGACTCTGATGTGGCCGCCGAGCGAAAGGGTGGCGAACAGGATTGGCAGATGGCCAGCGCCGATGCCGAAAGCCGACCACACCGCATGAGGTGGCAAGAGGCTCTTGAGGAACACAAGATTCTCGACCGTAGCGGCGATACCTCCGGCTGCGCCCAGTACGAACTGAAAATAGCCGGGTCCTCGCAAAACGTTTTTCTTCATGTAGTAGGTGGCGTTGTAGAGCATGCCCGGATCGAATACCTCGATCTCCGGCTTGACGCCGTTCTCATTCATGACGCCGGCAAGCCTCTCCAGGAAGGCCGGATGATTGATGAATAGCGTCGCATGCATCCAGTTCATCGATCCCGCGTCGAAGGAAGCGAGCTCGGGCTTCAGCTCGATCAGATGCGCCATGCGGGTCTCGTCCGTCGCGTTGAGGTCGCCGGACGTGGTGAGGTTCAGCACGATGTCGCAGCGTTCGCGGATGCGTCCGACGGTCTCGATGAACCGGCCTTTGTCCATGGTGCCCTTGCCGGCATCGTCGCGCATATGCAGATGCGCGATTGCCGCGCCGGCTTGCCAGCATTCGTAGACGTCTTCAGCAATTTCGCGCGGCGTGAGTGGAATTGCCGGATTGTGCTCCTTGGTCGGAAAGGCCCCGGTGGGAGCAACGGTGATGATGGTATCGGCCATAAATCTGTTTCCTCTCCTTTGTGCGCCATCGGCATTACGGCTTGATCGCTGGCTAGGATCTCACGAGTAGTCGCTTGACGCCTTGAGCTGCTTCACCAATCGCTTGAGAAAGGCGCGGCGGGTCGCAGGGATGTTCTCCCTGTCGTAGACGTAGAATCCTTCACCGGTCTTGATCCCGAGCTTGCCCTCAGCGACCTTCTGCCGGAGCAGCGGGCTAGCCTCGCGCGAGGCGTCCATCGCCGCGAGCAGATTGTCGCCAACGGTGAGCCAGATATCGAGGCCGCCGAAATCGGCGACCTCAAGCTGGCCCGTCGTGGCGTAGCGGAAGGCGGGGCCGAATTTCAGCGCGGTGTCGATGTCTGCCGCGTCGGCGGCGCCCTGCGCGATCAGCGAGAAAACTTCGCGCGCGACAGCCTGCTGGATACGGTTGGCGACGAGGCCGGGGATGTCCTTGAGGATCTTCGCAGTGCGCTTGCCGATCGTCTGATGGAGCTTCGCGACGGCATCGTAAATTTCCACCGTCGTGTTGCCAAATGCCGAAATCTCGACCAGCGGCATGATCAAGGGCGGATTGTACCAGTGGGTGACCAGGAAGCGGCCGCGACGCTCCGCCGGCAGGCCGGCGATCATCGGCGCCAATGGCAGGCTGGAGGTATTGGTCGCGAAGATGGTCGTGGCAGGACAGAGGCGGTCGAGTTCGGCGAACAGCGCCTGCTTCAACTCCATCCGCTCGGGGATGGCTTCGACGATGAAGTGGCGGTTGTTCACTGCCGGCGCGAGTTCATCGAAGATCGTGATCCGGTCCAGGGCCGCCGGAACGGCCGCTGCATTGATGAATTGCTCCTCGATTAGCAGGTCGTAGGCGGCTCTGATCGAGGGCACGATGTCGTCGCGCTGCTTGGCCGACGGCTCATACAAGTGCACCGAGACGTCATGCAGGGCGAAGGCTGCGGCAATGCCGTGCCCCATGGTGCCGCCGCCGATGACGCCAATATGTCGCAACATGTCGCCTCCGTGCATCGAAGAAAGAGACTCGGCGGGCGTCAGCCCGCCGTGTAGCCGCCATCGGCATCCAGGATGTGCCCGGTGTAGAAGTCCGATGCCTTCGACACCAGGAACAGCAGGGGGCCGGCGAGATCCTGCGGTTCGCCCAGCCGTCCCTTCGGCACACGTGCGAGAAAGCCCTCGCGCACCTCACGCGCCCGCTCGGTATCCTCAAACATCCAGGCCGTGAGCGGTGAACGGAAGACCGTCGGCGCAATGGCATTGACGGTGATGCCCGTGTCGCCCCATTCGCAGCCCAGTGCCCGGGTGATTCCGTCGACAGCTGATTTCGAGGCGCAATAGGCCGAATAGCCCGCGGGATGACCGAGTTTCCCACGCGCCGAGGACATCAGCACGATCTTGCCGCCATGGCCCTGGGCAAGCATTTGCTTGCCCGCGGCCTTTGCCATCAACCAGGATTGGGTGACGTTCGCGTCCATCACGTCGAGGAATCGCGCGGGCGTCATGTCGACGATCTTGCCGACGTCGTTCTTGCCGGAGGCGACGACGAGAATGTCGATGCTGCCGAACGCTTTCACCGCTTGGGCGACGATTGCCTCGCAGGCCCTCTCATCGGACGGGCGCGACTTGATAGTCAGGACCTCGGCCCCCAGTGCGCGTGCGGCAGAGGCGGCGTCCTCGAGTGCGTCCGCATTTCCGGCAACCGCCGCGATCTTCGCACCGGCGCCAGCAAGCACCTGCACGGCAAGCGCGCCGAAGGCGCCGGAGGCCCCGGTAACGATGGCAACCTTGCCGCGGATGTCGAACAGCGACAGCGGGTCCTTGAGGAAGTCGAGGGATGGGCTCATGGCTGCGTCCCTGGCGGATATGGAATGACGACCAGCATGGTACAGACGTCGTTGCGTCGATTGACGATCTCGCGGACTTCGCCCGGAGCGATGGTGCAACTGTCGTAGCGACCGAGCACGGTCTCGCGGCCCTCGATCGTCACGGTCATCTCTCCCTCCAGCACGACGTAGACTTTCTCGAACGGAGTGGAGTCCGGCCCGGCGCCGCCACCGGGCAGGAATTGCGAAAGGCCGACCCACTGGTTGGTCGGGCCGCCCGGCTCAAAACCCTGCAGGCGCAGGCCGACCACGCCGCGGTGATTGGGGGCGTCGTAGGGTTTGGCTTCGGCAAAGCGTTTGAGGTGCATCAGAAGGCCTCGCCCTTTTCGATCCGATAGGCCTGTTTGGGATCGGTGATCGCAACGAGTCGGATGATGCAGCCGTCACCTCGGTCCCAATTCCAGGGGAAGAACGCGAAAGTACAGCGCTTCCCGGTCACATCGTCGAGATCGCCTCCGACATTCTCGATGCCGAGAATGCCCTGTTTGAACAGCTTGCCGTGAACCGGCTCCCATTCCGGAAAGTCGTCGGCCCAGTCGCGGCCGCCCGACCAGACGCGATATTCTTCCTTGAGGTGTGGCAACAGCGGTCCATTGCGGTGCTGTCCGATCGCGGTGGCCAGCGGGTGATCGTTCGCTTGGGTGTCGTGGCCGACCACCTTGACCTGCTTGTCGATCATCCAGTCTGCCGCGGAGGGCACCAGGCCGGGACAGTAGGCGAAGTAGTCGCCGTCCTCGTACACCTTATGCCAACCGGTGTTGATGATCAGCACGTCGTGCGGGCGGATCGCGTGCCCACAAGCCTTCTGCAAGTCGTCCGCGGTGATCGATTCCCACTTCTTCTTTGGAATCGAAACCACGATTCCCGAGCCGAAGAAGTGCGGCAGCGGCACCTCGTCGATGAAGGGCGTGCCCTGCACGACATGGGCCGGCGCGTCGATATGGGTAGTGGAGTGCATCGACGTCGTGATGCGCTGCGACAACACGCCGGACTTGGCCATGTAGTGGATGCGTTCGATCTTGACGTCTTCGAAATACGGCCAGTTCGGGCACTGGAAGCCCCAGCGATGAGAGAGGTTGGTGAACCTCAGCCCCATGGCGTTATCTGCGTTGCTCTGGAATTTGATGCCACGCACCTCGATGGACATACGCCCTCCTTCTGAATGCTTCTTAACGGCAAAGATCGCCGTGCTTGCTCCGCATTGCGATACAGATGTACCATATAGTGGGTAAAATCAACAGGAAAGTATTACCTTCATCCGGTCTGCCTTTGCTCGAGATCGGAACGGAGACTGGAGACAGCCCGGGCGGTGCGAAAACCGGGATCGGAATGGCTATTTGTCCCGAGCCTGGCCGCATCGGCTGCACAGGGATGCAAGCGGTGAGGCAGGCGTGGCGCCGAACAGGGAGCAGCCATGTTGCTCGTTTTGAACCGCGTCGTGGTACAGCGAGGTTAGTTTTCAAATCGAAGGAAGGCTCGAGCCATCTGCGGTGCTGGCCCCTAAGGCTGCATCGGCTGCATCGTGCAAACGCCGCCAGATCTAGTCGAGGAATGAGACGCGAAATGCCGAAAGCCACATCACGGGCGCTGAAGCCCCGACCATCCGAGCCCGCCGACGATCGTGGCGCAAACGGCATACAGGTGCTGGCGCGTGCAGGCAGCATTCTGCGAACGCTCGAAAGCCATCCGAACGGCCTGAGCCTCGGCCAGATCGCCAAGTCCGTGAACTTGGCGCGCTCGACGGTCCAGCGTATCGTCGCGGCGCTCATGGCCGAGGATTTCGTCACGTCGAACGGACCGGGACAGGTCCGGATCGGAACGGGATTGTTGCGCATTGCCGCCTCGATCGGCGCAAATTCCGCCGACGTCATCCGTCCGCACCTGGTCGCCCTCGGCGAGGAAGTCGGCGAAACCGTCGATCTTTCGGTGCTCTCCGGCGGCTCCGCCGTGTTCATCGATCAGGTGCCCGGTCGTCAGCGGTTGACGGCGCTTTCCTCGGTGGGCGAACGGTTTCCTTTGCATTGTACGGCCAACGGCAAGGCCATCCTGGCCTGCTTCTCCCCAGATGAAAGTATCGAGTTGATCGAGAAGAGCCTGGCGGAGCATCCCGAGTACGCGCTTGCCAGCCGCAAGCGGTTGACCGACGAATTGAACGACACGAGGCGCGCGCACCTCGCGTATGATCTCGAAGAGCACGGCGCTGGCATCAGCGCGATCGGCACTGCGATGATCGACCATTTCGGTCGGCCCATCGCCGTCTCGATTCCGGTGCCCACGCAACGTTTTCTCGAAAACCGAGACCGGCTGGCCGAACGGCTCCTCAGTTTCAGGCGGCGAGTGGAGCCGATCCTCTCGCGTTGAGGAAAGATTGCTCCGAGAGGAGCCCTCTTGCATATGCCCACAATACGATACGGCCGTAGCGTAATGCAGTACCAAAGGAGCCCGAAACAGGCCCCGCTGCAGACGGGCGGATCGGCGCCTGCGAATGATGATCACACGTCGTTCGGCACTGCTCGGGGCCATGTCAGGGCTCGCTGTCGGCGGACTCGGCGCCAGATCCGGCAGCGCAGAGCTTGCTCTCAAAGTATCGCACTATCTTCCGCCCAACCACACCTTCCATCGCGAGCTGGTGAAATGGGCTGAGAGCCTTGCGCAGCAGTCGAGCGGCCAGTTGACGCTGAATATCTTTCCGGCGTCTCCAGTCCCTTGCCGGTGCACTGAGCCTCGCGCGTTGGTACGACTGACTATCAGATGACGAAGCGCCTCGACTTGTTCGGAGGCCTGTCACATACCCGAGTGAGTGGCGGTTTCTCGAACGGGTACACCTACACTTCGAACTACAATCTGACGGTGGGAGCACGGTACCGATTTTGATAGGTGGAGACGAATTTCTCAGCGGAGGAAGGCAGGCTTCGCACGAAGCTATCACGTGTGGTTCTTGCCAGCTCGAATTGCCTGATGAGAGACATCAAACCATCGAGCGTTCAATCGTGAGAAGCAATAGGTGCACTACCGTCGACCGAGAGATCGTGAGGTGTGCTGTTGGTGACGCGCTTGAAGTGGACGGCCATTTGCAAGCAGGACGGCACCAGGGCAATTGGCGAAGACTAAAGAACTGTTTTCCCATGCTTCAGATCAGGATCCAGACGCGCAGACGCATGTGTGCGAAGGAAATCTAGGTCCATCCACTCAAGTAATAGCGGACCTCTTCCGATTGCGCGCGTGCGGCTCCGCCGCATCGGGCTCTCGTGAACCGAGCCGCGTTGCGTCTCGGCCGTGCGGCGTCAATCCCTCGCGCAAAGGGATGCGGAGCTCCTCGCCGGGGGCACTCGGAAAAGGGGCCCCGCCTGCGGCGGTCGCTATCACTGCCCCGTTCCCGGGTGCCGCTATTGAACCGGTCTCGTCGCTGCACTCGGACCCGCGTGCCCCTTCGGGTCGCTATGCTCACGCTCTCCGGGTGCCATTTTCCGTTGAGGCGATGCGCCATTGGCGCACGCTTGGTCGGGCCTGCGGCCCTAAGTAGCTCAACGCGATTCACACGAACTTCCGATGGAAGGCGGGCTGCGCCGCAGATTTCGCATTCTCTCAGGCAGAGGCGAGAGTCAGAGTGTCGGCCGGGGTTTTGCCGTGACGGGTTACAGGCTGCGAGAGAGGCTCGCGGCGCCCGTCGCGGAGATCCGCGATGTCCAGACATTATTCTCGAGCCCGCACCGGTGAGGACCGGGCAAGCCTTTACGACGAAATCACCAACAAGATCATCGCCGAGCTGGAGGCTGGCCGAGTGCCGTGGGTGCAGCCTTGGGGCACGGCGGCGGCGAAGGCGCCTTTGGCCTTGCCGAAGAGCGCCGCGACCGGCCGTCAATACAGCGGCATCAACATTTTAATCCTATGGGGTGCCGCGACCGAACACGGATTTACAGGGCAGAGCTGGCTTACCTTCCGCCAAGCGCTGTCGCTCGGTGGTCACGTCCGCAAGAGCGAACGCGGCACGACCGTGGTCTACGCTGACCGCTTTGTGCCAGTCGACGAAAAACGCCGCGCGAGCGAGAGCGGTGAGGAAGCGCAGGCCATTCCGTTCCTCAAGCGCTTTACCGTCTTCAACTGCGATCAATGCGACGGCCTACCTCCAGAGATCGCAACGACGGCGCCGCCTCCGCCGCCAGGCCTGATCGAGCCGCAGGTCGAAGACCTGATCAAGGCGACCGGGATCGACTTTCGTGTCGGCGGCAACCGCGCCTTCTATGTGCCGACGGAAGATTATGTGCAGGTGCCCCCACCGCAAGCCTATTTCGAACCGATCAATTGGCATCGAACGGCCCTCCATGAACTGGCGCATGCCAGCGGCCATCCGTCACGACTCAGCCGCGACTTGTCGGGCAGCTACGGTACCATGAAGTACGCCTTTGAGGAGTTGATTGCCGAAATCTCGTCTGCGTTCAGTTGCGCTTCTCTCGGCATTGTGCCCACGGTACGGCACGCCGACTATATCGGCTCGTGGCTTGAAGTATTGCGAAGGGATAATCGCGCGATCGTGCGAGCTGCTTCGCAGGCCAGCAAGGTTGCGGATTATCTGCTTGGCTTCCTGCCGGAAGAGGCTGTCGACATGACGATTGAGAGAACGGAGCAGGAGGCCGTGAGTTCTCAACGGTTGCCTCGAACATGAGAGTGAGAGGGGAGCGGCGGTTTTCGCGATGGGTTGGAGACCGAGAGAGAGGCTCCCGGTCGCCCGTCGAGGAGAATCGATATGACGAAGGCTGTCCAAAAGATCACCTTGTCGCCCTCACGCGATATTCCGTTCAACAAGCTGGTGCTGAGCCAGTCCAACGTCCGGCGTGTGAAGGCGGGCGTTTCCATCGAGCAACTCGCCGAAAGCATTGCGCAGCGCACACTGCTGCAGGGTCTGAACGTGCGGGCGGTTGTGGACGCCGAAGGCAATGAGACCGGCATGTTCGAGGTGCCGGCTGGCGGGCGGCGCTATCGCGCGCTGGAGCTTCTCGTCAAGCAGAAGCGCATGGCAAGGACTCAAGCCGTTCCTTGTGTCGTGCGCGAGGGAGGCATCGCTGAAGACGACTCGCTTGCAGAGAATGACGAACGGATAGGGCTGCATCCGCTCGATCAGTTCCGAGCCTTCCAGACCTTGAGTGGGACGGGCCTGTCCGACGAGGATATCGCGGCCCGGCACTTCGTGTCCCCGGCCGTCGTGAAGCAACGACTTCGGCTGGCGTCCGTGTCGCCAAAGCTCCACGACGTCTATGCCGAATACGGCATGAATCTCGAGCAACTCATGGCCTTCTCGGTTACAGCCGATCACGCCAGGCAGGAGCAGGTCTGGGAGAACGTCAGCCGATCCGGCTATGATGAGCCATACCAGATCCGACGAATGCTGACGGAAGACACCGTGCGCGCGTCCGATCGCCGCGTGCAGTTCATTGGGCTGGATAATTACGAGCAGGCTGGTGGCGGCGTTTTGCGAGATCTGTTCGAGCACGATGATGGCGGCTGGCTGCAGGACGTTGCTTTGCTCGACCGTCTCGTGACAGAAAAGCTCAAAACCGAAGCCGAGACGATTGCAGCCGAAGGCTGGAAGTGGATTTCGGTCGCCGTCGAATTTCCCTACGGCCACACGGAGGGCGTGCGCGAAATCGAGGGTAAATCCGTCGATCTCTCCCCGGAGGAGCAGGCCACCGTCGACGGCCTCAACGCGGAGCAAGCCAGGCTTGAATCCGACTATCAGGATGCCGACGAGTTGCCCGACGAGGTCGATCAGCGTCTCGGCGAAATCGAGACTGCACTGATCGCGTTCGAAGACCGGCCGATGATTTACGATCCGACCGAGATCGCCCGCGCTGGCGTCTTCGTCAGCATTGATTCCGAAGGGCGCCTCTCCGTCGATCGGGGTTACGTCCGGCCGGAGGACGGTTTGTCGGCGGGCGATGCTGATGTCGGGCAGGGCGCCGACACACAGTCGACCGAGGGGAAGGCGGCTGGCGCTTCCATCCAGCGCACGGTCATCGCGGTGGCAGGCGGTGCTGCTGATGCCGAAGACGATGATGAGGACGCGACCAAACCTCTGCCGGATCGGCTGATCACCGAGCTGACGGCGCATCGCACGCTGGCGTTGCGGGATGCCCTGGCAGAAAATCCTGGGATCGCGTTCCAGGCGGTGCTGCACAATTTCGTGCTGACGGCCTTTTACCGGTTCGCATCGTCCGGCAGTTGCCTTGAGATCGGGCTTCGCACGCCGACTTTTCCGGCTCAAGCTCCCGGCCTGAGGGAAAAGCGCGTCAGCGAAGGCCGTGGAGGCGCGGCATGAGTCCTGGAAGGCACGTTTGCCGAAGGGGGAGAGAGATCTCTGGGATGCTCTTTCAACCCTCGATGCCGACGCGCAGGCATCCCTGTTTGCTCACTGCGCCTCATTTGCGGTCAACGCCGTCTATGAGCCGGCCAACCGCTACAATCAAGGCCGCGTTTCCGCCCAAGGCGTCCGCACCCGACTCGACCAAGCCAATGTGCTGGCACGCGCGGTCGACCTCGACATGGTTCGAGCGGGGTGGAAGCCCTCCGTCGACAACTATCTCGGCCGGGTCACCAAGCCTCGCATTCTGGAGGCGGTGCGGGAAGCCAAGGGTGAATCCTCCGTGCAACTGATCGACCACTTGAAGAAGGCCGACATGGCCAAGGAGGCCGAGCGTCTCCTCGATGGTTCGGGCTGGCTGCCGGAGCCACTGCGTCTTGTCGATCCCAATGCGGCGTCAGGAGAGCAGGAGAGTGAAGCGGGCCCGCTGCCCGAATTCCTCGCCGAGGACGAGGATCGGGACAACGCGAGCGACGATGATCCGCAACAGCTCGACGCGGCTGAGTGACGTCTAGAACGGGATGGCTCGTGCCGTTCCGCAGCTGCTCGGGGACCGGCGTGCCGCGCCGGTCCCCATTTTCATGGAGGAGGACTGAGAGGGAGAGTCGGGCCGGGAAGGGTTTGAGCCGTCGGGTTTTGAGGAGAGCGCCTGATGGTTCGACCCCTTCCTGCTCTCCGAAAGAACCCTGTCATGACTGAATCTCTCGCCGGCGGCGCGGCCGCCGCGCCGCTCTCGATGCGTGCCGCTGCAACTCTCACCTCCGCCGCCGTCAGGGCCGCGCGACAGCTCGCGATGGATCTCGAGCGCGGCCGTCGCATCGATGCCGCTGTCCTGCGTAGCGCCATGGAAGCTGCCTTCGGCGCTTCCGACGCCTCTGGCGCCTGGAACTGGAAGACCGCCTATGACGCCTGCGAGGCGGCAACGGTTCTGTTCCTTCGCAAGTTCGGCCCGGCCATCCGTGTCAAGGCCGGCTCGAATGCCGCGATGCTGCCGATGCTCGCGAGAATCGCGCGCTGCCTGCCGACCCACACGCGGCGCTCGGAGGACAGCCAGGCCCTTCAACAATTCTCAACACCGATCCCGCTGGGGCTGGCTGCATGCACCGCAGCCGGCATTACGTCTGCCGATCGCGTTCTGGAGCCCTCCGCGGGGACCGGCTTGCTCGCCATCTTTGCTGAGCTCGCTGGCGGCGCCTTGATATTGAACGAGCTCGCCGAGGCCCGAGCGGCGTTGCTCGGTCAACTGTTTGCCAACGTTAAGGTGACGCGGTTCGACGCCGCCCAGATCGATGATCACCTCGATGCGGGTGCCGTACCGAGCGTCGTCTTGATGAACCCGCCGTTCTCGGCATTGGCGAACGTCGATCGGCGGATGGCGGACTCGGCGCTCCGGCACATCGCCTCATCCTTGGCGCGTCTTTGCGACGGTGGGCGTCTGGTCGCCATCACCGGCGCGAGCCTTACGCCCGACAATCCGGCATGGCGAGATGCCTTCGTTCGGCTCCAGGAACGCGGGCGGGTCGTGTTTTCTGCCGCCATCGAGGGCGCGGTCTACGCGAAACACGGAACGCTGACCGACACGAGGCTGCTCGTGATCGACAAGCGGCCTGCCGCAGATCCGAAGATCTTTGAAGCCTCGCTCGGCGTGGCGAGCGATGTTGCTACCTTGCTTGACTGGGTGACCCAGCATGTGCCTCCGAGGCTGCCCGTTGCCACCCTCGTCGTGGTCGACGCCATCAGGCGCCCCGCGACGCTGCGGCCGGTCAGCGCCTTTGCGCCACGCCCACCGTCCCCTTCGGGAGATGGCGCGCCACAGGGCGTCGAACTTACCTATGAGGCGGTCGAGTGGATGCTTCCAGACGGCGCCCGGCTCACCGATGCGCTTTATGAGGAATACGCACTGCAGGCGATCCGTATTCCGGGCGCGCATGCGCATCCGACCAAACTCGTGCAGTCCGCAGCGATGGCCTCGGTCGCGTCGCCGAAAGCCTCTTATCGGCCACATCTGCCAGCCAGTGTCGTGGCGGATGGCATCCTGTCGGACGCCCAGCTCGAAAGCGTCATCTATGCCGGCGAGGCGCATTCCGAGTTTCTTGCGGGCTCCTGGACGGTGGATGCGACCTTTGATGTTGTGGCTGCCGCAGGCGACGATGCAGAAAATGCCGTGCGTTTTCGCCGCGGCTGGTTTTTGGGCGACGGCACCGGTGCGGGCAAGGGGCGGCAGGTCGCTGGCATCCTTGTCGACAATTGGCTCAAGGGCCGCCGCCGCGCGGTCTGGATCAGCAAATCCGACAAGCTGATTGAAGATGCGCAGCGCGACTGGTCCGCGCTCGGCATGGAGCGGCTGCTGGTTACGCCGCTCTCCCGGTTTCGTCAGGGCGCAGCGATCCGGCTTGCGGAAGGCGTCCTTTTCACCACCTACGCTACGCTGCGCACCGACGAGCGTGGCGAGAAGCTTTCGCGCGTGCGGCAGATCGTCGAATGGTTGGGCTCCGACTTCGCCGGAGTGATCGTCTTCGACGAGAGCCACGCGATGCAGAACGCGGCAGGCCAGAAGGGTGAGCGCGGCGACCAGGCGGCCTCCCACCAGGGGCGTGCGGGGCTCAGGCTCCAGCATGCGTTGCCGAATGCCCGCGTCGTCTATGTCTCCGCGACCGGTGCCACAACGGTCCACAATCTCGCCTACGCCCAGCGGTTGGGCCTCTGGGGAGGCACCGATTTCCCGTTCGCTACCCGCGCCGAGTTCGTCCTGGCGATCGAGGAGGGCGGCGTCGCCGCCATGGAGGTGCTCGCGCGCGACCTCAAAGCGCTCGGTCTCTACGCGGCGAGATCTCTATCCTACGAGGGCGTCGCGTACGAACTCATTGAGCACCAGCTCACGCCCGAGCAGGTTCGGATCTACGACGCCTACGCCGGCGCGTTTAGCGTCATCCATAACAACCTCGATGCGGCAATGCGGGCCGCCAACATCACCGGCGAGACCGGCACGCTGAACGGCCAGGCCAAATCGGCCGCGCGATCTGCTTTCGAGAGTGCCAAGCAGCGCTTCTTTGGCCATCTCCTGACCTCGATGAAGACGCCTTCGCTGATCCGATCGATCGAGCGCGACCTTGAGGCCGGCCACGCCGCTGTCATCCAGATCGTCTCGACCGGCGAAGCGCTGATGGAGCGCCGGCTCGCCGGGATCCCGACCGAGGAGTGGGGCGACGTCCGGGTCGACATCACGCCGCGCGAATATGTCCTCGACTATCTCGCCCATTCCTTTCCGGTCCAGCTCTACGAGCCCTTCACCGACTCGGAGGGCAATCTCTGCTCCCGGCCTGTGTATCGCGACGGCCAACCAGTCGAGAGCCGGGACGCCGTCGCTCGCCGCGACCGCCTCATTGAGAAGCTTGCCTCGCTGCCGCCGGTACCGTGAGCGTTGGACCAGGTCGTCCAGCGCTTCGGCACCGACATGGTCGCCGAGGTAACCGGCCGCTCACGTCGCATCGTTCGCAGGGGCGACCGGCTGGTGGTCGAAAACCGGGCAGCTTCGGCCAATCTCGCTGAGACGTCCGCCTTCATGGACGACGTCAAGCGGATCCTCGTGTTCTCCGACGCGGGCGGCACGGGGAGAAGCTACCACGCTGAGCTGTCGGCGCGGAATCGCCGCCTGCGGGTCCATTATTTGCTCGAGCCCGGCTGGAAGGCGGACGCCGCGATCCAAGGGCTCGGCCGGACCAACCGGACCAACCAGGCGCAGCCGCCGCTGTTTCGTCCCATCGCGACCGACGTAAAGGCGGAAAAGCGTTTCTTGAGCACCATTGCGCGCCGGCTCGACACGTTGGGAGCGATTACGCGCGGTCAGCGCCAGACCGGAGGGCAGGGCCTGTTCCGGCCCGAGGACAATCTCGAAAGCCAGTACGGCCGCGACGCGTTGCGTCAGCTCTACACGCTGCTGGCACGCGGCAAGGTCGAGGGCTGCTCGCTCGAGCGGTTCGAGGATGTGACCGGCCTGAAGCTGACGGATACCAACGGCCTCAGGGATGACCTGCCGCCGATCACGACATTCCTGAACAGGCTGCTGGCGCTCACGATCGAGCTTCAGAATATCCTGTTCACCGTGTTCGAGCAGCTATTGACCGCCCGAATCGAGGGCGCGGTCTCATCGGGCAGCTATGACGTCGGGCTGGAAACGCTCCGGGCCGAAAGCTTTGTCGTCGCCGACCGGCGGACGATTTATGTCCATCCGGGCACCGGCGCCGAGACCCGGCTTCTCACGATCACCCAGCGCCTGCGCAATCATCCTGTGAGCCTGGATGACGCTCTTGCGCGTGTCTCTGATCGCCATTCCGTGCTGCTGGTCAATGACCGCTCGGGACGAGCCGCCGTGCAGGTCGCGGCGGCGAGCACCATGCTCGACGACGGCGAGATCGAGCGGCGCGTCCGCCTGATCCGGCCGATGGAGCAGCACAACGTTCCCTTGAACATGATGGCGGAGAGCCATTGGGTGGAGGCAGATCGTGAACGCTTCGCCACTGCCTGGCTGGCAGAGCTTGCCGACGTGGCCGAGTACACGGACAGCACGATCCATGTCGTTGCGGGCTTGCTGCTCCCGATCTGGAAGCGGCTGCCGAACGAATCGACCCGCGTCTATCGGCTCCAGACCGATGCGGGCGAACGCATCATCGGCCGTAAGGTCTCGGCTACCTGGGTCGCTAACGTCCTTGCGGCGGACGCGCCGGCATTGACGCCGGACGCTGCCTTTGCCGCGCTCATGGAGGGGCGGACCGTCTTCGAGCTTGCAGAGGGGCTTCAGCTTCGCCGAGCCCGGGTGATGGGCGCGCACCGCATCGAGCTGTCGGGCTTCAACGACACGATGCGCGATCGACTACGGGCTTACGGCCTCTTTGGGGAGATCATCTCCTGGAAGCTGCGAATGTTCGTACCGACGGACGCAAGCGGCGTCGCGATCTTGTCGAAGGTGCTCGACACCTATCCGGTTGCGCGCATCGGTGAGCGGGAGGCCGCGTGATGTCCCGCGATGCTTCCGAACTCGCAGGCCGCCTCGCGCGCGAGGCGGAGGCGGTGTGCCGACACTATCTCTCCAATGGCAAGCGGGCCGGGCGATACTGGGTGGTCGGCGACGTGCACAACACCCCGGGCCGCTCGCTATTTGTGCGGCTCCAGGAATCGCCGAAGGGGCCCGCGGGCAAGTGGAACGATGCCGCAACCGGCGAACATGGTGATCTCCTCGACATCATCCGCGAAAGTCTGGGTTTGCGAGACTTTCGTGAGGTCACCGAGGAGGCGAGGCGCTTTCTTAAGCTTTCCCGTTCTGAGCAGCAACCCGCACCGAGACCTGCTCCCTCAGTCGTACCGCCCGGATCGCAGCAAGCCGCTCGTCGACTCTTTGCGATATCCGGTCCGATCGAGGGGACGGCGGTCGAAACGTACTTGCAGCGCCGCGGTATAACCCGCATCCACCATGCTGGCAGCCTGCGTTTCCATCCACGCTGCTACTATCGGCCAGACGACGATTTGCGGACCGAAACCTGGCCGGCGATGATTGCCTGCGTCACGGATCTCGATGGTCGGATCACCGGCGTGCACCGAACCTGGCTCGATCCGGACGGCTTTGATCGCGTGCGGCTTGGCAAGGCTCCGATAGACACCCCACGGCGGGCGATGGGAGACCTGCTCGGCAACGCCGTTCGGTTCGGCGTGGCGGACGACGTGCTCGCTGCCGGCGAGGGTATCGAGACCATGTTGTCGCTACGCTGCGTGCTGCCGACGATGCCAATGGCGGCCGCGCTTTCGGCTAATCACCTCGCAGCCATGTCGCTGCCGTCTAGCATGCGCCGGCTCTACATCGCCCGCGACGCCGATGCCGCCGGAGATGCCGTGCAGGCGATTCTTACCCAGCGCGCGACAGACGCCGGCATTGAAGCGATCCCGCTGTCCCCGCGGCTAGGCGATTTCAACGAAGATCTGCATGTCTTCGGTCTCGATGCCCTCCGAGCAGCGCTGCGGTTTCAGCTTGTGCCAGAGGACGTCGTTCGCTTCCTGCATTCGTCGACGGTGGCGGCGGAATAGAGCCCGGTCTTCGCTCGACGGTGATAAGCCGGTCACGAGCGAGGCCAATACCGGAAGAGGCCGCGACCTCGGCCTTCTAGAGGGCGATCGGACGGCAAGCGGCCCGGGCCGGCAATGGCTGCGTCCGGCTATTTTCCGCCGCGCGCCCGCGATGCGAAGACACATCATGCGGTTGGCCGCGCGCTTTGCATCGCGAAGCAAAATAGCCGGCCTCCGCCATCCTCCGCTGTCGCTTCGGCCCTCTCGGGTTCTGGCCCGTTCCGCCTGCCGTCAGAGGATCGCCACGAAGGCCGCGATGGTCGCGGCCGATCCGGCAAAGGACCTCTTCTCATGACCGACCATGACGATATCGAATCGCCGCACGCCTCTTCTTCAACTGACCACGTCCTCACCGAATTACAGCTCTTCGGCTATCGTCCCTTCGACGACCAGCCCGATCCAAGGCCGCTTCCGGAAGGCAAGATGATCGCCGGCGCCGTAGTCGATATCTTCGACGCCCTGGTTGCGACCCTCGACGACACGCGGCTTGAGCCGGACCTTGATGATCTGCTCTGGTCGACCGTCAACCTGTTCCATCGGGCCCTCGACCGCATCGAACGCCACCTCGATGACAACGAACAAGCGCAGAATAAGAGCCAGCGCGAGCAGAACGGCTCGGAAGTGCGATCGGTCGAACTCGAGCGCCTGACGGCCCAAGGCATCTCACTTATCGAGCGTCGCAATTGCCTGGAACTGTTCCGGGATCAGGCCATCGAGCGATTTGAGGTCCACACCGGCTCGGCCTGGCGTCCTCGGTCGGGATCATTGGTCAATCACCGCACGCTCACCGCGGCAATGATCGACTCCCGCGACTTCATAGCGGCCAAGCGTCGTTCCGAGACTGAGGTCTTGTTGCCGCCAGGACCGAAAATCGCACTCACTGGCGGGCTCGATTTCAACGACCATCACCTGATCTGGGATCGGCTCGACAAGGTTCATGCCAAGCATCCCGACATGGTCCTCCTCCATGGCGGGTCCCCGAAAGGCGCTGAACTGATCGCTGCGAAATGGGCGACCAATCGCAAGGTGCCTCAGATCGCCTTCAAGCCCGACTGGACGAAACATGCCAAGGCAGCCCCCTTCAAGCGCAACGACGCCATGCTCGAACTCCTGCCAATCGGCGTCATGCATTTCCCGGGCACGGGAATTCAGGACAACTTCGCCGACAAAGCGAAGCGGCTCGGCATTCCCGTTTGGAGGTTCGGCGGCGCGTGAGCGCCGTCGTCTCGCCCCCGCGGCGTCAAAGCGGAGTTGCAGCTGCCGCAACTCCGCCTCGTTTCCGATTTCTAGATTCGAACTTGCGCCGTGGTGGTGGTGGAAGGCGCGATTGATAAATCTATGCACATGGAGCCACCACCATGCTCGCGTTCGGGCTTGTTCTCAACATACTTGGTATCGGTCTGTTCTGCTGGGTGATCTTTGCGCTCGCAGTGTATGCCCTGCCGTTTTTCGTCGCACTCAGTGCCGGGATTTTGGCATATCGCCATGGCGCGGGCGTCTTGGGCGCACTGCTTATCGGAATTGCTTCTGGCACGCTGACGCTTGCCGCGGGTCAGCTTGCCGTCGCCGTTAGTCGGTCCTTGATCTTGCGCGTTGTGATCGGAGCCGCATTCGCCGTCCCTGCGGCAATCGCTGGCTATCATATGGTGTTTGCCCTGTCGCAGATCGGGGTGCCTTCGCTGGCTTGGCGCGAGGTCTTCGCGAGCCTAGGTGCGGTTTGCATTGGCGGCACGGCATGGACGCGTGTGACCGTGTTTGCGGAGACCCGCCCGTCGGAGTCGGCCGCGGTGGTGGAGAATGCGCCTGAACCGGTTCTCACAGCCGCCGCGCACGAGCGGTGACGCTTCGTCGTCATCATCCGTCGAGCAAGACGGCACGGGCGTCACGTTGAACGAGGGATCATCGAGCTTGAGCGAGAGGTAACTGCGTTCCCTCCTCGGGGCGCTTAAGCAAGCCGTACCGGTCTCTGTCTGGCCCACATAGCTGCGCTCGAGCGGCGCGCTGCGTCCGATCATTCTTTCCGGGACGATACTGCCCTTTGCGGCAAATTGTTTCTCCTTCTGCGCCGAACGTACCAACCCCTTGTCCAGCAGAACCGAGATTCGCCAAGTCTTCTCCTCAAGATTGCGGTTCAGCACGCGGACCACGTGACCTCTTTGATGGCTTGATCTGGCCGAAGACCGGCTGCGCCTCGATCGTCTGAGCCGCAACGCCGTTGCTGCGACTTTCTTCCCCTGGGCTTCGCCCATTCCTCGCGAGACAAGAAAGTCGCCGCAACAACGTCCTCCGCTGCGCTTCGGCCCGCGAGCGGGTGCGTCGCCGATCGTCCTCGGCCTGCAGATCGCCATCGAGGCCGCGGTGGTCGCGGGCTCGAAGCACAACAGGAGAAGTGACATGGCTAACATCGGTTCTTTCAAGAAGGTCGGCAACGACTTCCAGGGCGAGATCGTCACCCTGAGCCTGCAGGCCAAGGGCGTCCGTATCGTCGCCGAGACCAATCGATCCAACGATAACGCTCCCAGCCACCGCATCTACGTGGGCCGGGCTGAGATCGGGGCAGCTTGGTCGAAGCGTTCCGAGGAGGGCCGCGACTACCTCTCGCTCAAGCTCGACGACCCCTCGTTCAACGCGCCGATCTACGCGAACCTGTTCGATGACGAAGGCGGTGAAGGCTACACCTTGCTCTGGTCGCGGCCGCGCAAAAACGGCGAGTAAGAGCGCCCCACCAAGCCCCGTCCGGTCCGCCGGGCGGGGCTTCCTCCTCCGGAGCAAGCGCTCCAGTCTCGGCCCGAGGCTGGAGCAAACGCGCCATCGTCCACGTTTCGGCTCACCCGGTGCCCTTCGAGCAGGAGCAGGAGTGTTTGCCCCGGCATTTCTTGTGACGGGGCGGCGCACTGGAGCGGCCATAGCTGCCGCTGAATCAGGATCGGCCGGCCGGCGGCTCAAAGTCCTGCGGCCACGAAGAACTGGTCGTACATGGCGACGACCGCCGCGCCGCCCCGTCCCTCAACTCGACCGTCCGCCACGCCAGTGATCTGCGGCATGACTGAATGCGCCTTGTGAGAATACTGAGGGACGGCCTCGCGACCAGGCCTGACATGAGGCGGTGGTGGAGGATGATTCAGTTTCCGCGAAGTCGCGCGCGCCTCCTTAAGGAGCGCACCGCCTCTACGCGCGGCTGCCCGAATTCGCGGGCGTGCTGAGGGTTGATTTCTGAACATTGGGCGTTCTCGCCGCGCAATTACATCACCCAACAAGGGCGCTCGAAATCGCCTATACCAGCAGAGCGATTAACGCTTTGTTTACCAGATCTTGGCGGTCTCGATTCGGTGCGCGAAGGCCCCTTCGCACACCGATTTGGTGCGTGCCGAGTCGGCACGGAGTCAATCGGACTGGCCGCAAATTTAGCCGGATTGGGAGGCCGCGACTCATCCTATAGGTCGGGCGTTGCGCAAACGCGCGCGCATTATGGAGCCGACGATGGCGGACCCGTTCAGAGCGTTTCCCGAACCGCAGGCGGTCGCGCTGAGGCGTATTTGTCTCGCCCGAGCGGCTGTTTGCCTGTCGGCGCTGACCTCGACGGCGGTGCTGTTGTCGAAGGTAATGCCCACCGTGATCGGCGGGTTCAACTGAGGCGAAGGGCCCAATCCATACGCAGGATTGGGCGTCCAGCACCGACCATCCCCAAATGAAAAGCCGGACCGCATAGCGCAAAACCGCGCCCGCAGTCCGGCTCAATCAGTGGCGTTGAACGCCTCCACCAGAGCGACTGGATGCGATTTCGCGTGAGCTTGAAAATCGCAGTGGACCCCCTGGTTGGAGGCGAGGCAGGTCAGGAAAAAGCCCTACTTCTTTTTCTTCGTGGCTTTTTTCGCGGTGGTCTTCTTCGCCTTCTTCGCTTTCTTGGCCATGAGCCCTCCGTCAATCCAGTGAAGCAAATCAATCAATGTGCAAACCTTGGAATCGGCATGCACGGCCGACACTGTAACATCGAATTCATCGGATTGACATTGAGACGTGAGGTTCACGCTGGTTCAGGTTTTCGAGTCGCTTCTCCCGTTGTCTGGAAGCCGAGCTTGTGCATGGCGAGCGCATGATCCTCACGATTAGCCATCTGATGTCCGCATGACTTTCGTTGGAGTTCGTGACCGGGCAAGCACGCGAAGAACCGTCGTCTGTTGCGCCGGTGAGATCGGCTCGGGCCGGATCCGCCGAGGCGAGGATAGCCGCAAGGGTTTGTGACCCTGTCGCTTCTCGGTCGCCCGGCCAGCCATACGCCAATCGTCTTTGCCCCGATCCGGAAGGCCGGTGGACTGGCGTCAGGCTGCCCCGTGAAAGCGGTTCGTCGTCGGGCCGCGCTCTTGCCTCATTTGGCCGGAACGATCCGGGAAAGGCACTTTGCTGGGGCGCAATTTGAATACTTCAGTGAATTCGACGCCTGGTCGCGCGGACGATCGGGCCGATTCCTGCGGTCGCGCCGATTATGGTGGCTGCGATTGGGCGTGGGAGTTCTTGCGACGGAATGCGGACTACATCGCTGACTGGCGAAGCTCCGTACCTCAGCAAGTACCCTGCATCACGTTGCGCGACGGGACCAAGCTATTGCGGCTCAGACGACGGTTCCTGCGCGCCGAGAAGTGGGGACTACAGGCGTTTGCCGATCCAAAACTCTGCGCTCACGAGGCAAATGTTTTCTGGCATGCCAAGGCCTTGAAGCAGGTGGTACGATTGAATGCGAAGAGGCCGACCGAAGGCGACGAGGCGAGAGTGCGTCGGCTCGCTGACTTCAAGGCCCATCGGCAGGCGGTCATCAATGCCGACGGCGTTCCGCTGGTCATGATGAAGCGCAGTGGCATTTGCGTTCCTCTCGAAATCAGTGGTCTTTCTAACCTGACAGCGCCGTTTGTCCCGGTCATTGAACTGCATGACCTCGGCGATCTCTCAGCTCAGACCGAGCTCCTGAAGCGTCTGCAACGCTTCACCGAGGCCGATTTTAGAGCGATTCAAAAGCCTTTTGCGAGCGACGAACGACTTCATCACGCCCTCATCGCGCTCGATGAGAGCCTGAACGGCAAGACGTACCGACAGATTGCAATTGCGATCTTCGGAGAGAAAAAAGTTACTGAGGAATGGCACGGACATAGTCAATTCTTGCGCGATCGCACCCGACGCCTCGTTGCCAAGGGCACCGAATTGATGAAGGGCAGCTATCGCGATCTTCTTGGCTGATCGAATTTTCCGTTCTCTTTTTGACGATTTTTGCTCCCGCTGTATGGCGAAACAGAAGCTTCCATCTTCGCCACTCCACAAAACGCCTCCGATCTGACGACGCTTCTTCTCGCATTCTCTGGTTGTGCTGAGTGCGGGAAGGAAAAGTTGGATGACGACGAAAACTGACGAGAAGGAACCGGACAAGCCGTTCCTCAACACGGTGGAGGCGGCCACCTGGCTGCGGCTCACCAAGAATACGCTGGAGAAGATGCGGGTGCAGGGGCGGGGACCCGCCTACCGCAAGCACGGACGCTACGTCCGCTATCACATCGAAGACCTCGTGGAATGGTCTCATGCGAGCAAGAGGAGGTCGACCTCCGATGCCGATTGATCGCAAAAGACTGTGGCGACAGGCCACGACTCTGTCGGCCATGTGCGCCGGCGTCATCACCCTTCTGATGTCGTCAGCGCCCGCGGTGCCGCTGCTGATCTACAATGCCACCGGCAGCGCGCCGCTCGGATTCTACTATCTGGAGCAGCGACTGCCGGCGCGCGGTGAGCTCGCGGTCTTCAAGCCGCCCCCTGGGATCGAACTCCTCATCATCGCGCACGAGATCTTGCCCGTCCCTGTGCCTCTTTTGAAGCGGGTGGAGGCAATCGGCGGAGACGAGATCTGCCGGGCCAAGGCGCCGATCGGCACGATCTCCATCAATGGCAAGGTCACCGCCGAGGTGCTCGAGAAGGACCGGGAAGGGCGACCTCTGCCGGCCTGGGAGGGCTGCATGAGGCTGGTGGAGGGAGAATATTTCCTGCTGCAGCCGCACCCGCATTCGTTCGACTCGCGATATTTCGGTCCGGTGCTCCGGTGCGATATCCTGGGTGTTGCGCGGCCGATCTGGACGTGGAATCCGGATCTTTGACATCAAGAACCACAGGCTCGTGCGCGTCCGAAAGGGGCGCGCACGAGCTTTACGCGCGCCCGCCAGATCTGTCAGCGGAGAGTAGCGCCGCGCACGAAGCAAGCTCATCCATCGAGATCAACGGCCGGAAGGAAAGTAAGCGTCCGCCGGCTGCACACCGGTCAGCTCGTGATATCAGCCGTCAGTTTCCAGGTTCGCTGGCGCACGTGACGGACATACATGCGGTTTGCATTCGAAACGCTGCAACCCGATCGTGACGCTAAGACTTTCGGGTTTGCTACTATAGGACCCTCGCTCACGCGGGCAAGAGTTCGCGCAGAAGTGCGATAACAACGTGCTGATGGCATATGGGCGATGCCTTCGGCCCGCGCTCTACTCGTCGCTTCGCTCCTCACCGAGCCACCCTACGGGTGTCTCGGCCCTTCGGGTAACGATCGCTATCGCAAACGCTCGCGAGCAGTGGGGGCTTCGCAAGTCAACTGCCAAGTCGCGGCGGCTCTTTCGCAATGAATCGGCCACCAGCCGGCGTGGTAGGCGCTATTGGAGGATCTACCGCAATGACCCGAACTGCATTTGTCGCAAATCGCCGCGAGTACCGAGAGTGTGTTGGCTTGGAAGTTGGGCCCTGGGAACCAGCGACCGGGACACCACGACGGAAGGAAAGTATGCGTCCGGAGCTTGCACGACAGTCAGGTCTTGACATGAATCTCTTGTTTCCAAGTCCACGGCAGCAGTTCGTCGAGGCGGTTAATCGGATGTCCGTCGACCATGCGCGTAAGCACGTCGCGCAGGTAAGCATAGGGTTCGACGCCGTTGAGCTTGCAGGTTTCAATCAACGAGCAGGCGACTGCCCAGCGTTCGCCTCCACCGTCGCTGCCTGCGAAGAGATGGTTCTTCCGTCCGAGCGCCACCGGGCGGATCGCACGCTCGACAGGATTGGTGTCCAGTTCAACGCGGCCATCGTGCAAGAAGCGCGTCAGACCTTCCCAACGCGAGAGCGCGTAACGGATCGCTTCGGCAAGTGTGCTGCTGCCTGGCACGCGAGTAAGCTGCGCCTCGAGGCAGGTATGGAGGGCCTGCGCGACCGGCTTGGA
Organism: Bradyrhizobium sp. 1; assembly: GCF_023073315.1. Taxonomy (GTDB): domain Bacteria; phylum Pseudomonadota; class Alphaproteobacteria; order Rhizobiales; family Xanthobacteraceae; genus Bradyrhizobium. The sequence goes on along the minus strand of NZ_JADPJH010000033.1, from coordinate 376,655 downwards.
GAAGGAGCGCCGCTCGGCGAGCCGATGCGCAGACGGCTGCCCACGGACGCGGGCTTCAATGGCATAGAGTTCGGCGATCCGGCGCAACGCTTCCGTCGCTATGGGCGAACCGGTGGCCTCGGCAACCTCGTAGAACTTGCGTCTTGTATGGGCCCAACATGCCGCGAGCATGACGTCGCCGTTGCTGGTCAATTGCTCGAAGCCCGCATAGCCGTCGACATGCAGGACACCTTTGAAGCCCGCCAGGTGAGATACCGGACGTTCGGCCTTTCGGTCGGGTGCGAACAAATAGACCGCCGCTGGCGGTTCAGGTCCGCTCCAGGGCCGCTGCTCGCGGGCGTAGACCCACAGGCGTCCGGTCTTGGTGCGTCCTCTTCCCGGATCGAGTACCGGGATCGGCGTGTCGTCGGCGAACAGATGGTTGGAGGCAAACACGTTCTTGCACAATCGCTCGTGCAGCGCCTCGAGCCACCAGCATGCGCCGCCGACCCATCCAGCCAGCGTCGAACGGCCGAGATCGACGCCATGCCGGGCGAAGATTTGCGACTGCCGATAAAGCGGCGTGTGATCGCAATACTTGCCGACCAGCACGTGGGCGAGCAGGTTCGGAGTTGCCAATCCACCGGCGATCGGCCGATCTGGCGCAGGTACCTGGGCAACCTTACCGCAGGCCCGGCAGCCGTATTTAGGGCGCGTGATGCGTATCACGCGAAGCTGCGCCGGCACCCAGTCCAGCATCTCGCTGACGCTCTCGCCGATAGCATGCAGCGCGCCACCGCAGCAGCTGCAAGCCTCACCATCGACGTCAAGCAGAATGTCCTCGCGCGGCAGGTGGTCGGGAAGCGCCCTGCGCCGCGATGGTGCCTCGGGCGGCTCCGTTACAATGGCCGGCCGGCTTTCCTTAATGCGGCCGATATCGCTGTCGATATCTTCCAGAGTGAGCGCGAGCTGGTCGGGATCAAGGCGTTCGGAGCGACGCCCGAACTGCGCGCGCTGAAGCTGCTTGATGATCGCCTGAAGACGCTCGATCTCGCTGTCCCGATGCTCAATTGTCGCGGCGATGTCGCGCACCAAGCGATGCAGAAGTGTCGTATCAGACGGCAGATTGCTGAGATCAAGCTGCATGTCCGATTCTACTCGAATACGCTGATTCGAAGAAGTAAGTCCGCTTTATTCTATGCGGGTTTCTGCGATTCAACCCGCGACGGCGGGGCGCCATCGACGCTCGGGTGTGCGCCAATCGATGCCTTCGATCAGCATCGCAAGTTGCGCTGGAGACAGCGTCACGGTGCCACCTGGATCGCTCATTCTAGGCCAGATGAAGCCACCTTGATCGATGCGCTTGGTGAACAGGCAGAGTCCGTTGCCGTCCCAGAACAGGATCTTCAATCTGCTCGCATTCCTGCCGCGGAAGGCAAACAGATGGCCGGAGAACGGATCCTTCTTGAGGTGTTCCTGAACCAGCGTAGCGAGCCCGTCGAGGCCCTTGCGCATGTCGGTATATCCCAAGGCCAGATGCACCTTCACCCCGGCCGGCACAATCATCATCGTGCTATCTCCTGCTCGTTGACGTGTCGACGGACTGCATCCGGATCGCTGCCCATCGGTGCAAAGACACGTCGCCCGTCGTCCAATTGGACAACCGTCATGCCGTCGGGGGGCTGCAACAGATCGTTCAGGACGAGCGTTCCCGGGTGCGCTCCGGTCACTTGCACGGCCACCAACTTCGCCCGCGCTCGCTTGCCGAAGCCGAACTGTACCCGCCACCGGAACAGCATGCTGCTGACGATGCCGTGGCGCCGGCAAACCTCGGCGGCGGTGGCGCCGGGGTGTTCGGACTCGCGCACGATCTCCAGCTTTTCCTCGTCACTAAAGCGACGTCGGTTGGCAAATCCATCGCTCGGCGGATCACCTGTTGGCGCATCTGTCAAGCGCGGTTCGGCGACGGACCCCTTAGCAGCGCTGCTAGCACTAGTGCTTATTAGCGGACGGGCACTCGGATGAAGGTGAGTACGCCAGTCGATTTCCACTTCATTGGCGTCGATCAGATCGCGCCACCGCCTCAGGCTGTGCTGCGAGATGCCATGTGCCCTCGCATACGCTTGCATGTTCATTCCGCACCATCTCATCGCTTCGACGTGCATCGCCCAGAACGCTTGCACGGCTCTGCAGCGCTGGTCAGTCGACACCGGACTCCGCTTCTTGCGGAGCCGCTCGCGACGTTCCTCTCGACGCAATTCCGCACGTGTTTTCAGAGCTTCGGCGTCAATCAGATGCCGCAGCCAGCGATCGAATGTGCCGCCAGAGAGACGATGCTGACGACAGTATTTGCGTTTGCTGAGACCGCTCCGTCGCCACTTCAACGTGCACCGACCAAAAAGAACGCCGCGCTTCGTTCTTGAAATATTCCGTACCCACCGGAGATCCTCCAATGCAGCAAGGAACCCGATATGGAACGCAACGCACTCTCGGAAAGTCGTGCAGGATTCGGACGCTTACGAAGGAAAGCGGGAGGGCAAGATAAAAGCACTGGCGCTACGGAGCGCCTAAGCCGTTGTCTGCACATCCAAGAGTTAGCGCCACCGCAAGCTGCGATGTCGGCAGTTAGGGCCCAAGGCAATGCTATCGTTTGTTGATTACCTCTGCGTCTTGGCAAACGGTCGTCCGCTTCACATATCCGCGGCCTTCGCTAGCGGAAAGGCCGCGTCATGCACGGCGTCGATGACGACGAATTCGAAGTCAAGCTCGGCCGGATCGGCAATCGCAAAGCCAGGAAAGCAACCAGCTATTTGCGGCGCGTGCGCCAGGCGGCAGACAAGGCCGGCGTCAGTTCGCGCCGAGCGTCAAACTTCTCCGGTGGCCGGATCGGTCGGGGGCACGCGCAAGGCACGGTGCTGGCCGGGGCGGCGAGAGCTAAGGGTCAGCGCCGGGTCGTGATCAAGGCTCGCATCGTGCGCATTAAGTCTGGCAACGCCGGCGCCGTTCGGGCCCATCTGCGTTATGTGCAGCGCGACGGCGTCACACGGGACGGCGAGCCGGGCGAGCTCTACGATACAGCAGGCGATCGGGCCGACGGCAAGGCCTTCACGGAACGGAGCGAGGGAGATCGCCACCAGTTCCGGTTCATTGTGGCGCCGGAGGATAGCGCGGAACTCTCCGACCTGAAGCCCTTCGTCCGCGACCTGATGCGACAGATGGAGACTGACCTCGGCACCAGGCTCGACTGGGTCGCAGCTGATCATTTCAACACCGGCCATCCGCACACCCACATCGTCCTTCGTGGAAGGGATGACCAAGGGCAGGACCTCGTGATCGCACGCGATTATATCTCTCACGGCCTGCGGGCGCGGGCCGCCGATCTGATCACGCGGGAGCTCGGTCCAGAGACGGAGATCGAGGCCATGCGCAAGCTCCAGCAGGAGGTGACCGCCGAGCGGTTCACGCGCCTTGACCGGGCCCTCGTGCGCGATGCGCCGGATGGGGCCCTTGAGCTCCGCGCGAAGCCGGCGAGGGATCGAGCTTGGCAGGCCGCCCGGATGGGGCGGCTACGAGCGCTCGAGCGGATGGGACTTGCGGAAGAAACCGGCCCCGGCCAGTGGCGGATCGATGCCGCCCTCGAGGCAAAGCTCAGGCGCATGGGCGAGCGGGGCGATATCATCAAGACCATGCATCGCGAGCTTGCCGCGGCTGGACTGTCGCGGGCCCCTGGCGGCTACACGGTCTTCGATCCAGGACAGAGCAGCCAACGGCTGGTCGGGCGTGTCGTCGGTGAGGGATTTGCGGACGAGCTGAGGGAGCGCCGCTATGTCGTCGTGGATGGCATCGACGGGCGGACGCACTATGCGGAGATCGGCAGCCTCTCCAATCAGGATGAGCCACCGGTCCGGAACACGATTGTCGAGCTCAGCTCTCGCGCCGCGGAGCCGCGCCAGATCGATCGAACCATCGCGGAGATCGCCGCCGCCAATGACAGCCGTTACAGCGACCACCTTCATCGCCAGTTCGACCCCCAGGCCTCAAGCGAGTATGTCGCATCCCATGTGCGGCGTCTGGAAGCGATGCGGCAGGAGGGCATGGTCAGCCGGCTCGGTGACGGGACCTGGGCAGTGGGTGAGGATCACCTCAATCGGGCGCTTCAGTATGAGAGCCGTCAGCGCGCTCGCCAACCCGTGCGGGTTGCCGTGCTGTCTTGGCAGAGGCTTGAGGATCTCCCGCAAGCGGTGGGCGCGACCTGGCTCGACCGTCAACTTGTCGCCAAGACGCGCGAGGCGCTGGCGCCGAGCGGAATGGGAGCTGAGGTCGAGGCGGCATTGCGGGCGAGACGGCAATGGCTGGTCGAGCAGGGGCTTGCGCGTGAACAGGATGGACAGATGCGCTATGCGCGGGATCTGTTGCGGACCCTTGAGGCGCGAGAACTCAAACGGGCAGCCGCAGATATTGCGGCGCGAACCGGACTTGAGCATCTAGACGTCAAGGCCGGCGACAGTCTCACAGGCGTCTACCGGCGCATGCTGACGCTGAACAGCGGTCGCTATGCGCTGATCGAGCGATCCCATGACTTCGCACTGGTGCCTTGGCGGCCGGTGCTGGATAGGGCGCGCGGGCAGTTGGTCACCGGCAGCGTGGGCGGCGAGGGCATATCCTGGTCGATCGGCATCAAGCGCGGGATCGGGCGCTAAGGGCGCTGGGCTGTCGGGAGGAGCCAGCTCGTTTCTTCGGCGAGGCGGTTCGCACAAAGCTCTCACAATCGCGTGCAACGCGCTGAAACTCTTCATGGTTATACTATCTTCGCGAGAATAGTATAACTCGGGTAGAGGCCTCCGCGCCCGCGGACCGGCGGCTGCCCGGGTGGACAATGATCGTCGGAAAGCTGGACGGTCCAAGGGATGCGCTCGCCGCAACGAACGGCATTCAAGCGACGAGCGAATAACTTGTACTTCGGCCTCCGCCTTCGTCCTTGGCGAGAATGCCCTGATCAACGAGGTCCTGGATGTCGCGCAAGGCAGTGTCGGGCGAGCACTTCTCGATTCTGGCCCACTTGCTGGATGTCAGCTTGCCCTCGAACCCGTCCAGCAGACGGTTCAGCATGTCGCGCTGCCGCTCATTGATCCGCGCTGTGGCATGCCGTTTCCAGAAGTCGGCTTTTGCAAGCACCGCTGCGAGAATGGTCTCAGCTCCAGTGAAAGCGCGATCGAGGCAGCCCAGGAACCACTCAAGCCAGGGCGTGATGTTGAGGTCGCCTTTCTGGGTGCTCTCCAGCATGTCATAGTAGGTCTTCCGCTCGCTGCGTATCTGGGCGGACATGCTGTAGAAGCGCTGCGGAATTCCTTCAGAGCGGGCAAGGGACATGTCGGCGATGGCGCGGGCGATGCGTCCGTTGCCGTCCTCGAAAGGGTGGATGGTCACGAACCAAAGATGCGCGATCGCGGCCTTGATGATCGGGTCAATCTTCTCCTCGGTGTTGTACCAGCTCAGAAACGCGGTCATTTCAGCATCGAGCTTTTCGGCGGTGGGTGCCTCGTAATGGACGCGCTCACGACCATAATCGCCTGAGACAACCTGCATCGGTCCCGCTGCCGCATCCCGCCAGGCTCCCACCGCGATCTTCTTCAGGTTGCTGCGGCCCGTCGGAAAGAGCGACGCATGCCAGCCGAAGAGCCTCTCTGCGGTTAGCTCGGCTTTGAACTTCTGCGTGGCGTCGAGCATCATCGCGACAACGCCTTCGACGTTACGGTCTGCCGATGGCAAGGCGCCCGCGTCCATGCCGAGGCGACGCGCAAGCGAAGAGCGCACCGCATCCTTGTCGAGTTTCTCTCCCTCGATTTCGCTGGACTTGAGGACTTCCTCCGTCAGGGTGGTCAGGACAGCTTCTTCCTGTTGTGCGAAACCGAGGGTCTGCATCCGGCCTATGAGTTGGCCCTGCCGAAGCCGGACGGCCGCGAGCAGTTTCGCCAAGGCATCGATATCCCAGGAAAAGTGAGGCCAATCAGGTAGTTGATGGATATATCCTGGCATTCTCCGCACTCCTTGCGGAGAATATGGCGGCTATTCTCCGCATCCGCAAGGGATTCGCCGCAATTTATGCGGAGAATAGAGCGGCTATTCTCCGCATCGCGCGGGGGACCCTCGGTATGGTTGCGGTTTCCCTAACGACCTCGCTCCCGACACTTCCCGGACCGAAAATCCGCCGACGCGCGAATGTCGTTGCGACGATCACTTGGCCAGGGCGCCCGAACGGGGCGATGGGACGCCCCCCACCGTTCTCTCGCGCAAATTATACTCGTTTCGCGGACCCGTCTTCGGATTCTCAGTTGATGCCGCAAATTCGAGAAACGACGTGTCAACGAGTCCGTTCGATTCGTCGCTCGCTTCCTCGATTGAAACGTCGGTGAGCTGAGCAATCAGCCGAGCCAGACGATTGATCCAGTTTGGTCAGGCCGTTCACCTTCTATTGAGGCGCTTCCTCAACCACGCTGAAACTGGCCCATCATCGATCTCTCACAGACGAGCTTGATCGACACGGATCTCGTTGCTGACCACGATTTTTATTCCGGTTGAATGCTTGAGCTTCTCCCGCTTTTCATCTCGCCGCGCTCGCTAACGCGAGTGAGTGGGGCGGACAATGTTTCCAGCAAAAATCTACATCGGTCAGATCACTGTCGTCTTCGGCATCGTCATCGCCTCGACGTGGGGAGCAACGCAATGGACTGCGGCTGCTCTCGGTTTTCAGGAGCGGCTTGGCGTGCCATGGTTCCTGGTTGCCGGCTATCCGGTCTATCTGCCCTGGCGATTGTTCGAATGGTGGTTTGCCTACGAGGCGTACGCGCCCGAAATCTTTGAAGAGGGCGGGGCCATTGCTGCAGCTGGCGGCATCGCCGGCGCGCTGTTTGCAATCCTCAACTCAGTGTGGCGGGCGCGGCAAAATCAGCTCGTGACGACTTATGGCTCAGCGCGCTGGGCGACGCCCAAAGAGATCAAGGAGGCCGGCCTCTTCGTAGCCAAGGGCGTGTTTCTGGGCCGTCTCGAGAACAACTATCTGCGCCACGATGGACCGGAACACGTCATGTGCTTTGCGCCGACCCGGTCGGGCAAGGGCGTGGGATTGGTGTTGCCGACATTGCTGTCATGGACGTCGTCGGCGGTGGTGCATGACATCAAGGGCGAAAACTGGGAATTGACCTCCGGTTGGCGCTCGACATTCTCGCATTGCCTGCTGTTCAACCCCACGGATTCGCGGAGCGCCCGCTACAATCCGCTGCTTGAGGTGCGCAAAGGGGCCGCCGAAGTCCGCGACGTCCAGAACATCGCCGACATCCTGGTCGACCCCGAAGGGGCGCTCGAACGCAGAACCCATTGGGAGAAGACCAGCCACTCCCTCCTGGTCGGTGTCATTCTCCACGTCCTTTACGCGGAACAGAAGAAGACGCTCACGCGGGTCACCGAGATCCTGGCCGATCCTGCGCAGTCCTTTGAGAAGACGCTCAGGATCATGCTGGCAACCAATCATCTTGGCTCCGAGACCGAGCCAAAGGTGCACCCCGTCGTCGCCGCGACCGCACGAGAGCTCCTCAACAAGTCCGAAAACGAGCGCTCTGGAGTTCTGTCGACCGCCGTGAGCTTTCTTGGGTTGTACCGCGATCCCGTCGTCACCCGAAACACCGAAAGCTGTGATTGGCGCATCGCAGACCTTGTTAGCGCCGACAAGCCGGTCACGCTCTATCTCGTCGTCCCTCCATCGGACATCAGCCGCACCAAGCCGCTGATCAGGCTGATCCTCAACCAGATCGGCCGCCGGTTGACCGAGACGCTGAACAGCAAGGCAGGTGACCGCAAACACCGCCAACTCCTGATGATGCTGGATGAGTTTCCTGCACTTGGCCGACTCGACTTCTTCGAAAGCGCGCTCGCGTTCATGGCCGGCTATGGCATCCGCGCCTATCTGATCGCGCAGTCGCTCAACCAGATCGCAAAGGCGTATGGCGAGAACAACGCGATCCTGGACAATTGTCACGTCCGCATTGCCTTCGCCGCCAATGACGAGCGCACCGCCAAGCGAATCTCGGACGCCCTCGGTACCGCGACGGAACTACGTGCACAGCGCAACTATGCCGGTCATCGGCTGGCTCCCTGGCTCGGCCATGTCATGGTCAGCCGTCAGGAGACCGCGCGTCCTTTGCTGACGCCGGGCGAAGTGATGCAGCTGCCGCCCGACCAGGCCATCGTGCTGGTTTCCGGGCTTGCACCGGTCCGTGCCATCAAGCTGCGGCACTATGAGGACGCAAACTTCGTCGGTCGTCTGCGCAAGCCGCCATCCCTGGCGGGCGACGAATATGCCGATCGGCCGCCGGCCTGCACCGACGATTGGCGCGGCGAGGTGCGCACCACCGACCTTCGCCTTGCGACGCTGCCTTATCGCGAGCTCATGCAGACGGGCGACGAGGAAGGCGGCCTCAAGCAGCAATTGCCGTTGTTCGATGAGGCCGCACCGGCCGTGAACGATGCTCGCGCCCTCGAGGAACGATTGCTCGAGGATGAATCCGACGTCGCCGCCGACCGCAGCCAGATGCAGCAGGCAGCCAGTGCATCCAACTCCGTACGCCGAGCCCACGCCGTCACCCGCGACGATGACGATCTTCTCCCCTCATTTTGAAGAGCATTCCCGATGAAACCGAAACTGTCGGCCTATGTCAGCGATAGCGTGGCGCAACGGCTTGAGCTCGCGGCCAAGCGCCCGGGAACCAATAAGTCAGCGATCGTGGACGCTGCGCTTGATCGCTTTCTCAATCCTGAGCGGGACACGAGCGGCGATGCGGCGCTGATCCGAAGGCTGGACCGGATGAGCCGGCAACTGGAACGAGCCGACCGTGACGTGAGCGTGCTGGCGGAGACTATTGCGCTTTTCGTCCGCTACTACCTGACCATCACCCCGCCGCTGCCTTCGCAAGATCAGGATGCAGCGCGTGCGCTGGGCCGCGAGCGGTTCGAAATGTTTGTTGCCCAGGTCGGGAAACGCGTCGCCTCCGGTGGTCGGCTTGTCGCCGACGTCATGGATCGCGTCAGCGCCTCGAAGCCAGATCTCTTCATGCGGAATATCGAGGAGGGCGCCCCTCTGGGCGCTGTCCAAACTAGCGATACTGGATCCCGCGCGCAGAGCGCGACGGGTGAGCCGCCGGAGCATTCTCCGGCAGGGCGAGAGGAGGTCGGCAATGTCTGATCTCCTCTCGCCAGAAACCCGCGAACGACGCCGCGGCATGCTGCGGACCGCGATGGGGCCAGCAATCGCGCTTGCGCTGGAAGAGCCTGATGTCGTCGAGGTCATGGTCAATCCCGATGGGAAGCTTTGGCTTGACCGGCACGGGACGGGCCGCTCGGACACTGGCGTCATTCTGACGCCGCAGGAGTCGGAGCGGATCATCCGGCTGGTTGCCAGCCACGTGCGGGCGGAAGCGAGCGGTTCGTCTCCAATCATTTCCGCGGAGCTGCCCGAGACCGGCGAGCGCTTTGAAGGCGTCTTGCCGCCGGTCGCGCTCGCGCCTTGCTTTTCCATCCGCAAGCCCGCAACGACGACGTTTCGCTTGTCCGATTACGTCAAGGCGCAGATTGCCTCGCCACTGATGGCAAAGGTGCTAGCGGCCGCGGTCACCGACGCACGCAGCATCCTGATCGCCGGCGGCACCGGCTCGGGCAAGACGACGCTTGCCAATGCGCTTCTTGCGGAGATCGCCGGCCTCGAAGAGCGGGTAGTCATCATCGAGGACACCCGCGAGCTGCGCTGCGATGCAAAGGACGCCGTGACGCTCCGGACCAAGCCAGGCGTCGCGAGCCTCGCCGATCTCGTCCGCTCAACCCTGCGCTTGCGCCCTGACCGCATCATCGTCGGTGAGGTCAGAGGCGCCGAAGCCCTCGACATGCTGAAGGCCTGGAATACGGGACACCCCGGCGGGATTGCCACGGTCCATGCCAACTCGGCTCGAGCTGCGCTCTACCGGATCGAGCAGCTCATTCAGGAGGCGGTCGCAACCGTGCCGCGCCGGCTCATTGCCGAGGCGATCGACCTGATCGTCTTCATCAAGGGGCGGGGACCCGCACGGCGCATCGAGTCCGTCGCCGAGCTCAAAGGCCTCGATTCCTCGGGCGACTACCTGCTCGAGACCCCGCCCGGACTTCCAAACACCTCCCACCGCCCCTGACCTGAAGGAGACTACAACATGTCCATTCGACTGCCTCTCAATGTGTGTTCGCGCCTTCGCGGCTTCTGTTCAGTCAGCGGATTGCCTCTGGTCGAGCTAGGGGTGACCTCGGCCTGCGTGCTCCTCAGCGTCACTGCGGCACACGCCGCAGGTTCAGGCATGCCATGGGAAGCACCGCTCGAACGCGTCCTGGAGTCCGTGCAGGGGCCCGTCGCCAAGATCGTCGCCGTCATCATCATCACGGTGACCGGCATATCGCTGGCCTTCGGCGACACCTCCGGTGGATTCCGCAAGATGGTCCAGGTCGTGTTCGGCCTCTCGATCGCCTTCGCCGCGAGCTCCTTTTTCCTTTCGTTCTTCTCGTTCGGCGGCGGAGCACTGATCTGATGCGCGCGGAAGGTTTTGAACTGGTGCTTCACCGCTCCTTGACCGAACCCATCCTGATCGGCGGCGCCCCGCGTGCCGCCGCCATCCTGATCGGGACCCTCTCGGCCGTGCTGGCACTCGGCCTGCGCCTTTGGCTCGCAGGCCTCGTGCTCTGGGTCATCGGCCACAGTGCGGCCGTTTGGTTCGCCAAACGCGACCCGGCCTTCGTCGAAGTCGCCACCCGTCACACCAAGCACAAGGGCCGGCTCGCATGCTGAACTTAAGAGAATTCCGCAGCGATGCCCATCGGCTGGCGGATTGGCTGCCATGGGCTTGCCTGGTCGCCCCTAGCGTCATCCTGAACAAGGATGGCAGCTTTCAACGGACGCTACGCTACCGCGGACCGGACCTCGACAGTGCGACCGAGGCTGAGCTGATGAGCGTCACCTCACGCGTCAACAATGTCTTGAAGCGCTTCGGTTCAGGCTGGGCTCTCTTCTTCGATGCCACGCGCATCCCGACTGGCGAATATCCTCGGTCGGAATTTCCCGATCCGGTGTCCTGGCTGGTGGATGAAGAGCGGCGGGCCGCGTTCTCAGGCGCCGCTGGGGTGGCGTGGGAGGATCCGTCTCGCCCCGGTGGGCAGCATTTCGAGAGTGTGCTGCATCTAACGCTCGTGTATTTGCCGCCCTCCGAGAGGGTCTCGCGCCTTGAAGGTCTGTTTCTGGAGCGTCCTAAGGAGAGACTTAGCGTCGGGGGAAAGGGGAAGCGCATTCGCCGCGGCCAATCGATCAAAAGTCCTGCGCAAGAGGGCGTCCGCGACAGCGAGATTGACGACCAGCAGAGATTTGACAGCAACCAGAAAGGCTATCGCGATCATCTTCAAAGATTCGTCCAGGAAACCGATCGTGCGATCGATCTGCTCTCGTCGGTCTTGCCCGAAATCTGGCCCCTCAACGATGAGGAGACGCTCACCTATCTCCATAGCTGCGTCTCGACCAAGCGCCATCCGGTCGTCGTTCCCAAGATTCCTGCCTATCTCGACTGCTTCCTGAGCGATGAGCCGTTGACCGGGGGATTGTCACCGGCGATCGGGCGGAGCCATCTGCGTGCGCTGACCGTCCTGGGGTTTCCGCACGTTACCTTTCCCGGCCTGCTCGACGAATTGAACCGGCTCGGCGTTGCCTATCGCTGGGCAACCCGGTTCATTCCGCTGGACCGCACACAGGCAAATGCCACGCTGTCGCGTTATCGGCGGCAGTGGTTCGCCAAGCGAAAGTCGCTCGCTGCAATCCTCAAGGAGGTCATGTTCAACGAGCAGGTGGCGCTGCTCGACACCGACGCCAGCAACAAGGCTCTCGACGCCGACGCCGCGCTTTCCGAGCTTGGCGACGATCTGGTTGCCTTCGGCTACATCACCACGACCGTCACCGTAAGCGACGAGGACTCGCATCAAGCAGACGAGAAGATCCGCGCCGTCGAGCGGGTGATCAACAGCCGGGGCTTTACGGCCATCC
>NZ_JADPJH010000033.1:321611-364508 GCF_023073315.1 Bradyrhizobium sp. 1 | reverse complement strand
CAAGCCTATGCGAACGTCCGCCAGCCAATCGTTCATACGCTGAACCTGGCCCATATGTGCCCATTGTCGGCAGTATGGGCTGGACCTGAGCGGTGCGAGCACCTTGATGGCCCGCCGCTCCTGATCGCCAAGACCAAGGGCGCGACCCCGTTCCGGTTGTCGCTCCACGCCGGCGACGTCGGGCATACGATCATTGTCGGTCCCACTGGGGCGGGCAAGTCGGTCCTGCTCTCGATGCTCGCTCTTCAATTCCGGCGCTATCCGAACGCGCAGCTGATCACGTTTGACAAGGGCCGATCGGCGCGGGCCACCACTCTAGCGTTGTCGGGGGCCTGGTATGAACTGGGCGCCAAGGGGGGCATCGCATTTCAGCCGCTCAAGGATGTCGCGGAGGAGGGAGCCAGGCTCTGGGCGCTCGACTGGCTCTGCGGTGTGCTCGCCCATGAGCGCGTGACCGTAACGCCTGAGGTCAAGGAGACGCTCTGGTCGGCGCTCAGGAGTCTCGGGTCCGCCCCCGTCTCGCAGCGAACGATGACCGGGCTCGTGGCACTGCTTGCCCGTGACGCGCTGCGGCAGGCGCTGCAGCCCTACACACTGGAAGGACCGTACGGCCGCTTCCTGGATGCAGACGCCGACCGTCTTTCCGGCGCGGATGTGCTCACCTTCGAAATGGAAGAGCTGATGGCGTTGCCTGGCCTGGTGGCGCCGGTTCTGACCTATCTCTTCCACACTCTTGAGAACCGCTTCGACGGTAGGCCCACGCTGCTGGTGCTGGATGAGGCCTGGGTGTTTCTGGACGACCCACTGTTCGCGAGCCGGATTCGCGAATGGCTAAAGACGCTGCGGAAGAAGAACGTGGCTGTCATTTTCGCGACCCAGTCACTCGCAGATATCGCCGACAGCCAGATTGCTCCTGCGATCATCGAATCCTGTCCAAGCAGAATATTCCTGCCGAACCCACGTGCGCTGGAGCCGACCCAGACCGAGACCTATCGGCGCTTTGGATTGAACGACACTCAGGTCCGCCTGATCGCGGAGGCGTTCCCCAAGCGCGACTATTATCTGCAGTCCCGCGCCGGAAACCGCCTGTTTGAGCTGGGCCTCGGACCGGTGGCCCTCGCGCTGGCCGCAGCATCCTCGCCTGAGGATCAACGGACCATCGATGCAGTCCTGTCCCGCTCCGGTCCCCATCACTTCGCCAAGCACTATCTCGCCGAACGAAACCTGCACTGGGCAGCAAACCTGATCAGCACCTTCGAACAAGCCCACGAAATCTGAGCTCAACCTCAATCCTTGGAGTCTTCCATGCTCGAAAGCATCGGCCGCACGTTCTTGGGTACAACCTCAAGAGTTATCATAACAACAATACTATCGTTTGTCATCGCCGTGAACGGGTCCCGACGGCTCGGGGCGTTCGATATCGTCTTCGATCCTACGAACTACAGCCAGAATCTTCTGACCGCTGCGCGTGCGCTTGAGCAGATCAACAATCAGGTCAGGAGCCTCGAAAACCAGGCTCAGTCTCTTCTCAACCAGGCCAAGCATTTGACGAGCCTTCCAACCAGCGTCGTCGGACAGCTCACATCGACGATCAATCAGATGAACAGCCTGATTGGTCAGGCGAAGAACATCTCGTTCGATGTCCAGAAGACCCAGCAGGATTTCGAGCGGCTATATCCCCGCCAATATGCAGCAGCCGTTTCGTCCGACAAGATGGTTCTGGACGCGACATCACGTTGGGACAATAGCTACGATGGGCTGAAGCAGTCGCTCACCATTCAATCTGCCATTGTCAGTAGCCTGGATCAGGACGGCCAGACGCTTCGAACCCTGATGGCCAATTCGTCGGCGGCGGTCGGCTCGCTGCAGGCCCAACAGTCCGGTAACGAACTGCTCGCCCTGCAGATCAAGCAGTCGTTACAGACCCAGGCGCTCATGGCAACGCAGGCGCGCGCGGACACCTTGCGTGCAGCCGAACAGCAGGCATCGTCCGCCGCCGCCCAGGAGCGATTTACTCGCTTCATCGGCGACGGCCATGCCTACACCAGCGGCAAGTAGGTGAGGGCGCCATGGCTGATCTCTCCGTCATTGACCGCTTTACCGAGACGTTCTCGCGCTACATCGACTCCGGGTTTGGTCTCCTCTCCGGCGACGTCTCATTCTTGAGTTCAACGTTGATCGGCATCGACCTGACGCTCGCCGGGCTTGCCTGGAGCATGCGCGCCGACGACCACGTCATGGTCACGCTTGCCAAGAAGGTGCTTTATGTCGGCGCTTTCGCGTTCATTATCGGTAACTTCAAGAGCCTTTCCGATATCGTCTTTGCATCCTTCTCCAGTATCGGTTTGAAGGCATCCGGCGGGAGCTTAAGCGCCGCCGACCTGGCGCGGCCAGGCTTTGTAGCGTCGGCCGGGTTTACGGCGGCTCATCCTCTTCTGGAGGAGACCGGCCAATTCTCGGGCTTTGACGTCCTGACCAACCTGCCGACGATCCTGATCCTGCTGTTTTGCTGGATCCTGATCGTGCTCGCGTTCTTTGTGCTCTCGATCCAGCTCTTCGTCACGCTGATCGAGTTCAAGCTGACGACGCTTGCGAGCTTCATCCTGGTGCCGTTCGCCCTGTGGGGAAAGACCGCATTCCTTGCGGAAAAGACGCTCGGCAACGTGGTCGCCTCGGGGGTGAAGGTGATGGTTCTTGCGATCATCATCGGCATCGGCTCGACCATCTTCGGTCAGCTCGCAAGCACGCTGACCCGGCCAGTCGAGATCGTCTCGGCCATGAGCTTGTTGCTTGCGGCCCTTTCGCTATTTGGCCTTGGCATCTTTGGCCCGGGAATCGCGGCGGGCCTGGTCTCAGGTGCCCCCCAGTTAGGCGCCGGTGCGGCCGCGGGAACGGTAGCGGGCGCGGCGGCTATCGCAATCGGCGGCGGAGCGGTGGCCGCTGGGGGCTTACGCGTTGCGGCGGGCGGTTCAATGACTGCGGTTCGCTCCGCAGCATCGCTCAGCGGCGCGTCCTCGGTGGCGGGCACGTCGGCCCGGGCCTCAACCATGGATCAGCTCTCCAGCGCGAGCACCGGCGGCGCAACGAGCGGAGCGTCTGCTTCAGGCGCGGGACGTGCGGCGGCGTCGTCAGCACGCGGTCACGCAAGGGAAGCCGCGCAAGTTGCCGCCCACACGCTGAAGGAAGGTGACAAGGGCGGGCATTCTTCGGGCCCGAAGCTGGGGGAGGAATAGGATATGGCAGGTCATCCCTTTCAGCGCGTGTCCGTTCGCTATGGCGAAACGCCCGAGCCGGTTACGCCCTATCAGAAGGCAGCCCAGGTCTGGGACGAGCGGTTGGGATCAGCCCGCGTGCAGGCGAGCAATTGGCGGTTGGCGGCCCTGGCGGCCATTGGCCTCTCCGTCGTGCTCGGACTGACGATCTTCACCCAGATTGCCCGCTCCGGTGTCGTCCCATACGTCGTCGAGGTCGATCGGCTCGGCGAAGTTCGAGCAGTCGGGCCGGCGCTTGAATCCTACCAGCCGTCAGATGCGCAGATCGCGCATTTTCTCGCGCGGTTCATCGAGAATGTCCGCTCGCTGTCGATCGATCCGGTCATCGTCCGGGCGAACTGGCTGCGTGCCTACGACTTCGTCACCGATCGCGGCGCACAGGCCTTGAACGACTACGCGCGTGAAGCCGATCCGTTCACAAAGATCGGCTCCAAGACCGTGACCGCCGAGGTCACATCCGTGGTGCGCGCGTCCGGCGACAGCTTCGAGATCCGTTGGAAAGAGAACACCTACGAGAACGGCGCAATCGCAAAGACCGAGCGCTTCACGGGTCTTGTCACCACCGTTCTCAAGCCGCCCGCAGATGCCGAAACGCTGCGGAAGAACCCTCTCGGCCTCTACGTCCATTCCCTCAACTGGTCGCGCGACCTCATTGGAGACGCCAAATGAATTCCAAAGCCCTCACCAAGTTCGCGTCGGCCAGCGTCCTTGCCTTGTCGCTTGGGCTTGCCGGATGCGCCACCAAGCTCAATCTCGAAGCGCCCTATGACGAGACGACATTTGAGAAGGCGCTTCCAGAGACCGATCCGCCAGCGCCGGTGCAAATCGTCGAAACGCCCAAGGTCCTGCCGTTGCCTGGCCAGTTGAAGCCCTATCCGACGAAGGGTGGCAAAGAGGAAAAGCTGCCGCCAGAGCAGGCGATCGCGAAGGCGAACAAGGCGGCGAGAATGGAGCCGACGCGTGCCGGCTATATCAATGCTATCCAAGTGTATCCGTGGACGGAGGGCGCGCTCTACAGGCTCTATGCCAGTCCAGAAAAGGTCTCGACCATCGCGCTTCAACCCGGCGAGGAACTGATTGATGTCTCCACCGGCGATACGGTTCGCTGGGTGGTTGGCGATACTTCGAGCGGGCAGGGCAACTCCCGGCGTGTGCACATCCTGGTCAAACCGACGCTGCCGGATATTCAAACCAACCTCGTGGTCCTGACTGACCGGCGGGCCTATCACCTCGAGCTCGTCTCGACCAAGCAGACCTACATGGCGTCGATCTCGTGGACGTATCCGACAGATACCCTCGTTGCGCTCCACAAGCAGAACGTTGTTGCTCAGGAAAGCGAGGAGCGGATCGCCGATCGCGGCGTGCGGCTCGACAGCCTGAATTTCCGCTATCGCATTGAAGGAGACGATCCGCCGTGGCGGCCGCTGCGCGCCTTTGACGACGGACGCAAGGTCTACATCCAGATGCCGTCCGGCCTGTCGCAAGGGGAGGCGCCGCCCTTGTTTGTCGCCGGAGCCGATGGGCGGCCGAACCTGGTCAACTACCGGGTCCGTGGCTCCTACTACATCGTCGACCGGATGTTCGGTGCCGCCGAGCTTCGTCTTGGCGAAGATCCGCAGCGTATCGTCCGGATCATTCGTATCGACGCGCGACCGGTATCGCAGGTCTTCAGCACCGGGAGCGCCTCATGACGACAGGATTGGACCAGGATCCGGAGCCGCTGGAACTGCGAGCACGGCCGCGGCCCGTGCGGCGCCTCAACAGGCGCGCTCTCATGATCGGCTGCGCCGTCGCAGCGCTGTTTGTTGGCGGAGCGGTACTCATTGCGCTCCGACCGTCCTCCTTCAAGCAGTCTGAACGAACAGAGCTTTACAACACCGACCGCAAGCAGACCGCCGAGGGCTTGAGCAAGCTGCCAAAGTCCTATGAGGAGTTGCCGCCATCGACGCCGCGGCTTGGACCGCCGTCGCCTGGGGACATTGGCCGGGCTTTTGCCGAAAACGAGAAGAAGGTCGGCGTGGCTTCGGACGGCGGCTTCCGGACTAACCCGGAGGAAGACGCCGAGCGGGCTGAGCGGATCCGGCAGACGCGGATTGCTCAACAGGCAAAGGAGTCGGGACTGTTCTTCCGCCTCTCGGAGAAACAGGAGAAGAGTAAGCAGGCAAGCACGACCGAAGCGCCGGCTGCTGTCCCATCCGCATTCCGGCCTTCAACGCCGGATACAGGGCCGTCCGCTGCGGAACTCGCAAAGACAGCACAGGCGATGGTCGACCGCTCCAGCGAAATCATTCCGTCATCGCAGGCGCGAAAGCTGGCCTTCGTGGGAGCGAAAGCTGACACGGAGACCATCAATCCTCATGCGCTTAAACCAGCACCATCCACCTATGCGGTGATGGCGGGGTCGATCATCCCGGCGAGCCTCGTCACGGGGCTGAATTCGGACTTGCCCGGCGCAACCATCGGTCAGGTCACCGAGAACGTCTACGACACCGTAACCGGCGAACATCTCTTGATCCCGCAGGGGACAAGGATCGTGGGCAAGTACGATAGTGTCGTCGCTTTTGGCCAGAAGCGGGCGCTGGTCATCTGGAGCCGGCTCATCCTGCCGAACGGCAATTCGATCGTGATCGAGAACCTTCCGGCCTCAGACGTTGCAGGTTATGCGGGGCTCGAGGATGAGGTCGACTTCCACACTTGGCAATTGCTCAAGGGCGTCGCCTTGGCGACCCTGATCGGGGTGGGGACACAACTTTCGATCGGAAACGACGAGAGCGATCTCGTCAAGGCGCTCCGAGAAAGCACGCAGCAAACGACCAATCGTGCGGGGCAGCGCCTGGTGGAGCGCGAGCTCGACGTGCAGCCGACCATCACGGTGCGGCCGGGTTGGCCGCTACGGGTGATTGTTTCGAAGGATCTCGTGCTAAGGCCCTATCAGGACATTCAGACGGTGGCCAAGGCGAGATAGTGCCGATGAAGCTTTCGAAACTGCCCGACCGTACCCCGGTCAAGCTCAGCACGACGCTGACGCCGAACCTTGCGGCGCGGCTTCGCGACTACGCCGAATTCTACGCAGAGACCTACGGCACACGGGAAGAAGTGGCCGATCTCGTACCGTTCATACTCGAGGCGTTTCTTGATGGCGACGCGGATTTCAAGCGAGCCAGCCGGGTAGGCGGCGTGAAGGATCCGACGATCACTACGCCCCGCCGTGTCAATAATCCGTCTACCCAGAAAGAGCTGGGAGAGAGCCCGAGCAAGAGCAAGGAACCATCCTATCGGCCAGCTACCAGGGAAGAAGCGAGCCAGAGATTCTCGCCATCTAGACCGGAGTAATCGGTTCGCTTGATATCTGGCTGATGGCATCCTTCACGAGAGTGATAGAACGCTCAAGTCGCTGCAAAAGCGTATTTAGGTCTGAAAGAGTTGCTTCCTCCATCCGAAGACTTTCGGAATTTACGGCTCGTCGGACTAGGACGTCGAGCGCTTCCAGGTCGGTCGGCGGATATGAGAGGGTGTTTGCAACATGTGACGATAGCAAATGCGAAATTACTGTTCCGTCCGGACCAATGCCTACGGTTAACGAAGCTCTCGTCAGCACCGCTTGCTCTACGATTTGGATAGGCACTTCGACCGCAGAAACGTAATTGCTGACTCCGATAGTGCGGTATCCAAATTGATAAGCGTCCCCCACCACTTCCGCGAACGGCTCTAGCCGTACTGTCTCAGGACCATCCATACGGGATACTGCCTCCGTAGCCTCTTTGTTGAGTATACTCAATTGAGGAGTATGCTCAACAAGAAGCATGCCGTCTTTCATGGACGGAATGCGAGACATTGTTGCAAAGAACCTTCGGCGGCTTCGGCATGAAAAAGGCTGGAGCCAGGAGGAACTCTCATTTCGAGCGAAGGTAGATCGAAGCTATATCAGCCAGTTGGAGACCAGCACCTACAGTGCTTCGGTTACGATGCTCGGCAAACTTGCCAAGGCGCTAGGCGTGGAGGCGAGCGACCTACTAAAACGATAATTTGAGCCGCGTGCCGGCACGGGTCGTGCAGCCGGCGGCGCAGAAGCGAGGTTCTCTACAGAACTGGCGTGCCGAAAAGTCTCCAACCTTTTCGGAGAATACTCCCGGTTGCGGAGACAATTATCAGAGATGACTTTGGTCATAACTGCTGCCGATGAAGGCGGCGTCGGGTACTGATAAGGTTTTGAGAGTTTGCTTATCAGTCTGAGGAAAGAGCTGCAGTGCCTTCCAGCTTAAGCCGGATGTTGCTTCTTCCCTGCTGCGCCGAGACTCCGCAAAATCCGCTGAAAACAAGGATTCCCCAAAACCCGATCTCGGTTTGCGACCACAGCTGTGTACGCTTCGGCCGTCAATGTCGGTCGAGGCGATTGGTACTTGGCCGCACGTGCGGCACCGAGCTCGCCGGACCCGGAGATTTGGCGGTTAGATATACCGATCGCGCGGTACAGTTGGAGGAACGACGGAGAAATGCTCGGAGGCTATACTCAGGCCCGCACCGCCCTCGAACAGATGCGCCATGAGCCTGCAAATGAAATCGGCGACATTCCTGCTGCCTAGCGTAGCTGCGATCTTCGCGTGAAGAACTTCGCTTCTCGGAATCAGCTTGCCCGCATAGGCAGCATAGCTCGTCCTCGCCGTCGCGCCGTTGAGAAGGTGCGCGAGCAGCTGGAACTCGCGCTTCTCGAACCGCTGGAACATTTGCAGCTGCCGGATCGGATTGTCCGGCGCGTACACGTCGTCCATGTCGATGCCGTGAAACAGCAGTCCGTCGGTGTACTCCAGAAACGGTATCGCGAGTTGCAGTTCGGAGCGCCAGTCTTGGTAAGAAAGACGCTCGAATCCCGGAAGTTCGGGGAAGCCGGGGTTGGACTCCAGGATGACTGTGAGGAGATAGCGCCAATTCAAAGAGAGACCACGATGTAGAGAGTGGATCTGGAGATCTAGCCCTAGGCTCCTCAAGGACGTGATTAGTGCTTCCAGATAGACGGAGTAGGCCTTCGGCGTCATCTCCGACGGAGTGATGGGGCCATGTTCGAGGAATTTGAGCCAGTTACTGCCGGCTCCTATCAGTTTCTCGCCCGCGAGAGACATGCACTGACGCATGGAATCCACGACGAGGTCCGGTCCCAGAACGTCCTTCGAGGCGAACCGCCACCATGGCAGCGCTTTTTCGACGTAGTTCGCGTCGGTCTCGACCGAGACGTCGAGGGGCGCTGAACAGGCGACCAGGGCGGCCATCTGGAATTGGTGCGGGCTGAGGCCCAGCTCATTGACGTGCCTCGTCGCCGCGACGGCGACCGCGAATGCCGACGCAAACGGACCGGCTTCGGCGTGCGCCCGGCGCGCGCTAAATCGGTCCAAATCTCCCAGGGCGCGCAACGCGAACAGCTCGGAGGCGATCGCGTGGACTTCGGCGATGTCCATCACGTTGAAGGATTTGTCCCGCGGAAACACTAAGGTCTTCTTGGAAAGGCGGGTGCGCCAATCGGTGACGAACCGAACCTCGCACCGGTCCGAAAGGTAAGCAAAGCCGCGTTCGAGTATCGGAATCAATTGCCCGAACGTCAGGTCGGCGTGCCTCCGGGAGGCGTCGCGCCCGAAGAAGATGCTGCGCATCAGCAGCACGTCCGTGAGGGAACGGATGGTGCGTAAGACGTAGTCCCGCACGCCGGGATGGATCGAAGAGTTCGCCGCGAACATGGCTTGCCACCCGGGAGAGGTGACGACTTTTTCGGGCGTCTGGTTCTTCGCAAGTCCGACGCCTAGCTCTTCCAGCTTGCGGAAGATCCAGCCGATGTCGCGGGAGATGACCTGATTCAGCCGCCAAAGCAGGGCGCCGGCCGGGGTCGAATACATGAGGGCATGATGCGAAGTCTCATGTAGTTCGAGAAGGTACGCCTTCCTTTCCGGGCCGTCGGCTTCCTGCCATAGAGAGCCCAGCTGCGACATCTGACCCTCGAGTCTTTGATGGATATCGCGCGATAGCCCTATGGCGTGACCGATCGAAGCGGCGAAGAAGGAAATGTCATAGACGCCGTCGCCGTCCGAGCACAGCAGGTCGTCACTTTTTCCCGACGAGGTCATCGCAGATCCGCTTCAATTCCTCGTCGCTCGCGTCGCCGCGGATTTCTACCGTCCGGCCCCTGTGCGTCAGGGTGACCGGCGGCTTTTCCGATTTCTTCAGGAACTCGCGCACGAACTTGAGGAAGGCCAACAGCGCGGAGAAGCCGGCCGCCAGCACCTTCAGCACGACGATGAGCGTTGCCGCATCAAAATTCTGCTTGGCCTCGAAAGTGGCGGCTCGAAAGTCGGGGAATTCGGCGGCGTCGAGGTCGGCAGAGAAGGCCGCTGAAGTGGCGGAATCCGAGAAGTTCAGTTGCAGATCGATATCGTCCATGACGGTTCTCCGCGTCGGATACGTTGTATGCAAAGACTACTTTGGCTAGTAATCGCAGGCAATGCTTCGTCGTTGGTCACATTTATGCGACAATATCGCGACAGCGCATCACCCTTCACGCCGAATTGCCAGGGCGCTGACTTCGTTGGGCAGGCGGTTGCCACAAGCCAGGTGCGAAGATTTCCCGTCAACAAATTTGGCCCATCGAGCTCCGATGAGACCCATGTGAAACCTTCGCCGGCTAGACGACCCGGATCGAGACCGACGGAGCACATGATGACAACCCGCCGACGCGCCGAATTCGCCGCCTTCGTTCTCGATCTTCTGGATTTCATCGAAGAGAAGATCGCCGAGGCCATCGCCGACGAGAGATCGCGGGCCGCTGCGGTCGGCGAAGCAGTGGGCGCGGTGCCCGTGCTTCGCGACCGGCTCCGCGAGAACGAGGTCGTGGAAGCGACCTTCATTCTCGTGCTCGGCAACGCCATCGAGGAGCGCTGGGCGAGCCGGTGGTGGGGCGACTTCGCCAGGATGGTCCGGCCGGTTCGAAGAGGCCGCCCGGGATTTGGTCGGGCGGCTGGAATTCTTCGCGGCCTCGTGGCGGGCGAAGGCGCCTCCTAGCCTGCCGGGCGCCGTCTCGGATAGCTTGGACGCCCACCCTGACGCCGGCGGACAGCACGATGGGCACCGAACCGAAGAAGGCGCCGAGGAAGGCGAAGCGCCGGCGCAAGCCGGCAGAGGAGATCGTCGACTACGTCGTCGAGATCGAGGGTTGGGATTTCAGCTACTGGCTGGCGCTCAACTCGGTTCGGAACGCGCTCGATCCTTATCATGAGCACCGGCACGTGAAAGTGAGGGGGCGGCTGCTGCGGCCGGTTGGCCTGCAGACCGATCGGGTCACGGCGTCGCTCTTCCCGTCGACAAACCTGCTGGAGGAGCGGCGGAAGGACCTCAAGCCGATTGCGGTCGGCTCGATCGAATCCTACCCGGACAGGTTAGATGCGCGCATGTCGATACCGGTGGACATGCTGCCGTCGGTCCTGCAGGTCCTCGCTGCCGGCCACCCGAAGTACCTGGTGATGAGAGGCTCGAAGCTCCGCTACCGTAGCGCCAGGCTCGTCAGCTACAGCCTCGCGACCAAGCTCGACGAGGACGACGAGGCGGAGACCGACGGTCCCTAGCGGCGTCAGACCCGGATCGAAAAACGCGTGAACTCGAAGACCGGCCAGTAGCGTTCTGCGAACCTTCGATCGAAACCGGAGTCGGGACAGTGATAGCGACGCCGTTATGAAATGGCAGCGGGGCCCGAAAACGAGTGCAGTCGCGAGACCGGTTGACAATGTACCCGCGCGATGGGCAGTGATAACGATGCCGGCATGAAATGACGGTGGGGCCCCTCGCGCGAGTGCCTCCGGCGAGCAAAACCGAATGACCCTTCGTCGGTCAGGCCTCCGCGAAACCGAGCGAAGTCATAACAGCATTTGAGGCTTTCAAGATCCGCTTATCGCGAGCCGCTTTGCCTATTGCGAAAATCCCCGCTTTTAGGGGCCTTTGATGCCGCCTTCCTATCACTCTTAGGCAGATCACTTTGCGGAAAACAGGATGCTGCCGTTCAAGAGTTGGGGCGAGAGGTGCAGCTTCTCATCAGCGACTGGCAGATCGAACGCGGGCACTTTCGTCGCGAACTTCAGGCTGGGAATTTTTTGCTTGAAATCGCCGCTTGTGGCTCCGCCTAGCATATCACCAGTGATTGGTTGAACCGCCGCTCCGACCCCCGCCACCGCGGCGACAAGGCTGCAATTGAGAGCGACCTGTGGATGAGCCACGAAGAGAGCCTCCACGGGAGTCGGCCGCAAGCTGAACTTGGCCTCCTGGCTCTGCAATTCGAACTCGATCGCCACACGATCCGCTTCGTTATGGATATCGACGGTCACGGCCTCAACGAGATCCTGGCTCGGGATCGTGGCCTTCGTACGGAAGGGCTCCTGCCACGGGAATACACAAACGACTACGCCAGCATTGTAGGGCTGGAACCCGACATTGCCGTTGATATCGGCTGCGCCGCCGACCCCGAGTTTCGCTGAAACACGCTCCAGCCCGGAATCGACCGTGATATCAGATAGGTTGACGTTGAGTGTACCTGTCGCGTGCGCATCGCCGTGAACTTCGCCGATCGGACCAATCAGTTGAAGTCGCTTGACGGCCTCCTTGCCCGTTTCGCACGCAGCCTTCAAAGACGCGTATATCGCGTTCTGTCCCGATTTTTCTGCTTCGCACTGCGCTTTCAACCGCCCCGCATCGGCTTGGCAGGCTACGAACTGTGTCTGGTAAAGCGTATTCTGACCGGCTTTTGCGCTCTCGCAGGCTGCTTTATTTGTAGCATATATGCCGTTTTGTGTTGCCTTGGCGCCTTCACACACCGGATCATTGATGCACTTCCGGCAGAAACGTCCCGGGCTACTCCATGTTGGGCAAGGAACATCGGCGCATCTGCCGCACTCACGCTCATCGTGCGGCTGGGCGCATTCTCGCGTGTCCGTGCTCAGCGTACACTGGCGCAAGGCGCATTCTCTCGCATCCTGTTGCAGCGGACACGAGATGCTTTCGTAGTTGAAAGGCTGAATTGGGCCTGACTTGAACGTCGTCGAAACGTCGTTGACTTGGTAAGCGACAGAAACCGCTGCATTGTTTGTTTCTCTGGCCAGTACGGATGCGACGAAAAGCCTCGAAGTTGCGGCCCACGGGCGACTGCTTGCCGGCAGGCCCGGGAAGGCAGCGTCTAGCGCCGCATGGAATTTGGTGCCGAAGGCTGCGAATTTCTGGTCGAGCACTTGGTCATCGACATTCTGTGGGGCTTCGGGCAAGGCGCCCGGACCTGGCTCCGTTTTTGGCGCCATGCGGGCAAGGACCGTGAGGCCCGTTTCATCGATCAACGGCACAGCGCCCGCGAAGGTGTAATCTATGGCAATGGGCTTGGCGTCCGCGCGAACGACGCCAGGGATCGCCTTCAGCTGCCCGGCGATGTCGACTGGCGCGATCGGGCTGATCTCGATGGGGATGGGCTTGACGGCAGTCTGGGCGGCGGCGTTGAGCGCCTTTAGCAGAGACGAAAGACCCGCATTCACTACACCCGCTAAGCCGGCATTTATAATTTGGTTGCCGGCATCGACGTTCGTGACGCGAAGCGTGGAAAACGCAGGCAGGATAGACAAGCTCGTCCCGATGACCGCGAGTGACACGGTGCCATCGGCGGTGCCGCTTACGCTGACCGCACTGATCGGAACCTCAAATGCCAGATGCACATCAATGCCTTGTTGGCGAAACGTCAAGACGGGTGCCTGCAGTTTCAACCCGTTTACGCCGAGGCTGACCTTCGAAATTTCCTTTTCGACGTGCTTCGAAATGGAATCCTTATCCACGAAGACCGCCACACTCGGAGCACCCAACGACGCAAGCCCTTGCTCGGCGCCTGCGATCCCGCGCCACCGCTGTTGCTTTGTATCGAGTGGGTTCCAGTTTGCTGCAATCGAACCTAAGAGCGACTTGACGTCCAGCGCTTGGGCGACAACGAGGCGCCGTTGGCCCTGATCCGATGGCTCCGCGGCCGATGCTTGAAACGCCAAGCCTACGCTGCACGCAACGGCGATTAATATCTTGCGCATCGTCTGCCCCAATGCGGGAATGACTAAAACGGTTGCAAAAATTAGCTACTATCCAATGGTGCAAAACGACTATATCACACTTGTGACGCTAGTCGCGCTCGGATAGCGAAATGCACAATTTGTTTTTGGTCTGCTGGCATGATGCGATTTCCACTAGCCGGCGCCCCAAAGGTGGCGCATCTCGGTTGGCTTAGGAGACGAATGAATGCTGCCTCTTGCGAAACTCTGGACCTGGATCGGACAGTTATTCGTGCCGATTGCTTTCACGTGGGCCTATTTCGTGCGCAACGGGGCGGACGAAGGTGTTCTAATCTCACGGGGATATCTTGGATTGCTCGCTAGTCTCGCAGCGGGATCGGCCTTGACTTGGACACTCGGGTCATATCTCAGGCTGGCAAAACAAAGCGATATCGGGCCCATTTTACCGCCGAACACGATGTTCGAGGATCCCGCCAATCGGAATACGCTCATTTCGTGGGGTACCCTTAGCGTATTCGCCGCCGTCTGCTTGGCAGCTCTCATATTCTTTGGCGTTCGTTATTCCGATAGCCGCGTCCATCAATGGGATGATCCAACGCCGCTCGACCAATCGTTCGTTGGAAGCCGCATAAAGGCCCACGAGCGCGGATGCTCCGCACCCCCGTGCTTTGCAATGTCCGTCCGGAAGGATGCGAAGGGCAACGTGTTACCGGGCGCTATCTTCGAATATATTCCCTACATAACGGATGGCGGCATTGCCGCGCTCGCAGCCGTGCAACTCTGCGGCCTGATCTTCCTCGGTGTCATGGCATCACGAAACCGCCCGCCTCCGAGGAACTGGGATCTCTAGGACTGATTTCGATCACCAATGCCAAGGTCGTGTCGTTTGGCGAGCAGGGTCGTTTGTTCTATTTTCGTCCGAATGTTATGCACGGAGTAAGCGCTTCGACGGTCCTGTCGAACCCCTTCCATGTTCGGCTGCTGCGCCGCCCTTCAGGCCAGCCACCCAAACTCGCGGGGCATTAGGAAAGCGAAGATGCGCTATCCTCCTTCACGCCGCGGGCGACGATCTGGAGCGCGCTATCTGGAAGCGGCCGCTGCAGCTTCAGGGCTTCCTCGGCCGGAGCGGTCATCCAGGTCTCGACCTCGGTCGGTGTGGTCAGGATCACCGGCATCGCCTTGGGATGGATGGCGCCTACCTCGGCGTTCGGCTCCGTCGTAAGAAACGCGTAGAGGTCGTTGGTCGTCTCGCCTTCCTTGACCTTCCGGACCGACGTCCAATTGGTCCAGATGCCGGCGAAGCAGAGGAGCGGCCGGGTTTCGTCGAGCGCGAACCAGATGTCGCCGCCTTCGGCCTTGTTGAACTCGCTGAACGAGTTGAACGGCACTAGGCAGCGGTGCTCCGGACCCAGCCAGCGCGTCCAATGCTTGGACTTCACGTTCCGGATGTTGGTCGTCCCGGAGTCCGGTTCCATCCGGAGCAATTCCTTGAAATCGACGGTCTTGCCCTTGGCGTCCAGCTTCGCGGCGCGCTTCTTGGTCGCCCCCATGAGCGCGTGCGCCGACGAGGGCATGCCCCAACGGGCGGTCGCGAGTTCGCGGCCGTCGGGTCCGGTCCGAACGATCGGCGCTTTGTAGTCGGGAAAGACGCCCGGCATCGGCGCCAAGTTGCCGACGTAGCGGTTGACTACGCGGAACAGCGCGCTGATAGCGGCCTGGTTGGTGGTGATGCTGTAGAGGTTGCACATCGTGCTTGCCCCTACCTCGCATTCGTCTCCGTCCACTCTCTTGCCAGTTTTTGTGCTTCGGCAATCTGAGCGGGCGTCATTTTCTGGGCGATATTATCTCGTTCCTCGGCAGCCCATCGATCATCGGTTAGGGCAGCCAAGTTGAACCACATGTGTGCCGATACCAAATCCCTCATTTCGACGTACAGTTTACCCAGCGGCCCGCGTGCGCGAGAGAAGCCCGAACCGATGGCAGACAGATACCATTTTGCCGCCTCTTGGTAGTCCTGTGGAACGCCTTTTCCATCTTGGTACAATCTGGCCAGTTGATACTGAGCGGCCTGATCGCCGGCTTTAGCAGCCAACCGCAAATATTGTGCTGACGCCGGGTAGTCTTCCGTCAGATGTTTGCCTTCGCGTGCATCTCCGCAGTACAGGCCATCGAATGATATGGGATCTCCCGGACGGCTGCGCGTCCAATAGGGGTCGCACTTGTTGAAGAATTGGTATTCCATCCCAATCATGAATTGAGCCTTCACCGCATCGACCTTATTCGCGTGACTGTTTTCCAGGTATTTTCTCAGCCACCGCGCAGATTCGATTTCATCTGTACGATCTTCAAGAGATCCGTCTCCTTGATATAAAATCAGACCTAGCGCGAACTGGGCTGGCGCGTAATCGCGATCCGCGGCTCTACGCAACCAGTCGACGGCCGACTGGAAATTTGTCTGGACCCGGCTTCCATCGGACATGGACTCATCTCCTTTGGGTAAGATCTGATATCCACCAGGCGTATTCGGCGCGTAACGGCTACCCAACTCAAACTGAGCCTCCGGGTCGCCCTTTTTCGCTCGATCCACCAGATCGTCGATTTGTGATTTTGCACTGGTTTGCGAAACCGTGAGCAGGACACTCATCACTAAGAGCAGGCAGCGCGCGAACATTTTGCTCTCTCCTTCAGGTCTCCGGAGCGGCCTGGCGAGGGCGCTGCACCAACTGTAGCAGCGTCGCCGGCGGCCGGCGATTGGCCTTGGCGCACTTGCTGCAGCGGAGCCGGCTCGCGAGGTCGTGGACGAACGTAGTCGAGGGATGGCGCAGCGAGGCGAGGTCGACGTCCCGCTTGGTCCTGCAGCGGGAGCACTCGATCTCGAGCCACGGGTATCCCCCGTTCACGGCCTGATCGATCGTCGGCGACGGATCGATCGGCTCCCCGTCCGCCCACATGCGCTCGTTCCAGCTTTCGCAAAGAAGCCGGTCGGCCGTCCGGATCAGCGCCTCGCCCTTGGTCCGGGCTTCGGCTGCCTGAGCGGCAAGGATCGTGGTCATGGCGCGCGCATGGCCGAGCTCCTTGGCCAATGCCTTGCGGTCGCCGCCACTGAGGGGGGCGGGTGGTGCTTCGGGGCCATGGCCGGTCCCGCCGGCTACGGTGTGTCGTACGACGGCCAGCAGCCGTCTTCCTCATGGCGCCCGGTCCGGTTGGAGCACGTGTTGTCCAGCAGGCGCTGGCCGACGTCCTTCCAGACCGCGTCCGAACCGTAGAGCCGGACGGCATCCACCCTCTGAATCTCGACGGTTCGGGCGCAGCGCCTGCAGGACACCCTCAGTAAATGCTGGGGAATTTGGCTTAGCTGCAGCAGGCGTGCGGATGAGCCCGGGCCCGGGCGGCCCACGTCGGCGCGGGCGTCCTCCAGGAGTGCCTGCCAGTATTCCGACGGCAAGTCGCCATCGGGTGCCAGTCCAGGTGACGGAAGCGCGCTCGTGCGGACGGCGGATGCCATCTTCTCCACTTGGTCTCGGGTCGGCATGCGCCAGCTCGCGGGTCGGTCGGCCATGCCACAATAGAACATATCATGAACATTGGAGTCGAGTCGCGAACCTGGGTTCGGACGAAAATCAGCCATCACCTCGAACGTAGTTTGGAGAATTGGGTGCTGGCAGACCGAACCGGGAACATTTATATCGGAGCGGCAGCGCGTCCAATATTTCGCCTAGCGCTCTGCAAGCCAGAAGGCGCCCTAACATCATGT
This sequence comes from Bradyrhizobium sp. 1, assembly GCF_023073315.1. Taxonomy (GTDB): domain Bacteria; phylum Pseudomonadota; class Alphaproteobacteria; order Rhizobiales; family Xanthobacteraceae; genus Bradyrhizobium. Next base: position 347,421 of record NZ_JADPJH010000033.1, on the reverse strand, counting down.
TGATGCTGCACATTTCCGACATCCACTTCAAACACGGAGAGATCGGGTTCGATGATGACCCAAACCGCGGGTTGCGGGATGATCTGATTCACGATGTGAGGCACATGAGAGCCCGGCTGTGTTCACCGGATATAATCCTGCTGTCGGGCGACATCGCCTATCATGGCCGGAAGGACGAGTACGATTTCGCATATTCGTGGCTGGTGAACGATCTCTGCCCTGCTGCGGGGTGCGCGATCGAGGACGTGCTGTCCATCCCCGGGAACCACGACGTCGATCTGAAGGCCGAAGACAATCCGGCTTTCGAGGCGGCCAGGCGCGATCTGCGCGCAACGAAGGCGGCGGACGTTGATCGCAAGCTCGTCAAATGGCTGCACGACCCTCACTCATCCCAGATCCTTTTCGGCCCGCTTGAGAACTACAATAGGCACTTCGCGGCGAAACTGCTCTGCCCGATCGGGCCCTACAACATCAAGGGCAAGGACGGAAAGGTCGTCGAGAACGTGTCGAAGCCGTATGTGCGGCGCGACGTCGACCTCAACGATGGCTGGAAACTGCGAATCTGGGGCTTCAATTCGGTCTTAGTCTCCGACCTCACCGACGACGAGAACGTGAACAAGATGCTGGTCGACCCGGCCGCCGCCCAGATCGAGCGTGACGACGGAGTCGCCCACCTCGTGATGTGCCACCACCCGTTCAACTGGATCAAAAACAAAGCGCCCTTCCAGGAGCGCATGGAAGGCGTCGTCCAGGTGCAGTTGTTCGGTCACGAACATACGGAGCGGGTGGAAGAGCATAAGTATTTCGTCCGCGTCCGGGCCGGTGCGCTGCAGCCCGACCGGGACGCGCCCAACTGGAGACCTGGCTATAACTGGATCGAAGCGTCCGTCGTGGAGATCGAGGGGCGTGAAAAACTGCGCGTCAAGGTTTGGGCGCGTGCCCACGAGGTGGACCATTTTACTCCGGTATTCGATCGCAACCATAACGAGGCGCACGATAACCCTCTCGATCTTCCGGCGTGGCAACGTCAGCGGCAACCCGCTAGGGTGGAACGGAGAGAGGATAAAATGGCGGAAGCTTCTCCCCAGGCCATGGAGCTACCGATGATGGTCGAGCCCGAAAAGCCCGTCACCGTCAGAAGCGTCGCGACCAAGATCTTCCGGCTCAGAGAGCCCGAGCAGCGACGTCTCATCGCTCAAATGAAGCTCGACGCGACTGGCGACAACGAACTTAAGGACTACGAGGTCGCGATCGCCGCCGTGCAGCGGGCGGAGGAGCGCGGCCAACTCGGTGAATTGGATCGCGAAATCGATGCGATATTGGCGGACGGGGGACGATAATGGCGCAATTCAATTTCATCGAGGCGTACAAAGAGCTTCAACCGACGGCGGACCGCGGCGTCGTCGAGTGGAGAAACGCCTCCTTCGCCGAGATCGTCAAGAACATCAACTGGGAGCAGATCGTCGATCTGAGCAGACTGGCCTTCAATCTGCCGTATGACGCCAAGGTCTACGAAGACTGGTTCCAAAAACCTTTACACGACACCGACGCGCACTTCTTCGTCGCGCAGGACGCTGCGGAGGCCGGCAGGGTCGCGACGCTGATCCTTCGGCATTTCGCGTCGCAGGGAAACGAAACGGCCTGCACGACCGCGCTTATCGCGCTTGCGGCGTCCTTCGCGGGAAAGCGATCGGCCCTCGACAACGGCGAGCTCGTGAACCAATCGCGGGACGTCGTTACCGCCGCGGCGAAGAAGGGTGCGATGACGGCACCGTCCGGCAAGGTGGCTCTCGGCAAGGCGGGAGATCTGTCGAAACTCAAGACCGAGATGACGAACGGGTTCGACGCGGCCCGCGCGGCGCCGTTCATCGAAGCTGCCGTGCAGGATCTGCGCGACAGTTCGGCTGCCGCAGTCAAGTCGTTGAGCGACGCCTACCTCGCGCTGAGGCATGACAACCTCCGTCTCGCCGAGGAAGTCGACATGCTTTGGTGGCATGTGGGCGACTGGAGCAACGTCTTGGACGTTCCGAGGTCGGGCATATCGAAAAAGAGCGTCGGCTTGGTCTCGGGCGTGGATCTCGGAGCTATGGTTAGATTTTCGCCCGGACCGTACGGCGCCTACGGAATCCTCAAGCAATCGCTCGGCAAGGATCACGATAAGGCCACGTCGTTGACAGATGCCGTCGCGGGGCTGGACGGCGCGCAGCTCGCGCGGCTGACTTTCGACAAGGCTCCCGACGTGTTTCCGGTTCTGACCGCGCTGCGGCTCGCTGCCACCGGCGGCGATTGGGCCGAGCGGTTTGCCAAAATTGTGCCCTCCGCAGCGAGCGAAAAGCTTACCCATTTCGAATTGGCGACGCAGGCCTATCGGGAGCGGGTTGCCCTGACGAACGTAGGAATGGCGGAATGAACGCCACGCCGGTGTTGTGCCAGCGGCCCGGCTGCAAGGTCGCCGAGACCGGGAAGTGCGATCTCCAGCACGACCCAGTCGAGCTGTGCCCCAACTACGGCAAGCCCCGGAACGCCGAAACGCCGTCCGAGACCCAAGTGCCCGCGCCCCGCACCGTGGCAGCCGCCCGCATCGCGTCGGGCGACGCGATGGTGTGGGAGGACCTCGAAGCCTTCTCGCGAGGGCACCGGATTCAGACGGTCAGCGTCATCGGTGAGCCCAAAAGCGGAAAGACCACGCTGATCGCGGCAATCTATGCGTCGCTCTGCAAGGGGCCGGTCGGCGATCGCGAGTTCGTCGGAAGCCGGACGCTGGTGGGATTCGCGAAACGTCACCACCTCGCCCTGCTGAACTCGGAGCGCAGTACGCCGAAGACGCCGCGCACCAGCCGCGACGACCCGACCTCGTTCTACCATCTCGCTCTACGACCGAAAAGCGGTGGACTAGTTTCCCATCTCGTCATTTCCGACAGATCGGGGGAAGCCTACCAGGCGGCGAGGCAGGACACTTCGCTGGTGGGTAAATTGACCGAGTTGAAGTTGGCCGATCGGGCCTGCTTCGTGCTCGACGCGGCGAAACTCACCAACCCGGAGCGACATGCGACTTACAGCCGCCAGTTCAAGCAGATGATCTCGGCGCTGAACGACAACGGCGCGTTCCGGGACGGTGCGGCGATCGAGGTCATCGCGACCAAGATCGACACGACTAATCGACCGGAGCGTGCGGAGCAAAGCGCGGCGATCCTCGACGACTACGAGCGCCAGATCACCGAGGAAATGAAAGCCTCCGGACATGCGTTCGGATTCCATCGCGTCTGTGCGTTGCCGAAGTCTCATCTGGAGACCGGTTATCTGGGTTTGGGCGAGACCCTGAAACGGTGGACCACGCCGCAGCCGCTACCGAGCGTTGTGCAGCCGGCGGTGCACGATGCGGTCAGGCAGATCGACCGCCTGCTTGCGAAATGGTGACGCTATGACGGGGCAGAACTCCAAGAATTATCTCGTCTTCGGCCTGTCCGAAGCGGGCAAATCGACGTTCGCCGCGGCGCTTTGGCATCTGGTGGACACTCGCGAAGTGCCAACGGTGCTAACCAAAGGCCTGCACTCCGGCAATTTCGTCTACCTGGAGAAGATCGCCAAGAGGTGGAGCGACGGCTGGCGTCTGGAACGCACGAAATCCGAGGAGGTGGAGGACGTTCGCATAGGTCTGCGCCACGAGGAAAGCGGCGCAGAGTTCTCGCTCGAATTCAGAGACATCGCGGGCGAAAGTCTTCAGAACGCTTTCGCGACCCGCTACTGCGATCCGGATTTCGTCGAACTCGTCAAACAGGCCGACGGCATGCTGCTCTTCGTCAGCGCCAACTACGAAATGGATGGCGTGACGATCCTGGACGTCATGGCCCAGATCGGGGAATCGGACGACGATCACGAAGAAGACGATGACGACGACTACGAGGACGAGGGCGAGCGAAAGGGTAGTGAGCCGAACGACGGTGCACCCGCGGCCCCGGAAGAGGACCCCGAGCCCGATCCGGCGAAAGTCCCGCTTCAGGTGCGTTTGGTGGACTTGTTGCAGTCGCTGCGCCTCAATCCTTTCTCCAAGAAACCCTTTCGGATCGCAATGATCGTTTCTTTGTGGGATCTCGCGAAATTCAACACCGCCGACGAATGGTTGGCGAAAAGCATGCCCCTGCTGGATCAGTTTCTTCGCGGCGGCGAGATCGCCGACGCTGTACGGATCTACGGCGTTTCTGCCCAGGGCGGCACATATCCCAGCAAGAAGAAAGCGAACAAAGACGACGAGGATCGCAAGCGCCTCACGGCAATCCGGCCAGCGAGCAAGCGCATCCGCGTCGTGGGTCATGGTGCGAACAAACACGACCTTACTCACCCGGTGAGATGGCTGAGCGGCTTGGAAGGCTGGAATTGACGGCACAAACGCCCAGAAGCTTCGATCACGCGCTCTTCGGCTACGCCGAAGGCCATCGCCAGCTCGCGTCCACCGTCCGACTGCCCTCGCAGGACATGTATCATCTGAGTGCGGCGAGCGATCTCGCCAGCGGCGTCAAGCTCGAACCGGCAAAGAGCTACGTGACCGGCCTGCCTCTGGCGGAATCGCGACGTTTCGCGCTGATCCGGACGTGGGCGGCTCCGGAGATGCCTCGGCCTGGCTGCGTATGGAGCCACGTGCTGCTGTTGGACGAGTCCGTCATGTCCGCACAGGCCGACATGTCGATCTTCTTTTCGCTGTTCCGAGACCCGCGAGAGGTCGGCCGGAGCTTCTACTCCAGCCAGTTGACGCTGGACGTGGCTGGAAACGCGCCGGCGCCGCCGAACGCGGTCCGCGGTGACATGATCGCCGACATCATCGGCACGTACTATTCGCACCAGCCGACATTTCTGGCCGCGAGCGCCGGCGCCGAGGCGATCGAAGCGGCCATCGCGGCCGTGTGGTCGCAGCAATGGCCGCGGTTGCGGATGGAGTTTTCGTTTCGGACGGCACAACTCGGATCGGCTCCGAGGCGCAGCGGGCGCTACGACGTCCAAGTCGCAATTCCCGAGACGGGAGAGGACCTGCGATCCGCCGATTGGATCAACGTCGCAGCAGCGGACGCGGGCGGTACCAAGGTGACGCCCCTCCGACGTTTTCTCTGGCGCTACGGACGCGACATGGAGAAGCCAAGGGAGCGTTTTCGCCTGTTGGTGGATACGTTCCTCGTATCCAAGACGTCAGATGCGTTGCCACTGGCATCCGCTACCAGGGTCTTCGGCGAATTGCCCGAAGCAAGCGAAGGGACGATCCTGAAGAACGACATTCTGGGCTTCGGTACGAACTCATTGTCGATCTGTCCTCCCGTCTCTTTTCTCGACATGCTTCGCGTGCTCGACGGCGATGTCGCGGACTCGACGTTCGAATTGTCCGAGATCGAACGGCGCTTCGGAAAACTCTCGAGCGCGGAGGTCGTGGAGGTCGTGGATTTCGCGTCGTCGGACGATGATCGCCTCGAGCGGCTGCGCGATCCGATCTTCGAGTGGACCGTCGCGCGCGCCGACGAAGAGATAGTCAATTCGGTCTCCGCCACGCAGATGCGGATGCGGATCCTGATGGGCCGTCCCGAATTCGTCTCCAGCGGTAGTATCGCCGGACTTCCAGCGGGTGATCTTCTCAAGCTGTTCGCGGCCAGCGAAGATCCCGAAGCGATTGCGACGATTGTCAATGCTGCCGTGAGGCGAGACATGGGTGATCACGTCCAAGAGGCTTTCAAGCGCGCTCCGGATCTGGTCGGCCGGTCGGTGATCGAAGCGGCACTGAAGGGCGAACTCGACGCCGCATGGCGTCGGCCAATCGCCGGTCTCCGGGATGAGCTTCGGAGTCTCGACTTGCTGTCCTTTGCTGCGGGGCTTGCCGACGTATTGACGATTGCACGCTTGACCGACCTGGAGCGCGACGTCTTCGAGATCGGAAGATCGTCGGAGAGCTGGGCGAACCGCTGGAGGTCGTTGCGGCGAGACGTCTCGTTACAAGAGACCCTCGATATCGAGTCCAGTCTGCTGGTCCGGGCGCTTCGGGAGGCGAGCTTGGCAAGCTGGACCCTGATCGAGGCGGTGCTTCCCGAGTTGCGTCGGGAGATCAACGCCCGTCCGCTCGTTGGCGAAGCCCGGCAGCTGCTGGACAGATCGCTGCCGAGTGTCGGTTACGATGACAATTGGGATTTGAACAGACGGATCATGCTGGCCCTGCACGGTCTTCAGAAGCGAACCACCGTCAGCAGAGTGACCTTGTCGTGCGCGGGCCTTGCCGACGCTGAAATCGACTTCGTTTACGCCGGACCGAAGGAAGAGCCGAAGCGGAAGGTCGGCTTCTTCTGGTGGTTAGGCTAAACCTGATGTCCGACGCCTAGCTAGTCCCACCGGTCGCGGCCTGAAGGCTCACGATGCGTCATTCGCCGATCCCGATTTCGTACTCGGTCAAGACGATCTGAATGGAAGCCCTTGAGCTCTCAAAGTCGTCTTGGCAACACTACGGTGTAGACGGTAAATTACCAACACGGCCCGAGCCGCGACGTCGGTTTTCTTTTTGGGAGCCCAGCTTCGAGGCGTGTCTGCTACAACACCGGCTCGGATTGAGCGAAGGGTGTCGATGACGGAAGCAGCGATAGGGCCGGCCGATTGGCCAGAACGATGTCAGGAAGTGCTTCGCCGCATGTACGAAGCCGTTTCGAACTTTACGGTGCCGATCGCGCTGTCGATGAACGACAAGGGCGGGAAGCATCTTGGGACCGGAAGCTTCGTCGGCCTTGGAGGTACCACCGCGCTGGTCTCCTGCGAACACGTCTTGGGAAAACGGAAAAACAACATTCTGACGCATTGGGTCCGCGACCAGGACCGATACATCGCGATCGATGGACCGGAGGCCTACATCGTCGAACCGATCGACGCAGCCGCCGCTGGGATCTCGCCCGTCCTGTGGGACGAACATTGGCGAAAATCGGACGCCATCCCGGAAGATCGCCTTGCCATCGTCCACGATGCCGTTCCGAACGAACTGTTCTTCGTGTTCGGGTTTGCTGAGGAGAATTCCGAGTTTTTCTTCGACACCCTGCGCGTCGACGGCACCGCCTATCTTTGTCGGGAAGCGAAACTGCCATCGCAGCCGCGGCTCGATCAGCAGATACATTTTGAACTTGAGTACAACCGAGATCTTGCCACGAAAGTTTTCGGAGATCACGACCTTCCGAACCCCTCCGGCATGAGCGGATCTCTGGTGTGGAACACTCGCTTCATGGAGTGCGCCATGGTGGGGAAAGATTGGACGCCCGGCTATTCCGACGTGGCCGGGATGGTCTGGTTCTGGAACGAAAATGACGTCATCGCGGCCACCCGGGTCGAATATATCAGGAGCTTTCTGTTGAGAGTGGCGACCGCTTGGAAGCGAGGTTGGGAGCAGACTTCGGAGTCCGATGCGTCGCAACTGGAAATCTGACCGAGGAGCTAGTCGTATTGTAGGAAGGCCAATATCCGCGGTCTTGCAAACCATTTTCAATCTGGGGACACCCGCCCATGGTCGCGGCATTTAGGCAAAACGAGCTCTTCAGAGGACTTCAAAACGACCTGTCGCGTCTCAATGCGTGTGTCGGCAACAACGGTGGTCCGTACGATCTGTACGACTATGCCTGGGGCTATTTCGAAGCCACGCGCCTGCTACTAGAAGATGCGGACGAGCCGGGCGCGAAGATCGACGTGTTGGTATACCCCATCTGTTTTAACTTCCGGCACGCCATTGAGCTCTACGTGAAATATATCATCGCCGACTTAAGCAGAGTGGAAGGAACCGGCCGGCAATACCAGCCGGGCCACTCTCTTCTGCGGAATTGGAAGAAGGCGAAGAAGCTATTGAAGGCCATCGATCACACGACCGAAGACGTCGCGCTTTTCGAAGACGTGGTCAGGCACATCGAGGAGGTCGACGCGACCGGTCAGACTTTCCGATATCCGGAATCGATCAAGTACGATCAGCACCTCAAGGATTACCGATCGTAAACCTTGCCGTCGTCGAACATCACTACGTGCGCGTTTTCAAGGTCGCACAGGACTGGCGCTACGGTATCGATCACGCGGTCGACCGGGCGTCGCAGGACGGGACGCTGGGGCCGCCCTACAGACGACCACCGGATAGGAACGCTTTGCTCGGGCACTGGCACTTCCTGATCTACAGGGCGAGAAATGCCGCCTCCGGATGCGTAACCTCTTCAGGAGGTAGAAATATGAGTAGCGTTCAAGTGCCCCGCCGGTGAGCCGAGAGCGCTACGGAGATTTGGCCGCGTTGAAGTCGTCCGGACCGAAGTACGATACGTCGATCTTGCCGTGCTGAAGTGACACCCCGGCGCGGGCCAATCCCGTCCGCGCCGGGTTCAAGGCCGCCTGCACCGTGCCGAGCGGCGCGCCATCGGCCGCGAGCACGCGTGGATGTCCGCCGAAATCATGAATCTGCACGACTGTACCCGGCGGCGGCGGAAACCCCAGCCATGCCACGTTCGCCACGTACTTTCGCTCCGCCCATGTCCGATTATCGCTCCGCCTGAAACTATGCAGGAAGTCCATCCACATGGTCTTCGTCTCGACTGTCGGCCAGTCGGCGAGCGCGCTTCGCGCGGCGACGTCATTGGAGGCGAGCCACTGGCGCAACTCCTGGCCGCTCCCGAAGGTCGCGCCGGTATCGGCGACGGCCTTGATGGCGGCGAGCCGCGAATTGAAGCCCGCCTGGACCAGGATCGAGACCGATCGGTTCAGCGTACCGGTCTCCACGGCGGAGACCGCGTAGCCGAGATCGTAGTCGTCGATCGCCAAGCCGTCGACGGTCTCGCCGTGCGTCGTGGCGCGGACGCGTATGGCTTCGAGCGCCCAAGGGAGCTTGAAGACCAGGCCCCCCTCGATGAAGCGAAGCGTCTCGGTTTCGTGACCAAGTGCCGTCGACGCGAGGGATCGACCGAGCAACCAGACCTTCAGGACGTCCCGCCAGTCGTCGGGCATAGGGTCCGGGACGAACGGCTGGAATGCGAAGGCGAGTTCGGCGAAGCGCGTGATCGCTTTGATTGCAGTGTCGGTGTCGCCCTGCGCGATCGCAACGTTGGCCCGCACCAGAAGCGGATTCGCCTCCGGCGCGATGGCGTCGAGCGAATGTCCGGCGGAGAGGCCCACGCCGGCGAGAAAGTAGCCCCGACGGCGCGCAGCGTCTGAATGTTTCCACACGTGGCGGCTGCGTGCGACAAGACCCGCCATCAACGCGCTCCGAACCGTCGCGTTGTAACGCTGCAACCGGCGGTGCCAGAGGGATGACTGCAGGATGCCGTCGAGCGCGGCCTCGATCGAACCATCCGGTACATCGGCTTCGCCGATGAGGCTCAGGATGGCGGTGTCAAGCGTCGCGATGTTGCGCTGCCAGCCCTCGATGGCTCTTTCGCGTACATCGCCCTTCTCGTTCGCGATCTCAGGAAATTCCCACGCGGCCGCGTTGTTGACGACGTATTCCGTCAGTTGGGCGACGTCGCCGCCGACGCGAACGCTCATTCGACTCAGGAGCGCGATCATCAACTGGATCAGCCCGCTCTCCATGTTGCGCGCGCCGAGATCCTCGATCAGCGCTTCCCAGCTCTTCTGTTTCTTCGCGATGTCGTCGTACATCGGAAAGAGCACGATGCCCTCGACGTCGACGTACGCACGGCCGGCCCGGCCGATGACGTTCTTGAACTCGGATATCTTGATCAGTTCGCCGGAGCGATGCAGGGACTGCATGATCACAGCAGTCGCGGACAGATTTAGTCCTTGCGCGAGCGTCGGCGACGAGATGGTGACTCTGAGGACGTTTTCGCGCAGCAGACGCTCGATCTCCTTGCGGTAGGCGGTCGGCAACGCGCCGTGGTGGAGCGCGACCCCGATGCGGAGACATTTCAGGATCGCGCTGTTCGTACCCAGCCACTCCTCGCCCAGTGCGATCGCGGTCTTCAGCACGGAAGGGTCGGCTTCGAGCAGAGAGCGAAGCGCGCCGCGTTCGTGCAGGTCGACGACGACTTTCGCGAAAGGCTCAACGCTTCGGCGTTGCGGACAAAAAATAAGGACGGTCTGCTTGTCCTCGACTAGTCGCCACGCAGTAGCGAGGCAGAGTTCCTGATGATTCTTCGGGAATGGAATTGTGCGCTCGCGCTTAGGCGGCGCCCATTTTGGCGGAACCGCTCCAATGATAAACCGCCGGACCCACGGACGCTCATCGCCGACGCGCAGGTTGAGCCGCGCCGAGGACGAGGATTTCGACCAGACGACCTCGCCGAACCGCAATCGGGTCGGTCGCCAATCGTGCTTGATCACGCCACCCGGTTGGTCTCGCCGCAGCCAGGCGGCGAAATCGTCGAGTTGTTCGCCGTCCGGCAAGATCGCCGACAGGCACACGATCCGACGCTTCGCCGCGTCCGGACGGCGTAGCAGTCGTTGGATCTGAACTTCGTAGCGGACCTCCCGCTCGTCGGGACCGATCATGTGCCCTTCATCGAATACGAGCAGGCCGACATCGTCGAGAAGGGAAGGGTCGTTCCGGAGGGCGAAGTCGAGCTTTTCCGGCGTCGCCACCACGATGTCGCGTTCCCGGATGGCGTCCTCGTCGAAGCCACTGACGCCGATGCTGCCGTAGAGCGCCGATATCGTCTTACCGAGGGGGCCGAAGGTGCGTTGCAAGGTCGTTTCCGTCTGCGCCGACAGCGCGCGCAACGGCGTAATGAAGACCACTCGCTTGCCGCCCGCGAGACAGCGCAGGATGCAAAGCTCCGCGATGCGGGTCTTGCCGGCGCTCGTCGGAAGCGAAACGACCAGGTCGTCGGATTGCTCCACGGCGCGGCCGGCCGCATCGACCTGGGAGGGCCACAAGTCCACCTCCGCTTTGATCCGGCTCTGCAACAGAGCGATGAACAGTTCGCGCAGACGCGCCCAGTCCGCCGCCGGGCCGCCGGTCGGCTGAACCGGCACCCTTTCATGGAACGTATTCGACCAAAGGTCTCGGATGAGATGGATGGCGACGCGATGGGTCCACCATTGCGGCAACATGTTCAATTCGCCGCAGATCGCAAGCCCAGTCCGGAGGCGTTCGACCGCCTGGTCGACGAGACCGCGCTCGCCGCGTTCCACCGCCTGTACGAACAGGGACATCGCCGCCATGAACCCGTCCGTCAACGCCGTGTCGAGGCCGTCGAACAGAAAATCGTCACCGCCGGCTTCGGCGGCAGATTCCAGAGCCGCCTGGATGGCGTGGACGATTTGCCCGTCGCTGCCGTTTGCAGAGGCCCGGTAGTCCAGCGCCGTGCGTCGGAAATCACGGAAATTCCGCCGCATCAGTTGGGCGAGCACGCGCTCCGTCGGAGAGAAGTTCTCGTCGGCCTCGACGATCGCGAGCAGCGAGTAGGCGCGCGCCGAATAATGGGCGAGATGGTAGCTCGCCGCAGCCATGACGAAATGGAAGTCGCGGTCGACCTCGCCCCGATTGCCTTTGGCGATCACCGACTCGAGCGCGGTGGCGGCCTGTTCGAAGGCGCTCCGGGCCCGGGTCGGGTCGCCTCCGAGTTCGAGAAGGCGGAGCCCGAGTCCGAACAGCGAGTATCCGTAGGAATGCAGATCGTAGCTGAGCTGCGGCGCGAACGCCGGAGCGTCCGCCGGCAGGGTGCCGTCCCGCCAGATGATCGCGCGCGCCTGGCCTCGCGCGATCAGGTTGCCGCGAAACCCGGCGGTCACGGCTTCCTCGATGCGGGCCGCGATCGCTTCAGGCGTTGTTGGCATCACCGATCACCATATCGTAGACCGCACCGATGAACTTGCCGTGGCCGTCCACGTGGAGACCAATGCCCCACTGGCCGATCGAGCCGGCGTAGTTCTGCAGCGCGTTCGTGAGCATGGTTTCGGGAGCGTTGCCCGTGAAGACGAACATCAGATGCGTCACGCTCTGCCCCGGGATGCCGTGCTTCCGTTGCGCGTCGTCGATCGCGTCGACCAGCTCAATTTCGTCCATCGCGAACAGACACTCGGAAATGAACGTGAGCGCGTGAGCCGACGGAAGGCCGCCGTCCTTGTCCAGGCCGGCGCGGGCCTCGGCGACGACCTGGGCGGTGAGCAGGCCGCGACTCTTGGCTTCCGTCTTGAGAAACAGCAGACGTTGCGTCTGGCCGTTCAGCTTCATGCCGATGACATCGTCGCCGCGCATCGCCATGTTGCGGTGGTCTTTCCATCGCAGGCGCTTGATCGGCGCGCGATAACCTCCGCTATACGCGTCGATCCATTCCGTGGCGAAGATCTCACCGAGATCACCCGATCGCATCTGCTTCGTAGTCGGAAGCTTGTCTTCGATGAGCTTTGCGGCCCCCGTCTTGCCGAGGCGACGGAGCGCGTGGGCGACCCGTTCCGGCGACGCGTAATGACCAGGAACTACCGCGGCGGCCGCCTTGATCCCGGCGTCGAGCATTGCAGTCATCCCGGTCATGATCCGCCGGTGATGGTTTCCGACCTTACCATCGAGTGAAGTGCACCAGTCGAATTGAGCCACCCGGGTCGCCTTCCGCGCAGGATTTGGATCGATCGCAGTCCTTACGACGAAAGCAATTGATTCCGCCACCCCTGGCACGCACAGGTGGCGATACGGATCAGTCTCGTCCGGCGCAAGCGGGTTGGCTTGCGAGCGACGCGATAACGCGCCATCCTGGGTGAACCTGGTCGGACTGGTTGCGTAACGCTATGTTAACCAAAGCTGCATCGATCGCGCATGGCCGAAAAATCCACGATGCACGACTTCGCTCGGTTTTGCAGTGTTCGCTAGGCCAATTTCGCGGCCGAACGTCACTCACTTATGGGGTATTTCACCCGTTTATGAGGTACGTGACACGACAAAAAGTGATTCGCGCCAGCGCATACAGCTTCGCGTCCCAGTAGAGACAGTCTAGCTAACTGTCGAGCAGGTAGTCGGCGAGACAGCCGGACTTACGGTTGAGCTGACGCGCATGCCCTTGCATGCGCAGTTGATCGAGGAAACTGCTAGGGAGATTAATGTTGCCCTTGCCCTGAACTGACAGGCTTTGGCGGTAAACGGAGCCAATTCGTCAACTGATAAGGTTTCTAACAAAAGCTTACGAGTAAATGTAACGGGGTTCGTTTCTCTAAAACGGCTCATCGAAGTGAGGGAGGCAGCCATTATTGTCGCGTTGAAAGGGCCGGCCTGCCGCCGAGACTGCCATAGATGACCGGTTTGCCCCGGTCGAACACAAGTCCCTGGGCAAAGGCACTCAGACCGAAGGCGGAATTGTAGGAAGGGACGGCCCCACCATTCGGTCCGATCTTGAAGATCGAAAACTCGAGAAGCTCGTCGCCACTATCGCCCCATCGCTTCGAGCCCGTCTCTGCTGTTGTGACGCCGAGGCGCCGCACGCCAATCGGACGCTGCCGCTTCACGGAGAAAAATGTCTCGCCCTGCTCACTCGCCACAGACTGGACGTTAGACGGAAACGGATCATCATCCTTCCACAGCGCGGAGGATGTAAATTGCGGGCCAACCTGGAGGAGAAGTCCCTTGCCGCCAGCCTCGCAGGCTCCGCGCGTCTGGCCGCCGATCTTGAGCTGGCCGTCGCCACCATCGGCGCCAAAAGCCTGAAAGTCCGGGATCGTAAGGGTCTTCTTGATTTCGAAAGTTGAGCTGTCCAACAGATAGAGTACCGTTTGGCGCGGCCCGTCGCAGAGGGTCGGCAGGCCGAAGAGAGCTTCGTTCGCACCAAAATTGCCAAATTGCCGCAAGTTGACGACGAGCACGGGATCGGGACCGAGCTTTGAGAGCAACGTCGATCGGCCGACAATAAACGCGGACTTTCCGAGCTTGATCTCTTTGCGCGCGATCTCATGACCATCCACGTCGAACCGGGTCAGATATGCCACGCGTTCGTCGGTCTGCTGCGAATAAATCGAGCCTGACAACATCACGATGTCATTGCCAATCTTTACCGCACCCGCTGGCGAGTTGTCCTCGAGATCCGGCCAGGCCTTTTCCCACACCCTGGAGCCATCCGGTGCGAGCCGCCGCACAACCGGGTAAGGGTGGGGTGACGTCCGGTAACCAAGCGCATAGATCTGCGATTGATCGATGAAGAGAGGGCCGGCGGCGATGTCGTGCGACGCGGCCGGAAAGCCGGCGCCGTCCTGCTCAGCATCTCTGATGATGCTCGCCATCGATTTTCCATCCCAATCGCCCATCGCCGACAGTATCAGGCGGCCTGCGAGGGGTTTGGCATCGAAAAGTTCTCCGACCTCGTCGTTGCCAAAGGGTGCATAATCAAAGGTAGCGTTTGTTGAATTCACGCCATCGTCGGGCAAACTGGCTCCATAGCCAAAGACAATGAAAGGCGCCCAGAAGCGCGGGTGGTGATGAGCCCTGTCAGCCCCGGCGAGGTACCGTTCGATGCCTCCCGCCAGAGCTGCCGAGGCGCTCTTGGGGTGCTGTTCGTTCCAGGTTGTGAAAAATGCCAGCATCAGATCATGTGCGGCGTTGGTTTCCACGGTCCAAAGCGATGCAAGCAAAGTCGGCGATCCGGCAACCGAGAAAGCGGCAGCGAGATCAGTGATGCCGATATTTGCGGCCGATGTATCCATCCGCGCCGTATTGCAGGCCGACAGAACGACAAGGCGCGCATCAAGCGGAAGCCGGGTGATCTCCGGTGCCGTCAGCAATCCATCGTCGAAACTGTCGGACAAGTCCTTGGGCGTGAGAACCAGCGACGCCTCGTTCAAGCCGGGTATGTCGTTGCGCAGCAGCCCGTGCGTTGCGAAATGGATGATATCGTACTTGCCGAGATCCTTGGTGCGGAAGTTCTCCTCAGACGCATCTGTACCCAGCAGCACATCGCCTTTTGCAGCCCGCATGAGTTGCCCGACGTTGGTGATTTCGTCCGCCGTCTCCGGCAGCGATCCCAGTTCGCTCAAGGCGCCGCGCAGAGAGGCGTCGGTATTGCCACCGCGCGTCAGACTGGCCTGTTGAGTGACCGTGGAAAGGGAGGGATTGCCGATGCCGAGATAAGGCAGCGGCGCGTGCTGGTGCGAGATCGACGTGCGCGTGCCAAGAAAATGACGTGCCGAGATCGAACTCGCGAGCCTGTATGTCTTGCCAAGCCAGCGGGCCGCGAGCAGATCGTATCCGTCGCCCCGCCGGGGCGGCGCTTCCTCGAGCAAGGCCGCGAGCGGAATGCCCGACAGTTCCTCAGGTGGCGCTGCATTGACCAGCGAGCCAGGCTGCGCGCAGGATTCGAGACCCTTGAAGAGAAGATCCCTGAGGCGAACAGCCGATTGGACCGGGTACTGGCTATCAAGCGTCTCATCAGCCGCACGCTCCTGCGTCAGCGCCAATCGCACCAGCTTGGCGTCAAGGATCGCCACTTGCGGGTCGACATCGGATACCGAAAACAGCGTCGCCGTCTTCGAGATGCAAAGGCGACCCATACCCTTGAGCGTGGGAAAGAAAGTGAGAAAGACCTCGTTGGGTTCGAGCACCGTTTGAATTTGTGCAGCCGTCGGATACCCGATCGCCTTGGCGTAATCCGCATCTTTCGTGAGTGCGTCTTCCAGCCGAACAATTGTCTCGGTAAGGCCTGCGTAAGTCGTAATGAGATATCCAGCTTCCTTCTTGCTGCCAGCCATGAGGTTCTTGATCTGATCAAGTTCCCACTGCCGCTTTTGTTGCTGCAAGATATAATATGAGCGTACGGTGTCGCGCGCGCGTTCGGTCTTTTGGGCGCCAATCAGCACGGCAAAATCGCTGGTCTGATGCCGAAGCGTGCGGGAAAGCATTTCGCTGCCCCTAAGCGCCAGGTCGGCGGCATCAGGTGGCGGGAAGTCCACAAGGGACGTCAGAGCCGTCTGAATAACAAGGGCGTCGATCAAGGTCGGCAGCTGAAACCCTTCAAAGCGACGCGTCAGAAATCCTTCAAAGACCTCAATCCGCTCCCGCGCCGCCGTTTGAATCAATGCAGCGGCTTCCGCTCGTGAAGTTGGAGGAGCTATCAATCCAAGTGCGAAATGACGGTAAGATTCAATGTTCTCGGCGACGTATCCTGAGAGCTGCCATGCGGCAGGGATCGCCGCGAAGTGCGACTTCCAGGCCGCCATAAGCGATGGATCCCTGGAGCTGGAAATGAGCAACTCGGAGAGTCCGAAGTAAAACTCCTGCAGCGTCTCGAAATGACCGCGTGCGATAATTGCGTCGCGCTGCGCTTGCAGGGGATGACGCGCATGGAGGGCGGCAGCTTCGTCAGTGGCACTTTCGAAGAGAAGGGAGAGCGATGCAAGGCTATTGCTTGTCGAAGTCCGGTAGAGCTTTACGCCTTCGTTTATGTCCAGACGGTCGTTGAGCCGGATCGCCTCCTCAAGAAATCCGGCGACCTGCTTGGACCGGGTTGTCATTGCGACGAGCTGGGTCATAATGTGCACGTAACCCGCAAAGACCGGGCCTTCGTGATTGAGATTGGCTGACATGTAGGGATCGATCAGGCGTGCAAGCGCCTGCGCGCTCACAATGTCCTGTTGCGAAATCAGCGACTCCAGAAATTCGGCCAGCGCTTTGCAGATACTGTATTTGTCCTTGGGGTCCATGAGCAAAAGACCCATGATCGCAGTAGAGTAGGCTTTCTCAGCTAACTGGTGTTCGTTCAACAGCAGGAAGTGGCTCACGGCCGTCAGATTGGCCATCACCGCCGGAAACGGAGACGCCGCGGGATTGAACGGGACTTTGTTGTTCGGGAAGAGGCTCTTGCGCGCTTGCGGATCGTTGTTTGCGAAAAATTGCGCGCGAAGCAGGTAAGCATAGAGATCCGGGAAGAGCGGTTTGAGCTTCTCGTCCGTTTTGATGATCTCATAAGCGGCGACCTCGGATTCGATCGCGCACCCGACTTCGTAGGCCGTCGAACAGATCTCTGTCAGGTCGCGCAGCAGGTTAGCCTTGGCAGACGCATCGGTCGTCTCCTTGACAAGCCCGGCGATCTCGCGCCCGGCTTCACGGACCTGGCCGCGATGAAATTTCTGGTACGCGGCCTGTTTTCGGCTTTCCAAATCCGGCGCGGGCTGTGAAAGTGCACGCGAAGCGGGAATGAGCTGCAAGGTTGTGCAAAGCAGTATCGCTGCCAGCACAGACAAGAGGGACGGGGAGCCCGATCGTATGAAACGCGCCGTCCTGTCTGCCTTCATTGCCGTCGCTCTCACGGATACAGCCTTGGCCCAGGCAGACCTGGTCGGTAAGGCCCTACCGGCCTCGCCTGAGAACGCTAGCACACTCTCCCTTGAGAGCAGCCCCGAACTTTACGACATGGGCGGCCTCGGCAACTCGCTCGTCACCAAATACGCGGGCGCCAAGCTCGCCGATGCGCCTTACGTCAGCCGCGGCCGGCACGATTCCGAGATCTACCGGCTGCTTTCGCCCTCGGTCGTCATCGTGGTTACCGACACCAGCATCGGTTCAGGCTCCTATATCGGGCCCGGCGACACGGTCCTGACCAACTGGCATGTGGTGAAGGGCTTTCAGAAAGTCGGCCTTCTGTTCAAGCCGCCAACCGAGGGAACCAAACCGTCCGAAGCCGACTTCGAGATCGCGCAAGTCGTGAAGATCGATCCGGGCCACGACCTGGCCCTCCTTCGCCTTGCTTCCGTCCCGCGCGACGTCAAGCCCATCGTCCTCGGCTCCGAGTCCGACATTCAGGTCGGTGCCGATGTGCACGCCATCGGGCATCCGACCGGGGAAGCCTGGACCTACACCAAGGGATTCATCAGCCAATACCGTAAAGATTACGAATGGCGCGACGAAGAAGGCTCGCACAAAGCAAGCGTTATCCAGACGCAGACACCCATCAATCCCGGCAACTCCGGCGGGCCGCTGCTCTCGGATGACGGCAAGCTTATCGGCGTGAACGCCTTCAAGGCCAAAGGCGAGGCGCTTAACTTCGCGATCTCCATCGCCGATGTCCAGGACTTCCTCGCCAAGGCCGGCCCGCCAATCCCCGCGAAAGCACCGGCGACCTGCAAGTCGGTGAAATTGTATGAGGGAAGGGACCGGCAGAATACAGCAATCCTCGTGCAGTTCGATACGAACTGTGATGGCAAGCCGGACTATTCCTTTGTCACGCCGGACGACCTCACCAAGCCCATCTCGGCGCATCTCGATACGAACTTCGACGGTAAAACGGATATCTCAGTCGAAGATCGCAATCGCGACCAGAAGTGGGACATCTCTTTTCATGACGTTGATTTTGACGGAAAGATCGACCTCGTCGGCTATCATCCCGACGGCAAGCTGACACCCTCGCGCCTCGATAAATACATTCCCGGCACCCGTTATTGAGGATCCGCCTTGCGCGTTGCACGAGCGTTCTTAGCGGCGGCAAGCGCGTTATATGGCGTCTGACCTTCCGCCGGCGTGTGCCAAGACCGCAGGAAGCAACTTCCGTATTGCCTGCTGACCTACCACGGATACTTTCGGCAGTCCCGCCAAGGGGCTTTGCCCCTCGCGCGCAAGCACGCGCCCCTGCGTTACGCGCAAACGTCGCACGGTACGCTGATCCTGCGCCGCCGCTCCTGGCAACCCCAGTGACAATGATCGTCTGCGCCGAGGAATGAATTCTGCAGGCCACCATTAAGGAAGTTCAGGACGGTCACGTCGCCGCCGTCCGTGGGTGAGCCAAAAAGCACCTGCCGAAAAAGCTTCGATGCAAGCAGGATCGCGGCTCCGAGCGATACGAAGCCAACCGAGAACTCGCCGGGCGATCGTGTGGCCAGGTCGAGCAGCGCGGCCTCGCCGAGCGTTCCGCATTTCGGGCTGGCCAGATAAGCCTCAATCGCGGCCGGGTCGATTCCCTGTTCACGAAGAAGCACGGATCGCTGCGCTTCGCTGAGCTCGCGCAGCTTCTTTTCCAGAGCCCGCAGTTTCTCGCCGTCCTGTTCGGGCGGATTGAAACATGAGAGGCAGGCGGCCCCCGGACGATCCGGATAGAAATCAGACCGCGCCACCAGTCGCAGCGTGCTGCCGCCGAAGAGCGAAGATGGCGCGAGCCCTTGAATGTCCTGCCGCGAGCCCCCGCGATCAACGCATGACACCACGAGATCGAAAGCGAGGTCGCTCGCCTGCCGTGCAAGGTCGGATCGAAGGCCCGTTCGCGGGGCGGTAAGATAGCGGCTGATCGTGCCCTCAAACCCGTATATGCCGACGTCATGTTTTTTGAGCGACGTTTCGATCGCCTCAACCTTGGGATCACCGACATCCCCATGACCGGCGAGCAAGCACCGGTTCAAACTCGTCGTATCATACGCGTCATCATCAATGATCGCCGCATAAGCGTCGGCCAACTCAGCATAAGCGAGGATGTAGGCAAGACCATTACCGACGGCGCCTGCCCCGATGATGTGAAGAGGTTTGAGCTGTCCGCCGGTCAATGCGGGGCCGTCTTGCAGGTCATCCCATCCAGTAGATTGCTGGCCGGTCCATAGCGAATAACCGTTCGCCGTAAGAAAGCGGCCCCGCACTAGTCCTCGGCCGCGTTTGAAGACCTCGCCGGCCACCAGAGCCGCAGCAAGAAATGGTCCCAGCGGGTTTGATTTGTCGGGGGCAATCCCTTTGGGTGCGTGCTCAGGGGCGCCCACCCAGGCCTTCCACCCATTGCCTGCAGCGAACAGCGTGATGCCTTTACCGGCACTTGCTGAATCACCGACCGTAATGGTTATGTCGGCGTCCATTGCGGGGGCTCGCGACGCGTATACCTTAACACGATCATTAACGGCCCAAGCCGCGATCCGTACGAGCGACTGCTCCAAGGGGCCGTCCGTAAAGTCGCCATTCGCTAACCTGATGACGGTCGTGACCGGGGGGATGAGGATCTCGATCTCGCTGACAAGGCCGACCTGACGCGTCAGCAGATTGACAAGGCAGGACGCGAGAAGTTGTCCCGCGCGGGATGAAGCCCACACGGCATTCATCGTGATCCTTACGCGCTGGGCGAGATGCAGGGGCTTGTCCGCCAGCCCTTCGGCTCCACGCAAGTGCCTGTCGGATATTCCGGCGGCTATAGCCATCGTAGATCCTCGACTGTCGCTGATCCATCCGTTACAATGACCCTGCGATGAGCCTGGGTCGCATCGAGCAGATGCCAATAATCGATCTGCCATTCATGAACGCCGACACCCTCGGGAAAAGCTTCCCACGCCGTGCCATAAGAGGGAAACACCAGCGAGAGCGAACGCTGGCTGCTCATCATTCGGTCATCGTAGTTCGAATGCTCAACCCCCGAGCCCGGATGACTATGGATCTGGGCAAGCGGTTTGCACCCCTGAGGAAGGCGATGCACGATTTCGGCCAGCGCTTCGGGCGCGATATGAAAGTTTCCCCAGCTCATCATCTGACGGGGAGCTGCCACGTGTCGCACAATTCCGTTCCCGGCTGCATCGCGATCGCCATACCAGAAGAGGCCACTTTCGCGATCCCCGGCACGTTGCAACAGCGACAGCGTTGCCTCCAGTGCCTGAACCGGAACCTTCAGGACTTGAGCAACAGGCGCGTAGGGCCGCTTCGGCGGCGGACGGCGGAGGCTGTCTTCGGCATCCATCGTTATGATCTCCCGCCATAGGCCGAGCCGAAGGCCTTCTGGATCGCCATGATGGTCTTGTAGAATGTATCGGTCGGGCGCCAGACATGATCGTCAGCGACGTCATGTAGAACCTCGTAAAACTCGAGCACTGCTGAGCAGCACACAAGCTGCATCCGGCCGCCACCCGGCTTCTCGTATGCCGTGTGCGTGTGGCATTGGTCGCTCGTCAGGCGAGGGACGAACCGTTGATCGTCCGGGTACTGGTAGGAGAGGGTGCCCGGGTTGACGAACAGAGCGCTCGGCGGCCAACGCCGATAGGCCTGAAATCCCAAGCGCAGCACGTAGTCGTCGCGCGTCGTCCCGCTCTCGCCCCACATCGGCACCAGCAGCGTCAGCTTATCCACACGCGACCAGCCGAGCTGCTCGAGGCTTTCCGCCCCGAGCAGGGAAAGGACGCGCGGGATGTCCTGACCGAGCGCAGCAGCGCCGGCCAGGACATCGATGGTGGGCGGGGTCGCCGCGGGCATCAGGCGCCGCCAGTTTCGGAGGCGATGCCGAAATGGTAGTTCTCGATGATTCCCGTGTCCTTCGCTTCCTTAAGCGAAACGGAAAGGTGGCTCATCAAGGATTTGGGGTGCTCGCCGGCGGTCTGGAACACGTCCTTCGGCTGGTGCGGGATCTCGAGCTTGAGGTAAGCCTTGTCCCAGACCTTCTGCAGCGTTGCCGCAACATGGGCCTTGAAGACCGTCTTTTCCACCTCATTCACGTGAACGACATGGACCTCGACCACATGGTGCTCAAAGGCTTTCAACTCCTCAAGCGCTTCCTTGATCTCGCGCTCGGCCTCGGCCTCTTCCAAGCGAAGCTTGGCCAAATGCGCCTCGGCATGTTCCAGCTGATCAATGATCTGCTCGATCGTTTTCAAGCCGCCTTCACCGTGCATTCCGTCAGACATTGCGAATCCTCGTCATTTGATGGCAAATTGATCGGCAGCCCGGTGTTGCAGAGGTAGGACGTATCGGGCATGATACGATCTGTCTCAGCAATGAAACAGTAGCGCCTGTTCGATCCGCCGTCAAGGCGGGCGTGGTCTTGCGCAAGGGAGACTTGATGTCATTGACGATCGAAGAGTTTGGAAGGCTTGTCGCCGCGAAGCGAGGGAGCCGTGGCATTCGCGCGGCCGCCGCCGAAGCCGCCGTAAGCCCGGCTACCCTGTCCCGGGTAGAAAATGGCCACATGCCCGATCTCAAGACCTTCGCGGCGCTCTGCAAATGGATTGAGCGCGATCCGCGCGAATTCCTCGGCATGGAGAGGAACGAGGCGGACGAAGGCGCCGGACAACGGCGGGCCGTTGTGCATTTCAAGAAAAAGAAAACCGTGCCGATGGAGACTGCGAAGGCGCTCGGCGAACTGATCCTGGCCGCTCAGCGCGCCCTACGCGCGCGCGAGGATCTGGTCGGGCGGTGAGATCCCTTGCGACGCGGCTTTAAAGCACAGGCAGAGAAATCAGCGGCGACGGCCCGGCAATTGCTGGGATTGTCGCCGACTGTTCCCTTCGATCCGAGGTCTTATGCCACGCACCTGGGCATCATCGTTCTGGACTTTGAGGTTCTGGGTCTGCCGGCCGCCGCCGTACGGCAATTGACGGAGGTTGATCAGGACGGCTGGTCCGCCATGACCATCCAGGAGGACGGTGTTTTCGGCGTCGTCCTCAATCCGGCACATGCGGCCACTCGGCAACGCTACGATCTGATGCATGAGCTAGCCCATATCGAACTCAAGCATGTTCCCGCGCGTGTCGAAGTTTCACCATCGGGGCTTATGCTTTTGAGCGATTTTTCCGATGAGCAAGAACAGGAAGCCGACTGGTATGCAGGATCATTCCTTCTTCCGCGCGAGGGAATCTTTCGCCTGCGATCGCGCGGCAAGTCCGCCGCCGAGATCGGCATTCAGTATGGTGTCAGCAAAGCGCTTTGCGAATACCGCTTGCGTATGACAGGCGTGGACATCCAGATGCGGCGGGGCTCGGAACGCTGATGCGGCGACACCGAACCCAAGCCTCACCGAGGCAAAGAGCGCTGCAAGAAAGGCAGAGAAGGCATTTGATAGTGCAAAATCGGAAATTATCTCCATTCTTGAAACGGAAATAGCGGCGCGGTCCGACACGTTCTTGTCGAAGCTAAAGGGCGATATCGAGAATCTCGAGCCGATGTCGAAGAGGGATGTTGCACAGCATTGGGCTCCCAAGGGGCAAATAATGACCCGGGACATGGTTGCCATGGGCCAGGGAAATCAAGTCCCGCCTCATATCGACCTTCTGGCCGAAGTCACCTCGCTTCAGCATTCGTTCGGGATCTGCCATGCCGCCGCCGACATCGCGAAAAAGGCCGCATCGCATCTTGAACGCAAGAGTCGCGGTAAAGCTGCCGCCGATCGCGTCGGCACGAACGTGTTCATCGGCCACGGGCGTGCTGCTGCATGGCGCGAGAAGGACTTCGTTCAAGATCGGCTCGGCCTGCCTTGGGATGAGTTCAATCGTGTTCCCGTTGCGGGCATAACGAATATCTCGCGACTGTCAGAAAAGCTCGACGCATCAGCCATCGCGTTGTTGGTTATGACCGCCGAAGACGAAATGGCTGATGGAGGAATTCCACCCGCGCTCGACTTGCGTGTCGTTAGCGGATTTGTTGAAGGATATGACAAGCGTCTGGGGCCGCAGACCCATGCGATGTTGGTAAGATTCCATAGCGTTCATCGGCGAACCACTCTATCGGTTGTCGCTGCTCGTGCCGAGACAACAGAAGTAACTTTGGAGTGCTCTCCAGTTCCACTGCGCTACTTAACGAAATCGATACTCCGGCATTTCCAATCATCGAGCGGAAATTCAAACGATAAGAAATCCTCGTCGGGCACGGAAGCCGCTCTGTTCGCCATCTCAATTCGATTCAACAAGAGCGTGCGCCATCCTTTGGTGATAGACATCCACCATTCTCGGCGCATACATGTGTGCTCGGCGTATTCGAAGGCCGTTTGAACCGCGAGCGTTGTGAGCTCCCTGTATGGTTGCAAGCAAAATGATCTAGCAAATCGCTGGCTTGGTTTTTGCCCCTTCAGCCACGTGAATACGACGGCTGGCATTTTTTCAACCGTCAGAATATGCATTCCGATATACGCAGCTTCTTCAGAAAAATTCTGAAGCTTCGTTCCGATGACGTCGTAAAGCGGACGAAAGGCACCAACAGACAGCACAACAGGTGTTGCATGAAATCGAATGATCGCCGCTCGGATTTCATCGTACCTGGACAGGTTGATCATGTTCTCGGTGCGTTTGAAGTGTTCTTCCGCTGCGATCGCGGCAAGTGAATGGATCCGAAATGCTTCGTAAAATGGTTCGCGTCGTGGATCACTGCTTAGGTATTTTCGTGCCTCGTTCGCGGCTGCGTCTTCCGCGTTTCCTCGAACATAAACTTCTGCTGCCATCGCTCTATAATGCAGCAGGGTGAGTTGTTCGCGTGTGAAGGTGAGTGCTACGTCCTCCAAAGGCGCAAAAAGAGTCTTGTCATGACGTGCGCAGAAGCACTGTAATGTCGAGAAGTTGCCTATACCAATATCTTCCGCCTGAAAGCCGGATCTCTTCATCTGCGCGATGGGTGAAAGGCGAGTAGGAACGGCGTGGACGTGGCCTTGCTCAGCAATTTGTAAGAGCTGCGAGCGAGGGATCATGTGCGCGTGAACGATTCTTCCATCGCAGCCGTCTCCACCAAAACGCTTGGACAGACACTCTTTGCTATCTAGGGTGCCTTGATAGCGCTTGAGGAAGCTCCATTGTGTGGGTGTAATCGGTTTCATGGTCTGAACGCGAAGGTAATCGCAATTCGCGTAGTATACCCGGCATGGCACTTACTGCGAGGGAAATTACAGCCGCGGGAGGTGCAGCGCGAACCGTCCTCTTGAACGAAAGATGGACGTATCTGGTGCGGTTTCTGGTGCGGCGATTGCGCCGCAGGAAACGAGAACGAAGTAAGCCATTGATCGCGTTGGTGGGCCCGGCAGGACTCGAACCTGCAACCAGACCGCTATGAGCGCCCGGCTTTGCCGCAAGCAGGCTTGATCGTCTATGAGGCAGCTAACGTCGCCATGAATTCTTCCATCGACGGCTGCTGTGCATATTGCAGCTTAAGAAGATCCTCAACCTTGAGATTGGTATAGCGCTGGAGCTGTCGCCAATCCTTGTGACCGGTGACCAATGCTACCTTTTCGATTGGAAGTCCTGCCTCGAACAGACGGCTTGTTCCCTCGTGACGCAGATCGTGGAAGTGCAGGTCTTCGATCTTGAGTTCATCGCAAGCACGGGTGAATGCCGCACTTACGGATCTGTGGTTATGGGGAAAGATCCGTCCATAGCCTCGGGTCACAATGCGCTGCTGGAGCACGACCTCCCACGCGTCATAGCCCGTTAGATTGAGCAAAGGTACTTTCTGGTCATTTCCGTCCTTATTCCTCGGATCCTTTCTGTCTCGAATGACCACCAATCGTTTCTTCATATCAACCAGCGGCCACTCGGGTTTGCAGATTTCTTCCTGGCGCAAGGTCGTTGCCACGGCGTATCTGACGATTCGTCCCATCGGTATGAATTGCCGTCGGTTCGCCTCGAAGTATTCGATTAGTTCGTCGAGTTCGTCCTGTGTGGGTCGTCGGTCACGCTCATTGCTTTTTCCCACCAAGTTGAGGTGACTTAACGCGACGCGTGCGAGGCGGGCTTCCTCGGCTGAAACCTCGATACCGTGCACCGCGGCAGCATGAGTTATGATTGTCCGGATGAAAGATAAGTCGATGGCCAACGTTGCAGGGCCAGCGCCTTCCTTGGCGCGCTTCCTTCCGAACTCGATCAGCCGTTCTCGATTGAGCGCGGGAAGCTTCACGCTGCCGAGCGCAGTCTTGAGCGACGCCATCACAGCAGCTTTTGACCGGCGAGGGGGCTTTCCAACTTCATGCATGTCTTCATCGTGCAGGTCGATCAGATCGCCAAACGTGCGAACGTTCCGCGCCATGCGCGGCTTGGACGATCCGTTGCGGTCGATATTGCGCTCCATCTCGAGCGCCCATTCTTCGCCGTCCTTACGCCGTCGGAATGTCTCGGCCACATAGCGGGTCTTCCGGCGGACCTGGACGCGCCAGTTCCCAGATGCCATTTGTGTGAAGGTCGCCACGCGTGTGCACTCCGACTTTCG
>NZ_JADPJH010000033.1:194131-321601 GCF_023073315.1 Bradyrhizobium sp. 1 | reverse complement strand
GTACAAACGTGTGCAATTTCGTCTAGTTTGGAGTGCACACGTTCGCTATTCATCCCATTGAAGAGTAAGATAAACTGTTGAAATATCAAGACTATCGCTTTTCCGTTGCACCTATGATGGACTGGACCGATAGCCGGTGCCGGGTGTTCCATCGTCACCTGACGCGGCGGGCGCTGCTCTATACGGAGATGCTGACGACGGGCGCCATCATTCATGGTGACCGGGAGCGGCTGCTTGGGTTCGACGCGGTGGAGCATCCGGTCGCGCTTCAGCTTGGCGGGTCGGATCCGCGCGAACTCGCGCAGGCGGCGCGGATCGGCGAGGAGTTCGGCTATGACGAGATCAATCTCAATGTCGGCTGCCCGTCCGATCGCGTGAAGGATGGCCGCTTCGGCGCTTGCCTCATGGCGGAGCCGGAGCTCGTGGCGCGGTGCGTCGAGGCGATGAAAGCCGCGGTCGCTGTTCCCGTTACGGTCAAATGCCGCATCGGCATTGACGACCAGAATCCGGAAGTCGCGCTCGACGCGCTCGCGCGGGTGGTGGTCGCTGCGGGCTGCGACGCGCTGATCGTGCATGCCCGAAAGGCCTGGCTCAACGGTCTGTCGCCGAAGGAGAACCGCGACATCCCGCCGCTCGACTACGATCGGGTCTATCGCCTCAAGCGCGCGATGCCCGATGTGCCCGTCATCATCAATGGCGGCATCGCGAGCATCGACGAAGCGAAAGCGCATCTCGCACACGTCGACGGCGTGATGCTCGGCCGGGCCGCCTATCAGGAGCCGTGGCGGCTGCTCTCGGTCGATTCCGACATCTTCGGAGAGGCGGCGCCGCATGCGACCATGCGGCAGGCGTTCGAGGCGATGATGCCCTATATCGAGCAGCAGCTTGCGCGCGGCACGCGGCTGCACGCCATCACGCGACATTTCGTCGGCGCATTCCACGCCGTGCCCGGTGCACGCGCCTTCCGCCGCCATCTCGCCGAGCAGGGCGTAAAATCGGGTGCCGGCCTCGAGGTACTGCGCGATGCGATAGCGCGTGTCGGTGCGCGCGCGCCGGCGGAGGCAGCGGCCTAGCCACAGGAGACGAAGAGCCGGATTGCGATGTACCAGGGCAGGCGGACCGCGGCGCTGTTGAGCGCGTCATGATTCTTGATGTCGGCGCCTTCGAAGTCATTCTCGATGCCGACCACGAACATCGGCGAGATCTGGTAATTGTAGCCGACCGTCGAGGTCGACCCCGCCTACGATCCTGCATTCTCGCGGCGCAGGTGCTGATGAACTTCCTCGGCTATATCTTCGAAGAGCGTTCGCGGCGATCTTGAATCGCCGCCGCGTACTGCCCTAGTCGATCGCCGTGCGCGGGCGGCGGTGGCTGCCCTGGAGCTCCGGATAGCCGGTGAGCATCAAGGTGTCGGAGCGAACGCCCCAGCTTTCGAGGCGATCGAGGAAGCTCATGCCGAGCAGATTGGTCTTCATCTGGCCGCGCTGCACGACGAGGGCCGGCACCGATTTCTCGACCAGGTGGCCGACGGAGAGACGGTCGAGCGTCAGGCGAGCTGCCTTGGTGTGGCCCCCGGCGGTCTCGAGATCGACGTTATATTCGAGCATCTCCAGCGGCAGCCCGATCGCCTTCGCGGTTTCCCAGGTCAGCACCACCGAGGTTGCACCGGTATCGATCACCATCGGCGCGGCGATGCCGTTGATCTTCGCACGCAGCGCGAATTCGCCGCCCTGGCCGCGCTGGATCTGCACGGCAGGCGCCGGGGAGGCTGTCTGTGCGCGAAAAATGTGCGAGACCTTGGTGCTCGCACGCACGAACTGGTCGGGATCGCCATAGGCGACGACGGCACCGGCTGTGCAGGCGAGCATGACGAGAACGAGCAGGAAGCGGATCATTGCGCGCCTCCGCAGGCACGCAGGCCAATCAGGCGCGTTTCGACGATTCCGCGATCGGCTGCAATCCAGCATCCGTCATGCGTGTCGGCAGCAGCGCCATGACCGAGAGACGCTCCGTGCTTTCCATGGCGTGCCAGCGTGCGATCTCCGGCAAGGTGCGGCCGCAGCCGAAACACAGCTTGGTCTTGGGATCGATCATGCAGACGGCGACGCACGGCGTTTCTTTGCTCATTTCGACATAGTGGGGGATGGTCGGGCATGTCTGCAAGCATCTCGTTAGGAGCCCGTACCCGCGCTCATGATCGGCTTGTGGCGCGGCCGGCGCTTCTCGTCGGGTACCTCCGGCTGCAGCGGCGGAGAATCATCCGACATCGGCGCCAGCGCGCTCATCACGCGCTCCGGCGGGAAGGTGACGATCACCTCGGTGCCGATGCGCAGCTTCGATTTCAGCGTGAACGTGCCGCCATGCAGGTCGATCAGGTTTTTTGCGATGGGCAGGCCCAGCCCTGCGCCCTGTTCGGCCGATTTGATCGAGTTGGAACCCTGGCCGAACGAGGCGAGCACAACCGGGATCTCGTCCTCGGGGATTCCGGAGCCGGAATCCTTCACGGACAGATATTGTCCGCCTGAAGCGGTCCATCCGGCCTTGAGCCAGATCTCGCCGCCTTGCGGCGTGAACTTGATCGAGTTCGAGAGCAAATTGAGCATGACCTGGCGGATCGCGCGCTCGTCGGCCCAGAGCCTCGGCATGGCGTGCTCGAACACCTCGTGGATGGTGATGCCGCGGCTCGAGGCGCGCAGCTTCATGAGGTGGTGGCAATCGGCGACGATTCCGACCAGCGAGACCGCTTCTTCGTTCAATTCGTAACGGCCGGCCTCGATCCGCGACAGATCGAGGATCTCGTTGATGAGGTTGAGAAGGTGCACGCCGGAATTGTGGATGTCGCCGGAATATTCCTTGTAGACCGGCACGGCATGCGCGCCAAAAATCTCGCTCTTCATCACCTCGGAGAAGCCGAGGATCGCGTTCAGCGGCGTGCGCAGTTCGTGGCTCATCTGCGCCAGGAAGCGCGATTTCGCTACGTTGGCGGCCTCGGCGCGGTGGCGCGCTTCGTCGGAGATTGCTTTCGCCTGTTCCAGCTCGCCGATCAGCGCGTCCTTCTCGGCACGCGCCTCGAGCGTGGCGAAGGTCGAGGAGTGCAGGCGATGCGCCAGCAGCACGAAATAACCTTCAGCCGCGAGGGCGAGCGCCGCCAGGATGTAATTGTCCAGCGCGCCGGTCATCGCAAAGCTCAGCGCCATCGCGACTGCGACCGGGGCGGTGGCGGCAAGCGCTGCGATCGGCAGGCTGGCTGCGAGCATGCTCGACACTGCGATCACCAGCAGCATCAGGAACATCATCAGCGTTTCCGTGACCATGTCGAGCACGGGATGGATCAGGATCGCCATCCAACACAGGCCATAGAGCAGGTCGAGCACGACGAAGCGTGTCCGCCAGGCGCGCGTTGCCGCGGGCGAAGAGGGTTCGGCCAGGAAGCGGTTGCAGCTGCGGATCATCGCGGCGTGGATGCAGAGCATGCCGGCGGTCCAGGCCGCGGCTGGGATCGGCTGCATCCACAGCCCGAACAGCACGCCCGTGACGACCACAAGCAGCATCACGACATAGGAAGCCGACAGCCGCGTCTGCGCATATTGGCGCAACATCTCGGCGTCGAAGGCCGGCCGGGTTCCGCTGGTCGACGTTAACTTATCGCGCGCCTCGCGCACCCGCTGCGACGCAGCCCGTCGGCTGCTCGCCGATGGAGCGCTTGCCGGCTCGGCCGGAAGCTGAACCACCTCTGGCTTTTCAGCGGGTTTACTCATCGAACAACAACGATTCCTGCCCGCGCCGGACGCGGGCCTTCTGCATTGTCTATCTCTGGCAAGAAATCGTTAAGAGGTGACTTAAGGAGCTAAAGAATTACGTTAACCCGGCATTAATTTGGACCCGGGTTGCGCCGCTCAATGCAGCGCCGCGTGCTGCGCGATGTACACCACCGCGCCGGCCAGATAGCCCGCAAGCGCGGGGCCGGCGATGCGGCGGGCATACCAGAGGAAGTCGATCCGCTCGAGCCCCATGGCGGCAACGCCTGCAGCCGAGCCGATGATCAGGATCGAGCCGCCGGTGCCGGCGCAATAGGCGATGAACTCCCAGAGGAAGCTGTCGGGCGGGTAGTGGCCGAGGTCGTACATGCCCATGGTCGCGGCCACCAGCGGCACGTTGTCGATGACGGCGCTGAGCAGGCCGAGCACGACGACGATGATGTCCTGGCGGCCGATCGTCGCATCCAGCCATCTGGCCAGCATGGATAGCAGGCCGGCGTGTTCGAGGCAGGCGACCGCGAGCAGGATGCCGAGGAAGAACACGATCGAGCCCATGTCGATCTGCGTCAATGCGTGCGCCAGTGTCAGCGGGCGGCGGACATGCTCGTCCTTGTCGCGGTGAACGATTTCGCCGACCAGCCAGACGATGCCGAGTCCGAGCAGCACGCCCATGAAGGGCGGCAGGTGCGTCACCGCCTTGAAGGTGGGCACCGCGATCAGCGTGCCGAGCCCGAGATAAAACATCAAATTGCGCTCGAACGCGCCGACGGCCTGCAAGCCGTCGTCCTTCGGCGGCGGCGCGATGGTCTTGCCTTTCACCAGAAAGCTGATGAAGGCGAGCGGCACGAGCAGATTGACCAACGAGGGCAGGAACACCGCGCTCATGATCTTCACGGGTGTGATCTGCCCACCGATCCACAGCATGGTCGTGGTGACGTCGCCGATCACCGTCCAGGCGCCGCCGGCATTCGCAGCGATGACGATGAGGGATGCGAACAGCAAACGGTCGTCGCGCTTGGCGATCAGCCGCTGGATCAGCGAGACCATCACGATGGTGGTGGTCAGATTGTCCAGGATCGCGCTCAGGAAGAAGGTCACGAAACCGATCAGCCACATGAGCCTGACCTGGCTCGTCGTGCCGATGCGGGAGGTGATGGCCTCGAAGCCATCGTGAGCGTCGATGACCTCGACGATGGTCATCGCGCCGATCAGGAAGAACACGATCTGCGCGGTGGAGGCGACGGATTCGTCGATCTGCCGGCCGACCATCGCGGGGTCGCCGATCGTGGCCGCGTAGATCGCCCAGAGCAGCCCGGCGCCGATCAGCGCCGTGGCACTCTTGTTGACCCCGATCGGATGTTCGAGAGCGATCGCCGCATAGGCCAGAATGAAGATGACGGCGATCGCGATCAGCACGGCGGTATCAATCCGTCAAATTGTCAGCGGTTGAGGCGCGCGAGCAGGCTCGACGTATCCCAGCGCTTGCCGCCCATCTTCTCGACCTCGGCGTAGAACTGGTCGACCAGCGCGGTGACAGGCAGATTGGCGCCGTTGCGGCGGGCTTCGGCCAGCGAGATCGAAAGGTCCTTGCGCATCCATTCGACCGCGAAGCCGAAATCGTACTTGTCGTCGTTCATGGTCTTGTAGCGATTTTCCATCTGCCAGGACTGCGCCGCGCCCTTCGAGATGGTCTCGATCACGGCGGCGACGTCGAGGCCAGACTTCTTGGCGAAGTGGATGCCCTCGGAGAGGCCCTGAACCAGGCCCGCGATGCAAATCTGGTTGACCATCTTGGTCAGCTGGCCCGAGCCGGCGGGCCCGAGCAGTTTGCACATCCGGGCGTAGGCGCTGTTGATGATCGGCTCGGCGCCGGCATACGCATCCTGTGCGCCGCCGCACATCACGGTCAGCACGCCGTTCTCGGCGCCGGCCTGGCCGCCTGACACGGGTGCGTCGATGAACTTGAATCCGGCCTTGGTGGCGGCCGCATCGAGTTCGCGGGCGACTTCGGCGGAAGCGGTGGTGTGGTCGACGAAGGTCGCGCCCTTCTTCATGCCGGCGAATGCGCCGTCAGCACCAATCGTGACCGCGCGCAAGTCGTTGTCGTTGCCGACGCAGCACATCACGAAATCCTGGCCTTCGGCTGCGGCCTTCGGGGTCGCCGCGGTCTTGCCGCCGAACTTGTCCGCCCATTCCTTCGCCTTGGCCGCGGTGCGGTTGTAGACGGTGACCTCATGGCCCCCCTTTTTCACGAGGTGTCCAGCCATGGGGAAACCCATCACGCCGAGACCGAGGAAAGCGACTTTAGCCATGTGTGGTACCTTGTCCGTAGTTTGAGTTTTACGGTTGTAGCCGGGCGAGGGCGCCCAGGCGGCATTTTTGGGGTTCCGCCTTGAAACGGATCGGGCGCACCATAAACCCTATGGGGCGGAGGGCAACGGCTTCGTTTGGCGGCCTCCCGTGCTAGGATAGCGGGCCTCAAGGACTTCAAAACAAGGGAGCGAAAGCATGGGCGGCGTGAGTGTTGGCGTCCTCGATCATTTCAATATCCGGACCCGGAATCTGGCCGACACGGTCCGCTTCTACGAGGACGTGCTGGGCCTGGAAAAAGGCGCCCGGCCGGATTTCGCCTTCCCGGGGGCCTGGATGTACAGCGAGGGCAAGCCGGTGGTGCACCTCGTCGATATCTCCCAAAAGCCGGATTCCGGCGTTGTCCACCATGTCGCCTTCATCAGCCGCGGGTTTGACGGCATGAAGCAGCGGCTGGCCTCGAAGGGCATGAAATTCGACTCCCGCCAGGTGCCCGGTGGCGACCTCTGGCAGATCTTCGTCCACGACCCCAACGGGGTCATGATCGAGCTGAACTACGAGGCGGCCCTGGAGCAGGGGGCGGCGCCTGCCGAGATGGCTGGCGATATCGGCAGGCAGTAGCCTTTTGGCCGTTTCCGCTCTAATGGGGCATCTTAAAGTCTCGAGCATGATCTGGTCGGAAAACCGCTTCACACTTTTCCGGATCATGCTCTCTTCAGGAGATGCGCTTTGAGCGTGACGCAGCAACAGGTTCTCGACAGCCTCGCCCGGATCAAGTCGCCGCGCGGGGTCGCGCTCACCAATGCCAATGTGCTGAGCGCGATCAGCGCGGCCGATGGCAAGGTGTTCTTCTCGATCAATGTCGATGCGGCCGAGGCGCGGGCCTGGGAATCCGTCCGGGCCGAAGCCGAGGCTGCCGTGCGCGCCATTCCCGGCGTCACCACCGTGATGGTGGCGCTGACGGCCGAGCGCAAGGCCGGCGCAGCACCTCCGCCGCCGCCAACGCCAAGCCGTGGCACGCCCGGCGTGCAGCCGGTCCATGCTCACAAGCCGCCGCCGCAGGGCGGCGCCCAATCGCCGATGGCGCGGCAATCCGAGATTCCCGGCGTCGCCGCCGTGATCGCGGTGGCCTCGGGCAAGGGGGGCGTCGGCAAATCGACCACCGCACTCAACCTCGCGCTGGGCCTGCGCGACCTCGGCCTCAAGGTCGGGCTGCTCGATGCCGACATCTACGGCCCCTCGGTGCCGCGGCTGACGGGCCTGCATCAGAAGCCGGAGCTCGACGGCGAGCGCAAGATGATTCCGCTCAAGCGTTTCGGCCTCGCCATCATGTCGATCGGCTTCCTTGTCGAGGAAGAGACCGCGATGATCTGGCGCGGTCCGATGGTGATGTCGGCGGTGACGCAGATGCTGCGCGACGTCGCGTGGGGCACGCTCGACGTGCTCGTGGTCGACATGCCGCCCGGCACCGGCGATGCCCAGCTCACGCTGGCGCAGAACGTGCCCCTGAAGGGCGCCGTGATCGTCTCGACCCCGCAGGACCTGTCCCTGATCGACGCGCGGCGGGGGCTTGCGATGTTCAAGAAGGTCAACGTGCCCGTGCTCGGCATCGTCGAGAACATGAGCTATTTCCAATGCCCGCATTGCGGCACGAAATCCGACATCTTCGGCCATGGCGGCGCGCGCCACGAGGCCGAGAAGCTCGCCGTGCCGTTCCTGGGCGAGATCCCGCTGCACATGGCGATTCGCGCCTCTTCGGATGCCGGTAGCCCGGTGGTCGACAGCGAGCCGGACGGGCCTCATGCGGCGATCTATCGCGCCATTGCGGGACAGGTCCGGGACCAGCTCAAGGGCGTCATCGCGACCGCCTGAGCCTGTCTTCTTGGGACATGCGACTTTCGTAGAGCCCCGTCATGCCATTGTCGCGTTCCGAAACCGGGCCGTCCGTGTTAAAGGCCACGGCAGTCAAGCCCCTTCGGTCCGACGCGACCCAAAACGCGTCGCCGGAATGAGCGGCGGCAAAGAGGAAGTTTAGGGGAAACGCCCCAACAAGGAGAGACCTGAAGATGAAGCGTCGTGATTTTCTGAAAGTGTCGGCAGCAGGCGCGGCGGCGACCGCCGCGGTGGCCTCGCCGGCGATCGCGCAGTCCTCGCCCGAGATCAAGTGGCGCATGACGTCGAGCTTCCCGAAGTCGCTCGACACCATCTATGGCGGCGGCGAGCAGGTGGCGAAGTACGTCGCCGAGATGACCGACAACAAATTCCAGATCCAGGTGTTCGCCGCCGGCGAAATCGTCCCGGGTCTGCAGGCGCTCGACGCGAC
Organism: Bradyrhizobium sp. 1; assembly: GCF_023073315.1. Lineage (GTDB taxonomy): Bacteria > Pseudomonadota > Alphaproteobacteria > Rhizobiales > Xanthobacteraceae > Bradyrhizobium. The sequence goes on along the minus strand of NZ_JADPJH010000033.1, from coordinate 313,210 downwards.
CTCGAACGGCACCGTCGAGATGTGCCACACCGTCTCCTACTACTATGTCGGCAAGGACCCGACCTGGGCGATCTACGCCTCGGTGCCGTTCGGCCTCAATGCTCGTCAGCAGAACTCCTGGTGGTACCAGGGCGGCGGCATGGAGCTCGGCAACGAGTTCTTCAAGAAGTCGAACGTGATCGGCTTCCCCTGCGGCAACACCGGCACCCAGATGGGCGGCTGGTTCCGCAAGGAGATCAAGACCGTTGCCGATCTCTCCGGCCTGAAGATGCGCATCGGCGGCATCGCCGGCCAGGTGCTCCAGAAGGTCGGCGTCGTGCCGCAGCAGCTCGCCGGCGGCGACATCTATCCGGCGCTGGAAAAGGGCACCATCGATGCGGCCGAGTGGGTCGGCCCCTACGATGACGAGAAGCTCGGCTTCGCCAAGGTTGCGAAGTACTACTACTATCCGGGCTTCTGGGAAGGCGGACCGACCGTCCACGCCTTCACCAATCTCGACAAGTGGAATTCGCTGCCGAAGAACTACCAGGCGATCCTCACCAACGCGATGGCCAACGCCAACAGCTGGATGGCCGCGCGCTACGACATGCAGAACCCCGGCGCGCTGAAGCGTCTGGTCGCCGGCGGCACCCAGCTTCGTCCCTTCACCAACGAAGTGCTGGAAGCCTGTCTCAAGGCGACCAACGAGCTGTGGGGCGAGATCTCGGCCAAGAACGCCGACTTCAAGAAGTCGATCGACGCCATGCAGGCCTACCGCTCCGACGAATATCTGTGGTGGCAGGTCGCCGAATACACCTACGACAGCTTCATGATCCGCTCGCGCACCCGCGGCTGATCTTTCGCAGCGTTGCAAGACGACAGAGCCCGGCCTCGTTCGCGAGGCCGGGCTTTTTCGTTGGCCGGCGGGCGCAGTCGAAGGTGCCAAAACAAAAAATGTCGAAAACAACCCCATGCACAGTAGAAACGGGGCGACGGCACGTTGCCCGGTGAAGGCGGCTAACGGCTTGCCGCGTCGGGGCAAATCGGCGGGACGGGGCAATCGCCGCGCAGCCACCGCCGGCGCGACGATTCGACCGATGCGAGCCCCTCCGGAAATGACGTCGGCGCTTGGTGCGCGTCTGCTTCCACGATCGTCATTGCGAGCGCAGCGAAGCAATCCAGAATCTTTCCGCGGAGCAGTCTGGATTGCTTCGTCGCAAGGGCTCCTCGCAATGACGGGCGGATGGAGTTGGGCTCAGCCGGGTAACGAAGCCGTTTGACACGTCGGGCAAAACAGGAGCATGATGCAATAATCGTATAATCCGAAGTTGACGTGTGACGCCGGCCGTTGGGAATGACGATGAGCTTCGATCCCGATGAGGTTCAACGAATACTACGCAAGGCATGGTCGTTGTCCACTTCCAGCCAGTGGACGCTGGACAATCCGGCCGCAGGGCAATGCAATGTCACCGCGCTGCTCATCCACGAACTCTTCGGCGGCGATTTGCTGAAGACGCCATTGCCGGCCGGTGACCATTTCTACAATCGGATCGGAGGTCGGCGGTATGACTTCACGGCGAGCCAGTTCGATCAGCCGATCGCTTACATGGATATTGCGACAGACCGGGCCGACGCGGAGCAAGGGGCAACAAGAGATCAGCTGGCTGAACTCAGAGCGGCATTTCAGGAACGTCATGCCAGGTCAGGCTAGGCGATGCAGCGCTCCTCGCACCGTTTACTCCCCCCGCGCGCCGATCAATGTTGCCTTGCCTTCCAGTCGCGCTTGATCTTCTTGGCCAGCGACCATTTGTGAACTTCGGTCGGGCCGTCGTAGATCCGAAACGCACGGATCTCACGGAAGGCCTGCTCGACGATCGTTTCCGTCGAGACCCCGGTGCCTCCCATCACCTGGACGCAGCGATCGGCGACGCGCATGAGCGCTTCCGACACGGAAACCTTCGCCATGGAGCTCTCGCTGGTCCCGAGAGAGCCTGTGTCGAGCACGCCCGCGCACCAGTCGATCATCAGCTCCGATTGCTGGAGATCGATCAGGTTCTCCGCCAGCATGAAGCCGACGCCTTCGTGATCGACCAGCGGTTTTCCGAACGCCTGGCGGCGGCAGGCGTAGTCGGTGGCGATTTCGTTGGCGCGGATCGCCAGGCCCAGCCAGCGCATGCAGTGCGACAGGCGCGCGGGGCTCAGGCGAATTTGCGCATATTTGAAACCGTCGCCGGACGCGCCGAGCATCTGGTCGGCGGGCACACGAAGGTTTTCGATGTCGATCTCGGCATGTCCGCCGGGCATCGAACTGTCGATCGTATCCAGCACGCGCAGCGTTCGGATCGCGGGATTTGGCAGGTCGACCAGGAACATGCAGGCGCCGTCGCTCGACTTCGCCATGACGATCCCGACCTTGGCGCCTTCGGCCCCGGTGATGAACTTCTTTCGGCCGTTGATGACCCAGTGATTGCCGTCCAGACGGCACGTCGTCTGCATCATCGATGGATCGGATCCGGCGCCGCCCATATCGGCAGGCTCGGTCATGAAGAACGCCGAGCGCGCCTTGCCCGACACCAGCGGCTCGAGGAAGCGCGCCTTCTGCTCGCGGCTTCCGACCTTGCCCAGCAGGTACATGTTGCCTTCGTCCGGCGCCATGGTGTTGCACGCCAGCGGCCCGAGCGGCGAGAGTCCGGATTTGATCAGAGCCTTTGCGGTCTCGCGTTGGGTGAGATGGGATCCATCGCCGAGAATATGCGGCGTCAGGACGCCAGCCTTGCGCGCCTTGGCGCGCAGCTCCTGCACGAGTTCGTCGCTCGGGCCGTGCGGACCTGTCCGCGGATCCTTCTCGTAGGGAATGACCTCGTTGCGGATGAACGCTTCGATCTTCGCGGCAAGGCTGTCGTCTTGATGGGACATGATTACGGAAACTCCGGTCGATCCCCGCCTCGGCGGAGCGCTGGCTTTTGATCACCTATAGACGCGCGGGCCGGATGTGAGCAACAGCCGCGCTGGCGCTAGCGGAGTCCTGCTGGGGCGGCGGCAAGGACGTCCGGTGAAGCGGCCTTCGCTTCTGCCAAACTAGACCTGCGTTTCTGTTTTCATGTCCGGGCCAGCTTGGCCCACGCGTGGCTCCGTGCCCGCCAACAGCCGGTGAATGTTGGCGCGATGGCGGACGATCACGTAGATGCCGCCTGCGATCACCAGCAACCGATAGGGCAACGGGTGCTCGAACGCGCAAACGAGAACGATGGCTGTCAACGCCGCGAGGATCGAGCTGAGGGACACGATCCGGGCAGAGGCCAGCACAATGCCAAAGGCTGCTGCAGCTCCCAATCCCACCGGCCACGACATCGCCAGCAACACACCGAGCCCGGTCGCGGCGGATTTGCCGCCTGTAAAGTTCAACCAGATCGAGCGGCTGTGCCCGAGCAGCACGGCAATGCCGGCGAGGCCCACAGTCCAAGGCACCCACATTTGCAGATCAAGAGCCGCCGGCGGTGTTGAGGAAAACTCTGTCGAGAGCCAGGGGCAGAACGAGCGGGCAACGAGGATGGCTGCGACGCCTTTCAGCACGTCGGCGATGAGCACCACCAACGCGGGCCATTTTCCAAGAATCCGCAAGACATTCGTTGCCCCGGTGGATCTGGAGCCATGTTCTCGAATGTCGATGCCTCTGAGGAGTTTTCCCGCGAGATAACCCGTGGGCGTAGAGCCGAGAAGATATGCGATCACCAATCCAACTGCGCTCGCAGTCCAGAAAGCCATGGGTTTACTTCAGTTTCCGTAACCGGCATTTTACCGCCGACTTCATTTGAGCGCTATGGCGCGTAAGCGGCATTTCAAGGCTAGCCAATCCTGCTGCGAACATAGGTTTCTGCTCGTTCAAGCAGATAGTCGAGGGTGCTATCGGCGGTATCGAGCACCAGATGCTCGCGATCCCATGGCTCATAAGTCCGGCTCACGACGTCATCCCAGGTTGGAAGTTTGAGACCATCGATGTCGGACGTTCGGCCTTCCACGCGCTGGCGGTGCAACGCGAGATCGCTGCAAATCACCTCGATCTCGACCAGGCGTGCCGTGTTTTGCAAGGCAGTCTGTCGCCACCCTGCGCGACTTGCCAGCACTGGATTGACGCAGTCCGCGATGACCATGCGCCCCAGCTTGAGATTTTCGGCAGCCAGCGCGTTGGCGACCGCATAGCCTTCTGCGCCGACCGTGAGACCTGCGTCCCGCAGCGCCTGCTCGATGCAATCGATGCGAAGATATGTCGCCGCGAGCCGAATGCTCAGCCCGCGTGAAATCGTCGTCTTGCCAGTGCCCGGAAGGCCGCCGAATACAATGAGTACCGATGATCTCCTCATGGTGCTCATGATGGGGCAGGGTTCCGAGGTCCGCAACGGCTTACACGAACCTGACAGGCGGAACGGTCGGCCCGCCCGTGCTTTTTTGCTGGCCGGGCCGCCCGGAATGGTGGAAGAGATCACGCAAGCGGCCTGAGCCGTGATTGCACCGGAACATCCGGCGGATAAGCGATGCGCCTTCTGATCGTCGAGGACAATGCCGAGCTGTCGCGGCTCGTCGCGAGCGGCCTGTCGGCGGCCGGCTACCAGAGCGACATCGTGGGTAGCGCGGCTGAAGCGCGCGAGGCGGTGAGCAGCGTCAGCTATGCCGCGATGATCCTCGATCTTGGCCTGCCGGACGGCGACGGCCTGTCGGTGTTGCGCGAGCTGCGGCGGCAGATGGAGCCGCTGCCGGTTCTGGTGCTGACCGCGCGCGGCGGCTTGCAGGACCGCGTCAGCGGCCTGCGCAGCGGCGCCGACGATTATCTCGCAAAGCCGTTTGCGATGGAGGAGCTGGTGGCGCGGCTGGAGGCGATTTTGCGCCGGCCGGGCCAATTGTTGGGTCGCTCGCTTCGCCTTGCCAACCTCGTCTACGACACCGAGAGCCACCAGATCTTCGTCGACGACCAGCCGCGGATCATTTCCGCACGCGAGACCACGGTGCTGGAGATCCTGCTGCGCCGGCAGGGGCGGGTGGTGCCGAAGAAGAACGTCGAGGACCATATCTTCGGCCTCGAAGGCGAGGTCGCCTCCAACGCCGTCGAGGTCTACGTCTCGCGGCTGCGCAAGCAGCTCACCGAACACGGCGCCAGGGTCGTGATCCACACCATCCGCGGCGTCGGCTATCTCATGGCCGAGGAGAAATAGCGTGGCCCAAGTTGGATTTCGCGCCGGGTCATTCGCCAGGCCGACGTTCAAATCGCTGATCTCGCGCATCGTGTTCATGCACATCGTCGCAGTCGCGGTGGTTGCGATCTTCCTGCCCCTGGTGCTGTTCTGGCTGCTCAACTCCGAGATCGACCAGCTGCATCGCGACGCCATGCGCGCCCAGGCCGAAGTGCTGGCCGAGCGCATCTTGCCGCAGGCGGACGGCACGTTGACGTTCAATCTGCCGGACAGTCTCCGCGGCCTCTATTCGGAAGCCTATGGCCGGTATCTCTACGACATTCGCGATGCCGACGGACGCGTGGTGTTCTCCTCGCGGCGAAAGACCGGCGACACCGCGCCGCCGCGCTTGTCCGAGACGATTTCCGGTGCCGGCGTCAGCCGCGTGATCGAGGGCAAGGTGGTGCGCATCCGCGTCGCCGAGGATCTGGCGCACCGCGATGTCATCATCGACGACATCGTCTCGAATTTCTTCCGCCGGGTCGGATGGATCACCATCCCGATCCTGCTGATCCTGCTCGCCATCGACATCATCATCTTCCGCCGCGCGATCGCGCCGCTGTGGAAAGCCTCCGAGGAAGCCAGCAATATCGGTCCGGCGCGCACCGACATCCGCCTGCCGACGCAGTTGATCCCGCGCGAGATCATGCCGCTCGTCACCGCCGTGAACCAGGCGCTCGACCGCCTCGAAGACGGTTTTCGGGTGCAGCGGCAGTTCACGGCGGACGCCGCGCATCAATTGCGCACGCCGCTCGCGATCCTGCGCACGCGGATCGAGACGCTCGGCGACGGCGCCGCAAGAGAGACGCTGCACGCCGACATCGAGGGCATGAGCCGCATCGTCGCCCAGCTGCTGGAGATCGCCGAGCTCGATACGCTGGTGCTCGATCCCGGCGAGACCGCCGATCTGCGCGCCGTCTGCACCGAGGTGGTCGGTTCGATCGCGCCGTTCGCGCTGGCCCAGCACAAGGACATCGCGCTCAAGGGCACCGACGCGCCGGTGATGATCCACGGCAATTCGGAGATGCTCCAGCGCGCGATCTTCAACCTCGCCGAAAACGCCGTCAAGTTCACCGCAAAGGACAGCTCGGTCGAGGTCGAGGTCGGCGAGGACGGTTCGGTGCGCGTGCGCGATTGCGGCCCCGGCATCGCGGAGGCCGAGCGCGAGCTGATCTTCCAGCGCTTCTGGCGCAGGGATCGCCAGCGCAGCGACGGCGCAGGCCTGGGGCTCTCGATCGTGCGCGGCGTCGCGGATGATCACGCGGCGACGGTGGCGGTGGAAAACCTTCCCGGCGGCGGTGCGGAGTTCACGCTGCGGTTCAGGCTGGCGGAGGAGGGAGCCTCTGCCATTGGGCGAAGCTGATCGTTATTTCAACTTGCCGGTCGAGAGGTCCATGATCATGCGCGTGGCCAGATAGAGACGCGGCACGATGGTGTCGAGCTTCACATATTCGGCGTCGTTGGAATGCGCGCCGAAGCCCGACAGGCCCATGCCTTCCACGACGGCCCCGCTCGTCTTGAGCGCGGCGAACGCGGCGTCGGTGCCGCCGCCGGTCGCCTTCTCATCGACCTTGAGCGGCAGTCCGAGCTCCTGATAAATCGTCTTGCCGTAGGCCGCGACGCGGCGCGAGGCGTCATTGGCCTCGAGCGGCGGGCGGCGGACCTCGAATTTCAACTCGACCCTGGAGTCGGGCAGCAGGCGGTTTTTGATCTTGTCCTGCAGCGTCTTCTCCAGCTCGTCGAAATCGGCGACCTTGAGCGCGCGCGCATCCGCTTGCGCCGTGGCGTCGGCGGGGATCACATTGCGGTTGGTCCCGGACTTCGAGACCGTCCAGTTCAGCTTCAGGCCCTGTTCGGGCTTGGACAGATCCTTCATCTGAAGCACCTGGTGCGAGAGCTCGTAGAGCGCATTGATGCCGCCCTCAGGCCGTGCGCCCGCGTGCGACGACTTGCCCGTCACCGTGAGATAGGCCGAGCCGATGCCGCTGGTGGCCAGCCGCAGCGTGCCGTCGGTGCCGCCGCCTTCGAACGAGAACACCACGTCCTGATCGGACGCAAATTTGGTGATGGTGCTGCGCCAGCCGGGCGAGGAGATCTCCTCGTCGCCATTGGTGAGCACCGTGAGCGTGCCGTAGTCCTTGAAGCTGAGCTTCTGGAGCAGCGCCACGGTGTGGAGAATGAGCGCGACGCCCTGCTTGTCGTCGGCGATGCCGAGGCCGTAGGCCTTGTCGCCGTCGACGCGGAACGGCTGGTCCTTCAGCATGCCCTTCAGGTACACCGTGTCCATGTGGGCGATCAGCATGATCTTCTTGCTGCCGGTGCCCTTGAAGACGGCGTGCACGGCCGGCCCGATCTTTTCGGGCGTGTCGTCGAGGCGATAGATGTCGGTGGGTTGCAAAATCTCCACCGTGCCGCCGATCTGCTTGAGCTGATCGGCAACGCGCCCGGCGATTGCGTTCAGGCCCTCGACATCCTTGCTGCCGGATTCGATGCTGACGAGATCGCGCAGCGTGTCGAGCAGCGGCTGCTGCTCCTTCTGCGCCAGCGCGTGGACATCAGCCACCGGTTCCGCATGCGCCATCGTTGCAGTGCATGCCAGCCAGAGGGAGGCGAGCAGCGACGGAGCAAAGTGCGATCGGGGCATGCGCGGCGGTCCATCAGTTGGAGGATCGCCCGGTATGCACATGTTTGCGGCGCTTGTCACGCGCGGCTGATGTCCCGCCAAGGCGGAACATGACGCCGATGGTTTATGGTCGCTACTTCTGCGGCGGACCGAAATCGAGCGGCGGCAGGTCGATCTGCGGGACCTCGATCTGGATCGTCTTGGGATCGATATCCGATTGGACGCCCTTGTAGTGCATGACCATCGAGGGGAACGTGATGACCAAACCTACCATGATCAGCTGGATGACGACGAACGGCACCGCACCCCAATAGATCTGGCCGGTGGTGACGGGGTCCATCTTCTTGCCGGTCACACGATCGGTGTAGGGCTCCTTCGGCGCGACCGATCGCAGATAGAACAGCGCAAAGCCGAACGGTGGATGCATGAACGAGGTCTGCATGTTGACGCCGAGGATGACGCCGAACCAGATCAGGTCGATGCCGAGATGCTCGGCGGCAGGTCCGAGCAGCGGAATCACGATGAAGGCCAGCTCGAAGAAGTCGAGGAAGAAGGCCAACACGAAAACGATCGCGTTGACGACGATCAGGAAGCCGACCTGGCCGCCGGGCAGTGAGGTGAGCAGGTGCTCGACCCAGACGTGCCCGTTGACGCCGTAGAAGGTGAGCGAGAACACGCGGGCGCCGACCAGGATGAAAACGACGAAAGCCGACAGTTTGGCCGTCGATTCGGTCGCCTGCCGGATCAGGTCCCAGCTCAGTCGCCGCTTGATGCCACCGAGGATGAGGGCGCCGGCAGCCCCCATCGCGCCGCCCTCGGTCGGCGTCGCGATGCCGATGAAGATGGTGCCAAGCACCAGGAAGATGAGGAATAGCGGCGGCACCATCACGAAGGTGGTCTGTTGCGCCATCTTGGAGAGGAAGCGAAAGCCGAGGAACCGGGCGGTGATCCAGTTTACCACGGCGACGAAGAAGGCGAAGACGATGCCGTAGAACATGCTGAGCACGACGTAGTCGGCGCCGTGCGTCTCCGAGCCCCGCATCATGAGCCAGCCGAACACGCAGCTCGCCAGGAACAACATGCCTAAAGACCGCAGGCCGCGGTCGCCACTGTCCTCGCGGAAGCCGATCGCGTCCTTCGGAAGGCCGGGGGCGGCCTTCGGGAAAATCAGGGTGACGAGAAACGCGTAGCTCGCATAGAGTCCCGCGAGGACCAGGCCCGGAATGAACGCGCCTTCGTACATGTCGCCGACCGACTTGCCGAGCTGGTCGGCCATCACGATCAGAACGAGCGAGGGCGGGATGATCTGGGCCAGCGTGCCGGAGGCCGCGATGATGCCAGTGGCCATGCGCCGGTCGTAGCCGTAGCGCAGCATGATCGGCAGCGAGATCAGGCCCATCGAGATCACGGAGGCCGCGACCACACCGGTCGTCGCCGCAAGCAGCGCGCCGACGAACACCACCGCGTAGGCGAGACCGCCGCGGATGGTGCCGAACAACTGACCGATGGTGTCGAGCAGATCTTCAGCCATGCCGGATCGTTCAAGGACCAGGCCCATGAAGGTGAAGAACGGAATCGCGAGCAGCGTGTCGTTGTTCATCACGCCGTAGACGCGCTCGGGCAAAGCTCGCAGGAAGTCCGGACGGAATTCGCCGAGCTGGATTCCGATCACTGCGAAGATGAGGCCGACGGCGCCCAGCGAGAACGCTGCGGGATAGCCGAGCAGCAGCACCACGACCAGCGACGCAAACATGATCGGCGCCATATTGGCGATAATAAACGCGGTCATAAAGTCCCCCGAAAAACGCCGCCGGCGCTCACTTCTTTTCGATCGCTTCGATGAGGTGCTCGACCTCTGCTTCGATTGCCTTCACCTGCGATTCGTGAGGATCGGGAATCATCCCGCGCATCACCGCGATCCGCTTGATCAGTTCGGAAACGCCTTGAACCAGCAGGAAGGCGAAGGCGATCATGATCAGCGACTTCGCCGGCCATTGCGGCAGGCCGCCGGCATTGCCGGATTGTTCGTTGACGTGATACGAGCGCTCGAAGAACGGTATGCCGGTAACGATCATCACGACCGTCAGCGGCAGCAAGAAAAACGCGTGGCCAACGAGGTCGACGATGTTGCGCGCCTTCTTCGGCATCATGGAATTGAAGATGTCGATCCGGATGTGCTCGTTGTCGAGCAAGGTCCATGGTGCGCAGAGCAGGAAGACGATGCTGAAAAGCACCCACTGGAGCTCAAGCCAGGAATTTGACGAGGAATCGAATGTCTTGCGGATGATCGCGTTGACCGCCGAGATGATCACGGCGACCAGGATCAGCCAAGCTAGACGCTTGCCGGTCCAGCGTGTGAACGCGTCGATCCGTCGGCTCAAGTTTAGGAGCGCTTGCAACGATAGGTCCTCCCCCGATTTTGCCTTGGCCGTTTTGGGTCTGCGCCGACCCGGCGCGTCGGCTTGTCCCGCCGAGAAGGCTTAAGGCAGCCGCACAAAACCAGCGGCTGTGCCGCCAGTCAATCGGAAGTTTGTTGAAAATTAAGGGGAATAGCGCCGCAGGCGGCCGGTTTACGTCAGCCGCCCGTGACGCTCATGTGCCTGGAGACGCTGGGCCGGTCGTGGCGGCGGTCGATGATGAAATCGTGGCCCTTGGGCTTCAGCCCGATGGCGCGGTCGATGGCGTCCGCAAGCAGCATGTCGTCGTCGGATGCGCGCAGCGGCTTGCGCAGGTCCGAGGCATCCTCGTGGCCGAGGCAGGTGTGCAGCGTGCCGGTGCAGGTGATGCGCACGCGGTTGCAGGATTCACAGAAATTATGGGTCATCGGCGTGATGAAGCCGAGCTTGCCGCCGGTCTCGGCGACGCTGACATAGCGTGCCGGCCCGCCGGTGGATTCGGCGAGGTCCGTCAGCGTGAATTGCTGGGCGAGCCGCGCACGCACCAGCGACAGCGGCAGATACTGGTCGATGCGGCCCGAGCCGATCTCGCCCATCGGCATGACCTCGATCAGCGTCAGGCCCATGCCCTTGCCGTGAGCCCAGCGCATCAGCGAAGGCAGCTCGTCCTCGTTGAGGTTCTTCAGCGCCACCGCGTTGATCTTCACGCCAAGCCCCGCGGCGCGCGCGGCCTCGATGCCTTCCAGCACCTTGTCGATCTCGCCCCAGCGGGTGATCTCGCGAAATTTCTGCGGATCGAGCGTGTCGAGCGAAACGTTGATGCGGCGCACGCCGCAATCGGCGAGCTCTTTCGCATGCTTTGCCAGCTGGGTGCCGTTGGTGGTCAGCGTCAGCTCGTCGAGGGCGCCGCTCGACAGATGGCGCGACAGCGAGCGCACCAGCGTCATCACGTTGCGCCGGACCAGCGGCTCGCCGCCGGTGAGCCGCAGCTTCTTCACGCCCTTGGCGATGAAGGCCGTGCAGAGCCGGTCGAGTTCTTCCAGCGTCAGCAGGTCGGCCTTGGGCAGGAACGTCATGTCTTCCGACATGCAGTAGAAGCAGCGCAGGTCGCAGCGGTCGGTGACCGAGACGCGCAAATACGAGATGGTCCGCCCGAACGGATCGGTCATCGCGCTCGACAGCGCGGCGCTCGGGCTCGCAGTAGATCCGTTCATACCAAATGCCTTGTCACTTACGGCGACGGGCGCACCTTTGCTTCAGCGGCGCTCTGGAAGCAATCTAAGCATCGGACGCGGTTAGGACAATCGGGTGGTATACGTAAGTCAGCCCCTGGATCAGCGCTTGCCCGCGTTCGGATCGGGGAACGCCGAGACGGCAGCAGGTGCAGCATCTGCGGGGGCCGCGGCAGGCGCGGCTGCGGCCGGCTTCGGCTTCTTCGGCCGGTGCGGTTTCTTCACCGGCTTGGGCGGCACCGCCGGCTGGAGCTCCGCGAACACCGGATTCGGGTCGGTGGTGACAGAGGCGGATGTGGTGAGATCGCCGGGAGTCTTGATCACGTTCACCGGCACGCTCGCCGGCTGGTGTTTTGGCAGCGCGAAAGCAACGGTGAACGGGGCGTCGGGAGCGGGAACCGAGACCGAGCAGGGGGTCTTGCAGCCCTGGCCGAGCGAGGTCGTGGCGTCAGCGCCCGGCGGACTGGATTCCAGCCGGACCTGAACGGTCGGCGGCGCCGATTTGAACATGTCCCAAGACATTGAAGACATCGAGGAGCAGCCACCAAGGCTTGTTGCTCCCAGGAGGCTTGCCCCCACTAACGCAATCGCGATGACACGACGCATGACCATCCACTTCTACTGCGACGAACCGCCACATCCCCGGCCGGACCATAGGAGTGTCGTTTGGGGCAGGCAACCGGCGCTCGGCGCATAGATAATAGATGGTTAACGCAGGGTTCCGTGGAATAGACTAGCGAAGTCAGTGCCTTGTGGGCGCTAGGACGTCATCAGGCTATGAGCTGCCGCCGGCAAGTCGCGCATGTGATGGATCAGCCGGTCCGGTTTCAGATCGGCGATCGGCACGTCGGTGTAGCCGAAGCTGACGCCGATGACGGAAACACCGGCGCGGCGGGCCACGCCGACATCGGTTCCGGCATCCCCGACCATGATGCTGGCCTTCACGTTGCCGCCGGCGCGCGCCACGGTCTCGCGGAAAATGGTCGGATCAGGCTTCTGGACCCCAAAAGTGTCAGCGCCGCAGATCGCCGCGAACCGCTTGCTCAGGTCGAGCTGGTCCAGCAGGCGCTTGGACAGCCATTCCAGCTTGTTGGTGCAGACCGCCAGCCGATGGCCTTGGGCGGCAAACAGGTCGAGCGCGGCCTCGAGTCCCTCGAAGGGGCGGGATTCGACCGCAATGTGGTCGGCGTAATAGGCGATGAAATCCGCCGTCATCCGGTCCATGTCCGCAGGCGTGACGGTGCGGTCCTCGGCCTCCAGGCCCCGTTCGATCAGCTTGCGGGCGCCGGCGCCGATCATGTTGCGGGCCGAGGCCATCGGCACGGGCGGCAGCCCTTCGCGGTCGAGCACGTAATTCAACGCGGTGATCAGGTCGGGCGCCGTATCCACAAGCGTGCCGTCGAGATCGAAGACGAGGGTATAGGGAGAGGTCATGGTCCCAGCGCTATCGGGCCGGCCGGATCGGCGCAAGGGCCGGGGCCATAAGTTCACCTTATAAGATCGGGCCAGAGGCCTGTTCCCGCGCGTAAAACGAGGCTACATAGGCCGCCGCAAGCGGCTAAATCGGCGGCACTCTCAATTCAGAGGCGGACGCAGACGTGAACATGGATCAGTTGAAGCGGCAGGCTGCGGCGCGCGCCCTCGATGAGGTGCGTGACGGCATGCAGCTCGGGCTCGGCACCGGTTCGACCGCAAAGCATTTCGTCGAGCTGCTCGGCGAACGCGTCGCCGCCGGACTCAAGGTGGTCGGCGTGCCGACCTCGGAGACGACGCGCCTCGATGCCGTGCGCTGCGGCGTGCCGCTGACCACGCTGGACGAGATCGACCATCTCGACATGACGGTCGACGGCGCCGACGAGATTGATCCCGACTTCAACCTGATCAAGGGCGGCGGCGGCGCGCTGTTGCGCGAGAAGATCGTGGCGGCCGCTTCGGATCGCATGATCGTGATTGCCGACGACACCAAATGGGTGCCGACGCTCGGCAAGTTTCCGCTGCCGATCGAGGTCATCCCGTTCGGGCTTGGCGCGACGCGCCGTGCGATCGAGAAGGCATTTGCCGCGTGCGGCGTTTCCGGGCAAATGGCGGTCCGCAAGGCCAAAGATGGCCACGTTTTCGTCACTGATGGCGGCCACTGGATCGTCGATGCCCAGCTCGGACGTATTGTGGATCCGCCCGGCCTCGCCACGGCGTTGAGCGCCATCCCGGGCGTGGTCGAGCATGGGTTGTTCATCGGCTTGGCCAGCTCGGCCGTTCTGGCGGGCGGCGAGGGAATTCGCGTGATTGAACGGCGCAAGCCGAAAGGAGACCAGGAATGAAGAGCGTGTTGAAATTGTTGCCGGCCGTGACCTTGACCGTGGGACTGGCCCTCTCGGCTGTCCCGGCCGTCGCGCAGCAGCCTGCGCCGGCCCCCAAGGCAGCCGCGGCGTCGGCCCAGCCGAAAGCTTCGCCGGCAGCGGTTGCGGCGGCCAAGGAGATTCTGCAGATCAAGAACGCGACGGCGATGTATCAGGGCGCCGTGCCCGGTCTCGTCGAGAAGACCAAGATCGCGCTGACCCAGCAGAACCTCAACTATCAGAAGGATCTCAACGAGGTCGCCCCGATCGTCGCTCAGCAGCTCCAGGGCCGCCAGAACGAGATCGGCGATGGCATGGCGCAGATCTATGCGAGCGAGTTCACCGAGCAGGAGCTGAAGGATCTCGTCACTTTCTACAGGTCGCCGCTGGGCAAGAAGCTGATCGACGCCGAGCCGCGCGCGATCGGGCTCAGCATGGCCTTCATGAACTCCTGGGCCCAGAACTTCTCCGAGACCGTGATGGGTGCCTTCCGCGCCGAGATGCGCAAGCGTGGCAAGGAAATCTGAGGATACCTATCTAGGGAGTCCCTGAAAGAGGTCGGAGTGGACAATGGCTGAATTCGACGTCGACCTCTTTGTCATCGGTGGCGGTTCGGGCGGCGTGCGTGCCGCCCGCATCGCGGCGGGCTACGGCGCCCGCGTCATGATCGCGGAAGAGTACCGCATGGGCGGGACCTGCGTGATCCGCGGTTGCGTCCCGAAGAAGCTGTTCGTGATCGGATCGCATTTCCGTCACGAGCTGGAAGATGCCGCCGGCTTCGGCTGGACCGTTCCGCCCGCCACCTTCGACTGGCCGACGCTGATCGCCAACAAGGACAAGGAGATCGCGCGGCTGGAGGCGGCCTACACGACGAATGTCGAGAAGTCCGGCGCGCAGATCGTCAAGAGCCGCGCGGTGATCGAGGACAAGCACACCGTCCGCCTGCTCGAGAACGACAGGAAGATCACCGCCAAATACATCCTGATCGCCACCGGCGGCGCGCCCAACCATGGCGCCTCGATCCCCGGCATCGAGCACGTGATCTCATCCAACGAGGTCTTTCACCTTGCGAGGCTGCCGAAGCGGATCGTGATCCAGGGCGGCGGCTACATCGCGCTGGAATTCGCCGGCATCTTTGCCGGCTTCGGCTCCGACGTCACTGTGATCTATCGCGGCGACAACATTCTGCGCGGCTTCGATGAAGACGTTCGCGCTCATGTTCGCACCGAGATGGAGAAGCAGGGCATCACCATCCTCACTGGTTGCACGGTGGCGAAGGTCGATCGTCACGGCGAGGAGTTCACCACCCATCTGTCGAACGGTTCGAGCATTGCCTCCGACCAGGTAATGTTCGCGATCGGGCGCCATCCGGCGGTGGCCAATCTCGGCCTGGAGAAGGCCGGCGTCGCCATCAACCCCAGGAATGGCGGCATCGCGGTCGACCATTTTTCGAAGAGCTCGGTCGACAGCATCTACGCGATCGGCGACGTCACCCATCGCTTCAACCTGACGCCGGTCGCGATCCGCGAGGGCCATGCCTTCGCCGACACCGTGTTCGGCAAGCGCGAGGTGCAGGTCGATCATTCCACCATCCCGACCGCGGTGTTTTCGCAGCCGGAGGTCGGCACGGTCGGTCTGACGGAAACCGAGGCGCGCGCGCAATTCAGCCACGTCGACATCTACAAGACGAATTTCCGCCCGATCAAGGCGACGATGTCCGGCCGCGACACCCGCGTGCTGATGAAGCTCGTCGTCGACGGCTCGACCGACCGCGTGCTTGGCTGCCACATCGTCGGCGATGCCGCGGCCGAGGTCACCCAGGTGGTCGCGATCGCGATCAAGATGAAGGCGACCAAGGCCGATTTCGACGCGACGATCGCGCTGCATCCGACCGCGGCCGAAGAGCTGGTCACGATGCGCACGCCGACCGCCCGCCACGTGCGGCAGGCGGCGGAATAGCGCCTAGCCGTACAGATATCCGACCGGGTGGCCTTCAGTGCGCAGGGGGCGGACGTCCTTGTGCGTGATGATCTGGCCGGCGAGGCCGTCGATCTGGTCGCGCTGTGTCGGCGACCAGCTGCAAAGCTCGTTCATGCCCTTGAGAAGGCCGAGCCGCAGCACCTGGGTGTTTTCACCGACGCCGATCAGGCTGATCGCGTTCTTGCCCGCCGTGACGACATCGCCAGCCGCGAGTTCGAAGCTCTCGCCGGTCTTCTTCTTGAACTCGGCCGTGCCGCGGATGACGCGATAGATGACGACCTCGCCCTTGGCAAAGCAGGTCGAGTCCGCAGCGATCGACGGGCTCTTTGGCAACAGCGACTGGCCGCGTGGGTCGGTTGCGATGATGTGGCCGGTGACGAGATGACCGCTCGGCACTTCGATGCCGATGTCGCGTACATGGACCGGCATGGATGATTTGACCGGACTATCGGTGAGCGGCTTGAACAGCGCATCCAGCGCCAAGGGGTCCTGGAGCCAAAAGCCTGCGTCCGCGGGGCGATCATGCAGAGGGTGGCTCCATGCCACCCGTGGCGTCTCGTCTTCGTTGATCTGCTCCGGACCGACGATGGTCGGGTTCGGAAAGGTCGTCGGATCGGTGATGAAGGCTTCGAGAAATTTGCCGGAATAGCCCATGGAAATCGGATCCGGCGCCACTGTCTGCGGCGTCTTCAGGTTCTCCTCGGTCGACAATCCGGACCACGTGTAGAACAGCTGGCGGTGCACGATCGCGCTTTGCAGCATCACCGCGCCGGGGCCGACATTGTAGAAGCGCCCGTCGTAATCGAAGGTGAATGCGCCCGAGGTGACCAGCACGAGCTGGAAGCCGCCCGGCGGCAGATGAAGATGGAAATCCGTGGGACCGGTGTCGGGCAGGTAGATCGGAAGATTGGTCGCGACTTCGTGCAGCAGGAAGGTTTCGTTGTTGGCGTGGAAGCCCTCGTTGGCGCGGTTGTAGAGCGCTTGCGGCCGGTAGGTCGCCTCGAACTTGGCATTCTTGTCGCGGTCGATCGCGACGAAGTCCTGCTCATTGAGGCGAAGGGGGGAACCATCCGGGCGGGTGAGGCCGGTGAATTTAAGATCGCCCGCGGCATGCACGTTCATGGCATTCTCCGATCCTGGGCCGTTCATCCCGGAGCTGGCGCACGCGTCTTGCTGCTCCTTGTCGTGGGAGGGCAGGGAATCAGGCCTGATGATGTCTTGCGAATTCTGGGCCAGTTGGTGTGCGGCGCGGCGCGTGGGCCCCCTCGGCTCCACGCGGGAAGAGAAAAATCGAGGTTGTGCCTGAGGTTAGATGACCGTTTCGCTGGCCGGCGTGGGTCTTGGTCGCAAAGCCCGCAGGTCCAGGGGAGAGACGTGTCTTGTCTAATTTGGCGGCATGTCCTGCAAAGGGCATGCAGCCGTAAAGGCGGCAAGGATCACTAAAGGATCATTGAATGTGCGCCGGCCGGGAGTCCGAAACCGCTCATTCGAACGATTGACGGGCGATCCGCTCGGGTTTGCCGGACGGGCTGTCGGCCCACTTCGCCATCTCCAACGTGCGCGCGTCGATGCCTTCGCACCAGAGGCAGCTCGGTTCCGCGCGGCCTTTGGCCGTCAGCATCGGGACAAGTGCATGACCGCAGCCGGTGCAGGACGTAGTGCGGTTCATGTGTTGCTCCACGATCATCGAGTTCGAGGGCGGCACCTTGGCCGCCGAAGCTTGCGCGGGCGCTATGACGACGCCTGAGCACTGCGTCCGACCGGAGCGCTCGTTCCGGAGATCGTAGATGTAGCGATCCATCGTGACACGGATGCGATGTCGTCGCCGTTTTCACGGTAGGCGCGAAGCTGGAATTCGGCGGAACTGCCGCGTTCCACGATAGTGCGGCAGTACTCGACCTCGGCGGTGCAATTCAGCGCGGCCGCGTCGCCAATGATGTCGTCGATCACGCGGGAGAGCAGCTCGGAGATCGTGACCGGCCCATCCCTGGAAGCAAAGATGCAATCGGTGCCGTAGCGCTGCGCGCGCCATTTGTTCTCCACGGCGATCGCGCGCTCGACGACCGTGACCTCCTTCGACAAATGAGGCCGCAGATAGAGATGCCGCGTCAGGCAGCGATAGAGCGAGGCGATGGCAACGGCGTCGTCGACCAGGGTGCAGGTGTCGGGCGCGCGCAGTTCCAGCGTCGGGTGCTTCATGGAGGGGCGCATCGCCCACCAGATATGGCTTTCATCGGGGATGACGCCGGAGCGCTGCAGCGCGCCGATATATTCGTCGTAATCCTGCCGGTTCTCGAACAGCTCGGGCATTCCGGTGCGCGGCAGTTCGGAATAGGCCGCCAGCCGGTAGCCTTTCAGCCCTGTCTTGTGGCCATTCCAGAACGGGGAGGAGGCCGCCAGCGCGATGAACAGCGGCAGATGCGGCAGCATCGCGCGCATCACCGCCATGCGCTTCTCGGGATCGGGCAATTGCACGTGCACATGCATGCCGCACATCATGTTGCGGTGGCCGATGCTGCGCAGATCCTCGATCATCTCCTCATAGCGCGGCTTCGGGCTCGGCTGCGACATGCGCCACACCGCCGTCGGATGCGTGCCGCAGGCCATGATGACGAAGCCATATTGCGCGGCGACGTTGGCAACCTCGCGGCGCAGGAAGCGCAGTTCTTCCCGCGCGTCATTGACATCGACGTGAACATTCGTCGCAACCTCGAGCTGGGATTGCAGCATCTCGCGCATGGCCTGGCCGCCGGTGGACCAGTTCGCCGATTCGAACAGCGCGTTGGGTGTTTCGATCGCGACCTCGAAAGTCCGGCGGTCGGCGAGGAAATATTCCTCCTCGATGCCGAATGAATATTCCGCCGCCTTGCCGCGTCCGCCGGCGGAGCGAATGACGAGGTGCTGCTTGTCGTCGGAAGAATCAAGGCGCAGCAATTTCAAAACGTCTGAAGCAAATGTCATGAGCCACCCGGCAGTGGTTACCTGCGGGCAATAATCCGTCTGGCAGGAACCGGTTCCGCCTCGGACTCACTGGAAATTGCAAGCTCGAACGGAACAATTTTGACGCTTTCGGACGCGCGGGCGATCAGGGCGTGGTTCGGCGGCACTTCCGTCCAGTCCGTTTCCTTGTCGAACGGCTCGGACACGACGACGACCTGGCTGCCGGCCTCGCGATAGTAAAGTGTATTGGCGGCATCGTTGACCGCGGCGCGAAACGCGTAGAGGTCGCGGCCGTTGGCAATAGCGCTGGTGAAGCGCAGGCGCTCACGAAGCTGGCCTTCATTGACCAGACCCACAAGCGATTGCAGCACGCGCCGCGTGGCGCCCAGTGGATCACTGTCGAGCCCGGCGCCCATCATGGCGAGGAACACGGCTTCCGAGTCAGTCGTCCCCAGCCGCGAAGGGTAGTAAGCATCGGGAATCAGCGCCTCGACCTTACGGCGCAGGCGATTCCAGCTTCCGACGAAACCGTTGTGCATGAACATCCATTGGCCGCAGGCAAAGGGATGACAGTTCTGCCGCGTCACGGCGGTGCCGGTGGCGGCGCGCACATGGGCGAAGAACAGATGCGAGCGCAGATGGCGGCAGAGGTAGCGCAGGTTTTCGTCCGACCAGGCCGGACGCGTCTCGCGATAAAGCCCGGGCTCGGGGTGTTCGCCATACCAGCCAAGACCAAACCCATCGCCATTCGAGCCCGCGGTCGATTGCAGCGAGCGGATGCTCTGCGCGATCAGCGAATGCTCGGGTTCGGTGACGTAGGGTTCGAACGAGGTGGTCTCGCCCCGGTATGCGATCCAGCGGCACATGCGGGTTCCTGTCAGGCTAAGGATGCTTGCTGAGATGCATCAACACACCTGACGGGACGATGGTTCCCGACGCAGGCCGCAGTGACTTGCGTTAAATCCCGGGCCCTGTAAAACAAGCCTGGGTGCTCGCTGCATGTGGCAGCGACAGGTCAAGCGATGGTCGGGCCGCCACGCTGAGAGCGTACGCCCATGAACGATCAGCTGCCCGGTAAAGAGCTTTCCAAACCCCAACGTCTCGTCGAGCAGGCGCTCACGACACTCCAGCATTTTCTGCATGTCGAGGCCATCAGCGGCATCGTGCTGCTTGCGGCCGCGGCGGTCGCATTGCTGTGGGCGAACTCACCCTTTGCCCATTCCTATCATGATATCTGGAACCTGCCGATTCCGCTTCGCCTCGGCGAGCTCGGTTTCGTCCGGCCACTGCATTTCTGGATCAACGACGCGCTGATGACGGTGTTCTTCCTCGTCGTCGGCATGGAGATCCGCCGCGAAACTCACGAGGGCGCGCTCAGCAAACTGGATCAGGCCATTCTACCGGTGCTGGCGGCTTTCGGCGGGGTCATCGTCCCCGCGTTGATCTATCTGGGCTTTAATAGCGTCACCGGGCGCAGCAATGGCTGGGCGATACCGACCGCAACCGACATCGCGTTTGCCGTCGGCGTGCTGGCGCTGCTCGGAAAATCCATTCCCGGCAACGTCCGGGTCTTTCTTCTGGCGCTTGCGATCATCGACGACGTCATCGCGGTGCTCATCATCGCGCTGTTCTACACCAGCGGCCTCGATTTCAACGGTTTCATCGTCGCAGCGCTCGGCGTGCTCATGGCACTCGGCCTTCAACGGATCGGACTTGGCTCCGCGTATGCCTACATCGTTCCGGCCTTCATTGTCTGGGCCGGCTTCCTCATGGCCGGGGTCCATCCGACGCTCGCAGGCGTCGTGCTCGGATTGATCACGCCGGTGCGATCGAACCGCCCCGAGATCGTGCCGCCGGTCATCCGCGTCGAGACGGCGCTGCATCCATGGGTCGCCTACGGGATCATGCCGATCTTCGCATTGGCGAATGCGGGCGTCAGTTTCGCAGGCGTGGAGCTCGCGGGTGGCGCACAGTTCGTGACGCTCGGCGTTGCCCTTGCGCTTTGCGCGGGAAAGCCGATCGGCGTGATCGGCGCAACCTGGCTTGCGGTGCGCACGGGCTGGTGCCGTCTGGCGCCTGATGTCTCATGGGGCGGCGTCTGTCTCATCGGTCTTCTGGCCGGCATCGGCTTCACCATGTCGATCTTCATCGCCATGCTCGCGTTCACGGACGACAAGCTGCTGGATGCCGCGAAGCTCGGCGTGCTGTTCGGCTCGCTCATCGCCGTGACGCTCGGCCTCGGCTGGGGCGCGGAATACGCCCAGCGCCAGCGCAGGGAGAGCGGAGACTAGACCGGAAGCGGGATCAGTGCGGCGGCTTCACGGTCAAGCGCGTTGTCGCTCGCAGCAAGCCCCTGCGCGACGCCGACACGGTCGGCCTCGGGGCGGTTCTGGCTCATCTTGCGCTTGCCCTCGAACCGCACCACGGGAATGCGCACGCCGACGATCCCGCGCAGTTGCGCGGCGACGAAATCGGAGGGGGCATCGGTGACGGCCCATGGTTTTGCGCGGGCGCCTTCATGCCGGTTCGTCAGCCGCGTTACGGCTTCGAGCAGGCGCTCGGGCTGCTGGAAGAATTCGACCGGACCATAGGCGTGCACGGCGACATAATTCCAGGTCGGCACGACCTTCTCGGTTTCCTGTTTGGTCGCGTACCAGGACGGCGTCACATAGGCGTCGGGACCGCTGAAGATCGCCAGCGCATCGCCGATCGGCGGCAGCTTCCATTGCGGGTTGGCTTTCGCTACATGCCCGTACAGCACGCCGTGCTCGCCTTCGCTCTCGTCGAGGAACAGCGGCAGGGGCGTTGCGACCGGGCCTTCGGCGGTGGCCGTCACCAGGCTGGCGAGGCGGGCGGCGCGAATGGTCGCCCGGATGCTCTCGATGTCGTCGTCCTTGAAGGCCGGGGGGATGTACATGGCGTGTCTCCGTTCTCGGTTTCGGAGGTAGCGCGAATCTGGTCTGCACGGAACAGCCAGTTCTCTACGATTTAATCAGTCCAGTTTGTCCATCGCCTGCGCCAGCAGCTTGCAGCCCCGCTCGATCTGCGCGATCTCCAGCGCCGAATAGCCCATGACGAGGCCGACCGTCTTTCGGCGGGACGCGGCGAACAGCGCGGAAACGGGATAGATGCCAACGCCGTTCGCGCGGGCCGCCTTGACCAATGCGTCTTCCCGCTTCATTGGCAGATCGTCGAACCACACCACGACGTGCAGGCCCGCGGCCGTGCCCTCGATCCTGATACGATCGCCGAACCGGCGGCGAAGTGCATCCAGCAGCGCCTGCTGACGCTCGGCGTTGCGCCTGCGCGCGCGCCTGATATGGCTTTCATAGGCGCCGCTCTCCAGCATCACGGCGAGGGCGTGTTGTTCGATGAGCGGCGTGTGCCGGTCCATGATCTGCTTGGCGGCGGCGAACAGGGATCGCAGCCCGGTCGGCACGACGAGATAGCCGATCCGCAGAGTCGGAGAGAGCGTCTTGGAGACGGTGCCGAGATAGATCACGTTGTCGCCGCCTTCCAGCGCATGCAGCGGCGGAATCGGCTTGGTGTCGTAACGGTACTCGCTGTCGTAATCATCCTCGATCACATGGGCGTCGGTCTTCCGCGCCCAGGCCAGCAATTGGTGACGGCGTCCGATCGGCATGACGCCGCCGAGCGGATATTGATGCGACGGTGTTACATAGGCGAGGCGCGCATCAATGCCGGCGAGCCGCGCTGTCTCCAGTCCGCCCGCGTCGATCGGGACAGGCACCATCTCGGCCCCCGTCGCCGCAAAGGTGTGCCGCGCCATCTGGTAGCCGGGGTCTTCCATGACGAAGCGGTCGCTGGAATCGAGCAGCAGGCGCGCGCAGATGTCGAGGCCCTGCTGCGAACCGTTCACGACGACGATCTGATCGACCTCGCAGCGCACGCTGCGCGATCGCCACAGATAACCCTGAAGCGCGGTTCGGAGCCGGAGCGCCCCGCAGGGGTCGTCATAGGCGAGACGTTCGGGCTTGCGCGCCATCGCAGCCGTCACGGCTTTCTTCCACGCCAGCACCGGGAAGTCCGATGGCGCGAGCTCGCCATAGCGGAAGTTCGCAATCAGCCCGCGCGGCGGTTCGGTCCAGCGCGGCGGATCCGACCGCAGCCGCTCGCCGAAGGCCGATAGCCGAACTTTCCCCGCCGACGGCCGGGATGAGACGCGCACGCGTCCGCGCTCGACAACGGCACGGGCTACACGAGGCCGGGCACCATGGCGGGTCTCGATAAAACCTTCGGCGGCGAGCTGCTCATAGGCGACAGTGACTGTCGAGCGCGCCACGCCCATCTCACCGGCGAGCGCACGCGACGACGGCAGCAGGCCGTCAGTGCCGTAGACACGGGTCAAGATCTGGTCGCGCAGGGCTTCGTAGATCTCGCGCGCGCCCATGCGGGCGCGGAGATTGGTCTTCATCTGGATCATCCACATTCCAGGGCGCATTCGCCCGAATAGACGATATCAGAATGTGTTTCTAATCCTGTTCGCCGAGAGTTTCGACGTAGGCCTTGCCGTAGGGATAAAAATGCTCCTTGCGGCCCTGGTCCCAGAGCGCCTTCAGGCCGGGCGCCGTGATGTCCCAGTCGGGACGGCAAACCATGCTGACGGCGCGGAGATCCTGGCGAAGCTCTTCGATGGTCGGGCGTCCGAAGAACCAGTAGCCATTGTAGATCTTGTGGATGCGAAGGCGGGGCTCCACCACGATGACATGCGGGATCATCGGATTGTGCACGGGATCGGTGTATTCGGCGATGTCGAGATCCTTCTGGACGATCCGCCGTGAATCCGACAGGAACGGCCAGTGCGCGCCGACGCCGCTGCGATATTCGTTGGTCTGGGTGATGTTGTCGGTGGTCACAGTCACCAGCCGGCAATAGCCGACCTCCATCTCCCGATGCAGTTGAACCAGCCCTTCGGCTTGGCGGCGATCCTTCGGACAGAAACCGCCGCGGCCGAGCACGATGATCATGGGATCGCCGCCTTGCAGCTCGGAGAGTTTTCGATGTTTCCCGGTGTGGTCGCTGAGTTCGTAATCCGGGAAGGTTGCTCCCGGCACCATGTCAGTTCGCATGAGGCTCTCCCAAGTCTTAGAGATCGATGTCTTAGAGATCGATCACGATATCACCCTGCGGCCGCGCGCAGCAGATCAGGACATTGCCGTCTGCGGGAGGGTCGAGCGGATCCGGCGCGTAGCTGACGTCTCCGGCCACAAGCCCGCTCTCGCAATTGTGGCAGACACCTGTCCGGCACGACCAGCGCACGGGGACATCGCACGCCTCAGCCAGCTCAAGCAGGCTGGCATAGGATGGTGCCCACTGGACATTGAGGCCGCTGCGAGCGAACGACACCATCGGCCCTGGCCCCGGTGCGCCGACCGGCCTGTGTGCTGCGACCTTCGGCACAGCGGCGATGCCGGGTGTCAGCGACGGTCTGCTGCCGAACAGTTCGGTGTGAATGCGATCGGGCGCAACGCCGAGCGCGGCAAGGCCGGCCGAGAGATCGTTCATGAAAGCGGCCGGTCCGCACAGATAGAAGTCGCCGTCGCGTGGCAAATTGAGCGTCTGGAGCAGGCGCTGGTCCAGGTGTCCGGCGCTGTCGTAATCCGTCCCCAGGCGATCGGTCCGATCGGGTGCGCTGAAGCAGACATGGCTGTGATGGTGAGCCAGCCCGGCCAACAGCCCGCGCACTTCAGTAGCGAACGGATGTTCGCGGCCGTTGCGGGTGCCGTGCAGCCACCAGACGTCTTGCGTCGATGCTTCCGCGGCGAGCGCGTGCAGCATGGCGAGCACCGGCGTCACGCCGATGCCGGCACTGAGCAGGACGACGGGGCGCGTATCCTGCCGGAGCGCAAAACTGCCGCGCGGCGCACCGAGTTGCACGATGTCGCCGGTTCGCAATTCGTCGGCGACATAGAAGCTGGCCGCGCCGTGCGCTTCCCGCTTGACGCTGATGCGATAAGACGCGGCATCAGTGCGACGGGACAGCGAATAGCTGCGCGTCATCGCGGAAGGCCCTAGCCGCACGATGACGAATTGACCTGGCAGCGCCGTGGCGACGGGCTGCCCGTCCGCGGGCTCGAGGATCAGTGACGTCACATTGCTGCTTTCGGCGATCTTTCGCGAGACGCGGAATGGACGGAAGCCCCGCCAGGTCGGAGGCGGGCTTGCAGCCGGCCCGAGCCCGGCGTTTCCTGTGGCCGGCTTGTCTTTCTGCGCGAGCAGCGCCGCGAAGGAACGATGCCAACCGTGGCTCAGCGCCGGAATTTTGAGCGCGCGCTCCAGCAGGTCGCGCGGGTGAGGGGGCAAATAGAGCAGCGCGTTGATCTCGAACACGCTCATGCTTTCAGGGCCACTCGCGACCTGCGTGATCTCGTCGCCGGCTTCCACATCGCCTTCCTCGATCACACGAAGATAGAAGCCGGGCCGGCCGTGCTTGACCAGCAGCGCGGCCATGTCCGGCTCCTTCATGCGAATGCCGAGCCGGTAACATGTGACGCGCGGCTGCGTGACCTCGAACAGGGCCGAGCCGATCTTGTAACGATCGCCGATGCAGACTTCGGCGTCGGCGAGGCCCTCGACGGTGAAATTCTCGCCGAATTGACCATGGACGAGGTTCGACCGGCCCAGATGTTGCTGCCAGTAGCGATAGGACTCGTCCTGATAGACGTACACGGCGCGCTGTTCGCCGCCGTGACCCGCGGTATCGCCCTGGCCGTCGCCGTCGATGTTGAGCCGGCGCACCCTGCGCGGGCCTGTGACAGGCGCCTTCCAGATGCCGGTATGGACGGTCCGGCCTTGCCAGACGACGTCGCGCGGCAAGCCGATATTGACGGACAGCAAACGTGTCATGCCTTTTTCCCGGTGCGACCAGTGTGGCTCCACGATCCCGCGAATTCCGGACCGGTGCACCGTCAATCTGCATCGGGATCGTGGCTTTGGCGCGTTAGGCTTTGTTAGACGTTGCGAGAGGGCCTTGCCGCCGGCTGTTTGCGGGCCGATTTAAGGAGCAGGAACTGCAAAGCGGGAGTTTGCGATGGATGATCAAACCAGGCTGGCGGCGCTCCGGCGCCATTGGGATGCCTCCGACGCGAACGATTTCGAGGCCGAGCATGACATCTATCGCGAGGATGCCGTGCTCGACTATCCGCAGTCCGGTGAGCGCATTCGGGGTCGCAAGAATATCCAGGAGAGCCGCTTCGTGCAGCCGAACAAGAAGCGTTTTACGGTGCGGCGGATCGTCGGCGGCGGCGATCTCTGGGTGAGCGAGTTCGTGCTGAGCTATGACGGCGTGCCGTCCTACGTCGTCAGCATCATGGAATTCCGCGACGGATCGGTGGCGCACGAAACGCAATATTTCGGCGACCGGTTCGATCCGTCGCCGTCGCGGGCGCATCTGGTCGAGCGGGTGAATTGAAGGAGCGACGCTGTCGCCCGGACTCCGATGTTGAGACAGTTGCGGCTGGGTCCCGGCTCTGCGCAGCAGCGTTGCACGCTGCAGAGCGTCCGGGACACGAAGCGCAACATGGAACCGATGCGGCGGCTGGTCGCAGCCTCGTTGCCTTGATTCCAGCTCACGTATCTTTATGTCTGGGAGAACAAGAATCCGGGCCCCTCTGGCGAGGATGCTGACTATGTCGGCAAAACCTCGCGATGTCGGATGACCTGTCCCGCGCGAATGCGATGGATCGGCCGATCGTCGGGCCTTCTTGAGTTCCCTCCGACCAATCGTCCCCATCGCAGCTCCGCGCGGTCATTCGCAACGTTGAGGAGCTAAGATGTCTGACGCCAAATATTCAAATCCGATCGAGATCGAGATCACCGAGCCGTCCCGCCTGAACGAGCAGGCCGCGGTGGCGCTGGTCATCGCCGGTGCGCTCGTCGCGGTCGCCGACCGCCGTGTCTCGCCGGTCGAGCGCGACGAGGTGATCCGCTTCATCAGGGATCGTGGATTGGCGCCTGACATCACCGACGAGCGGCTGTTTGCGATGTTCGACGAGCTGGCGGAACGATTGGAGGAGCCGGACTTTGCCAATGTGGTGATCGACACGCTGCGTCCGGTTTCGAACATGCCGCTTTCATCCCATCTGATCGAGCTGTCGGAGCGTGTCGCGGCCGCCGACGAGGACGTGCATCCCCATGAAGTGCAGGCGATCAAGCTGTTGCGCCTGCTGACGCAGGTGTTGCCGCGCGCAAAGCAGGTCGGGCCGGGTGCGGTGAGCACCGCCCCCAAGGAGTGAGCATGAGCACGGCATCGGACGAGCGGACGACGAGTACCGAGGGCACCAATGGCCAGATAGCCGGCGGCGACCCGCGCCTCGACAAGCTCGTCCATCGCCTGCCGCCGCGGGTGGGCGACACCGTCTCCTATCTGCTCAAGCCGTCCAGCCGCTGGGTGAGGATCCCCTCGGGTGCGCTGCTCGTCGTCGGCGGCGTGTTCTCCTTCCTGCCGGTGCTAGGCATCTGGATGCTGCCGCTCGGCCTCGCACTGCTCGCCGAGGACGTGCCCGCGCTGCGCGCCTCCCGTTCAAAAGTCTTCGACTGGATCGAACGCAAGAAGCCGCATTGGCTCGATCCGTCCGCACCGAAAAAATGATCAATTATGACTGAATTCATCACCACTGAGGCGCTGTCCGCGCTGCTTCAGGTCATCCTGATCGACCTCGTGCTGGCCGGCGACAACGCCGTCGTCATTGGGCTCGCCGCCGCGGGTCTTCCGGCCGAGCAGCGCCGCCGCGCCATCGTCGTCGGCATTATCGCGGCCACCGGCTTGCGCATCGTCTTTGCCGGCATCGCGACCCAGCTTTTGCAAGTGATCGGCCTCTTGCTCGCCGGCGGCGTGCTGCTGCTCTGGGTGTGCTGGAAGATGTGGCGCGAGCTGCGCGAGCAGGCGGCGCATGCGAACCAGCTTGCGTTCAGCCATGGCGGCGGCAGCGGGAGCGCTGCTCCTGCACCGCGCAAGACGTTCGGGCAGGCGGCATTGCAGATCGTCGCGGCCGACGTCTCGATGTCGCTCGACAACGTGCTTGCGGTTGCGGGCGCCGCGCGCGAGCATCCCTACATCCTCGTCTTCGGTCTCGTGCTGTCAGTCGCGCTGATGGGCATTGCAGCGGACCTGCTCGGTCGGGTGCTCCAGAAACAGCGCTGGATCGCCTATGTCGGGCTTGCCATCATCGTTTACGTAGCCTTCGAGATGATCTATCGCGGCTCGCTGGAGCTTGCGCCTGTCATCGCGAGTCTCTGAGGTGACGTTTCCTGCCCGCACTCCGGAGTGATCCATGAGCTCTGAACCCAAAGCACGTTTGGCCGCGGCTTCGCCGCAGCCGCAAATTGGCATGTTTGCCCAACTCATCTTTGGCTCACGCTGGCTGCAAGTGCCGCTCTATGTCGGCCTCATCGTCGCACAGGCCGTCTATGTGTTCCTGTTCCTCAAGGAGCTCTGGCACCTGGTCCTGCACTCCTTCGACGCCAGCGAGCAGCAGATCATGCTGGTCGTGCTCGGGCTGATCGACGTCGTCATGATCTCGAACCTGCTGGTGATGGTGATCGTCGGCGGCTACGAGACCTTCGTCTCGCGGCTCAACCTGGACGGCCATCCCGACGAGCCGGAATGGCTCAGTCACGTCAACGCCAGCGTGCTCAAGATCAAGCTGGCGATGGCGATCATCGGCATCTCCTCGATCTCGCTGCTGCGGACCTTCATCGAGGCCGGCAATCTCGGCACCACGCGCAGCAATTTCACCGAGAGCGGCGTGATGTGGCAGGTCTTGATCCACCTGACCTTCATCATCTCCGCGATCGGCATCGCCTGGGTCGACCGTATCAGCGAGAGCGGCCACCGCAAGGAAGCCCATCACGGTTGAAGACGCCGCTCAGAGGCGCCGGCTCCGCGCCAGCGTCTCGGAGGGCGTTTCGCCGAATGTGAGCTTGTAGCCCCGTGAGAAGTCGCCGAGGTGCCAGAAGCCGTTGCCAAGCGCCGCGGCCTTGACGCTCATGCCGGCACTTCCGGTCATGAGCTGCACGCGAGTGGTCCACAGCCGCTTCAGGCGCAGATAATGATGCAGGCTGAGGCCATGCACCGCGTGGGTCGCGGTCTGGAGCGTGCGCACGGACACGCCGAGCGTCGTGGCGAGGTCGTCGCTGTAGAGCGGCTTGCTGCCGAACAGCGCGGCCACCTCATCGAGGCGCGCGACCAGCTTGCAGTACTTGTCGAACGATCCGCGACGGGCGGTCAGCGCGCCAGCCGGAACCAGGATGGTGTCGAGGCAGGCGAGCAGCGTCTCCTGGATCGGGCGGTTGAGTGCTTCGAACTGTCTGGGATCACCGTGATCGGAGGCCAGGGAAAACATGCTCAGGATCGTGGCGCGGAGCCGTGCCATCGGATCGTGCTGTGTGCGGAAGAATCCGAGCCCGCTGTCGTAGTCGGCCCAGCCGCGATGACGCATGTCCGAGTTGAAGCGCATCATCAGATAAGTGTTGGGCTGGCGCTCGACGGATTTGATCGGGACCCTGCCGCGGACGACGCTCACCACGGAATTGTCGATCTCGCGGCCATTGCTGACGGAGTGAAACGAGAACGGCACCACGAGGCCGACGCCGCGATCGGTGCCGACATCGACGTCGAGCCGGCGTGCGAACGCGCGCTGGAGCACGAACAGCCCGTCCCGGAGCGGCAGGATGGCGCGCGACAGCGAGAATTCCCGCGGACGAAGCGGCGTGCTGGTGCCGAGCCCGAGCACTTCGTTGGCGCGAAATTCGCCGAAGTCCGAGAAGCGCTCGATGCCGAGGACTCGCGACGGTTTGAGCCGAGCTAGCGGCATTTCGGAATCCTTGGGACTTCAAGGGGGTGAGCGAGCTGAGTTCCCGAAAGGTATCAGATGGCTGGCCGTCGGCCATATTCCGGTAAACTACTGCCAAAGCAGTTACATCGAAGCGCATCGAGAGTTGGTTCTGTCTCGTCACGCAACTTGCGGATAGGCCGCGTTCTCCCGCCGCTCGCGCTCGCCGAGCTCACGCACCAGCTCTTGAAGAAAGGACTCGATGAAGGCGGGCAGGGTGCGTTCGGCGCGGACATAGATGCCGAGATCCGACCAGACCGGGCTGCCGGCGTTGTCGAGCGGCAGGAAGACGAGCTGGCTGTCGCGCGACAGCCTGTTGATGCCGAGCTGGGTCTGGAAGGCGACGCCGACGCCGCGCGCGGCAAGCTCACGCATCAGGTCGATCGAGTTGGCCTGGATCGCAGGCTCCGGCGTCTCCGAGAGCTGGGCGATCAGCGGCTGGAGCAGATGATAGATCGACAGCTCCGGCAGTGCCTGGATGACGGGGAAGGCGAGGCACTGCGCCAGCGTGACCGTCTTGCGGCGCGCCAGCGGATGCTCGCGCGCGACCAGCGCTCCGAGGCGAAAGCGCTTCAGCGCGACCTGACGCAAATCCGGCGGATGCCGGAGCGCGATAGCGATGCCGATGTCGGCTTCGCCGCGGCTGAGCGCCTCCAGCACGTCCGACGATCCCTTCACCTCGGTGGCGAAGTTGACGCGCCGGGCCCGGCCGCGGTGCGAGGCGATCAGGTCCGGCAGCACCGATTCCGTGAGCGACTCGATACAGGCGATGCTGACGGTGCCGTGCCAGGCGCCGGAGAGGGACGCCACGTCCGAGCGGAAGCGGTCGAGGTCCTGAAGCACGTTCATGACGTGCCGGGCCAGCATCTCACCGACCGTCGTCAGCGTCAGGCCGCGTGCATTGCGTTCGAACAAAGGCGATCCAACCTCTTGCTCTAGCTTGAGGATCTGACGGCTGACAGCGGAGGAGGCAACGTTCAGGACGCGCGCCGCGGCCCGGATCGAGCCGGTGCGGCGGACGGCGTGAAAGTACTGGATGGCCGGTGAG
Organism: Bradyrhizobium sp. 1; assembly: GCF_023073315.1. Lineage (GTDB taxonomy): Bacteria > Pseudomonadota > Alphaproteobacteria > Rhizobiales > Xanthobacteraceae > Bradyrhizobium. Next base: position 282,598 of record NZ_JADPJH010000033.1, on the reverse strand, counting down.
TGAAAGCGCATGGGACCCCCAGCCTGATTATAGCTGTTGCCGAAACGGCATCAACCTGTGCGAATCTCTCTGCTTTTCGAGAGCACCTGTTCCCCCTAGGTTCGCCGCCGGCTCGGCAGGCCTCGCCGCCGGGCCTGCGCAACGACGCGCCAGGGGATTTTGGGGTGGACCAGATTATCGCTTGCGAGCCTGAAGTGGTGCGGGACACCCGCCTGGTCGATCGCCGCCGCGCGGCTGCCTATGTCGGTGTGACCGCCGGCCGCTTCGAGCAATTGGTGCGCGACAATGTCGTGCCGCCGCCGATCATGGTGGACAACAAGCGGCGCTGGCCGCTTGCGTTGCTCGATGTGGCCAAGGATGCGGTGGTCAGCAGCATGCCGTGCCTGCCGCCGGTTATCGCCGATGTCGTCGCCGATGCGCGCCCTTGCGAACGCGACCCTGCGCCGGTGTTACACGAATTGCCCGACCATGCCTGGTTCGAGCAGCGCACGCGGTTCGTTCAGCGCGTCCGCAGGTCGCTGCTCTCCGGCAACGAGATCCGTCTCTTGCGTGAGTTCAAGCTGCTCAGGCAGAACGAGATCAGCATGTTCGGCTACTATGGCAGCTTCGAAGCACTGATGGTGCGCGGCTACATCGTCGAGACCGACCGCAAGCGGCCCTCGAGCCGTCCGCTGGTGACCTATCGCCTGACCGACCGCGGCGAGCAGGTGGTGTCGGCGCTCAAGGACGAGCCGGTGATCTGACCGGGTTCGCCTCTCCCAAACGCGCAAATGAAACGCGGTTTGAGAATAGAGTTGCCGATTGATTGGGACGGACGCCCAAAACATTGCCCAATCCGCCTGAACTAGAGAATCGAACTGTCTGCTCGCCAGCCTAAAGTTGTGGGCGTGCAGAGGTGGGCAGGCGATGAACGGCGTTCGAACAGGTTTCCTGGACTCTATCGGCAACACGCCATTGATCAGGCTGCGAGGGCCGTCGGAGGCCACGGGTTGCGAGATCTACGGCAAGGCCGAATTTCTCAATCCTGGTGGTTCGATCAAGGATCGCGCGGCGCTTGCGATGATCAACGATGCCGAGCGGCGCGGCAAGCTGAAGCCGGGCGGTGTCATCGTCGAAGGCACGGCCGGCAATGTTGGCATCGGCATCGCACTTGTGGCGAATGCACGCGGCTATCGCAGCGTGATCGTGATGCCTGACACGCAAAGTCAGGAGAAAAAGGACATGTTGCGGCTGTGCGGTGCCGATTTGCGCCTAGTGCCCGCCGTGCCGTACTCCAATCCCGGTCATTACGCGCGCTATTCCGGTCAGCTCGCCGAGGAGCTCGGTGCGTTCTGGGCCAATCAGTTCGACAACGTGGCCAATCGGGAGGGCCACTACCGCACGACCGGTCCCGAGATCTGGCAGCAAACGGGCGGACGTATTGACGGCTTTACCTGTGCCGTCGGCAGCGGCGGTACTTTGGGTGGGGTCGCGCGAGCGCTCAAAGAGCGAAATCCGCAGATTCAAATCGCGCTCAGCGATCCCATCGGGGCCGCTCTCTACAATTGGTTCACCAAAGGCGAGCTGACGACAGAAGGAGACTCCATCACCGAAGGGATCGGGCAAGTCCGTGTGACCGGGAATTTGGAAGGCACGCCGATCGACACGGCTTATCAGATCACGGACGAGGAAGCGTTGCCTGTTCTGTTCGACCTGATCGCGGATGAAGGACTGGTGCTCGGCGGCTCGAGCGCGATCAATATCGTCGGGGCCATGCGGCTTGCGCGCGACCTCGGCCCAGGCAAAACCATCGTGACCATTCTCGCTGATGGCGGACAGCGCTATCAATCCAAGCTGTTCAACCCGGATTTCCTGCGTAGGAAAAACCTGCCCATACCGCATTGGATGGAATAGCAAGCCGAGGCGAGATTAGTCGGCCGTCTCCGCCCGCGGCGGCAGCCGACGGATCTGGAACCCGGTCTTGCTCTGCTCGAAGCCGGCTGAGGCGTAGAAGGCCAGGGTCGACGGCTTCTTCGAGCCGGTCATCAGCATGATCCTGTAGCAATCGGCCTGCCAAGCGGCGGCGACGGCCGCTTGCAGGATGAGCTTGCCGTAGCCGCGGCCCCTGAACGCGGCATCCGTGACGACGTTCTCGACCAAGCCGTAGGGGCGGCCGGCGCGCGTCAGATTGGGGATCGCGACCAGCGTGCAGGATACGACGACAGAATTTTCGGTGAGTCCAATCAGCACCGCGCTTCCACGAAGAGCCTGCAATTCCGCGAGACGCTGCGCGGCGAAGTCGAGCGACGGGCTTTCATCCAAGGGATCGAGATGCCGGTAGAGTAAGAGAAGCTGTGGCAGGTCGGAGGGCAGGGCGGGCCGAATGACCAAAAGCTTGTCCACGCGCGCCTGTCTGTTCACGATTTGCGGGATCGGCCGATGTCGCTCTTGAGCGCTTCCAGTTCCTTGCGCACTGCGCGCGCGGCGTCGCGCTCGATCTTGCGATAGCGCGCGACCAAGCCCTCGCCAAACGGCGTGAGCATCGCACCGCCGCCGTTCTTGCCGCCGGCCTGGGGCTCGACCGCAGCGTGCCCGCAGATGCGGTTGATCTCGTCCACGAGGTCCCAGGCGCGCTTGTAGGACATGTCCATGGCCCGGCCGGCCCCCGAGATCGAGCCTTGCTCGCGGATTTGCTCCAATAGCTCGATCTTGCCGGGCCCGATCCGATCCTCGCCGTCGAGATCGATACGAAGACTCAGCTGGGGAAGTGATTTGGCGCTCGCGCGCGACATGATGAGGTCTCTTGGTTCACTGCCCGCGAGCTTGCCATTCTTGCCCACGGCGGACAAGGTGAGGACGCCATGCATCATCGTACGGCGTGCATCTCCAGAAACGCCTTTACGCCGGTCACGCTGCCGGTATCCGACGGCACGTAGCCGGGTAGCGTCGCGATGGCGGCGCGGAAATCGGCGCTGCGGATGATTTCCAGGATGCGCTGCATCGGCCCGGTATCGAGAAAGGCGCGCTTGCAGACGAAGAAGTAATCCTCGGTGAGGATGCGGATGAAATCGAGGCCGAAATGGCGCGCGGCCGCCTCGACGCCGAAGCTCGCATCCGCCATGCCGCTCGCGACATAGGCGGCGACCGCGGCGTGGGTGAACTCGATCTGCTGCGCTCCGTTGATCCTGCTCTCGTCGATGCCGTCGGCCGCGAGCAGCTGGTCGAACAGAAGCCGCGTGCCTGAATCATGGTCGCGGTTGACGAAACGGACTTTTGGCCCGGTGAGGTCGCTGAGCGACGCGATGCGCAGCGGATTGCCGCGCGCGACCATCAGACCCATCTCGCGGGTGACAAAACTGATGATGCGATCCTCGCGCGGATCGAGCCATTCGCGCGCTGCCTTGATACCTTGCGCCCGCAGCGCGCCGTGCGGCAGGTGCAGGCCGGAGAGATCGCAGGCACCTTGCGCCAGCGACACCAGCGAATTCTGGTTGCTGACATAGCGCAAATCGACGCCGATGCCGGGCTCACGGTCGAGGAATTCGCGCAGCTTTGCGACCGCAAAGCCGTGGCTCGCATGCACCCGGATCACCGAGGGGCGCTGCTCGAGGAACGGCTTGATCTCGCTCGCGAGCTCCTGCGCGAGGTTTTCGAGCTGCGGGCCGAGCCGCGCCTGCATGCGCTCGCCGGCCCATACCAGCCGCTCGCCGAACGGCGTGAGTTTTGAGCCCTTGCCGCGCTGGGTCTCGACCAGTGGCGTGCCAAAGAATTCCGTCCATTGCTCGATCAGATTCCAGACATGGCGATAGGAGAGATGCGCGTCGTTCGCCGCGCTGGTGATCTTTCCGGTCTTCCGGATTTCGTTGAGGACGCCGATCATGATGATGGCGGTGCGCGGGCTTCCCTCGTGGCGAAACCGCCAGACAGCCTCGATCTCGATCTGAAGCATTCGCCCTCCTTATGAACTTCGCTTCATATAGGCGGGGTCCATTTGCACTCCATATCATATTTACTCGGGGATATAGAGGCCTAGTCTGGTATACCAGATCAGGAGAAGATATGATGTCTGTTGCATATGACTTTGCGCACTCACCGGCGACCGAGTTCATGTCCCGGCCGCAGCATCTGCTCATCGACGGCCGACGCGTCCCCGCGAGCTCCGGCCGCACCTTCAAATCCGTCAACCCCGCGACCGGACAGGTCATCGCCACCATCGCCGAGGGCAACGAGGCCGATGTCGAGCACGCCGTGGCGGCCGCACGTCGCGCCTTCGAAGGCCCCTGGCGCACGATGCGCGCCTCCGAGCGCGGCCTGATTTTGCTTCGCTGGGCGGACCTGCTCAAGCAGAACTCGGAAGAAATCATCGAGCTCGAGTCGATCGATGCCGGCAAGCCGATCTCCGCGACGGCGCGCCAGGACTTTCCTGCCGCCGTCGACACGCTGATCTATTACGCCGGCTGGGCCGACAAGATCAGCGGCGACGTCGTTCCCGTGCGTGACGACGCCCTGACCTACACCGTGCGCGAGCCCGTCGGCGTGGTCGCCGCGATCGTGCCGTGGAATTTCCCCCTGATGATCGGGATGTGGAAGCTCGCGCCCGCGCTGGCTTGCGGCTGCACCATCGTGATGAAGCCGGCCGAGCTGACTTCGCTCTCGGCGCTGCGCATCGCAGAGCTCGCGCTCGAAGCGGGCCTGCCGGCGGGCGTCTTCAACGTCGTGACGGGGCCGGGTCGCGTCGTCGGTGACGCGCTGGTCAATCACCCCGATGTCGACAAGGTCACCTTCACCGGCTCGCCCGGCGTCGGGCGCGGAATCATGAAGGGGGCGGCCAGCAACTTCAAGCGCGTCTCGCTCGAGCTCGGCGGCAAGTCGGCCAACGTGATTTTCGACGACGCCGATCTTGAAGCCGCATCCAAGGCGGCCGGCTCCGGCATCTTCTTCAATGCCGGCCAGGTCTGCTCGGCCGGCTCGCGCGTGCTGGTGCAGGAGAGCGTCTACGACGAGGTCGTCGAGCGGATCGCGGCGCGTGCGAAGTCGCTTAGGATCGGCGATCCTCTCGATCGCAAGACCGCGCTCGGTCCCGTCATCTCCGAGAAGCAGATGAAGTCGATCCTCGACTATGTCGACATCGGCCAGAGGGAAGGCGCGACACTCGTCACAGGCGGAACGCGTGTCGGCGAGCGCGGCTATTTCATCAGCCCGACCGTGTTCGCCGATGTCGAGCACGAGATGCGGATCTCGCAGGAGGAGATCTTCGGCCCCGTCGTCAGCGTCATCAAGTTCAAGGACGAGGCCGACGCCCTGCGCATCGCCAATGGCACCGCCTACAGCCTCGCTGCCGGCGTCTGGAGCCGCGACATCGGCAAGCTGCAGCGTTTTGCAAAGCGGGCGCGCGCTGGCACGGTCTGGATGAACACCTATGGCTACACCGACGTGCGCCTGCCCTGGGGCGGCGAGCGCGACTCCGGTCTCGGCCGTGAGCACGGCACCGCCGCGATCGACAATTTCACCGAACCCAAGGCTGTCTGGATGAATTTGGCCGTCTGATACCTCCCAGCGGCCAATCCTGGAGCCCGCCTGATCCGCCCGGTCAGGCGGGCTCTCTTTTTCGAGATCGATAAAATTGTCTGCAATCCGCTCACGGGCGGCAAACCCTGCGGACAAGAACCGCGCAGCCTTAAACCTGGGATTTGGAACCGACCTGCATTCTCCCTGCAAAGGGTGGGCATCAGCATGTCAGTTCTCAAGGAGATCGTCGCGGCGGTTGCGGGAGTCTACGCGCTCCTGTTCGTCTGCGACGCATTGTTCGGCGTCGGCGAGGCGCGCTTCGACGATTCCTATTATCACGCGAGTTTCTACGCGCCGAAGCCGGAGGAATTCCGGTTTGCCGACGGGACCACGCCGGCGAAACGTGTGAGCGATGCTTTCGCGCAGTTCGCGCCGGGCGAGGCCAGGCCGAACAGGCGCTATTCGTCGCTGACGACGATCATTCGGTAACCCTCACTCCCCCTGAATCCATTCCGCGACGCCGCGCCACAGCGTGTCGCGGTGCTCGGGGCGGAAGAAGCCGAAATGGCCGATTGTCCTGGCGCCGACGTCGGACGGCTTCACCGTCAGCACCTCCGCCTTGATCGCCGTGAAGCCGCCCGTGAGCAGCTCGACCGCCGGACGCGTTGCCCAGGGGTCGTCGGAGAAGCAGAGCGCGCGCAGCTCGCCCTTGAACTTCGCAAAATTCTCCAGCGCCGGCAGCTTTGAATCGAAGAGATAGCGGGGGTTGGAGACCCAGTCGGCCCATTGCAGGAAAACGCCCTTGGGCAGATCCTCGCCGATGCCGGCCCAGCCCGGCGCATAGCCGAGTGCGTGGACCAGCGGCACGCCGACGAAATTCATGAAGGCGAAGACGCGGTATTTCTCCGGCGAGGTCATCAGCCGCCAGGTCGCGGCCTGCGAGGCCACGAAGGCGGCGCGCGCGATGTCGGTGTTGTTGTCGATCAGCCCAAGCGCCTGGCCGCCGAAGGAGTGGCCGACATAGGCAAGGGGCAGGGTGGTGTAGCGCTCGCGCATCCAGCGCACTGCCGCTGTGACGTCTTGCGCGGCCCAGTCCGACATCGAGGCTTTGAAGCCGACCAGCGATTTCGGCTGGTTGTAGCCGACCATCGCCGGCAGCCGGGAGTCGCCGATGCCGCGATAGTCGTAGGTCATGACTGCGCAGCCGCGATGGGCGAGGTAGGAGGCGAAGCCGCGATAGATTTTTCGCGGCACGGCGGTCGCCGAATTGATCAGCACGGCGTGGCGCTTGGTGCCGCGCGGCAGGAACAGGGTGCCGCTCAGCACATACCCGTCGGTCGCCGCGAAGGTGATCTCGTCGATGAAAACGTCGTCGCTTGCGCCGTCCATGGGCCGCCGGTGTCCTGACCGAGTTTCCTCAATTCCCCAGCAAATGCGAATTCGGCTTTGGCTGCAAGGGTTTGCAGTGCGAAACGGATTTACAACTGGCGGCCGGGGATTAGCCTGTGTATAAGGCGGCCCGCGCAACCCACAGATCAGGTTGTGCTTTTTGCTTCACGGAGAGAGTGCAATGTCCGAGCGATGGACGCCCGAGTCCTGGCGCAGCAAGCCGGTGCTCCAGGTGCCCGATTATCCCGACGCCAAGGCTCTGGCCGACGTCGAGGCGCAGCTTGCGACCTTTCCGCCGCTGGTGTTCGCGGGCGAGGCGCGCAATCTGAAGAAGGCGCTGGCGCGGGTTGCGGCCGGCGAGGCTTTCCTGCTCCAGGGCGGCGACTGCGCCGAGAGCTTTGCCGAGCACGGCGCCAACAACATCCGCGATTTCTTCCGCGTGCTGCTGCAGATGGCGGTGGTGCTGACCTATGCCGGCGCGGTCCCCGTGGTGAAGGTCGGCCGCGTGGCCGGCCAGTTCGCAAAGCCCCGGTCCTCGCCGACCGAAAAGATTGATGGCGTCGAGTTGCCGAGCTATCGCGGCGACATCGTCAACGACATCGCCTTCACCAGGGAGGCGCGCGTCCCTGATCCGCAGCGCCAGCTGATGGCCTATCGCCAGTCGGCCGCGACGCTGAACCTGCTGCGTGCGTTCGCCACCGGCGGCTACGCCAATCTCGGTAGCGTGCATCAATGGATGCTCGGCTTCCTCAAGGATAGTCCGCAGTCCCGCCGCTACAAGGAACTGGCGGACCGCATCTCGGACGCGCTGAATTTCATGCGCGCCTGCGGCCTCGATCTCGAGGCTCATCCCGAGCTTCGCGCCACCGATTTCTATACCAGCCACGAAGCGCTGCTGCTCGGCTACGAGCAGGCCATGACCCGCGTCGATTCCACCACTGGCGACTGGTACGCGACCTCGGGCCACATGATCTGGATCGGCGATCGCACCCGCCAGCTCGATCACGGCCACATCGAATATTTCCGCGGCATCAAGAACCCGATCGGCCTGAAGTGCGGCCCGTCGCTTAAGCCCGACGAGCTGTTGAAGCTGATCGACGTGCTCAATCCCGACAACGAGCCGGGCCGGCTGACGCTGATCAATCGTTTCGGCTCCGACAAGGTCGCCGATCATCTGCCGGGCCTGATCCGCGCCGTGAAGCGCGAGGGCAGGGTGGTGGTCTGGTCGTGCGATCCCATGCACGGCAACACCATCACCGCGACGTCGGGCTACAAGACGCGCCCGTTCGACCGCGTCCTGTCGGAGGTGAAGTCGTTCTTCACGATCCACGCTGCGGAAGGCACCCATGCCGGCGGCGTACACTTGGAGATGACCGGTCAGGACGTCACCGAGTGCATCGGCGGCGCCCGCGCCATCACCGACGAGGATCTCAACGACCGCTATCACACGGTCTGCGATCCCCGCCTCAATGCCGAGCAGTCCATCGACATGGCTTTCCTGGTCGCCGAGCTCCTCAAGCAGGAGCGCGCCGGCAAGGCCAGGCCGATGCCGGTCGCAGCGGGGCTCTAGGACCTTGCTGCGGATCTGGAAGGCGACGATCAATTCGCGCAACGGACTGGCCTTTGCGTTTCGCTCGGAGCAGGCCGTTCGCGAGGAAATTGTCGCGCTGCTGTTGTCGCTGCCGCTCGCCTGGCTCGTCGGCTCGACCGCGACGCGCGCGGTCGAGCTGGTTTGCGCGGTCGCCTTCGTGCTGGTGGTCGAGTTGCTCAACACCGCGATCGAGAAGCTTGCTGACCGCCTGACCCTGGATCACGACAAGCAGATCGGGCGGGTCAAGGACATGGGCTCGGCCGCCGTCGGCGTTGCACTGCTGATGGCCGGGGCATTCTGGATTTTGGCGATCGTCGAGCGATTGGGTTTTATCTAAAGCGCGTCTCGCGCTTTAGACTTTTGTTTGAGCATGATCTTGTCGGAAAACCGCTTCACACTTTTCCGGATCATGCTCTAGCCAGATCACCGGAGTGGGGCGACCATGACCGAACGTCTCGACGCATTCGCGGTCACGCTCGCCCAGCTCAATCCGACCATGGGCGACATTGAGGGCAATGTCGCCAAGGCACGGGCCGCGCGCGCGCGGGCGACCGCCGACGACGCCGATCTCGTGCTGTTTCCGGAATTGTTCATCACCGGCTATCCGCCGGAAGATCTGGTGCAAAAGCCGGCTTTCCAGGCCGCCTGCCGCGCCGCGATCGAAAGCCTCGCGCGCGAGACCGCCGATGGCGGGCCGGCCATGCTGGTCGGCACGCCCTGGGTCGAGGACGGTAGGCTCTATAATGCCTGCGCGCTGCTCGACGGTGGCCGCATCGCCGCTTTGCGCTTCAAATGCAATCTGCCGAATTACGGCGTGTTCGACGAGAAGCGGCTGTTTTCGCGTGGGCCTGCGTCCGGCCCCGTGACCGTGCGCGGCGTGCGGATCGGCGTGCCGATCTGCGAGGACATCTGGCTGGAGGAATCCGAGGACTACGAGAACGTGGTCGAGACGCTGGCTGAGACCGGCGCCGAGATCATCCTGGTGCCGAACGGCTCGCCTTACGCCCGCGACAAGAACGATTTGCGCCTGTCGGTCGCGGTCGCGCGTGTGACGGAAAGCGGCCTGCCGTTGGTCTATCTCAATCAGGTCTGCGGGCAGGACGAGTTGGTGTTCGACGGTGCCTCCTTCGCTTTGAACGGCGATCTCTCGCTCGCGGCGCAATTGCCGGCGTTCGAGGAGAGCATCACCACGCTGCGCTTCACCAGGAACGGCGACGACTGGCGCTGCACGGGCCCGATCGCCACGCTGCCCGAGGACGACAAGGCCGACTACGCGGCCTGCGTGCTTGGCTTGCGCGACTACGTCGCCAAGAACAGCTTTCCCGGCGTGCTGCTCGGCATTTCCGGCGGCATCGATTCCGCGTTGTGCGCGGCGATCGCGGTCGATGCGCTCGGCGCCGACCAGGTGCATGGCGTGATGCTGCCTTTTCGTTATACCGCAGCACACTCGATCGCGGACGCCGGCGAGCTCGCGGGCCATCTCGGCATCCGCTACGAGGTTTTGCCGATCGCGGAAGCCGTGACCGGCTTCGAGACCATCTTGTCCGGCATCTTCAAGAATCTGCCGCCTGACATCACCGAGGAAAATCTTCAGGCCCGCACCCGCGGCACGCTGCTGATGGCGATCTCCAACAAGACCGGCCTGATGGTGGTGACGACAGGCAACAAGTCGGAGATGTCGGTCGGCTATGCCACGCTCTATGGCGACATGAACGGTGGCTTCAATCCGATCAAGGACATCTACAAGACGCAAGTGTTTCGATTGGCGGCACTGCGCAATGGCTGGAAGCCCGATGGCGCGCTCGGGCCGGCCGGCGAGGTCATTCCGCCCGACATCATTACCCGTCCGCCGACCGCGGAATTGCGCGAGAACCAGACCGATCAGGATTCGCTGCCGCCTTACGACGTGCTCGATGCCATCCTCGTGCGCCTCATCGAACGCGAAGAGCCGCTCGATCAAATCATCGCCGCCGGCTTCGACCGTGAGACGGTCACCCGCATCGACCATCTCCTCAACGTCGCCGAATACAAGCGCCGCCAGGCCGCACCCGGCGTGAAGGTGACCCCCAGGAATTTCGGCCGCGACCGTCGCTATCCCATCACCAACCGCTTTCGCGATAAGGGTGAGCCGCTGCCGGCGCACGACGAAACGCTGGTCTCGCGCGGGAGCAAGGCGTCGATCGACGCGTTTGAGGGGTGAGCGAGGCCGGCGCTTGCGGTCCCGTACCCGCGAGCGAGATCGGCGTTGTTGTGCCCTCGCCCCTTGCGGGAGAGGGCAGCACCGCTCTCGAAACGAACTCATGGGGTGAGGGGTTCTATCCGCGTACTCGTGCAGACATGTGAGCGCGGACAGAACCCCTCATCCGGCGCTTCGCGCCACCTTCTCCGACAAGGGGAGAAGGAAGAAACCTACTTCTGCTGCTGCGGCAGGAACGTCGGGCCGACCGAACGGATCGGCTTGTTCTCGGAGCCCGCAGCCGTGCCGGTATCCGCCGGCGGTGTCGCGGCCGGTGCGCTCGCCGTCGTCGGCGCGGGAGCTGCACCCTTCTTGGCCGTCGTCGCGGGCGCGCCCTTGTTGAGCCGCTGCTGCTGCATCTTCTTGGCGCTCTCCTCGGTGACGATGATGTCACCCTGCTGCTCGGCGGCGGCCTTGTCGTCGGCCGATTTCAGCGCATCCGCCCAGGTCTGGCCCGCCGCCTTGCAGGAGCAGGACGGGTTGAACTCGCTGCGGAATTTGAATGCGGTCGGCAGCGCCGTGTAGGGCTGGCCTCCGATCGAGACCGCCGAGTTCATGTCCTCGCCGGGATTGCGATGGGTGTAGAGCACGGCTTCCGCGGCCGGGCACAGCGCCTTGCAGGTCTTCTCGTCGTCGGGGAAGCGCGCCGGTACGGTCGCAAACGAGACCGGAAAATAGGCGCCGTCGCAGGTGCGCACGCACACGGTGCGATAGGTGCCGGATTGCGGCCCGAGATCGGAGGGCGGACCGCCCTGCGGATTGTTCGGGTTGTTGCCGCCGAACAGATTGCTGAGGAAGTTGCCGCCGCCCTGCGATTGCGCGGCATTGGCATATTGCGGGCCGCAATTGTTCTGCGCCAGCGCCGCCAGCACCGAGCGGCGCTGGTTGTCGCGCTCCGGGCTGAAGCCGCCGGCGCCGCTGCCGCGCAGGCGTTCGAGGTTGCCGGTGATCTGGTCCAGATTGGCGCGCATCTGCTGGATCTGGGTGTTGACCGGCCCGCATTGCGCCGACTGCCCGTTGAACAGCGAGAAGAAGCCGGAGGAATCGCAGCCCATGCGCTTGGCCTGCATGGTGACGCGGTCGAGCTCGGACTGCTGCTTGGTCTGGGATTCCTGATAGCGGCGGATCTGGTCCTCGCGCGCGGGGTCGCCACCGCCGCCGCCGCGATCGAGCCCGGCGAGCTGGCCTTCCAGCCGCGAGCACATCGGATTCGGTCCGAGCCCGTTCTGGCCGGGCTGGGGCGGCGGGCCGGGCGGGCCGGCTTGCGCGAAAGCGCCGTTGGCGAGCACGATGGTGCTCAGAAGCACGGTGCAGGCTAGGATCGAGCGGGCACGGGAGAGCGACAAAAATTCAGGCATATCCGCCATTCTAGCGAGGTCACGGCCCCAAGTGACTTTTTACGCGATTTGGGGGGCCGACGCGCGCCCTCCAATAGCCGCTTCCTGCGGCATCGTCACGTCGTTTCAGGGGCCGAAGACTGGTCCTAAGGTCCGCCAGCTCCGAGAGAATTCAGCGCTGGCAGGTGATTGCGACATATTCGTCGCAATGGCCATGGGAGCAGTTTGCGCCGGTTTTGGGGACAGAGCCGGTAATTTCGTCGGGATCGACCCGGCGATAGGCCGAGGCCAGGGCAAAATCCCGTGACTGGCAATAGGTGCGCGCGACCTGTGCGCCGCATTTGTCGCCCTTGGCCAGGCACTGGTCGACGCCGTAGCCGTCCGCCTGGTTGGCGATGATGAAGACGCGGGTCTCGGCGAACGCGCTGGATGCCGCAAGGAAGGACGCGCAGGAAATGAGCGCGAGCAAGAATCGCATGAAAACACCGGGGGGGCAAAATGAAGGAACTGCCAGTTCCAGAATGGCCTCAAAAGGTTAAGGATAATGGAACCATCATGGCGAGCGGCTGCGCATTGCGGTCAGAAGACGGCATTTTCCCGGCTCCCTTGACGCAAGGGCCCCTCGTGGCCCATATGTTCCGCATGAACGGTCTCCTCGCCATCTGCACCATTTGCGAGATTACGAGCTAGCGATTCGCTGGCTGGAGCCGTCTTTTCTCAAAAACATTGAGAGCACTGGACGCCCGGCCGAGAGGGATGGGTTGTCATGGAATTGCGCCTCTACGATACGCTGACGAAGGAGAAGCGGCCGTTCGTGCCGCTCGATGCGAACGACGTCCGCATGTATGTCTGCGGACCGACCGTCTATGACTTCGCCCATATCGGCAATGCGCGACCGGTGATCGTGTTCGACGTGCTGTTTCGGCTGCTGCGCCACATCTACGGCGAGGCGCACGTGAAATATGTCCGCAACATCACCGACGTCGACGACAAGATCAACGACCGTGCCGCGCGTGATTTTCCCGGGCTGCCGCTGAACGAGGCGATCCGCAAGGTCACCGAGCAGACCGGACAACAGTTTCACGCCGACGTCGATGCGCTTGGCGCGCTGCGGCCGAGCGTCGAGCCGCGTGCCACCGAGCATATCGCCGAGATGCGCGAGATCATCGAGCGGCTCGTCAAGGGCGGCTTTGCCTATGTCGCCGAGGACCACGTGCTGTTCTCGCCGCAGGCGATGAACGCGGCCAATGCCGGGTTGCCGCGTTACGGTGCGTTGTCCAATCGTTCGCTGGACGAGATGGTCGCCGGCGCCCGCGTCGATGTCGCGCCGTACAAGAAGGGCAACACCGATTTCGTGCTGTGGAAACCGTCCAAGCCGGGCGAGCCGTCATGGCCGTCGCCGGCCGGCATCACGGCCGAAGGGCGCCCGGGCTGGCATGTCGAGTGCTCGGCGATGGCCTGGAAGCATCTCGGCGAATATTTTGACATCCACGGCGGAGGCATCGATCTCGTGTTTCCGCATCACGAGAACGAGGTCGCGCAGACCTGCTGCGCCTTCCACCGCGAGCGCATGGCGAACTACTGGATGCACAACGGCTTCCTGCAGGTCGAGAGCGAGAAGATGTCGAAGTCGCTCGGCAACTTCACCACCATCAACGAGCTGCTCAAGGACTGGCCGGGTGAGGTGCTGCGTCTGAATATGCTCAAGACGCATTATCGCTCGCCGATCGACTGGACCATGAAGTCGCTGGAGGAGAGCGCCAGGACGCTCGACGACTGGTATCGTGTCGCTGCCGACGTCGCGCCCGGCAAGCCTGCCGCGTCGGTGGTCGAGCCGCTGCTCGACGACCTCAACACGTCGCTGGCGATTGCGGCGCTGCATGGCCTGCGCAACAGCGATGTGAGCGCCCTGGCGGGCTCATTGCGGCTGCTCGGCTTCTTCTCCGAGAGCGCTGCGCAGTGGGAAGGCCGCAAGCAGCAGGCAACGGGCGTCGATGCCGGCGAAATCGACCGCTTGATCGCGGAGCGCGCGGCTGCGCGTGCGCGAAAAGACTTCAGGGAGTCCGATCGCATTCGCGACGAGCTCGTCGCCAAGGGTGTCGTGCTCAAGGACGGCAAGGATGCCGACGGAAAACCCGTGACGACTTGGGAACTCGCGTGATGGCACAAGCTCACCCAAAGCCCGGCTTGCGGCCGTTCCTGCCTGATGACGTGCCGGTGCTCGCTGCGATCTTTGCTGCCAGCATCGAGGAGCTGACCGGAGACGACTACAGCGAGGCGCAGCAGCACGCCTGGATGGAGGCGGCCGAAAGCGAAGAGTTCGGCGAGCGGCTGGCGGCCGATTTGACGCTGATCGCGACGCTGGAGGGCTCACCCGTCGGCTTCGCCTCGCTGCGCGGCGCCGATCACATCCGCATGCTCTACGTCCACCCGGCGGTGGCCGGGCAGGGCATCGCAACCATGCTGGTCGACGCGCTCGAAAAGCTCGCCGGCGGCCGCGGCGCGAAAAGCCTTTCGGTCGACGCCAGCGATACCGCGCAGGGCTTTTTCGCCAAGCGCGGCTATGTGGCCATGCAGCGCAACAGCATCACCGTCAACGACGAGTGGCTCGCCAACACGACCATGCAGAAGACGCTCGGCACCGCACCGGCGTCGGGAGCGCTGCAATGAGCAAGGAGCGTCTCTATCTGTTCGACACCACGCTGCGCGACGGCGCGCAGACCAACGGCGTCGACTTTACGCTGACCGACAAACAGGTCATCGCGGCGATGCTCGATGACCTCGGCATCGACTATGTCGAGGGCGGCTATCCCGGCGCCAATCCGACCGACACCGAGTTCTTCGGCACCAAGCCGAAACTCAAGCACGCACGCTTCACCGCCTTCGGCATGACGCGCCGGGCCGGGCGGTCGGTTTCCAACGATCCCGGCGTTGCCGGGCTGCTTGAAGCGAAAGCCGATGCGATCTGCTTCGTGGCAAAGTCGTCGGCCTATCAAGTACGCGTCGCGCTGGAGACGACCAAGGAGGAAAATCTCGCCTCGATCCGCGACAGCGTGGCGGCCGCGAAGGCAGCGGGCCGCGAGGTCATGCTCGACTGCGAGCATTTTTTCGACGGCTACAAGGAAGATTCCAGTTTTGCGTTAGCCTGCGCAAAAGCCGCCTATGATTCCGGAGCGCGCTGGGTGGTGCTGTGCGACACCAATGGCGGCACCATGCCCAACGAAATCGAGGCCATCGTCACCGAGGTGACAAAGCATATCCCCGGCGATCATCTCGGCATCCACGCCCATAACGACACCGAGCAGGCGGTGGCCAATTCGCTTGCCGCGGTACGAGCTGGCGTGCGGCAGATCCAAGGCACATTGAACGGCCTTGGCGAGCGCTGCGGCAACGCCAATCTCTGCTCACTGATCCCGACGCTAAAGCTGAAGAAGGAGTTTTCGGACGCCTTCGAGATCGGTGTCACGCCGGAGAAGTTGGCGACCCTCGTCAAAGTCTCGCGCACGCTCGACGACATGCTCAACCGCGTGCCGAACCGGCATGCGGCCTATGTCGGCGAGAGCGCCTTCGTCACCAAGACCGGAATTCACGCCTCCGCCGTGCTGAAGGATCCGCAGACCTATGAACACGTGCTGCCTGAGCTGGTCGGCAATCACCGCAAGGTGCTGGTGTCCGACCAGGCCGGCCGCTCCAACGTCATTGCCGAGCTCGACCGCGCCGGTATCGCCTATGAGAAGAGCGATGCGAAGCTGACGCGCCTGGTCGAGGAATTGAAGGAGCGCGAGGCGGCCGGCTACGCCTATGAATCCGCCGACGCCTCGTTCGACCTGCTGGCACGCCGCACCCTCGGCAAGGTGCCGCATTATTTCGAGGTCGAGCAGTTCGACGTCAATGTCGAGCAGCGCTACAATTCGCACGGCGAGCGCGTCACCGTGGCGCTCGCGGTGGTCAAGGTCGACGTCGCCGGCGAGCATCTGATCTCGGCCGCCGAAGGCAACGGCCCCGTCAACGCGCTCGATGTTGCCTTGCGCAAGGATCTCGGCAAATACCAGAAATACATCGAGGGACTGACGCTGATCGATTACCGCGTGCGTATCCTCAATGGCGGCACCGGCGCGGTGACGCGCGTGCTGATCGAGAGCGAGGACGAGAATGGCGATCGCTGGACCACAGTCGGCGTGTCCCCGAACATCATCGACGCCTCGTTCCAGGCGCTGATGGATTCGGTGATCTACAAGCTCGTGAAGTCCGGCGCACCGGCGTAGCTGGTGGCGTAAGAGACGTCGGCGCCACAAACGCCGTCATTGCGAGCGAAGCGAAGCAATCCAGAATCTTTCTGCAGCAACAGTCTGGATTGCTTCGTCGCTTCGCTCCTCGCAATGACGAGGAGGAGAGGGCAGGGGCATGATCGACCACATCTCCGTCGGCGTCAGCGATCTCGATCGCTCCGCAAGGTTCTACGAGGCGACACTCGCCGCCCTCGGCCTCACGCGCGTCGTGACGCGGCCACGAACGGTCGGTTTTGGAAAGTCCTATCCCGAGTTCTGGATCAATCTGCGTGAGGGCATGCCGCGTGTCGCGCCGGAGAGCGGCGTGCACATCTGCTTGCGGGCCAAGACGACAGACGAGATCGATGCGTTTCATGCCGCAGCGTTGTCCGCCGGCGGCGCCTCCGACGGCGCGCCGGGCCTGCGTCCCCACGACCGCGTGCGCTACTACGCGGCCTTTGTCATCGATCCCGACGGCAACCGGATCGAGGCGGTGACGTTTCCGAACGAGTAGGCCGCTACAGCTTGCGTGCCACTTCCGGCGCGAGCTGCTTTTCCGCGTCAGCGAGCTGCGCCACGGCCGACTTCAGCTTCGGCAGGATGTCCTCGATGCGATCGGCCTTGAGGATGTCGACCGAAAGGCCGGCGCGGATGAACTCGGTCTGGCGCATATGCGACAGCAGCGAGAACAGCGGCTCCCAGAAATTGTCGATATTGGCGAGCAGCACCGGCTTGGCGTGACGGCCGAGCTGCTTCCAGGTCAGCTGCTCCACCAGCTCCTCCAGCGTGCCGACGCCGCCCGGCAACGCCACGAAGGCATCGGAGCGCTCGAACATCAGCCGCTTGCGCTCGTGCATGTCGGGGGTGACGATCATCTCCTGCACGCGCGTCAGCGCGTTCTCGCGCTTGCGGAGGAATTCGGGAATGATGCCGGTGACGCTGCCGCCGTGATCGAGCACGGAGGTCGCGACCGAGCCCATCAGGCCGAGCGAGCCGCCGCCATAGACGAGGCGGATGTTGTTCTCGGCGAGGGCCTTACCGAACGCTTTTGCGCCTTCGGTGAAGCGGGGATTGGTTCCGGGGCCGGAGCCGCAATAGACACAGACGGTTTTGATGGTGCTCATTGGTGTCATGATGCATTGCAGCGAAGGGGCGTCAAGCCCCTCAGGTGATTCGGACTACCCGGAAATCTACCGGTAAATGGCGGCAAACAATCAAAGATTCGCCATCTGGCGGGGTGCGCTGGCATCGGGAAGGCTCTATATGACGGGCGAAAAC
Organism: Bradyrhizobium sp. 1; assembly: GCF_023073315.1. Classification (GTDB taxonomy): domain Bacteria; phylum Pseudomonadota; class Alphaproteobacteria; order Rhizobiales; family Xanthobacteraceae; genus Bradyrhizobium. Next base: position 265,012 of record NZ_JADPJH010000033.1, on the reverse strand, counting down.
AGTTAATCGCAGCGCGCCCGCATCCGGCGGGCTTTCAGGCTTCTTGATGGACCAACCTCAATCGTTCGACGGCGCCGACGTTCCCGATCCTCCCGCCGGGGGACCGCTGGAGCGGGCCACGTTGATGGGCACGCTGGCGCATCTGTGGCCCTATATCTGGCCCGGCGACCGCGCCGACCTGAAGATGCGGGTGGTCTGGTCGATGGCGCTGCTGCTGGCGGCCAAGCTGATCACGCTCACGGTGCCGTTCAGCTTCAAATGGGCGACCGATGCGCTGACCGGTGCCAACACCGCACCGGTCGCGGCCGACAATTGGCATCTCTGGGTGATCGCCTCGCCGTTGCTGCTCACCGCGAGCTACGGCGTGATGCGCATCGTGATGGCGGTGCTGACGCAATGGCGCGACGGCATTTTTGCCCGCGTCGCCATGCATGCGGTGCGCAAGCTCGCCACCATCACCTTCATCCACATGCACGAGTTGTCGCTGCGCTTTCACCTGGAGCGCAAGACCGGCGGCCTGACTCGCGTGCTCGAGCGCGGCCGCGAGGGCATCGAGGTCATCGTGCGCATGGTGATCCTGCAGCTGATCCCGACCATCGTCGAGGTCTCGCTGCTGATGGCCGTGCTGCTCTGGCAGTTCGACTGGCGCTACGTGCTGGCGACGCTGATCACGGTCACGGTCTACATGTACTACACCTACATCGCGACGGAGTGGCGGATCGGCATCCGCCGCAAGATGAACGATTCCGACACCGAGGCGAACACCAAGGCGATCGACTCGCTGCTCAACTACGAGACTGTGAAGTATTTCAGCGCCGAGACCCGCGAAGCGCAGCGCTATGACAAATCGGTCGCGCGCTACGAGGAGTCGAGCGTCCACGCCTATACCTCGCTCGCCGTGCTCAACACCGGGCAAGCCGTGATCTTCACGCTGGGCCTGACCGCGACCATGCTGATGTGCGCGATCGGTGTGCGTAACGGCACCAACACGGTCGGCGATTTCGTGCTGGTCAACGCCATGATGATCCAGCTCTATCAGCCGCTGAATTTCATGGGCATGGTCTATCGCGAGATCAAGCAGGCGATCATCGACATCGAGAAGATGTTTGGCGTGCTCGGACGCGAGGCCGAGATCAAGGACGCGCCCGACGCGAAACCGCTGGTGGTCTCGGCCGGCACGGTGCGCTTCGAGGACGTGCGTTTTGCCTACGAGCCGTCGAGGCCGATTCTCAAGGGCATCAGCTTCGAGGTCCCGGCCGGCAAGACGGTGGCGATCGTCGGCCCCTCCGGCGCGGGCAAGTCGACCATGTCGCGGCTTCTGTTCCGCCTTTATGACATCTCCGGCGGCAAGATTTCGATCGACGGTCAGGACATCCGCGGGGTCACGCAGGCCAGCTTGCGCGCGTCCATTGGCATGGTGCCGCAGGACACCGTGCTGTTCAACGACACCATCCGCTACAACATCCGATACGGCCGCTGGGACGCCAGCGATGCCGAAGTCGAGGAGGCGGCCCGGCTGGCGCAGATCGACCATTTCATCCGCATGTCGCCGATGGGCTACGAGACCCAGGTCGGCGAGCGCGGCCTGAAATTGTCGGGTGGCGAGAAGCAGCGCGTCGCGATCGCGCGCACCGTGCTCAAGGCGCCGCCGATCCTGGTGCTGGACGAGGCGACTTCGGCGCTCGACACCCACACCGAGCACGAGATCCAGGGCGCGCTCGAGCGCGTCGCCAAGAACCGCACCTCGCTGGTGATCGCGCACCGGCTCTCGACCATCGTCGGCGCCGACGAGATCATCGTGCTGGACCAGGGCCGGATTGCCGAACGCGGCACCCACGCCAAACTGCTCGGGCAGGGCGGCCTCTATGCCAGCATGTGGAACAGGCAGCGCGAGGCCGAGGCGGCCCGCGAAAAACTGGCCCAGATGGCCGACAGCAGCGAGGCCCCCAACCGGGTCCCCCCGCCGGTCCAGGACGCCCTTGCGACGCCTGCGGCGGCGGAGTGACCTTGTCTCGGGTCCCAACTCTGGCCTAAACAACCGCGCGGGGCACCCCGCGTGTCATCAACTCCAGGCGGCAGATAGCGATGTCCATTCTCGATTCGATCCAGCGTCAGATCCCGCCGATCCACAGGGAGGGCTATCCCTTCATCGGTGGCTTTGCGCTGGCAAGCCTGATCCTGTTCTGGTTGTGGTCGCCTTTGGGCTGGATCGGCACGATCCTGACCGTGTGGTGCGCGCTGTTCTTCCGCGACCCCGTCCGTGTGACGCCGGTGCGCGAGGGGCTCGTGGTGTCGCCGGCCGACGGCCGTGTCTCGATGATCACCATGGCGCTGCCGCCGGCGGAGCTCGGGCTCGGCGACCGGCCGCTGCCGCGCATCTCGGTGTTCATGAGCGTGTTCAACTGCCACGTGAACCGCAGCCCGATCGCGGGCAGGGTGGACCGCATCGCCTATCGGCCCGGCCTGTTCATCAATGCCGAGCTCGACAAGGCGAGCGAGGACAATGAGCGCAACTCGCTGGTGATCACGACGCCGTCGGCGCGGATCGGCGTGGTCCAGATCGCAGGGCTCGTCGCCAAGCGCATCGTCTGCTTCGTCAAGGAGGGACAGGCGATCAGCGCCGGCGAGCGTTTTGGTCTGATCCGCTTCGGCTCCCGGCTCGACGTCTATTTGCCTGTCGGCACCAAGGCGCTGGTGTCGGAAGGGCAGACCGCGATTGCCGGCGAGACGATTTTGGCCGACCTCGCCGGGGACGACCCAAGCCGCGCCTATCGCGCCAATTAACCATTAGTCGGGTCCACTGGGGCCTTCCGCCGCGATGGCGGAGGGGAACGCGGCTTGCTATATCTCGCTTGAGATAAGGACGAGCCATGCAGCCCTATGATTTGAGAGATCCCGACGTGCGCCGCCGGCGGTTCCGCCCGATCCCGGTGCGGATGCTGGTGCCCAACGTCATCACGCTGCTGGCGATCTGCGCCGGCCTGACCGCGATCCGGCTGTCGATCGAGGGACGGATGACGCTCGCGGTCTATGCCATCGTGTTCGCAGCCGCGCTCGACGGCATCGATGGCCGCGTCGCGCGGCTGATCAAGGGGCAGTCGAAGTTCGGCGCCGAGCTCGACAGCCTCGCCGACTTCGTCAATTTCGGCGTGGCGCCCGGCTTGATGCTGTATTTCTGGCAGCTGCACGAGCTCGGCAATGCCGGCTGGATCGCGGCCATGGTGTTTGCGATCTCCATGTGCCTCCGGCTCGCGCGCTTCAACGCCACGCTCGACGATCCGAACAAGCCGGCCTTCGCCGCCAATTTCTTCACCGGCGTTCCGGCGCCGGCCGGCGCCATCACCGTGATGTTGCCGATCTACGCGGCGTTCCTGGATCTGGGGCGCTGGCCCGCGGCCCTGACGGCCGGCTACACGCTGCTGATTGCTTTCCTGATGGTGTCGCGCCTGCCTGTGTTCTCCGGCAAGAGCATGCGCATGCGGGTGCCGCCGGAGCTGGTGCTGCCGGCGTTCGTCGCGGTGGTCTTCTTCATCGCACTTCTGATCAGCTATCCCTGGTACGTGCTGTCGATCGGCACGGTGCTGTATCTCCTCGCTTTGCCGCTCGGCTACAAATCCTACCGCGACCAGGCGCGCGCGATGGGAGGCGCCGCCGCGCCGTCGGGAGGCGAAGTCCCGTCGCCACCTTCGGCGCCGACGATGGCCAATTTGTCGGAGCCGCCGCAAGACGACGACCGGCCCGGACGGCTGCATTGAGAGATTTTCGCGGATATCTGCCATGAGGCGCGCTGAGTTGGGTTGAGGCCCGATCTCGGCTATATCGCCCTGTGCCGGCGGCACCGCGCCAACAGCGGCCGCCAATCTGGGAGAGAACGCCTTGACCAATTCCGCGACCGGGCCGCTGCCCGCTTCCGTCCTCGAAGCGCTGGGCCGCTATGATACGCCGACGATCTGCAACGCCATGGAGATCGTGGCGCCCGAGCGCCGCCTGATCGGCTACACCACCAAGCAGCTGGTCTGCCCGTTCCCCGATTTGCCGCCGATCGTCGGCTATGCCCGCACGGTGGCGATCCGCTCGGTGCTGAAAAACTCGTTGCCGGCGGAAGAGCAGTCCAAGCGCCGCATCGAATATTACGAATATGTCGGCACCGGTCACGGTCCGCGCATCTCGGTGATCCAGGACATCGATGGCCCTGACGTCGGCTACGGCGCGTTCTGGGGCGAGGTGCAGAGCAATGTGCACAAGGCGCTCGGCTGCCTCGGCGTCATCACCGACGGCTCGATCCGCGACATCCCGCAATGGGCGCCTGGCTTCCAGGCGCTGGCCGGCTCGGTCGGCCCCTCGCATGCCTGGGTGCATGCGGAGAGCTTTGGCGGCGAGGTGCGCGTCGCCGGCATGACCGTGAAGTCCGATGATCTGATCCACGCCGACCAGCACGGCGCCATCGTGATCCCGCTCGACATCGCGGCAAAGCTGCCCGAGGCTGCCGAGCTCTGCGGCCGCCGCGAGACGCCAATTTTGGAGATCGCCCGCAGCCCCGACTTCTCCCTGGAGAAGCTCAAGGCCGCGCTGAAGCGTTCGGCGGAGATTCACTAGGCGAAACGTCAAAGGAGCGCGCATCGGCGAATGAAGAAGCAATCATGAGAAGCAGTGATCGCTTCTTCAGGAGGCTGTGGCGGTTCAATGCGTTCGCAATCGCGGGCGCAACCGTTTTCTTCATCGGGCTGATTCTCTTTGTGGCCGCGTCGTTCATCTACGATCAGGCGCGGCCGCGCCAAGTCACCAACGTGGTCAACGTCGGTGCACAGGAAGCCGTCTCGAACGAGTTTCGCTGGGAACACCTGGCGTGATTTCCGGCACGCCCTACGTCCAGGTGTCGTTGATGCGTGGGCAATCCTATGGATCGGGGTCGCTGTATCTGAAGCGTTCGGACCGCAACGTCGTCAACCTCCTGTTTCTGAACATCTCTACAAGCGAGTCCCGATGGCTGTTTGAAGGTGCGGGGCAGTTGATCATCGAGAGCCATTCGATGTTCAACAGAATGAAGACCTCGCCGGATGATGCGCGCACGCCCGTGGGCACGTTCTATGTCATCGTCGACAAGGATACGAATGGCGACCAGCGGCTGAGCGAACGCGACGCTGTCGTTCTTGCGGCGAGCGCAGCCGACGGGGCCGGCTACAGGAAGCTGATCGAGCGTATCGAGCAGGTCTATTCCGTCCAGCAGGTCGCTGAGGACAAGGCGCTGGTGCTTTATCTGAAGGACAAGCAGACCTTCTCGCAGCTGTTCAGTCTTCCCGGCATGCAGCCGCTCAAGCAGGCGACCATTCCCAAGGTCGGCCTGAACTAGACGCGGCGGTCCTGTTCGCTCTCGTGCCGGAACTCGGGATCATCAAGCCTCTGTTTGCGCGATCTGGAAATTCAGCGCTGCACCTCTGAACGGACGGTCTTCACCGCCGTCCTGTCCATGACCGATAGCCCAATGCCGGGGCCAGGAGAGCTGGTCTAATCCTCGCGCAGTCGCAGAGTCGAAGGACGACCAACGCGGAGTGTTGTAGTGGCGATACAGTAGACCGCCAGGACCAAGGTCCGGATATATAAGGATGTGGATGTCGAAACTCTCACCTTCCGGAAGGTCAGGTCCAAACCAATAAGAGGGGCTGCGCCCGGGATCACGACCGACGATAATTGTCAGAGTCTGCTTCGGCCCCCGAAGTCCCAGCCAGAACGGTGCGATCGAGCCGGGCGCGAAAGCCGTAAAAATCGTCTGCGCCGATGCGACGTCGGTCGTGGCGCTCTGTCCCGTCAGTCGCAGCTCAATCCTACATCCGCTCCGCACTTGGCCACGGAACGTCGCTTCCGCTGCTCCGCATGGCAGTTGCATCCACCGGGTGGGATCGGGATCATTCCAGGCTCTCCCTTACGGCGCCGTCGATGTCGAGCACCTGACAACGCAGGCCTTGCTCGTCAAGCGCGGCCTGCACGCAATGCAGATATTCGACGCCTTCCGGCATTCTGTGAGCCGTTCCAGCGCCTGCTGTACAGATCTGCAGGACACCGCTGTGCGCCTGCACATCGAAAGCAAGGATGTGGCTGCAGAGGTAAGCAAGGACATTTTCGTTCACAAGAACGTCCCAGAACGGACGCGCGTATTCGTGGCCGATCTCGCGCTGATAAGTGCCGGTAAAGCCATTGACGGGAAACACCGGATGATGGCCAAGGACGAGCTTGTGTCGGGCGTCGCCATGAGCCCTGAGCGTTGCCTCTAGCCAGTCGATCTCGACATGGCCCTCACCTCCGAGGCCGCTCCAGAGCGTGTTGACGAATACCATCAAAAGGTCTTCGCGCCGCACAAAGTAGGAGAGACCGGCTTGCCCTGGCGGTCCGTTCTTCGGCAAGTCGAGCAGGGTGCGGAATACCGCCTCGCTCATCAGATCGTAGGTCGTATGATTGCCGGTCGTGTGCCAGACGGGGATGGCGGTACGATCAAGCCACGCCATTTCCGTGTCGAACCAATATCGCCACTGCGCGCGCAGAGCGTCGGCATCCGGAGTTAGGCCAATGATTTCATCGCCCGGAAAGAGAATAAATTCAGGCTGTGGTTTCAGGCGTTGAACGACTGCGTTGACCGAGGCAAAGGTCTTTTCGTGCAATGCGCCCGGCACGCCGGAACAGGAGTCGCCATACAAGACAAACTGGTGCCCTTTGCCGCGTGGAAGAATCGCGGGGATAGAATCGTTCACGGAGTTGATGACCTTGCATTGCGGTGATCGGCTCGGAGCATGGCGATTTCCGTTGAAGGCGGCAATGGTTCATTTTCGACAGATGCTCCGGCGGTGTGAGCTGTTCGATGTCCGCTTGGCACCAAGGCCGGGAGCATGCAATTTTGTCGGATGCCCGTGATTCAAATTCTCGAACCGGGAGCCGGAATCATGCGTTACGAACCCGCCGATGATGAGTGGGTGCCACCAAGCCAATGCTGCCCAACAAGCCGCGAAGGGAGTCTTGGGTAAACGACCGTCGCATCTTCAATGGCTCCTCTGGATATTGCGCTGAGACTTCAGCGCGCCGCAATCATGGTTAGCGAAGTGTTGAGATTCCTGTCGGCAGCCGGCAAAGCCGGCGTTCTTTCCGCGCGCTGCGTCGGTCTGGCGCGCCGGCTCAACTTAACCTTTACGCGGCTTTAAGGGCGGCGCTCTAGGGTTTTCGATGCGGTTCGGGGTTGGGCCGCACCATCGGCCAGGACGGCCGTTGTTGCTTACGCGTTGGAGTCTCCCATGGACATCATGACGACCGTCGGGCTTCTGGCCGGCTTGGCCGTTGTTACGACTATGGTGCTGCTGGGCGGCGATCTGCACATGTTCATCAGCGAGCATGCGATGATCATCATCTTCGGCGGCTCGGCTGCAGCGACCATGATCCGCTTTCCGCTCTCCGTGCTTGCGCACGGCGTGCCGCTGGGCATGAAGTTCGCCTTCACGATGAGCCGGCTGTCGGCACACGATCTCGTCGACGAACTCGCCCGCATCGCCGAGATCGCCCGCAAGCAGGGCCCGGTCGGCCTCGAAAAGGTCGAGACCGACGAGCCGTTCCTCGCCAAGGGCATTCGCTACGTCGCCGACGGCTACGACCTCGATTTTATCAGGGACAATCTGGAACGCGACCGCGACAATTTCCTGATGCACCTCAACGAAGGCAGCAAGATCTACCGCGCCGTCGGCGACTGCGCGCCTGCGTTCGGCATGATCGGAACCCTGATCGGCATGGTGCAGATGTTTTCGAACATGTCGGATCCCTCGAAGCTCGGCCCGTTCATGGCGACCGCGCTACTGGCAACTCTCTACGGTGCGCTGGTCGCGAACCTGCTCTGCCTGCCGATCGCCGACAAGCTGCACGGCAAGCTGATCGACGAGGAAACCAACCGCACGCTGATCATCGACGGCATCCTGATGATCCGCGACTCCAAGAGCCCGACTTTGGTGCGCGAAATGCTGCTGGCCTATCTGCCCGAGAAGCACCGCCACGCCGAAGGCGAGCCGGTTCCGGCGTAACGCCGGACGCCGGGATCTGACCGATGGCAAAGAAGAAACGCGAAGAAGCACATGGCGGCCATGGCTGGTTCGTGACGTTTGCCGATCTGATGGCGTTGCTGCTGGCGTTTTTCGTGATGCTGGTCGCGTTCTCTACCCAGGACGCCAACAAGTTGAAGATCGTCGCAGGCTCGATGCGCGACGCCTTCGGCGTCCAGAGCGAAGCGCGCTATGCCGGCATCGTCGAGTCGGACGGCCTGCCGACGCGCGCGCGGCTGAAGAACGTCGATCACATCCAGCCTGAGGATGCCTCCAACACGCCGACGCCGGATCAGGAGGATCACGACAAGACGTCCGGTGCCAGGATCAAGGTCGACCGTAATTTTGCGCTCGCCGCCGCCTCGCTGCGCCAAGCCTTGCAGGACATGCCCGAACTGACCGAGATGTCCAAGCACATCATGTTCGAGGAGACCAAGCAGGGCCTCAACCTGGAGATCGTCGACCAGGACGGCCGCTCGATGTTCGCCGACGGCTCCAAGGTGCCGTTCGATCGCACCCGCCGCCTGATCGAGAAGCTCGCTATCCCGCTCAAGGCAACGCCGCTGCGCGTCTCCATCGCCGGCCATACCGCGGCCGGCTTTGTTCCGACCCGCAGCGACTACGGCGCCTTCGATCTGTCGGCCGACCGGGCCAACGCCGTGCGCCAGATCCTCGAGCGGGAGGGCCTGCCGGCCTCCCACATCTTCGCCGTCTCCGGCAAGTCGGACACCCAGCCGCTGTTTCCGGACGATCCCTCGCTTGCCGCCAACCGGCGCGTGACCATCACCCTGATGCGCGAAGACCCGCCGCTGCCGCCGAATTTGAAGCCGTAGGCAATAGGCCACTTGCGCTACCATCTTACCTGAGGCATGTCGTCGCGCAGGCGACGACCGTTGCTGCGCCGTCACAGCATCTGGCTCGCCGCCTGCTATGGTGGCGTGCCGATTGACAGGCGCGCCGGAACCGTCAAAAGGCGCCGGATCAATTCTCGGGAAGAAGCGTTTCTCATCTCACATGACGGCGAGCATCACATCGACCGACGCTCAGGATGGGCAAGGTCCGGCCACCTCGGGTTTCTGGGGCCTGACGCTCGGGAGCATCGGCGTCGTCTTTGGCGACATCGGTACCTCACCGCTCTACGCATTCCACGAGGCTGTCAGGGGCGCGGCCCATGGCCAGCCGGTCTCGCGGGTCATGGTGCTCGGCGTGCTCTCGCTGATCCTGTGGGCGCTCCTTATCGTCGTCACCGCCAAATACGTCCTGCTGCTGCTGCGCGCCGACAATAACGGGGAGGGCGGCACGCTCTCGCTGATGGCGCTCGGCCAGCGCGCGCTCGGGCGGCGAAGCTGGTTCCTGCTCGCGCTCGGTGTCGTCGGCGCCTCCATGTTCATCGGCGATTCCATGATCACGCCGGCGATTTCGGTGCTGTCGGCGGTCGAGGGCCTCAAGCTCGCGACGCCCGCCTTCGAGCACTACGTCGTACCGCTCACCGTCATCATCCTGGCGCTGCTGTTCGCAGTCCAGAGCAAGGGCACGGCGCTGGTGGCCACGGCCTTCGGGCCGGTGATGGTGGTCTGGTTCACCGTTCTTGCGGTGACGGGCATCGTTCACATCGCCGACGATCCGTCGGTGCTGGCTGCGATCAATCCCTATTACGCGGTGCAATTCCTGCTGTCGCACGGCACCATCGGCCTGGTGACGCTGGGCGCCGTGTTCCTGGCGGTGACCGGCGGCGAGGCGCTCTATGCCGATCTCGGTCATTTCGGCCGCAAACCGATCCAGTCCGCCTGGATGTTCTTCGTGCTGCCCTCGCTTCTGATCAACTATTTCGGGCAAGGGGCGCTGGTGCTGTCCGATCCCAGCGCGATCGAGCATTCGTTCTACCGGATGGTGCCCGAATATCTGGTGCTGCCGCTGGTCGGACTTGCGACCGCGGCGACCGTGATCGCGAGCCAGGCGGTGATCACCGGCGCCTATTCGCTGGTCTATCAGGCGGTGCAGCTCGGCCTGTTGCCGCGCTTCGAGGTGCGCTTCACCTCTGAAACTCATGCCGGCCAGATCTATCTGCCGCGCGTCAACCGGTTGCTTCTGATCGGCGTGATGCTGCTGGTGCTGCTGTTCCACACCCCCAGCAACCTGGCGTCGGCCTACGGCATCGCGGTTTCCACCACCATGGTCGCCGACGGCATCATGGGCTTCATCGTGATCTGGAAGTTGTGGAATTGGCGCGCCGCGACGGCCGCGGCCGTGATCGTGCCTTTCGTCGTCGTCGACCTGAGCTTCTTCAGCGCCAATCTCCTGAAGCTGCTCGAGGGCGCCTGGGTGCCGCTGCTGTTCGGCGCGGGCATGGCCGGGACGATCTGGACCTGGCGCAAGGGGACCGGCATCCTGCTCCAGAAGACGCGCCGGATCGAGGTGCCGCTCGACGACCTGATCCGCAGTCTCGAGAAGCGCCCGCCGCACATCGTCAAGGGCACCGCGGTGTTCCTGACCAGCGATCCCGCCTTCGTGCCGACCGCGCTGCTGCATAATCTCAAGCACAACAAGGTACTGCACGAGCACAACGTGGTCCTGACCATCGAGACCGCGCATACGCCGCGGGTCGATCTCTCCGAGCGGTTCCGCATGGAGAAGATCAGCGAAAAGTTCTCAAAAGTCCGGCTGCGCTTCGGCTACATGGAGCAGCCGAATGTGCCCAAGGCGCTCGCGATCGCGCGCAAGCAGGGCTGGCAGTTCGACATCATGTCGACGTCGTTCTTCGTGTCACGAAGGTCGCTGAAGGCCTCGGCGCAGTCGGGCATGCCGCTGTGGCAGGACCATCTGTTCATCGCGCTGAGCCGGTCCGCCAATGATGCCACCGACTATTTCCAGATTCCGACCGGCCGGGTGGTTGAAGTCGGCACCCAAGTCACCATTTGAACGCAATCAGCGGACCCATGCGAATTTTGCATAGCGATGGCCCAGAATCGGGCTAGGCTATGCCAGCAACGCAGGCCTATAAGCCGCGCGCGCTTCCGCCGTTGTGCAGTGAAGCATTTTTAGAGGCCATCAGGCTCTCCCATGACAAGTGACATAGCAGTTCCCGTCCCGGAAACGGTGGCGGCCAATGGCCATGGCGATGCCCATACCACCGCCGGTTTCGGTGCGCTGACGCTCGGCAGCATCGGCGTCGTCTACGGCGATATCGGTACCAGCCCGCTCTACGCGTTCCGCGAGGCGGTGATGGCCGCCTCGGGCGCGGAGGGGGTGCCGACGCCGGCGGCCGTGCTCGGCGTGGTCTCGCTGATCCTGTGGGCGCTCATCGTCGTGGTGACGCTCAAATACGTCGTGATCCTGCTCCGCGCCGACAACAATGGCGAGGGCGGCACGCTGGCGCTGATGGCGCTGGCGCAGCGCGCGGTCGGCACCGGCGGGGCGACCATCGTCCTGCTCGGCATCATCTCCGGCGCCTTGTTCTACGGCGATGCCGTGATCACCCCGGCGCTCTCGGTGCTGTCGGCGATCGAAGGCATGAAGGACGTCACGCTGCACTTCGAGCCCTACGTCGTACCGCTGACCGTGATCATCCTGGTCTTCCTGTTCGCGGTGCAGTCGCGCGGCACCGCCCGCGTCGCCGCCTTCTTCGGTCCCGTGATGTGCGTCTGGTTCGCGGTGATCGCGATCGCTGCGATCCACCCGATCATCGAGCAGCCGCAGGTGCTGTACGCGCTGAACCCGCTCTACGCCGTCTCCTTCATGTTCCATCACGGTATCATCGGCTTCGTGACGCTGGGCGCCGTGTTCCTGGCGGTCACCGGCGCCGAGGCGCTCTATGCCGACCTCGGCCATTTCGGCAAGCGGCCGATCCAGACCGCCTGGCTGTTCATCGTGCTGCCGTCGCTGGCGCTGAACTATCTGGGGCAGGGGGCGCTGGTGCTCGGCGATCCCGGCGCGATCGTCAGCCCGTTCTTCCAGCTCTTCCCGCAAGGCTTTTTCCGCGGCTGCATGGTCGTGCTGGCGACCGCCGCAACCGTGATCGCGAGCCAGGCCGTCATCACCGGCGCCTATTCGCTGACGCGCCAGGCGATCCAGCTCGGGCTGCTGCCGCGCTTCGAAATTCGTCATACCTCCGAAGCCCATTCCGGCCAGATCTTCATCCCGCGTATCAACCAGCTGCTGCTGGTCGCGGTGGTGCTGTTGGTGCTGCTGTTCCGCTCCTCCAGCGCGCTCGCGTCGGCCTACGGCATCTCGGTCACCGGCACCATGGTGGTCACGGCGATGATGGGCTTTGTCGTGATCTGGAAGGTGTGGCGGTGGTCGCCGTTCGCCGCGGCTGCCCTGATCATTCCGTTCCTGTGCCTCGACCTGACGTTCCTCGCCGCCAATCTGCTCAAGGTGTTCGAGGGCGGCTGGGTGCCGCTGGCGCTCGGCGCGCTCATGATCATGCTGATGTACACGTGGCGGCGCGGCAGCCGGCTGCTGTTCGAGAAGTCGCGCAAGCTCGAGTTCCCGCTCGCCGACCTCGTGGCCATGCTGGAGAAGCGACCGCCGCAGCGCGTGCCCGGCACCGCCGTGTTCCTGACCTCGGACCCGCTCAGCGCCCCGACCGCGCTGATGCATAGTCTGAAGCACTACAAAGTGCTCCACGAGAAGAACGTCATTCTCACCATCGAGACCGCGCAGACCCCGCGCATCGATCCGGCCGAGCGGGTGAAGCTGGAGCAGATCTCGCCGACCTTCTCCAAGGTGACTCTGAAGTTCGGCTTCATGGAATCGCCCAACGTGCCGAAGGCTCTCGCCATCGCCCGCAAGCTCGGCTGGCAGTTCGACATCATGTCGACCTCGTTCTTCCTGTCACGAAGGGCGCTGAAACCCGCCGCCCATTCCGGCATGCCGCGCTGGCAGGACCGCCTGTTCATCTCGCTCAGCCGCTCCGCCAACGACGCCACCGACTATTTCCAGATCCCCAGTGGACGCGTGGTCGAGGTCGGCACCCAGGTCACGATCTAGGCCGGGAAACCAAAGCCCCACTTCAAGTCGCTGCGATTTAGCTTTAACTTGCGCAAGCCAGCTCAAGCCTTTGTAGCGCTTGATTTTCGTTGGCTGAGAGGCGAGGTTGCCGCCCGCCGGGATCGTACCGGCATGCGGCCCGCGACGTTGGAGGATGATGTGGCAAATCGAGTACAGGATCTGACCCCGGACGAGGTCTCCAAGGGCGTCGCGGAAGGTCGCTATCTGCTCGTCGACGTGCGCGAGCCGAACGAGGTCGAGGCCGAGGCCTATCCCTACGGTGTCGTCGTGCCGCTCTCGACCTTCGATCCCAAGGCGATCCCCGATCCCCAGGGCAAAGAGGTCGTCTTCGCCTGCCGCTCCGGAAAACGCTCGGTGACCGCCTCGCTCGCGGCGCAGGCGGCGGGGCTTCCGTACGACAAGCATCTGGCCGGCGGCATGCTCGGCTGGAAGGCGGCGGGTCTTCCCAGCAAGGTCGGCTGATCCACCCGATGTCCAAAAGCTCGTCCCTGAACCAGGTCTTCGCCGACCTTCCCGTCACCATCTTCGAGGCGATGTCGCAGGCCGCGCGCGACAACAACGCCATCAATCTAGGGCAGGGTTTTCCCGACGATCCCGGCCCGGAGGACATCCGCCGCGCTGCGGCTGACGCCTCGCTGAACGGCTACAACCAGTATCCGTCGATGATGGGCATCCCGGAACTGCGTCAGGCAATCGCGACCCATTACGGCCACTGGCACGGGCTCAAGCTCGATCCGATGAGCGAGGTGATGGTGACCTCCGGCGGCACCGAGGCGCTGACCTCGGCGATCCTCGCGGTGGTCCAGCCCGGCGACGAAGTGGTGTGTTTTCAGCCGGTCTATGATTCCTATCTGCCGATCATCCGCCAGGCCGGCGGCATTCCGCGTCTCGTCCGGCTCGAGCCGCCGCACTGGCGGCTGAATGAGGACATGCTGAAAAGCGTCTTCAATTCAAAGACCAAGGCGGTGCTCTTTAACAATCCCCTGAATCCCTCCGCGGTGGTCTATCCGCGCGAGGATCTCGAGCTCCTGGCGCGCTACTGCCAGGAGTTCGACGTCATCGCGATCACAGACGAAGTGTGGGAGCACGTCACGTTCGACGAGCACAAGCACATTCCGCTGATTACCATTCCCGGCATGCGTGACCGCACCATCAAAGTCGGCTCGGCCGGCAAGATTTTCTCGCTGACCGGCTGGAAGATCGGCTTCGTCTGCGCCGCGCCGTCGCTGCTGCGGGTCGCCGCCAAGGTGCACCAGTTCCTGACCTTCACCACCGCGCCAAACCTCCAGGCCGCCGTCGCCTACGGCCTCGGCAAGCCCGACGAGTACTTCCTGTCGATGCGCAAGGATCTGGTGCGGAGCAGGGACCGCCTGACCAAGGGCCTCGAAAGCCTCGGCTTCCCCGTGCTGAAGTCGCAGGGCACCTACTTCCTCACCGTCGACCTGTCGCCGCTCGGGCTCAACGAGAGCGACACCGAGTTCTGCTGGCGGATCGTGAAGGACTACAAGGTCGCGGCGATCCCGGTCTCGGCCTTCTACGAGCAGGACCCCGTGACCTCGGTGGTGCGCTTCTGCTTCAACAAGAAGGACGAGACGCTCGACACCGCGCTGGAGCGGCTGTCGGACGCGGTACGCGGGCGCAAGAGGTAGACAGAGATGACGAACGTCAGCCGCGCGAGGTCTTGCCTCGGTCCTGCAATTGCCGCGGCGCTGACGTTGCTCTCTGCCTCCGCAGGGGCCGAGGAGCGGGTCGTCAACTTCTACAACTGGTCCAACTATATGGCGCCGGACGTCCTTGAGGCCTTCACCAAGGAGACCGGCATCAAGGTGGTCTACGACACCTTTGACGCCAACGAGACGCTGGAGACGCGTCTGATGGCCGGCAAGTCCGGCTACGACGTCGTCGTGCCCACCGCCTATTTCCTCCAGCGCCAGATCAAAGCCAACATCTTCCAGAAGCTCGACAAGGCGAAGCTGCCGAACCTTGGCAATGCGTGGCCCGTGGTGACGCAGCGCCTCGCGACCTACGATCCCGGCAACGTCTACGCCGCGAACTACATGTGGGGCACGACGGGCATCGGCTACAACGTCGCCAAGGTGAAGCAGATCCTCGGGCCGGACGCCAAGATCGACAGCTGGGACATCGTCTTCAAGCCGGAGAACCTCGCCAAGTTCAGGGATTGCGGCGTGCACATGCTTGATTCCGCCGACGACATCTTCCCGGCGGCGCTGAGCTGGCTCGGGCTCGATCCGAACTCGACCAAGCAGGCCGACCTCGAGAAGGCCGCCGACATCGTCGCCAAGGTCCGCCCGTCCGTGCGAAAATTTCACTCGTCCGAATATCTCAGCGCGCTCGCGACCGGCGAGATCTGCTTCGTGGTCGGCTGGTCCGGCGACATCATGCAGGCCCGCGCCCGTGCGGCCGAAGCCAAGAGCGGCATCGAGATCGGCTACACTATTCCGAAGGAGGGCGCGCAGATGTTCTTCGACAATCTTGCGATCCCCGCCGATGCGAAGAATGTCAAAGAGGCCTACGAGCTGATCAACTATCTCTACCGCCCTGATGTTGCCGCCAAGAACTCGGACTTCCTGTCCTATGCCAACGGCAACCTCGCCAGCCAGAAGCTGGTCGATCCGAAGATCCTGAACGACAAGAACATCTATCCGGACGAGGCGACGCTCGCAAAGCTGTTCGTCATCACGGCCCGCGAGCCGGCGACGCAGCGCGTCATCAATCGGCTTTGGACCAAGGTGAAGACGGGGCGGTGACAACCGCTTCCGACGCTCGTCATTGCGAGGGGCGAAGCGACGAAGCAATCCAGGCTGCTTCCGCGGAAGCATTCTGGATTGCTTCGCTGCGCTCGCAATGACGGCGGGAGCTACCGCCACCTGCGGTGCAGCCAGAGCCACTGCTCGGGATGCTCGCGTACCCAGCCTTCCACCACGTTGGTGATCGCTTGCGTCGTGCCCTGGATGTCGATCTTGCCGTCGGCATCGCGCACCGGCGGGACCTCTTCGGTCAGCTCCGCGGCGAAGCGGCCGCCGGGCTTGCGGATGATGCGGACGCCGTGGATGGGGCAATCGACCTGGCGCAAGAGGCGCGCCAGCATCGGATTGGCGCGGGTCTTGCGGCCGAAGAAGGTGACCTCGACACCGCCGGTCAGATATTGGTCGACCAGCATGGCGACGTGCTTGCCGTCCTTCAGCGCCTGCGCGAGCCGCAGCGGCGCATCGCGGCCCGCCGGGATCAGCGTGCCCATGTTGACCTGGCGCATCTCCTGGATGATGCGGTCGGCAGACGCAATGTTCGGCCGGCGGTAGAGGATCGCGGCATCCAGCCCGTGCGCGACGGCAGCCAGCGCCGGTAATTCCCAATTGGCGAGATGCGAGGCGAAGATCAGCGCCGGCTTGCCGTCGTCGCGGATGTGGTCGAACAGCTCGATGCTGCGCGCCGGGAGTTCGATCCGGCTGTTCTCCGGATGCGCGCGGTCGTAATCCCAGACGTGGTCCATATGGGCGAATTCGGCGCCGACGCGGCCGAGATTGTCCCACACGCCCATCAGGATGGCTTCGATCTCTTCCGGCGACTTCTCGGGAAATGCCGCGGTGAGATTGGCGCGGCCGATGCGGTGCTCGCGCAGGCGCGGGCCGATCGTCCTGGTGACGCGCGCGAAGAAATCGGCGGTCTTGGCGGGATCGAAATAGCGCGTGGTGCGCAGCATGCCAACGGTGGCGGCACCGATCAGGCCGCCCCCGATCGATTTGGCGGCCTCCCGCGCGCGGGCCTTCGTGCTCGCAGGAAGCAGCGCCATGCGTCCGGTCAGGCCGGTTCGCGGGTCAGGATCAGCGAGGCGTTCTGGCCGCCGAAGCCGAACGAGTTCGACATCACGGCGGTGACGCGGGCGTCGCGCGCCTTGTTGCCGACGACGTCGAACAGGATCGTGGGATCCGGATTGTCGTAGTTGATGGTCGGCGGGATGCGTTGATGCTCCAGCGTGAGCAGCGAGAAGATCGCCTCGACTGCGCCTGCGGCCGAGATGGTGTGGCCGACCATCGACTTGTTGGAGGTGACCGGAATCTTCGTGACGAGATCGCCGAACACCGCCGATGTCGTGTTGTACTCCATCTTGTCGTTCTCGGGCGTGGCGGTACCGTGCGCGTTGATATGGTCGATCTGGTCCGGCGTCATGCCGGCATCGGCCAGCGTCTTGTTCATGCAGCCGATGATCGGCTTGCCGTCGGGCGAGGAGCGGGTGCGATGGAAGGAATCGGTGAGCTCGCCGCAGCCGGCGATGACGCCGAGGATCTTTGCGCCGCGCGCGGTTGCCGCTTCATAGCTTTCCAGCACCAGCGCGCCGGCACCTTCGGCCATGACAAAGCCGTCGCGGTTCTTGGAGAAGGGGCGGGAGGCCGCCTGCGGCGGATCGTTCTGGGTCGACAACGCCGAGAGCAGCGAGAAGCGCACCAGCGCTTCCGGATTCACGGTGCCGTCGGTCGCGACGCACAGCGCAGCGTCAGTCTCGCCGCGGCGGATCGCCTCGACTCCGAGCTGGATCGAGGTCGCGCCCGAGGCGCAGGCCGTCGACAGCGAGATCGGCGAGCCCTTGGTGCCGAAGGTCTCGGCGAGATGGGCTGCCACCGAGCCGAACATGAAGCGGTGGTGATAGGCGCTGTATTTGCCGCCGCCGGAGATGCGCAGCAAATCGTCATAGGTGAAATCCTGCGCGCCGACGGCGCGGCCGAGCTCGCGGCGCTGCGGCCATTCGACTTCCACCGGCGCGACCGCCAGGAAGAGCGGGCCCGGGAAATCGGCCTTGGCGCCGATACCGGCCTGCGCGAGCGCTTCCTCCGTGACCAGCTCGGCCATCCGCTCGGACAGGCCGGTGGAGGAGAACGGATCGACGCTGACGAAATCAACGGTGCCGGCCATCGTCGTCCTCAGGCCATCGACCGGAAAGCGCGTGATGGTGCGGATACCGGATTCGCCGGCGACGAGCTTCGCCCAATTGTCGGCCTTGCCGTTGCCGAGCGAGGTCATGATGCCCATGCCGGTGACGACGACGACGGGACGCCCGAGTTTGTCGCGTGGTGCAGTCATGTCGATCCCCCGCTTGAACTACTTCACAGCCTCGACCAGCGCCATGCCTTCGCCGCGCCAGTGTCCGGCCCCCACCACCACAATCTGGGTGGGCGCTCCCTGCATTTCAATCTCGGTCCCGGTCGAATCGTTCGGCGGGAACAGCGCGCCGCGCGAGATCGACAGCGCGGCCAGCGCAAGGCCGAGCGGAAATTGCGTTTCCATGGTGTGGCCGAACATCGTGCCGGTCGCGCGCACCGGAAAGTCGGCATGGCCCTTCAGGAAGCCGTGCTCTTCCGAGGTCGCGGGCTCGGCGCCAGTCGCGCCCGAGATGATTGCGCCCTTGCCCTCGCGCTTGGGCAGTTTCGCCCAAAGCTTCTCCAGCGTCGCTTCCATGTCGCCGGACTGCTTGCGTCGGGCGAGATCAGTCACCACGCTCGACAGCTTTGCGTAAGGCTTGGCGCCGCGCGCTTCTGCGTGGGCCTTTGATTCCAGCACCAGGAAGGCGCCGGCCGAACCGAGCGCGAAGCCGGCGTGGTCCTTGCGCGCCCAGACGGGTGCAAACTTGTCCTTGAGGTTGAAGTCGCCGAATTCGTAGAGGACCATGAGGTCCTTGCGCTCGCCATTATGCGAGCCGCCGACCAGCGCGATGTCGCTCTCGCCCGAGGCGATGCGCGACAGCGCGATGCGCGCGGCATCGGCACCGGCAACCTCTTCGCCCATGAAGGTGCGCGAGGTGCCGCCCAGGCCGTTGACGATGGCGATGTTGCCGGCGAGCAGATTGGAGAGCTGGGCCAGGAACAGCGTCGGCCTGAGATCGCTCATCAGCCGCTCGTTGAGGAAGCCCGGCGCATTGGCGCCCTTGGCCTCGGCGGTGAGCACGCCGGTATCGACGTTGAGATCGCGCTCGCCGCCGCCGGCGGCCACCACCATGTCGATCTTCGACAGGATGTCCTTGTTGCCCTTGATGCCGGCCGAGTCGAGCGCGAGGCCCGCGGCATAGACGCCGATGCGCTGCCAGGCTTCCATCTGGCGCTGGTCGCCCTTCTTCGGGATCTGGCTGTCGAAGGTCACAGGCATCAGGGGATGCACGACGAAGGGCGCAAAGCCCTTCTCATCGACATTGATGCGCTTCTCCTGAAGCGCCGCCCAGTTGGCGTCGAGGCCTTCGCCAAGCGATGTGGCGAGACCAATGCCGGTGATCCAGACTTCCGTCTGGCCGGGCTTCGCAGGGGTGTCGGTCATGGCGATACGGCCTGTAGCGGAAAGCCGACGCGCTCGGCGACTTTCGTCATGTATCCGCGCATATCCGCATTGGGGAAGGGAATCAGCGTGAAGGTGAGCGCCGAATTGGCGCGCAGCTTGCCGCCGACCCGGATCTTGGCCTCTGTCATGGCGTAGCCCGAGCCCTCATGGGCCACGCTGGCCTCAAGGGTCATCAGGTCGCCCGGAAACACCGAGCCGCGCACCTTGGCTTCCTTCACGGCGGCGAGAATCGGCATGCGCTCGAACTTCAGGACGCCAAGCAGGAGGAAGCCCGAGGCCTGCGCCATCGATTCGATCAGGAGCACGCCAGGCATGAGCGGATAGCCCGGGAAGTGCCCCTCGAAGACGGTGCTCTCCTTGGGGACCAGGGCCTCGACGACGATCGTCTTCTCGTCGACCTTGAGGTCGACGATGCGATCGATCATGTGGAAGTATTCGAGTTGCATGATCGCCCGATCAGGCGCTCGCGCCCTTGGCGGCAACCAGTTCGTCGATGCGCGCGCACAGGTTCTTCAGCACGAAATACTGTTCCGTGGTCGCCTTGCCGTCGTTGACCTCCTGGGTCCACTTTTCCAGCGGCAGCTTGATGCCGAACTGCTTGTCGATGGCAAAGGCGATATCGAGGAAATCGAGGCTGTCGATGCCGAGGTCATCGATGGCGTGGCTATCCGGCGTGATCGTGTCGCGCGGGATGTCGCAGGTTTCAGCGATGATCGTAGCGACCTGATCGAATGTGGTGGACATCACTAAGCCTTTGATAGATTGCGGGTATTTGTCAGATTTTCCAGAGTAGAACGGTGGGTGGGCATCGCGCCCGGATGACGCCCTCAAACCCCCCTCTGGCCGGGTCGAGAGCCCGTATAACGGAGCGCCGCCCTGAGTTCAATGGAGCCGGACGGGCTGGAGGACAGGGCTGGGGATGCCACCGGCAGGGCCTTCGAACGGGGACCGGGGCAGGGCGGGCCTAGATCTGGGGCGTCACGATCTTCACGCAGTCGCGCCGGCCCATCAGCACGCAATCCTGGGTCCGCCTGAGGTCGGCGATGCTGACCGCGAGCCAGATTCCAACCGCAGTCAGCGCCACGGTGAAGGCGAGCGCAGCAATGTTGGCGAGCATGCGGTGGCGGAATTCGTCCGGCTCGGTGCGAGGCTGCTCGTAGCGCGACAGATCGAGCGGCTCGGGCTCGGGTGCGATGCGCAACGGCTGCACAGTGCCGCTGCCCCGGTGGACCGCCGGGGAAGGCGAGGTGCGCGGCCTGAACTGGAGCACCCGATGCTCGTCGTCCGAGCTTATGGGCCGCTGGATTTTCATGGCGTGAGGATCACTCCGAAGCAGCGATTTTTAGATAGCATATGTGGTGAAAGCGTTGCAGGAAATCTTCTCAACGCGCACGTGCATTGCGCCTTGGCACTATCTTTCACGGGGGCTGACGGTCGCGGTGCGCGGCCGTCACCCCGGCGTCAGGAATTCGCGGGTTGCGTTGCAGCAATCGACATCGCCCTGAACCCCTGAACAGCGGCTTGTGATCCGCGCCCGACCGAACGCGTTTTGCCGCCGCGGTGCTCGTGGCTTAGTCTGGGGAACCGGGTCCGCCGGTGCAACGATGCGAGGGATCTTCGACCATGACCACCACCAACGCGCGCGAACCGAGAGTGCACCCGGTTCCGATCCTGTCGCTTCGGCCGACGCAGATGACGGTCGGCATGCGCGAGGTCAAGGAGAAGCGCAAGCGCTGGCGCGAGCACGACAAAAAGAAGCAATCCGACCTGCTCGGCACTCACATGATCCCCGTCGTCTACGGACCTGACGGGCGCTATTACGTAATCGACCATCATCATCTCGGTCGCGCGCTGCATGACGAGGGCATCAAGCAGGTGCTGGTGAGCGTCGTCGGCGATCTCAGGATGGTCGAGCGCGAGGCGTTCTGGGGCGTGATGGACAACAAGCGCTGGGTCTATCCCTACGACGCCAAGGGCGAGCGGCGTCCGTTCCGCGATCTGCCGAAGTCGGTCGTCGATCTCAAGGACGATCCGTTCCGGAGCCTCGCCGGCGAGCTTCGCCGCATGGGCGGCTTCGCCAAGGACACCACGCCGTTCTCCGAATTCCTGTGGGCCGACTTTCTGCGCCGAAAACTGACGCGCAAGGCAGTGGATGCCAATTTCGACAAGGCGCTCGAAAAGGCTTTGGCCGCGGCCAAGAGCAAGGATGCGATCTATCTGCCCGGCTGGTGCGGCCCGGCGGAGGACGATTAGGCGCGCAACGCTCGCATCAGTCGCGCTGGAAGATTTTGGCGCCGGGATAAGCGCGACGGGCGTAAGTCACGACCAGCGCGCGGTCCTGGGTTTCCAGGAACGGCGTTCGGATCTGGCTTGCCCCGACGATCAGGTGCCACAGACCATTGAGCTTCCGGATGATGATTTTCATTTGAGCTGTCCTTGATCACTCCGCACTTCAGCAGATGCCGTTTGTCGCGGTCGTCTTGCGATTTACGATCGTGATGGCGCGCCTTGGATTCCCGGTGCGGCTCGCGCCCGCTGCAAAACAACGGCGACACCAGTATTAGTTGGTTACGGCGCGCGGCCTGATAAGCCGGATCTCATCACAGGCGCTTGAGCGAAATCATTTTGCGCACCGACGACACTGTCCTGAAACAAAGCCGTCCCATCTGTATTGGGTGGTGGAGCTTACACAGGAGGCGGACATGCGCCGTCTGGTTTTCGTGATTGCCTTGCTCGCGGTCGCTTCAGTGGGAATCTCGGCATCGTTCGCCGCGGTTCATCACGCCAAGACGCTGACATTCTCGGAGCGTTTTGCCCCGGCGCTCGAGTTGATGGGTAAGCAGTAGCTGCAGAGCGCTTCGCGGCCGCGGGCAGCGTCAAGTCACTTCGCCGGCGCGGAGAGGCTTGATCTGCCGCAAACCCGCTTGGATGCGGACTGCTAAGGTCCGCCGGCATGATTGCCGAACCGGCGTGTGTCAGTCGTCAGGCTCTTCGGGTCATGCTCACCCGGAGACCTCACCGTGAGCGCGATCTTTCGTATTCTCTTTCTCGCTGCGGGCGCCATCACCGCGCTGTTCGTTGCGCGTGATGCCCTGAACTTCACCATCATCCAGACGTTCGTCGCCGTTCTGCTCGTCACCGCCATCGTTGGCGTGGGAAGTTTCTGGAGCCAGCGGCGAAAGACGTAAGCAGCCGGTCACGGCCAATCTTCGAGCGCGGACGAGCCCGACCCCCGCTGGTGGCGCCGATCACTTCTTGGGCAGGCGTCCCATCAAATAGAACTCCTCGTTCGGCCGCATGCCCGTGAAATTGGCGAGGCGGTTCGACAGCGCGAAGAAGGCGGAGATCGCGGCGATGTCCCAGATGTCGTCGTCGCTGAAGCCGTGCGGCGCAAGCGCCGTGAAATCCTCCTCCGAGACGCGCTGCGCATCGGCCGAGACCTTCATCGCGAAATCGAGCATCGCCTTTTGCCGCGGCGTGATGTCGGCCTTGCGATAGTTCACCGCGATCTGGTCGGCAATCAGCGGGTTCTTGGCGCGGATGCGCAGGATCGCGCCATGCGCGATCACGCAATACTGGCACTGGTTGGCCGCCGAGGTCGCCACCACGATCATCTCGCGCTCGGCCTTGCTGAGGCCGCCGTCCTTCTCCATCAGCGCGTCGTGATAGGCGAAGAACGCGCGGAACTCGTCTGGGCGGTAGGCCAGCGTCAGGAACACGTTCGGCACGAAGCCGCTTTTTTCCTGCACGGCCAGGAGGCGGGTGCGGATGTCGTCGGGCAGCGTATCGAGGGCGGGAGCGGCGAAGCGTTGCGCGGCGGGTTTTGTCATGGGCATGGATTCCGGCTTGGGGGCGGGAACCATAGTCGATGCGAGCGGCGGGCTCAATCTGCCGCTCTCGTGCCCGGCCGCGGCGCAGCGCCTCTTCGGCGGTGCGCTGCAGAGCCGGGGCCCATGTTTCCGACAGTGTGGTGCGCGTAGCGTGGGTCCCGGCTTTGCGCAGCAGCGTTGCACACTGCAGCGCGTCCGGGACACGAGAGCATTTTACCGCAGCGGCTTCTTCAACAGCGAGAAGCGATCGGGGTCGAGCCCCATCGAGGGCTGCAGCATCGGCGTCTCGGCGGGGGCGAGCGTCTTGGCCGGCGGCGCGGAGAACACCGGGTCGTTCGGCGTGTCGCGCTGCGAGGTGGCACCGCGCCAGCGTTCGAGCACCGCGCCGACGAAATGCATGTCGTGGCCTGACGTAACCGACGGCACGCTCGAGATGGTGGCCTCGCCGCGCGGCAATTGATGCGGCGGCACCTCCTTGAATCGCAGACGGGTCGGCAGCGCGACGCCTTCGCCGAACGCCAGCACCTCGCGGGTGCCGAGCGAGGGCACGAAGGACAGCAAATTCGCGGCAGCATCCGAGACCGCGGCGCGCAGCAGCGCCTGGTCGCGTTCGTTGGCAAGACGCATCGTGAACAGCGTGTTGCACTGGGAGATGATGGTGGCGTCGAGCTCGGCCGGGCGTTGGGTGATGAGGCCGAGATAGACGCCGTATTTGCGGCCTTCCTTGGCGATCCGCGACACCGCCTTGCGGGTCGGTCCGAAGCCGACATTGCGGTCGGCGGAGGCGTAACGGTGGGCTTCTTCGCAAACGAACAGCATCGGCGAGACGCCGTCGCTCCACAGGCCGAAGTCGAAGGCCATGCGGCACAGCACCGAGACGACGGAATCGATGACCTCGGCCGGGAAGCCCGCGAGCTGCATCACCGTCATCGGCTTGCCGTTGGCGGGCAGGCGGAACAGATGGCTGATCACCTCGGCCATGGTGTCGCCGCCGACATTGGCGTTGTCGAACATGAAGGCGTAGCGCGGGTCGTTGCGGACCGCTTCGATGCGCGAGATCAGCTTGTGATAGATGATGCGCGAGGAGCGGTTTTCCAGCTTGCCCATGCGCTCGTCGATCAGCGAGATCAAATCAACCAGGCGGTACGGCACCGGCGTATCGACGGTGAAGCCGATCTGCTTGGGATCGATGCGCTTGAGGCCGAGGCGATCGGCGTTCTGGTACTGCGTGTAGATGCCCTTGGCGATCGGGATCACCTCGGCGAGCACATCGAGCTCCTCGGGCACGCCGGCGCGGCCGCCGAACAGCACGTCGACGATTTCCTCGAAATTGAACAGCCAGAACGGCAGCTTCAGGTTCCGAGGGTTGAGCACCAGCGCGCGGTCGCCGAAGCAGCGGCCATATTCGTTGTGCACGTCGAGCAGGAAAATGCGCAGGTTCGGGCGCGCTTTCAGGATCTCGTTGAGCAGCAGCGACACGCCGGTCGATTTGCCGACGCCGGTCGATCCCAGCACCGCAAAATGCTTGGACAGCATTTCCTCGATATCGACATAAGCGACGACGGAGCTGTCCTGCTGCAGGAAGCCGACATTGATCTGGTCGGATCCCGTCGGCGCGTAGATCGTGCGCAGCTCCTGGCTGGTGATCAGGTCGACGGAATCGCCGATGGTCGGATAGTTGGTAACGCCGCGCTGGAATTTGGCCTTGCCGGCGGCATTGAGGATTTCGCCGAGCAGATCGACCGAGGCGATCGCGATCAAATTGTCGCTGCGCGAGAGGTTTTCGCAGGACACCTCGGTGATCATGGCGACGATGATCGAGCTGGCGCAGCGGATGCTGACGAACCGGCCGACGGTGGCCCGGACTTCCGAGACCGGCATCTGGCTTTCCGCCAGAAGCCCGACCCGGGCGAGCGATCCGCGAACCGAAATCACGCGTCCAAAGGATGTCACAATGAATGAACCTGGCAAGAGCGAGGAGTTTAACCCTGACTATGCGAGCCCGGGCTGCACAAACTGTTAAGCGGCAGGGGCGGGAGCTTTGTTAAATCCGCGACAATTCGGCTAATAGAGTTGTTCGCAATGCATACTTGTCGGCGAAATCAGCCGGAAAATGCTGCTTTTCTAGGCCAATGGGCCGGAAAGCGCTTAAGGAAGATTTTACCATTCGAGCATCCGGTCCCGTCCGTTCGGAGGATCGTCGCCGGCATGCTTCTCCCGACTGAGGGGGCCATTTTGTTGACGGGACCTAATCATTTGTACATTAGTACAAATGATTAGGCGGGCCCTGCGCCTGCCATGCCCAGGAGGGAACCATGCAGCCCGAACCGATCTTCGATCTCGCCCATCTCGGCCACATGGAACTGCTGACGCCGAAGCCGGACGAGAGCCTGAAATTCTTCGTCGACGTCATGGGCATGACCGTCAGCGGGCAGAAGGGCGAGTCGGTCTATTTGCGCGGCTGGGACGATTACGAACGCTATTCGCTCAAGCTCACGGCGTCGAAGACCTCAGGCATGGAGCACATGGCGCTGCGCGCGCGCAGCCAGCAGGCGCTGGAGCGCCGCGTCGCCGCGCTGAAAGGCTCGGGCTTCGACATCGGCTGGATCGACGGCGACATGGGGCAGGGGCCGACCTTCCGCTGCAGGGATCCCGATGGCCACATCGTCGAGCTCTATTACGAGACCGAATGGTATCAGGCCCCGCCGGAGCTGAAGCCCGCGTTGAAGAACCAGGCGCAGCGCTTTCCCGCGCGCGGCGTCAATGTCCGCCGGCTCGATCACCTCAACTGCCTCGCCGTCGATATCAAGGCCAACCGCGAGTTCTTCGAGAATTATCTGGGATGCCGCCTCACCGAGCAGATCGTGCTCAATGACGGCCGCGAGGCCGCGATGTGGCTGACGATGTCGAACAAGAGCTACGACTTCGCCTATTCGCTCGACCATTCCGGCACGCCCGGCCGCTTCCACCACGTCACCTACGCGCTCGACAGCCGCGAGGAGATCTTGCGCGCCGCCGACATCTTCCTGGAGAACGGCATCCACATCGAGACCGGGCCGCACAAGCACGCAATCCAGCAGACCTTCTTCCTCTATGTCTACGAGCCCGGCGGCAACCGCGTCGAGGTCGCCAATGCCGGCGCGCGCCTCATCCTTGCACCCGACTGGAAGCCGATCGTGTGGACCGAGGAGGAACGCAAGAGGGGCCAGGCCTGGGGGTTGAAGACGATCGAGTCCTTCCACACCCACGGCACGCCTCCGGTGGAGGCGAAGACGCACGGCTAGAGCATGACCGGGAAAAGTGTGAAGCGGTTTTCCGATTAGGTCATGCTCCAAAAATCAGCGGGTTGAGTGGCGTGCGCGCGCGACTGTCTCGCGCACGCCGGTCCATGCCGGCTTGTCCGGTGCGAACTGCTTGCGCAGGAAGCCGACGAGTTCCTCGACCTGCGTGTCGCTCATGCTGTTCCTGAATGCGGGCATGTAGCCGAGGTCGCTCGACACGGGATCAGTGATGCCGTGCAGGATCACCTGCACGAGATTGTCCGACGTCGCGCTATGCAGATTGCTGTTGAGCGCGAGGGAGGGGCGGCTGCCGAACAGCGGCAGACCGCCAACCTCGTGGCAGACGGCGCAGGCGCCCTGATAGAGCCGCGCGCCGGTCGACGAGGCGACGGTGACTTGGGTCGCAGCTTCGAGCTTCGCGGCCAGCGAGGGCGCATCGGCCGCATCGTCGTTGAACGAGTTGAGATAGACGGCCATCGCGCGGATGTCGTGATCGGGGAGCGCCGCGAGATCCCTGACAACAGGCGCCATCGGGCCGGCGGCGACGCCGTGATAGCGCGAATGGCCGGTGCGCAAATAAGCAAACAGTTCGTCCTCGCTCCAAGGGACCGGCGCATGCGAGCGCGAGGTCAGCGGCGGCGCCTCCCAGCCTTCGGCAAAGCCGCCGGCCAGATAGGCCTGGCGCTGCTCGGCGCCGAGCGCATTGCGCGGCGAATGGCAGCCGCTGCAATGGCCGAGCCCTTCGACCAGATAGGCGCCGCGGTTCCAAAGCTCCGACTTTGCCGGATCTGGCTTGAACTCTCTCGTCTGGTGGAACAGCGCATTCCAGCCGGCGAGCAGCGGGCGGATGTTGAACGGGAAGGCGAGCGTGTTCGCGGGCGTCGTTGCGCGCACCGCGGGCTGCGCCATCAGGTAGGCGTACAGCGCCTGCATGTCCGCATCGTCAGTCTTCGCAAAATGCGTGTAGGGGAAGGCGGGATAGAGCTGCCGTCCGTCGCGATGCAGTCCGTCGCGCATCGCGCGCTCGAAGGCGGGATAGGACCAGGCGCCGATGCCGGTCTCGACGTCAGGCGTGATGTTGGTCGAATAGATCGTGCCGAACGGTGTTTCGAGCGCCCGGCCGCCGGCGTTGAGCACGCCCCTGAGGCTGGTGTGGCACTCCGCGCAATTGCCGAGCGCCGCGAGCAGCTCTCCGCGCGCGATTGTCGCCGCGGAATAGACCGATGCATCGGGCCGCGCGATCGGCGCGATGGCGCGCCCGGGCATGAGCGCTGCGCCGATCCCGACCGCTGCGGTGCAGATGGCCGCGATTGTCGCGACAATGCCGGCGCGTTTGGCGAAGGGATTCTCCCAGATGCGGACCGCAGGCCGCTTCGCGGGTGCGGGCAGGGCCTGCGGCACGGGCGACGCTTCGCCGTGCAAGCCCTTGAGGATGCGCTCGGGCGTGAACGGCGGCTCGCGGAAGCGCACACCGGTGGCATCGAAGATCGCATTGGCAATTGCGGCTGCGCTCGGCACCGAGGCGGACTCGCCGACGCCGAGCGGCGGCTGGTCCGGCCGCGGCAGCAGCAAGACGTCGATCTTGGGCACATCGGCGAAGGGGATGATGGGATAGGCGCCCCATTCGCGCGCGGCCACCGCGCCGCGCTCGAACGAGACCTCCTCCATCAGCGCGCGGCTGGTGGACTGGATGACGTTGCCCTGGATCTGATGGCGCACGCCGTCAGGATTGATCATCAATCCGGAATCCTGCCCCGCGACGACACGCGTTACGCTGACATCGCCGGTGGTCTTGTTCACCGCGACATCGGCGACCCAGGCTGACCATGCTGCGCCGTAGCCCGGGAATTTGCTGTGTACGTAGAGCGCATAGGCAAAGCCGCGCCCGTGCACGATGTCGTCGTCCTTCTCCTCGCGCACCGGCCGCGGGGTCCAGCCGGCGCGTTCGGCGACTGCGTTGACGAGGTCGATTGCGCGCTGGTCCTTCAGGTAACGCAGGCGATATGCGATGGGATCGACGCCGGCCTCGGTCGCGGCCTCGTCGATATAGGATTCATGCGCAAAGGTGTTCGGCAGCGCCGAGACGCCGCGAAACCATGACGCGCGCACGATCGGCGCCATGTCATGGGCGACGACGCGCATGTGGTCGTAATCGTAGGGCGGGATCGCGGTGCGGTCGCCCATCTGGAGCACGTCGGGCTCGGACGAAATGCGCCCGGTGAGCAACAGCGCGAGCGTCGGTGCGGCATTCGACGGATAGCGCGTGGCGAGATCGTAACCGGCAATGCCGCCATCGGCATCAAGGCCGCCATTGACGTCGATGAGCTGCGCCGCGCCCTTGGGCTCCCAGGCGTGCTCCTGCTCGCGCGTCAGCTGCACCCGCACGGGCCGGCCGACCGCGCGGGACAGCAGCAGCGCATCCGCGCTGACGTCGTCGGCGCAGTTGCGGCCGTAGCAGCCGGCGGCCTCCAGCCTGATGACCTCGACTTCGCTCTCGGGACGCTCGATCAGCAGCGCGAGATCGCTGCGCAGCACATGCGGGTTCTGCGTGCCCGACCAGACGCGGACGTTGCCGTCCTGGAAATCGGCGACGGCGCAGGACGGGCCGATCGAGGCGTGCATCTGGTAAGGCCAGACATACGTGCGCTGCATCGGCTGGGCCGCACCTGATATCGCGGCATCGACATCGCCCTTGTCGATCAGCGTGCGCGGCGTCGACGGATGGGCGCGCAGTGCTTTCTCGACATCGGCGAGATCGGCGAGCGTGGGCGTCGGTTTCCAGCTCACTGCGAGCTGCTCCGCCGCCCGGATTGCATTCTCTTCGCGCTCGGCGACCACGCCGACGAAATCGCCGATCCGCACGACGGCAACCATGCCGGGAATGTCGCGCACCGAGGATTCGTCGACCGCGATCAGGCTGGTGCCGACGAATGGGCCGGCATCGACGCCGGCATAGGGCGGACGCACCACGCGGCCGTGCAGCATGCCTGATAGCCGGACGTCGTGCACGAAGGTCAATTCGCCCGTGGCCTTGGCGGGCAGGTCAACGCGCGGCATCGATTGGCCGACGATGGCGTAATCGCCGACGGCCTTGACCTGCACGTCGTCAGCAAGCTCGAGGCGGATGGTCTCGCCGCCGATCAGCTCGCCATAGCTGACGCTGCGATTATGGCTCCGGACAAGCCCGTCTTCGATTGTGAGCTCGTCGGCCGGCAGCTCAAGCCGCTCGGCCGCACGCGCGATCAGGAAGTGCCGCGCCTGGGCTGCGGCCTTGCGCAGGGGAACGGCGGTGATCTGGATGGTTTCGCTCGCGATGGTCGCGCCCTGGTTCGGCACCACGGAGGTGTCGCCGAGTACGACAACGACGCGCGCAAAGGACACGTCGAGCTCTTCGGCGACGATCTGGCCGAGTGCCGTGCGGATGCCGGTGCCGAGATCGACATGACCGTTATAGGCGTTCACCGTGCCGTCCGCGGTAATGCGGACGAATGTTTCAGATGTGACCTCGTCCACGGTGCGGACGACGACGAGCGAGCCCCGCTCAGCTCCGTTCGAAACAGGGGAGGCCATCAATCACTGGCCCCGGCGAGTTGACCCGATGCGCGCATCACCGCGCGAAGGATTTCGACATGCGTGCCGCAGCGGCAGAGATTGTAGCGCAGCGCAGCGAGCGCCTCCTGCTCTGAAGGCTGCGGGTTGATCGCGAGCAGCGCCTTGGTGGTCATGATCATGCCGTTGAGGCAATAGCCGCATTGCGCGGCCTGCTCCGCGATGAAGGCCTGCTGCACCACATCAGGCTTGTCGCGGGTGCCGAGCCCTTCGAGCGTCACGATGTCGCGCCCGGCGCAGCCGCTGATCGGAACGACGCAGGCGCGCGCCGCCATGCCGTCAATCAGGACAGTGCAGGTGCCGCATTCACCCAGGCCGCATCCGTATTTCGGGCCGTTGAGCGCGAGGTCGTTGCGCAGCACGTAGAGCAGCGGCGTCTCGCGCGCCGCCATGACCTCGTGGATCCTGCCGTTTACGGTGAGGCGGATCGGTGTCTGAATCATCCTCTTTCCCAAGCGCTCGATCAACTCATCTCAAAATCTACGTCGCGACGATACCGTTTGTACACAAACGTGCAAGCCGTGCATGCCGCACTGCAACGCGACTGCCCGCTTTGTGGACAAAGCGGATAGGCAAATGAGGCTTTATGCGGCAGCCGCATCTTTTGCGCCGCACCGCCGCTTGACAGTCTCCGGGACCGCGCGCAACATTGTTCGTATACGAACGATAACCGCGGTGTCCGCTGGCTCTGGCATGGTGATGGAAACAACGAGCTCTGCCATCGACAAGATCCGTTGCGATGCCTGTCCGGTGATGTGCTACATCAAGCCGGGCGCGGCGGGTGCCTGCGACCGCTATGCCAATCACGACGGCAAGCTGGTCCGCGTCGATCCGCATGTAATCCTGGAGCGCACGGTGTCGCATGGCGGCAAGCTGGTGCCATTCAGCCGCACGGAAGACTGGGACGGCAAGATCGTCCACGAGCCCTCGACTTTCGTCACCGCGATCGGTGCGGGCACGACTTATCCCGATTACAAGCCGGCGCCCTTCATCGTGTCGTCCGAGATCGACGGTGTCGACATGGTGACCGTCGTCACCGAGGGCATCTTCTCCTATTGCGGAATCAAGGTGAAGATCGACACCGACCGCTATCTCGGCCCGGAAACCGCGACCGTGCGCGCGCAGGGCGAGGCGGTGGGTCACGTCACCACCAGCGAATACGGCTCGCAGATGCTGTCGCTTGGCGGCGTGCACCATCTGACCGGCGGCTCCAAGAAGGAGGGCCGCGTCACCTGCGACACGCTGATGGACCTCGCCAATTGCAAGGCGGTGGAGCTGACCATCGACGGCGGCGCGAGCGTGATGGTGCAGGCCGGCCAGCCGCCGGTCGTCAACGGCGTGAAAGAAGAGCGCATGCGCGTCGGCTGCGGCTCGGCGACGATCGGCATGTTCGCCAAGCAGTGGCATGGCAAGGTCGATGAGGTCGTGGTGGTCGATGACCACATCACCGGCGTGCTCAGCGAGCACCAGGCCGGAAAACTGCTCGACATCGCCGACACCGGCATCAAGATGAAGGGCCGGCGTTCGACGCCCGGCCGCTATTTCCAGGTTGCCGATCCCGGCACGGGCTGGGGCGGCACCAACATCTCCGATCCGCTCGCGATCCTTGGACCGTTCGACGCGAAGGAGGCCAGGGTCGGCCTCTCGATGCTGATGGTCTCCACGACCGGCGAGCATTCGTCGTATTACGTGCTCGACGAGGCCTTGAAGCCGGTCGAGACCGAGATGCCCGCCGACCTGAGGTTTTCGGTCGAGCGTATCCAGGAGAATTGCGAGCCGGCGCTGTGCACGGTGCTGTTCATGGCTGGCGCCGGCGGCTCGCTGCGCGCGGGTGTCACTGACAATCCGGTGCGATTGACGCGTTCGGTGAAGGACGCACTCACGCGCGTCACCAGCGGCGGTGCGCCGGTCTATGTCTGGCCGGGCGGCGGCATCACCTACATGGTCGACGTGACGCAGATGCCATCAGGCGCGTTCGGCTATGTGCCGACACCGGCGCTGGTCGCGCCGATCGAGTTTACGATGAAGCTGTCGGATTATGCGGCGCTCGGCGGTCATATGGATTACGTGAAGCCGCTGTCCGAAGTGCAGAACGGCGACGACGTCCGCCAATTGCCCTGGCAGAACCCGATTCCCGGACCTCGGGCATGACGAGGCTCCCGCAGATCGCGTTGCTGTCTGATGGCCGGCGGCTGCATTTGCAGGATGGACCGATCGATCTGATTGTCGAGGCGAGGGGGCGTGCACACGAAGTGCGAGCAGCCTATGCAGCAGCGGCCCGCCGTTTCACCGGACTGCTCGACGAACTCTGCGCGGAGCTGCCGCAACTGCGGACCGCCGCCAAGGAGCGGTCGTCGTTGAAGGGTGTGGTTGCGCGTCGGATGCACGCCGCCGTCGCGCCCTATGCCACCGATGGCTTCATTACGCCGATGGCCGCGGTCGCCGGCAGTGTGGCCGAGGAAGTTCTTGGCGCGATGCTCGACGCCGCGTCGCTCGACCGCGTCTATGTGAACAATGGCGGCGATATTGCGCTTCATCTCGGTAAGGGCCAGCATTTTTCGGTCGGTCTGATGGATCGGCCCGATCGTGACGGTGTGATGCGGACGATGAAGGTTGATGCCAACGATCCCACGCGCGGCATCGCGACCAGCGGCCGCCATGGCCGCAGCTTTTCGCTCGGGATTGCGGACGCCGTGACGGTGCTCGCGGCAACGGCCTCGCAGGCCGATGCGGCGGCGACTGTGATCGCCAACGCCGTCGATCTGCCCGGACACCCCGCCATCATCCGCCAACCCGCAAACGAGCTTCAACCCGACAGCGATCTCGGCGCGCGCCTTGTTACGCGTGATGTCGGTGAATTGTCGCAGAACGAGATCGCCGCCGCGCTGGAATCTGGCGCGGAATGTGCACTGCAATTGTTCGATCGTGGATTGATCGAGGGTGCCGTGTTGCAGCTTTGTGGTGATATGCTCGTCGTTGGACCGAAAGATATCGAACGGCAACGACCGCGCCCGGCTGTGCTGGAGAATGCGGTTCATGTCTGAGCAGGGAAGCGAAATATGAGCGCGATCATTCGCAAGATCGTCACCGTCGTCGAAGAGACGCAGATGGAGATGGGGCGCCAGGTTTCGCCGCCGACCCGGCGCGCGGCTGCGATCGCCGTCATCGAAAATCCCTTTGCCGGAAAATATGTCGAGGATCTCTCGCCGCTGATCGCGATCGGCGAGGAGCTTGGCGAGCTGCTGTCGAAGCGCGCAGTGGCGGCGCTCGGCATCGATGGCGCGAAGGCGCAGAGCTATGGCAAGGCGGCGGCCGTCGGCGAGAACGGCGAGCTGGAGCACGCGGCCGCGATCCTTCATCCCAAGATGGGTGCGCCGGTGCGCAAGGTTCTGGGCAAGGGCGCGGCGCTGATCCCGTCGTCGAAGAAGCGCAGCGGCCCCGGCACGTCGCTCGATATTCCGCTCGGGCACAAGGACGCCGCCTTCGTGCGTAGCCATTTCGACGGCATGGAAGTGCAGATCAACGATGCGCCGCGCGCCAACGAGATCATGGTCGCGGTCGCCGTCACCGACAGCGGCCGTCCGCTGCCGCGCGTCGGGGGGCTCACGGTTGCCGAGATCAAGGGCGAAGACGGTTTGAAATAGAAGACTTGGAGAGAATAGAAGACTTGGCGAGAATAGAAGACTTGGCGAGTTCAAAACTGGAGGTTGGGATGCGAGCAAGAAATTATTTCATCGGCGCGGCCTTTGCGCTTCTGGCGGGCGGCATGGCTCATTCGGCCGTGGCGCAGGAGATCAAGATCGGCGAGATCAACAGCTATTCGCTGCTGCCGGCGTTCACCGAGCCTTATCGAAAGGGCTGGCAGCTCGCGGTCGAAGAGATCAACGCGGCCGGCGGCATCAACGGCAAGAAGCTCGTGGTCGTCTCCAAGGACGACGGCGGCAAGCCGGCGGATGCGCAGACCGCGGCCAATGAGCTGGTCTCCAGCGAAGGCGTTGCGATGCTGACCGGCACGTTCCTGTCGAACATCGGTCTCGCCGTCAGCGACTTCGCCAACCAGAAGAAGGTGTTTTTCCTCGCGGCCGAGCCGCTGACGGACGCCGTGACCTGGTCGAAGGGCAACAAGTATACGTTCCGCCTGCGCCCCTCCAACTACATGCAGGCCGCGATGTTGGTGGAAGCCGCCAGCAAGCTGCCGGCCAAGCGCTGGGCGACGATCGCGCCGAACTATGAATACGGCCAGTCGGCAGTTGCCGTGTTCAAGAAACTGATGTCGGAGAAGCGCCCCGACATCCAGTGGGTCGACGAGCAGTGGCCGCCGCAGGGCAAGATCGATGCGGGCCCGGTGGTGCAGGCGGTTGCCGCCGCCAATCCCGAAGCGATCCTCAACGTCACGTTCGGTCCTGACCTCGTCAAGCTCGTACGCGAAGGCAACACCCGCGGCGTGTTCAAGGGGCGCGAGGTCGTGTCCTTCCTGACCGGCGAGCCCGAATATCTCGATCCGCTCAAGGACGAGACGCCCGAGGGCTGGATCGTCACCGGTTATCCCTGGTACTCGATCAAAACGCCCGAGCATGATGCGTTCCTGAAGGCCTATCAGGCCAAGTACAACGACTATCCGCGCCTCGGCTCGATCGTCGGCTACCAGACCATCAAGTCGGCGGCGGCGATCATCGCCAAGGCCGGCTCGACCGATACCGACAAGATGATCGCGGCGGCCGAAGGCATCTCCATGCCGTCGCCGTTCGGCGAGATTACCTTCCGCAAGATCGACCACCAGTCGACGCTCGGCGCCTATGTCGGCAAGACCGCGCAGAAAGACGGCAAAGGCGTGATGGTGGATGCAGTTTACAAGAAGGGCTCGGACTATCTGCCCAGCGACGCCGAAGTCGAGAAGCTGCGTCCGAAGGATTGACCTCTTGCTTCTCCCTCTCCCCGCTTGCGGGGAGAGGGTTGGGGTGAGGGGGAGCCTCCCCGAGGGAGGTGAGAGACGACTCGCGGAGGCTCCCCCTCACCCGAATTGCTTCGCAATTCGACCTCTCCCCGCAAGCGGGGCGAGGTGACTCAAACACCAACCCGGACCGCCGATGGCCTTTTATGTCGTACAGTTTCTGACCGGTCTCGCCAGCGCAGCGTCGCTGTTCCTGGTGGCCTCGGGCCTGTCGATCATCTTCGGCGTGACGCGGATCGTGAATTTCGCGCATGGCGCCTTCTACATGATCGGCGCCTACATCGCTTTCACGCTGACGGAGCGTTTCTCCGGCGCGTTCGGCTTCTGGGGCGGCGTCGTTGTCGCAGCCCTTGCCGTGGCGCTGATTGGCGTGCTCGTCGAGATGGTGCTGCTCCGGCGCATCTATCACGCCCCCGAATTGTTTCAGCTGCTCGGCACCTTTGGCCTGACCTTGATGGTCGAGGATCTCGTGGTGCTGATCTGGGGCCCTGACGATCTCGTCGGCCGCCGCGCGCCGGGCTTCAAGGGTGCGGTCGATTTCTTCGGCCAGAACATCCCGAGCTATGATCTGTTCCTGATCGTGCTCAGCCCCGTCGTGCTCGGCATTCTCTGGCTGCTGTTCCAGCGCACGCGCTGGGGCGTGCTGGTGCGCGCGGCGACGCAGGACCGCGACATGGTCGCAGCGCTCGGCGTCAATCAGAAATGGCTGTTCACGAGCGTGTTCGCGGTCGGCGTCTTCCTCGCAGCCCTCGGCGGCGCGCTCCAGATCCCGCGCGATGCCGTGCATCACGCCATGGATTTGCGCATCATCGTCGAGGTCTTCGTCGTCGTCGTGATCGGCGGCCTCGGCAGCATCGTCGGCGCCTTCGTCGCGGCCGTGCTGGTCTCGGAGCTGAACGCGTTCGGCATTCTCATCTTTCCGAAAATCTCCATCATCCTCGTCTTCCTGGTGATGGCGGCCGTGCTGATCGTGCGGCCCTGGGGCCTGTTCGGCAAACCGGAGGCGGCCGCGCGCAAGACGCCGGGTCTCACCGTCAATCCCTGGCGGCCGCTGACGTCGAATGAGCGGCTGGCCGCGCTGGCAGCGTTGGTCGTCGCAGCGACGCTGCCGCTGTTCGCCGGCAATTACGCGCTGACCGTCGGCTCGGAGATCGCGATCTTCGTCATCTTCGCCGTCAGCCTGCATTTCCTGATGTCGGTGGGCGGGCTCGCGTCCTTCGGCCACGCCGCCTATTTCGGGCTCGGCGCCTATGGCGTCGCCTTCCTCGCCAAGATGGCGGGGCTGCCGATGATCGTCTGTCTCCTGCTCGGGCCGCTGCTCGGCTGCATGGGCGCTGCGGTGTTCGGCTTCTTTGCCGTGCAGCTCTCCGGCGTCTATTTTGCCATGCTGACGCTTGCTTTCGCGCAGATCGTCTGGTCGATCGCGTTCCAGTGGGTGAGCGTGACAGGTGGCGACAACGGCATACTCGGTGTCTGGCCGGAGAAATGGGCGGCGAGCCCGTCGCATTTCTACTGGCTGGCGCTCGGCGTCGCAGCGCTGGTCACCATTGCGCTGCGGGTCATGGTGTTCTCGCCGTTCGGCTACGCACTTCGGGCGACGCGCGACTCGCTCCTGCGCACTGAAGCGGTCGGCATCAATGCCAAGCGCATCCAGTGGACGGCCTTCGTGATCGCGGGCACAACCGCCGGCATCGGCGGCGCGCTGTTCGCTTATCTCAAGGGCAGCGTCTTCCCCGACAATCTCGGCATCTCGCTGTCGGTCGATGCGCTGGTCATGGTGCTGCTCGGCGGTGTCGAGACGGTGTCGGGCGGAGTGATCGGCGCCATCGTCTACAAGGCTCTCAACATCTGGCTGGTCAGCCAGACCGATTTGTCGAAGCTCGTGCTCGGCGGTTTCATCGTGTTGATCGTCGTCGTCTTCCCCAAGGGCATCGTCGGCATGCTGGAGATGCTGGCGCAGCGGCGCAGGAAGGCATCGCCGCCAGGATCGCCTCTTATTGCCAAGCCGATTGAGTCCGCCGAATGAGCGTCGCACCCCCACTTCTCGCGGTTGAAGGCCTGACCAAATCCTACGGCGGCATTCATGCCGTGCGCGGCGTCTCGTTCTCGCTGCGCGCCGGCGAGATTCTTGCGCTGATTGGTCCGAACGGCGCGGGCAAGAGCACCTGCTTCGACATGCTCAACGGCCAGAACAAGCCTGATACCGGCCATGTCCGCCTCCTCGGCGAGGAGACCACGGGCAAGAAGCCGCGCGACATTTGGCGCATGGGAGTGGGGCGCACGTTTCAGATCACGGCGACCTTCGCCACCATGACGGTGCGCGAGAATGTGCAGGTCGCATTGATCTCGCACGGCAAGCAGCTGTTCAATCTCTTCGGCTCGGCACCGAATTTCAATCGCGGCGAAGCCGGGCGTCTGCTCGAGCTGGTCGGCATGAGCGGCTATGCGGACCGCCCCTGCGGCGAGCTCGCCTATGGCGACCTCAAGCGGCTCGAGCTTGCTGTGGCGCTCGCCAACCAGCCGAAGCTCTTGCTGATGGACGAGCCGACCGCTGGCATGGCGCCGCGCGAGCGCGTCGACCTGATGCGGCTGACCGCGGGCATCGCGCGCGAAAAGTCGATCGGCGTGCTCTTCACCGAGCACGACATGGACGTCGTGTTCGAACACGCCGACCGCATCATCGTGCTGAATCGGGGAACGCTGATCGCCGAGGGCTCGCCGGCCGAAGTGCGCAGCAATCCGCAAGTGCAGGCGGTCTATCTCGGCGAGGGCCTGCTTTACGATGCCGAACATCGCGAGGGGGCCTCGACATGAAGCTCACGGTGCAGGACCTCAACAGTCATTACGGCCCGGCCCATATCCTGTTCGACATCGGCTTCGAGGTCGGTGAGGGCGAGGTGGTGGCGCTTCTGGGCCGTAACGGCGCCGGCAAGTCGACGACGTTCCGCTCGGTCGTCGGTCTTGTTGCTCAACGCTCCGGCCGCATCATGTTCGAGGGCAAGGACGTCTCGGCCAGTCCGACGCACGAGATCGTGCGCGATGGGCTCGGCTATGTGCCGGAGGAACGGCGCATCTTCACTGATTTGACGGTGGAAGAAAATCTCGAAGTCGGCCGCCAGCCGAAGCGTCCGAACGCGCCGCACTGGACCCGCGAAAAGCTGTTCGCGCTGTTTCCAAATCTCGGCGAGATGAAGAACCGCCCGGGCGGCCGCATGAGCGGCGGCGAGCAACAGATGCTCACCATCGCGCGCACGCTGATGGGCAATCCGTCGCTGGTGCTGCTCGACGAGCCTTCGGAAGGCCTGTCGCCAAAAATCGTGGAGCAGATGGTCGATGCCATCCTGACCATGAAGAAGGAGGGCGTCAGCATCGTCGTCTCCGAACAGAATCTGCACTTTGCGCGGTTGATCTCCGATCGCGCCTATATCATCGAGCGCGGCCGCATCTGCTTCGGCGGCACCATGGCCGAACTCGATGCGCGCCCGGACATCCGCGATGCGCATCTGTCGTTGTGAAGGCAAAGGGAAGGGCAGCGAGCGGATGGCGAGAAGCGTTGCGGCGAAGAAGAGCGTTAAACCGGGAAAACCGCTTTACGTGCTCGACGAGCAGGTCGGCTTCATCCTGCGCCAGGTCTGGCAGCGCCACAGCTCGATCTTCTCCCGCGACATCGGCACCAACATCACGCCGACGCAGTGGGCGGCCTTGTCCAAGCTCGCTGAAACCGGCGCGTGTTCGCAGAACCAGCTCGGACGCCTCACGGCGATGGATGTCGCGACCATCAAGGGCGTGATCGACCGGCTGACGGCGCGAGGCCTGACCGAGACCAGTCAGGACCCCGATGACGGGCGGCGGCTGCTGGTCAGCCTGACGCGCGCCGGCCAGCAGCTTGCGGAGAAGGTCGCGCCGAGCGCGCTCGCGATCACCCGCGAGACGCTGTCGCCGCTCGACGCCAAGGAGCGCGAGATGCTGATGGCGCTGTTGAACAAGCTGCGGTGACCGGCGACTAACCTCGATGAAGGTTTTGTCGAGGTTTCCGGCATGAGAGCGGTAACGCGATTTCCGATTGTTTTGGGTCTTGGTGCGGTGCTGGCGGGCGAGGGCGTTCCCGCTTGGGCCGCGCAGCGCTATGAGGGCTTCTGGGCGTCGACCAAGAAGGATTGCCGCGACCAGGACAGCGCCAACCGCATGAGCATCGAAGGCGGCAATCGTCTCTATTGGTACGAGACCCGGTGCCGGGCCAGCGAGATCACCGCGGACGGGAAGCTCGGTTGGAAAATGAAGCTTGCCTGCGAAGGCGAGGGCGAGAAGTTTCGCTCCAATCCCCGGGTGTCCATCGCGGCGGACGGCAGGCTGGTGATGGACAACGGTCCGGTCGGTCAGGCCAAGCGCCAGGCCTATGTGCGCTGTGAGATACCCAAGTCGCGTTGATTCCTCACGTCTTTCCCAGCCATTTGGCGCGATAGCGGATTTCGCTGCCGTCGCTGAGTCGCCGCCACGTTCCGAACTCCGGTGTGTGCGGAGCCCAGGCCGATAGTCCGATCGAATAGATCCGGCTCGGCTGGCCCTGAATGGTGACGGCGAGCTGCCGGTGCGAGGTACGAAACGCCAGCTCGACCTCGCCGGCAATGACGGGCTGGTCGCCATCCCGATAGAAGGCGGCCGGGGTCACTTCGCCCGGCATGGTGTTGAGGTCGGTCTGCAATTCGATGGTGATGCCTTGCGCTGATGTCGGCACGGCTACGCCGGCCGGAAAGCGAACCTCGAATACGAGCAGGGGAGTGGCGCCGTTCCGGTTGAGCCAAGGCGTGGCCGTCATGTACGCGACGCCGATGTAAGTGGCGGCGGCGGCAACGCAGAGCAGCGCGACGATGCCGAGTGACTTCAGGCTGTTGCGTGTGACGCCGCTATTGCTTGCATCCTTGCCTGAACGCGTCACCAGCCAGCTGGCAAAGACCACGCCGGCGATCGCGCCGATGGGCGAGTAGACGAACAGTGCCAACAGACCCGACGTGATCGGGTCGGCGCGGTTGCCGAAATCGAACAGGGAGAACAGCACAAAGGTCGCGATATAGCCCGCCACCGCGCCAGCGACGCCGGCGGCAATCCGCGACGAATTCTTCATGTCTTCCTCGATGGTCCAGCAATGAACTGCCGCCGCCGAGGGCTGCCTGCGTTAGACGCAGCAGGCAGCAGACTTGTTCAATGCGTCTAGGGAGACATTCGGAGCGGGCAGCCGCTCCGGCTGCGTCACTTTGCCACCACCTCCGGCACCTTGCCGGCCGGCGGCGTATTGCGGCTGCGCTGGGTGCGCACGATGCCGTCGATGATGGTCATGCCGATGCCGGGGAGGTCGCCGAGTTGGACGCTCTCCAGAATGTTTTTGCCGGCCGAGTGCTGCGCCTTGTCCATGATGACGAAATCGGCGGAGCGGCCCATTTCAATGAGGCCGCAATCGAGCTCGCGCATCCGCGCGGTGTTGCCGGTGGCAAGGCAAAACGCGAGCTCCGCTGGCAGATCGCCGAGTGCGGACAGCATCGAGACCATGCGCAGAATGCCGAGCGGCTGCACGCCGGAGCCGGCGGGTGCGTCGGTGCCCAGTATCACCCGGTGCAGATCGCCCATCTCGCGCGCGATGCGTAGCGTGAACAGGGCGGAGCGTTCATTGCCGTTGTGCACGAGCTCGAGGCCGCGCTTGCAGCCCTCGCAGATGCAGCGGATCTGGTCGTCGGGAAGCGCGGTGTGGCCGCCGTTGATGTGGCCGATCACGTCGGTGTCGGCCTCCAGCACCACGTCCTTGTCGATCAGGCCCGAGCCGGGGATCGAGGGGCCACCGGTGTGGATCGTGCTCTGGATGCCGTATTTGCGCGCCCAGCCCACCATCTTGCGCGCGGTCGGGCCGTCCTTGACGCCGCCCAAGCCCACTTCGCCGAGCAGCTTGACGCCGGCTGCGGCCAATTCCTTGAAATCCTCCTCGACCATCTCGCATTCGATCACCGGCGCGCCGGCGTGAACTTTTACGCCGCCGGGCCGCAGATTCCAGAATGCGCGCTGCGCGAAGATCGCCATCGCCTTGAGACCGACGACGTCGCGGGGACGGCCGGGCATGTGGACCTCGCCGGCGGAGATCATGGTGGTGACGCCGCCATGAAGGTTGCTGTCGATCCAGCCGATCTGGTTCTGGCGGGGCGTCCAGTCGCCGGCAACGGGGTGGACGTGGCTGTCGATCAGGCCCGGCGCGACGGTGGTGCCGTTGGCTTCGACGATGGTGGTCGCGCCTTCGGTGTCGAGGTCTTTGAAGCGGCCGATCGCGGTGATCTTGCCGTTCTCGGCGACGATGGTGTCGCCGTCCAGGATCGGCTTTTCCAGCGCGCCGGACAGGATCAGGCCGATATTCCGGATCACGAGCTTCGAGGGTCCGGTGGCCTGGGGTGCGTCATGCGCCATGGAAGGGGTCCTTATCCTGAACTGCAACGCTCGCGATCTTGGGCAGCCTTGACCGCGGGAGCAAGCGGGATTATTCATTAGTATACGAATGATCGTATACAAACGACGCATAGCTGCCCGCCTCGAACCGCAATTGACGCGACAGGGAAGGTGACATGAGCAATTTCAATCAGGAAAGCGTTTTGAGCGTCCACCACTGGACCGACACGCTGTTCTCCTTCAAGACCACCCGCAGCCCGACCTTCCGTTTCCGCAACGGCGAGTTCACCATGATCGGGCTCAAGGTCGGCGAGAAGCCGCTGCTGCGGGCCTACAGCGTCGCCAGCGCCAATTACGAGGACACCCTCGAATTCTTCTCGATCAAGGTGCCCGATGGCCCGCTGACCTCACGCCTCCAGCATTTGAAGCAAGGCGACGAGATCATCGTCAGCCGCAAGGCCACCGGCACGCTGGTGATCGACAATCTGGAGGAGGGGCGCAACCTCTACCTCATCGGCACCGGCACCGGCCTCGCGCCGTTCCTGAGCGTGATCAAGGACCCCGAGACCTATGAGCGGTTCGAGAAAATCGTGCTGCTGCACGGCTGCCGTCATGTGAAGGAGCTCGCCTATGGCGAGATGATCACCGAGCATTTGCCCAAGGACGAGTTGCTCGGCGAGTACATCAGCAACCAGCTGATCTACTACCCGACCGTGACCCGCGACCCCTTCCGCAACCGCGGGCGCATCACCGACCTCATCACCTCGGGCAAGCTGTTCTCCGATATCGGCCTGCCGGGGCTGGAAGCGGCGCACGACCGCGTCATGATCTGCGGCAGCCCGGCGCTGGTTGCGGACACCCGCTCGCTCTTGGGCGAGCGCGGCTTTGTCGAGGGCAATCACGGCGAGCCGGCCCAGTTCGTGGTCGAAAAGGCTTTTGCCGAGCGCTAACCGCGCATTCCTGCCCAACAAGACCGTATTTTCGCCGCCGCGCGGGCGTTGCGGCGTCGATTCGGCGCTTGATACACTGTGGGAGCGAATCAGCGGAGTTCCCACATGGTTGCGGACAGCGACAGCAACATCGCCTGGCACCGGGTCCAGTTGAAGAAGAACCGCGCCGAGTTGAAGGCGCTGGAGACCGCGCGCTTCACGATGGGCGAGATCGCGTCCTCGAAGCGCGACGGCCAGACCCAGAAGACGATCGGGGACCTCAAGCGCAAGATCTCGCAGTCCGAGCGTGTGATTGCCGATTACGACAAGCGCACACGCCGTCCGCTCGGCACCGACTTGCAAAGTCTCAGCAATGGCAGCTGGAGCCATTGGGATGCCTACACACAGCAGCAGCGCAAGCCCGGCCATCGCTCGCCGGGGCGCGGATAGGCACTCATCTGATCGTGCCGGTTCCGGCCCCTGCGTGCCGTGGCGCGCTTGCCGTCGAGGAATTTTGCGTTTCGTCTCGCCAGTGCAGTTCTCGAAGCCACGTTATGTGCGCCGTGATGCCGAGCTCGAAGGCGTGCGATTGCGAAACTCCCTGTCGTGCCGGACGACCCACGGAACACGGGCGACAGCGTCA
The DNA here is from genome assembly GCF_023073315.1 of Bradyrhizobium sp. 1. Classification (GTDB taxonomy): domain Bacteria; phylum Pseudomonadota; class Alphaproteobacteria; order Rhizobiales; family Xanthobacteraceae; genus Bradyrhizobium. The sequence continues at coordinate 221,925 of NZ_JADPJH010000033.1, read as the reverse complement.
GCTGGATCGATGATTGTACGTTCCCGGACAGCAGCCCGCTGAGACTTACACTTCTAAAAATTTTCACGGCGCCCGAGCGTTAGGAACGGCGTGTCGTTGCTCTTGTTGTCATCGCGACATCGGAAGCCGCGATCAGTTCCTGCGCTCCATGTCGCAGATCAACAACAGGAGACAGCATCATGACCGGCAAGATGCCACCTGTTCCCGCCGAGAACCAAAGCCCGAAGGGAACCGGCGACAGCAAGCAGGCGCGCGCAGACCAGACCGTGCATGGCCAGCAGCGCGCGCAGAATCCGGACCAGCAGGGGGAGCAGGGCAACATCAAGCAGAACACCACCAACCAAGGCTATCAGCAAGATCGCTGACAAGATCGCCGAGGAGGGCATCTTCATGTCGACTTCCACCAAGACGCCGAACAGTATTCGCCAGGGCGGACCGGGCGCCTCTCATGAGAATGCGAAGGCACCGCTCGAAGTGAAGAAGCCACCGGCGGACGACCCGCAGCGCAACCACAGCCGCGTCTCCGGCGGGGGCGGCGAGCACGATTCACATCACAGGCATCACGAAGCCGGTAAAGGCGGAGGCAGGTGAGACATGACCAACAAGCAACCGAAGCTGTACGCACCGACGGAAAAGGATCTACGCGAAAACCCAGTGATCGGCGGATCGAAAGGGGCAACGATGGCCGGCATCTCGCCTGAGGACCTTGAGGATACCTTGGGCGAGAACACGATCGAAGGCGACGTCGAGAACGACGTGAACGCCGCCGGCGGCATCGACAAGGACGTCGCTCACAGCGGAGCCCCCCGACGAGGCCGGAGACCGTAAATGCAAGGCAAGAAGACTCACGAGCAACAGGTTCGCATCCTCGAGCGCAAGCCGGATGTTCCGGACGCGCGAGAGCTTGACCGGGCCCTCGGCCACAATCCGGAGGACACAGCCGTCCATGGAGCGCGACCTGAGGCGCGACAAAGTGAATTCCCGGTGAGCCGTGGCGGCCTGAACCAGGAAAGCGACCATAACAAGCACAACGATTCTGGCCAGAGCGGCCACAAGCCGCCGAAGCCGACGCCGGCACAGCAGAAGCACTGAGCTTCACGGGAATCAAAGCAAGAGGAGAACAGGATGCCAGGTGGTCATGGCAGCAAGACGCATTTCAGGTCGGGCATGCACGGCAAGGGCGACGGCACCGGCGGACTGACCGACGTGCCGAAGGAGATGATCGGCGACAACATGGTTCTGTCCAACCGCGACAAGAAACAGCATTCGGAGATTCGCGGTATGGATGGCAAATCCATCCAGACCGACCAGTATCAGGATCATTCAGCCAACCGGCTCGACGACGAGCTAGGGACTGACGAGACCTGAGGGGACGTTCCTCCCGCCAACTTGCGGACCGGTGTTCAGCCGGTCCGCTTTTTTGCCGGCACAAGATCGCGCTCCCAACCGAACACGGAGCGACCATCGAGACCGGGTGAGGCGGCGCGCTCGCCAGCGATGTAGGTCTCGACAGACGGCCCATCTGCGGTGCGCTCCAGCCGCCGCGCCTGGTCGTCGAGGCGCCTGATCGCCTGCATCTCTTCGTCGCGGCCGAGCTTGGCGTTCTGAATCGCGCCCTTCAGCACGCGGATGGTCTCGTCATAGACCTTGATCGGGACGGGGTAGGGATGCCGGTCCTTGCCGCCATGGGCGAGCGAGAAGCGTGCGGGGTCGTTGAAGCGATAGGGCGCGCCGTGCACGACCTCGGCGACCATGGCCAGCGAGCGCACGGTGCGCGCGCCGACGCCGGGCGTCAGCAGCAACTCTGGGAAGTCGACGGGCCCGCGCTCGGCGGCCGCGGCCAGCGTGCCGTGCAGGCGCCGCGCGAACACATCCTTGGGCCGGACATCGTGATGCGCGGGCATGATCAGGTGCGGCAGCATCCCCTGTGCCGGCTCGGGCGCAGTCCCGGTGAGCCGCTCGAATTCGGTGAGGATGCGATCGGGGCCGAGATCGCTCAACAGCTCGAGCTGCGCGGAGCGCGAGACATCGGCGCGGTGGTCGGTGAGATTGACGATCTCGCCCTGCTGCGGGCCGTCGATCGCGCTGTGCGGCGTATCGACAAAACTCCTGAGCGATTCGGAATGCCAGTGATAGCGGCGGGCCTGCCGCTTATCGCCGTTCATGCCCTGCTGCACCACAGTCCATTTGGCATCGGCGGTGACGAAGAAGCCGTGCAGGTAGAGATCAAAGCCGTCCTGCACGGCCGCGCTGTCAACCTTTGCGACCAGGCGGCTGGCGCGCGTGAGCGCTACACCGTCGAAGCCGACGCGGTCACCGAGCTGCATCAATTCGTCCGGCGTCTTGCGCGAGTGCTGGCCGCGGCCGCCGCAGACATAGATGCCGAGCTCATCCTGGAGCGGGCCGAGCCCTCGCTTCAGCGCGCCGATCACGGAGGTGGTGATGCCGGAGGAGTGCCAGTCCATCCCCATCACGGCGCCGAACGACTGGAACCAGAATGGATGCGAGAGACGCTGGAGAAACGCATCGCGGCCGTAATGGTGCACGATCGCCTGCGTGACGATCGCGCCGAGCGACGCCATACGGCTCGCAAGCCACGGCGGAACCCGCCCGTTGTGGAGAGGAAGATCGGCGCTGCCGGTCCGTCGAGTCATGATTGCACAGAAATAGCGCAATTCAGCGACGATTGCACCAGAGGGATGCTGCGTTGCATTGAGCGGGGGAGCGAAGCCCGCCGGAACGCGTTGGCGCAGCAGCGAATGCAATTCCGGGGGACTTAAATGAATTGGCAGGCCCTTATGGCCGACATCGACAAGATGTTCGGATGGATACCGTCGTGGTTTCTCGGTCTCGTCCTGGTCACCGGGGCGATGATACTTGCGCTGTCCCTCTATCGGTTCGCCGTTTGGCTACTGAATCGCACCTTCGGAACTCGTCTTCCGCTTCTGGGCGTGTTCGTCGAGCGCACCTCCGGCCCGGCCCAGCTGGCGCTGTGTCTGGCCGCGGTCGCGCTGGTCCTCCCGCTCGCGCCACTGGACGACGCATTCCGCACGCCGCTGATGCGTCTGTTTGTCGTCGCCGTCATCGCCCTGATCGGCTGGATCTCGATCCGGATCGTCGACATGAGCGCGGCGCGCTACTTGCAGAACTTTCGTGATGTCGCCGAGAATTTCGTGGCGCGCAAGCACGTCACGCAAGTGCGCGTGTTCAAGCGCGTGACCGACACGATCATCGTCATCATCACGGTCTCGACCGCGCTGATGACGTTCGATTCGGTCAGGCAATATGGCGTCAGCCTGTTCGCCTCCGCCGGTGCGGCCGGTATCATCGTCGGTCTTGCCGCGCGGCCGCTGCTCAGCAACCTGATCGCGGGTTTGCAGATCGCGATCACCCAGCCGATCCGCATCGAGGATGCCGTCATCATCGAGAACGAGTGGGGCTGGGTCGAGGACATCGCCGCGACCTATGTGGTGATCCGGCTGTGGGACTGGCGCCGCATGGTGGTGCCGCTGTCCTATTTCATCGAAAAGCCGTTCCAGAACTGGACACGCGACACGGCGTCCCTGATCGGCGTGATCGCGTTCCATGTCGACTACCGCGCCGACGTGCCCCGCATCCGGCGCTGGCTGGCGGAGGCGGTGAAGGAGTCGGAGCTTTGGGACGGCGCGGTGGTCAATCTCCAGGTGATCGACGCGGATGCGCGCACCGTCGAGCTGCGCGCGCTGGTCAGCGCGCGCAATGCGCCGCAATCCTGGGATTTACGCTGCGAGATGCGGGAGAAGCTGATCGCCTTCATCCGCGACGAGATGCCGGAAGCGCTGCCGCGCGAGCGGGCGATCCTGATCCCGCAGGGTGGAAGCGACGATACCGAATTTCTGCAGCGATCCGCCGCACCGGACAAGATGCGGGCGAGCGCGCGCAATTGAGCAGTGCTATTCCTTGGTCGTGCCGCGGAGGCCTGCCTGCTGCTGGATCGTGTCCAGCGCGCCGGAGGACTGCTCGTCCGCCACGAAACGGTTGAGCAGGGGGAGCGCGTCCTCGCGCCCCTTGGGGATCGCGATCGCCATATGCTCGGCGCCCCAATTGCCGTCGAGGATCTTTGCGCCCGTCATCTGGTCGGACATCTCGAACAGGGTCGGCTTGTTGGTCGCGTAGAGATCGATCTCACCGCTCCCGAACATGGCGATGGCGATCTTGACGCTTTCGGCGGGAACGATGGACGCGTTCTTGAATTTCGCCGGCAGTGTGCGTTCGGAGGTCGATCCTTTGGTGACGCCAATCTTCACGCCGGGCTTGTCGATGTCCTCGATCTTGCCGATCGGGGAATTCACCGGGACGAGATAGCCGAGCTCGATGGCTAGCACGGGCTGGCTGAAGCTGACTTCATTGGCGCGGGCCGGCGTGGCATTGGTCACGGTGAAGTCGATCTGGCCGTCGTGGATCGCGGTGACGATGTCGGCGACGCGCTGAAACCTGACATAGTCGATGCCGACGCCGAGCCGCTTTGCCAGCTCGCCGCCGAGATCGTAGGCGAGGCCGTGCGGCTTGCCGGCCGCATCTGACACCATCGAGGTCGGGCTACCCGGATAGATGCCGACGCAAAGAGTGCCGCTCGGCGCCAGCAGCTTTGCTTCCCCATCGGCGCGCACGGGCGCGCCGAGCAGGCTGGTGAGAGCGACGGCGAGAAGGGCGGTGCGCGCGAGACGCTCAGAAGAAATCCTCATGTGAAGAGCCCTCACTGCGCGCGGATGTCGGCGGCCTTCAGCACCGGCTCCCATTTGGTCGCCTCGGCATGCATGTAGGCGTCAAAGTCCTTGGCGGAGGAGCCGACCGGGGCCGCGCCGATCTTGCCGAGCGTCGACAGCACGTTCGGATCCTGTAGCGCGGCCTTCAGATCTGTCTCGATCTTCGCCACGATCTCTGGCGGCATCTTTGCCGGACCGAGGACGCCCCACCAGACCGAGACGTCGTAGCCTGCGACGCCTGCCTCCGCGATGGTCGGAACATCAGGCAGCGCCTTGGAGCGTTCGGCCGAGGTCACTGCGAGTGCGCGCACCGGGCCGCCTTCGAGCTGGCTGATCGCTTCCGCGAGCGGGTTGATGCTGAGCGGGATGTCGCCGGCGATCACGGCGGTCAGCGCCGGTGCGCCGCCCTTGTAGGGGATCGCGACGATCTTGGTGCCGGACATGTATTTCAAGAGCTCGCCGGCGAGATGCGCCGAGGTGCCGTTGCCGGACATGCCGTAGGAGAGCTTGTCCGGCTCCTTCTTGGCAGCAGTGAGGAGATCACCGAGCGTCTTGTACGGGCTGTCCTTGGCCACCACGATCGCGAGCGGCGAGGAGGCAACTTCACTGATCGCGGTAAAATCCTTGAACGTATCGTAGGGCACGCTCGGATAGATGAACTGGTTGAGGGGGTGGCCGCTCGCGACCAGGATCAGCGTGTAGCCGTCGGGCGCGGCCTGCGTCAGCGCCTGCGAGGCAACGATGCCGCCGGCGCCGGGACGGTTGTCGATCACCGGCTGCTGGCCCCAATTCTTCGCCAGCGCCTGGGCGAGCGTGCGCGCGAGCACGTCGACCGCGCCGCCGGCCGCGTAGGGCACGAGGATGTGGACCGGCTTGCTCGGATAATTGTCGGCAGCCTGCGCGGCGGCGCCCGCCAGCAGCAGACCGGCGCCCAGCATGCAAGCGCCGATCGTCTTGTTCAAACCCAGCATTATTCAGCACTCCTTGGGGCATTCGCGTCCGCGCGGTGGTCTTCCGAGCCGCTCCCGGACATTGCCCGTGGTTTTTGTTGACGAGACCTGATCTTTTGTACGATAGTACAAATCACATGGTACGCAAGCCCACCAGCAAGGAAACGGCACGCAAGCCGAATATGCGCGAGGCGATTCTCGCCGCGGCCGAGGAGCTGTTCGCCACCAACGGCTTCAACGCCGTCTCGGTGCGCGACATCGCACAGGCGGCCGGAGCCAATCCCGGCAGCGTGACCTATCATTTCAAGACCAAGGACGGCCTGCTGCTGGAAATCTACCGGCGGCATTGCGGGCCGATGAATTTGCGCCGTTCCGAGCTGCTCGCCGCCGCCAAGCGCGTGCGCGATCTCCAGGACCGGCTCGAAGCCGTGGTGCGGGCCTATGTGGCACCGGCTTTCACCTCGGGCAGCGATCTCGCCGGCGGCGGGGCACGCTTCACGCGGCTTCGCGCGGTGATGTCCGCCGAAGGCAACGAGGTCGCGCGAAAAATCATCGCGCAGACCTTTGACGACACCAGCCACGCCTTCATCGACGCGATCCACGACAGCCTGCCGCATGTTCCCCGCACCGACATCGTCTGGCGCAGCCATTTCCTGCTCGGCGCACTCTATTATTCGCTGGTGACGCCGGATCGCGTCTCGCGCCTGTCGCGCGGCGAGGCCGACGGCAGCGATGCCGCCAGCGCCATCGAGCAATTGGTGCAGGCCAGTGTTGCCGCGTTCCAGGCGCCGGCGCTCGATCAGGCTGCGCCGGCGCGGCGGCGGCCGGTCGTCAGCAGCAAGACTTGAAAGAAACCGCCCGAGCGGAGGCGCGTAACAGCGCTTCCGCTCGCAAGCGGACCATGTGACAGGGTGCTTTGGGAAATGAACAGGCGGGAATGCTTGCATCTCTTGACCGGCTTGACCGGCTTGGCTGGCGCGACGCTTGCGAGCGAAGCGCGCACGCAAGGCGTCGATCCGACGGCGATCCCGACGATCGCGCCGCCGGATCCGAATCCGAAAGTGCCGTCGTTCAAGCTGCCGCCGAAATCCTGCGACAGCCACACCCACATCTTCGGGCCGGCGTCCCGTTACCCCTTCTCGGAAAAGCGCCCCTACAACACGGCCGATGCGCCCCTGGAGGCGTTCCGCAGCGTCCACGAAAAGATCGGCGTCGAGCGCTGCGTGATCGTGAATGCCACGGTGCACGGCACCGACAACCGTGTCGTCACCGATGCCATTGCCCAAAGCGAGGGCGCCTACAAGGGCATCGCCAACGTCAATGACGAGATGAGCGAGAAGGAGCTCGCGGCGCTAGACAAAGGCGGCATCTGCGGCTGCCGCTTCGCCTTCCTCAAGCGCCTCGGCGGCGTCGGCGACATGACAAAATTCCAGCGCATCGTGCATCGCGTCGCCGAGCTCGGCTGGCACATCGACGTCTATTTCGAGCCCGGCACGATCGCCGAATTCGCACCCATCCTGACCGCGCTGCCCGCGCCTTACGTGATCGATCACATGGGTACGGTGCAGGCCGCGAAAGGCCTCGACGATCCCGGCTTCACCGCGCTGCTCGACCTTCAGAAGAAGGACGAGAAGTGCTGGGTCAAGATCACCGGTCTCGAACGTGCCTCCGCCGCCGGCAAGCCGTTCCACGATGCCGTGCCGTTCGCGAAGGCGCTGATCGACAACGCGCCCGGCCGCGTCATCTGGGGTACCGACTGGCCGCATCCCAACGTCAAGATCATGCCGAATGACGGCGATCTCGTCGATCTCATTCCCCTGTACGCGCCAGATGAGAAGGTCCGGCAAAAACTGCTGGTCGATAATCCCGCGCGCCTGTTCAAGTTCACATGATGAGCATGATGTACACGCCGACCATTCCGCCGCCCGATCCGAACACGCGTACGCCGAAGTTCAGGCTGCCAAAACTGTCCTGCGACGCGCATTGCCACATCTTCGGTCCTGGCGCCAAATACCCTTACGCGCCGGATCGCTCATACACGCCGCCTGATGCGCCGCTGGAGGACTTTCGCATCCTGCATGCCAAGCTCGGGGTGGAGCGCGCCGTCATTGTCAATGCGAGCGTGCACGGCACCGATAACACCGTGGCGCTTCATGCCATCGCTGAGAGTCATGGGGCTTACCGCGCGGTCGCCAATTTCGACGACAGCATCACCGAGCGCGAGCTTCGTGTGCTGCACGAGGGTGGCTTCCGCGGCTGCCGGTTCAATTTCGTCCGCCATCTCGGCGGCGTCCCCGACAAGCGCGCGTTCGACCGCATCGTCGCGATGGTCGCGCCGCTCGGCTGGCACATCGATCTGCATTTCGATGCGATCGACCTGCCTGAATATGCCGACATGCTGACAAAGCTGCCGCTGAGCTACACCATCGACCACATGGGACGGGTGAAGGCGTCGGAGGGGCTCGACCAGCTTCCGTTCAGGATTCTGATCGAGCTGATGCAGCGCGACGAGAAATGCTGGGTCAAGATCTGCGGCTCCGAACGTGTCTCCTCGGCTGGTCCGCCCTTTGCCGACGCCGTGCCGTTCGCGCGAAAGATCGTCGAGACCGCGCCCGACCGTATTATCTGGGGCACCGACTGGCCGCATCCCAATGTCAAGGTGATGCCGAATGACGGCGACCTCGTCGATCTGATTCCGCTGTTCGCGCCGGAGCCGGAGTTTCAGCAAAAGATACTCGTCGACAATCCCGCACGCCTGTTCGAGTTCGACCAATGACGTCGCTCGCGATCGACAAGCCGCGCGGGCGCGCCTGGTGGAAGGAGCTCTGGATCCAGGTGCTGATCGCCATGGCGGCCGGCATCGCGCTTGGGATCGTCAACCCCGAGGCGGGCGCCAAGATGCAGCCGCTTGGGGACGCCTTCATCAAAGCGATCCGGATGCTGATCGCGCCGATCATCTTCTGCACTGTCGTCCATGGCATCGCGCACATGGCCGACATGGCGCGAGTGGGACGCGTCGCGGTGAAAGCGATCGTCTATTTCGAGATCATGACGACGATCGCGCTGATCATCGGTCTCGTTGCGGTGAATGTGCTCAAGCCAGGCGCCGGCATGAACATCGATCCCGCCAGCATCAATGCCAGCGCGGTCGAGCCTTATGTCAAGCAGACCGCTGTGATCGGCTTCGTGCCGTTTCTCCTCAACATCGTGCCGGCGACATTCATCGGCGCCTTTGCCGAGGGCAACATCCTCCAGGTCCTGTTCATCTCGGTCATGTGCGGCTTCGCGCTGGTCCAGCTCGGCGAGCGCGGTGCGCCGCTGGTCCATCTGGTCGACATCGCCGCCAAGATGGTGTTCGCCGTCGTCGGCTTCGTGATGTGGGCGGCGCCGATCGGCGCGTTCGGCGCGATTGCCTTTACTGTCGGCAAGTTCGGCGTCGGCTCGCTGGCCTCGCTCGGCAAGCTGCTGGGCGGGTTTTATCTCACTTGCGTGATCTTCATCGTCGTGGCGCTCGGCCCGGTCGCGCGGTTCTGCGGCTTCTCGCTGCTCAAGCTGATCCGCTACATCTGGGAAGAGTTGCTGATCTGCATCGCCACCACATCGTCCGAGACGGTGCTGCCGCGGATGCTGACCAAGCTGGAGAAGGCCGGCTGCGAGAAGAGCGTGGTCGGGCTGGTGATCCCGACTGGCTACTCCTTCAATCTCGACGGCACCTGTCTCTATCTTGCCGCTGCCTCGGTGTTCCTGGCGCAGGCGACCAACACGCCGTTCGGGCTCGCCGAGCAAATAGAATTGCTGCTGATCCTGCTCGTGACCTCCAAGGGCGCGGCGGGAATCGCGGGCGCCGCCTTTGTCGTGCTGGCGGCGACATTGTCTGCGACCGGTACCATTCCCGTGATCAGCGTCGCGCTGGTGCTCGGCATTCACCGCCTGATGTCGCAGGGGCTGACGCCAACCAATCTGATCGGGAACGCGGTCGCGACCATTGCGATCGCCAAATGGGAAGGTGCGCTCGACAGCGAACGCTTGAAGCGCGTGCTCGACGGCGAGGAACCCGCGGCTACTGCCGCCTGATGAATTGGCTGCCGGCATGACGCGGGCGGTCTATGATGTTGACGAACGAAAGAGGGGAGTAGTCCCATGAAAACAGGTCTCGTGGTCACGGCACATCCAGGCGATTTCGTCTGGCGCGCCGGCGGCGCCATCGCGCTGCATGCGAAAAAGGGCTATCGCATGAAGATCGTCTGCATGTCCTTCGGCGAGCGCGGCGAAAGCCAGTTTGCCTGGAAGGAAAAGGGCGCGACGCTGGAATCGGTGAAGGCCGGCCGCAAGGACGAGGCGGAGCGGGCGGCAAAGCTGTTGGGCGCCGAGATCGAATTCTTCGACTGCGGCGACTATCCGCTCAAGCTGACAGAGGCGCATTTCGACCGCATGGTCGACATCTACCGCGAGCTCAATCCGAGTTTCGTGCTGACGCACGCGCTGGAAGATCCCTACAATTTCGACCACCCCAATGCGGCGCATTTCGCGCAGGAGACGCGCGTCGTTGCGCAGGCCATGGGCCACAAGCCCGGCGCGCAGTACCAATATTCGGCGCCGCCGGTGTTTTTGTTCGAGCCGCACCAGCCCGAGCAGTGCAATTACAAGCCGGACCTGCTCCTCAAGATCGACGAGGTCTGGAAGGAGAAGTACGAGGCGTTCCAAATCCTCGCCGCGCAAAAGCATCTCTGGGGCTATTACGAGCGTGTCGCGCTCAACCGCGGCATCCAGGGCAGCCGCAACACCGGCGTGCCCATGACCTATGGCGAGGCCTATCAGCGCCTGTTCCCGACCGTTGCGGAGGAACTGGCATGAAGCCGGTCGTCGTTCGCAACATCTGGCGTGCCGATCCCGCCGGAATGGCGGAGTACGGCGTCTCGACCGTGCACGAGGCCTATGGCCGCATCGGCTTGATGAAGCCTTATTTGCGGCCGGTCTGGGCGGGTGCGTCGATCGCGGGCCCCGCGGTGACCGTGCTGGCGCAGCCCGGCGACAACTGGATGATCCATGTCGCGGTCGAGCAGTGCAAAAAGGGCGACATCCTCGTCGTCGGCTGCACCACCGACAATACCGATGGCATGTTCGGCGAACTGCTCGCGACCTCACTGCAGGCGCGCGGCGTGCAGGGGCTGATCATCGATGCCGGCTGCCGCGACGTCAAAGCGCTGCATGAGATGAAGTTTCCGGTGTGGTCGCGCGCGATCTCGGCCAAGGGGACTGTCAAGGCGACGCTCGGCTCGGTCAACATTCCCGTGGTCTGCGCCGGCGTCAACGTCGATCCCGGTGACATCGTCGTCGCCGATGACGACGGAATCGTGGTGGTGCCGAATCGTTATGCCGCCGAAGTCGCCGAGAAGGCGAAGAAGCGCAATTCCGACGAGGGCGGCAAGCGGACGCGTCTCTCCTCGGGCGAGCTCGGCCTCGACATATACAGCATGCGCGAGGCGCTGGCGAAGGCGGGGCTCGTCTATGTCGACAATCCCGAGGACGTCTAAGTTGCAATCTTGTTTGAGCATGATCTCTTTGGAAAACCGCTACGCACTTTTCCGGATCATGCTCGTGAGAAGCGGAGCGGGCGGATGGATCGTCTCAAGCTGAAGGCCGTCCTCGGCAATCACCCGCATGTCCAGGCGGTGAAGGGCGGCGCGCTCGGCTCCGACCTTTTCGATCTCGACTTCATCGAGTACACGCCGACCAACACGGCGTTCAAGCCGATGGTGCGCGAACAGGCGTTTGACGTCTGCGAGATGGCGATCGTCACCTATCTGATGGCGAAGGCGCATGGCAAGCCGCTGGTGCTGCTGCCGGCGACGATGATGGGCCGCTTCCAGCATTCCTACGCGCTGTATAATCCGGCGCATGGAGCGCTCGGGCCCAGCGATCTCGAAGGCAAGCGCGTCGGCATCCGCTCCTTCACGACGACCACAGGCGCCTGGATCAGGGGCATCCTCGCCAACGATTACGGCGTCAATCTCGACAAGATCAAATGGGTGACGTTCGAGGATCCGCACGTCGCCGAATATGTCGACACCACCGAGCGCGCGCCGAAGGACAAGAAGGTGTTGCAGATGCTGATCGATGGCGAGCTCGACGCCGTGCTCGGCGAGACGTCTAACGATCCCCAGCTGAAGTCGCTCTTCCCTGATCCCGCCGCAGAAGCCGCCAAATGGTATTCGTTGCGCGGCGTCGTGCCGGTCAATCATCTCGTGGTCGTGACCGGGCAGCTCGCGAAATCGCGCCCTGACGTGGTCGCGGGCGTTTATGATCTGCTCAAGCGGAACAAGGAACAGATGGGCGCTGCTGCGACGCTCGACCTCGTTCCGTTCGGGATCGAGGCGAACAGAAAGCCATTGGAGCTGATCGTCGACTACGCATTCCAGCAGGCGCTGATCCCGCGCCGCTATGCCGTCGAGGATCTCTTCGACGAGACGACACGAGGATTGAATTGATGGCGGATCCGAAGCGATGGCAGATCGGGCTGGTTGGCTATGGTGAGGTCGGCCGGATCCTGGCCGAGGATTTGCGCCAGCTGGACATCAAGGTCTCGGCCTTCGACATCAAGCTCGGAGGCGAGCAGGGCGCCGCGCTGAAGGAGCATGCGGCGAAGTTTGGCGTGCCGCTTGCGGCGTCTCACGCCGAGCTGACCGCGAAATCCGACTTGATCGTCTCCGCCGTCACAGCGAGCCAAGCCGTTTCTGTCGCAAAGGCCTGCGCGGGCGCGATCAACCAGGGCACCTGGTTCCTCGATTTCAACTCGGCCTCTCCCGGTGCCAAGCAGCGCGCCGCCAAGTTGATCGATGGCGCTGCCGGCCGCTATGTCGAGGGCGCGGTGATGACCTCGGTGCCGCCTTATCGCATCAAGGTGCCGCTGCTGCTCGGCGGCCCCGGCGCCAGGGAGTTGGAGCCGCTGCTCAACGCGATCGGCTTTGCGGCGAAGGTTGCGAGCGACAAGCTCGGTGTGTCCTCGGCCGTAAAAATGTGCCGCAGCATCATGATCAAGGGCCTGGAGGCCATGGTCATCGAAAGCTTCACCACCGCGCGCGCCTATGGCGTCGAGGACGCGGTGCTGGCTTCGCTGACGGAGACGTTTCCCACGATAAATTGGGAAAAGCAGGGCGCCTATTTCTTCCAGCGCGTGATCGAGCACGGCCGCCGCCGTGCCGAGGAAGTCCGCGAGGTCGCAGAGACCGTGCGCGAGGCGGGGCTGACGCCGTGGTCCGCGCAGGGCACGGCCGAGCGTCAGGCCTGGGTTGCTGATCTCGCCGACGAAGGCCTGTTCGGAACGAAGGGTACGAAGGAGTTCGCCCGCAGCGCCGATTGGCGCACCGAGGCAGATCGGATTCTCGCGAAGATCAATCGTGAGAGGTAGCGCACGGCTTCAGGTCAGGACCGTGCCGCGATAGTTCAAGACTTCACCACGGGCCTCCTCGATCAGCTCGATCAGGGACCTGGATTTGCGGACGAGGTGGTCCGTAGCCGGTTGCACGCGAAATTCGGCGAGCACCGCCCGGATGCATTTGGCCGCGGCGTCGAGGGTCCAGAGCGCGCGGGTCATGTCGCCCTGCGTCTGGATCGCCGACAGATCCAGATCCGACAGAACCTGGCCGATGCCGTCGAGCCGATTGGCGGCGGCGTCGGCGGGTGTGCTGGCCCGCATGGAATGATAATCGATGCTGCTGAATGCGCTGAACATACCCATACTCCGCATTGAACGCTGATGATCAGTGCAGGTCCTGATTATGGCCAGCGGGGACCGACTCGCAACGCGTTGAGCTACGGACCGGGATTCTACCGGACTCGGGTGGGGCCGAGATCAGCGGTAAAATCGGACGGAAGCTTCAGTTGCGCTTCCCCACAATCTTACCGTTGGAGGCGACCAGCCTGGCTCCCTTGTAGACAGCGCGCCCTTGCGGAACCGCGACGACGGCCTCGGGAACGTGTTCCGCATTCAGCGTCACGAAATCAGCCTTCGCCCCCACCCGCAGGCCGTAGCCCTCGAGCCGCAGCGCTTTTGCGCCTGATGCCGTGACGACATCGAAGGCGGTGCGCAGTTCCGCGTCGATGTTGAAGCCGGAGCGATAGCCGAGCGTGGTGGCCCGGCGCAGCATGTCGCCGTCGCCATAGGGCCACCAGGAATCGCGGATGTTGTCGTTGCCGCTGAAGACGGTGACACCGGCAGCGCGCAAAGCGAGGATCGGCGGGAAGGGCCGCGCGCCCGGTGCATTGGTCATGATCGCGACGCCCGAACGGGCCAGCACTTCGGCGATCTTCTTGAGGTAGTCAGTCGGGATGTCGCCGAGCCCGTAGGCATCGCTGATGGCGACGCGGCCCTCCATGCCAAGCGCGCGCGTGCGCGCTGCGATCTGCTCGATCTCGAAGGCGCCGAGCGTACCCATGTCGTGCAGATGGATGTCGACATCGACGCCGTGCTTGCTGGCGACGCCAAACACGATTTCGAGATGCTTTTCGATGTCGCGGTCGAAGCTGGCGGGATCGAGCCCGCCGACGAGATCGGCGCCGAGCCCGATGGCCTCGTCGAGCAGTTGCGGTGTGCCCGGGCTCGCGAGGATTCCGCTTTGGGGGAAGGCGACGAGCTGGATGTCGATCAAGCCCTTGTATTCTTCGCGCACGCGCAAAATCGTCTCGAGCGATTTGAGGCCGACCGAGCCGTCGACCATGACATGGCTGCGCATCTGCGAGGTGCCGTGGGCAATGCAGAGATCAAGCTGGTTGCGCGCCCGCACATCCATCGACGCTGACACGGCCATGTTCTCTGCCTGGAAAGCGACGCGCTCATGCACGTTGAACCCGTTGGGGCATGGTTTGTGCGGACGCCAAGCATCGCCGTAAAAACTGGTGTCGAGATGGATGTGGCCTTCGACGAAGCCGGGAACGACGAGGGCGCTGTCGAGGTCGATGGTCTCGTTCGCAGCGGGACGCTCATCGACGGGTGTGATCGCGGCAATGCGGCCGTCTTTGACCGCGATGTGATGGCGAGACCCGCCATCGAAACGCGCGTTGAGGAAGATTGTATCGAAGGCCATTTTGGTTCCTCCGTTGCTGGCTAGCTCCACGGGCGGAATAGCGTGGGCCGCTGCCGCTCAAACGTTTTCCGGCCAGCCTTGAATCCCATCAGGATATCCGGCAGTTCCGCGATCGCAAAACGGCTGTCCCCGGTGTCGAGCACGATGAGATCGGCGGGGTTGCCGATTTTGATGCCGTAATCGCCAAGGTTCATAAGCCGCGCCGGCAGCTCGGTCACGAGATCGAGGCAGGTGTCGAAATCGCTGACGGAGGCGTGCGCGACGTTGGCGTAAAAGTTCGCCATCCGCAGCAGCGAGGCATCGCCGAAGGGTGTGAAGGGATTGAGCACGTTGTTGGTGGCGACCGAGCACAGCACGCCGTCGCCGGCAAGCTTGTGGGCGAGCGTCAATCCGCGCGGGGCGTTGTGGGTAGCTTCGCGGCCCATCAGATAGAGATCGGTCGCCGGCAGCACAGTGACAGCGACGCCGGCTCGCGCCAGTTGCGCGGTGGCGGCCTTCATCCGCTCCGGCGGCAATGCCGAGAGTTTTGTGGCGTGGCCGATCGCCACGCGCCCCCCGTAGTTGCGACGCTCGGTCTGCCGGCAGACTTCGTCGAGATGCCACCAGGAGGGATCGAGATCGAAATCGAGATGGAGATCGACATCGATGTTGAATTGCTGGGCGAGATCGAAGATGCGTTCGAGATGGGCGTTCGGGTCGGTGTCCATGTAGGGACAGCCGCCGATCGCCTCGCCGCCGTCGCGCAGCGCTTGGACCAGCAACTCCTCAGCTCCGGGATCGTTGGTCAGGCCTTCCTGTGGGAAGACGCAGAGCGAGAGGTCGATCGCCCAGGCATAGTCGCGCTTGAGTGCCTTAACTGCCTCGAAGCCGCGTAAGCCAATGCGCGGGTCGATCTCGACATGCGTGCGCATCCGCGTCGTGCCGTGCACGATGGCGCGTTCGAGCACCCGCGCGCCGCGGCCATAGACGTCCTCGACGGTAAAATCCTTCTTCATCCCGGCGACGGCGCGGATCGCTTCCGAGACGCTGCCATGATTATGCCCGCAGCGGCCGAGCAGGCAGGCTTTGTCGAGATGGATGTGGGTGTCGACGAAGCCGGGCAGGGCGAGGTGCCTGCCGAGGTCGACTTCGACGGCCTCGCAGGCGAGCTTTTCGCTGCTGGGCTCGATCGCGACGACCCGTCCGCCCTTCACGCCGATATCGACGGGTGCGGCGGATGAGCGCAACAACGCGTTGCGGAAGATCAGGTCGAAGGCTGTCTGGCTGGTCATGGTGTCGGATTCAACTGTGGTAGCCTAGCGGAAGGTCTGGCGGCGGGCAGCTCCAGATTGTGTGCAGTTCTGCCACCAAATTGTTCAAAAAATATGCATGCAGTTTGGGGCGAGGATTGTAGAATGCCGACACCCGGAGAACCCGCCATGTCCGCCCCCGCCAAAGCCGAACGCCCGATGACCCACGCCGAGATCGTGGAGGCCTATCTCACGGCCTCGATGATACCCGATCCCGATGCCGCCGCGGCCTATATGAAGCCGGGCACGGTGATCACGTTCACCGGCGGGCGCGAGTTCGATCATCCGCGCGGGCCGACCGGCTTCAACGCCAAACGCTATAGCTGGGTCAAGAAGAAGATGGACCGGTTCGACGTCTGCCCCGGCGCGGACGAGACCGTCGTCTATAGCGTCGGCACGCTCTATGGCGAGTGGATCGACGGCACGCCGTTCGAAGGCAATCGCTATGTCGACCGCTTCGTCGTCCGCGGCGGGCAGATCGTGAAGATGGACGTCTGGAACGACAGCGCGGAGCGCATTCTGGTCCAGCGTGGCATCGACGCCTAACCTCTGCGTGCGACTTTCGGCAGCTTGACGACGCGATCGCTGGTCACCTCGTCGGCATAGGGCGCGAGAATATCGAGCAGGTCGCGACCGCGCTGCGGGGTGGGGGCGACCAGCGCGCGATTGGCCACGGAATCCAGATGATGGTGCATCAATTCCATCACCTTGGCCTCGTCGCCCTTGGCCAGCGCTGCGATGATGGCCCGGTGCTCGTTGATGGCGCATTCGGTCGAATGTGGCCGGCTATAGAGCGACAGCGTCAGGCAGCAGCGATAGGCGACCTCGCTGACATAGCGCACCAGGATCGGGCTGCTCGTCATCTGCGCGAGCAGGATGTGGAATTCGGTGGCGAGGCGGATCGAGACCGCATCCGTGCCGCCGCGCGCGCGGTCCTCGGCGTCGACATGGTCGTTCAGCTCGGAGATCTGGCTCCCGGTCAGCTTGCCCGCGAGCTGGCGGACGACGAGGCCCTCGAGCTGGATGCGGATATCGAAGGCATCGCGCGCCTCCTTCCAGCTTGGTGTCGCCACAACCGCGATCCGGTTGCGGCGGAGTTCGACCAGGCCCTCGGCGGCGAGTTGTCCCAGTGCGTGGCGGGCGATGGTGCGGCTGACGCCGAAACGTTCGCCGAGCGAATCCTCGGGCAGCTTGGCGCCGGGCTCCAGCGCCTGCTCGATGATCGCGCGCCGCAACGCGCGGCAGATCACGCTGACCTTGTCTGATGATTCAGAAGTCTTGCTGGTGGCGCGCGCCGGCATCGGCGAATCCTCGCGGGTAGGGACGAAGCCTCTCCATAACACAGCCCTGCGGCGACCCGGCGCCGCAATTGCATGCAGTTTGATGGCCGGATTGCCCAAAATCAATCCGGCGGTTTGGCGCGCGGTTCGGCGAACCGGTTAATTCCGCGGGCGACGATGGCTGGCATCCAGCTTGCATGCACTTTGGCTGTGATGCGCATGCAGCCCAACGCCCAATTTGACGGCCAGCCCGTTCCCGAAAGCTCCGGCCCTGTTGCCATCGAGCTGTCCGAGACCTTCGTGACCTTCGGGCGCGGTGACCGCGCCGTGCCTGCTTTGTCGAAGACGAGCCTACGGATCGCCGACGGCGAGTTTGTCGCCTTGGTCGGGCCATCAGGATGCGGCAAATCGACCATTTTACGTCTCGTTAGCGGCCTGGTGCAACCGACCAGCGGCGTCGTCATCGTCGGCGGCCGCGAAGTCGCGGCGCGCGCGCTGCGGGTCGGCATGGCGTTCCAGAATCCGACGATGCTGCCGTGGATGACGATCGAGCGGAACATCATGCTGCCGCTGAAGATCGTCGAGCCGTTCCGCTCGAATTTCCGCAAGCTGCGCAAGACCGAGTTTCGCGACAAGGCCAACACGCTGCTGGAGCAGGTTGGCCTCAAAGGATTCGGCGGTAATTATCCCTGGCAGCTCTCCGGCGGCATGCTCCAGCGCGCCAATCTCTGCCGCGCGCTGATCCACGAACCGCGCATGCTGCTGCTCGATGAACCCTTCGGCGCGCTCGACCAGTTCACGCGCGAGGAGCTGTGGGCGATCCTGCAAAATCTCTGGATGACGCACAAGCCGACGGTGCTGCTGGTCACGCACGATTTGCGCGAGGCCGGATTCCTCGCCAGCCGTATCTGCGTGATGAGCGCGCGTCCCGGCCGCATCCTCGACGATAGTCGCGTTGACTTCGCGCGGCCGCGCACCGTCGCCATGACCTTCGAGCCGGATTTCGTCACCCTGAACCAGAAGCTGCGCGCTTTCATCGAGGATGCACGCAGCACGGCCCAAGAGGGGACAGGCTGATGATGTTCGGGATCAATGTCAGGCAGAAGGCGTGGTCGGCGGGGCTGATCGTGCTGTTCTTCGTTGCCTGGGAATTGTTCTGCCTGATGACGGGCATGTCCGATCTCGTGCTGCCGCGGCCCTCGCAAGTGTTTGTGACGCTGTGGCAGCGCTTCCCGGTGCTGTGGCCGCACATTGTGCAGACGCTGGCCACCACGATGCTCGGCTTCGTCCTTGGCGTTGCGCTCGGTGTCGCTCTCGGCGCCATCATCGGCGTTTCCAAGACCGCATATGACACCTGTTATCCGCTGCTGATCGGCTTCTCCTCGATTCCCAAGGTCGCGGTCGTCCCGATCTTCGTGCTGTGGTTCGGCTCCGGCACGGTGCCGGCGGTGCTGACTGCGCTGTCGATCTGCTTCTTCCCGATCGTCGTGAATATCGCCACGGGCCTTGCGACCACCGAGCCCGAGCTCGAGGACGTGCTGAAGGCGCTCGGCGCCAGCAAGCTCGACATCCTCTGGAATGTCGGCCTGCCCAGGACCATGCCGTTCTTCTTCGCCTCGCTGAAGGTTGCGATCTCCTACGCTTTCGTCGGCGCGGTGCTGTCGGAAACGGTCGCCTCCAACCGCGGCCTCGGCAACGTCATGATGTCTGCCTCCTCGAATTTCAACGTGCCGCTGGTGTTCGCCAGCCTGTTCGTGCTCGCTGGTCTCGGCGTCGCGCTCTACGTTGTTTTCTCGCTGATCGAAGGGCGCGTTACCGGCTGGGCCACGCGCAAGAACGACGTGATCGCCACCTGATTTTTCAAACCGTCACGCAACGAAGCTTGAGGAGGTCTCGATGTTGAGAAAAGTAACTGCCGCACTGCTGGGATTGGCCCTGTCCGCGGGTGTCGCTACCGCCGAAGAAACCACGATCAAGTTCACGCTGGGCTGGAAGACGCAAGGCAGCGACGCCGCGTTCTTCTACGCCAAGGACAACGGCTATTTCAAAGAGGAAGGCCTTAACGTCGTCATCGACCAGGGCGAGGGTTCTGGTGCCACAGTCACGCGCGTGATGTCAGGCGCCTATGACGCCGGCTTCGGCGACGTCAACGCCATCATCCAGAACGCCTCGACCAAGCCGCAGGAGGCGCCGGTCATGGTCTACATGATGTGGAACCAGCCGCCCTTCGCGATCGTCGCCAAAAAGACCAGCGGCATCAACACCATCAAGGACTTTGAGGGTCACACCCTCGGCGGCGCGCAGGGCACCCCGACGACGCGCCTCCTGCCGGTGTTCACCCGCAAGAACGGGCTCGACGGCGAGAAGATCAAGATCTCCAACATGGCCCCGAACCTCCAGGAGCCGATGCTGATCAAGGGCGACATCGACGCTGCCCTCGTCTTCAACATCACCAGCTATTTCAACCTCGTGCTCAACCGCCAGGACCCCGACAAGGACTTCAAATGGTTCTCATTCGGTGAGTACGGTCTCGATCTTTATTCCAACGGCGTGATGGTCTCGAAAAAGCTGATCGCATCCAACCCGAAGGCGATCGCCGGCCTTGTGCGCGCCATCAATAAGGGGGCGATTGCGGTCGCCAAGGACCAGAACGCGGGGATGAAGGCCGCGCTGAACTACGACAATCTGATCGACGTCGCGGTCGAGAAGCGCCGGCTGCAATATTCCTTCGACAAGCTGATCGTCTCGCCCGAGATGAAGGAGATCGGCATCGGCGACATCAAGGACGACCGCATGATGCGGGCGATCGGGATTATCGTCGAAGGCTACCAGCTCACCCGCGCGCCGACGCCGGCAGAGGTGTTCTCGCGCGAGTTCCTGCCACCGCGACCGGAGCGGGAGTTGGTGTATACCGCCAACTGAGTTCGGGGAGACGCTGATGGCCACGGAGATGTCAGCGACCTGCCTGTTCCGTGGCCGTGATCGCGGCATCAGTGATAGCGTCGTGCTGCGGCACGACGATGGTGTCATCACCGATATTTCGGAAGGAGCGGGGCTCGGATCACGCTCCTTCGTCATTCCAGCCTTCGTTAACGCCCACGACCATGCCCGCGCGACCGCATCGTCCTTCGGCGCGATGGGCGTGCCCCTGGAGAGCTGGATCCTGCGCACGGCGCTCGGCACGCCGGTCGATCCATATCTGACCGCAGCATCGGCGTTGGCCAGATCCGCCAAGGCTGGCTGCGCTGCCATGATGGTGCACTACACCCGCCCGAGCGGGACGATGCCCTTGCTCGATGAAGCCAAAGCGATTGCGAGGGCAGTATCCGACGTCGGTATCCGGATCGCCTTTGCACTCGCGGTCCGCGACCAGAATCCGATCGTCTATGGCGATGCCGAACCCATGCTCGGTGGCCTCCCCAGCGACGACCGCAGGACCGTCGAAGACCTCTTCGTTCGCGCGCCGATGTCGCCTAAGGCGTATATCGAATTGACGGACGCCATTGCGGCCGCTATCGCCGGTCCGATGGTTGACGTGCAGCTTGGGCCGGCGGGCGTGCAATGGTGCTCGAAGCCCCTGCTGGAAGCCGTGGCGGAAAACTCGGCGCGGACCGGCCGGCGCATCCACATGCACCTGCTGGAGACCGTGTATCAGCGTGCCTGGGCCGACCAGAACTTTCCGGACATGGTACGCTGGCTGCGCGACATCGGCTTCCTCTCGGAGCGGCTGACGCTGGCACATTGCACCCACGCCCGCCCGGATGAGCTCGAGATGATCGCCGCCTCCGGCGCGGGCATCGTCACCAATTTCAGCTCGAACATGCATCTGCGCTCGGGGCTCGCCCCGATCGCCACCGCGCATAAATGCGGTTGCGCCATCGCGGTCGGCGTCGACGGGCTGGCGCTCGATGAGGACGACGACATTATGCGCGAGATGCGGCTGGTGCAGATGGTCCATGGCGGCCTCGGCTTCAAGCCGACGTGGACACCGGCGGAAATGTTCGCGCTCGCCATTCGCAACGGACGCCGCGCCACTGGCGCGCCCGGGAGCGGGGAGTTGGCTGTCGGCAATCCCGCGGACTACGTCGTGATCGATCTCGACAAGCTCGACCGCGACCGGATCATGCCGGTGGATCCCATGGCGCTGCTGTTTGCGCGTGGCAACGCGTCGCTGGTGAAGGAGGTCGTCGTCGCCGGCAAGACGATCGTCAGGGACGGCGTCCCCGCAGGCGTTGACCTGCCGGCCATCGAACAGGAATTGCGGGCGATGTACCGCGCCAATGTCGGCAAATTCGAAAGCTTCCGGCGGATATGGCCACAGCTATCGGAGCGGCTGGGCGGCTGGTTCGAGCAGCAGCTCACCTGCGAATAGTTCGGGACACGGCGTCCCCAATTGTCCCGGCCGATATAAAACCGCGATAGCTGATAGGCGGAACCTCATCTGGCGATCGGTTCGGGTCTGGGTTACACCGTGCCCGGCTGCGCGCCGGCGCAAGCCCTTGATCCTCTGAGGAGCCCTCGATGCGTCTTCCCACTATTCTCCTGGCCGTCACATGTCTTGCCGGCGCAGCGTCTGCCGAAGATCTCACGGGCACGCTCCAGAAGGTGAAGGAGACGAAGAAGATCACGCTCGGCTATCAGGAAGCCTCCGTTCCTTTCAGCTATCTCGACGG
Source organism: Bradyrhizobium sp. 1 (assembly GCF_023073315.1). Lineage (GTDB taxonomy): Bacteria > Pseudomonadota > Alphaproteobacteria > Rhizobiales > Xanthobacteraceae > Bradyrhizobium. The sequence continues at coordinate 199,905 of NZ_JADPJH010000033.1, read as the reverse complement.
CAACCAGAAGCCGGTCGGCTTTGCCATGGATATCTGCCTCAAGATCGTGGACGCCGTGAAGAAGCAGCTCGGCATGCCCGACATCGCCGTCGACTATCTCGCGGTGACGTCGTCGAACCGCATTCCGCTGATGGTCAACGGCACGCTCGACCTGCATTGCTCGGCGACCACCAACAATGCCGATCGCCAGAAGCAGGTCGCCTTCACCAACACGCATTTCCTCAGCGCAACCCGGTTCGCAGCCAAGAAGGCGGCGAAGATCAACACCATCGACGATCTCAAAGGCAAGGCAGTCACCGCGGTGGCGGGATCGGTCAATCTGACCCAGCTCGCCAAGGTCAACACCGAGCGCAATCTCGGCATCAAGATCATGCCGGCCGTGGACCAGGCCGAGGCCTTCCTGCTGCTGGAGACCGACCGCGCCCAGGCTTACGCGCTCGACGACGTCCAGCTTGCGGTCGCGATCGCGCGCTCGAAGGAGCCCGCGTTGTTCATGATCAGCGAGGAGACGTTCTCGAAAGCCGAGCCCTTCGGCATCATGCTGCGCCGGGAGGACGCGCCGTTCAAGGCGCTGGCCGATCGCGCCACGGCGGAGCTCTACGCGAGCCCGGAGATCGAGGTGTTCTACAAGAGGTGGCTGGAATCGCCGACGCCGCCGAACGGCCTCAACTACAACGTCCCGATCTCGCCGGCCTTGCGCAACGCCTTCAAGAAGCCGAGCTCGAGCGCCGATCCCGACGTGTACGTGGTGAACTGAGGAGAGGTCCGAGCGGGCGTCTCGAAGGATGCGCCACGGGCAAGCTTCTTACCGCGCCCGCGGCGTATCGAGCAGTTGGTCAGCGAGCGCCGCGCCGACCGCCGCGATCACGGCCATCGCCAGCGCCCACGGCACGAACAGGCGATGACCGATCAGCGCGCCGCTTATCAAGGGCGCGCTGATATTCGCACCCGACATCAGCGACTGGTTGAGACCCATGATCATGCCCTGGCGGTTGATCGCGGTGCTTCGCGACAGCTCCGCCGTCAGCGTGCTCCGCGCGAATATGGTGCCGACGATGATCAGCGTCAAATTGACCGCGAGCAGGCTGATCGTGTTGCCGGCCGCAAGCCCGGCAAACCCGAGACCCATGCAGGCGAATGCTACTACGACGATGCCGCGGTCTGACGCGGTCAGGTTCGCGCGGGTGATGAGCAGTCCCTGGACGATCATGTTGATGAAGCCGGCATAGGCGAACATCCAGCCGAGTTCGCGCGCGCCGAAGGGGTGCCCTTCCCATGAAAACCGCGCCGACAGGAACAGACCGATCTGCGACAGGAACATCGAATTGACGAAGAAGAACACGATCAGCAGGCCGAGCAGGCGCCAGGCGTAGCGCATGCCGAAGAGGCTGCGCATCAGCGTCGGCTCCGGCACGCGGTGCTGGTAGAGCGGCTCGGACGCGGGGTGATCCGGCGGGAGCAGGGCAATCGTCGCAAAGATGCTGATCAGCGAGAGCGCGGCCGCGGCCCATACCGGCGCGGTCTGCCCATAATGCACGAGGAAGCTCGAGAGCGCAGGGCCGAGCAGCAGCCCGGTCCCGATCGCGCCGCTGGTCATGCCGAGCGCCTGCTTGCGAGTCGCGGGCGCACTGTGCTCGGCGGCGTAGGCGTGCGCCACCGAGATGTTGCCTGATGTCAGGCCGTCGATGATGCGCGCCAGGAACACCAGCGTGAGGTTCCCTGCAAGTGCGAGCAGCACGAACCCGATCAGCGTTCCGATCTGGCTGACGACCAAAACCTTCCGCCGCCCGTAGCGGTCCGAGAGCATGCCGACCACGGGGCCGGCAATGAGCTGACAGACCGCATAGGCCGAGATCAAAGCGCCGAGCAGGAAGGGCGTGGCGCCGAGACGCTGCGAATAGAAGGGGAGGAGCGGCAGGATGATCCCCATGCCGGTCGCATCGACGGCCACGACGACAAAGGTCGGGATCAGCGTCAGCGCGTTTTCGCCCGCTATCACCTCTCGTGCCCCGGCCGTGGAACCCGGTCCCATCTGAATTGTCCTCGTTCGCTTTTGCGTGATCATCGCGAAACGCTGGATTATATAGTTGCAGACTAATAGTTCGCGTCCTATCTAATTTGCATGGCACCCTCGCAAGGCTTCATCCACGCCGAACTCGGCCGGCTCATCGCGCGCCTGGCCCGAATCTGGCGACGCGAGTCGGATCAGGCGCTGTCCGATCACGGCCTGTCCTATGCGACCGCGATTCCCCTGCTGGTGCTGTCGCGCCAGGGCGAGAACGTGCGTCAGGGCGTGCTCGCCGACGAACTCGGCATCGAGGGGCCGTCGCTGGTGCGGCTGATTGACCTGCTCCAGGAAGAAGGCCTCGTCGAGCGCCGGGAAGACCCGACCGACCGGCGTGCCAAAACGCTCCACCTCACAAGGGCGGGGCTGGCCAAGATCGAGGAAACCAACCGGATCTTGCGGCGTGTCCGGACCAGCCTCCTGAGAGATATCGGGCCCGAGGAACTTGCGATAACCTTCGAGACTCTTCAGCGCATCGAACAGCGGGCCAGTCGCCTGCACGAAGCCAGAGCGGTTCCCGAGGCGAAATAGTCATGCGCGCAGATGAGCCGTTCCTGGTCCGCCACGCGGACCTCATTTTTGCGTTGAAGACGTTTGCCGCGTCGATGCTGGCGCTCGTCATTGCACTGGCCATGGATCTGCCGCGGCCCTATTGGGCGATGGCGACCGTCTACATCACTTCGCAGCCGCTGGCGGGGGCAACCAGCTCGAAGGCCTTCTTCCGCGTGATGGGCACGCTGGCCGGCGCGAGCATGACGGTGGCGCTGGTGCCGAACCTGATCAATGCGCCTGAGCTTCTGTGCCTTGCGATCGCGCTCTGGGTCGGGCTCTGCCTCTATCTGTCGCTGCTCGACGGCACGCCGCGCAGCTACGTGTTCATGCTGGCCGGATATACGGTGGCGCTGATCGGCTTTCCCGCGGTGTCCGCGCCTGGCGCCATCTTCGATACCGCGGTATCGCGGGTCGAGGAGATTTGCCTCGGTATCATCTGCGCCAGTCTCGTCTCGACCATCGTCTTTCCCCGCAGCGTCGCGCCCGCGGTCGCGAACCGCGTCGATCTTTGGCTGGCCGATGCGCGCCGCCTCAGCCAGGCCGTGCTGTTGCGCGAGGGCACCAGCGAATCCCGCCGCCCCCGGCGTCTCAAGCTCGCGACCGACATTGTCGAGATCGACACGCTCTCCACCCATCTCGCCTATGACCGCCTGACCGACCGCAATGCGGTGACCGGCCTCGGTGAAATCCGGCTGCGCATGCTAATGCTGCTGCCGGTGATCGCCTCGCTGGAGGATCGGCTGGCGGCGTTAGGGGAGGAGGCGCTGCGGCGGCAACCCGAGCTGAAAAATCTTCTTGAAGATCTCGCGCAATGGATCACGAGCGATGTCAGCGCAAGGCAGCCGGCCGAGCGCATCCGCGCCATGATCGCGGAGCAGCAGGCGGGGCTCGACGACAGCGCGGATTGGGAGCGCATCATCACCACCAGCCTGTTGTCGCGGCTGCGGGAGCTGGTTGACCTCTCGCGCGATTGCCGCGCGCTGACGGAAGCGATTGCCGACGGCCGCGATGTTTCAACGCTCGATCTCGCCTTTCATTCCGAAGCCGGCGCTGCGCCGGTGCGCCATCGCGACCGCGGCCTTGCGCTGTGGTCGGCGGCAGGTGCTGCGACGGCCATCTTGATCTGCTGCGCATTCTGGATCGGCACTGGCTGGCCGGACGGCGCATCGGCGCCGATGATGGCGGCGGTTGCCTGCTCCTTCTTCGCCGCGCAGGACGAGCCCGCGCGCTTCATCCGCAGCTTTGGCCTGTGGTCGCTGGTCGCCATCGTCGTCGTCGCGATCTATCTGTTTGCGGTGGTGCCTGCGATTTCCCATCTCGAGGTCCTGATCGTCGCGCTGGCGCCGACCTTCCTGCTCTATGGCTTCCTGATCGGTCGTCCCGCCACGGCGGGCACCGGCATGGCGCTCGCGGCCAACACTGCGACGTTGCTCGCGATCCAGTCGACCTACAGCGCGGACTTCGCGTCCTACGCCAATTCGGCTGTCGCCTTCTTCGTCGGCGTCGTCATCGCCGAGCTCGTGACGCGGATCGCGCGCGGCGTCGGCGCCGAGTGGATCGCCCATCGCCTGGTGCTGTCGAGCTGGATCACGATCGCGGTCGCCGCCGAACGCCGCGGCAAGCGCGACCGCGCGGAGTTCGCAGGCCTGATGCTGCACCGTCTCGGGCTTCTGGTGCAACGCATCGCCTATCTCTCGGAGAGCGACCGCCGCGACACCGACAGCCTGGTCCAGCTCCGTATCGGCATCAACATCATCGACCTGCGCCGCGCACGTTATGGGCTCGCGGCGTCGACCATTGCCGTCATCGACGACATGCTCGATCGGCTCGCCATCGCCTGCCGCGGCTATGCGGGCGAGGGAATGCCGGAAGCGTTGCTGACAAGCGTCGACCGGGCGTTGGCCCAGGCGGTGAAAGATCCCAATGACAACGCGCGCGAAGACGCCTTGATCGGCCTCGTCGGCATCCGCCGCGGCCTTTTCCCGGACGCGCCGGCCTACCGGTCGCGTGCAGGCGAGAGTGTTGCGGCATGAAATATGTGATTGACATCTACGGCGTGCTCGTGCCGGCGCTGCTGCTGTGGATCATCGTCGCCTATATCCTGAGCGCGCTTCTGCGCCGGCTGATGCAGCGCTTCGACCTCTACCGGCTGGTCTGGCACCGCGCGCTGTTCGACTTTTCGATGTTCGTCTGCCTTCTCGGCGCCGTCGTCTATCTCTCGGAGTTTTTGTCATGAAGGGGAATTTCGCCTGGCTTGGCCGTTTTGCGCTGACCGCGCTCGCTGTCATCGCGGCGCTTGCCGTCGGCCGCGCGCTCTGGGTCTACTATATGGAGCAGCCCTGGACCCGCGACGGCCGCGTCCGCGCCGACGTGGTGCAGGTTGCGCCTGACGTCTCGGGGTTCGTCACCGAGGTGCTGGTCAAGGACAACCAGAAGGTCCATCGTGGCGACGTGCTGTTCCGGATTGATCGCGAGCGCTTTGCGCTGGCGCTGCGGCAGGCCGATGCGTCAGTCGCCGGCCATCAGGCCACGCTCGATCAGGCCAATGCCGATCTGAAGCGCTACAGCGCGCTGACGACCGACGCGGTGTCGCAGCAGAAGCAGGAGCAGGTGCTGGCCACGCAGCTGCAGGCCAAGGCGTCCTTCGATGCAGCGGTTGCCGACCGTGCAGTCGCGCAGCTCAACCTCGACCGCAGCGAGGTCCATGCCTCCGTGAATGGCGTGATCACCAACATGGATCTGCGCCCCGGCGCTTACGTCTCGGCGGGGAAGGGCGTGATGGCCCTGGTCGACACCGACACGCTGCATGTCGAAGGCTATTTCGAGGAAACAAAACTCGCGCGCATCCGCGTCGGCGACAAGGTGCAGGTCCGTCTGATGGGCGAGACGGTCACGCTGCCAGGCCGCGTCGAAAGCATCGCCGCCGGCATCGAGGACCGCGACCGCGCCGAAGGCGCCAGCATGCTTGCCAACGTCAACCCGACTTTTAGTTGGGTGCGGCTGGCGCAGCGCGTGCCGGTGCGTATCGCGCTGGATCCGGTGCCCGACGCAGTGTCGCTGGTCGCGGGGCGATCGGCGACGGTAGAGGTGCTGAACTGAGGCGACGCTGCGCATTGCTGCGCCCTCATCCCCTTGTCTCCGCGCTTCGCGTGCGGAT
>NZ_JADPJH010000033.1:0-194121 GCF_023073315.1 Bradyrhizobium sp. 1 | reverse complement strand
TCATCCGGCGCTTCGCGCCACCTTCTCCCACAAGGGGAGAAGGAAAGAGCAACTGCCACCGTCGCCTGTGCGTTAGAGCGGCAGTACCTCAAGCGTTCGAATATTTCTTCAGCTCGAACCGCGCGATCTGGTTTCTGTGCACCTCGTCCGGTCCATCGGCGAGACGCAGCAGTCGCGCCGTCGCATAGGCCTGCGTCAGCCCGAAATCATTCGATGTGCCGCCGCCACCATGGGCCTGGATCGCCCAGTCGATGACCTGGCACGCCATGTTGGGCACGGCGACTTTGATCATCGCGATCTCGGCTTTCGCGACCTTGTTGCCGACTGTGTCCATCGCATACGCCGCGTTCAGCGTCAGCAGCCGGGCCTGCTCGATCATGATGCGGGCCTCGGCGATGCGCTCCTGCGTGACCGTCTGCTCGGACACCGGCTTGCCGAAGGCGACGCGGCTGCGCACGCGACGGCACATCTTTTCCAGCGTGCGCTCGGAGAGGCCAATCAGGCGCATGCAGTGGTGAATGCGACCGGGGCCGAGGCGGCCCTGCGCGATCTCGAAACCGCGGCCTTCGCCGAGCAGCATGTTCTCCTTGGGCACGCGCACGTTGGTGAAGATCACTTCGGAGGCCCTGTCAGGCACGCCGTAGAAGCCGAACACGGGCAGGGGGCGCTTCACCACGATACCCGCTGTGTCCATCGGCACCAGGATCATGGACTGCTGCTTGTGGCGGTCGGCATTGTCAGGATCGGTCTTGCCCATGAAGATGCAGATCTTGCAGCGCGGGTCGGTCGCGTTCGTCGTGTACCATTTGCGCCCATTGATGATGTAGTGGTCGCCATCACGCACGATCGAGCTTTCGATGTTGGTCGCGTCTGACGAGGCGACGGCGGGCTCGGTCATGGCAAAGCAGGAGCGGATTTCACCTGCGAGCAGCGGCTTCAGCCAGCGCTCCTTGTCCTCTTTCGTGCCGTAACGCTCCAGCACCTCCATGTTGCCGGTGTCGGGCGCCGAGCAATTGAATACTTCGGGCGCCAGATGCGAGCGGCCCATCACTTCGCACAGCGGAGCATATTCGAGATTGGTCAGGCCGGCGCCGTGGCTGGACTCCGGCAGGAACAAATTCCAGAGACCCTCTGCGCGGGCCAGCGGCTTCAGCTCCTCGACGACGGGATAGACCTTCCAGGGCCCGAGCTCCTCCGCCTCACGATAGAAGCGCTCCTCGTTCGGATAGATGTGCCGGTCCATGAAGCTTTCGAGCTTGCGCTTGAGCTCGATGACTTTGGGCGACATCGGGTAGAGCATCTTCGTCTCCTTGAGCGATCGGCCGCCTATGCGATTTCGAGATAGTCCGGCCCGGGCAGCATTGGGAAGGGCGCCGTCGGCAGCGTCTGGTACCAGAACGCGACGGAGGCGATGTCGTCCTGTAACGGAAGATATTTTCCGTCCTTGGCGCCGGGCAGCCAGCCCAGCGCCTGGATCGTCACGCGCAGATCGCTCCGGAAGCGTACGGGATCGGGGATGTGCCAGCGATACAGGCCAAAGCGCTGCTGTGATCGGTAGACGCCGTCTGGGCGGATCACCTGCGGCAGGCCGGCATAGGGTGTGGTGAACTCCAAATAGCGGGATTGCCCCTGGCCGGCATGCGCGACATGGGGATCGAAATTATAGGCGCCGCAAAAGTAATCCTCGGTGCCGGTGCCGCAGATGGTCGGGAATGCGCCGTCGCCGTCGATGAAGAATTTGATCTCGCCTTCGCCCCACCAGCCATTGTTGTTGACGCCCCAGGCCATGTAGGTGCCGACATAGTGGCCTGCGCCCGCCGCACCATCGAGGATGGTGTAGACCTCCTTGTAGGGCAGTGGGTTGATGCGCCGGAACTGCGCGTGGAAATAGGCGCAATCCTCGGGCACGTCGGTCAGGGTGTAGTTGATCTGATAGTAGACGGTCAGCTGCTCATCGCTGCGGTTCTCCAGCGTGAAGCGCGCGCGTTTGCGGAACGGCATCTCCCAATAGCAGTTGAAGGCGCGGCCGGGATTGACGCAGACCGCGAGCGAGGAGACCTGCGCAAACTCCTCCCAGCCGCACGCGAAGAAATCGCCGGCTGGGCATTCCACGCTCGGATGTTCCTGGTCGTCCCAGTAGACGCGCAGGATCGAGTGGCGCAGCCGTCCACGCGCCAGCGTCATCCAGATCTGCTGGATCGCGCCTTGGCCGGTGATGTCGGCGAGCGTGAAGGTCGCGCCCGGCTCGATTGCGACATAGGGCGAGACCTTCCAGCCCTGGCCGAGATCACGGGCCTGGCGTGCCGCCGGGCCGTCGACGGACATGCCGCCCTTGCCCTTCTCGCCGGTGAAATTCTCGGGGCTGATCGAGCGCGTCTGCGCGTTCGACAGGCGCGACAGATTGCCGAGATGCAGGCCCAATCCGGAAAACGCCATGGTGTCCTCGATAAGGAGTTAGCGATGCCGAGATATATCGCCGCCGAGTCTACCAAAAGATGAAGGCTGCGCGCGGAATTGTCCGCACGCGACCGGGTGTCGTCATGCGACGCGGTATTCCCTAAATTTTTCGCGCAACGCCGATTTCAGTACTTTGCCGGTGCCGGTCATCGGGAATTCGTCGAGGAATTCGACGGCATCAGGCATCCACCAGTTCGCGATCTTCGGACGCATGTGGTCGAGCAGGGTCTTGCCGTCGAGGGTCGCGCCCTTCTTGCGGACGACGAGGAGCAGGGGGCGCTCCTGCCATTTCTCGTGCGAAATCGCGACGACGGCGGCTTGCAGCACATCGGGATGGGAGAGCGCGACATCCTCGAGCTGGATCGATGAGATCCATTCGCCGCCGGACTTGATCACGTCCTTGGAACGGTCCGTCAGCGTGACGTGGCCTTGGCTGTCGATCACGGCCATGTCGCCGGTGATCAGCCAGCCGTCGCGGTCGAGGCCTTCCTCCAATTTCATGTAGCCGGAGGCGACCCACGGCCCGCGGGCGCGCAGATGGCCGACAGTCTTGCCGTCGCGCGGCAGCTCAGCGCCGCCATCATCGACGATGCGCAAGGCGGTGCCGAAACAGGCGCGGCCCGAGACCTGGCGCCGGTCGAATTTCTCCTTGTCGCCGAGATGCTCCGAGCCAGGTCGCAGGCCCGGCATCGAGCAGCCGAGAGCCTCGGTCATGCCCCAGGCCTGGATATAGTCGACGTTGTACTCGCGCTTGAGCTTTTCGACCATCGCGCGCGGCGGGGCCGAGCCGGACGACAATGTCGCGCGCAACGTGGAGAATCTGTTGCCAGTGCGGCCGAGCCAGTCGAGCAGGATCAGCCAGAAGCTCGGCACGCCGGCCGAGAGCGTCACCTTCTCGCCTTCCAGCAGCTCATAGAGCTTGTCGGGCTCGTAGTTGCGGCCGGGCAGCACCAGCTTGGAGCCGGTATAGGGCGCGGTGAACGGCATGTTCCAGCCATTGCCGTGGAACAGCGGCGCCATCGGCATCATCACCTCGCGCACGCCTTCGGCATGCCCCGGCAGGAAATCGAAACTGCAGCAGGTCATGGTCTGCAGGATCGCAGCACGGTGCGAGTAGATCACGCCCTTGGGATTGCCGGTCGTCCCTGAGGTGTAGCAGATGGTGGAAGCAGATTTTTCGTCGAACTCAGGCCAGGCGAAACCGCCATCGTTCTCCTTCTCCAGCAAGTCCTCGTAGCAATGGACATTGGGAAGCTTCGTCTCCGGCATCCGCTCGCGCGACGACATCACGACGTAGGCCTCGACCGTTGTCAGCTGCGGCGCGATCGCCTCGACGATGGCCAGCGTGGCGCGGTCGACGAACAGCAGGCGGTCTTCGGCATGATTGATGATGTAGACGAGCTGCTCGGGAAACAGCCGCGGATTGACGGTGTGCAGCACGTAGCCCATACCGGGTGCGGCATAGAACATCTCGAAATGGCGGTGGGTATTCCAGGCCAGCGTGCCGACGCGGTCGCCTTGCTTGATGCCGAGCCGCTTGAGCGCCAGCGCCATGCGCTTGATGCGCGGATGGGCGTCCGCATAAGTATAGCGATGGATGTCGCCCTCGATCTCGCGCGCGACGATCTCGGCCTCGCCGTGATAGTCGGCTGCATACTGGATCAGGCCGCTGATCAGCAGCGGCATGTCCATCATTAATCCCTGCATGGTTTCCTCCGGATCGCCACGTCGTTGCATGGCACGCTTGTGATTTGCGCCTGAGGTTAGCGGAACGTCGCGGGACGTCCACGCAAAAAACGGCGGACGCGATTGCATGCGCCGCTTTTTCAGGGCTAATTTGAGGTGAGCTGCCGGCGAAGCAGCATTCGCCGTGGAGGAAATCGATGTCAGCGGAAAGACACAAGACCGGTGCAGCCGGCGACTCTACGGTCGATATTGCCTCACTCCGTGCGCGCTATCGCGACGAGCGCGATCGACGTTTGCGTGCCGAGGGCAAGTCGCAATATGTCGAGGTGAAAGGCGATTTCGGCCGTTACCTCGAGGACCCCTGGGCCGATCCGGGATTTGCGCGCGAGGCCGTCCGCGAAGACTCCGAAGTGCTCATCGTCGGCGGCGGCTTCGGTGGTCTCTTGTGCGGAGCGCGTCTGCGCGAGGCCGGCATCGACGATTTTCGGATCGTGGAAAAGGCTGCCGATTTCGGCGGTACCTGGTACTGGAATCGGTACCCCGGCGCGGCCTGCGATACCGAGAGCTACATCTATCTGCCGCTGCTGGAAGAGACCGGTTACATGCCGGTGCGCAAATATGCGCGAGCACCCGAGATCTACGAACACTCCCGCCGTATCGGCCGTCACTTCGGGCTCTACGAGTGCGCATTGTTTCAGACCGTCATCTCGCGGATGGAATGGCAGGAGGATGATGCGCGCTGGCTGGTCGAGACCGATCGCGGCGATCGCATCCGAGCGCGCTTCGTCATCCTGGCCGGCGGACCGCTCAGCCGCCCGAAACTGCCGGGCATTCCCGGCATCGAAAGTTTCAAAGGCTACAGCTTCCACACGAGCCGGTGGGATTACGGCTACACCGGCGGCACCGCCGAGGGCGGACTCACCGGCCTTGCCGACAAGCGGGTCGGCATCATCGGCACGGGCGCCACCGCCGTGCAATGCGTGCCGCATCTCGGTCGTTCCGCCAAGGAGCTCTACGTCTTCCAGCGTACGCCGTCGGCGATCGGCGTGCGTGACGACCGGCCAACGGATCATTCCTGGGCGCAGAGTCTCTCGCCCGGCTGGCAGCGCGAGCGCATGGACAATTTCACCGCGGTGATCTCCGGCGAGCCATTCGATCGGGATCTGGTGCAGGACGGCTGGACCGGTCTGCTCGGCGAGATCCTGCTCGCGCCGCGCCGTCAGCCGCAGCCGGTGACCTCGACGGAGGAGGTGCTGAAGGTCATCGAGCAGGCCGACTACCGCAAGATGGAGGAGATCCGCGCACGCGTCGATGCGGTCGTGACGGACGAGGCGACCGCTTCGGCGCTAAAACCCTGGTACAAGGCGTTCTGCAAGCGGCCCTGCTTTCACGACGAATATCTCGACACTTTCAATCGTCCCAATGTGCATCTCGTCGATACCAAAGGGCAGGGCGTTGAACGCATCACCGAGAATGCCGTGGTGGTCGACGGCAAGGCCTATGAGCTCGACTGCGTGATCTATGCCAGCGGCTTTGAGATCGGCACCGATTACGCGCGCCGCATGGGATTTGAGGTTTATGGCCGCGACGGTACGAGCCTGACCGAGCGCTGGCGCGACGGCGTCAAGACGATGCATGGCTTCTACAGCCGCGGCTTTCCGAACTGCTTCCAGATCGTCACGGTGCAGGCCGGCCAGAGCGCCAACTTCCCCCACATCATCGACGAGCAGTCGCAGCACATCGCCTATGTCATCGATCAGGCGCGCAAGCGGGGTGCCAGAACGCTGGAGCCGACGCTCGCTGCCGAGAACGCCTGGGTCGAGAAGGTCGTCAAGGCCGCGATCGGCCGCCAGACCTATCTCGCCGAATGCACGCCCGGCTATTACAACAATGAAGGCGTGTTCGATCCGATCGCCGCAAGAAACAGCCAATACTGGCGCGGGCCGGTCGCGTTCCTGCGATTGCTTGGCAGATGGCGCAAGGAGGGCAAGCTGGAGGGGCTGGAATTGACTTACGGAGCGGCCGCGGAGGCGGGCTCCCCGGCCCCGGTTTGAACGGCATGATCCCGGCACCAACGGGCGCCACGCGGCTCCATATCATCGTCGGCGATCCCATCGCGCAGGTGCGCTCGCCCGCGGGCGTGTCGGCCGCCTTTGCCGCGCGGGGGCATGACGGGATTCTTGTGCCCGTCCAGGTGGTGCCGGCGGATTTGCCGGACTTCCTGTCGGTGGCAACGCGGCTGAAAAATCTCGACGGCATCGTCGTGACCATCCCGCATAAATTTGCCTGCTACCAGGCCTGCACGAGCGCGACCGCGCGGGCGCATGTCCTGCGCACCGTGAACCTGATGCGCCGGCGCGCCGATGGCGCATGGCATGGCGACATGGTGGATGGTCTCGGCTTCGTCGGCGCGGCGCGGACGAAGGGGATCGGTCCCAGCGGCATGCGGGCGCTCCTGGTCGGCGCCGGCGGCGCGGGATCGGCGATCGCACTCGCGCTGGTCGAGGCCGGTGTGAGCGAGCTTGCCATTCACGACAGTGCGACTGAGCGCCGCGACGCGCTGATCAGCCAGCTCAACGGGCTGGGCAAGGCGCCGGTGCGGGTCGGCGCCAGCGATCCCGCGGGCTTCGATTTTGTCGCCAATGCCACGCCCGCTGGGATGAAGGACGGCGATCCGCTGCCGGTCGATGTCGCGCGGCTCGCGCCGTCGGCCTATTGCGGCTGCGTTATCACCAAACCCGAGATCTCGCCCTTTATCGCGGCGGCCCGGAAGATCGGTTGCGTCACCGGGACGGGCACCGATATGTACCGGCAGCATCAGAGCATCATGGTGGATTTCCTGCTCGGAACCGACGGCGCGTGAGTTGCCAGTGTCAAGCGCTTTGCTTGGATCGATTGGTCCTGCCGGGGCTTGAGCGATCAGAGCTGACGTAGGATCATGCGCGCGCGCGAGCCGGTCGCGCCCCAGGGATAGGAACGAGCAATGATCAAGAGCAGGACAGTCGCGACGGCGGTGATCGGCGCTACCGCGCTGCTTCTCTCTCTGCCTGTGGCGGAGGCCGCCACCTGCGGCAACGGGCCCGGCGGTTTCGAAGGATGGAAGCGCGAGTTTTCTGCGGAAGCCCAGGGCAAGGGCATCGGCCAGACTGCGATCTCGGCCCTGATGCAGGCCAATTACGCCAGCGCCACGATCGCCGCCGACCGCGGCCAGCGCAGCTTCCAGCTGTCGCTCGATCAGTTCCTGGCCAAGCGCGGTGCCACCACCATCGTCGCCAAGGGGCGGCAGCTCAAGAACTCGCAAGGAGCCTTGTTCGCCTCGATCCAGCAGCGCTACGGCGTTCCGCCCGGACCGTTGATCGCGATCTGGGGCATGGAGACCGGCTTCGGCAGCCAGCGCGGCAACCAGAACATGCTCTCGTCGATCGCAACGCTTGCCTATGATTGCCGCCGTCCCGAGTTCTTCACCGACCAGCTCTATTCCGCCCTGAAGCTGATCGACCGCGGCACGCTTTCAGGGGCGACCCGCGGCTCCATGCATGGCGAGGTCGGCCAGACCCAGTTCATGCCCAAGAACATCCTGGCCTATGGCACCGGCAATCTCGAGGTTGCGGCGAACGCCCTGAACTCGACCGCGAATTTCCTCAAGGCCCATGGCTGGCGTGCGGGAGCCGGTTACCAGCCGGGCGAGGCGAACTTTGCCGCCATTGAGGCCTGGAATGCGGCCGGCGTGTACCAGAAGGCAATTGCGCTGATGGGACGACAGATCGACGAGGGCGGGGCGGCTGCTTCGCGCTGAGTCGAGTCCCGAGAACGCTACGGCTCAGCAAGGCGTGATGCGCCGGCACGAGAAAGTTGTTGCCATCAGGAACTGACGGCACGAGGTTTGCTTTGATCAGGTTCGGGGCTGGACATGAGGAGACTCAACGATGGCAACCCAGATCGTGATGGATCAGACTGGCGATACCCGCTACGAGTTTGATCCTGGCAATGCCGAAGCGCTGGCGCGGGCCGAACAGCGTTTTCGGGAGTTGACCGGAGCCGGCTTTACCGCCGCCTTCCGTACCGGGCCCGGCGATGTGACCCGTATCAAAGCGTTCGACCCGACCGCGCAAGAAACGCTGTTCTATCCCCGCCTGGTCGGCGGTTGATCTGAGCTGCTCATGTTCGCGGCACTGTGGTTCCACGCGCCGGCGCGTGCGCGTCTGCATGCGCTGCGCGAACTCTACCGGCGCTTTTTCGGCGAGAACACGCCGGATGCGCGCGGCCGCCGACTGTTGGCCGAGTGGCTGTCGCCGGAGCAGCGCGCCCAGTTCGAGCAGTACCGGTATTTCGACGTGATCGGCTGCGACACCGGCAAGAGATATCGCATCCACTACGGCACCGCCGCCAATGTCCACGAGATCGACGATGCCGGACTTGCGACAATGGGGTGGTGCTTCGTTCCGTCAGGCTTCCTCGTGCCCGGCGACGTAATGCTCGCGCAGAAGATCGCGCTCGAGACGGACGAGAAGGGCGCATTGGCCCTCGCCAACCGCTTTCCGCCCGCGACGCATTCGGAGCACTTTTACCGGCGGCCGTTCTAGCTTCAGGAAGGCGAGGCCTTCAGGTGTGCGTGGTGCGATAGGCATCCAGCGCATGCGCCGCAAAGACGCCAACGCTGCAAAGCACGAGCAGGGCTGAGATCATCTCGATCATAGCTCGTCCTCCCCCAACGGCTGGGCGACGAGGTTTCGGCAGCACGAATAACCGCAGATCAGTTCGAGGAGGAATTGCATGGTGGCCGTCCCTGTATTTATTTTGACAACGACTTAACCGGCCATCTGTTTCAGGCGTGTTTCGTCGCACCGGGAATGCGGTTTCGTGGGGGAGCCCTGGGCTGGTTTGTGCGGCGCGAAGCCGCTATGTCCCACTCTTGGTCAGTTCCTTCAGCCGCGCGCGTCGGGCGGGCGGCGCATCACATTACGAGGCAAAATCATGGCGCAAGTCGAGTGGTTCGACGATCTCACCGTCGGAATGCGGTTCAAATCGCCCGAGGTCGAGGTCAGCGAGGCCGACATCAAGCGCTTTGCCGCCGAGTTCGATCCGCAGCCGATGCATCTCGACCATGAGGCCGCCAAGCAGACCCTGTTCAACGGGCTCGCCGCGTCAGGATGGCACACCGCGGCGATTGCCATGAACCTTGCGATCCAGGCCCGCCCGTTCGGCGCGCATCCGCTGATCGGCGCCGGCGTCGACGGCCTGCGCTGGACCATCCCGGTGCGACCCAACGACCGCCTGCATCTGGTCGGCGTGGTCATGAGCCTGACGCCGTCGAAGTCAAAGCCGCAAGGAATCGCACTGGTGAAATGGACGATGTTCAACCAGAACGGCGAGGAGGTTTACACCTTCACCCCGATCGCGATCGTGCCACGGCGGGGTTAGGCAGATCGTTCACCATTGGCCTTGCCCGTGGCCTTGCCCGCGGCGCCTGAAACCCTTGCGGGCCACTGGCAGAGGTGATCATCTCCGCGTGGGGAACACGCTGGAGGCTGATATGAAACGATTGCTTTTCGCCGCCGGCATGCTCGCGGGCGCCTTGAGCGCAGCCGCCTTGACCACAAGGCCCGCGCTCGCGCAACAATCCAAGGTCGGCGACTGGACCATCGAGAAGCGCACGCAGGACACGCATTGCAATGCGAGCCGCGGCTACAAGGACAAGGACGACGAGAACCGCGACTACGTCATCGTCATCACCTATTCCGACAAGGCGATCGTGATCGTGATGATCTATGACGGCTGGGAGTGGGACAACGTCGGCGAGATCCTCCGGGCCGATGTCAGCACCGACGACGCCGACATCATGAAGAAGGCGAAGTGGGAGGTGATGGACAAGACCACCGTGCGCGGCATCTTCGAATACGACCAGTCGATGATGGACCGGCTCACGAAAGCCAAGCGCCTGTCGCTCGATTTCGAGGACGATGACGACGACAGCATCGAGATGCAAATCCCGCGTGCCGGCGAGGCGCTCGCCGCGCTGAAATTCTGCGAGGAGAATCGGAAGTGAATTGCCGACACCGCCGCGAGGCCGGCGGGAATTGGTGGCAATAAAATCCGGCAGCGGCGCGCGAGCGCGTGATCCAACGCACACTGTCCGCGCGCTGTGCGCATTTATCCTAGTCTTTGGCGAAAACGTCCAAGCCGCACCCTGCGGTTGACGTTACGCAAGGACGATGTTCGATATTCCAGCATCTCGCTGCAACGTCTTTTTCGCGCTGAGGATGGCGGTCTGCCATCCTGTTTGCTTCACCAATTCCGGATGCGCCTGCCTCGTTCGTCACCGGGGCAACACGCAAATCGCATTGTTCTCCCGATGACGATCCTGCAGGCAAACCGGTTTTCGTCGCTGGTCGGCGAGATCTACGATGCGGCGGCCAATCCGGCGCTGCGCAGCGCCGCCCTGGAGCAGGTTTCGAATTTCGTCGGCGGATGTGCCGCGACCATCCTGTCCAGGGACGCAAGCGGACGCTCGATCGAGATCCACCAGCATTTCGGGACTGATCCCCGCTTCCGTCAGCTCTATCGCGACAGATATGTGGAGCTCGATCCGCTGCTCGATCGTCATCTCTATCTCGCTGCGGACCAGACGGTCGGCGTGACCGACGTCATGCCGCATTCGGATTTCGTCGCGACCAGCTTCTATCGCGAGTGGGTGGAGCCGCAGGGCGCGATTGACCTTGCGACCGTCGCGCTCGAGAGATCGGATGCCCGCACCACGATCCTGCAGGTGCTGCGTCACCGGTCGCGCGGCACCGTCGACGAGGCGATGCGCGAGCGCATGCGGCTGCTCGCGCCTCACCTCCGGCGTTCCAGGGTCATGGGCCGCCAGATCAGGGCGCGCTCGCATACCGTGGACGATCTTGCCGATGTCCTGGACGGGCTGAGCACGGCCATCTGCCTGCTCGACGCAGACGGGAGGGTCGTGCATGCCAACGCGGCAGGCCGCCGGCTGTTCGCCGATGCCAATCTGCTCGCGATGGTCGGCGACCGGATCGTGGCCCGCAACACCCAGACCGACAAAATATTCCGTAGCCTGCTCGAAATCATCTCAAGCAGCGAAATTGATTCAGCACCGCGCCGTCAGGTCGGGCTCGCGACATCGATCGACGGCGAGCATTATCTGCTTCACGCTTCTCCCCTGAAGCGGGAACGCAACCTGCCGCGGGACATCGCGGCCACCGTGCTCTTCGTTCAGAAGGCTTCGATGGTGTCATCGCTCGTGCCCGATGCGATCGCTGCGGCGTTCAGGCTGACACCGTCGGAATTGCGCGTCATGATGGCCATTGTCGAGATCGGCGGGGTTCCCGACATTGCGGCCAAGCTCGGCATCGCCGAGACAACGGTGAAGACGCATCTCGGCCGGTTGTTCGAAAAGACCGGCGCCGGCAGGCAGGCGGACCTCGTCAAGATCGCGGCCGGTTTTGCTGCACCGTTTGTTCAGCGAATGGGCAGCGGCAACGACGCGGTGTGATCCATTTCACATCGTGAACCGTAAGACTGCGCGATCTCAATCCATTGTGATGAGCAAGATCGGCCCGTCCTCCAAACGTAGGACGCGCGTCATTTGATACTTTCGTATATCGCGCCCCACCCGAAATGGGTAGGGCCGCGTGCGCCACGGAGACAATGCCGATGGGTATCGAACGCGAGGCGGGGCGGTGGTGCATGGCCGAGGCTTGCTCGTTGGTTGGAGAGGTTGCAGTGAGCGGCAAGGATGAATTTTCTATTTTCAATGTTTCAACGGACCACATTCCCGAAGACGAGCGCGTTTCGCTGCTGCGCGAGTTCTACTGCCGTGGCGTGCTGAAGGCGGAGGTCGAGGCCAAGGAGGGAAGGCCGGCCGCGGCAAACTTCACGTCGCATGTCCTGCCGGAGGCCCAGTTGCTGATCGGAGGATTGTGCGGAGCGCGGGTCATTCGGACGAAGCAGCTGGTTGCAGATGGCGACGACAGTCTCGCCCTGATCCTGAACAGGTCCGGCGTTCTCGGGATATCCGAGCGCGGACACGATCTGAGGCTTCAGGCTGGAGAGGCGGTCCTGACCAGCGCGGAGGACGTCACGACTTTCGAGCGTCTCGCGCTGGGAAGTGGTTTCTCGCTGCGCGTGCCCCGACGCGTGCTGGCCCCGATGATCGTGGACGTGGACGATGTGGTGATGCGCGTCCTCCCGGAGAGCGCCACGGGGCTTCGGCTGCTCGTCGACTATGCGATGGCACTGGTGCACGAAAAAGCATTAGCGGTGCCGGCGTTGCGACAGTTCGGCGTCGCCCATCTGCATGATCTCCTGGCGCTCGTTCTCGGTGCCACGGATCACGCGAGGGAATCGACCGGACGGCGCGGTATCAAGGCGGCCCGACTCCAGAAAGCGAAATTCCTCATCGTCAACAATTGCTGGCAGCAGGATATTTCGGTGTCGACCGTTGCCCATGAGCTTGGCGTAACTCCGCGCTATCTCCAGCGGCTGTTCGAGGCCGACGGCAAGACCTTCTCGTCCTTCCTGACCGAGCAGCGTCTCAAGCGTGCCCATCGCATGCTGCGCGAACCCGATTTCGCCGAGCGTCCGGTGAGCTCGATCGCTTACGACGTCGGTTTTGGCGACCTCTCTTATTTCAACCGCTGCTTCCGGCGTGCCTATGGCGCGACGCCGAGCGACGTCAGGAGCGGCGGCGTGCTGTGACCGCGCATAGCTGAATTTCGGCGGAACCGGTTTCAGCAGGGAACAATTCGACATGATCCGGGATCGCCTATTCCAGCGCGATCCATTCGGCCGACAACGTCTTCTGGCGCGCGGAGCAAGTCGTGGCACCGCCCTCCGGGCGGCGCCGGCAGTTGGAGTTTGGAATGTACCGTTTCTTCTTTGATCTCCTGGTCGACAATGTCGTGAAGATCGACCCGGGCGGCATGGTGTTCGAGCAGGCCAAGGCGACCTTCGTCGTTGCCGACGAGATGGCGCGGCATCTGTTCGTCTGGCGCGACGATCTGCGCGACCGCGACGCCTGGATCCGCGTCAGGGATTCCGGCGGACGCGAGATCTATCGTGCCGCGGTCTGGTCGGAGAGCACGGAAAAGGTCGGCTGGGATCAAGCGTAGTCCCGTCGGTGGTGTCACTACTAAGCACCACCCGCTTACAAAACCGCAGCGGTTCGTTCTGAGCCGAGACAAGGTCGCTTCCGTCCAAGTTGGGTGCGACCACGTTTTCTAGCGTGGCTCTCGCTGATTCCAGAGATCGCCGCTACCGGTCTCATGCGATCGGAGGACGAAATGCGAGCGCGCTGTGCCCCGCTGAGGTGCGATAGCGCCGGCTGGGAAGTCAAAATGAACGTGACTGCCTTAATCCGCGTCTGGCTGCGGCGTGGTCTCGCGCCGGCCCTTTCGCTCGCGTTGTTGGCGATGGCCGGGAGAGCCGAGGCCTCTTGCTCGCCGCCGGCGCCGATCAACGATGCGAACGTGACCTGCACCGGGGCGACGCTCAATGCCAACGGGACGGCAGGCTACGGCACCGTAAATGATAGAGACAACACCTATGAGATCGTTCAGGGGGCCTCGGTCACGGGCGACAATTCCGGCCTGCTTCTCAGTTTTGGGACGGTCGAAAATTCCGGTACCATTCTGGGCAATGGTTTTTTCGGAATCGATGCTGCGTCCGTCACCCTCACCAACAGAGGCACTATTCGAGCGATGGATCTCGGTGGCGTCGGGGTCTCGGCCGATGCAGTCACGATCACTAATACGGGCACGATCGAGGCGCCGGCATATGGCGTCCGGGGTGCGAACTCGGCCAATGTGACGAACGTCGCCGGCGGAGTCATCCGGGCGACCGGTGTTGACGGCGTAGCCGTCAACAGCCCGAAGCTGGTGGTGGTGAACTCCGGAACGATTACTGGCACGGTCGACAGTGTATTGGCCGACGCAAAGGCGACGGGCACCAACGCTGGCGTTATCGGCGGAGGCACCTATGGCATCCGCGTGGGCCTTCTCGCAAACGTGGTCAACAGCGGCATCATCAGCGGCACGAATATCGGGATCTCCGCTCCGACGATCAATCTGATCAATACGGGAGGGATTTCGGCAGGCAATGGTGTCGGCATCGGCGCCACTGCGCTCAATCTCGATAATTCAGGGACGGTGGCCGGAATCCAGGCCATCAGCGTTGCCGCAGCAACCGTCAACAATTCCGGAACGATCACCGGATTGACGCAGGGCATCAATGCAAACCAGGCCAACGTCCAGAATACAGGTCTCATTCAGGCCACCGCCGGTAACGGTACTGCCGTCGTGGGTACGAGTGGAATCCTCGAGGTCTACAACGCCGGCACCATTGTCAGTAACCTTGGCATCTTCTCCGCGGGCGCGGCGACAATCATGAATTCCGGTACCGTCACCGGCACTGGCGGCACCGCGATCCGGCTATCAAACGCCTCCGATACGCTGACCCTGCTGCCGGGGTCGAAGATCAAGGGGACCAGAGCCGCACCGCTACCGCGAGAGGGGGTGTTCGCGTCGCGTTCTAAGCCGGCATCAGCCCCGGCGGCTTGAACGCGACGCCCGCCGGCCGGGCACCATCCGCCCGGCCGGCGCCTCCTCCGATCGGAGGATGTCGCATGCATGGGTTGTGGTATGCTTGGTGATCTTGATCACTTAGGCCATTTCAAGCCATGCACGGACCTCGGAAGCTGCCGGACCTGGTCGAGTCCATCTATGACGCAGGGCTCGATCCCTCGTTGTGGGACAACGTCGTCACCGGCATCCGCGATTTCGTCGGCGGTCAGGCCTGCGGGCTGTTTTCCAAGGATTCGATCAGCAAGTTCGGTGTCACCCACTATTACTGCGGGGCGGACCCGCACTACATCCAGCTCTATTCCGAGACCCATTCGAAGTTCGACCCGCTGACAGTGTTGCCCCCACACGGCCGGATCGTCAGCATTCCCGAGCTCGTCAATTTCGATGAATATCGGCGCGGGCGTTTCTACCAGGAATGGATGCAGCCACAGGGGTGCAGCGATGCGGCTAACGTCGTGCTCGACAAGTCGAATGCGAGCTGCCCGGTAATGATGACGGTGCTGTCCGGCCGGCGCATGGTCGATCCCGCGATGAAGCATCGTCTCTCGCTGATCGTGCCGCACGCCAGCCGCGCGCTGCTGATCAATCGCGCCATCGATTCGAAATTGACCCTGGTGACGGCGCTGGCCGACGTCCTGGACAATCTGGCATCCGGCATCTTCCTGCTCGATGCGTCTTGCCGCCTGGTGCATGCCAATTCCGCGGGGCATGTCTTGCTCGCGGCCGATGAAGTGGTTCGCTCCGTCGCAGGGCAGCTCGTGACTTGCAGCCCTGAGGCCAATCAGACGCTGCGCGAGGCATTCGCGACGCGCAATGACGTTACCCTACTTGCCGCACGGGACCGTGCGATTCCGCTGCTGTCACCCACAGGCGAGCGCTATGTCGCGCATATTTTGCCGCTGTCGTCCGTGCTGCGAAACGGTAGCGAGCGCGTGGTCGATGCTGTCGGTGCCCTGCTGCTGCGCAAGGTATCGATCGGTGGGCAGTCCTATGGCGAGTTGATTGCGCGGACCTTCGATCTCACCCCGGCCGAGCTGCGCGTGTTCCTCTCGATCGTCGAGATCGGCGGTGTTCCGGAAACGGCGGCAGCGCTGGGAATCGCGGAAACGACCGCGAAGACGCATCTGCATCGCGTCTTCGCCAAGACCGGCGTGTCCCGGCAGGCCGATCTCGTCAAGCTCGCGGCAGGATTCTCCAATCCGCTGGTCCATTGATCGCTGAATCGCCGCCGGAGTTGAACCTTTTGCTCTCGTGATCGACTCACAGAAGCCGCCGGGCACGAAGAACATTTCGCTGTCTCCATGTGACCATTGGTTCTTGTGATGCCCCGAGCCCCAAAACAGTCCGAGTTGATCGACAGTATCTATGACGCGGGTCTCCACGCTGAGTTGTGGGGCGATGTCGTCGTCATGCTCAACGCGTTCGTCGGCAGCCAGGCCTGCGGCCTGATCTCGAAGGACCCGATCAGCAAATCCGGCGCGACGCATTATTACTGCGGCGTCGATCCGCACTATATCCAGCTCTATGCGGAGACCTACGCCCAGTACGATCCGCTGGCGCGGCTTCCCCGGTACGGCGAGGTGCGGAACATTCCGGATCTCGTGGATTTCGACGAGTATCGCCGTGGCCGCTTCTACCAGGAATGGCTGCGTCCCCAGGGTTGCATCGATGTCGCCAACGTTGTGCTGGAGCAGTCGAAGTCGCCCTGTCCGATGTTGATGACCGTGATCCCGGGCAGGCAGATGCTCGACGCGGAACAGCGCGCGCGGATGCAGTCCCTGGTTCCGCATACGAGCCGGGCGCTGCTGATCAACAAGGCGATCGAGCGGAAGCAGCGGCGTGCGATTGCGCTCGCCGATGTCGTCGATCGGCTGAATGCCGGCGTTATCCTGCTCGATAAGGCCTGCCATATCGTCCACAGCAATCCGGCCGCGGAGACGATTTTGGCCGCCGACGATATTCTGCGGTCGGTCGCAGGCCGGCTGGTGGCAAGGTCTACTGCTGCGAGTTCAGCCCTGCGCGATATCTTCCGTGACGCCGGCGAGGTTGCCCTGGCGGCGGATTCGGGACGGAAGATCCCGCTGATGTCGCATGACGGGTCCTACTACGTCGCGCACGTCATCGCGCTGCCGTCGCTGCTGCGCGAAGGCGCGGTGGAGCGCACATCGGCCGTCGGAGCCCTGTTCATCTGGAAGGCGGAACTTGACGGCCGCTCATGTGCCGGCGTCATCGACCGCACGTTCGAACTCACGCCTGCGGAACTCAGGGTTCTGCAATCGATCGTCGACGTCGGCGGTGTACCGGAGACGGCGGTCGCGCTCGGCATCGCGGAGACGACGGTGAAGACGCATCTGCATCGCGTGTTCGCCAAGACAGGCGTTTCGCGACAGGCCGATCTCGTCAAGCTCGCGGCAGGATTCTCCAATCCGCTCGTGCACTGACGCGCTTCTAACGCGCGTGGCGAGTCGCGCCAGTTCGAAATAGGTTCAAACAGAAGCATCATTAGAAAGTTATCGCGCGTCATTCGATTGAATGACGCGACTTTCGTCGTTCTCACTTACGAGACGTCACACGATCTCTTGTTCGGCGTGTCGAATCTTTGTGTGAAGCAACTCACTGCAAGCGGAAGTGAATCCCGTCAATCTCGCCCACAGGTTGAGAGGAGATTGTCATGCGAACAAGGTTCCCGAATTTGGCTGGCAAGTTCCGCAGCATCGCCGCGCGGGTCGGAGCGGCGTTCCGCGAGCAGCGCGAGATCGAGGCGCGGCGCGCGTTGCAGCGCTATCGCCATCTGCTGGAGCAGCCGCACGACACATTGCCTTTGAATGAAATCATTTCGGTCAGCAACGAAAAGGAAATTTCAGGCCATGCCCACGGATCTGA
Organism: Bradyrhizobium sp. 1; assembly: GCF_023073315.1. Taxonomy (GTDB): domain Bacteria; phylum Pseudomonadota; class Alphaproteobacteria; order Rhizobiales; family Xanthobacteraceae; genus Bradyrhizobium. Next base: position 176,497 of record NZ_JADPJH010000033.1, on the reverse strand, counting down.
TGCGCGCGAGCGCGCCGCCGGCCACGCGGCGTTCGAACGTGCGTAACGCCAACATCGTGGCGGTCGCGATGACCGCCGCACTGGTCGCGCTTCAGTTGGTCGGACTCGCGATGCTGGAACGGTCTCACGCGCAGCCGGTCTCGTCGTCGCAAGTGAGCGGGAGCGAGCCTGTGCTCTGCACCGGCAGCGTCGAGGTCCCCGTGCCACAGTTGCATTACGATTGATCCGAAAGGACGCATCGTGCCTGACATCGCAACCAGTCTTCTGCTCAGCGTCGCCGTGTTCGCAGGCGCCTTCGTCTCGGGTCTCTCGGGCTTCGCCTTCTCCGCAGTGGCGGGCGCAATTCTGCTCCGGGTGTTTCAGCCGCTGGAGGCCGTGCCGCTGATGATGGCGTGCAGCATCGGCGTGCAGGCCACCAATCTGTGGGCGCTCCGGCGCAACATTCGCTGGGAAGGCAGCCTGCTGTTGATCGTCGGCGGATTGATCGGTGTTCCCATCGCGGTGTCGCTGCTGCAGTCCACCGACACGCATCTGCTCCGGCGCGGTTTTGGCATCATCGTCGCGCTCTATGCGGCCTACATGCTGCTGCGGCCGACGCTGGTGACGGCCAGTGTAGCCGTCGGCCGGCACTGGGTCGCCCTGATCGGGTTCGGAGGAGGGCTGGTCGGCGGGCTCACCGCGATGCCGGGCGCGATCCCGACGATCTGGTGCGACATGCGCGGCATGCCCAAAAGCGAGCAGCGCGGTCTGGTGCAGCCCTTCATCGCCGCGATGCAGGTCTTTGCCATCGCGCTATTGGTCGGACACCAGGACCTCTCGTCAAAGGTGTTCGTCGACCTCGCGATCAGCCTGCCGGCGCTGTTTGCGGGCTCCGCGCTCGGCGTGATCGCCTTTCACCGGGTCAACGAGACGATCTTTCGCAAGGCCGTGCTCGTTCTGTTGCTGCTCTCAGGGATTTCCCTGGTCTAGTGACTTGTGCCCTGAACCGGCGCCGCGCTGATGTCGCTGCCGTGATGCACCAGCGGCTTGTTGCCGGTGACGGTCCGCAGCAGCACATAAAACACCGGCGTCAGGAACAGGCCGAACACGGTGACGCCGATCATGCCGGAGAACACCGCAACGCCCATCGCGCGCCGCATCTCCGAGCCAGCGCCGGTCGAGAGCACCAGCGGCAGCACGCCCATGATGAACGCCATCGACGTCATCAGGATCGGACGTAGCCGTAAGCGGCTCGCCTCGATTGCGGCCCGGATCGGCGTGCGCCCGGCGAATTCGAGTTCGCGCGCGAATTCGACGATCAGGATCGCGTTCTTGGCCGAGAGTCCGACGAGAACGATAAGCCCGATCTGGGTGAAGACGTTGTTGTCGCCCTTCGAGATCCAGACGCCGAACATCGCTGCCAGCAGGCCCATCGGCACGATCATGATGATCGAGAGCGGCAGGGTCAGGCTCTCATAGAGCGCGGCCAGCACCAAAAACACCAGCAGGATCGCCAGCGGGAACACCCACAGGCCGGAATTGCCGGCGATGAACTCCTGATAGGTCAGGTCGGTCCATTCGAAAGCGAAGCCGGGCGGCAAGGTCTCCGCCGCGATCCGCGTCGCAACTTCCTGCGCCTGGCCCGATGAGAAACCGGGCGCTGCGGCCGCATTGATGTCGGACGACAGGAAACCGTTGTAGCGGATCGCGCGCTCGGGGCCCGCGCTCTGGCGTATCGTCAGCAATGCCGACAGCGGCACCATATCGCCCGAGGACGAGCGCACCTTCAGCTGCCTGATGTCATCGGCACGGGCGCGGAACGGCGCGTCGGCCTGGACATAGACGGAGTAGGTGCGGCCAAATTTGTTGAAGTCATTGACGTAGTAGGACCCCAGATAAATCTGCAGCGTATTGAACACTTCCGTCACGGGCACGCCCAACTGGAGCGCCTTGGTGCGGTCGATGTCGGCAAACAGTTGCGGCACGTTGACCTGGAAGCTCGAGAACACGCCGGCGATCTCCGGCGCCTTCTGCATCGCCGCCGTGAACGCTTTCGTTGCCTCGTTCAGCGCCTCATAGCCGAGGCCAGCACGGTCCTCGATCTGGAGCTTGAAGCCGCCGATGGTGCCGAGGCCGTTGACCGGCGGCGGCGGGAACATGGCGATGAAGGCTTCCTGGATGCCGGCGTATTTCTTGTTGAGATCAGCGGCGATGGCATTCCCGCTCAGTTCCGGACCCTTGCGCTCGTCGAACGGTTTTAGCGTCGAGAACACGATGCCGGCATTGGAGGAGTTGGTGAACCCGGCGATCGACAGGCCAGGAAAGGCGACCGAACTCTCGACGCCGGGCTGGGTCAGCGCGACGTCGCTCATCTTGCGGATCACCTCTTCGGTGCGATCGAGCGCAGCACCATCGGGCAGCCGCGAGAAGCCGACCAGATATTGCTTGTCCTGACCCGGCACGAAGCCGCTCGGCACCTGCTGGAACAGGAAGACGGTCACGCCGACCAGCACCACATAAAGCCCCATCACCGCGGCCTTGCCCGAGATCACCTTGGTGACGGTGCCGCTGTAGTTTTCCGACGAGCGCGTAAAGGCCTTGTTGAAGCCGCGGAAGAACCAGCCAAGGCCTTTCTCCATGATGATCGTCAGCCGATCCTTTGGTTCGTTGTGGCCCTTGAGCAGCAAGGCCGACAGTGCCGGCGACAGCGTCAGCGAGTTAACGGCGGAGATCACGGTCGAGATCGCGATCGTCAGCGCGAATTGCTTGTAGAACTGTCCGGTGAGGCCGGAGATGAAGGCGAGCGGCACGAACACCGCGATCAGCACCATCGCGATCGCGATGATCGGGCCTGAGACTTCGCGCATGGCCTGATAGGTGGCGTCGCGCGGCGAAAGCCCGCCCTCGATGTTGCGTTCGACGTTCTCGACCACGACGATGGCGTCGTCGACGACGATGCCGATCGCGAGCACCAGGCCGAACAGGCTGAGCGCGTTGATGGAGAAGCCGAACAGGTGCATCACCGCGAAGGTGCCGACGATCGACACCGGCACGGCCAGCAGCGGAATGATCGAAGCGCGCCAGGTCTGCAGGAACAGGATCACCACCAGCACCACCAGCGCGATCGCTTCCAGCAGCGTGTGGATGACGGCCTCGATCGAGGAGCGCACGAACTGGGTGGGATCGTAGACGATCTGGTAGGACACGCCCTCCGGCATGTTCTTCTTGATCTCGGCCATGGTGGCGCGGACGTGGTCGGAAATCTCCAGCGCGTTGGAACCGGGCGCCTGGAAGATCGGGATGGCGACGGCCTGCTTGTTGTCGAGCAGCGAGCGCAGGCCGTATTCGGACGCGCCAAGCTCGATGCGCGCGACGTCGCGCAGACGCACGACCTCGCCACGTGTGCCGGTCTTGACCACGATGTCGCCGAACTGGTCCTCGTTCGCCAGCCGTCCCTCCGCATTGACGGACATTTGCAGGTCGATACCCCTGACGTTCGGGGAGGAGCCGACCACGCCGGCGGCGGCCTCGACGTTCTGCGCCTGGATCGCCTTGACGATGTCGCTTGCGGTCAGCCCGTGTTCGGCCGCCTTCTGCGGATCGACCCAGACCCGCATCGAATAGTCGCCGGCGCCGTAGAGCTGGACGTCACCGACACCGTCGATCCGCGCCAGCCGATCCTTGACGTTGAGCACCGCGTAGTTGCGCAAGTAAGTCATGTCGTAGCGGCCGTTCGGCGACAGCAAATGCACGACCATGGTGAGGTCGGGCGACGACTTCTTGGTGATGATGCCGAGCTGACGCACCACGGCCGGCAGCCGCGGCTCCGCCTGCTGCACCCGGTTCTGCACCAGCTGCGTCGCCTTGTCGGGGTCGGTGCCGAGCCGGAACGTCACCGTCAGCGTCATGGCGCCGTCGGTGGTCGCCTGGCTCGACATGTAGAGCATGCCTTCGACGCCGTTGATCTGCTCCTCGATCGGCGTTGCCACCGTCTCCGCGATCACCTTGGGATTGGCGCCGGGATAGGTCGCGCGCACCAGTACCGAGGGCGGCACCACGTCGGGATATTCCGAGATCGGCATCGCGAACAGCGAGATCAGCCCTGCGAGAAAAATCAGGACCGACAGCACGCCGGCGAAAATCGGACGATCAATGAAGAATTTCGAGAGATTCATGGCCTTGCCCCTGCGCGAGAGACAGCTCTCCCGTCACCGGCCACGGGCGAAGCCCGCGAATCCGGCATCGGGATGCGATGTCTTGGTCTGTAACGTCGTCATTCCGAGCGCGCGGCCCGGAAAGAGGTAACTAGCGTTGCACCACGTCCTGGTTGCTGTGGTTGGTCGCTTGCTGCGGCCCGCGCGCGCCCATCGCTGCGACCTCCGTCTTGAGGAGGGCGCCGGGACGCACGCGCTGCAAGCCGTTGACCACGATGCGGTCGCCGGGCTTCAGGCCCGCGGTGACGATGCGAAGCCCATCGACTACGCCGCCGAGCGTGATCGGCCGATAGACGGCGCGGCTGTCGTCACCGACCGCCATCACGAACTTCTTGTCCTGATCAGTGCCGATCGCGCGTTCGTCGATCATCACCAGCACCTGCTGCTTCGGCTGCCCCATGCGCACGCGGGCGAACTGGCCGGGGATGAAACGCCCGTCCTCGTTCCTGAACACGGCGCGGACGCGGATGGTACCGCTTTGGCCGTTGACCTGGTTGTCGATGAGCTGGATGTGGCCCTTCGCCGAAAGACCACCCGATGTCGCCATCTCCACCGGGATCTGGTCGAGCTTGCCGCGCTGGCCGGTGCTATCGGCGATCGAGTTCAGTGCCCGCAGCACCACCTCTTCATCGGCATCGAACGAGGCGTAGATCGGATTGACCGAGACCAGCGAGGTCAGCACAGGGGAGGCGGTGCCGGCCGCGACGAGATTGCCGACGGTGATCTCGAACTTGCCGACGCGGCCGTCCACGGGCGCGCGCACCTCGGTGTAATCGAGATTGAGCTTTGCGGTTTGGAGCGTCGCTTCCGCCGCCTTCACGTTCGCGATAGCCTCGCGATTGGCGTTGTCGCGCTGATCGTAGTCGCGCCGCGTGACCACGGCGTTGCCGACCAGCTGCGCGCCACGCTCGAGTTCGCTCTGGGTGAACACGACGCGCGCTCTCGCGGCTTCGAGTTGCGCGTTGGCCTTGTCGACCTCGGCTGCGTAAGGCGCCGGATCGATCTTGAACAGCACGTCGCCGGATTTCACCAGCGCGCCTTCGGTAAAATTGGTCGACAAGATCGCACCCGCGACGCGCGGGCGAAGCTCGACGCGCTGGATGGCCTCGAGCCGGCCGGAAAAATCATCCCACAGCACGGTTTGCTTTGGTTCGATCAGCGCGACGGTGACGGGGACAGCTTGTTCAGCCGCGGCGGCCGTGGCGGTCGCCTGGGCTGCACGGAAATAGTGGCCTGTCGCGATCGAACCTGTCACGGCGAGGGCGCCCACGATAGCGACGCCGCCGAGAAGACGGCGGACACGGCTCGGGCGAGAGGTGGTTTGGGACGGGGGCATTTGCGCGCTCCAGATATGTAGTGTTCACTACAGATGTGGAGCTGGATATCGCAGCGCAAGATACTTATGTACCGTTCACTAAGAAAATTGTAGCCACCTACCGCAAGAATGGGAAGGCGGAACAGAAAATAAAGCGAGAACAAATAGATAGGATCAGGCGTTAAATTGAGCGACGACGCCAATTCCAAGGAGAACAGGCACATGGGCATGGGACGCCCCCGCGAATTCAACGCCGAAACGGCGTTGGACCAGGCGATGGAAGTGTTTTGGCGCCATGGCTATGAGGGCGCCACAATCGCCCAGCTCACCGAGGCCATGGGCATCAATCCTCCCAGCCTCTACGCCTGCTTCGGCAACAAGGAAGGCCTGCTCAAGGCCGCCCTCGACCGCTACACCAAATTGCGCGGCGTCTGGATGGACGAGGTGGTGGCAGCACCGACCGCCCGCGACGTCGCCGAGCGAATGCTGTTGGGCATCGCCGAGAAGCAAACCGATCCCGCCAATCCCCCCGGCTGCCTGCTCGTGCAGGGCGGCATCGCCTGCGGCTCCGGCTCAGAGAATGTCCCGTTCGAACTCGCCGCCCGCCGCGCCCAGAACGAAGACCAGCTCCGCGACCGTTTTATTCGCGCCAAGGCGGAGGGCGATCTCAAGGCGACCTCCGATCCCGCTGCGCTTGCGCGCTACGTCTCGGCCGTCGCCGTCGGCATGGGTGTGATGGCGTCTTCTGGCTCCGATCGCGACGCGCTGCGGCAAGTGGCTGATGTCGCCGTGCAGGCGGTCGAGGCGCAGTCGGTGGCTGAGGAGAGGCGAGCGGCAGGGCTCCGTGGGTGAACGACCATCTGCGCACGCGGGTGCTGGCAACCGCTCAGCTCAGGTCGTGTAGGTCCTTTCCAAGCGGCGGCGTCAGACGAAACGTCGAGAATAGGACGTCGAGCCCCGCGCGTTCGGGTGTGCAGGCCATCGGCCCCACAAGATATGAGCTTGCACTCGGAAACGGCGCGAGCCGCATGAGAGGCCAGGACTTGCCGTCGGCCGAAACTTGCAGACGAAGGACGCCGCCGGTGACGGTTGCGCGCATCCAGAAGTCACCGGCATCATGCTCATAGGGCGCCGTTGCCCAGTCCGATCGCCCATCCGTTAGCACGCTCGCGAGCATGGCGCGGCCGTCCGAGAGTTCGATCCCGGCCTTGACCCAATGGTGCGCGTCGATGCGCACCATGATGCCCGCCTGATCGTAGAGCGCCTGGAAGTGACCCTGAACGCGCAAACTGGCGGTGAACGCCGCGCCGGTTGGAAAGCCTAGGAAATGCCCGCTGTCGCGATTGAAGCCGTAGTAGGTTTCGCGCCAGAAGTCGGTGCCTTTGTCAGTGACGATCCGGAGACTGTCGCCCTCTGCCGTCCATCGTTCCGGTTCATTTAGCCACACACCATCACTTCTGCGGAACGTCATTTTTCACCTCGATTGCCGAAGTCTGCCGGGCGCGATCCATAGACTGGCCAAGCATGGCATTGTGCAAACCGGGATCGAGGAGGCAACCTCGCCGGCGTGGATTCTTCGCGGCGGCTGGGGGCGAACGTCGCCGTGCAGGCGCTCAAGGCGCGATCGGCGCGGAATGAGGTCGCGATCAGTGAGCGCAGCAACGCACGACGCTCCGACGTGAGCATCGGAGCGTCCGCACTGCAGGCGAACAATCGTCAGGAAGCTTCCTTAAGCACCGGTGCCGCCGTTTCCTCCGCCTTCATCTCCTCGAGACTGCGATGCCTGGGCTCGATCCCCAGCGCCCAGACCGTGATGATTTGCACCACCAGCAACCCGATCATCAGCGCCATCACACCGGCCACGCCGCGCGTCTCGAATAGCGACACCACGAGGAACGGCGTGACGATGGTGGCGCCGCGCCCCAGCGTGTTGACGATGCCGGAAGCACGCAGGCGGACCTCGGTCGGAAACAGTTCGGGGATGTAGATGCCGAACAGCAGCGCGACCAGGACGTAGATCGGCACCGTCAGTGCAAAGCCCACGGCCGGTAGCAGGATCGGATCCGAGATCATGGGGTAGAGAATTCCCAGCGTCACCGTGACAAGGGACGCGCCGATGATGGTCGGCTTGCGGCCCCAGCGGTCGGCGGTCAGTGCGCCGATGGCCGAGCCGACGGGCGCGCCGAGCGCCATCAGCAGCGAATAGCCGAACGAGGTCGCGATCGAGAGGCCCTGCTTGACGAAAAACACGGGAAGCCAGGTCACGAAGCCGTAAAGGAGTGTGTTGATCGTGATCAGGCAGACCGCGCCGACGATCATCCGCGACAGCAAAGGCGCGGTGAACAGCGTGCCGAGATCGGGGGCGACCGGGGCAGGTGTCGTGGCTGCCGGGGCAGGCAAGGGCTGACCTTGCGCCGCTTCCTTCTCGATCGCTTGCATCAGCGTTTCCGCTTCCGCGGTGCGCCCGACGGCTTCCAGCCAGCGCGGCGATTCCGGCAGCGACTTGCGCATGTACCAAACGACCAGCGCGCCGATGCCGCCGAGCACGAACATCGAGCGCCAGCCGAATTGCGGCACCAGCACGGATGCGACCAGCAGCGCCACGGGCAGGCCCGTCACTACGCACACGGCCGTGAAGCCGAGCCATTTGCCGCGGGTGCGCGCGGGCACGAATTCCGTCATCGTCGAATATCCCACGACGTTCTCGGCTCCCAACCCGACGCCCATCACGAAGCGGCAGGCGATCAGGAAGGCCATATCAGGCGAGAATGCGGCGGCGAGCGAAGCGATGCCGAAAAGAAGCAAATTGAACTGATAGGTGAAGCGGCGTCCGTAGCGGTCGCCGAGGAAGCCGGTGCCGAACGATCCCAGCATCATGCCGACGAAGGTTGCGGAGATGAAGGCTGCGTTCTGGGCAAGCGTCGAGAAGCCCGTCTTCAGCGTCACGCTGAGCACGGTCCCCGCGATATAGATGTCGAAGCCATCGAAAAACATGCCGATGCCGATCAGCAGCATGATGCGGCGGTGGAATGGCCCGACCGGCAGCCGATCAAGACGGCCGCCTGCGTTCACCAATGTCGACATTTGCGCTCTCCCCTGACTGTTATTCTGGTTGATGCGGCCCGCTTCTATGAGCGATCTGCCGGTTGTGATTTTTCGCTAGTTCAATCGCTTCTGATTGGCCGTGTCGCGGTACCAGTCGAAAGGCTGCTCATGGGTCGCGACCATCACGCTCTTGGTGTTGAAATGGTCGCTGAAACTTTCGGTACCGCATTCGCGGCCGATGCCGGAATCATCGACGCCGCCCCAGGGCGAGGCCGGGTCGAGCCGGTGGTGATCGTTGATCCAGACGATGCCGGCCTTGACGGACGCGGCGACACGGTGAGCTCGGGCGACGTCGCGGGTGCGGATGGCGGCGGCAAGTCCAAACGGCGAGTCGTCGGCGAGCCGCAGCGCATCGGCCTCGTCCTTGAACGGCGTCACCGAGGTGAAGGGACCGAACACCTCCTCTTGGAAGATGCGCATGTCGGATTTGACGTCGGCGAATACCGTTGGCTCGACGAAATAGCCGTTGTCGTGACCCGGCACCTTCGCCGCGACACCGCCGGTAACGAGACGCGCGCCGTCCGCATGACCGTAGTCCGCGTAGGCGAGAACACGGTCGCGCTGCCGGGCGGAGATCACCGGGCCCATCTGGGTGCTCGCATCGAAGGGATCGCCGACGCGGATCGTGCGGGTCTTGGCCTGCAGCTTCTCGACGAATTCGTCATAGATCGAGGCCTGCACGATATGGCGCGAGGCGCAGACGCAGGTCTGTCCGGCGCCGATGAAGGCGCCGAACGCGGCGTAGTTGACCGCGCGGTCGACATCGAAATCGTCGAACACCATCACCGGGGTCTTGCCGCCGAGCTCCATGGTCTGGTGCGCGAACACTTTTGCGGCGGCGCTGCCGGCGATGCGGCCCGCCTCGGTGCCGCCGGTCAGGACCAGCTTGTTGATGTCGCCATGCTCGGCCAGCATCTTGCCGGCACTCTGGCCGAGGCCCAGCACGATGTTGAAGACGCCGGGCGGCAGGCCCGCCTCGGTGAAGATCTGCGCGAGCTTCAGGGTCGTCAGCGGCGTGTATTCGGACGGCTTGACCACGGTGACGCATCCGGTCGCCAGCACCACGGCGAGCGATTTGCACAGGATCATCAAGGGGTGATTGAACGGCGTGCAATTGGCGACGATGCCGATGGGGGTGCGGAGCGTGTAGTTCAGATACGCGCCTTCGACGGGGATCACGGAGTCGCGGCGCGCCAGCGCAACACCGGCAAAGTAGCGGAAGAAATCGGGCAGGCGGGAAAGCTGCGCGCGGGTCTCGTTGATCGGGCGGCCGTTGTTGAGGGTCTCCAGCCGGTACAGGCTGTCGAGATTGGCCTCGAACGCATCGGCGAGCTTGTTGACCAGCCGGGCCCGCGCGCGCGTGTCCATGCCGCCCCAGGCCTTGCCTTCGAACGCGGCACGCGCGCTTTTCATGGCACGGTCGATGTCTTCGGCGGTCGAATTGGGGATGCGGGCGATCACGTCGCCGGTCGCGGGATTGCGGACATCCAGCATCGTGCCGTTACCGGCTTCGACTTCACGCCCGTCGATAAAGTTGCCGTGGATTTCGACGTCGATGGACGCAGGTTTCGAGGAAATGTTCATGATGACCTCTCTTCAACGATGACGGCGTTGCGCTTCAGCGCCGGCAGGACGCGTTTTTCGGTGGCGCCGATATGGGCCTTGATGATGCGTGCTGCGGTTCGGGTTTCGCGGCTCTGCATGGCGTCGATCAGTGCGACGTGCTCGGCGACGAGTTTTGCGGGATCGTGGCCTTTCAGGTTGGAGACGCTGACGCGGACCAGCCGGTCGGCCTGGCCGATCAGGTCGCACAACGCCGTCGCCATGCGGCGATTGCCGGAGGCATGCGCGAGCGCAGTGTGGAAGCCGCGATTGTAGGCGATGAAGTCCTCGTGGTTGCCGGAGAAGCGGCGAAACGCGTCGAGCGATTTCAGAACGCTGTCAGGCGCGCGCTCCATCGCCTCCGCGACACAGGCCGGCTCCAGCGCGAGACGGAAGCGCAGCAGGTCGCGGGCATCCGAGAGCGAGATCGGGGTGACCCGATAGCCCTGGCGCGGCTGCACCGTCACGAGGTGCTCGCGCTGCAGCCTCAAAAGCGCATCCCGGACCGGTTGCCGGCTGACCTCATAGCGCTCGGCCAGTTCCTGCTCACGCATTTCATCACCCGGCGCGAGATGACAGGCTAAAATATCAGACCTGAGACGATCATAGATGTTTTCGCGCAAAAGCATGTTGATTGGTGTCTCCTGGCGCCTAATATCTCTATCGTGATATTTCACGTCAAGAGCTAAAAGCTTGAATTCCCCGACAGTTGATTTATCAGTCAGGGCCTCCACGGCATGCAAACTACCGATAAATTAGGGAAAGACCGGACATGGACAGGCTTCTTGCCAACGGGACCGTCAACGCCGCCCGATCGGGCGAGGGGGCGCCGCTGTTCCTGTTCCACTCGCTGCTATCCGATCGCGCGAGCTTCGATGCGATCGTGCCTGACCTCGAGAGATCGTTTCGAACCATCGTGCCCGAGCTGCCGGGGTTCGGCCGTTCAAGCGCGGTCGAGGGCGGGCTCATCGCGGTTGCGGACCGAATGGCCGAGGCCGTGAAGGATGCTGCGGCCGGCGCACCGGCGATCGTGCTCGGCAATGGCTACGGTGGATTCGTCGCCTTGCAGATGGCGATCCGCCATCCGGAGATCGCCAGCAAGCTCATCCTCGCCGATTGCGGTGCTGCCTTCTCGGAGCCCGGCCGCGAAGCGTTTCGCAACATGGCGAAGGCGTCGCGCGAGAAAGGCCTGGAGGCAATCACTGATGTCGCGATGCGGCGCCTGTTCGCGCCCAAGTTTCAGGCGCAGCACGGGGAGCTGATGCAGGATCGTCGTGCAGCCTTCCTGCGGACGGATCCCGACGTGTTTCGCGCCGCGTGCGACGCGTTGGCAAGCCTCGATCTCCGTTCTGAACTTTCCGCGGTGAAAGTGCCGGTGCTCGTTGTGGTCGGTGAGCACGACGAAGCAACGCCTCCGCCGATGTCGCATGAGCTGGCCGCAGGCTTGCCGCACGCCGAACTCAAGATCATTCCTGGATGCGCGCACGTGCCGCAGCTTCAATCGCCGCGGCAGTTTCTCGGAGCTATGAAAGGATTTCTGCTCTGAGCGCGCAGATCGTATAAGGGCAGACAAGCCCCGAGACCTCGCACAATAATAGGCAATGTTCACCCTGACGTTTCTTGGGACCTCGGCCAGCGTCCCATCCGCAGAGCGCAACCATCCAGCGCTTCTCGTGGAAGCCGCCGGCCAGCGCATCCTGGTCGATTGCGGCGAGGGCACGCAGCGCCAGTTGCTGCGCAGTGGCGCCGGCTTTCGGCGGCTCGACCGCATCCTGCTGACGCACGGTCATCTCGATCACGTGCTCGGCATCCCCGGTCTGTTCTCGACGCTGCGCTTGCGGCAGAGCTCCGATGTGATGACCATTCATGGCGGCGCGGATACGCTCGATATCGTCATCCGCATGCTGGCAGGCATCTGGGGCGAGGGCAGGGCGCCGATCCCGGTGGAGTTCGCGGCGCTGACCGAAGGACGATTCATCGAGGCCGGTGAGTTCACCATCGACTGCTTTCCGGTCCGTCACCGCGACACCGACAGTTTTGGCTTCGTCTTCCAAAGCCCCGCACGCCGCCACCTTTTGTCCGATCGCCTCGCGGCGCTTGGTGTCCCCGACGGTCCCTTGCGCGGTGAGTTGGCGCAGGGACGACCGGTCGTGATCGGCGACCGCACGATCGATCCGGAAGATGTTCTGGGGCCGCCCGGCGGCGGCAAGAAGCTCGTCGTGATCGGCGACACCGAAACCACCGATGGGCTTTCGAAAAATACCGCCGACGCCGACATGCTGGTCATCGAGGCGACGTTCCTGGATCGCGACGCCGCGACCGCACGGGATTACGGCCATCTCACGGCAGCCGAAGCCGCTGCGTTTGCGGCTGCAAACAACGTCAAGCAGCTCGTGCTGGTCCATATGTCGGGGCGCTATCTCGATGACGAGATCCTGACTGAGGCGGCAAAGGTCTTTCCGAACACGCGGATCGCCGCCGACTTCGACCACATCGTGATCTAGTCGCGGCGAGCCCTCAGCCTGTCAATCCCGACTTGATCGCGATATCCTGCACCTGCGTCGTCACTTGCATCAGTCGCGGCAGCGCCTGGTCGCGAAACGCCGGCAAGTCCATGCGCATCGCATCGACGGTGACGCTCAATCCGCCGATCACGAGACCCTGGGCGTCGAAGATCGGCGTTGCCAGCGTTCGCAAGCCATAGGCGTTCTCGCCATCGGAGACGGCATGGCCTTTCTTCTTCACCTGATCGAGCCGGGCGAGCAGGCCGTCGAGATCGGTCAGCGTTCGCTCCGACAGTTTGACGCGGGGGCGCGCTTCCAGCCGCGCGACCTGCTCGTCCCGCGCCAGGTGCGCCAGCATGACATGGCCGAGCGCGGCGCTATAGGCGGGAATGCGCGAGCCCGGCCGGCGATCCATCTTGTGGCGGTCGAGGCCGGCGCCGATGCGCGCAAGATAGATTACATCGCCGCCGTCGAGAATGCCGAGCGAGGCCGCATCGCCCACATCAGGCACGAGGCCGCGCAACAGCGGCTCGACGATGGTCCGGAGCGACCCATGCGACAGCACGGTGTAGCCGAGGTCGAGACAGGCGAGGCCGAGGCGGAACCGGCGGCTCTGCGGCACCGCCTGAACATAGCCGAGCTCGACCAGGGTCTGGATCAGACGGAACGCGGTTCCGCGATCGAGATCGGCGCGTGCGGCAATCTCACTCAGGGTGAGCTCGAAGGCTTCGCTGGTGAAACTCTGGAGCACGGCGAACGCCTTGCCGACCGAAGCGACGTAATTCTTTGGATTTTTCGACGTCGTTTCCGCCGCGCGCTTTGCAGCCTTCTTTTCCGCCTTCTTTTCGACCTTGGCCACTCTCGAATGCTCTGCCATGACAGCCGTTGCCGCTTGACGCGGCGGCGGCCTGATCCTACCAACGTGGCAGATCATAACAAATGTTCGCAATCCGAACAATATCGATTTGACGATCGGAGGAAGTTTGTCGACATCATCGCTGCACCCTCATGGCGTGTTCTCCGCCGCGCTGACGCCGCTCGACGCCGAGCTCGCCCCCGATCATGCGCGCTTCATCGCGCATTGCCGTTACCTGCTGGACGAAGGCTGCGACGGCATTGCGCTGCTCGGGACGACCGGGGAGGCGAACTCGTTCTCGGCCGCCGAGCGCACCGCACTGCTCGAGGCAGTAGTGGCTGCCGGCATCGCACCGCAGCGGCTGCTTCCCGGCACCGGCGTTGCCGCGCTCACCGAGACGATCGCGCTGACGCGTCACGCGCTGTCGGTCGGCGTCGACACCGTGGTGATGCTGCCGCCGTTCTACTACAAGGGCGTCAGCGACGACGGCATCTTCGCCTCCTATAGCGAAGTCGTGCAGCGCATCGGCGATGCCAGGCTCAAGGTCGTGCTCTATCATATTCCGCAGATGTCGGCGCAGCCGATCTCGCATGCGCTGATCGAGCGGCTGCGCGCGGCCTATCCGGCCACCTTCGTTGGCATCAAGGATTCCTCCGGCGACTTCGCCAACATGACCGCGATGGTCGATCGCTTCCCGGGCTTTGCGGTTCTGGTCGGCGCCGATCCGTTGCTTCTGCCGCTGCTGCGCAAGGGCGGGGCGGGCTGCATCACCGCGACCTCCAATCTCATCGCGCGTGACCTCGCCTATGTCTACAAGCACTTTCGCGACAGCGACGACGATGCGGCGCTCAAGGCGGCACAGGCGCGCATCGTCAAGGCGCGTGAGCTGGTCTCGCGCTTCCCGCAGATGGCCTCGCTGAAGGCCATCGTTGCCGAGCGCACCGGTCATGCCGGATGGCAGCGCTTGCGGCCGCCGCTGGAATCCCTGCCGCCGGCGCAAGTGAAAGAGCTGCTTGCGGATGCCGCTGCATTTGCGGCCGCTGCCGTCTAGACTTGGTGCGGGCGACGAGGCTATCCGATGTCCGACTCATTTGAGGATGCGCTGGCCGGGCTCGCTGCGATCGTCGGCGACAAGCACGTCATTGCGCCTGGACCGGACCAGGAGCCCTATGTGCTGGACTGGCGCGGACGCTATCACGGCCGCGCGGTTGCGGTGGTGAAGCCGGGCTCGACCGCCGAGGTCGCCTCCGTCGTCAAGTTCTGCGCGGCGAGGCGGCTCGCCATCGTACCGCAGGGCGGCAACACCGGCATGTGCGGGGCCGCGACGCCCGATGATCGCGCGGGCAATGTCGTGATCCGGCTCGATCGCATGCGGGTCGTGCGCGACGTCAGCCCGCTCGCCAACACGATCACGGTCGAGGCCGGCTGCATTCTCGCCGAGGTGCAGAATGCGGCGCGGGACGTCGACCGCTATTTTCCCCTGAGCTTAGGGGCCGAGGGCTCCTGCCAGATCGGCGGCAATATCTCGACCAATGCCGGCGGGACGGCCGTGCTGCGCTACGGTCCGACGCGGGATCTCGTGCTCGGTCTGGAGGTCGTGCTGCCGGACGGCCGCGTCTTCAACGGATTGCGCGCGCTACGCAAGGACAACACCGGTTACGCGCTGAAGCAGCTCTTCATCGGTGCGGAGGGCACGCTCGGCATCGTCACCGCGGCAGTGCTGAAACTGTTCGCGCCGCCGCGCAGCTCGGCTTTGGCGCTCCTGAAACTACAGGGCGTCGAGCAGGCGCTAGAGATCATGGCGCGCCTGCGCGGCGCGGTCGGCGACCGGCTCGGCAGTCTCGAGATCATGTCGCGCTCGCAGATCGAGGCGATTGCCGCGACGGTGCCGCACGTCACCGTGCCCTTCGAGCTGACGACGCCGTGGTATCTGATCGTCGAGCTGACCGACACGCTCGCAGGCGTCGATCTCGACGAGCCGCTGGCTACGGTGCTCGCGGAAGCAATGGAAGCCGGGCTCGCCGAAGACGTGATCCTCGCAACCAACCTCGCGCAGGCGAAGGCGATCTGGGCTGTCCGGCACAGCGTGTCCGAAGGCAACAAGCGCAGCGGCTATGTGGTGTCGCATGACAGCGTGGTGCCGCTGGAGCGCCAGGCGGCCTTCGTCAACAATGTCGAAGCCCGGATCAAGGCCGCCGTCTCGCATGCGAACGTCGTCATGCACGGCCATATCGGCGACGGCAACATCCATGTCGTCGCCCTGATTGATCGCGTGCATTGCCAGGACCCGGATGCTACTGCCGCACTGGTGGCTACGATCAACGAAATCGTCGATGACGAGACCGCAGCGCAAGGCGGTGCGATCAGTGCCGAGCACGGCATCGGTATCACCAATCGCAGCCGGCTCGCCCGCGTCGCCGATCCGCTCGACATCGAGCTGATGCGCGACATCAAGCGCTTGCTCGACCCCAACGGTCTGATGAATCCGGGCAAGATTTTCGGCGAGGGAGCAGCAGGACGATGACGAGTGTCCGCCTGCTCGCTGACGATCTCACCGGTGCGCTCGATACCGCGGCGGAGTTCGTCGGCCTGTGCGGTCCGTTCGACGTCACCTGGCCGGAGGCGCCCGGGGCGCAACGTTCCGGCAGCCTTGCGATCGACAGCGGTACCCGTGAACGATCGAAGGCCGAGAGCGTCGAGATCGTCGGACGGCTGGCGCCGCAGCTTCAAGGGGCGACGATCGCCTACAAGAAGGTCGACAGCCTCTTGCGTGGGGCGTGGGCGGCAGAGCTTGGCGCCTGCCTGCGCAGTAGTCATTGGGCGTCCTGCGTGGTCGCGCCTGCCTTCGACTATCAGGGGCGTCGCACCGTCGGTGGCCAGCAATTTGCGCGCACGGTGCAAGGCGAGTGGCATCGCGTCGGCGACAATTTGCTGAATCAATTGAGACAGGACGGCATCGAGGCGCGGCCGGGCGGTCCCGATACACTGTCACAAGGCGGCGTTCAGGTGTTCGATGCCGAGAGCGATCTTGATCTCGACCGCGTTGTCGAGATGGCGCGGCGCATGCCGGGGCCGCTGCTTTGGTGCGGAAGCGGAGGGCTGGCCGGCGCGCTTGCCCGCGGTCACGGTGCCGCTGAGCCGTCGCAGCTGAAACTGCCGGTGCTGGGGCTGTTCGGTTCCGACCAGGCGGCCACTGCATCACAGCTCGCGGCATGTGGCGAGGCGACCGTCGCGCTTGCGGAGGGCGAGGGCACGGCGCGCGTCCAGCGCAAGCTGGTCGACGACGGCGTGGCGCTGGTGAAATTCGCACTCGCGGACGGCCTGTCGCGCGTCGAAGCGGCGCAGCGCATCGCGCGCGAGCTGACGACGCTGATTGCGACACTCGATCCGCCCGGTACCTTGATCGTCGCTGGCGGCGAGACCCTGAAGGCCGTATGCGTTGCGCTCGGCGCGCATGCGCTCCAGGTGACGGGGCGTATCGTCCCGGGATTGCCGCGCTCGGTGCTGCAAGGCGGCCGCTGGGCCGGCGTCGACATCATCTCGAAATCCGGCGCATTCGGTCCCAGCGAGCTGTGGCGCGACCTGCTCCGGGACAATCATCTGCTCAGAATGGAGAGTCCGATATGACCTCTCGTCATCTTGCCATCACCATGGGCGATCCCGCCGGGATCGGGCCGGAGATCATCGTCAAGGCCTGCATCGGGCTGAAGGACCGGATCGCAACGGGCGATCTGCGCTTGCTGATCATCGGCAGCGGCGCGGCGCTCGACGGCGCCAAGGCCGCGCTCGGCGTCAACGTCGCGATCCCGCAAGTGACGGCCGACGATCGCGAGTGGCCCAATCTATGTTACCTGCAAGCCGATGCCGAGGGTGATCCGATCAAGCCGGGCGTGCTCAGTGCCGATGGCGGCCGGTTTGCCTACAAGGCGATCGAGCAGAGCGTGCGCCTGACGCAGGCCGGCCGGACTGGAGCCATCGTCACGGCACCGCTCAACAAGGAAGCGCTCAACAAGGCCGGCTATCACTTCCCCGGCCATACCGAGATGCTGGCGCACCTCACCGGCGTGCGCGGCTCGGTGATGCTGCTCGCCCACGGCAACATGCGCGTCAGCCATGTCTCGACCCATGTCGCGCTGGAGGACGTGCCGAAGCGTCTGACGCCGGAGCGGTTGCGCATGGTGATCGACCTCACCAACGATGCCTTGCTGCGGCTCGGCATTGCCAAGCCGAAGATCGCGATCGCCGCGCTCAATCCGCATGCCGGCGAGGGCGGTCTGTTTGGCCGGCAGGATATCGACGTGTCCGCGCCCACGATCGCCAAAGCGGTCGCCGACGGTCTCGACGTCGTCGGCCCCGTGCCCGGCGATACCATCTTCGTCAAGCTGCGCGCCGGCCAGTACGATGCGGCGGTCGCGATGTACCACGACCAGGGGCACATTCCCGTCAAACTGCTCGGCTTCCAGATCGATCCCGCGACCGGCCGCTGGCAGGAACTGTCCGGCGTCAACATCACGCTGGGCTTGCCGATCATCCGCACATCCGTCGACCATGGCACCGCCTTCGACATCGCCGGCAAGGGCATCGCCAACGAGCACAGCCTGATCGAGGCCATCGACTATGCCGAGCGGCTGGCCGCCGGCGCCTCTGCATCGAAGTCATGAGATCGAGCCCAGCTATGACCAACGCTTTCACGCCCATCGAGATCCAGCGTCCCACGATCCTCGAGTTCGGCAATGGCACGATCACTGCTGCGGCGCGCTTTGCCGAGCGGATCGGCGCCAAGCGGCCGCTCGTGATCTCCGATCCGTTCAACGCGCGCCGTGTCGACACGCTGGCGTTGCCGGGCGCCGTAAAAGTGTTCGGCGACGTCAAGCCCGAGCCGGACCTGCCCAATCTGGCGAAAGCGGTGGCGATGGCGCGCGAGGCCAAGCCGGATCTCGTCGTCGGCTTCGGCGGCGGCAGCGCGATGGATCTCGCCAAACTGGTCGCGGTGATGTGCACGAGTGACGTGCCCTTTGCCGACATCGTCGGACCGGAGAAGGTCGCCGGCCGCAGCGTCGCGCTGATGCAGATCCCGACCACCTCGGGCACCGGCAGCGAGGCCGGCACCCGCGCGCTCGTCACCGATCCCGTCAGCCAGAACAAGCAGGCGGTGCAGAGCCGTTTCATGCTGGCCGATATCGCCATCGTCGATCCCGATCTCACCATGACCGTGCCGAAGGAGGTCACCGCGGCAACCGGCGTCGACGCGCTGGCGCATTGCGTCGAGGCCTATACCAGCCGCAAGGCGCATCCAACGATCGACCTCTATGCGCTCGAGGGCGCGCGGCTGGTCGGACGCTATCTCGCCCGCGCGGTGGCCGATGGCGAGGACCGCGAGGCCCGCGCCGGTCTTTCTCTGGCCTCGCTCTATGGCGGCTATTGCCTCGGACCGGTGAACACCACCGCAGGCCATGCCGTGGCTTATCCGCTCGGCACGCGTCACCATGTGGCGCACGGGCTCGCCTGCGCCGTGATCTTCCCGCACACGCTGGCTTTCAACATGCCGGCGGCCGAGGCGAAGACGGTCGCGGTGCTGGGTGCGCTCGGCCTGCCGGAGCAGAGCGATCCGAAGCTCGCGTTCAACGCGACGTATGAATTCTGCAAGAACCTCGGCATCGAGATGCGGCTGTCCGCGCTCGGTGTGCCCAAGAGAGATCTCGGCGTGATGGCTGACGAGGCGCACGCCATTCGCCGCCTGCTCGACAACAACCCGCGCGATTTGAGCCGGGATGCGATCCTCGGGATGTACGAGGTCGCGTTCTGACGCTTCCGCGCCGCGGCAGCCAATCAACAACACAGTGAAAGTAGAGGAAACTTCGATGAGATCGATGTGGCTTGGTCTTGCCTCAGTGATGCTGCTGGCGGCGTCGCCGGCGAAGGCGCAGGAGGGCTATCCGTCCAAGCAGGTGACGGTGATCGTTCCCTTCGCCGCCGGCGGCACCGCCGACATCTTCGCGCGCATGGTCTCGAACCATTTGCAGATGAAGCTCGGCAAGCCCTTCGTGGTGGAGAATGTCGGCGGTGCCGGCTCGATCCTCGGCGTGACGCGGCTGGCGAAGTCGGCGCCTGACGGCATCACGCTCGGCCTTGCCAGCACCTCCGCGCTCGCGATCAATCCCACGCTCTACGGGCCGAAGCTCAGCTACCAGCCGGACAGGGATCTGGTGCCGATCGCCCAGATCAGCGTCGTGCCCAACGTTCTCGTGGTGAACCCCGACAAGATCAAGGCGCGGACCGTGCCGGAGCTGATCGCCTATCTGAAGGCGAACCCGGACAAGGTCTCGTTCGGGTCGGCCGGTGTCGGCACCTCGCAGCATCTGTCCGGCGAGCTGTTTCAGCAGATGACCGGCACCAAGATGGTGCACGTGCCCTACAAGGGTTCGAGCCAGATGCTGACGGACCTCCTCAGCGGCCAGATCGATCTCGCTTTCGACAACGTGCCGCTGCTGCTGCCGCAGGTGAAGACGGGCCAGCTTGCGATGCTGGCGACCGCGACGCCGAAGCGTGCAGACTTCGATCCGCAAGTCCCCGCAGTGGCCGAATTCCTGCCGGGCTTCGAGGCGGTCGCCTGGCACGGCTTCTTCGCGCCTGCGGGCACGCCGAAGCCGATCGTCGAAAAGCTCTCCGCCGAGATTCGCGCCTATATGCAGCAGCCGGAGACGGTGCAGAAGATGGCCGAGCTCGGCGCCACCGCGGTTGCGGTGGATTCGGAGCCGTTCAAGGCCTACATCGCCGCGGAAACCGCGCGGTGGAGGAAGGTGATCGAGGCCGCGAACATCAAGCTGGAGTAGGGCGGTTCGATGTTCAGCTGATGAACTCGCCGATCCAGTTGTGCCTGACAGCCTCGACGTGCCAGCCGAGCGCGCGCCGCGGGTTCGGCAAGGGATCCGGCATGTCGCTGCGGGCACGGCTATCCGGCTGCCTCGCGCTGTGGGCGTGGCGTCCTTCGCTCCGCAGTTGAAGCTTACCGTGTGACTCGAAAATCCGACAATAGCCGTCGGTCGGGAGAAATGTGCCTGCGATTGGAAAATGGGTCGGCTGCTGCCGAACCATCAGGAACGTGATCTCTTCTGCTGTTTCCGACAGGAGAATGCCAACGGCCGTGTTGATCGGCACGAGGCCGATCGGGGCGTCGGCATCGAGCTCGACCTTGCCCGCCGCACTTGCGATGGTGATGAACTCCGAGCTTGGACCGCAGCGCGATACGATGATCCATCGCCCGGTCTTGCGTCGGATCGCAATCGGTCGGTGATAGGCTGCAAAGGAGAATTCCGCAGCCATTGCAACGACAAAACCATTTTTCCACATGCCGGCCATCTGAACTCTTGCGGTCGGTCCGGATCATCATGCCGGCGCGTGAAGCCAGCGTGAATTCGCACGGTTGCGATGAATTCGCACGATTTCTTCAACCTTTCGCCGGGCCTTGGTGGCATGCTGGGGCGAACCTGTACCCTGCCGGGGTCGTGGAACTCGACCGATGGACGCACCGAACGCAACCAGTCAGTTCGAGCGGTTGGCCGCATATCTGGCGGGCCCGTCGACGTCCGGCGGCGATGGCGACCTCGAGGCCATTCTTGAGAAACTCGAATATTTTCCGGCAGGCGCAGCGGAGCCGTCAGACGTACGGAACCGCATTGCGCTGCTCCAGGCAGCGGCCAAATTTTCCGACGTCTTCCAGCTGGTCTCCCGTGACGCGCCGGGAGTGATGTTCTTCGGCGCGGACATCAGTGCGGCCGGTGTCGATGCCACCTTCTCGCATCAGGCTCGCTTGAGCGCGTCCGGCGCCGGTCTGTCGCTTCGTCAGGCGTTCGAATCATGTGTCGGGGAGGGGGTCGAGTATCTCTCACAATTTGAGACGGCGTCGGATCGGCTTCAGCGCGGCGCGATCGAAGATCGTCTTGCCATCTTTGATCCTCCATCGCGGGCGGTCCTTGCCGAGGTCATGCGATTGTCCGCGCATAATGACGTCGACTGGATCGATGCGACGCAGCTATCGAGCGGCCGGTCGGTGCCATTTCCCGCGGACCTTTGCCTGCGGCGCACGCCGGAGCGGAGCGCGCTCACGCCGCCATTCAGCCTGAGCTCAGGCTGTGCGGCCGGACCTTCGTTTGAGGCGGCCGCATTGCATGGGATGCTGGAGCTGGTCGAGAGGGATGCCGCCAGTCTCTGGTGGCGCGGCGGCGTTCGCGGACGGCTGGTTACGCTCGAAGGACATGCGATGGCGACGGCCGCAGCGTTGGTGGCACAAGCACGCCGCGGCGTCACGACGAGGAGGACCTGGCTTCTCGACATCACCACCGACTTGGACACTCCCTGCATCGTCGCGATGTCCTGCCGCATCGACGGACGAGGCTTCGCCTGCGGGCTCGCGGCCCGTCTGAGCGTCGAGACTGCTGTCCGCTCCGCACTGATGGAGATGTGCCAGATGGAGTTGGCCTATATCGTCGTGGAGCAGAAGCGGCGGGAAGGAGGCGAGGCGGCGTTGAACGAATATGATCGTCGCCACGTCGCCCGCAGCACGCTGATCGATACGGCAAGCTGCGAATTGCTGCATCCGGTCGCGCCGGGTCGTCCCATTGCCGAGTTCAGCCCGGGCTCCCCGGCGCGCCAGCTCGACGCACTGATCGCGAGATTGTCGGCCAGAGGCGTCGAGACGTTTGCCATCGATCTGACCCGTCCCATGTTCGGTATTCCGGTCGTGCGGATCGCCGCGCCGGCGCTCCAGATGGAGCCGTCCGAAGTCGCGACCGAACGCCTGTTATCCGCGCGAAGCCGGGCCGGCGGGGGCGACATCTATACACGCGGGGTCAGTTTGCTATAGTTGCCGCACTTCGTACGTGCGGTTTATCGAGGCGGATCCGATTTGAGCGCTCGAGCACCTCTCCCGGAGTCCCTTGCAAGGGACGGTGGAATTCCCAAGCCGCGCGAAAGCCTGACAATTTCTGTTTTGGGCGGCCTGTCCGTTGCTTTCGCGGGCCGGGACATTCGCATCAAGAGCCGAAAGTCGCGCGCGGTTCTCGGCTATTTGGCTCTGATGGACCGCCACCACGAAACGCGTGAGCGTCTGGTTGGGCTGCTGTGGAGCGAGTCCGACGAGTACAGGGCGCGTGCATCTCTTCGCCAGGTCCTCCATGAGTTGCGGGAGACGTTCCTGGAAGCGGGATACGATGGGTTGCAGATCGGAAAGATGCTCGTCGAATTGGAGCGCGAGCGGCTTCACGTCGATCTCTGGGAGGCCTTGCGGGAGGCCGAAGCCCAACACGCGCATCCAGCCCTGATGAGTGCGCCCGGACTCATGGAGACGCTCCTCGAAGGCCTCGACGATATCGACCCTTCGTTCCGCGTCTGGCTTCTCGCCAAGCGGCAGACCTTCCACGATCGAATTCTGCGTGCCCTCGAGGGCGGCCTCAGGAGCGTCGAGCTTGCCGCGGCAAACAGGCGCGAACTGGCGGAGGCGATGCTCAGCCTCGATCCGACCCACGAGGAGGCGTGCCGCTACGCGATGCAGACGCGCGCGGAGGAAGGAGATCTGTCCGGTGCGCTCCGCGCCTACAGGACCTTGTGGAATATCCTCGACGAAGAATACGGCATGGAGCCCTCGGCCAAGACCCAGCAATTGATCGCCGACATCAAGAACGGTCATTTCGAGGGTGAGGTCGTGTCCATTGCGGGCGAACTCGGGTTGCGGGACGGCGCCCCGGCACCGCCGTCCGACGAGGTGCTGCGACAATCGCCGGCATCGTCACGGACGATTGCCAAGATCGCAATCCTGGTCGATCCGTTCAGCATGAACGGCGTGAGCGCCGATCGCGTCCATCTTGTAACAGGCTTCCGCCATCACCTCATCGCCTGCCTGACCAAATTTCGCGAATGGTATGTCGGAGACGGCACCGCGCAGCAGCCGCTGGAGTCGCGAGAGCGTGCGGCAGCTTCGCGCTATAGCGTGGCGGCAACCGCCTATCAGGCCGGTGACACGATCAGCATGGTGCTGACGCTGCGCGAGACGAATACCGGCGTGTACATCTGGAGCGATACGTTCGAACTGAAGCTCGAGAACTGGTTCCAGGTACAACAGAGGATCGTTCAGCGTACGGCGTTGTCGGTGAATGTCTACCTGTCCACCGAGAGGCTGACACGCGTGGCCACCGCGCCGGACGTGTCGCTGGACATATATGACCGCTGGCTTCGCGCGCAGGCGAGTTTTGGCAGCTTCAGCGCCGAAAATTGGCGGGAGTCGATCGCGCTCCTGACTGAGGGGATCAATGTCGCACCAAACTTCTCTCCCTGCTACAGCGCGTTGGTTCAACTCAACAACACCGAGCATCTGGTCTTTCCCGGCCTGTTCCGCGATTTGACGAAGGCGAGGTCCACGCTCGAGCTTGCCCGAACGGCGGTGCAGCTCGACCCCGTCGATTCCCGGGCGCAGCTCTGCCTCGGTTGGTCGCAGGCGATGCTGATGCAATATTCGGACGCCAGCGGCCATATCGATCTCGCTTGCGAGCTCAACGGCAACGATCCATGGACGTTGCTGTCGGCGGCCTCCTGCCAGGGCTTTTGCGGCAATTTCGAGCGTGGCACCGAGCTCGTGGCGGAGGCTCTCAAGGTATCGTGGACGCCGCCGCCGCTGCACTGGCCCTATAGGGCCGTGCTCCAATTCATGCGAGGCAACTACCAGGAGGCAATCGAGGGAATCGATCGCGCCAGCAACGTGGCGAAAACGCTCCCGGGCTGGAAGGCGGCCGCACTGTTTCATCTGGGAAGGACGGAGGAGGCGCGCCTCGAGGCCAGGAAGTTCCTCGACGGTATCCGCGCGACGTGGTTCGGCAAATCTCCCAACGACCGGGAGATCGCACTCTGGTTGCTCCATGCTCATCCGATTGCCAGACGCGAGGATTGGGAGCGCCTGCGCGACGGAATAGGCGGCGCAGGCGTTCCAGTTGTCGACCTCAGGCATCACGCGTGGTGAGCACGCGTCGGCTCAACCGCAGAACTTGATCGTGTACTCGCCAACGCGCTTGGAATGGAAGAGCAGCCTGCCGTCGGGGGTGTCGTTCTCCAGATTGCTGTCCTTCATGTCATCCGTGTAGAACAGCGGCAGCGGATAGTTGGCCGAGCCCATCAATGCCTTTTCGGTCTCGGCGAGCACGTCGGCGTCCGGCAGCTTGATGAGCAGCGTGCCGTCCTTGTAGCTGGGCTGGATGAAGTTGATCTCGGTGAATGCGCGGGGGAATGTTGCTATCACGCCGTAATCGTTGAGCTGTTTCTGGAATTCGGCGATGGTGGCCGGGCGCGTCTTCGGATCGCGCGCCCACTTCTTCACGAGGTCGCCCCAGACGTCATAGTTCACGATATCGAACATCTCGGTTTGCATGGCAATCTCCTTTGGTATGCGACCGGCGGAATTGCCGGCTGTCAAATAAACGTCGGATCAGCATCTCGCAGGTTTGCGATGTCGGCGATGAACGGGACGAGGTCGCCCATGTTGTCGAGCTCCGGCACGAAGTCGAGGCGGTTGGCGGCGTAGATGCGCGACGACAGGCGGGACAGCGCCTCTCTGAGAGGGCTCGATGCGGTTTCGTCCGGTATTCTGCCTTCGTGCATCGCCCCGAAAACGACCTCGGCAACGATGATCGAGCCCAGCGCGCCAAGTGTCTTGCCCTGTCTCGCCGGATCATTGGAGCCCGCGGCTGCCTCGAACAGAATGTAGAAGGACAGCGGCGGGTCGTTTGCGAGGGTCTCAATGTCGGCATCGGTCAGCTCGCCGCGGTTCTGCTCGAGCCAGGCCCGCAGCTGCGCCACGCGGTAGCCGCGATCTTCAAGCAGCGGATCGCTGCCGATCAGGGACGGCTGGCGCGATCGGATCTCGTCGACGAGGCTGTTCACCGACCACAGGCCGGCGAAAGCGGCACTCATCAGATCCCTGTACGCGAGGCCCCATGCGCCGTCGCGCACGATCGGCGGAAACAGCGTCCTGTCGTAAAGCTGGCCGCTGAAATGAGGGCTGATGCGCATGCTCGATTGCGGTCGAGGTCTGCCCGGCACGTCGAAGAAGTGCGACCAGCTCGCGATCCATTTCCGATGCAACGGCATATTGCCAGGCGCGGAATAGGACGTCGCGCGCAGCACCTCGCCGAGCGCGAAGGCGTTGGCGGGGTTGATCTGGTAGCTGTCGCGAACCATCGCGTGCCCAAAGCGAAACGCGGCATGGGTGAATTCCAGCGGTATCGACAACCCACGAGAGGGCTGCTGCGCGGAAGAGGCACTCATCAGGTGAGGCTGATCGACATTGTACTTGTTGTAGATCTTGCGGTTGAGGACCCTGCGCATCACGTCACGGCGTATGATGTGGCGATAGATCAGCGTGGCTGCGCCGCGTGCGCAGAGAAATGCCTTGTAGGTTGCGGCCGTGTCGGACTCGGTCGTGCCGGCCGTCGGCGGGGAGAGCCGGGCCAGGAGACCGTTGTGGAGATGGTGGAACAGCGTCGTGAGCTGGGACAGGATCGCATGATCGTCGTTGCGCTGGTCGGCAATCATGACATCGGTCAGCCGTTGCGGCTGGCTGTTCGGATCCCAGGGGCACGCAACGCGCGCGATATCGCGGCCTTTCGGATTCATCGCGACCGGATCGTCGCTGTTGACCCCGCCGCCGCCCAGACGCAGCCTTGAGCGCGCGGCCTTCGGCTTGGCTTCGTAGGCAAACGGGCATACTTCGGGACCGCCGCCATAGATCGTATCCAGCTTCAGCCGATAGGCCCGGTCGTTGCGCGCGCCGGTTGTCGTATTTTCGAGCACCGACAGCGGGAATGACGTCTGGACGAGGTCGTGCGCGACCAACTGGAGGAGATAAGTATATCCGGCGGGAATGTCGGCATTTTCGAGCGGGCCTTGGCCGCCCTCCCACACCGGGGCGACGAGCATGCGTTTGGCCAGGCGCTCCATCAGGCTCCGTAGCCGCTCCTTGCTCTCGTCCGATCTGAGCGGATCGTCGCCGTCGACCTTGAAACGCTTTTCCAGCGGCAATGTGTCGAGGTCGGACAGGAAATGCCGGAAGCCTGAAATGCCTGGCTCGGGCAGGGCGGATGCTGCCGCCGGCAATGCGTCGGGCCTCAGCGGAGCGGACAATTGGTGGTCGCCGGTCCCGGCCCGTCTCGCGCCCGTGTCGCCGCCGAGTTGCTCGCGCGCGATGGAGAAGCCGCCACCATGTCTGCCCATTGTTGACCTCCCAAAGCCACGGGCGATCCTATTTTCGGCAACGTGATTTGAACGTGAATCGATCCTGCCCGGGAGCGACGAACCGCGATCCGTCGGTCGGGTGTGCCGTGGAGAGTGGCGCGAGCGCGGTGAGCAGGCCCGTCAGTCCTCACGTCGTCAGGATATCATATCGGATTCACGGGCCATTCACGTTTCGCTTCGCTTCGCCGGCCTATGCTGCGTCCGTGACCGAAGGATCGCGCAACTTGGCTTGGGAGGGACTCGTGACGACTGTCCTGCTGAGAGACACCTTCAAGGCCTGGATCGACCGCGCGCCGGGTGGGCCGCCCAAGCTGGTCATGACCGGCGACGTGCGGGTGCCGACCAATGGCTGGCAGGCCCGGCTGACCAAGCGCTCGCCGCAGGGGATCAATCCGAAGATCCTGATCCTCGACGTGAGCGCGCACCAGCCGGCCGGCGCGACGCAGGAGGAGATCACCACGATTCCGCTGCGCTACGAGGAAAGCCCGCCGCAGGACGAGTACGGCCAGGTGATGATTGCCCACTGCAGGGGCGAAATCGTCGTCAATGTCGGGCGTCCACACTAGCGGGGAGGCCGGGAAGGTGGTGCGATCTGGGTGCATTGCGGTTTGCCCCCGCGCGTTAGCCTTACCGGTCAAGGTTGACGCGACGTCGTGCACACACCGGGACCGGATCAGGATATTTTAGATATCCGGAGAGTAACCCGTGTCTTGAGAGTACGATGTCCCGTTCCCTTGAATTGATCGTTGCAGGATTTGTCCGGCTGAACGATCGCGATGCGCTTCACGATATCTTGTCGCACCGGCAGGATCTGCTGCGGCAGTTGGTGTCGGTCACCGGTGTGGACCCGAGGCAGGCCATCGCGCAAGTCAGCCAGGAGATCACGATCGTCGAAGCCGGCTTGGCGACGCTTGCGCCGGAATAGGCGTGTGCGGATCCGCCGGCGGTGAACAGGCCCGTGCACCGCAGTGCTTGCCAGCCCAGATGCGAGCGGGTAGAACGCTGCCACGCCTGAGCCGTGATTTGCGCCTAAACGCGCTTCCGGCGACAGTCGGGCAAATGATCAAGTCGTTGAATTTGTTCGGCTATTCCGGTGGGGAATGGTGTAACGGTAGCACAACAGACTCTGACTCTGTTTGTCTAGGTTCGAATCCTAGTTCCCCAGCCAATTCCGGGCGCTTCTCACCGACTGCAATCCGATCCTGCCCAATCCGATCCTGCCGACGGCTGCAAAGCCCTGGCTCGCCGCGCCGGCCGTCGCGACGGTTTGCCTCATCTTAAATCGCATCTTCCGGGTCGGATCGCCGCGCGCTCCGTCGTCCTTGGGACACGCAACCCCAAGGAGATCCAAGATGCCCTATGTCGATGGTTTCGTGCTGGCCGTGCCGAAGAACAGGATCGAGGCCTACAAGGCCCTGGCGAAAACAGCCTGCGCGGTCTGGATGGAGCATGGCGCGCTCGATTATGTCGAATGCATCGGCGACGACGTGCCGTATGGCGAGCTGACGTCGTTTCCGCGCGCGGTGATGGCGAAGGAGGACGAGGTCGTGGTGTTCTCCTGGATCGTCTACCGCGACCGGGAGACGCGCGATGCCGTCATCAAGAAGGTGATGGCGGACGAGCGGTTCAAGGGCGCGGACATGCCGTTTGACGGCAAGCGCATGATCTATGGCGGCTTCACGACGCTGCTGCGGGCGAGCGAGATGGGCAGCTGAGCGCACGCTTCGTGGGGTGGATTAGCGACCACCTCTTTCGTTCGCGGAAATAGACAGTGGTAGATTACGCCCGCTCTTCGGGTTGTCTCACTCGAATAAAGCCACGCCAGATAGAACACCGCGCACGGGTCGTGTAATCGATGCTTGCTTCTGCAGCATCGTCGCAATCCGTTTCACCTTGCCGGAATCCGGCTGGCATGCCATCCTCTCGCCGCCAGGCATAATCAAACGGAAGCGGGCGGCCCGCCCAAGCCTTCCAAAGAAACTTGGTCGGGGAAACCCTTTGGGAGGTCTGATTTCATGAATTTGAAGCACGTCACCGGGCTGCTTTGCGCGGCCGCGATGTCGCTTGTGTTGGCCTCAGGCGCGTGGGCCGAGGACAAAATCGTCAAGATCGGCGTGATCCTGCCGATGTCCGGCGGCACTGCCTCGATCGGGGCGCATGCCAAGGCGGCGCTCGAGGTCGCCACTGATATCATCAACAACGCCCATCCCGAACTCGGCAATCTGCCGCTGGCGAAGAATGCAGGGCTTGCCGGCCTCGGCGGCGCCAAGATCGAGGTCGTCATCGCCGACAACCAGGGCAACCCGGCGACCGGCCAGAACCAGGCACTGCGCCTGATCACGGAAGACAAGGTCGCGGCCGTGTTCGGCGCCTACCAGTCCGGCATCACGCTGACCTCGAGCGCGATCGCCGAGAAATACGGCATTCCCTATCTCAACTCGGAGTCGGTCGCCGCCAATCTCACCGAACGCGGCTTCAAATGGTTCTTCCGCACGACGCCGATCGCGACCGATTTTGCAAAAGCCTATGTCGACTTCCTCTCTGACATGAAGGCGTCCGGTGCCAAGACCGATGCGATCGCGCTGGTTCACGACAACACCGAATACGGCACCTCGGTCGCGAACACGATCGCCGGCGCCTTCAAGGAGAAGGGCCAGCCCGTCGCGCTCGACGTCGCCTATCCCGTCAACGCGACCGATTTGCAGGGCCAGGTGCTTCAGCTCAAGGACAAGAAGCCCGACGTCATCATCATGATCAGCTACACGTCGGATGCGATCCTGTTCGCCAAGACCATGCAGTCGCTCGACTACAAGCCTGCTATCCTGCTCGCTGACGACGCCGGTTATTCCGATCCGTCCTTCATCAAGGCGGTCGGCAAGATCTCGCAAGGCGTCTTCAACCGCTCGTCCTGGTCGGTGGGCCCATCAGGTTCGCCGTCGGCCATCATCGCCGACATGTACAAGAAGAAGAGCGGCGAGGAGATGGACGACACCGTCGGTCGCCAGATGCAGGGCTTCTTCGTGCTTGCGGATGCGATCGACCGCGCGGGCTCGACCGACCCCGCCAAGATACAGGCCGCGCTGAAGGCGACGGACCTGAAGCCCGAGCAATTGATGATGGGCTACAAGGGCGTGAAGTTCGACGACAAGGGCCAGAACACGCTCGCCTCCGGCCTCATCATCCAGCTCCAGGATGGCGAGAACTATACGGCGGTGTGGCCGAAGGCCAATGCCGAGAAGGCGCCGGTGCTGCCCTACAAGGGCTGGTGAGATTCTTTGAAGGCGGGGCCGTGCGTCCCGCCTTTCCCAAAATGATTTGATCAGAGCAACGCAGCTCATGTCCTTTGTTCTCGTGCAGGTGATCGTCGGCGGGCTTCTGCTTGGCGCCGTCTATGCCCTGTTTTCCTCTGGCCTCACGCTGGTGTGGGGCATGATGAACATCGTCAATTTCGCGCATGGCGACTTCGTCATGCTCGGAATGTATGTCGCCTATGTTGTCTACACCCTGATGGGGGGAGGGCCGCTCCTCGGTGCGCCGCTGGCGACATTGGTGCTCGCGACCGTCGGTGTCGTCGTCTATTTCGCCCTGATCCGCGACATCATGAAGGGACCGATGCTGGCGCAGATCCTCGGCACCTTCGGGCTCGCGCTGCTGCTGCGCTATTCGGTGTTCTGGTGGTTCGGCGCCAACTTCCTGTCGATGCCGCCGGACATCGTCGGCGGCACCTACGCGTTTGCCGGCCTGCGCATCGAGGCCTCGCGGCTGCTTGCCGGCGTCGTCGCCCTGCTGGTGACACTCGGGCTGCACCTGCTGCTGACCCGCACCTCGCTCGGCTCGAAAATGCTGGCGGTGGCGGAGGATCAGACCGCGGCCCAGCTCATGGGTATCCGCCCCGATACCATGCAGGCGATTGCCTGGGCGATTGCGGCCGGCGCCACCGGCCTTGCCGGCGCGCTGATCGCGAACTTCTTCTATATCGTGCCGACGGTCGGCGAGACGCTCGGCATCGTCGCCTTCGTCACGGTGTCGCTCGGCGGTTTTGGTAGCGTGCCGGGCGCACTCGTCGCGGGCCTCCTGATCGGCGTGATCGAGTCGCTGTCGGGGTATCTGATCGGCGCGATCTACAAGGACATCGTCGTCTATGTCCTGTTCCTGCTCTTCCTCTGGTTCCGGCCACAGGGCCTGATGGGCAAGATCTGATGAGAAAGCTGTGATGCGGCGCTGGATCTGGCTCTCGGTCGTCGCAGCCTTCGCGATTGCCTACCCGCTGCTGCTGTCCTCGCCGTTCCAGCAGCGCTTGGGCGCTCTGGTGCTGCTCTATGCCATCGCAGCGTCCGCCTGGAACATCGTTGGCGGTTACGCCGGCCAGGTCTCGGTCGGTCACGTCGTGTTCTTCGGCTGCGGTGCCTATGCCGCGATGGGCTCCTACGCCAAATTCGGCCTGTCGCCGCTATTCGGTATTCCCAGCGGCATCGTGATCGCGGTAGGGCTCGCCGCGATCGTCGGCGTCCCAACGCTGCGGCTATCCGGCCATTATTTCAGCATGGCGACGATCGCTGTCGCCGAGACGATGCGGCTGATCGTGACCAACACCGACTGGCTGGGTGCGGCGGTCGGCCTCTCGGGGCCGACCGTGCCGCGCAACATCTTCGATCTCTCGTTCCTGTCATCGCTGCCGTATTACTATCTCTTCCTGCTGGTGCTCGTGATCACGCTGTTCATCACCTGGTGGATGACCAACAGCCGGATGGGGTTTTACCTGCGCGCGATCAAGGATTCCGAACGCGCCGCGCGCTCGCTCGGCGCGCCTGCCAGCCGCACCAAGCTCTACGCCTACATGTTGAGTGCGGCACTGACGAGCGTTTCCGGCGCGCTCTACGCCATGATGTTCGGCTTCGTCGATCCCGAGTCCGGCCTCGGCATCCTGATCTCGGTGAAGATCCTGATCATGGCAGCACTCGGCGGGGCGGGGCTGCTGTTCGGCCCGCTAGTGGGCGCGGCGATCCTCGTGCCGCTGGAGGAGATCTCCAACAGCTGGCTCGGCGGCAAGGGCGCCGGGCTCACCTTCGTGGTCTATGGCGCGATCATCGTGCTGATCGCGCGTTTCCAGCCGGGCGGCCTGCTCAGCCTGTTCACGCAGCGAAGAAAATCCAAGAGCGACACGGGAGCCGGCCATGCTCCTTGAAGCGCGCGGGATCACAAAAGCGTTCGGCAGCTTCAAGGCGGTGGACGATGCCTCTGTGACCTTGGAGAAGGGCGACATTCTCGGCCTGATCGGCCCGAATGGCGCCGGCAAGTCGACCTTCTTCAACTGTCTCACCGGCGACCTCAAGGCCACCTCTGGGCGCGTGCTGTTCGAGGGGCGCGACATCACCGATTTCACGCCGGAGCAGCGCGCCGCACTCGGGCTCGCCCGCACCTTCCAGGTGCCGCAGACGTTTGAGGGCATGACGGTGCTCGAAAACGTCATGATCGGCGCCTTCCTGCGCACTTCACATCGCAAGGAGGCCGAAACCAAGGCAGGTGCGGTGCTGGAGCGCGTCGGCATGATCAGGCTCGCCGATGCGCCGGCGCGCTCGCTCGGGACGCCC
This sequence comes from Bradyrhizobium sp. 1, assembly GCF_023073315.1. Classification (GTDB taxonomy): domain Bacteria; phylum Pseudomonadota; class Alphaproteobacteria; order Rhizobiales; family Xanthobacteraceae; genus Bradyrhizobium. The sequence continues at coordinate 144,056 of NZ_JADPJH010000033.1, read as the reverse complement.
GGCCGCAAGCGGCTGGAGATCGCCCGCGCGCTAGCGACCGAGCCAAAAGTGCTGCTGCTCGACGAGGCCATGGCCGGTCTTAATGCGCATGAGGTGAGGCTCGCGATTGATCTTGTGCGTGACATTCACCGCTCCGGCATCACGCTCGTCATCGTCGAGCACATCATGGAAGTGATCATGTCGCTCGCGAGCCGCGTGATGGTGTTCCATCAGGGCAAGGAGATTGCGCGCGGGTCACCACGCGAGGTCACCTCGAACCCGGCGGTGATCGAGGCCTATCTCGGCAAGCGCGCCGCAAAAGCCGCTGCCGGCCATACGCCGGTCGAACTGATGGGCGGGCCGGACCTATGAGCGGGGCGCTGCTGCGGATCGAGCACCTCGAAGTGCGCTACGGCGACCTCATCGGTGTCTCCGACGTCTCGCTAGAGGTGCCTGAAGGAAGCGTCGTCGCGCTGCTCGGCTCCAATGGCGGCGGCAAGACCACGACGCTGAACGCGATCGCCGGCCTCATTCCTGTGCATTCGGGCTCGATCAGCTTTCGCGGCGAGGACATCGCCGGGCAAAAGGCCTTTGCGATCGTGCGCAAGGGCCTCGCGCTGTCGCCGGAGGGCTGGCGCCTGTTCGTGCAGCAGAGCGTCGAGAACAACCTCGTGCTCGGCGCGACGCCGCTGCACGACAAGTCGCGTCAGGCCGTGCTGCTCGAACGCGTCTACGAATTCTTTCCGCGCCTGAAAGAGCGCCGCAACCAGCGCGCCGGCACCATGTCCGGCGGCGAGCGGCAGATGCTCGCGGTCGGCCGCGCGCTGATGAGCGACCCGAAGCTCCTGATGCTCGACGAGCCCTCGCTCGGCCTTGCGCCGGCGGTGGTCGAGTCCATGTACGAAACCTTCGGCCGCCTGCATCGCGAGGGCCTGACCATCCTGCTCGCGGAGCAGTCGATCGAACTCGCGCTGGAAGTGTCGGACTTTGCGACGGTGCTCCAGGTCGGCAAGAGCGTGCTGTCAGGGACGGCTGCCGCGCTCGCGCAGGACCCGCAGGTGCAGAAGGCCTATCTCGGGGTGGGCTGACCGACCTCCGCCTCAAGCAGCAACAACAAGCAACCGGCCAGCCGCGTCTCCATCTCCTTCGACCGCAGCGACAGCGGTCCGGGATCGTTGAGGATCGCATTCACCAGCGTGCCCAGCACGATTTGGAAGCCAATTGCGATGGCGCGGGTTTTTGCGGCCTTGCGTCCTTTGCCCATGGCCGGCAGCAGGAGAGGGGTCGCACGCATCGTGGTGGCTTTCGCGAGCGCCTTGAACGGCGTCCATTTGTCCGGGCGGGTGTCGTCGTGCTGAAGCGCGGCGCGCAGGACGCCTTCGTGATTGCGTATCCAGCCGATGATGCCGCTGATGATGATGTGGCAGAGCTTGTCGAGGCTCGTATCCGGCGACGGCCGCCTGATGTCGCCGAGCCGCTGCTCGCCGTCGCGCGCGGCCAGCGCCATCAGGGCATTGAAATAGGCCTCCTTGCTCTCGAAGCGGCTGTAGAAGGCGCCGACGGTCGCGCCGACCTCGGTGCAGAGTGCCTCGATCGACAGCTCTGCGAGGCTGCGCGTGCGCAGCATGTCGGCGCCAGCGCGCAGCAGCGCGAGCGTGGTCTCGCGGCTGCGCTTCTGCCGTGACGGGGCGACGCCCGGCAGGTCGAGATCGCGTGCCCCGGACTCCTTCGAAAATGGCCGCATCCGTGCTTGCATTCGCGCTAAATCCTAATCATAATTCGGATTATAATTCAGGAGCATGCCGCAGGTCAACCGCGGCGGCCAAATGCACAGGGAGGAGCAGATGAGCGCAGGCAGCGGCACGCCGTTCCGTGGCATCGTCGGCAAGACGGTTGCTGACTCAAAACCCTGGTGGCCGGAAGCGCCGAGGCCACCCGAAGGCGCGCCGAACATCCTGGTCGTGCTGTTCGACGATGTCGGCTTCTCCGATTTCGGCTGCTACGGTTCGGCGATCAAGACGCCGACCATCGACAGGCTCGCCGCGGAGGGCCTGCGCTACAGCGGCTTCCACACCACGGCGATGTGCTCGACGACGCGCGCGGCGCTGCTCACCGGGCGCAACCATCATTCGGTCGGCGTCGGCTGTCTCGCCAATTTCGACTCGGGCTATCCCGGTTATCGCGGCAAGATCGCGCGCGAGGCGGGGACGCTCGCCGAGATGCTGCGCGTGCACGGCTATCGCAATTACATGGTCGGCAAATGGCACGTCACGCCGCTGACCGAGAGCGGCGCCACCGGACCGTTCGACGGCTGGCCGCTCGGGCGCGGTTTTGACCGCTTCTACGGCTTCCTCGACGCCGAGACCGACCAGTACGCACCCGAGCTCGTCTCCGACAACACGCACATTGATCCGCCCGGCACCTATGCCGACGGCTATCACCTGACCGAGGATCTGATCGACCAGTCGATCCGCTTCATCGGCGATCACGTCGCCGATCGTCCGGACGTTCCCTGGCTGACCTGGGTCGCGCTCGGCGCCTGCCACGCGCCGCATCAGGCGCCGAAGGACATCATCACGAGCTACGACGCCTCGTTCGCGCACGGCTGGGACGTCGAGCGCGAGCAGCGTCTCGCGCGTCAGAAAGCGATGGGGCTGGTGCCGCAGGATACGCGGATGCCGGCGCGCAATGACGGCGTGAAGGGCTGGGAGGAGCATTCGGCCGATGAACGTCGCGTCTTTACCCGCCTGCAGGCAGCCTTCGCCGGCATGCTCGACCATTCCGATCGCCATCTCGCGCGCCTCGTCGCGTTCCTGGAGACGGCCGGCATCCGCGACAACACCGCGATCATCGTGATGTCCGACAATGGCGCGAGCCAGGAGGGTGGGCCGCTCGGCTTCGTCAACGCGATGGGGCCGTTCAACTTCAAGCCGGAGCCGATCGCGGAAAAGCTCAGCCGTATCGACGATATCGGCGGGCCCGACACCCACAGCAATTTCCCGCACGGCTGGGCGATGGCGTCGAATACGCCGCTGCGGCGCTACAAGCAGAACACCCATGGCGGCGGCATCCGCGATCCCTTCGTCGTCAACTGGCCGAAGCGCATCGCAGCCAAGGGCGAGCTGCGGCACCAGTTCGTCCACGCCAGCGATCTCACGCCAACGCTGCTGGAACTGATCGGCATCGAGCCGCCCAAGACGATCGCGGGCTGCTCGCAGATGCCGCTTGAAGGCGAGAGCTTTGCGCGCTCGATCAACGATGCGTCCGCGCCCTCAAAAAGCTCGGCGCAATATTTCGAGATGTTCGGTCATCGCGGTCTCTGGCAGGCGGGGTGGAAGGCGGTTGCTTTCCATCCGTCGGGCACGCCGTTCGAGAGCGACAAATGGGAGCTGTTCCATCTCGACGAGGACTTCTCCGAGACCAACGATCTTGCGGCCAAGGAGCCGGAGCGGCTGACAACGATGATCGCGACATGGTGGGCGGAGGCCGAGAAGCACAAGGTGCTGCCGCTCGACGATCGCTTCGGCCCTCGCTTTGCCGAGAACGCCGCGCGCTTCCACGGTGCGCGTCACCATTTCGTCTTCCACGCCGGCATGGGGCACGTGCCGACCGACGTCGCGCCCGACGTTCGCAGCCGCAGCTACACCATCGAGGCGCATGTCGAGATCGACGAGCAGGGCGCCGACGGCGTGCTGATCTCGCATGGCGATGCGACCTCGGGCTACAGCCTCTATGTCAGCGATGGCCATCTCGTGCACGACCTCAACATCGGTGGCAGCCACCAGATCGTGCGTTCTGAGCACACAGTGCCGTCAGGCGCGCGGCGGCTCGGGGTGCACGTCGAGCGTCTCCTGCGCAAGGAGCCGCCCGCGAAAGGCTCGCGCACCGGCCTCACCGCATACACGCTGCTGATCGACGGCGAGGCGGTGGGCTCACTCCAGACCCAGCTCGGCTTCCACACGCTGATCTCGTGGTCCGGCCTCGACATCGGCCGCGACCGCGGCAGCCCGGTGTCGCACTATGAGGCGCCGTTCGAATTCGAGGGCAGGCTCTCGCGCGTCACCGTCACCATGCACAACGATCAGAAGCTCGACGGCGATGCCGTCGGCAATGCGCAGATGGCACGGCAGTAAGCACTACGCGCACTTACTGCTGGCCGGGAGGCGGGATCAGCGGCGCGAAAGCCGGAGGAGTGGAATCATCGGTCGCGCGCTCGCGCGTCGTGCGAATGCGGTTGGCGTCTGAGGCGTTGAGAATGCCATTGCCGCTTCCCGTCATTCGTTCGTGTGAGGTGCGAACGTGCTTCACATCGGAGGCGGGCAGCGATTTGCCGACATAGGGTGTCGGCGACCAACCACTGTCGGTTCGCTCGTAGCTGGGCCGGACCTTGACGTTATTGATCGTAGGCGGAGCCGGCGGCTGCGACTGCGCCTCGGCGACCTCGGTCACGCCAATCATTCCAAGCAGGATGATCAAAAGACCAAGCCGATTGGGATCTGACCTTTGGTTTGCCATGCTTCACCGCCGACGCAGGGGACCTGACTGCGGCGGCAGGGTAGACCAGCAAGGGCGGCTCGGGAAGCCGCCCGGCGCTACCGGAAAGCGCGGCTTACTTGATCTTGTCGTAGGCCGCCCCGAAATCACCCAGCGGCATCGGGATCGCGATGGTCTCCTTGGCCATGTTCTGGAAGGCGACCTTCAACTGCTTGCCTGACCGCAAGGTTGCGAGCAGGTCTGGTGCGATCGGCGTCGAGGCGTAGCAGCCGCGGTTCTCGCAGGTCTGGATCTGGAGGTCGACCGCCTTGCCCTCGTCGACCTGGAGTTTTGCGCCGACGGGCAGGTTGAGGCCGAGCGGCAATTGCAGCAGCGCCACCGGCGTGCGGGTGTCGGGCGCGATGCGGATGTTGATCAGAACGATGGTCTGGCCGGTCTTGGTCAGCACCGCGTTCTGCTCCATCGCGCATTCGAGCGGCGCATCGCGGCTGACGCTGGTGCAGCGTACGACCCAGCCCGCCTGCTGCGCCGGAGCACCGTCAGCCTGTGGCTGCGTCGGGGCGGGCGCGGGCTGCGCGGCCGGGGCAGGAGGGGCAGCGTTCTTCTTGGCGCCTTGCTGGGCATAAGCGGTGCCCGTCGACAACAGGAGCGCGGCGGCGAGGGCGACAAGTCGGAATTGCATGAGCATGACGAAACCACGTTGGCGTGAACCGAGGGCCCCGCTGTAGCGTCGCGGGAGCCGTGGTGCAAGCTTACTCGGCGGCTTGCTTGACGGTGCCGTGCTCGGGCGTCTCGTGGCCTTCGTCGTCATCCGAACGGCCCCAGTCAGAGAACCAGTTGTTGAGCCTGTCGAGATAGAGATAGATGACGGGCGTCGTGAACAGCGTCAGCGCCTGGCTGACGATCAGGCCGCCGACCATGGCGTAGCCGAGCGGCTGGCGGATTTCGGCGCCGGTGCCGTGGCCGAGCATCAAGGGCACACCGCCGAGCAGCGCGGCCATCGTGGTCATCATGATCGGGCGGAAGCGCAGCAGCGCGGCCTGGCGGATGGATTCCTCTGGTGTCCTCCCGTCGCGCTCGGCGGCGATCGCGAAGTCGACCATCATGATGCCGTTCTTCTTCACGATGCCGATCAGCAGGATGACTCCGATCAAGGCAATCAGGCTGAACTCGAAGCCGGCCGCCATCAGGATCGCGAGCGCACCGACGCCGGCCGAGGGCAGGGTCGATAGAATCGTGATCGGATGGATGTAGCTCTCGTAGAGAATGCCGAGGATCAGATAGACCACGACGAGGGCTGCGAGGATCAGCAGCGGCACGGTGCCGAGCGACTGCTGGAACGCCTGTGCGGTGCCCTGGAAGCTCGAATTCAGCGTCGGCGGTGCGCCGAGATCGGCCATCGCCTTCTGCACGGCCTCGGTGGCCTGGCCGAGCGCGACGCCCTGGCCGAGATTGAAGCTGATCGTGATCGCCGGGAATTGGCCCTGGTGGCTGATCGAGAGCGGCCGGACCGGATCGGTGGACCAGGTCGCGAAGGTCGACAGCGGCACCTGGTCGCCGGTCAGCGGGGATTTCAGATAGAGCTTGTTCAGGCTCTCGAGGCTGCCCTGCATCTCGGGCAGGATCTCGAGGATCACCTTGTAGGTGTTGAGCTGGGTGAAATACTGCGTGACCTGCCGCTGTCCGAAAGCGTCATACAGCGTGTCGTCGATCAGCTGCGGCTGGATGCCGTAGCGGGCGGCGGTGTCGCGGTTGATCTTGAGCTGGACCGTGGTGCCTTGCGTCTGCTGGTCGGTCGCGACGTCGCGCAGCTCCGGCAGCGTCGCCATCTTGGCGAGAATCTTCGGCGCCCAGTCGTTGAGCTCGACGAGATCGGCATCCTGCAGGGTGAATTCGAACTGCGTGCGCGTCGGCCGGCCGCCGAGCCGGACGTCCTGGGCCGCCTGCATGTAGAGGCGGGCGCCCGACACCTTCTCGAGCTTGGGACGCAGTCGCGCGATGATCTGCTGTGCCGAGGCCTCGCGCTGGTCGCGTGGCTTCAGCGTGATGAACATGTTGCCGTTGTTGCCGGCGCGGCCGCTGCCGCCGATGTTCATCGCGATCGTGGCGATATCGGGATCTTCCATCACGATCTTGCCGAGCTCGACCTGGCGCCGCTGCATCTCGGCGAAGGAGATGTCCTGCGAGGCTTCGGAGGTCGCGGTGATCAGGCCGACGTCCTGCTGCGGGAAAAAGCCCTTCGGAATCAGGATGAACAAATAGACCGACAAAGCGAGCGTGGCGAAGAAGATCGTGAGCGTGGTGCGGCGCCAGGCCATCGCATGGTCGAGCACATATTCGTAGCCGCGCAGCATCCCGTCGAAAGCGGCTTCGCTCCACTGGTAGAACTTGCCGTGGGTGACCTCGCCATGGGCGCGCAGGAAGCGCGAGGCCATCATCGGCGTCAACGTCAGCGACACGAACATCGAGACGAAGATGGTCATCGCCAGCACGACGGCGAATTCACGGAACAGGCGCCCGATGATGCCGCCCATCAGCAGCAGCGGGATCAGCACCGCGACCAGCGAGATACTGATCGAGACGATGGTGAAGCCGATTTCCTTGGAGCCCCTGAAGGCCGCCGCCATCGGCGATTCGCCTTCTTCGATATAACGCGTGATGTTCTCGAGCATCACGATGGCGTCGTCGACGACGAATCCGACCGCGATGGTGAGCGCCATCAGCGACAGATTGTCGAGCGAATAGCCCCAGACCCACATCAGGGCGCACGCGCCCAATAGCGCCAGCGGAACCGTGATGGTGGGAATGACCGTCGCCCAGAAGCTGCGCAGGAAGACGAAGATGACCATGACCACGAGGCCGATGGTCAGGAGCAGCGTGAACTGGACGTCTTCGACGGCGGCGCGGATCGTCGTGGTGCGATCGCTGATCAGCTCGATCTTGATCGCGGGCGGGATCGCCGCGACGAGGCGGGGCAGCGTCGCCTTGATCCTGTCGACGGTCTCGATGACGTTGGCGCCCGGCTGCTTGAACACCACCAGGAACACGCCACGCTTGCCGTTGGCCCAGGCCGCCTGCTTGGCGTCTTCGGCGCCGCTGACCGCCTGGCCGATGTCGCGAATTCGCAACGGGCCGCCGTTGCGATAGGCGATGATGACGTCGTTCCAGTCCTTGGACTGGGTGAGCTGGTCGTTGGCGTAGATCGTGTAGGCGCGCTTGGGTCCGTCGATGTTGCCCTTGGGGCTATCGACCGTGGTGATCGCGATCTGGCTGCGCACGTCCTCCATCGACAGGCCCTTGGCGACGAGTTTTGCCGGGTCGATCTGAATGCGGATGGAGGGCTTCTGCTGGCCGCCGATGAAGACCTGCGCGACGCCGGAGAGCTGGCTGATCTGCTGGGCAAGCTGGGCGTCGACGGCGTCGCTGACGCTGGTGAGCGGCATCGTCTCCGACGTCGCCGACAGCAGCAGGATCGGCGCGTCGGCCGGGTTGACCTTGCGATAGGTCGGCGGCGAGGGCAGGTTCTTCGGCAACTGGCCGCTGGCGGCGTTGATCGCGCCCTGCACGTCGTTGGCGGCGCCGTCGATGCTGCGGTTGAGGTCGAACTGGATGGTGATCGAGGCGGTGCCGAGATAGCTCGTCGAGGTCATCTGGGCGATGCCGGGGATTTGCGCGAACTGGCGCTCCAGCGGCTGCGCCACGGACGAGGCCATCGTCTCCGGGCTGCCGCCCGGCAAATTGGCCGTGATCTGGATGGTCGGGAAGTCCACCTGCGGCAGCGGCGCGACCGGCAGCAGGGGATAGGCGACGAGACCGACGAAGAGAATGCCGGCCATCAGCAGCGAGGTGCCGATGGGATAACGGATGAAAGGTGCCGAAATCCCGCCCTCGGTCATTCCTGTCGTACCTTGTTCTGGCTTGGATCCGAGCTAGCCACGGCCGTCGAGACAACGCTTCCGGGCTGCACCTTGAACTGGCCGCCGGTAATGACCTGCTGCCCGGGCGTGAGGCCTTCGTCGACGACCGAACGTCCGTCGATGGCGTAGCTCACCTTGATCTTGTGCACTTCGGCCTTGTTGTCCTGATTGACGGTATAGGCGTAGAGGCCATTGGTCGAATGCTGAACCGCGTCATCCGGAACCACAGTCGCATCCTTCAGCGTCCGGACCAGCAGGCGCGTCGAAACCGACTGTCCGGGCCACAGCGTGTGGTCCTTGTTGTCGAACACCGCCTTGAGCCGAATAGTCCCGCTGGACGTATCGACCTGGTTGTTGATGACGGCAAGCTTGCCTTCGGCCAGCGTCTTCTTGCCGTCGGTGGTGTACGCGATCACCTTCAGCGCGCCGGCCTTCTGGCCTTCGCTGATATAGGGGAGCTGATCCTCCGGTGCGGTGAAGATCACCGAGATCGGCTCGACCTGCGATATCGTGACGATGCCGGTCTGCGTCGAGGAATTGACGATGTTGCCGATGTCGACCTGGCGCAGGCCGGCGACGCCGGTGATCGGCGCCTTGACCTGGGTGTAGTCGAGCTGGGTCTGGGCGTTGGAGATCGAGGCCTCGTCGGCGGCGATCTGGGCGGTGAGCTGGGCGACGGTGGAGCGCTGGGTGTCGGTCTGCTGCCGCGTCGCGAATTCGCCGAGCTTGGTGTAGCGCTGAAGATCAAGATTGGCGTTGGCGAGATTGGCCTCGTCCTGCTGCTTCTTGGCCTTGGCTTGGTCGAGCACGGCCTGGAACGGGCGCGGGTCGATCTCGACCAGCAAGTCGCCCTGGTTGACCATCTGGCCTTCGGTGAAGGCGATCTTGTCGATCTGGCCGTCAACCCTTGTCCGGACTTGTACGGTGTTGAAACCCTGCACCGTGCCGAGACCGGTCAGGTAGACCGGGAAATCGGCCTTCTGGACCGGTGCGACGCTCACGGGAATGGCGGCCGGGCGGGGCGGGCCTTTCTGTGCGGTCTGGGTTTTTCCGGCCTCGGGCGAGCCGTATTTCTGCCAACCGTAGTAACCGGCGGTACCCACGGCCGCGATGATGACAATCCAGAGTATCGGCCGTGATTTTTTCATATCGGCTCGTTGGCTCGTATGCCCAAAACGACAAATTGTGGGGCAATCATAGGGTTCCAGCGCGCTTGTATAATACACGCCAAGTTCCAGTGTAAACAGCACTATCGGCTGAGAATCCTAAACAATTGGAAAGCTTTGCACTGCTTAGGCAACCGTCTGGCGCGTCGGTGTGCAGGCTGCATTTTCCCGGCGCAAACCATCAGCGTGCAAAAATTAGGCAGCACTCGTAGACGGTGTGGATGGAGCGGAACGGGTTTGGAGAAGGTCGCGCATCGCTTGACCCGGAGCCGCAGCATTTGCGCTTTTCGAGAACGGTTCTAAGTCGGGTGGGCGGCGTTTCGGTTGTCAGGAAAATCGGCATCGGTCATATCGGCCCCGCTACAAGGGGAGCGTATGATGGACGAACTGAACGGCAAGCTGATCGCGTGTCAGATCTTGATCACGGGATTGATCGCGCGCGTCGCCAACGAGCAGCGCGATCCCTTGCGCTTCCTCACCGACTTCCGCGATGAGATCAAAGCGGTCGTCAACGGCGTCAACATCGCCGGCATGGACAACAGCGATCGTGTGCGCGCGGTGGCGCAAAAGAGCATCGACGAATTGTTCTCGCTGATGAAGCCGCCGAGCAGCGATTGACGGCTGCACGCGAGCGCTGATTCAGCGGCATTTCTCGCGTTCGTTTTAGAACGAGTCCAATCTACGTTTAGAACCGTTTCAAACTACAGTTTAGAATCGTTTTGATCTGGACTTATTCAAGCGTTCTCGCGGCTTGCCCGCATTGACCCACTATTTTGCCACCGATACCAACAGCCTAATCGCTCATCGAAGTGAATGAGCGAACATGAAGATGGGGCGTGGTGTAATGGGGCAGGTGGTCGCACCGAAGTCGTTGCGTGCGGTGGCAGCGTTCAATCCGGTGGACGAGAAGTCCGCGGGCATTTCCGGCAGGAAGGTCTCGGCCGTCGCGAGCCTGATCGCGGTGGCGTCGGTGTCGAGCGGTGCAGAGGCTCAGCAGTCGAACCTGCCGCCGGTGACGGTCGATGCTCCCGTCGCGCGTCCACGTCCGACGGCTTCCAAGCCCACGGCGGATCAGGTCCGCGCGCGCAACGCGCTTCGCCGCGCCGCGCAGCGCCAGCAGGCGGCGCAGCAGGCTGCTCCCGCCACGCCGTCGGGTGCCCCCGACGGCAATCCCTATGCCGATCCGGCGGCGCCCTACAAGATCGACCGTGTCCAGGCCTCGGGCAAGTTTCCTGAGCCACTTCTGAACACGCCGAAGACTATCACTGTGCTCAGCAAGGAAGTGCTGGACGACAAGAACGCCACGTCACTGAGGGAGGTTGGGCGCTCGACTGCCGGCGTGACGCTCGGCTCGGGCGAAGGCGGCAATGCGTTCGGCGACCGCTTTTTCATCCGCGGCTTCGATGCGCGCAACGACGTCTTCATCGACGGCATCCGCGATCCCGCGGTGTCCATCCGCGAGAACTTCTTCACCGAGCAGCTCGAGATCCTGCGCGGCCCGGCCTCGTCCTATGCGGGCCGCGGTACTGCGGGCGGCGCCATCAACATCGTCACCAAACAGGCGACCGATCGTAACTTCCAGAACGCCGAGACCACCTTCGGCACCGACATGACCAAGCGCGTCACGATCGACGTCAACCAGGTCATCGACCCGACCTTCTCGGTGCGCGTCGGCGGCCTGTTCCAGGACGCCAATGTCGCCGGTCGCAACTACGTGACCGACAATCGATGGGGCACCTTCATCTCGACCAAATATGCCCCAACCAACGACTTCAAGATCACCACGAACTACGTCCACACCGACCTCAGCGGCTACCCGGATTTCGGTGTGCCCTACTACAAGCAGGGCAACGCGCCGGCCACTGAAGCAGGCATTCCGCGTGGGACCTGGTACGGACTCCTCAATCGCGACTTCCAGACCGCGCGGCAGGATTTCGGCACGCTGACGGCAGAATATAAGCCGACCAACAACATCACCCTGACCAGCCGGACTCGCATGGAGCAGTCGACGCTGGAATACATCGGGACGTTGCCGCAGTCGCCCATCACGACCGACCCCGATCCGACCAAGTGGACGATCACCGCGAGCGCGCAGAGCCGCAATCAGTGGGTCGACGTCATCGCCAACCAGGAAGACGCCACGTTCAAGTTCAACACCGGATCGGTCAAGCACACGGCGGTGACCGGGCTCGAGGTCTCGAACGAGCGCATCGGAATCGGCCGCTACAACGGGCTTGCGTCGGAGGCGTTTGGATCGGGATTCAGCAGCAGTGGAGCTCTGCCCCTCCAGAACATGTACTCGCCCGGCTACACCTACAGCCCCGGCCCGTTCAACCCCGTGCTGACCGGCGATCCGACCCGCTACAACGTCGACAGTGGCGCCGTCTACGCGATGGACACCGCGAACTGGGAAGACACCATCATCTTGAACGGCGGCGTGCGGTGGGACAGCTATAAGCTGAAATCGTCGATTGCCGCGGCTTCGAGCAGCGTCGACTCGGACTTCGTCAACTACAACGCCGGCATCGTCTACAAGCCCGTTCCGATCGGCAGCCTCTATGCGGCCTATGCGACATCGACCAATCCGTTCGGCTCCGAGCTCGATGCAACCGGCGCTGACTATGGCTCGAACTCGCCGACAAACACCACGATCCTCGGACCCGAGAAGAACAAGGCGGCGGAAGTCGGCACCAAATGGGAATTGTTCGACCGTCACCTGCTGGTGAGCGGCGCGCTGTTCCGGACCACCAAGGACAATGCGCGTGAGACTGTCGGAACAACGCTGACGTCGGGTGCAGCGTACCAGATCCAGGGTATCGACATCGAGGCCAGCGGCAAGCTGACCGACCGCTGGAGCATCTTTGGCGGCATCGTGCTGATGGACTCGAAGGTGACCAAGAGCAACATCCCGGGCAATGTCGGCTTGCAGCTCGCCAACGTCGCTCACCAGTCGTTCAGCCTTTTGACCAAGTACAAGTTCGACGGCGATTGGGAGGTCGGCGGCCAGGCGGTGTTCCGCTCCAAGGTCTATGGCGGCACCTTCGGCGCCAACACCGGCACGCTGATCCCGAGCTACTGGCGCTTCGATGCGTTCGTCGAGAAGAAGATCGACAAGAACTGGACCATGAAGTTCTATGCGCAGAACCTCACCAACAAGCTCTACTACGACACGCTCTATCGCAGTGCGGCGCCGTTCGTGGCGGTCGCGCCGGGCAGGGCGTTCTACATCGTGACGACGGCGAAGTTCTGAACATGTTGACGTGTCTGCCTGGCGTTCTCAGCAAGGAAGATGTGGCGGAGTTCCGCCGCATTATGGACGCCAGCGAATGGGAAGACGGCCGTTCCACCGCGGGCGCGCAGTCAGCAATGGTCAAGCGCAACGAGCAGTTGCCGCCGGATAGCGAGGTCGCGCGCAAGCTCGGCAACCGCATCATCTCGGCGTTGACGGCGAACCCGCGGTTCCTGGCGGCGGCGATCCCGCTCCAGATCTTTCCGCCGCTGTTCAACCGCTATGCGGCGAACAGCGGCCATCATTTCGGCCTGCACGTCGACAATGCCATCCGCGGCGACCGCCTGACCGGCCTTCGCATCCGCACGGATCTGTCGGTCACCCTGTTCCTCAGCGAGCCCGAGGAATATGACGGTGGCGAACTTGTGATCGAGGACACCTACGGTTCGCACGAAGTCAAGTTGCAAGCAGGGGACTGCGTGCTCTATCCCTCGACCAGCCTGCATCTCGTCACGCCGGTGACCCGGGGAGTACGGGTTGCGTCTTTCTTCTGGCTTCAGAGCATGATACGGGACGATCAAGCCCGGAGCATGATCTTTGACCTCGACACCGCGATACAGGCGCTGGTGGGACGGCTCGGGCGTGACGATCCCGAAACGGTCAAATTGACGGGTATCTATCACAACCTCATTCGCTACTGGGCCGAAGTATGAAGATCATGTCCTTCCAAGCAAGCCTTGCCGCAGCCGCCATTCTGGCGGCCGCCTGGCTCGCGGCGCCTGTTTCCGCCCAGACACCACCTGCGCCGACGGCGCCGGCGCAGGTCCAGTCGTCCCCGGCCAGCCCGGCTTCCGTGCCATCGGCAACGGCGCCTGCGGCTTCGACCGCTGCCTCTGCCCAGACGGCATCGCGAGCAGCCCCCGCCGCGAAGCCCGACACGGTGTCTATTGGTGTGCCGGCCATGAAGGAATTGTCACCCTGGGTGATGTTCATGTCGGCGGACATCATCGTCAAAGCGGTGATGATCGGGCTCGCCTTCGCATCGCTGATGACCTGGACCGTCCTCATCGCCAAGTCGGTCGAGCTGTCGGTCGCGTCTGCAAAACTTCGTTCGGCGCTGAAGAAGATCGCGGAGGTGCGTTCGCTTGCGGAAGCGCAGATGGCGCTCGGCGCCAAGGAAGGCATCCTGCCGTCCTTCCTGGCGGCGGCGTTGCGCGAGGCGCGGATGTCGGCGGGCCTGTCCAGCGATACCGGCATCAAGGAGCGCGCCGCCTCGAGCTTCCAGGAGATCGTGCGCGCGGAGGCGCGGCGCATCCGCATCGGCATGGGCGTGCTCGCGACCATCGGCTCGACATCGCCCTTTGTCGGCCTGTTCGGCACGGTCTGGGGCATCATGAACAGTTTCATCGGCATCTCGAAATCGCAGACGACCAACCTCGCGGTGGTCGCGCCCGGCATCGCCGAGGCGCTGCTGGCGACCGCGATCGGCCTCGTCGCCGCGATCCCTGCGGTGATCATCTACAATCACTTCTCGCGCGTGACGAAGAGCTATCTCGAGCTCGTCAGCCGTGCCTCGGGCGCGGCGGGGCGGCTGCTCTCGCGCGATCTCGATCGCAGCCACGGCAGCGTGCATTCGCGCGCGGCGGAGTGACCCATGGCCGTTTCGCTCACGGACAACGATGACGACGACGATTTCTCGGAAACGCATGACATCAACGTCACGCCGTTCATCGACGTCATCCTGGTGCTGCTGATCATCTTCATGGTCGCAGCTCCGCTGTCTACCGTCGACCTGCCGATCGATCTGCCAACGTCGAGCGCGATGCCGCAGAAGAAGCCGGACAAGCCGACCTATCTCAGCATCAAGAGTGACATGGCGCTTGCGATCGGCGAGGATTCCGTTAACCGGGCCGAACTGATCGCGACCCTCGACTCGATGTCCGACATGAGCAAGGACAAGTATGTCTTCCTGCGTGCTGATCGGTCCGTTCCTTACGGCGAGCTGATGGGCGTCATGGAGCTATTGCGCTCCGGCGGCTACACGAAGGTGAAGCTGGTTGCGCTTGAGGGGCCTCCCACGGCGGCTGGAGCGCCTGCCGCGGGCACTCCCCAGCCTTAGAGACTTGTCATGTCCGACCTCGAGCTCGAACCCAGATCATCCCGGCGGCTTTGGATCCTGGCGGCTATGGCGGCCATCGTCCTCCATGTCGGGGGCGCTGCGCTCGCACTCGCCAAGCTGCAGGCCAACGATGGCGACGAAGGGCTGGGCGCTGCGGGAGCGGAGTTCGCGGTCGAGATGACGTCGCCGCCGGCTCAGGAGTCCGACAGGGCGCCTGGGCCCCAGGATTCCGAGGAGCAGGAAGAGCGCCCGGAGATGCCCGAGCAGAAGGCTGAGGTCAAAGAGACGGACCTGCCGCAGGACCGGCCGCAACAGGTCGAGGAAGCCGATCGCCTCGTCACCGAGAACAAGGCGAAGAAGGAGCAGGACGAGGATCCGAAGATCGCCGCCGTCGAGACGCCGGCCATGGAGGCATCGCAGAAGTCGGTTGCGATGGAACGGCAGACTTTTGAGGATGCCACGCGCGAGGGCGAGAAGGCCATGGCGCCGGTGCTCGGCATCGGCAAGGACCTTTTGAAGCTGACCGCCGACTGGAACCGCAAGGTCAGCGCGCATCTTTCGGCGCACAAGGTCAATCCGGAGGGCAAGGACCCTCACAACGAGACGGCCAAGGTGAGCTTTGCGCTCAATCGGAGGGGCAACGTGCTGTCGGTCGATATCGCGACGTCGTCAGGGGATAAGGCCTACGATGCCGCCGCGATCGCCATGGTCCGCAAGTCCGACCCGTTCCCGCAGCCGCCGGCCGGGCTGACCGAGGATCGGATCGAGCGCACGGTCGAGATCGTCTTCAAGCCTCCGTCGGAGGAGAAGAAAAAGAAGAAGTCGGCTCAGCGCCAGTAAAGCCGGATCCCGACATAGACCACGACCAGGCAGGCGAAGATCAGTGCCACCGGGAGTGGCCGTGGCTGGGTTCCGCCGGATGACATCTTCCCGAAGAAGCCAGTTTTTTTCGGCTTCGATTCCGGGCGGCGGAAGGCGGTAACATTGTCCGCTGCCGGCTCAGCCGCGCGGGTGCGGACGTCCGGCGGGGTTCCCGCGCCGCCCATTTCGGCATAATAGGCCTTGTAGATCGCGCCGATGGTGGCCTCGGTGGCCGCGCCCTCGCTCATCTGCGCCAGCAGGTTCTTGTAGCTCGCGAGGAATTCCTGGGCCTCCGGAGGCAGCGCAGACGAGCCGTTGAGCTTGGCCATCATCTTCCAGGTGGCAAAATCGGCGCGGGCACGGGTATCCGCGCGTCGCGCGATCAGCATATCGGCAGCTTTGACCAAGTCGGCCTCTGGCCCTTCGGCTTTGTATTCGGGTGTTCTGATCAACTACGCATTGCCGGTCAGAAAGAGAACAGCCTGAATCACATAACCGGTCAACGTTCGCAGTATTGCTGAAATAACATCAAGATTTAGACCTAACTGCGAGCCCGCGAGCGGCAGCAGGATCAACAGGCCGATCAGGATCAGCATCCCGTACGGCTCGAGCCGGGCCAGCGGCAGGGCGAGCGGCCGCGGCAGCAGCCCGACCGCGACGCGCCCGCCGTCGAGCGGCGGGATCGGCATCATGTTGAACACCGCCAGGACCGCGTTGATCAGCAGCGCATTCTTGAGGTTGTCGAAGATCCACTGCGCCGAGCCGGCCGGTGCCAAGGGCAGGGCGTGCAGGGCGAGGGCCGCCGCGAGCGCCAGCAGGATGTTGGTGGCGGGCCCGGCCAGCGCCACCCAGACCATGTCGAGCCTGGGGTTGTTGAGCTTGCGGAAATTCACCGGCACCGGCTTGGCGTAGCCGAACAGGAACGGCGAATGCGCGAACAGCAGCATCGCCGGCAGGATCACGGTGCCGAACGGATCGATGTGGCGCAGCGGGTTGAAGCTGACCCGGCCGAGCTGAGCGGCCGTGTTGTCACCGAGGCGGTCCGCGACAAAGGCGTGCGCGGCCTCGTGAAAAGTGATCGCGAGCACCAGCGGCAGCACCCACACGGAGAGTTCATAAAGGGAAACGTTCACGCTCGTCCGTCCCGGTTCGCTTGCGGCCTTGCAGCCAACCCGGCCGATCCGGTGGTGGGGGCAACCCGTCAGCTCAAGATAGGGTCGCGGGTTCCGAAATACTACGTTGCAAGGAAATCGCCCCAGCGCGCCGCCGTGCAAATTTATACAGGACCGGATCTATGCCGGAATCGTCCCCGGATATTGCGTCAGGCCGTCTTCGAGTTTCAGCCACGCCAGCTTCTCCGAGACCCAGATGTGCTCGGTCGGCGCAAAGGCGTTGCGGTCGTCGAAGGTCGTGAGCGAGACGCCCGCCAGCGTGCCGTTGCGCCGCCAGGAGAACAGGCGCGTGCCGCAGCGCTTGCAGAACACGCGGTCGATGTTCTCGGACGAGGCATAGCGCTCGGTGTCGCCCTCGACAGTCAGTGCACGCTGGTCAAACTGCGCGCGAGCAAAATAGGGCGAGCCCATCGCCTTCTGGCAGATGCGGCAATGGCAGATGCGCACGTTGAGCGGCTCGCCTTCCGCCTTGAACCGCACCGCGCCGCACAGGCATCCACCTTCCCGGATCATGGCCGCCTCAATAGGTTGCGCGTCCGCCCGAGATGTCGAACACGGCGCCGGTCGAAAACGCGCAGTCTTCGGATGCGAGCCAGGCCGCCATTGCGGCGAGCTCTTCCACCAGCACGAAGCGTGCCTTGGGAATTTTCGACAGCATGAAGTCGATATGCTGCTGCGTCATCTGGTCGAAGATCGCGGTCTTCGCGGCTGCCGGCGTCACCGCATTCACGAGGATGTCGTGTGCGGCCAATTCTTTGCCGAGCGACTTCGTCAGCGCGATCAGGCCGGCCTTGGAGGCCGAATAATGCGAGGCGTTGGGATTGCCCTCCTTGCCGGCGATCGAGGCGATGTTCACGATGCGCCCGTATTTCTGCTTGAGCATCGTCGGCACGATGGCCTTGCAGACGATGAAGGGACCGTCAAGGTTGATGCGCAGCACCTTGCGCCATTCCTCCAGCTCGGTCTCCCAGACCGGCTTGTTGATCCCGGCGATGCCGGCATTGTTGACGAGGATGTCGATCTTGCCGAAGGCGGCCAGCGTCGCATCGCGGGCCTGCTCGACGCCTGCGGTGTCGGTGACGTCGACCTTGAAGACGCGGACGTTGTCGCCGATCTCTTTTGCGGTCTTTTCGGCGAGGCCAGAGTCAAAATCCCAGATCGCGACCTTGGCGCCTGAGGCGACAAAGCGCTCGGTGATGGCGCGGCCAAAGCCCTGCGCGCCGCCGGTGACGACAGCGACGCGGCCGTTGAGATCGATCTTGTTCATGCTGGGGGCCTCTGGCGTCAGAGCATGTAGCCGCCGTCGACGACGAGGTCGACACCGGTGGTGAAGGCGCTCTCGTCGCTGCCGAGATAGACCGCCATGGATGCGATCTCGTCGGCGGTGCCGAGCCGGCCCATCTTCTGGCGGGAGACGAACATCTCCTTGCCCTGCGGCCCTTGCGCGGCAGCGCGGCCGAGCATCGACGGCGTCTCGACGGTGCCGGGGCAGATCGAGTTGCAGCGGATGCCCTTGGTGATGAAGTCGAGCGCGACTGCGCGGGTCAGCAGCGACACAGCAGCCTTCGACGAGCTGTAAACGTAACGGTTGGCCGGCGGCCGCAGCGCGGCGCAGGACGAGATATTGACGATGCTGCCGCCACCGCCCGCGAGCATGTCGGGCAGGAAGGCCCTGATGGTCCTGTGCATCGACTTGACGTTGAGATCGAACGAGAAATCAAAATCCTCTTCCGAGCATTCCAGGATGGTGCCGTGGTGCACGAATCCCGCCGCGTTGAGCAGGATGTCGATCTTGCCGATCCGCTTGGCGAAGGCGTTGACGTCGGCGGTGTTGCGCACGTCGAGTTTTGCGACTTCGGCGATGCCTTCCTTGGTCAGGCCCGCGATGCCGGCTTCGTTGATGTCGGTGGCGATGACGGTTGCGCCTTCACGCGCGAATGCGATGGCGCATGCGCGCCCGATGCCGGCCGCGGCAGCCGTGATGACGGCGCGTTTTCCCTTGAGGCGGTCTGCCATTTTTTTCTCCTTTATGTCGTTCCAATGCTAACCCCACGTCATTGCGAGGAGCTCTTGCGACGAAGCAATCCAGACTGTCTCCGTGGAGATATCTCTGGATTGCTTCGCTTCGCTCGCAATGACGGTGTGGCTGCTAGTGATTATCCCGCGCCACACCAAACGTGCCGGCGACGTTCTGGTAGCGCGTCGCGAGCTCCATGCAGGCACCCGTCGATTGCTGCCCGACGGTGTTGCGATAAAGCTCCTGCCACGGCGTCTGGTTCGCCGGATGCTTGAAACCGCCATCGGCCATCAGCTCGGCGTGACGCTTCTTCACCTCGTCGTCCGAAATCAGGATATTGGCGCTGCCCTTGTTGAGGTCGACGCGCACCTTGTCGCCGGTCTTGAGGATCGCAAGCCCGCCATTGGCGGCGGCTTCCGGCGAGGCGTTCAGGATTGACGGAGAGCCCGAGGTGCCGGACTGGCGGCCGTCGCCGATGCAGGGGAGGGAGTGAATGCCGCGTTTGATCAGGGCTGCCGGCGGCTGCATGTTCACGACTTCGGCGCCGCCGGGGTAGCCGATCGGACCGGTACCGCGGACGAACAGCACGCAGTGCTCGTCGATGTCGAGCGAAGCATCATCGATCCGCGCGTGATAATCCTCCGGACCCTCGAACACGATGGCGCGGCCTTCAAACGCGTTGAGGTCCTTGGGGTTGCTGAGATAGCGGTCGCGGAATTCCTTGGAGATCACGCTGGTCTTCATGATCGCGGAGTCGAACAGATTGCCCTTCAGCACCAGGAATCCGGCGTCCTTCACCAGCGGCTTGTCGTAGGCATAAATCACGTCGTTGTCGGGTGCGGGCGCATCCTTGCAGTTCTCGCCGATGCCGCGGCCGTTGACGGTGACCGCGTTCTCGTGGATGCGCTTGTGCTTCATCAGCTCGCGCACCACGGCCGGAACGCCGCCGGCG
This sequence comes from Bradyrhizobium sp. 1, assembly GCF_023073315.1. GTDB lineage: Bacteria > Pseudomonadota > Alphaproteobacteria > Rhizobiales > Xanthobacteraceae > Bradyrhizobium. Next base: position 124,150 of record NZ_JADPJH010000033.1, on the reverse strand, counting down.
CGGTGGAATTCCTCGCCGAGGTAGAAGCCGGCCGGCTGCATGTTGACCAGCAGCGGCACGTCGTGGCCGACCTTCTGCCAATCGTCGATCGACAGCTCGACGCCGATGTGGCGCGCCAGCGCGTTGATGTGGATCGGCGCGTTGGTCGAGCCGCCGATCGCGGAATTGATCACGATGCAGTTCTCGAACGCCTCGCGGGTCAGGATGTCCGAGGGCTTGAGGTCTTCCCAGACCATCTCGACGGCGCGCTTACCGGTCTCGTAGGCGATTTGGCCGCGCTCGCGATAGGGGGCGGGGATCGCCGCGCAGCCCGGCAGCGAGAAGCCGAGCGCTTCGGCCAGGCCGTTCATGGTCGACGCCGTGCCCATGGTGTTGCAATGCCCGACCGAGGGCGCCGAGGACGCCACAATCTCCATGAACTCTTCATAGTCGATCTCGCCGGCGGCGAGCCGCTCGCGCGACTTCCAGACGATGGTGCCCGAGCCGGTGCGCTCGCCATTGTGCCAGCCGTTCAGCATCGGGCCGCCCGACAGCACGATCGCCGGCAAATTGACGGTCGCCGCGGCCATCATGCAGGCCGGCGTGGTCTTGTCGCAGCCGGTGGTCAGCACCACGCCGTCGAGCGGATAACCGTAGAGGATCTCGACCAGGCCGAGATAAGCGAGGTTGCGGTCGAGCGCCGCGGTCGGGCGCTTGCCGGTCTCCTGGATCGGATGGGTCGGGAATTCCATCGCGATGCCGCCGGCCTCGCGGATGCCTTCGCGGACGCGGTGGGCCAGCTCGATATGGTGGCGGTTGCAGGGAGAGAGGTCGTTGCCGGTCTGGGCGATGCCGATGATCGGCTTGCCGGACTGAAGCTCGGTGCGGGTGAGGCCGTAGTTCAGATAGCGCTCCATGTAGAGCGCGGTCATGCCCGGATTATGCGGATTGTTGAACCATTCCTGCGAGCGGAGGTGGCGGCGGGTGCCGTTACCGGCGGGCGCGTGCCCATTGGTTGGCTTTTTTGTCATTGGTTTCTCCTGCAATGCAAACGCACTGGCGTCGGGTCTTAAGCTGTCGGCTTGTGCGATGCCCAACGGCGTGAGCGATGGTTTGCCTGCCCGTTGATGGGTCGTTTCCTCACAAGTTCGATACTAGTCATGGCCACTTGGTAACGCTACCATTTTGTTCTGCGCGCCGCCGCCTGATGCGGCCGGTCTGCTGTCCTGATGCCGCGACGATGAGCTTTGCCGCTCGATCACCTTGAAGCCGAGGTCGAGCACCGGCTGCTCCGGGCGCCGTCCGTCGATCGCCTCGATCAGCATGGTGGCGGCCGTTTTGCCCATCTCATAACGGTTGGTGCGCACGCTGGTCAGCGTCGGGACGGCGGAGGCCATGAATTCGAGATCGTTGAAGCCGACGATCGCGATCTGCTCGGGGATTGCGATCTCCCGCCGCCGGCATTCGAACAGAACGCCGAGCGCAAGGTCGTCGTTGGCGCAGAACACCGCATCGATGCCGGGCTCGCGTCCCAGCAGATCGGTGAAGAGGGTGCCGCCGAGCGTGACCGAAGTCGGCGTCGCGGTCGTGACGACGAGGCGCTGCTCGAACAGGTCCGCTTCCTTCATCGCCGAGACATATCCGTCCAGCCGCCGCTGCACCCGCGGATCCATGCGCGCGCCGATGAAACCGATCTTGCGGTGGCCTTGCGCGAACAGGTGCGCAATCGCCGCACGCGCTGCATCATAGTGCGAAAAGCCGATCATCATGTCGACCGGGTTGGGGCCGATCTCCATGATCTGGACGATCGGGCAGTCGGCCGCCTCCAGCATCGCCCGCGATTCCGTGGTCTGGTCGATGCCGGTGACGATCAGCCCGGCCGGCTTCTGCGCGAGAAACAGGCGCAGCAGTCTCTCCTCCTGGAGAATACTGTAGCGTGTGTTGGACAACTGGATCGAGTAGCGGCTGCCCTCATAGGCATCGTAGATGCCGCGCAGCACGTCGGAAAACACGTTGTTGGTCAGTGACGGAATCAAGACACCGATCACTTCGGTGCGTTGCGAGGCCAGCGCGCGTGCCGCAAGGTTCGGCACATAGCCGAGCTCGTTGGCCGCACTCTCGACCCGGGTCCGCTTGGCGACCGATAGCGCCTCCGGATTACGGAAGAAGCGGGACGCAGTAATCGGGCTGACGCCGGCAAGCTCGGCGACTTCCGCCAGCCGGATTTTGCCTGACTTGGTGCGTTTTCGACCCATTTGTTGCTCATAGCATAGCCATTCCCGAAACCAAAGGATCGTTGACAGCGCTACCAGCAACGACTAACCAAAGACAAATTGCCAAAACCGCACAAACTGCCGACAATGTCGCCTGCTAAGATCGGGCTTCGTCGGTGAAGTCTGAAAAAACAAGACGGTCGCGGCGCTAGAGGCGTCGTCGACTTTCGAGGAGGAAGCTGGATGTCGTCTGTGCAAATCCGCGACGTGCGGAAATCGTTTGGCAATTTTGAAGTCCTGCACGGCGTCTCGATTCCGATCGAGGATGGCCAGTTCGTCGTCCTGGTTGGCCCCTCCGGCTGCGGCAAGTCGACACTCCTGCGCATGCTCGCAGGCCTCGAGAACATCACCTCCGGCACGATCTCGATCGGCGACCGCGTCGTCAACAATGTCCAGCCCAAGGAGCGGGACATTGCGATGGTGTTTCAGAACTACGCGCTCTATCCGCACATGACCGTCGGCGAGAACATGGGCTTCTCGCTGAAGCTGCGCAACGCGGGCTCCGACGAAATCAACAAGCGCGTCAAGCGCGCCGCCGAAATCCTCGCGCTGTCGCCGCTGCTCGATCGCTATCCGCGCCAGCTCTCCGGCGGCCAGCGCCAGCGCGTCGCGATGGGCCGCGCCATCGTGCGCGATCCCCAGGTGTTCCTGTTCGACGAGCCGTTGTCGAACCTCGACGCCAAGCTCCGCGTCGCCATGCGCACCGAGATCAAGGAGCTGCATCAGCGGCTCAAGACCACGACCGTGTACGTGACCCACGACCAGATCGAGGCCATGACCATGGCCGACAAGATCGTCGTCATGCATGACGGCATCGTCGAGCAGATGGGCACGCCGCTCGAGCTCTATGACAAGCCGGAAAACCAGTTCGTCGCCGGCTTCATCGGCTCCCCCGCCATGAACTTCCTCAAGGGTCATGTGCGCGTCAACGGCGTTGCAACCTTCGAGGGACCGAACGGCGTCAAGCTGCCGCTCAAGAGCGCGCCGGCGGCGTCCGACGGGCGTCCTGTCGTCTATGGCGTGCGTCCGGAGCATTTCACCATCGCGGACGACGGTGCCGATGCCGAGATCGTCGTGGTCGAGCCGACCGGCTCGGAGACACAGGTGTTCGCGAAGGTCGGCGGCGAGCAGGTCGTCGCGGTCTTCCGCGAGCGTCATCAGTTCAATCCGGGCGACAAGGTCAAGCTGAAGCCTGAACCGTCGCTGGTTCATCTGTTCGACGACGCGACGGGCAAACGCCTGTAGCGACGCCGAAGGACTGCCGAACTACCAAACAATACAAATATAAAATTCAGGGAGAGAACGATGAGCAATTTCGACAGGCGAAGTGTGCTTAAAGCTGGCCTGGGCGGCGCAGCGTTGCTGGCCGGCCCGGGCATCGTCCCGGTGCATGCGGCTGAGTGGACCAATGTGCCGGAGGCGAACGCCTCCATCCGCGTGCTGCGCTGGAAGCAGTTCATCCAGGCCGAGTACGACAAGTTCGCCGAGCAGGCCAAGAAGTTTTCCGAAAAGACCGGCGTCAAGGTGAAGCTCGAGGCCGAGAGCTGGGATGACATCAGGCCGAAGGCCGCGGTCGCTGCCAATGTCGGCGCCGGTCCCGACCTCATCATCGGCACGCTCGACGATCCGCACAAATTCCCGGAAAAGCTGATCGACATGACTGACGTTGCCGACTATCTCGGCAAGCAGTATGGCGGCTGGTATCCGGTCGCCGAGCGCTACGGCAAGAAGGGCAACAGCTGGATCGCCATTCCGCAGGGCGCGACCGGCGGCTGCCTGAATTACCGCATCAGCCACGTGAAGGCCGCGGGCTTCGATGAATTCCCGAAGGACACCGACGGCTTCCTCAAGCTGTGCCAGGCGTTGAAGAAGAACAACACGCCGGCCGGTTTCGCGCTCGGCCATGCCACGGGCGACGCCAACGGCTGGTGCCAGTGGGCGCTGTGGGCGTTCGGCGGCAAGGTCGTCAACGACAAGAACGAGGTCGTGATCGACTCGCCGGAGACCATTGCGGCGCTCGAATACGTCAAGCAGCTCTACGCGACGTTTATCCCGGGTGTGCTGTCGTGGAACGACTCGAACAACAACAAGGCGTTCCTCAACGGCGAACTCAGTCTGACCCTGAACGGCATCTCGATCTGGACGGTCGGCAAGAACTCGCCCGATCCGAAGCAGCAGGAGATCGCCAAGGACATGAACCACGCGCCGATGCCGATCGGTCCCGTCGGCGTGTCCACCGAGCAGCAGAACATCCTGGTCTACTACGGCTACAAGCACTCGAAGTATCCGAAGGCGGTGAAGGAATTCATCAAGTTCATGATGGACAAGGAGAACTACGACGCTTGGGAAGTCGCCTCCAACGGCTACGTCTCGCCGCCGCTGCCGGCCTACAACGACAATCCGGTCTGGGTCTCCGATCCCAAGATCACGCCGTATCGCGACTGCCTGAAGCGTTGCCGCGACAACGGCTATGCCGGCGATCTCGGCTACGCCTCGGCCGCCGTCATGGGCGACTTCGTCGTGGTTGATATGTTCGCTGAAGCGGCGACCGGTTCGGCCACGCCGAAGGAAGCCGCAGCCCGCGCCGCCGAGCGCGCCAAGCGCTACTACCAGGTCTGATCAGCTCCAATCTGCGCGGCGTCCGGTTCGCCGGACGCCGTGGCTATTCGTTGAGAGGGAATCCGAGATGGCAGTTATGGCCGAGTCCGCTGTTGCGCAGGTCAAGCGCAGCAGCATGTGGACCAGAGCATTCGAGAGCCGAAATTTTCTCGGCGCGATGTTCATGGTGCCGGCGATCGCCATTCTCATTCTGTTTCTGGCTTACCCGCTGGCGCTGGGCCTCTGGCTTGGCATGACCGATACCAAGATCGGCGGGGTCGGGCGCTACATCGGCTTTGGGAACTTCGTCTCGCTGGCAAAGGATTCGGTGTTCTGGCTCTCGGTGTTCAACACCATTTTCTACACTTTCGCCGCCAGCATCGTGAAATTCGCCATCGGTCTTTACCTCGCGCTGCTGCTCAACGAGCGGCTGCCGTTCAAGTCGATGATCCGCGCCATCGTGCTGTTGCCCTTCGTGGTGCCGACGGTGCTCTCTGCAATCGCGTTCTGGTGGATCTATGACAGCCAGTTCTCGATCATCTCCTGGGTGCTGCTCAAGGCTGGCCTGATCACACGCTACATCGACTTCCTCGGCGATCCCTGGAATGCGCGCTGGTCGGTCGTCGCCGCCAATATCTGGCGCGGCGTACCTTTCGTGGCGATCACGCTGCTGGCCGGACTACAGACCATCTCGCCCTCGCTCTATGAGGCCGCCAATCTCGACGGTGCCACCAATCTGCAGCGCTTCCGCCACATCACGCTGCCGATGCTGTCGCCGATCATCGCGGTCGTGATGACGTTCTCGGTGCTGATGACGTTCACCGACTTCCAGCTGATCTACACCATCACGCGGGGCGGGCCGATCAATGCCACGCATCTGATGGCGACGCTCTCGTTCCAGCGCGCCATCACCGGCGGCAATCTCGGGGAGGGCGCGGCGATCTCGAATGCGATGATTCCGTTCCTTGTCGCGGCGATCCTGCTCAGCTTCTTTGGGCTTCAGCGTTCCCGCTGGCAGCAGGGCGGGAGGGACTGACCATGACCACGACGGACGACCAAAGCGTCGGAATGGACTACCTCGAGAGCTTCCCGCGGAGGTTTCTCCGCGTCTACCTTCCGCTCGGCCTGATCATCTGCTTCCTGCTGTTCCCGTTCTACTGGATGGCGATCGCGACGTTCAAGCCGGACGCGGAGATGTACGACTACGAGAAGTACAATCCGTTCTGGATCGTGCACCCGACATTCGAGCACATCAAGAAGCTGTTCTTCGACACCGACTATCCGCTCTGGATGTGGAACACCGTGATCGTCTCGGTGTCCTCGACCTTCATCTCGCTGTTTGCCAGCGTTTGCGCCGCCTATGCGATCGAACGTCTGCGCTACAAGGGCTCGCGCTATGTCGGCCTTGCGATCTTCTTGGGCTATCTCGTGCCGCCGTCGATCCTGTTCATTCCGCTGGCGGCGACCGTGTTCCAGCTCGGCCTGTTCGACGGCAATCTGGCGCTGATCCTGACCTATCCGACCTTCCTGATCCCGTTCTGCACCTGGCTGCTGATGGGCTATTTCCGTACCATTCCTTACGAGCTGGAGGAGTGCGCACTGATCGACGGAGCGACGCGGCTCCAGATCCTGATGAAAATTACGCTGCCGCTGTCGCTTCCGGGGGTGATCTCGGCGGGAATTTTCGCCTTTACGTTGTCCTGGAACGAGTTCATCTACGCGCTGACCTTCATCTCCTCGTCCGAGAACAAGACCATCCCCGTCGGCGCCATCACCGAGCTCGTCAACGGCGACGTCTACCATTGGGGCGCGCTGATGGCGGCGGCCCTGACTGGCTCGGTCCCCGTAGTTATCCTTTATTCCTTCTTCGTGGAGTACTATGTGTCGGCAATGACCGGCGCCGTGAAGGAATGATCGCGGGGCCTGCCGAGGGCGCGTCAGGAGCGGTGCGTCCCGGCCAATAAGAAGGAGTAGGCTCTTGCACATTCTGGTTCTGGGCGCCGCCGGCATGGTCGGCCGTAAACTGTGTGAACGGCTGCTGCGCGACGGCCGGCTCGGCAAGAGCGAGATCACCAAGCTGACCATGCATGACGTGGTCGAGCCGAAGAAGCCGGACAAGGCCCCCTTTGCCGTCGAGACGGTGTCGGGCGATTTCGCCATCCCGGGCGCGGCCGAGAAGCTGGTCGCGGGCCGTCCGGACGCGATCTTCCATCTCGCGGCTATCGTCTCGGGCGAAGCCGAACTCGATTTCGATAAGGGCTACCGCATCAATCTCGACGGCACGCGGATGCTGCTCGACGCCGTCAGGCTCGTCGGCGGCGGCTACAAGCCGCGCGTGGTGTTCACGTCCTCGATCGCGGTGTTCGGTGCGCCGTTCCCGGACGCCATCGGCGATGAGTTCTTCCACACGCCGCTGCTCAGCTACGGCACCCAGAAGGCGATCGGCGAATTGCTGCTGGCCGACTATTCGCGCCGCGGCTTCCTCGACGGCATCGGCATCCGCCTGCCGACCATCTGCATCCGGCCCGGCCTGCCCAACAAGGCGGCATCGGGCTTCTTCTCCAACATCCTGCGCGAGCCGCTGGCCGGCAAGGAAGCGGTTCTCCCGGTCTCGGAGGACGTCCGCCACTGGCACGCCACGCCGCGCTCCGCCGTCGGCTTCCTGCTCCATGCCGGCACCATGGACCTCGCCAAGGTCGGTCCGCGTCGTAACCTGACCATGCCCGGTTTCTCGGCAACGGTCGGCGAGCAGATCGCCGCGCTCAAGCGTGTCGCCGGCGACAAGGTCGCCGCGCGCATCAAGCACGAGCTCGATCCCTTCATCGCCGGCATCGTCGGCGGCTGGCCGCGCAATTTCGAGGCGAAGCGGGCGCGCGAGCTCGGCTTCACCACCGAAGAAAAGACCTTCGACGATATCATCCGCATTCACATCGACGACGAGCTCGGCGGCAATTTCGTCGCCTGATCGTATCAGATGAACAGCGTGGATATGACGATGGCGAGCGTAGCTTGCATCGGTGAATGCATGGTCGAGCTCCGGCAGGCCCAGGGTGGACAATCCACCGGGCAGGGCGGTGGCCTGTACTCGCGCGGCTTCGGCGGCGACACCCTCAACACGGCGGTGTATCTCGCGCGGCTCGAGGTCAAGGTCGACTATCTCACCGCGCTCGGCGATGACGCCCTGAGCGATGAGATGATCGCGGCCTGGAATGCCGAGAGCATCGGCACGAGGCGGGTCATGCGGCTGCCGGGCAAGCTGCCCGGCCTCTACATGATCCAGCTGGACGCCAAGGGCGAGCGCCAGTTCTTCCACTGGCGCGACAGTGCGGCGGCGCGCCAGCTGATGAGCTTGCCCGAGACGGACGAGCTGCTCAACTCGCTGATGAGCTACGACATCGTCTATCTCTCGGCGATCACGCTCTCGATCTACGATGCGGCCGGGCGCGATCGCCTGTTCGCGGCGATCAAGCGCGCGCGCCTGCTCGGCACCCGCTTCGTGTTCGACACCAACTTCCGCGCGCGCGGCTGGCCCGATCGCGATGTCGCGCGCGAGGTGTTTGCCGCAGCCTTTGCGGCCGCCGACATCGTTCTGACCTCGACCGAGGATCTGCTCGCACTGTATCCCGGCGAGAGCCATGACCAGCTGATGGCGCGCATTCCCACGCCCGAACTGGTGTTCCGCCTCGCCGAGCCCGTCAGCCTGCTGCGCTTCCCCGGCGGCACGAGTGAAGTCCGTGCCGAACCCATGACAAAACCGGTCGTTGATACCACGGCCGCCGGCGACAGCTTTGCCGCGGCCTATATCGCGGCCCGGCTTGCCGGTTCCGATCCGGTCGAGGCGGCCCAGGCCGGACATCGCCTCGCCAGCCTCGTGATCTGCTATGCTGGCGCCATCGTTCCGGGCTATGCCATGCCGCCGAAGAAGCGGCACCGGCCGGCGACCTCTCGCCAAGCGACCAAGTGAGATCGAGACCAAGGTAAGATCCAAGAGATGACCACGACCGCTCAACAGAACCACCTTGTCGCGCTCTTCAAGGCCGCGACCGTCATTCCCGTCCTCACCATCGAGCGTATCCAGGACGCCGTGCCGCTGGCGCGTGCGCTGGTTGCCGGCGGCGTCCGCACGCTGGAGGTGACCATGCGCACCCCCGTTGCAATCGAGGCGGCGAGGGCGATGATGTCCGAGGTCCCCGAGGCGGTGGTCGGCATCGGCACGATCCTCAATCCGGCCGACTTCACCCGCGTCGAGAAGCTCGGCGTCGCGTTCGGCATCAGCCCGGGCATGACCCCCGATCTCCTCAAGGTCGCTGCCGACAGTTCCTTGCCGTTCGCACCGGGCATCGCCACTGCGTCCGAACTGATGATGGCGTTGTCCTACGGCCTCGACGTCGCAAAATTCTTCCCGGCCGAGCAGGCCGGCGGCATCAAGGGGCTGCGTGCGCTCGGCGGCCCGTTCCCGAACGTGCGGTTCTGCCCGACCGGCGGCATCGGCGAGGCCAATGCGGCGACCTGGCTCGCCGAGCCCAATGTGGTCGCGGTCGGCGGTTCCTGGCTGTGCCCGGCGGCGGAGATCAAGGCCGGGAACTGGGCCGGCATAACTGCCATCTGCCAGCGCACCCTCCAGGCCCTTAAACCCGCGTGAAGTCTTGCCAACCCTGGGCTAAGACTTAGCTCAGGCAGAGACCCCAGGGAGAAGAGACCATGACCGCCAGCATCGTCGGATGGGCGCATACCCCGTTCGGCAAGTTCGACACCGAAACCGTCGAAAGCCTCGTCACCCGCGTCGCCAATGAGGCGATGGCCGATGCCGGCATTTCGGCCTCCGATGTCGACGAAATCGTGCTCGGCCATTTCAACGCCGGCTTCTCGGCGCAGGATTTTACCGCCTCGCTGGTGCTCCAGGCCGACCCGAAACTGCGCTTCAAGCCGACCACCCGCGTCGAGAATGCCTGCGCCACGGGATCTGCCGCCGTGCACCAGGGTGTTCGCGCGATCGCAGCCGGTGCCGCCAAGATCGTGCTGGTCGTCGGCGTCGAGCAGATGACGCGCACGCCGGGACCGGAGATCGGCAAGAACCTGCTCAAGGCATCCTATCTGCCTGAGGATGGAGACACCGTGGGCGGCTTCGCCGGGGTGTTCGGCAAGATCGCCAGCTCCTACTTCCAGAAATACGGCGACCAGTCCGATGCGCTGGCGCTGATCGCCGCCAAGAACCACAAGAATGGCGTCGCCAACCCCTACGCCCAGATGCGCAAGGACTTTGGCTTCGACTTCTGCCGCGCCGAGAGCGAGAAGAACCCTTATGTCGCCGGCCCTCTGAAGCGGACCGACTGCTCGCTGGTCTCCGACGGCGCCGCGGCGCTGATCTTGGCCGATGCCGAGACCGCCAAGGGCATGGGCAAGTCGATCGGCTTCCGCGCCACCGCGCACGCCCAGGACTTTTTGCCGATGTCCAAGCGCGACATCCTCCAGTTCGAGGGCTGCACGGTTGCCTGGCAGCGCGCGCTGGAGCAGGCGGGTATCGCGCTCACCGATCTCTCCTTCGTCGAGACCCATGACTGCTTCACGGTCGCCGAGCTGATCGAATACGAAGCGATGGGCCTGACGCCGAAGGGGCAGGGCGCCCGCGCCATCAAGGAAGGGTGGACCCTCAAGGACGGCAAGCTGCCGGTCAATCCGTCCGGCGGCCTCAAGGCCAAGGGCCATCCGATCGGCGCCACCGGCGTCTCCATGCACGTGATGACCGCGATGCAGCTCGCCGGCCAAGCACCCGAGGGCATGCAGCTCAAGAACGCAAAACTCGGCGGCATCTTCAACATGGGCGGCGCGGCCGTCGCCAATTACGTTTCCGTGCTGGAGCCGCTGAAGTAGACTCGGTGCTGTAGGGTGGGCAAAGGCGCGAAAGCGCCGTGCCCACCGCTTTCCTTGCGCTGGATCATGGTGGGCACGCTTCGCTTTGCCCACCCTACGGCTCCTGAGTGATTTGCGGGAAAAGCATCATGAGCAATGACTACGAAGACTCCCTTTCTCTCGACGCACTCAACGATCGCATCGCGATCCTCGAGGACAATATCCGCCAGCTCATCGAGCAGGCCGCGGCTGCCTCCGGCGAGCAGAACGAGTCGCGCATCGCCGATCGCATCAACCAGCAGAACGAAGATCTCGACCGGCTCATCAAGATCCGCGACTCCCGCCAGAAGAAATAGCGGGGGTACAGCCGCGCATGCGGCCATACGCCGGCCGCCCTTGCGCGTGGGGCGTCACTGCCTTTAGCTGGACCGAAATCGCGGAGCTCATTTGAGCCCGCGCAATCGGGAGCGAACGAATGGGGCCGCTGAAGGGCATCAAGGTCGTCGACATGACCACCGTGCTGATGGGGCCTTATGCGACCCAGATGCTCGGCGACTACGGTGCCGATGTCATCAAGGTGGAATCGCTCGACGGCGACGTCACCCGCCTGATCGGCCCGATGCGCCACGCCGGCATGGGCCCGGTGTTCCTCAACACCAACCGCAGCAAACGCTCGATCTGCCTCGATTTGAAGAAGCCCTCGGGGCGCGATGCCGTGCTGCGGCTGCTGAAGGACGCCGACGTTCTCGTCTACAACGTCCGTCCGCAGGCGATGGGGCGGCTTCAGCTCGGCTACGACGTCGTCTCAAAAATCAATCCGCGTCTCGTTTATGCCGGCGTGTTCGGTTTTGGTCAGGACGGGCCCTATGCCGCAAAACCCGCCTATGACGATCTGATCCAGGGCGCGACGGCGCTCCCCGCATTGATGGCGCAGACCGGCGACGGCGTGCCGCGCTATGTGCCGAACGCGCTGGTCGACCGCATCGTCGGCCTCACCGCCGTCGGCGCGATCTGCGCCAGCCTCGTGCATCGCGACCGCACCGGGCGTGGTCAGCGCGTCGACATCCCGATGTTCGAGACCATGGCGGGCTTCGTCATGGGCGACCACATGGGCGGGCTCACCTATGAGCCGCCGCTCGACAAGGGCGGCTACGCCCGCCATCTCTCGCGTGACCGCAGGCCGTACAAGACCTCGGACGGCTATCTCAGCGTCATCGTCTACAACGACAAGCAGTGGAATAGTTTCTTCGAGGCGACCGGCCGTGACGATCTGCGCGCCGATCCGATGTTCGCGACCTTCGCGGGCCGTGCCGCCAATATCGACGTCGTCTACGCCGAGCTCGCGCGCATCTTCGAGACCCGCAGCACGGCCGAATGGATCGACCTGCTCACGAAGGCCGATGTGCCCGTGATGCCGATGCACGACCTCGCGTCGATGCTGCATGACGAGCATCTGGAGGCGACGAATTTCTTCCCGGTCGTCAACCATCCGACCGAAGGTCCGATCCGCAGCATGAAGGTGACCGCGACCTGGTCGGAGACGGGGGCGGAGCCTGCGCGGCTGGCACCGCAGCTCAACGAGCACGGCGCGGAGATTTTGCGCGAGATCGGCTATTCCGCCGACGAGATCGCCGCCATGGTCCGCGATGGCGTCACCCGTTCGCCGCCGCTGAATGACGATGCGCAGGTGCGGCCATGAGCTTCATCACCGGCGTCGGCCTCACGCCCTTCGGCAAGCATGAAGGCTCATCCTCCCTCGACCTGATGAGCAAGGCCGCGCAAGCCGCGCTCGATGATGCCGGGCTCAAGCGCGCCGAGATCGACGGCATCCTCTGCGGTTACTCGACCGTCTCGCCACACATCATGCTCGCCACCGTCTTCGCCGAGCATTTTGGTATCCGCCCGTCCTACGCTCACGCCGTCCAGGTCGGCGGCGCCACCGGGCTCGCGATGACCATGCTGGCGCATCACCTCGTCGAGGCAGGCGTTGCGCGCAACGTGCTCGTCGTCGCCGGCGAGAACCGCCTCACCGGGCAGAGCCGCGATGCCTCGATCCAGGCGTTGGCGCAGGTCGGCCATCCCGACTACGAGGTGCCGCTCGGGCCGACCATTCCCGCCTATTACGGCCTGGTCGCCACGCGCTACATGCATGAATACGGCGTGACCGAAGAGGACCTCGCCGAGTTCGCCGTGCTGATGCGCGCGCACGCCTGCACCCATCCCGGCGCGCAATTCCACGATCCCATCACGGTCGCGGAAATCATGGCCTCGAAGCCGGTGGCGATGCCGCTAAAACTGCTCGACTGCTGCCCGGTGTCCGACGGTGGCGCCGCTTTCGTCATCAGCCGCGAGCGGACTGGACAGGCCGGCGTGCGCATCCGCGGCTGCGCCCAGGCCCATACGCATCAGCATGTTACGGCTGCGCCCGCACTCAGCGAGCTTGGCGCCGAGATCTCCATCGCCCGCGCCAAGGAGGCCACGGGCCTTGCGATCTCCGACGTGCGCTACGCCGCGATCTACGACAGCTTTACCATCACGCTCGCCATGTTGCTGGAGGACCTCGGCCTCGCGGCTCGCGGCGAAGCAGCGGCCCGCGTCCGCGCCGGTCATTTCAGCCGCGACGGCGCGATGCCGCTCAACACCCATGGCGGCCTGCTCAGCTATGGCCATTGCGGCGTCGGCGGCGCCATGGCGCATCTGGTCGAGGCGCATTTGCAGATGACGGGGCGGGCGGCGAATCGTCAGGTGAAGGACGCCTCGATCGCGCTGCTGCACGGCGACGGCGGCGTGCTGTCGTCGCATGTCAGCATGTTTCTGGAGCAGGTGCGATGAGCGAGCGTCTGGCGGACTGGACCAAGGGCGAGCAAGCCATCACCTACCAGACCTGCACCTCATGCGGCCATGTGCAATATTTCCATCGCGCCTTCTGCGCGGCCTGCGGCTCATCCGGCCCGCGCGACGCGCGCGCCAGCGGCCAGGGCAGGGTCTATGCGACTTCGCTGGTCTGTCGCGCCGCCACGCCCGAGACGCGCGCGCACGTGCCCTACAATATTTTGCTGGTGGATTGCGCCGAGGGTTTTCGCATGATGGCGCATGGCGAGAACAATCTCGCCATCGGCGATGAAGTGATCGCGGGCTTCAAGCCGTTTGCCGGAAAACTGGTGCCGTTCTTCTCGAAGAAGCAGTAGTGGGATTCGTCATTCGGGGGCGGTCCAAAGGACCGAGCCTGGAACGGGAATTCTGGGCCTGGCCTGCTAGGGCCGCGCTTTGCGCGGTCCCGGGAGAGCCACCCCGGAATGACGAAAACTCTCACGCAACTCTTACTAGCGCCCGTAGAACAAGATGCTGGCGATGACGAGCATTGCCATCACCGCCAGCATATGCGCGAGCGCTTCCGAGGCCGCCCCCTTGGTGGCTTCCTTCATGCCTTTTTCTCCCTAGACCTGGGCGTGACTCATCGTGTGCGCTACTCGCGCACCCGACGGCCAATTGTTTTTACTCGGAACACCCCTTGCGAGTACTCACCGCGATTTGTCCCCACGCGGCGAATATCGACTGTGCCAAGGTCGTTCAGCAATGCGGCGGCATTTTGACTCGATGATGTTGCTGTTGCGGTCGTGCAGCACAGAGTGTGCGGGAACTTTCTTCAACCGCGATAAATTATCGGATTTTTCCGCGAGGGTTCGCGGGTTTCGTCGTGGCCATCGATTTGGCCTTCGAAGCCACCATCAGCGCATCCCTGATATTGTTGAGGTGACGCGTCATCGCGTGGCTCGCCTTGCGAGCGCTCCTCGCTTGCACGGCTTGGAATATGGCTTCGTGATCCCTGAGCCACATGGGACGATAATCCTCCATCTGCATGTGGTTGTGAATCTCCTGCCAGATGCCGGACTCGGTTTGCGCGCGCCACAGGGAGTCGCTGATCGACACCAGCGCGCCGTTCCCCGTCGACTCGGCCAGCACCATGTGGAAGCGGTGGTCCGACGTGTCGGCCTCGCGTCCCTGCGAATGTTCCCAGCGCATCATGGCGAGTGCTTCGGCAAGCTGCGCCAAGGTGGCCTCCGAGGCGCGCTGCGCCGCGATCGCGGCGATCTGCGGCTCGATGAGCTGACGCGCCTCCAGATTCTCGAACGGCCCAAAGCCTTCGAGCACATGCACGTCCGGCGCTTCCTGACGACTGATGACATAGACGCCGCTGTTGCTGCGGACCTTCAGCATCCCCGCCATCGCCAGCGACAGGATGGCCTCGCGCACCGTCGGCCGCGACACGCCGAACGTCTTCGCGAGATCGCGTTCGGCCGGCAGACGCTGGCCGATGCGGTAACTCGCCTGGATCATTGCAGCAATGCGCCGCGCGACGATCTCGAAGCTGCGTTCAGGCCTGGACGGAGGGTCGTGCAACATCTTCGTGCTCATCAGCTGTTTTTTTGAGTTTGACAAGCTGCCGCACGAAAGCCAAGCTGGTCAGACCAATTTGGCCTGACCAATTGGGATCGACTGACGCCGGATCTCTATCACCGGCGGGGAAGACGGGGCGTCCGCGCGTGTCCGACAGAAGACTGAATTCCGCCGAGGCGCGTGACATCGCATTCCATCTGCACTCGCAGACCAATCCTCAGCGACATGCAGAAACCGGACCGCTGATCATGGCGCGCGGCGAGGGCGTCCATGTCTACGACGCAAGCGGCAAGCGCTATCTGGAGGCGATGGCCGGGCTCTGGTGCACCTCGCTCGGCTTTTCCGAGACGCGGCTCAAGGCGGCGGCCGCTGCGGCCTACGACAAGTTCGGTTTCTACCACAGCTTCAATCACAAGACGCCCGACAACACGATCGACCTCGCCGAGAAGCTGGTCGAGATCTCGCCGATCCCGGATGCGCAGGCCTATTTCGCCACGTCCGGCTCGGAAGCCACCGAGACCATGGTGAAGCTCGCCTGGGTCTATCACGCGGTCCATGGCAAGCCGGGGAAGCGTAAGATCATCGCCCGCGACCGCGGCTTCCACGGCTCGACGATCGTTGCCGCTTCGATGTGCGGTCTGCCCCGCATGCATCGCGAATTCGGCCTGCCGCTCGACGGCTTCCTGCACACGCATTGCCCGGATGCCTATCGCGGCACCAGGCCTGGCGAGAACGAGGCGGCGTTCGTCGATCGCCTTGCAGCGGATCTCGAAGCGCTGATCATGGCCGAGGGACCGGACACGATTGCAGCTTTCATCGCCGAGCCGATCAACGCCGGCGGCGGCATTGTTGTGCCGCCGAATGGATATTTCGCTGCGATCGAGGCGGTGCTGCGCCGTCACGACGTTCTGGTGCTCGGCGACGAGGTCGTCTGCGGTTTTGGTCGCACCGGCAATTGGTTCGGCTGCCAGACCGTCGGCATGAAGCCGGACATGGTGGCGCTCGCCAAGGGCATCACCTCGTCCTACTTCCCGATGTCGGCCGTACTGCTCGGACGTCCGATCCGGGATGCGCTTGCCGAAATGAACAAGGGTGGCGAGCTGTTCGGCCATGGTTTCACCAATTCCGGACACCCGGTCGGCGCGGCCATCGCGCTCGAGACGTTGAAAATCTATCACGAGATGGATGTGGTGCCGCATGTGCGCCGCATGGGCGGCAGGCTCCGCTCAGGGCTCGAGCAGATCGCGCGGGATTCGCGCATCGTCGGCCAGGTCAGAGGCGAAGGACTAATGATCGGCGTCGAGCTGGTCGCTGACCCCGCGACGCGCCGCGCGTTCGATCCTGCGCTGAAGGTCGGCGCGATGTTCGATGCGCTTGCGATCGAGAATGGCCTGATCATCCGCGCGATGGGCGACACGATCGGGTTCTGTCCGCCGCTGATCATCGACGAAGCCGGGGTCGACGAGGCGCTCGACCTGTTCGCGCGGACCTTGTCCAGCGCCGAAGCCAAGCTTGCCGAGAACCGTCCATCTTCGTAATCCGTTGAGGAGACCATCACATGCGCCGTCGAGACCTGCTCCGATCCACCCTGGGCGCCGGTCTCGGCGTCGCCCTCAGCTCAACTTTTCCAATGCCGCGGTTGGCTCGTGCGCAGGGTTCGCGCGTGCTGCGCTTCGTGCCGCAGGCCGATGCGGCCATTCTCGATCCGATGATCACCACCGGTCTGGTCAACCGGAACCACGGTTTCCTGATCTGGGATACCCTCTACGGCGTCGACGAGAAATTCCAGGCTCAGCCGCAGATGGTCGCCGGCCACACGATCGAGAACGACGGCAAGCTCTGGACCATGATCTTGCGCGACGGCTTGAAATTCCACGACGGCGAGCCCGTGCGCGGACGCGACGTGGTGGCGAGCCTGAAGCGCTGGGCCTCGCGCGATGCGTTCGGTAATTCGCTCTTCACTCTGGTCGACGAACTCTCCGCACCTGACGACAAGACCGTGCGCTGGCGGCTCAAGTCGCCGTTTCCGCTGCTGCCGGAAGCGCTCGGCAAGGTCGGTGCCATCATCGCTTTCATCATGCCGGAGCGTCTGGCGCTGACCGACAGCGTCACGCCGGTCAAGGAGCTGATCGGCTCCGGTCCCTTCAAATTCCAGGCCGATCAGCACGTGCCCGGCGCGCGTCTTGTTTACTCGCGTTTCGAGGGCTATGTGCCACGCCCCGAGGGAACGCCGAGCCTGCTTGCTGGTCCGAAAGTCGCTTATTTCGATCGGGTCGAGTGGCAGGTCCTGCCGGATCCCGCGACGGCCGCGGCCGCGCTTCAGCAAGGCGAGATCGACTGGTGGGATCAGCCCATCGTCGACTTGTTGCCGAAGCTGAAGAGCAACAAGTCGCTGAACGTCGAACTGCTCGACCCCATCGGCAATGTCGGCGTGCTCCGCTTCAACCACACGCAGCCGCCGTTCGACAACCCGGCCATCCGCCGCGCGGTGCTCTCCGCCATCAGCCAGAAGGAATTCATGTCCGCGGTTGCGGGAGAGGACACCAGTCTCTGGCGCGACAAGGTCGGTTACTTCGCGCCCGGTGGCGTCATGGCGAACGATGCCGGCATGGACGCGCTGACCAGCCCCCGGGACATCGCCGCCGCCGCCAAGGCCATCAAGGACGCCGGCTACAAGGGCGAGAAGGTGCTGCTGATGGCGCCGGGCGATTTCCCCGTCATCGGACAGATGAGCGAGGTCACCGCCGATCTGTTCCGCAAGCTCGGCTTCAATCTCGATTACGTCATGATGGACTGGGGCTCGATGCTGCGCCGCATGGGCAACCGGGAGATTCCGGACAAGGGTGGATACAGCGCGTTCTGCACTTATTCTGCCGGCGTCACGCAACTGAACCCGTCGGCCCATAACTTCATCCGCGGCAGCGGCGACAAGGCGACGTTCGGCTGGGCCAAGAGCGAGAAGCTGGAGCAGCTCCGGGATTCCTGGTTCGCCGCGCCCGATGCCGCCGCGCAGACCAAGATTGGCATCGAGATGCAGAAGCAGTGCTTTATCGATGTTCCCTATGTGCCGCTGGGTGTGTTCTATCAGCCGACCGCCTACAAGAAGAGCTTGACGGGCATACTCAAGGGCCTGCCGTTGTTCTGGAACGTGCGCGGCGCCTGAAGGATTTTCGATGCTTCCAATCACCGGCTACGCAGACCGCTGGAGCGTGCGCCCCGGCGACGACATCAAGTTCATGATCGCGGTCAAGGGCGGCGGCCGTTATTCGGCGCGGATCGCACGCGTGATCTGTGGCGACCCGAATCCGAAGGGGCCCGGTTATCGCGAGATTCCGGTCAAGTGGGATCTCGAAGGCCAGCACGATGGGATCGAGCAGACCATCGCCAAGGGCTCATGGGTCGATGTACCAGCACTGGCGTTGCCGGCGGGTCCGGTCGCCTTTGCTGCGACCGTGTGGCCGACCTTGCTCGCCGCGGGCAAGCAGGCCGTGCTGAATTTTGCGGGCTCCGGCGGTTCGCTGACGCTCGGCATCAGTGAAAGCGGTGCTTTCGCCCGGCTCGTCACCGGCGAGGGCACCGTCGAGGTCGAGACCGGCGTCGCGCTGACCGAGCGTGCCTGGCACGATATCGCCTGCCTGTTCGATCCCGCGACCGGATCGCTGGCGATCGCACAGGCGCCGCGCAAGATCAGGCTCGACCGCGACGAGCGCGCGATGAAAACGCTGAGTGCGCGAAAGGCTGCGTTGGCCGGCACGGGCGCGGCGGCGATTGCGGCGGAGCGCGCTGGCCAGAGGGTGGTCCACCATTTCAACGGCAAGATCGAACGGCCGCGCATCACCGATGGCGGCACCGGCCTTGACGGCGTCATCGCCGCGCAGGCCTCTGGAGCGGCGGCACCCGCCATTGCTGAATGGGATTTCTCCATCGGCATTCCGACCGACACAGCGACCGATATCGGCGCCGCCAAGGCGCACGGCACCTGCATCAATTTGCCAACGCGCGCAATGACGGGCTCGCGCTGGACCGGCGGCGTGACGCATCGCTGGACCGAAGATCCCAAGCTTTGGGGCGCGATCCATTTCCACGACGACGATATCGGTGATTCCGGCTGGCAGCCGTCGCTGAGCTTTACCGTGCCTGAGGACTGGACAAGCGGCGTCTATGCGCTGCACCTCGAAAAAGATGGCGTGCGCGATAACATCGTCTTTTATGTCCGCGCCAAAATACCGGGATCGCAGGCCAGGGTGGCATTCCTGGCGCCGACCTTCAGTTACACGGTTTATAGCCAGTATCAGAAGAAGGGCAGGCAGGCCCTGATCACGGAACGGTCGCTGGCCTGGGGCGCGCTGGCCCAGGCGCCGGACGGCCATCCGGAATACGGCGTCTCGCCCTACAACTTCCATTCGGATGGCAGTGGTGTGGTGATGTCGACCATGCGCCGGCCGCTGATCGACAAGCGCGTCAACCAGATTCATCTGGTCGATCCCAGCGAATACGGTTCCGGTCTCTACTGGATCTCTGCCGACAGCGCCATCACCGATCTTCTCACGCGCAAAGGTATCGACTTCGAGGTCATCACCGATCACGACGTCCATGCCGAGGGCGTCGAGCTGCTGTCGAAATATTCGGTCGTTCTGACCGGCCAGCATCCGGAATATCATACGCACGAGACGCTCGATGCGCTCGGTGCTTACATCGGAAATGGCGGCCGCTTCATGTATCTCGGTGGCAACGGCTTCTATTGGAAGGTGGTGCCACACGCGACGGGCACCTGGGCTTTCGAATTGCGGCGCGCCGAGGGCGGCATCCGGCTCTGGGAGACGCTGCCCGGCGAGAGCTATCATGCGTTCGACGGCTCCTATGGCGGACTCTGGCGACGGCTCGGCCGCCCGCCGCAGGCGCTGGTCGGCGTCGGCTTCAGCACGCAAGGGGAATACAAGGGTTTCCCCTACACCTTCCTCGACGGCATTCTCGATCCCCGCGTCGCGTTCATGCGAGAGGGGATCGAGGATCTGGCGAGCCCCGGTGCCAAGCTCGGCGAGCGCGGCTTCATGGGCGGTGGCGCCGCCGGCCACGAACTCGACCGTGCGGACACGCGCCTCGGCACGCCGCATCATGCGATCATCATCGGCCGGGCTGTTCTCGACGATCCGACCTATCAACCCGTCAATGAAGAGCGCTACGACCATGTCTGGCCGGCGTCGCGCGAGGACATCATCCGCTCCGACCTGACCTTCTTCGAGACGCCGAATGGCGGCGCGGTGTTTTCGGTCGGCTCGATGAATTTCATCGGCGCGCTGCCGGTCGACGGCTACAACAATGTGGCGGCCCTGCTGGTGACCAACATCGTCAGGCGCTTTGCCGATTCGACGCCGTTTCCAGCGCCGAACTCCTCGGCATGATGTTGCTCTTGGGGCGGTGCACGAATAGTCTTGGGGACTGCCAAAAAACGACAACAAGACCCAAGGTGACTGATGGCCCGTATCATCTACAGCGACCCGATCAACGCGTCCGACCGCACCCGCGAAATCCTCGACAAGAACCGCCACGCCAATATTTTTCGTATGATGGCGCATTCGCCGAGCTATTTTGAGCAGTATTGCCGTCTCGGCGGTGCTATCAGGCATAAGGGCGAACTTGATCCCATCGTCCGCGAGCTCGCGATCACGCGCACCGGGATTTTGTGCGAGGCGCCGTACGAGATCGTCGCGCACAAGCGCATCGGCAAGAATGTCGGGGTCACCGACGAGCAGAACGAGGCGCTCGAGAACTGGCAGGCGGCGGCCTGTTTCGACGAGACGCAGCGCGCCGCGCTCGCCTTCACCGACGAGATCGTGAAGCTCAACAAGCCGACGGATGCGACCTTCAAGGCGATCGCATCAAAGCTGACGCCGGGCGCACTGGTCGAGTTGCAGCTCTCGGTCGGTTTCTACATCATGACGTCGAAATTTTTGGAGACGTTCGAGATCGATCTCCAGCCGGTCACGGAAGTGGTGGGCTGATTCAAAAACCGCGGCGAGGTCTGCCGATGACGATCGATGAATATGCGGCCTGGGCCGCGAGCATTGCGAAAGTCGATGAGCATCCGTCCAACGAGCGGCTGTCCTATCTCGGTCTCGGCCTCGCCGGTGAATCCGGCGAGGTGGCCGAGCACATCAAGAAGCTGTTGCGCGATGACTGGCTCGACAAGGCGGGTCTCGTCGAAGAGCTCGGCGATGTCATCTATTACTGGGCCTGCCTGTGCGCCGCGACCGGCCAGCAGCCATCCGAATTGCTCAAGGCGAGTGCGGCCAAGATCAATCGGCGGATCAGCGAGGCGGCGAGCCGCTGAGCTGCAACCGTCGCGCTCAAGTCGAGGTCAAAATATCCACCTTGGCATTGGCGACGATCAGCCGATCGGCCAGTAGTTGCGCCAGGTTGCGCATGATGCGTTCGCTGGCGCGCGGGTGCTGTTCGCGAAAGTGCTCAAAATGTTTCAAGGGGACCTCATACGCGGTCGCGGCCATGTCGGCGAACACGTCGGCGGAGCGGGTGGTCTCGATCAGGGCCATCTCGCCGAACGCCATGCCGGCGGTCAGCGTCGCCAGCCGGACGCCATCGGGCAGGGTGACGTGCACGGCGCCGCTGCGCAGGAAGAACAGGGAATCGGCGGGATCGCCGGTGGTGAGGATCTTTGCACCGGACTGGTAGGTCCTGATGGTGCAGATCGCGCCGAGCTCGGTGACTTCCTCCGCGCTGAGGCCTTCGAGCAGCGGCTGCTCGGCAAGCTCGGTGGTCTCGTGAAAGTCGATCGAGCCGCCATAGCGGTAGACGATCTGGTCCTCCGCCCATTCGATCGCGGTGTCGAGCAGATAGAAGTCGCGGACGTTCTTCAGCTCCGCCGTCCACTCCCGCAGCGTATTCCATTCCTTGGAGGCGCGCCTGACACCGGACAAGACCACGGTGACATTCAGCGCGGCGAGCTCCTCGAACGCTTCGGCCACGAGCCGCGCACCGGCGCGCGTGGTGGAGGTGACGCGGTGGAGATCGAAGATCACGAATTGCGGCCGTGGCCGTCCGGCGAGCCGGCGCGAGACGTAGTCGACCGCCGAGAGCGAGAGCGTGCCGACCAGCTCGATGATCCGCACCTCCTGCTCGTGCGCGGCCAAAATCTCGCGCTCCTGCGGCCGGCGCACCCGCCGCGACGGGCTCTTGCCGATGTCGTAGTCGGCGATGACGGCGTTGCGGGCGTCGTCGCTGCGGTTGAGCATGTGCAGATCGTAATGCGAGGACAGGGCTTCGCAGACCTTGATGCCGCGCACGCTGTTGCCGTGCTTGTCGAGTTTTGGCGAATAGCTGCCGAGGCCCAGGCGGGCAGGGAGCGCCGCCAGAATGCCGCCGCCGACGCCGCTCTTGGCGGGAATGCCGATCCGGTAGATCCATTCGCCGGCATAGTCGTACATGCCGGAGGACGTCATCACCGAGAGCGTGCGCGAGATCGCATACGGCGTCAGCACCTGCTCGCCCGTCACCGGATTAACGCCGCGATTGGCAAGCGTCGCCGCCATCACCGCGATGTCGCGCGCCGTGACCAGCACCGCGCATTGCCGGAAATAGACGTCGAGGACGCCTGCGACATTCTTCGAGATCACCGCGTTGGTCTTGAGCAGATAGCCGATCGCGCGGTTGCGGTCGCCGGTCTGGCTCTCCGATGAATAGACCGCCTCGTCGACAGCGAGATCGCGCCCCGCAAAGCGGCTGAGCGCGAGGCGGATCTGCTCGAAGGCATCAGCGCCCTTGCTGTCGTAGATCAGCCCGGTGCAGGCGATCGCGCCGGCATTGACCATCGGGTTGAACGGATGGTTGTCGGAGTTGAGGCGGATTGAGTTGAAGGGGTCGCCCGAGGGCTCGACGCCGATCGCACTCTCGACCTTGCCAGCGCCCAGAAGATCCAGCGCCAGCGCGAACACGAACGGCTTTGACATCGACTGGATGGTGAAGGGCACCCTGGAGTCGCCGACCTCGTAGACATGGCCATCCAGCGTCGCGAGGCTGATGCCAAAATAGGCAGGGTCGGCTTTGCTCAGTTCGGGAATGTAGTCGGCGACATGGCCTGACATCTCGGCGGAGAATTCGTTGAGGCAAGTGTTCAGAAACCGCAGCAAGGGCGGTTTTGAGCGGATCCAGGCAGAGGCGGGCGGCGAGTTGGTCATCGCCCCTCTTGTGCAACGCAATCAGGGTGCGCGCAACCCGTCCGGCAGCGGCGGTTGCCGCCGCACCAGCAGCAGGGCGATCAGAACGGTCGGCACGAGGATGGCAAGGCCGAGCAGCGTCACCTGCATCTGTGACAGCGGCATGATGCCGCCGCCGGGCGTGGCGACGACGAAGCCGCCGATCACCAGCAGCACGCGGATCGGCCATTCCAGCGCGCCCGCGCCGCGGAGATCGCCGACGAAGGGCTGGTAGCCCTGGATGCCGCCGCAGATGAACAGCGTCCCGAACGCGGCAAGCGCCATCAGGCCGAGGCCGGCAAGATAAGGGCTCGGCCCCTGCAGCACCAGCGCCGGATTGAGCACGAAGAAGAACGGGATGAAATAGATGATGCTGCCGACCCACATCGATTCCCAACCGGTCTTCATCGCCGGCGAGCCCGCGATGCCGGCGGCCGCAAAGGAGGCGATCGCGACCGGCGGCGTGATCGACGACAGCATGCCCCAATAGAAGATGAACATGTGCACGGCCATCTTGTTCAGCCCGAGCTTTTCCAGCGCGGGCGCGACCAGGATGGCGAGGAAGATGTAGCAGGCCGTCGTCGTCAGCCCGAGGCCGAGAATGAGACTGGTGAGGGCGCACATGCCGAGCAGCAGGAACGGATTGTCGCCCGCAATGCGCAGCAAATCGTTGGCGAGGCTCGATACCACGCCGGTCATCGAGAACGCGCCAATCAGCAGGCCGCAGCCGGCGAGAATGCCGACGAGCTCGACGAAGGTGCGTCCGTTGACCTCGAGGAACTTGCCGATGGTCGCGAGCGTCCAGCGCGTGTCCCTGGAGAACAGCTGGTTGAGCACGAGCAGCAGCGCGGTCGCATAGAACGGCGCATGGCTCTCGCGCTTGAAATACAGCAGCATCACGATCAGCAGCGCGATGACGAAGACGTAGTACCAGCCGTCCCTGATCGTATCCATGATCCGCGGCAACTCGGCCCGCGGAATGCCCTTCAGCCCGTGCCGCGCGGCGTAGGAATCCACCTGCATGAACAGGCCGATGTAATAGAGTGCCGCCGGAATGATCGCGGCGATCGCGACATCGGCGTAGCTGACATTGAGGAACTGCGCGATCACGAAGGCGGTCGCGCCCATCACCGGCGGCGCCAGCACCGCGCCTGTGGAGGCGCAGGCCTCGATCGCGCCGGCATAGGAGGCGCGAAAGCCGCTCTTCTTCATGACAGGAATGGTCATGGTGCCGGCGGTCAGCACGTTGGAGATGATCGAGCCTGACATCATGCCGAGCAGGCCGCTGGCGAAGATGCAGACCTTTGCCGCGCCGCCACGGAAGGTGCCGCACAGCGCGAAGGCGAGGTTGATGAAGAATTTGCCGGCGCCGGTCATCATCAGCGCCGTGCCGAACACCAGGAAGCCGATCACGGTGTCGGCAAAGGCCTGGATGGGAATGCCGAGCAGGCTCTCGCCCGAGAGCACGTGATAGGCCGTCGCCTGCTCCAGCGTCGACTGCGTACCGCGGAACGGACCCAGCCAGCCGGATTCTGCAAACAGCGGATAGACGGTGAAGGGGAAGACGCTCAGCAACAGGCTCCAGCCGCCGGTGCGGCGTAGCGCCTCCATCAGCATGGCCCACATCACGAGGCCCGCCGCGATCACGGTGTTCGGTGCGCCGCCGAATTCCCAGCCGGCCTCGGCCGCCTTGCGCACGTTCGACATCAGCAGCAATGCCGCAGCAAACGTCCCCATGAACAAGACGAGATCATACCAGGGAATGCGGTCGAGCGGCGCGCGCGCCGTGCCTGGAAAAATCAGGAAGGTGAACGGCAGCATCAAGGCGATCAGGAGGTAGAAATACTCCGTGTTGAGCTGGGTGTAGCCAATGAAGAATCGCAGCGAGAACTGCTGGTTGATGCAGAGCAGGATCGTCGCTGCGGTCGCAGCGATCAGCGTCCAGCGCCAGGCGCCGCGCAAGGTGCGCACGCGCGTAACCTCCGCTTCCTGCATGTTGCCGGCAGCGCCGTGCGGATCGTCGAACACGATCCGCTTGGCCTCATCCTTGGGGGCCGTGGAGATTGAAGCAGACGACATGATCGACCCTGCGCGTGGGCTGCTAATTGCTGACTAGGGCGAATGGCCGTTGGAGAATCGAATGTGGCCGCAGGCTCTGAACCTCTCCCGCTTGCGGGAGAGGTCGCGCCGAAGGCGCGGGTGAGGGCTCTTTCCTCTGGGGGAATCCCACCGCGGACCCACCCTCTCCCCAGCCCTCTCCCGCAAGCGGGAGAGGGGGCGCACTGTCGTCCTGGCAACCATCGGTCCCATTGCGAGACTAGTCCTCGAACCCGTTCGGCATGCCGGCCTTGGCCAGCGCCGCCGCGCGCGCCTTCATCCAGCCGTCGAGGAATGCCTTGTCATCGGCCGGCGGATTGGACTTGCCGTACTCCGCCCACGCCGCGCCAAGCACCTCTTGCCGCTTGATCAGCTTGTTGTTGTGCTCATCCTGCGCATCGCTCCATTGTCCCGCTTCCTTCAAAGCCTTCACCGCGCCGGGATGCACGGGCACCACCCAGTTCTTGGTCTGCCGGTCGGCGGCAAGCCCACCGGCGCCGGGCGCGGAATCCTTGTAGGCGTCGTAGTTCACGATCATCGCCTTGGTCATCGCATAGACCTGATCGGGTGCTTGCGAGGCGTAGGCGACGAAGATCGGGTAGGGATAGTTGCCAAGCTCGATCGGCTTCTCGGGCGAAATGCCGGCGCCGCAAGTGGCGGTCTGCGGGAAGAAGAACGAGCCGACCTTCTGCATCCGTGCCCAGCCTTCCTTGTCCTTGGCGGGCAGCGGCGGCCAGACCAGGCCGCGCGGCGAGGTCTCGGCTTCCTTGGCGGGGCCGGTGATGGTCGTGCCGAAGGCTGCATCAGTGTCGTTGTTGATCAGGCCCTTCCACATCGCGCCGTAGCTTGCGAACTCGACGATCTTGACGTCCTTCTGCGTCAGGCCTGCGAAGGCGAGCACCGCGAGCGAATTCTGGTTCAGCGCGGGCGAGCCGACCACGAAGCCGACGCGCTTGCCTTTCAGGTCTTTCAGATCTTTCACCCCGCTATCGGCGGCAACGCCAAGCGAACCGCAATTGCAATCGACGCTCGAGAGCATGATCTGCAGCGGCTGCGGGCCCCATTCCCTGGAGCCGAACTCGAACACGCCTTCCTGCGCGAAATAGGAGCCCGATCCCATCGCCGATGCGGCGGCGCGCTTGGCGCGCAGCGGTGCAAGCCGCGCGACGTCGTTGCCCGCGGGGAGCACGCGCACATCGGTTGAGTATTTGTCCTTCATCATCTTGCCGACGCCGACCGCGATGTTGAAGCCGGCAGTGCCGGTGTCATAGGCGGTGAACGTCAATGTCGCCGGCAGCTTGATGTCCTCGGCGCATGCATAGCGTGTAGACGCAAAAGAAATGCCCGCAACCAAGGCAGGCGCGAGCATGACCAGCCCACGAAACATGTTTCCCTCCAATGACCCCCGCGTTGGCCGCGAAGATTTTCGTTCTTTGTTTGAAACAGATCTTGTTTGAGGCGGATCATGTCATCGCGACCGGGCGATGGCAACGCCGTACCGTGAACGCAGGAAAGCGGCAGACAGATTGTCGCGGAAGCCCGGGGTTAATGCAGTCAGCTCACGACGATCGCGATCGCTTGTCCTTCGGTAACGACATCGTCGAGCTTGACGAGCAGCGATGTGATCGTGCCGCTCGCAGGTGAGGATACGGGTATTTCCATCTTCATGGCTTCGACGACCACAACGTCGTCACCATCCGCAACGGTTCCTCCAACTTGCACGGGCGTTGCGCAGATGCGTCCCGCGACTTCCGTGACGATCTTTATTTCTGGCATGCCATCGCCTTTTTGTTGTCGTCGCAAAATGCCTGAGGTAGCGTCGTCTGCAAGTGGAATTTAATTCCGCACAGCGGAACAAGCGGTAGGGAACAGATGGGACGACGTTCGGAGCGGTTGAGTAGGCAAGGCGCGCTCGCTGGCGACGCCGGTGAGGGTGATGTCATCCAGGTGGTGTCGCGTGCGTTCGACGTGTTGCGATGCTTCGAGGGCCACGAGGCGCGGCTCGGCAATCTCGAGATTTCAAATCGCTGCGGCTTGCCGCGCTCCACCGTGTCGCGGCTCACGCACACGCTGACGCGGATGGGGCAGTTGGTTTACCTGCCGCGTGACCAAAAATATCGCATCGGCCCGAGCGCGGTGGCGATGAGCGCTTCGATGATGAAGGGCGCGCAGCTGCGCAGCATGATCCGGCAGCGGCTCCAGGAAGTCGCCGAGCAGCTTCCGGGCACGGTCGGCTTCGTCGTGCCCGATCGCTTCCATCTGGTCTATCTCCAGTTCGCGCGCTCGGCTGCTGCGCTCGGCCTGCATGAGGGCACCGGCAGCCGCATCTCGATGGCCTCGACCGCCGCGGGCGCGGCCTACACGGCGGCGCTGGCGCCAGAACTCGGCGACGCCTTCATCACCGATATGGAGCGTGAAGCGCCCGAGGCCGCAAAGATCCTGAGGCCCCGCATCGAGGCTAACCGGCAGTCGCTGCATGAGCGCGGCTATGTCACGGCCTGCGGCATCTGGAGCCCGCACATCAACGGTCTCGCGGTGCCGATCTGGTCGCCGCAGTACCAGACCTTCGTCGTCATCACGATCGGTCTGTTGTCGTCGATGTACGACGAGCAGCGTCTGCATGCCGAGGTCGCGCCGCTGATGGTCGCGCTCGGTCGCTCGCTCGGCAGCCTGCTCGAGGGCGCGGAAGGCGACGTCTTCAACAACCGCATCTCGCGCAAACCGGTCGCAATGGCCGTGCATAACAATAACAAGCCGATCAATTCGGAGGGAGTGGATGAACTGGAAGCCGGAACTCGACGAGCTCGCCCGGCGCGAAGCCTTCGCGCGGGAGATGGGCGGCGTTGACAAGGTCAAGCGCCAGCATGACCAGGGCCGGCTGACTGTTCGGGAGCGTATCGAGGGACTGACCGACAAGGGCAGCTTTCACGAGATCGGTGCCGTCTCCGGCATCGGTGAGTACGATTCCAGCGGCGAGCTGCAGAAACTGACGCCGGCGAACTGCGTGTTCGGCCGCGCGCGCGTCGACGGCCGCACCGTGGTCGTGGTCGGCGACGATTTTACGGTCCGCGGTGGTTCGGCTGATGCGTCGATCTCGGCAAAGCCGCTGATGGCGGAGGAGATGGCGCACGACTTCCGCCTGCCCATCGTCCGCATCATCGAAGGCTCCGGCGGCGGCGGCTCGGTCAAGACCATCGAGACCAAGGGCGCGGCGAATCTGCCGGGCGGCATCGGCGGCACCCGCTGGTATCGCTTCACGATTGAGAACCTGTCGCGCGTGCCGGTCGTCGCGCTCGGCCTCGGCTCGGTCGCGGGCCTCGGCGCCGCCCGTCTTGCCGCCAGCCACTATTCCATCATGACCCGGAAGTCTGCGATGTTCGTAGCGGGGCCGCCGGTGGTGAAGGCGCTGGGGCAGGACCTCTCGAAGGAAGAGCTCGGCGGCGCCGACATCCAGACCCGGGCCGGCGCGGTCGATCATGCCGTCGACACCGAAGAGGAAGCGTTCGCCTGCGCGCGGCGTTTCCTCTCTTATCTGCCGTCATCAGTCTACGAGCTGCCGCCGACCTTGCCCTGCACCGACAATCCGGAGCGCAGCGAAGAAGCGCTGATGAACGCGGTGCCGCGCAACCGCAAGCAGGTCTACAAGATGCGGCCGATCATTGAATCGGTCGTCGACAAGGGCTCGTTCTTCGAGATCGCAAAGAACTTCGGCAAGCCGCTCATCGTCGGCCTGGCGCGGCTCGAGGGCAGGGCGGTGATGGTGCTCGCCAGCGACAGCTTTCACTATGGCGGCTCGTGGACGGCGGATGCCTGCCAGAAAGTGGTGCGCTGGGTCGACTTCGCCGAGACCTTCCATCTGCCGATCGTCTATCTCATGGACTGCCCCGGCTTCATGATCGGCCTCGATGCCGAGAAGGCGGCGACCATCCGCCACGGCGTCCGCGCCATGGCCGCGGTCAACCAGACCACCGTGCCCTGGTGCACCGTGATCCTGCGCAACGCCTTCGGCGTCGCCGGTGTCGTGCATCAGCCGGCCGATCGCTTCTCGATCCGTTACGCCTGGCCGTCGGCCTATTGGGGCTCGCTGCCACTCGAAGGCGGCATCGAAGCCGCCTACCGCGCCGACATCGACGCGGCCGAGGACAAGGCGGCGAAGCTGGAGGAGATCCAGGGGCGTCTCAACAAACTCCGCTCGCCGTTCCGCTCGGCCGAAAAATTCTGGGTCGAGGAGATCATCGATCCCAGGAAGACGAGGTCACTGCTGTGCGAGTTCGCAAGGCTCGCCGAGCCGCTGCGGAAGGCAGGGCCGCCGGAGAACTTTTCGATTAGGCCGTGAAACGCGGCGGTCCTTGCACGAACCTCTATCTGGCTTGCATCCTCGCTTCGGTAGGCGCGACGACGGTCGCGCATAAGTTGTGGTTCCAGGCCGGGAAAGTTGATCCAGGTTAACTACGCGCACTGACCGCCATTTTCCGCCGCCCTTCAGGCCCATTTCGGACAAACCTACATTGGTTTCTCCCGATCGGGGCAGGACCCTCCAACTCAGAGTCCTGCAATGATCAAGCGAGTTCTTTCTGCGTGCATCTTCGTTATTGTCAGCTTCGCCGCCGCGGAAGCGCGGCCCTATCGCACTCATCAAGCGCCCGAGTGCAACATCACCATGCCCTGCGATTTCTCGTATGCGCAACCGCGCCGCGAACGGGCTTCCAGGGCCTCGTTGCAGGCCTATCGCTCAGCGCAAATGACGGTGAGCGATACGGGAAGCACCGCCATGACGATGAGCACCACCGGCGATCGCGTCGTCGGCGGTCGTCCGGCCGGCTGCCCTTCCTCTTTTTGCGGCTGCGGCGCGGCCCTGCGCGTATTCGGCCGTGTCGTGCCGGAATTGAACCTCGCGTCCAACTGGCTGCGCTTCCCGCGCACGGCGCCGGCGCCCGGAATGGTCGCAGCGCGGCACGGGCATGTCTTCGTTCTTGAGCAGCACCTCGGAGGCGACACGTGGATGGCATATGACGCCAATTCGGGCGGTCACGCCACGCGCATGCACGCGCGCTCGCTGCGGGGCTACACGGTCGTCAATCCGCGCGGCTGAGACCATGGCAGGGTGCTCGGCATCGGTCACACCCGCAGCACCTTGCCGGGATTCATGATATTCTCAGGATCGAGCGCGCGTTTGATGGTGCGCATGATGTCGAGCTCGGTCTTCGACCGGTAGTGGCTGAGCTCGTCGAGCTTGTCGATGCCGATGCCGTGCTCCGCCGAGATCGAGCCGCCCATCGAGGTGATGAGATCGTTCACGGCCCGCGTGATGGCAGCCGAGTATTGGGTTAGCGTTTGCTGATCCATCCCCTTCGGTGCCATGAACGAAAAGTGCAGATTGCCGTCGCCGATATGGCCCAGCGGATAGGGACGAATGCTCGGGAGAATCTCGAGCACGGCCTTCAACCCCTTGTCGATGAAATCAGGAATCTTGGAGATCGCCACCGACACGTCGTAGCTGATCCCCGGACCTTCAGCCCGCGACGCCTCGGCGACACCCTCGCGGATGCGCCACATGTTGCGTGATTGACCGACCGAGTGCCCGATCGCCGCATCGAGCACGCGGCCCGCCTCGAGCTGATCGGCGAGGAACTGCTCCAGCTTCTCGGACATGCCCTCGGTCCCGTCCTGGCGTGCCCGCGCGGACGACCATTCCAGCAGCAGGTACCATGGCGTGTCCGCCCTCAGCGGATCCTGGGTGCCGGGGATGTGGCGCAGCACCATGTCGATGGCGCTGCGGCTCATCAGCTCGCAGGAGCCCACATTGTCCTCGGAGGCCGCATGCGCTTCGGACAGGATCTCCAGCGCCGCGCGGGGATCGCGGACGGCGAGCCATGCCGTGCAGACGTCCTTGGGTGCCGGCCACAGCTTGAGGACGGCCTTGGTGATGATGCCGAGCGTGCCTTCGGCGCCCATGAAGAGGTGTTTTAAGTCGTAGCCCGTGTTGTCCTTCTTGAGCGCACGCAATCCGTCCCAGACGTCGCCGTTGGGCAAGACGACTTCGAGCCCCAGAACGAGATTGCGAGCACTGCCATAGCGTAGCACCTGCACGCCGCCGGCGTTGGTCGAGAGATTGCCGCCGATCACGCACGAGCCCTGGGCGCCAAGGCTCAGGGGCAGGAACCTGTCGTGGCTGGCCGCGGTCTCCTGAAGCGTCTGCAAAACGCAGCCGGCCTCGACCGTCATCGCATAGCCGACGGGATCGACGTCGAGCACGCGGTTCATGCGGCCCAGCGACAACACGATGCCGGTATGCGCGGGCCACGGTGTGGCCCCACCCATCAGGCCGGTGTTGCCACCCTGCGGCACGATCGCGACGCCGTGCTGATGGCAGAGCCGCACGACCTTCGAGACCTCCTCGGTGCTACCTGGACGAATGACGGCGCCGGCACCTCCAACCAGCAGTCCACGCCAGTCCGTCACGAACGGCTGCTTGCCGTGCTCGTCCTCGATGAAACCTTTTTCGCCCACGATCGCGCGCAACGCATCGCGCATCTGGGCGGTCAAGGGCGCGGTCGGGATGATGGGTGCGGACGACGGAAAGGCAGCCGGCATTTTGTTTCCCCTGGGTACATCTTGATGTGTACTGCGCACGTGACGTGCTTCGGGGTATTCTCCACGTTTGTGCCGTGGAGTCTAACGGCAATCTGCCTTGAACCGCGGTCGAGAACGAGTCGGACGCACGGATTTCAATTCGGGCAGGGCTGTCCGGCTGCTCCCCACAGCGCCATGTCCTTGACGTGCTCCTCGAAACTGCCCGGCGGCGTCGAGCGGCCTGCGCCGGGCGCCCATCCACGAGGGATGAAGCCGTTCAGCGATGCGTCGTGCCGCAGATGCTCGACGAGGCCGGCGGCGTCGCGCCCGCCGTTGCGCTTGGGATCCTTCAGTTGCGCGCAAATCTCGGTGCCGCTCTTGCCGAACCAGATGAAAGCGACCGGGGCAAGCTGCCAGTCGATGCCGGCGCGCGGCGGCGACGGCGCCGGTTCGTTCGCCTGGGTGGAGGTCATGTGACAAGTCGAGCAGGGGATCGCTTCAGCACCGATCCGGCTCTCGCCGCCATGGATGTTCATGCCGTGCACGCGGGGTCTGGTTTCGCCCGCCGGCGTCCATATCGGAATCGCCTTGGCATCGACGTGGCAGTTGGCGCAGCGCGGATGCGTCACCACCGCTTCGATCCGCTTCCAGGCCTCCAGCCCCTCGGCGCGGCTGACGCTGCCCGGCGGCAGTACGCCCTTGGCGGGCTCGTCCTTGGCCACGACTATGCCCGTGAGGGCGGCGATTGACGAGGCCGCGAAGACGACCGCGATCAGAGATCTCTTCATGGCGTGCCTCAGACGAAATCGATGAACTTGTTGAAGGGCATTTCGCGGATGCGCTTGCCTGTCGCCGCAAAGATCGCGTTGGCGAGCGCGGGCGCGGCAGGGGGAACGGGCGGTTCTCCGACGCCTCTCACCTTGGGATCGTTCTCGAGCCCGCGGACTTCGATGACGGGGCATTGGTAAATCCGCATGGCTTCGTGATGGTTGTAATTGGTCTGCTGCACCGCGCCCTTGGCGTAAGTGAGCTCGCAGTTGATGGCGTGGCCAAGCCCCCAGATCACGCCGCCCTGCACCTGGTTCTCGAAATTGACGGGATCGACCACCTTGCCGACGTCGACCGCGACCCAGACCTTGTCGATCCGGATGCCGCTGTCCGTCATCGAGACTTCGACGACTTCGGCCGCCGGCGTCCCGAACGACTCGACGAACGCGACGCCGCGCCCTCGGCCATTGCCGAGCGGCCCCTTCCAGTCCGACATCTCCGCGACCGTCTCCAGCACCTTGCGATAGTGCGGCACGTTGCACATCGCGATGCGCGCCTTCATGGGATCGAGACCCGCCGCATGGATCAGCTCGTCGATGAAGCTTTCGGTGAAGAAGCCCGATGTTGAGGCGCCCACCGAACGCCATGTGGTGCACGGCGACAGTCCCTGCGCCTCGTAGCTCGTGCCCCGGAAATTGGGGATGTCGTAATAGACGTTCCACAGGCCGGCGGCTAATTGCCCGTCGGGATCCTTTGAAGGTGTGCCCGAACGCTCGAGCAGCCCCTTGAACGGAGCCGTCGAGGCGACTTGCAAATCGGCTGCGACGATCTTGCCCTTGTCGACGCTGCCGCGGTGCCGGGCGATTGCAATCTGTCGCGGAATGTCCTGGAGAAAATCCTCCTCGCGCGAGAACACCAGCTTGATCGGCGTGCCCTTCATCTGATTGGCGATCTCGGCGAGGACGCGGACATTCTCGTATTCGAGACGATGGCCAAAACTTCCACCGGTCCACTGATTGTGGAAGGTGATCTGTTCCGGCTTGAGGCCGATCGCTGTTGCCGCGACATATTGCACGAAGCGGGGGCTCTGATGGCCGACCCAGATCTCCATCCCCTTGTCGGTGACGAGGCCGATCCCGTTCAACGGCTCGAGCGGCTGATGCCCCACGTAAGGTGCGCGATATTCGGCCTCGACGAGCTTGCCCGTCTTCAGCGCGGCGTCGATATCGCCGGTCTTCCGCCACTCCTTGCCGAGGAATTCAGGCTTGAACGAGGATTCCAGTACCTTCCAATGGTCGGCCTGCTCCGCGGGATAGGCCGAGGGCGCCCACTCGCAAATGACGGCGTCGACCGCCTTCATGGCGTACCAGCTGTTCGTGGCGATCACCGCAACGCCAGTCTTGAGTTCGAGGATTGTCTTGACCCCCGGCATCCCGCGCGCCTTGCTGGCATCGTAGGATTTCAGCGGCTGGCCCTTGCCGGGGTTCAGCTTGACGGCGGCATACAGCATGCCGTCCATCTTCATGTCGATGCCGAACTTCAGCTCCCCCATGACCTTGTCGCGGATGTCGAGGCGCGTCATCGGCTTGCCCAGCATGCGCCATTTTGAGGGATCGCGCGGCTTGGCATCGAGCACCGGCGGAATCTTTGCGGCGTCCACGGAGAGATCGACATAGGCGATCTTGGTGCCGTTGGGCAGGATCACGTGACCCGATTGGGTGCGCAGGTCGGCGACAGCGATTCCCGAGCGCTTGGCGGCAGCCGCCTTCAGCGTCTCGCGCGCGACCGCGCCGGCCACGCGGAGCTTTTCATAGGTGTCCGGCAGCGTGCTCGACCCGCCGGTCATCTGCAGGCCGGCCTGTCTCAGCCATTCGAGCGACTTGGCGCGCGCTTCCTCCGCGGCGGGACTTTGGTCCGCAGCGACGAACGGCGCGAGTTCGTCGGCAAAGCCGGTGTTGAAATAGGCGGGGCTGGGGCCGGCGAAGCGAACTTCGAACTGGCCGGGATCGAGGTCCATCTCCTCGGCGATCATGATCGGTTGGATCGAACCGACGCCCTGGCCGATGTCGGCGTGCTGCGCGATCAGCGTGATCTTGTCCGGGCTGATCTCGACCCAGGGATTGAAGGTCACGGAGTTCGGCCCGAGCCCGGCCGCCAGCGGATTGTCACTCGCGGTCGTGGCCGCATCAGCATTGCCAAAGGCGCCGAAAGCGATGCCGCCGGCGATGGCCGCGGAGCCGAAAACGAACGCGCGGCGGGAGAGGTTTTCGATATGGCCCATCTCACTTCTCCGCCATCTTCTTGGCCGCGGCCGCATGGATCGCAGCGCGGATGCGCGGATAGGTGCCGCAGCGACAGAGATTGCCGGACATCACTTGATTGATCTCGTCGTCCGTGGGATTGGAAATCAGGTCGAGCAGCGAGATGGCCTGCATGATCTGGCCGGTCTGGCAGTAACCGCATTGCGGCACCTGATGTTCGAGCCAGGCCTGGATCACCGGGTTCTGGTCCTTGTTGTCCAAACCTTCGAGCGTGACGACCGACTTGCCCGCGACCTCGCCGATATGCGCCTGACATGACCGGACGGCCATGCCGTCGATGTGGACGGTGCAGGTCCCGCATTGCGCGACCCCGCAGCCGTATTTGGGGCTGGTGATGCCGAGTTCGTCGCGCAGAACCCAAAGCAGCGGCATCTCGGGAACGACATCGACCCGACGTTTGGTCCCATTGACGGTGAGCTCGATCATCTCGGTGCGTCCTTCGAAATATTGCCGTCCACACGGCCGAGGTACCGGTCCAAGCGCAGCCATTGCCGCCTCGGCAACGGCGGAATCCCGACCGTCCCGCCAAGTCTAGCGAGGTGTCGAGAGGGCCGCGGTTAAATGTGGTAAAAGCGTACGGCCGGGATGAAGTGGAACCTGGGTTCTGGAATTCTCAGAGCAGAAGATCCAGTAAACGCCGCGCCCTTGCGATATCCTTGTCCGCGCCATCAGGGGCAAACATCCGACAGATCGGATCGAGCAGGGCGGTCGCCACCGAAGGCGCTCCGGTCTCCGCCCACACATTCGCAAGGTCGGTTGCGGCGCGGAGCTGGAAGGAGAGGGCGCCTGCCTCGGCGGCCGTCTGCACCGCGCGGATCAAGGCTTGCTCCCCGCGCCCGCGATCGCCGTGCTGATATTCGATACGCCCGAGCACGCGCAGCAGGTCGGGCTGACACCAAGTCTCATCCAGCTGTTCGGCATGCGTCAGCGCGGCGGCAATGCTCGCGCGCGCGACGTCGATCCGGCCGCGCTCAAGCGCTGCTTCCGCGAGCATGCCGAGATAGATTGGTGCGCGTATCAGGAATTTGCTGGCGAGGATCTCGCCAGCGGCGATGCGCATCTGTTCCACCGCATCCGCCTTGCCGCGCTGATGGTGGATCGCGGCACGGAAGAAGTGGCTGAGCGGTGCCCAGCTTGCAAGGTTCCTCTGGTTGAGGTTGTCGTCGAGCAGGTTCAGGTGCCGCTCGGCCGCATCGATGTCGCCCGTCCAGATGGCGACGGGAATGAAGGCCAAAGCGAGGGCGTTCGACTGCGAAACCAGATGCTCGGTTGCGGTCGCGCCATCGACCGCGGCTCTTGCGGCTTTCATGGCTTCGACCGTATCCCCGCGCACCCACCCGACGAAGGCAAGCGAGACGCGGATCACGACGTAGGGATCGACCTGAAAGCGCGATATGCGCGCGCGCTCGGCAGGACTGTCGTGCTGTCTGGCGAGCCGCTTCAGGGCCTCGTGCGCACCGACGATGTCGCCGCGATAGAACTGCGTCATGATCCGAAACCGTGCGCCGGAAGATGCAGCCGCGCCATCGTTGGCGCGCTCGCTGATCGCATCGAAGCGATCGAGGCTCGCCAGGACGTCGCGGTGACGGCCGGCGAAGGATTGCAGCACGGCCAGGCCCCATACCGAGCGCAGCTGATAATCCGCATCGCCTTTCAGATCGGCCAGCCGTACGCTTTCGAGGCACGCCGCTTCCGCCTCAGGTTCCAGCTGCGCGGTGAAGGAGAGGCTGCGGGCGTAAGCCGTCGCCAGCTTCATCTGCAATTCGAGATCCGGATGAGCCGTCTGCTTCGCGGCGTCCAGCGCCGTGCGCACGCGTTGCCGGCATTCGGCCACCGATGAGAGTTCATCCCAAAGCGGAATGGCCGCGGCGGATAGTCTCAATCCGGCTTCGATGTTGCCATCCGCGCCAAATGCCCAATCGATCGCCTTGCGCAGATCGTTGGCGCGCCGGTCGTAAGTCACCATCCACTCCTCTCGCGCCAGCCACTTCCATTCCGCTTCGGCCCGTTCGAACAGGTCGAGCAGGTAGGTGGCATGGCCCTCGCAGGCACGTCGATACTCGCCTTCGCTGCGCAGCCGTTCAGCAGCATAGCTCTTGGTCGTATCGAGCAGCCGGTACGCAGCCTTGTACGTAGCCTTGCCGTCCGGAAGGGTCTGCGAGACCAGCGACTTCGATGCGAGGCTTTCGAGGCATGCGGCGGTTTCGCCCGGCGACGCCACGACGTCGCTGGTGATGCCGAGGACGTCCTCGGTCGTGAAGACGCTCGAAAACACGGACAGGTGACGCAGCAGCGACGCCTCGGCCTCGGACAAGAGCCGGTAGCTCCAGTCCAGCGTCGCCTGAAGTGCCTGGTGGCGGAGCGGCGCGGTTCGCGGACCATAGTTCAAAAGGTCAAAGCTCGCGTTGAGGTGCCGGAGCAGGCTGGCCGGGTCATGGCTCTTCAGCCGCGGCGCCGCGAGCTCGATGGCGAGGGGAATTCCGTCCAGCCGCCGGCAGATATCGGCAATCACAGGCGCGTCGCGATTGCTCAGGCCATAAGCTGCCGCCTCCTGGGCCCGCGTGACGAACAGCTCGACCGCCGGGAACGCCATGGCCTGTCGTCCGTCCAGGCGCATGTGATCTTCGGGACAGCGTAGCGGCGACAGCCGGTACACATTCTCCGTCTTCGACCGAAACGGCTCGCGGCTGGTTGCGATAATGACGACATCGGGCAGCGCGAGATGAATGTGCTCGGCCACGAGGGCCGCGGTGGCCAGCACATGCTCGCAATTGTCGAGGATCAGCAGCATGTCCTTCGACCGCAAGGCTTCGACGATGCCGACGAGCAGATCGACGAGCCCTGCGCCGGATCCGAGGGCGGAGGCGATGGCCGCGCACACCAGCTGAGGATCGTTGATCGCGGCGAGATCGACAAAGCAGACACCGTCGCCAAACCGCTCGGCGACTTCCCGGGCGGCCGCGAGGGCGAGACTTGTTTTGCCGACACCGGCGGGGCCGACGATAGTGACGAAGCCGCGATCACAAACCCGCTTTGTGAGTTCGGCGACGTCGTCTTCGCGCCCGATCAGGAGATGAAGTCCTTGCGGGTGCCGGTCGAAGCCGCCGCCACCCTGCGAGGGCGTTCCGGATGAGACAGAAGCCGTCTCGAACCGGACCGGCGCGGCGAAGCGATAACCGCGGCCGGGAACGGTGACGATGTAGGGAAGGTCGGGCCGGTCCTGCGGGAGCGACCGGCGCAGTGCCGCGATATTCACTTTCAGATTGCTCTCATGCACGAAAGTGTCGGGCCATGCGAACCGTATCAGATCGGCCTTGCTGACGAGCTCGCCCTGACGTTCAAGCAGCATCTGAAGCAGATCGAGCGCGCGCGCGCCGACCCGGACAGGGACCTGCCCCCGAAGGAGCAACTGCCTCCGGGGAAAAAATCGATACTCGTCAAAGAAATAAGCGCCTTCGCTGACCGGGCGCAAGCTCGCCTCCAACGTCTCGGATCAGCAGTCTATGGCATGCTGTGATGTCCGGCCAATGTCGCGGATTGGCGCGGAGCCGATCTGTCGTGCGATTTGGCAAGTGTGGCTAGACGTCCCTGTCTTGCCTCCTAGTGGATGATCTGATTCAGGAAGCCTTTCGCCCGTTCGGTCCGGGGCGCCCGGAAAAACGTCTCGGGATCTGCTTCCTCGATGATGCTTCCGCGATCCATGAAGACGACCCGGTCGGCGACCTCGCGGGCAAATCCCATCTCGTGCGTCACGCAGACCATCGTCATTCCGTCCCGCGCCAGCTCGATCATGGTGTCCAGCACTTCCTTCACCATCTCGGGGTCGAGCGCGGATGTCGGTTCGTCGAACAGCATGATCTTGGGCTGCATGCACAATGCCCGCGCGATGGCGACGCGCTGTTGCTGGCCGCCGGATAATTGTGCAGGATATTTGTCGGCCTGATCTCCAATCCGAACCTTCTGCAGCAGTCCAAGTGCGCGATCGCGCGCCTCGGCTTGCGAAAGGCCGCGAACCTTCATTGGCGCCAGCATGCAGTTCTCGGCGACGGTGAGGTGCGGAAAGAGATTGAAGCTCTGAAACACCATTCCGACTTCACAGCGAACGCTGTTGATGTCGGCGACGCGATGGCTCAGCTCGACACCGTCGACGACGATCCGGCCGCCGTCGTGCTTCTCGATATGGTTGATGCACCGGATCAGCGTCGACTTGCCGGAGCCGGATGGCCCGCACAGCACGATCTTCTCGCCCTTGCCGACCCTGAGAGTGACGTCGTTCAGCGCGGTGAAGGCGCCGAACCGCTTCATCACGTTCTCGACCACGACGATGGCGGCCGTCTGAGCGGTATTGCTCACGGTCTCCTGAGGCATGTTGGTCTCCCGATACGAGGCGTTATCGCGATGTGGCAACGGCGTATCGCTTGCGAAGGGCCGCGACACATTGCGACGCCGCCGAGCTGATGGCGAGGTAGGTCACGGCCACGACGAGGTACATCTCGACGAGGCGGCCGTTGAGTTGTGCGAGCTTGGAAGCGGCGCCCAGAAGGTCCGTCAGCGAAAGGACGTAAACGAGGGAGGTGTCCTGGAACAGGATGATGGTTTGGCTCAGGATGATCGGGCTGGCCACGCGCAACACCTGCGGCAGGACGATATGGCGGTAGGTGTCATAGGTGGACAGCGCGAGCGCCTGGCATGCCTCGAACTGGCCCTTGTTCACGGCCCGCAGCCCGACGCGGATGATCTCGGAATAGTAGGCCGCCTCGAATAAGCCGAAGGTGATGAAGGCGGTAGCGTTGGCCCCGATCGGGATCGGGCGGCCGTTGCCGATGAGATGCCCGAGCACGATCGGCACCAGGAAGAAGAACCAGAACAGAACGAGGATCAGCGGGATCGAGCGGATGACCGCAACGTAGCCGCGGACGAGCTGGGCGAGCACGGGGATTTCGAAGTGCTGGACCAGCGCGAGACAGGTCCCAAGAACCATGCCGATGGCGAACGCGGCCGCCGTGAGCGACAGCGAGAAGATCAGCCCCGACCAGAGATAGGGCCAGGCCTGCGCCGCGATGGAGAAATCGAGGGCGTTCATTTCGCGGCCTCCATGGCGCCGGGCAAGGCGCCTTGCTGCACTTCAATGGCGAGATCCTGGTCGACCGGGAGCCTGGCGGGCGCGCTGCCGGGAATCCGGACGGCTTTGTCGATCAGCGCCATGGCTTGATAGGCAATCAATGCCAGACAGAGATAGACGATGGTCGCCGCGCCAAAGGCAGTGAATGTCTGGAACGTCGCTTCACTGATCTGGCGAGCCTGGGCGGTCAGCTCCATCAGGCCGATTGTGAGCGCGACGGAGGTGTTCTTGTAGATGCCCATCACCTCGCTGGTGAGGCTCGGCACGATGAGGCGCAAGGCCTGCGGCACGATGACGTGCCGATAGGTGAGATAACCGCTGAGACCGAGAGCATTGGCCGCTTCGAGCTGTCCTTTCGGCAACGCTTCGATCCCCGCCCGGACCTGCTCGGCTATGCGAGACGCCGTATAGAGCCCCAGGCACAAGAGTGCCGGAAAGAACGATGCCCAGGGCGGCGGGATCCGCTTGATCGCATCGCCGAGGGCGCTGGGCACCACCTCCGGGAAGACGAAGTACCAGAGGAACATCTGCACAAGGACAGGAATGTTCCGGAATATCTCGACATAGAGCCGGGCCGGTATCGCGAAGACGCGATTTTGCACCGTGCGGCCCACGCCGACGATCACGCCGATGCCGAAGGCGATCCACCAGCCGAAGAAGGCGAGAGCGAGTGTCCAGCCGAGACCCGACAGCAGCCAATCGATGTAGCGCTGGCCGTCTGCCGCCTGTTCAAAAAGCACTCCGAACATCGCGAGTCCTCAAGGTTGCAGGTGCGGACGAGGATGACCAGACGATCGGCTCCGTCGGTCAGTCGACGGCGTCGCTGGGATGCGCGATCCGGTTCATCAATTCGTCGGTGAGCGGAAATGCGAGGTTCTCACCCTTGGGCGGGATCGGCTTGGTGAACCATTTGGCGTAGGTCTTCTCGAATTGGCCGGACGCCATCTGCTTGGACAGCACGTCGTCGACCAGGGCCTTGAAGCCGGCATCACCCTTCGTGAACATCAGCCCGTAGTAGATCTTGGCGTAACCCTCGGGAAGGAACAGGAGCGCGTC
Organism: Bradyrhizobium sp. 1; assembly: GCF_023073315.1. Lineage (GTDB taxonomy): Bacteria > Pseudomonadota > Alphaproteobacteria > Rhizobiales > Xanthobacteraceae > Bradyrhizobium. Next base: position 82,905 of record NZ_JADPJH010000033.1, on the reverse strand, counting down.
CGGATTCGGCGCCGCGGCCTTGAGCCCGGCAAGCAGGATATCGTCCTCCATGAAGGCGACGGCACGGCCGGTGTTCAGCATCAGGAAGGATTCCGCATGGTCCTTGGCCTGGACGATGCTGAGGCCGAGCTGTTCCTTGGCGTTGACGCTCTGGGCAAAACCGACCGCGTTGGAGCCTTGCGTGACCACCACCGTCTTGCCTTTCAGTTCGCCGGCGGTCTTGACGCCGCTGGTTGCCTTGACGAGCCATCGCGGCTGGCTGACGAACGTGGCGACCGAAAACGACACCTGCTCCTGCCGCTTCTTGTCGTTCGCGGTGCCGCCGCATTCGATGTCGACGGTCCCGCTCTGGATCAACGGTATCCGGTTGGAGGAATTCACGGGGGTGTAGTTGACCTTGAGACTGGCCAACTTCAGCTCATTCTTGATGCGATCGACGATCGCCGCGCAGAGATCGAGCGAGAAGCCGACAGGCCTCTGATCGGGCCCGAGATAGGAGAATGGAATCGAGGCCTCGCGGTAGCCGATGGTGATCGCGCCGCTGGATCTGATCTTGTCCAGCGTCGGGCTGTCAGTGGCCATGGACGGGCTTGCGCCGACAGCCAGGAGGCCCGGGAGAAGTCCCAGCACCTGAACGAGCTTCTTCATGGTTTTTGCCTTCCCCTCATTTGCTGAATTCAAGCTGCGACCGACGGGCGCCCGAGCCCGCGCCGGCGAATGATTTCGATCAGGCGATCGATGTCGTCGGTGATGTTGAACATGCCGAGCGAGACGCGAATGCCGTCGCGCTCGGGCGACACGCGCACGCCGTTTTCCTCGAAATGGCCGAGCCAGTCCGCGGCCGGCAGGGCGATGACATAGATGTGCGGAGCACGATGTCGTCGATCGCGCGGGCCGACGAGGCGCACGCCCAATTCGTCCAGCCGCGCGATCAGGTGATCGCCGAGGTCGAAGCAGTGGTTCTGGATGTTCTGCACCCCGATCTGCTCGATCATGTCGAGGGACGCGCCCAGGGCGTGGACCGCGGGCAGATTGAAATTGCCGAGCTCGAATCGCCTTGCCGCCGGCGAGGGCGCCATCCTGTCGGGACGCGCGATGAGATCGTTCGGGATCTCGGCAAGGCTCGCGGCGGCGAGATAGGCCGGTTCGAGCTCTCCGAGGGATTTGTCCCAGTAGAGCAGGCCGAGTCCTTGCGGCACGAGCAATCCCTTATGGCTTCCGGAGCCGATGAAACTGGCGCCGATCGCCTTCGCGTTAATGGGCACCACGCCGATTGCCTGCATCACGTCGACGACGAAGTAGAGCTTCCTCCTCGCGCACAGCGCGCCGACGCTCTCGATGTCGAAGCGGTGACCGGCGTGGAACGTGACATGCGACATCGAGATCGCACGGGTCCTGTCGTCGATGAAGGGAGCAAAGCTGTCGGCATCGACGATGTCGGTCATCGGGATGAACCGCATTTCGACGCCCTTCCGCTGCAGGTTGAGGAACGCGTAGGCGTTGTTGGGATGATCGCCGTGGATCATCAGGACGTTGTCGCCGGCCCGAAGCGGCAGCGCGTTGGCCGCAATGTTCATGCTTTCCGACGTGTTCTTGGTGAAGGCGATCTCATCAGCCGTCACGCCGAGAAGGCGGCCGACCTTCGCACGGGTCTGCTCGACCCGGTCGAGCCAGACGCTCTTCGGACCGGCCGTCTCGAAACCCTCGCGGAGGAAAAGCTCGATCGCGGCCTTCACCGGACGCGCGAGCGGTGTTTGAAACCCGGCGTCCAGGTAGACCATTCGTTCGACGGCGGGGAATTCCTTCCTCACGGCGTCCACGTCGTAGTGACGAGACATGCACATCTCCTGTTGGCGCCGTCAGGACCTGGCCGTCGGCCAGGCGGCGGAGCGGGATTTTCGCAGCGGCGAGACCGCGTTGCGTAATTTCTAGTCAATCGCCGGCGACGCCAAGAATATGAGCTTTCACATTTGGCACAACGATATTTGTCGAATTTCAATATTTTTTATTCCGAAAAATGATAATGATAGACGTTGAGCTTGATTTCGCTGCCAATTCCAGCCGGTAGGACAATGACGAAGCGAACCGAGAACGATGGGCCGTTGGATCGTGCCTTCGCGATCGTGCGGCACGTTGCCGACCAACGCAAAGCCGTCTCGGCGGCAGAGATCGCAAAGGCTCTGTCGCTGCCTCTTCCGACCGCACACCGATTGATCGGAAATCTCGAGGACCGCGGATTGCTTCAGAGAGCATTGGGCACGAAGCGTTACGTCGTGGGTAACCAGCTCGTCACGCTGTCCGCCTCTGTGATAGGAGCGGCCTTCCGTACCGCGCGGCGGCACGCCGTGCTGAGGGCGGTCGCGGGAGAAATCGGCGAGCAGTGCGAGATCGGTGTCGTGCGCGATAATGTCGTTGCCTATGTCGACAGCGTCCGCGTGTCGGAGCCGCAGGGTCTTCAATTCAATCCAGGCGAAGCGGCGCCGCTCCACTGCACGTCCACGGGAAAGATCTACATGAGCAGATTGCCCGAGCGGACGCGGGCGGATTTGTGCCGCGCCCTGCCTCTCACAAAGTTCACGGAAACGACCATCGTCGAGGTCCACGGGCTGATGAAGGTGCTCGCGGACACAAGGCAACGCGGCTGGGCCAAGACGAACGAAGAATACGTGAAGGGCGTCGTGGGATGCGCCGTCCCCATCCTGTCCCCGGATCGGGACTTGATTGCCTGCCTCGGCGTCTCCGTGCCGGTGGCGCGCGTGAGCTTCGCCGAGCTGGACCGGTTCATCCCGCCGCTGCAAAAGGCCGCGGCGCTGCTATCGGAGACAATTTTGCAGGTTGAGGAGGACGATGATGGGGATGCCCAATGATGGCATCCTACCCCTGTTTTGCCCGACGAGTCAAATCGATTTTCGGAAAAGACGTAAGTCATTGATCCGCCACGCCGCGGCTACTGTGCATGGGGTTGTTTTCGCATTTTTTGTTTGGAGCCTCCCCCGCGAGGCGTTTACGCGCTCTCCGTCTCCCGGTGCACGTCGTGCACCACGAGCCCCATGCCTTCGTCGGGCATCTTGATCCAGTCGCGGCGCTTCAGGGTGCGCTTGGTGTCCTCGTAGCCGGAGGTCCAGTGCTCGCGCATCGAGGTGCCCGAGAACTCGTGGTCCTTGGCGTCGCCCTCATAGGCCTTCTGCTGGTAGATCAGATGCAGGATCGCGATCTCCGGCATGTTGCGCAGGCTGGCCTTGAGGCTGCGATCCTCGTCGGAGAGCTGCTCGTCGGGAAGCTTCGCCAGGGCCTTGTAGAGCAGGACCTTGAGATTGTGGGTGCGGCGGTAGACGTCGGTGTTGTGGCGGGTGCGCGAGGAATACATGATGTCCTTGTGACGGGCCATCACGTCCTGGATCGAGCGCGGCAGCACGCCACGGGCGCTGAACAGGTCGACCTGGAACACCAGCGAATTGAGCGCGTCCTCCTGGTCGAGCAGATGCTGCAGCGGCGTGTTGGAGACGATGCCGCCGTCCCAAAAATGATCGGTGCCGATCCGCACCATCGGCAGCGCCGGGGGCAGGGCGCCGGAGGCCATGATGTGCTCCGGCTCGATCTCGTCGTGTGCGTTGTCGAAATAGATGAAATTGCCGGAGAGCACGTTGACCGCGCCGACCGCGAAGCGGACCTTCTTCTCGTTGATGAGATCGAAGTCAACGAGCTCCAGCAGGGTCTCCTTGAGCGCTGCCGTGTCGTAATAGCTGGTGGCGGTCTTCGCGCCGACCGGGCTGAGCCAGGGGTTCATCTGGTGCGGGGTGAAGAAGCCGGGCTGGCCCATCGCCGAGGTCATCCAGGCGCTGGTGAGATTGCGCCACTGGCGGAAGATGTCGCCGTCGGGCGTGTAGTGCCAGATCTTGCGGTTGGTGATGCGCTCCCAGAAGATGCGCAGCGCCTCCAGCCGCTTGTCCGGCTTGTTGCCGGCGATGATGGCGGAATTGATTGCACCGATTGAAACACCGCAGACCCAGTCGGGCTCGATACCGGCCTCGTGCAGCGCCTGGTAGACGCCGGCCTGATAGGCGCCGAGCGCGCCGCCGCCTTGCAGCACCAGCGCGACACGATCGCAGCGTTCGGGCCGCCAGCCCTTTTGGGGAGGCTGATGGGTCTGATGAGCCGGTTGCGATGTGCGGGCGTCCATGGTGATGCCTCCTGCCTTCACCAAACGATTGCGTCCCGCGGTGACGGCGTGATGACAAAGGTGGCGCCGATGCATCGTCTGCATGCAGGCTGGCCGCAGCGAGAATGGCAGCGGGTCGTGCGCCTGACGGAAATCCTTCACACCGCAGTCAATGAGCGCGGCTAGCAATTTGCATCGGGCAAGACGCCGCCGGGCGGACATCACAGACATCACACAGGAGACCAGCGATGCGCAGGGAAGATTTGCTGAGACTTCCGTCCATGCCGGCCGCCGGGCCGAGCTACCCGGCCGGGCCCTATCGCTTCGTCAACCGCGAATTCCTCGTCATCACCTACGAGACCGATCCGGACCTGATCCGCGCCGGACTGCCCGAGCCGCTGGAGCCGATCGACCAGCCGATCGTGCATTACGAATGGATCAAGATGCCGGACTCCTCCGGCTTCGGCAGCTATACCGAATCCGGCCTCGTCATCCCCGCGCGCCTCAACGGCGAGGAGGTCAATTTCGTCTCGCAGATGTATCTCGACGATGATCCGCCGATCGCCGCCGGCCGCGAGATCTGGGGTTTTCCCAAGAAGTACGCCCACCCAAAACTCGAGATCGTCAAGGACACGCTGACGGGCACGCTGGAATATGCCGGCCAGCTCGTTGCCATGGGCACGATGGGCTACAAGCACGAGAGCATGGCCGGCAACGGCGATCTCACCCGCGCCACGCTGTCGAAGACGCAGATCAATCTGAAGATGATCCCCGGCGTCGATGGCCGCCTCGAGATCTGCCAGCTCGTCGCGATCAACCTGATCGACATCGTGCCGAAGGGATCCTGGATCGGGCCGGGCCGGCTGCATCTGGTGCCGCATGTCAATGCGCCGGTTGCCGATTTCCCGGTCCGCCGCTGCCTCGGCGCGCACCACTATATCGCCGATTTGACGCTGCCGTTCGGCCGGGTCGTGCATGACTATATCAGGGAAGCCGAGGTGGCCGCCGCGACGGGGCTGGCCGCGGAGTAGGGCGCCATCATCAAACTGTAACACTGGCGTAATTGAGTACCCGTGATCCGGAGGATGCCGTCAGCCATCTTCCGGAGACGGGGCATCTGTTGACGGTTGGGGTTGGCCATGGCCGAGCCGGCAAAGCTTGCCAGCGCGATATCGAATACCGAACCTGCCATTCCCGGCCTGGTGTGGGCGTTTCGCCTGCACAGCGACGGCAGCGCCGAGCCGCTCGCGATCGACCAGCCGATCGAGTTCAGCCATGACGGCCGGCTCTGGCTGCATTTCAACCTCACGGATACGCGCACACGGCCGTGGATCGCGGCGTCACAGCTGCCGCCGCTCGCGCGCGAGCTCTTGCTGTCCAACGATACGTTCCAGCAGCTCCATGTCATCGACCATTGCGTCTATGGCGTGTTCTCCGACCTCGTGCGCGATATCGACAGTGCGACGGAGGACACCGCCTTCCTGCGCTTCGCCATGACCGAGCGCCTTCTGGTCAGCGGCCGTCATCAGGCGCTGTGCTCGGCGGATGCGACGCGCCGGGTGCTCGAAGGTGGCTACCGCGTCGACAACGTCGCCCATCTGCTGGAGAAGATCGTCGACGAGGTCGCCGACACGCTGGACCGCATGGCCGACAAGCTCGGCCAGGAGATCGACGGCATCGAGGAACGGATTTTGGCTGATGATGTGAAACCCGAGATGCGCCGCGATCTCGGCCGTCTCCGCCGCACCTGCGTCAGGCTGCATCGTCAGCTCACGGGCCTGCGCACGTTGTTCCACCGGCTCGACCAGAAGAATACCGATCATCTTTCGCCGGAGCTGCGCATTCAGGCCGGCAAGCTGGCGCAGCGGCTGGATGGCCTCGATCACGACATCGTCGAATTGCGCGAGCGCAGCCGCCTGCTCGAGGAGGAGCTGCGCTTCAAGAACGAGGAGGAGAGCAATCGTCATTTGCACACGCTCTCGATCGTGACGACGCTGCTGCTGCCGCCGACGCTGATCACCGGCATCTTCGGCATGAACACCAAGGGGCTGCCGCTCACCGACGTCGAGGAAGGATTCATTTATGCCGCCGTGCTGATGGCCGCCTCGATCGGCGCGGCCTATCTGTTCATGCGGCGCACGGGCATTTTCAAGAAATAGCGTATCGATCGTGAGTTGCGGTGCCCATCAATCTTCGTTGCGACGCGCGACCGCGATTGCGTTGGTCTGCACGGCGGTGAGCACCAGCGCGTTCGCCGGTGCCAAGGACGAGAGCGCGGCCGACTGGCTGGCCCCGAAATGGTTCAACGAGTGGCACGACGGTCTCGCCAACAAGGGCCTGAATTTCGGCGCGACCTATATCGCCGACAACATCGGCAACGTGTCCGGCGGGGTTGCTCGTGGCGCCGTCCATTTCGGTCGGCTCGATCTGTCGGTCGATGCTGATCTGGACAAGCTGGTCGGCTGGACCGGCGGCCGCTTCTACGCCAATGCGTTCGTGATTTATGGCCGGGGGCTCTCCCGCAACTACGTCATGAACCTCGCCACCATCAGCGAGATCGAGGCGCTGCCGGATCAGCGGCTCTACAACGCCTATTTCGAACAGAGCTTCTTCGACGGAAGGCTGAACATCAGGGCCGGTCAGCAGGCCGCCGATGTCGAGTTCTTCGACAGCCAGACCGACGACCTCTTCATCAACGGCACCTTCGGCTGGCCCGCGATCAAGGCTTCCAATCTTCCGGCCGGCGGTCCTGCGCCGCCGATTGCGGTGCCCGGCCTTCGCGTCAAGGCGGCGTTGACCGACAAGATCACCCTCTTCGGCGCTGTCTTCAACGGCGATCCGTCCGGGCCGGGCGATGCCGATCCGCAATTGCGCGACCATCATGGCCTCGCGTTTCGCGTCAACGATCCGCCGTGGTTGATCGGGCAGGTCAGGTTCGATTACGACATCGATATCGGCGGTCGCCCGCTCGCCGGCAACGTCACGCCCGGCGCCTGGAAGCATTACGGCTCGTTCGACAGCCAGCGCTTTACGGTGCAAGGCCAGTCGGTCGCCGATCCCGACGGAAGCGGCATTCCGGCAAAGCTCCGCGGCAATTACGGCATCTTCGCCGTCATCGAGCAGGTGCTGTATCGCCCGCCGGAGGTCAACGACAACACGACCTCGGCTTCGATCCCGGGCGTCACCGCGTTCGGCCGCATCGCTTACAGTCCGCCGGACCGCAATCTGATCGACCTCTATCTCGACGGCGGCATCGGCTTCGTCGGCTTCGTTCCCGGTCGTCCGCTCGACCGCTTCGGCGTGGCGGCGGCCTATATGCGGATTTCGAACACCGCGCGCAATCTCGATATCGACACGCAGGCCTTCACCGGTGTGCAGAGCCCGGTTCGCAGCAACGAGACGCTGATCGAGATGATCTACGAAGCGCATATCAAGCCGGGCTGGCTGATCGCGCCTTACTTCCAGTATGTGTTTCGTCCCTCAGGCGGCATTCCGAACCCGAACGATCCGACCGGGGTTTCCAGGATCGGTGACGCCGCAGTGTTCGGCGTCACCACCACGATCAGGTATTAGGCCATTGCTGGCTTCGGCTCGGTCTTCGGTTGCCGCGACAGCGCCAGCACGATCAGCGAGGCGAACACGCAGAGCGCGCCGGCGATGAAGAAGGCGGGCAGATAGCTCTGCAGCAGCGTCCGCGACAGGCCCGCGCCGAAAGCGGCGGTGCCAGCACCGAGCTGGTGGCCGGCGAAGATCCAGCCGAACACCAGATTGGCACGCTCGGGGCCGAATTTCTGCGCGGTGACACGCACCGTCGGCGGCACCGTCGCAATCCAGTCGAGCCCGTAGAACATCGCGAAGATCGAGAGCCCGTAGAACGAGAAATCGCTGAAGGGCAGGAAGATCAGCGAGAGCCCGCGCAGGCCGTAGTACCAGAACAGAAGGTAACGGTTGTCGTAGCGGTCCGACAGCCAGCCCGACATGATGGTGCCGAAGAAATCGAAGATGCCCATCGCCGCGAGCAGGCTTGCAGCCTGCACCTGCGGGATGCCGAAATCGAGGCACATCGGGATCAGATGCACCTGCACGAGGCCATTGGTCGAGGCGCCGCAGACGAAGAAGGTCGCAAACAGGATCCAGAACGCGCGCGACTTCGAGGCGTCGCGCAGCGTGCCAAGTGCCACGGCCGTGATCGAGCCGTGGTTCACCGGCGGGGCAGGCAGGGGCGCGGTGCCTTCGTCGCCGAACGGGCGCAGGCCGACATCGCTCGGCCGGTCGCGCATCACCAGCAGCACCGCGAGGGCGGAAACGCAGAGCGCGATGCAGACGAAGCCGAGCGCGAGCCGCCAGCCGTAGCGTTCGGTCATGCTCGCGAGCAGCGGCAGGAACACGAGCTGGCCGGTAGCGACGCTCGCGGTCAGGATGCCGATGACGAGGCCGCGCCGCGCCGCGAACCAGCGCGTCGCGATGGTGGCGCCGAGCACCAGCGCAGTCATGCCGGTGCCGATACCGATCACCACGCCCCACAGCGCCACGAGTTGCCAGACCTGGGTCATGCCGAGCGAGGCGATCAGCGCCGAGACGACGATGAGCTGGGCTAACAGCGTCACGTTGCGCAGGCCGTAACGGTTGAGCAGCGCAGCGGCGAACGGCGCCATCAAGCCGAACAGGATGAAGCGGATCGAGAGTGCCGACGAAATCTCCGCCGTGCTCCAGCCGAACTCCTTTTGAAGCGGAATGATGAACACGCCGGGCGCGCCGACCGTGCCGGCGCTGATCAGCGCGGCAAGGAAGGTCACGCCGACCATCACCCAGCCGTAGTGGATATTGCGGCGGCCGAGCGCTGCCGCGAGCCAGTTCGAGATCATTGCCCCTCAATCGTGGTTGGCGGTCTCAGGGAGACCCGCGTCATTGTTGCAGTCTGGCATGGAAGCGGGAAGTCCGAAATGACAGACTTCCCTCATTTACAGACTTTCTCAGCGCGCGAGGCGCTCCACGGCGATCGCCGTGGCTTCACCGCCGCCGATGCAGAGCGCGGCGACGCCGCGCTTGAGATTGTTGGCTTCCAGCGCATGCAGCAGCGTCACGATCAGCCGCGCACCGGTGGCGCCGATGGGATGGCCGAGCGCGCAGGCGCCGCCGTTGATGTTGAGCTTATCGCGGGGAATGCCGAGATCGCGCTGCGCCGCCATCGCCACCACGGCGAAGGCCTCGTTGATCTCGAACAGGTCGACATCGCCAGCGCTCCAGCCGACCTTGTCGAGCAGCTTGCGGATCGCCGGGATCGGGGCCGTGGTGAACCATTGCGGCTCCTGGCTGTGGGTGGCGTGACCCTTGATCTCGGCGATAACAGGTAGCCCATTGCGATCGGCGAGCGAGCGTTTCGTCAGCACCAGTGCGGCGGCGCCATCGGCATTGGCGGAGGAGGCGGCGGGCGTGATGGTGCCATTGGCGCGGAAGGCCGGCTTCAGGCCCGGGATCTTTGCGGGATCGACCTTCAGCGGATGCTCGTCATTGGCGACGATGCGCGGGCCGGCCTTCTCGGCCAGCGTGATCGGCGCGATCTCGGCCTTGAACGCACCGCCCTCGACCGCCTTGCGCGCGCGGCTCAGCGTCTCCATCGCATAGGCGTCCTGGTCCTTGCGGGTGAATTGATAGGCTTCCGCGGTGGCCTCGCCGAAATCGCCCATCGAGCGGCCGCTCTCGTAGGCGTCCTCGAGCCCGTCCATCATCATGTGGTCTATGATGCGGTCGTGGCCGACGCGGTAGCCGCCGCGCGCCTTCGCAAGGAGATAGGGCGCATTGCTCATGCTCTCCATGCCGCCGGAGACCACGATCTCAGCCGAGCCGGCGCGGATGATGTCGTGCGCCAGCATGGTCGCCTTCATGCCGGAGCCGCAGACCTTGTTGACCGTGGTCGCGCCGGTGGCATCGGGGAGGCCCGCCGCACGCGCGGCCTGGCGCCCCGGGGCCTGACCTTGTCCGGCCGGCAGCACGCAGCCCATGAAGACTTCGTCGACCTTTTCGGGCGCGAGTTTCGCTCGCTCGAGCGCCGCGCCGATCACATGCGATCCGAGCTTGTGAGCGGGGAGCGGCGACAGCTCGCCCATGAAGCGGCCGAGCGGGGTGCGGGCGGCGGAGACGATGACGACGGGATCGGCGGCTTCGGCCATGACGAAAACTCCCTGCGATGACGTTTGAGATTATGATCATCATATGATGCGGTGCAAAAAATGCAACCGCGGCCGGCATGAGAAAATGTCGTGGTTCGGATGAGAATTGGTCGTTCGATTGGAGGGCGCACTTGCTCAGGGCACACTGTCATCACCCGCGAAAGCGGGTGATCCAGTATTCCAGAGGCCGTACGGGAATAAGGAGGGGCTGCGGCGTACCGGATGCCCCGCTTTCGCGGAGCATGACACCGCCTTTGTCGCGGGCCTACCGCTTCCTGTTTACAAACGCCTGCATCAAGCGCGTCGGCTCATCCGTCAGGAACGACTCGCCGAACACTTTTACGCTGAGGTTGACCGACTCCGTCAGCGGCAACTCCTCCCATTGCCGGAGCAGCGCCTTCTGCGACCGCAATGCCTCGGGGCCGCATTCGAGCAGCGCGTTGACGAGATGCTCGACCTCGGCATCCAGACCACCCTCGGAGGCGGCTTTGTCGACCAGTCCCCAAGCCAGCGCTGTCGGCGCGTCGATGTTTTCCGCCGTCATCACCAGCCAGCGCGCGCGGGCCCAGCCGATCAGGCGCGGCAACAGCGCAGCATGGATCACCGAGGGAATGCCGACGCGGACCTCCGGCATGCCGAAATGCGCATCGTGCGCCGCGATCCGGAAATCGCAGGCAGCTGCGACCTCGAGCCCGCCGCCGAGGCACCAGCCGGGCATGCGCGCGATCACGGGGGTGGGGAACTGGCGCACGGCTTCGCAGAGATCGCGCAGGCGGCTGATGAAGGCTTCAGCCGACGTCTGGTCGAGCTTGGCCATCTCCTTGATGTCGGCGCCGCCGATCATGCTCTTCTCGCTCTGGCCGCGCAGCACCACCACGCGGATGCTGCGGTCGGAGCTAAGCTGCTGCAAGCCTTCGCGGACCGCGTCGGTGACGGGCGAGCCCAGAATGTTCAGCGAGCCGGCGTTGCAGATCGCGACATGAACGACGCCGCGCGCATCGCGCGTCACGCCGCAGTAATTGTTGAGCATTTCCATCGGGGATCTCGAAGGTTTCGTGGACAGGCGCGAGGCGCGCGCGTCGGCATCACTTCCGGGCCGAAATGTCCTGCTTGTCAAGCGGTCCTGGGAGACGGAGTTGCCAGCACGAAGTTCGCAGCATAGTATGATGCGCATCATTCAAAGAGGCGGCCATGACCGACATCGATCAGCTGGACCTGTTTTCACCGGCGCAGCGGCGCGAGCGTGTGGTGGACTGGCAGGTGCCGGCGCCGGTCGCGAAAGTGGCGATGGGTCTGTCGGGCATGGACGCCATGCTCGGCATCCGTGACGGCCGCCTGCCACCGCCGCCCTTCGCAAAGCTGATCGGCTTCACCATGGCGGTGGTCGAGCCGGGCCGGATCGTGATGGAGCTGGAGCCGCGCGAGGATCTCGAAAATACCATCGGGCTCCTGCATGGCGCGACTGCGGCGGCGCTGGTCGACACCGCCATGGGCTGCGCGATTTCGACGCGGCTGGAGGCTGGGCAGTCGTCCGTCACGCTCGATTTGAAGATGACCTTTCTGCGCCCGCTGTCGGTCCGTTCCGGGCTGATCTCGGCGGAAGGCAAAATCATCAAACTGGGGCGCCAGACCAGCTACACCGAGGGTTTTGTCTGCGACGGCAAGGGCGCGCTCGCGGTCCATGCAACTGCAACCTTTTCCATGATCGGCAATAACTTAACCTGAATTAATGCATCGTCCGGTCCATTTCTGTGTTATGAGATGATCTCCGACATTCAATGAGATCCGCATGCGCTATTCCCCGGAACACAAGCAGGAAACCCACGATCGCATCGTGAAGAAAGCCTCGGTGCGGCTGCGCGAAAAAGGTGCTCACGGCATCGGTGTCGCCGACCTTATGAAGGAGGCAGGCCTGACCCATGGCGGTTTCTACGCGCATTTCGATTCCCGCGAGGCGCTGGTGATCGAGGCCTTTGGCTATGCCATGGACCGCGCGATGGAAAACTGGCGCAAGCAGTCCCACCAGGTCGCACCCGAGAAGCAGCTCACCCAGATGGTCGAAACCTATCTCTCCGCGCTGCATCGCGACAATCCCGGCCATGGCTGCTCGATCCCTGCGCTGGGTGCCGAGATCGCCCGCGAGAGCCCGAAGACGCGAAAGGCGTTTGCCGGCAAGCTCGACGAGATGGTCGAGATGATGACCGACTACATCCCGAACCTGCCGCGCAAGGCCGCGCGCAAGCAGGCGATCGCGACGCTGGCAACCATGGCCGGCACGATGCTGCTGGCGCGTATCGCAGGCTCGAGTGAGCTGTCGGATGAGGTGCTGAAGGCCGGCAAGGACAGCGCGCTCGATGGTGCGAAGCGCGAGCCGAAGGTGACGGCTGCGAAGAAGGCGAAGCAGAATTAGCGAGATGGCGTGATGCGGTAGGTGGGTTAGCGAAGCGTAACCCATCACTGTTTTCTCTGCGGAGACGAAAGAGGTGGATTGCGCTTCGCTAATCCACCCTACGACACCGTCGTCTACCGCCCCGCAAACAACGCGCGATCGCGCTCCACGATCTCGCCGATGTAATCCGCCACGGCGCGAATACGCGCGAGATCCTTGCTGTCTGCGTGCATCAGCATCCAGAACGTCCGCGTGATCGAGATCTCCTCGGGCAGCACCGCCACAAGCTGCGGATAGTCGCTTGCCATGAAGTGCGGCAGCACGGCGATGCCGAAGCCTGACAGTGTGGCGTTGAGCTGCGCGATCAAATTGGCGCTGCGCAAGCGCGCGGAAATCCGCGGTGATACCTGCGGCAGATAGTCGAGCTCAGGCGTGAACAGCAGCTCCTCGATGTAGCCGACGAAGCGGTGCTGCGGCAGCACCTCGCGCGAGGTGATTTTCGGGAAGCGGTCGAGATAGCCAGGGGCGGCGTAAAGCCCGAGACGGTAATCCAGCAGCTTGCGGCCGACGATGCGGCCTTCCTTCGGCATGGTCAGGCTGATTGCGATATCGGCCTCGCGCTTGGAGAGACTGAACAGCCGCGCAGTGGCCACAAGTTGCAAATCGAGATCGGGGTACCGGTCGGCGAAGGGGGCCAGTCGCGGCGCCAGGAAGGCGGTGCCGAACCCGTCTGGCGCACCGATCCGCACCGTGCCGGTCAGCCGGGCCACCGAACCGCCGACCTGCTCCTGGTTGGCGACGATGGTCGATTCCATGGCTTCCGCGCTGTCGGCGACGCGCTGGCCGGCCTCGGTGAGGAGATAGCCGGTCTTGCGCCGGTCAAACAGCTTCGCGGAAAGGTGCTTTTCCAGCCGGTCGACGCGGCGGATCACCGTGGCATGATCGACCCCGAGCTGCTTTGCCGCAGCCGAAACCGAGCCGCCCCTTACGATGGCCAGCACAAAGCGAAAGTCGTCCCAGTCGATAGCGCCTTGATCCAGCATTTTCGCACATCTATGGTGCATTATCTCAGACTTGAATCCTATAAAATGCAGGTCGATAGGATTTGTCAAAGCGATCAGACCGGGACCTAAGGAGTTTTCCATGCGCGCAGTCGGACATTTCATCGGTGGCAAGGAGGTCAAGGGCACCTCGGGCCGCACCGCCGACGTTTTCGAGCCGATGACCGGTGACGTCCAGGCCAAGGTGGCGCTGGCGTCCAAGGCCGAAGTTCGCGCCGCCGTCGAGAACGCCCGCGCCGCACAGCCCGAATGGGCCGCGACCAACCCGCAGCGCCGCGCCCGCGTGATGATGAAATTCGTCGAGCTGGTGCAGCGCGACTACGACAAGCTCGCCGAAATGCTCGCTCGCGAGCACGGCAAGACCGTGCCCGATGCCAAGGGCGACATCCAGCGCGGCCTTGAGGTCGCGGAATTCGCCTGCGGCATCCCGCATCTGATGAAGGGCGAGTACACCGAAGGTGCCGGCCCAGGCATCGACATCTATTCCATGCGCCAGGCGCTCGGCGTCGTCGCCGGCATCACGCCGTTCAATTTCCCGGCGATGATCCCGATGTGGAAGTTCGCACCCGCGATTGCCTGCGGCAACGCCTTCATCCTGAAGCCCTCCGAGCGTGATCCGGGCGTGCCGATGATGCTCGCCGAACTCATGATCGAGGCGGGCCTGCCGGCCGGCATCCTCAACGTCGTCAACGGCGACAAGGAAGCGGTCGACGCCATCCTCGACGACCCCGACATCAAGGCCGTCGGCTTTGTCGGCTCGACGCCGATCGCGCAGTACATCTATGAGCGCGCGGCCCAGACCGGCAAGCGCTGCCAGTGCTTTGGCGGCGCCAAGAACCACGCCATCATCATGCCGGATGCCGACATGGACCAGGCTGTCGACGCGCTGATCGGCGCCGGCTACGGCTCGGCCGGCGAGCGCTGCATGGCCGTTTCCGTCGCCGTTCCCGTCGGCAAGTCCACCGCCGACCGCCTGATGGAAAAGCTGATCCCGCGCGTCGAGTCGCTCAAGATCGGCACCTCGATCGATCCGTCGGCCGATTACGGTCCGCTGGTGACGCGCGAGGCGGTCGAGAAGGTCAAGGGCTATATCGACATCGGCATCAAGGAAGGCGCGACGCTCGCTGTCGACGGCCGCGGCTTCAAGATGCAGGGCTACGAGAACGGTTTCTATCTCGGCGGTTCGCTGTTCGACAACGTCACCAAGGACATGCGAATCTACAAGGAAGAGATCTTTGGCCCGGTGCTCTCGGTGGTGCGCGCGCACGACTACAAGGAAGCGCTGGCGCTGCCGTCGGAGCATGATTACGGCAACGGCGTTGCCATCTTCACCCGCGACGGCGATGCCGCCCGCGACTTC
The DNA here is from genome assembly GCF_023073315.1 of Bradyrhizobium sp. 1. Taxonomy (GTDB): domain Bacteria; phylum Pseudomonadota; class Alphaproteobacteria; order Rhizobiales; family Xanthobacteraceae; genus Bradyrhizobium. The sequence goes on along the minus strand of NZ_JADPJH010000033.1, from coordinate 67,766 downwards.
GCGGCCAAGGTCAATGTCGGTATGGTCGGCATCAACGTGCCGATCCCGGTGCCGATCGCCTATTACACCTTCGGCGGCTGGAAAAAGTCCGGCTTCGGCGACCTCAACCAGCACGGTCCGGATTCGGTCCGCTTCTACACCAAGACCAAGACGGTGACCTCGCGCTGGCCTTCCGGCGTCAAGGAAGGCGCGGAGTTCTCGATCCCGCTGATGAAGTAATTTCCTCAGCCGTCATTGCGAGGAGCCCTTACGACGAAGCAATCCAGACTGTCTCTGCGGAGGGATGCTGGATTGCTTCGCTTCGCTCGCGATGACGAGAAAAATGAGCAGCCCAGCATGCAGTTCGCTCTGAACGAGGATCAGGTCGCGGTTCGCGACATGGCGTTGGCGTTTGCGGCGGAGAAGATCGCGCCGCACGCGCTGCGCTGGGACGAGGAAAAGCATTTCCCCGTCGACGTGATGCGCGAAGCCGCGACGCTCGGCATGGGCGGCATCTACATTCGCGAGGACGTAGGCGGCTCCGCCATGACACGGTTCGACGCCGCGCTGATTTTTGAGGCACTGGCGACGGGCTGCCCGACCACCGCGGCCTTCATCTCCATCCACAACATGGCGTCCTGGATGATCGATGGCTACGGCAGCGACACCCAGCGCCACAAATGGCTGCCAAAGCTCTGTACGATGGAGCTGATCGCGAGCTATTGCCTGACCGAGCCGGCCGCCGGCTCCGATGCGGCGGCACTGCGCACCCGTGCGGTGCGCGATGGCGATCATTACGTCTTGAACGGCCAGAAGCAATTCATCTCGGGCGCCGGCGGCACCGATCTGCTGGTCGTGATGGTCCGCACCGGCGGCGATGGTCCCGGCGGCATCTCGACCCTCGTCATTGACGGCAGGACATCAGGCGTTTCGTTCGGCGCCAACGAGCGCAAGATGGGTTGGAACGCGCAGCCGACCCGCGCCGTGATCTTCGAGAATGCCCGCGTGCCCATCGCCAACCGGTTGAGCGAGGAGGGCGTCGGCTTCAAGATCGCGATGGCCGGCCTCGATGGCGGCCGGCTCAACATCACGGCATGCTCGCTCGGCGGCGCGCAGACCGCGCTCGACAAGGCGCGCAGCTACATGAAGGAACGCAAGGCGTTTGGAAAACGCCTCGATGAATTCCAGGCGCTGCAATTCCGTCTCGCCGACATGGCCATCGAGCTCGAGGCCGCGCGCACGTTTTTGTGGCGCGCCGCCGCGGCGCTGGACCGCAAGGACCCCGACGCCACCATGCTGTGCGCGATGGCAAAACGCTTCGGCACAGACGTCGGCTTCGAGGTCGCCAACCATGCGCTTCAGCTTCATGGCGGCTACGGTTACCTCAGCGAATACGGCATCGAGAAGATCGTCCGCGATCTGCGCGTGCACCAGATCCTCGAAGGCACCAATGAAATCATGCGGCTCATCGTGGCGCGCAAATTGATCGAGGGCGCGCGATGAGTGGAGTAGAAGAGGGCGATCTCATCGTTCGCCGCGAGGGTGCGGCGGGCGTGATCCGGCTCAACCGTCCCAAGGCGATCAACGCCATGACGCTGGAGATGTCCATCGGCATCGACGCGGCGCTCGACAGATTCGAGGCTGATCCGGAAGTGGCCGTGATCATCCTTGAGGGCGCCGGCGAACGCGGCCTCTGCGCCGGCGGCGATATCCGCAGCCTCTGGGACAGCTCGCGCGAAGGCGGCGACCTTGGCGCGCGGTTCTGGCGCCAGGAATACGTCATGAATGCGCGGATCGCGAGATATCCGAAGCCGTATGTCGCATTCATGGACGGCCTCGTGATGGGCGGTGGCGTCGGTTTGTCCGGCCATGCCAGCCATCGCGTCGTCACCGATCGCACCAGACTCGCGATGCCCGAGGTCGGGCTCGGCTTCTTCCCCGATGTTGGTGGCACCTGGCTACTGTCGCGCTCACCCGGCGAGATCGGCACTTATTTTGGTCTTACCGGCCAGACCATGAACGGTCCTGACGCGATCCACGCAAAGTTCGCCGACGCCGTGGTGCCGGCTGCCAAATGGCCGGAGCTGCGTGAGGCGCTGACGCATGTCCGCCACGGTGTGACTGCGGCCGACGTCAGCAAGCTCATCGACGGCTTTGCGACAGGCGATGCCGCCGGGCCGGTGGCGGCGAAGCAGGCGATGATCGACACGCTGTTCGGCTTCGACCGTATGGAGGATATCTTCGCGGCGCTCCAGCGCGACGGCTCAGAGTTCGCGCTGGCGACGCTCAAGACGCTCAATGAAAAGTCGCCGCGCGGCATGGTGGTGACGCTGAAGCTCTTGCGTCTCGCGCGTACCGCGTCGAGCCTGGAAGAATGTCTGGTGCGTGAATATCGCGCCGCGCTGGAGGTCTTCCGCAGCGACGATTTCCGCGAGGGCGTGCGCGCCGCCGTGATCGACAAGGACCGCAATCCGAGCTTTTCGCCGCCGCGGATCGAGCATGTGACACCGCAGATGCTGGCGCCGTATCTCGCCGAGATCGGCGCCGACGAACTCAAATTCAACTAACAACGTTCAAGCGGAGGAAACGAAGATGGCCACGATCGCATTCATCGGTCTCGGCAACATGGGCGGCCCGATGGCCGCCAATCTGGTCAAGGCCGGCCACAAGGTCGTCGCGTTCGATCTCGCTGAGCCCTCGCGCGCGCAGGCCAAGACCGACGGTGCTGGTATCGCCGACAACGCATCGGACGCGGTGAAGGGCGCCGATGTCGTCGTCACCATGCTCCCCGCAGGCAAGCACGTGCTCGGCGTCTGGAACGAGGTCGTTCCTGTTATGACCAAGGGCGCGCTGATCATCGACAGCTCCACCATCGACGTCGAGAGTGCGCGGCAGGCGCATGCGCTTGCGGGGAAGAACGGCGTGCTCTCAGTCGACGCACCGGTCTCCGGCGGCACCGGCGGCGCCAAGGGCGCGACGCTCACCTTCATGTGCGGCGGTGAGGAGGGCGCGTTCGCGGCGGCAAAGCCCGTGCTGGAAAAAATGGGCAAGAAGATCGTCCATTGCGGCGGCGCCGGCGCGGGCCAGGCGGCAAAAATCTGCAACAACATGATCCTCGGCATTTCCATGATTGCGGTGAGCGAGGCGTTTGCGTTGGCTGAAAAGCTCGGCCTCTCGCATCAGGCGCTGTTTGACGTCGCCTCGACCTCGTCGGGTCAGTGCTGGTCGCTGACGACCTATTGCCCGGTTCCGGGCCCGGTGCCGACGTCGCCCGCCAACAACGATTACAAGCCGGGCTTCGCCTCGGCGTTGATGGTGAAGGATTTGACGCTTGCGCAGGACGCCGCGAAGGCCGCGGGCGCGGCGACGCCGCTCGGCCAGCATGCGCAGGAGATTTACCAGGCCTTCGACAAGGCAGGTCAGGGTGGGGTGGATTTTTCCGGAATTATCAAGCACGTTAGGGAGCTGGCCGGGAAAGCTTGATGACGACATTTCAGGAAGCGCGCGCGTTTTTGCTCACGCACCGCACGGACTACGTGACAGCGGTCAAGGACTTCCGCTGGCCCGATCCGGTTCCCTTCAACTGGGCGCTCGACTGGTTCGACGCCGAGCTGGCGACGAATGCGGACAGCAAGGACCGGCCCGCGCTCTGGATTGTCGATGCCGCGCAGGATAAGCAGACAAAACTGTCCTTCGCGGCGCTCTCGAAGCGCTCCAATCAGGTCGCGAACTTTCTCCGCGCGCAGGGCCTCAAGCGCGGCGATCATCTCCTGCTGCTGCTCGGCAATGTGGTTCCGCTGTGGGAGACGATGCTGGCTGCGATGAAGCTCGGAATCGTCGTGATCCCCGCGACCACGCTGCTCACCGCCGACGAGCTCCGCGACCGGCTCGACCGCGGCAAGGCGAAGGCGGTGGTGGCTGCGCAGGATCAGGTCGCGAAGTTCGCGAGCCTGGGCGCCGAGAATGTCGTGCGCATCGTCGTTGGCGCGGCCTTCGATGGCTGGCTGGCTTACGACGAGGCGGCGAAAGCTTCGGAGAGTTTGACAGCCGACGGCCCGACTAACGCCGACGACCCGATGCTGCTCTATTTCACCTCGGGTACGACCGCAAAACCAAAACTCGTGCTGCACAGCCAGCGCAGCTATCCTGTCGGCCATCTCTCCACCATGTACTGGATCGGGCTGAAGCCCGGCGATGTCCATCTCAACATTTCCTCGCCCGGCTGGGCCAAGCACGCCTGGAGCTGCTTCTTCGCGCCGTGGAATGCTGGCGCCACCGTGTTCGTGGTCAATCAGCCCCGCTTCGATGCCAAGGCGCTGCTCGCCACGATCGGCCGCTGCGGCGTCACCACGCTGTGCGCGCCGCCGACGGTGTGGCGGCTGTTCATCCAGGAGAACCTTGCGTCCTTCAAAGTGAGTTTGCGCGAGGTCTGCGGCGCAGGTGAGCCGCTCAATCCTGAAGTCATCGACCAAGTGCAGGCCGCCTGGGGCCTCACCATCCGCGACGGCTACGGCCAGACGGAAACCACGGCGCTTGCCGGCAACTCGCCCGGACAAAAAATCAAGATCGGTTCGATGGGCCGGCCGCTGCCGGGCTATCGCGTGCAGGTTAGCGACGCCGACGGCTATCGGGCGAAGGAGGGCGAGGTCGCGCTGGTGCTGGGCGATGACCGTCCCGCCGGCCTGATGCAGGGCTATCAGGGCGACGACGGCCAATTGGCAGGCGCCGAAGGCGAGCTCTATCGCAGCGGCGACGTGGTGTTCGAAGACGACGACGGCTATCTCACCTTCGTCGGCCGCTCGGACGACGTGTTCAAATCATCCGACTACCGCATCAGCCCGTTCGAGCTGGAGAGCGTGCTGCTCGAGCATGAACTGGTAGCGGAAGCGGCGGTGGTGCCGAGCCCCGATCCGATCCGGCTCGCGATTCCCAAGGCGTTCGTACTGTTGACGTCAGGCGCCGAGCGGACGCCGGAGACCGCGCTCTCCATCTTCAAGCACCTGCACACGCGGCTTGCGCCATTCAAGCGCATCCGGCGCCTCGAAATCGTCACCGAGCTGCCGAAAACGATCTCTGGAAAAATCCGCCGCGTGCAGCTACGCAGGCTCGAACGCGACGATGATCGCAGTGATCCGCTGCGCGGCCGGGAATTCCGCGAGGAGGATTTTCCGGAGCTGTCGAAAACCCGGAGTGAGACCTAAGTGAACGAAGTCTGGAAGAAGCCGCCGATTCCCTTGGACGCCTATCAGGCCATGGTCGGCAAGGAGATCGGCGTATCGTCGTGGCACCTGATCGACCAGCCGCGCATCGACACCTATGCCGATGTGATCGAGGATCATCAGTTCATCCACGTCGATCCGGAACGCGCGAAGAAAGAGACTGCCTTCGGCACCACCATCGCGCACGGATTCCTGACGATGTCGCTGCTGTCGATCATGTCCTATGAGGTGATGCCCGTCATCGCGGGCACCACGATGGGTGTCAATTACGGTTTCGACAAGCTGCGCTTCATCTCGCCGGTGCGCTCGAGCAAGCGCGTCCGCGGGCGGTTCGTGCTCGCTGAAGCCAAGCTCCGCAAGTCCAACGAATTGCTGTCGCGTACCAATGTGACGGTGGAGATCGAAGGTGAGGGCAAGCCGGCTTTGGTCGCCGAATGGCTGGGGCTGATCTATTTCGCCTGACTTGAGGCCTCGCTGCCGGGCTTGACCCGGCCACCCATCGCTGCTCAAAAGCCTGTCGATTTGATGGATGGCCGCGGGCAAACCCGGCCATGACAATCCAACATCCGGAAGCATACTCATGGCAATCAGGTTCGACGGACGCGTCGCCATCGTCACCGGCGCGGGCAATGGTCTCGGCAAGGCGCACGCGCTTGGGCTCGCCAGCCGCGGCGCCAAGGTCGTGGTCAACGACTTCGGCGGCGCGCGCGACGGCAGCGGCGGCTCGCTGTCGCCGGCTGAAGCCGTGGTCGAGGAGATCCGCAAGACCGGCGGCACCGCGATGGCCGATGGCGCCGACGTGTCGAATTTCGAGCAGGTCACCGCCATGGTCGAGCGCGCCACCAAGGAGTGGGGCAGCGTCGATCTCATGTGCGCCAATGCCGGCATCCTGCGTGACAAATCGTTCGGCAAGATGGAAGCAGCCGATTTCCAGAAGGTGCTCGATGTCCACCTCGTCGGCACCTTCTATTGCTGCAAGGCGGCCTGGGCCGGCATGCGCGACCGCAATTACGGCCGCATCGTGCTGACGACGTCGTCCTCCGGCCTCTACGGTAATTTCGGCCAGGCCAATTACGGCGCGGCAAAATCCGGCATGGTGGGCTTGATGAACGTGCTCGCAGAAGAGGGCCGCAAGACCGACATCCGCGTCAACATCATCTCGCCGACGGCGGCGACCCGCATGACCGAAGAGCTGCTGCCGCCGCAGGCGCTGCAACTGATGAAGCCGAATGCGATCACACCCGCCGTCGAGTACATGCTGAGCGAGGACGCGCCGACCCGCACGATCATGGGCGCCGGTGCAGGTTCGTTTGCCGTGATCAAGATTGTCGAGAGCGAGGGCATCAATCTGCCGGAATCCGAATGGACGCCGGACGCGGTCGCCGCGCATTTCGCCGAGATCAGCGACATGTCGAAGGCGAGGGCGTTGACGGGTGCGTTCGAGCAGACGCAGAAGTATGTGGCCCAGGCGGCGGCGCGGGCGGGGATCAAGCTCTGACCGCCGTCGCCGTCATCGGCGCCGGTCCCGCCGGGCTGATGGCGGCGGAGGTGCTGGCGCAGGGTGGCGCCCGCGTCACCGTGTACGACGCAATGCCTTCCGCCGGCCGCAAATTCCTGATGGCTGGCCGGGGTGGGCTCAATCTCACCCACAGCGAGCCGCTGCCGGATTTCCTCGCCCGCTACCGCGAAGCGATGCCGCATCTGCGCGTTGCGATCGAGGCGTTTTCGCCCGACGCATTGCGCGACTGGAGCGCGGCGCTTGGGCAGCTGACCTTCGTCGGCAGCAGCGGGCGGGTATTTCCAAAAACGTTCAAGGCCTCGCCCTTGCTGCGCGCCTGGCTGCGGCGGCTCGACGCTGCCGGCGTGCAATTTGCGTTTCGGCATCGCTGGACCGGGTGGAACGACGAGGGACGGCTACTGTTTCAAACACCCAATGGTGCCTCCATTGTTACTGCCGACGCCACCGTGCTTGCGCTCGGCGGCGCGAGCTGGCCGCGACTCGGGTCGGACGGAGGTTGGGTCGATATCCTCGCCGCGAAGCACATTGCCATCTCAAAGCTGCGGCCGGCCAATTCCGGCTTCACGGTCGCATGGTCCGATGTGTTCCGTGATCGCTTCGAGGGCCAGCCGCTCAAGGGCGTGGCGCTGACGATCGGTGCGCACACGGTGCGTGGTGAAGCGATGATCACGCGGAGCGGCATCGAAGGCGGCGCGATCTATGCGCTGTCGGCCGAGCTGCGCGAGGCGGTGCTGGGGCTCGGGCATGCGACGCTGACAATTGCATTGCGGCCTGATCTCGACCAAGCCGCGCTGACCACGCGCCTGTCGGGCACGCGCGGCAAGCAATCCCTCGCGAATTTCCTGCGCAAGGCTGCGCAAGTGTCGCCGGTTGGCATCGGTCTGATGCAGGAGGCCGCTATTGCGTCCGGCCGATCGCTGGCGGGATTTTCGCCGGCCGAGCTCGCGCACCTGATCAATGCGATTCCGGTTCAGCTCACGGGCGTAGCCCCGATTGATCGTGCGATCTCGACTGCAGGCGGGATTGCGTTCGATGAGATCGACGAAAACTTCATGCTGCGCAAATTGCCTGGCGTGTTTGCTGCCGGCGAGATGCTCGACTGGGAGGCGCCAACCGGCGGCTATCTGCTGCAGGCGTCGTTTGCGACGGGTGCTGCTGCGGGCAGGGGGGCGCTGGTGTGGCTCGCCCAATCGCAAAAACCGTAGGGTGGGCAAAGGTGCGAAGCGCCGTGCCCACGAGCTTTCGCGGTCACGGCGAGAAAGTCGTGGGCACGCTTCGCTTTGCCCACCCTACGGCACCTACCGCAGCTTGCCGCGCGCTGCCACCGGCAGCGTGCCGATGATCTCCTCGCCGCGGACCATCACCACCTCGTCCATCATATTGACGACGACGCAGACGTGATTGGGCACGATCCGCACGACGTCGCCGACATTCGGCCGCGTGTTGCTGCGGGAGAGGTCGAGGAAGCCGTGCTCCTCGGCGAAGCGCGCGATCTTGGCTTCGGGATGCTCCAGGATCAGGCCGTGGCCGTCGAGGCCGCCGGTGTCCGTGGTCAGCGTCTTCGAGCCGGCATCCAGAATGCCGCGCTCGGGCGCGGCGCGGCTCACCACCGTCGAATAGATGTGGAGTGCGCAATCGTCCCAGGTCGCCGAGCCGGCCGCGACCTGCATGCGATCGTTATAGATGTAGGTGCCGAAGCGGTGCTCGGTGCCGCCCTTGAGCTTGCCGATGTTCTTCAGGTTCGGCGTGCCGCCGGTCGAGACGATTTTTGCATCGAGCCCATGCGCACGCACGCCGGCCAGCGCCTCATCGAAGAACGTCTGCGCATCGCCCCAGCCGGTCTCGGTCGGGTACATCATGAAGCCCGCGAATTGCAGCCCCTGGAACGCGGCGATCTCGCGGGCCAGCGCGATCGCCTCGGCCGGCGTCTCGACGCCCGCGCGCTTGCGGCCCGTGTCGCATTCGACGACGACCGAGAGCGGACGGCCCGAGGCCGCGGCGGCCTTCGGCAAGCCGGCAACGACCGTCGAATTGTCGGCGGCGACCGTCATGTTGGCTTTTGCCTGGAGCGCGCCGAGCCGCGCCATCTTCTCTTCGCCGAGCAGATTGTAGCTGATCAGGATGTCGTCGATGCCGGCATTGGCCATGATCTCGGCTTCGCCGAGCTTCTGGCAGGTGATGCCCTTGGCACCGGCCGCGACCTGCATTTTTGCGATGGTCGGGTTCTTGTGCGTCTTGATGTGGGGACGGTTGGCGACGCCGGCGTCGTCGCAGGCCTTCTGGATCCGCGCGATGTTGCGCTCCACCTTGTCCATGTCGATGACGGCGCAGGGAGTGCCGTATTCACGTGCGATCTTTGCGGCGAGGGTCGTGGTCATGATTTAAGCCTGTTCGATTTCTTCGCGGAGCACTTCGAGCTCCAGCCATTTGTCCTCGGCCTCGGCCAGTTCTTTTTGCGCCTTCGTCAGAGCGTCAGAGGCCTGGTCGAAGCGCTTGCGATCCTTGCGGAAGAGATCGGGGTCGTCAAGGAAGCGCTGCTGCTTGGCGATCTCGGCCTGCAGCTTGGCGATGGTCTTGGGCAGTGTCTCCAGCGCGTGTTGCTCGTTGAAGGTCAACCGCCGTTTCGTGACACCGGAAGGCGCGACTGACCGCGACTCTCGTTTCTCTTCGGCGACCTTCGCCGTGGCGCGCTTCAAGTCGACGCCACGCTGGGCCAGCATGTCGGTGTAACCGCCGGCATATTCGAGCCAGCGTCCGTTGCCCTCGGGCACGATCACCGACGTCACCACGCGGTCGAGAAAATCGCGATCATGGCTGATCAGAATCACGGTGCCCTCGTAGTCGCCGAGCATTTCCTCGAGGACGTCAAGGGTCTCGAGGTCGAGGTCGTTGGTCGGCTCGTCCAGCACCAGGAGGTTGGAGGGCTTCGCCAGCGCGCGTGCCAGCATCAGCCGGCCGCGCTCGCCCCCGGAAAGCACCTCCAGCGGCGTGCGCATTTGCTCCTGGGCGAACAAGAAGTCCTTCATGTAGCTGACGACATGCTTCGGCTTGCCGCCGACCATGACGTGGTCGCCGCGGCCGCCGGTCAGCGCCTCTGCCAGCGTCGATTTGGGATCGAGACTTTCGCGATGCTGGTCGAGCGTCGCCATCTCGATGTTGGCGCCGAGCCGTATGCTGCCGCTGTCCGGTGCGCTGCCGCCGGTCAGCATCTCGATCAGCGTGGTCTTGCCGGCACCGTTCGGGCCGACGATGCCGATGCGATCGCCGCGCTGGACGCGGATCGAAAAGTCGTCGACGATCTTTCGTTCGCCATAGGACCGGCTGATATTTTTTGCCTCGATGACGAGCTTGCCGGACTTGTCGGCTTCGGCAGCCGCGAGGTTGGCGCTGCCGGTCGCGCCGCGATGGGTGCGGCGCTGGTCGCGTAGCGCGTGCAGGTTCCCAAGCCGCTTGACGTTGCGTTTGCGACGGCCGGAGACGCCGTAGCGCAACCAGTGCTCCTCGTTGACGATCTTGCGGTCGAGCTTGTGCTGGTCGCGCTCTTCCTCCGCGAGCACCTCGTCGCGCCAGGCCTCAAACGCACTGAAGCCCCGGTCGATCTGCCGGATCTGGCCGCGGTCGAGCCAGGCAGTGCTGCGCGAGAGATTGCTGAGGAAGCGCCGATCGTGGCTGATGATCACCAGCGCGCAGCGGCGGCTCTCCAGTTCGCCCTCCAGCCATTCGATGGTCGTCAGATCCAGATGGTTGGTTGGCTCGTCCAGCAGCAGGATATCGGGCGAGGGCGCCAGCACGCGCGCCAGCGCGGCGCGGCGCGCTTCGCCGCCGGAGACATGCGCGGGATCTTCTTCGCCGCTGAGACCGAGCTGTTCGACCAGATAGCGCGCCTGATAGTGATCGTCGCCGGCATTAAGGCCGGCCTCGACATAGGCCAGTGTGGTGGAGAAGCCGGAAAAATCCGGCTCCTGCGGCAAATAGCGGATGGTGGCGCCGGGCTGCACGAAACGGCTGCCGCCATCAGGCTCGACCAGGCCGGCGGCGATCTTGAGCAGCGTCGATTTGCCCGAACCGTTGCGGCCAATCAGGCAGACGCGTTCGCCGGTCGAAACCGACAGTTCGACGCTCGCCAGAAGCGGCGTGCCGCCAAAAGTCAGCTTGATGTCGCGCAGTTGAATCAGCGGTGGCGCCATGCGGTGTCTCAGTCCTGTCTTGTTGCGGCCTGATCGGCGCGGCGGCGCTGAATGCGGCGGATGGTCTGGTCGAGCGTCGACAGAAACGTCGAGCGGTCGCGTGGTGCAAACGATTTCGGACCGCCCGTGACTTCGCCCGCCGAGCGCAAATCCGTCATCAGGTTGCGGACCGCGAGCGTCATTCCGATCGATTCTTCGGTGAACGGCTTGCCGTTCGATGCAATCACATCGGCCCCGGCTTTCACGCAGCGGCTCGCGAGCGGAATATCCGAGGTGATGACGATATCGCCGGGACCCGCGCGTTCCGCGATCCAGTCGTCGGCGGCATCCATGCCGGCACCCGCGGCCACCCGCTCGATCAGCGGGTCTTGCGGTACGCGGATGAAATTGCCGGCGACCACGCTCACCGGCAAGCCGTGCCTGCCGGCGACGCGATAGATCTCGTCCTTGACGGGGCAGGCGTCGGCGTCGACGTAGATACGGGTGGTGTTTTGAGGGTTCGTCATTATCCGTAAATGGGGCTTGCGAAGCGGTTCCGCAGCCCGCGCGTGGTACCCCATCCGGAGCGCAAAGGCGAGGGGATTGACCCCGGTTCCTCGGGGCCTACCATCGGTCCCGAAACAACAAGAATACAGGCAAAAAATGAGGAAGGGTGACCCCATGCCGAACCGGCTCGAAACCTGGCGTGTCGAGGCCTACAACACCGCCAAACAGTCCGAAAACAAGATGCATGACGACACGGTCGCACGCCGCTTCGGCTTTTCCGGTGGGCTGGTCCCGGGCGTCGATGTTTTCGCCTATATGATGCACGTGCCGGTGGCGCGCTGGGGGCGAGATTTCCTGTCGCGCGGGCTGGTCGAGGCCCGCTTCATCAAGCCGGTCTATGACGGCGAGACCGCGGACGTCGATGCGACCGAGCACAACGGCCTGCTCACGATCGAGGTGTTCAGCCGCACCGAGCTTTGTGCCACCGGAACGGCCTCGCTGCCAGCCGCCGCCCCGCTGGTGTCACTGAGCGACTATGTTGCGGTCCCGCCTGTCACCGAGCGCAAGCCGGTTAGCCCCGCGACGTTCGAGACGGGCAAATGGCTGGGCACGGCGCCCCGGCGCTGGGCCGGGCAGGATGCGACCGACTATCTCGCCGACATCAGGGAGACCGATCCGGTCTTTGCGCGCGAGGGGCTCGGCCATCCCGGGCTGATCCAGCGCGTGATGAACCGCGTCCTCGTCGACAACACCATTCTGGGCCCGTGGATCCATGTCGGCAGCCGTATGCAGCTGCTGTCCGCCGCACGCGCCGGCGACGAGATGGTCGCGCGGGCGAAGGTCACCGCGAACTACGAGAAGAAAGGCCACCGCTTCGTCGAGCTCGACGCGCTCGTCGTCGCCAACGGCACGACGCCGTTGGCGCATTGCCAGCACACCGCGATCTACCAGCCGCGCGAGCAGGCGGCGGCTTAGATAAGAGGCACCGCGCGTCCTCACATTCGCTGTCATTTCCCGCGAAGGCGGGAATCCAGTACGCCGCGGCTTCTCCGTATCCCACGACCGTCTCTGGAATACTGGATCGTCCGCCTTCGCGGACGATGACAGCGGAGTTTGTGGAAGTGGAAGGCGGGGTCTCCCCTATGCCGCGCCCTTCGCATCCTGGATCGCGCGCCACACCTTTTCCGGGGTTAGCGGCATGTCGATGTGCTTGATGCCGTAGTCTGACAGCGCATCGACCACGGCATTCACCACCGTCGACAGGCTGCCGGCGCAGCCGGCTTCGCCGCAGCCCTTGCTGCCGAGCGGATTGGTTGTCGCCGGCACCGGGTGATCGCCGACCTCCATGAACGGCACGTCCTCAGCGCGGGGCAGGGCGTAGTCCATCAGCGAGCCCGTGATCGGCTGGCCGCTCTCGTCGTAACGGACGTGCTCCATCAGCGCCTGGCCGATACCCTGGACGACGCCACCATGGAGCTGGCCAGCGACCAGCATCGGGTTGATCACCGTGCCGAAATCGTTCACCGCGCTGTAGCGCACGATCTGCACGACGCCGGTCTCCGGATCGATCTCCACTTCGGCGACATGGCAGCCGTTCGGGAACGCGGACGGCACCGGCTCGCTGGTGTGATCGACGTCGAGTGAGTCAGGGACGCCGTCCGGCGTCTTGCCGTCATGCAGCTTCTTGGCGAGCTCCATGATGTCGATGCTGCGGTCGGTGCCGGCGATGGTGAAACTGCCCTCGGCGAATTCGATGTCGGCTTCGGACGCCTCCAGCATGTGCGCAGCCGCTCGCTTGCCTTTCTCGATCACCAGCTTCGAGGCCTCGACGATGGCCTGGCCGCTTGCCGTGATCGAGCGCGAGCCGCCGGTGCCGTTGCCGGTGTGGACGATGTCGCTGTCGCCCTGCACCAGCTTGACGCTGTCGAAGGGCACGCCCAGCTGCGAGCACAGCACCTGAGCGAATGCGGATGCGTGACCCTGGCCGTAATCGAGCGTGCCGGTGATGAGCTGCACGCTGCCATCGGCATCGAACACGATCTTGCCGAGCTCGGGGCTCGGCGGCGCGGTTACCTCGAGATAGGAGCCGACCGCGATGCCGCGCAGCTTGCCGGCCTTCTTGCTGTCCTTCTTGCGCTTGGCAAAGTTCTCGTGGTCGGAGATCTCGAGCGCCTTGTTGAACACGGCCTGGAAGTCGCCGCTGTCATAGGTGACGCCGGAGGACGCCGCGAACGGCATCTGGCTCTGCTTGATGAAGTTGCGCTTGCGCATCGTCAGGCGGTTGATGCCCATCTCGTCGGCAGCGCGGTCGATCAGCCGCTCCATGTAGTAGTTCGCCTCGGGCCGGCCGGCGCCGCGATAGGCGCCCATCAGCGTGGTGTTGGTCAAAACCGTCTTGATATCGACGGCCATCAGCGGCGTGCGATAGACGCTGGAAAAGTTCTTGCTGGTGTTGAGCGAGAGCGGACTGGGCGCAACGCCGGTGATGTAGGCACCAAGATTGCCGTAGCCCGAGAGCTTTGCCGCGAGGAAGTGGCCCTCGGCATCCAGCGCGAGTTCGGCATGGATTTTTTGCGCGCGGCCGTGGCTGTCGGAGAGGAAGCTGGTGGAGCGCTCGTCGAGCCACTTCACTGGCCGTTCCAGCGCCTTCGCCGCATACAGGATGCACATGTATTCGGGATAGTTGACGTTCTTCATGCCGAAGGAGCCGCCGACATTGGCGGTGAGGATACGCACCTTCTCGTTCGGCACCTTCAGGTTCTTGGCGAGGTTGGCGCGGTTGCCCGCGACGCCCTGGGTCGGCATCTGGATGGTGTAGCGCTCGGTTGTCTTGTCGTAGGAGGCCAGTCCCACGCGCGGCTCCATCGAAACCACGGCCACGCGGGTGTTCTCGATGTCGACCTTTGTGACATGGGCGGCGCCGGCAAAGGCCGCGTTCACCTTCTCCATGTCGCCATAATGGTAGTCGAGCGCGACGTTGTTCGGGATGTGGTCGTAGAGAAGCGGCGCGCCGGGCCGGGTGGCTTCCTCGGGGTCGGTCACCGCCGGCAGCGGCTCGATATCGACCTCGACGGCCTCGGCCGCGTCGCGCGCCTGCGCCAGCGTTGCCGCCACCACGAAGGCGACGGGATCGCCGACGAAGCGGACCTTGTCGGTTGCGAGCGGCTGGCGGTTGGTCTGGAGCAGTGGCGAGCCGTCACGGCTCTTCAGCGGCAGGCCGCAGGTGAAGGGGCCGTAGCCGGCGGCGTCGAGGTCTTTGCCCGTCCACGCGCCGAGCACGCCCGGCATCGCCCTGGCGGCGTCGGTGTTGAGGCTGCGGATGATTCCATGGGCATGGGTCGAGCGGACGACCACGGCATAGGCTTGGCCGGGCAGGTTGAAATCGTCGGTGTAGCGGCCCTTGCCGCGCACCAGCGTGTCATCCTCCTTGCGGCGGACCGGCTGCCCGACGCCGTATTTTTGCAGTGCAATAGCGTTTTCGAGCGTGGACGATTTGGTGTGTTCTTGCATGGAATTGACCTGAAAAGCCGGCAATTGCGCGGTTGGGGGCGCTTGGGGGGACCGGACCCCTCAAAAATAGCCCACGGACCCGTTCACGACAACGCACGAATGGGCATGGTCCTATGTGATGCGTTGTTGCGCAGGCCTGCCGCGCTGCTAAGGTTTCAGGCGAAAAAGCAATTCCAGACCGGCCCGACCGGCCGCGGAAAGACAGTTTGTATGAATGACCACACGCGGCTCCGCGACGGCCTTGTGCCGCACGGTGAGCTGGAGGGGTCGATGGCGGCGGTGGCGTTGGCCCCCGAACCGGCCGTCCCCGCGCAAGCGGGAACCGGCGTCTACGCGGCGCTGGACCTCGGCACCAACAATTGCAGGCTCCTGATTGCCTGTCCGACCAGCGATGGCTTTCGCGTGGTCGATTCCTTCTCGCGCATCATCCGGCTCGGCGAGGGCGTCTCGGCGACCGGCTGCATCAGCGAGGCCGCGATCGAGCGCGCCATCGTCGCGCTCAGCATCTGCCGCGACAAGATCAACCTGCGCAAAGCCAGGCGGCTGCGTCTGATCGCGACCGAAGCCTGCCGGGCGGCCTCGAACGCCGAAGGTTTCCGCAGCCGCGTCGCGGCCGAGACTGGCATCGAACTCGAGGTGATCGACCGCGAGACCGAGGCTTCGCTCGCCGTGCTCGGCTGCTCGCCGCTGGTGGACCCCAGGGGCAGGGGGGCGATCCTGTTCGATATTGGCGGCGGCTCGACCGAGCTGGTGCGGATCGAGCGCGACCCGCAAAATCCGGAGCCGCGCATAAAAGCCTGGATGTCGATCCCGCATGGCGTGGTCACGCTTGCCGAACAGTTCGGCGGCCGCGACGTGACGCCGGAGATTTACGCCGCGATGGAGCGCGAGGTCGCGCGCCACGTCGCACCGTTCGCCGAACAGCACGGCGGCGAACTCGCGGATATGCATCTGCTCGGCACCTCCGGCACCGTGACGACGCTCGCCGGCATCCATCTCAATCTCGCGCGCTACGACCGCCGCCGCATCGACAGCATCTGGATGAACGATTCCGACCTCACCGCGACCATCAACAAGCTGCTTGGCATGAGCTACGAGGAGCGCGCCGCGAATAGCTGCATCAGCGTCGAGCGCGCCGATCTCGTGCTGGCCGGCTGCGCCATCCTCGATGCTATCAGGAGCGCGTTCCCGCTGCCGCGCCTGCGCGTCGCCGACCGGGGCCTGCGCGAAGGCATGCTGGTCGAGATGATGCGCGAAGACGGCGCGCTCAGGAGCTGGTGAGATGGCCAAGGACACCACCGGCCGCTTGCACGTCCAGGTCAAAACCAAGGTCAAGACCGGCGGCAAGCGCAAATTGTCGTCGAAACTCTGGCTGGAGCGGCAGCTCAACGATCCCTACGTCGTCAAGGCGAAGGCGCTGGGCTATCGCTCGCGCGCAGCATTCAAGCTGCTCGAGATCGACGACAAATACAGGTTGCTGAAATCAGGCATGGCCGTGGTCGACCTTGGTGCTGCGCCAGGCGGCTGGAGCCAGATCGCTGCCAAGCGTGTCGGCTCCGCCGACGGTAGGGGCAAGGTGATCGCGATCGACCTGTTGGAAATCCCCGAGATTGCCGGCGTCGAGTTCGCTCAGCTCGATTTCATGGACAATGACGCGCCGGACAAGCTCAAGGCCATGCTCGACGGCGGCGCGGACGTCGTGATGTCCGACATGGCCGCCAACACCACCGGCCACCGCAAGACCGATCAGCTCCGCATCGTTGGCCTGATCGAGACCGCCGCCGCCTTTGCCTGCGACGTGCTGAAGCCCGGCGGGACTTTCCTGGCAAAGGCGTTCCAGAGCGGCGCCGACGCCGAGCTGCTCGCTCAGCTCAAGCGCGATTTTGCGACGGTGCGTCACGTCAAGCCCGCCGCGAGCCGTGCGGATTCCTCGGAGCGCTACGTGCTGGCGACGGGGTTTCGCGGCGGGGCGGACAGAGAATAGCAGTCGAATTCTCTCGCGAGCGCGTGACGGTCAAACGGTATCTGATCGATGCCGATACGAGCAATCCTCCGCCTTCCTGAAGCCGGATGGCACGCACCCTTCACCCGAACTGCAACTCGTTGGCCAGACCACTGGCTTAGTATCGGACAATCAGCTCGCAATCAGCAGCGCATCGCCGCTGGGACTCGGCGTGGTGCTCTACCGCATCGAACGGCAGTCACCCTAGCCGCTGGTCCCGCACGTCCTGGGTGTCCTCGGTCGCCGTCTTGACGGCGGCGCTCGCCGCGCTCTTCGCCGCACCCTTGCGGCTGGAAATATCCACCGCCTTGCGGCCGGAGATCTCGTGGCCGGCATCGGCGGGCATCTGCCAGAAGAAGAAGCTCGATACCGCCGAGGTCAGCGCCACCACGATGAAGGCGGGCGCGAACACGGTGGCGTTGAGCTCGCTGACATGGCTGAGCCACATCGTCGTCTCCACCGAGGCCGCGCCGACGGCGACGCCGGCGGAGACGGCGAGCTGCTGGTTGACGCTGACGAGCGTGGTGGCGCGGCTCATCTGCGGCGGCTCGACGTCGGCATAGGCGACCGTATTGATGGCGGTGAACTCGAGCGAGCGGAAGAAGCCGCCGACCACCAGGATGATCATGATGATCAGCAGCGGCGTCGTCACCGTGAACAGCGCACAGGCCGCGAGGAAAACCGCGCTGACGATCGCGTTCACCGTCATTAGATTGCGGAAGCCGAAGGTGCGGATGAGGCGCGCGGCCAGCGTCTTCATGCCCATGGCCCCGAGCGAGGAGGCGAAGGTCACGAGGCCGGAGTGGAATGGCGACAGGCCGAAGCCGATCTGCATCAGGAGCGGCAGCAGGAACGGGAGCGCGCCGATGCCGAGGCGGAACAGGAAGCCGCCGAGGATCGCCGCGCGCAGCGTCGGCAGGTTCAGCAGAGAGAAGTCGAGCACGGGCGATCCCGTCCGTCGCGCGTGAATGACATAGAGCGTCATCGAGATCGAACCGCCCACGACGAGGGCCGCGATCGTGCTCCACGGCAGCAAATTGAGGCCGGCAACGGAGAGGCCGAAGGCGATGCCGGCGAGCCCCAGCCCTGCGAGCACCATGCCGTAAAAATCGAACGGCTCGCGCTCGTCGCTCTTGATGGGATCGATGAACTTCAATGCCATGAAGATGCCGAGCAACCCGATCGGGATGTTGATCAGGAAGATCCAGTGCCACGACGCATAGGTCGTGATGAAGCCGCCGAGCGGCGGGCCGATCACCGGGCCGATCAGGGCAGGGATCGTCACCCAGGCCATCGCATTGACCAGCGCGCTCTTGTCCACCGAGCGCAGTAGCACCAGGCGCCCGACCGGCGTCATCATCGCCCCGCCCATGCCTTGCAGGATGCGCGCGAACACGAAATCGGTGACCGAGCCTGACAGCGCGCAGCCGATCGATCCCACCATGAACACGCCGACCGCAATCGCGAACACCATCCGTGCGCCGAAGCGATCGGCGGTCCAGCCGCTCGCCGGGATGAACACGGCCAGCGACAGCAGATAGGAGGTGATCGCAAGCTTCAGCGTCAGCGGGCTGGTGCCGATGTCGGCCGCGATCGCCGGCAGCGAGGTGGCGATGACAGTCGAGTCCATGTTCTCCATGAAGAGAGCAGTGGCCACGATCAGCGGAATGATGCGTTGCTTGTCGACCATGATGGATTGGTAATGGAGATCGGAAGGAGGGGTGGAATTGCGGCTTAACACCACGACTCGGCCGGGACCATTGCGGATCGACGCATAGCACCTAAATCCCGCGTAACAACGGTGTGACCCCCAAAGGCGGTTGCGCTCGCTCCCTCGTCATTCCCCGGCCGCCCCTTGGCGCGCGCGAGGAATGACGGCAGGTCGGTCGTGCACGGCCAATCCACGCTGAATTTACTTAAAAAGCCTGTGCATGGCTGGCCAGCGGGCCGAATTGCTTTGATTCGTCACGCGGGCATGCTATCGACCCGCGTCAACCCCACCGATGGGCTCCGAATCTCCGGCGATGCCGCAAGGCACGCCGAGGGCGGCGCTCATCCATAAGTATTTTGCGGCAGGGCCGCAGGAAGGAGTTGGCATATGGCCACGGTTCAGGGCATCCGCGAAGCTTTTACGTTCGACGACGTGCTGTTGAAGCCGGGCCTGTCGGACGTCATGCCGGGCGAGGTCGACATCCGCACCCACGTCACCCGCGCCATTCCGCTCAACATCCCGATCATGGCCTCCGCCATGGACACGGTCACCGAAGCCCGCATGGCGATCGCCATGGCGCAGGCCGGCGGCCTCGGCGTCATCCACCGCAATTTCGATCCCGAAGGTCAGGCCGCCCAGGTGCGGCAGGTCAAGCGTTATGAGTCCGGCATGGTGGTGAACCCGCTCACCATCAGCCCCGACGCCACGCTCGACGACGCGCTCAAGCTGATGAGCGACCACGGCATCTCCGGCATTCCCGTCGTCACCGGTGCGAGCAAGAATACGCCCGGCAAGCTGGTCGGCATCCTCACCAACCGCGACGTGCGGTTTGCCACCGACCGGCGTCAAAAAGTCTCAGAGCTGATGACGCATGACGGCCTCGTCACCGTGCGCGAGAATGTCAACCAGGACGAGGCGCGGCGCTTGCTGCATCACCACCGCATCGAGAAGCTGCTCGTCGTCGACGAGCAATATCGCTGCGTCGGCCTCGTCACCGTCAAGGACATGGAGAAGGCAGTCGCCCATCCGCTCGCCTGCAAGGATGCGCAGGGGCGACTGCGCGTTGCCGCCGCCACGACGGTCGGCGATACCGGCTTCGAGCGCACCGAGCGGCTGATAGATGCCGGCGTCGACCTCGTCGTCGTCGACACCGCGCATGGCCACTCCCGCCACGTGCTGCATGCGGTCAACCGCATCAAGCGTCTCTCCAACTCCGTGCAGGTCGTCGCCGGCAACGTCGCCACATCAGAGGGCACGCAGGCGCTGATCGATGCGGGCGCGGACTGCATCAAGGTCGGCATTGGTCCGGGCTCGATCTGCACCACGCGCATCGTCGCCGGCGTCGGCGTTCCCCAGCTCACCGCGATCATGGATGCGGTGGAAGCGGCGAAGAAGGCCGACATTCCCGTCATCGCCGATGGCGGCATCAAGTTCTCCGGCGATCTCGCCAAGGCGCTCGCTGCCGGAGCAGATATTGCCATGGTCGGCTCGCTGCTGGCCGGCACCGACGAGACGCCCGGCGAAGTGTTCCTGTGGCAGGGCCGTTCCTACAAGGCCTATCGCGGCATGGGCTCGGTCGGCGCGATGGCGCGCGGATCTGCCGATCGTTACTTCCAGCAGGACATCAAGGACACGCTCAAGCTCGTGCCTGAAGGCATCGAGGGCCAGGTGCCCTACAAGGGCCCGGTCGGCAACGTCATGCACCAGCTCGCCGGCGGCCTCCGTGCTGCCATGGGCTATGTCGGCGCGAAGGACATGAAGGAGCTGCACGAGAAGGCGAACTTCGTCCGCATCACCGGTGCAGGCCTGCGCGAAAGCCACGTCCACGACGTCACCATCACACGCGAAGCCCCCAACTATCCGGGCGGAGGTTAGTCCTCGCGCTCCTTCGCTCCGCCCTCGTGCCCCGGACGCAGCGCAGCACCTCTTCGGTGATGCGCTGCAGAGCCGGGACCCATCTCTCCGCTGGATCGCATGTGGCCTTCTGCGTCCCGGCTCTGCGCAGCAGCGCAAAGAGCGCCGCAGCGCGTCCGGGACACGAGAGTGAGCGCAGTCTCAGAACAGCCGCTCCACCGCTTTTGTATTGACGCAGCTGCCTCCCTCCGCTTCCGTTCGGCTCGAAACAAAATCCGGAGGAAGCCATCATGTCCCAAGCAAAACGCATCGTTCTCGCCGCGCGTCCCGTCGGCGAGCCAAAGCCGTCCGATTTTCGCCTGGAGGAATTCGCGGTCCCGACGCCCGGCGCCGGCGAGATCCTGCTGCGCACGATCTGGCTGTCGCTCGATCCCTATATGCGCGGCCGCATGAGCGATGGTCCGTCCTACGCCGCACCGGTGCCGATCGGCGGCGTGATGGAGGGCGAGGCGGTCAGCGAGGTCGCGGCCTCCAGCAATCCGGATTTTGCCAAGGGCGACATCGTGCGAGCTCGTACCGGCTGGCAGTCGCATGCGATCTCGAACGGCAAGGGCCTGATCAAGGTCGATCCGAAACTCGGTCCGATTTCGACCTCGATCGGTGTGCTCGGCATGCCCGGCATGACGGCGTACACGGGCCTGCTCGACATCGGCAAGCCGCAAGAGGGCGAGACCGTCGTCGTCGCCGGCGCCTCCGGTGCGGTCGGCTCGGCCGTCGGCCAGATCGCGAAGATCAAGGGCGCGCGTGCAGTTGGAATTGCCGGCGGCAAGGACAAGTGCGACTACGTGGTGAAGGAGCTCGGCTTCGATGCCTGCATCGACCACCGCGATCCCGATCTCGCCGCCAAGCTGAAGGACGCCTGCCCGAAGGGCATCGACGTCTATTTCGAAAATGTCGGCGGCGCCGTGTTCGAGGCAGTGTTCCCGCTGCTCAATCCCTTCGCGCGTGTGCCGGTCTGCGGCCTGATCGCCCATTACAACGATACCGAGGCCAAGCCGCCGAAATGGGCCGGCAGCATGATGCGCGCGACCCTGACCAAGCGGCTGACCTTCCGCGGCTTCATCGTCTCCGACTTCGCCTCGCGCCATGGCGACTTCCTGCGCGACATGTCCGGCTGGGTCCGCGACGGCAAGGTCAAGTACAAGGAATTCGTCACCGAGGGCCTCGAGAGCGCGCCCGGTGCCTTCATGGGGCTCCTGAAGGGCGCCAATTTCGGCAAGCAGCTGGTCCGGGTGGGGCAGGATAAGGCCTAATCCCGCGGCCTGGAGCGTCTCCTGAGGGCCGGAGCGCGTTGTAGTTGCACCGGTGTCAGACCTCGGACATCGGTGGTTAATAAAGAGTGACCGATCGGCCACACTTGCCCGTAAAAGGCGCAGAGTGTGACCGAGGGTTCATTGACGTCCGGGCGAAGGCATTGAATTATCGCGCATATTTTAGGTGCTGCGATGATTGAGATCGGTATTTTCTGCGTAATTCTTCTGGCCGCCGGCTATTGGGCGACGATGTTCGTCATGGGCCGGCGCGACGACGTCATCCATGGCAAGTTTGTTCATGCCGAGGAGGGCGATTTCACCCAAGCCTCGATGCAGGCGCCAACGCCGCCATTCCCGAAGCGCCCGGTCAAGGCCGTTCGGCCTGCCAATATCCAGCCCGCGATCGCTGAAGCGAAGCCGGTGAACAGCGCCGCGCTGGAATCCTTGCTGGCTGCGATCCAGCAGGATCTCAAGAGGGTCGCGTAGCACGCTCAGACGCTGCCGCGCTCCACCAGGAACAGTTTTACGGCCACCCGCTGTTCGGGCAGTTCCGTGCCGGACAGGCGCGCCAGCAACAGCTCGCCCGCGATGCGCCCCACCGCCGCCGCATCGAACGAGATGGTGGTGAGGCCGGGCGTGATCTGATCGGCGACGTCGTTATCGCCGAAGCCGAGCACAGCGAGATCGCGCGGCACGGAAAGTCCGCGGGCGCGGGCCTCGATCAGTGCACCGGTCGCAAGCAAATCGTTGGCGCAGAACACCGCATCGACGCGGCCGCCGCGGTCGAGTAGGGCGGTGAATGCGGCGCGGCCATCGACCAGCCCCGTGACTTCGCCAACGAGGATCTCGTGCACGATTTCGAGCCCAAGCTCGGCCGCCGCCGCGCGAAAACCGTCGCGGCGCAGCGCCCCACGGCCGCTGCTGCGTCCGACGAAGGCGACGCGGCGATATCCGGCCGCGGCCAGCCTGCGCGCGGCCATCGCGCCGGCATCCGCATTGGGCAGCCCGACCAGCATGTCGATGGGATCGCGCGGAAACGCCCAGGTCTCGATCACGGGAATGCCGAGCTCGGCCAGCGCTGCGCGGTTCTCCTCGAGCTCGATCACGCCGGTGAACAGCACGGCTGCTGGGCGGATGCCGCGCAGCGACTGGATCATCGCGACTTCCTTGGCATAGGAATAGGAGGTCTGGCCGACCAGCACCTCGAAACCCTCGGGCTCCAGCGTCGCCGCGAAGCTGCGCACCGCGAGGCCGAACTGCTGGCTGAGGATGTTGGAGACGAACGCCATGACCACGTTCGAGCGGCCCGAGCGCAGCGCGCGCGCGTGCGGGTTGGAGGCGTAACCGGTCGCCTCGATCACTTCGAGGATGCGCTCGCGGGTCTCGCGATTGACCTTCTCAGGGTGGCGCAACACCCGCGACACCGTGATCGGCGACACGCCCGCGCGCTCCGCCACCTCCCCGATGCGCGGCGGCCGTCCGGTCGCGCTGGCGCGGCCGGGCGGCGCCGGAATGCGCACCACGTCGTCATAGCCTGGCTTTGCCGGATCGGTCATCGAATCCTGATCGGTGATGCAAGAGGAGGCTAATCGAACTCAGCCTGTCGTCATAACCTCCTCGCGCTTCAAGGCACGGCCGACCTGGACCAGGCAGTCGCCGCTCTGACTGTCGGTGTGCAGGCGCTGCGAGATCACGATGCCGTTGGCGGGGAAGCGCAGCACCTCTTCCGGCAGTTCGGGTCGCTCGAAGTCGTGATACCAGCCGGCGATGTCGCCGGCCTCGACGCGCGCGCCGACGGTGACGGCGGGCTCGAACCAGCCGCGCCGTGTCGCGAACACCGCCTGTGCGTGGCTTTGCAGCGCCAGCAATTCGGTGGCGCGCTCGACCGGCGCATGCGGCCCCAGCACCGGCGCCTGAACCAGGCCGAGTGCGAGCAGCAGCCGGTCGACCGCGCGCGCGGTCAGCGCCATGGTCTGCGGCGTGACGGTGCCGCCGCCGCCGAATTCGCCCGATAGCCCGATTGCGCCGGCGCGCGCGGTCGCCGCCATCGAGGTCGGCGCGGTCGCGCCGTTCTCGGCGACGAAGGCGAAGGGCATGCCGAGGCCTTCCATCAGGCGCAGCGCGTGGCCGAACATCTCGGGCGGGCCCTGCCGCTCGATCAGCGCGCAAGGCACGTGCGCCATCGAGGTGCCACCGGAGTGGATGTCGAACACGACGTCATGCCGCGGAAACAGCTCGTGCTCGAGGAAATGTGCCAGACGAAACGTCGGCGTGCCCGCGGCATCGCCGGGGAAGGCGCGGTTGAGATTGCCCTCGTCGAGCGGCGAACGGCGGCGCGCCGCCATCACGGCGGGCCAATTGGCAAAGGGAAGAATGGTGATCTCGCCCTTGATGGCGGCAGCATCGAGCCGGCGATACAGCCGCGTCAGCGTGATCTCGCCCTCATATTCGTCGCCGTGATTGCCGGCCATCAGAAGCAGCTTTGGACCGGCGCCATTCTTGATCCGGAAGATCGGGATCTTGAGCTGATAGTAGGGCGAGCGGTCGATCGAGAAGGGAATGCCGAGATGGCCGGACCATTTCTGGTCCTTCTCGAAGTCGATGTCGTGGAACAGTCCGGTATGCATGGGAGGCCTCGGGGCCGCGTCGTCGCCGACGCCGGCCGAAGGTTGGAAGAAACGCTCTTCAGAGCAAGGCGACCGCGGTCATCTCGACGCGCAAATCGGGATCGGCAAGGCGAGCCTCGACGCAGGCGCGCGCCGGCGGATTGGCCGGATCGATCCAGGCGTCATAGACCGAGTTCATGGTGTCGAAGTCGATGATGTGCGGCAGGAAGACGTTGACCGCGATCAATTTGGAGCGGTCGGAGCCGGCCTCCTTCAGCAGCGCGTCGATCTTGGCGAGCACCTGCTGGGTCTGCGACACGATGCCGGCCTTGCGGTCATCAGCAACCTGGCCGGCGATATGCACCATGCCACCAGCAGCAACCGCCTGGCTCATGCGCGAACCCACGACGTAACGTTTGATCATCTGAAAATCTCCTCGTGAAGGTGTGGCTCCCGCGACGCGCGCGGGAGCGTATGCTGGCTTACAGCGTCGGCAGCGTTTGCTCTTCCTTGAACCACTTCAATTGCAGCGCGCCGAGTTTGCCGTTGAGCTTGTTGAAGAAGATATCGGTGTTGATCCAGTTGAGCAGATTCTGCTCGCCCTGGCGCACGCCGACATGGGCCGGCGACTGGCGGATCAGGAATTTCAGCTCGACCTCCTTGGTCGGGTTCTGGTCCTGCACCTTGAGCGCGATGGCGCTGTTCTCGGCGAAGGTGTCGGCCTGTCCTGCAAGGTAGGCGGCGAGCGCGGCCGGCGTGTCTTCGAAGCGCACCAGCTTCACCTTCGGCGCGTTGTCGGTGAGCCAGACGTCGAGCGTCGAGCCCTTGGCCACGGCAACGCTGCGGCCGTCGAGATTGTCGGGCTTCTTGCCGGTGGCAGCCGGAATCGACTTGGCGCCGTAGACGCCGAGATTCACCACCGCGTAGGGCTGTGAGAACATCACCTGCTGGGCGCGCTCGGGCGTGGCACCGAGGCCCGCGATCAGGATGTCAATCTTGTCGGAGAGCAGGCTCGGGATCCGCGCGGCGCCGGTCACCGGCACGAGCTCGAGCTTCACGCCCATGTCGGCGGCGATCAGCTTGGCGAGATCGGCATCGAGGCCGGCGATCTCGCCCTTGTCGTCCTTGAAACCCCACGGCGCGGCATCGGTCAGGATGCCGATGCGGAGCTTGCCGGAGCCGAGCACGTCTTGCAGCTTGTCGGCGTGAGCAAGGTTCGGCGCAGCAATGACGGCGAGCGCGGTGACTGCGATCGCAAAGAGGGACTTCAGCTGTCTCATGACTCTCTCCTGGTGGCGGATGGCTGGGTTGATCATTTCGCGGAAGCGATGAAGCTTGCGAGCTCGGGGGTCTCGGGGTTGGCGAACAGTTTTGCTGGTGGGCCCTGTTCCCAGACGCGGCCCTGATGCATGAAGACGATGCGGTCGGCGACGTTGCGGGCAAAGCCCATCTCGTGGGTGACGAGGATCATGGTCATGCCCTGCTTCGCCATCGCCTCCATCACTTTCAAGACTTCGCCGACGAGCTCGGGATCGAGTGCCGATGTCACCTCGTCGAACAGCATGAGGTGAGGGGCCATCGCGAGGCAGCGCGCGATGGCGACGCGCTGCTGCTGGCCGCCGGATAGCTGCTCCGGCCAGGCGTCGATCTTGTCGGCGAGGCCGACGCGGGTGAGCACGTCTTCGGCGAGGGCGCGGGCCTTTGCCTTCTCGGTGCGGCCGGTGAGGAGCGGCGCGAGCGTGATGTTGCGCTCGACCTTCAGATGCGGAAACAAATTGAAGGCCTGGAACACGATGCCGACGCGCTGGCGAAACTTTTTCAGGTCCGGCATTTTGGCATGGACCCTCTCGCCCTCGACGCGGATCTCGCCGGAATCGACGCTCTCCAGCGCATTGATGCAGCGGAGCAGCGTCGACTTGCCGGAGCCGGAGCGGCCGATGATCGTGACGATCTCGCCTTCCTCGACGTCGAGCGAGACGCCCTTGAGCACCTCGACCTTGCCGAATGTCTTGTGCACGTCGCGGATTTCAACGAGAGCCATCGAGGCGGGCCTCCAGAGAGCGGGACCAGAGCGTGAGCGGCAGGCACAGCGCGAAATAGATCGCAGCGACCAGCGCGTAGGTGAGCAGTGGCTGGAACGTCGCCGCGCTCACCACCTGGCCGGCGCGGGCAAGCTCGACGAAGCCGATGATCGAGGCGAGCGAGGTGCCCTTGATGAGCTGCACCAGGAAGCCGACGGTCGGCGGCAGCGACAGCCGCAGCGCCTGCGGCGCGATGATGTGGCGGAATTGCTGCCAGGCCGAGAGGCCAAGGCAACTGCCTGCCTCCCACTGCGCCTGCTTCACCGCCTCGAGGCCGCCGCGCCAGATCTCGCCGAGGAAGGCGGCGGTGTAGAGCGTGTAGGCGACGGTGACGGCAATGATCGCGGGCACCTGGATGCCCAGAAACATCGGCATGCCGAAATAGAAGAAGAACAGCAGCCCAAGCAGCGGCACGCTCTGGATGATCTGGATGCACGCCGCCATGGTCCAGCGCAGGCCTACGAAACGGCTGATCCGCCCCATGGCAAGCCCGAGCGCGAGCGGCACTCCGAAGCCGAGCGCGAGCACGACCAGCGCGACGGTCCAGCGCAGGGCTTCAACGAGCGAGACGAGATCGATGAGGGAGAAGGATCGCATCGATCGCCCTCAGCGCCGCCGCGGCCAGCGGAAGGCCGCCGCACCGATGATGGCGAACAGCGCCTTGAACGACATCGCCATGGCGAAATAGACCACGCAGATCACCGCGTAGACCTCGAAGCTGCGATAGGTGCGGCTCTCGATGAAGCCCGCGACATGAAACAGCTCATCGGTGGCGACCTGCGAGGCCAGCGAGGTGCCGAGCAGCAGCAGCACGAACTGGCTGGTCACGGCCGGATAGGCGTTGCGCAGTGCCGGCGGCAGCACGATGTGCCGAAACACCTGCCATCCCGATAGCCCGAGGCACTGGCCGGCTTCGACCTGGTTGCGGGGGATGGAGTCGAGGCCGGCGCGGATGATCTCGACCGAATAGGCGCCGAAATACAGCGAGAGCGCGACGCTGGCGGCCTCGAACGCCGGCAGCTTCAATCCGAAGTTCGGCAGCACGAAGAAGACGATGAAGAGCTGGATCAGCGACGGCGTGTTGCGGAACAGCTCGATGTAACCGCGCACCAGCCAGCGCAGCGGCGTGATGTGGCCGTTCAGCGCGACCGCGCCGGCAACGCCGATCAGGAGGCCGCATACCGCCGAGATCACCGTCAGCTCGAGCGTGACGATGGCCCCGTCGATGAGCTGGTTCTGATAGCGCCAGAGCGGCAGGAAATTCATCGCTGCGCTCAGCCGAACTGGGTGGGGAGGGCGCGCGTCACGACGCCGTCTGTGTCGAGGGCGAGGATCACGCGCCAGCGGTCGAGGCAGGTGCAGGGATGTGAGATGCCGAAGGCGATGATGTCGCCGACGGCAAGCGCTGCTTCGGGCGCGACGGAGAGGAACGCGTGCTGGTCGTTGAGGCGTGTGACCGACAGGCTTTCGGCGAGCCCGTTCTGCTCGATGCCATCGCGGAACACGCGCAACGGCACCGGCAGCCCTTGGTCAAAGGAGGCATCGCGCATGCCGAAGCCGACGATCGCAAGCCCGGTCTCGGGGCGCGACAGCACTTCGGCCCAGAGCGTGAGTGCCGGGCGAAAACTGTCGGACGCAGAATGTCGTGCGCCGTTGATGACAAGACCGCCGCGCCGGTCGATCTCGGCGAAGGCGCGTGCATAGATGCCGTGATCGGCGAAGAACAGCGCGCCCGAGCGCAACAGGACGGTGGCATTGCCATCGGCCTGCGCGATCGGTGCGAGCGCGCGCGTCACGACATCGAAATAGGCCGAGCCGCCGGCGCTGACGATCAGCGGCCGACGCGGGGCGGCGGCGCGGACCATGGCGAAGGCCTCGATGGTGCGTTTCATCAGCGCCGCGATTGCGCGCATCGTTGCGTCGGCATCGGCTGTTGCAGCGGCGCCCTCATAGGTCGCGACGCCGCCGAGCACGAGCCGGTCGGCGGCGAGCACGGCCGCGATCGTCGCCTCGATCGCGGTGCGATCACGGGCGCCGGCGCGGCCCGCACCGAGCTCGACCAGCACGGACAATTCGCTGCATTTTGCGACCCGCGCCGCTTCAGCGAGCGCTGCGACTGCGGCCGGTGAATCCGCGAAGGCGTGAAACTCGACGTCGGGATAGGCGCCAAGCAGCGCGCCGAGCCGCCGGCCGGCCGCGAGCCCGCCGATCTCGTTGGCCAGCAGCAGGCGTCGCTCGCCGCTCGCGAGCAGCACGGCGGCCTGCTGGATGTTCGCGACCGTCGTGCCCCAGGCGCCGGCCGCACGCAGCGAGCGGGCGAGTTCCGGCGACATCGGCGTCTTGGCGTGGGGCGCAACCGCAACGCCGGCGCTCGCGCACCATGTCAGGAAGAGGTCGCGATTGGCCGCGAAGGCGGCCTCGTCGAGGGTAAGGGCGGGCAGGGCAAGATCGCCGCGCGAGGGTGACCATCGCTGACTGCCGAGGTCCTCAGGGGCCAGGCCATCGACCAGGGGAATGCCCCGAATGGTCGTCGAAAGGCGTTGGCCATCCCACCGGGACAAGAACTGCATCGTCGCTCCCTCGGCGGCCCTCGGCCGCTGAAGGGAACGATATCCCGGAATGACAACGTTGTCATTAGGCTCTTTTAGTCAGTCCCGGGCCATATTTGATGCAACGAGGTGTCGAGGTAGGCAATGGTGCTCGTCGCCTAGGCTAATGCTCGCTGCCCATCTGCACGAGCAGCTCCTCGATATCGACATCGACCTGGCCTGCCGCGCGGAGGTGACGAACCTCAAAGCTGTCGGGCTGGAAGCGGTATTCGACGAGGCCGGTCTCCTTGATCGCGATCCGATCCTGACGCGCGTCGTTGATCCTGAAGCCGGCCGACGGCGCCCAGATGTGGCGGGTGTGGCGCCAGGTGAAGTCGCGGCGCTGGTGCACGTGGCCGCTGGCGATGAGGCGCAGATCGATGGGCGCAAACATCTCGATCAATCGCGCGCGCGCCGGCTGCGGCACGTAGCGGATCGAGGTCTCCGGCGTCTCTGGGTCGTCGGGCAAATTGAGGAACAGCGGCTTGTGCAGGAACAGCGCGACCGGCTTGCCGTTCACACGCGCAACTTCCGAAGCCAGCCAGTCGAACTGCTCGGCCTCGAAGGCGAGGCCCGAATTCATCACCAGCGTGTTGAGGCCGATGAAGTGCCAGCCCGCGGCCTCGAACGACCAATGATCCTCGCCGATGATGTCGCAAAATTGCCGGCGGTGCGCCTCCGTGACCGGCGGTTTCGGCGCCGGCCCGATCGCGGTCGGATTGTCGCCGATGTCGTGATTGCCGGGGATGGTGCGGCAGGCGACGGGCAGCGCGTCGTGCAGGCTTTTCGCGAATTCGACATCGTCGCGACTTGTGGGCCCGTCGAAGGAGACGTCACCGGTGTTGATGACGAGATCGGGTCTGTTCGCATCGATGTGCTCGCAGACGCGCTGGAAGTTGGCGATCAGGCCGGGAAAGCGCCGGCCGAGATGCGTGTCGGAAATCTGGGTGAGGCGAAATTCGGACATGCACGAAGTATCGCGCGGCCAAACGTCGGAACGATGACGCGCACGCGTCATCCGTGATCGAACAAAGTTTAAAGCACGCGATAGCGGATAGTGTAGGCGTCCTGCTGCACGGCCGCGCCCGCGCCCGGCGAAGCGATGCGGTCGGCGAGATGCCAGGGGCCGAACTGCTCGGAGCGATGCGGTTCGGCGGACAGGCGGAGGCGGAATTCGAACGTGCCCTTGCCGGGCAGGTTCACGACCAGCACGCGGTCGGCGGTGCGGTGGTTGAGCGCCACCGCGCCGCGCAACACCGCGCGCCCGTCGGCGAGGTCGCGCACGCCGTCGACCAGCGCCAGCGTCTGGTTGCGGTCGGTGTGCAGCTCGATCTGGCTATCGGACGCCGCGGTCAGAGTCTCCCTGGGCATGCGGATCTCGAACTCGACCGCGGGTTTGGATGGATTGAGGCCGAGATAGGCCAGCGCGGCGTGGCGCATGTCGTAGGCGGCGAAGCCGAACAGGGCGACGGCGGTGAGCGTAGCCAGGCCATGCCTGACGACGTCGCGCCATGTGCGGTAGCCCATGCGGAAATAAACCGTCAGCGCCAGCGCAACTGCCAGCGCCGTCGCGATCCCTGATAGCGCCGACATCAGGATGCCGAGCTGGCCGTCAGCGGATTCGGCCAAAGAGCTCATCAGGCCGGCGATCTGGCTGAGAAGGGTGTTCATGGCGGATGCTCGCCTCAGGCCCCGAAAAGGGACCAAAATCGCTTTAACTATCGGTGGTTGGTCGCAAGATATGGAACGCCGGTTCAACTCGTTGATTGTCAGCGCCAGCGGTCGCGGCTAATGACGGCTCGCGGCATTCCGCCTTACGGGAAAGTTCCGATGTCCATCCAAATGGTCCTGCTGCCTGTCTTCGTGCAGGTCGGCCTTACCTTCGCGCTCCTGATCGGCATGGTGTTCGGGCGCCGGAAGGCGCTGGTCTCGGGCGAGACCAAGATCCGCGACATTGCGCTTGGCGAGCCGAACTGGCCGCAGGGCGCCACCCAGATCGCCAATTGCTACCGCAACCAGTTCGAGCTGCCGTTGCTGTTCTACACCCTGATCGCGCTGGCGCTGCCCTTGCGCCATGCCGATCTCTTCATCGTGCTGATGTCCTGGGTGTTCGTGGTGACGCGCTTTGCCCATGCCGGCGTGTTCGTCTCCTCGAACGATCTCGGCCGCCGCTCCACGGTCTGGCTCGCCGGTGTGCTGGTGCTGCTCGCGATGTGGATCTACTTCGCGCTGAAGATGCTGTTGCTGATCTGACGCTTGCGCGCCAATCCTGAACCGAAAGATTCAAATGACTCCCGCTGCCCGGCTGTCCGCAGCCATCGAACTGATCGACACCATCGAGAAGGACCGCGTGCCCGCCGCCAAGGCGCTGAAGGAGTGGGGCACCGCGCACCGCTTCGCCGGCTCGGGCGACCGCGCCGCGATCGCCGGCCTCGTCTGGGACGTGCTGCGCCGCTACGCCTCGAGCGCGTATCTGATGGACGCCGATACCGCACGCGCGCGACTGATCGGCATGCTCCGCCTCGAGCGCAACATGGACGCGGCGACCATGGCCGCCTTGTTCGACGGTGGCCGCTTTGCGCCGGCGCCGCTGACCGAGGCCGAGCAGGCGGCGCTCGCGTCGCGCTCCCTGAAGGATGCGCCGGCCGCGGTCGCGGGCGACTATCCGGACTGGCTTGATCCGTACTTTGCAAAAGTGTTTGGCGGGGACCGCATTGCGGAGGCAACCGCGATGGCGAGCCGGGCGCCGCTCGATCTGCGCGTCAACACGCTAAAGTCCAACCGCGACAAGGTGCTGAAGGCGCTGGCTCATCTTCATGCTGAACCGACGCCGTGGTCCGCAAACGGCTTGCGCATCGCGCTTTCGGCTGATGCGCGCAACCCCGGCGTCCAGGCGGAAGAGGATTTCATCAAGGGCGCCGTTGAAGTTCAGGATGAGGGATCGCAGCTGGCGGCCGCTTTGACCGCAGCAAAACCCGGCGAGCAGGTGATTGATCTCTGCGCCGGTGCCGGCGGCAAGACATTGGCGCTCGCGGCGATGATGCAGGGCAAGGGCCGCCTGATCGCGACCGACAGCGACAAGCGGCAGCTCGTACCGATCCACGAACGCCTGTCGCGCGCCGGCGTCCACAATGCCGATGTCCGCACGCCCAAGGGCGATGCCGATCCGCTGGCCGACATTCGTGCTTCAGCCGACCTCGTCGTGATCGACGCGCCCTGCACGGGAACCGGAACCTGGCGCCGCAACCCCGACGCCAAATGGCGCATGCGTCCGGGCGCATTGGAGATCCGCCTGCGGGACCAGGTCGAGGTGCTGGAGCGCGCGGTGCCGCTGGTGCAGACCGGCGGTCGCATCGCCTACATCACCTGCTCGGTGCTGGCGGAGGAGAACGGCGAGCAGGTGAGGGCGTTCATCGGCCGCCATCCGGAATTCGCGGTCGTGCCGCCCGAGCAGACCGCGAGCGTGCTCTGGGACAAGGCGGAAGATTTTGCGCAAGCCGCGATGCAGTCGGCGGAGGGCTGGCTGATGACGCCGCGCCGCACCGGGACGGACGGGTTTTTTGTCTCGATGTTGAAGAAGGCGTAGGTCCGTAGAGTGGGCAAAGCGTAGCGTGCCCACCATTCGCAGTGGAAAAGTGGTGGGCACGGCGCCAAGAACGCGCCTTTGCCCACCCTACGGCACCGCGTATGACGCGCCACCATCCCCACAAACAAAAACCCCGCGAACCGAAGCTCGCGGGGCTTTCTAAATCTGGCGCTCTGCCGGTACGTCCGTGGTCAGAACGCCATGGCGCGGGCGATTAGCCGACGCGGAGATTGTCAGCCGACGACTTGCCGCTGCGACGATCGGCGACGATGTCGAACGAGACCTTCTGACCCTCGTTGAGGGAGGAGAGGCCAGCGCGCTCGACGGCGCTGATGTGCACGAACACGTCTTTCTGGCCGTCATCCGGCTGGATGAAACCATAACCCTTTTGGGTGTTGAACCACTTCACGGTGCCCATAGCCATGGGAATTTTCCTTAGTTAGTTAGATGAGGGTACGCACGCGAGCCGGTACGCACCACTGCGCCCATAACCCTGATGAGTCGATGTTTTGGAGAAGTCATCTGGCGTGCGCGCCTGTCTTAGACGAGGCGAAGCGGCCCAGTCGTTCGGCCAAGTATCGATGATCACATTATAGCGAGATTTTGGGCCACTTCAAGGCACCACCCGTCACCCGGTACATCGGATGACTTTGCTATTTTGCAGTGCAAATTAACCGTTCCGCGTGCCTCAATCGACGATGAAAAGCGTCGCGCCTGACGCCGTCGAGGACCGGTGCGCGGCATCGCCGAAGTCCGAGACCTGGTAGCTCATCCCCGCCCTCAGCTTGAACTTGCGCCCGTCGCGCAGCTCCGAACAGAGCTCGCCCTTGACCACGTAGATCACGTGCCCGCGGTCGCACCAATGGTCGGCGAGATAGCCCGGCGAATACTCGACCATCCGCACCCGGAGTTCGCCGATATTGAGCGTGCGCCACAGCGCTTGGCCGGTTTCGCCCGCATGCGTGGTCGGCTCGACCTTGCTCCAGTCGGTGACGGTGAAGGGGGAGGTGGGGAGTTTCATGGGGAATCCTGTGTCAGAGCCGGCGGACGGAGTGTTAGCGCATGCGCCCACCGCAAGTCTTGTCCCTTGCAGGCGCGGCTAAGGCGCCAGCGCGCAGCCCGCCGGCATTCGCATCCTGCTCGCGGTGATCACCCAGACCAGCAGCGCGGCGGCGCTGAGCCCGGCACCGAGCACGCAGACGCCGGTCCAGCCGGCCGCGGCATACACCATTGTCGACGCCAGTCCGCCGACCGCACTGCCGATCGAATAGAACACCATGTAGCCCCCGACCAGCCGGCTTGCCGCGTCGGGACGCGCGGCGACGATCAGGCTCTGGCTGGTCACATGGACAGCCTGGAGCCCGAGATCCAGCATGATCACGCCGGCAATGAGGAACCAGAGCGAGGTGTGCAGGCAGGCGATCGCGGCCCAGGCGGCGAGCATCAGCATCAGCGACAGTCCGGTGGTGCGTTGGGCCCATCCAAGATCGGCAAGGCGCCCGGCATTGCGCGCCCCGAGTGCTCCGGCGAAGCCTGCTATTCCGAGCAGCCCGATCGTTGTGTGCGACAGCGCGAAAGGGGGCGCCGAGAGCGGCAGCACGATCGAGGTCCAGAACACGTTGAGATCGGCGAAGATCAGGAACGCGAACAGCGCGCGCTCGCGCAGGATCGGTTCCGCAACGAACAGCGCCGCCATCGACCGCAACAGCGATAGATACGAGGAGCCGGCCAGCGTGGCTTGCGGTTCGCGGGGCAGGATACGCAGCAGCAATACAGCCATGGCGAGCATGAACCCGGCCGAGACCAGATAGACCATGCGCCAGCCGCCGATATCGGCCAGCGCGCCCGAGACGAAGCGCGCCAGCAGAATTCCCCCGACGACGCCGCTGGTGACGGTGCCGATGGCACGACCGCGCCCGTGCGGCGTCGCCAGCGTCGCGGCAAAGGCGACGAGGATTTGGACGACGACGGCGAGCACGCCGACCAAGGTCAGTCCCGCGAGCAGCACCGCGGCGTGCGAGGCCGTGCCGACGATCACGAGGCCGATCGCCGACAGCGCGATCTGGCCGGCGATCAGGCGGTGGCGATCCCAGAGGTCGCCGAGCGGCACGATCAAAATCAGGCCCAACGCGTAGCCGATCTGCGTGAAGGTCACCACCATGCCGATCGCGGCGGGGGTGATGCCGAGGTCGCGGGCGATCGCGTCCAGCAGCGGCTGGGCAAAATAGATGTTGGCGACGCTGAGGCCGCAGGCCAGCGCGAACAGCAGCGCCATCGCGGGGGAAAGCCCACGCCCTGCCGCTCCGGCAATGGTCTTCGGGTCTCCTTTGGCGAGATCATTGCTTGTCATGCGTCGTCTCCGGCACGTCCAGGTTGGTCTTATAATAGGACCAGTTGCGTGCCGCCCTGTCTAGTCTTATTTTAGGACCAGGCTGGAGGAGAGTATGAAGAGGACCGGTTTTTCCAAAGCTGATTGCCCGGTGGCGCGTGGGCTGGACGCCATCGGCGACTGGTGGTCGCTGCTGATCGTGCGGGACGCCCTCGACGGGCTGCGGCGGTTCGGCGACTTCCAGAAGAACCTCGGCATTGCCAAGGGCATGCTCAGCGCGCGTCTGCAGAAGCTGGTGGAGCTGGACGTGCTCGAGCTGGTTCCGGCCTCCGACGGCAGCGCCTATCAGGAATACGCGCTGACGAAGCGGGGGCGGGACCTGTTTCCGGTGATCGTCGGCTTGCGCCAATGGGGCGAAGCACATCTCTACGCGCGCGGCGAAGCGCATTCCGACCTGGTCGATCAGGCGGGCCAGCCGGTCGGGCAGCTGGTGCTGCCGTCGCGGACCGGCCGGCCGCTGACATGGTCTGAGACCCGGGTGCGAAAGGCCGGCGCGCGCAAGCGCTGAAGTCGCGCCGCCCTTCCTTAGCCGGGATCGCGAAATCAATGCGGCAGATGGTTCGCCGACCCCTGCACGATCAGCCCGGCATCGTTCACCCGCAGATACTCGCAGATCTTCTTGCCGCGCTCGTTCTCGTAAAACACCACGAGGCTATCCGGGCTGACGTACACGTCGATGATCGTGAAATGCAGGTTCGGGATCAGCTTGAGCCCCTTGCCCCAATAGGCCCGTAAGCTCTCCTTGCCGCGCACGGTGCCGCTGGCATCGAACCCCAACTCCGGGATCCGGTCGGACGTCATCACGGTGTCCTCGGCATAGAGCGCGAGCACACGCTCGAGATCGCGCGTATTCCAGGCCGCGACCCAGGTCCGGCCGAGCGCGGCAAGCGTCGATGGCTGATGGTGCAGTGACATAAATGGGCTCCCTGATTGTGCCTATGTGATGTCTGGCACATATAGGTCAATAATACTGACCTATATCCACTTGTCCATGCCCAAAGAAGGATGTGGGCGCGCGGCGCGCGCGGTTGCGGGAAAAGCCCCCGTCGCGTATTTGCTTGCCATGACAGCAGCACAGCACGACCGCTCCGCGTCGACGCCCTCCGTGGCCTCGGCGCATGACAAGATTCTCATCGTCGACTTCGGCAGCCAGGTGACGCAGCTCATTGCGCGTCGCGTGCGCGAGGACGGCGTCTATTGCGAGATCGTCCCGTTCAACAAGGCCGAACAAGCCTTCAACGAGATGAAGCCGAAAGCGGTGATCCTCTCCGGCGGCCCCGAGTCGGTGCATGAGGCCGGCTCGCCCCGCGCGCCGCAATTGATCTTCGCCTCCGGCGTGCCCGTGCTCGGCATCTGCTACGGCCAGATGGCCATGGCGGAGCAGCTCGGCGGCACCGTCGAGGGCGGCCATCACCGCGAATTCGGCCGCGCCGATGTCGAGGTCAAGGCGCCGAGCAAGCTGTTCGAGGACACTTGGTCTCTCGGTGGCAAACATCAGGTCTGGATGAGCCATGGCGACCGCATCACGAAAATGCCGCCGGGCTTCTCCGTCGCCGGCACCTCGCCGAACGCGCCGTTCGCGATCATCCAGGACGAGACGCGCAAGTATTACGGCCTGATGTTCCATCCCGAAGTGGTGCACACGCCCGACGGCGCAAAACTGATCCGCAATTTCGTCCGCAAGATCGCCGGCCTCTCCGGCGACTGGACCATGCGCGCCTTCCGCGAGGAGGAGATCGCAAAGATCCGCGCCCAGGTCGGCAAGGGCAAGGTGCTGTGCGGCCTCTCCGGCGGCGTCGATTCAGCCGTGGCCGCCGTGCTGATCCACGAAGCGATCGGCGACCAGCTCACTTGCGTGTTCGTCGATCACGGCATGCTGCGTCTTGATGAAGCCAAAACCGTGGTCGAGCTGTTCCGCCATCACTACAACATCCCGCTCGTGCATGTGGATGCGTCCAAGCAATTCCTCGGCGAGCTCGAAGGCGTCACCGACCCCGAAACCAAGCGCAAGACCATCGGCCGCCTCTTCATCGAGGTGTTCGAGGCGGAGGCGAAGAAGATCGGCGGCGCGGACTTCCTGGCGCAAGGTACGCTCTACCCCGACGTGATCGAGAGCGTCTCCTTCACCGGCGGCCCCTCGGTGACGATCAAGTCGCACCACAATGTCGGCGGCCTTCCCGAGCGCATGAACATGAAGCTCGTCGAGCCCCTGCGCGAGCTGTTCAAGGACGAGGTGCGCAAGCTCGGCCGCGAGCTCGGCCTGCCCGAAATCTTCGTCGGCCGCCACCCGTTCCCGGGCCCGGGCCTTGCCATCCGCTGCCCCGGCGACATCACCCGCGAAAAACTCGACATCCTGCGCAAGGCCGATGCCGTCTACATCGACCAGATCCGCAAGCACGGCCTCTACGACGACATCTGGCAGGCTTTTGCCGTGCTGCTCCCGGTCAAGACCGTCGGCGTCATGGGCGACGGCCGCACCTACGACTTCGTCGTGGGCTTGCGCGCGGTGACCTCAACCGACGGCATGACCGCGGACTTCTACCAGTTCGACATGAAATTCCTGGGCGAGACCGCGACGCGCATCATCAACGAGGTGAAGGGCGTGAACCGGGTGGTGTACGACGTGACCAGCAAGCCGCCTGGGACGATTGAGTGGGAGTAGGGAATTGGATCGCGAGGTTTCACCAGTCGAGAACGATCGCTGGGCCATCGTCCTCAATGCTCAAGATCAACTCTGGGTCGACAGCGATGGTCGTCGACAATTCGCGGCCTCGCACTAGAAGGCGCAAACCTTCATCCCGATCGGAACCTTTTGGAATAAAACTGACGAAACGCTCGCAATCATCAGCTTCAAGAAGAGATACAAGCTGATCAAGTGAGCCGTCCCGGTGATTGGCAGAATATACAATTCGTTCCATGCTAATGGCTTCCACAGCCAATGATGATGCTAAGCGCAGCGCCGCAAGTGAAGCTTTAGCAGGACGGGAATCTAACTGCCGACGGAGCACGGGCCATAGCCATTGCGAGTCCGGCCGCATCAGCGAAATGTCCTCGATTGTTATGTGACTATATTGCCCGCGATTGCCAATAAGGAGTGCCTCTCGATTGGGGCTTACGTGGATAACCAGAAGATGTGAACGACCAAACGACGGGCGCTGCAAGGCGCGGCCTTCTGCCGGTATGTCCTCTCGTCGTTCAACAATAATTGCAGAAAACTCTCTGCTTTCGGCGGAGATATCGAGATGCTTCTCATCCCTTTTGACGCGCCATCCTCTCATCATCAAAAGCTCTGCGATACCCTCTCGCAGAGCCTCGGCTTGAGATATCGGTTTTGAGAACGAGCGATCAGCGAGCAAAGTAAGATAGGACTGGGCTCCATGTTTGGGTAGCGGTCCCTCGCTAGGGTACGATGTTAAAAATATGGGTTCGAAGATGCTTTCCCAATCATCGACCTTAGTCTTCGTTGGCGATTCGTCAGCGAAGACCTCAATACGAGCTCCCGGGCGCACCCCGCCTCTAATTGCTCGTGCTGCTAGTCGGCACCCAATCTCATTGGCGTCAATGTCGTGACGAATCTCTTCGCGTAAGAGCAGGCAGTGCCTCGCGGGCATTCGCTCAATTTCGAAAGATGTCCGCGATCGTCGGCTCGAGAGAGAAAAGATATCAAGCAACGGTCTGATCGATTTGAGTGGGGTCGCCTTTCGGGTAAATTTGGGAGCGAGGGCGAAGGTTAATATAGATGGAATCGCTATCTCTAGTTGGAGATCACCGTCGCTTGCCATCGGCTCGTTCGCGGCGCTTAGGATTACGGCCAGAGAACGAAGGTGCTTGATGCTGTGCCCAACATCCACGATCTGCGGCCAATCTGTTTGACGGCCGAGCGCGATTAATAGCGAGGATGGTTTTCTTCGACGAAGATGGCTTGATAGATGATCGGCCCTGATGACGTCGATCTCTCGGTCGTAGACGGCTGAACCGTCAAACTCTCCGCCGCCTAGCTTGCCGATGAGAATAATGGTAATCGGCTTATCTTCGCGAATTGGAAGACTCTCGCTTCTGCGCCTTGGTAGTATCTCAACTGTCTGCACCTTCGGAAATATTTGTTCGTAGCGTTGTGCAATGGCC
This sequence comes from Bradyrhizobium sp. 1, assembly GCF_023073315.1. Classification (GTDB taxonomy): domain Bacteria; phylum Pseudomonadota; class Alphaproteobacteria; order Rhizobiales; family Xanthobacteraceae; genus Bradyrhizobium. The sequence goes on along the minus strand of NZ_JADPJH010000033.1, from coordinate 28,611 downwards.
CTGTACGCCTTTTCGAGAAGTGCTGCCGCCGCCGGCTCTAAATTTGATAACTCAATCCTCGCAACCCCTCCCTCAATGCTTGTCCTGAGCGAGCGTTTTAGGTCTGGTGAGTGGATGCCGGCGGCACGAAGTGCATGGATTAGCTCGGGCTCCGCTATTGCGCGATCTCGCCATCGTTCGGCTACATCTTCGCCCGCGCGGGAGTAGGCACGAAATGCGCGGCTGAAGATTGCCGGTTTGCTTTCGTTAAGGTCGAGAGTCTGGACAAGGTCAAATTGAAGCAGTGGATGGTCGGCGAAAGCACTTGTCTCAATGCGCTCAGCAATAAACTCGCGGAATTTGGTCCAAGGTAGAACAAGCGGGCGTTCATTCGGGAATGCGAAAGACCACAGGCTCTCTTCGTTCACAGTCCCAAATGCTGGATCATCAAATACGACGGTGTCACGCTCCGGCCATGCAACCGCATCGAAACAAGAGATTGTCGTAAGATCATCGAGACGTTGGATGTACGTTTTATTGTCCCCGTAATCACCGGCAAACAACGGCTGAAGAAATCCCAGGGGTTGCGCGGTGAGATTGAAGCCGCCAACTGCTTTGGCGGTGTTTGGGGCATCCGTCATAGGTAGCCCTTTTCAAGCAAAAAGCGCTCAACTTCGTCGACCAATCTTCCTCCTATTTCTGCCGGATTGAATAGTGTTGGCAGCTTATAACCTCTTGGTTCGGCCCCCCATGCTTTCAATTGCTTCATTAGAGTATCGTCATCGAACATTTGGTTGGGGCCTATGACAGCAAGGACTTTATCAGCAAGAGGGAGGGGTTGTTCCAGTTGTACCTCGATTGCCGCGCAACGGTCGTCAAACTGTTCCTTCAGGTTGCCCGTGATCAGCTTGTAATATGATTCAGCCACATTCTGACTCAAAGGAAAGGTCCGGCCTTGGGTAGGCTTCATCCAATAGTATCCAACGAAATCATCATAAAACGCGGCAATGACTTGACGGGGTGAAACGCTGGGATCGACCTCAAAATCTCCTATCTCAAGCGTGTCGTGGAACGCGTGCTTGAAACGTTCAAAGCCGCCGCTGTCAAAGGGAAAAATGCGGCTGGCCATTTGCGCGACATCTTCACGAAAGATAAAGCAAATGCGGGCATAGCCGAGATTTGAAGTTGCTTCTCCATCCCAGTTGCGGCGATAGGCTGGCCGACCATAGAAAAGGTAGAGAAGTTCTTTCTTGAACATGCCGCAAGGACGTGGCTCAAGTTTGCCGGAATCCAGTACGCTGCTTAGGTTTACGCAATCAGTAACGTGGGTAAGTCCGATTCCGCCTGCCAATGCTGGAGCGGAGTGCACGAACTGACCGAATTGCGTTTTTTTGCCTGACACAGGGTGAGATTAGAGGCTGTTGCAACCAATGAGTAGTGCCTTCGGGAAAAAAAGCGGAAGCGCGGTAGCGTACGTGGTTCGTTAATTTGTCTGCTTCGCCATTTGGACGCAGGCTGCTGCGCCGTGCTACTTGGCGTTGCCTTTCCGGAGCCTGTGTCCATGTCGGCCGTCTCCACCCAACCACTTTCCACCTCCACGATCCCGAGCCTCTCGGCTGAATGCGCGGCTTCCGGCCGTCCCCGGACCGCACCATCACCTTCCAGAACGGCTCCTTCCGCAGCTTCCCCGAACTCCGCTGGGTCTTGAGCGACATCGGCCAGCTGGTGCCGACCGTGAATGTTCGGGGCGGGGCATTGGTGCTACCCTGGGAGTGGTATGATATCGGCGCGTCGATCTCGACCATGATGGATGGACGGGTGGCCCCATGACATTCGCAAACATGCTGGAGGAGACCACCGACAGCATCGACGTGCTGCACCGGGTGGGCGCGGCGACCGCGACGGCGTGTACGTTGCCGTCCCGTCCATCATCCGGCTCGTGTGGCACTGCCCTTGACTGAACACTGCAGCACGGTGGGCCGCCCGCCCGTGGAATGACGAAAAGTGGAAGGCCGGTAAGCGTCCGCCCGTCCGGCACGGCCCATCGCCTCTGTTGTCATTTCTTCTTCCGCCGAAACGCCGTGACGAACGCGTCCATGACTGCGGCAAGCGCCGATCCTGCGGGCCCCGGTGCGCGCAACATCCACACGGCCCAAGGAGGCGGTGCGTAGGCGTCGAGGACCGTCACGAGACCGCGCGCGCCGAGGAGGGCTGCCGTTCCCTCCGAGCCAACCTGCCCGATCCCGGCCCCAAGCACCGTCGCTGCGCGCAGGGCATCCGAACCGTCCACGGTCAGTGCGAAATCGGGCTGGAGGCGACGCGTGCCGCCCGGTGCGCGGAACAGCCAGGGCATCACCCGTCCCGTCGCCGGAAAACGCAGGCCGATCAGCCGGTGCTTTGCGAGATCATCAGGCGTTAGAGGCATCCCGTGCCTGGCGAGATAGGCGGGCGCGGCAAGGGTGACGAGCGGCAACGGCGCAAGGCGCCGGGCGAGGAGACTGGCGTCGGCGATCCGGGGCGCGATCCGCACCGCGAGATCCCAGCGGCCGCCGCCGAGGTCGGCGAAGTGGTCATCGAGGGCCAACTCCACGCGCAGGGCCGGGTAGCGCTCCAGAAGCGAGGCCAAGGCGCGCAGCAGGGGCGGAGCGAGGGAGGCGGCTGCGGTCACGCGCACCGTACCCGCGACCCCTACTGGTGCGCCGAGACGGCTGGCGGCCGCCGCGAGTGCGAGGGCCGGGCCTCGGACCTCGGCGAGGAAGCGCTCACCGTCGGGTGTGAGGGAGAGTGCGCGGGTCGAGCGGCGGAACAGGCGCGCACCATGCGTGGCCTCGAAGCGGCCGACGAGGCGGGCAATTGCGGCCGGGGTCACGCCGAGCTCGCGCGCGGCCCCGGCGAAGGAGCCGGCCTCGGCAACACGGAGAACGACGACGGCGGCGCGCAGAGTGTCCATGCTTTATTCAATACATTTGGTTGCTTCAGCCGCAACACCATTTGTCCTGCCCTGCGCGGCCACGCGCCCTTACGTTGGGAGTATCGGAAGCTGGAGAACGATGATGCGCATTGGAATCGTGGGCATTGGGCCGGTGGGGCAGACCTTGGGGACCATCTGGGCGCGGGCGGGTCACGAAGTGGCCTTCGGCTCGCGCGACCCGGCTCGGGCGGCCGAGGCGGTGCTGGGACTTGCCGGTGCGCGAGCGACCACACAGGACCAGGCTGCGGCGTTCGGCGAGGTTGTCTTGTGGACGCCGCGCGGCGTCATGCCCGCCAACCCGGACATGCTCGCCGGGAAGATCGTACTCGACCCGAACAACCGAGAGCCCGGTTCGGCTGGCGATTACGCCTCACCGCGTCCCGAGGGACCAAGCTTCGCCGAGCAGCTGCAGGCGGCCGCACCGCGGGCGCGCGTGGTGAAGGCGTTCAATACTGTGGTGATGCGGTTGCTGAGGGAGAACCCCGAGCGGCTGACGGCGTCAGGGGCGCAGGTGTTCCTCGCCGGCGACGACGCGGAAGCGAAGAGGGTGGCTGCCGCGCTGGCGGCGGGTGCCGGGCTGGCCGCGGTTGATCTCGGGGGGCTGGCCGCGGCGTGGCTGGCAGAGACGATGGCCGACGCGTTCCGCCAGGCCATGAGGACGAGCCCTGCCGGATGGCGCCAAGCGCTGGTGTTCGCCGATCTCGCAGGGCAGCCGATTTCATGAAGCTGATCTACTCTCTCTTTCGAAGGTACATCCAATGAAGCTGTTCTACTCTCCCTCCTCATGCTCTTTGTCGCCGCACCTCGTGCTGCGCGAACTCGATCTGCCCTTTACGCTCGACCGCGTCGATCCCGTGACCAAGCGAACCGAGTCGGGAAACGACTATCTGACGATCAATCCGAAGGGCTACGTGCCCGCGCTGGAGCTCGATGACGGGGAGGTTCTCACCGAAGGTCCTGCGATTACGCAGTATCTCGTCGACAGATACGCGCCTGGCACACTCGCGCCGCTCTCCGGCACGATCGAGCGGGCACGGATCAACAGCTATTTGACCTATATCAGCACCGAGTTGCACAAGCCGTTCGGGCGGCTGTTCGATCCAGCGCTGACCCCTGACGCCCGTGCCTCGACCATAGCCTACCTGAATCGCAGGTTTGCGCTGATCGAGCAGGAGCTCGCCGATGGAGGGGCGTTCCTGACCGGTTCGGCCTTCACTCTCCCCGACGCCTATCTTTTCGTGATCCAGCGATGGGGAGCGTTCACTGGCTTCGATCTCTCGCCGTTTCCCAACATCGTCGCGCACGCCGAGCGGGTCATGGCCAGGCCTGCGGTTCAGCTAGCGCTCGACGCCGAGGAGTAGGCAGCGGCATCGAGATGCTGAGGTGTCTGAGAACCACCTTTATCTTGCCCAACGTCAAACAGTTCTTTCCGCGAAGAGGCTGCCAACGCTTGGGCACGTTTTTAGGGGCTCCGTTTCGGTCGGTTCTGTCCCATGATGGTATCTGGCGGCGAATCGAACGGAGAAGACCTTGTTGACCGATGCGGGACTTCAGAAGCTCAAGCCTGGCGAGACGCTTGACAGGCGCGGCGACCGCGACGGCATGTCTATTGCCGTCCTGCCCATCAACAGGCGCAAGCAGATCCGGCAAAGTGGCGACCACACCAGCAAGGTGGTGCATTGATGCGCGCCGCGTTGAAAGTGGTGATGGCCGCAATATTTGCCATGCCGGCTGCGGTGGCTCTGGCGAAGTCTCCGGACTGCGCGAGTTGGCCCACCAACATGGCCCTCGTGCACCTCAAGAACGCCGGCCTGATTGATATCCCGTCAGTGATCGAGGCGCAGACCAAGGCCGTTCGTCTCGCATCCGAAAAGATCGGCAAGGACCTCCACCAGCAGGTCTACGAGATCACGTTTCACACCAGGGATGGCAAGACGATCGAGGTCATCACGAACAGCCAGGCATCAAGCGAGGAATGCTCGATGAGCGGCGTCGACGTCTATTTGGTCTCGAAGAAAATCGGCGGGTCGGCAGCGCAGCCATCTGAGGGCACGACTAACAAGTGATCCGGTGACAGTGCGTGTTCTTCGCCTGGGTCGATCCACGAATCTTGCAATCAATTACATATAAGCGTATGTAATCCCTATGGCCCACATCAGCATCCGCGATCTCCAGAAGATTTCCGGCGAAGCCATCGGTGCGTTGCCCGGCCCGACGCCGGTGAAATCCGGTGATCGGACGGTGGGCTTGCTGATCCCGCTGAAGTCGGCCGATCCGGCTCGCCTTGCCGCCGTCCTGAAGCGGGCCGAAGCACTGGCCAAGGGGCGCGACGCGGCCGCGGATGACACGGCGCTGGCGCCATTCGGCGAGGTCGATCCGGTTGACTGGTCGGTGGCCGCCGTGAACGCCCTGACGGGCAAGCCCGGCAAGTCCCGCAAGTTGAAGGCGTGAAGCGGCCCTCCACGACGATGGTCGTCGATGCGGCTATCTTGATAGCCGCCGTGCGCGGTCGAAGTTCTGGCGCAATGCTGAAAGCCGCCGGGAGCGCGATCCTGGTCACGACGGACCGTGTCGTTCAGGAAGCACGTCGGCGCATCGAACTCGGGTTGAAACGCCCGGAACTGCTCTCCATCCTCGACGATCTCGCTGAGCTGCTCACGGTGGTTCCTGTCGCCGCACTGGAGCCTGTTGTTCCCCGCTGCGAAGAGGCCCTTCGCGAGGCGGTGCCGAGCCGCAACGGATCAGTGCGCGATGCGCACGTGCTGGCGCTGGCCTGGAGTGTCGATGCCGACGTTTGGACGACCGACCGCGATTTTGCGGGGACTGGCGTCGCGAGTTGGTCGACGCCGAACCTCATGCGAGGGCTTGCCGAAATCGGCGCGCCATAGCGCAGAGCTGCGCCGGCGAACGCCCGGCCTCGGACCCTGTCAGGGCTTCACGAACCGATAGGCGAAGCGATCGGTGTTGCCCTTGATCGAGGGATCGAAAACCTTGATCGCGTGCGGATCGTCCTTGTTCGCGAGCAGGGTGCTTTCCGCGTCCAGCACGAAGCCGGCCGCCTCCACCTCCGCGCGAACGGAGGCAGGCTCGATTCGATGCAGCGACTGGGCGTCGCTCGTGCCCGCCCCGACGGCGGCGGCATGGTCTATGATGATGTAGGACCCGCCGGGCTTCAGCCGCTCGTAGACGGCGCGATTGAAGTGAGCCGCCGTCGCGCCCGTGGCTTGCATCAGCGCGGTGTGGAGATCGTGGTAGAACAAATGCAGCCACAGGACATCCGCTGGTGGCGTGGCCTGCGGCATCGCCACGAGGTCCGCCGAGACGGCTTCGACGTTGTCTCGGCCCGGCTCCTTTGCAAGCGTCCGCATGAGGCCGACCGGACCGTTCTTGAAGTGGGCGACCTCAGCCGGCACGAAGCTGTAGACCCGTCCTTCGCCTCCCACGATCTCGGAGAAGAGACGGGTCCAGTCGCCGTCGCCCGGGTAGACGTCGATGACGGTGGAGCCCGCTTCTATTCGTGCGAACCGGATCAACTCGGATAATTTGGATTGGTCGTACATTGGCGATCTCCGTTACCGCTGGGCATTCGACGCGCGCGAGGCCCGCGCCAGTGCCTGCGTGTCGATGTACTCCCGGATGTTCGTCAGCTTGCCGTCGCGGACGGTGATGGCGAAGATCCAGTCGTCCTCGAACGTCTTGTTCGTGGCTTGGATCTTTCCCTTCGCGAAGCCGACGACCAGGACCCGGTCGCCTTGCGCTACGAACTCCCGGGGTTCCGTGGACGTTTCCACCTCTTCGGACGCCTTCTGAAGCACAGCCGCCAATCCCGCGTGCCCGCGGTGCGTGCCGGCCAGTGGCCAGTCCTCGCCGGGGATGATCCACTCGATGTCTTCGGCGACCAGCGCCAGCAGACCCTCTTTGTCGCCGCGGCCGATCGCGGCGAAGAAGTCCTTCACGGTCTGCACGTTTGCCTGGGTGCTCATGGTCGTTTCTCCATTTAGTCCGATCGGATCGCGCTCGATCCGATCGCGTGCGTCGTATCCCCAACGGTGGGGCGCGTCGTGTTGTTCAGTCGAACTTGACCAGATCCTTGAAGATCAGGTGACCCCAGCTATTTCCGCGCGCCTGCACAAGCAGTCCGCCTTCCGAAAGCCCCCCAAGTTTGATCGGCGCGAAGCCGAGCTTTTCCGCAAGCGCGCCAATCTCCGCTGCGGCGTCGTCATCGTCGCTCGCCAGGAACACGACGCGCCTGCCACCTTGGACGGTCGGATCTTGGCCGAGGACGGCAGCACCCAGATGATTGAAGCCCTTGACCAGTCGTCCGCCGGTGAAGGCTTGCGCGACGGCCTTGGAAGAAGGTTGTCCCCCCAGTGTCTCAGGGGGCACGCCGTAGGCGTTGGTCACATCGACGATCGTCTTCCTCTGCCAGGTCGACAGCGCCTTCGCGACATCCTGGTGCGACTCGAAACGGACGGCCAAAAAGACGACGTCCGCCTTGACGGCGTCCGCGAGCTTTTTGGGAATGATCGTGGATCCGATCGCGGCCGCATCGGCTGCAAAGCTTTCCGGATCGCGCGTGGTTGCAACGGATACTTCGATGCCGTTGCGCGCAAACGCCTTGGCAAGAGCCTGGCCGATCTTGCCGAAGCCGATGATTGCGTAGCTCATGATGTGTCTCCGATTCTGTGTTGATGCCGGGTCAGACCTGCGCCATGCCGCCATCGACGGCGAGATCCACGCCGGTGATGTAAGAACTTTCATCGGAGGCGAGGAACGTGACGGCAGCCGCGATTTCCTCCGGCTTGCCCCTGCGACCCATCGGGACCTGTGAAGCAAATCCGGCGGCGGCTTGCTCGGCTTGCTCGCGGGTCAGGCCCGTCGTCGTTTCCAGGGCGGGAGTCTCGGTCGGTCCGGGGCTCATCGTATTGACGCGGATTTTGCGGTCTTTCAGCTCCAACGTCCACGCGCGCGAGAAGCTGCGCACCGCCGCCTTGCTCGCGGCGTAGACGCTGAACCCTGGCAGCCCCTTCACGTTCGAGACCGAAGAGTTCAGGATAATCGAACCGCCATCCCTAAAGAGGGGAAGGGCCTTCTGCACCGTAAAGAACAGCCCCTTCACGTTGACGTCGAAGGTCTGGTCAAAATGGGCCTCGGTCGCTAGCGCGAGCGGTGCGATCGTTCCCGCGCCCGCGTTCGCAAAGAGGATGTCGATGTGACCATGTTTCTCTTTCACGACGGCATAGAGCCGGTCCAGGTCTTCCAGGCGCGACACGTCGCCGATGACCGTCGTTACGTTTGTCTTGATGAAGACCGCGGCCTCCTTCAGCTCTTTCTCGCGCCGCCCGGTGATCACCACGTGCGCACCTTCGTCCACGAAACGCTGGGCTGTGGCCAACCCGATCCCGCTGCTGCCGCCGGTGATGATTGCGATCTTGCCTTCTAGTTTTTTCATGATGTTTGATCCTGCGTTGTGTGTGGGCCAGGCGCGGGATCGCGCCGGCGTCAGAGTTGCGCCAGGCCGCCGTCGACGGCGACTTCGCTGGCTGTCATGAAGCTGCTGTCCGACGAGGCGAGAAAGGCAGCCACGGCCCCGATCTCCGAGGGATCGGCCATGCGCTGGAGCGGGGTCATCGCGGCGAAGACCTTCTGGCCTTCCTCGCCAAGCGCTTCCTTCGCGAGTTCGGTCGCGGTCGCCCCGGGCGACAGCACGTTGACCCGGATGCCGCTGCCCTTCAGGTCTTCCGCCCAGGTCCGGGCGAGGTTGCGCACGGCCGCCTTGCTGGCGCTGTAGGCGCTCATGGCCGGCGCGCCGGTGGTGCCGGCGCTCGATCCTGTCAGGATGATCGAACCGCCCCGGCTCATCAGCGGCAGCGCCTTCTGGACCGTGAAGATCGTACCCTTCACATTGGTGTCGAAGGTTTCGTCGATGTGCGCGGCAGTGATCTTGCCGAGCGCAAGCTGGCTTCCCGCTCCGGCATTGGCGAAGACGATATCGAGGGTTCCGCGCTCGGCCTTCACCGCCGCATAGAGGCGGTCGAGGTCGGCCTCATCCGAGACCGAGCCCTTCACCGCGCGGGCATTGGGCCCGAGGGCGGCGACAGCCGCGTCGAGCGCTTGCTGCCTGCGGCCGAAGATGAAGACGAAGGCGCCGTCCTCGATGAAGCGCTTGGCCGCGGCGCGGCCGATGCCGGTAGCGCCACCCGTGATGACCGCAACCTTGCCGTCAAGCTTTCCCATAATTTCTCCTGTCGTGGTGTCGGGACAGCATCTGTCCCCGAGGTCCCCGACATAGGTCCGCCGGCGTCAGGCGTTGAGTGCGGATGCGCGCACATCGGTGGTGCGAAATCGATCCGGCAGGACGACTGAGGTCGGCCGCGACGATTAGTGTGCGCCGTTCGGAATTGGGCCGTTCTGGTCGGAACTGGCTATGATGATCGCCGTACTGCTGTTAGATGCATCAGATACGGGCTTTGGAAGGCGCACCGCGTGGTGCGGGATTGCACCATGATCGACTGGGATGACGTTCGCTACTTTCTGGCCGTCGCGCGTGGAGGCTCGGTGCGGGCTGCCGCCGAGCAACTCGGCGTGAACCACGCGACCGTGCTGCGACGCATCGCCCAGCTCGAGGAGCGCCTCGGGGTCCACATGTTCGAAAAGCTGCCTTCGGGCTACCGCCTGACGGCCGCGGGCGAGGAGGTCCTCGAGTTCGCGGACCAGATGGAAGCATCGTCGCACCAGCTGGAGACGCGCGTGTTCGGGCGTGACCAGAGCGTGCGCGGGCGTCTGCGGGTGACGCTGGCGCCGCCGCTGGTGACGCACCTGCTGATGCCTGATTTCGCCGATTTCGCGCGCCTGCATCCTGATATCGAGATGGACATCCTGTCGTTCGGCGAGCTGGCAAATCTGACCAACCGGGAGGCCGACGTTGCGATCCGCGTCGTCTACGACCGCAAGACCCTGCCGCTCAATCTTCACGGCGTGAAAGGACCGGAGCTGTTCGGCGCCGTCTACATGTCCCGGGATCGACTGGCCGCGTGGCGTGCCGGCGCGCCTGATCCGATCCGCTGGATCGTCATCAGCATGCATGGCATCCCGGACTGGGCCGGCGAGGGCGAGGTTCGCACCACCGGTGTTCCATTCAGGACCTCGGACGCCGGGGCGCAGATTGCAGCCGTCCGGCAAGGGCTCGGCATCACGACACTGCCGTGCTTCGTCGGAGATGCCGACCCGCTGCTGGTGAGAGTGCCGGGCACAGACTTGCACATGTACGGTACGCTCTGGCTTCTCACCCAGGGCGAGACGCGCAAGACCAAGCGCGTGCGGCTCTTCACGGAGTTCGTATCCCGCAGGCTTGCCGCGTACGCGCCGCTTCTCGCGGGGCTGTCCATCTCGCGCGACTGACGCTGGCGGGTCGCGGGAGGAAAGATTGGCCTCGACAGATCGATGCGTTATCGTGCTTCAGAACAATCGACTGGGAGTAGGGTAGTGACGGCTATTGGTCCAACATCGCTGGGTGTTGTTTCCTGGATAGGCAACGCCGCTTAGGTCATGGGATTTGGGGTATTCATCCATCGATTGGACTCGATCTACGATGACAGCCCCGCTGAGCAGTACCAATTTCCCAGTCAGTATCTCCATCGCGTTGAAGCCTGCGTCGGCGATTGGATAATATATTACGAACCGAGCAAGGTCGCTGAAACGCGCGGTTACTTTGCAATTGCACGGGTTCAGCAGGTTATTCCCGATCCCGGTACTTCCGGGATGTATCTCGCTTTAATTGAACCAGGAAGCTATCTCGATTTTGCCAATCCCGTCCCTTTCAACGGACCGACAGGTCCAGTAGAGCGCGGCGTCCTCAACGAGCAGGGACGTATCTCAGGACGCGCTCAGTCCGCAGTCCGCCCAATTTCTCCGGACGATTTCAATAGAATATGCGAGCTTGGTTTCGCGGAGAACGCGCCGGTGCTGCCGCGGCGCGACGGCGACACTCCATCGCTCGAGCTTAACGACCGGCTGCAGGTGCCGTTCGCGGCTGAGCAGCAGCGCGACCGTGTTAGCGTGACGATCTCGAGAATTCTGCGCGATCGAGTTTTTCGCCGGGTCGTCCTCCGCGCCTATGACGAGCGTTGCGCCGTCACCGGCCTCAAGCTCATCAATGGAATGGGGCGCGCGGAGGTCGAGGCGGCTCACATACGACCGGTGGAGGCAAACGGGCCGGATATCATCAGCAATGGGGTTGCTCTTTCGGGCACCGCACATTGGATGTTTGATCGTGGTCTCATCGGTTTCGCGGATAATTTGGAGATATTGATCTCGCGCCAGACAAACGATCTGGATGGAGTGCGATCGATCATCAACAAGACGGGGCGCGCTCTTGCGCCGCGCCGGGCATCAGATCGGCCGCATCCGCACTTCTTGAAGTGGCACCGAGAGCATTGCTTCAAACAATAAGCAAAGCCATACGGCTCATAAGATCGAACCCGCCCGTCGCTGAGCCGCGATCAGCATCTCCACGAACGCGGTCACCTTGGGCGGACGAAAGCGGGCCGCTGGGTACACCGTGTGGATGCCGCCGGATGGCAGTTGCCATGGCGGCAGGATGTGAATGAGGCGCCCCGCCGCCAGATCGTCTGCCACCAGGAAATCCGGCAGCACCGACAGGCCGCCGCCGGCGAGCACGGCCGCGAGCACCCCCGGCGTCGTGTCGATGGCGATGCTCGCCTGCAGGCGCACGGCGCGTCGATCGAGATCGCCGCGCGAGAACTGCCACAGCAGCGGCTCGCGCAGCGCCATGTTGGCGATGAACGGAAACGTCACGAGATCGTCGGGATCGCGCGCGGCGGCGATCCGATCCGCGAATGCGGGAGCGCCGACCAGAATTTGCCGGAACGATCCGATCTTGCGCGCTTGCAGGCTGGAATCGACCAGCCAGCCGACACGGATCGCCATGTCGATCTGGCCCGAGGCGAGGTCGACCGTCTGATCTTCGAGCGTCAACTCCACCCGGCAGCTGGGATAGCGGGCGGCGTAGGCCGTGACGACGGCGACGACGACGGTCGTGCCGTAGTCATTGGGCGCCGTGATCCGCAATGTGCCGGTCGGCTCGGCGGCCGCCTGGGCGAGCTCGTCGAAGGCATCCTCCGCTTCGCGCAGGATCATGACGCAGCGCGCATGAAACGTCCGGCCCGCCTCGGTCGGATGAACCCGGCGCGTCGTGCGCACCAGAAGGCTGGTGCCGAGGTCGCGCTCCAGCTGCGCCACCTGCTGGCTCACCACGGCCTTGGTGATGCCGAGCCGCTCGGCTGCCCGGGTGAACGATCCGGTGTCCACGACGGCTGCGAAATAGGCCAGTCGGTTCAGGTTCATGGGCTAGCCCGGTCAGTTCAATTGTTAGTCTATAACATACATTCTGTCTATTTTGTTGATATTTATCTACCAATGTGCGCGTGCCACATTGCGATTGAAGGAGATCGCCATGTCCGCGCCCATTCCCGTCACCTACCTGTTCGATCCGCTCTGCGGCTGGTGCTACGGCGCCGCCCCGCTGCTCGAACAGCTCGTCGCCCGAGCCGATTTCGCAGTCGAACTTGCGCCGACAGGCCTGTTCGCCGGCGAGGGCGCCCGTCCGATGGACGATGGTTTTGCGGCCTACGCCTGGAGCAACGACCAGCGGATTTCGCGCTTGAGCGGCCAGTCTTTCAGCGAAGCCTATCGCCGCGATGTGCTGGGCGACCGCACGCGCCTGTTCGATTCCGGCCCGGCAACATTGGCGCTCACGGCAGTTGCGCTCAGGGCGCCTGATCGGGAGTTCGAGGCGCTGAAAGCCTTTCAGCTGGTCCGCTATATCGAAGGCCGCGACAGCACGGACATGGCCGTTCTGTCGGATGTGCTGCGCGCGACCAATTTGCCGGAGGTCGCCGCGCGCATGGCGACACCCGACGCCGCATTGATCGTCGCCTACCGCGCGCGCCTTGAGGCCGCGCGTGCCGAGATGCGCCGGCTTGGCGCTAACGGCGTCCCAGCCCTGATCGTTGGGACCGGCAATGATCGCCGCCTTGTGGAGGCGAGCGCGCTGTTCGGCAGCCTGGACGTCCTGATCGACGGACTGAAGGCGGCCTGAGCGCAGCGATCAACACAGTCGAGACCATCCCATTTGAATTTCGCGATCGCAGACCAGCACCAGGAGACCAACATGCAGACAAGGAGAACCATCATGAAAACCACTCTCGCCGCGGGCGCCGCGGCCGTCTTCGCACCCGCGGGCTTCGGCCATGCCGCCGGCGGGCTCACCTGGAAGCATTTTCCAGCCGGACAGAAAGGCTTCTTCCGGGCTCCCGTTCTGGTGTCCGGGCCGAGCGAAGCCGTGCTGATCGATGGCGGCTTCACGCTGCCCGACGGCAAGGCTGTCGCCGACGCGATCAAGTCAACCGGCAAGAAGCTCACCACGATCTACATCAGCCAGTCGGACCCGGATTATTATTTCAGCCTCCGCGCCATCAAGGCGGTCTTCCCCGAGGCCCGCGTGATCGCGGCCCCGGCAACATTGGCGGCCATTAACGCCAGCGTCGAAAAGAAGCTTGCCGTCTGGGGGCCGCAACTCAAGGAGAACGGCCCGCAGGTGTTGGCCGACGTGGTCATCCCCGAAGCATTCGACGGCAAGACGCTCAGCGTGGACGGCGAGACCATCGAGATCGTCAGCGCAGAGGGGCTGGTCAACCGGCGCTATCTGTTCGTGCCCTCGCTCAACGCGGTGTTCGGCGGCGTACTGATCTTCTCCGGCGTCCATGTTTGGACCGCCGACACGCCGACCAAGGAGCAGCGCGCCGCCTGGATCGCCAATCTCGAAAAGATCGCGGCGCGCAAGCCGGCGATCGTCGTGCCCGGCCATTTGTCGGTGGATGCGAAGACCGACCTGTCCGGTGTCGAGCACACCATCGCCTACCTCAAGGCGTTCGACGAAGAGCTGGCCAAGGCCAAGGATTCCGCCGCGCTCAAGGCGGCGATGGAAGCGCGTTTCCCCGGCCTTGGCATGGGCGTTGCGCTCGACATCGGCGCCAAGGTCGCCACCGGCGAGATGAAATGGGGTTGAGATGGGGGCGAACCTCGACCTGATCCGCGCCACCTATGAGGGATCGTCGTCGGAAGAGAACGGCCGCAACCTGTTGGCCGCTCTCGCTCCCGACGCCGCGTGGACCGAAGCGGAAGGGTTTCCGTATGCGGGCACCTATGTCGGACCCGACGCGATCATATCAGGCGTGTTCCGGCGTCTCGCCGCTGAATGGATCGGCTACCGCGCCGAGGTTCACACCTACCTCGAAGACGGCCACCGCGTCGCCGCCTTCGGCGTCTACTCCGGGACCTACAAGGCAACGGGCAAATCCATGCGCGCCGCGTTCGCGCATCTCTATCTGGTGAAGGACGGCAAGATCGCCAGCATGACCCAATATGTCGACACCGCGATGGTGCAGAAGGCGTTGGAGCCTGCCGGCCACTGACAGCCGGCTGACGTCGGTATATACGAGAGGGAGCCCGCGACATGCGGGCTCCCCTTTTTCGTTCCGGCGCCTGCTAGATCTTGATGAAGTTGTGCGCGGCCAGCGCGCCGAAGGGCAGTGTTGCCAATCGTCCGCCGACGTTGAGCGAGCCCAGATCCACCGGGAAGAAGCCGGTGCCTTCGATGAGCTTGCGAAGCTCCACCTTTGCGGCCGCGTCATCGCCCGAATAGAACAGCACGCGCTGGCCACCCGCCACGTCCGGCTCGGACAGCGCCGCGACGTCGTTATGGTTGAACGCCTTGACCACGCGGGCGCCCGGAACGAACTGGCTGAAGACTTGGCTCGAATGCTTGTCGCCGAGATCGACGGCCTTGATGCCGTAGGCCGCCAGCGGATTGCTCGGGTCCTTCGCATCCGGCGAATTGGGATCGAGGAATTCCACCGGGTTGGTGGCGTCGACGACGATGCGTCCGTTCCAGGCCGACAAGCGGCTGAACACCTTTTCCACATCGACCCAGCGCACGGCGGCGATGACGATATCAGCACTTGCTGCCGCTTCCACGGTGCCGGCCTTGATCGAAGGGCCGAATTCCTGGACCAGCGACGCCAAGGATTCCGGTCCGCGGCTGTTGGAAATCGTGGCCGAGATTCCTTTTTTGGCCAAGGCACGTGCGAGGTTTGAGCCGAGGGCGCCAGAACCGATGATACCAATACTCAAGATGGACTCCTGTGAGGTGAGGGGCTTGAAAAGAAAAACCGCCAGCGCCCCGAAGGCTGGTCGGCCGTTCGCTGATCGACGTCGGTCGATACCGAATGATTATGTGTCAATGACATGACGACATTTAAACGCAAGATCTATTACCAGACGAGCGGGATGGAGAACTTGCCCAGCCGCGCGACCTCGGCCGCAACATCCGCCACCGTCGCTTTCGCGAGTTCAGCCTCAAGCGCTTTGCGCGCCCGGTCCAGAACCGGCTGTATCGCTTCGAGGATGTTGCCGCCGACCGCGCAGCTCTCGCAAGGCGGTGTCCGGTGCAGCGAAAACAGCTCGGTGTCCTCGACCGCCGCATAGACATCGAGCAGCCGAATCTTCCTTGCCGGTTTGGCCAGCAAGGAGCCGCCACCCGCTCCGAGTTGCGAACGCGTCAGCCCGGCATCGCTCAGACGCGACAACAGCCCGCGGATGACGACGGCACCGGTGTTGGCTGAATAGGCGATATCCTCCGACCGAAGCGGCTTTCCGTCGCTGACGGCAAGAGCGGTGAGGATATGGACGGCGACGGCGAAGCGGGTGCTGGTCGGCATGACAATCTCGTTTG
This sequence comes from Bradyrhizobium sp. 1, assembly GCF_023073315.1. Classification (GTDB taxonomy): domain Bacteria; phylum Pseudomonadota; class Alphaproteobacteria; order Rhizobiales; family Xanthobacteraceae; genus Bradyrhizobium. The sequence goes on along the minus strand of NZ_JADPJH010000033.1, from coordinate 12,847 downwards.
TGTGTAACCATCACTATTACACACTATTGGCGATGTCAACACACTTCGTTTGCGTCATCCCTGCCGAGTGGCCGCCGTCTTGATCCTTGCGTAGTTGCCTGTCACGCTCACGAATGAGGTCGATGGGATCCATGCCAAACCGCAAGATCGGTCGAGCGCGTCATCGCTATCGGCGCCTAATTGGAGCCGCCACGGAGGAAGGACGATGAAGGCGGCGCTGCAAAACTATCAGGCCCGGATGCGGCGGGTGCTGGACCATATCGACCGGCATCTCGACGCTGATCTGGACCTGGACACGGTCAGCGCCGTTGCGTCCTTCTCGAAATTTCATTTCCACCGGCAGTTCACGGCGACCTTCGGGTTATCAGTGCATCGCTATGTTCAGTTGGTCCGTCTGAAGCGTGCTTCGCATCAGCTGGCCTACAGTGACGCCCAAAGCGTCACCGATATCGCGATGGATGCCGGTTACGACGCGCCTGACGCCTTTGCCCGCGCCTTTCGGCAACGGGTCGGGCAATCGCCGTCGTCGTTCCGGAAATCGCCGGACTGGGAGCCGTGGCTTGCGGCCTTCGGGCCTCTCGACAACGCGAGGAGCAAGCTCATGAAGACAACCTTTACCACCGACGACGTGACGATCCGCGACGTGTCCACCACAAAGGTCGCGATCATGGAGCATCGGGGCAGCCCCGAGACGCTTCGTGCCACCATCCAGCGGTTCATCGCGTGGCGCAAGGCCGCCGGCCTGCACCCCAAAACAAATCCGACCTTCAATGTCTGGCATTCCGAGCGGCGTCCCGTCCCGCCTGCCGTTTATCGCATCGACCTTTGTGTCGGGACCGACCAGCCGATCGCGGCGAACGGCGAGGGGATCAAGCCCGGCGAGATCCCGGGCGGCCGCTGCGCGGTGCTGCGTGTCGTCGGCTACACCGACAATCTCGAGCCCGCCGCGCTCTATCTCTATCGCGACTGGCTACCGGCCAGCGGCGAGGAGGTGCGCGACTTCCCGATCTATTGCCAGCGGCTGAGCTTCTTCCCGGAAGTGCCGGAGCACGAGACGGTGGCGGACGTTTTTCTGCCGCTGAAGTAATCCGCCATCTTGACCGCCGCCCTGATGAGAGATGGCGGATTACGCCTTGCGGCTAATCCGCCTACGAACCGCGCATGCCGGTAAAGAATTCCACCAGACTGAACGGCGCGCGCTCGCCGAGGCAGAGTTCGAGAATCTGATGCGCGCCCACCGCGGCTGATTGGCTGCGGGGAAACATCGCATCTTCGTAAGCCGCGAACGCAGTCTCGACGTCATCGGGGCTGGCAGCGATGGCCTGGCCGAGCTCGGCGCCATCGAGCATCGCGAGGTTGGCGCCGTCGCCGGCCGGCGGCATCAAATGCGCGGCGTCGCCCAAAAGTGTCACCCCGAGTGCACGATCCCAGCGATGGCCGTTCGGCAGCGTGTGGAGCATGCGCAGCACCGGCGGCATATCGGCCTCGGTGATCAGCGCGGTGAGATCAGGCGCCCAGCCGTCGAATTCGGCCGCGATGCGCGCGACTGCTGCGCCGCCATCGCTGAAGTCGATGGCGGCAAACCATTCGGCGGAGCGGTTCAGTGCGATGTAGGCGTGAAGCACGCTCTCGGGCTCGCGGTGCGCCAAAATGCCCTTGCCGGGCGCGAGCGCGAACAGCCCACCGCCGCCGACCGCTTCGGCTGTCGCGGCGTGCCTGATGTCGGCGTCGCGCAGATAAGCCTCGATGAACGACGTGCCGACATAGCGTGGCACCGCGTCGGACAGCAGCGGCCGCACCTTCGACCACGCGCCGTCAGCACCTACGAGAATTTCCGTGCTTGTGCTGGACCCGTCGGCAAAAGTCAGCTTGTGCCGCCCGTCGCCGCGCGCGACGGCGCTCGCGAGCTTCTTGCCCCATTGAATCGTCGCTGGCGGAAGGGAATCCAGCAGGATGCCCCGCAGGGCTCCCCTGTTCACTTCGGGCCGACCGCCTGTGCCGTCGTCGGGCTCATCGAGCAGCACCTTGCCATTCCGGTCGAGCACGCGCGAGGCCTGGCCACCGGCGTGGATGAGTTTACGAAATTGCTCGAACAGGCCTGCGGCCTTGAGGGCGAGCTGTCCGCTGTCGTCGTGGATATCGAGCATCCCGCCCTGCGTCCGCTCCATCGCCGAGGCTTCGGCCTCGTAGACATGAACGGGAATGCCATGCAGGTGGAGCACGCGGGCGAGGGTGAGGCCGCCGAGGCCTGCACCGACAATCGTGACCGGAGTCGCCATCGGAAACCCTTCATCATACCCATTGGAACGCCGTTCCATGGTATTGGAGCAACGTTCCATTCATGTCAAGATGACGTCCATGGCAAAGAAGGCTCATCGGATTGAACGGCGCACCGACGCGTTATCGAGGGAGCGCATCATCGCTGCTGCGATCGAAATCCTCGACAGCGGCGGCGAGGGCGCGCTGACAGTCCGTGCGCTTGCGGCGCATCTCGCGACCGGCAGCGGCGCGATTTATTGGCACGTCGCCGACAAGAGCGAGTTGCTCGCCGCGGCAACCGACGAGGTCATCGCCCGTGTCATGTCCAAAGTGGCGGGTGATACGGCGCCGCGCGAGGCGATCCGTGCGGTTGCACTCGGGGTGTTCGACGCGATCGACGCCCATCCCTGGGTCGGTGCCCAGCTCTTCCGCGAGCCATGGCGGCCCGCAACGCTGGAGATCATCGAGAGCGTCGGCGGACGCCTCCAGGCGCTCGGCGTGTCGTCGGCCGCATTGTTCGACTCCGCGTCCGCGCTCGTGCACTACATCCTCGGCGTCGCCGGACAGAACGCCGCCAACGCCCGCCTTGTTGCACCCGGGACGGACCGATCGACCTTTCTCGCAGGTGTCGCCGGCAAGTGGGCGGCACTCGATCCCGCGAAATATCCCTTCGTACGTCAGATGGCGACGCAGCTCCGCGATCACGACGACCGTGCGCAGTTTCTTGCGGGCATCGATTTGATCCTGGCGGGGATCGGTGCGGTGCGGTGACGAGCGAATCTGCCCGGCCTTGTGGTTCGAGCGCGTAGGGCGGATTAGCGAAGCGTAATCCGCCATCGGTCAACAGGGCGCGATGAAAGATGGATTACGCCAGCGGACTGCGCTTCGCGCAGCCGCGGACTACCAATTCGCCGTACGCTGTTTACACGCCGCGCCCCATCTTCTCGTACTTCTTCACCAGCCGCTCGCGCTTCAGCCGCGACAGCCGCTGGATCCAGAATAGGCCGTCGAGCTGGTCGATCTCGTGTTGGTGGCACACGGCGCGCAAGCCGTCGGACTCCTCGCTTTGCATGTTGCCGTCGAGATCCCGATAGCTGATCCGCACGCGCGTATGGCGCTGGACCTCGTCGTTGACCCCGGGCATCGAGACGCTGCCTTCCTTGTGCAGGATCATCTCGGGCGAGGCCCAACTGATCTCAGGATTGACGTAGGTCTGCGGGCCGTCCTTGGCGTCGAGTTCCAGCACGACGACCCGCAAGGGCACGCCGATGTGCGACGCGGTGATGCCGATGCCGGGGGCGGCGCGCATGGTATCGAGCAGGTCCGTTGCGAGCTCGCGCAAGCTGTCGTCGAAGACCGTGACGGGGCGGGCCGGCATCGCGAGCCGGCGGTCGGGATAGCGGACGATCGGGCGAATGGTCATGCGGGGCTCCTACCACTCACGGATGGTTGAAGCACCCCATTCTTGACGGCCTACCAACTGGAAGGTAGTTAATGGTCATGACCAACGTTTCCTCGACCGCCGACCACATCCTGGCCTGCGCGCGCACCCTGATCATTGCGGGCGGCTACAACGGCTTCAGCTACGCCGACATCGCCGAAATCGTCGGCATCCGCAAACCGAGTATCCACCACCATTTCGCCAGCAAGGTCGATCTGGTCCGCACCCTCGTGTCGCGCTACCGCGAGGAAGCCGAAGCGGGACTGGCCGCACTCGAGCGCAACATTCCGGATCCGCGCGACCAGCTCAAAAGCTATGTCGGCTATTGGGAGGCGTGCATCGCGGATGCGTCGGCGCCTTTCTGCGTCTGCGCACTGCTGGCCAGCGAGCTTCCGATTTTGCCGGAGGAAGTCGCGCTCGAAGTTCGTGCGCATTTCCGTTCACTCGCATCCTGGCTGACGTCGGTGATGGAGCGCGGCAGACGGAAGGGGCGGCTGTATCTATCCAGCACGGCGAAGGTCGAGGCGGAAGGATTCATGGCGACCGTTCACGGCGCGATGCTGTCGGCACGCGCCTATGGCGATCCAAAAATGTTCGGTGTGATCACCGCCCCGTTGCTGGAGCGGCTGTCCACAAAACACTGAGAGACATCGGCGAGACGATCACGACATCCCGCAGGCAGGCGTGGGTGAGCGCAGCTCGCTGCGCGCAAACTACCAACCAGTAGGTAAAGGAGAAAGTGCCGTGTCGCATTATCAATTGGACCCCGTTCGTACCGATCGCGAGCAATGGCTGAAACAATACTACTTCATCCGGGCGGCGTTCTCCGTCGCCTGGGTCATTGCTGCATTTGCTGTCGGGGCATCGTCTCCCGTGATCGCCGGCGCCTTGCTCGTGCTCTATCCCTCATGGGACGCCGCAGCGAACTTCGTGGATGGCTTGCGCAGCGGCGGACTCACTCAAAACCGCACGCAGGCGCTGAACGTCGTGGTCAGCCTCGCGACCACCGTCGCCGTTCTCGTCGCCTTGCAGATGAGCATGAACCTGGTGCTCGGCGTGTTCGGCGCCTGGGCGATACTATCAGGGTTGCTTCAGCTCGGGACGGCCATCCGGCGCTGGAAGAGTTTTGGCGCGCAGTGGGCGATGGTGCTCAGCGGCGGCCAGTCAGCGCTCGCCGGCGGCTTCTTTATCTTCCAGGCCACGACGCCGATGTCTCCGACGATCGCTGACGTCGCGGGCTATGCCGCAGTTGGTGCGGTCTACTTCCTGGTTTCGGCGGTGTGGCTCACCGTCAGCGCATGGCGCCAGCGCGCCAGGCGGGCGCAGTTGGGATGATGCGATGGCATGGGGTTGTTTTCGAGATTGTTGTTGGCAACAATGCCGCCAACAACAAGAGTCGGAGGAAACTTCATGCGCAGGATCGCAATCGCACTGGCGGCAACCATCGCAGCGGCAACGCCGGCCGCTGCCGACTATCTCGTCAAGGAAGTCGGCAGCTTTCACATCGGCGGTCACACCGAAACCTTGAGCGGACTTGCATCCAAGGAGATCGTGTTCTCGCCGGGCGCCCCGCCGATCAAGGTCGATCCGAACGGCGAGTTCGAGGTCGAGCAGATGTACGTCCAGTTCGTCAGGCAGGCCGCGCCGAAATCCAAGCTGCCGCTGCTGCTGTGGCATGGCGGCGGGCTCTCGGGGGTGACATGGGAGACCAAGCCCGACGGCAAGCCGGGCTGGCAGCAGTTCTTCCTCAATGCCGGCTATGACGTCTACGTCTCCGATGCGGTCGAGCGCGGACGTGCGTCCTGGGCGCGCTATCCCGAGATCTTCAAGAGCGAGCCGTTCTTCCGGCCCAAGAAGGAGGCGTGGGAGCTGTTCCGGATCGGGCCTGCTTACGAGGTCGGCGGCAAGCGCGAGGCGTTCGAGGGCGAGCAATTCCCGATCGAGGCTTTCGACCAGTTTGCCAAGCAGGGCATTCCGCGCTGGGCCACGAACGACGCGGCCACGCAAAAAGCCTATGACGCGCTGGTGCAGAAAGTGTGCCCGTGCATCATCCTGGTCCACAGCCAGGGCGGCAATTTCGGCTTCACCGCCGCGCTCAATGCGCCTGACAAGGTGAAGGCGCTGATCACCATCGAACCTTCGGGCGCGCCGGATCCGGCGAAGGCCGATGCGGCAAAACTCAAGGGCGTGCCGCATCTGATCGTCTGGGGCGATTTCCTCGACAAGGTCCCGGTGTGGTCGAAACTCGTGGTCAACCCGACCAGATGGGGGCAGGCGGTTGCGGCCGCGGGCGGCAAGGTCGATACGTTCGAGCTTCCCAAGATGGGCATCAAGGGCAACACCCACATGATGATGATGGACCGCAACTCGGACGACGTCGCGCGGCTCGTCAACGACTGGATCGGGAAGCAGGGGCTGGCGAATTAGTCCGGATAGGGCGTGCCGTCCTTGTGCACGAACCTTCCATCGGAATTGGCGCTCATCATGTCGATGTCGGAGCACGTCGTGAGGTCGTCGGCAGCGCGCGAGCCGACTTCGAGATAGACGGCCGTCGCATCCGAGCGGTTGATCATGTGATGGTCGTTGCCGCTGCCCTTCGGGAAGGCGGCGCAGTCGCCCGCGCGCAGCACGGTTTCGCCGCCGTCCTCGATCAGCGTCACTTCGCCTTCGAGCACATAGACGAACTCGTCCTCATGCGAGTGCCAGTGCCGCTGGCTCGACCAGTTGCCCGGCGGCAGTCGCATCAGATTGACGCCGAAATCCGAGAGGCCTCCGGCATTGCCGAGCCGCTTGCGGATACGATCAGTGCAAGGAGCGGCGAAGGGCGCGGGATAGCCGGAGCCCTTGCGGGCCGGGACGGCAGCGATGTCGATCTTTGGCATGAGCTGTTCCCCGGAATTTTGCGCTCGAAGTTATGTGGTGCGGGCGCAGTGCACCAGAGGCGGTGATGGCGGAACAGCCGGGTGGCGGTGCGCCGGCGGGAAAATTAAAGTACGGTCGTCATGTCGGCCCGCGCCGTTCCCATTCGTCTTCCACCCAGACAGACCTGACGGGAGACCAAAATGAACGCTTCCTCCTATCGCTGGGTGATCGTCGCCGCCGGCGGCTTGCTCGGCTGCGTCGCGATTGGCGGCATGTTCTCGCTGCCGGTGTTCTTGCAGCCGATTGCCAAGGACACCGGATGGTCGGTGACCGGCATTTCCAGCGCGATGACGATCGGCTTTCTGGCAATGGCCTTCACCAGCATGGCTTGGGGCACGCTGACGGATCGTTTCGGGCCGCGGCCGGTTGTGCTGACGGGATCTTGCGTGCTGGCCTTGAGCCTGTTCGCGGCGAGCCATGCGAGCTCGCTGCTGGCGTTCCAGTTCGTGTTTGGCCTCCTGGTCGGCGCCTCCTGCGCGGCGATCTTCGCCCCGATGATGGCGACCGTCACCGGCTGGTTCGATACGCATCGCAGCCTGGCCGTGTCGCTGGTATCGGCCGGCATGGGTGTGGCGCCGATGACGATGGCGCCGCTCGCGGCGTGGCTTGTTTCCAACCATGACTGGCGCACCGCGATGCAGATCGTGGCGCTGGTGGTCGGCGCGATCATGATCCCGGTCTCGTTCCTGGTGCGGCGCCCGCCGGCGCTCGCGCAGGCCGTGGCCGCACCAACGGGCAAGGGCGCGCCGCAAGGCGAGATGTCGATGAGCGAGGCGCTGCGCTCGCCGCAGTTCCTCATCCTGCTCGCGACAAACTTCTTCTGCTGCGCCACCCATTCCGGACCGATCATCCACACCGTCAGCTATGCCGTGAGCTGCGGCATTCCGCTGGTCGCGGCGGTGACGATCTACAGCATCGAGGGCTTTGCCGGCCTCGGCGGACGCATCGCCTTCGGTCTGATGGGTGACCGCTTCGGCGCCAAGCGCGTGCTGGTCTCGGGGCTCCTGCTGCAGGCGTTTGGCGCGCTCGGTTATGTCTTCGCGCATCAACTCGCGACGTTCTACGCGGTCGGGGCCGTATTCGGCTTCATCTATGCCGGGACCATGCCGCTCTATGCCGTGCTGATCCGCGAAAACTTTCCGCTTCGGATGATGGGCACCGTGATCGGCGGCACCGCGATGGCCGGCAGCCTGGGCATGGCGACCGGTCCGCTTGCCGGCGGCCTGATCTACGACGCGTTCTCCAGCTACGCCTGGCTCTATATCGCCTCCTGGGCGATGGGCCTGGGTGCGTTCCTGATGGCGATGAATTTCCGGCCATTTGCCAAGCCGCAAGGCGAGGCAGCGGCACCCGCGACGGCGTGAATGCGACGATCGAGGCGCGGCGTCAGAGCTGCGCCTCGATCGCCGCCTTGTCGATGACCGACCACACCTGCCAAATCTTTCCATCGCGAAATTCATAGAACACGTTTTCGCAGAAGGAGACGCGCCTGCCGTTCACGGCGAGTCCCAAAAATGTCCCGACCGGCGCGCAACAGAACTTCAACCGTGCCGCGATGTTGGACTGATCGGCGATCAGCAGCTCGATGTTGAAACGCAGGTCTGGAATCTTGCGAAAATCGTGCTCCAGCATCGCGCGATAGCCGGCGAGGCCAAGCGGCCGCGCGTTGTGGGCGACGTCATCATGGACGAAGCGTCCAAGCGTCGGCCAATCCTGCCGGTTCAGGCAGGCGATGTAATCGCGGTAGATGTCGGCGAGATCGTCTCTGGCCATATCGAAGCTCCCAAGGCTTCGGTGACAACGCGGAAGAAGGGAAGTGGGCTCAGCTCACAGGCGCTTCTCGAAGAACAAATCCGGATAGGGATCGTCGTTGAAGCGCGGAATCTCGATCCAGCCTGTGGTGCGGTAGAGCTGGCCGGCCTCGGGCAGCGCGCTGTTGGTGTCGAGCCGCAGCAGCGCCATGCCGAGCCCGCGCGCTGCATCCTCGGCTGCGTCCATCAGGCGCCGGCCGAGCCGCAATCCGCGTGCCGCAGGGGCGACCCAGAGCCGCTTGATCTCGGCGTAGCCGTGATCGGTTCCCTTCAAGCCCACACAGCCGATCGGCAGCGCGTCCGAGATCGCGACGATGAAGGCGCCGCGCGGACGGCGCATGTCCTTGGCATCCGGGTCTCTTGAAAGAGAAACGTCAAACCCCTGTTTGAAGCGGCGGCCGAGCTCGGCATAATACTCGCCGAGGCAGTAGCGGGCCTTCTCGCTCTGCGGATCCATCTCGGCGAGCGCGACGCGCTCGCGCGTCAGCGCCGAGGCGATCAGGTCCATTGCCGCCAGCAGCGTCTCGCGCTGCGAATGCTGCGCAAGGAAGCTCTCGGCCTGCGTGTTGGACAGCGCCTCATAGGCCGCGAACTCGCGCCGGCCCGCGCGCGTCAGCTTTGCCACACGGCGCCGCGCATCGTCTTCGTGCGCGATGGTCTCGACCACGCCTTCGTCCTCGAGGCTGCGCAGCAGGCGGCTCATCAGGCCGGAATCGAGAGCGAGATAGTCGCGGATCTCGGCCACGTCCGAGCGTCCGTGCCCGATCGCATTGAGCACGCGCGCCGCCCCAAGGGGCCGGCCGCGCCCGAGGAACGAGGTGTCGAGCGCGCCGACGGCGGAGGTGACGGCACGGTTGAAGCGGCGGACGCGGGAGACGGGGTCGAGCATATACCTGACTTTAGTCAGATATTGTCCCCAGTCAATGCATGTTCACTTCACAAGCGAAGGATGAGCGCGCGCTAGTTGCAGATGGCGTGCGGAATCATCCACGTCGCAAAGGTCTGCCACAGGCCGTCCTCGCGGCGGCGCTGATAGGCGACGAAGTCGGCGCCTTCGCCGTGCACCAGTTCGTAGCGATGGGTCTTGGTGGATGCAGTGCTGAACTTGCTCATGGGAAATCTCCAACTGGAATGAACTTTCCATTGAGCTAGTTGCAGTGCAGCATGATGCCAGTGGGAGGATGAGGACCATTTCATCACGTTGTGGAGAGGGAACAAGCCCGGTCGCCCGCCGGCTCACGCGGCCCCGGGTGCTCCCACTCAGTCGAGCCCCAGCGCCCAGCGCGATTTGCGCGTGAGTTTTGCGACGATCAGGGCATGGGCCTGCGCGAGATAGGCGGTCAGCTCCGCATCGGGCAGCGCGTTGTTGCCGACGAGCTGCACCCATTTGGCGCGTGCCAGATACGGTGCCGGCCGCGCAACGCCGTGCTCGATCAGCATCGCATAGGCCATGTCCGAGACCTTGAACATGTAGCCGCCGGAGCTTGCGGCAAAGCCGCCGCCGAGCGCGAACATCTTGCCGCCGACCTTGAACACGGAGGTGCCTTCCCACTGCACCACCTTGGTGGCGGCGGGCAGGCGCAGGCAGCGCGTTTCGAATGTCTTGGGTGTCATGCGATCGCACCCGAGACGCAAGGCTCATCTTTATGGCAGCATACGCTTGCCAACCAGGGATGAATTGCCATGTCGCGGGTTTCGATCAAGACCAGGGACGATCTGCCGGAGGCGCTGAGGCCGCTGTGGGACAAGATGACGACCTACGGTGCGTTCGAGAACCAGGCCGGCGTCATGGCGCATCGCGCGCCGATCTTCAAGCACATGTGGTCGCTGCTCGTCGATCTCGCCCAGGAAGGCAAGGTGTCGAAGCGCCATCTCGAGCTGGCGCTGGTCACGGTCTCGCTGCTCAACAAATGCGACTATTGCGTCTCGCACCACGCGCCGAAGCTGGCAATCCAGGGCGTGTCGGAGGAGGGCGCCGCGCGCCTCGTCGACTACAAGGATCACCCTGAGCTCGATGAGCTCGACAGGCTCGTCGTCGAATATTCCATTGCCGTCACCAACAACTGGAACAAGACCCGCGACGAAATCTTTGCCCGCCTGCGCGCGCATTTCTCGGAAGCGCAGATCGTGGAGCTGACATGGCGCATCGCGCTGTGCGGCGCGTTCAACCGCTTCAACGACATTCTCCAGCTCGAAGTCGAGCAGGGCGTGCCCCACAGCGAAGCCGCCGAGTAGCGCTGCGCCCGCCGGCATTGGCCCCGGAAGGGTCGCGCAGAGGTACCCGATCACGGAGTTGTGGGTTGCTGCGGGCGGCTCAAGGGCGGCACGGAGCTGTCGCTCAAGGTGAGGTGAGCCGTCAGGCCGCGTCGCTGGCGCGATAGGCGTCGGGAACCACGAACACCTCGTCGGCGCGGCCATAGCCGCCATCGGGCACTTCCTCGATCAGCACCATCGTGTGCGGCCGCGCTGCTTCGCCGAAATAGTGGACGAACAGCGCGGTGAGGTTATGCACGATCTCCGCCTTCTGGCTGCGCGACAGCGCGGCCTGCGGGATCTTGATGTTGGCGAAAGGCATGATGGTTTTCTCCGTGTTGAAGTGTCGTGCGGTGTGTCAGACCACGCCGCCATTGGCGCGGATGACCTGGCCGTTGACCCAGCCGCTGTCTCGTCCGGCGAGGAAGGCGACGATTCCAGCGATGTCGTCGGGCTGGCCGAGGCGGCCGAACGGATTCATGGCGGCGATGGCGCGCACCTGCTGCTCGCTCTTGCCTTCGAGGAACAGCCGGGTTTCGACCGGCCCGGGCGCCACCGCGTTGACGGTGATACGCCGGTTGCCGAGCTCCTTGGCAAGGATGTGCGTCATGGCTTCGACCGCGGCCTTGGTCGCGGCGTAGGCGCCATAGCCGGGCTGATAGAGGCCGATGACACTCGAGGAGAAATTGACGATGCGTCCGCCGTCGCGGAGCCGCCGCGCGGCTTCGCGCAAGGACCGGAACACGCTGTCGAGGTTGATCGAGGTCTGCCGCGCGAACGCTTCGTCGGTCACCTCGGCGAGCGGGGCGAGCTCCATCACGCCGGCATTGTTGACGAGGATGTCGACGCCGCCGAAGGCCTGCTCGGCCGCATCGAACAGCCGCGCCGAGGTTGCCGGATCGGCAAGATCGGCCTGCACGGCGACGGCGCGTCCGCCCGCGGTTTCGATCTCGGCAACGAGCGCCTCGGCAGCGTCGCGGCCGCTGGCATAGTTGATCGCAACCGCAATTCCATCCTGCGCCAGCCGGCGGGCGATGGCAGCGCCAATGCCGCGGGAGCCGCCGGTCACGATGGCCGCGCGCTGGGATTGGTTGGTCATGGCAGCTCTCCTCAGGTGTGGTCTGACCGAGAGATACCTGATCGTTGTGTCCGGATAATCGCCCAGGACTTGCCATCACTTGTCGGCTGTGGTGAACAATTGGCCATGGACCGCTTTGACGCCATGCGCCTGTTCATCCGCCTCGTCGAGCGGCAGAGTTTTACGGCTGCGGCGGCTGATCTCGGCATTCCCCGCTCGACGGCGAGCGAGGTGCTGCGCGGTCTCGAGGCGCGTCTCGGCGCGCGTCTGCTCGAACGGACGACGCGGCATGTCACGCCGACGCTCGACGGCGAGGACTATTACCGCCGCTGCGTCGCCATCCTGGCGGAGGTCGAGGAAGCGGAAGCCGCGATGCGCGATGCGCAGCCGCGCGGCCTGCTGCGCATCGACGCGCATCCCTTGCTGACCCGCACCTTCATCCTACCGCATCTGCCGGAATTTCTGGCGCGCTATCCGCAGCTCGAATTACAGATCGGGCAGGGCGACCGCCTGGTCGATCTCGTGCGCGAGGGCATCGATTGCGTGATCCGCTCGGGCGAGCCCGAAGACAGCGGGATGATCTTGCGCCGACTGGGCACGATCGCGGAGATCACGGTGGCGAGCCCGGCCTATATCGCCAGCCACGGCATGCCCGTGGCGCCCGATGCGCTCGATGGGCATCAGATGGTCGCCTTCCTCTCCTCGCGCACCGGCGATGTGTTGCCGCTGGAATTTTCCGTCGCACGCGCGCTGCGGCACGTCGTGCTGCCGAGCCGGGTGCGCGTCAACAATTCCGACACCATGGCCGATCTGGCACGGCTCGGCTTCGGCCTCGCACAGGCGCCGCGCTATCGTTTCGCGGACGATCTCGCCAGCGGCGCGCTGGTCGAGGTGCTCGCCGACTATCCGCCGTCGCCAACGCCGCTCTCCGCACTGTATCCGCAAAACCGCCAGCTCGCGCTGCGCCTGCGCGTGTTCCTGGACTGGATCTCGGGCATCTTTGCCGCGGCGAAGCTGTAAGGGCTACAAGTCGTTGCGTTGCCCGTCGAGGCTGAGCAAGAATTGGTCGTTGGCGGCCTTAGG
>NZ_JADPJH010000024.1:3033-12776 GCF_023073315.1 Bradyrhizobium sp. 1 | reverse complement strand
ATAAGGGCTAGAACGAACCACCATATTAACGGTTGCGTAATGGAGCGATTATTCGCGCGCTCTTTAGAATTGCCGGGGGAGCGTTCTTCCATGCTCGCCTGTAAATTACCTGCGGCTTGAACCTAAGACAGTTGGAACGAAGCGTCCATGCCGGTATCGTTGGTTGTCCGCCTCTGATGACCGCTTAGGGTCAAAAGCAGCGGTGGACGCCAAGTTGGATCGACGTCAGGTCTGCTCCTGACAGCCGACATGACAGGGCTCAGCGACGCGGCGCCCCATAAGTCGGCGGCGGCGCCTGCACGGTCGGCGCGGCTGCGGCAAACAGCTCCTCCTTGCTCCCGCCGAGCGGCGGATAGATGCGCTTGCGGTTGATGGTCTGCTTGGTCGCCTTCGCAGCCTGACCGGTCGTCCGCACCTCGCGGTCCCAGCCTTCCGTATAGAGCGCGCCCCAGCCGCCGAGATCGAGCACGGTCACGTACCAGTCGATCCGCAGCGGCAGCATCGGCAGGCCCGCGAGATCGGCAACGACATTGTGGCCGGCGAAGCGGCCCATGGGGCGGGCGAACTGGCAGGACATCACGGTCGGATGCAGTCCATCGACCATGCTGGAGGCGACGTCGCCGGCCGCGAACACGCCGGGCAGATCGGCAACGCGCATGAACGGATCGACCAACAGGCGTCCGAGACGATCGCGTGCGCCGGGAAAGCTTGCGGCCAGCCGGCTCGCGCGCATGCCCGCACACCAGATCACCGTCTGGGCCGGGATGAACTCGCCCGAGTCCAGATGAATGCCGGCGGCCTCGACCGATACGACGCGCACGCCGAGCCGCGTCTCGATGTCGAGCGAGGCCAGCGCCGTCTCGATGACGGGACGCGCATGCGCACCGATGGTAGCGCCAACAGCCGGATTGGGATCGACCAGGATAATGCGGCGGCTGCCGGTGATGCCCGCGCGCGCCAGCCGGTCCGGCATCTCGGCCGCGACCTCGATGCCGGTAAAGCCGGCACCGACCACTGCGATCGTCGAACGCCCCGGCGAGGGGACGCTGCGTCCGAGCGCGGCGAGATGATTGTCGAGGCGGAGCGCTGCGACATAGGTATCGACATCGAAGGCGTGATCGGCAAGGCCCGGAATGTCGGGACGCATCACTTCGCTGCCGAGCGCAAGCACCAGACGGTCATAGCCCAGCGTCTCGTCGCCGCGGCTCGTGACCAGCGATATCTGGCGCCGCACCGGATCGATGGCTTCGACCTCGCCGAGGCCGTGGCTGACGCCGATCGGATCGAGCAACTGGGGAAGCGGAAGCGCGACCTCGCTGAGATCGGCCTCGTAATTGCGCACGCGGATGTTGTGATAGGGATTGCGGTCAACGACGTGGATCTCGATGTCGCGGCCAGCGGCACCCATCTCGTCGCGCATCCGCGCGGCACCGATGGCCGCCCACAGGCCTGCAAACCCGGCGCCGAGCACGACGATACGCGCCATGTCTGCCTACTGTATTATCCCGAGGAAACTAGCGGTCTGCCCGCACAGGCAGATATAGCTCATTCGCCCGGATCGACCAACTGCGGCAGCGCCGCGCCGCTGCACAAAATCGTAGCCTCAGGCCTCGCGCAGTTCCGACGGCGTTGCGCCAAAACGCTTGCGGAAGGCGCGGTTGAAATAGGACAGGTCGGAGAAGCCCGAGGAATGCGCGATGTCGCTGATCTTGCGCGCCCTCGCACGGGGATCGCCGAGCAGCTTTCGCGCCAGCAGCAAGCGCTGCTCCAGCACGAATTCAGTGAACGTCGTGCCGGCTTGTTCGAACAGGCGCTGCGCCTGGCGTGGGCTGAGCCCCGAGCGCGTCGCAACTTCAGACAGGCAGAGATCATTGCGGCCAAGCGCGGCCATCACGTCGGCGCGCATGAGATCGAGACGGGCCGCCGCATGTCCACGGCCGCGCGCAAGGCTTGCATGCTCAGCATCGGTGCCGAGCAGCAGGCCGACGAGATCGACCATGTGCTGCGCGGTCAGACGCTGGCCGATGGCGTCGAGATGCGGCGCGTGATTGGCGGCGAGCGCGTGGTAGCGAAAAATCGTCTCGGCGACCGCACCATCGGAAAGCACCTGCGAGAGCTTCTCTTCGGCCCGCGGATTGATGTCCAGCAGCGCGCGGCGCGGCATGCGGATGGTGGTGAAGCGGTCGTCCCCGGTGTGGCCGACGGTGCCGGTGATGCCCATGTCGACGAGCACCATCTGCGCGGGCGCGAGCTCCACGGTATGGCCATTCTGCCCGACGCGGACGAGGCCCGCATGCGCCGAGATCAGCACCAGATCGTCGCTGCCGTCGGCAAGGTGGCTTTGCGTGCGCGTATATTGCGCAGAGGCACCTTCGGGAATGGCGAGCGCGATATTGTCGACCACGCTGACCTGGAGCCGGCAATCGATGCTGTCGCCATGGCTCGGCCCGATGTCGAGGCCGCAGGGACCGAAAGCCCGCTCGCGCCAATGTTCGAAAGCCGGACCATGCGGTAGCCCCGCATATTGGTGGACGAAGATGCCCGGCGTCTTTGCTGCATCCATCTGATTTCTAGCCCCTCTCCGGCACCATGATCGGCGGCGCCGACTGCAAATTCCGGGCATTTGACGCCGCGAAATGGACAGAGGTTCAAATCAAGGGCGGATTCGGCGGGACTTGTCGGAATGCGACGGCGGGATGGACGGTGGCGACAGGAACGCGCCTTGCGCTCCATCCGGGCTAGGGCACCTACTTCTTCGCAGGAACCTGCTGCGACTGCGCCTGCGGCACGGTCTCGATCAGCTTGCCGGTAAATACCGGCGCCGAGGTCGGCTGGCCGTTGGGCGAGCCGCCGGCCTGCTCGACGGTGACGGCGTAGGTCGCGCCGTTGACGACGTCGGCATCGTAGGAAGCGAGCAGCGGGCGCGCGGTGAAATCGCCCGCGCCGATCACGCCGAGCGAGCGCGGACGCGGCAGCTTGTCGGAGATCAGCCAGAGCTCAAAGCTCTTGCCGGGCTCCGGCGTCGCGCCGACCTTGCGCACGGTAAAATTCTTGGTCGTACCGTCGATGGTGAGGATGAAGGCGGGGCCGCCGCCCTGGCCCTGCAACAGCGCGACATATTGCGACGACGCGGTGAGCGGCGCCGGTGTCTTCACCTCGACCGTCCGGATGCGAGGTGCGGGGCGCAGGCTGCCGGGCAGCGCATCGGGCAGGAAGATCTGAAGCGACAATGTCACCAGCAGCGCGGCCGCGAGCGCGCCGACCGCGGATGCGATGGAGCGCCAGCGCTTCACGCGGCCCTCGAGCCGGATCACGTTGCTGTTGTCGACAACCGGCGGCGGTGGCGTGCGCACAACTTCAGGATCGGGCGCATGGACCTGCGGCATGAAGATCGGCGCGATGTCGGGAATTGCATCGGGCGCCGGCTGCACTGTGCCGGGCTGCTCCGCTTCGGGAGACTGCGGCTCCGGTTGCGAGGTGTCCTCCGGTGGCAAGTCCGGCGGCGCAGTGTCGAGCGAGGAAAACTCCGGCACGGATGGCGGCGGCGCGACGTCCGACAGCGCAGGCGCCTCCTGCGCAAAATTCGTCCGCGCGAGCTCGGACTTGATGTTCTCCCACACGATCGGACGCGGCTCGATCGTACCGACCATCTGGTTGAGGGCGCCGAGCCGATAAGCCCACGCCTGCACGACATCGGCGAACGCCTTGTCCACCGCCATCATGGTCTCGACCTGCGCGCGCTCACCGGCGTCGAGCGTACCGAGCGCATATTCCGCGGCGAGCGCGATATGGTCCTCCGTGTAGGCCATCACATGCAGTCCAGAACCACCTTCACAACAAACCCCTCATAGTCCAAGCCTTCACAATCCAAGCCTTCATAGTCCAGGCCTTCACAATCCAAGGCACTCGCGGATATCCAACATGCTTCGCCGGAGCCACGTTTTCACCGTGTTGACGGGCGCTGAAAATTTCTCCGCCAATTGCTCGCGGCTCCAGCCATTGTAATAAGCGAGAAGCACGAGCCTCTGACGATCCGGCTCGAGCCGGCCGACACATTCCAGCAGCCGCTTCAACTCCTCGGTCATCTCCCGGCGCGCCAGCGGATCGGGGCTGTCGGCCGCAACCTCCATCGCCTGAGGCTCTTCCTCGATGGAAACTTCCGTCTTCTTGCGCACGATGTCGATGGCGCGGTTGCGCGCTATCGACGCCATCCACGTGATCGGCGACGACAAGGCCGGATTGAACTGGCCGGCGCTGTTCCAGATCTTGACGTAGGTCTCCTGAATGACCTCCTCTGCGAGATCCTGTCGGCGCAAGATACGGAGAACCACGCCATAGAGTTTCGCGCGGGTGGCGACGTAGAGGCGCTCGAACGCGGCCTGATCGCCCTTGGCGACCGCCCCAATCAGCCCGACCAGCTCTGCTGGCGTCAGCATTCAGCCCCCCACGCGCGGCCCGTCGCGTTCCGCGCAAGCCCTGACACTCGGCTACCATAGCGCGCGGCAAAGCCCATCACCAAGGGGCGGAGCGCCGCGCTGTGGACAGCAAATACGAAACCCGGACCTTGCGGGTCCGGGTTTTGCAAATTCTCGGCGGTTTGGACGCTGGCGCCGTTAGGCGACGGCGCCGATCCGGGCCCGCATCAGGCCGATGCTGTCGAGGTCGGCCTGCTCGCGGGCGTTCTCTTCGGCGCGCTCGCGGGCCTGGTCGCGCTCGTCGAGGAGCTCGACCTTCTTCAGCTCCTCGAAGGCCTCGGCCAAAGCGGCTTTGGCTTCGTCGAGCTGGCCCTTCAACTCGTCGGCCGAGCGGGTCAGGTTCTCGCGGCGCTGGATCGCGGCCTTGGCATAGGTCGGATAAGCGAAATGCGAGGGATCGTTGATCCCGGCACGGTCCTGCTCGGTCGAGATCTCACGCTCAAGATCGGTCGACATCCGCTGGAAGTCGGCGATCATGGTCTCGATCTGGGTGACCCGGCGGCGCTTCTCGTCGACCTGAAATTTCTTCAGGCGGATAAGGGTATCTCGTGACTTCATCGACTCATACTCCCCAGAAGTCCCCTGGCTGCAAGACAACCTCACATTGGGACGTCACCGATCTCCCCACAGGCCCGACTGGGCCAAGACAGGCTCTGCTACTCTGTGGGGTCGGATGATGACGGGACAAAGTTAGCGTTCCGTTTCCAAACTGCCGAGGATTTGCGCCAACTGGCGGTAGCCGTCCGCCAGCGAGGCATTTTCGTCCTTGCGCTGCCGCAGGAAGGCCTCCAGCGGTTCGTGCAGGCGGATCGCCTCGTCGACCTCGGGGCTGGAGCCGGCCCGGTAGGCGCCAAGCCGGATCAATTCCTCCATGTCGGCATAGGTCGCCATCACCGCCCGCGCCTTCTGGATGGTCGGCCAGAATTCCGGATCGGCCGATTTCGGCATGGTGCGGGAGATGGATTTGAGGATGTTGATGGCGGGGTAGCGGCCGCGCTCGGCGATCGAGCGCTGCATCACGATGTGGCCGTCGAGGATGCCGCGGACGGCGTCCGCGATCGGCTCGTTATGATCGTCGCCGTCGACCAGCACGGTGAAGATCGCGGTGATCGCACCCTCTCCCAGGCCCGGCCCGGCGCGCTCCAGAAGCTTCGGCAGCTCGGTGAAGACGGTCGGCGTATAGCCCTTGGCAGTCGGCGGCTCGCCGGCGGACAGGCCGATCTCGCGCTGGGCCATGGCAAAGCGCGTCACCGAGTCCATCAGGCAGAGGACGTCCTTCTCTTCATCGCGAAAATATTCGGCGACCGCGAGCGTGAGATACGCGGCCTGGCGGCGCATCAGCGCCGGCTCGTCCGAGGTTGCGACCACGACGACGGAGCGCGCTAGGCCCTCCTCCCCGAGATCGTCCTGCAAGAATTCCTGCACCTCGCGGCCGCGTTCGCCGATCAGCCCGATGACGCTGACCGCGGCATCGACGTTGCGCGCCAGCATCGACAGCAGCACCGATTTGCCGACGCCGGAGCCGGCGAAAATGCCCATGCGCTGGCCGCGGCAGCAGGTGAGGAAGGTGTTCATCGCGCGCACGCCGAGATCGAGCGGTGCGCCGACACGCTTGCGCGAATGTGCCGGCGGCGGCGAATTGCGGAACGGCATCGGCGCCGGCCCCTGCGGCAGCGGCCCCTTGCCGTCGATCGGCTCACCCAGCGCATTGATCACGCGACCGAGCCAGGCCGACGACGGCCGCACCTGATTGGCGGCATTGGCAATGACGGCCTTGCAGCCACGGCGCACGCCATCGAGGCCGGCGAACGGCATCACGATGGCGTTGTTGCCGGAGAAGCCGATCACCTCGCAGGGAATGTCGCGGTTGGCGCCGGTCTCGATCACGAGCCGCGCGCCGACCGACATGGCGTGGATCGGGCCGGCCACCTCGACCATCAGGCCGCGGACGCCGACGACGCGGCCGTAAATATTGACGCCGTCGATATCGCCGATCTGTTCGGCAAGCGCCTTCATAAGAGGGCCTTCATTAAGGTGGTCGCCTTCGTATCCCCGGGCTTCACGGCGAAAACCTTAAATTTCGCCATATTTCTGAACGGCGCTTAACTTCGTGTTTACCCGCATCGTTAATCATTGCGTCACTGTCTTTGTGACTGAGCGTGGCTCCCCTTCAGAAGAAGGCCGAGTCGCGGGAGTCGGTTAGGCCCGTCTCTTAAAGTGGAACTTGAACGGAACCGGATAACGAAAGCTGCTTCACGCACAAGACCTTAGGGCGATTCGACGAAAATTGCACCCGCGGGGCTTGCGTTCCAGAATCAGAATTTGTTAACCATCTGTTGTCAGGATCCGAATCAGTTGTTCAAAGGCGTTTTGTTGCGTGCCGCGAATGCGGCCGACCTGACGCCCAGGAGCGGCGACTATGGGGAACTGGCATGCGCGTTTTGCTGATTGAAGATGACAGCGCCGTCGCGCAGTCGATCGAGCTGATGCTGAAGTCTGAGAGCTTCAACGTCTACACGACCGATTTGGGGGAAGAAGGCGTCGATCTCGGTAAATTATACGATTACGACATTATCCTTCTCGACCTCAACCTGCCCGACATGTCCGGCTACGACGTGCTCAAGCAGCTCCGGGTCTCCAAGATCAAGACACCGATTCTGATCCTCTCCGGCCTCGCCGGCATCGAGGACAAGGTCAAGGGTCTCGGCGTCGGCGCCGACGACTACATGACCAAGCCCTTCCACAAGGACGAGCTGGTCGCCCGCATCCACGCGATCGTTCGCCGCTCCAAGGGTCACGCCCAGTCGGTCATCCAGACCGGCGACCTCGTCGTCAACCTCGACACCAAGACGGTCGAAGTCGGCGGCCAGCGCGTGCATCTGACCGGTAAGGAATACCAGATGCTGGAGCTGCTCTCGCTCCGCAAGGGTACGACCCTCACCAAGGAAATGTTCCTCAACCACCTCTATGGCGGCATGGACGAGCCCGAGCTGAAGATCATCGACGTCTTCATCTGCAAGCTCCGCAAGAAGCTCGCGAATGCCTCGGAAGGCCGCAACTTCATCGAGACCGTGTGGGGCCGCGGCTACGTGCTGCGCGAGCCGCACGAGGTCGAAGAGCGCATCCCCGCCTGATCGAGTTTACGTCGCGAGCCCTCAGGGGCTCGCTCCTCCCAGCCTGGACCCCGCCGCAAATGGCGGGGTTTTGTTTTTTGGGGACACGAACGCGGCTTCGTCGCCGTCCCGCCATTGAACCGCTATCCTCCCGCCGCCGACGAATGGTCGCTGCACGATGGGGGAACGATGATCCTGCAATCACTGGCCGGCCTGCCCGCCTTCCTGGTCTATTTCTGCACCGGGCTGGTCGCGATCGTGGCGTATCTGTTCGCCTATACCCGCATCACGCCCCACAACGAATTCCAGCTCATCCGCGACAACGACCCGGCCGCGGCGATTGCGCTTGGCCTCAGCCTGCTCGGTTTCGTGGCGCCGCTGGTCAGCGCCATCGCGCATTCGGCCAATGTGCTGGACTGCCTGATCTGGGCGACGATCGCGCTGGCCGTCCAGATCGTCGTGTTCTTCCTCGTCAAGGTCCCGGTGCCGAACCTGTCGGCGCGGATTGCCGCCGGCGAGCTTGCGCCCGCGATCTGGCTCGGCCTGTCCTCGCTCGCCGCGGGCCTGCTGAACGCCGCCTGCATGATCTACTGACATGGCGGACAAGCCCTCCAGCAAGCAGTTCGGCAAGCGCCGGCCGGCGCCGGTAGCGCCGACATCGCGGGAGCCGGTGAAGCGCTCCGGCCATGTCGCGCTGCTGGTGATGGGCACGATCGCAGTCGGCACCACCGCCTACACGCTGATGCCGCGCCAACACTGCGAACCCTCCCCCGGCGCCCTGCCGGGGCAGACGAGCACGAATTGCAGCAATAGCAGCAGTTCATCAGGCGGCAGCGGCGGCTCGCGCTGGTCATCGCGATCGAGCTTCTTCAGCAGCGATTCCTCGAGCCACTCCTCGTCGGGAACGTCGTCCGATTCAGGCTCCAGCAGCGTGAGCCGCGGCGGCTTCGGCTCGTTTGGCCACGGCTTCTCGGGCGGCGGCTGATCCATGCAACGTATCGTCTGTCCGGAACGCGACGACTGGCAGCAGACCGCAGAACAATGCGGCTTCGCCTTCCACACCATCGAGGGCGAGCGCTATTGGGACGAGCGCGCCTATTACGCTTTCACCCTCGACGAGATCGAGCGCGGCATCGAGACGCCGACCGGCGAGATCGACGCGATGTGCCTGGAGCTCGCCGGCCGCGTGATCGGCGACGAACGGCATCTGCGGCGCTTGCAGATCCCCGAAGCGTTCTGGAGCCTGATCGCCGAGAGCTGGGAACGCGACGACCGCAGCCTTTATGGCCGGCTCGACCTGAAATTCGACCAACATGGTCCGGCAAAGCTGCTCGAATACAACGCTGATACGCCGACATCGATCTTCGAGGCCGCGGTGTTTCAATGGACCTGGCTGGAGCAGGCGATCGAACGCCGCATCATCCCGGCGCGCGCCGATCAGTTCAACTCGATCCACGAGCGGCTGATCGTGGCGTGGAAGGACATCGCCACGGGCCGCCATCTTCATCTCACCGGCACCACCGGCAACGACGAGGACGCCGGCACGCTCGCCTATCTCGAGGACACCGCGCGACAGGCGGGGCTTTCGACCACGCTACTCGACATCGAGGAAATCGGCTGGCGCGACGAGGTGGGCTGCTTCGTCGATCTCGATAACAGCGACATCGCGCTCGCCTTCAAGCTCTATCCCTGGGAATGGATGTTCCACGACGACTTCGGCGCCAGGCTCAAGGACGCACCGACACGCTGGATCGAGCCGCCGTGGAAGGCGGTGCTCTCCAACAAGGGCATCCTGCCGCTGCTGTGGGAGATGTTCCCGAACCATCCCAACCTGCTGCCGGCCTTCTTCGAGAATGACGCGCGGGCGGCGGAGCTTGGAACGTCGTATGTGCGCAAGCCGCTGCTGTCGCGCGAAGGCGCCAATGTCACGCTGGTGTCAGGCGGCGTATCGCTCGACGCGCACGCGGGCCCCTATGGCGCGGAAGGTTTCATACGGCAGGCGCTGTCGCCGCTGCCGAACTTCTCGGGCCTCTATCCTGTGGTGGGAAGCTGGCTGGTGAACCACGAGCCCTGCGGGCTGTCGATCCGCGAGGATGAGAGTCCGATCACGGGCAACAGCTCGCGGTTTCTGCCGCATG
Source organism: Bradyrhizobium sp. 1 (assembly GCF_023073315.1). Classification (GTDB taxonomy): domain Bacteria; phylum Pseudomonadota; class Alphaproteobacteria; order Rhizobiales; family Xanthobacteraceae; genus Bradyrhizobium. The sequence goes on along the minus strand of NZ_JADPJH010000024.1, from coordinate 3,050 downwards.
CGATTTTGTGAGGTACG
>NZ_JADPJH010000024.1:0-2892 GCF_023073315.1 Bradyrhizobium sp. 1 | reverse complement strand
GCCGCTACGCGGCGAGCCACCCTCTCCCACAAGGGGAGAGGGGAAGAACACCTCACCTCGCCGCAGCAACCTTCAGCGACGGCGGCATCAATCCGCCCATCGGGCGGCCGGAGCGCGCGGGGTTGAGCTGATAGAGGCCGCGACGATCGGTGATGGGGCGGAACGCATCGGTGATGCCGACGACGGATTCGGCGGCCCCTAACAGCAGCGTACCGTCGGCTTCCAGTCCCTTCGCCATGCGCTCGAAGATCACCGCCTTGGTGTCCTGATCGAAATAGATCAGCACGTTGCGGCAGAAGATCACGTCGAACGTGCCGAGATGGGAGAAGTCCTGCAACAGATTGAGCTGGCGGAACTGCACCATCGCGCGGATGTCGGCATTGAGCTGCCAGATGTCGCCGGCTTGCGTGAAGTATTTCATCAGGTGCTGGATCGGCAGGCCGCGCTGCACCTCGAACTGGCTGTAGAGACCGGCCCTGGATTTCTCCAGCACCTCCTGCGACAGATCGGTGGCGATGATCTCGATGCGCCAGCCGGCGAAGGCTGCGCCCATCTCCTTCACGCACATCGCGATCGAATAGGGCTCCTGTCCGGTGGAGGATGCCGCCGACCAGATGCGCAGCGACTTGCGCGCTGCGCGCGCCTGATGCAGGCCCGGCAGGATGGTTTCGCGCATATGATCGAACGGGATCTTGTCGCGGTAGAAGAAGGTCTCGTTGGTGGTCATCGCTTCGATCACGTCGGTGGCAAGCCGGCCATCGCCGTTCCTGATCTTCAGCACGAGATCGGGAATGCCGGGAAGGCTGGCCTTGCGCGCGAGCGGCAAGAGGCGGCTCTCGACCAGATACTGCTTGTCGGGCGAGAGATCGAGGCCGGAGCGCTCCTTCAGGAACTTGCGCAGATACTCATAGTCCGCTGGCGTCACGAGCGGTCCCCCGCAAACAGGCGGTTGACCTTGGCGCCGATCTGGTTGAGCGGCAGGATTGCCGAGCAGATCCCGGCATTGGCCGCCGCGCCCGGCATGCCCCAGACCACGCTCGTGGCTTCGTCCTGCGCGATCACGCTGCCGCCGGCGGCGACGATGTCCTTGCCGCCGCGCATGCCATCCGAGCCCATGCCCGTCAGGATCACGGAGAGGATGCTGCCATGCCAGATGTCGATGGCGGAGGTGAAGAGCGGATCGACCGCCGGCTTGCAGAAATTGACCGCGGGGCCGTCGTCGAGCGCGATCGCCACGTCCGCGCCGCTGCGCACGACGCGCATGTGCTTGCCGCCCGGTGCGAGATAAATCCGTCCCGGCTTCACCGGCTCGCCGTCGACCGCCTCGGCCGACGGCTTGCGGCTCGCGCGCGCCAGATGCTCGGCCAGAATGGTCGTGAAGGTCGGCGGCATGTGCTGGGTGATCAGCACGGGGAAACGGTCGATGACAGGGCCGAGCTCGGTGACGAGCGCCATCAGCGCCTGCGGACCGCCGGTCGAGGAGCCGATCAGCAGCACCTTGGGTGCCTGGGTCGAGAACGGACGCGTGGTCAGCGGACCTGACGACAGGGCATGTAGGGCCGGAGCCGGTGCGGGCGTAGCGGGCCGCGCGATAGCGGGTGCACGTGCAGCCGGTGCAGCATGGCTCGCGGGCGCCAGCGGCGGGCTCGCGACCGCGGGCTTGCGGCGGAGCCGCGCGCCGAGATGACGGATCTTCTCGATCAAATCATGATGGAAGATATCGGCGGCCGATGCCTCGCGCGTCGATTCCGGCTTCGGAATGTAATCGGCCGCGCCGAGCGACAGCGCCTTGAAGCTGATCTCCGCGTTGCGGCGGGTCAGCGTCGAGGCCATGATGATGATGAGATCACGCTTCTTCGCCAGCAGTTGCGGCAGCGCCGAGATGCCGTCGAGCTCCGGCATTTCGATGTCGAGCACGGCAACATCAGGATTGATGCGTTCGATCTGGTTGACCGCTTCGAGCCCGGTGCGCAGAGAAGCCGCGACCTCCATGTCGTGCTCGGCACCGATCCAGCGCGAGATCAGACCGCGGATGACGACGGAGTCGTCGACGACCATCACCCGCAGTGGCCCGGCTTCGCGCGACGAGCTCGTAGTCGAATTCCCTGCGAACGCAACACTCATTAACTCACCAACTCAGACTGAAACGGTACAGTTGAAAACAAGCGCCGAAGGATCCGTTCAGCCTCCGGGAGTTCGCTCAGATAAGTCCGACTTCCTGGAATTTCGCAGTCACGATGTCCTTGTCGAAGGGCTTCATGATGTATTCGTTGGCGCCGGCATGCAGCGCACGCGCAATATGCGCGACGTCGTTCTCGGTGGTGCAGAACACCACCTTCGGCTGGTCGCCGCCGGGCATGCGGCGGAGGTGACCGAGGAATTCGTAGCCGTCCATGACCGGCATGTTCCAGTCGAGCAGCACCGCGTCGGGCAGCCCGCGCTTGCAGGCTTCGAGCGCCTTCTCACCGTCCTCGGCTTCGAGGATCTGGAAGTCGAGGCCCTCAAGGATCCGGCGCGCAACCTTGCGGATGACGCTGGAATCATCAACGACGAGACAAGTTCGCATGTGAACCTCTGCTTCCTGTCCCCTTTGCGGGGGCACTTCCAATTGCAGGTACGTCGGCGGGTTGCCGGCGTATCAGGCCGCCATCATCTCGGGGGCGAGCTCGAGGACGCGATCGACGTCGAGGACGACCATGAGCTGGCCGTCGAGACGGTGGACACCGCCGGCGAGTTTCGCCATGCGAGGGTCGAGGTTGACGGGGTTCTCTTCCATGCCGTCGTCGGGAAGCCGCAGCACCTCGCCGATCTGGTCGATCAAGAGGCCATAGGATTCGCCGCGCAGATCGACGCCGACCGCCATCGGGGTCTTGCCGTCCTCGGGCTTGGGCA
>NZ_JADPJH010000027.1 GCF_023073315.1 Bradyrhizobium sp. 1 | reverse complement strand
GCGCCTTGCAGGTTCGGATGTCTTACGACTGCTCCTGGCCCTTAGCTGACCTTGCCGGGCCGCGCGTCGACCAGCAGCTTCCGACCCAATTCCAGACATCTGAATCGAAGTTAGAGCTGCCTATCGCAACCAATCCGGCGGGCCATGTAGAGGTGAGTTTCGTAGTCCATTTCGAATTCTCCCCCGTGACGATTGATCGCCTTGGAAACGTCATTGACCAGCTCGTCGCGGATCGTTGGCGTGAGCATCCGGATATCCGAGCGCGTACCGAGGAAATTGGCGTAGCTTGACGTTGTGTGCCGCCACTTCCACGGATAGCAGCGGTGCTCTACCGGTCCGAACAATCCCGACTCGTCGAACCAGCCCTTGAATGGACCGCTGGCCAGGTACCAGGCTTCCGGCGGTGGCCCCCAGCGTCCCGTATGACGTAAGGATATGTCCTTGAACTGTTCGAGCAATGGCGCGGGTAGTCCTGTCGGAACGTGTCCGAAGACGGCCAATGATCCGTGAGATGAAAGCAGCTTCGCCGCCTTCACAAACCGCACCTCCGGGGAAACTCAGTGCCATGACTGCGCAGCGATGATGAGTCGGAACGGTCCTCTGTCTTGTGGCCACGCCTCGAAGGTGGTCTCTGCCAGTTCGACATTGTCAAAGCCGGCGAGGCTCTCACGCGCAGTGCGGACCATTTCGCCCCCGGGGTCGATTGCAACGATCTGCAAATCGCGCGCCGCGAAGCTCTTTGTTGCCTGCCCTGTGCCGCAGCCGACTTCGAGAACAGGATCGCCGGGCTTCAGGCTGGCGTACGAAACCACGTCGTCGACGAGGGCTTTTGGATAGTCCGGGCGTGAGGCCCTATATGCACCCGCGATTTGATTGAATGTAAAGCGCTGCTCCATGGCGTATCTCGCCCCTTTTGGCGGTGAATCTAGTCAAGCAAGGCCATTCGTTGTCAAGGCATCTCCGTCACCTACAAGCCCTTGCGTTGCCCGTCGAGGCTGGGCAAGAATGTTGGATTTCGGGAGTTGATG
>NZ_JADPJH010000039.1:130055-252035 GCF_023073315.1 Bradyrhizobium sp. 1 | reverse complement strand
CCTAAGGCCGCCAACGACCAATTCTTGCTCAGCCTCGTCGGGCAACGCAACGGATGGTGTGGACGAGGCGCGGCCCGCCACGGCCGTGCCGCGAACCGGTCTCGCCACGGTCCAAAAATACGCTACCATGACCTCAGCGCGCCTCAAGTCGCGCAGATGCAAGAGTGAGGAAACGACATGAGGATGAGAAGCGGAACGGCGATCGCCGGAGTCGCGGCGCTCGCGGTGGCGGGGATGGCCTTGACCACGGCATGGGCCCACGGGCCGACCCGGCAGAAGGTGCGGGAATCCATCGAGATCAACGCGGCTCCAGCCAAGGTGTGGGCGGCGATCGGCAATTTCCAGGACATAGGCTGGCTCCCGCCGGTGACCAAGACCGAGGGCGACAAGGGCAATGAGATCGGCGCGACGCGCAAGCTGACGCTGACGGGAGGCGCCACCGTCGACGAGGAACTCTACAAGTTCGACGCCGCCGCGATGACCTATTCCTACCGGATCACCCATGTGGACGTGAAGGTGCTGCCGGTCACCAACTATTCCTCGACGCTGACGGTGACGCCGAGTGCCGACGGCAAGGGCGCGACCCTGGAATGGGCCGGCGCGTTCTACCGCGGCTTTCCCAACAACGATCCGCCGCCGGAGTTGAGCGACGAAGCCGCGGTGAAGGCGGTGAAGGGGCTCTATCAGGCGGGCCTCGAGGCGCTGAAGAAGAAGGTCGAGAGCGGAAGCTGACGGTGCGTATCCCGATCCTGGCGGCGCTCGCCGCCAGCCTTGCCGGGCTCGGCAGCGCGTCCGCCGAGGAGGCGTTCGTCACCAACCAGCTCAGCGACGATCTGATGGTCGTGGACCTCGCAACTGCGCATGCGGTGGCGACCATCCCGATCGGCGGCAAGCCGGCGGGCGTGGCCGTCAGCGCGGACGGGCGTTTTGCCTATGTGACGAGCCCGGACGCCAAGGCGGTGACGGTGGTGGACGCCGCAACCCGGCAGGTTGCGGGGCGGATCGAGGTCGGCGGCGGGCCGCTTGGCATCGCTGTCGCGCCTGACGGCCGCACCGTCTATGTCGCCGACTGGTATGCGGCGGCGGTGCGGGTGATCGACGCGGCGAGCCGCAGCGTTACGGCCAGTATCGCAGTCGGCGCTTCGCCGTCGGGCCTGGCGGTGACGCCCGATGGCAAGCTGCTGCTCTCGGCGGATCGCGACGACGACAGCGTCTCGGTCGTGGACACCGCGACGCGCCAGCGCAAGGCGATCATCAAGGTCGGCACCCGCCCGTTCGGCGTCACCATCGATGCCGAGGGCAAGCGTGCCTACACCGCCAATGTCGGCTCCGACGACGTCTCGGTGATCGACATCACGGATGGCCGCGAGATCGCCCGCGTGCCGGTCGGCATGCGTCCCTATGCGGTGGCGCTGACGCTGGGCCGCGGCTTCGTCACCGATCAATATGGCGGCACCGTCAGCGTATTCGACCTCGCGACCCTGAAGCCAGTCAAGCGCATCAACGTCGGCGACTATCCCGAAGGCATCGCCGCGACGGCAGACGGCAAGCGCATCATCGTCGCCTGCTGGGAGAGCAACACGCTGGATATCATAGACGCTGCCGAGCTGAAGGTGATTGGCGAGGTCAAGACCGGCGACGGCCCCCGCGCGTTTGGGGCGTTTTTGCGCAGGACCGAGTAGGGGCGTGTAGGGTGGGTTAGCGTCAGCGTAACCCACCTCTTCTCTGTCCGCGCGGAAACCAAAGAGGTGGGTTACGCCTTCGGCTAACCCACCCTACGACTACGGCACAGCGCATCCGCAATCTCATCCATCCGCTCGAACGTGTAGTCCGGCCCGAGCGCCCGCAGCGCCGCCGGCGCTGCATAACCCCAGCACACCGCGCCGCAGGAAATCCCCACCGCGCGCGCCGCCTCGATATCGCGGACCTCGTCGCCGACTGCGATGACGCGGTCGGGCGCCACGTCCGCGCGCCGGAGGACCCGGCGGAATTTCGCGGGCTTGCCGAACAGCGATGCCGCGCAGTCGAAATGCGAGAATAGCGCAGCGGCCGGCCCAAGCTTCTCGCGCGCGTTGGCTTCGCTGTCGGAGGTCACCAGCGCGAGTTGCACGCCGTTATCGGCCAGTGTTTGCAGCATCGGCTCGACGCCAGCGAACAGCGAAATCTCCGCCGCCGCCTCCGCCTTCAACTGTCGCGCATGCCGCGCGATCGCCGGCAGCTTCCACAGCGGCACCTCGAGCCGGCTGAGGATTTCACGTGTCGAAGCATGCCGCAGCCCCTCGACATCCTCCTCCGCGACGCGACGAAAGCCGAAGCGATCGGCGACGTCGTTGATGGTGCGGAGGAACCACGGAAAGCTGTCGGCCAGCGTGCCGTCGAGGTCGAAGATGGCGAGGGAGTAGGGCATGGAGGAGGGATCGTGCCGGACGGACCGTGCATCATGCGCGCTGGCGATGCGCTGACAGATGCCATCGAAGATGCTATATTGCGTCCACAGAGGTGACAGATGTCGGAGCTGCTGACAAGAATTACGGTCAATCCGGAGCGGATGCACGGACGCCCCTGTATTCGCGATTTGCGCATCACGGTCGCCGACATCCTGGGACTACTGTCTGCCGGACAGTCGCGCGAGAGCATCCTTGAGGACTATCCGTATCTGGAAGCTGCCGATATCGACGCAGTGCTGGCCTATGCTGCCCGTCAGGTCGATCATCCCATCATAGCGGCGAAGTAGCTTGCTTTACCTGATCGACGCTCAGCTTCCACCTGCACTCGCGGAAGCCATGCGTCGAGCTGGATATGATGCGGTTCACGTCGCCGAGGTCGGAATGGCAAATGCGACCGACGGCGCGATTTGGAATGAAGCCATTGCTCGACCGGCGGTTCTCGTGACAAAGGACCGTGACTTCTCACTTTTGCGCGCAGCAAAGAGACAGGGGCCGATCGTGTTGTGGGTTCGGGTAGGCAACATCGACAATCGGGCGCTGATGCGGCAGTTCCTGGGCGCCATGCCGCAAATTAGCGAAGCCATCGCGCGCGGCGAGGCCGTCATTGAATTCGTTGGTAGCTAACAGGCTCAGCGCAGCTTGCGGACATGAACATTGATGTCGAGATCGATGTTCTTGACGCAGGTCTGGGTCGTCCGATGCGAGCCGCCCTCATGCCAGCGGCCATCGCGCGCACGGGCATTACTGACATTGACCAGTTTCAGGCATCGCCATTGCGGCAGCGGTCCGCTGCTTTCGCCGTCGAACTGCCAAGCTAGCACAGCCTCGCCATCGCTCTTGTCAGTGCCGATGATATGCGGGCAAAGCTCCCGATAGCGACCCTCGTACACGCAGGTCACCTGCTGCTCGGCGAGAATGGCGTCGCGAAAGAGGGTATAGGTTCGGGTCGGCATGGAGATCACTCCACGGTGCTTAATCCCGGCCGCTCAAGCCGACGGAGATCACTCCGCCGCCTCGCTCGTGCTCCGCCGCTTCGGCTTCCTTGCCTTCTTCAGCACCGGCGCCAGAAACTTCCCCGTATAGCTCCGCGGCGCCTTCGCAATATCTTCCGGCGGGCCCCAGGCGACGATCTCGCCGCCGCCGTCGCCGCCTTCGGGGCCGAGGTCGATGACCCAGTCGGCCGTCTTGATGACTTCGAGATTGTGCTCGATGACGACGACCGTGTTGCCTTGCGCGACCAGCTCGTGCAGCACTTCCAGCAGCTTCTTGACGTCGTGAAAATGAAGTCCGGTGGTCGGCTCGTCCAGGATGTAGAGCGTGCGGCCGGTAGCGCGCTTGGACAGCTCTTTTGCGAGCTTGACGCGCTGGGCTTCGCCGCCGGAGAGCGTGGTGGCTTGCTGGCCGACATGGATATAGTCGAGGCCGACGCGGTGCAGGGTCTGGAAGGTTTCGCGCACGCGCGGGACCGCCTTGAAGAATTCGGCGGCTTCCTCGACGGTCATGTCGAGCACGTCGGCGATGCTCTTGCCCTTGAACAGGACTTCGAGCGTCTCGCGGTTGTAACGCTTGCCCTTGCAGACGTCGCAGGTGACGTAGACGTCGGGCAGGAAGTGCATCTCGATCTTGATGACGCCGTCGCCCTGGCAGGCCTCGCAGCGGCCGCCCTTGACGTTGAACGAGAAGCGGCCGGGCTCGTAGCCGCGCGCCTTGGCTTCGGGCAGGCCCGCAAACCATTCGCGGATCGGCGTGAAGGCGCCGGTATAGGTCGCCGGATTCGAGCGCGGGGTGCGGCCGATCGGAGACTGGTCGATGTCGATGATCTTGTCGATATGCTCCAGGCCCTCGATGCGGTCGTGCGGCGCTGCGCCCTCGCTGGCATTGTTCAGCTTGCGCGCGATGGCCTTGTAGAGCGTGTCGATCAGGAGCGTCGACTTGCCGCCGCCGGAGACGCCGGTAACGGCCGTGAACAGGCCGAGCGGAATTTCCGCCGTGACGTTCTTGAGGTTATTGCCGCGCGCGTTCACCACCTTGATGGTGCGGCGATGGTTCGGCGGGCGCCGCTCCGGCACCTCGACCTCGAGCTCACCGGTCAGGTATTTTCCGGTCAGCGATTTCGGGTTGCTCATGATCTCGGCGGGCGTGCCTTCGGCGACGATGTGGCCGCCATGCATGCCGGCGCCGGGGCCGATGTCGAGCACGTAGTCGGCGAGGAGAATGGCGTCCTCGTCATGCTCGACCACGATCACGGTGTTGCCGAGGTCGCGCAGCCGCTTGAGGGTGTCGAGCAGGCGCGCGTTGTCGCGCTGGTGCAGGCCGATCGAGGGCTCGTCCAGCACGTAGAGCACGCCCGTCAGGCCCGAACCGATCTGCGAGGCCAGACGGATGCGCTGGCTCTCGCCGCCGGAGAGCGTCCCGGAGGAACGCGCGAGGGTGAGATAGTTGAGGCCGACGTCGAGCAGGAAGGTCAGGCGCTCGCGGATCTCCTTCAGGATGCGTCCGGCGATCTCGTTCTGCTGTGCGTTCAGCGCCTCCGGCACCGTCTCGAACCAGGCGCCGGCGCCCTTCACGGACATCTCCGAGATCTCGCCGATATGCTTGCCGCCGATCTTGACGCAGAGCGCCTCGGGCTTCAGGCGGAAACCGTTACAACCGCCGCAGGGCACGTCGTGGAAATATTTTGACAGCTCCTCGCGCGCCCACTCGCTCTCGGTCTCGCGATAGCGGCGATTGATGTTGGTGATGACGCCTTCGAACGGTTTTTTGGTGTCGTAGGAGCGGACGCCGTCCTCGTAGGAGAACTTGATCTCGTCCTCGCCGGAGCCATGCAGGATCGCGTTCTGCGTCTTCTTTGGCAGATCCTTCCATTTGGCGGCCAGCGTGAACTTGTAGTGCTTGCCGAGCGCCGTCAGCGTCTGCACGTAATAGGGCGACGACGACTTGGCCCAGGGCGCGATCGCGCCCTTGCCGATGGCGAGCTCCTTGTCGGGGATGACGAGATCCTCGTCGACATGCTGCTCGACGCCGAGACCGCCGCAGGCGGGGCAGGCGCCGTAGGGATTGTTGAACGAGAACAGGCGCGGCTCGATCTCGGGGATGGTGAAGCCGGAGACCGGGCAGGCGAATTTTTCCGAGAACAGAATGCGCTCGGGTCCGCTCTTGTCGTGGATTTTTGCGGTCTTCTTCTTTTCTTTTTCTTCGGCCGGCGCCGCCGCGGCCGGTGCGTCGGCGTATTCGATCACGGCCAGACCCTCGGCGAGCTTCAGCGCGGTCTCAAAGCTTTCGGCGAGGCGCTGGCCGATATCGGCGCGCACCACGATGCGGTCGACGACGACGTCGATGTCGTGCGGGAATTTCTTGTCGAGCGTCGGTGCTTCCGCAAGCTCGTGGAACGTGCCGTCGATCTTGACGCGCTGAAAGCCCTTCTTGAGCCATTCGGCGAGCTCCTTGCGGTACTCGCCCTTGCGGCCACGCACGACCGGCGCGAGCAGATAGAGGCGGGTGCCTTCCGGCAGCGCCAGCACGCGGTCGACCATCTGCGAGACGGTCTGGCTCTCGATCGGCAAGCCCGTGGCCGGTGAATAGGGCACGCCGACGCGCGCCCAGAGCAGGCGCATGTAGTCGTAGATCTCGGTGACGGTGCCGACGGTCGAGCGCGGGTTCTTCGAGGTCGTCTTCTGCTCGATCGAGATCGCCGGCGACAGGCCGTCGATCTGGTCGACGTCAGGCTTCTGCATCATCTCCAGGAACTGGCGCGCATACGCCGACAGCGACTCGACGTAGCGGCGCTGCCCCTCGGCGTAGATGGTGTCGAAGGCGAGCGAGGATTTGCCGGAGCCGGAGAGGCCGGTGAACACCACCAGCTTGTCGCGGGGAATCTCGACGTCGACGTTCTTGAGGTTGTGCTCGCGCGCGCCGCGGATTGTAATTGCGTGCCGGCTGGAGCCTGCGTTCTGCTGTTGGCGCTTCGCCTTGATCACTTCATCCATCCGGGTTGCCCTCAAGGAATCCCAAAGGTGCGCGATCGCGCCAACGAAAAGGCGCGCTTCGCCCGGAACCGGGATCGGCGCCGATGGGGTTGTCAGCGAACGTAGGAAGAACGAGGACGGATTTCCAGTGGGACTTGCGAATCGTCAACGGTTTGTTGGCGCGCTGGCGGGACGTGGCAGTAGCGGAGGGGCGCGGAACTACCGGAAGGCCCCGCACGAAAACAAAAAGGCCGGCACAAGGCCGGCCTTTCGTAACGATGGGACGTCGGTCGTGAAGATCAGTACTTCGCGACGATCGGGCCGCCAAAGGTGTAGTTCAGCCGAACCGTGGCCATATCCACGTCCTGCTTGATGCTGTCGCTGCGGGTGTTCACGCCGAGGAAGGTGAAGGTGTCGGTGTGCTTGCCCATGAACAAGTGATTGTACTCGACGGCGACCGACCAATTCGGAGCGAAGCCGAATTCGATGCCGGTGCCAACCGTGCCACCCCAACGCGTTTCGTTCGCGGTGTCGAGCGCAATGCCACCCAGAGTGCCGTTGAACTTGTTGTGCGTAACGGCTGCGCCGCCCTTCACGTACCAGAGCACGTTGTTCCAAGCGTAGCCCACCTGGCCGGTGAAGAGGCCGATGGCGTCGATCTTGGTGTTGTTCACCAGCGGGAAGAGAGCGGCGGGCGAGCTGACGTTCGAGCCCTTCAGGTCAGCCCAATCGCCCTGGGCTTCGAGACCGAACACCCAGCTGGCCGACTGCCAGCGATAGCCGATCTGGCCGCCGACGAGAGCACCGGTCGCATTGTGGCAACCTTCGGCCGTGACCGGAATTGGGGCGCCGCCGACGGCGGTGAGATCCCAGCAATTGTGGCTCGAGCCGCCACCAGCGTTGGCGCCGATGTAGAAGCCGGACCAGTTGTAGATCGAGGCCACAGCGATGGGAGCCTTGGTGTAGGGGCGCGCTGCGAGATCCGCGGCCGAAGCCGGAGCAGCGAGAGCGAACAAACAGGCCGAAGCCAACAAAACCTTTTTCATTTTCAACTTAATCCCAGTCCCGGTTTCTGTTCTTGGCCTTCCGTGCGTTCGGAAAGGCATCGGACGCCTTGGTCCAACTGATGTCGTACCTACACCATTGAAGCCGCAAGTTGTGTCTCTCAAAAGACACAACAATTACAAAATGTAATAGTCGCTGACGCATTGTCGCCGGCAGCGCGCAACAAAAAGGCCGGCGCGATGCGCCGGCCTTTGGTCCCTTAGCGGTATCAGAGGGATATCAGTATCTCGCGACGACCGGGCTACCCCAGTTGAAGTGATAGTTCACGCCTGCCTTGATGGTGTGGACGGTATCGGTCCACTCGGAGCGGTTGGTGGGCACGGCGGTGTACTGGATCGTGCTCTTGCCGAAATCGATGTAGTTGTACTCGACCTTGGCCGACCAGTTCGGAGCGAACATGTATTCCGCGCCGGCGCCGACGGTCCACCCCCAACGCCAGTCGTTCTGGACGAAGACGTTTCCGGGGATACCATCATAGCGATGCTGGATGTCGCCGACCGCTGCACCACCGCTGACGAACCAGAGGGCAGGACCGGTCGAATAGCCGAGGCGGCCCTTGATGTCACCGAAACCGCGGATCTTCGTGAAGTAGGTGTCGCCCACGCCAGCATTGATCTCGGCCGAGCGACCGCTGATGTCTGCCCAGTGATAATCGCCCTCGATGCCGAAGACGGCCGGGCCCTGCTGCCAGTTGTAGCCGAACACACCGCCGACAAAGCCGCCGCTGGTGTCATACTTCTGCGTCCCGGCGAAGATCGCCGTATTCGGAGCGCCGAAGAAGGTCTCGTCGCTACGGCCCCAACCGCCGCCGCCCTGCACGCCGACGTAGAAGCCGGTCCAGTTGTAGATGGGCGCGGGAGCGACCATCGGTGCCTTGGTGTAGGGACGCGCGGCCATATCCGCCGCATTCGCAGGAGCCGCCAAGCCCAACGCGGCGGCACCAAAAGCAACCAGCAAAATCTTATTCATTGTAGGTCTCCCCAAGTTTGCCCGCTTCTCACGAATTTCCCGAAGTGGGCCGTCAGGCGCGACGCGCATATGTTCTAATTCCGAGGCAAACGTAGCCCGGTTTGTCGCCAGAGTCCGTCTCTGAAATACAACAATCGAGAACGAACGGGATGGGAACTAAGTAGATGAATGCTAAGCTGTTTTCCTGTTTCGGGGAACTCAGGAAGGGGTTCCATCGAGTTCCGCTCCGTATACGCTTTTTTTGCGGCTGCTTTGTCCGATCACTCCGCCGTTATGGGTCGCACTAGCCTGAGAACAAAGCTGGAACGAGCCCGTCATCGATGCTATATATGGGGATAACCTGAGGGGTGGCGGGCTGATCCGCCGTCGCAAGCGTATAGGTTTGCCTCAACAGGGTGGCAGAGGACCGTTTCGCGCGGACCCCGCCTTTGAATCAGTGGCATTTGGAGTGGAGAGCGGCGATGGCGGGAAGCGTCAACAAGGTCATTCTGGTTGGAAATCTCGGCAAGGATCCTGAAATCCGCCGCACCCAGGACGGGCGGCCGATCGCGAATTTGAGCATCGCCACCTCCGAGACCTGGCGCGACAAGAACAGCGGCGAGCGCAAGGAAAAGACCGAGTGGCATCGCGTCGTGATCTTCAATGAAGGGCTCTGCAAGGTTGCCGAGCAGTACCTGAAGAAGGGCGCCAAGGTTTACATCGAGGGTGCGCTCCAGACCCGCAAATGGACCGACCAGGCCGGCGTCGAGAAATATTCCACCGAGGTCGTGCTCCAGGGCTTCAACTCGACCCTGACGATGCTCGATGGCCGCGCCGGCGGCGCGGGAGGCGGCAGCTTCGGCGACGAGCCCGGCGGCGATTTCGGCTCCTCGGGGCCCGTCAGCAGCGCACCGCGCCGCCCCGTGGCCGCTGGCGGCGGTGGTGGCCGCAACAACGACATGGACGACGATATCCCGTTCTGAGAGCAGACTGCACGGTCGAGAACGCGCCGGCCGGATCGGGCGGCGCTTGCCACGTCGTGTGAGCAAATCCAGCTAATCGACAGGAGGGGCTCGGGATTTCCGGGCCCGCTTCATGTTTGGGGTGAGCTCGGATTGAGCCACGGCAAGCGGGCTGACGAGAGCATTCGCCGCGCGATTGACCGGGCGTCCAAGGCAATTTTGGAAGGCCCCTTCCGGGTCCTTCCAAAACGCCGCTCGCGGGGCCTTAAGTTGTTGGAAAAACAGTCGGAAAAAGCGCTTCCCTAGGGCTTGCAAGGGTGGTTATCAGGGGGGTGATGCGCTATATGATTCCCAGACAAAAACTCACCGGATTCCCCCTTGGCTGACGACGACAACAAGCCCGGCGACCAGCCGGCGCAACCCTCGGACATTCGCCCCGTTTCCATCTACGAGGAGATGAAGAAGTCGTACCTCGACTACGCCATGAGCGTGATCGTGGCGCGTGCGCTGCCCGATGCGCGCGACGGGTTGAAGCCGGTGCATCGCCGCATCCTCTACTCGATGAACGAGCAGGGGCACACGCCCGACAAGAAGTACGTCAAATCCGCCCGCGTGGTCGGCGACGTCATCGGTAAGTATCATCCGCACGGCGACCAGTCGATCTACGACGCCATGGTCCGGATGGCGCAGGACTTCTCGATGCGCGTGCCGCTGATCGACGGTCAGGGCAATTTCGGCTCGGTCGACGGCGATCCCCCGGCCGCCTATCGTTACACCGAAGCGCGGCTGACGAAGGTGGCGCTGGCTCTGCTGGCCGACATCGACAAGGACACCGTCGACTTCCAGCCGAACTACGACAACAACGAGACCGAACCGTCGGTCTTGCCGGCCAAGTTCCCGAACCTTCTCGTCAACGGCGCGGGCGGCATCGCGGTCGGCATGGCGACCAACATCCCGCCGCATAATCTCGGCGAGGTCATCGACGCCTGCGTCGCGCTGATCGACAACCCTGCGCTTACCATCGAGGAGCTCATCAACATCGTGCCGGGACCGGATTTTCCGACCGGCGGCATCATTCTCGGACGCGCGGGCATCCGCGCTGCCTATCACCTCGGCCGCGGCTCGATCGTCATGCGCGGCAAGGTCGCGATCGAGACCATCCGCAAGGAGCGCGAGGCGATCATCATCACCGAGATTCCCTACCAGGTGAACAAGGCGACGATGGTCGAGCGCATCGCCGAGCTGGTCAAGGAAAAGAAGATCGAGGGCATCGGCGATTTGCGCGATGAATCCGATCGCGACGGCTACCGCGTCGTCATCGAATTGAAGCGCGACGCGGTGCCGGATGTGGTGCTGAACCAGCTCTACAGGTTTACGCCGCTGCAGACGAGCTTCGGCGTCAACATGGTGGCGCTCGACAGCGGCCGTCCGCGGATCATGCATCTGAAGGACCTGCTGGCGATCTTCGTCGACTTCCGTGAGCGGGTGGTCACGCGTCGCACCAAGTATTTGCTCGCCAAGGCGCGCGATCGCGCGCATATCCTGGTCGGTCTCGCGATCGCCGTCGCCAATATCGACGAGATGATCCGTGTCATCCGCACCTCGCCCGACCCGGCCACCGCGCGCGACACCCTGATGTCGCGCGACTGGCCGGCCCGGGACGTCGAGGACATGCTGACGCTGATCGACGATCCGCGTCATCGCATCAGCGAGGACGGCACGATCCGGCTGTCGATGGAGCAGGCGAAGGCGATTCTCGATCTGCGTCTTCAGCGCCTCACCGCACTCGGCCGTGACGAAATCCGCGAGGAGCTCGACAAGCTCGCCGGCGAGATCGCCGATTATCTCGACATCCTGCGGTCGCGTGCCCGCGTGCTTGATATCATCAAGACCGAACTTGCCGAGGTGAAGGCCGAGTTCGCTACCCCGCGCAAAACCGTCATCATCGAGCAGGAAGGCGAGGTCGAGGACGAAGACCTGATCCAGCGCGAGGACATGGTCGTCACCGTCTCCCATGCCGGCTACGTCAAGCGCGTGCCGCTGTCGGCCTATCGGGCGCAGCGCCGCGGCGGCAAGGGCCGCGCCGGCATGCAGACCCGCGATGAGGATTTCGTCGCCCGCCTGTTCGTGGCGTCCACGCACACGCCGATGCTGTTTTTCTCGTCGCGTGGCCAGGTCTACAAGGTGAAGGTCTGGCGGCTGCCGATGGCGGCGCCGAACGCGCGCGGCAAGGCACTGATCAACATCCTGCCGCTGGAGCAGGGCGAGCGCATCACCACGATCATGCCGTTGCCCGAGGACGAATCCACCTGGGGCAATCTCGACGTGATGTTCGCCACCACCGGCGGCAATGTCCGGCGCAACAAGCTGTCCGACTTCGTCGACGTCCGCCGCTCCGGCATCATCGCGATGAAGCTTGATGAGAATGAAGCGATCGTCGACGTCCAGATCTGCACCGAGCGCGACGACGTGCTGCTGACCGGCGCCGCCGGCCAGTGCATCCGCTTCCCCGTCACCGACGTGCGCGTGTTCACCGGGCGCACCTCGATGGGCGTGCGCGGCATTGCGCTTGCCGAAGGCGACAAGGTGATCTCGCTGGCGATCCTGCGCCACATGGAGACCAGTTCGGACGAACGTTCGGCGTACCTCAAGATGCGCCGCGCGGTTGCCGGCGAAGCCGCGACTGAAGAGCCGGCGGCGGATGCCGAGGCCGAAGAGACGACCTCCGGCAGCTTCCAGCTTCCGCAGGAGCGCTACATCGAGATGTCGGCGGCCGAGCAGGTCGTGCTCACCGTCTCCGTCAACGGCTATGGCAAGCGGACCTCGTCCTACGAGTACCGCACCACGGGCCGCGGCGGCAAAGGCATCGTCGCAATGAGCGTCAACAACCGCAACGGCAACCTCGTGGCCTCGTTCCCCGTCGAGGATGCGGATCAAATCATGCTGGTCACCGACAAGGGCCAGCTGATCCGCTGCCCGGTCGAAGGCATCCGCGTCGCCGGACGCTCGACCCAGGGCGTGATCGTGTTCGATACCGCCGAGGACGAGCACGTGGTGTCGGTCGAGCACATCACGGAAGAAGCGGAGAGCGGGAATGGTACGAACGGAGAGTCGAACGGGGAGTGACACGGAGCCCTGTGGCGCTCGCGTGCCACTCCACTGTCGTCCCGGACAAGCGAAGCGCAGATCCGGGATCTATAGCCACACGGAGATGTTGTAGCGCGAGATTTGTGGCCTTGGGTCTTCGCCAAATTACTCCCTGTGGCTATGGGTCCCCGCGTCCGCGGCGACGAACCGAAATTGTTGCGCGGTCATTGCGGCCCGCTAAATCTCCAGCTCCGTCCCGAACTCCACCACCTGCTTGGTCGGCACGCCGAAGAACGCGGCGGAGCGTTCGGCGTTGCGCTGGAGGAAGGCGAACAGGCCTTCGCGCCAGACCCACATGCCCGGGACGTCCTCGCTCGGGATGATGGTCTCGCGGCCGACATAATAGGTGATGTCGGAGAGGTCTATGCCGGGCAGCTTGCCCTGGCGGCAGGCGAGCGTCAGTCCCTCATAGATCGTCGGGTTCTGCATGAAGCCGTAATGCAGGACCACGCGGGTGATGCCGGTGATGATCTCGATCACCTCGGCGCGGTCCGTCTCGGTGATGTGCGGGGATTCCTCGATCAGCACGGTGACGAGGATGATGCGCTCGTGCAAGACGTGGTTGTGCTTGACGAACTGCGTCAGCGCCAGCGGCACGCCGTTCGGCGCCGACGCCAGGAACACTGCGGTGCCCGGCAGCCTGGCGCTGCACTTGTTCACTGCAGTCTCGATCAGATCCTCCTCGGGCTGCCGCAGCTTGCCGCGTGCGGCCTCGACCAGCTTCACGCCGCTGCGCCAGGTCATCATCATGAAGGCGACGAGGGCCGCGAGCAGCAGCGGAAACCAGCCGCCTTCGAACAGCTTGATCGAATTGGCCGCGAAGAAGATCACGTCGATCACGAAGAAGAAGCCGTTGACGGCAACCACGAGCCACGGCGAATAGCCCCACTGGATTGCGACCAGTGCGGCGAGCAACGTTGTGATCGCCATCAGCAGCGACACCGCGATGCCGTAGGCGCCGGCCAATGCTTCCGAGGTGCCGAAGCTCAAGACTGCGCCGAGGGTTGCGGCGGCGAGCAGCCAGTTCACCAGCGGCACGTAGATCTGGCCCATCGCGTCGCTCTGGGTGTGGCGGATCTGCATGCGCGGCAGGAAGCCGAGCTGGATCGACTGCTGCGTCAGCGAGAACACGCCGGAGATGATCGCCTGCGAGGCGATCACGGTTGCGACCGCCGAGAACGCGACCAGCGGATAATGCAGGACGTCAGGGCAAAGCTGGAAGAAGGGATTCTCGATCATGCTGGGATCGGTGATCAGGAGCGCGGCCTGGCCAAAATAGTTCAGCACCAGCGCGGGCAGGCAGATGGCGAACCAGGCGAGCCGGATCGGCAGGCGACCGAAATGCCCCATGTCGGCATACATGGCTTCGCCGCCGGTTACCGCCAGGAACGCCGCGCCGAGGATCGCGAAGGAGACGTGGAAATCCTGATGGATCAGGAAATCGAAGGCATAGAGCGGACTGAGCGCGGCCAGCACCGCCGGCGCCTTGACGATGCCGTGGATGCCGAGCGCGGCGAGCACGGCGAACCAGGCCAGCATCACCGGTCCGAAGATGCGGCCGATGAAGCCGGTGCCCTGCTTCTGGATCATGAACAGCCCGATCAGGATCGCGACGGTGATGGGCACGACAACCGGCGCAAGCGAGGGCGCGTCGACCTTCAAGCCTTCGATGGCTGAGAGCACCGAGATCGCGGGCGTGATCGCGCCGTCGCCATAGAGCAGGGCGGCGCCGATGAGGCCGACGACAAGGAGATGCGCGCGCCAGGTGCCGGGTTGGGCGTGACGGGCATGCAGCAGCGCCAGCAACGCGACGATGCCGCCTTCGCCGCGGTTGTCCGCGCGCAGGATCAGCAGCGCGTATTTCAGCGAGATGATCAGCAGCAGGGCCCAGAGGATCAGCGAGGCAACGCCCAGGACAGCTTCGGGAGTGACTGTCGCACCATGGGCGGCCGCCTTGGCGGCTTCCTTGAGGGCGTAGAGGGGGCTGGTGCCGATATCGCCATAGACCACCCCGAGGGCGCCCATGGTCATGGCAATTGGCAGCGGATTAGGGGGATGGCCGGAGGCAACTGCGGGCGTACTGGACAAAGGTAACCCCCCGATGGGATCGCGCCCGCCGGGCCATTCCGACGGGCGCGAGCATCACGCAGTCTGCGACGGGACGTCGCAAATATCCATCGGTTTTGTCTTTGGGGGGTTGTCTTGGGGTTTTGTCTTGGGGGTTTGTCTTGGAGTTTATATCGGGAAGTACCTGACGCGAAACTGACAGAACCTATGGCGTGCGGTCGGCGGTCACGAGGCGTGCCTCGCGGATAGCGTTGGTCTTGGTGCCGGCACGGCGCAGGCAGGACGCTTCGAAATTCGGCCAGGCCTGCTGCGAGCAGTCCTTGCCAATGGTCCTGATGTCGAGACGGTCGGCCTTGGCGAGCGGCTGCGGCACGCTGGCTTCGACGGTCGGTGCAAAGCCCGGCAGGAGGGTGAGGGCAGTAGCAACACACGCAGCGATTGCGATCGCTGAAAGAGCCTTGATCATTGACGGTCCCCTGTGGATGCGGCCGCTACGCCCAGTGTGCGGCCCGTCGTTCGTTGGGCAGATTAGTAACCATGGCCAGTTTCCGGACGTCTTCGCGGATACGGGAAATGGTTTCGTTCGCGGTCCGTTTTGTTTCGTGGCTGCCCCGAGGACGAAACAATCCGGCGGTTTCCGACAGGGATCGGCGGAAAAACCGGCAAGAAACTGACAAGGAACCTGCCCGGCTTGCCGGGCCGGGCCGGGCGCGGTAGGAGGAGGCCATGCCGCGCATTGCCTTTTATCCGGGTTCCTTCGACCCCATCACCAACGGCCATCTGGACGTCGTCCGGCATGCCGTTCCCCTGTGCGACAGGCTGGTGGTCGCGATCGGCGTCCATCCCGGCAAGAAGCCGCTGTTCTCAACCGAGGAGCGGCTGAAGATGCTTCTGGACGTCTGCGGGCCGGTGGCGGCCCAGGCCGGCTGTGCGCTGGAAGCTGTGACGTTTGACGATCTGTCCGTGACCGCCGCACAGAAGCATGGCGCGACCATCATGATTCGCGGCCTCCGCGACGGCACTGACCTCGACTACGAGATGCAGCTTGCCGGCATGAACGAGGCCATGGCGCCGGAGGTGCACACGGTGTTTCTGCCGGCTTCTCCCATGGTCCGCCCGATCACCGCCACTTTGGTGCGCCAGATCGCAGGGATGGGCGGAGATGTCTCGACCTTCGTGCCGCCGCTCGTAGCCAGCCTGCTCAAGGCCAAATTCGCCGGATAACGGCGCGCTTCCTTAATCTCACCTGATCCGGAGTTCTCATGATCCGTCGTCTCGCAATTCTTGCCACGATTTTTGCCGCGCTCTTCAGCGCAATCCCGGCGGTCGCGCAGCAACTGCCGGCGAACCTCGACAAGGCCAACGCGCTCGTCATCGACACCACCAAGGGCCGCATCGTCATCAAGCTGCGCACTGATCTGGCGCCGCAGCACGCCGAACGCCTCAAGCAGCTCGCGCGCGAGGGCTATTACAACAACGTGCCGTTCCACCGCGTGATGGACGGCTTCATGGCGCAGACCGGCGACGGCGAGAAATTCAACGGCACCGGCGGTTCGAAATACCCGAACCTGAAGCAGGAATTCTCCAAGGTGCATTTTGCGCGCGGCATCGTCGGCATGGCCCGGCGCGGCGACAGCGTGGACACCGCCAACTCGCAGTTCTTCATCATGTTCGCCGACGGCGGCAGCCTCGATAACCAGTACACCGTGATCGGCGAGGTCGTGCAGGGCATGGACGTCGTCGACAAGCTGAAGAAGGCACCCCCCGGCTCGGCTGGCGGCGCGGTTACCGATCCCGACAAGATGGTGAAGGTCCAGGTCGCCTCCGACATCAAGTAGGATGGACCATGGCGCGCTGCGGCAACAGGCTTTTGCTGGCTGCCGCGGTGCTGCTGCTTGGCATCTCCGGTGCGACCGCCGAAGATGCGCGGGTTAACACCATCCAGGACATCTTCCAGCACTTGCGCACCTGCTGGAAGCCGCCGCCGGCCAGCAAGGCTCGCCCACTCGACATCACCGTCGTCGTGAGCTTTAACCGGTCCGGAAACATTTTGGGCCATCCGAGGATTTCCTATGAATCCGCGGAGGCCTCCGACAATGACCGGCTGCAATACCGGATCGCGGTGATGGAGGCGTTGCAACGCTGCACGCCGTTGCCATTTACCGATGCAATGGCCGGCGCCGCCGCAGGGCGTCCATTCGCGATCCAGTTCCGCAGCCGCAAAACTTCACCTCCAACGCAAGAGAGACCAGCATGAGCGCCACCGAAAACACCCTGATCCTCGAGACCACGCAGGGCCCCGTCACCATCGAGATGCGCCCCGACCTCGCGCCCGGCCATGTCGCGCGCATCAAGGAGCTGGTTCGCGAAGGCTTCTACGACGGCATCGTGTTCCACCGCGTGATCGACGGCTTCATGGCGCAGACCGGCTGCCCGCAGGGCACCGGCACCGGCGGTTCCGGCAAGAAGCTGAAGGCCGAGTTCAACAAGGAGCCGCATGTGCGCGGCGTCACCTCGATGGCCCGCGCGGCGAGCCCCGATTCCGGCGACAGCCAGTTCTTCATCGTGTTCGACGACGCCCGCTTCCTGGATAACCAGTACACGGTGTGGGGCAAGGTCACCGAGGGCATGGAGAACGTCGACAAGATCAAGCGCGGCGAGCCGGTCCAAAACCCCGACAAGATCGTCAAGGCGCGGATGGCCGCGGACGCCGAGTAACGCCTGCGATCGTGCCCCGCTTCGGCGGGGCGCGACAAGGTATCAAACGTGCGCACCGACCTCTTCGATTTCGACCTGCCTGCCGAGCGCATCGCATTGCGCCCCGCGCACCCGCGCGACTCCGCAAAAATGCTGGTCGTGGAGGGCGGCGCGTTGCGCGACCAGACCATTGCCGAGCTGCCGCAATGGCTGAAGCAAGGTGATCAGCTCGTCGTCAACGACACCAAGGTGATTGCGGCACAACTCAAGGGCCGCCGCATCGGCCGCGAGACCGAGCCGAAGATCGAGGCGACGCTGATCAAGCGCCTCGACGGCTCGCGCTGGCAGGCGCTGGTGAAGCCCGCGAAGAAGCTCACAGCCGGCGATCGCATCCGCTTCGGTAACGAAGGCAAGGTCTGCCTGCTCGGCCATCTCGACGCCGAGGTCGAGGCCAAGGGCACCGAGGGCGAGGTGACGCTGTCGTTCTCGTTCCACGGTCCGGCGCTCGACCAGGCCATCGCCGATCTCGGCAGCCCGCCGCTGCCGCCCTATATCGCCTCCAAGCGCACGCCTGACGATCAGGACCTCGCCGACTACCAGACCATGTTCGCAGCCAACGAAGGCGCGGTTGCCGCGCCCACCGCGGGGCTGCATTTCACGCCAGCGCTGGAGCAGGCGTTGCGCGCGCGCGGCGTCGGCATCAACCGCGTCACGCTGCATGTCGGGGCAGGGACGTTCCTGCCGGTGAAGGTCGATGACACCGAGGGCCACAAGATGCATGCCGAGTGGGGCACGATCTCGGCCGAGACGGCGGAGCGGCTCAACACCGCTCGCAAGAACGGTGGCCGCATCATCGCCGTCGGCACCACGTCATTGCGGCTACTCGAAAGCGCTGCCAGCGAGGACGGCACCATTCAGCCGTTCACGGCCGAGACCTCGATCTTCATCACCCCCGGCTATCGCTTCCGCGCCGTCGATATCCTGATGACCAATTTCCATTTGCCGAAGTCGACGCTGTTCATGCTGGTATCGGCATTCTCGGGACTCGAGACGATGCAGCAGGCCTACGCGCATGCGATCGCGAACGCCTACCGGTTTTACTCCTATGGCGACGCGTGCCTGCTGTTTGCGGGCGAAATAGGCGACCCTCCCGGTCGGTAACGTCCCATTCCTTGGTTTGCTGCGCTGCAAACTAAATCGGACGCCACATCCCGCGCGTGCTACAAGCAGGAATGAAACCAGTCCTCTTCGTCGTTTTGATCATGATCTGCCATCCTTGCATGGCCCAGACCGCCCCCGACGCAGCGGTTCCGAAAGTGGAACTGTCAGTGCGCGACCAGATCAAGGCTGGTCGGGCCAAGGAGAAGGCCGAAGAGAGAGATGGTCCGCAGGCACGGGCCTGGGACCGGGACTCCAACGGCAAACGTCCTTGGGACTTCAAGGAACAGACTACGAAATAGCCAGCGCTTAGGGCGGGTCATGCCTGCGGTTGCGCGAAGCGCATTCCGTCGGCGTCACCCACCCCACGCTGTCTTGGTTACGCCATCACGCGCTGCGGCAAGAGCTCTGCGATCTGGATCGCGTTGAGCGCGGCCCCCTTGAGCAGCTGATCCGCCGCCACGAACATCGAGATCGAATGCCCGGAGGGATCGCTGAGGTCCTTGCGGATGCGGCCGACCAGCACGTCGTCCTGGCCCGAGGCGTCAATCGGCATCGGGAAGTAGTTCTTCACGCGGTCGTCGACGACCTTCACGCCCGGGGCCTGCGCCATGATGGCGCGGACCTGGTCCTCGGTGATCGGCTTCTCGCATTCGAAGGTGATGGCTTCGCAATGCGCGCGCAGCACCGGCACGCGGACGCAGGTCACGCCGATCGCGATCTTCTCGTCCTCGAAAATCTTTCGGGTCTCCTTGATGACCTTGGTCTCTTCGTCGTTGTAGCCGGTCTCCGGATCGACCGCGGTGTTGTGGTTGAAGAGATTGAAGGCGTAGGGGTGCGGCATCACCTTGGGCGTATAGACCTGCCCGTTGAGATTGGCGCGGGTGGACTCGACGAGCTCCTCCATCGCGGCGGCGCCGGCGCCGGAGGCCGCCTGGTAGGTCGAGATGATCACGCGCTTGATGCGGTTGTTCTGGTGGATCGGCCAGAGCGGCACCAGTGCGGTGATCGCGGCGCAGTTCGGGTTGGCGATGATGCCCTTGTGGTCGCAGATGCGGTTGCCGTTGACCTCGGGGATCACCAGCGGCACGTTCGGATCCATCCGGAAGGCGGACGAGTTGTCGACCACGACCGCGCCGGCCTTGACCGCGATCGGTGCGAACTTCTTCGAGATGCTGCCGCCCGCGGAGAACAGCGCGATGTCGACGCCCTCGAAGGCGCGCTCGGTCAGCTCCTCGATGACGACGTCCTTGCCGCGGAATGATACCGTCTTGCCGGCCGAACGGGCGCTGGCGAGCGCCTTGAGCTTGCCGACGCGAAAGCCGCGCTTGTCCATGGTGGCGATGAATTCGGCGCCCACCGCACCGGTGACGCCGACAATCGCGACGACGGGATCGTTACTCACTGTGTCCTCCATTCCATTTCGGTTGAGCTGAGATTTAGACAACAAAAAAGCCCCGGACCTTTAAGGCGGGGCTTCGGTAGAGCTGATGCGTTTTAGTCGACGACTACACGCGCACGCCTCCCCGGGCCCCGAAGGCCGTGGTGGTTTTGGTCGTGCGTTTGGTGGTCGTGAACATGGCGGCGACTTATGCGGGAGAGTTTTACGCCCGTCAATGGCTTTTCGGCGGGATTGTGGCCGCCGCTATTTCGTTCGGGCGCCGGGCGGCTCGAGAATGACCTCCTTGAGGTCGTCGCCGCTGATCACGACGATCGCGAAATTGAGCCGGCCGCCTTCACGCACGAGGCCACCGCTGATCGCCTTACCCGAAGCCGCGCGTTCGGCAACATGCACAGCATCCGCGAGGCGGTGCCTGATCGCACCGAGCGCTGCGAGATTACTGCGATCGTCGCCGTCGAGCTCGGCAAGGGGGAGGGCGGCTTCACCGCCGATCAGCTCGCCGGTCGTGGCATTGATGGTGTGGCGCCAGATCCGGTCGTTGTGCAGGGTCTTCACCCGGTAGACCGGTACGCCCGAAGCGCCGTCGAAACTCACATCCGCTGTCGTGGCGCCGGCGTGACGGGCTTCCGCAATCGCCATGGCCTGGCTGATCGAGATCGAGGAGCTGCGGAATCGTTCGATTTCGCGGCTGACCGCTTGGCGGTCCGCCTCAGTGTCACCATCTGTGTCACTGCGAAGCGCGGTCGGCGTGCCCGCGGTCACGATCGCTTGCGCGGGCGCTGCGAGCAGCAGCGCGGGCAAGGCGATCGCAAGCAGTCGTGAGGTCCATCTTTTGGCTGTCGTCATGCTCGAAACTCTCGGCCAGCGAGTGTGCCGGATGATCGTAAAAAATTCGCGGCCGACCTTGGGCGTCGGCCGGCCGCGGAGCGTCGCGACGGGCTGTACCCGCCGCGGCGATCTTAGCGATACGGACCTCTTTTGGGGCTGGTGAAAAAAGAAGCCTGTATCGCTTATAACTAAACCATACCGTATCGTTTTATTTTGGTCAACGGCGAGCGCGTGTTGCCCCAGGGGATAGATCGCAACCTCACGGAATTGTCAGCGGGACGAGCGTCGCCGCGGTGTGACTTTGGGAGTGCCCCGAACGCGGTCCGCAGATCCAAGTGCACCGGCAAGGAACAGCTTGATCGCGGCGCGCATGCGCTTCTCCGCGGCCTTCATCTCCGGCGGCGTTCCAAACGTCGCCAGGCGGTGGTTGTGACCAACGACGACGTCGAGGAAGACTTCGGCCGCGATGGTGGTGTCGTCGACGTCGAGCGCGCCCTGCGCCACCAAATGGTCGAAGAAGCGCGCGGTGGTCGCGACGGCTTTCAACCAGCCTTCCTCCTTGCCGAGCTTGGCGATGTCGGGGAAGTTGATGGCCTGTGACGTCATCATGCGGCTGAACGCGACGGCATCGGGTCCGCAGGTGAAGGTCAGCATCTCGCGCCCGATCTCGACCAGCCGCTGCTCGACCGAAATATCCGAAGCACTGCCGAGTTGCATCTCGGCCGCGGCCGATAGCGGCGCGAGCCAGCGCGCGATTTCGCGCCTCAGCACGGCGGCAAACAGGCCGCGCTTGTCGCCATAACGGGAATAGACGGTGGGTTTGCTGACGCGGGCGGCTTCCGCAACCGCATCGAGCGAGGTCGCGTCGAAGCCGCGATCCAGGAACAGGCGGGTGGCGACCTCGATCAGCCGCTGGTCGCGCTCGATCGCGGCGGACTTGGTCGGCCGGCCGCCGCGCGACTTCGGCAGTTCGCGCCGTGACGCGGCGGTTCTGGTCCTGGTCGCAGTCAATCCCATGCCCAATGATTCCTGCGCGTTGCTCGTCACTTGCTCTATATCGCGCAGGAGCGGAGGCGTCATCGCGAATCTGGCCGAATTGACCGTATCGTCAACGGTTTCAGCATGGCCTCGTTCCGTCACGCGCGTTCACGGCAGCGTCGAAGACCACGCCTGGCCGGATGCGGCCTTCTCATATCCGTATTGATACAGCGCCCGCATATAGGCGGTGTCGAACCCTTCCGTGGGCGGCGCGGGATAGTCGCGCGCGATGTAGGACAGGTGGAAACCCAGCCGGTTGCGCTTGGCGAAATCATAGGTCGAGAAGATGATCGAGCGGGTCTGCGACTGTGTGATCGCCGACAGGCTGCGCGAGGCAACGTCGATGGTGCTGTTGGACACCAGCTCGAAATTGCGTTCGATCTTCTTGTTGACGAGGATGTAGATGTCCATCTTCGCGGTGCCCGGAAGGCGGCTATCCTGGAACAGCAAAGCTTCGGGCAACGTCAGCACCGGCGACGTCACGCCGCCGTCGACATGCATCTCCTGAAATTTGCGGCCCTGGCCTTCGGCGTCGATCATGATCGGCGGGAATACCAGCGGAATGCTGGCCGAGGCCGCCATCACGTCGCGAAACAGTTTGAGCGCTTCGGGCGTGCCGACCGCGGCGATCTTGCCCATGTCCCAGATCGCGGTGCGCTGGGTGTCGAGATCGGTGGTTACGATCAGCAGCCTTCGTCCCCTGGCGTTTTCGCGCGCGACCTGCGTCATGATCTCGGGACCGACATAGCGGGCGACGAGCTCGCGCAGCCGCGTATTGCCGAACAGGCCGGAGCCGAACAGCACGCGCATGATGCTGGGGTCGTTCAGGAGGGTCTCCGCGATGCCGCTGGTGTAGACGTCCTTCAGCGTGTCGTCATATTGCCGTCCAAGGAAGGCAAAGGGCGCGATCAGGCCGCCGGTGCTGACGCCCGAGACCACGGAGAAGTTCGGGCGGGTGCCGGCGGCACTCCAGCCATTGAGCACGCCGACTCCGTAGGCGCCGTCCGCGCCTCCGCCGGAGAGCGCGAGATAGGATTTCGTCGCGGTGCTGGTGTCTTTCTCGAAGCCGAATTTGGTGATCGGCTCGTCGGCGTAGCGCCTGAGGCCGTCGATATCGAGCACGCGCGATGTGCTGGCCTCAGCGGCCGTATAGGGCGTCCGGGGCAGGGAGGTGCAGGCGCCCAGCGCAAGGATGCACATCAGGACCAGCCCTGTGGTCAGGCGGGCGGCTGTCTGCCTTATCCAGCCACGAGAGGGGGCGGACGTTTCGGTCGAACATGAAGCAGGGGGCATTGGCGGTGGCTGGCGATCACGCATGTACTGCCGCCGGCAAACCTCGCCGCAGCATCCCGTCCAGCCCCCGCGGAAAAACTACACTGTATCGTTTTGTTTAGCAAGATGCGGCGGATATCACGTCCGCGTCAAATGTGTCCCAGACTGATGCAGCAATCACCTCGCGGCGGGTTGATCGGCCTCGCCTGACACGCAATAAGCACGGCCATGAATCCTCCCGATACCGATCACCCCAATCATTTCGAGCTGCTCGCCACCGATGGCGCCGCGCGCACCGGGCGCCTGACGACGCCGCATGGC
The DNA here is from genome assembly GCF_023073315.1 of Bradyrhizobium sp. 1. Taxonomy (GTDB): domain Bacteria; phylum Pseudomonadota; class Alphaproteobacteria; order Rhizobiales; family Xanthobacteraceae; genus Bradyrhizobium. The sequence goes on along the minus strand of NZ_JADPJH010000039.1, from coordinate 228,718 downwards.
GTGGTGCGGACGCCGGCTTTCATGCCGGTCGGAACCGCCGGCGCCATGAAGGGCATGCACTGGCGCGAGGTGCGCGATGCGGGCGCCGACATCGTGCTGGGCAATACCTATCATCTGATGCTGCGCCCCGGCGCCGAGCGGATCGCAGCGCTCGGCGGCTTGCAGACATTTACCGGCTGGAACGGCCCGATGCTGACGGATTCCGGCGGCTTCCAGGTGATGTCGCTGGCGGATTTGCGCAAGGTCACCGAGCATGCCGTCACCTTCCGCTCGCATATCGACGGCGCCAAGGTCGAACTGTCGCCGGAGCGCTCGATCGAGGTGCAGCGCCTTCTCGGCTCCGACATCGCGATGCAGATGGACGAATGCGTGCGTCTGCCGGCCGAGCGCGACGACATCGAGCGCGCAATGCGGCTGTCGCTGCGCTGGGCCGAACGTTCCAAGCGCGCCTTCGAAAGCGCCCCCGACGGCTACATGCTGTTCGGCATCGTGCAGGGCGGCGACATCCCGCAACTTCGTCATGCCAGCGCCGCAGGGCTCGTCGAACTCGGCTTTCACGGCTATGCGATCGGCGGCCTTGCCGTCGGCGAGCCGCAGGCGGTGATGCTGGCGATGATTGACGAGACCGCACCGATGCTGCCGCAAGAGCGGCCGCGCTATCTCATGGGCGTCGGCACGCCGGACGACATCCTCGAAGCCGTCAAGCGCGGCATCGACATGTTCGATTGCGTGATGCCGACCCGCAACGGCCGCCACGGCGTCGCCTTCACCCGCTTCGGCCAGGTCAATCTGCGCAACGCACGCCACGCCGACGATCCACGTCCGCTCGACGAAGACAGCTCATGGCCCTCGACGCGCGACTGCGCGCGCGCCTATCTGCATCATCTCGTCAAGGCGGGCGAGACGCTGGGGGCGATGCTGCTGTCCGAGATCAATATCGCTTACTATCAGTCCCTGATGCAGGGCATCAGGGACGCGATCTCGCACGGAACGTTTGAGGAGTTCTATCAGCGTACGCGTGAGGACTGGGCGAAGGGCGACATCGCCCCGCGCTAAGGCGTGACAGGCGTCAGTTGCAGACGATCCGCTTGACAGCGTGCTTGGTCACGAAGCCGTAGCCGCAAGTGTCGCAGGTCCAGAGATAGCTGATCATGTGGTCCGAGACATAGGCGGATGCTTCGGCGGCGACCATGGAGTCGGCGCAGACGGGACAGGTGGGCAACTCGCTACAACGCGGATCGCGGTGGTGCGCTACGGTCGACAGCACTTCAGCAACTGCTGACATCGTGGTGACCTCCCTGCTTTGAGACGTAAGTCTAACATAAGCAGAAGCCGTTGACGAGGTCGCGACACAAAGGCGTTGGCTTTTATAAAATTGGCATCACCTTGACGTGTCCATCAACGGTTTCCGGTCGGGCTTCGCAGCGCAAACTGCTCGTGTGCATTGCGATAAGCCGCGGCGCTGCTTCGCGCGTCGCGACGTTCGATTACTGCGACGCACCCTGCCGGCTGAGAGCCGGCTCGAGAGCGACTGGACTCCTGCGGTCCGAGCGGAGCTTGCGTCCGAACGCGATCGCGGGTTTCTCGACGAGGGAATATGTCATCCAGCTGACAAAAATCGACGACGCCACGACCTCGGCGACGAAAACGAGCCATCCCAGCGGCTCGTCGCCAACCCAGGCGTAATGATGGACCCAGACCATTGCGAACGGCGACATCAGGTAGACCGAATAGCTGATGACGCCGACGAACGCGATCGGGCGCCAGGCCATCCGTTCGCCGAACGCGGCGAACATGATGAAGACGAGAGCTGCGCAGACATAGGCTCCGCCGATCGAATAGCTGTAGAAGAAATTGTCGTCGTAGACCCCGCCATAGCGGCTGTTGCACAGCGTGATGGCGAAGAGGGCGTAAAGCGCCGTGCAGATGGCGACATGCCGCCATCGCAGCGTTCCCGAGATGACGGTGTCGCGAATGATCTTGCCGAGGAACATCGCCGACAGGTTCAGCCCGGCCTCCATCAGCACCCAGGCCGCCCTGTCCTCGACCAGGACGGCGACCGCGGTGCCGGCCAAGGCGGTTGCAACGACGATCGTGACGGCGGTGAGGCGTTGGCTCAGCAGCCCTGCGGCGAAGAGACCGATGCAGACAACATAGAACAGCAGCTCGATCGTCAGCGTCCAGTAGAAGTCCCAGAGATGAGGGACCTCCAGGAAGGATTGCAGCATCGTCAGGTTCGCGGCGATCTGCGACACGGGATAGGACTTGGACTCGACCGCCTGCATCGTGACCAGCCCGATCACGATCGAGGTCCAGTAGGCCGGATAGAGCCGGAAGAAACGACTGATCGAAAAGTCGTTCACGGGAGACGCGCTGCTGGGAAAGCTGAACGGAATGACGAAGCCGCTGACGAAGAAGAACAGCACGACGCCGAACCGGCCGAAATTCATGTAGTAGCCGATCACGTCGTGAAAGATCGCATGATACGCGCCGGTCGGGTGCTCCCGCACGATCACCTCGAGCGCATGCTGGACCACTACCGACAGGACTGCGATCCCGCGCAGGGTATCGATGAAGGCGAGCCGTCGATGCATCATGCGTTATCTGCCGCTTCCACCCACGTCCGATGACCAGATCGGCCGCATCGTCCCGACCGCAACGGACATCGCCTGTCGGGAGGGTATCTGGCTAAGGCACAAGCGGTAATCAGGAGGCTGGTCCGGCAGTTCAGCACGGCAATCGTGAACAGATTGACAACGGGGATCGGCAGGAGGGTCAGCCCGGCGCCTGAAGATGACGAACGGCCGACCGGCTCACATAATTTTGCTATCAGGCGGGTTCCATGTGGGCCGCATTGTCGCTTGCGTGCCGCCGCAAGCTGTCTGTAACTGCGCCACGGCCGTACAAATTGTCGCCATAGGGAGTTCATGATGGACGCATCGTCCAAAACGGGTGCCGCGCACCAACCCGGCCGTGGCCGGATCTATGACTCGATCGTCGATGCTTTTGGCGACACGCCGATCGTGCGGTTGCGCCGCCTGCCAGGCATGCACGGCGTGAACGCGACGATTTTGGCGAAACTTGAATATTTCAATCCGGCCGCAAGCGTGAAGGACCGCATCGGCGCGGCCATGATCATCGCCATGGAGAAGGCCGGTATCGTCAAGCCCGATACCGTGCTGATCGAGCCGACCTCGGGCAATACCGGCATCGCACTCGCCTTTGTGGCGGCCTCGCGCGGCTACCGGCTGAAGCTGGTGATGCCGGAATCCATGTCGATCGAGCGGCGCAAGATGTTGGCCTTCCTCGGCGCCGAGCTGGTGCTGACGCCGGCGGCGCAAGGTATGAAGGGCGCGATTGCCACCGCCGAGGAGCTGTTGAAGACGACGCCGAACTCGGTGATGCCGCAACAGTTCAAGAACCTCGCCAATCCCGAGGTGCACCGCCGCACCACCGCGGAGGAGATCTGGAACGACACCGGCGGCAACATCGATTACTTCGTGGCCGGCGTCGGCACCGGCGGCACCATCACCGGCGTCGGCCAGGTGCTGAAGCCGCGCAAGGCTTCCTTACGCGTCATCGCGGTCGAGCCGGAGGAGAGCCCGGTGCTGTCAGGGGGCCAGCACACGCCGCACAAGATCCAGGGCATCGGCGCAGGCTTCGTGCCTGACATCCTCGACCGCTCGGTGATCGACGAGATCGTGAAGATCAACTCGACGACCGCGATCGAGACCACGCGCGCGCTGGCGCGGCATGAGGGCATTCCCGGCGGCATCTCCTCGGGCGCGGCGATCGCGGCGGCGCTTGAGATCGGCAAGCGGCCGGAAGCTGCGGGAAAAACCATCCTGGCTATAGTGCCGTCCTTCTCCGAGCGGTATCTTTCCACGGCTCTGTTTGAAGGAATCTAGCACATGGCGGATCAACCACCGAGGCGGCCGCGCACGCTCGGCGATGCCAGGAGCGAGGCTGAGGCAGCGTTCAAGAAGGTGACCGCCAAGGTCGTCGTGGCGCCGCCGAAGCCGAACGTGGCGCCGGGCATCAAGGAGCAGGTCACGCTGCGCATCGACCAGGACGTGTTGGAGCATTTCCAGGCGGGCGGTCCCGGCTGGCAGGACCGCATCAACGAGGCGCTGCGCAAGGCTGCGGGGAAGTAGGCGCCAGCTGCGAGGCGGCGCCGAAAGCCGGCGCGCTCGAGGATCCCGGCGGCGAACTCAGAGCACCTGCGACAGAAACTGCTGCGTTCGCTCGTCCTTGGCCGCCGTAAACAATGTTTCCGGCGGCCCGTGTTCGACGATCACACCGCGATCGGTGAAGTAGACGTGATCGGCGACCTCGCGGGCGAAGTTCATTTCATGGGTGACGAGGATGCACGTCATCCCGTCCTCGGCAAGCTCCCGGATGGTGATAAGGACCTCCTTGACCGTTTCCGGATCGAGGGCGGCGGTCACCTCGTCGAACAGCATGATGTCCGGCCGCATCGCGAGCGAGCGGGCGATGGCGACGCGCTGCTGCTGTCCGCCGGAGAGTTCACCGGGATAGGTGTCCTCCTTCCCCGCGAGCCGCACCTTGGCCATTAGCGCCCGGGCGCGCACCTCGACCTCGGCGCGTTTCTGGCCGAGAACATGGATCGGCGCCATCATCACGTTCTGAAGCGCGGTCTTGTGCGGGAACAGGTTGTACTGCTGAAACACCATCCCGACCTTGCGGCGCAGTGCCAGCTTGTCGAGCCTGGGATCAGAGACCTCGATGCCTTCGATCTGAATGCTGCCCGACGAGATCGGTTGAAGCGCATTGATGCAGCGGATCAGCGTGGATTTCCCCGATCCGGACGGGCCGATGATACAGATCACCTCGCCCTTCCTGACCGACAGGCTGATGCCTTTCAGAACCTCGAGAGCTCCGAACGACTTTCTGACGTCGACGCATTGGACGATGGGCTGATCCGGAGTCCAGCTCGTGGCCATGCTCTGCTCCCTCAGCGTACGCGGAACCGGCGCTCGAGACGAGCGGTCCAGAGGTTGATCGGATAACAGTAGAGAAAGAAGCACAGCAGCGCGAAGCCGTAGAGCGGCGCGAACAGCTCCGGTCGGCCGCCTTCTGCGGCATGGACCTGTGCCGTCAGCGTGAGCATTTCCGAAACGCCCACGATCGATGCGAGGACCGTCGACATCGCGACCAGCGCATAGACGTTCATCCAGGGCGGCAGCATTCTCTTGATGCACTGTGGCAGCATGATCAGCCAGATCGTCTGGCGCCGTGTGAATGAGAGTGATTCCGCTGCCTCCCATTGCGTCGACGGAACGGAGCGGACGGCGCCACGCACGACCTCGGCGACATTGGCCATGACAGGCAATGCGAAACCCACCGTCGCCTTGATCCAATCCGGCAAGGGGATAGTGGTCTTGAAGACGGTGATCTGGAAGGGCACCAGAAACATGATGAAGAACAGCAACACCAGCCAGGGCGCGTTGCGGAAGAATTGCGTCAGGAGCCAGCTGACGGCGGCGAGCGGCCGGAACTCCGACAGCAATCCCAAACCGAGGCCAAGCCCGGCGGCGGTCCCCAGCAGCATGGCCAGCAGTGAGATCAGGATGTTGAAGGCGAACCCTCGCAGCAGGAGTGGAGACCACTTCACGATGATTTGCAGCGGGGAGAGCATCGTCGGTGTGGTCTGCGCCCACGCGGTGGATGCCGCCATCATAACGCAGAAACAGAGGATGGCAGCGGACAGCGGGCCGATCCGAATTGACATCCGGCTCGGCACGAGACGATACGGCAAAAGGACGGCGAGCCTCTGCTCGGAGCCGGCTGTCTTCATCGCGCATAACCGGGGATGTGCATCGCCCGCTCCCATCGATGCATCAGCCAGACGAGGACGCCAACAAGGATGCCGTAAGTGGCCAGCAACACGATCATCATTTCGAGGACATTCTGCGATTCCGACCAGATCTGCTTGACCGCGTACAGCGTCTCGGGAACGGCGATCGCGTAGGCGAGGGTGGTCGTCTTGAGCAGGTTGACGAGGTTGTTGTTCAGTGCGGGAAGACAAACGCGAATGGCCAGGGGAAGGACGATATGGACGTAAGCCTTGAGGCGCGTGTATCCGAGCGCTTCTGCGGCTTCGATCGTCGTCCTCGGCACCGCCTCAATTCCGGAGCGGAAGATTTCGACGTTGAAGGCGGCCGCGAACAGTGACAGAGAAATGATGGCCCACTGAACGTTGCTGAGCAGCGGAACGCGCATGCCCGCCGCCTCGACGGCCGGAAGCATGGTGCCGAGGCCGAAATAGAAAAAGAAGAGCTGGACCAGCGGGGGCGTGTTGCGGAACACCACCACAAAAGCATTGACGGGCAGCCGCAACAACATCGAGGGACTGCCTTGCATCAAGGCGCCCACCGCGCCGATGACGAGGCTCAGCACGATGGTCGTGACGCTCAGAAGCAGCGTCATCTTGAGGCCACTGAGATAGCGGCCCCAATCATACGCGTCGTAGAACACGGAGAAGTTCAGCCCCGTCGTCTCGTAGAGCCGCTGAAACCAGTCGCCGATTGCCTGCATGTTGCGCGACACCGAGATGTTGAGGCGATGCCTCGTATCAGTGCATGGGTTCGACCTGTTCGGAGCGCAGGACCGTTCCGGCGCTCCGGCTCATGCGCTCATTTGTCCTTGAATTGCTCGTGCATGGAGAGCGAATACTCGGTCGGCGCAATGCCCCACTTCTTTTCAGCTGCCACAATGAATCCGGTCTTCATCCAGTCCTTTGTCGTATCTTCGAGCAGCTTCTGAAGACTGGTGTTTTCGAGCGCGACGGCGATCATCCATGGCGACGGCAGAACGCCTTTGAGCGGGAGGTCGTAATCCGTTTTCCACTCGTCCTCGAGCAGTTTACCTTGCAGGAAGGTCTGATCGTAGACATAGCCGATGCAGTTGCCCTGCTTCATGGCGAACAGGGGCTTCTCGGAGCCGTCAAACGCAACAATCTCGGGGCCGTAGGATTTGGCGACGTCCTTGTTGTACCAGGCTCCCGACGTGGCGCAGACGGGTTTTCCCTTGAGGTCGGCCCAATCCTTGATGCCGGCCTTCTTGTTGAGAAGGATGTTCACGTAGTCCGAATAATACAGCGGTTCGATGGCTTGAACGACGCGGCGGCGTTCCGGCCGGTCCGACATGGTTGCGATCAGCAGGTCAATCTTTCCCTGCTGAAGAAACTCGATTCTGTTCGAGGCTCCGACTGGAACGAGCTCGAGCTTGACGCCGAGGCGCTTGGCGATGTCCGCGGCAAAATCCGGCTCGATGCCGACCACGTTGCCCGTGGGATCGCGGAAGCCGAAGGGCTTGTAGTCAGCCTTCACGCCGACATTCAACGTGCCGCGCTGCTTGATGGTATCGACGCCGTCCGCCGCTTGAGCGCTGCCAAGCATCAGCAGCGCCGTGGCACCTGTCATCATGGAAAGGACCAGATTCTTCATCGGACGACACCTCCAGAATTGCAATCACGATACGCGTTAGACGTACTCTTTTGCGTTACAAAGTTCGTGCCAAACGTCACGAAAATCGGGACACGGAGAATGGGGTGAGGTCGATCGCGCTTCGACCGTCGGTCATCATCGCGGCCACGACATTTCCGATCCCGGCCGAGTGCTTGAAGCCATGCCCCGAGCACGCCGAGACGACGAAGACTCTGTCCTGGTCGGGATGCCGATCGATGATGAAGCCCCGATCGGGCGTTACCGTGTAGAGACAGGCGGCCGCCTGCGCGACGCGCGGCGTGGCGCTCGCGAGTCGCCCCTCGACGTGCTTCCGGTACATCTCTGCTGATTCCGCCGGATCGACGGTGCGGTCGACGGTATCGGCCGTCGTGCTGGTCTCGTACTGCTCGGTCGCGACCTTGAGGCGACGATCGCCGGGCAGGGGCGGGAAGCCGTAGAGGTAATCGACGTCCGTCGCGCCATGCATCCAGATGAACACGGGGGCGTTGGCGCGATACGCGCTGGTATCGTCGAGCTCGTACCAATGCAGCACCTGCCGCTTCACCGTGAGCACGCGGTCAAACGGCGCGCCGAGCAGGTGAGCATTCCAGGCGCCTGCGGACACCACGACCTGGTCCGCCTCGAATGTGCCCGAGGACGTTTCCACCTGAACAACGGAGCCCTTCTGCGCGATCGAGAGAACTTCTACGCCGTTGCGTATCGTTGCTCCGAGCTGCTCTGCGCGCGTCAATTGTGCCTGGATGCAGCGCTCTGGAAAGACGTATCCGCCGCCGGGCTCGTAATAGGCTTTCTCGTTTCCCTCGAGGTTCAGGAATTGCGGGAAGCGGTGAGCCACCTCTCGCCCGTCGATCACGTCATGCGCGATGCCGAAGTCCCGGGCGGCTGCGATCGAGCGTGCGACGAAATCGGGTTTGCCGTGGTGCGACGTCTCGCCGACCCCGGGCGCCATGACGACGAGGCCGCACGGGTTCAGCAGTTCGGCGGACGTTTCGGCTTCGAGCTCACGCCAGATCCGGTGGGTATCGAGCACCAGGGGCACGTAGTCGCGGCCTTCGCCGACCGCCTGCCGGGTGATGCGGGTTTCGCCGTGGCTGGATCCCATGGTGTGGGGAGGGGCGAAGCGATCGAGGCCGATCGCCTTGACCCCTCGCTTGGCCAGTTGATAGAGCGCCGCGCTGCCCATGGCACCGAGGCCAATCACCAGAATATCCGCTTTCTCGCTCATCAATCGGGTCTGCTTAATTGTTAGGACAGCCTGAATTCTGCTTTCGGATGCGGCTCTCCTACAAGGATAATTCATATGATGAAGGCAATTTGCATGTTAATATGACTTCTGCTTAAGTTATGGATATGACGCCATCCGTTCCGGACTTGCGAAGCTTGCAGATTGTCGCTGCCGTCGCGGAATCCGGCAGCATGCTTCAGGCGTCCCGTCAGTTCGGGATGACGCAATCAGCGGTCTCTCAGGCTGTGCGGCGGGCCGAGGCCTCGATCGGCGTCGCGTTCTTCAACCGCAGCCGGAGGCCGCTTACACTGACGCGGGCAGGCCGCATCCTTGCTGGCCGCGTTCGCGATCTGAATCGCGACTTTGATGCATTACTCAGCGCACTCCGGGACGCAGCGAAACTGCCTGAACGTGTCGATCTGAGGCTCGGCCTCATCGACTCCTATGCCGCCACGGTCGGCGCACAGCTCGTCAAGGAGCTCATGACGGGCGAGGTCGCACTGAGTCTGTCCGTTTGGTCGGGCCTTGCTCACTCGCATGCCGAGGCGCTGGTCCACCGAACGATCGACGCGGCGATCACATGCGATGCGATGGATGACCTGTATGATATCGAGCGCTTCCCATTCTATCGTGAGCCAAATCTGCTGGTGGTGCCACGCGGCATGGAGGCCGAATTTACCGGCCTTGATTTGCGGGAGATCCTCGCCCGGCATCGCCTGGTCCGGTACAGCGAGCGTTCCTATGCAGGTGCTCAGGTCGAGCGTCATCTGAGCCGTTTGGGAATTCGCCCGCCGCGAGCTTTTGAGTTTGACACCTCGGACAGCCTGGTCGCGATGGTTGCGACCGGGATGGGCGTGGCGATCACGACGCCGCTGTGTCTGTTGCAGGGGCTCGCTCACGCTGGTCAAGTCAGCGCTCTCCCTCTGCCGGGCCCTGGATTTTTTCGTGAGTTGCTTCTGGTGACCCGCCGTGGCGATCTCTCATCACTGGCGCCGCGCATCGCAGAGATGGCCCGGTCGAGCATAACAACGCAGGCGATGCCGCGCATCCGGACGCTCGTGCCCTGGTTTACCCAGGATTACTAGCAATCAAAAAGCCCGGCGCGAGCCGGGCTTTTATTTGCGAGCGAGGCCTTTGCCTCAGCGGCGGAACATGCCGCCCATCATGCCGCCAACGACGCCGCCGACGAAGGCCGCACCGGGATCGCCGCCGCCACGGTGGCCGCCACCGCCGCCGCTGCTCTGGGCTTGGGCCGGAGCACGCCGGGCCGGCTTCGGGCTATCGTCGCTTGCGGTGGCCGGCGTGGTCGCCACGATCTCGGAGAGCAGGGCCTTGTGCTGGAATTTGTTGAGGTAGCCGGTCGACGGATAGCCGCGCGCGGCCTGCCAGCGCTTGAGGACCGTACGGGTATCCTCGCTGAAGGCGCCGGTGACCTTGGTGTCGAAGCCGAGCCCGGTCAGGCGGCGCTGCACGTCTCGGCGCTGGCCCTTGTCGAGGCCGATCTGGTCTTCGGTGAGCTGGGTCGCGTCATCGGTGAAGGTCGCGGGATCTACGCCTCCGTTGAGGTTGCGGGTCGTGGTCGACGGACCGCTCTTGATCGCGGCAAGCCGTGCCAGCGCCAGCGCCTTGAACTGGCCGTTCGGATAGGCCGAGAGATAGGCGTTGAGCTCTTCCAGCTTGTTGCTCTCCTTCACGGAGCGCCAGTATTCGAGTTCGACACCATCAGAGCTGCCGGCAGTTGCGGCCGGCACGCTGCCAGCGGCAGTCGGCGCCGCGTTGGCGACCTGGGTCGTCGCCGCCTGGTTCAGATAGACCGCGCCGATCAAATTGGTGTGGCCCCAGGGAAGCTGGCCCTTGTGGGTCTCTTCGTTGACCTGGGCGCGCACCGACGTCATCGCCTGCTGGATCTCGACGCCGGGTTTGGTGATGTTGTCGATCAGCGCACGGGTGAACGGGCTGTTGTTGCCTTCCTGGCCGTCGAGCGCAGTCTGGCCCGGGCCGGTGGCGAATGCGATCAGCGTGCCTTCGCCGGACTTCATCTCGGCAAGGCCGCTCTGTACGTTGACGCTGCGGGTCGCCGAGTTCGACTTGATCTTGGCGGCGAACGGATTGTCGCGGCAGGCGTCGAGGAAGACGAGCTTGACCTTGGCGTCGCCCATGGTCTGGTCGAGCGTCAGGTCGATGTTGATGGCGGCGCCGAGCTTGACGTCCATTTCCGATTTGATGTCGGCATCGACCGGCAGGAGATAGTTGGAGCCGCCGACGGCGATGCCGTGGCCGGCGTAATAGAACACCGCGACATCGGAGCCCTGGGCCTTGCGACCGAAGTCGAGGAGCTTCTCCGTCATCTGGTCACGGGTGAGATTGGATCCTTCGATCACCTCGAAGCCGACATTGCGCAGCGTCGATGCCATCGCCTTGGCGTCGATCGGCGGGTTCGGCAATTGCGCGACGTTCTTGTAGGCGCCGTTGCCGACGACGAAAGCGACGCGGCGGTCGGCCTTGGCGGCGCTGACCGACAGTGCCATGCACATCAGCGAAGCGAGAAGGGTGAGAGTGCGCATCTGAAATCCCCAACAGAATCGAATTGCAGGCAGCAACAAACTGGCACCAAACTTACACGAAATCGCCCGGCCTCGTGCAAGCAAAACACAGCCACATATTGCTTTGCGAGCGAGTGTTGCACGCTGGAATGCCCCTCCAACGTGATCCAAATCACGCTCGACCAATTTGTTTGTCGCGCGAGGCCGCGCGCGGGTTCACTGCGCGCGGGCAGGCACCGGCGGCGCCGGTTTCAAATTCAGGAGATTGCCGCACAGGATCAGCACGGCGCCTAGCACGGTCCAGGCGTCGAGCCGCTCGGAATACAGCAGCCAGCCCGCGGCCGCAGTCAGTGGAACCCGGAGGAAGTCCATGGGAACCACGACCGTTGCGTCAGCATAGCGCATCGCGCTGGCGAGGCAGTAATGCGCGAACGTGCCGCAGACCGAGATCACCATCACCCAGCCCCAGACGTGGCCGGGCGGCCAGGCCCAGACGTAGAGCGCCGGCAGGACGCCGGCGACCGACTGCACCACCAGCATCCAGAACAGGATCGCGAGCGCGCTCTCGGTGCGGGTCAGCGATTTGACCAGAGCCATGGAGACGCCGAAGCCGATCGCTGCGCCGAGTGCGATCAGCTGTCCCTGATTGATCTCGCCGGTTGAAGGCCGCACGATGACGATGACCCCAATGAGCCCGAGCAGGATCGCTGCGATCTTCCACGACGTCATGCGTTCGGACAGAAAGCTCGCGGCGAGGATTGCGGTCCATATCGGCATGGTGAACTCGATCGCCACCACCTGGCCGATCGGGATCAATGTCAGCGCAAAGAACCAGCCGAGCTGCGAGACATAGTGGATCAAATTGCGCGCGATGTGCTGGGGCAGTCGGTTGGTCTGGAGCGTCGCAAAACCGCCGGCGCGTCGGATCATCGGATAGAGCAGGCAGAGGCCGACCAGCGAACGCACCATCATCACCTGGAAGACGTTCATTTCGCGAACGGCTTCGCGTCCCGCGACCGCCATGACGAGCGTCAGGGATAGCCAGCCGGCCATCCACAGTGCAGCCATCGTTTTGGACGGTGTCGGGCTCATCGGGGAAGATGTGAGAGCGAAAATCCTGAGGGGAGGCCGGTATCGGCGACATCAATGCCGTTTGCAACGGCCAAATCTGCGGATGCAGCGATGCAGCGCGGCGTGCTAAGCCATCATCGAACAATGAGAAAATCGGGAGATCGTCGCTCATGCAAATCTTGCAGCCGGCCGACTGGAAAAAACCGCGGGGCTTTTCTCATGGCGTCGTGGTGGAAGGGGCGGGCCGCTGGGTGGTGCTGGCCGGGCAGACCGGCGGCGACGAGACCGGCAATTACGCGACCGACATGGCAGCGCAGGTCGGGGCCGCGTTGCAGCGGATCATCAAGCTGCTGGGCGAAGCCGGAGCCGGTCCCGAGCATATCGTCCGTCTGACCTGGTACCTGACCAGCCGCAGCGAATATGAGGCGGCCGGCGCCGGCATCGGCGCGGCCTGGAAGGAAACGCTGGGACGCAATTTCCCGCCTTCGACGCTGCTTTACATCGGTGGCCTCGTGGACGACCGGGCCAAGGTCGAGATCGAAGTTACAGCGTTCGTGCCCAACGCATAAAAAAGACCCGGCGAGGTCGCCGGGTCCATGATCGCGTCACCGTGCTGTCGTCTTATTTCGACAGCTGGATGTTGGCGCCGCGGAACTGGCTGTCCGCGCGCATCGTCACGTTCTGCTTGTTGCCGCTCGTCTTCAGCGAGATGTTGGCGTTGAAGCCCGCGGTCGAGGCGAGCAGCTCGTAGTTTCCGCCGGCGCCGCGGCCCTGGAGCGAGCCGGAGATGTTGCGGCTGGCCTCGGACCAGCTGCCGGCGATGGCATTGCCTTCAGCCTTGACGTTGGCGCCGAGGTTGAACTTGTAGGCGTCGCTGGCGCAGGTCAGCGACATCTCCATGGTCGGTCCGATCGGGGCGTATTTGGCCCGGCAGCGGATCCGCTCGGTCGAGCCGTCGTCCAGCGTGACGGTGCCGGCGCCGCTCCAGCTGCCCGCCAGCGGAGCAAACGGGCCGGACTGGGCCTTGCTTTCGGTGTTTGCGACCGATGCCGCAAACAAAACGGCGGCCGCGATCAGCAGCCGCCGGCCTGGGACGCTGGTTCCGAATTGCTTATTGGCGCGATGCTTCCCACCGCCCGCTGCACGGTATGCCTGCAGATGCTCCATTCCACTTCCCCGATCCGGCGTTGCCGCTGAGTTGACCGTTGGCATATGCACCATTGATCGAAACTTTCACAAGTCCCCCGCTGCCGATGGTGCCGGAAACGTTAGCGCCGGGCGCGGTGATCCTGCCGTCGGCGACCGTCAGCAAGGAGCTTGCGGTCGGCTCGCAGGTGCCGCTCTTGGTGACAATTGTAACCTGCCAGTTGCCGTCATACGGGGTCTGGGCGAAGGCGGGAGCGGCGAGGGTGCCGGTGAAAACTGAAGCGGCACAGAACGCCGCAATGCGAGCAAAACGCATGAATTCCGTCCTTGAATGTGTCTGATATGCTGTCGCTTATCTGGACCAAATGTGACGGAAATTTGTTGCAATGCCAAATCGAAAATTGTTCCTGTGGAAACAATGGTTTATTTGTGTTTCCGACTCCAATTTTCGAAGCAAAATCAATGCGGCTTCACGTTAAGGGTAAACTTCAGGAGAGACTCAGGACAGACTCGGTGCCGAGGTCGCGAACTGCTCGTCCTGAATCTTGGACGGCAGCGCCTTGTGGACCTTGGCGTAGTCGATCACATCGGCCAGCAATTTGAGCCCGAGTGGGGCGAGTGCGCGCTCCCACAGTTCCCGCGCCGTCTCGCCCTTCTTGACGAAGCACCACTCCTGCGCGGCGATGGCACCGGCGTCCATGCGGTCGGCAAGGTGATAGATCGTGCCGCCGGCGATCGGATCGCCTTCCTTGATGGTCCATTCCACCGCGGCCTTGCCACGATGGCGCGGCAGCAGCGAGGGGTGATAGCCGATCCCGCCCAGCTTCGCCGCGGCGAGCGCGTCCTTGCCGATCCGGGCGTGGCTATGCGCCGTGACGATCAGGTCGGTGTCGGGGGCGATCTCGGAGGCCACCACCAGCTTCGGATTGGCCTGGACCACCACCTCGATGCCAGCAGCGCTGGCGGTTGCGGCGAGGCGATCCTCGGCCTCGGCCACCACCACCCGCGCGATCGAGACGCCGTGTTCCCGGAGCATGTTCAGGGTGGTCACGCCGAAATGGCGGGAGCCGACAAGGGTAATGCGCATGGGGGTCCAATCCGTCTCGCAACTGCGTCAACACCCGATAACACGTCGGTGCGCCCTGTCACCACCCGCGCGCCGTTTGCGCCGGTTATCAACAATGCGCGGGGCGCGCGCACGGCGCGCCGAACTCCGCGATTGCGCGGCCGGCCGTTCCGATGCTTCCATGCGCGCACGGACCGGCTTTGGGAGCAAGTGCATGCGAAGCGCGTGGTTTGTCCTTTTCGTCGCACTGATCGCGGTCACTCCGGCTCGTGCCGGCGGGCCGTACCCGGTGGTCCCGCCCGAGACCGGGGTTGCGCCCTTCATCGGTCCGACCTGGGACGCCTATCGTTGCGCGGAAGGGCCGGTCTATAATTTCTATCACGGCGCCTATTACGGCGAGGAGCCGCCGGCGCTCTATCGCGGCTACGCCTACCGGCCGTATTACCGCTACAGCGCCTATCGCAGGCTGCCGCGCAAATATCTCTGCGTCACCGACTAGAGTTGCCGCGCGGCCACGGTCGGACGGCAAGTGGTGAATATGCCGGTTCCTGTGTTTCGTTTTTAACAGAAGCCACCCCCGGTTTGCCGTTAGAACGTGCACACACCGGGGCTGGCGAAATTTCATTCCGGATCCGTTTTCGAACCCGGCTTTGGCCGCTGGCGCAATTGCCAGCGGCTTTTTCATGCCGCCCATCGCGAAATCATCCGACGGTAACGCGTTCTCAACCAACCGGGCGTATCGACGAATCCGTCGCGGATTTGTATTGCGTACCGCGACACCAAAAATGTCCCGCCAGCGTGGGTGCGCCGTGCGGGCTTTTTTGCCGGGACCGATTTCATGCCGAATGCGATTGAGCAGATCGTCGACGCCTATGTTCGATTGAAGAACCGGCGCGGCCTCGACCAGTTGATGATGCACAGGCAGCGTCTCGCGGTCGACCTGAAGAGCAAATCCGGCTACGATTTCAGCCTGCCGATCGGCCAGATAGACGAGGAGATAGCAATCATCGAGGCGGGCCTTAGCCGGTTGAAGGCTGAATCCACGGACCCCGGTACGCCACGTACTGTCTGACGAGCTCAGTCCCGCCGGCCGCCGTCGATGACGGTGAACAACGGGCGCGCCTGGGTCGGCTCGACCAGCAGCTCTTCCACCAGCGCGGTTGCCGCATCGACATATTTGCGTGTCGGCTTGTCGAGCTCGCGTTTCGCCTCGTCGTCGAGCGCGACCTTTGCAGCCTCGACCAGCTTGCGCATCCGCCCTGCATGGTCGTCGCCCGCCGTCAGCGTCGCGCGCGCCAGCGAGCGCAGCACGAACAGCTCGCCCTCGAGGCGGAGCAGACGGTCGTTGAGCCTGGTGAGGACGGCGTTGAGGTCGGCCATGTCAGCTGTTCGTCGCGGAGGAACTGTCCTGATCTAGCGGCGATCGGTGAACGGAGTCCAAACAGCTTCGGCGCAATTGGGCTGATCGGCCTGCGCCTCCCGATGTCAGTAATGCCGCCGATGTGAGACATCGTGAGTTTGCGGTGCGTCGTTCGAACCTGGTTCCCGTACCACATAACAGCCCGGGTGGACGTCTGGAGCACGTGTGATGCGGTCTGTCCTGGCCCTGGTCGTCTTGATTTCAACATGTGCGGCGGCTGCCGCGGCGCCGGCACATCACGCCCGCGCGCGCCATCACATCCTTGTCCGCCCCGCAGAGGACGCGCCGGTGCCGCCCGGCTGGTACAAATTTCCCGGATGGCCGCCGATCCCGCCGTCGGAGAACAGGAATCTGGACCCCTCCAATTTCGGCGGCGGCTGACGGCCGCTCATGCCGTCCGCGCCAGGTAATTGCGAGCGAAGGCGAGATACCAGTCGAGGCAGGCGGGATTGGCCATCGCCTCCTTGTTGATGACCTTCTCGACGGCCTGGCCGAGCAGCAGCTTCTTGATCGGCAACTCCTGTTTCTTGCCGGAGAGCGTGCGCGGGATCTCGGTGACGGCAAAAATCTCGTTCGGCAGGAAACGGCGGGACAGACCGGCCTCGATCGCCTTGTTGATTTTTGCCTGCATCGCGGCATCGAACGCGACGCCGTCGCGCAGCACCACGAACAGCGGCATGTAGCTCTCGCGGCCGAGATATTCGAGATCAACGACGAGGCTATCGAGCACCTCCGGCAACGCTTCGATCGCGGAATAGAGCTCGCTGGTGCCCATCCGCAGGCCGTGCCGGTTGATGGTGGCGTCGCTGCGGCCGTAGATGATGCAGGAGCCGTCCGGGTCGACCTTGAGCCAGTCGCCGTGGCGCCACACCGGCCCGCGGCCGCTGCCGTCGAAATTGTCCGGATAGGTCTCGAAATAACTCGCGCGATAGCGCGCACCGTCCTTGTCGTTCCAGAAATAGAGCGGCATCGACGGCATCGGCTCGGTGCAGACGAGCTCGCCGACCTCGCCCGTGACGGCGCGGCCCTGTTCGCTGAAAGCTTCGACCGCCGCGCCGAGCAACCGGCACTGCATCGCGCCGGGCGTCTGCGGCAATTCTCTGTTACCCCCGATGAAGGCGCCGGCGAAATCGGTGCCGCCGGAAATGTTCGCCCACCAGATGTCGGCCTGCGCCTTGCTGCCGTTGGTCTTCGACAGCATTGCGAAGCGTTCGTTGAACCAGGCCTGCGTATCGGCGCTGAGTGGTGAGCCGGTCGAGCCGAGGCAGCGCAGCCGCGTCAGGTCGCCGGCGGCAGCAAGGTCGATTTCGGCCTTGGCGCAATTGGCGAAGAAGGCCGCGCCCGCGCCGAAGAAGGTTGCCTTCGACTGCGCGACGAAGCGCCACAGCGTGGTCCAGTCCGGCTTGTCCCTGGTGCCGCCGGGACTGCCGTCGAAGATGCAGCAGGTGGTGCCGCTGAGCAGGCCGCCGATTTGCGAATTCCACATGATCCAGCCGGTCGATGAGTACCAGTGATAGCGCTCGCCGAACGAGTTCTCGTGATAGGAGCAGCCGAGATCGTTGTGCAGCCCGAGCAGCGCCAGCACCACGATGACGATACCGCCATGGCCGTGCACGATCGGCTTCGGCAGGCCGGTGGTACCGCTGGAATAGACGATCCAGAGCGGATGATCGAACGGCAGCCACATCGGCTCGAACGCGTCGATCGTGGCGCCGGTCCTTGCGGTGATATCGGCGAGCAAGGCATCGGGCGCGGCGGCTGCATCAGCCTCACTGTGCAGGATGACATGCGCGACCGTGGGCAGCGATCGTCGCAGTTCAGCGACGACATCGCGCCGGTCATGGCGCCTGCCGGCATAGGTGACGGCATCGCAGGCGATCAGCACCTTCGGCTCGATCTGCTTGAACCGGTCGATCACGGCGGGCGCGGCCATGTCGGGCGCGCAGACACTCCAGACCGCGCCGATGCTGGCGCTCGCGAGGAACGCGATGACAGTCTCGGGGATGTTGGGCAGATACGCCGCGACGCGGTCGCCGGGCTTGATGCCTTTCTCTCGCAGATGAAGCGCAAGCGCCGCCGCCTTGCGCCGCAGCTCCGGCCAGCTCGTCTCGTTGAGCTTGCCGTCCTCGCCACAACTGACGATCGCGGGCAGGCAGGCCGCATCGGCCGCGTCCACATGCCGAAACACCTGCCGTGCGTAGTTCACCTGCGCGCCCGGAAACCAGACCGCGCCGGGCATCTTGCGCTCGGTGATCACGGCCTCAAACGCCGTCGGCGATTGCAGATCGTAATAGTCCCAGATGCTGCGCCAGAACGCATCGAGATCGCGCACCGACCATTGCCGCATCTCCTCGTAATTGGCGAAGGAGAGGCCGCGCTGCGCGGCAAGCCAGTTGCGGTAGAGGGCGATCTGGGGAACGAAGGGAGCGGTCATTGCGTGTCGGATTCCGTTGCGGGGAGGGAGAGTCTAACGGGTGTCGCGGCTGAGCAGAAGCGTCAGTTCCTCATCCCTGCGCCACGGTAAAGCGCTCGCCGCCGAGCCCGGCATGATGCCGCGCGGCTGGCCTGAAGTGCTCGCGTTCAAACGTCCAAACCAAAAGCTGAAAAACAACCCCATGCACAGTAGCGGAGACATTGAAAGCATTCGCAATTTTTCAGTTGCTGCCAAGCAGCGCCTTCTCGGACATGGTCTGACGCGAGCAGCTCACAGATATCGCGATTGCGCGTCACGCTGCGCCGTCCGGATTTGACACGTCGGGCAAAACACTGGCAGAATGGCATCATCGAAAAATTCGTAACACCCGCGTGGAGAAATCCGCCGCGGGTTTTTTCATGCCGGAGCAGTTGCCATGATCAAGGGATCGCTATTGTCCCTCGCAATGAGCGACGCTGGTTCGCTCGCGACATCCGGATTGGATTGAGAGGGCTGGCCGCGCTGGATGCGCGAAGCGCTTGCAATTCTACCTGAGGCTACGGCGCCGGCGAGGCCGGAAACAGAGGCTGCGCCAGCACGCATCGATCCCGCAAGCATGCGAAAGCTGGCACGCATGCCATCGCGTTGGTGAGACCCTGACAAGCCAGACGTCGTCAAAAACAGCACTACGAACGTTTCATCGCGTAACGGAAGCGCATGATGAAACCCTTCGAAAGCAGCCCCACGGAAATTGCGAGGACAGCGTCTCGATGACCCGTCTGGTGCGCAGCTTGAGCCTCGACTGTCAAAGCGTTCTGCTGGAACCGCAGGGCGAGCGGCCCGAGTGTGAGGGTACCAGTTGACAGATGCCACCTTTGGGCGTCAACATAAGGAGGTTTATTGCAAGTATATTTTCTACTGTTCGGTGCATTAGTCATTATGAGTGCAGCGCGTAGAAATAGATCGCTGGACAGCGGTGCGGATTTACCCCGCCCTGTGATCGCGATTGATGATCTGCTGTCCGGTCCTACGCCCTGCGCTCTCGTTGATGCAAGCATGGGGATTGTTCGCGCGAGCCCGGGCCTTGCTCTCTTGCAGCCTGGACTGGAAGGCCGATCTTTGGTCGAGGCGTTCTTTTTGAATCCAACACACTCTCTGCTTCTGCCAGGCCAGACAATCCACGGCACGTATCGAGATGCTTCGGCGGAATCAATTCCTGTAGCAATTCAACTTGTTCCGGTTGCTGGGGGTGCAGCTAGTCTCGCGCTGTTCTTCGATTGCATGGCTTTCAGGCGTGCCGACTTCAACAGGCTTTCCACCTCCCCTTATCCCTCGCTGCGGGTCACGCCCCGCGGAACCATTAGTGTGTCCACAAGGGACACGACGGCGCTGTTCCAATCACCAGCACGCAGCTCCTTGGAAGGTGTTTCTC
This sequence comes from Bradyrhizobium sp. 1, assembly GCF_023073315.1. GTDB lineage: Bacteria > Pseudomonadota > Alphaproteobacteria > Rhizobiales > Xanthobacteraceae > Bradyrhizobium. The sequence continues at coordinate 208,912 of NZ_JADPJH010000039.1, read as the reverse complement.
TATCGGCGCTTTTCCATGAGGCCGATTGGAAAAGGATCGAGGCATCATTGGAGAGCTGCCTGCGAGGCGACGCGGTAGAACCGATGAAAGTCGTTGCTCTGACGGCAAATGGCGACGAGCGAGTTGAGTTGGCGCTTCTTCCGGATCCGGGTCCAGACCAACGGATATTGGGTGCCATCGCCTTGATCAGATCCTGCAAGCTCGAAGACGGCAGGGAGAGACTGAAAGAGCTTGCGATGGAGACGGGAGCCTGGCGCACCCGCCTCGCTGCCGTTGTTCACGAGCTTCGAAATTTTCTCTCCTTCGATTTCGTGACATTCGGCGTCTATTCGGCGGATATGTCGGCGTTCCGCGCCACATATATCGAACCCGCGACGATGGTGTGGCCCTCTATCTGGGTAAAGGTCGACCAGGGGATCCGGTTATGGTTGACCGAAGGCCACACGTGGGAGCGCGACCTGTCTGACTTCATCGCGAAACACCCTCAAATTGCTGAGGATCCGGTCACGCGTCGCTACCAGGCGGCGAAGACACGAGCGTTCGTCACCGTACCCGTGCTCAGCGACACAGGGCCTGTGTGTTCGCTGACACTGTGTTCGAAGCAGCCCGACGTTTACGACGAAGAAAGCCTCGCCTTACTGCGGCAGCTTGCCATTGATCAGGTGCTTACCACGTTTCACCATGAACAGCAGCTCGAGCTCGAGACGGTTGCCCGCGAGATCGATGAATTGGTCGGCAGCGCTGAAAGCTTGAAGGAGGCTGCCGGATATTTGGTGAGCAAGCTGCATGCGTTCTTCGAATGGGACCACGTCTCCATTGTAACGAGGGACCGACGGCATAGCCTCTTCCGGCTCGTCCGGCAGGCCCACGCCGATGGCTGCGCAATTCCGGACAATTTCTGGCAACGGGATGATCAGGGGATGCTAGGCCTCACGCTTCGCGAAAACGAACATCGAACGCGAAAGGACCGCGAGTGCCTGATCGTCAGTGACGAAAAAACGGCAAAGGCTTACAATTACCAGCCGACAAATCCTGCCATGCAGTCGGCGTTGACATGCCCCATCTGGTTCAATGGCGTATGGCGTTGGATTCTGAACATCGAAGCGGTCGAGCTGAACGCTTTTCACGAGACCGACAAAGATGAGGTGCTGCGCATCGTCCGGACGCTGGAAGCGTCGCTGCATCGGCTTTACCAGGCGAAGCTAAACCACGTCATACTGGAATCGACTCGCGAGGGAATCATCGTGGTCGATCACGACGGGAAAATTCTAGACGCCAACCAGATGGCGAGCGAGCGGTTGCTCGGCACTAGAGAGAACTACGGCAATATCGTTACCTACGGTGACGATGACACAACCCGGCAAATATTAAAAGGCGACCTCGCGGCAGCCTCGCGCCGCCTCGTGTTCAAGCCGCGGTCGGCCGCGCCCCGCGCGGTGCTCGGCTTGCGATCGGACCTTGCCGATGAACTACAGGCCTCGGTCTGGTTCCTAACTGACCTCGACACGTTCGATTGGAACGTCGATTTCAGATATTTGCGCACGATCGCCAACGACGTGGCACAGCAGACACGTCCTTCGCTCATGCTGGCATCGGCGGTCTTGCAGAAAATGGTGAAGGAGGTTCAGGCGAGCGGCATCGGGCCGAAAATCAAGGCTTTTGCGGAGCAGGCCGTCGCGCAGGTCGCGAAGGCTGATATCACCTTCGAGCGCCTCGCCGAGCTTCAGTCGATCATGAAGTCTCCGAAACGCGAAGCAAAGCCGGTCGACCTCTGCGAATTGATCGAGGACGTCGTCGCAAGCCTCCCCGAATACGATCGCAAGAACATCGATTGCGAAGCCGAAGTTAAGGCGGTCGTATTAGGAGACCGAAGCAGCCTCGGCTTCGTGTTCCGATCACTGATCGACTATCTGCTCCGGTGTCTCGTCGACGATGACGGCGAGAAATCCGTTGTCGAGATGCGGATTCGTCCGGCGGAAAACGAAGCCTGCCTCGTGCTTCTCAAGCTATCGAACACGCTGCGCCTTAACGAGACGCCCGAACAACAGGGTGATCCCCTGTGGCAAGCGGTGAACACCGCCCACATCGATACTGGCGTAGGCCTCGCCGCCATCCAAGAGATAGTCGCGGCTCACCAAGGCGCTTTGAAAAACTTTGCGGGGGCGCACGATCCGACGATGCCCGGTCCCTTTTGGACAGCGTTTGTTGTGACTTTGCCGTTAAGCAAGATGGTCGAGGCGTGACATGTACAGGCTACTGGTGTCCGACGACGGTGCTGAAATAACTCTTTTGAACATGATGCTCGGCGATCTACCCGCGGATTTGCAACTCGGCGGGACAGGGCCCCTCCTGAAAAATCTGCAGCCGGCATTTGCGACGACAATCGAACAGGCCAAGTCCGTCATCGCGGCGCGAGGCGAAAATCCGAGTCTGTTGCTGCTGGGAGCTACCGTGCGCCGGGAACGTACGGACCTCAATTCGTCGGACGGCGGGCCCGCGTGCGAATTCCTCCACAGTATCCGCGGCAAGAATATCCCGACCCTGGTCATTTCAAGTTCAAGTCAGGAAAAACTTCTTCCTGAGGTCATCCTCCGTCCCAACGTCGCCGTGTGGCAGCCTGGAACGAGGCCGGAGCTTTTCGACCTGGATAAATCGCGAGAAGCCTTTTCTGGTATCATCACGAACCTCTGTTCGCCCAATCGATCCTATCACGTCACTGTTTCGGTCGGAGACGCATTGGCGACATACAAGATAATTGACGGCCAACACGAGTATTCCTTCGAATGGGCCTATTTTGACAAGCACGTTGTTGCGCAAACCATCCGGGCGATGGAGCGCTTTCGTCCCTACGACAACGGCATGCTCCGGAAAGGGTGGCAGCAGGAACTTTGCGATTGGGGCTGCACCACTTACGGCTTCTTGATCAAGCATGCCATTGGAACCGGCCTTCTCGAAGCAATGGAGGACTCGCGGCAAATCGACATACAGTTCAATGTTGATGAACTGAGCAAAGTGAGAGGCCCGGGCGAGCTCAATCTCTTCGAGCTGCCGTTCGAGGCGACAAACCATAGCACCCGAGCTGACGAGTTCTTCTGCGTTCGCGTCCCCATGGCACGCAGAGTGCGCCCTGATGGCCGCTCGCTTGCGTGGCAAGCCCCGGTGGATCGGCCGCTACGCATGCTGGTAGTGCTTGGCGGGTCAGGCGGCTCGGCGGGACTTCAAAGCGAAGCCACAGGCGGCCTTTCGATGGAGGAGATGAAACCTCTCGAGAGATTCGAGGAGTTTCGGGAATTCCTTGATGAGTTGAAGAGCGACTGTGCGCTCGAAATTGAGATTCTCGACGGGTCAAAGGCACAGGGCAAAGAGTTCATCAAAGCCTTGAGGAAGTTTCTCGAAGATGGGCAATTCGATATTGTTCACTTCTATGGTCATTCCGCCAATCGAGGGGAGGACGGAACGTTTCTGTTCGCGCCAGGCGACACGGTCGACAGAGCGAACGCCGTGAATATTCGAGCGATCTGCAAATGGATGGCGGAGTTGCGAGAGAAGAAATCGGTGCCCTTTCTGGTGTTTCTCTCCTCGTGCGAGAGCGGATCGGCTCGCACGGCGGTCGAAATGATGAAATCCGGCGTGGAATACGTTCTCGGATTCCGATGGCAGGTGGAGGAGGAGTTCGCGATCGCCTATATTAAGGAATTTTACACAGAACACCTCAAGAAGAAATCGGAGGTGCGAAAGGCCTACTGGCTCGCATGCAAAGAGATCCAGTCGATGCATATGGGCCAACCCGAATGGGCTTCCGCAATTCTTTTAAACTAGGTTCGAGGCACATCATGAATTGGAGTTTCTCGCTGGTCGAATCCTTGAAGGCTCTGGGTGGTGCGACCGCTCGTCCCACCGTCCGCAATTTCTGGGGAACGCTCACACCCGACGCATCGAGCAACGATCCGATGCTGGAATATCTCAAAGGCGACCCGTTCGTTCCGGAAAGAAGTTATTTCAGCGTCCGTATCGCAGAGATGCATCTTGCGGAGGCCGGACGATACTTCGTCGACTTTCTCCCGATGTGCGCCTGCTTCCTCAAATACACCTACGGGCACAGCTCTCGGGAGATTCCGTTTGTCCTCAGTCTTGATCGCATCAAAGCTGCGTTGGGCGCTAATGCCGACAAGATGCAGGCCCGCAACGTTGAGTTCAATGACGTTTACGTCGTAAGAAATGTGCCGGTGAAGGCCGACAATCTCACGATGTATTCGGCGCTTTGCCGGTTCAACGATACCGGATTCGCTCAAGGACTTCTGAGCCTCGTTTCCGACGTGAGCTCGGTGGTCGCAGGCCCGGTCGCGGGCCCAGTGATCAAGACGGGAGTGGATTTTGCCGGCCGTCTCGCGACTTTGCTTGGTGCTGACGGGGTCGAAACGCGTTTTGGCATGTGGGCGGGCAGCGCTTTGAAGAAGAGCGGCTATACGGTTGCGCTAGCGGCATCGGGAAACGTCGCCGCTGACGAATTGTCCATAAGCGAAGGCCGCCTCATGCGCCGTGTGAAAGGGGCGGCAGCCGAACCGATCAACGACGTCGATTACCTGGTTATGGCGCTCGAACGCAGGGAAACTTTGGTGGATGCCAATTTTGCGCAAGTGTCGATCCTGCCCTTTCATGAAACGTGGAATGCGGTCAGGTCGCAACTGCTCCAGAGTGATACCGCGGGCGCCAAGAAGACCCTACAGGATCTCGTCGTACAGGTCTCCAGTTCGCCCGATGTCACCGAAGCAGATCGCTTCGCGATTATTTCGACCTATCTTGGCGAGTGTGAAAAATGGGCGACCTTGGGCGGCAAGACGACCATGTCGTCGGCGTTCTCAACTCAAGTATCCGGCCCACCAACTGTCGTTAAGATGTTTCTGGAAGCCAAAGCCGCAAAAGCACAATCGGATCGCGAGGGAGGCCCGTCTCTGGAAGCGATAAACGAGCCAGGCAAAGCGAATGAATTGCTCGGGCGGCGAGCGGCCAATACGATTGCCGCCATATCGCCAATCGCTGCGAAGCTCGATCAAGCGACGTTTCGCGACGCGAATAGGCAAGTTCTGGCGAAATTGCTTTTGCAATGACGCTCCGCAGCCGACCGGAGGATCGCGCCTCCGGCTACCGGAAGCAATTGTTGAAACGCGCTTCAACTCTCTAAAGGCTCTGATTTCCCGTCGGTGATGTAGACGTACCGGGAGGCATCCTGCCATAGCAAGCGAGGGCAGGACCGCGCTCTATTATCCCGCTTCGCTTTCGCTCGCGGGACGGAGCCCTAACGGGTGTCCGCCCTTCGGGTCACGATCGCATGTCCGCTTCATGTGCGCGCTGATCGCGCGTAGGGCATCACGACCGCGCCGACGCGCGGGATGTCGCTAAGGGCGCTGCCCTCGTGCGGTGCAAGAAAAATCAACGCGGCGCGCGGCATCTCCACGTCTCCCCATACGTTTAATTTTTGAATTTTTGAATGGCGTCCCTTGTGCGGAGCCTCCGCACGCCGCGTCGATTTTTCTTACACCTTGCTACCCCGATCTCGGCGACGGCCAGGGCTGCTGCGCGCGGCGGCCCAATAACAACAGAAAAGGAGTCGCCACCATGAAAATGTTACTCGATCAACAGCGTGAACGCTTACGCACCAACGGCCAGTTCAACGCAAGCCGCCGGGCGCGGGGAGAAACCGAAATAGATTTCATGCCCGTCGTGAAGCTGTGCACTCCATGGGCAGGAGCCACATGGCTTTTGACCGAGCTCGATTCCGAAGACCCCGACATCGCGTTCGGGCTCTGTGGCCTCGGGCTCGGTTTCCCGGAACTCGGCAACTTGCCCGACGTCGTGGACAGGCAGTATTGCCAGACGGTTTTCGCTTTCGAGTTTGGCGCGCCTATTCGACGCGGGCCGCATGGCGCGCGAATCCCGGGCGATCGTTGCAATCAGGCTCGGCCGAATTGCCAGCCGCGCGAGCCTTACCACCCCACGCCGGCCCAGCGACGGCCGAACACCGGCGGCTTGGTCTTCACCGCCTGCCAGCCGAAGAAGTGATGCTTCCCCGACCAAGCGTGCACCACGCCGCTGCAGATGCTGCATTTGAACTGGCCTGAATGCGGCTCGGCGTGCTCCTCCCGTGTCGCGGTGTAGGTCATGCCGCAACCGGGGCAGGTGAATTCTTCGGTCGTCCAGATGCTGTTGGCCATTGCACATCGTTGTTTTTGAATGCTTGCCGAGAAGCGTAGGTGCGGGGATTTGCATCGGCGTAAACTGACCTCAGGAAATCCGGTTAATCGCCGTTAGCCAAACGGCCGGTCGCGGACATTGCAGGATTTTCCCGGGGCAGGGAGCGCCCGTCAGTCCAAATCGCGCCGCCGGCAGGTCCAAGCGCGCGCTTGATGCCGCAGCTAGATTTCACCTCGTCGCCCCGGTCGGAGGGCGGGCAAGTAGGGGTGAGGTCATGGGGAAGAAACTGGTTTTGGCAGCTGCACTGCTGTCGCTGGCGACGCCGGCATTTGCCGCGGATATCATCGCACCCGCGCCTGTGAAGGCGCCGGTGGCGGCTGCGATCTTCAGCTGGACCGGATTCTACGTCGGCGCGCATGGCGGCGGCGCCTGGAGCAAGTGGACCGGCATCGACCCGACCGATCCGGTTGCCACCTGGAGCTCGGTCACGGCCAGCGGCGGCATCGTCGGCGGCCAGATCGGCGGTAATTACCAGATCAGTAATTTTGTGGTGGGCCTCGAGGGCACCGGCGCCTGGTCCAGCGTCACGTTGAACACTGGCGGTCCGTTCGGCGGCGGTGCCGGCTTCAACCTGTCGCTCAAGAACGACTATATCGCAACGGTGGCCGGCCGCTTCGGCGCCGCCTTCGACCGCGTGCTGCTCTATGCCAAGGGCGGCGCGGCCTTCACGCGCGACAGGTACAGTGCCAACAACGGACTTGCCGGCCCGCTCGCCGGCTCGGCCTCGGGCAGCTTCAACCGCGCCGGCTGGCTCGCCGGCGGCGGCGTGGAATGGATGTTCATGCCGAACTGGTCGGTGAGGGCCGAGTACAACTATCTGGGTTTCGGCGCGATCACCGAGCAGCCGGTGACGACAGGCAATCTGGCGGCGACACCGGCCAATGTGAAGCTGAACATCCAGACCGGAACGGTCGGCGTGAACTACCACTTCTAGCGGGGGCCTACTTTCGCGTCATCGCGGTCCTGTGTGATGCGGCACACATCGCTTACGTCGCGATCGACGTAGCGTCTCTCGTGCGCGGAGTAGCCGCGAATGAACACAACGAGAGAGAACTGCCATGAAGAAGTTCATCCTGCTGCTCGTCGCTACGGCGACGTTTGCGGTATCAATTGAACCATCGGCTCAAGCTCAGCCGCTGCACTCCTTTACGAACGGCCCTTTCGCTGCAAGCGCCGCGCCAACGGGTAGCGTTGGCTCATCGGGCGGAATTGGTGGGGGGCACTTCGGCGGCGCCGCAAACGCTCCGGCGACGAACGGAGGTGGTGGGTTCGGCGGTGGCCATTTCGGCAGCGCAGCTTCATCGGGCGGCGGCTCTGCCATTGGCCCGCATTTTGGCGGTCCCGGCGGCGGGATCGCGACAGGTCCGAGGCCCGGCTTCGTTGGACGAGGCCCGTCGGTCGGTGGCCTGGCGGCGGCGGTGGTCGTTGGCGCCGCTATCGTGACCGGTGCGGCGATCATTGCAGCCGAGAGCCGGTAAGGGGGCAGGCATTCCACTGCGACGGTCAGGGCAGCATTCTCGGGTCATCTCGGCTGCCGCGCACAAGGGGGACGACGAGGCGGATTGGTCGTCTTGACGGCGGGGGCGGGGCTGGCAATAACCGGAGGCCGTGCAAGTGCCGGAACCCGCGTCGATGCCGCAAGGAAAGCCCTGCCCGTGAAAAGCCTCCGTCAGCTCCTGACGGGAGAGGACATCATCCAGCTCGTGATCCGGCTCGGCCTGCTCGGCCTGCTGATCATCTGGACCTTCCTGATCATCCGTCCGTTCGTGCCGATCCTGGCCTGGAGCGGCGTGCTCGCCGTCGCGTTCTACCCGGCCTTCAGCTGGGTCGCCAAAATGCTGGGCGGCCGGCCCAAGACCGCGGCGGCAATTCTCACCTTGATCACGCTCGGGATCGTCATTGGCCCGGCGACCTGGCTCGGCATCAGCGCGGTGGACGGCGTGCGCGAACTGGCGCACCAGCTCAGCACCGGCGACCTCGCGCTGCAATCGGCGCCGGAGCAGCTCAAATCGTGGCCGCTGGTCGGCCCATGGCTCTATGAGCTCTGGGACCAGGCCTACAGCAACATCCGCGCGGTGCTGCGCGAGGTGGCGCCGTATTTCCAGCCGCTGGCCGGACCGCTGCTGTCGCTCGCCGGCGATGCCGGCGTCGGCACGGTCCAGTTCCTGTTGTCGGTGTTCGTCGCCGGCTTCCTGTTTCCGCACGGGCCGCGGCTGGTGGCGGCCGGCCGCAGCTTCCTGTTCCGGATCGTGCCCGAGCAGAGCGAGCATTTCCTGGAGCTCGCGGGGGCGACCATCCGCGCCGTGGCGCAAGGCGTGATCGGCGTCGCCGTGGTGCAGGCGCTGCTCGCCGGCTTCGGCTTCAAGCTCGCGGCCGTGCCGAGCGCCGGCCTGCTCGCCTTCATCGTGCTGCTGCTCTCGATCGTGCAGATCGGTGCCTTTCTCGTGCTGCTGCCTGTCATCATCTGGATCTGGACCGCGAAAGACGTCACCACGGCGCTGCTGCTCACCGTGTTTCTCGTCCTGGTCGGCTTCATCGATACCATGCTGAAGCCGCTGGTGATGGGCCGCGGCCTGACCACGCCGACCATCGTGATCTTCGTCGGCGTGATCGGCGGCACGCTCGCGCACGGCATCGTCGGCCTGTTCATCGGGCCGATCATCCTGTCGGTGGCCTGGGAGATGATGATGGCCTGGATCAGGACGGAGGATCGGGCGGGGGCGGGCGAGGGCTGAGCGCTCCGCATGGGCTGTGATCAAGGCCTCGGCCGAACTTGTCTATTCAACTAGACAAGTTACGATAGGTGAGATTCTATTTTTCGAGCCTACGATAGTAATGGCAAAGTCTTCCAAGCTGGTTGCAGCGAAGCGCGGCAAGGTATTGTTGGTCAGACGCCGGTCGGACGGCCTGTGGATGTTCCCCGGCGGCCGCAAACGCGCGCGCGAGTCCGACAAGGACTGCCTGCGGCGGGAGATCAAAGAAGAATTACCCAAGCTGAAGCTCGGCCGGATCAGCCTCTGGAAGGAAGTAACGGCCAGGAACAAGCGCTCCGGCCGCAAGATGAGCGACGCGATCTTCATCGCCAAGGGCGCCAAAGGCAGGCTCGCGATCGGCGACAAGAACGAGATCGACCGCGCCGCCTGGCAGAAGCCGCGTGGTATCCGGCTGACGCCGACCTCGCGCTACATCCGCGATCGCCTGTTTCCGCGGAAACAGGGGCGCTGAAGGTGCCGGCCGCGTCTTCGCGGCATGGGTGCGACAAATCGCGCAGCTTTGCCCGAGGCGACCGCGCTCGTCCGGCCTCTAATCCGATCTCTCTGCCGTGCGCGCGCGTCCGGCAAATCGCCGCGACGGGGCTGCTTGCGGCTGTGGCGCGGCGTGCCTCGCGGCTTCGGCCTCGCGCTGCTCCTTGCGGACCTTGCGCGCATTGCGCATCGCACGCTTGATAAAGGGATGCGGCGCGTCCTCGGCGAAGAACAGCACGACCTCACAGCTCGGACATTGCCGGGAATAGCCGTCCTGCAGCAGCCCGGCGCGATCGCGGAACATGCCCTTGCACCGCGTGCACTGAATCTGGACGAAGCTCATGCGCGATCGACAATGATTGCTGAAAATGGACGGCCAGCTGATCCCAAATGTCTGAAGAAAGGTTGAACGCCTTCGTGCATCGATGTGCCCGATGCTGCGTGCGCGAAGCATGCCGGCGGCCAGTGGACGCCGGACGGTCAGATCCGCGCAGTCAGCCGCCGCTATTGCTTGGCCGCGATCGTGTCCAGGCAATGGGTGAGATAGGCGGTGCGGTCCCTCGGCAGCACCTTCTCCAGATCGGCCTTCAGCGCGCATTCGCGCTGATGTATCTGCTCGGCCCGGCGCTTCTCGGCCGCCTCGCGATATTCGGGCGCAACCTTGTTGGGGTCGACCAGCGCCTGCGAGCGGGCGGGAGCCGTCACGGCGAGTGCAATAGCGGCGATGATAATGAGCTGTTTCAAATGAGCCTCCGGAAAAGGCTCATCCTAGCGCTGCGTGCCCCAGCGCTCAAACTGTGATTGAGAGCTTGCCGGTATCTGCTTCCGCCTCAGGCACCAAGGCGCCGTCAGTGACAAGCAGCGGGGTTGGTCTCGACCGCCTGATATCGGGCCGAGTGAAGCCCGTCACTTCGGCACGTGGTCGATCTTGTGCCCGAGATGCCCGGTGTCGTGATCCCGACGCAACTGGCTCAGCGACGTCTCGTTCAACTGAGGCAAGACCTCGCTCAGCTGGGTCGCATCAGGATAACCGGCCGCAAAACCCTTGCCGTAGATCTTGCGCAACGTACCGACCAGCGTGTTGCCGTGCTTCTTGCTGATCGCGCCATCCTTGTCCCGGTGGCGACCATCCAGGCCGTGTTCCTTCATGGGCTTCTCCCTGAGCGGCGTCTGCGCGCCTGGAGAGAGCGTGCTCCCAAACGAGTTGATTGGCAACGGCATGGCGCGCGGGAGGAGCGCGTCGGTTCGCGCCATCGCAAGCGCGTTGCCCTCGCTTTCCTCCCTGAGGTGTGAAGCCGCGTCGGATTGCGGTGGGACGGCTGGCGCATCACATAAGCCCGAGCAGTTGCTCGATTGGAGCCGATAGGATGCGCTCTGTTCCGGCCGTGGGCCTCTTGATCGTCCTGTGCACGTCTGCAAACGCCGCAACGGTGCATCACGCTCGTGCGCGCGATTCCGCGACACGCCACCCTCCGCTCGGTCGTTCCGGCACGGACGTGAATTCTCGCGCGCGCTTCGCCGTCCCCGGCTGGAGCGACGAAGCAACGCAGCGCTGGCTCAACAACGCTTCGTCCAGCGTCGGCCGAGGCGGATAGCCACCGGGAGGTGGAAAGATCGGCGGAGCCGTGTGAACCAGTTCACAAGCGATGGCCGAGACCGCTGCTATGAAGGCCTCATTGCTTTACCGATTGATATTTTGAAAACGCCCCGGCGCTCCCACCAGGCGCTGGGGTTTTCATTTGGATCACCGCCACGGCCAGCGCGTGCGAAGCGCGATCGGATGGGGGCTTTCTGAAAGCTGTGAAGGCGAGGCGGCCAGGAGGCGGCTAGGCGGCCTGCTCCTCAAATGAGCTGTACACCCGGCCAGTCGGATCAACGATCTGAACGTCCCAGCATCCGTCCTCGACCAGTTCCCTGGCCTTCTTGAGGGCGGCGGCGAGTGAAGCCCGTTTGAGGCTGACAACGCCTGCCGTGTCGAAACCGCTGATTTCAAACATGCCGTTCCTCCCTGTTTCCCGAATCCTACACCTTTTGAGGGAGTTGTCTCCAACTTTGTCGCGCTTCGAGGCAGGCTGCCCCATGTCCAATTCCATCGCACGGACCCCGTAATCGGCCGGGTGGCCGGGCAGGCCAGGCGGCCATTTCGCTAACGTGGAATTAAGCCAAAAAGCCCACAATTTTAGGCAGTTGTGTAGGTGGGTGCTGCGTAAAGGAGGCGTCGCGAGGACGTTCCGGCGTCGGCTTCCTGTTGCTCGCTCATTTGAGGTCAATGCACGTGATCATGACATCGGAAGCGCAAGGCCTCGTCGAACAGCTCGATCCCGCAGCACTCGCGCTTGCCGCAGCGCCCGAGCCCGCAATCCCTGAAGTTCCAGAACCGATCAAGCGGTCCAGCCGGAAATCGGTCCTGGCACTGTCGGTGTGTGCCCTGGCCATCAATGGCGCGGCGGCGATCTATACATCGCCGTCCGATTTTACGTCGCTGAATGTCAGCAGTTGGGCTGAACTGCTTCCGCGCCAAGAAGCTCCCGCGCCAAAACCGGATCCCGTTGTCGCTGCCTTGAAGCATATTCAGTCGGCCCAGCAGCAACACACGGCTTCGCTGCAGGAGAGCAATCAGGCATTGCAGCAGAATGCGGCTCGAGAGCAGCAGGATTCAATGGTGCTCCTGTCGCTTCGACAAAGCATCACGGACGAACGGGTCGATGTGAGGAAGATATCGTCGCAGCTGTCCACGCTCATGGCGAAGATCGACACGCTGCAAAGTACAATGATGTCGGACGTCACGTCCTCCATCCGGAAAGCGCATGCCCGCTACGGACTATCCGCAGCGATGCGCAAGCGGATGATGGTTCGGCAGTCGAAATCCATAGGGCCCGTTTCGATTGGAGGGGCTCCGCTGGGTGTGCCTGTTGCGGTTTCAGCGCCGGAGAGCTGAGGGCAGGGCGAGCCATCGCTTGAGACCATGTCCGCGCCAACCTCGTCCGCCGGTCGCGTGCTAGCTCAGCTGCAACGCCACGTGAATTACGCCGGGTTGGCGGATCGTTGCTGGCTTAAATCAATCCGAGTTGGTGAGCGCGCTGGGGCTCGAACCCAGGACCCCGTGATTAAAAGTCACGTGCTCTACCGGCTGAGCTACGCGCTCCCATGGCCGCTGGATGGCTTCGAGAATGATCGCCATCGTGTTCGGACATTCGAGAAGCATGTCTTGCCGCTACGCCCAAAACTGACGTCGCGGGGAAAAACCGGCTGTTTCCGGATCATGCTTTCGGCCCGCGCTGTGTAGGGGGAGTGGCTGCGGAGGTCAATAGCGGGAGTGGCTGCCGAAACTCGCGGCAGGAGCGGGGATTTACTCGCGGTATCCGCAGCTTATGCCGGAATGCTCAACCCGATTGGCGGTCAGCTATCCACGTCGAACAGCGCCCTTGGCGTGTCGGCGCGGACGTCTTGCCCGCGCGGCGAGGCCGTCCGGACGTCAGTTTGTCTCCCGCCGGACCTCGCTCGGCACCGGTTGCGGCGTGCCGCCGTGGTTCGGCAGCGCGACCGGGCGCAGGCCGATCAGCTCGGCGGTGCGGATCGCGCTGTCGCGCCAGAACTGGAACGAGTTGATGCGGCTGAGCTCGAGGATCGCGATCGCCACCGCAGCCAGGAACGGCAGGCTCTGTAGCACCAGGACGCCGGCGAAGATGTAGATCTCGGTGATCTGCCTAAAGCTGTTGGAGGCGACCAGCACGCCGGCGCCGATCAGCAGCAGGGTGCCGATCACGGCTTCCCAGAACGCCTGGAACTCGATCGACATCCTGGACAGGCCGCCCTTGGAGGTGCGCGCGAATGCAATGTGCTCGGTGATGAGACCCTGTGCCACCGCGCGCGACACCGTCCATTGCACGCTCATCGCGGCGATCATGGCGCCCAGCATCTGGCCGGGTTTGATCGCGACGCGCGCGCGGTACATCGACAGGAAGTGCGCGAGCGAGACGATGAAGGCGCCGATGATCGGCAGCGTCAAAATCTTGTCGGGGATGGCGATGTCGGCAAAGGCGACGATGGGCACCCAGACGAGGTTGAGCAGCGCCACGACCACGCCGAGGCTTTCGGCCCCGAGCCAGTTCAGCCAGCCCAGGCCATATTCGCGCTTCTGGTCGGGCGTCAGCCGGCTCTTGCCGGGCAGGAAGTTGCGCCAGTGCTTCTTCACGATCTGGAGGCCGCCATAGGCCCAGCGGTGACGCTGCTTTTTGAACGCCTCGTAGGTGTCGGGGAGCAGGCCCTGACCGTAGCGGTGGTTGGTGTAATGGGTGGTCCAGCCGAGCTGCTGGATCGCAAGGCCGAGATCTGAGTCCTCGCAGATCGTGTCGGAGGACCAGCCGCCGGCCATGTCCATCGCGGCGCGGCGGATCAGGCACATCGTGCCGTGCACGATGATGGCGTTGACCTCGTTGCGCTGGACCATGCCGATGTCGAAGAACCCCGCATACTCGCCGTTCATGATGTAGTGCATGATCGACAGATCGCCGTCGCGATGTTCCTGCGGCGCCTGCACCAGGCCGACGCGCGGGTCGGCGAAAGCCGGCACGAGGTCCTTCAGCCAATCGGGGTCGACGACATAATCGGCATCGAGGATGCCGATGATCTCGGCATCGACGGCGGTGCGGTCCATGGCGATGCGCAGCGCACCGGCCTTGAAGCCCTGCACCTTCTCGGCGTTGATGAACTTGAAGCGTTCACCGAGCGTGCGGCAATGGTCCTGGATCGGCTGCCAGAAGGCGGGATCCGGCGTGTTGTTGATGATGACGACGCATTCGTAGTTCGGATAGTTCAGCCGCGACAGCGCATCCAGCGTCTGCTTGAGCATCTCGACCGGCTCGAAATAAGCCGGGATGTGGATCGAGACCTTCGGGTAGTAGGTCTCGGGCACGTCGGCGACCGGCTTGCTCTTGGTCAAAAGCCGTTGCGGCGGCCGGCCGAAGGCCACAGCCGCGATCTCGTCGATGCGTGCCATTGCAATGAGGACGAGGGGAACGAGAAGGATCATGCCAAGCGTGAGCGCGAAGGCCGAGCCGAAGATGAAATAGTGCCCGTTCCAGAACGCGAACACGGTCGCGGCCCAGGCGCCGACGCCGTTGGCGGTCGCCGACAGCAGGAACGCCTGCCGCGCGGTCGGCCGCTCCAGCCGCAGGATCGGCAGCGAGAGCAGGACGCCGACCAGCAGCGCGATCGTCATCAGCTTCCAGTAATCGGGATTCTCCACCGGGCCGGTCCAGGCGAATTTCGGCTCGCGGCTGGCGTTGAGGATGCCCCAGTACGGACCGACGCCGCCTTCGAAATACTTCCAAGGCTGATCGATGGCCTCGACGATGTTGTAATCCATGCCAAGCGCTTCGGCGCGGCCGACGAAATTGCGCAGCGTCAGGGCTTGCTGGAATGGACCGGGATCTGCGTTGCGCAAATTGTAGCCCGCACTCGGCCAGCCGAACTCGGCGATGACGATGCGCTTGCCCGGGAACTGGTTGCGCAGAAGATTGTAGCGGTCAACAGCTTGGTCGACCGCTTGGTCCGAGCGAAAATTTTCCCAATAAGGCAGCACGTGGGCGGCGATGAAATCGACGTTAGAGCCGAGCTCGGGGTTGTCGCGCCAGATGTTCCAGATCTCGCCGGTGGTGACGGGCACGCGCACTGCGCTCTTCACCCGCTTGATCATCTCGATGAGGTCTTCGACCTTCTGCTCACCGCGGTAGATCACCTCGTTGCCGACGACGACGCCGTTGACGTTGCTGTTCTTGCGGGCGAGCTCGATGGCTGCGTCGATCTCGCGCTTGTTGCGGTTCGGGTCCTTGTCGATCCAGGCGCCGACGGTGACCTTGAGGCCGAACTCGGCCGCGATCGGCGGCACCAGTTCCACACCGCCGGTGGACGAATAGAGGCGGATTGCGCGCGTCATCGTCGACAGCGTCTTCAGATCGGCGCGGATTTTTTCGACGGACGGGATGTTGTCGATGTCGGGGTGGGCCGAGCCTTCGAACGGCGCGTAGGAGACGCTAGGCAACAGGCCCTTGAAGTCCGGCGCGGGTTCCCTGTCGCGCAGGACTCCCCAGAGGCCGGCGTGGAGCACGGACACGAGCAACAGAACGGCGGCGACAACGCGCATCGCGGCTAAACCAAAAGGGGCTGAGGTGGCAGGGAAGCGGATCCGACCCCGAGATCCGACCGAGTCCGCGGCAAATGGAGCATACCTCTGCCGCGCGGTTTCACAACTGTCATGGCCTCATGACCGTATGAGGGCATGACCAGTTTCGGAATGTGCGGCAGTGCCAACCGCTTCTATAGCCGATCGTTCCTGAACGCCGGCTGAAGCGATGCGAGGCTATTTCTGGGGAGCCGGCGTCGGGCTTGCCGCAGGCGCAGGACTCGCGGCCGGCTGGGGGGGCTGCGAATTGCCGGTGGTCGGCGACGGAGGCTGCGAGGCGGCCGTGGCTGTCTGCTGCGGCTGCGCAGCCGGGTTGATCCAGCAGGCCTGGGTTAGATTATTCAGGCTGTTCGGGACCTTGTCGTCGATCTGGGTGAGGAAGCGCGTCAGGCAGCGGAACGCAGCCTGAATGTGACCGCCGGGGCAGCCGAAGCGGTCGTAAAGATCGATGTGGCGGAAGGCGGTATCGAGGTCGTCCCTGTACATCAACTGAACCGCGCGACGGCCGAGCCAGACGCATTCGGGATTGCCGGCCGGGCCATTAATGGCGCGGGCAGCTTCGGCGAACTCGTCAGTTCGCTTCTGGTTGGCATCCTTGGCGGCAGCGTCGGCGGGCTGGGCGGCGGCCTTGCCCTGATCAGGGGCGGGCGTGCCGCTCTGGGCGGAGACGCCGGCAATGCCGACCAGCAGGATCAGGGAGGAGACGGCCAAGGTGGCGGCGAACTGCCGCAGGACCGCATTTCGTAACTCGAACACCCGTTGCCGCATGAATTCCCCAATATATCCGCTGGCCGCCGGCATCAGGACCTCGCGGACGCGCTAGCTGATGGCGTCCAAATAGGTCCCCAATGCGGCGGAAAAGTCCCGCAAAATCCCATGACGTGTATTTGCAATTTTGTCCAGCAAAGTCACGATCCTAGGCCTCTGTCGAACGGCCGCAGGTAAATTCCTCGGGGGAGGGACGGATCGGCGCGTCGTCACCCCTTGGCAGACGGCGTGCGAGCAGGTAATCGACGGCACCTCGCGGAGGACGGAACCGATTTCTCTTCGTACGCCACTGGCGCTTCTGCTCGTTTCACTGGGTGCGATTGCTGCCGTGTGGTGGTGGCTGGCCACGCCAATCACGCTCGCGCGCGCCCCGATCGATCCCGCCGAGAAGGTTCAGTGCGTCTCCTACGCGCCGTTCCGCGGCGAGCAGTCGCCGCTGAACGCCTGGACCCATATCGAAGCCGACCAGATCGAGCAGGATTTGCGCCAGCTCAAGGAGATCACCGACTGCGTCCGTACCTATTCGATGGAGAACGGGCTCGATCAGGTGCCGGCGATCGCCGCCCGGATCGGCGGGATGAAGGTGCTTCAGGGCATCTGGCTCTCCAGCAACCGTACCAAGAATTTTGAGCAGGCTGCGCTCGCGGTCCGCCTGTCCAAGGATTTCCCCGGAATCATCACCGCGATCATCGTCGGCAACGAGGTACTGCTGCGTGGCGAGATGACGACCGCGGACCTCGTCTCCATCATCCGTTCGGTGAAGGCGCAGGTCAGCGTGCCCGTCACTTACGCCGACGTCTGGGAGTTCTGGCTCAGGAATCGCGAGGTCTACGACGCCGTCGACTTCGTTACGATCCACATCCTGCCTTATTGGGAGGATTTCCCGGTCAAGGCGAAATTCGCCGCCGCCCACGTCGAGTCCATCCGCGAGCGCATGGCGGCGGCGTTTCCGGGCAAGGAGATCCTGATCGGCGAAACCGGCTGGCCGAGCGAAGGGCGCATGCGCGAGGGCGCGCTGCCGTCGCGCACCAACCAGGCGCGCGTCGTCTCGGAAATCCTGAGCCTGGCGAAAGCGCAGAAATTCCGCGTCAATCTGATCGAGTCCTACGACCAGCCGTGGAAGCGCAAGCTGGAGGGCACCGTCGGCGGCTATTGGGGTCTCTACGACTCCGTGCGCAGGAACCTGAAATATCCGCCGGGCCAGCCGATCAGCAATTTCCCATACTGGAAATGGTACATGGGCGCCGGCATGGGCCTCTGCGTGCTGGTGTTCGCGGTCGCGGGCATCACGCTGCGCCGGCGGCCCTGGACGCCGCGCTTCTCGGCCTGGCTCGGCGTCGCCATCTCGGCGACGTCAGCGGGCATCCTGCTCGGGGTCGGCGCCGACAAGATGTACTATGAGAGCTACGGGATCGGCGGCTGGCTGCACTGGGGTGCGCTGCTGCTCGCCGGCATCCTGTCGCCGATCTTCTGCGCGCAGGCGATGGTGATCGGCCGCAGTCTTCCGACCTTCCTCGACCTCCTGGGCCCGCGCGAGGGCCGCAAATGGTCGAAGCTAACGGCGGTGCTGGGTCTCACGCTGGCGCTGACCGCGGTGATCGCGGCGCAGACCGCGCTCGCCTTCGTGTTCGACCCGCGCTACCACGACTTCCCCTACGCCTCGCTGACGATGGCGGTGGTGCCGTTCGCGGTGCTGATGCTGAACCGGCCGCAGATCGGCCAGCGTCCGATCGCGGAAGCGGTGTTCGCCGGCGTGCTGGCCTTGTCGGCGGTCTATGTGATCATCAACGAAGGCCGCGACAATTGGCAGTCGCTGTGGACCTGCGCGATCTATCTCTTGTTGGCGCTCACGCTGTGGCGGGCGCGGGCCGAGCAAATCCAAGGATGAGCAGGCCGATCGCAAGGCCCGCCAGCACGACGTTGTAGAGCACGATGCCGAGGCCGGCGGCGATGATGCCGACGGTGAGCAGCACGATCGATGGCCGCATCAGGTTGAGCGTCGCCGCCACCAGTGCGACGATGCCGAACACCGAATTCTTGAACAGCACCGTCGAGACCGACCGCGCCTTGCAGATCAACGTCTGCAGGCCGGCATCGCAGGCGAGCCCGACCTGCGAGTTTTCGATTCCGAGATAGCGCAGATAGATCGCATAGCCGACGGTCGTGAAGCCGACGACGATCAGGAATTGCACCTGGTAGGGCGTGAGGCGGAAGGGCTTTTTTGTCATGGGCGCAATATGATCGGGATGGCGCGGAGGAGCAACAGGTGAGAGAGAGTTTTCTGTCCACCGCGGCTCAACTGCGCGCAATTGTGGCGAGGTGCAAGTCATCCACGCTCAGGAGGGGAGCATAGCGCAATGATCGTGTGACCAACTTCAAAGATCGACAGTGCTCACAGACTGCCTCGCGTCGATCAAAATCTGTTGTGAGCCCGAGGGCGGTACAAACGGAATTTACCTTGGCGAGGCGAAACGCCGCTCAGTTCGGTGACGCAATCGTCACAGTAACCACGCAATCTATACGGCCCTAGCGCCTGAAGAACGACGACAGCGTCGATCCCGCTGACGCCGTCTCCGGCTTCGCTTGCGCGGCCGGTTGCTGAGCCGCAGGCGCAGGCGCGGGCTCCTCGCGCTTCGATGAGCGTTTTGAGGAGTAGCTGCGGCGATGCTTGTCGGGCTTGGCGGTCGGCGCGGGGGCAGGCGCGGTTTCGGCTTGCGGCACCGCGTCCTGGGTCTTGTCGGAGTTCTTCTCCTGAACCCGGTCCTGAGACTTGCCTAGCCCCTTCTCCGAACCGCCGCGCAGCGAGAGGCGCTGGCCGTCGAACACGGTGGTCTCGCAATGGCGATCGCTTTCGGCGAGGCCCGCGCAGAGCTTCGCCGCGGCGGCGGCGTTGATCAGCGGGCCGGCGCCCAGGCGCAGCTGCATGCCGAGGCCGGTGGTGCCTTCCTTGATCATGATGATCGGCCGCAGCGCTGCGATTTCCGGATTGGATTTGCTCACGCCGCGCCAGAGCGCACGCAGGCCGTCGAGCGAATTGGCGCCGCCGAGATCGATCGCAAAGCGAGTCTGTTGAACCGCAATTGAAGGCGCTTCGCTCTCGGCGGCCTCTGGCGGTTTGGCTGCCTCCGGCGGCTTGGTTGGCACGGCTGCGACTTCGGTTGGGGCGGGCGCCGGCTCGAGCTTCTTCTCGGCGGCCTTCTCGCTTGTCTTCTCAGTGGTCTCGGGCTGAATCAGTTTGGAGGCGGCGGGGTCGGGCGGCGCCATGATCGACTTGGACGGGACCAGCGGAAGCAACGGCGGTGCCGACATCGTTGCGGGCGCCTGCAAGACGAGCGAAGCGGCCGCCGCGGTCTGCGGTGGCGGACTAGGCGGCTCCTTTGCTGCGTCCTTCGTGTCCTTTGATGATTCCTTGGCGGACTCTGCGCGCGGCTTGTCGTTCGCTGGTGCCGGCGTCGAGGCGACTGGCGCGACACTGGGGGCCGGCGGTCCAACCAGACCGGGGGCGTCCTGCGGCTTCGCCGCGGAGGCCTGCGGCGGCGCCGTGTTCTGTTTCGCGATGGCGCCGGTGGCGGAATCGAGCCCTTGCTCCAGCACGGTGACGCGCGAATAGAGCCGGTCGCGATCGGTGTTCAGCGTCTCGATCGCGGAGGCGAGACGACGAGCCTCGTTCTGGCTCTCCTTGGTCAGCATCTGCAACCGGTCGGCCTGGCGCGCGAGATCGGCGGAAGCGACCTGGTCGCGACGCCAGCCAAGCTGGGCCTGGTTGGCCAGCACGGCGAGCACGACGGCGCCGACGGCGGCCACGCCCCACGAGCCCAGCCGCCACATCATGCGGCGATCGAACGTGCCTTCTTCGGCCAAAAGTCCGGAGAACAGCCCGCCGGTCTCCCTGTCGCCGAAGGCGTCCGCCAGTGGGTCGGAATCCTTTGCCATGAACGTTAAGTGCCCAGCCCCTGTCCGGCTTCCCCCGAATCAATCAGGGAACATTAACAGGAAAACCTCGTCGCACTTGAACTCCGGGCGTTTGCGGGGGTAGCAAAGGCAGCAAGCATGAGGACGGCCTTCCGCCTGCCGCGCCAATTGATTCGGCCTTATCTGACAGGATTTCGATGACCGCCCGTTCCAGCCTCACGATCGTGCTCGCCGCCGGCGAAGGCACACGTATGCGCTCACACCTGCCAAAGGTGCTGCATCCGGTCGCTCACCAGACGCTGCTCGCCCATGTGCTCGCCGCCGCACCCAAGGGAACCGGAACGTCGCTGGCCGTCGTGATCGGTCCCGACCATCAGGCGGTCGCCGATGAGGCGAAGCGCATCCGCCCCGACGCACTCACTTTCGTGCAGAGTGAGCGGCTCGGTACCGCGCATGCCGTGCTGGCGGCGCGCGAGGCGATCGCGCGCGGTGTGGACGATCTGCTGATCGTGTTCGGCGATACGCCGCTGATCTCGGCCGAGACCTTTGCGCGGCTGCGTGCGCCGCTCGCCAGGGGCGCCGCGATTGCCGCGCTCGGTTTTCGCGCCGCAGATCCCACCGGCTATGGCCGCTTCATCGTCGAGGGCGACCGCCTGGTCGCAATCCGCGAGCAGGCCGATGCCAGCGACGCCGAGCGCGAGATCAATCTGTGCAATGCCGGCGTGATGGCGATCGACGGCCGCCGCGCGCTCGCGATCCTCGATAAGATCGGCAACGGCAATTCCAAGGGCGAATTTTATCTGACGGATGCGGTCGGCATCGTCCGCGAGCAGGGATGGGAGTCCGTGGTGATCGAGACCAGCGAGGACGAGGTGCGCGGCATCAACACCAAGGCGCAGCTCGCGGAAGCGGAAGCCGTGATGCAGGCGCGGCTGCGCAAAGCGGCGATGGAAGCGGGCGTCACGCTGATCGCCCCTGAGACTGTCTACCTCTCCACCGACACATCGTTCGGCAACGACGTGACCATCGAGCCGTTCGTGGTGATCGGCCCCGGCGTTTCGATCGCCGACGGCACCGTGATCCATTCGTTCTCACACATCGTGCAGACCACGCTCGGCAAGAACGTCTCGATCGGCCCCTATGCGCGACTTCGGCCCGGCACCTCGCTTGGCGACGGCGCGCGGATCGGCAATTTCGTGGAGACCAAGGCGGCGACGCTGGAGGCGGGCGTCAAGGTCAACCATCTGTCCTACATTGGGGACGCCACGGTCGGCGCCAATTCCAACATTGGCGCAGGCACCATCACCTGCAACTACGATGGCTTCAAGAAGCACAAGACTGTCATCGGGCAGGGCGCCTTCGTCGGCACCAATTCCTCGCTGGTCGCACCGGTGAAAATCGGCAATGGCGCCTATATCGGCTCCGGCTCGGTGATTACGCGCGACGTGCCCGATGATGCGATGGCGCTGGAGCGCAGCCCGCAGACCATCAGGGAAGGCGGTGCTGCGCGCTATCGCGAGATGAAGACCAGGGGCAAGAAGCCGGAGAAGTAAGCGGCCGAGTATCTAATCGTGGTCGGCGTTGTTGCGGTTGTGCGCTCATGGACGATGACGACGACTGGTATCTGATCAAGTTTGTCGTCGAGCGCGTTATCACGCCGCCGGGACGTTGGGTGTTGGAACAGTTCGGCGACCCCCGCCCAAGCGAGATCGCATCGCTGTTCACCGGGCTGGCATTCTGGGTGTTTGTCGTTGTCCTCGTGTTCGCCCTGGTGCTGGGGTGGTGAGACTTCCGCTAATCGTCGTCGGCAACTTCCGAGAACAACGCTCGCTTCAGGCGCCAGCCGCGCGACCTGGCGCGCTTTACCGGTTCGCCGGCAGCTTGCGTGACGAGGACGGGCTTGGCTTCCTTGCCTCGCTCCATGGCGCGCTGAGGCGGCGGCCAATGCGCAAGGTGCGTGCCTGTGGTCTCGCTGGCGCGCACCAATGTCGATGACAGACCCTTACGGTCGGACGAGCCTTTCATGGCATAACTCCCTGAGGGGAAATCGTTGGCCAAATTTGTTGACAACAAGTTAATCGGCGCGGTTTAACGCCGGCCAATTCGACGCAGTCGAGGCTTGGTGCGTTTGGTGCTGTCTCAATCAGCAATAATTATTGAGTATCTGGTTCCTTAGGAACTTCGCTAAAAACCGAGCGCGTCGTTTAGGCGATTTTTCGACGATTTGGGGGATATTGATCCGCATGTGCGGGATTGTCGGCATTCTCGGGCGCGAACCGGTTGCAGAGCAATTGGTGGATTCGCTCAAACGTCTTGAATATCGCGGTTACGATTCCGCGGGCGTCGCCACGCTCGAAGGCAAGCATCTCGAGCGCCGCCGCGCCGAGGGCAAGCTGAAGAATCTGGAGAGGCGGCTCGAGGCCGAGCCGCTCAAGGGCACGACCGGCATCGGTCATACCCGCTGGGCCACCCACGGCAAGCCGACCGTCAACAACGCCCATCCGCACGCGACCGAGCGCCTCGCCGTCGTCCACAACGGCATCATCGAAAATTTCCGCGAACTGCGCGATGAGCTCGAGAAGAAGGGTACGGTCTTCCACACCCAGACCGACACCGAGATCGTGCTGCATCTCGTCGACGATCTCTTGACGCGCGGCAACAAGCCGGTCGAGGCCGTGAAGCTGACGCTGGCGCGCTTGCGCGGCGCCTTCGCGCTCGGCTTCATCTTCGCCGGCGAGGACGACCTCATGATCGGCGCCCGCAACGGGCCGCCGCTGGCGATCGGCTATGGCGACGGTGAGATGTATCTCGGCTCCGACGCCATCGCGCTCGGCCCGTTCACCGACACGATCAGCTATCTCGAGGACGGCGACTGGGTCGTGCTGACCCACAAGAGCGCCACGGTCTTCGACAAGGACGGCCACGCCGTCCAGCGCGACAAGATCAAGCACGCCGCCTCGACCTCGCTGGTCGACAAGGCCAATTACCGCCACTTCATGGCCAAGGAAATCCACGAGCAGCCGGACGTGGTCGGCCACACGCTGGCGCGCTATGTCGACATGGCGACCGAGCGCGTCTCGCTGCCGGTCAAGCTGCCGTTCGACTTCAAGGACATCCAGCGCATCAACATCACGGCCTGCGGCACCGCGAGCTATGCCGGCTTCGTGGCAAAGTACTGGTTCGAGCGCTTTGCGCGCGTGCCCGTCGAGGTCGATGTCGCCTCCGAATTCCGCTACCGCGAGGCGCCCTTGCGCAAGGGGGATCTTGCCATCTTTATCTCGCAGTCCGGCGAGACCGCCGACACGCTGGCGGCGCTGCGCTACGCCAAAGACCAGGGCGTGCACACGGTTGCGGTGGTCAACGTGCCGACCTCGACGATCGCGCGCGAGAGCGAGACCGTGCTGCCAACGCTCGCCGGCCCCGAGATCGGCGTCGCCTCGACCAAAGCCTTCACTTGCCAGCTGATGGTGCTGGCGAACCTTGCGATCGCGGCCGGCAAGGCCCGCGGCGAACTGTCCGACGAGGACGAGACCAAGCTCGTCCACGGTCTCGTCGAGATCCCGCGCCTGATGTCGGACGCGCTCACCAGCGAGCTCCAGATCGAGAAGCTGGCGCGCGAGATCGCGAAATCGCGCGACGTGCTCTATCTCGGCCGCGGCACCAGCTTCCCGCTCGCGCTCGAGGGCGCACTGAAGCTGAAGGAAATCTCCTACATCCACGCCGAGGGCTATGCCGCCGGCGAGCTCAAGCACGGCCCGATCGCGCTGATCGACGAGACCATGCCTGTCGTCGTCATCGCGCCCTATGACCGCGTGTTCGAAAAGACCGTCTCCAACATGCAGGAGGTCGCAGCCCGCGGCGGCAAGATCATCCTGATGACCGACGCCAAGGGTGCGGAGGAGGCGACGGTCGAGTCACTCGTCACCATCGTCATGCCCGACATGGCGGCGGCATTCACGCCGATGGTCTATGCCGTTCCTGTGCAGCTGCTCGCCTATCATACGGCTGTTATCATGGGCACCGACGTCGATCAGCCGCGCAATCTCGCCAAATCGGTGACCGTGGAATAGGCAGACGGGATCGGGCCGGAACGCTAGGTACTCTTCCAAAACCTGCTAGAAGACCCTAGCTTGAGTGCTGCGACCGACCTGGAACCCGAATGACCACCCGCGACGATGCGCCTGCGCCGCTTGATCCGCTGCCGGAACCGCATACCGGCCTGATGGGCCGCTTCCGCAACTACTTCCTGACCGGCCTCGTCGTGACGGGGCCGGTCGCCATCACCTTCTATCTGGTGTGGTGGTTCGTCACCTGGGTCGATGGTGTGGTGCGGCCGTTCGTGCCGCTGGCCTATCGGCCTGAAACCTATATGCCGTACGTCATTCCCGGTTGGGGACTGATTGTCGCATTCTTCACGCTGACGCTGGTCGGCTTCCTCGCCGCCAATCTGATCGGCCGGACGCTGGTCGATGTCGGCGAGACTTTCCTCGGCCGGATCCCGGCGGTGCGCGCCATCTATCGCGGCCTGAAGCAGGTGTTCGAGACGCTGTTTTCGGGCAAGGGCTCCAGCTTCCGCAAAGTCGGCCTGGTCGAGTTTCCCTCGCCGGGCATGTGGTCGATCGTGCTGATCTCGCAGTCGCCGAATGAAGAGGTCGCGCGCAGCCTGCCGGGGCAGGAGGAGCACGTCTCCGTGTTCCTGCCGTGCTCGCCGAACCCGACCACGGGCTTCTTCTTCTACGTGCCCAAGAGCAAGATCGTCGAGGTCGACATGAGCACCGAGGATGCCGCGACCCTGATCATGTCGGCCGGCGTGGTGCAGCCGGGCGCCGCGCCCGACCAGAAGAAGGCCGCTGCGCTCGCAGGCATGGCCAATGCCGCGCGCATCGCCAATGCCTCCGCGCTCCAGCCGCAGCCTGCGAAGGTGGAGTAGGGCCATTCCGGTTTCGGATGGCCGCATTCACGCAAGCACTTTCGTCCTCTGCTAGGGTTCCGGTTGAATTGAGCGCCACGCTCGGAATTCGATCTGGAGTGCACGATGTCCAAAACCATTGCGATCCTCGCCCCCGGCGCCATGGGCAGCGCCGTGGCCCGCCGCCTCAGCGAAAACGGCGCGCGCGTGCTGACGTCGTTGAAGGGGCGGAGCGAAGCGACGCTGAAACGCGCCGCGGATGCCGGCATGATCGGCGCCGAGGACGACGCGATCGCGGACGCCGACATCATCCTCTCGATCGTGCCGCCCGGCGAGGCGGTTGCGCTCGCCGAACGCCTGGCCGCGCTGATCGTCCGGCGTGCGAAGAAGCCGCTCGTGGTCGACTGCAATGCCGTCAACGTCGATACCGTGCAGCGGATCGAGGAGATCATCGGCTCGGCACAGGCGCCGTTCGTGGACGGCGGCATCATCGGCTTCCCGCCTCAGCCTGGCGGCAAGAGCCCAGCCTTCTACATGTCCGGTGAGCACGCCGGCGATTTGGCTGTTCTGAAGGATTTCGGCCTCGACGTGCGGATCGTCGAAGGTCCGGTCGGCGCGGCCTCCGCGCTCAAGATGTCCTATGCCGGCATCGTCAAGGGCCTCGCCGGCATCAGCTCGGCCATGGTGGTCGCGGCCACGAAAGCGGGCGCGGCGGACGCGCTGCGCGACGAGCTCGCACTGAGCCAGCCTGCGATTCTGGCGCGGCTCGAAGTCGCGCTGCCGGACATGCTTCCAAAGGCCTATCGCTGGGTCGCGGAGATGCGGGAGATTTCCGGCTTCCTCGGCCCCGATCATCCGGCCAGCCAGATCTACGAGGGCTTTGCGCGCTGGTTCGAGCACCTCGCCGCGGATGTGAAAGGCGAGGCGGTGGATGCGGAGCTGATGAAGGCGTTCGCCGCGCGGATCGCGCAGAAGAAAGCCTAATCGTCCGAACCTGCGGAAACCGACTCGAGAAAGCCCTGGATGTCCCGGTCGCGTCTCAAGCGCACCACGGGGACATGAGGGCCATATTGCAGGCGCTCGGCCTCGATGACCGGCGTGCGCTCGACCTCGTAGCGCCACGCCTCCCGCATCAGTTTCCAGTCGAACTGTTCCGAACACCCCTCCGGCAGATCGGCCCGCGTCGTGTCGCGGTCGAAGGCGGAGCGCCAGAGAATGCGCCACTGGCAGAGCCAGCGCGGGCGGTCGATGACAACAAGAAGATCGGCGCGCGCGATCGTGAGATCGAAGGCCAGCCCCGAGAAGCTGCCATCGACGACCCACGCGTCGCCCGCGATCGCCTCCGTGACGCGCGTTCGAAAGCTCGGTCTGTCGGACGGCTTCCAGCCCGGCCGCCAGTACAGCACGTCGAGATGCACCACGGGCAATCCGAGCTTCCGCCCGAGCTTCCGCGAGAGGCTTGTCTTTCCGCTTCCCTGTGAGCCAACGACGATGATCCGGCGCATGGCGGGAAGGTTTCACGAAATCGGCATCGGGGAAAGACCACGCCTTCCCGAGCCGCTTTATTACCTCGCATGTAATTGAGCCAATTCGCGGCCCGACTAGTCTCCCAACCATCGCCCGCCGGGAAGGATTCAAAAGGAGAGACAGATGCAAGTCGTGTTCACGAAGACGGCTCCGCCGCAATGGCTGCTCGACATGTGGAAGGAGATCGATGACAAGACGTTTGGACCGGGTTTCGACTGCTTCGCGGAGGATGCCGTCTGCAATCTCGGCGTCGCCGACTGGAAGGGGCGGGAAGCGATCCGGGCCAATTTGAAGGCCTTCATCGACAGCGGATTCACCGCGCTGCATCACGTCACCGAATATTGGGATGCCGGTTCGCTCAAGGTGTTTCGCGGCGTCGTGGACATGACGCCCGACGATCGTTCGATGAAGGCGGTGCATCCGACGATGACGCACTTCTTCTACATGGACGAGCGCGACGAGACCAAGGTGCGGCACTGGGTGGGCGCCGTGGGGCCCGTTGCCTTCGGTTGATTGTCCGCCATCGGCGACCCACATGGTGCCTCGGGTGATCCGGGGCGCCATGGCTCGCGCGTTGACGACGCGGCACCACCCAAGGGAAGGATCGTTCGACAATGAAAGCTGCGGGCAGCGCCCTCAAGGCACGTGCGACGTCGGCGGGCGCGTTGCTGCGTCAATGGCGGGACATTCGCGGCAAGACCCAGCTCGATTTGTCGTTCGATGCCGGCGTCTCGCAGAAGCACATCAGTTTCGTTGAGAGCGGCCGCAGCATCCCGAGCCGGCAGATGCTGCTCGATCTCGCGCAGGCCCTCGACGTGCCCTTGCGCGAGAGAAACGAGTTGCTGCTCGCCGCCGGCTACGCGCCGTCATATTCCGATCCCGCGCTCGAGGCGCCCGCCATGACGAGCATCAACCGCGCCCTGCAACGCATGCTGCGCCAGCACGATCCGTTTCCGGCCATCGTCATGGACCGCTACTGGAACGTCTTGATGACCAACGAGGCCGCGCCACGTCTGTTCAACTGCTTCATCGAGATGTCGGCGCGTCCCGTCCCGCGAAACCTGCTGCATCTCATGTTCGATCCGGACGGCATGCGTCCCTTCATCGCGAACTGGCCGCAGACGGCGCGCGGACTGCTGGCACGGGTCCATCGCGAGGCGGTCGGGCACGTCGTTGATCTCAGGACGAAGACGCTGCTGGAGGAGTTGTCGCGATACCCCGGCGTCAGGCCGGAATGGCGTGCGCCGTCGGCCTCCGATGCGATGCCGATGATCCCGCTCAGTTTCGTCAAGGATGGCGTAACGCTCGACTACTTTTCCCTGATCACGACGGTTGGAACGCCGCAGACCGTGACGGCGGAAGAGCTGCGGCTTGAGTGCATGTTTCCGGCCAACGACGCGACCGAGGCGGAGCACGGCAGGTTCTTGCAGGCGCATGCGGTGTGAGGGGGCTCTCCGCGAGCCGCCTCGATCAACGTGTGCAGAGCTCCATCCACATCGTGATTGCGAGCGTAGCTCGCAATGACAAGGAGGAGACGTCGCGGGGGCCATCTGCTATTGTTGCTGCGGAAGCAATTCTTCTGCAATGGGAGTTCGAATGAGAGTGCTGGTGATCGGCGCGGGAGCGCTCGGAGGTTATTACGGAGCTTGTCTGGTCCGAGCGGGCGCCGACGTGACCTTTCTGGTGCGGTCGAAGCGCGCGGAGCAATTGCAGCGGGATGGATTGAGGGTCGTAAGCCCGCATGGCGACTTTGCGCTGCAGCCGAAGATCCTGCTGGCTGATGATCTCAAGGATGCCTTCGACGTCGTGCTGGTCGGCGTGAAAGCCTACTCGCTCGACGATGCCATGAGCCAGTTTGCCCCGGCCGTTGGCGCTGGCACGATGATTCTGCCGATCCTGAACGGGCTGAGACATATCGACGCCCTGACGGCGCGGTTCGGCGCGGCGCGCGTCCTCGGCGGGCTTGCGAACGTCAGCGCCGGGCTCGATGCGGACGGTCGTGTCGTTCAGTTCATGGCCAATCAGACGATCGTCTTCGGCGAGACCAGGGGGGCGATGAGTGAACGTGTGCGAGCGCTGGAGGCACTGCTGAAGGTCCCCGGTATCGACGTGCGAGCAAGCGATGCGATCATGCAGGACATGTGGGAAAAATTCGTCCAGCTCACGACGCTCGCTAGCATCACCTGCCTGATGCGCGCCAGCATTGGCGACATCCTGACGGTGCCGAACGGCGAGGCATCGATCTTCCGTCTGTTTGCCGAATGTTGTGCGGTTGCGACGGCCTCCGGCTATGAGCCGCGTGCGCCGTTCATCGAATTCGACCGGAAGCTCTTCACCACAGTCAACTCGCCGCTCAAGGCGTCGATGCTGCGGGACATCGAACGCGGTTCGGTCACCGAGGCGGAGCACATCCTCGGCGACATGGCCAATCGTGCCCGTGCGCTCGGCATCGACACGCCGCTATTGGATCTGGCCCGGGCGCATGTGGCGGCCTACGAGGTCGGGCGGCAAAGAGCGGCAGGCTAACCGGCGCCGATCAGCGGGATCGCTTCGTCCCGCTCGTAGAGATACAGCAGGCAGCGCAGCGCCTCGCCGCGCTCGCCCTTGAGCTTCGGGTCGTCCTTGAGGATCCGAAGCGCCTCGTCGCGGGCCTGTGCGATGAGCTGGCCGTGGACTTCCGGGCGCGCGATGCGGTAACCGGGCAGGCCGCTTTGCCGGACGCCCAGCACGTCGCCTTCGCCGCGCAGTTTCAAATCCTCCTCGGCGATGCGAAAACCGTCGGTGGTCTCGCGGATCACCTTCAGCCGCGCTTTCGACATCTCGCCGAGCGGCTCCGAGTAGAGCAGCAGGCAGGTCGAAGCCTCCGAGCCGCGCCCGATGCGGCCGCGCAGCTGGTGCAGCTGGGCGAGGCCAAAGCGCTCGGCATTCTCGATCACCATGATGGTCGCGGCGGGCACGTCGACGCCAACTTCGACCACGGTGGTCGCGACCAGAAGGCCGATCTCGTGGGCCGCGAACTGGCCCATCACGCGGTCCTTCTCGGTGCCCTTCATCTGGCCGTGGACGAGGCCGACGCGGTCACCGAAACGCTTTTGCAGGCTCTCGAAGCGTTTTGTCGCGTTGGTGAGGTGCTCGGTGCCCTCGGCCTCGGATTCCTCGACCAGCGGGCAGATCCAGTAGACCAGCTTGCCCGCCTGCAAAGCGCGGCCGATGCTCTCGGTCACCTCTTCGAGGCGACTCATCGAGATGGTGCGGGTTTCGATCGGCTGGCGGCCAGCCGGCTTTTCGCGGAGCTCGGAGATGTCCATGTCGCCGAAACAGGTCAGCACCAGCGTGCGCGGGATCGGCGTGGCGCTCAGCACCAGCACGTCGACGGCTTCGCCCTTCGATGTCAGCGCGAGGCGCTCGCGCACGCCAAAGCGATGCTGTTCGTCGACGATGGCGAGCGCGAGATTGTTAAAGATCACGTCGTCCTGGATCAGCGCGTGAGTGCCAACGAGGAGATTAATCTCGCCGGCTTCGAGTTGTGCCAACAGCTCGCGCCGCTCCTTGCCTTTTTCCCGCCCGGTCAGGATCGCGACCCGCATGCCGGCGCGCTCGGCAAGCGGCGCGATGGTCTTGATGTGTTGGCGCGCCAAAATTTCCGTCGGGGCCATCAGTGCGGCCTGCTTGCCGACTTCGGCGACGGCGGCGGCAGCGAGCAACGCCACCACCGTCTTGCCGGAGCCGACGTCGCCCTGGAGCAGACGCAGCATGCGAACCGGTTGCGTCAGATCGTTGGCGATCGCCGCGGTGGCGTCGCGCTGGGATGACGTCAGCGCATAGGGCAGGGCGTCGATGATCTTGTTGCGGAGGTGCCCATCACCGGCATTGCGGACGCCGGCCGGGCGGCGCAATTGCGCGCGGATCAGCGCCAGCGCGAGCTGTCCGGCCAAAAGTTCGTCGAAGGCGAGGCGCGACCAATAGGGCTTTTCGGGCAGGATGTCCGTCAACTCGACCGGCTGGTGTACCCGGTTGAGGGCTTCCGCGATCGGCGGGAAGCTGCAGCGGCGGAGGACCTCGGGGCTGATCCATTCCGGCAACGCCGGCAGCTTCAGGAGTGCCTGCGAGACCGCGCGGCGGAGCGAGCCGAGTGCCAGACCCTCGGTCAGGGGATAGACGGGATCGATGCCCGAGAGCTTTGAGATTGCCTCCTCGTCGAGCACGCGGTCGGGATGCACGATCTGCGGGATGCCGTCATACATCTGGAGCGTGCCGGAGACGTAGCGCTTCTCGCCGACAGGCAGCAGCTTTTCGACGTAGCCGGGTTTGGCGCGGAAGAAGGTCAGCACGACATCGCCGGTGTCGTCGCTGGCGTAGACCAGATAAGGCGCGCGGGCGTTGCGCGGCGGGGGCGGGCGGTGGCGATCGACGGTGACCTCCAGCGTCACCATGGTTCCCTGTTCGGCATC
This sequence comes from Bradyrhizobium sp. 1, assembly GCF_023073315.1. Lineage (GTDB taxonomy): Bacteria > Pseudomonadota > Alphaproteobacteria > Rhizobiales > Xanthobacteraceae > Bradyrhizobium. The sequence continues at coordinate 177,664 of NZ_JADPJH010000039.1, read as the reverse complement.
GCGGATCTTTGGCCTGGCACGGCGGTCGATGACCTGGCTCGGCAGATGCAGCAGCAGGTCGACCAGCCGCGGGGTCTCGTTGCGGCTGAGCAAATATCGCAGCAGCTTGTCCTGCTTCGGACCGACGCCGGACAGGCTGGTCACGGGAGCAAACAGCGGATTGAGCAGGCTGGGGCGCATCGGGCGAATCTAGGATCGTTTCGGCCCGTCATGCCCGGCTTTCTGCCATGCATCCACGTCTTTTTTCGTGGCCTGCGGTAGCAGCGAGCCAGACCGGCTTGAAGACGCAAATCGAGGGCTGACACAGACGGCCCCAATGGCTATATCACCCCGGCCCGGCACGTCCGGGCTTTCGGCGTTTGACTGGATTTGAGACATGACGGGAACGACACGATCGAGCAACGGGCTGGATGACCGCCGCAAGCGGCTTCTGTTCCGCTGCTGGCACCGCGGCACGCGCGAAATGGACCTGATCCTCGGCCGTTTCGCGGACGCCGAGATCGCCAATCTGTCGGACGACGAGCTGACCGAGCTCGAGACCCTGCTCGAAGAGTCCGATCCCGACCTCTATGCCGCCATCATTGGTGACAAGGTGCTGCCACCTGATGTCGCCGGCGCACTGTTTGCCCGCATCAAGGCATTCCCGATTACGGACGGCAATTCATGAAACTGGGTTTGAAGTCGCCGGCCGAGCTGCTCACGCCCGGCCGCGCACTGACGCTTGCCAATGTCGCGGAAGGTGCCGAGGGCCTCGTCGTCTCCGATCTGGCGCGCGCCATCGCGGCGCGCCCGAAGAAGCCGGCTGTCAGTCTTGCCGTGATCTGCCGCGACGGCGCGCGGATGCAGCAGCTCGAACGCGCGCTGCAATTCTTCGCGCCCGATCTGCCGGTGTTGACCTTTCCGGCCTGGGACTGCCAACCCTATGACCGCGTCTCGCCCCATGGCGGCATTTTGGCGCAACGCCTGACGACGCTGGCGCGTCTGGCCTCGCTCACCGGCAGCGACAAGCCGCTGATCGTGCTGACCACGGTGAACGCAATCGTGCAGCGCGTGCCCGCGCGCGAGCTCGTCGCGGCGCAGGCGCTGTCGGTCGCGCCCGGCAATGTGGTGCCGATGGACACCATCGTGGCCTGGCTCGAGCACAACGGCTACAACCGCTCCTCGACCGTGCGCGAGCCCGGCGAATATGCCGTGCGCGGCGGTATCCTCGATCTTTTTCCGGCCGGCCTCGAGCAGCCCGTCCGTTTCGACTTCTTCGGCGACAGCCTGGAATCGATCCGCACCTTCGATGCCGAGACCCAGCGCACGCTGCTCGACATGCGCGCGCTCAATCTCGTTCCGGTCTCGGAATTCCAGCTTGTCACCGACACCATCCGCCGTTTTCGCATGGGCTACGTCGCCGAGTTCGGCGCGCCCGAGCGCGACGATGCGCTGTACGAGGCCGTTAGCGAAGGGCGTCGCCATCCCGGCATGGAGCACTGGCTGCCGCTGTTCCAGGACCGGATGGACACGCTGTTCGACTATCTGCAAGGCGCAGTCGTCGCGATCGAGCCGCAGGCCGAGGACGCCGTCCGCGAGCGCTTCAAGCAGATCGTCGATTACTACCAGGCTCGTCGTGATGCGATGGAGCATCCGGGCGGCGGCGCCATCTACAAGCCGCTGCCGCCGGACCGGCTGTATCTGACCGAGGACGAGTGGGGCAAGCGCCTCGGCGACAACCCGCTGGCGCGACTGACACAGTTCTCCGTGCCGGCCGATGGCACCAGCGTGGTCGATGCCGGCGCGCGAAAAGGCCGCGACTTCGCGCCGGAGCGTAACGACACCACGGTCAACGTGTTCGAGGCGGTGGTCAGCCACGTCATGGCCTTGCAGGCCCAGCGCAAGAAGATCGTGATCGCGCTGTGGAGCGAAGGCTCGCGCGACCGCATGACCTCGATGCTGCGCGATCACAAGCTGACCCACACCACCAGCGTCAACAGCTGGCGGACGGTGCAGGCGACCCCGCGCAACGAGACCATTTTGGCCGTGCTCGGCCTCGAAAGCGGCTTCGAGACCGACGAGATCGCGGTCATCAGCGAACAGGACATTTTGGGCGACCGCCTGGTGCGGCCGAGCAAGGCCAGCCGCAAGCTCGACAATTTCATCTCGGAGATCACGAGCCTCGCCGCCGGCGACATCGTCGTGCACGTCGACCACGGCATCGGCCGCTTCATCGGGCTCCAGACCCTCGACGTCGCCGGCGCGCCGCATGACTGCCTCGAGCTGCACTATGCCGCCGAGACAAAACTGTTCCTCCCCGTCGAGAACATCGAGCTGCTGTCGCGCTACGGCTCCGACCAGACCACGGTCGAGCTTGATCGTCTGGGCGGTTCGGGCTGGCAGACCCGAAAAGCAAAACTCAAGAACCGCATCCGCGAGATCGCGGGCGAGCTCATCAAGATCGCCGCCGCGCGCCATCTGCACGAGGCGCCAAAGCTGCCGGTGCAGCCGGGCCTCTACGACGAATTCTGCGCGCGCTTCCCCTATGACGAGACCGAAGACCAGCTCGGCGCCATCGAATCCACGCTGAAGGATCTCGAGCTCGGCCGTCCCATGGACCGGCTGATCTGCGGCGACGTCGGCTTCGGCAAGACCGAGGTGGCGTTGCGCGCGGCCTTTGCCGTCGCGCTCGAAGGCAAGCAGGTCGCCGTCGTGGTGCCGACTACGCTGCTGGCGCGCCAGCATCACAGGACCTTCACCGAGCGCTTCAAAGGCTTTCCGGTGAACGTGGCACAGGCCTCGCGCCTGGTGCCGACCAAGCAGCTCAATGAGGTCAAGAAGGGTATTGGCGATGGCTCGGTCGACATCGTCGTCGGCACCCACGCGCTGCTCGGCAAGGCGATAAAATTCCGCGACCTCGGCCTGGTCATCGTCGATGAGGAGCAGCATTTCGGCGTCACCCACAAGGAACGACTGAAGGCGCTCCGCGCCGAGGTGCATGTGCTGACGCTGTCGGCAACGCCGATCCCGCGCACGCTCCAGCTCGCATTGACCGGCGTCCGCGAACTCTCGATCATCGCGTCGCCCCCGGTCGACCGCCTCGCGGTCCGCACCTTCGTCGCCCCGCATGATCCCCTGATGATCCGCGAGGCGCTGTTGCGCGAGCGCTATCGCGGCGGTCAGGCGTTCTACGTGGTGCCGCGCATCGACGACCTCGCCGAGGTCAAGGATTTCCTCGACAAGAACGTGCCTGAGATGAAGGTCGCGGTCGCGCACGGGCAGATGCCGCCCGCCGTGATCGAGGACATCATGACCGCGTTCTACGACGGCAAGTTCGATATCCTGCTGTCGACCACCATCGTGGAATCCGGCCTCGACATTCCCAACGCCAACACGCTGATCGTGCATCGCGCCGACATGTTCGGTCTCGCCCAGCTCTATCAGCTCCGCGGCCGCGTTGGCCGCTCCAAGCTGCGGGCCTATGCATTGTTCACACTGCCGGCGCAGCAGAAGATCACGGCGCAGGCCGAGCGCCGTCTCACGGTGCTGCAATCGCTGGAGACGCTGGGCGCGGGCTTCCAGCTCGCCTCGCACGATCTCGACATCCGCGGTGCCGGCAACATCCTGGGCGAGCAGCAGTCCGGCCACATCAAGGAAGTCGGCTTCGAGCTTTATCAATCGATGCTGGAGGAGGCGATCGTCAACCTCAAGGCCGGCGTCTCCGAGCCCGCCGCCGATCGCTGGTCGCCGACGATCACCATCGGCATGCCCGTGCTGATTCCGGAGGACTATGTCGGAGATCTCTCGGTGCGTCTGTCGCTATACCGGCGTCTGGCCGATCTCGACAGCGAGGAGGAGATCGAGAATTTTGGTGCCGAGATGCGCGACCGTTTCGGCGTGCTGCCGGACGAGGTGCGCTATCTGTTCAAGGTCGCCGCGATCAAGGCGTTCTGCCGCCAGGCCAATGTCGGCAAGATCGACGCCGGCCCTAAGGGCGCCGTCATCGCCTTCCGCGACAATTCGTTCGCCCATCCCGAACGGCTGGTGTCGTTCATCAAGAGCCATGGCCAGGCTGCCAAGGTGCGGCCCGACATGAAGGTGGTGTTCTTGCAGGATTGGGAGACGCCGGAAGAGCGTCTCGCCGGAACCACCGAGATCATGCGGCAACTGGCGCAGCTCGCCGGGAGCAAGAAGGCGGCGTAGCCGAGCTATCCGGTTCCGGACCCGGCGCGGCGTAAAACCCTGCGCCGCAGAGCCGGAATCCGGGCCTGCAAGGCATCAAGGCGGTATTCAGGTCCGAAAACAGCGACATATGGCCCCTTGCGGAATGGCCGAACAGCAGGCATATTGGCTGGATCGAGTTTCGGCCGAACGACTTGGCCTCGCCGCTTATAGCGTGCCTGACTGACGACCCTCCCTCCAGATCCTCGAAATTCTCCGACTGCGCTCTTGGGCGCAGTTCTAAAGCCATATCTTTCTTAAAGGACGACCCCATGACGACGGGAACTGTGAAGTGGTTTAACAGCCAAAAGGGTTTCGGCTTCATTCAGCCGGACCAGGGAAGCCAGGACGTTTTCGTTCATATCAGCGCCGTTGAACGCGCCGGCTTGAGCACCCTCAACGAGGGCCAGAAGGTTTCCTTCGAAATCGTCGCGGACCGCCGGACCGGCAAGTCTGCTGCGGATAATCTGCGCGCCGAATAGGCTGTCGCAATCAGCACTATGTTGCTTTGACCACGGATGTACTGGCAGAGCTTCTGGTTGTTTCGACCCGCGTCTGGTTTACCGGCCGCGGGTTTTTTTACACCAATTGCGGGTTGGCCCGCCGACAGCTGAGGTCGCAAGCGTGTCTGTCAACATCGATTCAGGCCAGGGCCACAACGACGAACACGACGACGTCATGTATCCGCAGGTCCTGCCGTTCATATTGGTCCACGCAGGATGCGTCGCGGCGATCTGGTCGGGCATCTCGTGGCAGGCCGTCACCATTTGCGCGGTTCTGTACTGGTTGCGCATGTTTGCGGTCACGGCCGGATATCATCGCTACTTCTCGCATCGGGCTTACGCGACCAGCCGGGTGTTTCAGTTCATCCTGGCGTTCCTGGCCCAGAGCAGCGCCCAGAAAAGCGTGCTCTGGTGGGCTGCCAAGCATCGCCATCATCATCTTCATTCCGATACGGCGCATGATGTGCACTCGCCCCGGCACAAGGGCTTCGTCTACAGTCATCTCGGCTGGATTTTCTACCGACAGCATGATGCGACTGATCTGGTGAAAGTGTCGGATCTGGCGGCCTATCCCGAGTTGGTGTGGCTGCACAAACTTGAACTTCTGCCGGCATTCGTGCTCGCGGGTCTCTGCTTCCTCATCGCCGGATGGTCGGGACTCGTGGTGGGATTTCTCTGGAGCACCGTGCTGGTGTATCACGCCACGTTCTGCATCAACTCCCTCGCACATGTGCACGGCCGCAGGCGCTATGTGACCGGGGATGACTCCCGCAACAACTGGCTGCTCGCATTCTTCACGATGGGCGAGGGGTGGCACAACAATCACCACGCCTATCAGGCCAGCGCGCGGCAGGGCTTCTACTGGTACGAGATTGACTTCACCTATTACATCCTGGTGGCCCTGTCCTGGTTCGGGATCGTCCGGGATTTGAAGACGCCGCCCAGTCAGGTTGTACGCAACGAGCATCGGTTGGGATCGCGCGTGGTCAAGCAGGCGGCCGAGCAGCTCGCGGCCCGCTTCAATCCCGAACACATCGCGCTGGCGATCAGGACGTCGATCCATGAGACCGAATTGTCGGTACGGGACGCGCTCTCTTTGTTGCAGCACCGTGCCGATCTGCGTCTGTCGAGCATGCCCACCCGCGACCAGCTGCTGGCTGAAGCGCAGCGTATGTTCGCCAAGACGATATCGCTCGACGACATCGTCGATCGCGCCCACGAACTTCTGAACGAGACCGTCGGCTTTCTCCTGGCTACGCCCGCTCTGGCGACCAACGTGCAGCAGGGGACGAAGGGCAGCGGTTAGGGGCGAGCTGCCGTAGGGTGGGCAAAAGCGAAGCGTGCCCACGAATTTCGCCATTGTTGAAAAACGGTGGGCACGGCGCAAGAGCGCCTTTACCCACCCTACGGCAGCGAGGTTGTGACTACGACGCCGCGCGCGATGCGTCCGCCGACAGCCGCGCCAGCAGCGACCGCGCCGTATCCGACGGCGACAGCGAATCCACGCTGACGACGGGATCGCTGCGCATCTCGTGCTTGCCGTTCGACGTATGCCGCATCACCGCCGACAAGCGCCGGGCGATCATGTGAGCCGTGCGGAAGTCGGTCTCGGCGAACACGACGATCACCGAACCGTCCCTCTCGGCCGCGCCAAAATCCATCTGCCGCATCAGGCGGCTGAGGATGCGCGCGGCATCGAGCTGGGCGCGGGGATTATTGGGATCGAAGGCGAAGCGCGCCACCGACAGGCCGCCGCCGCGGACCAGCGCCTGCTCGACCGCCTTGGCGAAATCGCGGGCAAAGGCTTCCGTGGTGAGCAGACCGCTGCGCGGATCGAGCCAGCCGCCGGCATCGATCGAGCGCAGCGTGCGGCTCAGCTGGGATTCCATCGCGTGCTGGCGGATCAGCGGGAGCGCGTTGGCGGCGACCCTGGCCGGCTCGCCCGGAATGAGTTCGAGATTAGGCAGGTCGTAAGTCTGCACGAGCTGGTGCGCGGTGACGACCACGGGGAGAGTGCGGAAACGGGTGTCCTCGGCGAGCACCGTGAGGAAGGCATCGGTGACGCGCGGGGTAAAACCTTCGGCGAGCACGACGCCGTCGAGGTCGCGGGTGTTGAGATGCTTTGCGGCGGCTTCGATCGAGAGCGCGCCGACGACGCCGACGCGTTCGCCGAGCGCGACGGAGAGCGCGGGATAGGCCGCACCGCGGCCGATCAGCAGCACGGTGGCATCGCGCGCCGGATCAGCCTCGGGCAGCGCGACTTTCACCTCCGGCAGCCGGCGCAGCACGGTCGCATGAAGGGTGCGGACGCGCAGCGCGGCGCGGAGCCGCGCGATCAGGCGATCGGAATTGCCGCCGCGCGAGGCGAAGGGCAGGGCGTTGTGGGGCAGTGCGCCCGGCGCGTCCACCGCGACGAAAGGAAGGTAAGGCGATTGGTCGGCGATCTTCCTGGCGAGCAGCGCCAGATGCGGCTCATGTCCACCGTTCATCGCGGCGAGAACCGCGGCCGGCTGCACCTGCTCGACCGCGCGCGCCGCGCTGGCCCAGTCGGTGTCGACCACGGGGAAAAGTCGCGCCTCGTCCAGCGCCGCAATGAAGGGCGGCCGCTCGGCATTGGACACAAAGAGGATCGGGCCCGCCTGGGACATTGGGAAACTCTGATCACGCAACAGATGCCGCGCAATCTAGTCCGGTCGCCTTAATGCAGCGTCAATGGATGGGTCGAAACTGCGCCTAGACCGGCCCGGAGCGGTCGCGAAAAGCCTCGACCATCAGGGGGTTAAGCCCGAGCTCGTTGAGCGCCTCGCGGGCGCGGGCATTGTCCTGGGCCCGGCCGGCGAGCCGGTGACCGGAAAGCCGGTCGGGCAGCGCGGTGAGCAGGGCACCCTGGCCGAGCCGGCGCGCCCATTCCTGGAGATCATTGGAGAGGAAGCGATAGCCGCCGACGGCCATGATGCCGGAGGGCGGCGCGGTGATGCAGAGCGCGCCGCTCGGCCGGTCGAGCCGTGCGGCATAGCCGGTATCGACATAATCGCGCGGCGGCTGCGCGATCAGCGTGTCACCGACAGGCTGCGGTGGGGCGTAAGCCGCGATCGGCGCCATGGGGCCGCGCAGGCCGAGCGTGCCCTTCGGTGTCAGCAGTATCTCGCCGGCGATGGAGGAGCCCGACTGCTCGCGCGGGGCGCCGTGCGCCCCGGGCATGACGGGCACAGGCATGCCGTCCTCGCCACGGCGGGCGCCGAACAAGCCGGCCTCGCCGAATAGATAGACGTCGGTCAGCGGCGCATGCCGCGCGGTCCAGGCCTCGCTCGTTGCCACCTGCTCGGGCGCGCGCCACAGGCCGACGACGTTGCGCAAGCTCGGCATCCGCGCCGCGAGGTCGGAATCGCCGAGCCGCAGCGCGAGCTGTGCGGGCGCGATCAGCACCTCGCATTCATGCTCGTTGATCTGCTGCTCCAGCACGTCGTTCTCATAGGGATGATGCAGCGCCAGCGTGCCGCCCGAGAGCAGCCACACCGCGAGCGAAGAGGCGAGCCCGGCGAACGACATCGGCGTGAACGCCGTCATCACGGTCACACCCTGCTTGATGTCGGCTTCGAGCGACATCGCGAGCCCGCCGGCGATCAGGCTGAAATGCGGCCGCGGCACCGGGCGAAAACCCTCCGCCGTGACGTCGAAGGAGATCATCGCCGCCTTGCGGCCGTCCTGGATCACGGCGCGCGTGGTGCCGGGCGGGCGGGCCAGGACGTCGTCGAGCGCGGCCATGCCTTCGGGCAAATCGGTGCCGAAGCCGCAGACATGGCGGATCGAAAAAGCTTCCGCCGCGGCATGCATCGCGAGGTCGGCATAGTTGACGCCGTCGACCCTGCTCATGGTGACGATGGCGCGCGCCGCGGTGCGGTTGAGCGCGGCGGTCAGTTCCGCATGGCGCCACAGCAGCGGCAGCACGGCGACGACGAGGCCGGCGCGATGGGCGGCGAGCACGGTCAGCGCGAACTCGACCGTGTTGGGCAGCTGGATCGCGATGACCGAGTTGGCCGGCAGGCCCGATTCGACGAAATAGGCCGACAGCGCCTCGATGGCGGTATCGGCCTCGGCATAGCTCATCCGCCGCGGCTGGTGGCCGGTCACGCGCGCCTTGTTGAGGGGGTCGAGCAGAGCGGGCGCATGCGGCTGCCGCATCAGCGTGCGCTGGAACAGCGTGTCGAGCGTCGGCGATACGGCTGGCTGGTTCACGGCGTCACTTCGCTTGACTGGCCCTAAGGCTCACCCTTCGACCACCAGGTCTCCGGCAGATAGCCGGACAGCGCGGTAGCCTCTGGCCGTTCTATCCGATTCCACCGCGCGATCCATTGCTCGGATACGTTAAACAGGGGGATTGTGTAGAAGTCCGCGACCAAAGCGCGGTCGAGCGCACGCACTGCCGAGACGAAGGCCGTATGATCACGGGCCTCCAGCAGGGCGCCGATCATGGCGTCGACCGCGGGGTCCCTGGCGCCCATGTAGTTGCGGGTGCCCGGATTGTCGGCGGCAGAGCTGCCCCAATAGAAATACTGCTCGTTGCCGGGCGACAGCGACTGGTCCCAGCGATTCTGGATCATGTCGAACTCGTAGGCGAGCCGGCGCTGGTCGAACTGGACGGGATCGACCGCGCGCACGCTCGGTTCGATGCCGGCGCGCTTGAGGTCGCGCTGGAAGGCGAGCGCGATGCGCTCCTGGTCGCGGGTCGTCACCAGCATCTCGAAAGCGAAGGGGGCTTTTGTCACGCGGTTGCGCAGCACGGTGCCGTCGAGATCGTAGCCGGCCTCCGACAGCAGTTTTAGCGCCGCGCGCAGCGTGGTGCGATCGCGTCCCGAGCCGTCGGTCACCGGCAGGCGGTAGCTGCCGTCCATGATGTCGGGCGGGATCTGCGGTGCGAACGGCTTGAGCAGCTCGCGCTCGCGCGCATCCGCCGGGCGGCCATAGGCCGACAGGTCGGAGCCGGCAAAATAGCCGGCGACACGCGAATAGAGCGAGAAGAAGTAGTTGCGATTGACCAGCTCGAAATCGAACAGCAGCGTCAGGGCCTGGCGCACGCGGATGTCGGCGAAGATCGGCCGTCTGGTGTTGAAGACCAGGAATTCGGACGGCTGCGGCACGCCGGGCTTGACGGTGTCGCGGATCACCTCGCCGTTCTTCGCCGCGGGAAAATCGTAGCCGTCGTGCCAGCGCAGCGGCTCGTTCTCGACGCGGAAATCGTACAGGCCGCGCTTGAAGGCCTCGAACTGACCGTTGGCCTCGCGGAAATAGTCGAGCCTGATCTCGTCGAAATTGTAGAGGCCCCGATTGATCGGCAAATCGCGCCCCCAATAATCGGGGTTGCGCGTGAGCGTGACGCTGGCGCCGGGCTTCACCGCAGTGACGCGATAGGGACCTGAGGCAATCGGGCCCGTCAACGACGTCTCCTCGAAAGTTGCGACGTCAACGGCATGCTTCGGCAGGATCGGCATCAGGCCGAGGATCAGCGGCAACTCGCGGTCGTTGGCGCCAGTGAGGTCGAAGCGGACGGTGAGGGGATCGAGCGCCTCGGCCCTGGCGACCTTGGCATAGTACTGCCGGTGGTTGGGGCGGCCGTGGTCGCGCAGCAGCTGCCAGGAGAACAGCACGTCCTCGGCCGCTACCTGCTTGCCGTCGGAGAAGCGGGCGCGGGGATCGAGGCGAAACGTGACGAAGGTCCGCTCGTCGTCGGTCTCGACCGTCCTGGCGAGCAGGCCGTAGAGCGTGAATGGCTCATCCTGGCCGCGCGCCAGCAGGCTCTCGACCACGTAATTGCGGATCGGCTGCACCGCCAATCCCCTCACGATGAAGGGATTGAGGCTATCGAAGGTGCCGAGGAGGCCCCAGGTCAGCCGGCCGCCCTTGCGGGCATCGGGGTTGGCGTAGGGCATGTGGGTGAAATCGGCCGGCATCGCCGGCTTGCCGTGCATGGCGATGGCATAGGCCTGCTCGGCTCGCGCGCCGCCAGCGGGCAGCCCCATCGCGAGCGCAAAGGCAAGGACGCAAAGGCGGATACCGGGGCCCTCGAGGAGGCGCTGGAACATGAACATCGGCACACGGTGATTCGAGGACCGGCGGGCGTTGAATCCTATCACAGGAAATTTCACTGGGCCCCGCCCAAGGAGCGGTTCAAGTCGTGGCCAAAGACGCTTGTCGGCATTGATCTTTTCGTCGGCCACGTTAAGAAGGCACGCAATCGCGCAAGAGCACCGACCCCGTCACTTAACCGCCTCATTTGACAGGGAGAGAGCCGCGCCCACCGCGGCCAGGTTCGTCGCTTCGGAGCGGTTCGGGCACTTCCCGTTCAGAAAGGGTTTTCTGCAATGAATTTCCGTTACTTGGCCGCGTCCGTCCGGCCGCGCGGGCGACTTCTCGCCTTGTTGACGGCGACGGCGTTGGCCGTTCCGTTGACCGCCGAAGCCCAGACCCCCGCTCCGGCTCCAGGCGCGCCTGCGCCCAAGGCGGCCCCGAAAGCGGCTCCCAAGGCAGCCCCCAAGGCGCCGGCTGCGGCGCCCGCACCGGCGCCCCAAGCCCAGCAGGCCCCGGCGCAGGGCGCCCCGGCCCAGCAGGGCGCGGCTGCTCAGCCCGCCGATCAGCAGATCCAGCTGATCTACGCCCCCTGGACCAAGTTCTGCCTCAAGGGCCAGGACGCCAATGCCAAGCAGGTCTGCTTCACCGGCAAGGACGGCCGCATCGAGACCGGCGTGCCTGTTATCGCGGCCGTGATCATCGAGCCCGAAGGCGAGCCCAAGAAGATCCTGCGCGTGACGCTGCCGCTCGGCATGCAGCTCGTGCACGGCACCCGCATCATCGTCGACAACAACGCGCCGCTGCAGAGCCCGTATGTGATCTGCTTCCAGAACGGCTGCATGTCGGACTACGAGGCCACGCCCGAGTTCATCGCCAGCATGAAGAAGGGCCAGAACCTCGTGGTGCAGGCGATCAACGCCAACGGCGCGCCGCTGACCCTGCCGCTGCCGCTCGCCGGTGAATTCCAGAAGGCCTATGACGGTCCGCCGACCGACCCGAAGGTGTTCGAGGAAAACCAGAAGAAACTCCAGGAAGAGCTTCAGAAGAAGGCTGACGAGCAGCGCAAGAAGCTCGAGCAGGGTGCACCCGGCGCAGCTCCGGCAGCCCCGAAGTAAGTCCCGACCAAACGATCGCCTCGCCTCGAACGCGCGGCCACGGAACGAAGCGAAGAGGGCGCCTTGTCAAGGCGCCCTTTTTCGTATCGGCGGCCTGTGTGCGCGGGATCACGCTGGTTGCGTCGCGCTGCTAGGCAAACCGGAGGTGTTCGCCTATCATGACGCGGGACGCATATTGGGTGTCGCAAGCGCGACTGTCTTTTCTTGATGGCATTGAGAGGCGGGGATGGGGGCTCGGATTTCCTTCCGTGGACTGATGGTGCTGATGACCATCATCGCGTGTCTTTGCGCGGGCAGCTCAGTTGGCTTGGCGGCCGCTGACAAGGAGCCATCGTTCACTCTGTACTACTCACAGTGGACGAAGGCCTGCATTGAGGCCAGCGACAAGGACCTCGGCGGCTGCATGACTGCCATGGAGGCTCGTGGTGAAGCCGGCAAATTCGCCGTTGCGGCAATTTTTGCGACGCGCGCCGGCAAGCCGGTGCTCCGCATTCGTCTGCCGTTAGGCAGCCAACTCGTGCATGGGACGAGAATCATCGTGGACGCGAATCCCCCGCGTCAGGCGCCCTATATCGGCTGCACCCAGGACGGATGTCTTTCAGAATATGAACTCACGCCGGAGCTGCGCGCCGAACTTCAGCAGGGACAGAAGCTGATTACCCAGTCCATCAACGCGAGCGGCGCGCCTGTCACTGCGCCGCTGCCGCTCAATGGGCGTGATGATGCCGCGAACGGTCCCCCGAAGAGTCTTTCCGCGATTGGGCAAAGCCAGGACGACGTGAAGGACAAGCAGCCGACGCGTTCCTTCCTTGCCGACCCTCGGCCGTTTCTCTGGCCAGCATCAACGGGCACGGGCTCTTCGTTCAGTCCCTCTCTCACGTATGTGAAATGGACCAAATTCTGCCTGAAAGGCCAGGAGGCGAATGCCAAGCAGGTCTGCTTCACGGGCAAGGACGGGCGTATCGAAAATGGTCAGCCCGTCATTGCCGCAGTTCTCATCGAGCCAGAGGGTGAATCGAAGAAGATCCTGCGCCTCACGTTCCCTCTGGCAATGCAGGCGTCTTACGGCACGCGGATTGCCATCGACGACGGTGCACCCCAGCAAAAGCCGTTCGTCATTTGCTTTCCCAATGGCTGCATGTCGGACTACGAGGCCACGCCCGAGCTGATTTCTAATCTGAAGACGGGGCGGAGCCTCGATGTGCAAGCAACCAACGGCAACGGCTCGTTATTGAAGTTCTCGATGGCGGTGGCCCGTGCCGAATTCGCCAAGGCGAATGAAGGTCCGCCGACCGATGCCAAATCGTTCGAGGCAAATCAGAAGAAGTTGCAGGCAGAATTGCAACAGCGGGCGAAACCGGCAGAGCAGAGCAAAGGTTCGCTTGTTCGCGATCTTCCATGGTCTTCTGGAAACTCCGCCGCCGAGGCTCCATCCGCGACCAAGCCGTCGACTTCAACTGCGCTTCTCAGACCACAAGGTCGCCGCGTCGCTCTGGTGATCGGCAATTCGCTCTATCAGAACGTACCGCAACTTCCGAACCCATCGGGCGACGCTGCCGCCGTCGGCGCCGCTTTGCGCGCGGTGGGCTTCCAATCGGTCACTGTTCTTAACGACCTCAGCCGCGACGGCACGCTGAACGCACTTCGCAGTTTCGCCTCCGAGGCGGCCAATGCAGATTGGGCGGTGATCTACTATGCCGGCCACGGCATGGAGGCCGCTGGCGTGAACTACCTCATCCCGGTCGATGCGGCGCTGAAGTCCGACCGGGATTTGAGTATCGAGGCCATCTCCCTCGAACAGGTTCTCAACGCCGCCGAGCGCGCCTCCGGCCTGCGTCTCGTCATCCTCGATGCATGTCGCGACAATCCGTTCGCGAGCCAAATGAAACGGGCGCTGACGGTCGCCTCCCGGTCGGTCTCACGCGGGCTCGCCAGCGTCGAGCCGGACGCCGGGACGCTGGTCGTCTACGCCGCCAAGCACGGCGAGACAGCGTCGGATGGCGATGGCGTCAACTCGCCGTTCGCGACCGCCTTCATGAGCAATCTCAGGAAGCCGAATCTCGAGATCCGTCGGCTGTTCGATTACGTCCGTGATGATGTGATGGATGTGACCAAGCGCCAGCAACAGCCGTTCACCTACGGATCGCTGCCGGGGCGTCAGGAATATTTCTTCGTCGCGACGAAGTAGCGGGCTTGGCTCAGTTCAGCGACGGGTTGCGCGGACGGTAGCCGCCGGTCTTGTCCTTGATGAAGATCTCGGCGACCTGGGAATGGCGGACCGGCTCGCCGGACTCGTCGGGCAGCAGGTTCTGTTCGGAGACATAGGCAACGTATTCCGACTCCGCGTTCTCCGCGAGCAGGTGATAGAACGGCTGGTCCTTGTGGGGCCGCACCTCCTCGGGGATCGACAGCCACCACTCCTCGGTGTTGTTGAATTCCGGATCGATGTCGAAGATCACCCCCCGGAACGAGAAAATCCGGTGGCGTACGACCTGTCCGATCTGGAATTTGGCGGTCCGCGCTTTAATCATCTTCCGTCGATAGACCAGGATTGTGGCCGATGCTAGTGGCCTGACCTGGAATTAACGTTCTCGTAAGGGGCGGATAACCCCCAAATCTTCAGAAAAAACTTCATCAATGGCTGATATCCTCAATCTGGCACTACCTTATTTCGGCTTGATCTTCGTCGGTTTCGCGTGCGGCAAGGTCAAATCCCTGCCGGAATCAGGCCTCGCCTGGATGAACTTCTTCCTGCTCTACGTGTCGCTGCCGGCACTGCTGTTCGCGATCATGTCGAAGACGCCATTCTCGGAATTGAACAACCCGCCGTTCCTGGTCGCGACCACGCTGTCGACGGTTGCCGCATTCACCCTGGCGCTGGTCGTCGGCAAGGTGCTGGGACGGCTGACGCTGCGCGAGGCAACGCTCGCCGGGCTCTCCGGCGGCTACGGCAATATCGGCTATATGGGGCCGGGGCTGGCGCTCGCCGTGCTCGGGACCAAAGCTTCGGCGCCGACCGCGCTGATCTTCTGCTGTGACAGCATCTTCCTGTTCACGATCGTGCCGCTGCTGATCGAGCTGTCCGACCGCGACCATCCCTCGCTCGTGCACGCCTTCGGCGTCGTGCTGAAGCAGATCGTGCTCAACCCGCTGATCATGTCGGCCTGCTTTGGCGCGGCGGTGGCGGCGCTGCATATCGAGCTGCCGGTCGCGCTCGACCGCACCATCACCTTTCTCCAGAACGCAGCCGCGCCGACCGCGCTATTCGTGCTCGGCGTCACCGTGGCGCTCCGCCCGTTCGATCGCGTACCCTGGGAAGTGCCGGGCGTGATCGCAGTAAAACTCCTGATCCATCCGCTCGCGGCGTTTGGCCTGATGCTGGCGTTCGGCCCGTTCGCGCAGCCCTGGGCCGCGACCGCCGTGCTGATGGCCTCGCTGCCGCCGGCGCTGAACGTGTTCGTGATCGCCCGGCAAAATGATGCCTGGATCGAATCCGCCTCCGTCGCCGTGCTGCTCGGGACCTTCGCATCCGTGGTCACGCTGACCAGCGTGATGTGGTTGCTTCAGACCGGGCGGCTGGCGTTTCCGTAAATTACTTCCGCCAAGTCGGTGTCAGCCCCTCGCGCATCGCAAAGCGCCGGAGCGGGCCGATGGCGCCGAGCAGGTGCATGCCGACGGCGCGGACCGGCTGGAGCGGCAGGAAATCATTGAGCAGGGAGCGGTTGGCGATGTCGATCGCAAAGGTCCGGCTCAGGATGTCGGGCCGCCGTGCCCGGTCGTAGCGCTTGAGCACGTCGGGCGCGCCGGGATCCTCGCCGGCAGCGATAGCTTCGCCCGCGAGCCTCGCGATGTCGGCCGCATCCCGCAGGCCTAGGTTGAGCCCCTGGGCACCAATGGGCGGCACCACATGGGCGGCTTCGCCGACCAGTGCGATGCGGTCGCGGCCGAAGGACTTTGGACGTTCGATGGCGAGCGGGAACAGGTTGCGCCCGGGCTCGACGCTCATGCGTCCAAGGATCGAATGCGACTGCTTCTCGATCGCGGCGGACAGCTCCGCGTCGCTCAAGCCACGCAGCCGCTCGGCTTCCGCCGGTGCCGAGACCCAGACGATGCTGGAGCGGTCGCCGGGCAGGGGCACGAACACGCAAGGCCCATGCGGCGTGTGGAACTCGGTCGAGACATTGCGATGCGGCCGCGCGTGGCCGACGTTGAACGTCAGCGCGGTCTGCGTCAGTTCGCGCCGTGTCACCGCGATGCCGGCAGCCTCCCGGCACAGCGAATGCCGGCCGTCGGCGCCGACCACGAGCCGGGCCGAGAGGAATTGCCCGGACGTCGTGCGGATCGCGACGTCGTTGGCCTCGATGACGACGCTCTCTGCCTCGTCGTCGAAACGGACGATGTTGGGCAGCTCGGCGGCACGTTCTTCCAGCGCCAGCATCAGCGAGCGGTTGTCGATGTTGTAACCGAAGGCATCGAGCGCGATCTCGTGACATGAGAACCTGACCTCGGGGCTGCGGAACAGCCGGCCGGTGTCGTCGACGAGCCGCATGATTTCGAGGGCTGCCGCCTTGTCCTTGCAGCGCGGCCAGACGTCGAGGCTCTCCAGCAGATCGACGGAGGCGCCTAACAGCGCGGTGGTGCGGTTGTCGGCATATGGCAGGTGGCGGGCCACCAGCGCGGTCCGTGCACCCGCCTGCGCCAGCGCAATGGCCGCGCCAAGTCCCGCCGGTCCGCCGCCGATCACGGCTGCGTCAAAGAGTGTCGATGCGTCTGTCATGGGACGACATTTGACACGCCCTGCGGCAAATTCAAGCCCACCTATATTTCCCTGATTTTATGACGAATTGTGCGACCGGGCGCCGCAATGGCTTATGTGCAAACCGGTCTCGTTCTGATAGCAGGAGCCATGGATACCCACGAGGATTCCCTGAAGCCGAGACCGGCGTTGCGCGCGGCGGCGTTCTCGGTGCACATCTTCACCGCCTTCGGCGCGGCCATCGCGCTGCTGGCGATGCTGGAGGCCGTGCGCGAGCACTGGGCCGGGATGTTCCAGTGGCTGGGCGTCGCCCTGATCATCGACGCGATCGACGGGCCCATTGCGCGCCTGCTGAGGGTCAAGGACGTGCAGCCGAACTGGTCGGGCGACGTGCTCGATCTCGTGGTCGACTTCGTCACCTATGTCTTCGTGCCGGCTTACGCCATCGTCGCCAGCGGGCTGTTGCTGCCGGTGGCGGCACCTTTGCTCGGCATCGCCATCATCGTCACCAGCGCGTTATATTTCGCCGATTTGCGCATGAAGGCGGACGACAATCATTTCCGCGGCTTTCCGGCGCTGTGGAATGCGGCGGCGTTCTACCTGTTCCTGCTGCACTGGCCGCCGCTGTGGTCGACGCTGCTGGTGGCGGCGCTTGTGGTGCTGACCTTCGTGCCGTTCCACGTGCTGCATCCGGTCCGCGTCGTGCGGCTGCGCTGGCTGACGATGTCGCTGATCGCGATCTGGGCACTGCTCGCGCTCTACACGCTGGAGATGGACTTTCGCGTCGGCACCGGCGTGACGGTCGCGCTTTGCGCCATCGCGTTTTGGATCAGCTTCAGCGACGCAATGATCCGCCTGGCAAGATCCTTCGCATGATGCATCTGTTGACCAGCCCCGAGGCCTGGGCCGCGCTGCTGACCTTGACCGCGCTCGAGATCGTGCTCGGCATCGACAACGTCATCTTCCTGTCGGTGATCGTCTCGCGCATTCCTGAGCATCAGGCGCTCCGCGCCCGCCAGATCGGGCTCGCGCTGGCGCTGATCTTCCGCATCATCCTGCTCAGCCTGCTGGTCTGGCTGATCGGCCTGACCGCGCCGGTGTTCTCGTTTTCAGGTTATGATTTTTCCTGGCGCGATCTCATCCTGATCGGCGGCGGCCTGTTCCTGATCGCGAAAGCGACGCACGAGATCCACGCCGAGGTCGAAGCCGATGACGGCGAGGGCGATCAGAAATCCGCCGGCAACGCCTTTCTCTGGGTGATCGTCCAGATCATCGTGATCGACATCGTATTCTCGCTGGACTCGATCATCACCGCGATCGGCATGGCGCAGGACATCGAGATCATGATCGCGGCCGTCGTGATCGCCTGCCTGATCATGTACATTTCGTCCGGGCCGGTGTCGCGATTCGTCGCGGAGCACCCGACCACGAAAATGCTGGCGCTGGCGTTCCTGGTGCTGATCGGCGTCGCGCTGGTCGCGGATGGATTCCAATTCCACATTCCGCGCGGCTACATCTATTTCGCAATTGCGTTCTCGGCGGCGGTGGAGTTCTTCAACGTGCTGGCCAAGAGCAACCGCAAGAAGGCCCGCAAGCCGTCCGCCTAGCCGCTCCAACCCGGGTCGAGTTGACAAGGCGGGCGCGATGTCTTTCGCTTAGCCTTGCTGAAGAGGAGGTCAGGTGATGACCAAAGCCGTCCGTGTGCACAAGGTCGGAGGCCCCGAAGTGCTCGTCTATGAGAGCATCGACGTGCCGGCGCCCGGACCCGGCGAGGTGCGCATCCGCCAGCATGCGGTCGGGCTGAACTTCATCGACGTCTATTACCGCACCGGCCTCTACAAGGCGCCGGGGCTGCCCTTCATCGCCGGCAACGAGGCCTCGGGCGAGGTCATGGCCGTCGGGCCGGGCGTCACGAATTTCCATCCCGGCGATCGCGTCGCCTATTACCACAATCTCGGCGCGTATGCGGGCGAGCGCAACATCCCCTGGGAGAAGCTGGTCAAGCTGCCCGACCACATCACCCACGAGCAGGGCGCCGTGCTGATGCTGAAGGGGCTGACGGTCTGGTATCTCCTGCACAAGACCTTCAAGGTCGAGCCGCATCACCGCGTGCTGATCCATGCCGCAGCCGGCGGCATCGGCCTGCTCGCCTGCCAATGGGCGCGGGCGCTCGGGGCCCATGTCATCGGCACCGTCGGCTCGCGCGAGAAGGCCGAGCTTGCGGAAGCCAATGGCTGCGACCACGTCATCCTCTACAACGAGGAGGACTTCGTCGCCCGCGTCAAACAGATCAGTCGCAACGAGGGCTGCGATGTCGTCTATGACGGCGTCGGCAAGGCGACCTTCCCCGGCTCGCTGTCCTGCCTGAAGCCGCGCGGCATGTTCGTTTCTTTCGGTAACGCGTCAGGCCCCGTGCCGCCGTTCTCGATCGCCGAGCTCAACAATCACGGCTCGCTGTTTGCGACCCGGCCGAAGCTCAACGATTACGTCGGCACCCGCAAGGAACTGCTGGAAGGCGCCGACACGCTGTTTTCCGCCGTCATCAACGGCAAGCTGCACGTGCCGATCAACCACGCCTACGCGCTCAAGGACGCCGCGAAAGCGCATATCGATCTCGAAAGCCGCAAGACCACCGGCGCGTCGATTTTGAAGCCGTAGTTCCTCCCTCGTCATCCACCCCCGTGTCCCGGACGCGCTGCAGCGTTCTTACGCTGCTGCGCAGAGCCGGGACCCAGATGCGGTACCCGATACGGAGAGATAGGCCCCGGCTCTGCAGCGCATCGCCGAAGGGGCGCTGCGCTACGTCCGGGGCACGAGACCTTCTCTATGCCACCCGTCTTGCCGCGCCGGTCTTGGTCAAAATCCCGTCGAGACAATCGATCATCTCGGCGATCTCTCCCTTCGTGACGTTCAGCGCCGGCATGAAGCGCAGTGTGTCGAGCTGCGGCGCGTTCAGGAGCACGCCGGCCTCGAACGCCTGTGCGACGATGCCGGGCGCGATCGGCAGCTTGAGATCGAGCGCGAGCAGCAGCCCGCGTCCCCGCACGCCGCCGAGGCCGTGCCGCGCCGAGACCTTCTGCAACTCGCTTTCGAGCAGCAGGCCGGTCTCGGTGACCGACTTCAGGAAGTCCGGCTTGCCGACCTCCTCGAGCACGGCGAGGCCCACCGCGCACATGACCGGGTTGCCGTTGAACGTGCCGCCCTGGTCGCCGTGCTCGAAGCAGGAGGCACGTTCGGTCGCAAGCAGGGCTGCGAGCGGCACGCCGCCGCCGATACCCTTGCCGAGCGTCATGATATCGGGCGCAATGCCTGTGTGCTCGTAATGGAATAGTTTTCCGGTCCGGCCCATGCCGGTCTGGATCTCGTCAAAAATCAGCAGCAGGCCGTGCGCCTTGGTGAGCGCGCGCAACTCCTTCAGGAACTGGTCGGTCGCAAGCCACACACCTGATTCACCCTGGATCGGCTCGAGCATCACCGCGACGGTGTTGTCGTTGATCAGCCTTTCGACCGAGGCGATGTCGTTCAGCTTCGCCTTCTTGAAGCCGGCGACCTTGGGCTCGAACAGCGGCTCGAACGCCTTCTTGCCCGAGGCCGACATCGTCGCCAGCGTTCTTCCGTGGAAGCCGCCCTCGAAGCTGATGATCTCGAACGCGCCGCCTCTGTGCAGGCTGCCATATTTGCGCGCGAGCTTGATCCCGCCTTCGTTGGCCTCCGCACCAGAGTTGGCGAAGAACACCTGGTCGAACGCGCTGTTTGAAACCAGTGCCTCGGCAAGCTTCAGGCTCGGCTCGTTGTAGAAGGCGGGGCTCGGCGTCAGCAGCCGCTTGGCTTGCGCGGTGAGTGCATCGGCGATTGCGGGCGGGGAGTGACCGAGGCAGTTCACGGCCCAGCCCTGCACGAAATCGAGATAACGCTTGCGGCTGTCGTCCCAGAGGTAGGAGCCCGCGCCGCGGACGAACACGGTCTTGGGCCGTGCGGTGATGTCCATCAGCGCGTCGTACGGATGGGTGGCGGCGGTCATGTCGAACTCCTCTGGAGGCGGGTGGAAAAGGGACGCAAAAAGCAGAAAGGCCGCACCTTGCGGGTGCGGCCTTCTCGAAAACCAAGCTGATGTCAGGAGATCAGCGGCGTCGTCGGACATGGCGCAACCCGTCATCGTCGCGGGAGCGACGACGGAGCATTTCGGTGCGCTGATGGGTCCGAGCGTTGATCATGGGCCGCGGCAATACATGCGAATGGCAGGGCTTGTCAAGCAGGCGTTTTGCAAAACACCCGCCGGGCGTGCATCGGTCAGGTCGATGTGTGCTTGATCCGCATCGTTGCTGCAGCGGAGATCGCTTGACGATTTTTGCAGACAAGCTGAGCTGGATTTCGGCCTTGTGATTGCAATTCTTCGATTGCCACGTAGCAACCATTGAACCTCTAGCGCGTTTGTGATCGAAGGACGCGACTTGGTTCGAACCGAATGCATGACGGCTCAGACCAAAAAGGCGGGACCAACCAGATAGTTTAAAAGCCTTGTCCGACACGCCTTACCCCATCGATCTCGACAGCATCCGCGGCGCATTTCCGCCGGGCATCGAGGCGCCGCCGCTGCTGGTGGATTTTGCCGATTGGCTGAACGGGCGGCCCTGGGGCAGCGTCGGCTGCTTTTCCCTGCAAGGCCAGTTCTCCGATCAGGCGCCGATCTTTGACGGCAGTCCCTTGCGCGACAGGTTTTCGCTGTTCATGCGGCTGCCAGACGGCTCGGCCGTCGGCGGCTGGTACGGCGCGGGTCTTGACCGCGACAATCCGCCGATCGTCGGTCTGGGGTCAGAGGGTGACTACGAGCTGCTGGCGCCGAGCCTCGATGCGCTGCTTGCAAAACTGACGTCGCAGCAATTCGACAAAGCCTGGAGCGATCTGAAGCCGCATGACGAGGTCGAGTGCCAGACGGTCGAGCTCGCACAATGGCTCGCCGGGCGGCCGGTCGGCGAGCCCATGGCGTGCGACGACGGCGCGCCTGATATGCCCGACTTCCGCGGCTTCATGGAAAAATGGAGCCGTGATCGCGAGGATTATTGGGCCAATCACCGGCTGATGGCCGAGCTCGGCTGGCGGCTCGCCGCCCACCTGCCGAAGGGCAAGAAACCCTGGGACAAGACTCCTTTCGAGGTCGCGATCGTCGGCAAGCAATACGAGGCGCGCGTGCTTTCGCGCGGACCGCAGCCGTTCGAGGAGGCCGCCTCGGTCGAATCCCTGCTGCGCGATCTGCGCGAGGAGATGCGGAAGGCACAGCCCGAACTCGGACTGTGGTACGCGATGAAATTCGGCCTCTACGCCGACGGCCGCGTCATGCCGAATTTCGAATACGATGTGCGCCCGGCCATCGGCGGCGAGCCCGCGAAATTATCCGAGGCTCAGGCCGATCTCGCCCGCGCCCCGCGCCCGGAGCGCTGGGTGCCGAAATGGCTGGCGGAGGTCTGAAGGGGCGCGCGGTGTTTCAACGTTGGCCTCGGAAGGGCAACGGCAGGCGGCGAATATCTTTCATAGCGCTTTTGCGTAGTGCTGCTCATTCTCGGGGCGTTGGGACTGTGCAGGAATTCGATGTTTAGATTGTAAGAAATCGCGTGGACTACTTGTGGATTATCCCGTCGCCGCTATTCTTCCGCCGTTTCTTTTGAGGAGATTGCGGTGAAAATTCTACGATTGAGTGTGTTGGCTGCGTGCGTCTTCGCGTCACAAGTCGCCCTGGCGCAAATGGTCATGAAGACCGAGCCTCCTGCCGGACAGCTCGGCCCTGGACAAGTCGTCTATGTCGAATGCGGTCCCGGCAAAGCCATGAAGATCACGGGCGGAAGCAACGTCGGTTCAACTGGCGTCGTCGGTCAGGGACAGCGCCGTCAACGCGGGCCGTGCGTCGCGATGAAGCATTAGCCTATGCCGTATAAGTCCAAACGAGAAAAATTCTCGATTGCCACGCAGACTCGACGCACCGGCAATCGAAATTGTGCGCTGAACGCATCGCATTTCGTGGGATCTAGAACCCCGCGACGCTGCCGTGCAGGTCGTACTGGTCCGCGCGCTCGATCTTGGCGGTGACGATCTCGCCGACGCGCAACGGGCGGCGGCTGGTGAGATAGACCGCGCCATCGATCTCCGGCGCATCGGCCTTGGAGCGGCCCTTGGCGACCGTCGGGCCAATCTCGTCGATGATGATCTGCTGGCGCGTGCCGACCTTGCGCTTCAGCCGGCGTGCCGAGATCTTCTGCTGGCGGGCCATCAGGGCGTTGTAGCGCTCCTGCTTGATCTCTTCGGGCACCGGATTCTCGATCGCATTCGACGTGGCGCCCGCAACCGGTTCGTATTTGAAACAGCCGAGGCGATCGATCTCGGCTTCATCGAGCCAGTCGAGCAGGTAGGCGAAGTCGGCATCGGTCTCGCCGGGGAAGCCGACGATGAAGGTCGAACGCAGCGCGAGATCGGGGCACTCCTCACGCCAGCGCTTGATGCGCGCCAGCGTCTTGTCCTGTGCCGCGGGGCGCTTCATCGCCTTCAGCACCTCGGGGCTTGCATGCTGGAACGGGATGTCGAGATAGGGCAGCACCTTGCCCTCGTTCATCAGCGCGATGACCTCGTCGACATGCGGGTAGGGGTAGACATATTGCAGCCGCACCCAGGCGCCGAGTTCGCCGAGCTCGCGCGCGAGGTCGAGGAATTTGGCGCGGACCTGGCGATCCTTCCACGGGCTCTCGGCATATTTGAGATCGACGCCATAGGCCGAGGTGTCCTGCGAGATCACCAGCAGCTCTTTCACGCCGGCGTCGACCAGCCGCTCGGCCTCGCGCAGCACGTCGTTGGCCGGGCGCGAGACGAGATCGCCGCGCAGTTTTGGAATGATGCAGAAGGTGCAGCGGTTGTTGCAGCCCTCGGAGATCTTCAAATAGGCGTAGTGCCGCGGCGTCAGCTTGATGCCCTGCGGCGGCACCAGGTCGAGATGCGGATTGTGGGCCGGCGGCAGCGCGCGATGCACGGCGTCCAGCACGCTCTCATATTGCTGCGGGCCGGTGATGGAGAGCACGCCGGGATAGGCCTGCTCGATCTGCTCGGGCTCGGCGCCCATGCAACCCGTCACGATCACCTTGCCGTTCTCGGCCATGGCCACCCCGATCGCCGAGAGCGATTCCTGCTTGGCGCTGTCGAGAAAGCCACAGGTGTTGACGATGACGATGTCGGCCCCGTCATGCTTGCGGGCGAGCTCGTAGCCCTCGGCGCGCAGGCGCGTGATGATGCGCTCGGAATCCACCAATGCCTTGGGACACCCGAGCGACACGAAGCTGACCTTTGGCGCAGCCGTCTGATTCATATCCAAATCTGCCTGATTGACAGGCCTGAGCTAGTCCCAATTGCCCATAATTACAACCCTTTGCATCCCCCTCCGGCATGCTATGGATGAATCACGGGTGGTGAGTGAGCAATGAGCGCCGAACAGTCGCCTAAAATCGTGATTGTCGACGAGAGCCCGATCCGGGCTGCGATCCTCGAGGAAGGGTTGCGGGAGGCCGGATTCACGCAGATCGTCCATATCCGTGAGATGCAGAGCCTGCTCGCCCGTATTTATGCGGTCGATCCCGACATCATCGTGATCGACCTCGAAAACCCCAGCCGCGACGTGCTGGAGGCGATGTTCCAGGTCAGCCGCGCCGTGAAGCGGCCGATCGCGATGTTCGTGGACCAGAGCGATTCATCCTCGATCCAGGCCTCCGTCGAAGCGGGGGTGTCCGCCTATATCGTCGACGGGTTGAAGAAGGAGCGCATCAAGCCGATCCTCGACCTCTGCGTGTCCCGCTTCAATGCCTTTGCAAAACTCCAGGAGGAGCTGGAGCGCACCAAGTCGCAGCTCGAGGACCGCAAGATTATCGAGAAGGCCAAGGGCATCTTGATGAAGGTGAAGGGCCTCAACGAGGACGAGGCCTATGTGCTGCTGCGCTCCACCGCGATGCGCGAGAAGAAGAAAATCGGCGAGATCGCCCAGTCGATCATCACCGCGTCGGAGATGCTGAAATGACCGCTCCCCTTCGCATCGGGTTCATCCCGCTGGTCGATGCCGCCGCGCTGATCATCGCCGTCGACAAGGGCTTTGCCGCCGCCGAAGGCCTCGACGTCGAGCTGGTGCGCGAGGTCTCCTGGTCCAACGTCCGCGACAAGCTCAACATCGGCCTGTTCGATGCCGCGCATCTGCTGGCACCCGTCGCGATCGCGTCCTCGCTCGGGCTCGGCCACGTCAAGGTGCCGATCGCCGCGCCCTTCAATCTCGGCATCAACGGCAATGCGATCACGGTGTCGCCGACGCTCCATGCCGCATTGATGGAGGAGATCGATGGCGACCGTTTCGATCCGCTCGCGACGGCCAAGGCGCTGGCGAAGGTCGTTGCCAAGCGTCGCAAGGCGGGCGCCGATCCGCTGACCTTCGGCATGACCTTTCCGTTCTCGACCCACAATTACCAGCTGCGGTTCTGGATGGCCGCCGCCGGCGTCGATCCGGACGAAGACGTGCGCCTCGTGGTGCTGCCGCCGCCTTACATGGTCGACAGTCTCGCTAATGGCCATGTCGATGCGTTCTGCGTCGGTGCGCCCTGGAATTCGATCGCGGTCGATCTCGGCATCGGCCACATCCTGCATTTCGTCTCGGACATTCTCGAGCGCGCGGCGGAGAAGGTTTTGGCGGTCCGCCAGACCTGGGCCGACACGAATCCGGATGTGGTTGCCGCGCTGGTCCGCGCGGCCGTGAAGGCGGCTGCATTCATCGAGGAGTCCGCGAACCTGACCGAAGCGGCGCAAATCCTGGCGCATCCGGAGCGGATCGGCGTCGATGCCGAAGTCATTCAGCGAACCCTCACGGGGCGTTTGAAGATCTCGCCCGATGGCACGTACCGGGAGAGCGGCCGCTATCTCCTGGTTGGACGCGAAGGGGCAGGGCGCCCGGAACCCGTCCAGGCTGCCTGGCTTTACGCGCAGATGGTGCGCTGGGGGCAGACTGCGCTGACGCCGGATGGCGTGAAGACGGCCATGGCCGTCTTCACGCCTGACCTCTATGACGCCGCGCTTGGCCGCCAGCCGCCGACCGAGGCGCCCGCGCCGTTCGGGGCATTTGCCGGGCCGACCTTCGATCCCGGCAACATTCAAGGCCATCTGGAAGCCTTCGAGGTCGGGCGCTGGAAGACCTGATTTGACCTGCACCGTTTTTGGGCGGGCGTGATCATCGTCTAAATTTTAGGCCAGCTGCTCGAATTTCATGAGAGTTCCGTCCCCGGGATCTTCCGGAGACGCCTCTAACCAGCTGAATTCATTCCAATTTCATTTTCGTGGAAGCTGGCACGCAACTTGTATGTTGCAGTGCGGCCAGCTTGTCATTGTTGCCTGCTGCGCCAAGTCCCACAGCAACGAAGCTGATTGGACCGTTGGGTAGCGAAGCTGGCGTAAGCCGCCAGCCGAGTGCCTCGCGGGTCGCACAATTTTCCGTCGATCCCACCCAGGTGGACGCAGGAGCTTCGTTACCGACCATGAAACTCGAAACAGTCTCAGTCGACTTCACCGACGAGCAGAAACGCTATCTCGAAGGTTTTACGACCGGCCTGCAGATCAGCCGCGTGGGGCGCGGTCTCGGTGGCGGCGCCGGCAAGGCGGACGCCGAGCCTGTTGGTCCCGACGCCGTGCACATCAGGGCGCAGGACAAGGTCATCGCGTCCGGCAAGAAGCTCAACGACCAGGAGAAGTTCAAGCGCGACGAGCATCCGTTCGATGCCTATCCGCGTCTGCGCCAGCAGGCGCTCGACAACGCGCCGCCAAGCCCCGCCGACAATTTTCGCTGGCGCTACTACGGCATCTTCTACGTCGCGCCGGCGCAGGATTCCTACATGTGCCGCCTGCGCATCCCGAACGGCATCATGAAGCACTGGCAGCTGTCCGGCCTTGCCGATCTCGCCGACGAATTGTGCGGCCCCTACAGCCACGCCACCACGCGCGCCAACCTCCAGCTTCGCGAGATCCCGCCGAAGAACGCGATTCTGCTGATCGAGGGCATCCAGGACCTCGGCCTGTGCTCGCGCGGCTCCGGCGCCGACAACATCCGCAACGTCACGGGGACGCCGACGGCAGGCATCGATCCGCAGGAACTGATCGACACGCGGCCGTATGCGCGCGAGTGGCACTACCACATCCTCAACGACCGCACGCTTTACGGCCTGCCGCGCAAGTTCAACGTCGCCTTCGACGGCGCCGGCAAGGTTGCAGTGCTGGAGGAAACCAACGACATCGCGTTTACGGCTTTTGAGGTGAAGGACGGGTTCGGCGTCGAGCCCGGCATCTGGTTTCGCCTCGGTCTCGGCGGCATCACCGGGCACAAGGATTTTGCAAAGTACTCCAACATCATCGTCAAGCCGGAGCACGCGACTGCCGTCGCCGACATGATCGTGCGCGTGTTCATCGAACATGGTGACCGCACCAACCGCAACAAGGCGCGGCTGAAATACGTGCTCGACGCCATGGGTCATGACGGTTTCCTCAAGCTGGTCGAGGAGCGGCTGAAGACGCCGTTCACCCGCGTGCCGGAGGAAGCGTTTCTGCCGCGGCCTGCCGCCGACCGCATGGCGCATATCGGCGTGCACAAGCAGAAGCAGGACGGCCTGAACTGGATCGGCGTGTCGCTGACGCTCGGCAAGATCAGCTGCGATCAGATGCGGGGCCTGGCCAAGGTCGCGCAGGACCTCGGCGACGGCGAGATCCGCCTGACTGTCTGGCAGAACCTGCTGATCTCAGGCGTGCGCGACGAGAATGTCGAACTCGCCATTGCCGCGATCAAGCAGATCGGGCTCGCGGTCGAGGCCTCGCACATCCGCGCCGGCCTGATTGCCTGCACCGGCAATGCCGGCTGCCGCTTCGCCGCTTCCAACACCAAGCGCAATGCTGCCGAGATCGGTGACTGGTGCGAGCCGCGCGTCGCCATGGACAAGCCGGTCAACATCCATGTCACTGGCTGTCACCATTCCTGCGCGCAGCATTACATCAGCGACATCGGCCTGATCGGCGCACGCGTGCCGATCAACGAGGATGACACGGTGGAGGGTTATCACCTCTTCACCGGCGGCGGGTTCGGCCCCGATGCCGATGTCGGGCAGGAGGTCTATCACGACCTCAAGGCCGAAGACGCGCCGAAGACCGTCGAAGGACTGCTCAAGGCCTATATCGCCCATCGCTCGTCTCCCGACGAATCCTTCCTGTCCTTTGCGCGCCGCCATGACGGCGAGACGCTGCGCAAGCTTGCCGATGCACAGGTGTCCGCATGAACCAGATCACGCCTCCGCCGAAACTCGACATCATTCCCGCCAGCGCGCCGTTCTCCGACGCGCAGCGCTCCTGGCTCAACGGCTTCTTTGCCGGGCTGCTGTCGCCCGATGTCGCAACGCCACTGTCGGCGGAGCAGGGCGCCGCCGTCATGCAAGCCGGAGACGGCGACGACGGTGAAGCGCCATGGCACGACCAGACCATGCCGATCGCCGATCGGATGAAGCTCGCCGAAGGCCGTCCCGTGCGCCGCAAGATGATGGCGGCGATGGCGCAGCAGGATTGCGGGCAGTGCGGCTACAATTGCAACGACTATTCGGAGGCGATTGCGGGCCGCAGCGAAGCGCGGCTCAACCTGTGCGTCCCCGGCGGCAAGGAAACCGCGCGGATGCTGAAGTCGCTGTACGAAGACCTCGACAAGGCGCCGGCGGCCAAGGCGGCTGACAAGCAGGACGCGGTGGCGGCTCCCGCCGTCACGGTGACGATCGCCGAGCCCGGCCGTTCGCGCGACAACCCTGTTGCCGCGACCTTCCTGTCGCGCCGCCTTCTCAACAAGGGGAAGTCGGAGAAGGAAACCTATCACGTCGAGTTCGATCTCTCCGAGAGCAAGCTCGATTACGTCGTCGGCGACAGTTTTGGCGTGTTCGCGCGCAACGAAATCGGCCTCGCCGATCAGATCATCGCACTGCTCGGCGCCTCCCACACCACGCAGGTCAGAGGCAAGACGCTGCGGCAGGTGTTGATCGACGACGTCTCGCTGTCGCCGGCGCCGGACACGCTGTTCGAGCTGCTCTCCTTCATCACCGGCGGCGCGCAGCGCGAGAAGGCGCGGGCGCTGGCGCAGGGCGAGGATCCCGATGGCGACGCCGCGACGCTCGACGTGATGGCAGCGCTCCAGAAATTTTCGGGCACGCGGCCGCATCCCGAAGCCTTCGTCGAGGCGCTGGAGCCGCTCCAGCCGCGGCTCTATTCGATCTCCTCGTCGCACAATGCGACGCCTGGAAAGCTGTCGCTGACGGTCGACTCGGTGCGTTACGTCATCGGCAAGCGCAAGCGCCTCGGCGTTGCCTCGACGTTCCTCGGCGAGCGCATCAACGAGGGCGAGAAGCTCAAGGTCTATGTGCAGAAGGCGCACGGCTTCGGCCTGCCGCAGGATCCGAAGATTCCCATCATCATGATCGGCCCCGGCACCGGCATCGCGCCGTTCCGCGCCTTCCTGCACGACCGCAAGGCGACGGGCGCGCCCGGCAAGAACTGGCTGTTCTTCGGCCACCAGCGCAGCGATTGCGACTTCTTCTACCAGGACGAACTCAACGCCATGAAGACGTCGGGTCAGTTGACGCGACTGTCGCTGGCCTGGTCGCGCGACGGCGACAAGAAGTTTTATGTGCAGGACCGCATGCGCGAGGTCGGCCGCGAATTGTGGACGTGGCTCGCCGAGGGCGCGCATCTCTACATCTGCGGCGATGCCAAGCGCATGGCCAAGGACGTCGAGCGCGCGCTGGTCGATATCGTCGCCCAGTTCGGGGCGCGTTCGACGGATGAGGCCGTCAGTTTCGTCGCCGAGCTCAAGAAGACCGGCCGCTTCCAGGCTGACGTCTACTGACTGTCACGCCACTGTCATCCGGGCCGGTTCCAGCTGACTCAGATCTTAACGAATAAGATTCTCGGAACCGGCGGACGGAGAGAATTTGTACCTGCGATGCGGCGTCTTCAGAGGACCCGCGTCGCTATTTGCGCCGGACTCTTGCCTGACACCCCAGTCGATCCCTCATAATCCCGCAAATGGGGCGTTGGAGATCGACCATGCGCGAACTATCGGCGGAAGCCAGGCTGCACATCTACGCGCGCTCGCTCTCGCGTCGGACCGGGGCGAGCATGAACCACGTCGCGCTCTACAGCGCCTTCGCCGTCATCGCCGCGATCGTGTTCGGCACGCTCTCGGTGCATCCGTTCTAACGAAATTCGTAGGGTGGGTTAGCGAAGGCGTAACCCACCAACTTCGTCCGGCATTCACTGAAGCATGGTGGATTACGCTTCGCTAATCCACCCTACGGCACCTCGTGTGCCTTACCCGCGCTTGAACGGCGCGACTTCGATCCCGGCATCCTTCAAAGCCTGACGCAAGGTCCGCGCGATATCGACCGCGCCGTGGGTATCGCCGTGGATGCACACCGTATCCGTGCGCATCTTGATGACCTTTCCCGTCACCGAGACCACCGCGCCGTCCTGCACCATGCGCACGACGCGATCGGCGATCGCCTTGGCGTCGTGCAGCACCGCGCCGGGCTTCTTGCGCGAGACGAGATTGCCGTCGTCCTCATAAGCACGGTCGGCGAATACCTCGTGCACCAGCGCCAGATTGGCGTCCTCGCCGGCCTTCACCAGTTTCGAATTGGCGAGCACGACGAAGATCAGGCTCGGGTCGACCGCCCTGATGCCGGCGGCGATCGCCTTGGCCGTCATGTCGTCCTCGCAGGCGACGTTGGAGAGCGCGCCATGCGCCTTCACATGCGTGACCTTGTGGCCCGCCGCGGTCGCGATCGCTTGAAGTGCGCCGATCTGATAGGCGACGAGGTTCTCGATCTCGGAGGCCTTGAGGCCCGCGATCGGATGCCGGCCGAAACCGTGCAGGTCGCGGTAGCCGGGATGGGCGCCGACCGAGACGCCGCGCGCTTTCGCGAGCTCCACCGTCCGGCGCATGATGTCGGGGTCCCCGGCATGGAATCCGCAGGCGACGTTGACCGAGCTTGCAAGGTCGATCATGGCGGCGTCGTTGCCCATCTCCCACGCGCCAAAACCTTCGCCGAGGTCGCAATTGAGATCGACTGTCTTCATGGTTGCTCTCCGCCTCTGGTCTTCTCGTCGTTTACGGCTCCGCCACGACCTGCCAGGTCCCGGCGTCCACGGCGCTGACCGCATAACCCGCGACGTTAGCATCGCTGAGCGCCTCGATGTTGAGCTCGACGGTGTCGGAGGAGCGCAGGCGATCGGACAGGCCCTGGATCATTTGCGCAAACTTGCGCGCCTCGTCCTGCGCCTCGGCCATAGTGACGGCCTTGAAACGGAAGGCCGTTCCCGCCGTGGTCTGCGCGAGACGTCCAACATCGGCCGTGATCACGGTTGCGATCTTGGGATAACCGCCGGAGGTGCCGCGGTCCATCATCAGCGCAATCGGCGAGCCGTTGCCGGGCACCTGGATGCTGCCGTTGACGGTGCCGTCGGAGACGATGTTGTGGCCGTGCAGATGTTTGATCGCGGGGCCCTCGAGCCGGTAGCCCATGCGGTCGGAGGTCGCCGAGATCTTCCACTCGCTGTCGAGGAACAGCGCCTTGTTGGCGTCGTCGAACTCGTCGTCCTGCGGCCCAAGCAGCACGCGGATCGGGCCCGCCGAAGGCTTCGGCAATTCGATCCGCAACTCCGGCGCGCCGCTGGCGGCATCGACGGTGAATTCGTCGCCGGCCTGGAGCGGGCGCGGGTAGGGGCTGCCGAGGCCCGCGCGGGCATTCACCGCGAGGCTGCCAAACACCAGCTCGCCTTTGATCCCGCCTTCGATCGCGAGATAAGTGAACGCACCGCCGCGGGCAAAGCCCAGCGTCAGCGTCTCGCCGTCCTTCAGCGTCACCGATGTGTCCAGCGCCACGGGTTTGCCGGCGATATCGGCATTACGTGGCGCGCCGGCGATGGCGACGCGCACGGCGCCGTCCTTGGCCGTGAACGTGGCGCCGAACGGGCCGATCTCGACCACGGCTGCGAATGGCTCGTTGCCGACCAGCGTGTTCGCAGCCGCCAGCGACAGGCGGTCCATCGCTCCGCTGACCGTCAGCCCGTAACGCTGCGCGCCGAACCGGCCGCCGTCCTGGACGGAGCTTGCAGGACCGATGTTGGCAATGACGAGCCGGCTCATGCGGTCACCTGTTCGGCCACGATCTCGCCGGCCTCGGCGGCGCGGTCGAGTTCCTCGAAGGTCTTGTGGTCGATGGCGAAAAACGTCACGCGATCACCGGGTTCGGTGAGGAAGGTCGGATTCCGGTGGAGCTGATAGGTTCTGACCGGTGTGCGGCCGAGCAGGTGCCAGCCGCTCGGGGCGGCCAGGCACTGGATGCCGGCCTGGATGCCGCCGATCGAGATCGTGCCTGCGGGCGTGAAGAGGCGCGGGCTTTGCCGCCGCGACATGTGCAGGGACTTGTCGAGGCCGCTGAGATAGGACCAGCCCGGGGTGAAGCCGATCATGGCGACCCGATAGTCGCCCCCGGCGTGACGGGCGACGATGTCGTCGGGCGTGGTGTTCAACGCCTTGGCGACGTCCTCCAGATCGATGCCGTGCTCGCCGCCATAGGCAACGGGAATCCGCCAGCGCCGTGCTTTCGTGGCGGGGGGCAGCGGCTGGATTGCGGTCGGAAGCAGCTTTTCGCCGAGCGCGTCAAAGCCAATCTTGCCGGGATCGTAGTGCACCAGCAGCGAGCGATAGGTCGGGACAGTTTCGGTGATGCCGTCGATGGGACTTGCCGCGAGCGCCTTGTCGAGCGCGAGCACGCGCTCGTTGGCGGCGTCGTCGATGGTGCGGCTGAACTCGACCGTGACGGCGCTGTCGCCACTGGGCAGAAGGCGGGGCGGGGGAAGCGTCGCGGCCATGAGCTGTCGAAACGGGCCTTGAGGAATGCGGGCTCGACCTTGAGTGCCGCTTTGTCCCTGCTTCGCGTAAATGCGCCCGCAAGTCCAATAAATTAATGCTGGGGCAAACGATAAAGCCTTGTTATCGCGTCGCATAACAGCCCGGCGGACCTGCGTTATTGGCGGCCTATTGGCCCTTGACGCAAAGGCTGCGGCTCGCAAGATGCGCACGTTCTTTCCCGCACCTCGGAGCTCGTTCTCGTCCATGTCGCTGTCCCCCGAAGCCCGCAAGACCCTCGCCGGCATCACCACCGCCACCATCACCACGGTCCTGCTGAAGAAGGGCCTGCGCAACATCTGGATGCGCGGCGCGCGTCCGCTGCGTCCGGGCATGCCGCGGCTGGTGGGACCGGCCTTCACCCTGCGCTTCGTGCCGGCGCGCGAGGATCTGGCGACGCCGGAATCCTGGTCGTCGCCGATCTCGACCCGCACCGCGATCGAGGCCATGCCGGAAGGCTGCATCGCCGTGGTCGATGCCATGGGCATCACCGATGCCGGCATTTTCGGCGACATCCTCTGCGCTCGCATGATGAAGCGCGGCGTCACTGCGCTCGTCACCGACGGCGTGGTGCGTGACGTCGAGGGCACGCTCGGCACCAACCTGCCGGTGTGGTGCGACGGCTATGCCGCGCCGCCTTCCGTGGCGGGCCTCACCTTCGTTGGTTGGGGCGAGCCGATCGGCTGCGGCGGCGTCGCCGTATTCCCGAACGACATCGTCGTCGCCGACCAGGACGGCTGCGTGCTGATCCCGCAGGCGATGCTCGACCACGTCCTCAACGAGGGCGTCGAGCAGGAACGGATGGAAGCCTGGATCGTCAACGAGGTGAACAACGGCGCCGCGCTGCCGGGCCTTTATCCCATGAATGCCGAAACCAAGGCGCGCTACGCCGCCAGCAAGAAGTAACAAGACAACAAGCGAGGATACCCATGGAAATTACCGTCGCAGGCACGCGGCCGACCCGCCGCGCGCCCAAGGAACACTTCACCGGCACCGTCTTGCAGGACCCCGTCATCATGGCGCCCGCGCCGGCACGGCTGAACTGCTCGCGCGTCTCGTTCGAGCCCGGCGCGCGCACCAACTGGCATCACCATCCGCTCGGGCAGACGCTCTACGTGATTTCGGGGGTTGGCCGCGTCCAGACCAAGGGCGGGCCGGTCCAGGAAATCCGTCCCGGCGACACCGTCTGGATTCCGCCGGGCGAGCTGCACTGGCACGGCGGGTCGCCGACCAACGGCATGTGCCACATCGCCATGCAGGAAGCGCTCGACGGCGTGTTCTCGACCTGGCTCGAGCCGGTGACGGACGCGGAATACGGCGCGGCGTTGGGCTAACCCTCTCGTGTCCCGGACAAGACGCATCGCCGTAAGGCGATGCGTTGCCGGTCTGGGATCCAGAGAGTTGGGAACACGAAAACTGCTGGGTCCCCGCTCAGCGGCGCAGCGTTACACACTGCACCGCGTCCGGGACACGAAACCTCACATCCGCTCAGCGGTCCACGTTCCCGTGCACATGGTGCCGCGCCAAGTGCCGGAGCCGGAAGTGCCGCTGAGCCGGCCGAAGCCGACCGCGCGCTTGATGCCGGTGCTCAGAGTGACGTTGATGCTGCCGGCATCGGCCACGCGGCCGGACGCTGTCACCATCGCATTGCTCGACGCGATCTGACCGTTGTTGATGCCGATCGAGACGGTCGAGCCGTTGCCGCAGGTCTCGCTCGACGACGAGATGCGAACATTCCACGCGCCGTCGAAGGTGCTGGCGTTCGCCTGTGCTGCCGGCAACGCGATGGCGACGATGGTGGCGAAGAGACCTTTGCGAAAGCTGTTCATGACACGCCCCTTGGGTTGACCATGCGGGGATCGTGACATGGGCGTGGACCCCGCGATGTGAGGACTGTCACGCGCACACGGGTCTGTGTGAGGTGGCGCACCGTGCAATGACGCAGCGACCAAAAGCAAAGGGGCCCGGATCACGGGCCCCTTGTCTCGGTCGGAATGTCGAAGCCTGAACTCAGTTCACCCGCGTCCAGGTCTGGCCGCCGCAGAACATGCCGCCGAAGGCACAGCCCTGCACGCGCAGCCGGTCGGTGCCCTTCAGCGTGACTGTGGAGTCATAGGTCGAGCCGGTGTTGGGATCGAGGATGCGGCCGGACCATTTCTGGTCCTTGTTCTGATCCTTGCCGGGCTTCATGTTGATCAGGACCTGCTCGCCGTTCTGGTTCGATTTGCTGTCGACCGAATAGCCGCAGAGATTGTTGCCGCACTGTTCGATGCGAACCTTGCCTTCCTTTTCCTCGGTGAGCCAGACGCCGAGCGGGGAATTGGGATCGCGCGCGGTGGCCGCTGCCGGAGCCGGCGGGGCAACTGCGGCTGCCTGGACGGGGGCAGGCGCCGGAGCCGGGGCTGGTGGAAGCGGCGGCGCCGGGGGCGCGGCGGCCACGGCCGGGGCCGGCGGCGGAGGCGGTGCGGGCGGTACCGCGGCTACTGTCGGGGCGGCACTTGGGGCCGGTTGAGGCGGCGGCACAAGCGCGTCTTCAGCCGGTGCATTGTTTGCAGTGGCGGCCGGAAGTGTTGGCGCGGCGGGAGGCGCTACGGCCGCGGGAGCCTGGACAGGGGCCGGCTCGGCTGCTGCAGGCACGGCGACAGGTGCCGGCGCGGGATTGGCTGGCGGCTGCGGGTCAGCCTTGGCCTGTTGAGGTGCCTGCGGGTCCGCTTTCGGAGTGCCCTTGCTATCGTTCTTGGCGTCGCTCTTGGCCTTCTTGGCTTTGCCCTGGCCGGTGTTGTCGTAGACGCCGGGGATCGACACCGTGCCGCGGTCGGGATCGATCCGGATGGTGCGTCCGCCATAGTCGAAGCTGTACTGCGCTTGCGCAGCGGTGCTCGCCAAAAGGAATGCGGCCGTGGCCAACAGCTTCCTCATTTCGCATCTCCTGAACAGGTGGTCCCCGCACCGACGCATACGCCCCGGTTCGATCGCAGAAAGTGATCTAGATCACTGTTGTCCGTATGAGTCGTCGTCCCTCCGGTTCGGGTTCAATAACTGTGAACTCGGTCCAGAGTTGGACCGGGCGGTCCGGTGCGACCAGCCGCCGCGAGGGGAGCTCCACCCGGCTACTTCTCCGGACAGCCCGAGTCCGCGGCCTGCTCGGCACGGGCGAGGGCGGCCTCGTTGGCCTTGTCGGCGTGGATCTCGACCGCACCAAAGAGGCAGGCCTTCTCGCCATTGATCGCGAAAACCGAGAGTTCCTGGATTTCGCGCTCATTGTCATCCGGCCGGCGCCAGGTTCGGATCACGGCGGCCTTCGGGACATCGGAGCGCACGATCCATTGCACCTTGTCGCCGAAGGCCTTGCCGGCGCCGCGCCATTGCGCCGTCGGTCCCTGCACCTTCTCGATCGAGCGCCTTGGCGCGATCGTGAGCGAGACGATGTTGCCTTCGTCGGTGAAGCGCACGACGTAGCCGGCCGGTCCAGGGCAGGTCCACAGGCTAAATTCAGCCTTGGATTGGTCCTTGCAACCCGGCCCGCTCGCGGGCGTGAAAATGGGCTGTCCGAACGCGCTGCCGGCAATTGCGAGCGCGGCCGCGAGCACCAATTTCTTCCGCATCTCAGTCGAACCAGGCGGCGTAGATCTTCCTGTAGCTGCCGTCCTCCATCGAGATGTGCAGCCATTGGTCGACGAAGGCCTTGAGCGCCATGTCGCGCTGGAGCCAGTAGGCCTTCTCGGAGAAGTCGAACGGCTTTTCGGGATGCACTGCGCAGAGCACCCCTTGATGCTGCTTCTGCTGGTAGCGGGTCTCGGAGGCGTCCGTCATCATCAGATCGGCGTTGCCCTTGGCGATCTCGTCGAAGATCACGGTGTTGTCGGAGAACACGGTGATCTCGGCATCCTTGACGTTGGCGCGCGCAAAACGTTCGTTGGTGCCGCCGGGATTGACGATGACACGGGTGCCCTTCTTGTCGATGTCGGCGATGCTCTGGTATTTGCCGACGTCGGCGCAGCGCGCGATCGGCGTCTTGCCCTCGCGCATGATCGGCATCGTGAAGTAGCCCTTCTTCTGCCGGTCGAGCGTGACCGAGACGCCGCCCATGGCGATGTCGAATTGGTCGGCC
The DNA here is from genome assembly GCF_023073315.1 of Bradyrhizobium sp. 1. Classification (GTDB taxonomy): domain Bacteria; phylum Pseudomonadota; class Alphaproteobacteria; order Rhizobiales; family Xanthobacteraceae; genus Bradyrhizobium. The sequence continues at coordinate 140,919 of NZ_JADPJH010000039.1, read as the reverse complement.
TCAAAGTCCTTCATCAGCTTTGGCCAGGCCGTCGGCACGTATTCGACCTTGACGCCGAGCGCCTTGCCGAGCGCTTCGGCCATGTCGACGTCGAAGCCAGAGAACTGTTGCGTAGCCTTGTCCAGATAGGTGAAGGGCTTGTAGTCGCCGGTCATGCCGACGCGCAAGCTGCCGCGCTTCATGATGTCGTCGAGGCGCGAGGACGCCGCCTGCTGCGCGTGGGCTGAAAGGCTTGCCAGCAACACCACGGCCAAAGCCGCCAAGATTCGAACGGTCATTCGAACGATCATCTCTTCTCCACCCAAGCCCGAGCTGTCATTGTGCAGCACTTGAGACCTGGATTTAGACCAGATGCCCGCCGCTGGCGAGGCGGAATTGAAGGGAATTGTAACGTGACGATCTCGATGTACGAGGCCTCGGTGGGCCTCTTCGTGCCTTACCTGCGCAACATGTCGGTCCTGCTCGACAAGGGCGTCGCCTATGCCGAGACCCGCAAGTTCGACCCGAACGTCCTGCTGGGCATGCGCATGGCGCCGAACATGTATGATCTGGCGCAGCAGATCGGCGAGGCCTGCCGCCACGCCACCGTCGCGCCGGCCCTGCTGGCGCAGTGCGAGCCGGTGGCACTGCCGGCGCTGGAGCACGACATGGCCGGGCTCCAAGCGCGGATTGCGACGTCGATCGAGTTCATTGAAAGCCTGCCGCGCGCCGAGATCGATGCGTCAGCGGAGCTGAAGGTCTTCTTCAGGCTCAAGAATGGGACCGAGCTGCCCTTTACCGGGCGGACGCTGCTGCTCACCAACAGCGTCCCGCAGTTCTTCTTTCACGTCACGACGGCCTACGATTTGTTGCGGCACGCAGGCGTCGAGCTCGTGAAGAAGGACTTTCTCGGGCGCAAGTAATTACGCTTCGCCCTTGCGCTCGTAATCGGCGAGCGAGCTGCGGCCGGAAATCTCGCTGCGCAGCAGCTCGAAGCGACGATGTGCCTCGTCCGCGTGCGTATCGGCGAAATGGACGGCGGCCTCGCTCGTCATGGGGCCGCTGACCACGGGCGCGGATTGCTCGCCGATGGTCTCGTGGACATAGTACTGGCCGTCGTCGCCGTGATGGACCGTCCATTTGAGGCGGATCGCCACCATGGGGCCGGGGCCGAGCTTGCTGTAACCGTCGGCATCGGTATGCTCAGGCACCAGTGGCTGCTCATCGACCACGGGATGCTCGTGCTCGTCGACCACCGAATGCTCGTCGGCGACCAGATGCTCCTCGGTGACATGCTCATCAGTGACCGCCGTCTCGGTCTCAGCCTCGCTGTCACGAACGACGAGAGCGGGCTCGGGGTGCTCCAAAATGCTGGCGATGGTCGCCAGCGCATGGTCGGTCGGGTCGATCTCTGACAAGGGTCCATCCTCCAGCTCGACGCGGCCGGCAAGTCTGTCCCACTGCCGCCGCGGCCAGACTTATTACGCGGGTTTGATTAAGGCTGAGTTGGGGCTCGATCTGCACCAAAATGGGACGCATTCTGGCGTTCCGAAGGCGGGTGCCAAGCATGATCCGGAGCCAAAGGGTCGCGTTAGCGCAAAGTACGCAGCGGTTTTCCGGAAAGATCAATCAAGAGTTCATTGACTGATCGACAGGATCCTTGGGCCTCTCTCGGATATAGACCAACGAGGTAGGTATCGCTCAGATCGAGACATGATCTGTTGGCAACGGCGGCTCCCCAGATTTTGCCAGAGCGTCCATATCTATCCCGTTGAATTGCGCCAAGGCGTTGTAGGCTCGGTGAAGTGCGTCGTGGATTGAATCGAGATCGTTCCACATGATCGTCCTGCCTTCGTCGGAGTTCCGCCGAAAATTGTGCTGACGGTAAAAGGTGTGGAAGAGCCGGTTGCGCACACCAAGCGCGATGGAAAGCAGTTTCTCCAGATCGGGTGGCAATGGGTCCACCCCCTTCAACAACTGGCCGAGGGTGGATCGATCGATCTTGTCGAGAATCTCGCGAGCAGCCTCCGGATCAGGACTGCTTATCAGACCTCTATCGGTCGCACGGCTCAATAGGAGCATATTGCCGAGTTGAGTCTCTAAAAGCGCCACCGCTTCTGCGACGGTGCCGAACTTTTGGTAGACCTCGTCCAGAGATGGCATGAGAGCCTCAGTTGGAGCCAAAGAACCTTTGAGATGCGTCGCGTGCTCGCTTTGCCATCGCTTCCGCTTCCTCCATTACGCAGGCTCGAAATTCCGCGCCCTCGAAGGAGCCGCAGAGCGTGCAGATGTTGTTGACGCGCTCGGGCGTACGGAACTTGATAGCCCAACCGGGGACGCGCTGATCAATGGCTGCTTCGATATAGCCGCGGTTGCACGAGGCGGCATTAGCCGCGGTGGCGAATAGCAAGACGATCGCGATGAAACCGAACCGCAACATCACGCGACCCAGTTCGTGGGCTTGTACTGGAACTTGAGGAGCCTCTTCTTCGCCTTGGCAACCTCTTCCTCCGTGAACAACAAACTCCATTTCTCGCTTTCGGTCACGACCGCCTCCACTGTCAGATCCAGCCTACCGCGCAGGTAGAGGGCCGTGTAGCCGTCCGACTCCTTCGGGGCATTGATCAACGTCTTGGCGGTCGTCATGCCGTCCGTATCGGTGAGCATTTGCAGAAAGATGTTGGCGCTGTAGTTCGCCTCGTCCTTGGCGCGCCGATAGATATCGAACATTGCCTTGTCGAAAGCGGTATTGCGGTTGGTCATGGTGAGCCTCGATGGGACCTTGGCAAGGGTTGCCCTTTTTGGGCCGCAAACATCAGAGATTGTAAGGACACAAATGGCTCAGCGGAAGCAGGCAGTGCATCCAACTGCATGACCAGGGACGATTGGCGACCTTGGCGGTGGCGAACGCCTCGCTGACTATTTGGAGTACGTGTTCATGTTGTATTTATTGCAACCCCTGACGCTGATGCTGAACGTCGAAAAGAGCCAGGAACGTTGGAGTTTCTGCTTCCAGCTCAAAGTAGGCTAAAGCATTCAAGTGGCGCCCCTGGTGGGCGCCCTTGGCTTTTTTAGAGCACCTCCCATGTATGCCTTTCCTAAGCACGCGAAGGGAGCTAGAGATGCCAGTGAGCAATATTGGACCATTCGTTCTGGATCGGCAGGACGAGGTTGATGACTACCTCGAACAACTCCTTGAAAAACCTCAGTACCGTTCGATTGATGAGGTGGAGCATAGGGCACAGACCTTGATCAAGGACGCCAGTCTCCGAAGCTACTTCATTTCTAAAGGTCGGGAGATGCTCGCAACACCGTAGTCCCCATAGGGTGCTGCCTAGAGGTGGCTTGGCGGGCCTCCAAACTTGGACAACAGATGACCAATCTCGGCGTCGTAGTCTGATGTCCAGGTTTCGCTGTGGTAGCGGTCGGGCGTCGAGTATATCGAGGACAAGTAGTCGTGCCAGCGGACCGTCTTAATCCGATCACTTGGGGGCTCACGGTTGACCGTCCGGAAGTCCTCCTTCTCAGTTCCTTGCTCCGAGCCCCTCAGCGTCAGGTGCCCTTCCGTCCACTCGTTGCTCGCTGACATAGCCGTCGTCTCCCTAAATGTCGGAGACGGACACATATGGTTAGCTTGCAACCTTCGCTAGTCTGACGAATCTCTGAGAAGGCATAGTGCACACAGTCGTGCGCTCATTATTCTTTCGGATCAAAATCTCGATCCGGCGGGCGTCAAGCCCGCCCGGGGCCGTCAAATTGCAACCGTTGCAAATTCGTTCGCGGTGAGCGATTGCCATGCCACATCTCGACGCATCGGGTTTCAGCGATCCGCGGCAGTGGATGGCGTTTCGGATTGGAGGCCGACCCTCATGGCAATTTTGGATGATATCGCACAACGCCTGCACCGAGACTTCCATCGATCAGGGGCCAGCTCCCTTTCCAGAGAGCAGACGTTAGAGCTCCTGGAACTCGTCAAGGAAATCGCCATGCAAGTCGAGCATGACATTCGCCAGCGATCAGTTGACCGGTCTGAATAGGTGTCCCCAACCTGATGCAGGATCACGTCGATCAGTGCGCCAAGCAACCCTCCCCCGGGGAAGTCGTCGTCTTCAAAAAATGGGGTAAATCAGTTATTATTCAAGAGTTTATTGTCTATCTGAAAACGTCCTGATTGATGATGTTCTGCCGGATCGGATCGCCATCCAGCACACTCAGGATGTTGCGCGCGGTCTGCTCGCTCATGCGGATCACCGCCTCGACGGTGACGCCCGCGACATGCGGGGCCATGATGACGTTGGGCAGCGCGAACAGCGCGTTGCTGACCGGCGGCGGCTCCACCTCGAACACGTCGATGCCGGCACCAGCGAGCTTGCCGGACGTCAGCGCGTCGTACAGCGCCGCTTCCTTCACGATGCCGCCGCGCGCGGTGTTGATCAGATAGGATTTCGGCTTCATCCGGCCGATCCTGTCAGCGTCGAACAGGCCGATCGTCTCCGGCGTCTTCGGGCAGTGGATGGTGACGAAATCGGCGTTGGGCAGTGCGGCGTCGAGATCGGCGACGGGCTCGCATCCGGCGGCCTTGATGTCGGCGGCGGGTTTGTAGGGATCGTAGACCTGCACCTTCATCTCCATCGCCTGGCAGCGCTTGGCGGTGCGGGTGCCGATGCGGCCGAAGCCGATGATCAGCACGGTCTTGCCGTAGAGATCGAACGGCAGCATGCCGAGCCGGTTGGCCCATTGGCCGTCCTTGACGCAGGCGTGCATCTCATTTGCGCGCTTGGCCAGCGTCAGCATCATGAACAGCGCCTGCTCGGCCACCGAGGGCGAGTTGGCGCTGCCTGCGACCATCAGCGGCACCTTGCGACGGGAGAGGGCAGGCACGTCGACGGCGTCGTAACCGACACCGATGCGGGTCACCACCTTCATGTCCCCGGACGCTTCGAGCTCGGTCTCGCCGAAGGCGGTGGCGCCGAGCGCCACGCCATGGACCGGCGCATGGCTCTTCAGCAGGGCCTCAAAATCCTTGGCCGAGATCAGGTTGGGAAATTCGACGAGCTCGATATCATCCCGCTGGGTGAGAAGGGCGCGTGCCCCTTGCGACAAAGTTTGTGTAACGAAAATCTTCTTCTTGTTGGTCGCCATCGTCCCCTGCCTGCGCGAGTTTCTTGGACCGGCATCACAACACGGCGCCGGTTGCCTCGTTTAGCAGGTGCATGTTGTTGAGGTCCATCGCCAAACGCATGGGAGCCCCGTCCGCAGCGCCTGCGTTGGGATCGACGCGGCCGCAGACAGGCGTGCCCTCGAGCCCGAAATAGACCAGGGTCTCCATCCCCATCGGCTCGGTGACGTCGAGCACGGTGTCGAAGCTCTCGACGCCCGGCCCAAGATGCGCGTGCGACTCGGTGAGATGCTCGGGCCGGATGCCGAGCAGCAGCTTCTCGCTGCGCGGCAGCGCGTTGTAGCGGGCGGCGCGCGCCGGCGGCAGCGCGAAGGCGATGCGATCGGTGAGGCGGATCTGAAGCGCGCCGCCGAAATCCTCAAGCCGGCATGGGATGAAATTCATCGCGGGCGAGCCGATGAAGCCGGCGACGAAGCGCGTCGCCGGCTTGTGATAGAGCTCGTTCGGCGTACCGATCTGCTCGATGCGGCCCTTGTTCATCACGACGACGCGGTCGGCCAATGTCATCGCCTCGACCTGATCGTGGGTGACGTAGACCGTGGTGGTGCGTACCTTCTGGTGCACCTTCTTGATCTCGATCCGCATCTGCACCCGCAGTTTTGCGTCGAGATTGGATAGCGGCTCGTCGAACAGGAAAACCTTTGGATTGCGAACGATGGCGCGCCCCATCGCGACGCGCTGGCGCTGGCCGCCGGAGAGTTGTTTTGGCTTGCGGTCGATCAAATCGGTGATGTCCAGGAGCCGGGCGGCTTCCGTCACCCGCGCCTTGATCTCGGCCTTGGGATAGTGCTTCAGGCGCAGCCCGAACGACATGTTTTCCGCGACCGTCATGTGCGGGTAGAGCGCGTAATTCTGGAACACCATCGCGATGTCGCGATCCTTCGGCGGCACGTCGTTGACGACGTCGCCGCCGATCATGATGTCGCCGTCGGTGATATCCTCGAGCCCTGCGATCATGCGCAACGTGGTCGACTTGCCGCAACCGGAGGGGCCGACCAGAACGATGAACTCATGGTCGGAGATATCGAGATCGATGCCGCGGACGGCTTCGACATCGTCGTAACGCTTGACCACCTTCCGCAATGCAACGTCAGCCATGAGGTCTCAACCCTTTGTCGCGCCGGCGGTCAGGCCGGCAATGTAATAGTCCATCAGGAAGGCATAGATGATCAGCGGCGGGGCGGCACCGAGCAGCGCACCGGTCATGATCTGCCCCCAGTTGAAGACGTCGCCCTTGATCAGCGTCGTGGTGATGCCGACCGGCAGCACCAGCTGGTCGATGGATGTGGTGAACACCAGGGGATAGAGGAACTGCGCCCAGGATACCGTGAAGGCGAAGATGGTCGCTGCGATTAGGCCGGGCAGGGCGACGGGAATGAAAATCCGCGTCAGCGTCTGGAGCCAGGAGGCGCCGTCGATGAGAGCAGCCTCGTCCAGCTCCTTCGGGATCGACGCGAAATAGCCGATCATGATCCAGGTGCAGAACGGCACGGTCAGCGTCGGATAGATGAACACCAGCACGTACCAGCGGTTGAGCAGGGGGATGCCGGTGAACTCCTGGACGGTCGCGAGCACCTTGAACAGCGGAATGAACAGCAGGCTGTCCGGAATGAGATAAGTGAGGAACACGCCGGTCGCGAGCGTCGCCGATCCCCAGAACTTCATCCGCGCAAGCGCGAATGCCGCGGGGATGCTGATCAACATCGTCACGATCACGACCACGATCGAGATAATCGAGGAATTCCAGAAGAAGCGCAGGAACTGGTTCGATGTCAGGAGCTCGACATAGTTCGACAGCGTCGGGTGAAATACCCACCACGGATTGGTCGCCGCCGAAATCTCGGCGCTGCTCTTCAGCGAGGTGATCAGCATGTAGACCGGCGGGATCAGGAAGAAAATCGCAAACAGCACCAGGAAGAAGTAGGACCAGCGCAGCGCCCAGGTGCGGTCCCGGCTCATGCTTCGAAGCTTGACTTTGCGTGTCGGTCCGGCCTTGTCGATTGAGAGCGTGCTCATCAGGCTTCGTTCCCACGTTTGTTGACATCGCGCAGGATGAAGACCGCTGCGACGGCGAGGATCGGCACCATGAACAGCGAGACGCAGGCGCCGAGCGGAATGTCGCTGCTCTGGATGCCGACCTGGAACGCCCAGGTGGCGAACAGATGCGTCCGGTCCAGCGGACCGCCGGAGGTGAGGATGCGCACGATGTCGAAATTGGCGAAAGTGACGATCAGCGAGAACAGCGTGGTGATGGCGATGATGTTGCGCATCATCGGCAAGGTGATGTGCCAGATCTTCTGCCACCAATTGGCGCCGTCGATCGCTGCGGCTTCATAGAGCTGGTCGGGCACCGATTTCAGCGCGGCCAGGTACATGATCAGGAAGAATGGCGCGCCGTACCAGACGTTGACGAGGATGACGGAGAAACGCGCCCAGAAGGTGTCACCGAGCCAGGGGATCGGACCGACGCCGAAGAACGAGAGCGTATAATTGAAGGCGCTATAGGAGGGATCGAACAGCCACAGCCACGCCAGCGTGCTCATCGCCGGCGGGATCACCCAGGGCACCAGCAGCATGCCGCGCCATTTCCGCTGCTTTTTGCCGGGAATGTTGTGGACGAAATGCGCGACGATGAAACCGATCAGCGCCTTGAAGACCACGGCGGTAATCGCAAAAATGCAGGACTGCCTCACCACCATCCAGAACGTTTCGCGCTTGAACAGGAAGGTGAAATTGCTGAGGCCGACGAACTTCGTCATCGCCTTGTTCAGCGTCGCCAGGTAGACCGAATAGAAGGCGGGATAGAGCACGAGCAGGGCGATCAGGAGGATCAGCGGCAGCGTCAGGAAGAACGCTACGGTTGATTTCCGTCCCATTGCATTGCGCAGGCTCGCCCGTTTGCGCGGGCTCGCGGTACGAGCGAGACGGCCTTGCTCAACGACGACATCGGCCATGAATTTAGCCTCTTCAGAACATGTGGAACGGCGAAGCCGGCGCAGCTGTCGGCTTCATTCGTCGAGCGGATCGGGCGAAGGGTGCCTCGGCGGCTCACGCGTGAAGCGTGAACCGCCATGGCACATACCCGGCTCAGGTCCGCATGAAGCCTTCGCACTCGCCTTCGGCCCAGGCGAGCGCCGTCTCCAGCTTCTCTCCTTGCGCAAAGCGCAGCGCCATCTTGGTCAGCGTCGCCTGGAAGTAGATCTGCTGGGCGATCTTCGGCGGCGCCGGCGACGCGGCGATCGACAGGGTCTGACGATGGTAGGGATCCGGATAGTGGAAGAGCGTGCCCTTCGGCGGCCCTTCCTCGGCCCAGGTCTTGAACTTCGTCATGTTCGCGTAGGCCGGAAGATCATATCCGCCGCTTACCGCGACAAACTTTTCAATCGCCGCGGGCGAGGACAGATGGACGAGCAGGCTCTTGGCCGCCTCCTTGTTCTTGCCGAAGCTCCAGACGCCCCAGAAATAGGGCAGGAACGGCGCGAAGCGTCCCTTCGGCCCGGCCGGGAAGCCATGCGTCCAGCATTGCTCGGCGACCTGCGGCGCATCGCGCTTGGCGACCGCCCAGGCGCTCGGTGGGTTCATGATCATCGCGCCGCGGCCCGAGATCAGCCATTTGTTGTTGGAGGCGTCATCCCAGGAGGGCGCATCGGTCGGCAACACGGCGATCAGCTTCTTGTAGAACTCGAGTGCCTGCCGCACCGCGTCGGTCTTGACGGTGACGTCGCCCTTGGCATTGACGAGTTCGGCGCCAAACGACTGGAAGATTGCACCCGCGGTGTCGACGCTGTCGGTGGTCTCGCCGAGACCGATGCCGAAGGGGAAGCCGGCCTTCTGACAAGCTTCCGCCGCCTTCAGGAACGTCTCCAACGTCCAGTTGTCATCTTTCGGCGGGCTGCCGGCCGGATACATCTCCTGCACGTCGATACCGGCGTGCTTCTTGATCAGGTCAATACGCGAGCAAGGGCCCTTGATCTGGCTCCCCGGCGTCGCGGGCACTGCGAGCCATTTGCCGCCCGACTGTCCGAGATATTTGACGGTGTCGTTCACCTCGCCGTTCTGCTTGATGAGCGGCTCCATGACATCATTGAGCGGTTCGAGATTCTCCGAATAGGCGTGCGGCCACCAGCTCGGCATCTGAAGAATGTCGTGACCCGACTTGGCCTGGGCTTCGGCCGCCGCGGTGAGCTCGATCTTCTTGTTGTTGCTGGTGATGTAGTCGATGGAAACCTCGACCTTCTCCTTCTCGCCCCATTCCTTGACGAGGGCGGTGGAGGCATCGTTGGCGCCGGGCACCCAGTGGTCCCAGAAGCCGATCGAGAGTTTGCCGGCGGCGTAGGCGCCTCGGACATAGGGCGCTGCGATCAGCGCCGTGGACGACATTGCAGTGGCAGCCACAAATTGACGTCGCGTCAGTGTCTTGCGTGACATCTCGTTTCCTCGCTTGGGTGTTTTATTGTTCTGGTGTTTCCTCTGGCATTTCGGAGTTTTTGTTTTTGATTTTCTCGTTCGGAGTTTCTTCTTGGCGCCGTCGCCCCGGCGGCAAATCGCGCGAGGCGCAGCAAATTGGTAGCGCGATCAGATCATGATTGATCGCCTCTGTCGAGAAATCCGAATGGCGACCGTCTAGAACTAACGTTGTGCCTGAAACCGCGGCAGCGCCTCGCGCGTCCTGCGCCGGACGTGAACCGCGTTCGTCTCTTTTGCGATGCACACATCGCGAGAGCCGAGGAACAATCCGTGCGCAATTACGCCGCAGTTTCGAATAAGCCTGCATAACCGCTTCGCGCGAAAGACTTTTCGGGCGTGGACAGCGATCGACTGCGTCTGGACCTCGAAGCGGCGGAAACGATAGAGTTGCAACCGACGGGTGGCTCCCACCCCAACAGGCCAATCAGATCGATGATGGAGACCAGAATGATCAACCCGCTGCCGCCAGCGCGGCTTCACCTGCGGCGATGGCTCGCGCTGGGGTCCGTGGTGGGGCTGCTGCTCGGCGCAGCCGCGGTCGCGCATGCTCAGGGCCTCGTCAAAGGCGTGCAGGATGGCGCCGCAGCCGGCAACAAGGCGGCTGGCCCCGTCGGCGGCGTGCTGGGCGGCGCGATCGGCGGCGTGGTCGGTGTCTTCACCGGCGTGCTCGGCGTCAACAACAACAGCGGCAACCAGGCGGCGCCGGCCGCCAAAGATGCCAACAAGGATGCGAGCAAGGATGCCGGCAAGGATTCCAAGCAGCCGGGCGCCGGCAAGGACAAGGACGCCAAAAGCGCCAAGGAAAACGCCAAAGCGGGCAAGGGCGCCAAGGCGACCAAGGAAGCCAAGAACGCGCCGCAGGAGAGCAAGGACGTCCCCGTCCTCACCCAGACCGGCGCGCCGCAACAGACCGCCGAGCAGATCGTTGCCAACAGCGATTCCTATATCGAGCGGATCAAGACGGAGTTGAACCTCACGCCCGATCAGGAGAAGCACTGGTTCGGCTTCTCGAGCGCCATGCACTACCTGGGACACAATGGTGCAGAGCGGCTCAACCTGCGGGTTACCCGTGCCAAGCGGGATCCGCCTGACGATATCATCGAGCAGATGCGCAACGAATCGCAGTTCCTGATCGACCGCGCCGCCGACCAGCGCAATGTCGCCGACGCCGCCGAGCCGCTTTTTTCGAGTCTCGATGACAAGCAGAAGCAGGTCTTCATCCAGGAGATGGTGCGCCTC
>NZ_JADPJH010000039.1:0-130002 GCF_023073315.1 Bradyrhizobium sp. 1 | reverse complement strand
AAGTTGAATCGGATGGCGGACGCCTGAATTAACGGCGCCCGCCACGAATTCGTGAATCCTCTCCGCAATTCGGTTATGATTAGCTTCGCAAGCGGACTGCGGGGTTGATAATGGCGGACGGACTCTCTGTTTTCCTGGTCGAAGACGAGGCCTTGATCCGGATGATGGTGGCGGACATGGTGGAAGAACTCGGCCACCATGTCGTCGCGGAAGCGGACAATGTCCGGGACGCGAGCGCCTTTGCGATGACCGCGCAATATGATCTCGCCATCCTCGACATCAATCTGAAGGGATTGTACGTCGACCCCGTCGCCGATCTGATCGAGCGCCGTGGCAAGCCGTTCATGTTCGCCACCGGCTACGGGCCGGAGCTGCTGCCGTCCTTGCTCCGGCGACGGCCCATCCTGCGCAAGCCGATTTCCCTCGATCAGCTCAAGATCATGATCGACGCGCTGTTTCCGGACGCGATCGCCAAGGTACCTCACTGAGCGGCGGCGCAACGCCAAGCGACGGCGGAAGCGCCGCGCCGACGACGGCGAAGGTGCCGCGCCGCCATCGTCAACGAAAATGGCCGCCCGTTCGGGCGGCCACTTCACGCGAGAACTTGTGGCGGTCTCAGATCAGGCCGGCGCTGAGGTCGATGCCGCGCGCCATCAGGCCGAACGAGGCGACCAGGCCCATGCAGCAGAACAGCACGATGGTCTTGAACGAAGAATCGGCAATACGCGTTTCGACGGCAGCCGGCATCGCGGCGAGCGAAATCATGCTCATGTTCATTCCCCCCCTTTGTGTTGATCCTGAATTGCATCAGGTGAGGGAACTTCTAGAGCAAAAAGTTTGACGCGAGCTTTCGAGGGATCGTTAACAGAATCGCAAACAGTTCGCGTATGCGTGCGAGTGGCGGACGGTGCCGCACGTCTCAGTGGCGGCCGTTCTTCAGCACGTTAGCGATGGTGTGGGCCGTCATGGCGGCGCGATCCGAGGCACGCTGCGCGGCCAGCCGGTCGCGCGCCTTTTCCTCGATCAAGAGCTCGATCAGCGCCAGCCGCTTGTCGTCGTCGTCGGCCTCGAGCAGCAGACGGTGATAGCGGTGATAGTCGAATCCTGCATCCTGCTTACGCATGCCACGCCCCCGCAACTACGCCACACACTGAGCGAATTGTTTCCCATCGGAAACAATCGGGCAAGCACGATCCCGCGTGGAACCCTGCCTTCGGTGCAATCAGCTGTGCATAGTTAACGGAGCGGACGGTAGCGGGCGGCCTCACTCGGGATTGTGGTCGGCGAACATCTTCAGGCCGACGAAGCTCGCATCGGGCTTGGTGACCAGCCGGGTCGGGATGTTGCGCAGATAGTCCTGGAAGCGTCCCTTGGCCTCGAAGCGGGCGCGGAAGGCCGAGGCCGCAAGGAACTCGGGAAAGCGCGGCACGATCCCGCCGGCGATGTAGACCCCGCCGCGGGCGCCGAAGGTCACCGCCAGATTGCCCGCGACGGAGCCGAGGATGGCGCAGAACATATCGAGCGTCGCGCGGCTGTGCGCACAACTGCCGTCCAGGGCCGCCTTGGTGATGGCGGCAGCGTCCCGGTGCGGCACCTCTGCGCCGTCGACCTCCGCCAGCGCCTCGTAGAGGCTTTGCAGGCCGGAGCCCGACAGTGCGCCGCGCTCGATGGAGACATGGCCGAAACGCTTGCGCTGACACGCAATCACGCGCTCTTCACGTTCGTTCTCCGCCGGCAGCGTCGCGTGTCCCGCTTCGGTGACGACGGCGAGCCGAGCGCCATGGCGTTCAACCAGACATGAGACGCCAAAGCCGGTTCCGGGTCCGACCACCAGCAGCGGTTCGCCGGGGAGGCCATCCTGGCCGCCGAGCGGGATCAGATCGGCGGGCTCCAGGGCGGGCAGGGACCAGGCCACTACCTCGAAATCATTGAGCACATGAACGCTGTCGAAGCCGAGCCCCGGCTGGAGCTCGTTGCCGTCGATGACCCACGGGCTGTTGGTCATGACGCAGCGGTTGTTGGTCACGGGACCGGCGACAGCCAGCACGGCCCTTTTGGGCTGCTCGCCACCGGCGCGGCGCGCGAGAACGTCGGCCATGGCTTCCCGGACGGTCGGGAAGTCCGCGACCTTCACATAGTCGATGGGGCCGGTCTGGTCGCCACTGTCCGCTTCGCCCTGGCTTAACGCAAAGCGCGCATTGGTGCCGCCGATATCGGCGAGAAGAATTTTGCCTGTCTTGCCGATACTCATGATCAATTGGCCGCCGCGCCATACAGGCTTGCGGGAACCATCTCCTCCGCTCCATGCGATCCGCAGATTGCGAACGTCCCTGAGAATCCGTCCTTGCGTGAGCCTAGTCAACTCAAACGAGGCCAAACCGTTGCATCCGAGGTACGACGGCGCGACATTGCCGCATGTGGAGGGTGGTTGCGAAGCAGCGCGGGAAGATCGACACTAGCTAGAAGCGTTTCGGCGCCTGTCGCGCCGGATGGCTGAACAGGATTTTTCGATGAAGATCTCCGACCGCGACGTGCTGCTGGTGATCGACGTGCAGAACGATTTCTGCACCGGCGGGGCGCTGGCCGTGCCCGGCGGCGAGAAAGCCGTGCCCGCGATCAACCGCATCGCCCAGAAATTCACCAATGTGGTGCTGACCCAGGACTGGCATCCGGGCGATCACGTCTCCTTCGCGCCCAACCATGCGGGCAAGCAGCCGTTCCAGACCATCGAGCTGGAGTACGGCACCCAGGTGCTCTGGCCAACGCACTGCGTGCAGGGCACGGCGGGCGCCGAATTCCACGGCGAGCTGGACGTCACCCGAGCGAGCCTGGTGGTGCGAAAGGGTTTTCGCCGCGGCATCGATTCCTATTCGGCGCTGTTCGAGAACGACCACAGCACGCCGACCGGCCTGCTCGGCTATTTGCGCGAGCGCGAACTGAAGACCGTCTTCGTCGCAGGTCTCGCGCTCGACTTCTGTGTCCGCTTCTCGGCGGAAGATGCCCGCAAGGCCGGGTTCGACGTCGTGGTGATCGAGGATGCCTGCCGCGGGATCGATCTCGACGGATCCGTGGCCGCGGCGCATCGGAGTTTTGGCGCGCTCGGCATGTCCGTGATCAGCTTCGAGGCATTCTTGTGAGAGGTGCGAGATAGACGTGGCGGAGAAGACAGGCAGACAGCCCGGCGAAGCGGATCACGTCGCTGACGATCCGCTGCTGTGGCCGTTTGCGGCGGCGCGGCTCGCCATAAATGCCTGTTTCTGGTGGATGGAGCGCGGATCGACGGAGCCCGCCGACAGCAGCCTGCCGTGGACGGCGCCCAACTTCGTCGCGCTGGAGCTTGCGACCATGCGCCTGCGCGATTGCTCGCGGGCGCGGTCCGGCCAGCCGGCGCTGGTCTGCGCGCCCTATGCGCTGCATCGTGCCCTGATCGCCGACTTCGCGCCCGGGCACAGCGTGGTGCAGTCGCTGCAAAATGGCGGCGTGGACCGGATCTACCTGACCGACTGGCGCTCCGCCACGCCTGACATGCGTTATCTCTCGATCGACAGCTATCTGTCCGATCTCAACGTCGCCATCGACGAGATCGGCGCGCCGATCGATCTGGTGGGTCTGTGCCAGGGCGGCTGGCTGTCGCTGCTCTACGCGGCGCGCTTTCCCGCCAAGGTGCGGCGGCTGGTGCTGGTGGGCGCACCGGTCGATTTGTCGATCGACTCGGCGATGGCGCGGCTCGCCCGCAACGCGCCCGGCATGGTCTACGACCAGCTCGTGGCGCGTGGCGGCGGCAATGTCAGCGGCAAGGAGATGCTGCGCGTCTGGTCGAAAGCGCCGAGCCGCGGGGATATCGCAGCCGCCTTGCAGAAGGAGCTCATCGACGAGAAGGGCGCGGCGCTGCTCGCACGCTTCGACCAATGGAACGTCGAGCCGCTCGATCTGCCCGGCACCTATTATCTGGAGATCGTCAACTGGATTTTCCGGGAGAACCGGATTGCCGGCGGCAACTTCGTCGCGCTCGGCCGAAGGATCGACCTGAAGGACGTCAAGGCGCCGATCTTCCTGCTGGCCGGGCTCGACGACGATGTGGTGCCGGCGACACAGGCGCTCGCCACCGCCGGGCTCGTCGGCACGCCGCCGGCCTTCATCACGGCGGCCTCCGAGCCGAGCAACCATCTCGGCCTGTTCATGGGCGCGCGGACCCACGCACAGGCCTGGCCCCGGATTGCCCATTGGCTGCGGGACGATCTGTCCGGCGTGCTCGCCCGCAGCGCCTGAGCGACGCGCAAATCCGTTATGCATGATGCCGGATGCCCTGCACGGGGCGAGGTCCATGGACTACATAATGGGTTAGATATGGTCTGGAGCTGACGGCTGCGGCCGGCCGCGAAGAGGTTTAAGGGTCCGCGATGACTTTCAACTCGATCTACGCCCACGGATTTGCGCGCGTGGCGGCCTGCGTCACCACCTCTCATGTGGCCGATCCCACGGCGAATGCGAAGGCCGTCCTGGCGGCGGCGAAGGACTGCCACGACCAGTCGGTGGCGGTCGCCGTGTTTCCCGAGCTATGCCTGTCCGGTTACGCGATCGAGGATCTCGTGAAGCAGGACCCGCTGCTCGATGCGGTTGAACGCGGGCTCGCGGCGATTGTCGAGGCTTCTTCGGCGCTGATGACCGTCCTGATCGTCGGCGCGCCGCTGCGTTTTGGTGCCCGCATCTACAATTGCGCAATCGTCATCCATCGCGGCAATGTCTTGGGAGTGGTGCCCAAGAGCTACTTGCCGACCTACCGCGAATTCTACGAGGGGCGGCATTTCGCCTCCGGCACCGGCATCGCCGGCGAGACGATCGCCTTTGGCGGGCTGCACGCCCCGTTCGGCACTGACCTTCTCTTCACGGCGGAGGACGTTCCAGGCCTGACCATCGGCGTCGAGATATGCGAGGACATGTGGATCCCGGTGACGCCGGCCTCGGAGCTCGCGCTTGCCGGCGCCAGCGTGCTGATCAACCTCTCGGGCAGCCCGATCACGATCGGCCGCGCGCGCTCGCGCGCGCTGCTCTGCCAGTCGACCTCGGCGCGCTGTCTTGCCGCTTACGTCTATTCCGCCGCAGGCGCTGGGGAATCGACCACCGATCTCGCCTGGGACGGCCAGACCTCGATCTACGAGAACGGCGTGCTGCTGGCCGAGGGCGAGCGGTTCCGTCAAGGTGGCCAGATCACCTTTGCGGACGTCGATCTCGACCTGCTCAGGCAGGAGCGTGCGCTGATGGGCACGTTCGACGACAACCGCCGGCAGCGCGAAGGCTTTTATCGCAAAGTCACCTTTGCCCTGAAGCCGCCGGCCGCCGACATCGGCTTCCTGCGCAAGATCGAACGCTTTCCGTTCGTGCCGAGCGACGAGAGCCTGCTCGAGCAGGATTGCTATGAGGCCTATAACATCCAGGTCGCCGGCCTCGTTCAGCGCATGCGCGCCACCGGCACCAAGCGCGTGGTGATCGGCGTCTCGGGCGGCCTCGATTCCACCCACGCGCTGATCGTCGCCGCCAAGGCCGTGGACCTGCTCGGCTTGCCGCGCGAGAACATCCTTGCCTACACCATGCCGGGCTTTGCCACCGGCAGCGAGAGCAAGACCAATGCGCTGGCGTTGATGAAGGCGCTGCAGACGAGCTGGCAGGAACTCGATATCCGCACCACGGCGACGCAGATGCTGAAGGACATCGGCCATCCCTTCGGCAACGGCGAGAAGGTCTACGACATCACCTTCGAGAACGTGCAAGCGGGCCTGCGCACGGATTATCTGTTCCGGTTGGCCAACCATCACGGCGGCATCGTCATTGGCACCGGCGATCTCTCCGAGCTCGCACTGGGCTGGTGCACCTATGGCGTCGGCGACCAGATGGCGCATTACAACGTCAATGCCGGCGTGCCGAAGACGCTGATCCAGCATCTCATCCGCTGGGTGATCGCCTCAAAGCAGTTTACCGGCGACGTCAACACGACGCTTGCCTCGATCCTGTCGGCAGAGATCTCGCCCGAGCTGGTTCCGGTGAAGCCCGGCGAGAAGCCGCAGAGCACGGAGGCCTCAATCGGCCCCTACGAACTGCAGGATTTCAACCTGTTCTACACGCTGCGCTTCGGCATGCGCCCGTCCAAGATCGCCTTCATGGCGCAGCACGCCTGGAAGGATGTCGCCGAGGGCGAATGGCCGCCGGCATTCCCGACCGACAAGCGCAAGGCCTATGATCTTCCCGAGATCCGCCGCTGGCTGGAGGTGTTTTTGCGCCGCTTCTTCGCGTTCAGCCAGTTCAAGCGCTCGGCGATGCCGAACGGGCCGAAGGTCTCGGCCGGCGGCTCATTGTCGCCGCGCGGCGATTGGCGCGCGCCGTCGGATTCGAGCGCGGCGGCATGGCTCGAGGATCTCGAGCGGAACGTGCCGAAATGATCGGCAAATACTGATCGGCAAATACTGATCGGCAAGGGTGCCTGAACGAGATCGCGCCGCACGGCTGATCAAGCCGGCGGCGCGAAATCACGTTCAATCTAGAAAGCACGAGGTCCGGAGTGCCTAGGAGTCCGGACCTCGTAACCTTGCCCCAGCCTTTAGATCCCCCCGCCCCAAGTGGTCCCCCAACCCCGTGGTGCGCGATCAGAAGGTGATGCCCTTGGAAGGCCGCCGATCGATCAACGCGATGTACGCGATGCCTGGTTAGGATTCCATTCCGGATCACTACGGACTCAAAATTGCTTGATCCTGCGCGCGGACGCATGCGCCTGCACACGCCGCGCTCGGTGCTGCCTGAAATCGGTGCAAGTGATCCCCCGGATGTCCACATCTCGTCCGCTCTGCGGAACCTGCGTTTCACGGGCCTGTCATTGAACTGGTCTAGCGCTGCCCTTGTCATCGTTGACGGTCAAGGAGCAAGCCATGTCGAAGCCGGTGTTGGGCGCCGCACTATCCATCAAATCGATCCCTGCCCACCGCGACTGGCTTCTCGAACGGCAACGCGATCTCGAAGTTCAGGACTTCTTCCGCGCCGACCTGCTCGATGGCGACTGGCGCAGTGCGGCGACCGAAATCAAGCAGATGCTTTCGGGCCACACCGGCCGGCTCGGCATCCATGGCCCGTTCTGGGGTTTCACGATCGGCAGCCACGATCCGATGATCCGCCAGGTGGTGACGAAGCGCCTGCTTCAGGGGTTAGAGGCCGCCGAATTCCTCGGCGCGACGCAGATGGTGATGCATTCGCCGTTCACGACCTGGGACCACAACAATCTCGATCTCTATCCGGACAACCGCGCCAATGTCGTCGAACGCGTCAAGGCGACGCTCGCCGAGGTGATCGCGCGCGCTGAGACGATCGGCTGCGAAATCGTCATCGAGAACATCGAGGACAAGGATCCGCGCGACCGCGTGCGCCTCGCCAAGGCGCTCGAAAGCAACAAGGTCCGCGTCTCCCTCGACACCGGTCATGCCAACTACGCGCACATCTCCACCGGCGCGCCGCCGGTCGATTATTATGTCGAAACTGCCGGCGACATGCTGACGCATGTCCACCTCCAGGACACCGACGGCTTTGCCGACCGGCACTGGGCGCCGGGCGAAGGCAACATTCCGTGGGTCGCCGTGTTCCGCGCGCTGGGTCGGCTGACCTCGAACCCGCGGCTGATCCTCGAACTCCGCAATCACGACGACGTCCGCGCTGGCGCTGCCCATCTCGCCGCGCTCGGTCTCGCCGAATAACCGACATCACACAGGGCAGGGGTTATCCTCATGAGCAAGCTCACCCGTCGTACCATCCTCAAGTCCGGCGGCGTTGCCGCGGGCACGCTCCTGCTGCCGCGCTTTGCCATCGGGCAGGCCGACAACCGTCCGTCGGTGACGGTCGCCGTGCAGAAGGTCACCAATTCGAACGTGCTCGACGTGCTGCGCGAGCAGTCCAATGTCGGCGAGCGCGTGTTCTTCTCCTCGATCTGGGAAGGCCTGATCTCCAAGAACTGGCGCGGCAGCCTCGAGGCGGTGCCGGGCCTTGCCACCGAATGGCGCCGCATCGACGACCAGACCGTCGAGGTGAAGCTGCGTCAGGGCGTCAAGTTCCACAACGGTGACGAACTCACCGCCGAAGACGTCGTCTTCACTTTCAGCCGCGAACGCATGTTCGGCGAGACCGAGGCCAAGAGCCGCTCCACCATCCAGGCTTTCGAGAAGATCCCGATGCCGAAGCCCGGCAAGGAACTGCCGCCGGATGTGCCTGCCGTTGCCCGCCGCATCTGGCCGGACCTCGTCCGCGTCGATGCCGTCGACAAGTACACGGTGCGCTTCTACAACGCGACACCCGATGTGACGATCGAAGGGCGTCTGTCGCGCTACGGCTCCGATATCGCCAACCGCCGCGCCTGGGCCGAATCCGCCAGCTATCTCGACTGGGCCCGCAAGCCTGTTACGACGGGACCGTACAAGGTCGTCGAGCTCAAGCCCGACGTGTCGCTGACGCTGGAAGCGCATGACGAATATTGGGGCGGCCGTCCGCCGCTCAAGCGCATCCGCTTCCTCGAAGTGCCTGAAGTCGCGAGCCGCATCAACGGGCTGCTGTCGGGCGAGTATCAATTCGCCTGCGATATCCCGCCGGACCAGATCGCCGGCATCGAGAAGAACGCCGCGTTCGAAGTGCAGGGCGGCACCATCCTCAATCACCGCCTGACCGTGTTCGACAAGAACCACGCCCAGCTCGCCAATCCGCTTGTGCGCCGCGCCTTCACCCATTCGATCGACCGCCAGGCGATCGTCGACAGCCTGTGGGCCGGGCGCACCCGCGTGCCGAAGGGCCTGCAGTGGGAGTTCTACGGCGACATGTTCAACGCCGACTGGAGCGTGCCGGCCTATGATCCAAAACTCGCGCAGGATCTGTTGAAGCAGGCCAATTACAAGGGCGATCCGATTCCGTATCGCCTGCTCAACAACTACTACACCAACCAGGTCGCGACCGCTCAGGTGCTGGTCGAGATGTGGAAGTCGGTCGGCCTCAACGTCCAGATCGAGACCAAGGAGAACTGGTCGCAGATCATGGAGCGTGCGCCGACCCGCGCGGTGCGCGACTGGTCGAACTCGGCCGCCTTCAACGATCCCGTGTCCTCGCTGGTCGCCCAGCACGGGCCGAACGGCCAGCAGCAGCAGATCGGCGAATGGACCAATGCCGAGCTGAACACGCTCTCGGAGTTTTTGGAGACCTCGATCGACCGCGCGGCACGCAAGAAGGCGTTCCACCGCATGCTGGAAATCGCCGAGCGCGAGGACCCCGCCTACACGGTGCTGCACCAGAACGCGACCTTCACGGCCAAGCCGAAATCGATCAAGTGGAAGGCGTCGCCGGCGTTCGCGATGGATTTCCGCGCCGGCAATTTCGAGGCGTAGGCCGTGACGCCGCTGATCAGCATCGAAGGCCTGAGTGTCGCCTTCAACGGCGTGCCGGTCCTGCGCGGCGTCGATCTCGCTCTTGGTAAGGGCGAGGCCCTTGGCCTCGTCGGCGAGTCCGGATCGGGCAAGTCGGTGACCTGGCTTGCCGCGCTGGGCCTCTTGCCGCGACAGGCGAAGGTCTCCGGCTCGGTGCGGCTCGACGGGCGTGAGATCCTCGGCGCGCGAGCCTCCGAGCTCGACCATGTCAGGGGCGGGCGGGTCGCGATGATCTTCCAGGATCCGGCGAGCGCGCTCAACCCGGTGCTGACCATCCGCAAGCAGCTCTGCGAAGCCTTGGCACTGCATCGCGATCTCTCGGGCGAGGCCGTGAAGGCGGAAGCGCGGCGGCTGCTCGATCTCGTCGGCATTCCCGACGCGGCGCGGCGGCTCTCCGCCTATCCGCACGAATTCTCCGGCGGCCAGGTCCAGCGCATCATGATCGCGATGGCGCTCGCCGGAAACCCTGATGTGCTGATCGCGGACGAGCCGACCACGGCACTCGACGCCACCATTCAGGCTCAGATCCTTGAGCTGCTCTCCACCATCCGCCGCGAGATGAGCATGGCGATGGTCCTGATCAGCCACGATCTCGGCGTCGTCGCCGAAAACTGCGACCGCGTCGCGGTGATGTATGCCGGCCGCATCGTCGAGCAGGCGCCAGCGAACCAGCTCTTCGCCGATCCCGTGCATCCCTATGCGCAGGGCCTGATCGGCGCGCTGCCGCCGCTCGACGGGCCGCGCCGCCGGCTCACTGCCATTCCCGGCACCGTGCCCGATCCCGCGCACATGCCAAGCGGTTGCGCTTTCGCTCCGCGTTGCGCATTGGCCGCGGAGCCGTGCGGCCTTGCCGCGCCGACTCTGGCCCCCATCGCGGATGACCGCGCCGTCGCCTGCATCCGCGCCGAAGCATCGCGCCGCGCGCTGCTCGGGATCGCCGCCGAATGAGCGCGCCGCTCGTCGAGGTGTCCACGATCGCGCGCAGCTACAGCATGCGCTCCGGGATGTTCGGCCGCAGCACGGCCGTCCACGCGGTCGATGGCGTATCGTTGACTATCCCCAAAGGCGAAACGCTCGGCCTCGTTGGCGAATCCGGCTCAGGCAAATCCACCACCGGCCGCATCGTGCTCGGCCTCGAGCCGCCAGATCGCGGCGAGGTGCGATTCGACGGCAAGCCGATGGCGGCGCCGGGAACGCGAGTGTGGCGCGCGCAACGGGCGCGCATGCAGATGATCTTCCAGGATCCGCTGGGCGCGCTGGATCGGCGCCTTCCGGTCGCAACCCAGATCCGCGAACCCCTGGACATTCACGGCCTCGGCACGCCCGCCGAGCGCGAGGATCGCGTCCGCGAACTCCTGCGCGCGGTCGAGCTGACGCCGGCACATGGCGCGCGTTATCCGGGCGCGCTGTCCGGCGGACAGCGCCAGCGCATCGTGCTGGCGAGGGCGCTCGCCACAAAGCCCGATTTCCTTGTTTGCGACGAGCCGGTCAGCGCGCTCGATGTCTCGATCCAGGCGCAGGTGGTGAACCTGCTTTGCGACCTGCAGGCCCAACTTGGGCTTACCCTGCTATTCATTAGCCACGATTTGCGCGTGGTGAGGCAGATCAGCAATTCGGTCGCCGTGATGTATCTCGGCCGCATCGTCGAGATCGGCAGTGCCGACGATCTCTTTGCGCACCCCGAACATCCGTACACGCAAGCGCTGGTCTCGGCCTCGCCCGCACCGGGCCGCCGCAGCGCCGGCCGCATCGTGCTCGCGGGCGATCCGCCGAACCCGGCTGCCCGCCCGCAAGGCTGTGCCTTCCATCCGCGTTGCCCGCGGGCGATCGCGCGCTGTGCGAGCGAGGTGCCGGCGCTCTCGGCCGTCGGCGGTGACAGGCAGGTCGCCTGCCATCTCGTGACGGGGCCGCAAGCCCAAACGCGGGATGCGGCGTGATGGGGCGCTATTTCGCCATTCGGATCGGACGCGCCGCCCTGACGATCGTCCTCGTCGTCACCTTCGCCTTTGTCGTGCTGCGTCTCTCCGGCGATCCCGCGCTGATGATTTTGGGACCTGAGGCACCGCCCGAGGTCCTCGCCGCCTTCCGCAAAGCCTGGGGTCTCGATGATCCCATCTGGTTCCAGTATCTCGATTACTTCGGCGCCATCGCCAAAGGTGAGCTCGGCCGTTCGATGCGTGACGGACGACCCGCGATCCAGCTCGTGCTGGAGCGCATCCCTGCGACGCTGGCGCTGACCTTGCCGGCTTTCGCGTTCAAGGTCGCGCTCGGCATTCCCGCCGGCATCTATGCCGCGCTGCATCGCGGCTCTGGAATTGACCGCGCTGTCATGATGACGGCGGTCGCCGGCTTCACCGTGCCGAGTTTTGTCCTTGCGCTGCTGCTCGTGCTTGTCTTTGCCGTGCAGCTCGGCTGGCTGCCGTCGGGCGGCCAGGACAGCTGGCGCCACGCCATCTTGCCGATCGTGACGCTCAGCCTCGGCGGCGCGGCCGTCCTGGCGCGCTTTACCCGCAGCGCGATGCTTGAGGTGCTGGGCCAGCCTTATATCCGCACCGCTTCCGCAAAAGGCGTGCCGTGGCGCAAGGTGGTGACGTCGCATGCGCTGCCGAATGCGGCGATCCCGACCGTGACCATTCTCGGCTTCATGGTGGGCACGCTGATCGCGGGCGCGGTCGTGGTCGAGAGCGTGTTTGCCTGGCCGGGAGTAGGGCGCCTGCTCGTCGTCGCCGTCGCCAACCGCGACCTCGCCGTCGTGCAATGCATCCTGCTATTGGTCGCGATGACCATGGTCACGTCCAACCTGGTCGTCGACTTCCTCTACGGCTTCCTCGATCCCCGGCTGCGCGCCAAGGGGGCCCACGCATGACCGATGCCGCGCTGAAGGACATCACTACCCGCCGCCGCATCACCCTGCCGGCGATCCCGGTCTCGGTCGCGCTTGCAATCGGCTGGATCGTCGCGATGCTGGTGATCGCTGCCTTCGCCGAGAAGATCGCGCCTTACAGCTTCACCCAGCTCGACCTGCGCAACCGGCTCTCACCGCCCGGCAACATCGCGCATTGGCTCGGCACCGATGAACTCGGCCGCGACGTGCTGTCGCGCCTTCTCGTCTCGATCCGCATCTCGCTGCTGATCGCGTTCGGCGCGACCGCGATCTCGGCGATCGTCGGCACCACGCTCGGCTTCCTCGCCGCGCATTTTCGCGGCCTCGTCGAGCAGCTGGTGCTGATGCTGACCGATTTCCAGGCCAGCATGCCGTTCGTGATCATGGCGCTCGCGGTGCTCGCCTTCTTCGGCAGTTCGCTGCCGCTGCTGATCGGCCTGATGGGACTGTTCGGCTGGGAGCGCTACGCCCGGATCGCCCGCGGCCTCGCCATCTCCGCCAATGCGCAGGGCTATGCGGCTGCCGTTCGTCAGCTCGGCGCGACGCCGGCGCGGATCTACCTCAGACACATCCTGCCCAACATCGCCTCGACCCTGATCGTCTCGACCACGCTGGTGTTCCCCGAGGTGATCCTGATGGAGTCGGGCCTGTCATTCCTCGGCCTTGGCGTGCAGCCGCCGATGACCAGCCTCGGCAACATGGTCGGCTATGGCCGCGAGTACCTGACCCGGGCGCCCTGGATCATGCTGGCGCCGGCGACCACCATCGTCGTGACCACACTGGCGGTGTCTGTCATCGGCGACTGGCTGCGCGACCGGCTCGATCCGACCCTGCAATAGCGCGACGGCGTGGTGCGTGCGCCGATTTGCGTCGGACACCGATTCTAGCCTTGGACCTCCGGCTTCTTGCCGCGCCCGAGCGCGAATTGACCGACCGGGCCCTCCACATGCAATTCCAGCTCCGTCATTTTCGCGAACAGATCGATGTCGGTGGTCCCGATGGCGCAGCCACCAAGGCCCATATCGGTCGCGGCCAGATAAAACGTCTGAATCAGGCTGCCGACATCCTTGAGGATCAACGAATATGCAATTGAGCTGTATTTCCAGGAGACGCGCCCAAAGCGCGCCGCGATCGTGATCAGGATCTGCGGCTCACCAGGCGCGTCCATGGCAAACTGAGCTGCTACCGAGAGGGTCTGGAGCTGTTGAGCGGAGGCGCTGATCGCTACCAGCGCGTGGCCCCCTGCGTCGTAGTGGTAGAGTCCGCGCGCGAGCCCTTCGCAGTTCGAGACCGCCAGGTACAATTCCAGCTCGTACGCGCTGCCCGCTGCCGGATAAGGCCTCGTGCTGTAGGTGACCTCGGGACCGCCGTCGAAATACGGTTCGCTCTTCCATTCGGACACGACGCGCGCGGTGGTGTTGAGGAATTGCGCGAGCTCGCGGAGCGTGACCGGATGCTTGTCGTCGAAATCCCGTGTTGAATGGCGTTCGCGCAACAGCTTCGGGAAGCGGGAGTTCGGCTCCGGGGAGGAGAATTTGCGCAGGTCGATCTTGCTGCCTGGCCATGGCGGACGCACCGCGGGCGGCGGCGGAACGACGCTCGCATAGGTGAAAGCGGCGCCGACCGGATTGGCCTGCCGGCCCTCCGTGCTCCGCGTGTGAAATACCAGATCATGGAAATCCCAGAGAACGAGATTGCCGTCGCCTTCATCCACTCGCAGGCCGTCGCCGCCTTTCGCATCGAGCTTGAGCAGAATCTGGCTCTCCAGCAACAGCTGCAGCAGAAGGAGGTTGAAGGAGGGCGCCTTCCGGTTGAGCTTGCCGATCTTTTGAGGCTGCGACAGCGCAGCAAGGGTGGCGGCGATGGCGGGATCGCCGATCCGGAACAGCGCGCCGGCGCGTGGCGATTCCAGCACCATCTCATTGCCGCGCCGGCGCAAATAGGCAAAGCGCGACAACACGACGGTATCATTGCTGCCCAGCTTCGCGCGTCGCGGCCAGTAGTCGGGGACCTGAGGCTCGATGACCACGAGGTCGCGCTCGCCACGCGAGGAGGAAAGCGGGTATTCGAGGAGCCCCTGCCGGGCCAGGCGATGCACCAGCGCATCGATTTCCCTGGCGAGGATGCTCTTGCCTGCAAACGAAGCGATCGGAAGACCGGTGCTCAGATGTCGCGCGCGGTCCATCGCGGCCCCGCTGAATTGTCCGAGGTTGACGGAATAGTCGCCCGAAGAGGCGGCGATATTTCCGTCCGGCTGCATCTGGAGGGAGAAGCGATGGCTCAATCGGGCAGCAAGGTCTGGCGCGATCTTCCTGGTCGGCGTTTTCCTGGAAGCGCGCACGAAAGGGCAGCCCTTCAGGTGTGTGGAAGGAATGAAGTCAGATCGCTTTCCAGTCGCGGCCTGTCCAACAATCCGAGCTTCACCGGCACATCGAAAAGGCGTCCCGGTGCAAAGCGGCGATAAAAATGACGCAAGCCAGGAACGAGCACTCTGACGACCGGAACCTCGACGTCGGGACGTGTCTGGTCGAGGACGAGGAAATCGTAGCCCGCCCGGGCGGCGATCTCAACGCAGGCAATGACCTGGTCACGCGTATTGTCGTGAAGCTTGAGGCTCGGCGCTGGCGGGACGATCGGGCGATCGCTCGGTGTCAGGAACGGGTGGTCTTGCAGGCGCAGCGGTGTGACACCGTCGAGGGTTGGTTTCTCGCCGCTCGCACCGCTCATCATGCCGACGGACATGAATTGGGTCAGCTCGGTGAGGGAGCGCAGCAGGGCTATACGGCGGTCGAAATGCGCGCCGGAACCGAACTCGATATTCTCGTGTCCATTCTGCATCCAGTGCATGATCGCCACGTAAGTCGGAATGCCGAGTTCGGTGGTGACGTCGAGCACCCACAGCTTGCGCCCGGCTTCCGCAAATTGAGACTGGAGATCCCGGACATAGAAATCGTCAAACTGCTCGAGGTCGACCGCTGCGCGCTGCACCCGGTTGTACCACCAGATCGCGTACGCATCGCGCTCGATCAGTTCGAGGAAGCCCTGAACGATCGCTTCGTCGCGGGTGTTGCCGGCCGCGCAGCCGTTGGAATCCGTATGAAAGCCGCCATAGAAGAAGTAGAGGAGGCCGGTCGGCAGATATTTGAAGCGTTTGTCGCGCAACGACGAGACCGGCGACCACTCGGTCCTCACCGAGGGATCGAACGGCTCGGGAACTGGATGGGGGTCGTCCGGTTGCTGGAGAAACCTGTTCTTGAACTGCGTTTCGCTGAAGAGCTGGACATCGTTGGGAAGAAGCGCGTCGTCAGGCGCGAAATCGGCAAATCGACGCGTCCTCCTGATCTCATCGCCCTGGAAAATGCCCGAATAGCGCTCGATCGATTCCATCAGCGCGCTGGCTTCGCCCTGCTCGGCGGTCGAGCCCTTGCCAAAACTGCCGCCGCTCAATCCGGACCTGAGCTGGTCGATGCTTCGCGCCGGCGCGGAGAAATTGTGCTGGGCGAAGTAGTTGGTATTCATCGGCAGATCGACGTCGATTCGTTCGAGCCGGGTCACCACCCCTGTCAGTGGGCTCACATGCTTGCGGAAGCGCGACACCGTCGATCGCGACGTCACGGTGCGATATCCACCGCTGGTCATGACGAGCTTCTTGCCCTCGGCGATCTCGACCAGGGCCGGAGATCGGCGCGGGTTGTTCAGCTTCTTGCTGCCGCAGGTCGGACATTGCGGACGTCGCGTCACGTAGTGCTTGGCGATGGCGGCGCCGGTCAGGTCGAAGCTTGCGATGTGATCGCACAAATCGGTACGAAAATCCGAGGCAATTGCCTTGGCGATCTCGACGGCGGCAAAATGGATTCCAGTCTGGCCGACGCTTTCTGTGACGAGTGGCGATACGGCAACCGCACGCGCCGGTCCCCGGTCAAGAAACCCCCTGATCTCCCGGTTGCGGATCATGCGATCGAACAGGCAGGTCCAGCAGGCGCTCTCGCCCGGTTTGAACACGGGCCCGACCAGCGGAAACGGGCCGGATGGCTGTACCAGCAACCAGGGGGTCTTGCCGGCTACACGCTCGTGGTTCAGTTCGGCGAGCCGCCGGTCAAGATAATCGTTCACCAGCGTGATCGTGAGCTTCGGCGAGCGCTTGGCGATTTGAACGCCGAGCTTACTCAAGGCCGCGGTCAGCTCCCTGGCGCCTTTGACGTCAATCGACTCGACCTGAATGGCGCAACTGCGAAGATTTTGTTCCGCGACCTCCGGAGACAAGCCGAGGCTTGCCCAAAAGCCGCCGACGGCCTCGTCGAATGCTGGCGAGGTCCGCGCAACGACATATCGGCGATCGAGGAGCCGCTTGATCGCTTCCTCGATTTTGTCAGTGGGGAAGCGCTTCGAAAGCTGGCGAATGATGTCCGGCCTGGCGTTGCCATGTTTTCCGAGCGCGGTCGCCAAGGCGCAGTAGAGTTCGCCGTGCAGGAAGAACTTGCGGTCCTCGGAATAGAGGCAAACCGCATCGGGAGGCAGTACGTAGGCGGTGAAGTTCGGTGCAAATCGGAGGAGGTCTTTGCGGGTCTGCCGCGCAACGCGGGGCTTGCGATTGGCATTCATTGAGTCAGCACGCTGATCCTGTTGCCGTTACGTCAGATCGCCGGCGCAAGACGGATCGTCGTGCCCGCGCGCTGGTATTTTCCCGGAGAGTTGGGACGAATTCGCCCGTCGCCGGCAAGCCATCGATGCACGTGCCGTAGCGAAACCAATCAACTGGCCGGCCCCTTTCTCAGGGCCGGTCAATGATATATCGGCTGATGGACACGCCATTCGGAACGCTAGCACCAGCGGCAGCGGCCCCACGATGCGCAGCAACCCGCGCATGATACGGCGCATCCCACCACACCAACGCCACAGCCAACGGCACAACCGGCACATCGGCAACCGACGCCACATCGGCAGCTACGGCAACCCCGACAGCCTCTGCAGCCACGGCAACCGCCGCATCCGCGCCATGCCAGCTGCACGCGGCTCCCGGCGTTTTCCTTGTCGAAGAGATGGAAGGTGGCGAGGCTGACGTCAGCCATTTCCTCGTCATCGAGCGTGATGGCCTGCCCCGTTCCAAAGTGCTGCAATTGTTGTACGTCGGGTGTCGGCACGGCGGAGGCCGATGCGCCTCCCGCCAGCGAGAACGTCAGCCCTGCCGCTCCTAACGCCGGCACGGCGACCTTGGTTACTCGCTTCTTCCCTTTAGAAGTCTTCTTCGCCTGCCGCATGGTCGAACCTCCGAGCATTGCAAGAAGCGTCCCAGCCGCGGTAAGTCTACGCCGAGGAAATAATGCGAGCAACAATTACGCGCACAAAAGTGCGGCGCCGCACGTTCAGGATGTATTCATCTTCATGAACGATGCCGGCGGGGCCAGTTGACAAACGCATCAACGATCCGCGCTCTTGGTGCGCGTGCAGCTTGGTGCAGTGCCGCAATCGTATCCAGGTTTGAACGGAGAGATCGGCGTGGCGGATCAACTCGGACGTTTCGCTTGGTACGAACTGCTGACCACGGACGTCGCGGCGGCAGGCGCATTCTATCGCAAGGTCATCGGCTGGGGCGTGAAGGATGAATCGACACCGGAACTGCCCTACACGGTGCTTCGTAGCGGCGGCACCCCGCTGGGCGGGCTGATGGATATCCCGGAAGAGGGGCGAAGATTGGGGGCGACGCCGAGATGGATGGGATACGTCGCCGTCGACGACCTGGACGCCACCGCCGCGCAGGTCAGACGTCTTGGAGGCACGATCCTTGTACCACCGACCGACACCAATATCGGCCGCATAGCAGTCGTTGCCGATCCGCAGGAGGCGACGTTCGGGCTGATCAAAGAACCGACCTATGGCCGACGGAAATCCGTCCGGGTGGACGAGCCGGGCCGCGTAGGCTGGCATGAGTTGCTGGCCGCCGACCGGACCTTGATCTTCGATTTCTACCGAGACCTGTTCGGTTGGCAGAAGGCCGACGCTCAAAGCGAACCGGCGGCCTGGTATCAATTGTTTTCGGCGGGTGGGCAGACTGTCGGCGGCATGCTCACGAAACTTCCGAGCGTAGCGCAGCCGAGCTGGCTGCATTACTTCAATGTTGACGACATCGGTGCTGCCACGAAGCATGTGAATGCCGGCGGAGGCCGAATCCTGCAGGGGCCGATTGAATTGCCTGATGGCTGCTGGATCGCACGATGTGTCGACCCCCAAGGCGCCCTGTTTGCATTGCAGGGCGCCCGAGGTCAGACAAGCATTGAGCCATCCTCGGCCTCGGAAATCGGCTGGTCCGCCAAGTGGGGTGGCATTGCCTCCCAGGGGAGAATTATTCTGCCCAAGCCGAAGCGCTAGCAACAGCGTCTGTCCGGCTCGACCCGACCCTGCAAGAGCCCGCGCCGGGAGCAGGGGAGGCCTGCGATAGGCCGATCCGGGGCTATCAGGGGCAAGTTCCCGTTGCGCCTGATCACCCCGTGCGGTATCCGGCCACAAAGGCCTGAGGCGGCTTCCAATTTTCCCGCCCGGCCGACCAAACCCGAGGACGGAAACCGCCATGCCAGCCTATCGCTCCCGCACCACCACCCACGGCCGCAACATGGCGGGCGCCCGCGGCCTCTGGCGCGCGACGGGCATGAAGGACGGCGATTTCGGCAAGCCGATCATCGCGGTCGTCAACTCTTTCACTCAGTTCGTGCCCGGCCACGTCCACCTCAAGGACCTCGGTCAGCTCGTGGCCCGCGAGATCGAGCAGGCCGGCGGCGTCGCCAAGGAATTCAACACCATCGCGGTCGATGACGGCATCGCCATGGGCCATGACGGCATGCTCTACAGCCTGCCGTCGCGCGAACTGATCGCCGACAGCGTCGAGTACATGGTCAACGCGCACTGCGCCGACGGCATGGTCTGCATCTCCAATTGCGACAAGATCACGCCCGGCATGCTGATGGCCGCGCTGCGCCTCAACATCCCCGCCGTGTTCGTCTCGGGCGGACCGATGGAGGCCGGCAAGGTTACGCTGCAGGGCAAGACCAAGGCCGTCGACCTGATCGACGCCATGGTCGCCGCCGCCGACTCCAAGGTCAGCGACGAGGACGTCAAGGTGATCGAGCGCTCGGCGTGCCCGACCTGCGGCTCGTGCTCGGGCATGTTCACGGCCAATTCGATGAACTGCCTGACCGAGGCGCTCGGCCTGGCGCTGCCCGGCAACGGCACGGTGGTGGCAACCCATGCCGACCGCAAGCGCCTGTTCGTCGAGGCCGGCCACACCATCGTCGATATCGTGCGGCGCTACTACGAGCAGGACGATGCAAGCGTGCTACCGCGCAACGTCGCCAACTTCAAGGCGTTCGAGAACGCGATGACGCTCGACATCGCGATGGGCGGCTCGACCAACACCGTGCTGCATCTGCTTGCAGCTGCCCATGAAGGCGAGGTGAAGTTCACCATGCAGGACATCGACCGTCTGTCGCGCCGCGTGCCCGTGCTCTGCAAAGTCGCGCCGTCCGTCGCCGACGTCCATGTCGAGGACGTGCACCGTGCCGGCGGCATCATGGGCATTCTGGGCGAGCTCGACCGCGCCGGCCTGATCGACACCTCGGTCTCGACCGTGCATGCGCCGACCATGAACGATGCGCTGGAGCGCTGGGACATCAAGCGCTCCAAGAGCGAGTCGGTCCGCACCTTCTTCCGTGCCTCGCCCGGCGGCATCCCGACTCAGGTCGCGTTCAGCCAGGAGCGTCGCTACGACGAGCTCGATGCCGACCGCGAGAAGGGCGTCGTGCGCAATCTCGAGCACGCCTTCAGCAAGGACGGCGGCCTCGCCGTGCTCTACGGCAATCTTGCGCAGGACGGCTGCATCGTGAAGACCGCCGGCGTCGACGCCTCGATCCTGAAGTTCTCCGGCCCGGCGCGCGTGTTCGAAAGCCAGGACGCATCCGTCGAAGCCATCCTGGGCGGCAAGGTCGTGGCTGGCGAGATCGTGGTCATCATCTATGAAGGCCCGCGCGGCGGCCCCGGCATGCAGGAGATGCTGTATCCGACCAGCTATCTGAAATCGATGGGGCTCGGAAAGGCTTGCGCGCTCGTCACCGACGGACGCTTCTCGGGCGGCTCCTCAGGCTTGTCGATCGGCCATCTGTCTCCGGAAGCCGCCGAAGGCGGCAACATCGGTCTCGTCCGCACCGGCGACCGCATCGCGATCGACATTCCGAACCGCAGCATCAGCCTCGAAGTCTCCGACGAGGAGCTCGCCAAGCGCCGCGCGGCGGAGGAGGCCAAGGGCGATGCCGCCTGGCAGCCCGCTGCGCGCAAGCGCAACGTCTCGACCGCGCTGCAGGCTTACGCCGCGCTCACCACCAGTGCCGCACGCGGCGCGGTGCGCGAGGTGAAGCGTCGCACCAAGTAAGCGCTGCTTGCGTTCGCGCATCGTGCATGGTCAACAAGTTCTGAACGGCCGGCGAAAGCCGGCCGTTCGCATTAAGGATGCCTCAACGAACTTCAGCGGCTCAGAAATTTGCGGCGTATACTGCCAGCGACCTTCGCAAATCCATTTTGGGCAACTGGGGCGCCACATAATGTCTCGTACTCTCGCTGTTGTTTTCTCCACGGCCGTCGCTGCGATTTCGATGACGAGCGCTGCTTCCGCCGGCTGCTACAATTGCTACGCGCCGCCGCCGTGCCAGACCTGCTACCAGCAGCAATATGTGCAGCCGCAATACCGCACCGTCGACGAGACCGTGATGGTGTCGCCCGGCGCCACCGTCGCGCATCGCTCGCCGGCGCAGTACCGCACCGTGATGGTGCCGCAGACCGTGATGGTCGCACCGCCGAGCGTTCAGTACGAGCGCATCCCCCCGCAATACGCCACGCGCCAGCGCGTCGAGATGGTCCAGCCGGGCTATTCCTATTACGCCCCGGTGCAGACGGGCTGCGCGTCCTGCGGCTACTGAGCCAACGCAGCACAGAAGAAGTTCATGCGGCGCTCCTCACGGGGCGCCGTTTTTCTTTTGGGAGCAGCAAACGAGGCCCGGAAACGGAGGCGACTCCAAGCCGGGCCTCGCAACCGGCGACGCCCTGGGAGATGTCGCCAGTGTCCGGGATTGCTGAGGGGATAGGCTAAGGGAACAGCCTGACGCTCGCCTGACAGATCGGGTTCAGAGGAGGGTTCGCGCCAACTTCGCGTTGCCTTGCGCCGTCGACTGCGTTAAGCGACAGCAATTCTGAGCTTGGAAGGGTGGCCGAGTGGTTTAAGGCACCGGTCTTGAAAACCGGCGTACCCGAAAGGGTACCGTGGGTTCGAATCCCACCCCTTCCGCCAGTATATTGTTCTCCACTGTTCACAGTCGTTCGCACTCCACAGCAAAATCAGTGACTTGTGCCGGAAAGCTGTACTTCGCAGTTCGCCGGTGTTCTTCCTAATCAAGTCAATGACCGTAGATTTTGCCCGTGGGTTCGGAGGACGGTTTACCCGGAGGAACAATGGCTGGAAGACTCAAACCACTCGACATTGAGCGTCAAACCAAGCCTGGCAAGTACGCCGATGGTGATGGGCTCTACTGGATTGTCACCGGACCAACATCGAAAAGCTGGTCATACAGATATTGGAAAGATCGCAAAGAGCGTTGGCACGGCCTCGGCTCCTTGAAGGACGTGTCGCTTAAGGACGCACGGCTCGCGCGCGATGCGGCCCGCCTGCGCGTGAAAGGCGATCGTAGCACCGCGGGCGTGGACATCGTGCGCGAGAGGCGAAAAGCGCGGGAAGAGGCGAAAGCCGTCGAGGCGAAGTTTGCATTGCCGACGTTCGAGGAGTGCGCAGAAGCCTACATCCGGGCGAACTGGTCGAGTTGGAGCGAGAAGCATCGCGACCAGTGGCCGTCTTCTCTCAAGCGTTACGCCTACGATAGCATTGGTAAGCTGACCATCCCGGAGATCAAGCCGAGCCACATCCACGATTTGCTCGAACCGATCTGGGTGGAGAAGCGCGAGACTGCGAGCCGGGTCCGCGGCCGGATTGAAACGATTATCGCGAAGAACGTTGATATCGACGATCCGCACTTTCGTAATCCGGCCGAGCTTACGAGGCAGTTGCGTGAAAAGCTGCCAAAGCGTCCCAAGCGGGTTGTCCGCCATCATCCGGCATTGCCGTATACCGAGGCGCCAGCTTTCATGAAACTTCTTGCCGGCGCGTCCGGGACTGTTTTTACACGACCAAAACTCTAAGCGAACAGCCCAAATGGCTCCAGGTCCGTGGATTGCAAAATGGTATCCTAAGTCTCGGGCGCCAATGGGAGGGTATGGGAGTGGAGACATTCTAATCGTTGAAGTTCGGCTACCTGTTGCGTTTCTCCTACCAACTCCCGCGGTGGTCAACGCAGGCACGCGCCAGCCCAGTACAGCCGCCGTATCCTGTGGTAAAATCCGGACAGGCACGGCGCGAACCCGATGCCTAAGAACAGCAGGATCGGATAGGTAGGTTCAGACCCGCAGGTACGACGATCCAGTCTGTAGTAGAATCGGTCGCAGATGTCCTTGGGATAGCCCTCGTCGAGCCGCGACAGTGCGGCTGGTGTTATTTTGCAACATCTCGCCAAATCCCGTTTGTTGTCCAGAGATTATCATTGAGCAAGCCAAACGCTTAAGTCATAAAGTTGGTTTGATCTCACGCAGCCAATTGTGTGGGGAAAGAACAGGGTCGCTGGGCTTTGGCTACAATGGGGCGATCGTGAAAAAAACAAATCGTTCAGTCGCCGTTGCGGTCAGCACGCTCCTGGGTGTTGGCTCAGCCTGCGCCGGTGAATTGC
The DNA here is from genome assembly GCF_023073315.1 of Bradyrhizobium sp. 1. Taxonomy (GTDB): domain Bacteria; phylum Pseudomonadota; class Alphaproteobacteria; order Rhizobiales; family Xanthobacteraceae; genus Bradyrhizobium. The sequence continues at coordinate 106,867 of NZ_JADPJH010000039.1, read as the reverse complement.
CGTCCGGCGTGTACAACTGGACCGGCGTCTACGGCGGCGTCGCAGGGGGTTATGGCTGGGGCCATTCCGACCAGACCGATCCTGGCATCGTACCGCCGCCTGCGGTGGATACCGAGGGGGCCGGTGATGGCCACTTTTCGCTGAATGGCGGACTGCTTGGCGGCACCTTGGGATATAACAGGCAATTCGGTCCGTGGGTTCTCGGATTGGAGGGTGATTTGTCGTGGGCTAATATCAAAGGCCAATCCAACGTCTGTGGCCCCACGACCGTTGCGCCACATCCCTGCGGAACGAAGCTCGATGCCCTCGGTACGTTTCGCGGTCGAGTAGGATATGCAACAGGCGCGAACGGCAACTGGCTGCTCTATGCGACGGGCGGTCTCGCCATTGGCGACGTCGTCGGCTGGGATTCGCTTACGCCCGCGTACGGTAGCGACTGGCGCGCGGGCTGGACCGCCGGCGTCGGCATAGAAACGTCTTTCGCGCCGAATTGGACGGCAAAACTGGAATATCTGCACGTCGATCTCGGCAATGCGCAGCTGTTCAACATCGTTCCGGGCGTTCCGGAAAGTGTCGGCTTCAGCGCCAACATCCTTCGCGCGGGCATCAACTACAAGCTCGGCGGCCCGGCTGCGCCGCAGCAATTTTATACCAAGGCGCCGTATACGAAGGCGCCCCCGATCGCCGGCAATGGTTGGTCGGGTTGGTATGCGGGTCTCAACGCGGGCTATCTTGATGGCTCCAACAAGGTGAACAGTGACGCGTCGGTCACCTCGAACAGTACAACCCCGGTCACTGCCCCCGCGATGGCTAGCGGGGCGACAAGCCAGCTTTCGACCGGCCAGGGTGGATTTATCGGCGGCGCCCAGGCGGGCTACAATCACATGATTTCACCGATGGTCCTTGCGGGTTTCGAGGCGGATATTCAGGGTTCGTCGTTGCGGGGCAATGCAAGCGCTTCGAGTCAAGTACTGACCGATACTGTATCCGGCCCCAACACCGGATCCTGGCTGACCAACATCGCAGCTTCACGCAGCCTCGACTACATCGGCACGATTCGCGGCCGCCTGGGTGCAACCGTAACACCCAGCCTTTTGCTGTATGTGACGGGCGGTTTGGCTTACGGCGGCGCGAAATCAAGCACCACGATCAACCAGACCACCGCCATTAGCGGCGTGCCGGCGAACGCGACATTGGGATCGTTTTCCGCCCCTCGCGCGGGCTACACGGTCGGCGGCGGCGCAGAGTGGATGTTTCTGTCCAACTGGAGCGCCAAGGCCGAATACCTGTACTACGATCTAGGATCGGCCAACTATGGGACGGGTGGCTTTGCCGTCGATGAAGGGCCGACCTCATTGCCCGGGTTTGGTATCGCTGCCATCGCAACTTCCACGCGCGTGCACTTCAACGGCAACATCGTGCGGGTTGGCGTCAACTATCACTTCAATTGACGATTGAGCTTCGCCGCTTGCAGCGATCGGCCCGGCGGCGCGCTGGGCTTTCGTTTTAGGCCGGGATCCTGAGATGTGGGCCATCACGTCTTATTTCAATCCTGCGGGTTTCAAATCCCGCGCGCCGAATTATCGCATTTTTCGCGAGAATCTCGCAATCCCGCTCGTTACCGTCGAGCTTTCGTTCGATGGCCGGTTTGAACTGTCCAAAAAAGATGCCGACGTTCTAATTCAACTCTCCCGTGGAGCAGTCTTGTGGCAAAAGGAGAGACTGCTCAATATCGCGCTCAAGTCGGTGCCTGCCGATGTGGACGACATTGCCTGGATCGATGGCGATGTGGTTTTCGAACGGTCGGATTGGGTTGCAGAGGCAAAGAAGCAACTGCGCGAGTACAACGTTGTTCAGCTTCTCTCGGATCAGGTCGATCTCGAACCGGATAGCCATCAGGCGAATTTCGACTACTTCGATAAGCCTGCGTCCGGACATGGTGTCGTCAGCATGGTGCACGCGGGAAAATTCAACCAGGCCAAGGTTACGCCTCCATCGGCCCAAAACCGCCGATCGTTCGTGTGGGGGCTGGCGTGGGCAGGGCGGCGCCATATTCTCGAAGAGCATGGCCTCTATGATGCGATGATCGTGGGCGGCGCGACTCGTGCGGTCGTGAGCGCGATGTATGGTGATTTCGACAAAGTAATCGAAGGATGTCTTTTCACCCCCGCATGCGAACGGCATTATCTGAATTGGGCGCTTCCGTTTCATCAGGCCGTCGGCGGGCGTATCGGCTTTATCCCCGGCCGCCTGTATCACCTCTGGCACGGCGACATTGAAAATCGTAATTATGCCGGCCGCTATCGGGGGCTTGCCGATCGCAATTTTGATCCCGATGCCGATCTCGTGGTCGGAGCCAACGGTGCTTGGCAATGGGCAAGATCGAGACCCGATCTGGAGAGCTTCCTGAAAAACCATTTCATTAGCAGGGCCGAGGACGGTTAGTGGATCACCAATGACGGAATCTCCATGTTTGACCTAACGGGCAGGCCGCTCAACGCGAAGGCCTACGACGATCGTCCGTTCACTTTTATGGATCAGGCTGCGCAGAACGACCTTGCCAATATCAATGCAATTGATCTCATCGAGAATGGCGATCGGGCGGCGCGGGAGAACTGGCAGAACCGCCGGCTGACCTATTTGCTCAAGCATGCACAGGCGCGCTCTGCGTTCTGGCGCAACAGATTGCCGTCCCGCGCGCTCAATCACGGCATGATTAAATATGTGCCGGTGCAAAGCCGACAAGACATAGCTGCTCAGGTGAACCTCGAGGGTTCGTTGATAGCCGGCCCCGGCCATGCCCAGGTGTCGAGTTACGCCTCGACAGGATCGACGGGAGTGCCGGTCAAGGTCTATCTCTGTCCGGAAAACGGCTACTACACGTCCATTCGAAGCTTGGCTCAATACTTCATCAACAATTTAAGTCTGGCGGAAGACCGGGTTCAGATCATCCCAGCTGTCAGCTTGGCCAAGCTGAAGAACAAGTCGCTCGCTGTCGAGGTGACTGAATCATGGGCCGGTCCGTTGAGCAAGGTTTTCCGCAATGGCTCGGCCAGGAAGATCATTCATCAGTACAATGATGATGCCCTGATCGAAGAATTGACCAAAGGCCGGTTCGGCTACCTGGTGTGCGCAAATCGGTTCCTTGATATCCTGATCGAGAAGGGTGGCGTTGACCTCCTCGAAAGGCTCGGCATCAAAGTGTGGCTGCACCTCAACGATTATCGCGATCCGAAAATTGTCGAGGCAATGACGGCTATCGGTATCCGCTCGCTGTCAAATTATTCGGCTGGAGAAATCGGGCCGATCGCGTTCGAATGCGCGAAATACCAGGGCAATTTTCACGTCGCGCACACCAACGTCGTGGTGGAGACTGATCATCAGGTGACCGCATCCTTCAATGGAGCGACATTGGGGCGATTGCTGATTACACATCTGCATTCCTACGCGACGCCGATTATTCGCTATGACATCGGTGATTTCGGTCAGCTGCATCAGCAATGCCCGTGCGGTCACGATGGACCGACGATTTCCAACGTGTTTGGCAGAGGGAAGCATTTTCTTCGGTACCCAAGCGGCAAACTGATGCCGTTTTACATTTCGACCCGCACATTGCTGGAAACGCTTCCGTTCAAGGAAGTGCGCTTCAGGCAAGACACAATCGATACAATTTCCGTCGAAGTCGGCGGGCGCGAACATATCACGCAGGATGAAGTAGAAAATCTCAGGCGGCTGATTATTGCCGCGACCGACGCGTCGTTCAATATCGACATCAGGGCTGTCAAGGACATCGATTGGTCGGGCAATCCTAAACGCCTGTTCTTCACGAGCACTGTTGCGTAGCGTGGGCCTTTGAGTGAATTACCCGATTGATGGCTCACTTACCATCGCGTCCAGCCGCAATATCGCGCATACGTTCCGAAGCTCGCTTAACTTCGGCAAGATGTCTGGGCTTGCTACGGCGGCAAGCTACACATATGGATGTGATAAAAAATTCGCAGCGATGTGGCAGGACAGGGTACTCGAATAAAATACGTCCGGCTAGGTCGGAATTCGCATGAAGCCAGAGTCGGACTGGCAGCAAGAGAGCTACGCTCCACAAGGGAGACGCAGAAGACCAAGAGCATCCTGCTACTGAAGGTATAAAGGGCTATGGCTGAACCTACCTTTATTGACTGGTTGAACAGTTTGCAGGGTGGTGCCGCGACCTTCATTGGTGCAGCAACAGGCTCAGTCATCGGATTTGGTGCGCTCGTAGCGGGCGCTCTGTTCAATGCGAAGCTAAATCGGGACAGGGACGATCGGCTAAGGAAGGTGGAAAGACGATCGGTTGCGGCCGCCCTTCGCGCTGAGCTTGAGAGTGTCCGGAACACACTCATGAGCAATGCCGAGAGGCTTCGGAATGAGCCGCCGAAAAATGCTGAAAGCTTTTTCGTGCCGGACCTCTCTCATTCGGTACGGATGTTCCCCGATCTGTCCGATAAGTTGGGCCTGCTGGAAGATCCCTCAATCATCATGGAAATCATTCAGACTGCGGCTACGTGTTCGCAGGCTGCTGCTTCTTAAAAGAGCGGACTTCGTTTAACTGGCCTTATATTTGCCCGTCATTGAGGGGACGCAGCTACGGTCTTACGATACTGCAATGTGGCCGTAGGGAGGACCGTAGAATGCTCCCAGCACGTCCGAGAAAAGTGAAGCCATATCAACGAAGTTGACCGGACACCCCTTCCGCCAGTCTAGTGTTCTCCTCTGTTCACAGTCGTTCGACTCCACAGCGAAATCAGCTACTTGCATCGAAGATCTGTACACCATCGGCAAGCTCACGATCCCGGAGATCAAGCCGAGCCACATCCACGATCTGCTTAGTTGACCAGGCAGCTGCGCAAGAAGCTGCCAAAGCGACCCAAACGGGTCGTCCGTCATCATCCCGCTCTGCCGTACGGAAGCTGAGGCAGCGCTTAGAGCTTACCAAGCAACAGGTCTTTCGCGTAGAGGACAGAACCTGCTTCGGTCAGGTGTGAATAATCAAAGTAGATAGGAACCGCATCCTTCGTTAGCAACAGACACTGCTTGTCGAGGCAGAATGCGCGATACGGAGAAACATAGGTCAGCCCCGCGACGTCCCGGAATGCCGCGGCAAGCATTCCGTCCATCATCTCCATGCTTTCAATTTTCACATCCGGTTCAGATGCTAAGACCGGCTCGTTGGATTGCAGCCGCGCTGCAGCAATATTTGGCGCTCGCGTGTTAAACGCAGGGCTCTCGCCGACAATCTCAACCTTGATGCCACTCTGCAAGAGACGCTCGACAGTCAACTTCAACTTGGCAAGCGTGGCTTCGTTCATTCGCCATGCCGCGGACAAAATAACAGTTCGAGGTTTCAGTTGGAGCAATAGCGGCAGAATCCGATCGTTTACTTCTTTGCATCTCGGCCGCTCAACTACGTCAAGATTTAAAATCGGAGGGCATCCTGAGCCTGCCAACATTCCGACGCTGACGCCTCTTTTCTCGAGTTCCGATCGTAAACCAAAATAGAGATGAGCGGCATGGCTATCGCCCCACAATATCACGGCATCTCCAGCGGCGGATGGAATGCATTTGCTGAGCATGAAATCGTCAAACCGCTGCTCGGGATCGAGGAAACATTCTCTCGCAAGGAAGCGCGTTCGGGGATTGTAGAAATTGTACTTGAGAATGGAGGCTATTTTCGGATCTGCCGACGCAGGCAGCTTGAATTTGAGCAACGTCCATCCCGGAAGCAGACCGATTGCGAGCATCGCTGCGACCGCGATCGGAAGAGCACGCCGATGAGTAATTCGTCCGTACCGTAGCGGGGTTTCAATATACTTGAAGCTCGAATGGGCAAGTGCAAACGCAGCGACCGCCGCCGATGCAACGAACTGCCAAGTGTAGAGGTTTGGCAAAAGTAGCTTGCCAAACACGATGATCGGCCAGTGCACCAGATACAGCGAGTAGGAGATTTTGCCGACGTAAACCAGCGGCCGCCACTGCAATAGCCGAGCAACGAAAGGAGATTGGGATTGACCCGACCAAAGGATCAGAGCCGCCCCTATGCACGGTAGCAAAGCGGCAATTCCTGGAAAAGCTGTTTGCTTGTTGTAGAACAACATCGATATCATCAGGCAGACTGCGCCGGCAGAGCCTGCTAGTTGGCTTGTTAGCTGCCCTTTCGGGCGAGGAACGATCGGGTGGGCAAGGAGCGAGCCGACCAGGATCTCAAATGCGCGGCTGATTGGGAGATAGAACGCAGCCTCGGGATGCGCGGATACCAGTGCTTGTGATATCAAAAGCGACGCCGCGCCAACCATGACGAGCGCTGTGAATACTCCCCTCGACGAATACCGCGCCAAGATCAGAATAAAGGGAGGGAATAGTAGATAGAATTGTTCTTCGACGCCGAGAGACCAAAGATGAAGCAATGGAATGGTCTCTGCTGCAGGCGAGAAGTACCCGCTCGCCTCAAAGAAATAGATATTGCCCACAAAAAGGATGGACGCGATAGCGGACTTTGAGAAGTCCGCCTTTTCGAAGTCATAGAGCAGCAGGTTGGCCAAAAGCCAGCTCGCTGCGATGACTGTCAGTAGAGCCGGCAAGATGCGTCGTGCTCGCCGCTCGTAAAACCGCAAAAGGGAGAAGCTACCTTCGCTGACCTCGGTGTAGACGATGCGGCCGATCAAAAAGCCAGAGATGACGAAAAATACGTCGACCCCAGTGAATCCGCCCTGAATACCGATGTTGAGATGGAAAGCCATCACAGCCAGCACGGAAATGGCCCTGAGGCCGTCGATGTCGGCCCGGAATTTCAGTCTTCCCTCCACGATGTGATGCGCCAATCCTAGTATGGCGCGTAATGCTCCAGGGGCCGATTGGCAAGCGGGAACTGAGCAATTTCGCATCCGAGAAATCCGTCGGAGAGCGACAAATCGTGGCGATCCAGCAGCTCTGCGACCTTGGCAGGGGCAGACAGCGCCTCATCCTCGGTGCAGCCATTGGCGATGGTTCTTGGCCGCAACGCCTGAATGCGGAGCTTCAGCTTGTCTAGCGCGGCCGGATTGGACGTCTGATTGTCCTCAACACCTCGGTCGATGCGGAATTCGACAAGCTCGACCTCAAGCTCCGGACCCAGCGCAGCACCGGCCGGATGGTGTCGATGACGGCCTATGAAGCCGGCGGCGCCGCCGGCGCGTCGCTTGCCATCAACCCCGGCCTTGGCGAGGCGCAGTCGTGACGCTTCCCAAAGCGAGCTGAACGCATCGGGGGGCGCGGCTTCGGTCTAAGCTGAGAGCGTGGCGAGATCATTCCCGACGATTGAAGCGATAGGACAGAGGCCCGCCGGTTCACAAGATCGGCGGGCTCGCTATGCGGGGCTGGAATGCCTCGCCTTGACCACAATTCCGCGCGTAGATTTCGCCAAATCTGGTGATGGCAGGGCAGCTTCGGTGACGGCTCGGTCCCACAGGACGGCAGAACAAGAGTATGAGGAGCAGGTTCGCATCCTCGTTCGCATCGTGTCTGTTTCTACCCTCGGGCTGATGGCTTTTGCAGCGGGCCTGCTGATTGGGACCTTCTTCTTTTCGTGATCCGGGAAAAATCGCCGTTCACGCTGGCGGGCCTCTCGTGCTCGAAAGGATTAGCTCTTGTTCTTTTGTCCTTAGGTGGATTTTGGCGAAGCCCATCGTCCCAGCTGAACGGCCCGGCCTCACTGGTACTTCCAATACGTCGAAGCCAGCGGTGGCTCCGGGAATTTCCGCACCTGGGACAGGCGCGGCAGCTTCATGCCGTTGATGAGGAGCAGCTTGATATCGTCCATGACGGCGCGGTTGGTCGCGAACACCGTATGATTCAATCCGAAGATCTCGTCACCGATCGCGGTCACGTCGATCGTGTCCAGGTTGGGGAGGAGAACGGGTCCGTTGGCGAAGACCATCCCGGCTCTCGGGAAATCGTTCAGCTCGGCCGACGCGAGCAGGGCCCTGTCGGCGGACGACGCGTACAGCGTTGCTCCGTCAACGATCTTCTTCGCCAGGGGAAACTGGATCATGAACTTGTCGCGGGCGACATCGGGCGCGGCCATGACCAGCTGCTGCACCCTGACCGGATTGGACCGCTGCGCCAATTGATCCAGCGCGGGGAGCACGACGCGGTTTCCCATGCTGTGGACGATGATGTCGATGTGCTCGATCCCGCTGTCGTGCAGCGTGGTCAGGAGTTCGGCAAACTCGGCTTGCGCGATGTCTGCGCTGTCCTGGTCGTAATTGTAGTCGCGCACCTTTCCCTTCGAGCTCCAGGAGAACAGCACCGACACGCCCTGGTATTGCAGGTCCCAGACGATCTGCGCGTTTCGGTAGAGCGCGTCCTCAAACCCCGTATTGAAGCCGTGCACGAAGATGAGGGCGCGGTTCTGCGATTGATCGGCTTGCCTTTTGACCAGCTCCTTCCAGTCGTCGTACGATGTCGCCGCGAGCCGCTTGATGGAGAAGTGCTTGGTTTCATCCGTGGCCGATTTGTAGTCGATCCCCAGGAAGTGCCACTCGGACGGAAGCTCGATCTGGCCCGGCTCATGGTCTTCCGGAATGCGGATGCCGGCAACGCCATAGCTCAAGATGCCTGATCGCGGCGCGTCGGTGTCGAGCGTCGAGACGTTGTTCGTGATCTTGATGTTGCGATCCGTCGCAAAGAAGAACTCGACCAGCCGGGCATCCTGATTGCAAGAACTCGGAGACAACTCACAGGACTGCACCACCGTTCGGTTCGGACGGCCGCTCGAATATTGGCGGTGATAGCGACCACCGCCTTTCTTCGCAGGCGCAGCCTGCGCCCTTGCGCCATAGACATCTGCGCTCGTCATCTCAGCGGACAGGATCCTGCTGCCATCCTGGATACTGAAGTTCCAGGACGAGACACCGTCGGCATGTCGCACTTCCGCTTCGACGATGGTTTGTTTCGAAAGACGCCGTTCGTCTCCAATCTCGACCTCCGTCACTTGTCCCAATCGCGAAAGGATCGCGTATTTGGGCTGAGCGTCGGGCCGGTAGCCCTGCGCCGTCGACGACTTCACTTTCGCGAGGTCCGACGTTCGGACGCCCTCGACGAAATTGGAGATGCTCTGCTGCAGCGCAGCCTGGTCTGCACTCGTGGCGGCAAGGAGCGCGTCTGACTGGAGGGTGAACAGGAGCAGCAAGGAGAGGGAGGCGATGAAATGCGAAAGTTTCATGAAGTGACCTCTGTCTCGCTAGCGTGGTCCAGCTGTTCTCATCCGGCAGGGAACGCGTCCTTGAACGGCGGGCGTATGAAATAGATCACGCTACCTGACAAAAATATTCGCTGCGTGCTCCGGCTAACGCCGGACCAGCACCACCAAACCCAAGCGCTTCACTGAAACCTGACGCGACGGTGATCTGGACGCCGGGCAATATTTTCAACAGCGACGATCAGCATTCCCCGACCTAACGGCTGGTGTGATCCGCCCCACCGGTCTCCTTGATGAAGGCGAGCAGGAGCGCGCCGAGCCGAACCGGCTGCTCCTGTTGGATCCAGTGACCGGCGCCGTCGATCAGCTCGATGCCACCCATCCTCGTCGTCGCCTTCGTCCTCATCAGATCGAGCGCGCCCGGCGCGGCATAGGTGCCCCAATCGCTCGTCCCGCCGATGAAGAGTGACGGGACGTCGATCGTCCTTCCCGAAAACAGGCGCAACTCGGCGTTCAGGTCAGGATCGGAAAAGACGCGATAAGCCTGCAGGGCGCCTTGAAACCCGGTGCGGCCATACTCCTCCGTGTACACGCCAAGTTCCGGCTCGGTGAGCCATTTGCAAGCGAGGACCTCGGCGGCGGAAGGTTGGAATGGAGCGACGGTCTCGGACATCGTCTTGCCGAGATCCATGACGTAGTAGGTGGGCATCTGTGCAAGTTCGATGGCGGTTGGCGCCTTCAACGGATGCGGTTTATTTCCCGGCCAGTCGGCGCTCTTGACGTGGAAAAATGCGCGAAGGAACGCGTGTAAACCTTGGGGCGGGTGCCACATGTCTTCGTTCGCCCGCCGTGTGCTCAGATATTGCTGATAATGCTCTCTGGGCGGATCGAGCGCCGCCAGCGCGGCCGCCAACTTCTGGTTTCCGGTGTTCGGTTGAACCGGCGATGCCTCGCTTTCCGCGGTGTTGAACGGAAGCGCCGGCGGACCGGGGAACGGCGCGCTCATCAGCACCACCGAGGGAAAGACGTCAGGTCGGGCGAGCGCACAATAGGCCGCCACGGGCGAGCCGAAGTCGTGCCCGACCAGCATCGCCGTACGTCGATAGCCCAATGCCGAAACCAATCCGAGGGCGTCGCGCGTCATATTCAAGAGACCGAAGGGCGCTAGCGGGGCGTCATAGCCGTTCACCCAACCGGTGGTGCGGCCAAAACCCCGTTGGTCGGGCGCCACGACATGGTACCCGGCGTCAGCCAGAATTGGGATCAGGTGTCGCCAGCCGTAAGCCAAATCCGGAAAGCCGTGCAGAAGCAGCGCGAGCGGCCGGCCGGGGCTTTCGTAACCGGCCTCGAGAACATGGACATCGAGACCGTTGACCCCATGGATCATGCGCGAGCGGACCCCCTTGGGAAGTGTTCCCCCGCCATATGTTGCTGTGGTCAAATCAGTTCCTCCCATGGGGTTTGCGCGGGCCGGTCGAAATGAAGCCGCCACCGGGCTGGCCGCGCCCATCGCGAAGATGGCTCGTCGGGAAACCAATGGCTGGTAGAGGGGCATTGCCGCATTCCTTCTATGGCGATCACCATACTATGTCGATCGCCATAGAACCGTCAAGCGAAACGTGTTAGGATCGCGGCATGCCACGTAAGACTGACGCCCGCGCTCGCGCGATTGCCACGGCCGAACGGCTGTTTCGGATCCAGGGCTACACCGCGACTGGATTGACCCAGATCATCAAAGAAAGCGGTGCGCCCAAGGGATCGTTCTACTTTCACTTTCCACGCGGCAAGACACAGCTCGCAGAAGAAGCGATCGATCATTACGTTGCGAGCAGAATTGCCGTGTTGCGTGATATCTCGGCGAATACGACGGGTGATGCTCTGAAGTTTGTTCATCAGATTTTCGGCTCATTCGCGGCCGAAATGGTCGCCTCCGATTTTCAGTATGGATGTCTCATGCAAAATCTGGCGAATGAGCTGCCCGCGCTCGACGCTGAGTTGACCAAACGGGTCGCGCGCGGATTTGTTGATTCGACCGAGATTGTTGCCGAGCATTTCAGGGGGTGCGGTTTCGCTCCCGCGCGCGCATCCTCGACCGCAGCCGCATTGGTAGCCGCCGTCGAAGGCGCGCGAACCATCGCCCGCCTGGAACGCACGCCGGCCATATTCGAGGCGCTGGCGGATGTTAGCGCCGAGAGGTGGGCTGCCTCCGAGGCGTGATCCGCGTCGTCGATGAATTTCGGAATAATGGCATTATGCCCCTGTTTTGCCCGACGAGTCAAGCCGGCCTTGCGGCACGCGCAAGCTGTTGATCCGAAACGCATCGGCTACTGTGCATGGGGTTGTTTTCGATAATTTTAGCGGGGCGCGTGTCCAGCCGTCACCGAGACGGTGATAGGCCTGCATCGCGCCGATCCTCGTCGGGCGGAGCGCAACCGGTCGGCCCAAAGCATGTGCACAAGGCATGAAAATCCGATCACTGTGTGAAGAGGAGACCGGGACACCTTCGGCGGATTTCGGTTGTATGATTTAGATCACGCTACCTGACAAAAATATTAGCCGCCCGCGCGGGCACGAAGGTGCGTGTTTAGATGACATCACCCAAAAGTTGTGCTTAGTCTCGCCCCGCCTTCTACGTCTCGCTCGCCCCGGGGGCTCGAATGGACACCGAAGCACTGACCGTCGCTTATGCGCGCGTGAAGGCGATCCTCGATGCAGCCGCTGGCGACAGCACCGCAGACTATGGCGGTGCGGGGCGGTTCTGGGACAACGGCGCGTTGGCGCTGGAGACGGCCGAGATCTTCGGCATCAAGATGGTCGCGCCTGTGCCGGAAGGGCACGCCTGCTGTTTGCCACCTCATGCGCGCAGTGACGCATCCGGATTGATCAAAGGATTGCGCGGCGAAGCGCCGTTCGATGGCGGCCGCTTCCCGGCGCTGCCATGGGGCGGCAACGCGGTTGCGCCCACCGACATCGACCGCATCGCCGACTGGATCGATGCCGGCTGCCCCGACGATGCGACCAGCGTTGCGGTGGAGCTTTCGCCCGGCAAGCCGGCGAAGACCGCGACCGTGAAGCTCAGCGAGATCGCCGAATTTGCGGAGGCCGCGGACGGCTATTCGCCGGCCGCCGGCATCGGCGAGCCCAGGCGGCGCATGAACATCGACTGCATGAGCGAGCCGCAGCTCGAGCGCCTGCGCCGCGGCTTTCGCCAGCTCTATGCGCTCAATCGCTGGCCGGAGGATCGGCGCAGCTACAACAACCAGGCGCTGGTCCATCAAAACCATTGTCAGCACGGCTGGGAGCGCTTCCTGCCCTGGCACCGCGCCTATCTCTACGAGTTCGAGCAGAACCTCCAGGATTTCGAGCCCGGGTTGATGCTGCCGTACTGGGACTTCACTATGCCGGAATACCGGCCGGAGGATCCCGCGAACGGCTGCATCATCCCGACCTCGATGAAGGCCTATCTCACGGAGGAGGCGGCCGAGACGCTGGTGGCAGCACTCGATCCCGCGCCGACGCCGGCACAGAAGAAGGCGATCCTGGCGCTTGCGTATGAGCGCGTGTACTTCACCACGCAGCACGCCTTCTTCTGCTACGTGATCACCAAGGTCGGCTATTCGGCCGTCACGCCCGATCCCAAAAACACCAACCGCCAGCGCTTCATCGACGCGCTGCTGATCTCGAACTCGCTGTGGTATCCGCTGCGCTATCCGGCCGAATACCCCAACGGCCAGACCATCAACGAGGCGATCAATTATCACTACCCCTCGGCCGACGACATCGCCCAGATCCTGAGCCTCAACAATTTCCGCGATTTCGGCGGCGGCAGCATCTACGACGCGGCGTTCGGCTTCCTCGACCAGAATCCACACAACACCATGCACATCTGGACCGGTGGCCAGAATCCGGATGCCGGGCAGGCGGCCTATGCCTGCGCTCCCACCGCAACGGCGTCGGCGTCGCATCCGGACGCGGAGACCACGCATCTGCGTGCGCTCGCGACACGCCGCAACGATGCCGCGCAGGTCGGCGGCCGCCGCTTCCATGCCCGCTCGGATCTCTATTCGCAGCCGGGCCTCGGCGACATGTTCAGCAATCTGACCGCGTCCTACGATCCCGTGTTCTGGCCGATCCACGTCAACATCGATCGCATCTGGTGGGAGTGGCAGAAGCTCAATCCGAACGCGGTGCCGGCCGATCTGGATTCCGTGCTGTCGCCGTGGAACTACACCATTCGCGACACGCTCGATATCGCGCCGTTCGGCTACGAATATGTCCGCAGCTCGCATTTCATGCCGGTCGGGCTCGAGGCGCCGGTCAGCCGCTTCGTGTCGCAGCCGATCACCGTGCCGCTGGGGGCGCGCAGTTTCAAACGCGCGGAAATCCGCCTGCATCAGGTGCCGCAACTGATGCGCTCCTGCTTCGTGCGCGCCTTCCTGAACGAGCCCGGCGCTGACGCCTCGACGCCGATCAGGGGCAACCCGCACTACGCCGGCTACATCTCGATCTTCGGACACGGCGCCTGCTACGGCGGCCCCGGTCATTGCGATATTCCGCCGCCGCAGCCGCGGCGCTTCGATCAGCGCGGGCGCAACCACAACACGCCGCGCAACCACCGGATCGATGTCACGGCCGCCGCCAAGCAGGCGCTCAAGAAGAAGGGGCCCTTGCAGATCACGCTGGTGGTGATCGGCGGTGACTACCAGGAGGAGAGAGAGCTCCTGAAGCTGGAAGGCGTGTCGATCAATTTCCTGGATTGAGCAATTTCCTGGACTGAGAAGGTGGCGGGGAAGCATGGCGACTTATCGTATCCATCCGGGCATCGGCATCGCGCGCCTGGGCAACAGCGACAGCGAATTCTACCTTGCGCCGGAGACGCCCGCGGCACTGCCGCTCGCCTGCGACAGCTTCGGCAATCCCTTGCACGGCGCGGACGGCGTCACGCCGGTTCCGATCAAGACGTTCAAGGACGCGCAGGGCCGCGTGAAACGGCAGGCCGCGCGCTTCCAGATCTTCGTCTATGACGACGAGTCCCCCGAAGGCCGGCCGCTGGCGCTCGGCGATGCCGTGGAGGGCGGCGGCAATAACGGTGTTCTGGTCGACATCCAGTGGCGCGTCTATGTCGCCAACAAGAAAGCCTCCTGGTATCCGTTCACGGAGCTCAAGGGCGAGCATGGCTATGCCGACGGCAGTGCGCGGCGCAATGCCGACGTCACCGGCCAGGACCGCGACCTCCTCATCATCGATCCCGGTCCGCGCAGCGTGAATGCGACCACCAACCGGCGCGCGCATTTCGACCGCTCGGGCGGCCCGGGTGGCTATGCCACCACGTTTCCGCCCCAAGGCCTCCAGCCGTTCGACATCGACACGCTCGGCGAGATGATGACGGACAACAAGGGCCGGCTCGTCGTGCTCGGCGGTCACGGCAATTCGGGCATGGATGTCAGCGGCAGCTTCGGTCCGAAGATCGAGGACTACGCCAACACCGACGGCTGGTACGACGACATCTCCGACGGCCCGGTAATGGCGCGGCTGATCATGTATTCGAAGCAGGTCAGCCAGACCCGCTATATCGACGTCGAATTTCCGGCATGGGTGGTGGTCGGCTATCCGCGCTTCGCGCCGCAGATCCTCGATATGATCACGATGGACGAGGTGCTGTACGATCTCTATGTGCGCCAGTTCGCCACCGATACCGGCATCTACGGGATTCTCGGCACCTACGACGATCCGCAGCAGATCCCGTTTCGCGACGAGGCGGCACTGCGTCACTGGCAGGCTGGACGGCTGGCGTGGAATCGCAACTACCGGCCCTGGTTCTATCGCGACATCTGGCCGATCCTGTTCCGGCCGGATGAGTTTCGGTATCTGAACGACATCCTTCAGCAATCGAACTATCCGCACGACCAGGCGCAGCGCGGCACGTTCGATCCCAACAAGCTCTCGCAGACACCGAAGCGCGGAACGCGCCCGACCGAGACGGAGACGCCGTCGGAAGCGCCGCTGCGCGACGCGAGCCAGAGCGAAGCGGTCATGGCGGTCGCGGCGGTCGCCGGTCCAACGCACCATGCCAAGGCCGACGATCCCTACGGACCGATGCGCCGTTTCCTGTTCGACCTGTTGCGGCGGGCAGGCGAGGCGAACTCTTTCCAGGTTCAGGACCGTGCGTCCTCGCGCGTCCATTCGCTGCCGCTGATGCCGCTGCTCTGCGGCGACAATCCGCTGACCAACGAGACGCCGTCGAAATTTCTTCATCTCACTGAGTACCAGCTCTTCATCCTCGGCCAATGGGCGCGGGGCTGGTTCATCAACGAGAAGGAGGAGGGCTGGCCGCCCAAGAATTATTCGCCGTTCGAGCCTTATCCGAAGGCGCCGCCGAAGACCGGCCGCGAGCTCGACCGCGGCGTGCTCAGCAATGTGCTGGGCGGCGCATTCTGTCCGGGCGGCGAGCTCGGCTGGGTGATGCGCAACCCTTCGATCTACTGGGCGCCGTATCGCGTCAACGCCGATCGCAGTGTCTCGGATTTTCTTCAGAGCGCCGCTCAGGCCAATCAGTCTGGAGGCAGCGTGATCGCCGACCCGACCTTCAATGTCGAGTCGCCGCTCGCCCAGGACAACGATTTCGGGACCGGCCTGCAGCCGGGCGACCTCACCAAGTACATGGGCCTGCCCTGGCAGTCCGATTTCAACGAGTGCACCACGCAGCCGATCAACATCACCTACGCCGACTGGAATAACCTTTATCCTGATAGCGACAATGATGAGCGGTTGAGCCGCGACGAGAGGACCTGGACCACGCTGTGGTGGCCCGCGCATCGGCCGTTGCAGTCGTTCGAAATCGCGTCCGTCGTCAATGGCCAGCCGAGCTACGTCTGGACCACCTGGAGCCGCGGCATTCCGCAGATCCCGGTCGGTGATCTCAAGATGGTCACCGAGTGGTCCAGGCTCGGCTTCATCGTGCGCAATCCCTACCAGCCCGGCGCCAAGTCGGCTGACGATCTCACCTACAAGTACATCAGCGTCGAGCGAACCGCCGATCCCAAAAGCGAGGCATCATGAGCGACAATCCATTCGTCGGACATTGGACCTATCGCAGCCTGCTCAATGATTCCGACGTCAACACGGACTTCAACAATCTCGAATTCGGCCGCGGCACGATCGAGATCGTCGCGGCGCCGATGCAGCTTCTGGCCGGGACGATCGGCGGCCCGGGCTGGTCGCTCGCGCTGAAGGGATCGCGCGCCTACGGCTCGCCGATGCAGGTGCGCTTCCAGGGCACCGGCCTCGTCAGCGGCGAGGAGTGGATCTACGACTATTGGGGCTCGCTGGTGCCGGCCTGGCCCAATGGCGTCGACCAGCGTCCGGCCATCGTCGGCTCGGTGATCCGCACCATCCCGCACAGCGGCGGCTCGCCGGGCACCGTGGCGCCGGCCGGCGTGGTGGCGTCCTTCTACGCCGTTCGGGCCGACTGACTTGGCCGCGTTCGACATCATCATTGCAGGCGCAGGTCCAGCCGGCGCTGCCGCTTCACGCGCGCTGGCGATGTGCGCGCCGGAGCTTCGGGTAGCCGTGATCGCGCCGGACGAGCGGCGCGGGCGGGGACGAGGTGAGGTCTTGTCGCCGCTGGTGCAACCGGTGCTGCGCCAGCTCGGTCTGTGGCCCGCCTTTCTGGCGCAGGACTTTGCGCCGTCGCATCGGACGCTCACCTCGTGGGACGAAGCTGGCTTGGCCTCGAGCGAATTGCTGCTTGAGGCGCGCGGGCCGTCATGGCGCGTCGATCGCGCTGCGTTCGACGGCTGGATCGCGACGGAGGCCTGTAGAGGGGCCGAGCGCGTCGATGGAAAGGTCTCGCGTCTTGAGCGCGCGGCGGACGGCTGGTCGGTCGCCTGCGAGGACGGTGCGAGCCATTCGGCGCGACTGATCATCGATGCCACGGGCCGCGCCCGCGCGTTCGCCGATCGCCGGGGTTTTCGGGCGAAAGTTCAGGACCGCCTGATCGCGGCCTATGCGGAGGCTGTGACATCAGGACCGGTTGCGCCGGAACTGCTCGTCGAAGCCTTTGAGGACGGCTGGTGGTACACGCTGGCGCTGGGCGAGGGCAGGCGCGCCTTTGCCTGCATGACGGATTCCGATCTTGCCCGCGGCCTCAGATTGAGCACGCCCGATGGCTGGCGCGCGGCGTTGGCGAAGACGCAATTCGTCTCGGCGGTGGCGAGCAGGGGCGTTCAATTCGAGCAACCTCGCCTGATCCCTGCGGGCGGCCGAACCGCTGCAACAGCGACAGGCTTCCGTTTCCTCTGCGCCGGCGATGCCGCGAGCGCATTCGATCCGATCTCGGGCCACGGCGTCGTCAAGGCGATGCGCTCGGGCGTGTTTGCCGCCTATGCCGCCAGCGATTGCCTTGCGCGCGGAGATGCTGCCGCCCTCGGCCGCTACGATTCATGGGTCGCGCGTGAAGCGGCGGTCTACGCGACGACGCTGGGCGAGCATTACGGCAGCGTTTCGCGCTGGCCCGATCGGCCGTTCTGGCAGCGCCGGCGGGCCGAAATGTCGTCGAGAAATTCCTTGAGCAGTCTCTCCGAAAAATAGGGCGGACACCATGATGAAGAGCTTTGCGCGAACTGGTCTTGTCATCGCCGCGCTCGGACCGTGCCTTCCGGCGTTTGCGGCACCGGCTCCCCGTGCGTTCGAGCCACCGCCGACACTGCCCGGGCAGGGCGATGTGGTGCGATTGGAGGCCGCCGTTGCGCCGGTCGTCGGCGGCTGCCGGCCGCAAGGGTCGATCTCGCGCAGCGGCTCGATCGTCTCGGTGGTGCTGAACTTCGTGCGCGGGCATTTCTTCATCAATAACCCCGATCCCACCGACCCACAGCCGGGTGGCCTCGACCCGGTCGAGCTGCGCTCCTATGGCGGCTGCAAGTCGGGCCCTGCGATCTTCGTCAAACCGGGCGACACGCTGCGCGTCGACCTGATCAATCAGCTTGCGAAGGACGATCCGAGCTGCCTGCCCAATCCGCCATCGGGGCTCGGCCTGCCGGACCTGGTCGGCTGCTTCAACACGACCAATCTGCACACCCATGGCCTTCACGTGTCGCCCGCCGGCAATAGCGACAACGTGCTGCTCAACATCGCGCCGCAGACCAAGTTTCCCTACGAGATCAACATCCCGAACGATCATCCGGCGGGAACGTTCTGGTATCACGCGCACCGCCACGGCTCGACGGCCGTGCAGGTGGCGAGCGGCGCATCGGGCGTGCTGGTTGTCAAGGGCGAGCGTCCCTACACGCCGCCAACGCCGCAAAACCCGAAGCCGATCGCCGATATCGACACGGTGCTGCATGACGACAACGGGACGCCGCTGAAGGAGCAGCTGTTCCTGTTTCAGCAGATTGCCTATGCCTGCTTCCAGAACCAGCCAAACCAGCCGGGTGGCCCGTGGCAGCAGATCTACACCACGCAGGGGCTCTACAACGCCAACAGCCCAGCAAACATCGCCAACGCGCCGTGGACGTGTCCGCTCGCAGCATCAGGCAATCCGGTCAGCCCCGGCGTCGTCGAGAATTTCGGCCTGCAACTGGACTCCGCGACGATCTGGGACACCAATGGCCGCTTCACCAGCGTCAATGGCATCGTGCAGCCGACGCTCACGCTGCCGGCCGGCGAGATTCAACGCTGGCGCTTCGTCCATTCCGGCATCCACGACACCATCAACATTCAGCTCGTGCGCGCGACGCCCACGACGAACCTGATTGCGAACTCGGCGCTGAGCGGCAACCGCCTGCAACAGAAGGCCGATCTTCTGGCCGCCTGCAACGCATCGCCCGGCACGCTGATCCCGCAATTCGAGATCGCGAATGATGGTCTGACGCGAACCAAGCTGCGGACGATCCACGCCTCGCAAGTCGGCGGCGTGCTCGAATCGAACTACATGCAGCCCGGCTATCGCAGCGACGTCCTCGTCGTCTTCCCCTCGGATGGCGACTACTGCCTGCTCAACCAGGCGGCGCCCCCGGCCGAGCGTGTGTCCAACGGCAATGGCGGCGGGCAGGGACCCTCGACGCCGCAATTGCTGGCTTACATCCATGTGCGCGGCGGCCAGCCGGTGACCGGCGACCTGGAGGCCTATGTCGGCAAGGCACTGTACGATGCCAATCCGACGCTGCCGGACCCCGTCCGCACCGGACTGCGTGACGGCGATCTGCGGCCGTGGGCACCCTTCGAAAACCTCGCACCGCCCGCGGCCGGCAGCCAGCAACAGCAGGCTGCCTTCGCCATCAACTTCCCGGCCTTCACGGTCAACAACAAATCGTACGACCCTGACGTCGTGAACTTCACCCGCGAGGTCAACACGACGGACGACTGGCTGCTCAGCGCGCAAGGCGAGCCGCACATCTTCCATATCCACGTCAATCCGTTCCAGGTGATCGACGTCGTCACCACCAACGCCAACGGTCAGCAGATCTCGATCTACAATGCCGACGGCACCTGCAAGCCGGATATCGTGAATGCCGACAAGCAGCAATTGGCGAACCAGTATTGCGGCATGTGGCACACATTCCGCGACACGATCATCGTCGAGAACAACTATCAGATCCGCGTTCGGACGCGATACGACCGCTACATCGGCGAATACGTCCTGCACTGCCACATCCTCGACCATGAGGACGCGGGCATGATGGCCAACATCGCGATCGTCCCCGATCTCAACGCGCCCGGCGGCGGCCTGGGGATGGCGGGCATGCGCCACACCAGGCAGCCGACGGCCACACCGGCATCGATGCCGGCCGGTCACAAACATTGAGTGCGGCGAGAGCGGGAAAAGTGCACGCGATGAAGATCGGAATCCCCGTCTACGACGGCGTCGATATGCTCGACGTCGCCGGCCCTTTCGAAATGTTCGACTGGGCGAATTTCGACGTCGAGATCGTCGCCGCCAAGCCGGGGATGAAGCGATTTCGCGGCCGGGGATTTCCGTTCGAGGTCAAGAAGTCATTCGCGGAATGCGCGCAGTATGATGCGGTCTGGGTCCCCGGCGGCGACCCGGCCGCGCTCACCGAGATCATCAACGACCCGCACCAGACCTACTTCCATTTTCTGACCAGGCAGGCCGCCGGTGCGAAATACATGTGCTCGGTCTGCGAGGGCGCGATGCTGCTCGCGGGCTCGGGCCTTCTCGACGGGCATTTCGCGACGACGCACTGGGCCTTCCTCGAATGCTTGCCATTGCACTTTCCGAAGGTGAAGGTCGCCGACGGTCACCCGCGTTTCGTGCTGGATCGCAATCGCCTGACCGGAGCCGGAATCTCGGCCGGGCTGGATGAGGCGCTGATGCTGATCACGCTGCTCGGCGGCACGGAGCTGGCCCGTGACGTTCAGCAAAACACCCAGTACTATCCGGACCCGCCTGTTCGCAGTGCGATTCCGCCGACGCCGAAATGTCCGCTCGTTGGGATCAAGTCGCCAGCTAACTAGCTGATAATTCGTTGCTTTCTCCGGCCGCGCAATCCGTCCGGTTCAGTTTGCGGAACCCTTTCGCTGCGTCCGCGTTGTCTCGGCATGACCGAAGACATTTCCTACCGACGCAAACCCCTGACCCCCGAACAGCGCCAGGCTCGCGACGCGTCACGCCGGATCGAGGCCGATAAGGCCATGCGTGACCATGAAGCGGCGCAGAAGGCGTTTTACGCCAACAAGGAGCGGCTGAGAGCCGAACGAATCGCGCGCGAGGCCGCAGAGGTAAAGGACTGACCGACCTCGGTCGGCGCACCAAACTCTCGTGATACGACCGTCCGGTCGGACTAGTGCCGGTTGGACGCCCGTGTCGTGCTCAAGGCAAGCTTGAGCGCCTGCACGGCGCCTGCCAGGGCGCCGCGGGGCGATTGTGCCTCGATCGCTTCGGCTGCGATGCGGCAATCTTGGGCGACCTTGAGCAATCCGCTTCGGGCGAGGTCCATCGTGGACAAGGCGGCCTGCTCCAGGCAGAGGCGTTCAAGCCGTCGAAACTCGCGCAGTTCTCTGTTCATGCGTCAGCTCTCGATATCCCCTCGTCATGCGGCGCTGAGTCTGCTTAACGAATGGTAAACATCTTGACCTAGCGCAGCTCGCTGGCGCGAAGCTGACGGCGGCGGTGAACGCACCGGGCCTGCCGCGCGCGGCAGGCTTGACGGCGTTTGCCTTCCGGGACGAAGATTCAAATGATCCTCAACTGACGTGAATGACGGAGACGTTCGCTCCCGGCAAGTCCGATTCCCCATCAGCGAAAACGCAATGGAGCTGACCATGACCACGTTCGACAAGCGCGAGCAGGGCTTTGAGGCCAAATTCGCCCACGACGAGGAGCTCATGTTCAAGGCCACGGCCCGGACCAACAAGCTGCTCGGGCTCTGGGCCGCCGCACAGCTCGGCCTCAGCGGCGATGCCGCGGCGAGCTATGCAACGGCGCTGGTGACGGACAATCTGGAGAGCCGGACGATCGATGACATCGTGGGCAAGGTCTCGGGCGATCTCGCTAACAGGGGTGTGTCGCGCGAGCAAGTTGCGCAGAAGCTTCAGGAGTGTCTGCACCAGGCGCTCGCGCAGCTCGAAGCAAACAAACAATAAGAAGGCCGGCCGTCGCGGCTCACTCGGCGTGCTTGCGCATGCCAGATTCGCTGAGCTTGTCGACGTAGGCAATGCCGAGCGCCGAGACGATGAAGGTGATGTGGATCAGCACCTGCCACATCACGCCAGTCTCGGTGAAGCCGGCGCGGTTCGAGCCGAGATTGCCGGCCTCGATGAAGGTGCGCAGCAGCGCGATCGAGGAGATGCCGATGATGGCCATGGCGAGCTTGATCTTCAGCACGCTCGCATTGACGTGGCCGAGCCATTCCGGCTCGTCCGGATGCCCCTGAAGGTCGAGCGCGAGACGAAGGTCTCGTAGCCGCCGACGATGACCATCACGAGCAGGTTGGAGATCATCACGACGTCGATCAGCGCGAGCACGCTCATCATGATCTGTTGTTCGGTGAGGTCGATGGCGTGCCAGGAGAGGTGCCAGAGCTCCTTGAGGAACAGCACAATGTAAACGCACTGCGCCACGATCAATCCGAGATAGAGCGGCAGTTGCAGCCAGCGCGAGCCGAAGATGATCATCGGCAGCAGCCCCAGGCGCGGCAAGGGCGGGGTGGCTTCGATGCTGGCTTCAGGCTCAACCGACATTCAGACAGGATCCTCGCGGCGAGATGATCTGGCTTTGATGTAGCCCGACAAGATGGCTGGCGGAAGACGCGCGGTGCAATTGCGGCCTTCCAGGGATCGGGCCGTTTCGTGCTAGCGTGGGACGCGGCCGTCGCGCGGACGGCATGGACCTAGGAAACGGGACGTGAGCAACGGCTTTGGCAACGGGCAGGTCAGGATCGCGCTCGCGGCGGCGATGCTGCTTGGCGCCGGCGAGGTGTCGGCGACGCCGCTGACGCCGTTTCGCTACGAGGCGCAGGCTCAGCGTCATTGTCCACGCGACCAGGTGGTCTGGCTCGATTTCAGGAAGGGCGTCTACTACAGCAGGGGGCAGAGGCGATATGGCCAGGGCTTTGACGGCAGCTTTGTCTGTCTGAGCGAGGCCCGCGACAGTCACTATCGCCGCTCATTGATGGGCCTGCGTTGAGCGGGGTTTGATTCGACGTTCGGGACGCGCAGTCTACGGCTGGCCTGGCAGCTTCATCGGCACGTGCGCGGAGGTGCTGATGACGCGCGGACTTCCGTCGGGATAGGTGCGGTCGCCGCGGATCAGGGATTCCAGAACGAGAAAGAATTTCTCAGCAAGCATTTGCGTCACCCTCGTTGGTGATGGCCTCTTGAAATTTAGTCGAGGCGTCGAATGCAGAAATTCAATCAACTAAGCGGGAGCAGGGCAATCCAAAACGGATCGCATGCTGCATCGCGGTGTAGTTGTGGTTAGAAATAAGGAAAGTGATGGTGGTGCTCAGCCGAAGGCCAATGCCACGAGGCTCGAGCAGAGAAGCACCAAGCCACCGGCGGTCAATGCCAGGAAGCTGTCGGATACGAGGTCATGGTTGCGCATGGGACACCTGCCGCTCTTGTCTTCGATGCTCGCTCGGATCGATTAAAATTATCCGAACGTGCGGTCTTGAAAGAGGTGATGCTTGCCGCCCGCGCGAGTGCCTTCAGGCCCTCGTACGGTAACCTTCGAACGCATGGGCCAGGAAGATCCCCGCGCTTACCAGACCCATCAGTGCCGAAACCGTCTCGATCATCGTTAAATTCCAAAGTCTGCCCTTGCATCCGAGAAAGCGCGTGCGGCCTTGCACAGTCAAAAGAATTCCAGTGAACGGGCTGACAAAGGGGGTGGAGTGAGGATTTGGCGCAACAGAATGTCCGGGAGTGGCACAGAGCAGGTGCTCGCGCTCCGTAGATCAACGGGGGAAGCGAACGCGCCGTTTACCATCTCCACGGGATCGCCACAGGCTCCCCATTTCCGCCGTGTTCCGGTTGCGTTATCCTTACTGCTCCGACGCGGTGGTGGGCCGCCTCGGATTGAAGGACCGGACAGCGCTTCCCCGTAATCTAAGCGGGTTGGGTACGCCTCCGGCGAGATGGTATTTGGGGCGAATGGGGATCCGACGGTCAGATTCGGTTTTGCGGGCCGCGCGTGGTGTTGCGGCGGTCGCAACCTGCCTCGCGCTCGCCAATTGCGCATCCTCCAGCAAGTTTGCGAGCCGCGTCGATCCGAAATACGGCGTCTCCTCGAGCCCCCGGGTCGTGGCCCTTGGCGATCCGGTTCCGAAGGGCGGCGGCACCTACCGCATCGGCAAGCCCTATGTGGTGGGCGGCAAGACTTACGTGCCGGAGGAGGACGTCAATTACCGCGCCGAGGGCATGGCGTCTTGGTACGGCGATGATTTCCACGGCCGCCTGACCGCCAATGGCGAAGTGTTCGACATGGGCTCGCTGACGGCGGCGCATCCGACCCTGCCGATGCCGTCCTACGCGCGGGTCACCAACATCTCGAACGGCAAGTCGCTGGTCGTCCGCGTCAATGACCGCGGGCCCTACCACGGCAACCGGCTCATCGACGTCTCGAACAAGGCCGCCGAACTCCTTGAATTCAAAGGCAATGGCGTCGCCAAGGTCCGTGTCGAATATGTCGGCCGGGCGCCGCTCGAAGGCTCCGACGACCGCCAGCTGATGGCCACCTTGCGGACCGGGATTCCGGCGCCGTCGCCCTCGATGGTGCGGGTTGCCTCGGCGAGGCCCTTCGTTCCCGAGCTGCCGTCGTCGAATCGCAGTGCCATCCGTGGCGAGGTTCCGGTGCCGGATGGGCGGCCCTATAATCTCGGCAACACCTCCGCCGACATGGCCTCGCTCAATGCGACCTCGGAGATGTCGGCCTCGAGCCGCAGCCGGGGCCGGGCGCTCCAGAACGCGCGCGCAGTGTCTTATGACGAGGATGGCCGCTACGCGAGCCAGGGCGCGCCGTCCGCCGCCTATGTCTCTGACAGTGGCGCCGCCGAAGCCCGCGGCATCCTGAGCGGCCGCGGCCTCTACTAATCACGAATAAGCTGCAAGTCCGGCCGGCGGCGCAGTGTCGCTGCCTTCGTAATTGGCTTCGAGCGTCAGAACGGGATGCGTGCGCGTCCCGTGAACGTCCAGATTTGCGTGTTGCCGCCAATGCCACCGAGCTCGGCGCCGAAGCCGACCGTAGAGCCGCCTGCGAGCCTCGCACCGACGCCGCCTGTGACGCGCGCCGACCAGCCCTGGAGCAGCGGTGTTGAGGCCAGCGGGATGCCGCCTGCGGCGACGATCGCGGCTGCGTCGTCCTGTGTGAAGTAGTAGTCGGCATACACGCCGGCATAGGGCATCAGCAGCACGCCATCGAGCCACGGCACGGGATAGGAGACCCTGTTGCCGGCAGACGCGCGGCCGCTCGAGAAGGTCCGGGCCGCCTGCTGGGTGCCGAGCGAGTCGACATAGGCGTTTTCCCGCTCCCACAGCGCGTACACCTTGGCCGACGGCTCGATATTGAAATTGGCCCAGCTGTAGCTGCCGGTGAAGCCGGTCGCGAACATCCAGCGATTGCCGTTGAAGTTGCCCTGGGCGGTGCCGGCGGTGCCGTCATAGCCGATGCCGGAATAGGTCACCGCCGCGTCGTAGCGTAGCGTCGGGATGATTTTCCAGCCGAGATAGGCGCCGACGGTCCAGCCATCGCCCTTCAGCTTTCCGTTGATGTCGGTTTGGGTGTAGCTGAAATTCTCGTAGCCGCCGACGACGCCGACCAGCAAATCGGGCCTCGCCCGGTAGGTCAGGCCCGAGAGCACGTTGATCTGCTGGCCATAGAGCGTGGCCTGGGTTGCGCCTTGGCCGATGCTGCCGGACGAGCCCCAGCGGTCGAGGCCGGTGCCGCGCACGTCGACCCAGAACAGCCAATCCTTCTGCTCCTTGAAGCGCGCCGGCGGGGCCTTGGTCGGAGACGCCCGATCGATCGCAGCGAATGCATCGTCGATCCGCGAGGCGCCACGCCCGCCGCGGCCGGTCCTGCCGGAGCCTCCGTCGCCGGTATAGGCATTTGAGCCCAGCGAAGCGGGACCTTGACCTTGGGACGTGGACTGAGGCTTGTCATCCTCATCGCCGTCGGGCGCGGCAGCGAAGTTGACGCGCATGCCCCCCGCGCCCGGCGTGATGTATTGCCCCCCGCCGCTGAAGCCTTCGGAGATCGCGGTGTCGATCGCGCCGGAGATCGCCTGTCCCGAGCTCTGCGCCACGATCTTAGTGACGTTGAGCTGAAGGGCGCGCAGCTTGGCGCTGTCGGCGGGAATGTCGACCGACTGGTTGAGGGCTGGCGAGGTCGAGTCGTTGAAGGCCGGACTGCCGGTGTACTTCGCGGTGATCGTGTGATTGCCGACGGCGAGCGCGGTCGTGGCAAACGTGGCGACGCCGGTCGAGAGCGCAGACGTGCCGATCGGCGTGCTGCCGTCATTGAAAGTCACCGAGCCCGTCGGCATTCCGCCCGAGCTGAACACCGTGGCCGTGAAGGTGACGGCCTCGCCGTAGCTGCTCGGGTTCTTCGACGAGGTGAGCGCCGTGGTGGTCGTCACGGACAGATAAGTGAATTTGTCCGCGGCCGAGGCGGGCGAGGTCCCGCCGACCGTCGTCACCGTCACGTCGACCGTGCCGGCGCCCGCCGGTGAGGTCGCCGTGATCGATGTTGCCGAGTTCACCGAGAAGCTGGTCGCATTGTTGGCGCCGAATTTCACCGCGGTGGCGCCGGTGAAGCCGGAGCCGGTGATAGCTACGGACGTGGCACCAACCGCGGGCCCGGTGGTCGGAGAAATCGAGGTGACGGTTGGTGCTGGCGTGTACAAGAATTGGTCCGACGCCGAGGTGGCAGAGGTTCCACCAGGTGTCGTCACGGTCACATCGACCGTGCCGGCGCCAGCCGGCGAGGCCGCGGTGATCGATGTGGCCGAATTGACCGTGAAGCTGGTGGCATTGATGGTGCCGAACTTCACCGCGGTCGCACCCGTCAGCGCGGTGCCGGTGATGGTGACCGACGAGCCGCCCGTCGCAGGGCCCGCGTTTGGCGCAACCGAGGTCACTGTCGGCGTGGCAGCGTAGGTGAACTGGTCCGCAGCGGAGGTGACCGTCGTTCCGCCGGGTGTCGTGACCTTGATGTCGACGGTGCCCGTTCCGGGAGGGGACGTTGCGGTGATCGTCGTCGCCGAGTTGACCGTGAAACCTGTCGCGCTGACCGCGCCGAACTTCACGGCCGTTGCGCCGGCGAAATTGGTGCCGGTGACCGTCACCGATGTGCCGCCGGCGAGCACGCCGCCCGTCGGCGAAATCGACGTCACCGTCGGCGTGCCGAAATAGGTGAACTGGTCGGCTCCCGATGTCGCGGACGTCCCGCCAGGCGTGGTGACCCTGACGTCCACGACGCCGGTCCCGGCCGGCGAGGTCGCCGTGATCGAGGTTGCGGAATTGAAAGTGAAGCCGGCCGCGGCCGTCCCGCCGAATGATACGGCCGTGACGCCGGTGAAATTCGTGCCTGTGATCGTCACCACCGTGCCACCTGTCTGCGGGCCGGCGGTGGGGGAGATCGAGGTGATGTTCGGGGTGGGGATATAGGTGAACTGGTCGGCCGCCGATGTTGCAGACGTGCCGCCGGTTGTCGTCACCCTGATGTCGACGGTGCCGGTTCCTGCCGGGGATGTTGCGGTGATCTGTGTCGCCGAAGTGACGGTGAAGCCGGTCGCCGCCGTTGCGCCGAACGTCACGGCCGTGGCGCCTGATAAATTTGTGCCGGTGATGGTGACGGTGGTGCCGCCGCCACCTGGGCCCGATGTCGGCGAGATCGAGGTGACGGTCGGCGCCGGGACATAGGTGAACTGGTCCGCCGCCGATGTGGCCGACGTTCCGCCTACCGTCGCCACCGTGATATCGACCATGCCTGTGCCTGCGGGCGACGTCGCGGTGATCTGGGTGGCCGAATTGACAGTGAATCCGGTCGCTGCCGTTGCGCCGAAGGTGACCGCGGTCGCGCCGGAGAGGTTCGTGCCGGTGATGATCACGGTGGTGCCGCCGGTCTGCGGGCCTGCTGTCGGCGAGATCGACGTCACGGTCGGCGGGGCCACATAGGTGAACTGGTCCGCCGCCGAGGTCGCGGACGTGCCGCCAGGCGTGGTGACCCTGACGTCCACAACGCCGGCCCCGGCTGGCGAGGTCGCCGTGATCGATGTCGCTGAATTGAATGTGAAGCCGGCCGCGGCGGTCGCACCAAACGTCACGGCGGTGACGCCGGTGAAATTGGTACCGGTGATCGTAATCGTGGTGCCGCCGGCCGTGGGCCCCGCGATCGGTGAGATCGAGGTGACGGTGGGGGCGGCGAGATAGGTGAACTGATCCGCCGCCGATGTTGCCGAGGTGCCGCCTGCGGTCGTGACCCTGAGGTCCACGGTGCCGGTGCCGGCCGGCGAGGTCGCCGTGATCTGGGTGGCGGAATTGACGGTGAACCCCGTCGCCGCCGTTGCCCCGAACGTCACGGCCGTCGCGCCTGTGAAGTTCGTGCCGGTGATGGTCACTGTGGTGCCGCCACCGCCCGGGCCCGTGGTCGGCGAGATCGACGTGACAGTCGGCGCGGCGACATAGGTAAACTGGTCGGCGGCCGAAGTTGCCGAGGTTCCGCCCGCGGTCGTCACCGTGACGTCGACCGTCCCGGTGCCGGCGGGGGAGGTGGCCGTGATCTGAGTGTTCGAATTGACCGTGTAGCTCGCGGCATTGGTGGCGCCGAATTTCACGCCGGCAGCGCCAGTGGTCGTGCTGAAATTCGTGCCGGTGATGATCACCGATGTGCCGCCACCGGTTGGACCTGATGTCGGTGTAATCGAGGTCACCGTTGGCGCAGCGACATAGGTGTACTGGTCTGCCGCCGAGGTCGGCGAGGTCGAGCCGTTCGTGACCGTGATATCGACGGTGCCGGCGGATCCTGCCGGTGCGGTCGCGGTGATCTGGGTGTTGGAATTGACCGTGTAGCTGGTCGCATTGGTCGCGCCGAACTTGACGCCGCCGGCGCCAGTCGTCCCGGTAAAATTAGTGCCTGTGATGACCACCGAAGTGCCGCCGGCCAGCGGCCCGGACGTCGGCGAAATCGCCGTCACGGTAGGGCTGGGCAGATTGATAGTGAACACGTAGGAGGCGTTCGCGATCGTGCTGCCGGGGCAGCTTGCGGTGAAATCGCTGCAGCCGGGCGCGTAATAGAGCGTGATCTGCTCCTGTCCGTTACCTGTCGCGCTGTTCAGCGTAATGTCGATCCCGGCCTGGCCGGCATTCGCGCTGACACCAGCTCCGTTCGGGTTTGCCGGATGAAACGTATAGGTCGCCTTCGCCGTCGTCGGATTGTAGTCAGCGGCAGTGAGCTGTTGGTTGCCCGCGTTGGTGCCGCTGGAATTGGCGATCGGTGCATTGAAAAATGTGTCCGTGCCCTGGACGGAAAAAAGGCCCCACACGACGGCGTCATCGGCAGGGGCGGAGGCCGTGCCGACAGTCAAGCACAGGCGGTAGGTCTGCCCGACCGACGTGAAGTTGACCGTTACGCCGGATGTCGAATTCGTTGTTTGATCGCAAGCAGCGTTCGCCGCGGCCATCGCGCCGAGCATCAAGACGGCCGCGATGCAGATGCTTTGCGCTGCGCCCCAAAGAGCGCGCAGTATCCGCTGAGGCATAGCTCCGCAATCGCGCACCCGGACCGCCAATTCCCTGATTATGTCTGGCACGGCCACCGCAATTGCGTGACTCACCGGCCCCCCTTGGCGGCAGCTCTCGGAAGAGCGTTCGCCCTGAAATCCCTGATTGTGTAATTATTCGTCTATATTCTTACGTGCATTTGGACGGGGCGCGTCACACAAGGCAAGAGCCTTGCTGCCGAAAGCCCCTTGGAAGACTACTTTCCCGCGAACCGTTGCATTGCGGCAACAAGGGCGTGCTTTAGTAATAAGTGCCGGTGCGGGGCCATGTGCATTTATGGTTGCGCTGGTGCTTGACTGTGAATGAGACCTGTTGAACAATCTCGGCGAGTGGATCGTACAAAGTTCATTTTTTGATTTAGTTGCTCCGTCGTTCATCGCATCACGACGCGACGGGTCGCTCAATTATTGGGGAGGGGTCATGCCGTACCAGCCAGTTCTCGGCCAGATCATGCCTTTTGCAGGCGCAGCGATTCCCAGAGGCTGGGCGCTGTGTAACGGCGCGCTGCTGGGGATCCAGCAAAATTCCGCGCTGTTCTCGTTGCTCGGTACATACTATGGCGGCAACGGAACGACGACGTTTGCGCTTCCTGATCTGCGCGGTCGCGCGATCCTTGGCTCGAGTGGCGGCGGCGGTTCATACCCGGTTGGCATGGTCAGCGGAACGAATTCGGTCACTCTGAATGTGCAGCAGCTCCCATCCCACAATCATGTGATTCAAGTGTCCGCGACCACCGGGGCCGGACGTGGCAACATCCCTCCCACCAACAATGTCTTCGGAACGAACGCCCTGCCGCCGGTCAGTCCAACGATGATTTTCGCAGTGCCTGGCGGCGGCGACACGCCTTTGGCGATCGGTACCAACCTGGTGAATGAGGGCCGTGGTCAGGCGCACAACAACCTGCAGCCCTATCTCGTGATCAGCTATCTGATTGCGACGCAGGGGACATATCCGTCGCGAAACTGACCGCTGCGCAACGGGACTTGCGCGAACGACATTCCCCGCAGCAACGCTTCGAACTTCCACGCATGCACCCTTCAATTTGAAGCGGTAGAGCGCAAAGGCAAAGGATCACAGGCGATGTCAGATCCGTTTATCGGCGAGATTCGACTGTTCGGCTTTCCACGTATTCCCAACGGTTGGTTGGCCTGCGCAGGACAATCGCTGCCGATCTCACAGTACGACACGCTTTATACCGTGGTCGGCACGACCTATGGCGGCGACGGTGCCAGCACCTTCAACCTTCCCGATCTTCGCGGCCGCGTCGCGATCGGACAGGGACAGGGTCCAAGCTTCCCGAACTATGCGTTGGGGCAGGCCGCGGGTGAGGAGCAGCACACGTTGGTCGAGGCCGAAATGCCGGCCCACAGTCATGCGCTGACGTCCTCCACCGCAACGGGGACGGCTTTAACACCCGGGCAGACTCTCCATCTTGCCACGGCGTCATCAGGTGAACTCTATGCGCCGACTGCGAACGCCGGGACTTACGCTGTCATGGCCCCCTGCGTCGTGACGGCGGGCAACAGCGTCGGACACGACAACATGATGCCGACCGTCGTTGCCAATTACTGCATCTGCTACGAAGGCATCTTCCCTTCATCCGGCTAGGCTGCGCGCGCGTCCGTATTCAGTCACGAGGAAAACACACCATGTCAGACCCGTACCTCGGAGAAATCCAAGCCTTCCCGTTTTCTTGGGCGGTCGGCGGCTTCAACAATGTTTGGTTGCCGTGCGGCGGCCAGCTTCTCGCCCTTCAGGCCTACACGTCTCTGTTTTCACTGATCGGCACCTATTACGGCGGCAACGGTACGACCAATTTCGCCTTGCCCAACCTAAACGGGTCGATCGCGATCAGCCAGGGCCAAGGTCCAGGACTGCAGAACCGCGTCATCGGCGAGGTCGTCGGCAGTCCTCAGGTGAACTTGGTGAGCGACAACATGGCGAAGCACACGCACGTTCTGCAACTCGGCAACAAGAGCGCGCAAGGCGCTACCGCAGGTCCCGGAGCGGCGGGGAGCACGGTGGCGATCGATCCTGGCTTTAACGGCTTCACGGCGCCGCCCGGCACCCTGACCTTGGCGCCCAACGCCGTCGCGATGACCGGGCAGAACCAGCCACACGACAACACGCAACCTACCCAGGCGATCGTCTGGTGCATCGCCTGTGCGGGAATTTATCCGGCGTTCTCCTGAACCAGCTTGAGTGCGCGACGGCATGATTGACGGCGTGGCGCTAGACATCGTCCTGGACGATCCTGCGCTGCGGCTTCGGGCCGCGGGCCCGATCGACGCACCGTTCATCCGGCATCTCTTCGAGGGGACGCGGACCGGACAATTCGCCGCCATGGGCCTGTCCGGGCCGATCCTCGACCAGGTGATCGCGCAGCAGTTCAGCAGCCAGACGGCCGGATATGCCGCGCAATTTCCCGACGCGCTATCGCTGATCGTGACACGAAACGGCACCGCGATCGGCCGGCTGCTGCTTCATTGCGCAAGCGAGCGCTGGCACATCGTCGACATCGCGCTGCTGCCGGCTGATTGCGGTCGCGGCGCCGGGACGAAGATTATCGACGCTCTCGCAGCCAGCGCGCGGCAGCAGGGTATCGCAGCGCTGACGCTCACGGTACTTGCGAGCAATGTGGCCGCGCGCCGGTTTTACCTGCGGCACGGATTCGTCGAGACTGGGCGGGCGGGTGATGCGCACATTGCCATGAGAAGGGACCCGGCCTAGCGCACGGCCGCCTCGCGCAGGAATTTGAGCAACGCGGCGTTGACTTCGTCGGGCCGCTCCTGCTGCACCCAATGGCCGGCGCCCTCGATGATCAGCTTGCGCTTGAGATTGGGCAGCACGCGCTCGAGTTCGTTGACGCGCTTGGCGCCGATCAGGCCGGTGATGACGGCGTCTTTCGAACCGGCAATGAAGAGGGAGGGCTGGTGGATCCGCGCATCCTGCCAGGGCGCCGTCAGCTCCCAATTGCGGTCGAGGTTGCGATACCAGTTCAGCCCGCCGCGGAAGCCCGACTTGCGGAAGGTCTCGGTGAAGGTGGCGAGATCGGCCTCGCTCAGCCAGCCCGGCAGCGGCTCCTCCGGGTTGCCGTGGCCGAGAAAGCCCTTGCCCTCCTGCACGAACATTGCGGCGCTGGGATCGGCGAGCCCGCGGCCGCCGAGCACGATGCGCATGGTGCGGGCGACGTCATGCTCGAACTCGGCTTCGGCGACGCCAGGGGTCTGGAAATACTGCCAGTAGAAATTGGTCACGCCGCCCTGGCGCAGCAGCTCGAGCGGCTTGCCGCGGCCGCGGAACGGCGGCGGTACGCTCAGGCCCGCGACCGCCGTGAAGATGTCGGGCCGGAACAGGGCCGCATGCCATGCGACCGGCGCGCCCCAATCGTGGCCGACCACCATTGCCTTGGTCTCGCCGAGCGCCTGCACGAGGCCGACGATGTCACCCACCGTGTCGAAGATCGAATAGGCGTTCACCTCAGACGGCGCCGCGCTCTGGCCATAGCCGCGCATGTCGGGGGCGACGACGCGGAAGCCTGCGTCGGCGAGTGCCACGATCTGGTGGCGCCAGGAATAGGACAGTTCGGGCCAGCCATGGCACAGCACCACCAGTGGACCCTGGCCGGCTTCGCGGATGAACAGGTCGATCCCGTTGGCCTTGATCACGCGGGTGGACGACATCGCTTTTCCGCCTTTTTTCAGAGGTTTGGTCGAGAAATATCAGGTGCCACGATAGAGGCGTGGCGAGAATCGTGCAATCTCGGGTTCCGGCTGCCAGCCTCTGTTGTTCGCGCCGGTTCCTGCTGTTAGAACGCCGCTCTCAGGGCTTGGCCATGGCATTTCGTCTTTTTCCGCTCCATCGCACCCGGCTCACCGCCGGCGCACTGGCGCGCGGGCTGATCGCGGCAATCCTGGTGGCGGGCATCGGCTGGGGCGGGGCGCTCTACGCCGCCAACCAGAGCGTCCAGGGCGCCAAGAAGGCGGAAGAGTCCGGTTTTGACGGCGACGCGCCGACCGCCATTTTGATCGAGGCGTCCAGCGGCAGCGTGCTGTTCGAGAAGAACGCCGATGAGCTACGCGCGCCCTCCAGCATGATGAAGCTGATGACGGCCGAAGTCGTCTTCAACGCCATCAAGAAGGGCGACATCAAGCTGACCGACGAATACCGGATCAGCGAGAACGCCTGGCGCAAGGGCGGAGCGCCGTCGGGCACCTCGACCATGTTCGCGGCCATCAACAGCAAGGTCTCGGTCGACGATCTCCTGCACGGCGCCATCATTCCGAGCGGCAACGACGCCTGCATCGCGCTGGCTGAAGCCATGGCCGGCAACGAGCGGATTTTCGCCGCCGACTTCATGACCAAGCGCGCCCGCGAGCTCGGCATGCCGAAGTCCACCTTCGGCAATTCCAACGGCCTGCCCGACCCCGGCAACAAGATGACCGTGCGCGAGCTCGGCATCCTCGCCCGGCACATCATCTTGGACTTCCCCGAATTCTACAAACTGTTCGGCGAGAAGGAATTCACCTGGAACAAGATCCGCCAGCCGAACCGCAATCCGTTGCTGAATTCAATGGAAGGCGCTGACGGCCTGAAGACCGGGTTCACCAAGGAAGGCGGCTACGGCATGGTGGGCTCTGCCGTGCAGAACGGCACGCGGCTGATCGTCGTCATCAATGGGCTCGAAGACCCCGAGGACCGCGCCACCGAAGCCAAGAAGATGCTGGAATGGGGCTTTCGCAATTTCGAGACCCGCACGTTGATCGCGGCCGACCAGCCGGTCGGCTACGCCAAAGTGTTCGGCGGCGAGAGCCGCTCGGTGAAGCTCGTCGCGAAAGATCCCGTGAAGGTGATGGTGCACAAGAACGGCAGCGACAAGTTGATTGCGCGCGTGGTCTATAGCGGCCCGGTGCGCGCCCCGGTCGAGGCTGGCCAGAAGGTCGGCGTGGTCAAGGTCTGGCGCAGCGGCAACATCGCGGTGGAGACACCGGTCTATGCGGCCGATGCGATCGGCACCGGCTCGACAGTACGGCGCGCGATCGACGGCGCCAGCGAGCTCGTGATCGGCATGTTCCGCGCGGGCGCCGAGAAGCTCTGATCATGAGTGAAAGTGCGGGACAGCGGCGGTCCGGACGCGGACGTTTCATCACCTTTGAAGGCGGTGAGGGGACGGGTAAGTCGACCCAGATCAAGAAGCTCGCCGACCGCCTGAAAGCGGCGAGGATGCGCACGCTCGTCACGCGCGAGCCCGGCGGCTCGCCGGGTGCCGAGATCATGCGCTATCTGGTTCTGTCGGGCATGGGCAAGCTGCTCGGGCCTGAGGCCGAGACGCTGCTGTTTGCCGCCGCGCGCGACGACCATGTCCGCACCGTGATCCAGCCCGCGCTCAATCGAGGCGCCTGGGTGCTGTGCGATCGTTTTACCGACTCGACGCACGCCTATCAGGGTAGCCTCGGCAGCGTCCCAATCGGTCTCATCAATGCGATGCAGCGGGTCACGATCGGCGATTTGAAGCCGGATCTCACCATCATCCTGGACCTGCCGGTCGAGATCGGCCTGCAGCGCGCCGCCGTGCGGCGCGGCAGCGCCACGCCGGACAGGTTCGAGGGCGAAAAGCTCGGCTTCCACGAGGGCCTGCGCGAGGCTTATCGCAAGATCGCGGCGGACGAGCCTTCGCGTTGCGTGCTGATCGACGCCAATTCCGATCCTGACACGGTCGCGGGGCGCGTCTGGACGGCGCTGCGCGAGCGTCTGCTTCCGACGCCAGCCTCGGTGCTGTCGGTATGAGCCCGCGTCAGGCCGAGCGCGAGAGCGCGATTCCGCATCCGCGCGAGACGTCAAGACTGTTCGGCCATCGCGAGGCCGAGATGGCGCTGCTGACGGCCTATCGCAGCGGCCGCATCCCGCATGCCTGGCTGATCGGCGGCCCGCAGGGCATCGGCAAGGCGACGCTGGCCTATCGCATGGCGCGCTTCGTGCTTGCGCACGGCCAGCCACTGGCACCTGCCGTGCAGAGCGCCGAAGATCTCGCGATCAATCCTGATGACGCCGTGGCGCGGCAGGTCGCGGCTGGCTCGCATGGCGGTCTTTTGACGCTGGAGCGCACCGCCAACGACCGCGGCGTGATGCGCACCGTGATCACCGTGGACGAGACGCGCGAGACGATCGGCTTCTTCGGCTCGACCGCGGCGGCCGAAGGCTGGCGTGTCTGTATCGTTGATACCGTCGACGAGCTCAATCCGAACGCGGCCAACGCGCTGCTGAAAATCCTGGAGGAGCCGCCGCAGCAATCGCTGTTCCTGCTGGTGAGCCACGCGCCGGCCCGCGTGCTCGCCACAATTCAGTCACGTTGCCGCAAGCTGCGCCTGCGGCCGCTCGGAACGGACGAGGTGATCAGCGCCGCGGCTTCGGCGGCTGACGTGGCTCCGACGGACCTCGCCCTGCGCGAAGCGGCGGAGGCCTCCGAGGGCAGCGTCGCGCGGGCCCTGACGCTGCTCGGCGGGGACGCGTTGAAACTCCAGCAGCGCACGGCGTCGCTGCTTGCGCGACTGCCACAAGTCGATCCGCGCGAGTTGCACACGCTCGGCGAATCGCTGGGGACCAGCGACCGCGTCGCGCTCGCGGCCTTCATCGACGGCATCGATCGCTGGATTGCGGAACGCCTGCATGCGGACGAGGCCAACGCCAACCAGAACCTGCCGCGCCTTGCGCGCCTAGCTGAGGTATGGGAAAAGATCGTCCGCGCCGCGCGCGACACCGAAACCTACAATCTGGAGCGAAAGCCCTTGGTTTTCTCGGTGTTCGGCTGGCTGGCGGACGCAACGCGCTAGGCGCATTTGTTTCCAAATTTGAGAATCCGGTAAAGGAATTCGTCGTGGCAACGCGAGCTAAGAAAACCGCTAAGGGCAAGAAGACGGCTGCGAAGAAGGCCGTCAAGAAAGCCGCGAAAAAGGCTGTGAAGGCGCGCGCGTCCAA
Source organism: Bradyrhizobium sp. 1 (assembly GCF_023073315.1). Lineage (GTDB taxonomy): Bacteria > Pseudomonadota > Alphaproteobacteria > Rhizobiales > Xanthobacteraceae > Bradyrhizobium. Next base: position 70,446 of record NZ_JADPJH010000039.1, on the reverse strand, counting down.
GTCCGCCAAGAAGGTCAAGAAATCCAAGAAGGCTGCCGCCAAGAAGGGCGTGAAGAAGGGCGCTGCGAAGACGTCGAAGAAGGTCGGCAAAAGGGCTGCGAAGAAGCAGGTCGTCGCCAAGAAGCCCCCGAAGAAAACAGCCGCCGCAAAGCCAGCCAAGACTCCGGCGAAGAAGGCGACTCCGGCGACGAAGGTGGCTCCGGTGAAGAAGGTAGCCAAGAAGGCCGCAGCGCCTGCTGTGATTGCCGCGCCGACTCCTGTCGTCACGCCGCCTAAGGTCGTGAAGCCGAAGGTGTCAAAACCCAAAGCGCCGCCTGCGCCGAAGGCCGTTGCGCCCGTTGCTGCCCCTGCGCGCGACAACGCTTTCTACATCACGACCGCGATCGCCTATCCCAACGGCAGCCCGCATATCGGTCACGCCTATGAGGCGATTGCGACCGACGTGCTGGCGCGCTTTGCGCGGCTCGACGGCAAGGACGTGTTCTTTCTGACCGGCACCGACGAGCACGGTTTGAAGATGGTCCAGACCGCACAGAATGAGGGCCTGACACCCGCCGCGCTCGCGACCCGCAATGCCGCTCGCTTCAAGGAGATGGACGAGCGTTTGAACGTGTCGTTCGACCGCTTCATCCGTACCACCGAGGAGCAGCACCATCGCTCGACCCAGGAAATCTGGCGGCGCATGGAAGCGAACGGCGACATCTATGCCGACGTCTATTCCGGCTGGTACTCGGTCCGGGACGAGGCCTATTACGCCGAGGACGAGACGCGCCTGAACGACGATGGTGTGCGCCTCGGCCCACAGGGCACGCCGGTGAGCTGGGTCGACGAGAAGAGCTATTTCTTCCGCCTGTCGTCCTATCAGGACAAGCTGCTCAAGCTCTACGAGGACAAACCGGATTTCATCGGTCCGGACTCGCGCCGCAACGAGGTGGTGAGCTTCGTCAAGGGCGGCCTGCGCGATCTCTCGATCTCGCGCACCACCTTCGACTGGGGCGTGAAAGTGCCCGGCGACGAAGAGCACGTGATGTATGTCTGGGTCGACGCGCTCACCAACTACATCACCGGCGTCGGCTTCCCGGACGAAAGCGACGACAACTGGCGCCACTGGCCAGCGGACGTGCACATCATCGGCAAGGACATCATCCGCTTCCACGCGGTGTACTGGCCCGCGTTCCTGCTGTCGGCCGGAATCCCGCTACCGAAGCGGGTTTATGCCCACGGCTTCCTGTTCAGCAGGGGCGAGAAGATGTCGAAGTCGGTCGGCAACGTCGTCGATCCCTTCAACCTCGCCGACCAGTACGGCGTCGACCAGATGCGCTATTTCTTCCTGCGCGAGGTGCCGTTCGGCCAGGACGGCAACTACAATCACGAGGCCATCGTCGCGCGCATCAATGCCGATCTCGCCAACGATCTCGGCAATCTCGCGCAACGCTCGCTGTCGATGGTCGCCAAACAGCTCGGCGGCGTGCTGCCGGAGCCGGGCGAGTTCAGCGACAACGACAAGGCGATTTTGGCGATGGCCGACGGCATGCTCGCAGCGAGCCGCGAGGCGATGGCGACGCAGCAGATCCATCATTGGCTCAACGCCGTGTGGGCCGTGGTTGCGGAGGCCAACCGCTATTTCGCGGGCGAGGCGCCGTGGGCGCTGGCCAAGACCGATCCTGCAAGGCAGAAGACGGTGCTCTACGTCACCGCCGAGGTCGTGCGCCAGATCGCGATCCTGGCCCAGCCGGCGATGCCGACCGCATCTGGCTTGCTGCTCGACAGCCTCGGTGTGCCCGCGGGCGAGCGCAATTTCGCGATGCTCGGCGGAGACAAGCGCATTGCGCCGGGCTCGACGCTGCCGGCGCCGACGCCGGCGTTCCCGCGCTATATCGAGCCGGCGGCATAAGGCGTTCGGGCGATGCTGGTCGACAGTCACTGCCATCTGGATTTTCCAGACTTTGCGGAAGATCTCCACGGGATCGTGTCGCGCGCGCGTGCGGCCGGCCTCAAGCGCATGGTCACGATCTCGACGCGGGTGCGAAAGCTCGATCAGCTTCTCGCCATCGCCGAGCGCTTCGATGACGTCTATTGCTCGGTCGGCACCCATCCGCACAATGCGGATGAGGAGGACGGCATCTCGCCGGACGAGCTGATCGCGCTGACGCAGCATCCGAAGGTCGTCGCACTCGGCGAAGCCGGGCTCGACTATTTCTATGACGACGGCTCGCCCGAGGCGCAGGCGAGGGGCTTTCGTGCCCACATCGCCGCCGCTCGGGCCACCGGCCTGCCGCTGGTGATCCATACTCGTGAGGCCGACGAGGATTGCGCCCGCATCCTGGAGGAGGAGGCGGCCAAGGGATCCTTTAGTGCCGTGCTGCATTGTTACACCGGCGGGCGCGAACTGGCGCTGAAGGCGGTATCGCTCGGGCTCTATATCGGCTTCACGGGCATTCTGACCTTCAAGAAGTCGGAGGCCCTGCGCGCGCTCGCGGCCGAACTGCCGTCTGACCGTATTCTGGTTGAAACAGATTCGCCCTATCTTGCACCCGGCAAGTTTCGGGGCAAACGCAACGAGCCGGCCTATGTGGTCGAGGTCGCCAAGGTGCTTGCCGAAACCCGCGGCGGGTCCCTTGAAGAGATTTCTCGCCAGACCACCGACAATTTCTTCCGCCTGTTCTCCAAGGTGAAAGCTTGAGACTGGACGCCGCATGACGCTGACGCTGACGATCCTGGGCTGCGGCTCCTCTGCCGGCGTGCCTCGCCCGGCACTCGGCTGGGGCGCCTGCGACCCCAACAATCCGAAAAATCGCCGCCGCCGCTGCTCGATGATGGTTGAACAGACGACGAGCCACGGCACCACGCGTATCGTGATCGACACCTCGCCCGATCTGCGCGAGCAGCTCATCGATACCAATGTCGATCATATCGATGCGGTGTTCCTGACGCATGAGCATGCCGACCAGACCCACGGCATGGACGATCTGCGCTCGGTCGTGCTCCATATGCGCAAGCGCATTCCGGTTTATTTCAATCAGTCGACCGCGAAAGACATCATGGCGCGGTTCTCCTATTGCTTCATCTCCCCGGAAGGCAGCGACTATCCGCCGATCTTGAGCCGTCATTCGATCGAGGCCGGAGGGACGCAGATCATCGGCGGCAAGGGGGGCGACGTCTCGATGACGGCCTTCCTGGTCCAGCACGGCCAGATTCCCGCGCTGGGCTATCGCATCGGCAATGCCGCCTACACGCCCGATCTCAACGACATCCCCCCCGAGAGTTTTGGCGCGCTGGAAAACCTCGATCTCTGGATCGTCGACGGCTTGCGCTACCAGAGCCACTCCAGCCATTTCAGCATCAGCGACGCGCTGTCCTGGATCGAGCGCTTCAAGCCGAAGCGTGCGGTGATCACCAACATGACGGCTGATGTCGACTACGAGGTCATCCGGCAGTCGCTGCCATCAGGCGTGATACCGGCCTATGATGGTTTGCAACTCGATACGCACTGAGCGTATCCAGCGGAAATTTCGTCGCAGACCGGCATGCTCCTTGCTTTCGCGAACCCCATCGTGTTGGTCTAACGTCTCAAAGACAGGCGTTGAATGGAGGCGATAATCAACCGAGGCTATCGCCGGGCTTGATTGAGCCGCAAGATGAGGATGGGGGCCGCGTTGGCAGGGGACGGCAACGACGGAAAGGCTGTAGGGGTGGTCCGACGCGTTCTGGATCTGCTCTATCTCGGTGCGGGCTACGCCGCCGGCGTCTTCCTGTTCGCGATCTTCGCCATCATGATGGTCATGTCGATCGGGCGGCAGTTTGCGCTCAACATCCCGGCTGGGGATGATTTTGCATCGTGGTGCATGGCGGCGATGGCGTTTCTGGGCCTCGCCCATACCTTCAAGCGCGGCGAGATGATCCGGGTTGGCCTGCTGCTGGAGCGCTTGCACGGGCGGAGCAAGCAGATCGCGGAGATCGTGGCGCTCGGCATTGCGGCGGCCTTTGTTCTCTACTTCACCCGGCATGCGGTGCAGATGACTTACGACTCCTGGCGCTTCAACGACGTGGCGCAGGGCGTGGTCGCGCTGCCGCTCTGGATTCCCCAACTCGGCTTTGCCGGCGGTCTCGTGATCCTGTCGATCGCGCTGATCGATGAAATGGTCAATGTCATCGGCGGCAACCGCCCGAGCTACGAGAGGGGCTCGCCGGACGAGACGCCGGATGAATTCATCGAACGTATCTCGCAGGGCGGCGGCGGTTGACCATGGCCAATCTCGGCATGATCGAGCTGTCGTTCATCCTCCTCGGGGTCATGATCCTGCTGCTAGGAAGCGGTATCTGGATCGCAGTTTCGCTCGGACTCGTCGGTTTCGTGGCGATGGCGTTGACCACGAGCCTGCCGCTCGGCTCGGTGCTTGCGACCACCACCTGGAGCGCGAGCGCGTCATGGACGCTCGCGGCATTGCCGCTGTTCATCTGGATGGGCGAGATCCTGTTTCGAACGAAACTGTCGGAAGAGATGTTCCGCGGACTCTCGCCCTGGGTCCAGTGGCTGCCGGGGCGCCTGACCCATGTCAACGTGATCGGCTGCGGTATCTTTGCGGCGGTGTCGGGGTCCTCGGCCGCGACCTGTGCGACCATTGGCAAGATCGCACTGCCCGAACTCGACAAGCGCGGCTATGACAAGGGCCTCAGCCTCGGCTCGCTGGCGGGCTCCGGCACGCTCGGCCTGCTGATTCCGCCGTCCATCCCGATGGTCGTCTATGCGGTGACGGCGAACGTGTCCGTGCTTCAGGTGTTCCTCGGCGGCTTCCTGCCGGGCGTGCTCGTGATGGTGCTCTATTCCGGCTACATCATCATCTGGTCGCTGCTCAATCCAAAGAAGGTCCCACCGCGCGACCCGCCGATGCCGTTTCGGAAGAAGCTGCAGGAGTCCGCCAAGCTCGCCCCCTGCCTGCTTCTCATCCTGGCCGTCTTCCTCTCGCTCGTGCTGGGCTTTGCGACTGCGACCGAATGTGCCGCGTGGGGCGTCAGCGGCGCACTGCTGCTGGCGTGGTGGAGCCGCACGCTCACGCGCAAGAATTTCTTCGAGAGCATCATGAGCGCGACGCGCCTGACCTGCATGATCATGCTGATCTTGGCAGGCGCTGCCTACACGACGGCAGCGATGGCCTATACGGGCATTCCGGCTGCGCTCGCCACCTGGGTCCAGGGCCAGCAGCTCACGCCGGGCATGCTCGCGCTCTATCTGAGCATCATGTACATCATTCTGGGATGCCTGATCGACGGCATCTCGATGATCGTGTTGACCGCGGTCATCGTGCTGCCGATGGTCAAGCAGGCCGGGCTCGATCTGGTCTGGTTCGGCGTCTATCTCATCATCCACGTCGAGATGGCGCAGATCACGCCGCCGGTCGGCTTCAACCTGTTCGTGCTCCAGAACATGAGCGGCCGCGACACCATCACCGTGGCGCGGGCGGCATTCCCGTTCTTCGTTCTGCTGCTAGCCGCCGTATTCATCATCACCGAATATCCGCAGATCGTGTTGTTTCTGCCCAAGCTCGCCTTTCCTGATTGATCGCACCAGGCTTTCGAAATTGACCGTGAGGAGAAGTACAATGACGTCTCATTTGCTGCGCGCAGGCCTGATCGCAGGCGCCGTCTTGGCCGCTACGCCTGCTTTTGCCCAGACCAAATGGAATTTGCCGGCGGCATACCCGTCGGACAATCCCCATTCGGAGAATCTGGTCGCCTTCGCCAAGGACGTCGAAGCCGCCACGTCCGGAAAGCTCCTGATCACCGTTCATCCGAACGCTTCGCTGTTCAAGGCGCCCGACATCAAGCGCGCGGTCGTGACCGGGCAGGCGCAAATGGGCGAACTGCTGCTGTCGATCCATGAAAACGAGGATCCCGTCTTCGGGATCGACGTCGTGCCATTTCTCGCGACCAGCTTCGCAGATTCCATGAAGCTGTATCAGGCCTCGAAACCAGCGATTGCGAAGAAACTCGATGCGCAGGGCATCAAGCTGCTCTTTGCCGTGCCGTGGGCGCCGCAGGGCGTGTATGTCAACAAGCCGCTCGCGACGATCGAGGACATGAAGGGCCTGAAATGGCGTGCCTACAACGTCGGAACAGCTCGTATCGGCGAACTGGTCGGCGCCCAGTCGGTGACGATCCAGGCCGCCGAACTGCCGCAGGCGCTCGCCACCGGCGTGGTGAATTCCTTCATGTCGTCGGGCGGCACGGGCTATGATTCCAAGGCCTGGGAGTCACTGAAATATTTCTATGATGTACAGGCGTGGATCCCGAAGGACTACACCTTCGTCAACAAGGCTGCGTTCGAGGCGCTCGACAAGCCCACGCAGGATGCCATCCTCAAGGCTGCTGCCACTGCGGAAGCACGCGGCTGGAAGGCCTGGGAAGAGAAGGCGAATTGGTATCTCGCCCAGCTCAAGGCCAAGGGCATGGCGGTCGAGCCGCCGAGCCCGGCGTTGAAGGCCGGCTTCCAGAAGATCGGCGAGCAGCTCACCGCCGACTGGCTCAAGAAAACGGGCGCTGACGGCCAGGCGTTGATCGACGCCTACAAGAAGATGTGAGGACGCGGAGGACTTTCGTCCGCTGCGTGCGAGCGGGCGGAGGCCTCTTGCGCGCTCGCCTCCATCAACAGGATGGCGGGATCACCAGGCGTAGCGCAGCGCGGCCTTACCGGTATAGGAGCGCACCAGGCTCGAGACTTCGCTGTCGAAATTCATTGCTGCGGACCAGCCGTTCAGGTCGCGCAGCTCGAACGCAACGCCCGTCAGTGCCGCGTTTGGCGCCAGTGCCGTGCCGCCGACGATAAAGCCCTGACCGGGCAGGGACTGGAACGCGGCCGGAATCGACTGCCCCGTGCTGAAATCATGCGACCAGGCCAGCCGTCCGCGCACGTTCATCACGCTTCCAAGCAGCGCAAAGGAAGTACTCGTGCGCAGGCCGAGCTCGCCGCGGGTATCGGTGAAACTGTCGCTGCCGGGCGTGGCCGCTGACGCATCGGCGGCGTAGGCCGGTTGCGCTGCATTCGAGGGGAGGCGGAAGGCGGTGATCTGCGCCGCTGCGTAGGGGGTGATGCCGAGCCAGGGCACGGCAAAACGATAGCCGCCTTCGAGCCGGCCGGAATAGGCGTTGGCGTTGACGGCGGCGTTGAGCTGACCGGTGCCGGCCCGTGACACCTGATAATCGCCGGTGATGGCCTGCCAGCCGTAAGCGAGGGCGGAGGCGATATAGGCCGATCCAATTGAATGCCGGGCGAAGGCGCCCGCCTGAAACAGGTCGGAGCGGCCGCTGGAAAAATTGTTGGCAAAGCCGGTGCCGCCGCCGGCGAGCGCAAAGCCCATCTGCGTCCGCGGCGAGGGCGAATAGTCGGCGCCGACGACGGTCCCAAAGCTCCGGTTGGCCGAGCCGCTGCCGTCGGTCGATAGCTGCGAGCTGCCGAAGCCGGCGGCCCAGACGCTCCACTGCGCCGCCGCGAGTGACGGTCTGCCGTAGGTCGCCGCATAGGCTTCGCGTCCGATGCCGCCATGCGTGCGGTCGCTGCCGATATCGGCATAAGCCGCGAGCTCTGCATCGAACTCGGCAGGGCCAATGCCGCGGCCGTCGATGGCGGGATCAAGCAGGGCTTGCGTGAACTGAGTCATCGCCAGAAACGTGGCCTGCGCCGTCTCGGTGTGCGTAGCGCCATCGGAGCCTCCGCCAAAGGCCTGCCGCATGCCGAACCGCGCCGCGCCGGCAAGGCCGGGCGGCTCGGCGTTCCAGCCATAGTTCGGCTGCATGCCGCTTGCGCCACCATTACCGTTGCCGAACGGGAGGCCGCCAAAACCGGGGGCTTGAGGGCCGCCGAACATGGCGCCACCGATGCCGCCAAAATTGTTGCCATTTCTCGGGGCGCTCGGACCAGGCGGGCCAAAATTCTCAGTGGCTCCGAACGCGCCGAACTCGCGCGTGACCTGCGCCTCCGCTGCGTTGGGCAGCAGCAGTCCGGCCGTCAATATCAGCAGCGCCAGACGCGCACGCACGTCTGCGCTCAAGACACAAACCGCATGAAGCGCCCCAACCGCGCCGGACTCCGGCCGCGCAGTCCGCGCGGCGAATCAATTGGAATCAGCGAATCCGACGATGCGGAATCGTAAGTGTGTCTCTAACGTTTTCCAATCTTTTCTTGTCGTGTCCCGATGTCGTCGAACATGCGCGATCGATTTCGGGCAGTGCGCGAATGCAGCCTTGTTTCCAAATGTTTCTGAACGCGGTGAGCTCAGGCCGTAATCGCCTTCGCTGATCCCACCTCGTCGCGCAGCAGGAATTTCTGGATCTTGCCAGTCGACGTCTTCGGGATCGGTCCGAACATGATCGCTTTCGGCGTCTTGAAGCCGCTCATATGCGAACGGCAGAAGGCGATGATCTCGGCTTCGGTTGCGCTGGCGCCGTCCTTCAGCTCGACGAAGGCGCAGGGCACCTCGCCCCATTTCGGATCGGGCTTGGCGACCACGGCGGCGAACAGCACGGCCGGGTGCTTGTAGAGGATGTCCTCGACCTCGACGGATGAGATGTTCTCGCCGCCGGAGATGATGATGTCCTTGGAACGGTCCTTGATGATGATGTAGCCGTGCTCGTCGAGCACGCCGAGGTCGCCGGTGTGAAACCAGCCGCCCTCGAAGGCTTCCTTCGTCGCCTTCTCGTTCTTCAGGTATCCCTTCATCACGATATTGCCGCGGAACATGACCTCGCCGATGGTCTCGCCATCGCGCGGCACCTGTTGCATGGTCCGCGGATCGATGACGGTGACGCCTTCCTCGAGCGGGTAGGGCACGCCCTGCCGCCGCTTCATGCTGGCGCGCTCGGCGGCGGGCAGATCGTCCCAGCCGGGCTGCTCGGCGCAGACGGAGGCGGGGCCGTAGACCTCGGTGAGGCCGTAGACATGCGTCAGCTTGATGCCGATGTTTTCTGCGCCTTCGAGCACGGCGACAGGCGGCGCCGCGCCCGCGATCAGGCCGACGACGCGGCGTGCGGCATTTCCCTTCGGCGCATCGGGCGCGTTGATCAGCGTGTTGTAGACGATCGGCGCGCCGCACATGTGGGTGACGCCGTGCTGCTTGATCAGCTCGAAGATTTTTGTCGGCTCGACCTTGCGCAGGCAGACATTGATGCCGGCGGCGGCCGCGATGGTCCAGGGGAAGCACCAGCCGTTGCAATGGAACATCGGCAGCGTCCAGAGATAGACCGGATGCTGGCCGAGTTGGCCTGCAAGGATGTTGCTGACGGCGTTGAGATACGCACCGCGATGATGCGTGACGACGCCCTTGGGATTGCCCGTCGTGCCCGAAGTGTAGCTCAGCGCGATCGCGTCCCATTCGTCGTTTGGCGGGATCGCAGTGAAATCAGGATCGCCTTGCGCCAGCGCCGCCTCATATTCGATCTCGCCGATGCGCTTGCCGCCGTTGAAGGCGGCATCGTCGACGTCGATCACGAACGGCTTGGGTCCGGTCATCTGCGCCAGCGCCTCGGTGATCACGCCGGAAAATTCGGGATCGACCAGGATGATCTTGGCGCCGCCATGGTCGAGCTGGAATGCGATCGAGGGCGCATCGAGGCGGATGTTGAGCGCGTTGAGCACGGCGCCGCTCATCGGCACCGCAAAATGCACCTCGTTCATCGCGGGGATGTTCGGCAGCATCGCCGCCACGGTGTCGCCGACGCCGATGCCCTTGCCGGCGAGATACGACGCAAAGCGCTTGCAGCGCTCATGCGTCTGAGCCCACGTGAAGCTGCGGCCTTCATAGACCGTGCTGACATGATCGGGATAGACCGCGGCGCTGCGCGCGAGGAAGCTCAGCGGGGTCAGCGGCACGTAATTGGCTTGCGTCTTGTCGAGGCCGATATTGTACGGGTTCTGCCGCTCACTCATCGACATCCTCCTTAAACCGCGTCAAAGAAATCCGATCGAGATCCAGGGGAAGACCGCGACGACGATCAATCCCACCAGCAACGCCAGCAGATAGCCCCAGATCGGCCTGATGCCTTCGGCCGGGTCGACGCGTCCGATGGCGCAGGCCGCATAATAGCCGACGCCGAACGGCGGGGCGAATAGCCCGATACCCATGGCCAGAATGATCACCATCGCATAGTGCACCTCGTGCACGCCGACGGCGCGGGCGATCGGAAACAACAGCGGCCCGAACAGTACGATCGCCGGGATGCCCTCCAGCACGCTGCCGAGGACGGTGAAGGCCAGGATGGAGACGGCGATGAAGGTCGCGGCTCCCCCCGGCAACCCCGTCATGGCCGCCGCCAGCGAGCGCGAGAAGCCGGATTGCGTCAGGCCCCACGCCATGCCGGTCGCCGTGCCGATGATCAGCAGGATCGCGCCCGACAGCGCGGCGGTCTCGACCAGCATCGGGAACAGCCGCCGCCAGTCGAAGCGGCGGTAGACCAGCAGGCCGACCAGGGCGCCATAGACGATGCCGATGGTGGAGACTTCGGTGGCGGTGGCGATGCCCTCGACCACGGCGTAGCGGATCACGAAGGGCAGCGCGAGCGCGGGCAGGGCGACGATGAAGCTCTTGCCGATCTCGCTCGTATTGGCGCGGCGCACATGGCTCATGTCCTCATGGCGGTAGCGCCACCACACCAGCATGCACAGCGTGACCGCGAGCACGACGCCGGGCAGCAGGCCTCCGGTGAACAGCGCCGCGATCGAGACGCCGGTGACCGAGCCGATCGTGATCAGCACGAGGCTCGGCGGGATGGTTTCGGTCTGCGCACCGGTTGCCGCAAGCAGCGCGACGAGATCGCCGGGCTTGGCGCCGCGCTGCTTCATCTCCGGGAACAGCACGGGGGCAACCGCGGCCATGTCGGCGGCCTTGGCGCCTGATATGCCTGAGACCAGGTACATGGCGCCGACCAGCACGTAATGCAGGCCGCCGCGGACATGCCCGAGCAGGCTCGCCAGGAACGCCACCATGGCGCGTGCCATGCCGGTCATCTCGATCAAGAGCCCCAGGAACACGAACAGGGGCACCGAGAGCAGGATCAGATGGCTCATGCCCTCGTCCATCCGACCGACCAGCACCATGACAGGCGTGCGCGTGGTCAGCGCGAGATAGCCGTAGATCGCAAGGCCAAAGCCGAACGCAATGGGAACGCCGGCAAAGACGCAGAAGCCCGCGACACCGACGAAGAAGATGACGAGGTTGATATTGCCGAGCGGCCGCAGATAAGGCTGCCCTAGCCAGAACAGGCCGACGATGATGGCAACTGTTATCGCGGCCGTCAGCACCATGCGGATATCGGCGGCGCGCAGCAGCCGTAGCAATGCGAACACCGCCATCAGGCAGATGCCGGCCGGCAGCGCCGCGGCGCGCCACATGTTGGAGATCTGGAGCGCCGGCGTGGTGATGAAGCTTTCCTCGTAGGCGTATTCGGCAGACGGCCAGACGATCAGCGTCAGAAACGCCAGCGCCGCGCAGGTCGCGACCATGTCGAGCCAGGCCCGCATCGCCGGCCTGGCGCTGGCGACAATCGCGGTCATGCGCATGTGCTCGGAGCGGCGGAATGCGACCGCCGCGCCAAGCATCGCCAGCCATAGGAACAGGATCGAGGCGAGTTCGTCCGACCAGATCAGCGGCCTGTGCACGCCGTAGCGCGCGACCACGCCGGCAAACAGGATCACGATCTCGGCGACCACCAGGATCGCCGCCGGGATCTCGACGGCGAGGCCGAGGATGCGCTCCAGCGAGGCCAGCAGTGAGGATCGGCGAGGGGGCTGAACAGCCACCTCGCCCACCAATTCGGTCACCTGAACCTCGACATGAGCCATGACGGCCCCAACGCGTTACGACAGCTTGCCGACGGCCTTCTCCAGGAGGTCCCAGGCCTGATCGCCATATTTGCCTTTCCACTCGGCATAGAAGCCGGCGGTGCGCAGCTTGTCGCGGAACGGCGCGACTGTGGGCTGGTTGAAGGTCAGGCCCTTGCCAGCGAGCTCCTGCTGGAGATTGGCGTTGAGCTTGGCGGTATCCTCACGCTCCTTGATCGCGGCGGCGTTGATGTTCTTGGCGACGATGGTGCGCACGTCCTCCGGCAAAGCGCTCCAGGCCTTGCGGTTGGCCAGGAACCAGAAGCCGTCCCACATGTGGTTGGTCAGCGAGCAGAACTTCTGGACCTCGTAGAGCTTGGCGGTCGAGATGATCGCCAGCGGGTTCTCCTGGCCCTCGACGATCCTGGTCTGGAGCGCGGAATAGACCTCGGCGAAATTGATCGAGGCGGGCGCTGCGTCGAACGCCTTGAACATCGAGGTCCACAGCGGTGACACCGGCACGCGGATCTTGAAACCCTTGAAATCATCAGGACCGGTGATCGGCCTGGACGAGGACGTGGTCTGGCGGAAGCCGTTGTCCCAAATCTTGTCCATGACCTCGAGCCCGGCCTTCTTGATCTCGCCGCGGACATGGGCGCCGAGATCGCCGTCCATGGCCTTCCAGACCGTGGGGTAGTCCGGGAACGCGAAGCCGATGCCGTTGATGGACGCCGCCGGCACCAGGGTCGACAGGATCAGGCCCGACAGCGTGAAGAACTCGACGCCGCCGGAACGGATCTGGCTCAGCATGTCGGTATCGGAACCGAGCTGGTTGTTCGGGAAGATCTGGAGGTCGAACTTGCCGTTGGTCTCGCTCTTGATCGCCGCCGCCATCTCCCGGGCGCGCACGTTCAGCGGATGGGTGTCCGGCAGGTTGTTGGCGTATTTGTAGGTGAACTCGGCGCTCTGGGCGCGAGCCACATGGGGCGCGCCAATGCCGCCCAGGACCGCGGTCGCGGCGGAGGCCTTGAGAAGCGTGCGTCGGGAAAAGCGCGTTGAAATGACCATGGGGTCTGCTTCCTCGGAAGGTTTGTTTTTTATTGTGAGACGCAAACCTATAGGACGGAAGGTCGGAAGGTCATCTGCGATCTCGCGAGGCTCGCTTATTGCAGCCGGACAACGTCACGGCAATATCGGCTTTCGCCACATGCGCCGGATTCAAAATGTGAAAAACAACCCCATGCAGATCGCAGGAATTCCGCCTAAATATCTGATCTAATTAGATAAAAATATATTCCATAATATACCTTATGCGAATTACGGATGTGGGCGTGCAGGTCAGGCCGGACATATCCGCGGCTACCCAGAACCCCGCTCCCGGCTCACAATCCGTCTCCAGGAAGCGCCAGCTCCAGGAAGCGCCAGACAACGGACGCGGCCACGCGAGCCGCGCCGCCATTGGGAGGTCCATGATGCAGCAGAACGCCACCCGCACGAACGACTCGCGCGCCATTCCATTCGACACCGCCAAGCTCGACCGTCTCATGGAGGCAGCTCACCTCGATGTGCTGGTCGTGACCTCCAAGCACAATGTGCAGTACCTGCTGGGCGCCGAGCGCGCGATCTTCTTCGACTACATGGACGCGATGGGCGTCAGCCGCTATCTGCCGGTCCTGGTCTATCCCAAGGGCGCACCGGACAAGGCGGTCTATATCGGCCATCGCCTGGAGACCCATCAGCGCGCCGTGACGCCACCGTGGGTGCCGCAGATGCGGACCGAGTCGAGCGGCTCGGTCGATGCGATCACGCGGGCCATAGGCCTGATCCGGGACGCCGGCGTGCCCTTAAAGCGGGTCGGGGTCGAGATGGCGTTCCTGCCGATGGATGCAGGAAGGGCGCTCGCCGACGCCCTGCCCGGCGCCGAGCTCAAGGACGCGCTCCTGGTGCTGGAGCGGCTGCGGGCGGTCAAGTCGGCCGATGAGCTGGCCAAGCTCAAGACAGCGTCGGAGCTGGTCATCGCATCGATGCTGGAGGTGATCGCCGCGCACGGCCCGGGCACCACCAAGCAGCAATTGAGCGACGCATTGCGCGTCGCCGAAGCCAATCGCGGCCTGACCTTCGAATATTGCCTGCTCGCCTGCGGCAGCAGCCACAACCGGGCGCCGTCATCGCAGCGTTGGGAGCAAGGCGACGTGCTGTCGCTGGACTCCGGCGGCAATTATCACGGCTATATCGGCGATCTCGCGCGCATGGCCGTGCTGGGCGAGCCCGACGGCGAGCTGAAGGATTACCTCGCCGAGATCGAGGCGGTGCAGCGCGCCGCCTTTGCCGCGGTCCGGCCGGGCGCCATGGGCGGCGACATCTACGTCGCGGCCGAGCGGCAGCTGGCCCAGATCACCCAGCGCGACTGCACGGACTTTCTGGCCCACGGCATGGGCCTCGTCAGCCACGAGGTCCCTCACCTGACCGCCACGGGTCCGGTCCCCTACGACGACACCGACGCTCGCCTGCCGCTCGAACCCGGCATGGTGATCTCGATCGAGACGACGATGAAGCATCCGAAGCGCGGGTTCATCAAGCTCGAGGATACGGTGGTGGTGACGGCGACGGGGTATGAGATCTTTGGCGAGGGCGGCCGTGGGTGGAATAGTGGTGGCGGCGCGCTTTAACCTGGCGGCAGATCGGGAAACCTGCGTAACGCTCCCGCAGCGTCTATCGCGGCGCACCAGCCGAAGACCATGGCTGGGCCGATCATTGTGCCGGGTCCCGGGTACGTGCCGCGGAAGATCGAGGATGAGTCGGTGCCGGCCGCGTACAGGCCGGCCAGAATCTTTCCATCGTGAGACAACACACGGGCGCACGAATCCGTGCGCAGGCCGGCGCTGCTGGCGAGGTCTGACGGCCATACGGCGACGGCATAATACGGTCCCGAGCCGATCCGCCGCAGACAAGGATTTGGTTTTGTCTGCGGATCGCCATTGAAGCGATTTAGCGGGCTTGAACCACGGCCAAAATCTTCGTCGATCCCGGTTTCGGCATAGCGATTGTATCGTTCCACCGTTTCGGCAAGCTGTTCACCGCCGACACCGATTTTGTGCGCCAGATCCTCGATCGTTTCACCCTGTATCAAATAGTTCGCTTGCAAGAACTCGCTCAGGTCTTTCGTCCCGGGATGGACCAGCCCAATGCCAAAATCCCTGATGAAGGCACGGTCGCAGATCAGGAAGGCCGGCGTCACTGACGAGGCAGACGCGTTCGAACGCAGCATCGCCGCGACGAAGTCGTGATAGGAATCTGCTTCATTCACGAAGCGGCGGCCCGATGTGTTGACGGCGAGCAGTCCCGGCTTGGCACGATCGAGCATGATATGGGGGAATACCGAGACATGGCCGTCCGTTTGCGGCATGACCGAGCTCGGCATCCACAAGGCCGGGCTGTCGAGGTCACGCTCGATGACGGCGTTGACGCGCTCGCCGGCCAAAATGCCGTCTCCGGTGTTGGATGAAGGCGTGAGCGAAAAGCGGCGCGCGGCGTGTGGAAACAGCCGTTCGCGCAACTCACGGCTCCAACCAATGCCGCCTGTCGCGAGCACCACGCCCTTGCGGGCACGTATCCTCACCTCTCCGCCTGGAGACGTGAGCACGGCACCGACGATGTGGCCGCCTTCGCAGATGATCTCGCGAAGGGCCGTCTCAAATCGCAGATCGACGCCGGCGCGACGGGTGCTGTCGAGCAATCGTGCGACCAGCGCATTGCCCATGATCAGGCGCGTTCCGCGCTTGTGGCCGATACGATCCAGCGCATGGCGGGTCAGAAGGCCGACCGCATGCCGAAAATTGGTCCAGTTGCGGAAGGGCGCCAGCAGCGCAGGAATATCCGCCTTCCCGACCATCATGCCGCCGAGAACCATGAATTCACGGCGCGGCGGCCTGACCCGCGCAAAATCGTCGCCGAGCTTGCGGCCGTCGAACGGAACGGCTCCGAGTGCGCGGCCGCCGATCGCGGCGCCCGGAAGGTCTTTGTAGTCGGGGTGTATTGGCGGCGCCACGAAACGGACGCTGGTTTTCTGCTCGAGATAGTCGAGAACGACCGGGCCGACCTTGAGAAACATCTCCACGCGCGGATCGCCCGCATGCGCGCCGAGCATCGCGGCAAGATAGGTGCGCGCGGCCTCGATTGTATGAGGCGCTCCGGCAGGCCGCCCTTGCCTATTGCCCGGGATCCAGACGGTGCCGGCGGAGGTTGCGGTGGTGCCGCCCACCATGTCCGACTTTTCGCACAGGATGACGTGGAGCCCTTCGAGTGCGGCGACCAGCGCGGCCGTCATGCCGGCCGCGCCTGCGCCCACGACCAGGAGATCGGTCTCGACGTCCCAGGCGCGATCGGCTTGCGGCATCCCGAGCCACCCTTCTCTGTTAGGAAGCAGCGCGCGCCTTCTCGATCACGGCCCTGCCCGCCGCGAGTGCCCGGCGCGCCCGCGTTTCAGCATCGACGGTTTTCGCCAGCTGAACGGAGGGAACCTCGATGCTGATGGTCAGGCTATCGGGCATCACCTTGGTCAGGCCGACGAGATCGATGCCGCCCTCGCCCGGAAACATCCGCTCCTCGCGCGCGGCATGGATGAGCTGCTCCGTCGTCGCCGGGCGTTCGGCCGGACCGTCGCAGAGCTGCCAATAGTGAAGCCGGTCGGCCGGGATGGTGCGGAGATCTGCAAGCGAGCTTTGCGATCGATCGAAATGCAGCGCATCGACCAGAATGCCGGCCGCGGGATGGTCGACCTCGCCGACGATCCGCATCGCGGTTTTCAGGTCCGGAACGTTGGTCCAGGGCATGAATTCGAGATCCGACGTCAGGCCGTGCTGGGCTGCGGCTTCGCAAAACTGCCGGTAGCGGTCGGAGAACCGTGCCAGATCCGGATCGTAAGCCGCGACGAGAATGTGCCTGGCGCCGAGGCGTGCACCGGTCTCGAAGAATGGCGTGAACGAAGCGACGTCCGTCTCCGGTCGGAACGCAACGACCTCGAGATCGGCGACCGCCACGCCGGTTGCCTGCAACCGCCGCAGCGTCTCGCGTAGAAGCGCCGCATCGTCCATCAGGCGATATGCAACGCCGCCAGGCGTTGCCGGCAGCAATCTCAGCCCGATCTTCTCATAGCCGCAGCGCGCCGCCAGTTCGATCATCGCGGGCGGCGCGAGATCGAGCACGGTCAGTGCGGCGAGCGAGAAAACTGCCATCAGCCAAAATCCGCGATGCGGGCCTCGAGCGCAAACATGCCCTGATAGACTTCCGGCTCGCTCGCCCGGCCAAGGATGTCGGGCGCAATCGCGCGCGCCTGCTGCAAGGCGGCCTGCAACGAGGCGACGTCGAGCGCCTCGATCAACAAAAGTCCGGCGAAAAACCCCTCGTCCTTCCGCATGCCCTTTTCGGCGGTCGGCACCGATGTCCGCGCCTCATCGGTCGCGCCGATCTGCACGGCGGCAACGCCGTCGCACGCGACGAGCGCCTCAGCCAGTTTTTGGGCGTCCGCGGGCAATGTCTCGATCCGCAGCGCCATGATCGTGGCCCCCTCGCCCCGGCCCGTCCGCGCGACCATGACGCCCCCGCCCCGCATGAAATTGCCGAGTTTCGGCATGATGCGCTGCGACCACGGCGTCGGCGCGTTGAGGCGCGCCATGTAGGCCGCGCCATCGAGGACTTCGGGTGTATCAAGCTCGTACAGGATGAAGAAGCGGTGGATGTCGTCCCTTGCCGCGCGGAAGACGCGCACCGCGAGGAACCCTCTGGTCGTGACGCGCTCGGTGGTGTGCTCGCGCGTCAGCCAGTGTCGGTAATCGGTCAGATCCTGCGCCTCGACGTCGCTCCAGATCGCGAGAAATCCCGCTCCGCGCATCACGTTTCTCCCCTGGCTTAATTTTTGAGCCCGTGCAGGGCCGGCGGGATCGTGTCAGGCAGTTGTCCGAGCTTCTGGACGGCCGCCAGCATTGCAGCGAGATAGCCGTAAGGACCCAGACCGCAAATCACCGAGGTGCAGGCACTCGACGTGATCGAGTGGCGGTGAAGCTCGTCACGCGCGTGAATATTCGAGATATGCAGCTCGATCTTCACGCCCTCAAAGATCTTCAGCGCGTCGATCAGCGCGATCGAGGTGAAGGAGTAACCCGCCGGATTGATGATGATCGCATCCGAATTGCCATGGGCGGACTGGATCAGGCCGACAAGCTCGCCTTCCATGTTGGACTGGTGGAACGAGATCGAGATTCCGAGCTGGTCTGCCAGGGCCTGGCAGCTCGCCTCGATCTCCTTCAGCGTGGTCCGGCCGTAGATGTGCGGCTCCCGGATGCCGAGGAAATTGAGATTGGGTCCATTGAGGATCATGATTTTCGCGGCCATTTTCGCGATTCCTTCTGTTGTTGTGGACTCGACTAGCCGCCGAACCACTTGGCCGGGACCGTCACCAGCCCCGGGAATAATACCATCGCGAACAGCACGATCAGTTGCGCGATCATGAACGGCCAGACGCCCTTGATGATGTCCTCCATGCTGATCCTGGAGACGCCGCAGACGACATTCAGCACGATGCCAACGGGTGGCGTGATTAGTCCGATGGCATTGTTGATGATGAAGAGCACACCGAAATAGACGGGGTCGATGCCGGCCGCCTTGATGATCGGCATCAGGATCGGCGTGAGAATGAGGATCGTCGGCGTCATGTCGAGCGCCGTCCCCACGATGACGACCACGACCATGATCGCGAGCATCAGCAGCGTGTTGTTGCCCATGAAGGGCTTCAGCAGGGTCACGACCTGTGCGGATATCTCGGACACGGTGATGAGCCAGGACGATACCAGCGCCGCTGCGACCAGGAACATGACGATGCTCGTCGTCACGGCAGAGGAGACGAAGATGGCGTAGAGCTGCGACAGTTTCAGTTCACGGTAGATGCAGGTCGCCACGAACAGGGAGTAGACGGCGACGACCACCGCGGCTTCCGTCGGCGTGAAGATGCCGAAACGCAGGCCGACCACGATGATGACCGGCAGCATCAGCGCCCAGAAGCCGTCGACGACGGCCTTGATGATCTCTGCCCCCGAGGCCCGTGGCGGCGGCGTCAGGTTCTCTTTCCGCACCACCCACGCCCAGGCCAGACAGAGCCCTGCGCCGAGCAGGATCCCGGGCACGATGCCGGCCAGAAACAGTTTCGAGATCGAGACGCCGGCGGCGACGCCGAAGATGACGAAGCCGATGCTGGGCGGGATGACGGGAGCAATGATGCCGCCCGCCGCCACGAGGCCCGCCGCATAGGACTTCTTGTGGCCAGCCGCCACCATCATCGGCACCAGCAGGGCCGCGAGCGCCGCTGCATCGGCCGCCGCCGACCCGGATAGCGACGCGAGGATGCAGGATGCGAGGATCGTGACGTAGCCCAGCCCGCCGCGGAAATGCCCGACCGCGACGAGAGCGACATTGACGATGCGCTTGGCCAGACCGCCCTTGTTCATGACCTCGCCCGCGAGCATGAAGAAGGGAATGGCCATCAGCGGAAAGCTGTCCGCGCCATTGATGATGTTCTGCGCCACGATCTGGGCATCGAACATGTCGATCGTGCTCATCAGCGCCACGCCGCAGACGATCAGCGCAAAGGCGATCGGCATGCCCAGCGCCATGGCGCCCAGCAGCGAGAAGGTGAAGACCGCAATCGTCATGGAATGATCCGGGTGACGCGAAGGCAATGAACAGGCACAATGGCGAAGGACGGCATCACTGCTCCTCCGATTCCCGGACGGCCACCATGTCCTCCTCGCTCGCCTGCCCGCTGATCACGCGGTACAAGTCGTAGAGAAGGATGATCGCGGTCGACACGCCGAAGATCACGCCGACCGCGTAGAAGATGCCCATCGAAAGACCGGTGGCCGGCGCGCGGTCATCCAAATTGATGATGGTCTGGCGCCAGCTGCCTGAGAGCAGCAGCCAGTCGGCAAACAGCATCAGGCAGTAGCTGATGACGAAGCAGATGCGCTTGCCTGAGGCGGGAAGCATCCGGACCAGGCTGTCGACGCCGAGATGAGCGTGCTCGCGCATCGCGACGATGGCCCCGAGGAAGGTCAGCCAGACCAGCAGCCAGCGCGACAGCTCCTCGGAGATCGTGATGCCGGAGTTGAAGCCGTAGCGCAGCACGACGTTGCCGAACACCAGCACCACCATGACCGCAAGACACGCGGCAATGACGGCCTTCAGGAACGTGCAATAGAGGTCGAGAGCTCGCGCCATGCGTGACGTCCGGGCAAATGAGAGATGTGAGCCGGCCATTGGCCGGCTCCGTCGCTTAGCCGACGAAGACGTCGGCTACTTCACGTCCTTGCGGATGCGCTCGACCTCGTCGTTGAAAAGCTTCACCGTCTCCGCGCGAAGATTGGCTGACATCTTGTCCACGACCGGTTGCACCGCCTTCCGCATGCGCTCGGTCTCCTCGGGGGCGATCGCATTGTACTGCATGCCTTTGGCCTGCAATTCCGCCAAAGCCTTTTCGGTCTGAAGACGGGTCTGGTCCTTCTGATAGCCGCGGCTCTCCGCATAAGCCTCGCGCATCAGCTTCTGCTCGGTCGGCGACAGCTTGTCCCAGAACACCTTGCTCACCAGAATGATGTTCAGGGTGAAGGTGTGGTTGGTGGCGGAAACGTATTTCTGCACTTCGTAGAATTTGTTGGAGAGAATGACCGTGTAGGGATTTTCCTGGCCGTCCACGGTGCGGGTCTCCAGCGCCGAATACAGCTCGCCGAAGGCCATCGGGACCGGATTGGCCTTAAAGGCACTGAAGCTTTCGAGGTAGACCGGGTTCGGAATCACGCGAAGCTTGAGGCCGCTGAAATCCTCGAGCTTGGTGATCGGACGGGTGCTGTTGGTGACGTTGCGGAAGCCCAAGCCCCAATAGCCGAGACCGATCAGCCCCTTCGACGGCAGCGTATCAATCATCGCCGCGCCGTACTTGCCGGTCGCGAGCGCGTCGGCCTGCTCGGTCGTGTTGAACAGGAACGGGAAGTCGATCAGGCCGAATTCGGGAACGACGGTTGCGAGCGATGTCGTCGAGGCCGACAGCATCTCCTGTGTGCCGCCGCGCAACGCGGATTGCTGCTGCAATTCGTTGCCGAGCTGCGAGGCCGCGAACTCGCGGACCTTCATCTTGCCCCCGCTCTTCGCCAGCAGGATCTCGGCAAACTTCTGCACGCCAAAGCTGACGGGGTGATCGGTGTTGTTCAGGTGCCCCCACCTGATCGTCCGCTCCTGGATGTCATCGGCGGCGGATGCGCCGACAGTCAGCGCCACGCAGATCGCCGTCGCAGACAGCGCCCGTACCAACAAGCTCATCGTGTCCTCCCTGTTCCCTAGGGCACGAACGGCGGCTTAAGCGCTTGTTTTCCGCACCCTCAGCTTATTTACACATCATACATATATTTCGATGTCAAAGGACAATATAGATTTCATATGATATTTCCGTAGACGTCTGGTGATGACGCTCTGCTATATTGCTGGCGACATTGATGGTTCGGTCGCCGCCAGAGCGCGCGCGATCCGGACAAGCGGGATCAGAAGGCATGACGGTACTCGAGGAACGGCCTCTGTCGGCGGGCGACAGCGGCTATCAGCGCATCCGGTCCGACATCATTTTCGGTGTGCTCACGCCATCCGGGCGTCTCAAGCTCGATGCCATGAAGGAGGATTACGGCGTCAGCATCTCGACGCTGCGCGAGATCCTCAATCGGCTGACCTCCGAGGGTTTTGTGGTCGCCGAAGGCCAGCGTGGATTCGAGGTGGCGCCGATCTCGATCCAGAATTTGCGCGAGCTCGCCGATCTGCGCATCCTGCTCGAGCATCATGCGATGGCCGAGTCGTTTCGCGCCGGCGACGTCGAATGGGAGGGCCGCGTGGTCTCCGCGCATCACAAGCTGGCGGCGACCGAGCGCACCGTCCTGAAAGAAGGCGACGATCCCGAGCTGCGCAAGCGCTATGACGGCGAATTCCACCAGGCGCTGATCTCTGCTTGCGGGTCGCGCGAGCTGATGCAAACCCACGCGGTGGTGTTCGACAAATACTTCCGCTATGCGCTGCGCTATCGCGGCACCGAGACGATCAACCAGCACAAGGCGTTGCTGGAGTGCGCCCTGAAGCGGGACATCAAGGGCGCCCGTGTCGTCCTCACCGACCACATCAATGGCTGCGTCGCGCATGCCCTTTCCTCCTGGAAGGACAGCTGACCGCCCTCTCCCGCCGAAAAAATCAAGTCGTCGACGAAGAAGAACGATAGATGGACTCCAAAATTCCATTCTCCACGGCAAGGCTCGACGGCTTGCTCGATGCTTCAGGCATCGACGTCCTGATCGTCGGACCACGCTGCCCCACAAGCGACGTGGCTTTATCAAGCTCGAAGATGCGATCGCCGTGACCTCGACCGGTTATCAGGCCTTTGGCGAAGACGCGCGCAGTTGGAGCCGGATTCCGGCATGACCGCCAATTCGATCCCCGCACATAGGGTCGAGACCGCCGTCGCCAGCGCGGACATTCTTGGCGAAACGCCCTTGTGGTGCGACCGCTCCCGCAAGCTGTGGTGGATCGACATCGACGGCAGGTTTCATCAATCCTTCGATCCCGCGACGGGCGCCCATCAAATCGCCTCCCATGATGGCCAATTCCTCGGCAGCCAAGCCCTGACGGCGGACGGCTCGCATCTGCTCGCGCAGGACCTGCGCCTCTCCCGTCGCGTTTCCGACAAGGCTCCTCCCGCCGAATTCTGCGAGGTCGAAAGCGGCATCGACAACCGCCTCAACGACGGCCGCGTGGACGCGCGCGGTCGGTTGTGGATCGGCACCATGGACAATCAGCTGCATCGTCCGCACGGGGCGCTGTATCGCGTGACCGGCGACGGCGAAGTGACGCGCTTGTTCGGCGACGTCATCGTCACCAACGGCATTGCGTTCTCGCCTGACAATCGAACGCTGTATTTCACGGACACGCGGCGACACTGCACCTGGATGTTCGACTTCGATCTCGACGACGGCACGATCCGGAACAGACGCGTGTTCGCGGATTACAGCGCCTCCGGGGAAAGGCCTGACGGCGCGTGCGTGGATGTTGCCGGCGGGCTATGGACGGCGTTCTTCTCGGGCGGCCGCCTGGTGCGCTATCGGCCGAACGGGACGATCGATACCGTCGTTGCGGTGCCCGTGACCAATCCGACCTGCCTATGCTTCGGAGGAAGCGACCTCAAGACGCTGTTCGTGACGACGGCCAGGAAGTTTCTGGGTCCCCACCAACTCAGTATCGAGCCTCAGGCCGGTCATCTGCTGGCCATTCACGGCGTCGCACAGGGGCTGCCGGAACACCGTTTCCTGTTCAATTCGCGCTGACAGGCCGCTCGATCTAGCGTAGCGGCAGCAGCTCCAACTGGCTCTGTGCCTTCTTGACGACCCCCGCGAACCAGCTCTGGCTTGGCGCTTCCTTGGCGAAGCATTTTGTGTAGGCGTCCATCGCCTGATCTTCTTTGGCCATGGAATCCTGCGGGGTCTTCCTCGCCATCATCTGCGTGAAGACTTTTTCGCAGGCCGGTATCTCGGCTGTCTTCACGGCGTCGCTGCTGGCGAGGAAGAAGACCTTGTCGCCCTGGATTGCGACGACGTCGATTTCGTGCGGCGGTCCTTTCAAATCGCCATTGCCCCGCACACCGAGCACGGCGACCGCGGCGCTCGCCGATGCGGGCCTGGTGACCGGCAGCTCGGCATATTTGGCGAAGGCCGAGTCCTGGATCGCTTGATAGTAGAAGCGGTCTGATTTGAAGGCCGCGCCGGTCTCCTGTGGCATGCCGTCTTCGCGGTGCTCGCGCAGCCAGTGCTTCAACAGCCCCGTGGTGGTCACCACGGCTTGCATCTTGTCGCCTTCGGAGGCGAAGCCGAGACCGTCGAGATGGCCGAAGCCGGAATCGCCCTTGAACAGCGTGTCGGCGTTCGACTTGCCCTCCGCCGGCAGTCCCTTGATGGTGACAGGTCCCACCAGGCCGCGCAGCACGCCCGTCAGCTCATTCAGCGCGGCATCGTGCTGCCTGGAGGTTTCGTCGCTTTCCTTGGCTTTGGAGAATTTTGCGATGTAGCGATCGCGCAGGTCGAGATAGTGCTGCTCGGGCGTGGCCGCGTGGGCGGGCGTCGCGAACACGAGCAGGCAGAGCAAGGCAAGCGATCTCATTCAATGTCCGAAAGGCTGGAGCGATCTCCAGTCTTTGTGCCGGTGCCGGGCGGGAAGGTTCACCCGCGACGGTTGCCTGATGATCGAATTTCTCTACTACCCGCCGACAGCCTAGCTCTTACAGCACGAGCTTCCGCCGCCGGCCCTCTTCTCGCCAGAAAGCACGCTGCGACTGTTACGATCCGGCGGAATGTCGCCGGCCGCATTGGCCGAAAAGAAGCCGGTCGGCTTCAGCATGAAGCCGGCATATTCGACCGGCATGATCGGAAAGTCCTCGGGCTTGCAGATATGGGTGTGGCCGAAGGAGTGCCACACCACGATGTCTGCCTTCTCGATGTTGCGGTTCTGGGCTGCGTAGCGCGGCAGGCCGTCGCCGCCGGCATGGACGTTGGGATAATCGCCGCTGGCATATTTCTCGTCCGCATCGAACGCCGTGACCCAGACATGCTTGGTGGCGAAGCCGCCGCGCTTGCGCACGTAGCTGCCCTCCTGCGCCAGCATCAGCGGGCTTGGATTGACCACGAGCTTGTAGGCCGGCGCATTGCCGACCGAGTTGGTCTCGTTGGGATTGCTGATCTTCCAGAACCGGCCGGTCTCGCCATTGGCGATCGCCGCCGCATCACGCTCGCGCGACAGCACCCGCGTGGTGGTGTCGAAGGCGTTGCCGTGCGGATTGTCGTGGCCCCAGGGCCGCGGTACGAAATCATGTTCGGTGACGGTGTTGCCGCCGCCGTCGAGATCCATGTGCAGACGCACGTTGAAGAAGTGCTGGTGCGTCGGTCCGCCCAGATTGTCGTCGACCATGCCGCCCCATTTGTACGTTTCGCCTGATGGCACGGCGGCGGTCTGGATGATGCCGGTGAGTTTTGTCTCGAGCTGGATCGTGCCGTCCTGGTAGAGGTACCAGTAGAATCCATAGTCGTAATTGCCGACTGTCGCGAAGAACGAGATCACGAGGCGGCGCGAGCGTCGGACCTCAAACAGGCCGTTGCGGAACTCATAGTGCTTCCAGGCAATTCCGTAGTCTTCCTCATGCATGCAGATCGCGTTCTGCATGACGAAGGGCTCACCCTTGTTGTCGGCGGCCGGCACGTCGAAATAGTGGATGTTGCCGAGGCAGTCGCAACCGAGCTCCAGCGCATTGGCAAGCATGCCGAGTCCGTATTCGCCCGCGTCGAACGCCGACTTCCAGAAATGGTTCGCGGTTGGATCGGCGTAAGGCACCACCATCTCGGTAACGCTGGCGCGATGGATCAGCGACCGCTTTCGTTTGCCATCCTGATAGCTCAGCTGATGCAGCACCAGCCCTTCACGCGGCGTGAAGCCGACGCGAAAACTCCATTTCTGCCAGTCGACCTTCCAGCCATCGACCTTGAAGCTGGCGCCCTCGGGCTGTTCGATATGCAGCGGCTTGATGTCGGTGCGCGGGTTGGTGACTTCATGGGCGCCGTAGTTCCGCTTCTTGCGCGGGATCGGCACGATCGGATCGGCGTCGGTGAGGTCGATGACCTTGCCGCCAATGAGGTCGACCACCGCGATCACGCCCTCGATCGGATGGGCATAGCCGTTGTCCTGGAGATGCTTGCGGAAGAAGCTGACGGCGCGCACGATGCGGGCGCCGCGTTCGTACTCGAAATCGAAGAAGCCCGAGGAAAACGGGTCGACCTGAACCAGCTCGATGTCCTTGTCGGTGAGCCCGCGCCGAACCATCGCCGCGCGCCAGCCGGGATCGGCCTTCACCACGGCCTCGCATTTGAAGAACTCTTCCAGCATCACCGGCGGCTGCCCGTAGGGCGCCTCGCGGTTCGGAATGACTTTTCGCGCGACGATCTCATTGCGGGCGAGATCGACGATGTGCTCGATCGCCTCGCCGGTCGTCACGTCGAGCGTCAGCGCGAAGGCGCGGCGCCCTGCTCCGCCCGCAGCCAGCTCCTGCTTGGTCGGCTCTTCCAGCCGCACCGTCGGGAAGCGGCAATTTTCGGGCGACGTCGCCGCCGCGCGCACCAAGGTACAGGCTGCCGAGATCTCCTCGGCGGTCAGCGGATCGAGCGGATGCGGCGCGGCGGTCTGCGCTTGCGATTTGGCTTTGACGGTATCGAGCATGATGATGTCCAGAGGTCGGTGCTAGGCGAGATGCGTGGTGATGGCGCGGAAGGCCGCGAACCAGCGTTGGTCGATCGGCACGTCCATCGCCTTCGGCTGCGTCGCGAGCTTGACGATGACGGTGTCCGACTCCAGGTCGACATAGAGGTGCTGGCCGTGAATGCCGATCGCCGTGAGCGCGTTGCGCGCCGGGTCGATCGTGAACCATTTGCTGCGGTAGCGCGCGCCCGGGAAGAACTCGGCGAGGTCGCCGTCGGCCCACGCCCTGGGATCGCCGTTCTCGCGGATGTCGTCGATCCACCAACCCGGCACCACCTGCCGTCCCTCGACCACGCCGCGGCAACGGATCATCTCGCCGAAGCGGAGCAGATCGCGCGCAGTGAATGAGAGGCCGCCGGCGATGCGGCCCATGCCGTGGCTGTCGAGCGTCAGCGAGCCGTCGTCCTCGGCGCCCATCGGCTGCCAGAGATATTCGGAGAGGATGCGATGGTAAGGCATGCCGCAGGCGCGCTCATAGACCCAGCCGAGCACCTCGGTGTTGGGCGAGACGTAGTGGAAGACCTTACCGTGCGGCTTGCCTGTGCCGCGCAGCGTCGTGAGATAGGCACGCTGGTGGCCAGGCTCGACGCCCGGCGGCGGCACGTCCCAGCCTGACGAGAACCGGTAGCGCGCGACGTCGCCGGCGGGATCCTCGTAATCCTCCTCGAACTTGATCGCGACCGCCATGTCGAGCAGGTTGCGGACGGCGCAAGTGCCGTAGACGGACGTCTCCAGCTCCGGCACGTAGCGCACCACCCTCGCCTCCGGGTCGAGCAGCCCGCGCGCGGCCAAGATGCCGCCCAGCGTACCGGCGACAGCTTTGCTGATCGAGCAGATCAGATGCGGCGTGGTTACGCTCATGCCGTCGCCGTACCATTCGTGGACCAGCGTGCCCCTGTGCATCACGAGGAGCGTATCGGCAAAGGTCTCGCGCAGCGCGGCGTCGATCGTGGTCGGCTTGCCGTCTGGCGCGGTGAAGCCGAGCTTTGCCAGCTCACGCGGTGCGCTGAGTATCGGCGTCGGATGCGCCGAGCGGCGAACCTCGGCGGTCGGCATCACCTCGCGGGTGTGGGTAAAGCCCCAGCGGATCGCGGGAAAGCTGCGCCAGTTGGCGCGCGTTACCTGAGCCTCGGGCGCGGGCGGGCTGCCACGCATGATATCGCTCGTTCGCATCTCGATCCCTCCGCGAAGCGCCATCCCGATCCCGGTGTCGGGAGCCGCTGGGGAGGAAGACTGCACGGAAGGCCGCGTCAGGCGTTATCGAGATCCGGCAATATTTTGCTGGACAGAGGCCACGGCCGTGCCAGTCTGGCGTGGTTCTTGCTCCCTGTCCGGCTTACAGATTCAGACGTCTAGTCATGGCCTTAAGCGCAACTCTTCCGATTCGAGACTCGGCCGCCGCCCTGCTTCAGGCGAGCAGTACCGATGTTGATGAGCACTGCGCCGCGCTCGGCCGCTGGCGGCTGAGCTACGACCAGATCAGCGCCGGCGCGTTCAGCGGTAGTTTCACCCAGCTCTCTTTGCCCCGGCTCGAAGTGTTCCGTGAGATCACCAGCCAGCAGGTGCGCCAATACGGTCAGCTCGGCTCTGACAGCTTTGCCATTGGCCTGCCCTGGCACGGCGACGGCGAGGTCAGTTGCAATGGCGCCAGCATCGCTGGCACCCAGGTGATCGCCTGCATCGATGCCGAGGTCGACATGTGCACGCCGAAGGCATTCGAACTGCGTGGTGTCGTTGCCAGCGCGGCGCTGATCGAGGAGCTCGCCGCCCGCCTCGACATCGCGCTGCCGCGCGCCGTCTGGCACCAGTTGCGCGTGATGGAGATGGCGGAGGCGCCGGTCGCGCGGCTGCGCGCGCATCTTGCCGCGATCCAGGAAACGATCGCGGATGCTCCTGACCAGTTCGACGATCCGACCTCACGGCAGGCGCTGGAAGATGCCCTGCTCATCGAGATCATGGACATGCTGCCGACTGCGCGTCCCAGCCATCCCGGCCGCAGCGCAACGGCGCGCAAGCGCACCGTCGATCGTGCCCGCGAGTTGATGCACGGCAGCGACGAGCGCGCGCTGTCGTTGCTGGAGGTCTGCAAGGCCGTCGGCGCCAGCCCGCGCAAGCTCGGCTATTGCTTCCAGGAGGTCTTGGGCACGAGCCCGATGCACTATTGGCGCGCGATGCGCCTGAACCGGGTGCGGCGCGAGTTGAAGCGCGCAACCGATGCGCAGACGTCAATCTACGACGTCGCCGTGCAGCACGGCTTCTGGCACTTCAGCCAGTTCTCGCTCGACTACAAGCGCCACTTCTCCGAAAAGCCCTCGGACACACTGCGGCGCGCCAGGCTTGCGGCCTGACGCCTGTCAGCGATGCCGCAGCCGGCGGTTGACCCGGCGTGCCAGATAATCGCCGGCGCTCTGCACCAGCTGGACCAGCGCGATCAGCACGACCACGACGGCGAGCATCATCTCCGGCATGAAGCGCTGGTAGCCGTAGCGGATGCCGAGGTCGCCGAGACCGCCGCCGCCGACGGCGCCGACCATGGCGGAGTAGCCGAGCAGGCTGACCACCGCGAGCGTGAGCGCCAGCAGCAGGCCCGGCAGCGCCTCGGGGATCAGCACCTTGAGCACGATCTGGATCGGGGAGGCTCCGAACGAGGACGCGGTCTCGATCAGGCCGCCATCGACCTCGCGGATCGCAGCTTCGACCAGGCGCGCGATGAACGGTGCCGATGCGATCGTCAGCGGCACGATCGCCGCCGTCGAGCCGATCGAGGTGCCGGCGACGAGCCGGGTGAACGGGATGATGGCGACGACCAGGATGATGAAGGGCGTCGAGCGGGTCGCATTGACGACCATGCCGAGCACGCGATTGATGGCGGGAGCCGCGAACAGCTCGCCCTTCCGGCTGGTCGCGAGAAAGACGCCGAGCGGCAGGCCGAAGACGGTGCCCAGCAGCGCGGCTATGCCGACCATATACAGGGTCTCGAAGGTCGCCTGGACGATGAGGTTGATGAGTTCAGGCGACATAGCCGAGACGCTCCGCCGGGAATTGATATTGAGAGAGCCAGGCGAGCGTCCGCGTCACCGCGTCTTCGCCGCCAGAAATGCCGAGAGGAATACCGAGCGTCAGCGAGCCCACATGCTGGCCGCCGATCTCGTCGATGCGAGCCGACAGCAGCGATACGTCGAGGCCGAGCTCGCGCGCGAGCCGCGCCACCAGCGTGTCGCCGGCCCCTGCCCCGCGCACCTGAACGCGGATCACGGCCTGTCCACCGGCAGAAGGCTCCGCCACGATCCGGCTCGCCAGCGAGACCGGCAGGCTGTCGCCGGTCGCTTCGGCCAGGAAGGACTGCGTGATCGGATGTTTGGGATGGGTGAAGATGTCGGCGACATGGCCGCTCTCGACGACATGGCCGGCGTCGAGCACGACAACTTCCCTGGCGAGCTGACGCACCACGGACATTTCGTGGGTGATCAGCACGATGGTCACGCCCAGCTCGCGGTTGATGTTCGCGAGCAGATCGAGGATCGCACGCGTGGTCTGCGGATCGAGCGCGGAGGTCGCCTCGTCCGACAACAGCACGCTCGGCCGCGTCGTTAGCGCGCGGGCGATGCCGACGCGCTGCTTCTGGCCGCCGGAGAGTTCCGACGGATAGCGGTCGTGCTTGTCGGCGATGCCGACCAGCGCGAGCAGTTCGGTCACACGCACGCGAATGTCAGCCCTGGCCCAGCCGGCGATCTCGAGCGGCAGCGCGATGTTGTCGGCGGCGGTGCGCGACGACAGCAGGTTGAAGTGCTGGAAGATCATGCCGATCGAGCGCTGCGCCAGCCGCAACTCGCGGCCTGCGAGCGCGGAGATGTCGCGGCCGTCGACAATCACACGGCCCGTGGTCGGCTTCTCCAGCCCGTTGATCAAGCGAACCAGGCTCGACTTGCCGGCGCCGGAGCGGCCGATCACGCCGGTGATGGAGCCGCGCGGAATGGCGAAGTCGATGTTCTCGAGCGCGTTGACACCGGGCTTGCCCCGATAGGCCGGATAGGTCTTCGAAATGGCTTCGAAGCGGACCATGGCGTCCGGTTCACCAGCGGCAGGTGAAATCGCTTCGGGCGGCGCGATCGGCTGTCCGATGGCAAGCGATTGGTGGGCGTTCATTGAGATGGCCTTCATGCACAATAGTTCTCTCGGCCGCCCCAAAAGGCAAACGAGAGCCGGGTCGCATCAGCGGTTGGAGGCGAAGCAGCAACAAATCGCCTCTGGGGAGAATGCGCTGCACCGCAGCACATACCATCGCCTTTCCAGGTCTTTGTTGCAATTTCAGATATTTGGCAGGGGTTAGACGAAGTTTTCCCAATCCCTCGCGAGAGAAGAATATTCCTTCGCCGGGGGGTATCCGCCTCCGGCGAGGCTCACCGGGCCATCTGCAACCAGGGCAGCACGATCAGCAGAAGGCCCGCGAAATAGACCAGCCCGAACAGCAGCCCAAAGCCCCAGAACTGGCCCTTCCCGATATAGCCGCTGCCGAAATACATCGGCGCGGGTCCCGTTGCGTAAGGCGAGATCACGCCCATCAGGCCGAGCGAATACATGCAGAGCATGGCGAGCGTCGTGACCGGCAGATCGGGAATGCCCGAGCCGACCGCGAGCACCACCGGCAGCACGGCCGCCGCATGCGAGGTGATGCTCGAGAAGAAATAGTGGATCCAGAAGAACAGCGCGACCAGCAGGATCATCGCGGTCGACGGCGACAGCCCCGCGAGCGGCTTTGCGAATTCGTTTGCGAACCATTTGATGAAGCCGATCTCGTTCAGTCCCGAGGCCAGCGTCAGCAGCGAGGTGAAGTAGAAGAACACCTCCCAGGCGCTCTTCTCGCTGACGATGTCGGCGAACTCGATCACGCCGGTCACCAGCATCAAGGAGATCACGATGAAGACGACGGTGGTGGCATTGACGAAATTGGAGCCGAGCACGGGCACGTGGATGTCCGGGCTCGAGCCCGCGATCCACAGGAACATCGCGAGGATGATCAGGGCCAGCATGATCCACTCGTTGCGTGACATCGGGCCCATCTCCGCGAGCTCTCTTGCCGCCCATTCGGAGATCTCGGGGCTGCGCTTCACTTCGGGTCGGCAGATCGCGTAGCTGAGCAACGGAACGAGGATCATCAGCAGCAGGCCGAGCGGCGCGAAGCCGACGAACCACTGACCCCAGCTCACATCGACGCCGACGGTTTTCTTGGCGATCGCCAGCGCCGCCGCATTGGGCGCGAGCGCGGTGAAGAACAGCGAGCTGGTGATGGCGGTCGCGGCGAACGCGGTCCACATCACATAGGTGCCGATCTTGCCTGCGGTCGGTCCCGGCTCGGAGCCGTAGATGCGCGGAATGTTGGAGATGATGGGATAGACGATGCCGCCGCTGCGCGCGGTATTGGAGGGCGTTGCCGGCGCGAGCAGGAAGTCCGACATCGCGACCGCATAACCGAGGCCGAGCGTGTTGCCGCCCAAGCGCCGCACCAGCACCAGCGCGATGCGCCGGCCGAGCTGGCTCTTGCGATAGCCGATCGAGAACACGAAGGCGCCGACGATCAGCCACACCGTACTCTCGGCAAAGCCCGCCAACATCCAGCGCAGCGATTTGCTGGGATCCGGGTCGATATAGCCGCCGACGCCGGCGACCGTCAGGCCGATCAGGCCGACCGCGCCGACCGGCATCGATTCCAGGATGAGCCCGGTGATGACGGCCGCGAATACGGCAAAATAGTGCCACTGATTGACGTTGAGACCTGTGGGCACCGGCCACAGATAGATCGCCAGCCACACCACGAGCGGCGCGATCAGCTTCCAGCGAAACCCTTGTCCCTCAGGCGCCTGCGAACCAGCGGCCATGGGCCCTCCCCCTCGATTGTCGTCACATCGTACCGCCCGTTGGCCGGGCCGCTTTTGTCCCTGCGCGGCGTATACGGACTGTCCGCGGCCTGATCAATGGCCCGACGTCGAGATCTACCGACCTTTGAAGCGAGGTTTGCGGCGGCCCAGGAACGCCTCGACGCCCTCCTTGTGGTCCTCGCTGAGGCTTGCCAGCGCGAACTGGTCGACGTCCATGTG
The DNA here is from genome assembly GCF_023073315.1 of Bradyrhizobium sp. 1. GTDB lineage: Bacteria > Pseudomonadota > Alphaproteobacteria > Rhizobiales > Xanthobacteraceae > Bradyrhizobium. Next base: position 38,172 of record NZ_JADPJH010000039.1, on the reverse strand, counting down.
GCTGGCGAGATCGTCCAGCGCATGCGCCAGCCGGTTGACGGTGAGTTTCGTCATGGCGACGGACAGCGGCGGCTGCGCTGCCACCTTGCGCGCGAGCTCCATCGCGGCATCGAACGCATGGCCGGGATCGACCACCTGCTCCACCAGGCCCCATTCATAGGCCTCATCCGCGCTGATGCGCTCATCAGCCAAAATCACCGCCTGCTTGGTGCGGGCCGGCCCCATCAGATGCAGCATGCGCGGGATGCTCTGCCAGCTCATGTTCATGCCGAGCCCGATCTCGGGCACACGCAGATGCGCATCGCGGCCCATCACCCGGAAGTCGAGCGCGACGGCCAGCGCCACGCCGCCGCCGACGCAAAAGCCCTCGATGGCGGCGATCGTGATCTGCTCCATCTCCTGCCAGGCGTGAGTCAGGCGCGGCCCGAGCTTGAGATGCCGCCGCAGCGTGCCGAGGTCCATGTCCTTGCGCGCGCGGCCCTCGGGGTCCTTCAGGTCGAAGCCGGCGCTGAATGCGGCGGCACTGCCGGTCAGCACCACGACGGAGGTCGCGGAATCATCCTCGAAGCTGCGCGCCACGGCGGTCAGCTGGCGGAGCGCCTCCGGCGACAGCGCGTTAATGCCGTCGCCGCGGTCGAACCGCACCACCGCGATCCGTCCCTCCGGCCCGAGGCCCTTCTCGATCTTGACATAGTCGGTCAACGCAATCTCCCAGTTCTTGTTGGTCTTGCCGCTAGAGATGACCGGTGCGGTGATGTTCGGGCTGCGCCTCGGGGACGGGAAATCGGTACGTGGTACCGATAGTGATCCAGTTGGCGTTCTCGCCGGTGATGTTGCGGCCGTAGATCACGTCGACGGAGAAGATCTCGTTCGGCCGGTAGCGGACGCCGGTCTGGAAACGCGGCTGCAAAACGCTGGCGATCTCGGAGGCGCCGGCCTGCCCGTAGGCCTCGATCGTCCATTGCAAGGTGTCGGTGAACTTCCAGTCGAAGCCGAGGCCGTAGGTCAAATAGTGACGGTCGACCGCGCGATCCCAGAGCCAGCCGCCGTTGACGTTGATGCGCATGGTCTCGGACAGGCGGAAGGTCACGGGGATCACGGCAAAGGCGGACAGCGCCTCCCCGGTGGCCGCATCGAATGAGCCACCGCCATAGGCCGCCAATCCCCACCGGCCGATCCCGGTCGGGATGAAATTCGTCTTGGCTTTCGGAGCAATCGTCGTGCTCCAGTCACCATCGCTGCGAGAGCGGATGGTCTGCAAGCTCAGCTCGATCGGCTTGAAGGGATCGACCACGCAGGAGGGATTGGCGACCGCGGAGAAATCGGTGTTGGTTGCCGCCGACATCCAGCTTTCCACCTTGCAGGAGCCGACCTCGGAGATATCGGCGGAATCCACCGCATAGGCGCCATTCGCGGCGTGCGCATCCTGCGCTGCGAGTACGACAAGTGCCGCGAATGCGGCGGTTATTCCGGTTTGTTTGGCCCAGCCCATGGCGCGACGTTAGCAGAGTCTTCGCCTCGACAAGGCCCGGATTCTGGGACTATCTTCGAGGCATGAGTGAACATCATCACGACCACGATCACGACCATTCCGAGCTGTCCGAGACTGAGCTGCGCGTGCGCGCGCTCGAGACGATTTTGACAGAAAAAGGCTATGTCGAGCCGGCCGCGCTCGATGCCATCATCCAGGCCTATGAGACCAGGATCGGCCCGCACAATGGCGCCCGCGTCGTCGCCAAGGCCTGGACCGATCCGGCGTTCAAGCAGGCGCTGCTGGAGGATGGCTCCAAGGCGATCGGCACGCTCGGCCATGTCAGCCGTGTCGGCGACCATCTCGTCGTGCTCGAGAACACGCCTGTGCGCCACAACATGGTCGTGTGCACGCTGTGCTCCTGCTACCCTTGGGAGATGCTGGGGCTGCCGCCGGTCTGGTACAAGGCCGCGCCCTATCGCTCGCGCGCGGTGAAGGATCCGCGCGGCGTGCTCGCCGATTTCGACGTCACGCTGCCCAAGGACATGGAAATCCGGGTCTGGGATTCCACTGCCGAGACACGCTTCCTGGTGCTGCCGATGCGGCCTGAGGGCACGGAAGGCTGGAGTGAGGAGCAGCTTGCCGAACTCGTCACGCGCGATTCCATGATCGGGACCGGCTTTGCCAAGACGCCGGGAGCGCCGTCGTGAACGGCGTGCACGACATGGGCGGCATGGACGGGTTCGGCAAGGTCGAGGCCGAGCCCAACGAGCCGGTGTTCCATGCGGAATGGGAATCCCGCGTGCTGGCGATGGTGCGCGCGATGGGTGCGGCCGGCGCCTTCAACATCGACACCTCGCGCTTTTATCGCGAAACGATCCCACCGCACGTTTATCTCTCGAGCTCCTACTACAAGAAATGGTTTCTCGGGCTCGAGGAGATGCTGATCGAGAAGGGATACCTCACGAGAGATGAGGTCGCCGCCGGTCACGCGATGCAGCCGGCCAAGGCGCTCAAGCACGGCAAGCTGGCGCTCGCGGATGTCGAGCGCACCATGGTGCGCGGCAAGTTCGCCCGCCCTGCTCCCGCGCTGGCCAAGTTCAACATCGGCGACCGCGTACGCGCGAAAAACATTCATCCGGCGACGCACACCCGCCTGCCGCGCTATGTGCGCGGCCATGTCGGCGTGATCGAGCTGAACCATGGCTGCCACGTGTTTCCGGACTCGGCGGCGATGGAGCTCGGCGAGAATCCGCAATGGCTCTACACAGTCGTGTTCGAAGGTAGCGATCTCTGGGGCGCGGATGGCGATCCGACCTCGAAGGTGTCGATCGACGCCTTCGAGCCCTATCTGGACCCGGCGTGATGAGCAGCAATGCTGCTGCCGCCGCGACGGCCGCCATCCCGAGCATTCCGCGCGATGACGAAGGCCCGGTGTTCCGCGCACCCTGGGAGGCGCACGCCTTCGCCATGGCGCTGACGCTGCACGACCGCGGCGTGTTCACCTGGCCCGAATGGGCCGCAGCCCTGGCCTCCGAGATCAAGCGCGCGCAGGCCGCAGGCGATCCTGACACCGGCGAGACCTACTATTTGCACTGGCTCGCCACTCTGGAAGGCCTCGTCGCGCGCAAGGGCGTCGCGTCAATGGAGACGCTGCACCGCTACCGCGACGCCTGGGACCACGCAGCGGACCGCACGCCGCACGGCAAGCCGATCGAGCTGATGCCGGATGATTTTCGGTAGGTCTTGCCGCAAGCTCGTCATTGCGAAGTGATGGAGTTCCTGCGGATCGCTTCCGTGTCCCGGACAAGCTGCAACGCGTCAGCGTTGCGGCGCAGAGCCGGGACCCAGAGGCCACGAACTGCTGTTCGGCATGGGCCCCGGCTCTGCAGCGCACCGCTGAAGCAGCGCTGCGCTGCGTCCGGGGCACGAGAGGGGTGCGACGCGCTACCTCCCCGCTACATACTCCCGCCACCCCTTCGCGCGCAGGCTGCACGCCGGGCACTCGCCGCAGCCATAGCCCCAATCGTGCTGCGCGCCGCGGTCGCCGAGATAGCAAGTGTGGGAGTGCTCGCGGATGAGGTCGACCAGTCCCTCGCCGCCGAGATCGTGCGCGAGCTGCCACGTCGCCGCCTTGTCGATCCACATCAGCGGCGTGTGCAGCTCGAATTGTCTCGCCATGCCGAGCGAGAGCGCGGCCTGCATGGCGCGGATGGTGTCGTCGCGGCAGTCGGGATAGCCGGAATAATCGGTCTCGCACATGCCGCCGACGATGTGGGTGATGCCGCGCCGGTAGGCCAGCGCGGCGGCAAAGGTCAAAAACACCAGGTTGCGGCCGGGCACGAACGTGTTCGGCAGGCCGTCGGCACCCATCGCGATCGCGACATCGCGCGTCAGCGCCGTCTCGGATACGGCGGCAAGCGTCGGGATCGACAGCGTATGGTTCTCGCCGAGCCTTGCAGCCCAGTCCTCACGCAGGCCCTTGATGCCGTCGACCAGCCGATCGCGGCAGGTAAGCTCGATCGCATGGCGCTGGCCGTAATCGAACCCCAGCGTCTCCACGCGCGCAAAGCGGCTCAGCGCCCAGGCAAGGCAGGTGGTGGAATCCTGGCCGCCGGAAAACAGCACCAGCGCGGTTTGTGATGAAAATGCGTCGCTCATGGGCCGCGCTTTAGCACTGTGGAACGTATCAGCCAATCGGTGGAAATCGGCCTGTTCCGCCGCGCCCCGCTGGGAACGGCGGCCCGCTTTTGGCATAAGGTTTTGGACCCAGGAGACTGCCCCGCAATGACCCCTTCCCGCGACATTTCCCGCCTGATCGAGATCATGGCGGCGCTGCGCACGCCGGTGACCGGCTGCCCCTGGGACCTCGAGCAGAATTTTGCGACGATCGCGCCCTACACGATCGAGGAAGCCCATGAGGTGGTCGACGCCATCGACCGCGGCGATCTCGATGATCTCCGCGAGGAGCTCGGCGATCTCTTGCTCCAGGTCGTGTTCCACGCCCAGATGGCGTCAGAGCAGAACGCGTTCGCCTTCGGCGACGTGGTCGAGGCCATCACCCGCAAGATGATCCGCAGGCATCCCCACGTCTTCGCCGACAAGAACGGCAATCTCGCCTCGCACCACGTCAAGGAAGTCTGGGACCGCATCAAGGCCGAAGAGAAGGCCGAGCGCGCCGCGCGCCGGCCGCCAGAGGAAACGCCGTCGCACAAATCATTGCTCGCGGGCGTGAAGGCGGGCCAGCCGGCACTGACGCGCGCGATGGAGCTGCAGCGCAAGGCCTCCACCGTCGGCTTCGACTGGAACGACCCGCGCGCAGTGCTGGCAAAAATCCGCGAGGAAGCCGACGAGATCGAGGCGGCGCTCGATCGCAACGACAAGCAGGAGATTGCGGAGGAGACCGGCGACCTGATGTTCGCGCTCGTCAACCTCGCCCGCCATGTCGACGCCGATCCAGAAGCCGCGCTGCGCGCGACCAACGCGAAGTTCGAGCGGCGTTTTGCCTATATCGAGCGCTCCTTGGAGGCGCAGGGCCGCACGCTCGAGCAGGCTTCGCTTGCGGAGATGGATGCGCTGTGGAACGCGGCCAAGACGGCTTCCTGATGATGAGGGCATAACGTGGACATCAGGCAAGACGATCCGACGGCGCCATATGTCGCCGACCTGTTGGCACATCACCTGGCAGAGCTAGCCAGCGTGATGGGCGAGCACGCGCAGGCGCTGGATGCGAGCGGTCTTTCGGCTGCGGCCGTGACTTTCTGGACCGTCTGGAAGAGCGATGCGCTGGTTGGATTCGGTGCTCTCAAGCAACTCGACGACACGCATGGGGAGGTGAAGTCGATGCGCGCCGCGCCTGCCGCGCGCGGGACCGGAGCTGGCCGCGCTATCCTGCACCACATCATCGCCGAAGCGCGCAAGCGAGGGTATGTGCGACTTAGCCTGGAGACGGGTACCGCGCCGCTGCACGCACCCGCCGTCTCGCTCTACCACAGCGCCGGCTTCGTACCCTGTGAGCCGTTCGCCGACTATCGAGCGAGCCCGCACAACCAGTTCATGAGCCTCGATCTGTCCAATTGAACTCTCGCAACTGACGGATGGAGATCAAGCCACGCGCGGTACCGCGTCGAACCGGTTCACAACGATGTCCCGCTTGGTCTCGTCCACGCGCACGGTCATGTCGAAGCGGCCGTCATGCAGCTCCTTGGCCAGCACCTCGGCATTGCGGTGCAGCCAGCTGATGCCGGCGCCATCGGCGGCGTCGATCGAGAGATCGAGCGTGGTGCGTTTGGCGGCGAGGCGCTCCTCGATTGCGGCGAGCAGTGCGTCGATCCCCTCGCCCGACACGGCCGAGACCAGCATCGCCGGATGATCTTCGGGCCTGCGCGCAGCAATGTTCAAAAGCTCTTCGCGCTGCTCGGCATCGTAACGGTCGATCTTGTTCCAGACCTCGATGATGCGGCCGGAGTCATCAGGGTTGATGCCGAGCTGGCGCAGCACGGCGTCGACGTCGCCTTGCTGTGCTTCGGCGTCCTCATGCGAGATGTCGCGCACATGCAGGATGACGTCGGCTTCCAGCACCTCCTCCAGCGTGGCGCGGAAGGCGGCGACGAGTTGCGTCGGCAAATTCGAGATGAAGCCGACGGTGTCCGACAGCATCGCCTTGCCGCCGTGCGGCAAAGTGAGCGCGCGCAGTGTCGGATCGAGCGTGGCGAACAGCATGTCGGCGGCTTGCACGTCGGCGCGGGTCAGGCGGTTGAACAGCGTCGACTTGCCGGCATTGGTGTAGCCGACCAGCGCGACGACGCGATACGGCACGCGCTGGCGACCGGCGCGATGCAGTCGGCGCGTCGCCTGCACCTTCTTGATCTCGCCCTCGAGCTTGGAGATGCGTTCCTGGATCAGGCGGCGGTCGGCTTCGATCTGGGTCTCGCCGGGACCGCCCATGAATCCGAAGCCGCCGCGCTGGCGCTCCAGATGGGTCCATGAGCGCACCAGGCGTGAGCGCTGATAATTGAGATGGGCGAGCTCGACCTGGAGCGAGCCTTCCTTGGTGTTGGCGCGGCGGCCGAAGATTTCGAGAATCAAGCCGGTGCGGTCGAGTACCTTGGCTTGCAATTCCTTCTCGAGATTGCGCTGCTGGATCGGCGCCAGCGCGCAATCCATCACGACGAGCTCGACGTCGAGGCTCTTGGCCAGCGCGGCGATCTCCTCGACCTTGCCCTTGCCGATATAAGTTGCCGGCCTGATCTGGCTGATCGGCGTGATGATGGCATCGGCAACGACGAGATCGATCGCGCGCGCGAGGCCGGCGGCTTCGTCGAGCCGGGCCTCGGCATCGCGCTGGACGTGGTTTTCCGATTGCGCGTCGGCACCGCCTGCGCGCACACGCAAGTAGGGGCCGATGACAAGCACCCGCCCCGTCTGCTTAGCCCCTGCCGATCGCGGACGGTCGGCCTCCCCGTCGAAATTCCGGGGTTCCAATCAGATCACTCTCAAGCCGGCTGATCCTCGCCACCTTCGAACAACTGGATCGGAGCGCCCGGCATGATGGTCGAGATCGCGTGCTTGTAGACGAGCTGCGAGTGACCGTCGCGCCGAAGCAGCAAACAGAAATTGTCGAACCAGGTCACGATGCCCTGGAGCTTCACTCCGTTGACCAGAAAGATCGTCAGTGGCGTTTTGGTTTTGCGAACGTGGTTGAGGAAGGTGTCCTGTAGGTTTTGTGCGCGGTCTGCCGCCATTGTTTTTTTCTCGCTTTGAGTTTCTTTTTATTGCGCCGGTCGCGCCCCGCTTTTGAAAATGCGGGGTCTCTTCCGGTTGCCGTTCCTCATGAGATCCCCCTCGAAGGAACAGCGGTTCGATTAGAGGGCAGGACGGCTTATTAGGCAAGCCGCTTCACGCGGCAGGCCGAGCCCAATTGCCCCCGAAAAACTACGGAAATCGATGAATTTCCTGGCTTATCCGCCATGGGCGGCTGCAGCGTCGCGGGTTAGCCGACGCCGAGCGCCTTCAACTTCCGGTGCAGCGCCGAGCGTTCCATGCCAACAAACTCGGCCGTACGAGAAATATTTCCTGAAAAACGGCTGATCTGTGCAATCAAATAGTCGCGCTCGAACACTTCGCGCGCCTCACGCAACGGCAGGCCCATGATGTGCTCGCCATTGTTGCTGGTGGGCATCGCCGGCACCATCGAGCCGACATCCTGCGGCAGCATGTCGGCGGTGATGATCACCTCCGGTCCACCCGCGGCCAGAATCATGACTCTCTCAACGTTGTTGCGGAGCTGGCGCACATTGCCCGGCCAGACATGCGATTGCAGCACGGCCATCGCGTCCTGCCCGATCTGCCGCTTGGGCAGGCCGCTGCCGGCCGAGATCTGCTCCATGAAATAGTCGATCAATTCCGGGATGTCCTCGCGCCGTTCCGAGAGCGCGGGCACGCGGATCGGCACCACCGAGAGCCGATGATAGAGGTCCTCGCGGAAATGGCCGGCCGCGATCTCCTCTTCGAGATTGCGCGCGGTCGAGGAGATGATGCGGACGTCAACCTGCACCTTCGAGGTGCCGCCGACGCGCTGGAACGACTGCTCGACCAGCACGCGCAAGATCTTGTTCTGGGTCTCGCGCGGCATGTCCGCGATCTCGTCGATGAACAGCGTGCCGCCATGGGCCTCTTCCAGTGCGCCAGGCTTGCGCGCGTGCTCGCCGTTGGATTGCTCGATGCCGAACATCTCGTGTTCCATGCGCTCGGGCGTGATGGCGGCAGCGTTGATGACGACGAAGGGACCGTCGGAGCGGCCCGAGGCCGTGTGCAGCGTGCGCGCGGTCAGCTCCTTGCCGGCGCCGGCGGGGCCGACGATCAGGATGCGGCTGTTGGCTTTCGCCGCCCGGTCGATGGTCTGGCGCAGCTGGTTCATGCTGGGCGAACGGCCGACGAGCGAGCTTGCGCCCGGCGCGAGCTGCTTCAGCTCCTTGACCTCGCGCTTGAGCCGCGAGTTTTCCAGCGCCCTGGTCGCGACCAGGATCAGCCGGTCGGCCTTGAACGGCTTCTCGATGAAGTCATAGGCGCCGCGCTTGATCGCGGCGACCGCGGTCTCGATGTTGCCGTGGCCGGAGATCATCACGACCGGCAGATCGGGATTGTCCTTCTTGACCTGCTCGAGCAGCTGCAAGCCGTCGAGCTTGGAGCCCTGCAGCCAGATGTCGAGGAACACCAGATGCGGCCTGCGGTTGGCGATTTCGGTCAGCGCGGAGTCACTATCGCGCGCGGTCCGCGTGACAAAACCCTCGTCTTCGAGAATGCCCGCGACGAGATCCCGAATATCGGCCTCATCATCGACAATCAGAATTTCACTTGCCATGGGTCGCGCCTGTCTTGTCAGCTGCCTGTTGAGGCTTCGATTTTCGTTGAATCATTGGTCTTTTCAGCCGGCTCTTTGGTTTCAGCCGCCAGCTCTTTTGTTTCCTGCGCCGCGTCCTTGACCGGGGCGCTGGCCTGTGCTGCGGCCGCTTCGTTCGCCGTCTCGGTCGCGGCTTCCTTCATCACCGGTGTGGGCTCGGCTCCCTCGGACTTCGCGGGAGCGCCGGTGACCGCAAAGCGCATCCGCATCCAGGCGCCGCGCTGGCCCTCCCGGAAGTCGGAAGCGTCCTTCAGCTCGATGCGCCCGCCATGGTCTTCCAGCACGCGGCCGACGATCGCCAGGCCAAGCCCGGTGCCCTTGGCGCGCGTGGTCACATAGGGCTCCAGCAGTCGCGAGCGCGCGACCTTGGGCAGGCCGATGCCGTTGTCGACGACGTCGATCAGCACGTCCTCGCCCTCGCGTGACACCACGACGTCGATCCGGCCTTTACCGAGCTCCTCAGGCGGGACCTGCTCGATCGCCTCGGTGGCGTTCTTGACGATGTTGGTCACCGCCTGCGAGATCAGCCGCCGGTCGAACTGGGCGCGCAGCGGATCTTCCTTGAACTCCGTCTCGAGATCGATCTCGGGATGGGCGACCTTCATCAGGAACACCGCCTGCCGCACGGCGTCAATGACGTCCTCGCCCTCCATCACCGGCTTGGGCATCCGCGCGAAACGCGAGAACTCATCGACCATCCGGCGGATATCGTCGACCTGGCGCACGATGGTGTCGGTGCACTGCTCAAAAATCTGCTTGTCCTTGGCCTCGGTGATGGCCTTGCCGAATTTGCGGCGGATGCGCTCGGCGGAGAGCTGGATCGGCGTCAGCGGGTTCTTGATCTCGTGGGCGATACGGCGCGCCACGTCACCCCAGGCGGAGGTGCGCTGCGCCGACACCAGCTCGGTGATGTCGTCGAGCGTGATGATGTAGCTGTCGTGCGGCTGGTTCTTCTCGGCGCTGACGCGGACCGACAGATTGCGCTCGTCTCCGTCGCGCGTGATCGCGATCTGGCCCTGCACCAGGCGCTGGGTCCCTTCCCGCGCCGTCTTCATCATCTCATCGAGTTCGGGCAGCACGTCGGAGAGCGGATGGCCGAGCGTCTCCGCCTCGGAGTGTCCGATCAGCTTCTCGGCGGAGCGGTTGAGGATGCCGACACTGCCCGAGGTGTCGACCCCGATGATGCCGGCGCTGGCCGAGGACAGCACCGCTTCGATGAAGCGGCGGCGGCTGTCGATGAGATCGCTGGCATTGACGAGTTCGTCGCGCTGGCTGCGCAATTCCTGCGTCATCTTGTTGAAGGTCTCGCCGAGCTGGGCGAGGTCGCCCTCCGACTGATGCACCGGCACCTTCACATTGAGGTCGCCGGTCGAGACCGTATGCGCCGCGTTCATCAGCCGCCGGATCGGCGACACCAGCGAGTTGGCGAAGTTCAGTCCAATCAGCACGGACGCCATCAGGATGGTCAGCGCGATCACCGCGAACATCAGCGCGAAGGCGACCTGGATGCCGAGCCGGCGCGACTCGATCTGGGCGTATTCGGCGACGCTGACCTCGGTCTGCTTGAGCTGATTGACGACATTCGGATCGAGAGGACGTGCGACATAGAGGAAGGTGTCGTTGAAGGCGCGCAGGCGGATCACGGCGGCAACGAAGTTCGCATCCGGCAGCACTGCGATCTCAGGCTCGGATTCGTTGACGTTGCTGAGGAAGTCCGGTGCCGGCGGCGAATAGGCCAGCCGCATGCCGGTGTCGGCGGATTCCAGGATGTTGGTGTTTTTGTCGATGATCATCGCGCCCGGCAGATTGCGCGAGCCGGCGCTACTGGTCAGCAGTTCGCGGAATGAGCGGCGATCCTGGTCGTAGAGCGGGCGGGCATGGGCGATGTCATTGGCCATGCCCAAAATGTCGCCGCGGATCAGCTGCGCATGATCCTGCATATAGGCGCGCGCGATCGTCAGCGAATTCTGGATCACTTCCTTGGTCGGCCCGGAGAACAGCCGATCGAGGCCGCGCTCGATGGTGACGTTGGCGACGACGGCGACCAGCACCGCCGGCAGCACGGCCACGATCGAGAACAGGCTGACGATCTGGACGTGGAGGCGCGCCGCCGCCCTGCCCCGCCGCCGCGCAACGATCATCTGCCAGAGCTCGCGGATGATGATCCCGACCAGCAGCAGGATCGTGGCCGCATTCATCAGGTAGAACGAGCGGACAATCTCCGGCGTCGGCTCGATCGTCGTGAGGCCGGTCAGGACGACAAAGGTCAGGAAGGCCGAGCCCAGCGCCAGGACCACGGCAAACGGCGCCAGCCAGCGCCGCACCGACCAACGCCGGGGCTCATCTGCTGGGGCCGTGTCGAAGTGTGCGGCGGAGGTGTCTGCGCTGATCATTCCGGCAATGGGTGCTGAAAACGGGTCCGCGATGGGCGGATACTGATGTATTCGTACCACATTGTTGCCGAATTGCGACAATTCCGCGGCGCCCTCGCTGCGGCGGACGGGCGCATCCACAGGGCATGCGAGATCAGCGGGAACGGAATCCGGCCATTCCGGCTTGATCCGGCATGGACAGGTTCTTTCTCGCGATCATGGTTTCAGCCGTTCTGGTGCTGATCGTGGCCTCTGACCTGCTGGTCAATGGCCCCGGCATCCAGGCACCGGCTGATGTCGCCATGCTGCCGATATCAGCGCGTGTGGTCAGGTAGGTGCGACGCCGCGCCCTGCGGCCCGATGACCGATTTGAATGTTCCGCCGGAACATTTCGATTCTATCAGGACTTTTGCTCTCCGCGTCAGCCATCAAGGCCAGCGCGATCCGGACAGGCTCAGCTCCGCTTTGGTAGGGGGAGCTGAGCCACCGGTCGGGAGGACTAACCCCCGCTCCGATAGACCTGAATATCGAGATCCCGGATCTTCTTCCGCAGTGTGTTGCGGTTGAGGCCGAGCAGATCGGCTGCGCGGATCTGGTTGCCGCGGGTGGCGGCGAGCGCGGCCGTGAGCAGCGGCACCTCGATCTCCTTGAGGATGCGGTGATAGAGACCGGGCGGCGGCACGCCGTTCGGAAAGCCCTGGAAGTGCGAGGACAGATAGGCCTCGACCGCGCCACCGAGATTGTCGACGCCCTGCTGGACCGCAGCGCCCGGACTGACCGAGGGCGGTGCCAGTTCGCCGTCGATGACGGAGGCCGTGATCACGTCCTGCGGATAGAGCGCGGCGAGGCGGCGGGCGAGGTTTTCCAACTCGCGCACGTTGCCGGGCCAGCGGTGCTGCTTCAGCCGCTCCAGCGCCAGCGAGTCGAGCTTCTTCGGCGGAAGGCCATCCTTCTCGGCCAGCGCGAAGAAGTGACGGATGAGATCCGGCAAATCCTCGATGCGCTCGCGCAAAGGCGGCAGCCGCAGCGGCACGACGTTGAGGCGGAAGAACAGATCTTCGCGGAACAGCCCCTGCTGGATCAGCACGCGCAGATCCTTGTTGGAGGCCGCGACGATGCGCACATCGGTCTTGATCGGGGTGCGGCCGCCGACGGTGGTGTATTCGCCTTGCTGCAAAACGCGCAGCAATCGTGTCTGCGCCTCCATCGGCATGTCGCCGATTTCGTCGAGGAACAACGTGCCGCCCTCGGCCTGCTCGAACCGGCCGGAGGCGCGGGTGTTGGCACCGGTGAAGGCGCCACGCTCATGGCCGAACAACTCTGATTCAATCAGGTCGCGCGGGATCGCTGCCATGTTGACCGCGACGAACGGACCGTTGCGACGCTTGCCGTAATCATGCAGCGCGCGCGCCACCAGTTCCTTGCCGGTACCGGACTCGCCCGTGATCATCACGGTGAGATCGGTCTGCATCAGACGCGCCAGCACGCGGTAGATTTCCTGCATCGCCGGCGAGCGGCCGACCAGCGGGATCGATTCCAGCTCCGATTCGTCGTCCGGCGTCGAGACCCGCTCCTTCGGCTCGGCGAGCGCGCGGCCGACGATGGCGATCAGCTCCTTCAGATCGAAGGGCTTTGGCAGATATTCGTAAGCCCCGCGCTCGGAGGCGCGGATCGCCGTCATGAAGGTGTTTTGCGCGCTCATGACGATGACCGGCAAATTCGGCCGCATCTTCTTGATCCGCGGCAAAAGGTCGAAGGCGTTTTCGTCCGGCATCACCACGTCGGTGATGACGAGATCGCCCTCCCCTTGGCTGACCCAGCGCCACAGCGTTGCGGCATTGCCGGTGAGCCTGACTTCGTATCCCGCCCGGGACAGAGCCTGATTGAGAACCGTGCGGATGGCGGTGTCGTCATCAGCAACAAGAATGCTACCTGCGGGCATTGTTGATCCTCATTTTGCCCCCTGAGATGCAGACGACGACTTCCCGGCAGAGCCGTCGCGACTGCTGTGATCGGCATGTTTCACCGATGTGGAATACATCGGCATCAGCACGCGAAAGGTGGTCTTGCGCGGCTGAGATTCGCATTCGATGATGCCCCCGTGATCGCCAACGATCTTTGCGACCAGCGCCAGGCCGAGACCGCTGCCGGTCTGCTTGGTGGTGACGAAGGGATCGAACAGATTGGACAGAAGATCGTCGGGCACGCCTGGTCCGTTGTCCCTCACGCAGAATTCGAGCGGCAGGGATACCCGGGATTTTTGACCGGGGACTGACAGGCGCACGCCGGGGCGGAACGCGGTGGTGAGCTGGATCTCGCCGTCGGCGACGTCGATCAGGGCTTCGGCGGCGTTCTTCACGAGATTGAGGAACACCTGGATCAGCTGGTCCTGGTTCGCCAGCACCGGCGGCAGCGAGGGATCGTAGTCCTCGACGAAGCGGATGTTGCGGGCAAAGCCGGATTGGGCCAGCCGCTTCACGTGATCGAGCACCGAATGGATGTTGACGGGGCCGCGCACCACGGGTCGCTCGTCGCCGAACACCTCCATGCGGTCGACCAGCGTCACGATGCGGTCGGCCTCGTCGCAGATCAGCCGCGTCAGCATGCGGTCCTCGGACGAGGCCTGCTGCTCCAGCAACTGCGCTGCGCCGCGAATCCCGGAGAGCGGGTTCTTGATCTCGTGTGCGAGCATGGCTGCTAGCGCAATCACCGAGCGCGCAGCGCTGCGATGGGTAAGCTGGCGGTCCATCTTGTCGGCGATGGAGCGCTCCTGGAGCATCACCACGATATGGCCGGGCCGCTCGGTCAGCGGGGCGACATGCAGATCGACCTGGCGGTCGCCGCCCATCCGCGGCGTGCCGAGATCGACCTTGTATTCGTTGACCGGCGAGTTCGACGATCGCACCTGGTCGATCAGCGCCAGCAAGGGGCTGCCGAACGGCACCAGCTCCTTCAGCGACTGCCGCTTCAGGAACTGCGTCGAGATATCGAAGAAGGCTTCAGTTGCGATGTTGGCGCCGATGATCTTGCCGTCCGGCCCGATCAGGAGCACGGGATTGGGCAAGGCGTCCAGGATCGCGTCGCTGTCGGTCGGAATCGGCCGACGATGTTCAGCAGCTGAGCTCATGCAGCAGCGCTCCATGCAAAGTCGTCGAAGGCATCTTGCAGTGAATGGTGAACGAGACGCGGATCTTCGGAGGTCAGAATGGTCTGGCGCCAGGCCTTCAGCTTCTCGGCCGGCGCACGGCTTGCGTCGGCGGCGACGTCGAGCGCCCAACCCAGATGCTTGCGCGCATGAATGAGACCGACACGAAGCCCATAGAGTGCGCAGACGCCCTCATACAGCGTGCGGACGTAATGCAGCTGGGTCTCCAGCGATGGGGTGGCTTCCGCCGCCCCGCCCATAAGGCGACGGCCGATCTGGCCGGGCAGCCAGGGCTGGCCCTGCGCACCGCGGCCGATCATCACGGCATCGGCGCCGGAGGCCTCTAACGCGGCAAGGGCTTTCTCATAGGATGTGATGTCGCCATTGACGATCAGCGGGATAGAGATCGCCTCGCGCACGGCGCGGATCGCATCCCAGTCGGCTTCGCCCTTGTAGAACTGGCAGCGCGTTCGGCCATGAACGGTGACGAGCTTGATGCCTGCAGCTTCCGCGCGCCGCGCCAGCTCCGGCGCATTGCGGCTGAGGTCGTCCCAGCCGAGCCGCATCTTCAGCGTCACCGGAACCTTCACCGCCGCGATCGTCGCATCGATCAGGCTGACGGCATGGTCGAGGTCGCGCATCAAGGCGGAGCCGGACTGGCCGCCAGTGACGTGACGGGCCGGACAGCCCATGTTGATATCGATGATGTCGGCGCCATCAGCCTCGGCGATCCGCGCGCCTTCGGCCAT
The DNA here is from genome assembly GCF_023073315.1 of Bradyrhizobium sp. 1. Classification (GTDB taxonomy): domain Bacteria; phylum Pseudomonadota; class Alphaproteobacteria; order Rhizobiales; family Xanthobacteraceae; genus Bradyrhizobium. Next base: position 23,033 of record NZ_JADPJH010000039.1, on the reverse strand, counting down.
CCAGTGCGCCTCGCAGCCGGCGAGCTGAACCACATGCGGCCCTACGCCCGTCGCTTCGCAGCGCAACCGGGACATCTTGCGGCCGTTGGCGAGTTCATCGCTGGCGGTCATCTCGGACACGACCAGACCCGCGCCGAGCTCGGCGACCAGCCGCCGGACGGGCGAGTCAGTCACTCCCGACATCGGTGCCAGGAAGACCGGGATGGTGACCTCAATGTCGCCTATTTTCAAGGGCTTGGAGCCTGATCTTGCCGGGCCGGTCACAGTGGTCTCGTCAAATGGGCAGCGCCTCATCGCGACTGCCATGACCTATCTTGCGCACAATTCTTGTGCAGTCAAGCGTCATGCCTACACTTTAACCAGTTCTGCAAATCTTTCAAGTGCAGTGCAGCAAAATGCTGAAACCCACAATCCGGGGAAACCCCCTTTTTTTGCGGGCCTGCCGTGCTAGAGGCATGCGGCAATCACCCCACTCCCCGACTCTCTTCATCACCAACTGAGTATTTGAGTCCTATGGCGAAATCACAGCGCACCGCAGTCGTTCTCGTCGCGGCCGGACGCGGCCTGCGCGCGGGCGCCGGTGGTCCCAAGCAATATCGGGAGATCGGCGGCGTGCCCGTGATCTATCGCGCCATGGAAGCCTTCAGCCGCCACGCCGATGTGTTCGCCGTGCAGCCGGTGGTGAACCCCGACGACAGCGCCATGTTCACGGCAGCGGTCGCAGGATTGAAGCATGAGGCGCCGACCAGCGGCGGCGCGACGCGACAGGCATCAGTTCTCGCCGGTCTCGAAGCGCTCGCAAAACACAAGCCTGATATCGTCCTGATCCACGACGCGGCGCGTCCCTTTGTCTCGGAAGGCGTGATCTCGCGCGCGATCGATGCGGCGAGCCGCACCGGCGCTGCGATCCCGGCCGTGCCTGTTACCGACACCATCAAGATCACCGGCGAGAGCGGCAATGTCGAGGACACGCCGGACCGCTCGCGCCTGCGAATTGCGCAGACGCCGCAATCCTTTCGTTTCGAAATCATCCTCGAGGCGCATCGTCGCGCGGCAAAGGACGGGCGCAGCGATTTCACCGACGATGCCGCGATTGCCGAATGGGCGGGATTGACGGTTGCAACCTTTGAAGGCGATGTTGCCAATATGAAGCTCACCACCCCCGAGGATTTCGTGCGCGAGGAAGCGCGCCTGGCCAGCCTGCTCGGCGACATCAGGACGGGCACGGGTTACGACGTGCATGCCTTCGGCGAGGGTGACCATCTCATGATCTGCGGCGTCCGCGTGCCGCACACCAAGGGTTTTCTGGCACATTCCGACGGCGATGTCGGCCTGCATGCACTGGTCGACGCCATCCTCGGTGCGCTCGCCGACGGCGACATCGGCTCGCACTTTCCGCCGAGCGACGCGAAGTGGAAGGGCGCCTCCTCCGACCAGTTCCTGAAATATGCCATCGAGCGCGTCACCCAGCGTGGCGGCCGCGTGGCCAATCTCGAAGTCACCATGATCTGCGAGCGGCCGAAGATCGGACCGCTGCGCGACACCATGCGCGCACGCATCGCCGAGATCTCCGGCGTCGACATCTCCCGCGTCGCGGTGAAGGCGACCACCAGCGAGCGGCTCGGCTTCACCGGCCGCGAGGAAGGCATCGCGGCCACCGCGAGCGCCACCATCCGCTTGCCTTGGGACGTATAAGGCCATGGCCGGCAGCGACGCACGCGCCCTCTCCCGCTCGCTGCTCGACCTGTGCCGGATGCGCAAGCTGACGATCGCGACCGCGGAGTCCTGCACCGGCGGCCTTGTCGCCGGCGCGCTGACCGACATTCCCGGCTCCTCTGACGTCATCGACCGCGGCTTCGTCACCTATTCCAACGACGCCAAGCGCGCGATGCTGGGCGTCGAGGCCAGCACGCTCACGAATTTCGGCGCCGTCAGCAAGGAAACCGCAACCGCAATGGCGGTCGGCGCGCTGGAGCGCGCCGGTGTCGATCTCGCCGTCGCCATCACCGGCATTGCCGGGCCCGGTGGCGCCACGCCGGGCAAGCCGGTCGGCCTCGTGCATTTTGCCGTTGCCGCCCGCGACGGCCGCATCGTTCACCGCGAGCATCGCTTTGGTGCGATCGGCCGCACCGCCGTGCGCCAGCGCTCGGTGGTCGAGGCGCTGCGCATGCTGATGGATCTCGCCCGCGGCCCGCAAGTGTCGGCCAAGCCAAATCGCGCCGCCGCAACCCGCCTGCGCCCTCGCGTGACGCGCTCGCCGCGCCGGCATGTGGCGAAGCGCAGGCCGCCGCGCTCGCCGCGGGGCTGAAAAGTCGCCAATCCACGACGACTCGCTCCCCGTTTATTGTGCCGGGCGCTCGATCCGATGAACGACGGGGAGTTTTTGCTCGATCGCCTTCGCAAGGACCGTTCCCGTAGTTCGACCAAGCTCCTTCGCGATCATCGTGATCGGTTTGGTGCCCGCCAGTCTCCTGAGCCGGGTGAGATCTTCCTCACTCCACGATTGCTTCCAGCGTGCCATGTCCCTGGTCCCGCCACAAAAGCCCCCGCTCCCGAATCGTATTCTAGTTGAATATGTTTGAAACATAGCCGCTCCAGGTGTGCCGCCTGCGGCAAGGGGCGTTCCGTCAGTCTTGCGTGTTTTGGCACAAACTGCACTTGTCGCTCGGCGGCTGCGGAGTTCTAATGACCGGTCGTGTGCTGGGGTTTGCCGCGTCCCTGGCAACCACAATCCCTTGCGTTGCCTGTCGGGCAAAACACACAAACAACGGGTCAATCCGACAAGGCCAAAATATTCCACTTTACCGAATTTCTGATTTACAGTAGATAGTTTGCCACCTCACCCCAGTCAGAGGGGCGTATCGCGATCGTCACGAACGCGGGGTGAGCCGTGGTGGACGCCGACCGCGTCGGCGCGACGGCATCGCAGGGCGGGCAACCGTGAGCGATGGCGGCGCGCACACGACCGGTGCGGTTGGCGTACGGCAAAACCGTGTCGTCCTGACGCCCGGGGTCTGTGCGTCAAGTCTTGCAGTGATGTGGCGGCCCGACCGGGTGCGCGCATCGGTCATCTGCAAGGCGACGGGGGCAATAGTGCATCGCTCCCCGGGGAGAGCTCGGCATAAGCCGTAAAACCATTGCGCAGGGAAGGCCGGATGTTTGGCTTCACCTGTATGCCGCTGTGCAGCCTCTTGTAGCGCAACCTTCGCACAGTGGACCGTGGGTGCCAGCCGGCACCCGGCCTTCCCTGCGCCCTCTGACAAAGAGGGCGACACGACCAAGCAAGGCTCGGGCGAGACACGTCGCGAGACCGCAGCGTCATGTCTGCTTATCAAAAAGCACGCAAATCTTGTCGAATCCGATCAGGATCGCAAATGTGCAGGCGCGACCAAACGTCATCGCACCTGTCCTGCCTTGCGCAGGAAAATATCGGCGCAATAATGCCGCTCTACGTTGTGATCTGGAATCAACCGGACCTACCCTGTGGAGGGCGACGAAAGTGTTCGCTCGCGCCGCGGCCTTGGCCGCTATGCTGACTGCCTTGGCCGCCTTTGATGGCGCGGCCGCACAAATGGCCAACCAGCCGCCCGATACGATGGCGGCGCGGGTGGAGGCGTGCACGCCCTGTCACGGCAACAAGGGCGAAGGCACCAGCGATGTCTATTTCCCGCGCCTTGCTGGCAAGCCCGCCGGCTACCTCTACAACCAGCTCCTCGCCTTCCGCAGCGGCCGGCGCAAATATCCGCCGATGAACTATCTGCTGGAGTTTTTGCCCGATCCCTATCTGGAAGCGATGGCGGAGTATTTTGCCAGCGAGCACCCGCCTCTGCCGCAGCCTGCGCCAAGCGAGGTGAGCAAGGACGTGCTGGCCCAGGGCGAGCTGCTCGCGACCAGCGGCGATGCCGGTCGTAACATACCGGCGTGTGTGAGCTGCCACGGCCCGGGCCTCACGGGCATGCAGCCTGGCATCCCCGGCTTGCTCGGCCTGCGTGCCGCCTATGTCAGCGCCCAGCTTGGCGCCTGGCGCTATGGCACCCGCACCGCGAAATCGCCCGACTGCATGCAGCTCGTCGCCGGCCATCTGACCGAGGCCGACGTCACCGCGGTCGCAGCCTGGCTCGCGACGCGGCCTGCCCCCGCCGATCCGGCCCCCGTACCGAAGGGCACCTACGCGCTGCCGTTCGGCTGCGGCAGCCAGCCCAACTGACGAGGCGCATGATGGGCTCGAGACTGTCAATCACGCTGCTCGCGCTCGCCGCGCTCACCACGGCAGCACAAGCACAGGACAAGACCAGCGATGTCATCGCGCGCGGCGAATATCTCGCCCGTGCCGGCGATTGCACCGCCTGCCACACCGCGGCCGAGGGCCGCCTGTTTGCCGGCGGGCGCCCAATGCCGACCCCGTTCGGAACGATCTACACCTCCAACATCACGCCCGATCCGGAGACCGGCATCGGCAAGTGGAGCGCGGATGATTTCTACAGGACCATGCACAACGGCCGTTTCCCGGACGGCGGGCTGATCTATCCGGCGATGCCGTTTGCGTCCTACACGAAGGTCACGCGCGTCGACAGCGATGCGATCTTCGCTTATCTGCGCTCGATTGCGCCTGTGAACCAGAAGAACAAGCCGCACGAGCTGCGCTTCCCCTACGACAACCGCCAGCTCATCCTCGGCTGGCGCACGCTGTTCTTCAGCGAGGGCGAGTTCAAGCCCGATCCGACCAAATCGGCCGAATGGAATCGCGGCGCCTATCTGGTCGAAGGCCTCGGCCATTGCGGCATGTGCCATTCGCCGATCAACGCGCTCGGCGGCACCTCGCAGTCGGACGCCTTCAAGGGCGGTCTGATCCCGATGCAGAACTGGTACGCGCCCTCGCTCACCTCAAACCGCGAGGCCGGTCTCGGCGATTGGAGCATCAAGGACATCTCCGATTTGCTCCAGACCGGCGTCTCCGCGCGCGGCGTGGTCTACGGCCCCATGGCCGAGGTCGTGCACAACAGCCTGCAATATCTCAGCGACGCCGACACCAGGGCGATGGCGGTGTACCTCAAGGGCATCGCGGAAGCCTCCTCGCCGCCGCCGGCCAGCTCGGCGTTGCCTAACACCGAGAGCAGCCTGTTGATCAGCCTCGGCAAGACCGTCTACGACAAGAACTGTGCGAGCTGTCACGGCACGCAGGGCGAAGGCAAGCCGCCGCACTGGCCGCCGCTCGCCAACAACCAGTCGATCGAGATGCAGTCGGCGGTCAATCCGATCCGCATGGTGCTCAATGGCGGCTATCCGCCCGGCACCAAGGGCAATCCGATGCCCTACGGCATGCCGCCGTTCGCCGGCCTCCTTTCGGACAACGAGGTCGCCGCCGTCGTCTCCTACATCCGCACCGCCTGGGGCAATCGCGGCACGCCGGTCTCGGCGCGCGAGGCCAACGAGCTGCGCTCCGCACCGCTGAACTGAGAACCGTCATGTTCAATTCCGATCCGCCGACCAGCCCAGCCGCCGCCGACCAGGCCGTCGAGGAGGTTGTGGCACAGGGACCGTCAGGCGCGATCGTGGTCGCCGGCATCGCCACCGCCTGCGTGGTCGCGATGTGGTTCGCGTTCTATCTGTTCGTCTTCCTGCCGCGCGGATCGCTGCAATGAGCTCGGAGGAGGCCCATCGCAGCGTCGAGGTCGCGGCCCGCGTCGAGCGGCGCTGGGCTGCCATTGCCGTGATCATTGTCGTGGGGATGGCGCTGCTGGCGGCGTTCGCCGGCATTCATCGCGCGACCATGCCGCAGCCGCGCGTCGAGACCACCGATCCCTCGCGGATTCATCTCTCCGGCGAGTTCGTCGAGAGCAATCTCGGCAGCGTGCTGGAGGCCAATGGCAATGTCACCGTGCGCGCGATCGGCCAGCAATATTCCTTTACGCCGGCCTGCATCGTGGTGCCCGCGGACACGCCGATCACCTTGCGCGCCACCAGCGCCGACGTGGTGCACGGGATCCTGATCCAGGGCACCAACGTCAACACCATGCTGGTGCCGGGCTACATCTCCGAGCAGCTGATGCGCTTCACGAAGACGGGCGACTATCTGATGCCCTGCCAGGAGTTTTGCTCGTTCGGGCATGAGGGCATGTGGGGCAAGGTCAAGGTGATCGACAAGACCGACTTCGCTGATCGTGCGAAGGGCGGCGGGAGGCTGAGCTGTGTTGGTCAATAGGAAGCTCATCCTCGCCCATTTCTGGCTGGCCTTCGCCGTGTTCGGCGTCGCGCTGACGCTCGGCGCCTGGCAGATGTTCATCCGCAGCCCGATCGGCACGTGGCTGTCCAATCCCGAGCTCTATTACCGCTCGCTGACCGCGCACGGCACGGTGATGGGTTACGTCTTCCCAACCCTTGTCGCGATGGGCTTTGGCTATGCCATCAGCGAGTCCGCGCTGGAGCAGCGCCTCGTCGGCGTGCGCTGGGCCTGGGCCGGCTTCTGGCTGATCGTGATCGGCAGCATCATGGCGGTGATCCCGATCGCGCTCGGTCGCGCCTCGGTGCTCTACACGTTCTATCCGCCGCTGATCGGCAACGTGTTCTACTATCTCGGCGTCGTGCTGGTCGTGGTCGGCTCCTGGATCTGGGTTGCGCTGATGTCGGTCAATCTGCGCGTCTGGCGAAAGGCCCATCCGGGCGCGCCCGTGCCGCTGGCGATGTACGCCAATGTCGCGGGCTCTTATCTGTGGGCGTGGACCGCGGTCGGCGCCGCGCTCGAATTGCTGCTCCAGATCATTCCCGTCGCGGCAGGATTGAAGAACACCATCGATGCCGGCTTGGCGCGCGTGTTCTTCTCCTGGACGCTGCACGCCATCGTCTATTTCTGGCTGATGCCGACCTACATCGCCTATTACACCATCGTGCCGCGTGCGATCGGCGGCCTGGTCTATTCCGACAGCATGGCGCGGATCTCCTTCATCCTGTTCCTGGTGGTGGCGATGCCGATCGGCATGCATCACACTTTCGCCGACCCACAGGTCGGCGCCGGCTTCAAGTTCATCCATTCGGCCTTCACGGCGCTGGTCGCGCTGCCGACGCTGCTGACCGTGTTCACGATCTGCGCCTCGGTCGAGATCGCGGCGCGTCTGCGCGGCGGCCGCGGCCTGTTCGGGTGGATCAGGGCGCTGCCCTGGGACAATCCGATGATGCTGGCGCTGGCGTTCTCGTTCGTGATGCTCGGCTTCGGCGGCGCAGGCGGCCTCATCAACATGAGCTATCAGCTCGACGCGTCGATCCACAACACGCAGTGGATCACCGGCCATTTCCACCTGATTTTCGGTGGCGCCATCGTGATCATGTACTTCGCGATTGCTTATGATCTGTGGCCGCACCTGACCGGTCGCGAACTGATCGATGTCCGCCTGATCCGGACCCAGCTCTGGCTGTGGTTCATCGGCATGATCGTCACCACGTTCCCGTGGCACTGGGTCGGCATTTTGGGCATGCCGCGGCGCATGGCCTATTTCGATTTCGGCGATCCCGCGATCGCGCCGCAGGCGCTCTCGGTCACCTTCTCCGCCATTGGCGGCTTCATCCTGCTGACCTCGGGCATCATGTTCATCGTCATCCTGGCCCGTGGCATGCGTGCACCTCGGGTTGATGCCGGCCCCTACCGCTTTGCGATCGCCGTGCATCAGTCGAAGACCGTGCCGGTGGCGCTCAACACGCACGCGCTGTGGGTGGCGTTGATGATCGTCCTCACGATCACCAATTACGGCTATCCGATCCTGAATCTGGCGCTGGGCGCGGGCACGTCGGTGCCGGCCGTCTATGTGGGAGCGCAGTGATGAGCACGCGCGACCTCTTCACGTTCAGCAATCGGCATTTCACGATCGGCGTGGGCGTCATCGCCGGCATCCTCGTCGTGACGGGGATTGCCGGCTTCATCGTGCTGCCCTTCGCGCAGCCCTGGGTTCAATTCGCCAACGTCTGGGACGCGATTTGCAGCGCTGCCGGGGTGCCGCAACGCGCGACAAGCGTCACGGCGCCCGAACAGGCAAAACGCCTGTCGGAGGTCGTGCTGACCTCGCGCACGCTGTCGCGTCCGAGCCAGGAGGCGATCGGCCGCGGCGCCACGCTGGCGCAGCGCTGCGCGATCTGCCACGGCCCGACCGGCATCAGCCGCGCGGACTCACCGAACCTCGCCGGGCAATATGCCGCCGTGATCTACAAGGAGTTGCACGATTTCCGCTCCGGCGCGCGCACCAATGCGGTGATGTCGCCGTTCGCCGTCAATCTGACGGATCAGGAGATCGCGGATCTCTCCAACTATTACGCTTATCTGCCGCGGCTGCCGGCCTATCATCCGACGCCGCAATTGCCAAAGCCCAACATCGTCATCTACGGCGCGCCGATGCGTGGGATCGCGCCCTGCGGCGCCTGCCATGGCAGCCTCGACAACAAGACCGGCAGCCCGTGGCTGGAGGGACAGTCCGAGGCCTACATGAAGGCCCAGCTCCAGGCGTTTGCCTCAAGCGAGCGCCGCAACGATATCAGCCAGCAGATGCGCAACATCGCGCGCGCAATGACGCCGCAGGAGATCGAGGCGGCCGCGGCGTATTACGCTTCGCAGCCGCCGGATGTGGTGAAGGCGGTGGATTAAAGACGGCTCGTGCCCCGGACGCAGCGCGTCCGGGACACGAGAGTAACGACCCCTACGACGACGCCAGCTTCGGCCGGCCGTAGATCGCATCGGCGCGCTTTTCAAACGCAATTGAGAACCGCGCAAACGCGGCATCGAACATCGAGCCCATCAGCATCGCCAGCATGCGGCTCTTGAACTCATAGGCGAGGAAGAAGCCGACGTCGCAGACGTCGTCTCCCTTGGACTCGAACGTCCAGCGGTTTTCGAGGTTGCTGAACGGACCTTGCAGATATTCGACCAGGATATTCAGATTGGCGCGATCGAGCGTCACGCGGCTGGTGAAGGATTCCTTGACCAGCTTGAACGACACCGTCATGTCGGCAACCAGCACCTCGGTGCCGTCGGGCTTCGCCATGCGCTGGCGGATCTTCAGCGCGCTGCACAGCGGCACGAATTCCGGATAGCGCTCGACGTCGGCGACCAGATCAAACATCCTGGGTGCGCTGTGATGGACACGGCGCTTGCTCGAAAATTTTGGCATCGTGGTTCAGCGGGCAGTCGCGGCCCGGGCGGCCTTCAGTCTCGCAAAGTCTTCGCCGGCATGATGCGACGAGCGGGTGAGCGGGCTCGCCGACACCATCAGGAAGCCCTTGGTGTAAGCGACCTTTTCATACGAGGCGAACTCGTCCGGCGGCACGTAACGCATGACGGCGTGGTGCTTGCGGGTCGGCTGGAGATACTGGCCGATGGTGAGGAAGTCGACGTCGCCCGAGCGCAGATCGTCCATCACCTGCTGCACCTCGTGGCGCTCCTCGCCGAGGCCGACCATGATGCCGGACTTGGTGAAGATGGTGGGGTCGAGCTCCTTGACCCGTTGCAGCAGCCGGATCGAGTGGAAATAGCGCGCGCCGGGCCGCACCGTGAGATAGCGCGACGGCACGGTTTCGAGATTGTGGTTGAAGACGTCGGGCCTCGCAGCAACGACGATTTCGAGCGCACCATCCTTGCGCAGGAAGTCCGGCGTCAGGATCTCGATCGTGGTCGTGGGGCACGCGGCCCGGATCGCGCGGATGGTCTGGGCAAAGTGCTCGGCGCCGCCATCGGCGAGATCGTCGCGGTCGACGGAGGTGATGACGACGTGCGCCAGCCCGAGCTTGGCCACGGCCTCGGCGACATTCTCAGGCTCGGCCACATCCAGCGCATTGGGCATGCCGGTCTTGACGTTGCAGAAGGCGCAGGCCCGGGTGCAGGTGTCACCCATGATCATGAAGGTCGCGTGCTTCTTGTCCCAGCACTCGCCGATATTCGGGCAGCCCGCCTCCTCGCACACCGTGTGCAGGCCGTTGGCGCGCACGATGTTGCGGGTCTCGGCATAGCCGCGGGTGTTGGGTGCGCGCACGCGGATCCAGTCCGGCTTCGGCGGCGAAGCGGAGTCAGGGCGGTTCACCTTTTCCGGGTGACGCGGGCGCAACGGGTTCGAGATAGTGTCGACAATAACGACCATGGGCTGTCCGGTCTGTTCAGGTCCTACCTAATCGGTCTGCTGGCCTGCTGCAACCCGGCTCGCGCCGCTTCAGGGAACATGGCAGATATGGGCATTATCCTGCTCTGTTCTCAGGCGATTCTCACCTCGAATGGCTCCAGTCTCGAAAGCCTCCACGCCGCGGCTCGGCAAAGCCCTGAAGCGCGCCTTCTTCAACCGCGACGTCAGGGAGGTCGCGCCCGATTTGATCGGCGCGACCATGCTGGTCGATGGCGTCGGCGGCATCATCGTCGAGGTCGAGGCCTATCATCATACCGAGCCGGCCGCCCATTCCTACAACGGCCCGACGCCGCGGAACCAGATCATGTTCGGCCCGCCCGGCTTTGCCTATGTCTACCGCTCCTACGGCATCCACTGGTGCGTGAACTTCGTCTGCGAGGAGGAAGGCTCGGCCGCCGCCGTGCTGATCCGCGCGCTGGAGCCGACGCATGGCCTCGCCGCGATGCGCCGCCGACGCCACGCGGTCGATGTGCATGCGCTGTGCTCGGGCCCGGGCAAGCTGACCGAAGCCCTTGGCATCACCATCGCGCACAACACTCTGCCGCTGGATCGGCCGCCGATCGCGCTGCATGCGCGGACGGAGGATGTGGAGGTGGTGGCCGGCATCCGGATCGGCATCACCAAGGCCGTCGAGCTGCCCTGGCGCTATGGCGTCAGGGGCTCGAAATTCCTCAGCAAGCCGTTTCCGAAATAGGCCCAAGAGGCCTAGGTGGCCTGCTTCAATCGCTCCAGCGCCTCGAGCAGCTTGGCCCTGCGGGCCAGCGCCGCCTCGCGCTTTTCGCGCTCCTCCTCGACCACTTCCTCGGCCGCGTTGGCAACGAACTTCTCGTTGGCCAGCTTGGACTCGGCGCGCTTGATGTCGGCGTCGGCCTTGCCGATCTCCTTGTCGAGACGCGCGCGCTCGGCAGCGACGTCGACCAACCCCTTCAGGTTCAAGCCGATGGTCTCATTTCGAACGACGAGTTGTATCGCACCAGACGGGTACTCGTGCGTCCGGGTAATGTCGGATACTCGCGCCATCCGTTTCAGAAACTCGGACCAGCGTTGCGCCCTCTCCCATATCTGATCGGATGTCCGAGCCAGAACCAATGGAATTGGAACTGTCACACTCATTTCCGCTCGAACAGACCGAATAGCAGAGATCACCTCAATTACCCATCCGATCTCGTTCTCAGCTTGCGGACTGAACGCGCCCGGTCCAGAGGGCCACTCAGTGAGGGCAAGAACGTTGTCGCGTTTTGCCGTCACCTCCCAGAGCTCCTCGGTGATGAAGGGCATGAATGGGTGAAGCAACTTCAAAATCTGATCCCGCGCCCAGGCGATCATTGCGCGGGTTTCGCTCTTAGCCGGTCCGTCCTCGCCGAGCAGCACGGGTTTTGCGAGCTCCACGTACCAATCGCAGTAAACGTTCCAGACGAACCTATAGATGGCGTTTGCCGCATCGTTGAAGCGATAAGCCTTGATGGCGTCCGCTATATCGAGTTGGGCACTCGACACTTCATGTGCGATCCACTTATTTATTGTCTCATTTGCCCCGTCCGGATTGAACCCATCCGGCACGGCGCAATGGTTCATCTCCGCGAAACGGCAAGCATTCCACAGCTTGGTCGCGAAATTGCGGTAGCCCTCGACGCGGCTGGTGGCGAGCTTGATGTCGCGGCCCTGCGCTGCCATCGCTGCCAGCGTGAAGCGCAGCGCGTCCGCACCATATTCGTCGATCAGGTTGAGCGGGTCGATGACGTTGCCCTTCGACTTCGACATCTTGGCGCCCTTCTCGTCGCGGACGAGGGCGTGGATGTAGACCGTCGAGAACGGCACCTCCTTCATAAAGTGCAGGCCCATCATCATCATCCGGGCGACCCAGAAGAAGATGATGTCGAAACCGGTCACCAGCACATTGGTCGGATAGTAGCGCTTCACCTCCGGCGCATCTTCGGGCCAGCCGAGCGTCGAGAAAGGCCACAGCGCCGAGGAGAACCAGGTGTCGAGCACGTCTTCGTCGCGCGTGATGAAGCCTTCGCGCTTGTTGCGGTCGAGCGCCATCTCGCGGCCCTGCTCGACCGTGATGACCTCCTGCTCGACGTAATAGCCGAGCGCGTGGCTGACAGCCTCTTCCTCCGTCTCGGCGACGAACACCTTGCCGTCAGGTCCGTACCAGGCCGGGATTTGATGGCCCCACCAGAGCTGGCGCGAGATGCACCAGGGCTGGATGTTCTCCATCCACTCGAAATAGGTCTTTTCCCAGTTCTTCGGCACAAACGTCGTTTCGCCCGAACGCACCGCCGCCATCGCGGGCTTCGCCAGCGTCTTGGCGTCGACGTACCACTGATCGGTGAGATAAGGCTCGATCACCGTGCCCGAACGGTCGCCATGCGGCACCATGTTGGTGTGCGGCTCGATCCGCTCGACGAAGCCGAAAGACTCCAGCCGCTCGACGATGCGCTTGCGCGCGGCGAAGCGGTCGACGCCGTGAAACTCTTCGGCGAATTGCGAAGCGCCTTCCGGCAGGCCCCGCAGATAATCCTCATTGTCGATGAGATCGAGGCAACCTTCCTTGTCGAGCACGCTGATGCGGCGCAGGCCGTGGCGATTGCCGACCTCGAAGTCGTTGAAGTCGTGCGCCGGCGTCACCTTGACCGCGCCCGAGCCCTTTTCCGGGTCGGAATAGTCGTCGGCGACGATCTTAACCTTGCGGCCGACCAGCGGCAGGATGATGTTCTTGCCGACAAGCTTCTGGTAGCGCTCGTCCTCGGGATGCACGGCAACGCCGGTATCGCCGAGCATGGTCTCGGGGCGCGTGGTGGCGACCACGATAAAGGTCGAGGGATCCTCGGGGTTGAATGTTTGACCCTCGATCGGATAGCGCAGATACCAGAGGTGCCCCTTCATCTCGGTCTGCTGCACTTCGAGATCGGAGATCGCGGTCAAGAGCTTGGTGTCCCAGTTCACCAGCCGCTTGTCCTTGTAGATCAGGCCGTCGCGGTGCAGCTCGACGAACACCTTGATGACGGCCTTGGACAGGCCCTCGTCCATGGTGAAGCGTTCGCGCGACCAGTCGCAGGAGGCGCCGAGCCGCTTGAGCTGGTTGATGATGGTGTCGCCGCTCTCGGCTTTCCACTGCCAGACCCGCTCCAGAAACTTCTCGCGGCCCATCTCGCGGCGGCCAGGCTGCTGGCGCTCCATCAGCTGCCGCTCGACCACCATCTGGGTGGCGATGCCGGCATGGTCGGTCCCGGGCTGCCACAGCACGTCGCGGCCGCGCATGCGCTCGAACCGGCACAGGATGTCCTGGAGCGTGTTGTTGAGGGCGTGGCCCATGTGCAGCGAGCCCGTCACGTTCGGCGGCGGGATCACGATGGTGAAGGGCACAGCGTCGCGGCGGTCGGGACGGCCGGCCTTGAAAGCAAGGCTGTCCTCCCACACGATGGACATGCGGGCTTCGATATCGGCGGGCTGGTAATTTTTCTCGATCATGGGGCTGGTAGAAAGCCGCGCGCGGGGCTCAAGTCAACGGAAAGCTCAGCGGCAAAAGGGCTTTTCGGCCCGACCGGCAGGCCGAGCATGGCACAGGAGCAGGGCTTTATCGGGGCCGGTCGGCCACCCTACCTGCCGCCGCGCGAGACTCGCTCGATTTCGGCCTTCACGATGCGTTCAACCAGGCCCGGCAAATTGTCGTCGAGCCAGGATTTCAGCATCGGGCGCAGCATCTCCTTGACCAGATCCTCCAGCGTCCGCGCGTTGCTGCTGAGCACCGTATGGGCCAGGGAGTTGAAGGCCGATTCGACCGCGGAGACCGTCGATTGCGCCAGGATCGGCTGTTGCGGCGGCATCGGCGGAGCATCGAAATCGACAGGCGCGTATGACGGCGGCGGCGTGGGGCGCGGCGGCGGCGATTCGGCGAATTCGAGATCGTCGCGAGGCTCGACCTTGCGGAAGCTCGGCGGCGGCGGGGCCGGTGTCGGCTCCGGGTCCACGGCCATCTCGTCGGTCAATTCGAGCACGTCGGGTTCCGGCTCCGGCTCGGGTTCCGGAGCGCGGACCTCAGGCGCCGACGTGGCTGTGTCGAGCCCTGCCAGCAGGGCGTCGATATCGTCCTGGTTGTTGGATGCATCCGCCGCGGGTGCGGGTGGCGGCGGCGCCGGAGCGGGCTTTGCTGCCGGCGGTGGCGCGGGCTTCTCGGCGGCAGGCTTGGCGGCGGAAGCAACCTTCGAAGGCGGAATGTCGTTCATCGCCTGCGGTTTTGGCGCAGCCGCGGCGGGCGTTGGCGCGGGCTTGGCGGCTTCGGCCGGCGGCGGCTTGGCCTCATCGTCGGCAATGATGCGCCGGATCGAGGCCAGAATCTCCTCCATCGAGGGTTCTGTGACCTTTGCAGGCTGCGTCATCTCCGACTCCACATCATCAACGCCCTCGCATGCGTTGTTTTACACCAAGCACGACAGGATTGGCCGGTTCCGCAACGGACGCCCCGACATTTTCGTCGCGGCGGCCCGACTTGTCCCCAGTTCACGGCTCAACGTGCGGCGGTGCGCCCCTGCCCTCGGCACTCAAGCTTTACGCACACGGCATCGGATGCGGGGCGAATCGACCCGCATCTTCTAGGCAAGGCTATGTCAGGGATTTTGATGAATGCAAGCAAAGCGCTGGTCGGCCTCGGCTGTTTGCGAGGCCGACCGGATCACTACGGGACTTTAGCGTCCGTCAGGTATCCGCACGCCGGCCCAGCTGTCGCGGACCTGCTGGTAGTGCACGCTGGGATCGTAGACCGTAGTGTTAAGGCCAAGCACCGTCGGTGCGAGACGGCCAACGGCGTTGAGCACCGAATAGGACGCCACCACGCGATCATGCTGGGCCGTGACGAGCGCAACGCGCGCGTTCACCAGCGCCTGCTGCGCATTGAGCACGTCGAGCGTGGTGCGCTGGCCGGCCTTGGCTTCTTCGCGCACGCCGTTCAGCGCGATTTCGGAGGCCGTGACCTGCGCCTGCGCGGACTTCACCTGCGCCTTGCCGGCTTCCAGCTGCCCCCAGGCCTGCACGACATTGGCGCGGGTCTGATCGCGGGTGGTTTCGAGATTCAGGCGCTGCTGCGCCAGATTCTCTTTCGATTGACGGATCAGCGCATATTCCGCACCGCCCTGATAGATCGGCACGGAGGCTGTCGCGATGGCGGACGCAGTCGTCGTACGGAAGACCGTCAGGGTCTGCTGGTACGACTGGGTGATGCCGGCCTGGAGCGTAACCGTCGGCAGCAGTGCGCCCTCGTTGATCTTGACCTGGAGATAGTTGACGTCGATGCCGAACATCGAAGCCGTGACGTTGGGGTTCTCCACCAGGCTCAGATTGACCGCGGAGGCGATCGTCCCGGGCAGGAAGCGATCGACCGGCGAGCCTGGAGCGAGGTTCGACGGCTCGTTGCCGATGATCCGGCGGAAGTTCGCGCGCGTCGTCGTGAGATTCGATTCGGCGGTCAGGGCCTGGGTCCTGCCGGCAGCCAGCTGCGCTTCGGATTGCGCCACGTCGGTGCGCGTGACTTCGCCGACATTGAAGCGATCGCGCGTTTGCTTGAGCGTCTGTTCGAGCACGCGCACGTTACTGCGCTGAACTTCGAGCGTTGCCGCGTCACGCAAATAGTCCATGTAGCTCGTGGCAGCCTGCAGCAAGACCGTCTGCTCAAGCACGCGCAACGCCTCGCGGGATCCCGAGACCTGGCTCTCCGCCACGCGCGTCCTGTTGGCGGTCTGATTGCCGTTGTAGAGCGTCTGGTTGATGGTCAGGCTGGCGCTGTTGGGCTGAAGGGGCTCGGGTGAACCCGGACCGCCGTTGCTGTGGATCGTCGTGCCCTTCTGCTGCTGTTGGATATCCTGATATTGAGACCCGGAGCTGAGGCTGAGCCCGACCTTGGGCCGGTAGCCCGACAGCGCCTGCGGCACGTTCTCGTCGGTCGAGCGCACCTGGGCGCGCTGCGCGTTGAGCTGCGGATTGTTCTGATAGGCGCGCACCAGCGCCGCCTCGATCGTATCCGCCAAGGCAGGCGTCGGCCCTGCAAGCGCCAGCAACAGGACCGAAACAGCAGCTCCGGTGAAGAGCTTCACCCCATGCATCCCTGAAATTCCGTTCATTCTAACGCCCGGCTCGTGCCCGCGAGCTGGGTTACCGTCGACCAGTGGAGTCGTTGCCCCGCCGCAACATAGGACGCGGACGAGCGCGACGGAACTACCTCAAGGTAGTTCCCAGTGGAAACTCTTCACGTGCAGCATCCCGGCCACACTTCTGATTCAGAACGGGATTTTAACAGGCCAAAGTCGCCAATCGGGCCGTCAGAAGACGAAGGCGGCGGCCCGTTCCAGCCCGGGAAGGACCGGGGCTGCGGCATCGAACAGCGCCCGATGGCCGAATTCGCCGTGGGTATGGGTCACGATCATGGCCCGCGGTGGCTTGGATTCGGCAGACACCCCGACCAGACGCCCGCCCTCTTTGAGCTGCCCGAGCAGCCCCTCCGGCGTCACCTCGGCGGCGCCATTGAGGATGATCACGTCATAGGGAGCGGCAGACAAATCACCCTCGGCGCAGGCTGCGGCCTTGCAAGTGACGTTGGTGAGCCCAAGGCTCGCACAAGCGTCCTTGGCCTTTGCGGCCAGCACCGAATCGCACTCCGTCGCGGTGACCTGGCGCGCAAGCTTTGCCGCCAGCGCGGCGAGATAGCCCGTGGCGCAGCCGACCACCAGCACGTTGTCGCCCTCGCCGATCTCGGCGGCCTGGAGCAGCTTGCCGGTCAGCTGCGGTTTGATCAGGAAGCGCTTGGCGCCGCTCTCGCTCACATCGAGATCGAGGTCGAGATAGGCCAGGGCCTGTCGGCTCGCGGGCACGAAGGCCTCGCGCGGAACCGCGAGCATGGCGTCGAGAACATTGCGATCGGTGACGTCACTGGTGCGCACCTGGCCATCGACCATTTTGAGGCGCGCGGTCGAGAAACCGGACATTTGCGGACCCTGAAACGCGGACGATGCCGCTGAGATTGAGTTGGCGGCATCTTTGGAACATGCCCGGCGAAAACGCAACATGGCCGTTGGCCTTTGCCGGCCAGCGAATCCGCAACTCGCCGCATCAGGGAGCGGGATGGATTATTCGATCGTCACCGCAAGGCGGCCGATCAGGGCGGCGACCTCATCCAGCCTCGCCGAATCGGGTGTCTCGACCGCACGCTTGAGGCAGGCGAGGCATTGATCGTCGCTGAGCTCGGGAATGTCGGCCGGCAGAATCGAGGGAGCCAGTTGGACACGGTCGATCTGGGTGTCGGGCATGGGAATCAGCTCCGTAATGATCCGGCGTTGGTGAAGCTCGATTTGAATTGAGTCGATTTGGTGCCGTCCGCGCGGTGGCGAAGCCGCCGGCGTACACATCTGCTTGAACGCGATTCTGCGGTAGATTGCGTGGGCAACCGTTAAGAGCCTGCTCGAACGGCATCGCGCGCCACATCAGGACGCGATCTCAAACTATTGAATTATAAGCGGAATTTGGCTCCCCGGGCAGGATTCGAACCTGCGACCATCCGATTAACAGTCGGATGCTCTACCGCTGAGCTACCGAGGAAAAGGCGAACCGATCGTTCGCGCGCGGCTGCGTATAACAAAGCCGGTTGCGCTTGCAAAGGACGAATTCGCCATCGTCCGCAACGCATCGAGGAAGGGCCTTCCTGAAGGTCTTGGCGGCCCCTCCTCCGGTCATGAGCGTCGCAACTATTCGGCGGTGAAAGACGTGGTCTTGGTGCCGGGGTCGTAGCGCAACCGAAGCGCGGTCATCTTGCAGAGGTTGACGTTCTTCCAGAGCACGGTCTCGTCATAGTTCTGCCAATCGACGCGGATGTTCCAGACGCAGCCCTCATCGTCCTCGTCGAACTCGACATAGGTGCTGGCCTGATTCTGCAAAACCTTGTCGAGCTCGTTGTCCCATTCGTCCATGCCGTCGTTGGGCGCGTTGAAGCCCAGGAATTTGATGGCATAGCCGGTCTCGTTGACGACGGTGACGTTGCGGGCGTCAGCCGCGAATGACGGCGTGGCGGCAATCGCAAGTCCAATCGCGAGCAGTCCAGACAGAAAATACTTCATTTGAAAATCTCCCGATCGAAACAGGCTCCGGCGCCTGACGTCGATCGGCGCAGGCGCCGCGGCAACAAATGGCGCTGCCTTGAAGAATTCGTCCGGCGCCGGATCGAGAGGTTCAACACGCCATCGATCCGCACGCCGGCTTGTTGCGCGACGCGAGACGCGCAACAAGCCAGTTCATATCGATCCGAATTCTCCGCAGCAATGAACCGGCATTCATAGATCGGCGGTGTTTGGTTTCTCCGGCGCGGGCGCGGGCACCGCGGCACCATTGCTCTTCCCCGTCGCGGCATTGACCAACGTCTTCACGGGATCGTCGCCGGGCGCAAAACCGCTCTGGCGCAGGATCTCGTCGATCATCGGACGCAGCGCGTGCACCTTGAGGAGCTCGCCGGCCAGGCCTTCGCCGAAGCCGACATTGCCACCGCCTGCGCCATTGCCGCCGAACGCGCCGCCCGTGTGGAGGATGCGGACGTCCTTGAGGTTGGCGATCGGTCTGACCATCTCGGCCAGCGCCGAGGGCATGATCTCGATCCGCTTCTTGGCGATCTCGAAATCGATGACGTTGGCGCCGAGCTTGTTCTGCGCCTCGTTCTTGAGCGTGATGATTGCGGCTTCGGCCTCGCCGATGTTCCTGACACCGACCGCCTTGATCTTGTTCGATTCGGCTTCGGCTGTTGCCAGCGTCTTGACGGCCTCGGCACGATCGAGCGAGGCCTTCTTCTCGGCTTCGGCCGCGACGATCAGTTCGGTCGACTTCCGCTCGGCCTCGGTCCGCGCGGCGAGCACCTGGGTGAGACGGGCACGATCGGCGACCTCGACGGCGCGCGCGGTCACGACCTTTTCCTCCGCGGAGACGGCCAAGGCTTCCGCCGTCTTGGCTTCGGCAACGGCTTCGGATGTCGTCTTGCTCTTGGCTGCGATCTGGATCTCGTTCTCCTGCGTCGCGATCTGGATCTCGCGCTGGGCGTCGGTCTTGCGCTTGTTGATGGCGAGATCCGACTCGATCACTGCGGTCTCCTTGACCTGCTTGGCGCCCGCCTCCTTCTCGGCAACGGCGCGGTCGGTATCGATGCGGGCGTTCTCCTCGGTCAGGCGCGCGGTTTGCGTGGCGGTTGCGACCTCGGCGCGGGTGCTCGCGGTCTTGTTGGCGATGTCGCGCTCCTGCGACAGCTCGGCCTCCTTCTTGGTGCGCTCGATGGTCAGGGTCTGCTGCCGCGCCTCGAGATCCTTCTGCGCGATTGCCACCTCGTTGTCGCGCACGATGGCGTTGCGGTCGCGCCGGCGGGTTTCGGTGACGGTCTTGAGCTGAGTGAGACCCTCGGCGTCGAAGAAGTTCTCCGGGTTGAAGAATTTGACGTCGGTCTGATCGAGTTTGGTCAGCGACACCGATTCAAGTTCGAGCCCGTTCGATTTCACATCGGACTCGACCGTGGCCTGCACGTGCTTGACGAAGTCGGAGCGTTTCTCCTGAAGCTCGAGGATGCTCATGGTCGCCGCCACCGAGCGCAGGCCGTCGACGAATTTCGCCTCGACCTGGTTGCGCAGGGCTTCCGCATCGTTGGTCAGCGCGCCGAGCGTCTGGCTTGCCAGCGCAATGCTCTCATCGTCGGGGCGGACGCGCACGTAGAACTCCGCGACGATGTCGACGCGCAGGCGATCCCTGGTGATCAGGGATTCCCGCTCCTTGCGCTCGACGGTGAGCCGCAGCGTCTTCAGATTGACGCTGGCATAGGAGTGGAAGATCGGCAGGATCATGGCGCCGCCGTCGAGCACGACCTTCTTGCCGCCAAGGCCGGTACGCACGAAGGCCTCGTCGCGCGTGGCGCGCTTGTAGAGAATGGTGAAGACGATGCCCAAAACGACGATCAGCGCGACGCCGATCATGGCCGGGACTGCGATGTCGAACATGACTTTCTCCGATAAATGACTTAACTGCTGCTTAGAGGTGGTTTCGACGGTTTGAGTTCATCCTCGGCCTTCACCGCGACGAAACGGGTGCCGGCGCGATCGACCAGCAGCACCATTGTTCCCTGCGGCAGGGGCGATGACGACGGCGCGGCGACCGCCCAGACGAAGTGGCGGTTGCCATGGATGTCAGCGACGCTGACGCGGCCGGGCGGCCCCTGGTCGAGGGGACCGATGACGACCTCGCCGACGCGACCGACGAGATCGCCGAGGCCGACGACGTAGCTTTCATCCTTGGGGATGATCCGCGCGATGGCGCCACTGGCGGAGCGAACGAGCGGGACCGACACAGCGACAGCCCCGATCGAGGCGATGCTTGCCGGCAAGGGGCCGGCGACCATCCGCGCGACGTCCTGGATCAGGAAGCCGGTGATCGAAAACGCGCCGAGCACCAGCAACAGGAAGATCAGCAGCGGGACGCCGCCGACATTGATCCAGGAAATGGCGTTGATCACCCCATTGTCGCTGGGGTGACTGAAATCGATGCTGGTGCCGAGCATCTCGCTCAGCGAGGCCCCGATCAGCATCGAGACCACTTCGATCGAGCCGACGATGAGGATCATGGCCGCCGCGATCGCGAACGGCCTGACCTCCGGCGACATCACGTGTTCGAGCAAAGCGCTCATGATGCATGACTCAGGGGCGCGACTTCAACCGCGCCAGCCTCGCTGCAATCTCCTTGTCGCGATGCAACGTGCTGAGCTCGTCGATGTCGCTCGAATACGAAATGCCCTGCGGCACGCCGGTGGCGCGCGCCACCGCCCTGCCCGCACGCAGCGCCTTCGCCGCTGCCGAGGTGCCGCCGGGCTTCCGCGGTGACGTCGAGGCCTGGTGGCTTGCGGCCGCCTCGCTCTTTGCGAGATCGGTGCGGCGCTGCTCGGCATCCTGCAGCGCCGACAGCACCGCGCGCAGCGAAGTGACGCATTGCTCGATCTTCTCGTTGTTCTCGTCGATGGCGCGGGAGAGCACCTCGAACTGCGCCTCGAGATCCATCTGCCGCGCGATGCCGGCGCGGGCGAGATCGTCGCGGCTATCAGCGATCGCCCCCTCGATCTTGGGCGCGAGATCGGTCATCTCGCGTTCGATCTCGGTGCGGCGCGCGTTAAGGCGGTATTCTTCGGCCCGCGCCAATGCGAGCGCCTCGCGCGCCTCGACCTCGGCACGCTCGATCTCGCGGATGGCCTGTCCGACCACCCCGAGCTTGTTCTTGCCTTCCGCCTGCTCGATCGCGTCGTAGGCGATCCCTGCGATCAGGCGCCCGACCCGCGACAGGAAGTTCTCGGGAGCGGCAGCGATGGTATCCATAGCGTTCTCCTCCTCTGGCAGACTATTCGGCGTGACGCCGTAGTGAACTTCGAAACCGTCGTCGGTGCGGATGAGGTGCGCGGGCACGCTCTGCCCCCAGCCCTCGGCATAGCCGGCGTAGTCGAAGGGCACGCTGAAGCGCCCTTGCACGGTGGAAATCGAAATGGTGGCGGGGCCCTTGATCTTGGCGAGCTTGTCGTCGAGCGGCAGGCGCCGCCCCTGGGCTGCGCGATAGTCGGCACGGTCGCGCAGGCCCAGCGTCACCAGCCGCGACGGCAGTGCGGTTTCTTTCCGGATCGGCTCATAAGCATGGGCATGCAGCAGGACGACGTTGGAGCCCACATTGTGGCTCCGCGCGACTTCGTCGAGGATCTCCATCATGCGGTCATAAGCCCTGAACGTTGCCTCCATGGCGGCCTTGGCGGCCGGGTCAGGGGCAAGCCTGTAACGCAGCGCGGACGGCGCGTTTCGGGGCGACTGGCTCATGGAAAGCACTAAAGCACCATTTTGGTGCTTTAGAAAGAGGAGCTACGATCACGTTCCACTGATCCTTGTGCACTCTCTGGATTGGTCGCGGCGGCTCAGGCCGGCGTTCAAGGCGAGTGATCACCTCTAGATCACCGCCGATCAAGACTTCTTGCACGTGCGAGTTGTAATTTGAGACGAAGTGGACGGAGCATTCGGCAAGACCGCTTTCTGTTCGCTCCGCTCTCGTGTCCCGGACGCGCTGCAACGTGAAACGTTGCTGCGCGGAGCCGGGACCCATGCCGCAACGATTGCTCAGAGAGATGGGCCCCGGCTCTGCAGCGCACCGTCGAAGTGACGCTGCGCTGCGTCCGGGGCACGAGACCGGGATTTGACGCGCCACTCTCTCCACCAGTCCACATCTCAACACGCAGACACACCTTGGCATCCTCGCGGCTTATCTCGCCCGAGCTTTGCTTTGTCTCATCACCCTCCTTTGTCAGAGGGCGCAGGGAAGACCGGGTGCCGGCTGGCACCCGCGGTCCACTGTGCGGAGTTTGCGCTACAAGAGGCTTGCACAGCGGCATACAGGTGAAGCCAAACAACCGGCCTTCCCTGCGCAGTGGTTTGACGGCTTATGCCGAGCTCTCCCCGGGGAGCGATGCACTATTGCCCCCGTCGCCTTGCGGATGACTGATGCGCGCACCCGGTCGGGCCGCCACATCACCGCAAGACTTGGCGCACAGACCCCGGGCGCCAGGACGACACGGTTTTGCCGTACGCAGATCACACCGGTCGTGTGCGCGAGGCCTTTCACTCACGGTTGCCCGCCCTGCGAAGCCCTTCGCGCCGATGTGACTAGCGTCCACCGCAGCTCATCCCACGTTTCGTGACGATCGCGATACGCCCCTCTGACCGGGATGAGGTGCGAGATGAATAGGCCAAAGTCGAATTTCGGTAAAGTAGAATATTTTAGAGGGCGTGGATTGACCCGCCGGATGGGTGTTTTGCCCGACGAGGCTGGGCAAGAATGTTGGATTTCGGG
>NZ_JADPJH010000008.1 GCF_023073315.1 Bradyrhizobium sp. 1 | reverse complement strand
GGGCACGCTGTCCTCGCTGCTCCAGACCAACTCGACGCTGAACGTCGATGGTCATGTCATCAGCTTCAGGGATGGCAATGCACCGGCGGCGGCAAACGTTCCGGCCGGCTCCGGCGTGGTGGGCAACCTCGTTACCGACGGCAGCGGCAACTCGACCGTCTATCTCGGCGGCGCCACCGCGGCTGACCTGCTCAAGGCGATCGACCTTGCCACCGGCGTGCAGTCTGCGTCCAACGCCAGCGGCACCGCCACGGTGACGACGGCCACCGGCCAGATCGCCTCGTCGATCAACTCGAGCGGCCAACTCAAGATCTCGACCGGCGTCAATGCCGACCTCGCGATCACCGGCACCGGCAATGCGCTGTCCGCCTTCGGCCTCGCCGGCAACACCGGCACGGGCTCGGCCTTCACCGCGGCTCGCAGCGCCGGCACGGGCGGCATCAACGGCAAGACCTTGACCTTCACCTCCTTCAATGCCGGCGCGGCGGTCAACGTCACCTTCGGCGATGGCACCAACGGCACGGTCAAGACGCTCGACCAGCTCAACACGCAGCTGCAGGCCAACAACCTCACTGCGACGATCGACGCCAACGGGCTGCTCACCATCAACGCAACCAACGACTACGCGTCCTCGACGCTTGGTTCGGCGGTCGCAGGCGGTGCGATCGGCGGCACGCTGACGAGCGCGCTGACTTTCTCGACGGCTTCCACTCCCGTCTCTGACAGCGTTGCTCAGACGTCCCGCGCCAACCTGGTCAACCAGTACAACAACATCCTGCAGCAGATCGACTCCACTGCACAGGACTCCTCGTTCAACGGTGTGAACCTGTTGAACGGTGATCAGCTCAAGCTGGTGTTCGACGAGACCGCCAAGTCGAGCCTGAGCATCACGGGTGTGACCTACAACTCCAAGGGTCTGGGCCTTGCCGCACTGACGCAAGGGACGGACTTCATCGACAACGCTGCGACCAACAAGGTGCTGACAAATTTGAACACCGCGTCGAGCACGCTGCGTTCGGAAGCATCGGCCCTCGGTTCGAACCTGACGATCGTGCAGGTTCGTCAGGACTTCAACAAGAACCTGATCAACGTGCTGCAGACCGGCTCGTCCAACCTGACGCTGGCCGACACCAACACCGAAGCGGCCA
>NZ_JADPJH010000036.1:77776-79326 GCF_023073315.1 Bradyrhizobium sp. 1 | reverse complement strand
CCTAAGGCCGCCAACGACCAATTCTTGCTCAGCCTCGTCGGGCAACACAAGGTCTCGTAGCCCGGATGGAGCGGAGCGTAGTCCGGGAATCTATCCAAGCGGAAAGAGCGGCCCCGGATTGCGCTGCGCTCCATCCGGGCTACGGGCCGGTGTTGATTTGCGCCACCAGCCACGACGTTGGTATGGTTCGTGCAAGCATCCCAGCTTCCATCTCCCCCGACAAGAACGAGACAATGCCCAACCCGATTTTCCCGAGCTCACGCCCCGATCGCATTCGCAATCTCCTCGCCGACCTCGTCGGCTTCGACACCATCAGCGACCGCACCAATTTGCCCCTGATCGCCCACATCGAGAGCTATCTCGCCTTCCTCGGCGTCAAGGGCGAGCGCATCGTCGACGTAACAGGGCAGAAGGCTTCGCTGTGGGTGACGATCGGGCCGGAAGACCGGCCGGGACTCGTGCTGTCGGGCCATACCGACGTCGTACCCGTTGCCGGCCAGGACTGGAGCCATGATCCGTTCAAGCTGGTCGAACGCGACGGCAAGCTCTATGGCCGCGGCACCACCGACATGAAGGGCTTTGTCGCGGTGTGCCTCGCCATGGTGCCGGAGATGCTGGAGGCGAAGCTGGCAACGCCGATTCATCTCGCGATCTCCTATGACGAGGAGATCGGCTGCGTCGGCGTGCGCCCGATGCTGCGCGAAGTCGCGAAGAAACGGATAAAGCCGCTCGGCGCCTTCATCGGCGAGCCGACCGAGATGAAGGTCATCATCGGCCACAAGGGCAAGCACGGCGTGCGCGCGACCTTCCGCGGCCTCGCCCGCCACTCCTCGATCGCGCCTGACGGCGTCAACGCGATCGAATATGCCGCCGAGCTGATCGTCGAGATCCGCCGCCGCGCCGTGGCGCTCGCAGCCGTGCGAGCGACCGACAGCCTCTACGACGTCCCGCACTCGACGCTGCTCACCAGCATCGTGCATGGCGGCGCGGCGCTGAACATCGTGCCCGACACCTGCACAGTGGATTTCGAATGCCGCGGCATCGGTATCACCGAGTCGCGTGAGGTGACGGACGCGATCGTCGCCTGGGCCAAGGCCGAGCTCGAGCCCGCGATGAAGGCGAGAAGCCCTGAATGCGGCCTCGATTTCGAGGAGATCCTCGACTATCCCGCGCTCGACACCGCCGCCGATGCGACAATCGTCACACTGGCAAAGAGCCTCGCCGGCCGCAACGACCACGCCAAGGTCGCGTTCGGCACCGAGGCAAGTCTGTTTGCCAGCATGGCCGACATCCCCTCAGTGGTCATCGGCCCCGGATCGATCGCGCAGGCGCACACGCCGGACGAATTCGTGGCGATGGCAGAGCTGGAGAAATGCGCGGGCTTCGTCGAGAAGCTGATCGCACATTGTGTGAAGGGGTAGCCGGAATGCGTGGTTGACTGGGTCCCGGCTCTGCGCAGCAACGCTACGCGTTGCAGCGCGTCCGGGACACGAGAGCGAGGCCCGCTCGTCCACACCTGCGACCAGAGAAGTATTGAGGCCGAAAACCGG
>NZ_JADPJH010000036.1:0-77721 GCF_023073315.1 Bradyrhizobium sp. 1 | reverse complement strand
CGAAGTGACGCTCCGCAGAGCCGGGACCCAGCGCGCTTGGCGACAACATAAAAACATGCAACTTTAGAGCGCAACGTCATCAGCACTGATTGCCTGCCCATGCCCTTTTTCGTTTACATCCTTGCGAGCAAACGAAACGGAACTCTTTATGTCGGAGTTACCAATGACCTTGCTCGGCGAATGACCGAGCATAAGTCCAAGCTCGTCCCCGGCTTCACGAAACAGCACGACGTGACCCTGCTGATCTATTTCGAAACCTTTGAGTCGGTGCTCAAGGCTCGGGCGCGTGAACATTCGTTGAAGCGTTGGCGGCGCGCATGGAAGCTCAAGCTGATTGAAGACCTCAACCCCGATTGGCGCGATCTTACGGACGAGCTGAATACTTTGGCGACGTGACTGGGTCCCGGCTCTGCGGAGCAGCGCTACGCGCTGCACCGCGTCCGGGACACGAGAGTGGTGCGGATGGCACGAGGGTATGCACCACCCAAAAAGCGCGGCCTTCCAGCCGCGCCTTCGCTCTTCCTACACCGCGCCCGCCTTCTGCGCGTACTCCCATGACGCCTTCGACAGCGGCACGGTGCGCTTGGCTGACTCCAGCGCCTTGGCATTCGCGGCGGTGCCGTCGCGGACGCGGCCGGCGATGCCCTGGGTGATACCTGCGAGGCGGAACAGATTGTATGAGAAGTACCAGTTGAGATCGGGCACCGTCATCTTGGTGACGTTGCAATAGATCTGTGCGGCTTCCTCCACGCTCGGGATGTCGAGCGCCTTGAGGTCGGCGCCGTCGAGGCCCGGCATGACCCACTGCATCAGCAGATAGGTGAAGTCGGCCATGGGATCGCCAAGCGTCGACAGCTCCCAGTCCAGCACGGCCTGCACGCGCGGTTCCGTCGCGTGGAAAATCATGTTGTCGAGGCGGTAGTCGCCATGCACGATCGAGATGCGCGCCTGCTCCGGCACGGTTTTCGGCAGCCATGCGGCGACCTTCTCGAACTCCGGAATCTGCTGGGTTTCGGAGGCGCGATACTGCTTGGTCCAGCGGTCGATCTGCCGTGCAAAATAATTGCCGGGCTTGCCGAAGTCGCCGAGGCCGATCGCTGCGGGATCGTACATGTGGAGTTTTGCCAGCGTCTCGATCTTGCTGGTGAAGATTTTTCGGCGATCCTCCGGCGCCTGGCTCGGCAGGGTCGGATCCCAGAACACGCGGCCGTCTTCCATCGACATGATGTAGAAGGCCGAACCGATGATGCTGTCGTCCTGGCACAGCGCGTAGGCACGCGCGACCGGAAAGCCCTGCTTTCCAAGGGCCGCGATGACGCGATATTCGCGATCGACCGCGTGCGCCGACGGCAGCAATTTGCCGAATGGTTTTCTGCGCATCACGTAGGAGCGGTCCGGCGTGTTCAGCCGGTAGGTCGGGTTGGACTGGCCGCCCTTGAACTGAAGGACCACCAGCGGGCCCTCATAGCCTTCGACGTTGTCACGCAGCCAGGCTTCGAGCCGCATCTCGTCGATGCGATGACGCTCCTCGACCGGCTTGGTGCCCGAGAACTCTTCGTCTTTCCTGACGCCGTCAGCCACGGTGACGCTCCCTCTTCAGTCCGAACATGATCCTAATCGGTAACCGCTCTCGCACTTGCGTCAAGCGGTCATCCGATCACGGATCATGCCCTGTCGTTTCTTAAGTCGGGAGCGCCGCGCGGCCCTCCCTTTTAGTGACTGGAGGAATTGGCATACTTCCGAACTTCGAGCCTTGCAATGGCGCGATTGTGCACCTCGTCCGGACCATCGGCGAGACGCAGCGTGCGGATGTGGGCGTAGTCCTTGGCGAGACCTGCTTCGTCGGAAACGCCTGCGCCGCCAAACGCCTGGATCGCCTCGTCGATGATCTTCAGCGCCATGTTGGGCGCTGCGACCTTGATCATGGCGATCTCGGCCTGCGCGGTCTTGTTGCCGACCTTGTCCATCATGTCGGCGGCCTTGAGGCACAAGAGGCGCGTCATCTCGATGTTGGTGCGGGCATCGCCGATGCGCTGCTCCCACACAGAGTGCTCGACGATCCTCTTGCCGAAGGCAGTGCGCGAGGTGAGCCGCTTCACCATCTTCTCCAGCGCTTCCTCGGCCTTGCCGATGGTGCGCATGCAGTGGTGAATACGGCCGGGACCGAGGCGGCCCTGCGCGATCTCGAAGCCGCGGCCTTCGCCGAGCAGGATGTTCTCCTTCGGCACCCGCACGTTGTCGAGCAGCACCTGGGCATGGCCGTGCGGCGCGTCGTCGAAGCCGAACACGGGCAGCATCTTCTCGACCTTGATGCCTGGGGTGTCGAGCGGAACCAGGATCTGCGACTGCTGCTGATGCTTGGCCGCCTTGAAATCGGTCTTGCCCATCAGGATCGCGATCTTGCAGCGGGGATCGCCGACGCCGGAGGACCACCATTTGCGGCCATTGATGACGTAGTGATCGCCGTCCTTCGCGATGCTGGTCTCGATGTTGGTGGCGTCCGACGAGGCGACGGCCGGTTCCGTCATCAGGAAAGCCGAGCGGATCTCGCCGTCCATCAGCGGGCGCAGCCATTTGCGCTTCTGCTCCCTGGAGCCGTAGCGCATGAACACTTCCATGTTGCCGGTGTCGGGCGCCGAACAGTTGAACACTTCGGAGGCCCAGCTGATGCGGCCCATCTCTTCCGACAACAGCGCGTATTCGAGATTGCTCAATCCCGCGCCGCGGAATTCGTCGTCTTCATGCTCGTTCGGCGGCATGAACATGTTCCAGAGGCCTTCGGCCTTCGCCTTCTTCTTGAGGTCCTCGAGCACCGGGATGACCTTCCAGCGCTCGCCGGTGCGATCCTGCTCGTCATAAACAGGCACCGCCGGGCGCACGTGCTTGGCCATGAAGGACCGCACGCGGTCGAGCCATTCCTTCTGCTTGGGGGACAGATCGAAATCCATGGGACGCTCCTCGGCTTCTCTTTGCGAAACTGTTTTGCGCCGGACTGTCCTCCCGCCGCGCACGGCCCGCAAGCGCGAATGCGTGCGCTTTGCGAGCTTCGGAACCGGACCGCGCGTTGCGAACCAGTCCCGATTGCGGATTGACTTTCTCCGGCCTTCAAACGATAGTTTCATACAAGTGTTTGAATTGCAACTCCCTCCCCTGAGGGCATCCATTGGCCAGCGATCATACAAGGTCTGCCATTCTCGCCGCCGCCGAACGGCTCTATGCCGATCGCGGTTTTGGCGACGTGACGCTGCGCGACATCGTCGCGGAGGCCAACGTCAACCTCGCCGCGGTGAACTATCATTTCGGCTCGAAGGACGAACTGATCGCGGAATTATTCGTCACACGCTCGATCGCGACCAACCGCGAGCGTCTGCGTGAATTGAAGGCGGCGGAAGAGCAAGGCGGCGGCCGCGCGCCGATCGAGGTGATCCTGCACGCGCTGGTCGGCCCGACCTTGCGCGGTTGCCTGGGGCCAGAGAACCAGCGCTCGACCGCGGCGCGCTTCATGATCCGCGCCTCGATCGAATCCGTGCCGCCGATCCGCCGCATCAAGAACCGCGAGATCGACCATTTGCGCAAATTCGCCGGCGCCATGCGCCGCGCCCTGCCTGACCGCAGCGACGTCGATATCTATTGGGGCCTCAACTTCGCGCTCGCGATGGCGCATCACACCATCCGCGAAAGCGAGCGGCTGACGAAGCTGTCGGACGGCAAATGCGATCTCGACGACGTCGAGGACGTCGTCGCGCGCGTGGTCAGCGTCGCGACCATGGCACTGACGGCGGGACGGACGGAGGCGAAGACGCCGTCAAAGGTCGCTGCGCGGTAGTCCCTCACATCATCGCGATGCAGTCGATCTCCACGTCGAAGGGGCCGAACCATTCCGGCGTCACGACGAAGATCCGCGCCGGCGGATCGACCGGGAAATAGCGCGCATAGATCGCGTTGAATGCGGCGAAGTGCTTTGTGGAAGTGCAGTAGACGTTGCACTTCATGACGTTGTCGAGGCTCGCACCCGCCGTCTCCAGGCACAGCTTCATCTGCTCCATCACGATCTCGCTCTGCCGCTCGATCGGCATCTCCGCAAGCTCGCCCGTCTCCGGGTCGAATGGCGGCAGGCCGGCGACGAAGATCATGTTGCCCGCGCGCGTGACCGGCGAGGTCGGCGCCTTCCAGCGATCGAGGAATGTCGAAATCGGTTCGACGCGCAGCGCTTCGCGTTTCATCGGCGGCCACTTTCGGTTCAAGCGAGACTGATGCCTGACTACATGATGTTGCAGCCAACATGCTTCGCTTCTGATCGAAGTGTGGTCGCTCGCGGGATTACGCCCGCTGCGGCATCTCCTCGGCCTCTTCCTTGGCGAGCAGCAGCAGCATCTCGATGCCCATGTCGCCTTCCTGCGGCGAGCGGATGAATTTTATTTCGTCGGCGCTTTGCCGCAGTGCGGCAATGATCGCGACAGCCTGATTGGCCGTCGCCGCCTCCGTCGCCAGAATTGCCTTCTGGTCCTTGGCCTGAAACCCGATCGTGTACGACATTCCAATTCCCTCCCGACTCAAGTGGAGAGATCGAATCTGAGTCGCGCTCGAAGCGGAAGCCTGCGCGAGTACGGACCGGGTTTATCTGGGGATTGCGCGCAAGCCTCGCACAAGGCCACACCAGCGTCACGCTGACGTCACGATTTATCCAATAGCGATCAGCCCAGGCCCAGCATCGCACGCGCGTCGGCCGCGGTCGCGACCGTCGCACCGAGGCTCTTGAGGATGGATGCCGCATGCGTGACCAACTCGGCGTTGGTCTTCGCCAGCACGCCCTTGGACAGATAGAGATTGTCCTCCATGCCGACGCGGACGTGGCCACCGAGCAAAAAGGCCTGCGCCACCATCGGGAATTCGGCGCGGCCGATGCCGAAGCCGGACCAGGTCGCGCCCGGCGGCAGCAGGCTGCGGGCATAGAACATCGTCTCCGGCGTGGCGGAGAAGCCGTACTTCACTCCGAGCACGAGCGAGAACAGGCCGGGCCCCTTCAGCGAGCCGTCCGCGAGCATGTCTCGGGCCAGATGGCAGTCGCCGGAATCGAACAGCTCGATCTCCGGCAGCACGCCGGCCGCCTTCATCCGTTCGGCCATGATGCGCACATTGCGCGGCGTGTTGATCACGACCTCGCCGCCGGAATTCATGGTGTTGAGGTCCAGCGTGCAGATGTCGGGCTTCAAGAGCTCGATATGCTCGACACGCTTTTCGGGCTGAATCAGCGTGGTGCCTGGGCCGGCGACGCGGGGATCTTCGACCGAGGGCACGAAGCGCCCGCCGGGACCAGTGGTGAGATTGATCACCAGGCTCTTGTTGCGAGCGCGGATCTTCTCCACCACGTCGCGATAGAGATCGATCGACATCGAGGGACGCCCCGTCGCGGGATCGCGCACATGGATATGCGCGATCGCGGCGCCCGCTTCAGACGCTTCCAGCGCGGAGGTCACGATCTGCTCGGGCGTGATCGGGAGATACGGCGACTGCTCGGGCTTGGTCAAATTGCCCGTGATCGCGCAAGTGATGATCGTCTTGCCTGATGTCATCGATGATGCTCCGCCCTCTGCTGTCGCCATGTCCCTATACCGATTTGCGATGTATCGGCATGGCCGTCTTGCTGCCTCTCGGGCCGCAGCCTACAACAACCGACAATGCATCCGCCGACAAATCATCCGCAGTTGCTGTTCCAGCAGGCCGCTCTCGCCCACGATCAGGGGCGGACGTGGGAGGCCGAGCGGCTCTATCAGGCCGTCCTCGCGGCGGATGCGCGGCATTCCGGCGCGCTGCTCCGTCTGGGTATGTTGCGGCTGGATCAACGCCGGCTCGCCGACGCCGAGCCTCTGTTCCGCCGCGCCGCCAAGGCCGACAAGCGTTCCGCGGAGGCGCATCAGCTGCTCGGCTTCACCCTGACCGGACTGGGGCAGCTCGACGAAGCGGTCCGCGCCTACGAGAAGGCCATCGTCCTGCGGCCCGGCCTTGCCGAGGCACACAACAATCTCGGTTACGCCTTGCAGTTGCTCGGCCGATTGAGCGACGCGATGGCGCGCTACCGGAAAGCCATCTCGCTTCGTCCCGATTACCACGAGGCTCACAACAACCTCGGCAATGCTCATCACCTCCAGGGGCAATCCGGGAAAGCCATTCCGCATTACCGGAGGGCCATCGAGATCAACCCCGGCTACGCCGAGGCCTGCTGGAATCTCGGCACTGCGCTCCGCGCCACCGGGCAGCTGGACGATGCCGCGAATGCTTATGCCAGAGCGATTGCGATCAGGCCCGATTATGCGGAGGCCCACAACAGTCTCGGCAACACGCTGCGTGCGCTCGGCCGGGCTGAGGACGCGGTCGCACAATACGGCAAGGCGCTCGCCATCAAGCCGGACTATCTCGAGCCGCACATCAACCTGGGTGACACGCTGCTTGGGTTGAACCGCGAGGACGCAGCGATCTCATCCTATGATCGCGCGCTCGCGATCAGGCCGGAGAGCGCCGACATCCTTTGCCGGCGCGGTGACGCACTGGCCCGGCTGCGGCGGGACGCGGACGCGACCGCCGGTTTCGAGAAGGCGCTGGCGCTCGATCCCGAGCACGATTTTGCCTTCGACGGCCTGGCGCGGACGGCGCTCGCAAGTTGCGACTGGACGCGGACGGCATCGCTGCGAACCGAGGTCGCCGCGCGCGTCGCCGCTGGACGCTTCTTCGATGCATTCGCCTTCCTGAGCTTCAGCGACAATGCGGAGCTGCAGCTCGCCTGCGCCAGACGATACATCCGGCAGCACGTTCCCGAGCGCCCGCCCCCGCTCTGGCGCGGCAACAACCGGCGCAATGACCGGATCAGGATCGCCTATGTCGCCAGCGGCTTTCACGATCATCCGACGGCCTACCTGACCGCCGAGCTGATCGAGCTGCACGACCGCTCGCGTTTCGAGGTGATCGGCATCTCGCTCGGCCCGGACGACGGGAGCGACATCCGCGCCAGGTTGAAGACGGCCTTCGACCAGTTTCACGATGTGAGGGATAAGAGCGATCGGGAAGTCGCCGTGTTGATCAAGGGTCTGAAGGTCGACATCGCGGTCGATCGCAGCGGCTACACCGTAAATGCGCGGCCGGCCATCTTCGCGGCGCGGCCGGCTCCGATCCAGGTCAACTATATCGGCTTTCCCGGCAGCCTTGGCGCTGATTTCTACGATTACGTCATCGGCGACGCGACAGTTCTTCCGTTCGACCTGCAGCCGTTCTACAGCGAGAACATCGTTCATCTTCCGGACTGCTATCTGGCCAACGATTCCAGGCGGCCGCCTGCAGCACGCGCGCCCACGCGCGACGAAGCCGGCTTGCCGCCGAACGGTTTCGTCTTCTGCTGCTTCAACAACGGATACAAGATCACGTCCGACATCTTCGATGTCTGGATGCGCCTGCTCGAGCAGGTCAGCGGCAGCGTGTTGTGGCTGTATGCCGACCGCGCCAGCGCGGAGGCAAATCTTCGCATGGAGGCTGCGGCGCGCGGGGTCGACCCGGCGCGTATCGTGTTCGCACGACGCGTGCCGCAGGCCGAACATCTGTCGCGCCACCATCTGGCGGACCTGTTTCTGGACACCCTGCCCTACAACGCGCACACCACCGCGGCCGACGCATTGTGGGCCGGTTTGCCTGTGGTCACCTGCCCTGGAAAATCCTTTGCGGGGCGGGTTGCGGCAAGCCTGCTTCGCGCCGTCGGCATGCCCCACCTGGTGACGTCCGATCTCGGCGCCTATGAACGTCTGGCCCTGCGTCTCGCGCTCGAACCTGCATTGCTGGACAGCATGCGCAAGCGGCTGCAACAGAATCGGCTGTCACAACCGCTGTTCCATTCCGACCTTTACCGTCGCAATCTCGAAGCGGCTTACGTGACGATGTGGGAGCGCTGGCAACGCGGCGACGGGCCGGCCGGCTTCGCCGTCACGCCCGACGGCTGACAGTTCGACCGGGCGACGGCCCAGCTTCAGGGCGTGAACAGCTTGTAGTTCACGCCAACCTTGACGGTGTGCGTATCCTGACGCGCCGACGCGAGTGCATCGCGGGCGTCGATGAATGTCAGCGCGACCGGATAGCTGCTGCCGTCTCTGCCGAAATAATAGTAATTATACTCGGCAAACGCCGTCCAGTTCGGCAGGCTGGGCGCAAGCACCCATTCCACGCCGGCACCGACCGTCCATCCCACGCGAACTTCTTCGGGATTCGTGTCGCGGCAACCGCCGTAGGCGAAGCAATACGATGATCGGGTAAAGTCCCAGCGATTGTTCTCGAATGCCGCGCCGCCCTTGGCGTAGAACAGCGCGCGATTATCCCACGCGGTGATGCCCAGCCGCGCGGTCACGCTGGCAATCCAGTCGGTCTTCACGCCGATCGAGCCAGGAAACGCGCCGGGAAAAATCCGATCCCAGGGATCCGCGACCTCCCCGCCGAGGCTGGTGCCAGCGATATCGCCTTGAAGGCCGACGACCCAGTTGCCCGAGAACTGATAGTTGCAGCCGAGCTGCCCGCCGAAAACTCCGCTGCCGGAGTCGAGCCCGTTGGTCGTGGTGATCGCCGTGCTGCCCGGGCCGAAACTGAAATTCGACGCCGAGACGTCGTGCCGGCCCCAACCGAATCCGACGTGGGCGCCGACATAGCATCCGGTCCAGCTATAGACCGGCGCCGCGATCCGCGGCGTTGCCTTGAGCTGGATATCGGCCGCATCGGCGCCACCGGCAGCCACCAAAGCGATTTGCGAAACCGCTGCGAGCAGAATGCGCTTCTTCACGATGTCTCCGTTCGAGCTTGTGCCCTTCGGAGACCTACAGGGAGATGCCGGAATCCGGCGTCCTCCAATCGAATGATGTCAGGCAATTTCGTCTGGCTGTTGCAGAATTGCACCGTGCCGAGCAATCCACCGGCACGCCTGCGCTAGATGATGCCCTGCTTCTTCAGCTCCTCGATCTTCTCCGCCTCATAACCGAGCTTGCCGCCGAGCACCTCCTGCGTGTGCTCGCCGAGCAGCGGCGGGGCGCGGTAAGTCTCGATCGGGGTGCCCGACAGGGTCAGCGCGTTGCGGATCAGCGACAGATTTGGCTCGAAGGGATGGTCGACCTTCACCCGCATGCCGCGCGACTGGACGTGCGGATCGGAAAACACCTGCTCGAAATTGTTGATCGGGCCCGACGGCACACCGGCCTCCTCCAGCTTCTCCAGCCAATAGGCCACCGGCTGCTTCAGGAATAAGCCGGCGAAGATGGCCATGATCTCCTTGCCGTGCACGACCCGGTCGTTGTTCTTGATGAAGCGCGGATCACTCGCAAGCTCGGGTTCACCCAGCACAGCGCAAGTCTTCCGGAACTGGCCGTCATTGCCGACCACCAGCATCAGTTCGCCGTCGGTGCAGCGGAACACGCCGGCCGGCATGCCGCCATTGCCCCAGGTGCCGCGGCGCGGCGGCGTCTTGCCGTTGACGAGGTAGATCTGCAGCCAGTGCGACAGTGACGCGATGACGGTGTCGAACAGGCAGACGTCGATGTGCTGTCCCTGCCCGTCATTGACATCGCGATGATAGAGCGCGGAGAGAATCCCGATCGAGGTGTTCATGCCGGTCATGTAGTCGACGATGGACGGGCCGACCTTCATCGGGCCCTCGCCGGGCTCGCCGTCGATATGGCCGGTGACGCTCATCAGGCCGCCCATCGCCTGGAGGATGGCGTCATAGCCGGCGCGCGGCGCGTAGGGACCGGTCTGGCCGAAGCCGGTCACCGAGCAATAGATGATGCCGGGGTTGATCGCCTTGATGGTCTCGTAATCGAGGCCGTAGCGCTTGAGATCGCCGACCTTGTAGTTCTCCATGAAGACGTCGACGTCCTTCGCGAGTTCGCGGATGATCGCCTGCCCCTCGGGCTTGGCGATGTTGACGGTGACCGATTTCTTGTTGCGGTTGGCGCAGAGGTAGAACGAATTGTTGTTGTTCGCCTTGCCCTCGGGGTCGGTGAGGTAAGGCGGGCCGAAGGCGCGCGCGTCGTCGCCGGTGCCCGGCCGCTCGATCTTGATCACCTCCGCGCCGAGATCGCCCAGCATCTGGGCCGACAGGGGCCCGGCAAGCACGCGGGTGAGGTCAAGGATCTTGATGCCTGAGAGCGGCAGGGCCGACATGTCGATTTCCTCCGGGGAACTTATCTTGGCGCGGCGGCTGGGAGCGGGCCGCGCTTCCTGCGGATACACTATTTTTGAGCCCTGAGCACTGCACTGTCGGCATGCCGCCATCCCCGCAGCGGCGAATTTCCGCGCGGCGAATATCGCGCCGGTCAGCTCTCTCCGGCCACGGCGATCCGCGGCCCCCGATGATGGCTAGAACCTGACGCTAATTCCGCCGCGCACCGACTGGAAGCGCGGATGCTGCTCGTAGCTTCCGAGAATGTCCGGCCAGTCGAAGCGCGTGGTGCCGAAATCGCTGTAGCGATATTCCAGCCGCGCCGTGACCCGATTGGTCAGCGCCGCCTCGCCGCCAACGCCTGCGACCCAACCTGTCTTCGAAATACTGGCTTCCGTGGGCGGGATCAGGAATGCCGTATCCACCCAGCGATAGTTCAGTTCGGTGAACGCGACGCCGCCGGTTACGTACAACAACAGGCGCTCCGTCGGCGTATAGCCGAGCCGCCCGCGAATGGAGGCTTCCCATTCCTTGCGTGCATCGTATCGGAGAACGCCGAGCGTGAAACCGCCATCCACCCGGCCGCCGTCCACATCACCCTCGACACCGACCACGAACCTGTCGAATTGATGATTGTAGCCCACATGCACGCCACCGAACCCGCCACCCGGGTGGAAGCCATGGTCAAATCCGGTCGGCGGCCCGCCCAAGAAGAATTCAACAGTACGATCCTGGCTCCATTCGTACCCGCCCTGAACGCCCGCATAGAAGCCGGTCCAGCCGGAAGATGGCGCGGCGACGGCGCGTGGTGCTTTCATGGGCAAGTCGGCGGCATCCGCGACGGCCACGGAGCAGGCCAGCGTGGCGAGGCAAATCAACGTGCGATTCATTGCAAATTCCAGCCCGCAGGAGTGACGCACTCAAGTCTAGCGGGTTCCCCTCGCTTTTGCTGTTGCGGCCGGGCGACACTCGGTGAAAACGAACAGAAAGCGGCACGCAACTCACAGCGACCGATGCGAGCCGCCACTTCTGCATGGTGGGCGCGGCCAAAACGCCCACATAGGTTTCAGGTGGCAGCCACCGCAGCGACCTGCGGCCGCCGCCGGCTGAGCAGAACCAGGATCAGCACCGCTGCGCAGGAGAAGACGAAAGTGAGACCGAGCGCGCCGCGGCTGCCGAACTGGGTGAGCAGAGCGGCCAGGAGCGGCGGCGAGATGGCGGAGGCGAGATTGAGCGGCAGTGCGATCATCGACGACGCCTTGGCGAACTCGGCCTGGTCATAGAACACGAGCGGTATCGTCGCCCGCGCCACCGCCATGGCGCCGCTGCCGGCGCCATAGAGCAGGATGAAGACCGCGACCGCCCAGGTTGCCCCCTCACTCAGCATCAACAACAGCATGGCCACGGGCAGCGCCGTGCCGGCGACAAGCCCTGTCGTGATTCCGTCCCAGCGGCCCCCGCCGAGGAAATCCAGCCCGCGGGCGCTGACCTGGATCACGCCAAGCATCGAGCCGAAGGCGATCGCCTGCGCCGGCGCCAGCCCCTCGGCCCGCAGCAATTCGATGAAAACGGCACTCAGGCCGAAAGTGACGAAGGCATTCGCGGTAATCGCGGCAACGACGAGGCCGAACGTGCTTCGCGGAATTGACAGCGCATTGGTTTGCCTTGCGGGCGCGGTGCCCCCCTCCTTCGCGACGGCCCGGCGCGGAGTTGCGAAAGCATAAAGCGGAAGCGAAACGAGAATCAGCATGGCAGCGTAGACGAGGCAGGTGCCGCGCCAGCCGAAATGGCCGCTGAGAAAGGAGGTGGTCGGCCAGAAGATGCTGCCGGACAGTCCGGTCACCAGCATCAGCGCGCCGATGGCGCTCTTGGCCTTCGGGCCGGCAACTTCGTTGAGCATGATATAGCAGCCGGTCGACAGCGTGGCGCTGCCGCCCATGCCGAGAATGACCCATGCCATGAAATAGAGCACCGGGTCGCGGGCAAGAGACAGAACGATGTAGCCCGGCACGGCCACGACCGTCCCCACCATCATCACCTTGCGGGCTCCGTGCCGCGCAAAGGCCTTGGCGAGCCAGGGCGCGCAGAGCCCCATGGTGACATAGAGCGTGGAGGTGCCCGCAAACACCATCGGCAGGCTCATGCCGAGATCGGCCGGGAGGTCACGGCCGACGATGGGCGGAAGACCAATCGTGCCCCATCCGATGAGTTGCGTGATCGCCAGCACCAGCAAGACCCCGATGAGCCTGCTGTCAGATTTCAGAAACCGCATTCCAACCGCCGCCTGCCCCAGCTGCATGCCGTGCGCACCGACACGTCATAGCGGGAGTCTTAATAGCGAGAGTCTTGGCGCACGGGAACGCCGGCCGCCGAATAGCAGAAGGCAGCCGGGAGCATGTCAGGAGGAGGCAGTAGCCCCTATCCCGCTATCCCGAGCAGGGATCGCGCCTCGGCCGCAGTCGCGGCACGCCTACCGTGGCGCGCGACGGCCTCGCATGCGATGGTCACGAGCTCCGCGTTGCTCGCGGCAAGGCGCGTCTTGTCGATCCTGATATTGTCCTCCAGCCCGGTGCGGACCGCGTCGGCGCCACGCGAGAGCGCCCAGCCCATGACGTCGGCCTGATGGCGCCCGATCCCGGCCGCGGTCCAGGTCGCTTTCGGGATCAGCCGCTTGAGCTCCCCCAGGAGGATGCCGAGGACATGCTCGTCGGCAGGCATCGCATTCTTGACGCCCATCACGAACTGCACGTGCGGATGCCAATCGATCAGGCCCGCCTCGATCAGGCGACGAGCGCCGTGCAGATGCGACAGATCGAAGACCTCGATCTCCGGCCGGATACCGTTCGCCTTCATTCCGGTGGCGAGCGTCTCGACCAGCGCTGCGCTGTTCTCGTAAACAATGGTCGGAAAGTTCACCGATCCCGTCGACAGCGAGGCCATGTCAGGCTTCAAATAGAGCGACGATCCTCGCGCCGAGGGGTCGCGGCCTCGCCCGCCGGTCGAGAATTGAACGATCATCCCGGGGCAATGCTTTTTGATGCCCTCCTGCACCAGGGCAAAGCGCTCGGGGTCGGAGGACGGCGTCTCATCGTCGTTGCGAACATGGATATGTGCGAGCGTGGCGCCGGCCTCGAAGGCCGCTTGTGTCGACTCGATCTGTTCGGACGGCAGAATCGGCACCGCCGGATTGTCCTTCTTGCGGGGAACGGAGCCGGTGATAGCGACAGCAACGACGACGGGGTTCATCCCTTGACCTCATGATGATCGCGCTCGCGCGCACAGAGTTCGAATAGACAACACGTAACGCGTCGGGCCCCGCCGCTGCAAACATCTCGATCGCAGCGGCATGGCTTGCTTGCGTCTCCGTCAGGTCGGAATCGCGGCCGCAGCGCTCGCCGCCTCCGCACGCTGCCGGTCATAGTCGGCCCGCGCCATCGGAACGGCCTTGGGGTTACCGAGATCGTCGATGCTGACCCGATAGGTTTCCCGGGCCGTGACGGCTGCCAGCGCCGCGATGACCGTGATGCCGAACGCGATCGCTCCCACCGTCAAGGGAATGTTGGCGGAGCCGGGAGGCGCCACGATCGCAAACAGCGCGGGGAGCAACGCGGTGATGGTCGTCCCGATGTTCTGCGAGATCGCCATCGCCGACACACGCGTGCGGGTCGGAAACAGCTCCGGGTAGAAGCTCGGGAAGATCGCGTTGTAGCCTTGATAGACGACACCCCACATCAGCAGCGACAGCAGGATCGCAAGCGGCACGTTTTTGATGCTGATAGCATAGAGATAGCCGAAGGCGAGCAGACCGGAGAGCAGCGCGCCCACGATGATCGGAGGCTTGCGGCCGACCTTGTCGGAGAGATTGCCGACGAAGGGAATGACGAACACGGCCAGCATGTTTCCGAGCACCGGGATCCAGAGATAGACGTCCTTGGCAAAGCCGATGCCGTAAGCCGGCTGCACCGCATAGGCCGCACCGAAGATGGTCGCAACGACCGGAATGACGTTCATCAAGGCCATGCAGATGACCCTGAGCATGTCGCGCCAGCTCAGCTTGATGGCCTGGACGATCGGCGCCCGCGGCGTTTCTCCCCGCTCGCCCTCGCGGGCGAAAGCCGGGGTCTCATCGACTTCGCGACGAATGACGTAGCCCGCGACGATGACGAAGAAGGACAGCAGGAACGGAATCCGCCAACCCCAGCTGTTGAAGGCCTCGGTCGGCATGTAGGCCGCCAGCGGCAGGAAGACAGCGGCCGCTAGGATTTGTCCGGCTTGCACGCCCTGGAGCGCAAAACTTGCATAGAAGCCGCGCCGGCCGAACGGCGCGTGCTCCAGAATCATCGAGCTCGCGCCGGAGATCTCGCCGGCCACGGCAAATCCCTGCACGAGGCGCAGGATGACGAGCAGGATCGGCGCGAGGATGCCGACCTGCTGATAGGTCGGCAGGATACCCACCGCCATCGTCGAGATGCCCATCAGGAACATGCAGACGATAAGGACGGTCTTGCGGCCATGAGTGTCGCCCCAATGTCCGAGGACGAAGGCACCGATGGGACGAGCGACGTAGCCGACGCCATAGGTCGCCAGCGATGCGACGATTGCGACGGTCGGGTTTTCCGACGGGAAGAAGATTTGCGGGAAGATCAGCGACGCGGCGGTCGCGTAGATGAAGAAGTCATAATATTCGAGAGCCGACCCGATCCAGCCGCTGGCAGCGGCCTTCCTGGACTGACTCATGTCGCGGATCGCGGTCATCTCAAAATTCCTCCACTGGTGTGTTGACGTCCCGTGAGCGGGCTTCTTGGAGAAATTGGGCAGCACTGTCCGCGCGCTATGCGGAGTTTTCCGCGCGCTTGTCGCTGCCGATAGGTGTCTGATTGGTCGCGACAATAGGCAATCGCCGGGCTAACACAATTACCCAGTTATGCGATAAACCTAACATGATGTTATTTTGCGTCGAGCCGTCGGCTCGTCGCCTGCACAACGATCGGCGCCACGGCGATGCGTTGGTCGTGGTCAACCCCCGCCGATCGCCTCACGCCCTACGATTCCAACAGGTGGTCCGCCGAGTGCTGCTGCCTGGCACGACCAGCAGCCGACCGCATCGCCTTCAACACCGGTGCCGCGGTCGCGATGCGGATCGTCGCGCGGCGCGGGCGGCGGATCGTCTGATCACGTCAACGGCCGGGTCGTGCATCAGGCAGTATGGCCGGGATCGACGTGCTTCGGGGTCTTCTTGTCACGCTGCGGCGTCATCTTGGCCGGATCCGGAGCGTTAGGCACGCCGCGCGGGCCGAGCTGATCGCGCTGGATGTCGTCTTCGGACCGAGACGGTTCAATGCCGTTCGGCTCACGAGGCTTGGTCATCATGGCCTCCTTCTCAGATGCGCGCTCGTCAGGTGCCCTCTTGGCCGTCTCGAATGCCCAGCGCATTGTCGCCTGCATCACGGCCGGGGACGCTGACATGAACCTCGTGCCCCTCGCGCAGCGCCAGGGATGCTGCGGCGACCGCCGACTCGAATGCGGCTTCCTTGGTGACGTATCTGCTTTTGACGTCGCCATCATGCAGCACGCCCCATTCATCCTCGACCGGCACGATCGCGTATTGAGCAAGGCCCATCGTCGAACTCCTATCGCTGCGTGAGCTGCGGATGCGCGGCGCTCACGCGCCACACCGTGTTGCCGCTGTCATCGGCCACCAGCAGCGCGCCGGTCTTGTCGATGGCGACACCGACGGGACGGCCGCGGGCCTGATTGTCGCTGTTGAGGAAACCCGTGACGACGTCCTGCGCGGGGCCGCTGGGCTTGCCGTCGCTGAACGGCACGAACACGACCTTGTAACCATTGAGCACCTGCCTGTTCCAGCTGCCGTGCTCGCCGACGAAGGCGCCGTTACGATAGGCTTCCGGCAGGCTCGTGCCGGTGGAGAAAGCCATTCCGAGCGGCGCGACATGCGAGCTCAGCGCGTAATCGGGCACGATCGCCTTGGCGACGAGATCCGGCCGTTCCGGCTTGACGCGGGGATCGACATGCTGGCCGTAATAGCTGTAGGGCCAGCCATAGAAGCCGCCGTCCTTCACCGATGTCATGTAGTCGGGGACGAGATCGGGGCCGAGCTCGTCGCGCTCGTTCACGACGGTCCACAGGGCTCCGGTCTGCGGCTCGAAGCTCAGCCCGTTCGGATTACGCAGGCCGCTCGCAAAGATGCGCCAGCGGCCGCTGGCGCGATCGATTTCGAGAATGTTGGCACGATTGTGCTCGGCCTCCATGCCGTTCTCGGTGATGTTGCTGTTGGAGCCGACGCCGGCATAGAGCTTTGAACCGTCGGGGCTTGCGACCAGGCTTTTGGTCCAGTGATGGTCGATCGGCCCACCCGGCAGTGGCGTCAGCACGGTGCCCGGCGCGGTGATCTTGGTGTCGCCCTCGGTATAGGGATATTTCATGATTGCGTCGGTGTTGGCGACGTAGAGGTCGTTGCCGACCAGCGCGACGCCGAACGGTGAGTTGAGATGATCGAGGAAGACGCTTTGCGTATCCGGCACGCCGTCGCCGTTGGTATCGCGCAATAGCGTGATGCGGTTGCTCGGTCCGGTATCGCCGCCGGATGTCGCCCAGGACTCGACATAGCCCATCACGATTTCCTTGGGCCGCTTGATCGCGGCGCCCTTCGGCGCCTTGGATTCCACCACCAGCACGTCGCCATTGGGAAGCACATAGAGGAAGCGCGGATGCTGCAAGCCGGTCGCAAAGGCCTTCGCCTGCAAACCCTGCGCGACCGCCGGTGTCTCGTCCTTCTTCCAGCCGAGGATGCGCGCGATGTGCATCGGCGGCAGCCAATATTGCTGGATGTCGGGCAGTTTCGGATTGGCGCCGATCTGCGCCTTGGGATCGCCGCTTCCGTCATCGCAGCCGGCAAGACATAAAAGCGAAGAGCACAACAGCGCCCGGGCAAATAAGGACATCATCGCGCGACTCCCACACCGTGGCGATACACCATGGCCCAGCCGAGCCAGCCGGTGACCGGCAGGATCAGCACGGTGAGCACCGAAAGAATGAGCCCGGTCGGCCACACCGAGGTCCAGGCATCGCGCGTATGAATCAGCGCGTTGAAGAACGCCAGGATCAGCGCCACGGCATTGCCGAGCAGATGCGGCCAGGCCGGCGGCTGCGCCCGCACCAGGCGGTTGCCGAGGAAATCGGTCAGGCCGGCGATGGCCGCCAGCACGCCGAAGATGACGCCGACAACAAGGAGCCAGGCGGAAAAATCCGCCCACATGATCTCGGCGCTGACGACATAAGCGATATCAGTCAGCAGCGCCCCGATGAAACACGCGATCGGGATCGGCACCAGCATCGGATGAATTGGATGGCCTGCGATTTGCGCGGTGGAGCGCACGCGCACGTCTTGCTGCACGGTCGGCCTCGTGTGGTTTTGCGCCCTGCCCGACCGGCTAACTCGGTGCTTGCGCTGAAGGTTCCTCTTTGCGCCGCAAACCGGACGCGGCGATCGAAACACCCTCACGAGGAACTGATCGAAATTCGCAGCTTTGAACTCCACCAATCATTTCCGGAGACCGCAGAGTGGATCAGCATGGCGACGGCGCCTCCTTCAATCCAGCCTCCAAGCTCGACGGCGTCTCGCGCCGTGAGACCGAGGAGATCGAATCGCAGAGCCGACCGAACGCCGCACTCATTCACGAGACGATCCGCGCGGAAGGCGAGCAGGAACTGGAGCGGCGTTGGTGGGCCATCGTGCTGTCCGGTCTCGCCGCGGGGCTTTCGATGGGGTTGTCCCTGATTGTCCAGGGCGAATTTCACGCGCTGATCTCCGATGAGGCCACGCGCCGCCTGGTCGCCCCGCTTGGCTACACCGTCGGTTTCCTGGTCGTGGTGCTGGGGCGACAGCAGCTCTTCACCGAGAATACCCTGACGCCGATCCTGCCGCTGTTGCACAACAGGGACCTCGGCACGTTGGGAAGCGTGATCAAGCTGTGGGGCCTGGTCCTCGCCTCCAACATCGCGGGAACCTGGGCAGTTGGATCCGTGCTCGCGCACACCAGCATCTTCGAGCCGCGCACCGTGGACGCCTTCGTCGATCTCAGCCGCCACACCATCGAGGGCACATTCGCGACGACCCTTGTCCGGGCGATCTTTGCCGGCTGGCTGATCGCCTTGATGGCGTGGCTTCTGCCTGCGGTGGAGGGATCTCGCGCACAGATCATCATCATCATGACCTATGTGGTCGCACTCGGCGAGTTCGCGCACATCATCGCGGGCTCTGTCGAGTGCGCTTTTCTGGTGCAGAGCGGCCGGGCCTCGATCTCGCAATATGCTTCGGACTTCTTCGTGCCGACTCTGCTCGGCAATATCCTGGGCGGAACGACCCTGGTCGCCCTGCTGAACTACGGACAGGTCGCTGCCGAA
This sequence comes from Bradyrhizobium sp. 1, assembly GCF_023073315.1. Lineage (GTDB taxonomy): Bacteria > Pseudomonadota > Alphaproteobacteria > Rhizobiales > Xanthobacteraceae > Bradyrhizobium. The sequence continues at coordinate 59,117 of NZ_JADPJH010000036.1, read as the reverse complement.
ATCGACGATCACAGGGAATAGAAGCCCACCCGATCTGCGTGGACCTCAGCATTTCTTCTAGTCTTCCAACCCGGCGTCTGTTTTCCAGCCGTCGAGACCCACATCATGGAGCACGGACTGCTCATGCTGGAAGGCCAAGGCCTGTATTATCAATAGCTGGCACGAGATCTGGGTCGATGATTTCATCTGGATGGGATCTTTCTGTCCGCAGCAATTCTATCCCACCGGTTCGAGCCGGGCGGTCTATCTCCTGTACAAGAACGTCAACCGGGATGTTGTTCTCCGATGGCCGCAGGCCCGATCGCATCAGCCGAGAGGCGCGATCATTCCTGCTCAAGGACATCCACAATCGTCACCACGCTTGCCATAAGCCAAGCTTGCTGGAGACGATCATCACAAACAGGAACAGAAAATGAAAGCACGCGCGAGTTTGCGCCAGCCATCAGCCGTGACAGTCATCATTTCGGAATGGCGTCAGAATGGAAGTTTAGAATTCCTGGCTAAGCCATTGGAATTGCTTTTGGAGCGGGTGAAGGGAATCGAACCCTCGTATTCAGCTTGGAAGTCTCCGACTTTCCGTAGTGTTTTCAAATCCCGTTCCGACAATTCGCAGCCTTTTTGCCTGTTGAGATCACTACAGAATTTGCGCTTGTCGGAATGATGTTCGAGTTGGCTGTCTACTGGCGGCAAGGTACTCGGACTGCCCTTGGCTCGACAGCCACCCCTCAGCTTTTCGATTTCAGAAGTGAATGCGCGACCTGGCCGATGCTCGGATCGGTTCGAGCCGACCAAAGCTGGCAGAGGGGGCCTTGCGGTTCGGTAATTTTGCAAGTGTCATGGCCGCGCTCCAGCCGCATCCATGGCAGCCTGGAAGCCGGAGCCCAGCAGGGCCAGGATCAGGACCGCGCTCACCCAATGGATTGAGACCGCCCCGAGCCGTAGCGGTCAGATCTACTCTTCATTTTCATCGCCTTCAAATTTCTTCCGCAGCGCCTTCATGACGCGGCCGGCCGTTCGGATGTCTTCGAGGGGAAACCCGTCCGCAAGCGCGTTGACCCGTGGGTCGTACAAGCTGATGGCATCGTCGTATGTCTGCTGTCCCTTGTCGGTCAGCACGACAAGGTGCGCGCGGCGGTGATGCGGATTGGGCTCGAACCTGACGAGCCCTTCCTTCGTCAGGTCGTTGACGATGCGCTGCACGTTCTGGCGGTTGGCGCCGAGATCGCGCGCGAGCCAGGCCACCGGCTGCGGCCGGTCCGCCGCAACGACGGCCCCCAATATTTGCCAGCGGGCGCTTGTGAGTCCCAGCGGCGCTACAAGTCTGTCGCCCCACGTCAAGATCAGGTTGTTGACCCTGAACAGGTCGAGAATGAGGTCGGTCAAGGCGTCACCGGAAGTTCGTGTGTTTGCATTCATTTGGTCACCAAATATTTCTATTGACACGATGATGTCAAAACCCTATGTATGGATCATGCCGGATTGACACTATATAACCAACTTAGCGGAGACTGTCATGTCGCTCATGCGCCCCCTTGATCCCGCCTTCCCGCTTGAACATCAGCTCGGCCTCGATGCCGCCCCCGTCGTGCTCGTGAATGTCTTCACGCTGGACAACGCGGACGAGCAGACCTTCCTCCAGGCCTGGCAGGACGATGCGGACTTCATGAAGCGGCAGTCGGGCTTCATCTCGACCCAGCTTCACCGCGCGATCGGCGAAAGCCCGACCTATCTCAACTATGCGGTCTGGGAATCGACCGCCGACTTCAGGACCGCGTTCACGCATCCGGAGTTCATTGCAAAACTCTCGGCCTATCCATCCTCCGCAGTGGCCATGCCGCATCTCTTCCAGAAGGTCGGGGTGCCGGGCATCTGCGTGGCCTAGCGGGAAGGACGGAAAGCCATGACCAAGCTCATCCATCCGGTCGCCGGCACACTCGCGCTCCTCACAATCGCGACCTTCTGGCTGTCGACGGCACTCAGCGAACTGTTTGCGTCCGAGGCGACCGTTATCGCCGTCAAGACGGCCATCCCCTGGGGTTTCCTGCTGCTGATCCCGGCGCTGGCGGCTACGGGAGCCTCGGGCTTCGCCCGGGCGAAGGGTGTGCGAACCGGCATGATCGGCAAGAAGCTGAAGCGAATGCCGTTCATTGCTGCGAACGGCCTTCTGGTACTCATCCCGGCGGCGCTGTCCCTCGCCTCCAAGGCCAGGGCCGGAGAGCTCGATACTGCCTTCTACACGGTGCAGGCGCTCGAGCTAATCGCAGGCGCGACGAACATCACGCTGCTCGGTCTCAACATGCGTGACGGCATGAAGCTTACGCAGTGGCGCCGCAAAAGCTTCTTCGTCCTGCCGCTACTTTCTCGACCAGCGTTGCGGCCCGGGAAGAGGTCTCAAAGGGCACGGTAGCGTCTCATTGAAGAAGCCTGAAGGCTTCGCGTTTGAGGCCTGGCAGGCAATCTATGTGACGCTGCCCGACCCGAAGACCGTGAAGCGCTTGAGGAACGGAATGGCCTGCGCTTCCTCACCGTTCTCGCTCGCGCGGCGCTTTTCGTCGGCCGGCACAAAGCGGTCGGCATAGACGGCAGTCGTGCCGCGCTCGCCCTTGCGGACGTGACTACGGAGCGACTGCGCCTGGCGGAAGGTAAGCCAATTCTGCCCTGTAAATCCGTGCTCGGTCGCCGCCCCCCGAGAATTAAGATGTTTATGCCGCTATATTGACGGACGGCCGGATACTGCGCTTTTCGGCACGGCCAAAGGCCTCACAGAAAACGCAGCTGATGAAGAAGGGCCAATGGTCGTCGACCAAGGCGATGGCGCACTACCTCCATCACGACGACGAGGCCAAGCAGGACCCACAGATAAAGCGCATCAAGCGGCGCAAGCAAGCGGCCAGAAAGTGGATCCGCGGTCTCGCAATGTTTTCAAGTCCCGTTCTGACAATTCACGGCCTTTCTGGTAGTTGAGATCATTACAGAAAGTTTCTTTGTCGGAACGGCATCGAATACGGTTGCCGCGTCACGCGAAGCCGCCGGCCCTTCCCATCAAACCGTCTTGAAAACAATACAAACGGGGCTTCCAATTTTGACGGTCTGGCCCGTCGCAACGAGGCGGCCGCTCGTAGCGTCACGCGTGAAGAGATTGACCGTGTCGGCGTCTTCGTTCGCCACGAACAGGAACTTGTCCGACGCTCCCAGCGCGAAGAACCGCGGCGTCTTGCCGCCACTCAACGTCCAGCCCACCGAGGATAGGCGTCCGTTCGCCGCATCGACGGCGTAGATCGCAATGCTGTCGTCGCCGCGGTTTGAAGCATAGACAAAGCGACCATCCGCCGAGACGGCGATTTCCGCAGCGCGGGTGTTGCCGGTGAAGGTGTCGGGCACGGTCGAGACGATCTGGAACGGCGTGAGCGCGCCATCGGCCGGATCGAAGCGATAGGTCGTCACCGTCGAATCCAGCTCGTTGACGACATAAGCGAGCTTGCCACCGGGATGAAACGCAACGTGGCGCGGACCGGCGCCCTCGCGGGCCTGCACCGGCGCCGCCGCCTGCACCAACCTCCCCTTCTCCGCATCGATCCGGTAGGTGAAGATAACGTCAAGCCCCTTGTCTGGCACGATGATGAAGCGGCCTGACGAATCGAACTCGACCTGGTGCGGTTTGGCAAATGGCTGCTCGACCCGGTGCGGTCCGATCTTGCCTTCGAGCTTCACCAAGTCGATCACCGCGCCGAGCGAGCCATCGTCGTTGCGCGGCAGCAGCGCCAGCGTCGAGGTAATGTGATTGGCGACCACGACGAAGCGGTTGCTCGGATCGATCGCCAGATGCACGGGGTTTTTCCCTTCCGTGCTCTGCTGGTTGATCACGCGCAATGCGCCAGTGGCGGGATCGATCGCCATCGCGGTGATGTCGCTGAGATCGCCATGCACGGTGTATAGGAAGCGCTGGCTGCGGTCGAAGGCGAGGAAGGTGGGATTGACGAGATCGCCGAGCAGCTGGAGGTGCGTCCACGCACCCGTTGCATTGTCCATACGATAGACATTGAGGCCGTCGCCGCGGGCGTTGCGTTCCCTGGTGGTGCGCGCTCCGACATAGACGTACGAGGTGGTTGCTTCGGGCATGGTTTGCTCCCTGGGCGCCTGGCGCGCCTGCGCGTGAGATCGGGATGGTGCAACAGCAGCAAGCGCGCCGCCAATTGCGAGATACGCCAGGTTGCGCCGGGACATTCCGGCCGCGGCCGGCGGCTCACCGGCCGGCAAATTCCCTAGTGCCATGCCCTTTCTCCAAACTTGTCTTTTATTTTTTGAAACACAGTTTTGCGGTAGTGACAAGAGTCCCGTGCCGGCGGCTTGTGCCCGCCTGCCCGGTCGGCACAATGCTGTGAGGCCCCAATTGATCCTGAGTCGTCCGAATGCCCCGCCCTAACATCGCCACCCAGATGACCGCGCGGATCCTGGACTACATCCGCGTCAATGATCTCGAAGCCGACCGGCATCTGCCGAGCCAGGCGCTGGCGGACGCGCTCCGCGTTTCGCGCGCGCCGATCAACGCGGCGCTGCAAATCCTGGAGGACATGAAGGTCGTGCGCTCGGAGCCGAATCGCGGCTTCTTCCTGGTCCAGAGCGCGCGAGAGCTGCCTGAGATCCCTGATAGCGGCACGGAACAAGAAGACGAATGGTATTTCGCGATCGCCGAGGACCGCCTGTCTGGCAAGCTGCCCGAGCGCGTCAGCGAAAGTGAATTGATGCGGCGCTACGGCCTGTCGCGAACGCGCCTGCTGAAGGTCCTCACAAAAATCGCCGATGAAGGCTGGATCGAACGCCTGCCCGGCAATGGCTGGGCCTTCGGTCCGCTGCTGACCTCGCGCGAGAGCTATCAGCAGGGCTATCAGTTGCGCATTGCCCTAGAACCGCAGGCGCTGCTGCTGCCAAGCTTCAAAATCGACCGCACCGCCTTTGCCGCGGCACGCGAAAAGCAGCAATGGCTGCTCGACGGCGGTTACAAGCGGGCTTCGCGCGCGGAGATTTTCGCCGCCAACAACGATTTCCACGAGATGCTCATGGCCTGTGGCGGCAATCCGTTCTTCCTCGATGCGGTCAAACGCGTCAACCGACTGCGCCGCCTCGTCGAATATCACATCACGGTCGACCGCAGCCGCCTGCCCCAGCAGTGCCGCGAGCACCTCAATATTTTGGATCTGCTGGAGAATGGCCTGCGCCAGGAGGCGGCGGACTTCCTACGGGTCCATATCTCCGGCGCGGGACTGATCAAAATCCCCCGCGTCTGATGCAATACTGACATATTGTCTTTTATCATATGAAATGCAATAACGCCCGAAGGCGGCCGCCGGAGGGACGGACAAGCGCGCCAAAACCACAAGCCCCGAGGAAGCGTCGCCATGTCCACGACATCCGTCGAGCAGTCCGCCACGCGCAAGGTGTTCTGGCGCATCGTGCCCTACTGCTTCGCGCTCTACGTGATCTCCTATCTCGACCGGGCCAATATCGGCTACGCGGCGTTGCAAATGAACAAGGAGCTGGCGCTGACCAGCGAGGCTTTCGGCTTTGCGGCGGGCATCTTTTTCATCGGCTATTTCCTGTTCGAGGTGCCGAGCAACGTGGCGCTCAACAAGTTTGGCGCCCGCATCTGGATTTCACGCATCCTGATCACCTGGGGCATCGTCGCGACAGCAACCGCTTTCGTGCAGAGCGCGACGCAGCTTTACGCTTTGCGCTTCCTGCTCGGCGTCGCCGAGGCCGGTTTCTTTCCTGGCATCATCATCTACCTGACCTACTGGTTCCGCGCCAAGGAGCAGGCCACCACGGTCGCCCTGTTCACCGCAGCGATCCCGGTGTCGTATCTCCTGGGCGCACCGCTCAGCACCTGGATCATGGATCACGTTTCCGGCTTCGGCCTCAGCGGCTGGCGCTGGATGCTCCTGCTGGAAGGCGGCCCCGCTGTGATTGCCGGCATCGTCAATTATTTCGTCATGACCGACAGTCCCGAGAAGGCGCGCTGGCTCACGGCGGAAGAGCGTGACTGGCTCTCCGGGGAGCTACGCAAGGACCACGCCGCGCGTCCTGACGTCGAGCATCTCGGCGTGATCGCCGCGATCACCAACCCGAAGGTTCTGTTCCTGTCGGTGATCTATTTCGTCTACCAGGTCGGCAATCTGGGCATCGGCCTGTGGATGCCGCAGATCATCAAGGGACTGTCGTCGTCGCTGACCAATTTCGAGATCGGCCTCGTCGCCATGTTGCCCTATGCCTTCGCGACCGTCGTGATGGTGCTATGGTCCCGCAATTCCGACCGCACCGGTGAGCGGCAGAAGCATTCGGCGCTACCGCTGCTGCTCGGCGCGGTCGCGCTCGGCCTCACCGGCCTCGTCGTGCAGCCGGCGATCTCGATGGCGTTGATCTCGCTGGCCCTGGCTGGCCTCTACGCCTTCAAATCGCCGTTCTGGTCGCTGCCGGGACTCTTCCTCAGCCGCTCGACCGCTGCGGTCTCGATCGCCGCGATCAACTCGATAGGCAACCTCGGCGGCTTCGCGGGGCCCTACGCGATCGGCGCGATCAAGGACTGGACCGGCAGCACTTATGGCGGGTTGCTGTTCCTGAGCGGCCTGCTGTTCGTCTCCTTCTTGATGACCTGGTTCGCCCGGATGGAGAGCGCAAAGGCCGTGTCCGCCGGACCGGCCGGGCAGCGCGCCTGAGGACCAAAGACATGCCGGATTTCACCACGCTCGATGTAGCTGACAAGAACTACCGCATCGCGGATATCGCAGGAGCCTTGGGCGACGATCTCACGCGCCTGCCGGTGATCCTGCGCATCCTCCTCGAAAACGTGCTGCGCAATGCCGGCGCCGAGCGCGATGAGGCCGTTGCCGCGATCCACGGCTGGCTTGCGCGCGGCACCAGTGAGCGGGAGATTGCGTTTCAACCGGCGCGCATTCTAATGCATGACACGACCTGCGGCCCGGCGCTGGTCGACATCGCAGGCCTGCGTGCGTCGCTGGCTGAAGCCGGCGGCGATCCGACCCGGCTCAATCCGGTGCTGCCGGTCGACGTCTCGACGGATCACTCGATCGGCGTCGACGTCTCCGGGCGCAAGGACGCGCTCAAGCAAAACATGCATCATGAGCTGAAGCGCAATGCCGAGCGCTATCGCTTTATGAAATGGGCGACGTCGTCACTGTCAGGCGTCCGCGTGCATCCGCCCGGCACTGGCATCATGCATACGCTGAACCTCGAGCGTCTTGCGAGCGTCGTCACCAGCTTCGAGCGCGACGGCAGGCTGTGGGCCGCGCCTGACACACTGATCGGCACCGACAGCCATACACCGATGATCAACGGCATCGGTGTGCTGGCCTGGGGCGTCGGCGGCCTGGAAGCCGAAAGCGTGATGTTCGGCATGCCCGTGATGCTGCGCGTGCCCGACGTGGTCGGCGTGCGGCTCACCGGCTCCTTGCGCGAGGGCGTCCTCGCCACGGACCTCGCACTCACCGTCACCGAGCAGCTGCGCCGCATCGATCTCGCCGACCGCTTCGTTGAGTTCTACGGCCCCGGTGTCTCCACCCTGTCCGCTGGCGATCGCGCCGTGGTCGCCAACATGACGCCGGAGTTCGGCGCCAATTCCGGCTACTTCCCCGTAGACCAGCGCACGCTGGACTATCTCACCCAAACCGGTCGCTCGCCAGAACAGGTCGCGCTTATCGAGGCCTACGCCCGCCGGCAGCAGCTCTGGTTCGAGCCCGACGCCAATCCGCGCTACACTGATACGCTCACCATCGACCTCGACGAGGTCGAAGTCAGCCTCGCCGGCCCACGCCGACCGCAGGATCGCATAGCTGCCAGCCGCACTGCAGAAGCGCTCGGCGCCGCCCGTCCCACCTCTCCCGCCAATGCTCCGACTAACGGCTCGGTCGCCATTGCCGCGATCACGAGCTGTACCAACACGTCGGATCCGCGCCTGCTCATCGCCGCAGGTCTCGTCGCCCGCAAGGCCCGGCGGTTCGGCCTCGCGCCGCCGGCTTGGGTGAAGACATCGCTCGCGCCGGGCTCGCCCACCGCGGAAAAGTATCTGCACCGTGCCGGGCTCCTGGACGATCTCGAAGCGCTCGGCTTCGGCATCGTCGGCTATGGCTGCACCACCTGCATCGGCAATTCCGGCCCGCTCGCGCCCGTCATGGCCGAGGCCGTGACGTCGCGGAAGATCGCGCCGGTCGCGGTGCTTTCCGGCAATCGCAACTTTCCCGGCCGGGTCCATGCGCAGGTCGAGAACGGCTTCCTCGCCTCGCCGCCGCTGGTCGTCGCCTTCGCGCTCGCAGGCGATGCACTGCGCGACATCCTGCATGATCCGATCGGACGCAGCATCGAGGGCGAAGACGTCCGCCTCGCCGATCTCTGGCCAACCGGCGCCGAGATCGACGCTGCTCTCGCAGAAGCGCGCGACGCGACCGATTACGTCACCGCCTATGAGGCCGCCGAGGCTAGCGCCGATTGGGCCGCGCTCGATGCGCCGAGCGAGGCGCTGTTTCCCTGGGATCAGGCGTCGACCTACATCCGGCGTCCACCCTTCGCGGGCTTCGGCAACGGCACGCGCCTCGGCCACTATGTTGCGACGCCATTGCTCGTGCTCGGCGACGACATCACGACCGACCATATCTCGCCTGCCGGCGCCATCTCCGCTGCCGGCGACGCCGGCGAATACCTGATCGCGCGTGGCGAGGCGGCGCATGATCTCAACGTCTTTGCCTCGCGGCGCGGCAATTGGGAGGTGATGCTGCGCGGCCTCTTCACAAACAAGAGCGTTCGCAACCTGCTCGGCGCGGATCTGCAGCCCGGCACCACGATTCACGCGGGCTCCGGCGAACGCTTACCGCTCCGGCTTGCCGCTGAACGTTATGCGGCGGACGGACGGTCTGTCGTGATTGTTGCTGGTGAACGCTACGGCATGGGCTCCTCGCGAGATTGGGCGGCCAAGGGAGCAGCGCTGCTCGGCGTCCGCACCGTGCTCGCGCTGAGCTTCGAGCGCATCCACCGCTCCAACCTGATCGGAATGGGGGTCTTGCCGCTGCGCCTGCCCACCGATCGTCGGCCGCAGGATCTCGGACTAAGACCCGGCGACGGCCTGGAGATCGAGGCCGGCCTCGAGGCCATCGCACCGCGTGCTCCCGTGGCAATCAGGATCATGCGGAACGGCACCCCGCTTGGCAGCTTTATCGCGACGGCAGCGATCGAGACGAATCTCGAATGCGAAACCCTTCGCATTGGTGGGCTTCTGCCGCTTATGTTGCAGAAGGCTATGTCAGCTAGCGTGTGAACCGCAAGAATCGTACATCAGCGCGTAAAATCGCACGGTCGGCCGCGGGGAATCACTACCGACCCACATTACACGAGTCTTGGGCGTTGCGCGCCCTCCCGTTCCATATTGGGCACCGGGTCGATCAACACGCCTTGTTCTCGCGCTACTGACCCACAGCTGAAGACAATTTGCCCATCGCACGTTCCACAGCCGCGAACGCAGACGAGCGGTTTCGCTTACTTTGGCAGCTCTTTGTATGAACTGATCGATGCGGGCTGCGCCGATGAACTTGCCAGCAGTGTCAGCGTCACCGGTGTCTCATTTCTTTGCGGCAGATCATGCCTAGGCCGTGATCCGCCAGCGCCCAACAGCACTCCTCCATGGGCCGTACCGACTACATTCTCACGACATTCACCGAACAGGAAGCCGAAGAGGGCGGCGAGTTCGCGTTGCTTGCGCCAGAATATCCCGAGAACTCTCACAAAATAATCGCCCGGCCTTCTCCGGTTCTCCGCCCCCCTCAACTCCTAACCCACTAACTCGAATTTGATTCGACGTAAATGTCCGCCTATTCGCCGCAGAACGATACGGGTCGAAGACTTGTATTGGATCAGCACGTTCAGCTATGGCCTCCCCGGTGGCAGTCAGCGTGAGGCATTGAGGGTGCGTCGCGTCATGGTCAAGGCCGCGGTGACGACTTCGTCAATGGAGATGCGCCCAGGCTTCCACCATTCGATGGTCCAGTTCAGCGCGCCGATAATGAGGAGCCTCAGCGCACGCCGCTCATTCGCAGATGCGCAAACACCGGTCCCCGCCGCTCCGTCGACCAAAGCTTGCCAAAACTGCCCGTACTTGAGTTGTTCCTCCATGACGGCGCGGCGCAAGCGATCCGGCAGTTGCCCCGTATTGCGTATGGTCGCTTCACTGTAATGCGATATCTCGAGAATATATCGGAGATGAGCCTCTACGGCCGCGCAGAGGCGATCCATTGATGAAGCGTCCAGCGGAAGCATAGCGACCGCTTCTTCTGTATGCCGTTTGACCCGTTGGCTCCCGGTAAGAAGCACCTCCAGGACCAGCTCCTCGCGAGATTCGAAATGGTAGTAAAGCGTCGAAATCTTCAATTTCGCTTGCTTGGCAATGTCCTCGAGCCTGGTCCCCGCATAACCGCGGCGACTCAGGACATAGGCAGCAGCATCCAGGATTCGCATCTTCGAATTATCGCCTTTGCTGATCTCGCCTTCGGCCAGATCGGTGCTCAGCGTGTTACGCTCGGCCGCAGCCTTGGCCGCGCTCTTGGTCAATCTCTTCATGGCTGCAAACTCGCACAATTCAGTTCAGAAAGGCTTTTCGATTCGATACCGAACCTGCCAACATCTTACGGATGGATTAATGCACGCGCCGTTCTTGGCCGAGCCAGAATGGTTCACGCAGCACGGTTTTGGCGATCTTTCCAGCGGCGGTTTTCGGTAGAGGATCGCACAAAATATCAATGCTACGCGGGCATTTGTAACCGGCGATTAAGCCTCGGCAATGCGTCAGCAATTCCTGCACATCGATCTTCGAGCCTTCGCGGGGCACTACCACGGCATGAACAATCTCGCCCCATTTCTGGTCCGGGATGCCGATGACGGCGCTTTCCAGCACGGCGGGATGCTTGCAGATCGCGTTTTCAACTTCGGCCGAGTAGACGTTTTCGCCGCCGCTCACAATCATATCCTTGATTCGGTCGACGATGTAGACGAAACCATCCTCATCCATCCAGGCGGCATCACCGGAATGCATCCAGCCGCCACGCAATGCTATTGCAGTCGCCTCAGGATTATTCCAATAGCCCAGCATGATATTGTCACCGCGAATAGCGATCTCTCCTACCCGACCTGCCGGCAGTTCCTCGTCGTCTTGACCAACGATCCGTACCTCGCAAACTGCGCTTGCGCGGCCTGCAGCCGTGATCTTCTTGGCCATCTCGCCTTCAAGCACGTGATAGGAGGAGGCCAGCGTCACAGCCATGCCTGCTGTTTCGGTCATTCCATAGGCCTGGATGAAACGCCATGTTGGCAAGCGATCCATCGCGGCAAGTAGCAGCGATTGAGGAATCGGTGAGCCGCCATAAATACATGTCCGGACGGAGGAAAGATCATAAGCGGAGAATGATGCATGAGCGAGCAACATGTTCACCATGGTCGGGATCAGGACCACGCTGTTGACCTTGTACTCGGCAATAGCCTGCATGACCGGCTCAGCCTCAAATTTCGGAAGCATGACATTCGTGCCCGCCGCTGCGGTTGTGTACCAGACGTAGGCGGCACCAGCGAGATGGAATAATCCGGCTACATGTAAATGAACGATGGGTTCTTCGCCGGGAGGATTCACGGCGAGCCAGCTCCAGGCCAGCGCCAGCGCATTCTTGTGCGAAAGCATTACACCTTTGGGATGTCCGGTGGTCCCCCCGGTGTAGAAGATTGCGTAGAGTTCGTCTCCCTGTCGCTCGACGTCAGCGACTGGCTCGGCCCGGACGATTGCCTCTTCGAAAGACGTGGTGCCGGACGGAGGTGCATCATCGTCGAGATACAGGATGTCCCTGACCTGAGGCGCCCGCGCCTTCAATTCTGGAATCAGGCTCCGGAAGCTTGCATCCACGATCAAGATTTTTGCAGCGCAATCCTGCAATGCGTGTACGATTTCGGCCGCGGCCCAGCGGATGTTAAGGGGAACGATGACACCGCCAGCCCAGGGAACCGCGTAAAGCAGCTCCGTGTAGCGATCGCTGTTCATGGCTAACACGGCAACCCGATCCCCTATCTCCAATCCAGCACTGCGCAACGCGGCGGCGATGCGGGGAGCGCGCTGCGCGACGGCCGACCAAGTCAGGCAACGATCGCGGCACCTGACGGCCGCACTGTGCGGCCGCATTCGAGCTGCGCGATGCAACGACTGTGTGATTTTCATCGCTTCTGGCTCCCAGCCTTTCGCAGTCTGCAAGTACCGCCGCGGCGCGAGTACCTTTTTACATGGCAGGTAGATGCTGTATTTCCTGGTACTTTGGATAGCCAGCCGATACGCCAGCCTGGATCGTGCCGTAGCCGATATCGCCGTTGTCATCGAACTCGACCACTTGTTCCGCAAGGGTGCGGAGCTTCCGTCGCGTCTTGACGTCAGCGTGGCTCCAGATGTCGTGCGCGGTGTGAAGTTGGCCGCGATCGTCGCCCTGAAACCACCCATCGAGCCCTCCATAGAGGCCAGCCTTCAAATAGAAGCGGCCCGGGAGCGCCCTGATTTTTAATACCGTCTGATTGCCGTCGGCGAAGCGCAGCGTCAGGCGGCCCGCTTTCAAATGTTGGCTGAAGTGATCGTCGAACCACTCCAATTCATGCTCGACCGCGATGATCGCACGTGCCGCCTTGCCATTCGCATAAGTCTCGTTGCCGACAAAGAACCGGGGCTTGCCCGGTGCCGTCTCCTTCAAGAAAAAATGGACCCCGCGATCACCGAACTGGGCGCAAACCCAGCCGAAGAACAGCGCTCTGAAGCGCGTTACAGGTGGGTGAGATTCGTCGGTCCGCGCCTCCAGACGCAATCCCCAGGATCGATCCCGGGCGCCCCAACACTGCGCCGCGTTAAATTCCCAGCGGCGGTCGCGAAACTCGATCCAACCGTCGTAGCGGCCGAATTGAACGAAGCGCGAGACGTCGGAGACAATCCCTTCGGGACGTTCCAGGATTTCCCTCCCCTCGTCGTTCGGTGGCAAACACGCCTGATAGTTCAAGTCCATTGATAGACCAGACTCGTTCTGTCCCAGCTCGATTCTGTGGTCTTTCAGACCCTCGTTTACGCTGATGCGAAGCGCGCCTATCTCCGTGGACAGAGGAGCTAGATTGGTATGGCGCGAGGCCCTGAAACAATACTGCACACCCTCAACGGTGATGCCTGCATAGCCATCCATAATTCCGCGGTTGGGGTAATAGCCGAGCCCCGCGCCAAACACGATCGCGCCATCAGGAACGGTCGTTCCCATATACCAGAACCGCTCGGTGAATATCGCGCCGCCGCGGTCTGCCTCAGCGGGCTGCGACATCGGCCTGCTGGTCTGATGTCCCAGCAAGTCATCATTGGGCTGAATAATGTCGATCATATTGCCACTCGCGCACCATCAAATCGTTCGTTTCAAAAACGTCCTAGACAGACGTATCAGTGAGAGCGCCGAGCTGGCTCCTGGGAGTGTATTCGAGCTCAATGGATGCCGCCGCTTTTCCGTATCCGGCGATCCATCGCTTGATCGCGGTGCGTTGCTCTGTAGTGATTCCGATCCTGCCGATGTCGAGCCAACGCACGAGGGAACTTACATAAGCGTCGGCTTCGTCCAGGGCTTGTTGCAGTGCCGCTGACGAGCCGTCCGGCCGTAGTGTCGGGACCGGGGGAATAGCGGGCATCCGCTTCATCAGGGTCGGCAATCGGCTCAGCGCCCGACTTCGCACCGTAAGTTGCGCCGCCAAGCAATCCGGGTTCCAGGCTGCCCGCAGCGCCAGCAGGTTGAGCACCTGGAGCACACTTGCCGCCGACGCCTTCACCGCGGGTTCGCTGAGATGCGGCATCACCTCGTGACTCAAGGTCGCGATTGCGCCGTTTACCAGGCGGTTTAGGGAATTGCTCATACGACCTCCTCCAGTGCGCGAGCAAGCCGCATCAAATAGAGCGGGACGAGAAATCCCATACAGGCCATCCGCAGATCCTGGCCGCCGCGTTCGAAGCCCGCAATCCCCCCCAAATTGATCATGACCAATTTGTAGAGCGTAAGAATTCTATAGTAGCGCATCGACTCGGGCAGAACCTGGAGGCCACTTCGCGCCTGGTAACGCGCGATGAAATCGCCATGCGAAATGAGTTCGGTCAAGCGCACTTCCGGCATCATCGCCCAGCTGAGATCCTCGTGCGGATCGCCGAAATGCGCCATCTCCCAGTCCAGGACAGCGGTGATTCGGCCGGCGTGTACCAGGAAATTGCCGATGCGATAGTCGCCGTGCACCACGACCACGCGCGCCGCAGCCGGACTGTGCCGGCGCAGCCAGGAGGCCGCAAGCTCGATCACCGGATAAGGCTTGCTTGCCCACGATTCATATCGCCGCTGCCAACTGTCGACCTGCTCGACGCCGCAGTACCTGGCGCCGCCGCTTCGAGCTTGCCCGTGGTCATCACCGGGATCGACCGCGTGCATGGCGCCCAATACGTCGGCGAACTGCGAACCTATGTTATCCCGATCACCGGGATTGCGAAGACCGATGCCGGGCACGAACGGATTCAGCTCCGCTCCTTCGACCTTGCTTGTGATCAGAAATGGAGCGCCAAGAATCGCGAGATCATCGCTGCACCAGAGCAAATTTGGCACCGGCACTTCCGGATAATCGGCAAAAATCCGCATCGCCATAGCTTGCGGCTCCGCGGAGTAAGGCGCCATTAACCCCCGCGGCGAACCGATTTTGACCACCAGCACTCGCCCGTTGAGATCATGGGGCAATGCTGTTCGCACAACGAATATGCCTGTGATCCAGGACAAGCCGCCGGTCAGGCGAACGAAGTCTTCGATTTGGATCGGACAGGCCAGTTGCGCCGACAGATACGCTTCCAGTCGGGAAACTATGGTCGCGACGTCGAAGTCCCACGTCGCGGGACTCACGACGCGCTTTTCGTGAAAAATTGTCAAAACACCTTCCAGGTTCGCAACAGCGCCTCGGAATCCCAGTAGTCAGCATGCGTCTGGATTTGCCCTTTACTGTTGACCGTACAGACCGACACGCCGTCGATACACCACGCCGAGCCGTCTTGCGGGCAATTGAACCCATGGAGACGCAACGGCCCGTCGTTGGTCCCTTCCCAGACCCATTCCGCCGCAAAGCCATTTTCAGCAGCGGTAACGTTCGTAAAGGTCACCGTGCAGAGAGGGGAGAACCGAAGATAAACGTTCATAAAGCGAGAGATCATCTCACGCCCCTTCACGACCACACTCGACGCCTTGTCAGTGTACTGGCCGTTCTCTGCGTAATAGCTGATCAGAGTTTCCTTATTACCCCAGGCATCCCCGTAGCGCTTGAAGAAGTCGGGATGGCCGTAGGGGACCACCTCAAAAACGGGGGCGGCCTTTTTCATCGCTTGCGTCATCTGCACATTCCTTATAGAATCGAATTTCGATTTGGTTTTTTACCACATTTGATCCGAGAGAGCAACGGCCCTCGATGCTGAGGATTGGGAAAATGACGACGGAGGCTCGCCGTTTGACGAGGCTGCGTCGGGCGGGGACGGACGCCTCCTCAAGGGATTGTCCTTGTCGGCGAACATTCTCGGTCCAAGCAAACTCGTCGACACGTGGCTCGGATCCAGGCGCCGAAGACACATCTGCCTCCGCCGAGTCGATTCAATTTTCCAGGGAGAGGAAACAATATGTGGACCAATCTGATGAGACTGGCTCTTGTTGTCGTCGCGCTATCAGCAATCGGCAAAGGCTCAGCGATTGCCCAGGCAAAATATGGTCCTGGTGTAAGTGATACCGAGATAAAGATCGGAAACACCAACCCATACAGCGGTCCGGCGTCAGCTTATGGGGTAATAGGAAGAACCGAGGAAGCCTATTTCAGAAAAGTAAATGACGACGGTGGGATCAATGGCCGCAAGATCAATTTCATCTCCTACGATGATGCCTATAGTCCACCAAAGGCAGTCGAACAGGCGCGAAAGCTGGTGGAGGACGATGATGTTCTGCTGCTATTTCACGCGGTGGGCACGCCGCCCAACGCCGCCATTCAGAAATACCTGAACGCGAAGAAGGTCCCGCAGCTTTTTGTCGCCAGCGGAGCGACGCGGTGGAATGATCCTCAGAACTTTCCGTGGACGATGGGATGGCAGCCCAACTACAAGAGCGAGGCTCGCGTCTATGCAAAATACATCCTGAAGACGAAGCCTGATGCGCGGATTGCCGTTCTCTATCAGAACGACGATTTTGGAAAAGACTATCTCAAAGGTTTGAAGGAGGGTCTGGGAGCGAAGGTCTCCTCCATGATTGTTGCCGAAGAAAGTTATGAAACGACGTCACCGACCATCGAATCCCAGGTAGCAACCTTCAAGTCACGCGGCGCGGACGTTTTCGTGAACGTCACGACAAACAAGTTTGCGGCGCAGGCCATCCGCAAGGCCGGTGAGATCGGGTGGAAGCCGATTCATATCCTGAACAACAATGCAATCTCGATTGCCAGTGTCATAACTCCCGCAGGTATCGAAAACGCACAGGACATCATCTCGGTTGCCTATTTGAAGGATCCGACCGACCCGCAGTGGAAGGATGATGACGGCATGAAGGCCTATTACGACTTCATGGCCAAATATCTACCTGAGGCCAACAAATCCGACACTCTGCGAGTATATGCGTACAGCGCAGCCCAAACTCTCGTTCATGTCCTCACCAAGTGCGGCAATAATCTGACGCGCGAAAACGTGATGGCGCAGGCCGCGAGCGTCAAAAACCTCCAACTTCCTGGATTGTTGCCGGGCATCCTCATCAACACCAGCCCAACAGACTTTGCACCGATCACGCAATTTCAACTCATGAAATTCAAAGGAGAGCGTTGGGAGCTGTTTGGGGATGTCATCAACGCAGGGACGTCGGATTGAAATAGTAGGTCTCCGCGAGCTGAGAGGGTGCGCTTTAGCCAGGAGGCCCCTAGCTGCGGCGCGATTGTAGCTCGGTTATCCCACGGCCGCGTTTTGCCTGCACGAACTTGGGATTTGCGTCCGATTGTTAATACGAAAGAGCGGCTCAAAGATCGCTCGGCTATTCCAACACAGCAATCACACTGGGAGAAACAAATGGATCCGGCTTCGATTATCCGCCAATCCGGTCGAATTTATGCAAAGAATATCGCCGTATCTTTTCAGCAACGCGAGCAGACCTACGCAGAACTGTACCATCGTGCAATTTTGTTGGCGAACGTATTGCGTCATTCCGGCGCAGGCAAAGGCGATCCCGTTGCGGTGCTCGCTGACAATGCTTTCGAAACCGTCGAGCAGGCCGCAGCCTGCGCTTTGGCGAATAATCCGCGAGCGACCCTCTATACGTACCACGCACCGAGTGTGAACCGTTATCTGCTTGAGTTGACGGGAGCACGTGTTCTTCTAGTTCAGGCCAAATACTACAGAGCCCTCGCCCCCCTCCTGACCGATCTGAAGAGCCTCAAAACCGTGATCGTCTTTGACGGCGAGGCTCCGGCCGGAACGGTTTGCTATGAGGACGCGTTGGCCTCTGCGTCAGCAGAGGACAAAATCGTTCCGGTGACCGATGACGATGTGCACATCATCCGGTTCAGCAGTGGCACGACCGGCAAGCCCAAGGGGGTCTATCATTCGGTGGGGCGCTGGACCGCTTACAATAGCGAATGGCGCTGGGGTACGCCGATGATCGATGAAACAAGCCGCTATCTCGTGCCCTGCTCCCTCGCGCATCTGGGAATCGCGTTCCTTTGGGGATTTCTGACCGTTGGCGGTCGGATCATCCCGATGCCCGCGTTTGATGCCAGACACACCCTCGAACTGCTCGAGCGCGAGAAGATTACGCACGCCGCGGCGGCTCCCGTCATGATACGCGAGATGGTTGCGGATGACACGGCACGATCGCGAGACTTCTCCGCCCTCAAATGCTTGATGTATGCTGGGTCGCCGATCGCAACGAATACGCTGCGGGAGGCCATTCGTGTCTTTGGCCCAACATTGTACCAGCTCTATGCGCAAAGCGAAGCCATGCCGATCACGATGCTGCTGCCTCATCATCACCGTGTTGATGGCACCGAGGCTGAATTGCGTCGCCTCCGGTCGGCTGGCCGGCCTACCGGAAACAACTTCGTGACAATTCGCGATGAAAACGGAAACCTTCTTCCGCCGGATGCCATCGGTGAGATTGCATGCCTTGGACCGGGGACCATGAGCGGCTTGTGGAACGATCCGGAGGGAAAGGCCGTGCGCACGCTGCCGGATGGCAGTATCCTGACCCGCGATATGGGCTTCATGGATGAGGACGGCTTCGTCTACCTGGTCGACCGCAAGGACGATATGATCGTTTCGGGCGGCTACAATATCTGGCCGTCAGAGCTGGAAGAAGCCCTTACCAATCACCCGGCCGTGGCCGAAGTCTCGGTCTTCGGTGTGCCGGATGAAAAATGGGGGGAAACGCCCAGGGCCGTCGTGGTACTGAAGAAAGGAGCGAAGGCTTCCAAGGAAGAACTCATTTCGTATACGAGAGAGGTTGTCGGGCCCGTAAAGAAAGTGACCTCGGTTGATTTCGTCGCGGCTCTGCCGAGGACCGCTACCGGAAAGGTCTTGCGCGGAGAGCTCAAGGCGCCGTTCTGGAAGGACCGCGCGACCCGCATCAGCGGTTCCTGAAATTGAAAACAGCACCGCCGGTATAAAGCGTTGCGCGGACTGCCGAGCGAGCAAGCCAATGCAAATCGGCGGTCAGACATCCTCGATGGTCACGCGGGACTCTT
This sequence comes from Bradyrhizobium sp. 1, assembly GCF_023073315.1. Taxonomy (GTDB): domain Bacteria; phylum Pseudomonadota; class Alphaproteobacteria; order Rhizobiales; family Xanthobacteraceae; genus Bradyrhizobium. The sequence goes on along the minus strand of NZ_JADPJH010000036.1, from coordinate 40,292 downwards.
GAACAGGACATGCCGCAACCAAAGCGACATCGACAGACCCCCCCTATTCTAGCGATCAGAACCAGGACAGAAACGAGAAAATGGTATCATGCCAATCACTCTCGTCATCATAGCCATGTTGGGAACGACCGAAAGGGCGAGCAACAAATTGACATGCGCTCGTCAAAGGGCGTGCAACTGACCGAAGCCGGGGGTCTTATGCCAAATACGGGCAACAACTAGGAGTCGCGCTCGAAATAACTCCCGACACCTCGCGTACGATCCCGCTCATTGCCCTGAAATTGCCGCCGCGGAATGGGCTGCGAACGCTTACCAGGGAAACTCCGGCAACGACCTCGCCGATGCCGACGATATCGTCGGCGTTACGTTTGCCGTGAACGGTGGCCAGACGGGAATTGACGACCGAAGATACTGGCTGGGGCGCACAAAGGTCATCTGGCTTGCTCCCCTGGTCGCGACCAGTTTGTTGTCGAGTCGCGCCGTGGCCAACCTCGACGCCTCGGTATCGGACGCCACCAACACCGGCACCGTTGTCGCTAGCGTGTCAGCGGGTTCGTTCGCCGCGCGGGCCGCTCAAACGGCGCTCGACCAATGGCAAAAATTCGGCAATCAGACCTATGATATTGCCGGACACGCAACCCAGATCGGTCACAAGGAAGGCGAAGACGCATGGCATAAATATTTCGGCCAATACTGGAAGGAAGGCGTTGGCAATGACACCCTGACCGGCCTCGACCACAGCGTTCCATGGTCGGCTGCCTTTGTATCATGGGTCATGAGGACGTCTGGTCGCTGGGCGCAACCGCCCACTCAGCGGAAGTGGCTCGCTGAAGTGAAACGCTGTCGCATCGATGGTAATGGCGTCGATTTCGGGAATTTACTGGCTGGCATCACGACTATCGCGGCACCTGTTCCAGATGCAGCTGGCAAGCCAACTCACAGGGTCGGCGCCGCTGGTATAGCGGAAGTCATGGGCTTGAATCGCTACCGTCGGCGAAAGTCTTGTTGCTGCGGCTCGTAAAGCCCAGGAATATCGCAGCTAGCGAGGACGACGCCGGTCCAGGCCACACTAGACCAGACCGGCGGATTTTTCCCGGCAACTAGAGTCCGGTCGCCTCGACCCACCCCTTGCCGTCGAATCGCATCATTTTGAAGGTCTTGATGCCGTCATAGTCATCCGGCGCGGTCTTAAATCTCAAGCCCGGACGGAAGAGCGGCGGTGCAATGTCGATGCTTCCGACCATTTTCATGATGTTTGACCGCGTCAGGTTATCGCCGGCCCGGCTGAGGACATCGAGCAAAACGTTCGCCATCACATAAGCTTGGGCGTTGGTCGTGTGAGCAGCGTTCATCGAGGGAGCGTACTTCTCCATGAATCCCATGTACGCGATTGTGTCGGGGTCCTTCGCCGTGCCGGGATCACCAATGTCCTTGTAGATCGCCGTTGAGATGATGCCGACGGAGTTCTGCAATCCGGCCGGTTCGAAGACCAGCGGAATGTTGGCTGCGCCCCAGGTAATGTAGATTGTAGTTTTCCAGTTGAGTTCCGCAATCTTTCGGATCGTTTGCGTGGCTTGTTTGCCCACCGCTGCGAGCACGACGACGTCGGCGCCGGTTGCCTTGAGCTTGACGATGTGGGAGTCGATCGTGGGTTCGGAGACCTCGAAAGGCTCGGTTGCTAGCAGGAACTTCGATGTGTCGTCACCCCAACCGTCCTTGAGGCCGTTCAGATAATCCTTGCCGAAGTCATCGTTCTGAAAGAACAGAGCTACCTTGGCGTTCGGTGAATTCTTGCGGATGTGATCAGCGAATAACTTTGCTTCGGTATGATAATTCGGGACCGCAGGCATCGAGTAGGGAAATTCCTTCGGGTTGTTGAATCGTGAGGCACCCGAATTGATGAAGATCTGGGGCACAGCCTTCTGGTTCAGATATTTCTGCACGGCGGCGTTGGCACCTGCCCCGATGGAAGCGAACATGAACAGGACGTCATCTGATTCGACGAGTTTGCGCGTTTTTTCGACAGTCTTCGGCGGCGAGTAGGCGTCATCCTCGCAAGTGAAATTGATTTTGCGGCCATTCACGCCGCCCTTCTCATTGGTCATCTTGAAGAAGGCTTCAAACGTTCCGCATGAGACGCCATACCCTGAGACCGGACCGCTCAGCGGCGCGGTCATGCCGATCTTGATCTCGGCGTCGCTTGCGCCTGGGTCATAGGCCTTTTGCGCGAGCACTGACGAGCTGAGACATGCCATCAGAGCGGTAGCGAGCGATAGGGTCTTCATAGGTCCTCCGTTTGGGTATCGCTATTGCTAACCTGTTCATCCGGCGTCCGGCGCGCAATCCGATTGATCAGGGTGTCCTCTTCCGCCGCAAGTCCGCCAGTACCATGGCAGCGCCTTTCTCGGCGATCATGACTGTCGGTGCATGCGTGTTCGATGAGGTGATGCTCGGCATGATCGATGCGTCGATCACGCGCAGTCGCTCGATATTCCGAACCTTTAGATCCGGAGCCACGACCGCATCTTCTCCTGCTCCCATGCGGCATGTTCCAACGGGATGATAGACGGTCGATCCGGTTCTGCGAGCGAAGTCGAGCCAATCATCGTAGCATTCCACGGCTGCGCCGGGTAATCGTTCGGCTTTCCGATTAGCAGCGAAAGCCGATGAATTCATAACCCTGCGGCACATGCGCAGTCCTTCTACGATCGCTTTCCGGTCAATCTCTGCCGTTAAATAAGCAGGCGAGATGTCAGGTGCCGCGAATGGATCGGTCGATTTTGCGGATATCCTGCCGCGACTTTCGGGGCGCATCTGCCAGACGCTGCAGGAGACTGCGGGCACTGTCTCGAGCTTACCGATCCTTGCCGAAGAGTAGCTGGCCGGTGTGAAATTGAACTGCAAATCGGGCTGGGGCAATGCAGGATGGCTACGAAAGAAACCGGTGCCGTTGCCGGCGGAATAGGTGAGAATTCCCTCGCCCTTGAATATATACCGAGCTATTTCGCGCCACAGTCGCCAGCCGCGACTCAACTCGTTCAGCGTCAACTGCCCGCTAACTTCATATACAACCCGCGCGAGATAGTGATCCTGTAAGTTGTATCCCACTCCCGGCAGATCGAGGATCACGGGAATACCAAGCGCTTGCAGGTCGCCGCTCTTTCCGATCCCGGAAAGTTGCAGCAGATGGGGCGATCCGATTGCCCCTGCCGAGAGGATTACCTCATGGCGCGCGCGAGCCGTCTTTGTTTCGCCGTGCCGACGATAGGTGACGCCCGTCGCAACTTGGTTCCTGACGGTAATCTGACATGCGTGAGCGTGACAGACGACAGTCAGGTTGCGTCGGCTCATTGCAGGACGAAGATAGGCGGTCGCCGTGCTTACACGGAAGCGGCCTGTTCTGGTCTGCTGCACCAGTCCCACGCCCTCGCGTGTGTCGCGATTGTAGTCTTTCAAGACCGGTAGCTGTAGCTCGCGACCAGCCCGGATAAAATCCTCGGTAAGGGGATGGTGCTTGACGAAATCGGATATGATCAGCGGACCGGTCTTGCCTCTTCCTTCCGAGCCGGCCTCGTAGGTTTCCGATTTCATCATATACTGTGCGATGTCGTCGAAGCTCCACCCGTCGCAACCGGCCTTCGCCCAGGAATCATAGTCCCGTGGTAATCCCCAAGACTGCCACATGCCGTTGATCGAACTGCTGCCTCCGAGCACTTTTCCACGCGGATAGTTGATGGCTCTGTTATAGGTACCTTCTTCGGGCTCGGTCTTGAAACCCCAACTCAGCTTTGGATGCGTCAGGAGGTAGAAGAAGCCTGCCGGAATCCGGATAAGTGGATGCCGATCCGATCCGCCGGCTTCGATCAGCAAGACCGAATTTTCCGGATTTTCGCTGAGACGATTGGCCAAGACGCAGCCGGCCGCGCCGGCTCCGACGATTACGAAGTCAAATTCAAGATCATCCGTGAAAAAATGAGCGCTTGGCAATATTCATACCTTCTAACAGAGATGCTCGTACCAGTCTTCGTGGTCCTGTCGCGAGCGTGATGTGCCTATCCCTCTTCGGGCTTGAAATCGGATATCGAGCTCTTACTTCATCGAATCGAGAACGGCCTTTCGAAACTGCAGAGGTACGATCTTCTCGTAAGGTAGCGGGGACGGGATATTCAGGACCCCGTCCGCGATAAACATTCTCTGCATTTGAGCCATGGTTTTTTCAGACACGGCGAGTTCCGGATCGTACCGATACTCCGGAGTGGACCGGACCAGAGTTTCCGGCATCTTGCCGATCTCGACGAAATATTTCGCGATGTCGCCGCGTTTGCTGTAGCCAGGAGCAAGATCCATTCTCGCTGTCTTGAGATGGGCGCGCAGGAGGGCGCAAGCGACCTGGGGCCGATCGCGCAGCAGGCTCGTGCCAAAGAGGATGCCGGTGCTGCTCTGGCCGGCCACGAGCGCCACGTTTCCGAAGGGGCGCGCCACGTTGCTCTGTTCGACTCCGACCTTGAAGGGTGCCGCGACATACGCCGCATCGACGCGCTGGTTTTGAAACGCGGCGAGCATGTCGGAATACCCCAGATTGACATGCTTGATGTCTCGATAGGTGACGTCACCTTCGGCCAGAAGCAATTCAGTCAGATAAGCCGAAGGGCTGCCGACGGTGCCCGGAAAGGCAACTGTGCGGCCCTTCAGGTCTTTCATCGTGCGGATGGTCCCACTGTCGAGCAGATCGGTGCGAACCATGAAGCCGCCTGCGGGATTGCTTGCATCTATCTGGCCATAGGCCGCGACGACCGCAAGCGGAATGCCGTTCGCGATGGAGTTGAAGACGTTCGACGACAGGCCGCCAACCGCTGCATCCAATTTCCCCGCCGCCACAAGCGCGACCGCATTTTGCGTGGTTGGAAATATCTCGGTTTTTGCTGAGAGCTTTTCCTCGGTATAGCGCCCGGCTCCTTCGGCCGTGATTGGGGTGCCGACGCTGAGCGCTAGCGCGGTGCCCACTGTAACTTGCTCGATCTTGGTCAGCGGGCTGCAATCGTATGAAGTCCGCCAGGGAGAATCCTCAGCCGCCGCCGGCGGCGCAAGCACGTTCATAGGATATCCGAAGAGCGCTCCGAGCATGAGCGATGCGCAGGCTGCGAAGGCGATTAGCCCACTTTTCGGCAAAAGCAAACGCATTTTGGGCCTCAATATGACGCATGTTTGATGGTTAGGTGAAAGCGAGCTTGGTTTGGTTCTGGTCTTCCCAGCAAATGCAGAACCGCTCAACGATGGTCACGAGACCGATCGAGAGGACTCCGACCAGGGCAGAAGTTACGATCCCCACGAACATTGAGGCCGGCTCGAAAATGCTCCAGGAGTGCCAGATCAGGAAGCCGACGCCGTCGTCGCCGTTCACCATTTCGGTGGCGATCGTCACCAAGATCGCTTGGCCCATCGCAAGGCGTAGACCACTGAAAATCATCGTGGCGGAGGCGGGCAGCGTGATTTCAAGGAAGCGATGGTGGGGCTTTGCGCCGAACACCCGACCGACATCGATGAAGCCGCTGGGAACGGCGCGTGCGGCATCATGTGCCGTAATCGCAATCAGGAGGAACACCGAAAGTCCGACGAGCGCGATCTTTGGGAGATCGCCGAGACCGAAGATCAGAAGCATCAAGGGAAAGATGCCGAGTTTCGGCACAGTATACATCGCGGTAAGGACCGGCCGAAACAGCGCATCCGCCGTCCAATAAGATCCAGTGAAAATTCCGAACACCACTCCAATCAGCGCGCCCGGAAGATAACCGGCGAATACGCGATAAAGTGTAACGACGATTTGCCCGAGAAGCGAGCCGTTGGCGAAAAGCTTGATCGCCGCGATTGTCGTGGCCGAGGGCGGCGGAAAAAAACGCCGGTCGATCATTCCAAAGATGGCGCCGACTTCCCAGCCAAGCAGGAGCGCGGCAGGAATAAGAAAGTTTAAGAGCAGGCGGAAACGGCTGCGCCGCGCGACCAACTTGCTATGCTGCCGTTCGAGCTGGCCGGGACTATTTACGATCCGCGTCGTACGTTCTAAGGCCCTCGGCGACCCAGGCGCAACGTTCATATCGGCTCCGAATGCTTGATTGGGGCGGCGTCCGGGCCGGCAGGTCTGACCTCGTCTCGGAGACTGGCCCATATTTCCTGCCGAATCTCCGAGAATTTCTGGCTGTAACGGATATCGGGAGACCGCGGTCGCCCGAATGGCACATCGAAGATGCGCTTGATCCGGCCCGGACGAGCGCTCATCAGCGCGACCCGGTCGCCGAGGAGAATGGCTTCGTCGAGGTCGTGCGTGACGGAGATCGCGGTCCTAACGTCGCCGTTTTCCCACTGACGAAGCAGATCCTCCTGCAGGATCTGACGCATTTGCGGATCGAGCGCTGCGAATGGCTCGTCGAGAAGCAGAAGGTCGGGGTCGAGAGCCAGCGCGCGCGCGAGCGAAACGCGCTGCTTCATGCCGCCGGACAACTGGCCGGGATAGGCATTTTCGAATCCCGCGAGGTTCATCCGGACGATGTGCTCTCTGGCGATCCGTTCGGCTTCGGGGCGCTTCTTGCCGGCGAGACGAAGTCCGAAAGCGACATTGCCCAGTACAGTCTTCCATGGAAAGATGCTGTAGTCCTGAAACACGACGGACACGGGCGACCTTCCGGCGTTGTTTAATGTGAGTTCGACTTCGCCTGTGCTGGGCCGGTCCAGCGACGCGAGAAGCCGCAGTAGCGTCGACTTTCCGCATCCCGAAGGTCCAAGCAGGCTGACGAATTCTCCCTCCCGGACATGGAGGCTTGTTTCTGCCAACGCTTTCGTTTCCCCGGTACGAGAAACGAAGATTTTGGTGACGTCTCTGATCGAAACGGAAATCTTATCGATCATTCTGCGTCCTTAGCCTCCGAGCTTACGGCGGTTAGGCCATACTGTTTGTGAACGCGATTGTCAGAATCGCAACCTCAGCTTCAAGCAGATAGAATGGAAGCTTCGCCACAACGCGCACGGGCCGGTGATTGTTTGGCGGGAACGCACGCGCCCTCGTGCTGCGGAGTCCTCTTCTCCGCGAATTTTACAATTCCGCAAACCCCGCACGGGTGGAATCGATCGGATCAAATGCCTAACCTCCCGATGCATATTTATTCTAACAAACGACCGTATCTTTAATCGGTAAGGTGTCAAGTACGGATTGCTCTGAAGTCTTTGTGCGAGGCGGACGAATTACCGCATCCCGAAAACCCGCGCAGCGTCCGGACCAAGCAGCGCTGACGAGAAATCTCCATAGTGGAGCAGCGCATCAAAGCGTCGCTGTATCTTGCGTGTTCACGGCCGCGAATCCAGCACCGTATCCCTCGAGTACGAGTTCTCAGCGGAGTATTCGTCGCGGTTTGAAACACTCGCTTCGGCCTTCCACGCCTAACCAGTTGCGGCGGCATCTGGAACGTCCCTCTCGAAATGCAGGAAGCGGATTGGAAGCGCAACGCAGGTGCCTCGAAGCTGATCCAACGGCACCCGGTCTCCTTGAGCAGAGACAAGCCGCACCTGATCAAAAGCAACGTCGATTTTCTGAAAGTGCCACTGGGAAAGGAGACCTTCTACCTGAGGCCTGACGCCATCCTCGTCACGACCGGCAGGGCGGTCGCCGCCTTCGCCTACCAGGATGTCGAATTCACGTTTCGAAATGCTCGGTTCATCGACGAAGAGGTCCCACCTGCCGATGCCATTGTGGTGGACCAGACCTGGCGCTACGTGAACCGCAAGGGCGGTCCGGACCGGTGCTTCAACAACAACCGACAACTACCGATCTGTCTTTACGGTGAGATCGATATGCGCTCCGCAGGTGGCGTGAACGAGCGCATCCAGTGTTCACGCCGTGATGTCGCGGAGAGATTTGTTGCGACCCTGGCCGCAATGTCGGCCTAACGACGCCACTGACCTCATAAGTGAGCTATCCGGCTGGTCAAAATGCTGCTGACAAGGAAACGGCCTCAGCCGCACCGGGGGATTATACTGAGGCCGCGTCGATGGACAGGTAGGAAGCGGATTGCACCGATGAACCTGGCTTGGTTCCTCGGCGCATGACGCCGTCCAGCCGCGGCCGATCGCGGTCACCACTTCTGCAAACCGCCTCAGGATCGGATCGTGCAGGTGGAGCCCCATAGTGTCTAAGGCGACGCTCACGCCGGCGCATTTGTCCAGCACCGCTATCTCGTCCGCCGCAAGCCTCGCCTTTCGAATCTGCGGCAGGTTCACCTGATTCCATCCGAGCTCGGCGTGTCCCTTTCGGAGCGGGCTTGAATGTCGGAGCAGGACAGCTCAGCGAGAACGTCACCACTGCGCGCCTGAACCTCGAGCGGATGCCGCTCGGGACGTTCCTCGAGCTCGGCCCCTCGGCGCTCATAGAGCTGACCGGCCTCCGGACCCCTGTGTTCTCATCGACGCTTCAAGACGGGTTTGAAACGGCAGGTGGTCTCGTGGGCGGAAACGGGCTCTCCATTGAAACGGGGCTGCTGGGCGGTCAGGGCCAGCGGAGCTGTCGCGGCTGGCGATACGCGCGGGTTCGGCTCCCGTCATCTCTTCGTGCCTCGCCGGCTCTGTAGGACACTTCAGGAGGCGGTCGCCCTCGCTCGTTCGCGCGCCTCGCGCCGACGCTCGCGGCGTTCGCGCCGACGCTTGGCTCGATCAACGGGCTGCCGAAGCGGAGGAACCTGCGTCACAGCGACTACCGCAGCCGTAGTCTCCTCGACCAAAGGCGGCTGGATCGGTTCGAACGCAGGTGGGCGGGCTTCCATGAACTCGAGCACTGCTCGTCCCTTGGCCGTGATCTGCCATCCGCCGCTGATGCGTTCGACCAGCCCATGGGAAAAGACATCGAGCTCGGGCACCCGCGCGGCAAGACGGTTGGTCCGGTCCGCCCATTCGCGGCCACTGGTCGCCAAGATGGCCATGTCGCGTTTGAGGTCCTCCATGACGGCAAAGCCATCCGGATAGCTCACTAGGATCTTGAGGACCGTCACCTGGAAGTTCACGCCCCCTCCGGATCAATCAGCGCCACATCGTGGGTGCACGGGACAGGGCGTCGCGGCCGACCTGCCTAAGGCCATCGGGCGAGACCTCTCCTTGGGTGGCGGCCTCTAGTATTTTCGAGGCTACGTGAGTCCGTGCTCCGATCTCGCGGTGCGAAACGCTTTCGCAGACTTCATCGAGGACCGCGCGCAAAAGCTCGGTGGTTTCCGTGTCGAACATGAGGTGCGCCATTCAGAATAAAACTGCGAACTCTTATGTTATTCAATTTCCTTGTAATTTCCGCGCCCAGCGCCCCTGCCCGGATTCAGGCCATCTTGCAGCGTGGCCACGGATCACACGGCGCTCAGCAGTTCTCCGACCTTCTCGTAAGCTTCGCCTTTGAAGCGCATCAATTGAAACTGCTTTACCGGCACGTAATCGGTCGGGGACGTGTTAAGCGTTATACCCGGAACGAGAAGCGGAGCGACAAAATTCTTCAGGCTCGTCACCTGGTGCAAGACATTGGCACGCGTCAGCTGATCGCCGCATTGTCGAACGACATGCGCGGTCGATGCCGCAATCGTGTATCCGATGGAGTAGAGATCGTTGGCACGATCCGCGTTCGGCACGTAGCGATCGAGAAATGACAGATATTCCTTCATGTCCGGCTGATCGGCCCAGAGAGGGTTTCCGGGATCCTGTCGGGTGACCGTTGCAAGAACACCTTGAGCGTTCTCGAAACCTGCCGGCTTCAAGGTCGCCCGCGTCGACGAGTTGCCCGAACCTAGAAACACCTGAGGCTTCCACTCGAGCGCGGCTATTTTCTGAAGCGCCTGGCTCGCCATCCTCGGAATGGTAATCAAGTTGACCACGTCCGCCCCGGATAATTTCATCTGGACGATCTGCGAATCGACCGTCGGATCTCCGACTGAATAGTTCAGTTCCGAGACGATTCGAGACGTGTGTGCACCTAAACCCTTCTTCAATCCCGCCAAGGTCGCTTTGCCGGCATCGTCGTTCTGGTAGATTACGGCAATCTTGGCATTCGGCAGCGCACCGGCAATGTAACGTCCGGAGACGCTTCCTTCCATCTCGAATGTCGTTGCGCCCACCATGGTCCAGGGATTGGACGCGGGCTCGGCAAGCTTTCCCGCACCCGCCGCGAGGAATAGCTGCGGCACTTTCCGTGTGTTCATGTATTTCTGCACGGCGAGATTGCCGGCGGATCCCATTGCGCCTGAGATGAAAAGAACTTCGTCGCCCTCGACGAGACGCCGCGCGGCCTCAACCGACTTTGGGGGACTGTAGGCATCATCGTAGAAGATGAATTTGGTCTTGCGGCCATTGATGCCTCCCGCTTCGTTCAGCATACGAAAGTAAGCATCCATGGCGCTGGCAAGCACACCGAACGACGATACCGGACCGCTCAGCGGCCCGAATTGCCCAATACGGATTTCCGTGTCGCTCGCGCCCGGATCGTATGAACCGGCTGCGGACGCCTTTCGCCCGATTACTCCGGCTGCGAGTGCCGACGCAGAAGCTGCCAATACAGTTCTTCGGCTTATTTTGTTCATTTTTCCTCCTGATAGTTCGTAGCAAATTACGGCGAGTATCTTCCGAATACTGCATCGTACTGCTCAACTATTTCGTTGATGAGATCGGCCGCTCCGGTGACGGAGCGGACGCCTGACACGGAATGCCCCGCGCTCCAGATTTCGCTCCAGCGCTTGGGTCCCTCTCCGGAATTCTTTCCGCCGAACTTTTCGCGCGCCCGCGCCTCGGACACCGATTCATCGAGATTCGATGGGTCCAGGCCCGCGGCGACGATGGATGGCCGCAGCATGCTGGCATCAAGCCCGGTGAAAGCCTTGGTCAACAGGACGTCGTCGAGCGTGCTGTCGACCAGCATCTGACGATAAGTGTTGTTCGCCATGCTCTCGTTGGTCGCGATGAACCGCGTCCCCATATAGGCCAGGTCACAGCCGAGAACACGCGCCGCAGCCAGCGACGTACCATCCGTCACGCCGCCCGCAAGTACGATCGGGCCATCGAACATGGATCGGACGGCACGAACGAACGCAAAGGGATTGACCCAGCCTGTCTGTCCGCCCGCCCCTGCGCTCAGCAGGATCAGACCATCCGCTCCAGCCTTGAGCGCCTTCTCGGCATGGCGCAGCGAGGCGATGTCCGCGAGCACCAGGCAGCCGATATCGTGAAGCGGTTCCACAACAGCGGCGGGCGATCCGACGCTGGTAATGACCAGTTCGACTTTGTGCCGAACCAGACATGCCAAATCGTCTTCGAGCCGTGGCTGACGGATGATGAGGTTCGGACAATGCGGCGCGGCCGGACGGTCAAGACCAGCGACGTTGCGCTCGATCTGCCCAAGCCAGGCATCGAGTTCCTCGACCGTCCGTGCGTTGGCCGTCGGGAAGGCGCCGATTGCTCCTGCCCGGCAGACTTCTGTGACGAGGTCCACGCCGGATACGCGAAGCATAGGCGCGGCGATCAGCGGCAACCGCAGCCGCTCGGTGATTGTCGCTGGTAATGCGCTTCGGCCTGGGGATACGCTCACAGCTATCTGCCCTTCCAGACCGGTTTGCGCTTTTCGGCAAATGCCTTGAGACCTTCCGTGCGATCCTCCGAATTCAGCGCCTTTTGTGCGATGGGCGCTTGCGCGGCCCAGCCGGCTTCATCGGTCCAGTTCGCGGCCTGGAAAATGATTTCCTTTGAAGCTGCCAAAGCGGTCGGACCGTTTGTCAGCAGCTCGTTGCCGAGTGCGACCGCGGCTTCAAGCGCCTGTCCCGGCTCGACCAGGCGATTGACGAGCCCCAGTCTTTCGAAGAATTCCGCGCTCTTGAACTGTCCCGTCAGTGCGAGCTCCATCGCAACGTGATACGGAATCCTCTTCGGCAGGCGAAACAAGCCGCCTCCGACGGCAACGACGTTGTGCCTGACCTCCGGCAATCCCATCTTGGCGTCGCGCGCGGCGACGATGAGATCGCAAGACAGGCACAGTTCCAGGCCGCCGCCGACGGCATATCCTTCGACCGCCGCGATCAGGGGTTTGCGAGGCGGCCGGCGAAACAGTCCGAAGCCGCCGCGTTCGGTGACGGCACGTTCACCACGCATGACCGCCTTCAGATCGGCGCCGGCGGAGAAGTTTCCACCCGCCCCGGTAATGACGCCGACGAACAATTCGTCCTCGGCGTCGAGCAGATCCATCGCCGCCGAAACGGCGTGCGCGACCGCGGCATTGAACGCGTTTTTCGCAACCGGCCTGTTGATGGTCACCACCAGAACATGCCCGCGGCATTCAGTGAGGACGACTTGTTCAGTCTCGCTGGTCATCGTCGGCTGGCCTCACAGTGCAAAACTGAATCCGCCATTGACGGGATAGGTCTGGCCGGTGATCCAGGCGCTGGCGTCGGATGCAAGGAACAGAACCATGTTGGCGACGTCGGTGGGTTGGCCCGGACGGCGGATGACGTATTTCTCCATCATCTTCTTTTGCAGTTCGGGATTAGCCTTCAAGCGCGCTTCGATCGCCGGCGTCATGGTGGCAGCAATCGCCACGCAATTGGCGGTGATCTGGTAGCGCCCCAGCGATCTCGCGATTCCTCGGGTAAAACCTGCGGCGCCAGCTTTCGCACCGGAATAGACTTCCAAGCCCGCTTCGCCGGCACGACCCGCATCCGAAATAACAGTGATGATCCGGCCACCCTTGCGCTCGATCATCCTCGGGATACAGGCTGCTGCGCCATTGATGACGCCATAGAGGTTGACTCCAATAAAGCTGTTCCACACCTCCGGACCCGTCTCCCAGAATGGCTTTCGCGCATCCGGATCGGGAACGGCGCCTGCGTTGCCGGCGTTGTTGACGAGCACGTCGATCGGCCCGAAGGCTTGTTCGGCCTTGGTGACCATGGCCTTGACCGACGCTAGACTCGTGACGTCTGCTTGCGCCGCGAGCGCTTTGCCGCCGCTCGCGTTGATTTCCTGGGCGACCTGCTCGGCGCGATCGAGGAAATAGTCATTGACGACAATGCCCGCCGCGTTGTGCGCAGCAAAGTGCAATGCAATCTGACGCCCGACTCCTTGTCCCGCGCCGGTGATCAGCGCTACCTTGTTTCCAAGATCGAGAAGCTCACTCATACATTTCTCTCCCGGCCCTTCCAGTAGGGCTCACGTAGGTCTCGCTTGAGCAATTTGCCCATTGTGTTGCGCGGCAATTCTTCGACGATCGATAGTGTTTTCGGCCGTTTGTACGATGCGAGATGCTCGCGGCAGAAATCCAGGATTGAGCCCTCGTCCGTTTGATGGCCGGGCTTCAATTCGCAGAACGCCTTGATCTGCTCACCGAACTCTTCGTCAGGAATACCGATCACGGCGACATCCTGAACATCCGGGTGCTTGAGAATCGCGGCCTCGATCTCGGCCGGATAGATGTTGACGCCGCCGGCGATAATCATGTCTTTGGCGCGATCGGTGATGAACAGATAGCCGTCGTCATCCAGCATTCCGACGTCGCCAACGCGAAAGTAACCATCCGCATCCAGCGTATCGGGGCTGAGCGGCTTGCCGTTCAGATATGACCTGATCGTCGCAGGCGTTCTGATCCATATCTCACCAGTCTGACTACGCGGCAACTCGTTGCCCTGGGTATCTCGAATACTGATATGCACATGCTTGTGCGGACGGCCGCTCGATCCCGGTTTCTTGTCCTGCATATCCGGTGGAAGAAAGCTGATCATTCCGACTTCGGTTGCGCCGTAGCCCTCGCCAAGAACGCCGTCCCCAAAATAGTCGATGATCCATCGCTTGAGCTGGTAAGGCACGGGAGCCGCCCCGACCGAAAGCGCCCGGATAGACGACACGTCATGGGATTCGAGTAAGTCGCGCGGAAGAGCCGCGAGCCGCTTGTACATGGTTGGGACACCGGTCCAATTGGTGACCCTGTGTTTGGCGATCAGGCGCAGCACACCTTCCGGATCGAAACGCCGCATCATCACGGTGGTATTGCCGAGTTGGATCGCGCCCCACACCTGCGAAGGGCCTGCGCCATGATGCAGCGGCAGAGTCAGCAGCGAGACGCCGCCGGGATGTCCGCGCCGGGTCTGCGCGACGTCCGCGAGGTATTCGTTGGTTTTCGTGTCGATCTTCGCGACGGGTTGAAGCGCCGAGACAACGCCCTTGGGCAGGCCTGTCGTCCCGGACGTATAAAGGATCAGCGGCGGGCGGCCTCTTGACACGAGCGCAGGCTCCGCTGCCGCCTTCAGCAGGTCCGAGAAGTCAACGAATCCCGGCGATGACTTGTCGATGGACACGGCGAGCTTGACGAGAAGACCATCAAAAGCCGGCACCAGCGCCGACGGATCGGTATCGTCACAGACGACAACTTGCGCACCGCTATTGGACAGCACGTATTTCGTTTCGGCCGCCGTCAGCCGCCAGTTGAGACCGAGCAGCGAGCAACCGAGCTTACCGAGCGCCTCACTCAAGATCGGCCATTCGATACGGATTTGGGTTCGCAGCACGACAATGTCGCCTGCGGCCACACCCCTCGCCGTCAAACCATGCGCAACGCGATTGGCCGCGTCGTTGAGTTGCGACCACGTCAACTGACGGTCGCCTTCGACAAATGCGATGTCGTCGGGCCGGTTCGCAGCCCAGAATTCGACGCTATTGGGTTGGATCTCGATCATCTTGCCAGCCTCCGCCGGAGAGTCGAAATGAATTGTGCGCCGATCCGGTCGAGATCGGTCCCGCCGGGATCGGCCAGCCATAGCGCCACCGACCCGCGCAGCGTTGCCAGGATCAGTGCCCCCTCGACTTCGGGGTCGACGTCGGCACGAACCGCGCCGGTCTCGATTCCAGCTCTGATGGCGCTCACGATTTCCGCTATGGAGTCACGATTGACCTTCGCGACCGTGGCCCTGATCGCAGGCGTGTGAAGTGCACCGGCCAACACCGTATGAAAGGCGCGAACCATCTTCGTGTTCTGGGGCGGCGACTCGAAATAGTATTTGACCGAAGCGATCAGACCCTCGAATCCGGAAAGGTCGGCACTGGCGCGGCGACGCGCCATGAACGAGCCGATAATGTAGACCGCCAACGCCGACAGAAGATCGTTCTTGGTCCCGAAGTAATGCGACGGCAGCCCACGGCTATAGCCGGCACGTTCTCCCGCGTCCGCCAGCGTGATGGCCTCGAAGCCCTCCTCGGCGACAATCAGCGCTGCTGCCTCGAGTATCCGGCGCTCCGCCTCATCGCGACGCTCGGCTTGAGTACGTCCCTCGCGCATTGAAGCGGACTCGTCGCTTTGCCGCTCCTTCGTGCGCCGAACCGTCCGGATCATGTTGACCCTCGCTCCCCTGTCTAATCGCCCTTTTTCACTTGCAAATGATCTAGAACAATGTTTGTTGGTCAGTCAACAAATATTCTGGAAGAATCCGATGTCAACCGACAAGCTATTGAAATCAAATATCTATTCTTTCGGCTCCGGTGGCCCACGCGGGTCCGCTCCGGTTCTGCTTGGCGGACAATGCCGCTGCGGCTACGTTTTCTTTCCTATGCAGGCCTATGGCTGCGAGCAGTGCGGCAACCATGGCGATGCGCTCACCCCTTGCGAACTGTCGACGGGCGGGACGCTGCTTGCGGAAGCCGTTGTGCATCTTCATGCCGACAAGAACCGCCCCGCTCCCTTCACGATCGTCAAAGTCGCACTCGATGACGGTCCGGTCGTCCGATCCGTGCTGGCGGAAGACAGTGCCGCCGTTTCGCCGGGACAGCGAATGACCGCAAGGCTGGTGCCCGTTCGATCAGGCGAATCCGGAGAAACTGTTCTCGACCTCCGTTTCACCGCAGCGATCTGATTTCTTTCCCGGGAGTTTTGCGATGGTACGGACTTTGAGCGATCTGCGGCCGGTTTATGTCGTTGGTGTCGGCTGGCACCGTTACCAGAACCCGAGCGAGACCCCTTACGTCTCACTCGGTCTTGCCGCTATCCGCGAGGCCCTAACGGACGCAAAGATCGAATGGCCTGCCGTGGAATCAAGCTATGTCGCGACCGCTCTGCTTGGCATGGCAGCCGGCCGGCCGATGCTGCGCCACCTAGGAACCACCGGCGCGCCGCTCGTGCATATCGAGAATGCCTCAGCTTCCGGCTCCACGGCGTTTCGTCAGGCATGTATCGAGGTGGCGGGCGGTATCAGCGACGTAGCCCTTGCGGTGGGTGTGGACAAACGCAATCCGGTACAGCGTTCGAACACGGGCATCGATCATCTCGCCGATGATGCGATCGTTCCGTTTACCCATTTCGCGCTCCTCACGAACGAGTATGCCGCGCGCTACAACGCGTCGGTCGAAGACATCGCCCTCGTTGCCGTGAAAAATCATCGCAACGGCGCGAAGAACCCCAACGCCCAGCGACAGCAAGAGCGAACGCTTCAGGAGGTGCTCGGCGGCAAGAAGGTTTCGGGAGCGCTCACATCGCTCCAGTGCACGCCGATTGGCGAAGGCGCGGCGGCTGTTATTGTCGCTTCCGACGAAGGCATCCGGCGATACGGCATCAATCCCGATCGCGCCATTCGCGTCACTGCATCCGTTGGACGCAGCGAACGTATCTATCCACCCGGCGTGGGATTCGATGCCGCGCTCACACGGGAGACAGCCGAACTGGCGCTGGCTGAAGCCAAGCGGCAACCCAAAGACCTCGACGTAATCGAGCTTCACGATGCGTTCACGGTCGAAGAACTTCACTACATCGAAAGCATCGGCTTGTGTCCGGAAGGGGATGGCGTTCAGATGCTGAAGGATGGCGCCCTCGATATCGGCGGCCGATGCGCGATCAATCCGTCGGGCGGACTGATTGCGATGGGACATCCGATCGGGCCAACCGGCATCGGCCAGATCGGAGAAATCACCAAGCAACTCAGAGGAGAGGCCGGCGAGAGGCAACATCCACACGCCCGCGTCGGCATGGCCCACATGGTGGGCGTCGGCGCGGTTTGCTACGTGCACATCATGGAGGGACGACGCTAACTGCGTCGTTGTCGAAGGATCTCAGGGCCGCATAGCCACTGGGTTCGCAGTTTTATTCGGAGTGGTGGCAATTTTGGCGGCTCCCTAGGGAATCGAACCCCTGTTTCAGCCTTGAGAGGGCCAAATGGTGCCGCGGAGCAATGGAAACGTGGTGCCGATAGGAAAACGCGCGCGAGGGATCATCCTGCAGTCTTGATTGAATTCATTCGTCTGACGGCGCCGGTAAACTCGGAAGCTTGTCAAATGGTAGGCTCAAATCGGGACCTGCAACCCATCTCAAATTGCTATTTGAGGCAACGCCTGAGCGGGCGGAACCGTGGGCCTGCCTGGCCGACCCTGATCTTGTTCAGGAAATAGCGAAACGAAAGCTCGCCCTGACTGTTTGCCCACTATCCAACTTGCGGTTAAAGGTGGTGCCTTCGCTCGAGCGGCACCCGCTGAAGGACCTGATGGACGCTGGCCTGCATGTGACCGTGAACTCAGATGACCCCTCCTACTTTGACGGGTATGTCAGCGAGAACCTGATTGAATGCCGTCGGGCCTTAGATCTCTCTTTGGACGAGATCGTTCGGCAGCTTCACGGCTGCCTTCATTTCCGAGGAGGAGCGGAAACATTCGCTCGCCTCGATCGAGGCCTACGTGACGAAATTCATTGCGCAACCGTCCTGAAACGACGGCGATCTTGCGTACGGACAGACGGAAAGGCGTAGTGGGAGAGCGCTACATCGCGAAACCCACCATTTCGGAGGGCCTGTTTCTTGTCGGGGAGCAGTTTGGTTGGCCCGGCACGCTTTAATAATCCGTCAAAAGCCGCCTTTTGTGCGCGATCTAGCTACCCTTTGGACGTTGGCGAGCAAGTTCCAATCTCGGGCTCGGTCACAAGCGACAATGAGATCAGGGCGCTGGTGCTGACCGGGCGCGGCAGCGCGTTCTGCGCGGGCGGCGATATCAGCGGCATGAGGCGGCGCCTGGAAGCTCCGCAAGGCGAGGTCGCGTTCAACGGCTGGAGCCGCCGGCAGGGCGTGCATCGGGTTCAGTCCATGCTGCCCAAGCCGACCATCGCCACGGTCAACGGCGCTGCGGCCGGTCTGGGTGCCGATACCGCGCTCTGGACAGGTTGATCATGCTCCATATTGGCGATGGTAGCGACGCCGGCATCGACTGAGAACTCGATGAGCTGATAGGTCATGTGGAAGCCTTCGATTGTGGTTTGGCACGGTGCGCCGATCTTCATCGCGGAGAACGCATCACTCCGGCCGCGCCGGCGGATGCCGACCCCGACATCTCGGCGCGCCCGCGCCGAAGGACCAACGATGTATCGATTTCAAACCGGCGTCCGCCGCATCCAAGTCGACGAACCGGACCACGCCGGACGATTACCCAACAGGAAGGTTAGACATTGCGGTTCGCGCTCCCGAGATGCTTTGCACTATGTTTTATTACTTGCTCGTATATTGAATCGTCATAAAAGCGGAAATGCCCTATTACCGCTTAGTGGAATGGGTCGGAGAGAACGCGGTATGGCTTCAGCGCGGCAATATTCTGGCAGCGCAAATGGAAATCGGTCGCTGGAGCGGGGCATCCATATCTTGGGCGCGTTCCGGCCCGGCGTCGATACGCTCGGCAACGGCGAGATCGCGGAGCGCACCGGCCTGCCCCGCTCCACCGTCACCCGACTGACCAAGACCTTGGTCAACTTCGGCATGCTCAAGGAAGTTCGAACCGAGCGAATTTATCGGCTTGCCGCCGCCGTGCTCAGCCTCGCCCATGCCGTTCGGATGGGGTCGCCGGTGCTCAAGGTGCTCGGCCCGCTGATGCGGGCTGAATCCACGCGGCGCCGGCTGAACGTCGGTCTCGCGACGGCGGATCGTACGATCATGGTCTACCTGGAATCCATTCGCCACAACCCGCGTCCGACGCTGCGCAGCATCGTGGCCGGCGAACAGGGCCGATGGAGTTGACCTCGCTCGGGCGCGCTTATCTAGCGGGCATCCCCGACGCCGAGCGCGACACGCTGCTCGCGCAATTCAGGCGACGCAATGCCGCCGCCACCAAGGCGCTGATCGCCGAGGTGCAGACATCCATTCGAGCGGTCAGGGGCGAGGGCTATTGTGCGGTCTCCCGGCAGCCGGGCGTACTCGCCGTCGCCACTCCGGTCGTCCTGGACGGCCTGCCAGGCTACGCACTCAACATGAGCCTGCAGGATATTAAGCCAACCGAAGCACTTTGCTCAGAGATCGCCGAGTACCTCATGGTATTCGCCGCGCGATGCAAGGACGAGCTCTCCGGGCCGCGGGACGAACCGGCCGAGCTGCATTCTCCCCGATCGCCGACAACATTGCGAAGGGAAGCACCGTTCTGAAGTTCGGCTCCGGAAACCCGGCATTCGCCCACTCTCGAAAGGCGCCTCGAAGCGATGGATATTCGCGGACTGAGATATTTCGTTCACGTCGCCCGGGCCGGCAGTTTCAGCCGTGCCGCGACTGAGCTCCATATCGCACAGCCAGCCTTGAGCCGACAGATCAAGAAGCTCGAGGACGAACTCGGGACGCAACTGCTGCTCCGTCATGGCCGCGGCGTCACAATCACGGACGCAGGCGCTGTCTTGCTAACTGATGCTGAGCACGTCATTGACCGTCTCGCCCAAACGCTAGATGTCCTGAAGAAGGGACATCAGAGCTTTGCCGGTCAAGTCACGATCGGCGTGCCGCCGACCTCGGGCCTACTGATCGTTCCGCGGATGGTCGCTGCACTTCGCGAACGCTGGCCTCACGCCACGCTTGCGATCAGGGAAGGCATCAGCTCGTTTCTGGAAGAATGGCTGGTGGACAGGCGGATCGATGTCGCCGTCCTCCACAACCCCTCGCCGCTCGGCGGCATTCATATGACGCCGGTGCTGAAGGAGCGCATGGTGCTGGCCTGCGCACCTCATCATCCTGCGGCATCCAGGCGGGGAATCCGCCTTCAGGACATTGCGCAAATCCCCTTGATCCTGCCGAGCCTGCCGCATAGCAACCGGCGGTTGATCGAGGGAGCCGCCACGCGACACAACATTCGTCTCAAGCTCGCGTTGGAGGTCGATAGCATTCCGCTGATCAAGGCCATGGTAAAGAGCGGCGACGGCGCCACGATTCAGACTCTGGCCGGCGTTGCCGCAGAAGCGGCTCGCGGCGAGTTGGTTACACGCGCAATCGAGCGCCCTCCCCTGACCTCTACGATTTGGATCGCGATGCCGCACGAGGCGCATGCCTCCTGGCTGACCCTCGAGGTTGCGCGGCTGCTGAAGGCCTCTATCGCTCAATTGGTTACGGAGAAAATCTGGGTGGGCGCGAGGCTGGCCGAAGCAGTGAGCCAAGAGTAGCGGCTGGCAGGCACCAACGCCCGCCCGGTGGTTGAATGACCATCAACTCGGTTTCATCGTGCAGCGACCTTGCGCGCAACTCGGCAATCGCGGCGCCGACGGCCGCTGGCTGTTCGGGCACGAGCGCGTGGTGGCATCCGGGATCACCACGATGGTCACCCGATCTCCCAGCATCGACTTGAGGACACCGGCAAAGCGCCACGGTGCGACCGGATTGTGCTCGGCCTGGAGATGGAGGATCGGCGCTTTGCCGCCGGCGAAATAGTCGTCACCGGCGGACGCTCACGCGCATGGGATTCCATATGATGCACGGCGGTGTTCCATCCACCGAGCCAAACGCTCGGATCATGACCTGGCGCGAAGAACGCGATCCTGAGGTATTCAATCCGCTTTTTCTCGGGCAGCGACGTCTCCGAAGGACCGTCGATGGCTTGGCGCATCTCAGGTCCGATCGGAAGCTCCTTGGAACGCGGCGGAACCTTGCCGGCGGAGCCAGCGGCGAGGACGACGCCGCTCACGAGATCAGGGCGATCGGCAGCCACCTGCCGGGCGACGAAGTTGCCGAAGGCGTGGCCAACTACAACGGCAGGAGCCGCATGCTCGTGCGCGATAACGCTCGCGACGTCGGCCGCAAGGTCATGCATGGTGAGATTCTCCATGGGCCCCCCGACTGTCGCCGATGCCGGCTGCGGCCGCAAGACGCGAAAGCCATCCGCGGCAAGAATGCGGGAGACCGCATCGTAATCATTTCCTGATCGGCCGAGCGAGGGAAGGATGACGATCGCCGGTCCCTCGCCCTGGGCAAGCACGTCGATCGTCACCTCGCCACGCGTCACGCTCACATGGTCCACTGCGCCAAGGTCGGCGGCCGCGGCCGCGCTGGACAGGAGAAGAAACAACAAAACGGGAGCCATTTGTTCACGACAATTTCCTTTCGCGAGAATTTTTCCGTCAACCCAAGTGGGCCCTAGGCTTCGCGGGTGATCCTCTTCAACACCAATGTTAGCGCGCCGGCGACGCCGAGCATGACGGCCATCGCCGACATCCCGGGTTCGAACGATCCGGTCTGATCCTTCAGCACTCCCACCATCCATGGTCCGACATAGCCACCCAGGCTGCCAATGGCGTTGATCAGGGCAATGCCGCCGGCGGCCGCCGCCCCGGAGAGATAGCGGGACGGCAAGCTGTAGAACGCCGGACGTATCGAGCTCAGGCCGATCACAGCCATCGTGATGCCGGCCATGGCGGGCCAAAGTGCGCTGTCGTAGACGGCGAAGGCGAGGCCGGCACCAGTCAAAGCGAAGGCCGCGACCATGTTGAGAAGATGTTGCCCGCTCCGCTCCATGACGCGCGCCCAGGCGATCATGGCGAAAGTGGCAATCAGATAAGGCATTGCGGAGAAGATGCCTATTTCCGTATTGCCGAGTCCATGGGACTTCAGAATCAGCGGCAGCCAGATCGCGATTCCGTTGATGCCGATCCAGTAGCAGAACAGGATACCCGTCAGGATCGCAACCTTGGTATCGCGGAGCGCGGCGAGAAAGTCCTTTCTTGGCCGGCTTGCCTGCTCCTCGGCCAGCGCCTCCAACAAGGCGGTGCGCTCCCCGTCACTGAGCCAATTCGCATCTTTTGGATCGTCGCGGAGCAAGCGCAGGGTAACAAACCCCATAATACAGGCCGGCAGCCCCTCCAGCAGAAAAAGCCACTGCCATCCCTTCAGACCGGCAAGCTCGTCGAGTGCGAGAATCCAGACGGAGACCGGCCCGCCAACGACAGATGAAAGCGGAATGGCCACCAGGAACCAGGTGAGCACCCTGATCCGCGCGCGCGCTGGAAACCAGCACGACAGATAGAAGACGACCCCGGGAAAGAATCCCGCCTCCGCCGCACCCGTCGCGATGCGCAGGACGTAGAAGCTGGTCGGGCCACTGACGAACGCACACGCAGCTGACAACAGTCCCCAGGAGATCATGATGCGCGCCAGCCAACGTCGCGCGCCAAATCGGTAAAGGGCGAGATTGCTGGGCACTTCCAGCAGGCAATAGCCCACGAAGAAAAGTCCCGCAGCCGTTCCGAACTGGGTATTCGTCAGCCCGATATCGTGGTTCATCGTCAGCGCCGCGAACCCGACATTGGTGCGGTCGATGTAATTGAAGAAGTAGGCGATCGCCAGAACGGGGACAAGTTGGACGATGTTCTTGCGAATCGCGTTGTTCAACGGCGCGTCGCGCGATGCATCTTGTCGATCGACGGCCCGTTCGAGCGGTCGTGCGGTCATGCCCAGCCTCGATGTCTTCGCTTTATGCCGTTTTCGCGTCAATGGCCGGAAACCCGAAGAACGCGGCCGGATTGTCGACGAGAATGCGCCGCCGCAAGCCCGGCGTCGTCAGGCGTCCGAGAAAGTCGACCAGGTCGCCGTCGTCGGGCATCGGCCCATGAAGATTGACGTGAGGCCAGTCGCTACCCCACAACAACCGCTCGGGCGCGTTCGCGATGAGACGGCGAACCGTTGGAGCGACGTCCTCGTAAGGCGCATGCAGCTTGGAGAGACGCTCGGCGCCGCTCAGCTTGACCCAGACGCGGCCGTTTTCGAGACAGCGAAGCAGAGCCCTCACGACGGGGCCCTCCACGCCTTCGCCAATATCCGGCCGTGCCATATGGTCAATCACGACCGGTGTCGGAATCAAGCCGATGAAGTCCTCGAGATCGATGAGCCCGGAGCCGGCGACGTGAATGGCGACATGCCAACCGTACGGCTCGACCATCGTGATGACCGAGCGGACCGCGTCGAGGTCCGGGAAGCCTAGATGGGACATGAAACTGAACCGCACGCCGCAGATACCGGCGGCGTCAAAACGACGAATGAGGTCCGGGTTATCACCGGGCCGCAGCAGCGCAACCCCGCGATAGCGCCCTCGCCCGACAGCCAGTGCATCGAGGAGCGGCTCGTGATCATGGCCATGCCCCTGGCTCTGCACGATTACGGCGCGCGCAAATCCGAGGTGATCGTGCAGCCGGCGGAGCGCCGTCTCGGGCGCGTCGTTCGGCGTAAAGCTCCGTTCCGGCGGAAGTGGAAATCGCGCGAAAGGGCCGTAGATGTGGCAATGGGAGTCGCAGGCACCCGGGGGAAGCGCAATTTTCGGCTTGCGGGGGTTAGCCAGCGGCGGCGGTCCATCGGGGATCGGCTGCCCGGCCGGTGTCGGTAGCGACATGACTACTCCCTTTAATCGCAACGCGCGGTCATGCCGCCATCGACGACGATTTCTGTTCCGGTGACGAAGCGCGCCTCATCCGACACCAGGAAAAGTGCAGCATGCGCAGTGTCGCGGCCGTCCCCCATGAAACCGAGAGGAATTCGCGCGACTCGCGACTGCAGCAGGGCATTTACGTCGCCGCCCGTTCGTTGACCGGCAAGGCGAACCTCGACCATCGGCGTGTGCATCTGGCCCGGTACGACCGTGTTCACGCGGATGTTCTTTTTAGCGTATTCGACCGCGGTCACGCGCGAGAACTGGATGATCGCCGCCTTCGAAGAAGCGTATGCAACCTGAGCCGAACCGGTCCATCGCAACCCCGAAGTCGAGGCGGTGTTCACGATCGCACCGCCGCCAACCTTCTCCATCTCGGGAATGACGTGCTTGCAGGCCAGGAAGACGCTCCTGAGGTTGAGGTCGATCTGCCGGTCCCAGGCCTCCTCTGACAAAGCAACCGCGCCGCCCGCGGCCGAACCGCCGACGTTGTTCACGAGGATATCGACCCGTCCGTATGACTTGATGCAGGCGCAAACCATGGCCGCGACTTGATCGTTCTCCGTCACATCGCAGGTATGAGTACGGATCTCGCCGCCCGCTTCTCGCGTCGCTGCCACGGTCTCCTCCATGGCATCGGCCCTAAGATCGACGGCAAAGATCTTCGCTCCCTCGCGACCGAAGATCGCTGCAGTGGCGCGTCCGTTGCCCCACCCCGGCCCGACACAACCTGCCCCGTTGATGATGGCGACTTTATCCTGAAGTCGTCTCGTCATTTTGGTGTCTCCTGTGATCTCGCTTTCAAGAGCCAACAACGCAAGTAGCATGCTCCCAATTCCATAAACCCGTCTGTCAGGGACGAAGTTCGCTCTCCGCTCCTACGGGAACTCCGATCTCGAACGCGTTCAAAGTCATCGCGACCAGCGTGTAGTATCCAAGCAGTCCGACGAGTTCGACGACGCCCTGCTCTCCCAATTCGCGTACCGCTCCGGCGTGCAGATCGGACGTAATCTCGTGGGCTTGATGCAATTGCTTCGCATAGTCGTAGACCACTCGTGACCGGGCATCCGAAAAATGTGGCTCGGAACGTGCGGCAATCGCCTCGATGATTCCCGGCTCGAGGCCGGCCTTGAGCGCCTCACCGCGGTGAGCGAACCACTCATAGTGAGAGGTCCAAAATCGCGCGGTGACGAGGATTGCAAGCTCAGACAATCTTGGTTCAAGCACCGTATCGTATCGCAACAGCTCTCCTAGCTTTTGGGCTCGTTGCCCGAGCTCAGGGCTGTGGATCCAAGCCCGCAGGGGAGCCGGCATTCGGCCGCGTTTGCCTGACACCGCTTCGTCGGCCACGCGCCGCTGCGCTTCAGTCATATCATCGTGGGCAATATCGCGAATGCGCATTTTCACTCCTGCGGGCTGCGTGCCGGCCTTGCTTTGCAAGCGTTCACTTGTGGACCACGGTGGCACCGGAAGCAGCGACCTGGTCAGCTGCGACACCCCTCTGCCAGGCCTCCCATTTGGCCTGATCGAACATCTTTTCCCATTTTGCGATGTAGAACGTCGCGACCGTGTTTCCGATCACATTGGTCAGTGCGGTACAGGTGGCCATCAACCGGTCGACGCCGAATAGCAGGCCGAGCCCGTTCAACGGCAACGCCTTCACCGTCTGCAGCGTTGCTGCGAGCTTGATGAAGGCGCCGCCCGCGACCGTGGTTCCCCCTTTGGAAGTCAGCATCAGAATCGCAAGGACGCCGATCTGCTGTCCCAGAGAAAAGGGAGTGTCCGTCGCCTGTGCAATGAATGCGACGGCGATGGCCATATAGATCGAGGTGCCATCCAGGTTGAAGCTGTAACCGCTCGGTATCACGAACCCAACGACGGACTCGTCGCAACCGACCCGTTCGAGCTTTTCGATCAGACGCGGCAGCACGACCTCGCTCGAAGCTGTGCCAAGCACGATGAGCAGTTCGTCCCTAATGAGCCGTAGTATCTTGAAAATCGAAAGCCCAATCGAAGCCGACACAGCGCCGAGCACGCCAACCGCAAAGACCAGCGACGTCGTCCAGTACAAGATCACCAATTTCGCAAGGTAGAGCAACGTCGCCGCGCCGAATGCCCCTACAGCCGCCGCCATGGCCCCAAATGCACCGATCGGCGCGAGGCGCATGATAAAGCCGAGAATTCGGAACAGGATGGTCTGCGCCTCGTCAATTCCTCGTAACAGGATCGAGTCCTTTTTGATGCCACCGATGCTGAGAGCTGCGCCCGTTAGCAGCGAGATCAGAAGGACCTGCAGTATCTCACCCTTGGCGAACGCATCCACCATGGTCGAGGGAATGATACTCAGGAAAAACCCGATCGCAGTAAAATGACTGGCATTGGCCGCAATTTTCGAAACGCTTTCGTTCACTGCGAGATTAGTCGCGTGAAGGCCGACGCCGGGCTGGACCACGTTGACCGCAATGAATCCAAGCGCCATTGCGACCGTCGTCAGGACCTCAAAATAGATTAGCGCCTTCAACGACAGGCGGCCGAGCTGCCGCATATCGGCGACATGCGTCAAGCCAAGCACGACCGAGCAGAATATGATGGGGGCGAGCATCATCCGCAGCAGCGCAATGAAAGCGTCTCCTAGCGGCTTCATTGCGACGGCCGCGTCCGGCGCCGCAAGGCCCAGAACGATCCCGACCAGGATTCCAATGACGACCTGAATATAAAGCTGCTTGAGCCGCGCCATATCTTGATCCGTTTCCTCGTTTGGGGCTTGCGCCGCCATTGTCTCCCGCCTTCGACAGTTCCACGCGCCAAGCGACGGAAGAGAAGGCAGAGATTCTAAGCTTTTGTAATTTTCATCTGGCGCTCATTTTCCGATCTACCGCGTGGGTCAGCCAAGTGCGCGACGCTGCCTTCCGCCCGCACAATATGAACGGCCAAATTGCTGTCCAATAGTTTGGCGCTATCGCATCCTATGCCGGGTCGGCATAGTTCGCGTTGCGCGTCTGGCCTCCGGAGATCGAGCTCTGCGCGCCAAATTCCTCAACCCAAATTCTTCCTCCGAGCCTGGGGTAACATCACGGAACTAAGCGTCGAGCGATTGTGGAGATCTGACTGGCATGGGGCGGGCCCGCTGCCGCGGAGCCCCCGTGCACATGTGTTCCATCAAGGGTTTGGAGCGCCGAACGGCGCCGAGACCCCACACCGGAAAACGAGCGATCAGGTGAAAGCACTGCTGGACTGCGGCGATCGCGTAACCCAAGCCATCGGAAGGCGGGACCATCGTGCCCGTTAGGCCCAGCACAACTCTTGTGGCCAGAACGCACAAGGCCCCTTTTTAGTGGTGGCTTTGGGTTTTCGCACCTACGCCAGGAGCTTCTTCGCGCAGGGATCGCCTCGCACGCAAATAGCAATAGACTCTCGGACGTCCGTTTTGCTCGCTAAATTGTCCTAATCTGCGACGGTCATTTATCCGCCTGTACCACGCAACGTTCGCGCAGTATCTCATGCTTCGAACGCACAGGGAGGACAGAGCCAAAATGGATGAGTGACTTAGTCTAAGACCACAGAGAGGATCGATCAACCTAAGTTTCCAACCGGAACGCCTGTTCCCAGGCACAAACCTTCCAAGCGATTGATCTTGCTTGTGGGCGCACCAGGGCTCGAACCTGGGACCCGCTGATTAAAAGTCAGCTGCTCTGAGAACCTTCGCTGTGCATTCACCCACTGTGAAAATTGGAAGGCTGAAGCGCTCTAGCTTCTGTAGACATCACATTGCCTCCACGCTTGCCGTCAATGTATTTTTCTTGATCTCCCTGTGCACACGTCGTGCACACGCCGCGTCTTAACCGGCTGAGAGGCTTGAACTCTCGCTCCAGTCCATCATGGACAAGTTTGAGCTAGCCCCAGTAACCTATGTCCAACTAGATGCAATGAGACAGCGTTATCCTGAGCTGCTGCCGGTTTGTGGATGCTGATGGAAATGGCCCCCAGCGGCGTCTTCGTGGCCCCTTCAGGCCATTGATTGCATTGAACCTGGTTCATTGGACTCCACGCCGATTGGCGTCGAGACCCCACGCCGAAACACACGCACCGGCATCACCGCATATTTGGCTACTTAAAGGTCGCGGAAAAACACGCCTTGGGCCCCAAGCTGCTGTCCGTCCTGCCCTGCCCTGCCCTGCCTAGAAGGCCTTCAATATATCCATCCGCACCCGATCGGGGAATGGAACGAAAACAACACCCTTTACTTTGGGTATGGAAACGTGGCTCAGACCGCCCCCAAGAGCTAAGCCTCTCGAAACCTGGGACGGTTTCTTCTTGGCACACTCCGCCATGGCTGTCCGAAACGACTGTATCCTACCATTCGGATCCGGCACGATGGCAGGTCGAGAGAGAGCTGAGGACCGCATCTCGAGACCAGGAATTCGTGACTGGAGATATCAGCCATAGCGCGACGGCCCGCGCAGACCGTGGCCATGCCGGGTGGTCGAGGTGCCCAGCAGGCGCGACGGTTCAACATTGTGTTCATCCAGATAATGCTGCTCGGCGGCGACAACCATCGCCGCCGCTGCTTTGCCAGCGGCAAGGCAAATCACGCGGCCGCCTCTCGGCATCGACAGCAGATGTGCCGGCAGCACGAAGTCGGGATGGGCAGCGTCGACGGCAGCACAAAAAATAGCACGAAGGAGAGGACGTTTGTCGGTCATACCGGATATTGTCCAGGTCGTTGCGGCGACGGCGCGGCCACCGGGTCCGATTTTGTCGAGATCACACGACTGTTTTGTGCCGCGAGATGCAGGTGGCAATCACATCATCTATCGGTCTGCCCCACCAGTTGTGGGAAAAAATCTCGATTTCGGAATAGCCGGCGAAGCCCTCAGCCTCGACCGCAGCACGGATTCCCCGAATGTCGATAACGCCATCGCCCATCATGCCCCGATCGTTGAGGATGTCCTTTGTCGGCACCATCCAATCGCACACATGAAAGGCGAGAAGCCGCTCCCGGCCGGCGCGGCCGATCTGCGTCATCAGCATAGGGTCCCACCAGACATGATAGATATCCAACGCGATGCCGAGTTTGCCCGAGCTGCCGGGATCGAGCCGATCGCAGATATCGAGCGCCTGCTCGGTGGTGTTCACGCAGGCGCGATCGGCCGCGTAGGCCGGATGCAGCGGCTCGATGGCCAGCGGCATCTTCGCTTGCCCGGCGTATTCCATCATCTCGGCGATGCCGTCATCGACCTGCGCGCGCGCATTGATAATGTTCTTCGACGGCGCAGAGCCCGGCCGTGAATATTGCGGCAACCCGCCGACCACGAGCACGATGCATGGCGAGCCTAATGCGACGGCCTCGTCGACGCAGCGGCGGTTGTCATCGCGCTGCTGCTGGCGATGGGTTTCGTCGGACACGAACATGCCGCCGCGGCAATAACCGGACAGTTCGAGATCATGGTCCCGCACCGCCTTCACGGCTTTGTCGAGGCCGACGGCCGCCACCTGATCGCGCCACGGGCTGATGCCACGGATCTTGTGACGTGCACAGGCCTCGGCGATGGCGACAAAGTCGCCCTGCTCGCGGACCGTCGCCGTGTTCAGCGACAGCCAGTGATGGTCGTTCGTGAAATCGCGCATCTCAGGCCTCGATCCCGCGCGTGGCCATGATCGCCTTCATGCGCTGCGTCGCCAGTTCGGGATTGGCCAGCAGGCCTGCTCTGTCGGCGAGACGGAACAGTTCGGCGAGATGCTGGGTCGAGCGCGTGCTTTCCTGGCCGCCGATCATGGTGAAGTGGTCCTGATGGCCGTTGAGATAGGCCATGAACACGATGCCCGCCTTGTAGAATCGCGTCGGCGCCTTGAAGATATGACGTGACAGCGGCACCGTCGGACCGAGCACATCGTGGAAGCCGGCCTCGTCGCCCGCCGCCAGACGCGATAGCGCGTAGGATGCCGCAGGGGCGATGGCATCGAAGATGCCGAGCAGCGCGTGCGAGAAGCCCTTGTCGTCGCCGGCGATCAGTTCGGCATAGTTGAAGTCGTCGCCGGTATACATCTTGACCTTGAGATCAAGACGACGACGCATGTCGATCTCACGCTGTGCATCGAGCAGCGACACCTTGACGCCATCGACCTTGGCGGCGTTGCGGTTGATGACGTCGACGGCGATGTCCATCGCGGTGTCGAGGCTCGGCGTACCCCAGTAATTGGCCAGCGCCGGATCGAACATATCGCCGAGCCAGTGGATGATCACCGGCTGCGCCGACTGCGAGAGAATACGATCATAGACGCGGCCGTAGTCCTCGGCGTTTTTGCCGAGCTTGGCTAGCGCCCGCGACGCCATCAGGATGATGCGGCCGCCGACTTTCTCGATGGCTTCGAACTGCTGTTCATAGGCCTTGATCACGTCATCAATCGACTTCGCGTCTTCGACCGCGAGGTGATCGGTGCCCGCGCCCGAGAACACCAGCGCGCCGCGCGGCTTGGCCGCCGCAACGGAGCGAGTGATGAGTTCCAGCGAGGTCGGCCAGTCCATGCCCATGCCGCGCTGCGCGGTGTCCATCGCTTCTGCCACGCTGAGACCGAGGTTCCAGACGTGTTCACGAAACGCGATGGTGCGGTCCCAATCGATGGTCTGATTGAGCCACGGATCGCATTCCGCCAGCGGGTCGGCAACGATATGCGCCGCCGAGAAAGCGATGCGGTTCAGCGTGCCTTCGAGCTTGGCGGGAAACGTGCGCGACGCCGCCAGCCGATAGGTCTCGATCGAACGATCGGCCTTGGGCAGTTTCAGCGACAGCGTTGAGCCGGTGGACGTGGACATGACGGGCCTGTTCATGGCGAACCTCAGACCTTGAGTGTCGGAACGTCGATCCAGCGACGCTCCTTCCAGCTTTCCAGCGCGCATTCCACGAGCTGCACGCCCTTGGCGCCCTCGAGCAGCGTGTATTTGTAAGGCGCATCCTCGCAGACGTGACGGATGAACATTTCCCACTGTTCCTTGAAGCCGTTGTCATAGACGGCATTGTCCGGAACCTTCTGCCAGTCGGCGTAGAAATCGTGGGTGCGCTTCTCGTCGGGATTCCAGATCGGACGTGGCGTCGCCTGACGGGCCTGGATCATGCACTCGGTGAGACCGGCCACCGCCGAACCATGGGTGCCGTCGACCTGGAAGGTCACGAGGTCATCGCGATAGACGCGCGTGGCCCAGGACATGTTCATGTGCGCGATGACACCCCCCTTCAGCTTGAAGGTCGCATAGGCCGAGTCGTCCGCAGTGGCAGTATACTTTTTGCCCTGCTCGTCCCAGCGCGCCGGGATGTCGGTGGTGCCAAGGCACGTCAGGCTCTCGACTTCACCGAACAGATTGTCGAGCACGTAGCGCCAGTGGCAAACCATGTCGAGGATCATGCCGCCACCGTCTTCGGCGCGATAGTTCCACGACGGGCGCTGGGCTTCCTGCCAGTCGCCTTCGAACACCCAGTAGCCGAACTCGCCGCGCACCGAGATCATCTTGCCGAAGAAGCCGCTGTCACGCAGCATCGCCAGCTTCTTCAGGCCGGGCAGGAACAACTTGTCCTGCACCGTGCCGTGCTTGAGGCCTTTCGCGTTGGCTTTCTTGATGACGTCGAGCGCGGCTTCGAGATTGGTCGCGATCGGCTTCTCGCAATAGATGTGCTTGCTGGCCTCGATGGCGCGGTTGAGCAGACCCGGGCGCGCCTGCGTCGTCGCCGCGTCGAAGAAGATACTGTCGTTCTCGTCGGCAAAGGCCTTGTCGAGATCGGTGGTCCAGCGCTCGATGCCATACTTCTTGGCGAGGCCTTCGATCTTCTCGGCATTGCGGCCGACCAGGATCGGATCCGGCATCATGCGATCGCCGTTCTTCAGGGTCACGCCGCCCTGCGCACGGATCGCAACGATCGAGCGTACGAGATGCTGGTTGAGACCCATACGGCCAGTGACGCCGTTCATGATGATGCCGAGACGCTGCGTAGACATTCGTTGCTCCTTTTAATTATCTAGTTAGTTACTCTGAGCGCGAAAGCTCTGATCGCCGGTCTTCAGACCAAGACCAAGGCGGACGCTCGGCTCATGATGCGCGATATGTTTCCGATATCGATCTGCTGGCGGACACCGCTCTTCAGTTCGAGCGCGTCCAGTGCCTTGATCGTCTCGCGCACCAGATAGCTCCCGCCCTCGGCGTCGAACGGAAAATCGCTCGCGAACAGCACCCTGTCAGCGCCGAAATAATCGAGCCCGCAACGTGTGGCGCCAACGGCGCCCGACAGCGCGGTGTCGGCGAAGAACATTTTGAAATACTCCTCAGCGGGTCGCTGCAGAGGACCAGGCAACAAACCAGCATCGCCGGGCGGTGTCCGTGTGCCCATCTCAAGTCCCCACCCCTGCACGATCCGGCCCGAAAAATAGGGAATCATTGCGCCCATGTGATGGGTGACGATCCTCAGATCCGGATGGCGATCGAACAGTCCAGAGAACACCAGTCGTGCCATCGCGACGCTGCTGTCATAGGGCCAGCCGAAGCACCACCATATCTCGAAGCGCGACTTGGTTTCGCTAGGGTAGTCCGGTGTCGGGCCGCGAACCGGATGCAGCCAGATCGCCAATCTCCGCCGTGCGATCTCGTCGAAAACCGGCGCGAAGTCGGAATGATCAAGCGGCCGTCCGCGCACGTGGGTACAGAGTTGGAAACCGATCGCACCCATCGCGTCGGCGCGGCCGATTTCCTCAAGCGCCGCATCGATGTCGTGAAGTGACAACGCGGCCGCGAAAGCTGGGAAACGATCAGGATACGTGGCGACTAGTTTGGCCAGGCCATCGTTCATCAGCCGCATAAGATCGACGGCGACGGTTCCGTCAGCCAGATCTTCGATGGGAGGCATCGAAGGCGTCAGTATCTGTCGGTAGCCGTCGAAACTATCCATCAGCCTGAACCGACGGTCGAGATCGTAAAGTGACGTGAGTTCGAGCCACCGCCGCAGTGGCCCGGCCGCCGACGCCATGGTCTGCAGTCGAGCGAAATAGGCCGGCGGAAAAATGTGGGTCCAGGCGTCGATACGTTCAGACAAGGGTATGCTCCGGAATGGCGGATGGATCAGGGCGATAGCGTCTCAAGGGGCTTGCCCGCCGTCTCGACGGCAAAAAGCATCGTCACGGCAGCGCCAAGGGCAAGCACACAGGCAAAGACGGCAAACACCATACCTATGCCAAAGCCTGCGGAAAAATAGCCGACCACCAGCGGTCCGGCGGAAGATCCCAGGCGTAGCCAAGCGCTTCCGCAGCCGGTCCCGAAGGCCCGGAGTCTGGTCGGATACAGTTCAGCCGAATACAGATAAAGCGAGAAGGCGATGGTCTGAACAATGGCATAGGCCAGCGATACCAGAACCAGAACATGCATCACGGTGTCGGCGCCAGAGAGCGCGAGCGCGCCGAGCGGGAAGACAGCAAGCGCAAAGGCCGAGGCGTACCAGCGTCTTCGTCCGACGCGGTCGATCAGCAGAGCGCATACGATCGAGGCTACGACACCGCAGGCAGAAGTGATAAAGCCGTAAGCGAGACTGGTCTGAAGCGGGAGCTTGAATACCTCGCGATAGAGCGTAGGCATCCACGTGATCATGCCGTTGATCACCATGTAGACGCAGAACCACAACGCCCAGAGCATCAGCGTCCGGCCCCGATAAATGCCGCGAAACAGTTCGCGCCATTCGCTTCGAGACTTGCTCAACTGAGGAGCCAGCCGCGGCTCGGCCAACACCGCGCCGCGAGCTTCCGCTGATGCTTCAAAAGCGGCGACGATCGTGTCCGCTTCTTCCAGCCGACCTCGCGACGCGAGCCAGCGCGGCGACTCCGGCATCAGTAGACGGAGGGGGATCATCAGCACGGCGGGAACCAGTCCAACCAGGAACATAGCCTTCCAGCCATAGGCGGGCACCAGGAAATAACCGACCATCCCGGCGAACATCAGGCCGATCGGAAAGATGACCTCGTAGAGAAGGAAGAAGCGACCGCGTTTCTGCGCGCCGACCATCTCGTTGACATAGGCGCTCGCAACCGGAACCTCACCGCCCGTACCGATGCCTTGAATAAAGCGGCAGATGATCATCGAAACTGCGCCGGTCGCGAACAGGCAGGCAATGTCCATCGTGACGAACAGCGTGATCGTTAGCCAAAGTACCCGCAGCCGACCGATTCGCTCGGCGAGCCAGCCGAACGCGACGGCGCCGAGCAGTTGCCCGATGTAGCCGAATGAGAGGATCATTCCGACTTCTGTCGGCGACAACTTCCACTCGCGCACCAGCACGGGCATCGCGAACGCTATCGCCAACACGGTGTAGGCATCAAAAAACGTTGCCGCCCCGATAACCAACCGAATCGTGGATAGCTGCCGCGTTACCGGCAGCCGTTCAATACGGGCGCTGATGGATTCGACGGTGTGCGACGACATGACGGCTTGCAACAAGATTACCTCCCTCGTTCGCGCAATGGACGCGCGGCGAGGTTCGCCCTCGCGCCGCCCTGCCGTCATACTCAGTGACTTGTTCCGATGCTTCCGGACGCCTCGATAGCGCGAGCCACGTCACGCGCGGCGGCCTTCGCCGGCTTCAGTGCGAGCGCTCGGAACTCGGCCTCCGAGCTGCGTCCCGCCGGCGCCGCGATGCTAATCGCGCCAACAGCCAGTCCATCGGCATCGCGCACCGGTACCGCGAGAATGCGCAATCCCTCGCTCAGGGTCGAGGCACCGAGGGCATAGCCGGCCTTTCGGATCGCTGCCAGCGATTGACCGACATCACGCCATTCGATGCGCCGCTTCGCCGATAAGGTCTGGCGTTGCGGAAGCTCCGCCAACCGCGCCAACTCGCTCTCCGGAAGGAACGCCAGGATGCTGTGGCCGATAATGCTCTGATGCGCCGGCACTGTTGTGCCAAGCCGTATGTCGACCCCAAGCCGGGTGACGCCGGCACGAACACGCTCGATGTACAGTACCTCGGCGCCATTGAGCACGCCAAAGCTTGCGGCCTCGCTTGTGTCGTTCACGAGCGTTCGCAGTACCGGCCGAACGATTGCGCGCAAATCGCGGTGGGCAATGGCGTGAAATCCAAGATCGAGAACCTTAAGCGTCAGACGAAAGCGCCGACTGTCCGGAACACGGTCGACATAGCCAAGATCGACGAGAGTATTGAGCATCCGGTAAGTCGTTCCTGGATCCAACCCCGCCGCAAGCGCCAATTCGCTGAGTGTTGGCTCTTCTTGGTCCGGTCCGAACGCCTCAAGCAGCCGAAATCCTTTGGCCAGAGATTGAACGGTGCTACGCTGGTCGGTGGCGCCGCGAACCTCCTTCGGCTGGTCAGACCGTCTTCGCGGGGCCTCACCTTTCGCACGGACATTTGCCATGTAGCGTTTCCATTTTTCGGATTACGAATTTTTTTTCGTTATCAGAAAACTAGAAGTTCTAACATTCGCCGTCAAGTGCTCGCCGAGGCCGCGTGTTCAAGATTATGCGTGCCCGTTGAATTCGCCATGTCGATCAGTTCTTGGAGAATATGCACCTAGGCTGCGCGGACGGAGGCGAGAAAACTCTCGACCTCACGTTTCAGTCGGAAGCTCTCCGCAGACAGTAATTGCGCGGCGTCAAGTACCCGGCCCGAGGCCGAACCGGTCTCAGAAGCACCCCGCTGTACTTCAAGGATATTGGACGTTACCTGCGCGGCGCCAAGAGCCGCGTCTTGGACATTACGCGAAATTTCATGCGTGGCTGCGCTCTGCTCCTCCACCGCAGAGGCGATCGTCGCCGATATCTCGGACATTCGGCCGATTGTGTCGCCGATATCCCTGATGGCGCCAACCGCCTCTTGTGTGGCCGTCTGAATCCCGCAAATTTGCTGGCTGATCTCACCGGTCGCCTTGGCCGTCTGCTCAGCCAGCGCTTTCACTTCGGTAGCAACCACCGCAAAGCCGCGGCCTGCCTCGCCGGCGCGCGCAGCTTCGATAGTGGCATTCAGCGCCAGCAGGTTGGTCTGACCCGCTATACTATTGATCAACTCCACCACATCGCCGATCCGCGCTGCCGCCCGCGCTAATTCAGCGACCCTATCGTTTGTCTTTCCCGCCTGGTCAACCGCCTCCGCTGCAATCCTTGCCGATTCCTGGACCTGCCGGCCGATCTCGTTGACGGAAGACCCCATTTCTTCGGCTGCGGACGCCACCGACTGAAGATTTGAGGAGGCCTGCTCAGAGCCGGACGCGACGCCGGTCGCAATTTCCAGCGAATGATCGGCCGCATTCGTCATCGTCGTCGCCGATGCCTCAAGTTCTGTTGATGCGGACGACACAGTCTCTACTATCTCCGAAACCGACGCTTCGAAAGTCCGCGTGACCGCGTCGACACGACTGCTACGTGCAGCCTTGGCTTGCGCCTCAGCCGTAGCTAACTCATCTGCCGCCCGTTTGGCGATTAGAGCTTCTTTGAACACCTGCAGGGCGTCGGCCATCTGACCGATTTCGGTACGCTCGCCGCGGTGTAATACCTCCGCGGTGAGGTCGCCATCACTGAGCGCTTGCATAGGGCGGATGATGGACGCGATTCCTTTCGAAACGTCGCGGACAAGTAGAATCGCAACGCTGATCCCTCCGATCGCGGCGGACACGATCACCAAGACCAACATCTTAAAGCCGGACTCGTAGCTCTCGCTTGCTTCGGCACCCGCTGCGTCCGCGCCCTTGTTTTTCAAGTCGATCGCCTTCATCAGATACTCGTCGGCCTGCAGGCTAATGGGGTTGACTACCTTGCGGTTCAAATCATGCGCCCCAAGCGGAATTTTACCCGCCTCTTCGCGCGACAACTGCATCACCTTGCCGGTTCCAAAAACATACTCGTCCCACAGCTTCGACCATTGCTCGAACAACGCGCGCTCCTCCGGCGAAGTAATCAGCTTCTCATATTTAGCACGGGCAGCGTTTCCCTGATCGGTCGGCTTCTGCAAGGTCTTTTCCGCCGCAAGCTTCAACTCAGCGGTCTCTGAAAGAATGTGTTCCCTAATGACGTTCCGATAGTTAATGGTGCTGGCCCGGAGTTCTCCGAGCGTGCGAACGGACGGCAACCAGTTTGTTTGAATGTCGGATACCTTTGCATTGATTGACCGCATCATCCGCGCCGACCACAGCCCACTTCCAATCATCACGACGATGAGAATCGATACGACGAAAACGATCTTTGTTCGAACAGCGATTCTAGTGAGCATGGCGCGATGGTCCTTACCGCGTGAATACAACCGACAAATGCCTAATCGCAGCAGATAAATACTACCAAGAACGAGTAAAACGACAATGAAGCCAAGTTTCGCATTCCGAAGTCGCCACGACTACACGAGACTTAGGATCTGGGGCGTTCCAGCCCATCGGCTACAAAGCCAATAGCTCGACGAAACGCTACTCTTGTCTCTCTCGTCTGCAATTGAGTCGACTTCGGTGAATCGCGGTGCCGCCGTGATGAATTGCGGCGATCGACAACCGCTTGCTGAGGCTCAGCCGCGAAAAAGCGGTCGTGATTTACCCAGGCTGGAAACTCCCACTCGAGGCCGATCGATACCGAATTTCGGGAGGATGTGTTGCATCCGAACACAACAGAAGTACTTGAATGCGCGCCCGCCTTTGAAAGGTGAATGCTCTGGTCGTACCGGGCAGAGCCGTTTCCTCAGCTCTGCCCGGAACGCCTCCTAAAACTTGACGGTCACGCCACTGTAGAGGGATGATTCGGTACAGCTATTAAGACCTACGCCTTTGCAGCTCAGTGAGTCCGGCGAAATGCCGTATTTGTTTCCCCAGTAACGATAGGCAACCCACACATCGAGGAAGTGAGAGTATTTGTCTCCCCAAATCATTCGGCTGGTGTCGAGTGTCAGACGGATCGGTTCGCTGTTGATTTCGGTCGTCGTCTGAACGTTCGTGATGGGATTGAATGGAATTGGAGATGTCTGCGGTCCTTTGGGGCCAATAATGCTCGCGCGACCGCTGACCGATAGAGGCAGATATGACGGCAGGAAGCCGAGATCCATGTAATAATTGACTTCAAATGCCCACGTAGGGTTATAGCGGATCTGACCACTTGGAAGTGCCGGCCCCTGCACGACTGAGTTGTGGTTGAGTTCCTGATAGTACATGGGAGCGAGATTGATGAAGCCCTTGTACGGCAGGTCAAATGCAAACTGCAGCCCGGCGAACAAGGCCCGCTTGTCGGACGCAACAGCATTATTGACGGTCTTGGCATCCGCACCGATCTCGAACGAGACGTTGCGCAGGGGGCCATAGGTGAACACTCTGGTATTGAAGAGCTCGTTGAAGCCAAAGGTACTACGCAATATGCCATAGAATTCGGTGGCACCTGCGCATCCCTGGCCCGCCCCTTTGCAGCCATTCGCAGGCGCGTTGCTATCCGCCCTCCACATGGTGGCATTGAGGAAGTTCGTGCCGTAAGCCCATGCGTCAAAATGAGTAAACGAATAGCCCTGCTTTGCAGTGTTACTCGTCACCCCCGGATCTGCTGCATTGAATATGTAGGAATACGTCAGGCGGTTATCGTTCACCAAGAAGAACGGCGTATTCGTCGCGGCTGGCATAGCCTTGACTGCCGGATCGCCAGCGTGCGCTGCATACGCACCATTTGCTAGGACAATAAGGGCGGCGATCGTCGACTTATAGATTCTCATAGATGTCCCCCAAACGACGAAGATTGACCAGGTGAAGAGAGATCACTCGGCGTTACAGCGTTTCCATATTTCGGATAGCGAAACTTTTTTCGTTATACAGAAGCTAGAAGTTATTCACTTCTTCGTCAAGCGTCCCTTCAAAGTTGCCATGAAACTCAAAACACGATCTCTAGAGCGCTATCCTCTGGAGGTGGAGGCCACAGGTTCGAATCGTGTCGGGCGCGCCACTTCAATACTGAAGTAGCGGGTATTCCGTCGCACTGACTGCTGGGCTGCGGCAAAAGTTTGCCTAGCGACGAACTGGTCTCGTCGAACTCGACAACTTTTCGCAATCACGACTGCTGCGATGCTGTTGCCGATCATGTTGTTGGTCGCAATGGTCGACATAAAGCGATAGACGCCGAACAGAACCGCCACCCATCCAAGAAAACGCGACGCCTCCGAGACGGATCATTCGCAGCACATCGACGCCATTATGGTGGAACGGCACCTTGAGGGCAGTGTCGATCTTCAACGAACCGGATTTCGACACCCTCGGCGCCCGATGCAACGGGGAGAAAGCCGCTCACTCACTTCGACAAATTAGGCCCCAACAGCTCATGTCGACAATTGCGCCTTCGAACCTTCGGCTACAAGGCGAGACCGAGGGACGCCCAAGGACGAGGCGATTCGAGTGTACAACGTAGATCAATCGCTGGCCGGCCGTCATTCAATGAGACCTGGGGTCTTTCGAGCGACGAAACACCCGTTACCCAAAGAAGTTCGGTCATACTCACGGCCGATGAAACGCCATCGCGCTCCAACGAGGACTAGCGACTTACGCCGACATCTACTCGCAAATCACCGGCTGACCGGTCACCATTGAATGTAATGTCCCCTCAAGCGCACTTAGTGCGATCAGCACGTCCTCCAGCGGTACGGGATTCAAGTAGAGGCATGGATTACTCGATGCCTCCCGCACTCGCGGCATGGAATGACGTGGCGGACGGTTCAACCTGCGATGAAAGCGGAAATTGCTGTCTCCATCGCCTTGTGAGCGCGTTCGACCTGATCTTCCAAGCCTTCGAGCAGTTTTACATCTGGATCGAGCTTGCCACGAGCCGTGCCTACTTCACGACTGATCGCTTCGGGAGCCGGCCCACCCAGGAGTCTGCGGCGACGTACGAACGCGGCGGGGTCCATAGCATCGAAAAAAACAGCCGCCGGCAGACCCGGCGCGGCGACGCCAAATTCGGCGGCGGCTTCATCCAGTGAGGCAGACGTCGCCTTGTCCGGTCGGATGCCGGCGGCGATGTTGCGGCGTACAAACACGCTGACGATCTGGTGGGAATTGCGCCAGTCGATCCCCTTCTCGCGGACGAGCGCCGCGGCAAGGTCGGTGACCTGGGCCCAATTGGCGCCGGCGAGCTCACGCATGCGTTCGACCTTGACCTTGAGGTCGCGCATCAGCGGCGACAACGTCTCCAGGCGCACGCCGAGTGAACGACCCAGGTCCCACAGGATCGCCTGGCTGTTGCGGCGCTCCATGATCGGGAAACCGGTAGGGCCCTTCTCCGCCATCATCACCGTGGCGACGATGCCGAGTGATTGCGCGGCGACGCCCTTAATGTCCTCGAGCCCGTCGGGATTCTTCTTCTGCGGCATGATCGAGCTCGTGCCGCAGTAGCGGTCGGGGAGTTCGACCATGTTGAATTCCATCGTCGACCAGATAAAGAGGTCATCGGCCAACCGACCGACATTCTGAGCAAGAACCGCCAGCACACCGGCATATTCCATCTCCAGATCGTGGCTGAGGATGGCATCCATTGTGTGCGAGAGCGGAGAATCGAAGCCGAGCAGGTCCGAGACGCGCTGGCGGTTCAGCGGCACCACTAACGGCCGATCGAGGCCATAATTCTTCGTAATGATTGC
>NZ_JADPJH010000025.1 GCF_023073315.1 Bradyrhizobium sp. 1 | reverse complement strand
TCGACGCCGACCGCCATCGGGGTCTTGCCGTCCTCGGGCTTGGGCAGGCCGAGCCGGGCGCGCATGTCGACCACGGTGACGATGCGGCCGCGCAGGTTCAGCACGCCCGCGATCTCGCGCGAGGACAAGGGAACGCGGGTGACGCGCTCCGGCATGAACACGTCCTGGACGCGGGAGATCGGCAGGCCGAACAGCTGGCCGCCGATCATCGCGGTGACGTATTCGACCATGGCGCCTTCGCCGGACTGGGTCTTCTTCTTGGTCATGTGCGTATCTCCTCGTCCTCTTTACGCCGCTGCCCGGCTCAGCTCGGAGGCGCCGGCGGCGCCCGCGGTCTGTTCCTTCAGCGCCGCGATCAGACCGGGACGGTCGAACTTGGCGACATAGTCGTGGAAGCCGGCCTGACGGCCGCGCTCGATCGCCGCCGGCGACACCAGCGCCGAGAGACCGATGATCGGCATCGTGCCCAGATTGCTGTCGGAGCGGATGGTCTCGGCGAACTCGAACCCGTTCATGTC
>NZ_JADPJH010000028.1:305295-402132 GCF_023073315.1 Bradyrhizobium sp. 1 | reverse complement strand
CGGACCGCGGGTGCGAGGTCAGCACCCGGCCTTCCCTGCGCCCTCTTGGATTTGAGGGTGGAGTGACCAGGCAAAGCTCGGGCCAATTGCGCCGCGAGAATGCGAAGGTGCGTCCGCGAAGCCGTAGGATGGGTGGAGCCCTTGCGAAACCCATCGCGTTTCCGCGTAGGCAAAGCATGATGGGTTTCGCTTCGCTCTACCCATCCTACGGGCTACGAGCTGCCGTCTCATACTCCGTCATTGCGAGCGCTCGCAATGACGAGGAGGAGAGTGTGTGCCGCACACTCCGCTCTCGTGCCCCGGACGTAGCGCAGCGTCCTTTTCGAACGGTGCGCGATCGCCAATTGTCTACCGACGAAATGTTGCTGAATGCGACGAATTGTTGCCGATCATCTCGTGCGTCGAGACGATGTTCAGAACGGTCGTGACCAGCGCGTTCATCGGCGAACGCTCCATGCGGGCTCCTGATGCCGTCGCCTCTCGTGCGATCACCAGGGTGATCACGACCATGCCCCGCGATGCGATCGGCCGTCTAAATGAGATTCAACGCGCAGAAACATGCGGTAACTTCAAAGCCACACCGCGGCCACAGCTCTCTCGTTTGAGAACAAGCTGGGTACTTTCGAGGTGTGGAATGTCGTTGTTGCGGGCCTGGCTGGTTGTGGCGGTGCTGAGTGGCGTGTCGATTGCGAGCTCGTTTCCCTTTGCGCTATCGCCGCAGTCGGCGTCCGCCCAAGCAGTGGAGACGATCGTCGTCGAGGGTAATCGCCGCGTCGAGGCCGAGACGGTCCGCTCTTATTTCAAGCCCGGTCCCGGGGGACGTCTCGACCAGCCCGCGATCGACGATGGCCTCAAGGCCTTGATCGAGACCGGTCTGTTCCAGGACGTGAAGATCAACCGGGCCGGCGGCCGCATCGTGGTCTCGGTGGTCGAAAACGCCGTGATCGGCCGCATCGCATTGGAAGGCAACAAGAAGATCAAGGACGAGCAGCTCACGGCGGAAATCCAGTCCAAGGCGCGGGGGACCTTTTCGCGGGCGCTGGTGCAGTCCGACACGCTGC
Source organism: Bradyrhizobium sp. 1 (assembly GCF_023073315.1). Lineage (GTDB taxonomy): Bacteria > Pseudomonadota > Alphaproteobacteria > Rhizobiales > Xanthobacteraceae > Bradyrhizobium. The sequence goes on along the minus strand of NZ_JADPJH010000028.1, from coordinate 401,071 downwards.
GCATTGCCGAGATCTACCGGCGCTCGGGCCGCTACGACGTGCGAGTCACGCCCGAAATCATCGAGCAGCCGAGCAACCGCGTCGATCTCGTCTTCACGGTCGAGGAGGGGACCAAGACCGCGGTCAAGTCGGTCGAGTTCATCGGCAACAGTGCCTATTCGGCTGCGCGCCTGCGCGACGTGATCAAGACCCATGAGAGCAATTTGCTCAGCTTCCTCGCCAGCAACGACATCTACGATCCCGACCGTGTCGAGGCCGATCGCGACCTGATCCGCCGCTTCTATCTCAAGAACGGGTTCGCGGACGTCCAGGTCGTCGCCGCGCTCACTGAATACGATCCGGACAAGAAGGGCTTCAACGTCACCTTCAAGATCGAGGAGGGCCAGCAATATCGCGTCGGCTCGGTCGACTTCCGCTCCGGCATTGCCAATTTCGATGCGAGCTCGATGCGCTCCTATTCGCGTGTCGGGGTCGGTTCGCTCTACAACGTTGAAGCGGTCGAGAAGTCGACAGAGGAGATGCAGATCGAGGCCTCGCGCCGCGGCTACGCCTTCGCCGTGGTCCGTCCCGGTGGCGACCGCAACTTCGAGGCGCACACTGTCTCCGTCGTGTTCAACATCGACGAGGGCCCGCGCACCTATATCGAGCGCATCACTTTGCGCGGCAACACCCGTACCCGCGATTACGTAATCCGGCGCGAGTTCGACCTCTCGGAAGGCGATGCCTACAACCGCGCGCTGGTCGACCGTGCCGAGCGGCGGCTGAAGAATCTCGATTACTTCAAGAGCGTCAAGATCGTCACGGAGCCGGGCTCCTCCAGCGACCGCGTCATCCTGATCGTCGATATGGAAGAGAAGTCGACCGGCGATTTCTCGATTTCGGGCGGCTACTCCACGTCGGACGGCGCACTGGCGGAAGTCTCGGTCTCCGAGCGCAATTTGCTCGGCAAGGGGCTCTACGCCAAGGCTTCCGTCAGCTACGGCCAGTATTCGCGCGGCATATCGCTGTCGTTCGTCGAGCCCTACCTGCTCGACTACCGGCTGGCCCTCGGCTTCGACACCTATTGGCGCCAGCAATTGTCGAACAGCTATACGAGCTATGGCGTGACGACGCTGGGCTTCTCTCCCCGCCTCGGCTTTGCGCTGCGTGAGGATCTCTCGCTCCAGCTGCGCTACTCGCTCTACCAGCAGAACATCACGCTCGCCAGCGCCTACAATAACTGCAACAACAACGCGTCCAACACGTCGCTCGCCTTCAACCCGACGCCGGCCTACATCAAGAACGTCCTCGGCGGCGTGGATCCGACCAACGCCACGGATTCGGGCGTCTATGGCTATGGCTGCTACGGCGACGGCGAATCGAGCCTGCCGGTCCGCAAGGAACTGGCGAACGGTGCGAGCTGGACCTCGGCGATCGGCTACACGCTGAACTACAACACGCTCGACAACAACAAGAACCCCACCGGCGGTTTGCTGGTCGACTTCAAGCAGGATTTCGCCGGCGTCGGCGGCAGCGTCACCTATTTGAAGACGGCGCTGGACACCAAATACTACACGCCGCTGGTGTCCGACATCGTCAACGTGATCCACCTCCAGGGCGGCATCCTCAACAAGATCGGCAACAACGATCTACGCATGCTCGATCATTTCCAGATGGGGCCGAACCTCGTGCGTGGCTTCGCCTCCAACGGCATCGGCCCGCGTGACATCACCTATTACAATTACGGTTCTAACGGCGATGCGCTCGGCGGCACGAAATATTGGGGCGCCTCGATGGAGCTGCAGATGCCGTTCTGGTTCCTGCCGAAGGAAGTCGGCCTCAAGGGCGCGGTCTATGCCGATGCCGGCTCGCTCTGGGGTTACCAGGGGCCGACGTCGTGGACGGCGACGGGCGAGGTCAACACCAAGGCTTGTCCGACCTGCGGGCTGCAATATGACGACGGCAACACGGTACGTTCCTCCGTCGGTGTCGGCCTGATCTGGGCCTCGCCGTTCGGACCGCTGCGCTTCGATTACGCGATACCGATCACGAAGGGCAAATATGACATCGTGCAGGAATTCCGGTTCGGAGGCGGCACCTCGTTCTAGCAAGCGGCGTAGCCACGGGACGTGGCGGCATTCGTCGTGCATTTGTGAAAATCTGTGATGAGCTTGCAGTGCACGAGCGTGGACAGCCATTGGCGAATGTCCGATAATAATGCTTGCGAATTGCAGGGCAGTGTAACCTGCACTTGAGCTTCCACAGAAGGACTAATCGCGATGACACAGGCAGGCGCCTATGGGCAGAGGCTTGGCCAGTTCCTGCGTTTGAAGGATGCGCCGCCCGCCCTGGTCGCGCGCTCGCTGCGGAGCGCCGAGCTTGCGGTCACCGAGACCCGGAATGACCATCCCGTCCCCGGCCTCTCCGGCTCGCTGGCCGCAGAGGATGCGTTTCTGGTCAGTCTGAAGCTGCACGATTACCCGGATTGCGAGGTCTGGGAGCGTGGCAAATCCATCATGAAGGCGGACGTCCGCGCCGGCACCACCTATCTCTATGATCTCAAGCGCGATCCGCGCTACGTGATCGACAAGCCGTTCCACTCGCTGTTCTTCTATATTCCGCGCTCGGCGCTCGACGGTATCGCCGAACAAAGCAGTGCACCGCGGATCGACGAGCTCGACTGTCAGGTCGGCGTCGGCCATGACGATGGAATCATCCGCCACATCGGCGCCTCGCTCCAGGAAGGGCTGCGCAAGCCGGATGAGGCCAACCAGCTCTTCATTGACCATATGATGCTCGGCTTGACCGCCCATGTCGCGCAGACCTATGGCGGGCTCCAGCGCACGTCCGCGCCCGCGCGCGGCGGTCTCGCGCCCTGGCAGGCGAAGCGCGCCTGCGAGAGGCTCGAGTCGGACCTCGGCGGCAAGCTCTCGCTGCAGAAGGTCGCAGCCGAGCTCGATCTCTCGGTCAGTCATTTCTCGCGGGCGTTCCGGATCTCCATCGGCCTGCCGCCGCACCAGTGGCTGCTGCATCAGCGTGTAAAGGCCGCCAAGCAGTTGATGAGCGTCCGCGACCTGCCGCTGACGGAGATCGCGATGTCGGCCGGCTTCGCCAACCAGAGTCATTTTACGCGGGTGTTCTCATCGATCGCCGGCGTCAGCCCGGCGGTGTGGCGCCGCGGGGCGCTCGGGGCTTCCAGCTGCGAGGCTTGATGGCGGGCGCGAGCGTCAGCGGCGCCCGGCGAGAGAGATGGTGTAGGCGGCGCGCCGGGCCGCAAAAATCTCATCCGGCGGGTGACCGATGCCATCGGCGAGATTGGCCGGATTGAAGATTGAGGCGTCGCAGGCCTGATCGGGCTCGAAGCCGGTGATCACGATGGTGCCGAGGCGCACCTCCTCGCGGCTGTCTTCATCCGGCCAGCGCATCGTCACGTCCATGGTGGGATCGCCGGGGCGGCCGAGCAGCGCCATCACGTTGAAGCGAACAGTGCCCGCAGCGATCCGCTTGCCCAGATCGTCGCGCAGGAAGCCGGCGGGCTTCGTTCTCGCGTCGTCCTCGCTCAGCGTGATCTCGCCGCCGGCCGGGACGATCTTGAACTTGATGAAGCGGGTCTCGCCCTGCTCGTTCGTTGCCGGAAAGGCATGCACGCCCCAATAGGTCGTGCCGGCAAAGCTTCCGGGCAGCGCACGCGCGGCGACGTAGTTCGCCTGATTGAGCGTCTCAGGGTTGGCCGCCGAGAAGGCCTTGACCTTCGCCATATCAGGCTTGCCATCCGGCCCCGGGATGCGGGCCTCGAGGAAGGCCAGCATCTGGTCGAGCGTTCGCGCAAAATGCACGGGCGCGCTCTCCACGAGGATGTCGGAGCGATGATCGTCGTCGCCGAGCTTGAAGCTGAAGCCGCGCAGCACCAGATTGTTGGTGTCGGCGACGTTGGGATTGCCGCCGCCGACCGAGAAGCGAGCCAGCACGCGCGATGGCCTGGTGAAGCTCTGTGACCGCGTGATATCCCCCGCGCGGTCCGACGGGGTGTAGGTGCCCCGAACGCACCAGCCCTTGGCAAAGCTCGCGCGGACCTTTGGCGGATTGCCGGCAACGGCCTTCAGCGTATCGACGATGGAGGCGGGCGTTGCGGCACCGTTCGGGCGCTCGGACATGGCAGGAACTGATCTCTCGCGTGTGCGAGCCGAATTCTAGCCGCGCTCTGGATCCATAGTCTTGCCCAAAGCGAGCAGGTATTGCCCAATCCTGCTCAAGATGTGCGCCTCGCACTGGCCGGTGCTCGCAATCGCCTCACCCATCAGGGAATGTCGGGCTGCGTCTCCGTCAGCGGTATCCAACCGCCCTCGCCACGCTCGAAGAGCGGGCAGCCGTAGACCGCGCGAACCGGAAGCGGCGCCGTCGCAGCCTGCCAGCGATTGGTCTGCTTCATCGCGACGACCATGCCGGCAATGTCGGCGCCAATCGTCTGCAACAGGCGGACCGCGGCGAGCGCGGTCGCGCCGGTCGAGATCGCATCATCGACCAGTACCACCCGGCGGCCTTCGATCAGGGGCAGCAAATTCGGATCCAGCCGGAGCTTCTTGCCGGCCTCAGGGCTCGTGATTGAACTGACGGGCTCCGACAGCGCGTCGTCGTACCAGAATTTGCGTGAATAGCCGAGCGGGACATAGCGCGGCTGCCCGAGCCGTTCGGCAACCTCTGATGCGAAGGCAAGACCAAGGGTCGGCAGTCCCACGATGATCTCGGCATCGAATGCGCGCGCCTGCGTCGCCATATGGTTCGCGAGCGCCGCGACCACGAGGTGTGAGGCCTGGTTGGCAATTAGAGATGCGACGGCACGGTCTCCGCCGGGCAATTGGCGCAGCGGCAGGACGAGGATGCGGCCGCAGGGCAGGGTGGCGGGATAGCCGAAGCGATAGGGCGGCGTTGCCGAGAAGCGTGCAGGGACCTCCGGCATCAGCTCCTGCCAATAGCCGGTGGTCGCTTCGGTATAAGTCTCGCTCACGCTCATGATGCCGGCATCAGCCGCCGAGGATTCGCCGGCAGGCATCGACGAAGACCTGCGCGCCGGTGACGATATCGGCGTCGGCGGTGTTCTCGGTCCAGTGATGGCTGATGCCGCCGATCGACGGCACGAACAGCATGCCCGCGGGCATGATGGTTGCGAGCGTCTGCGCGTCATGGCCGGCGCCGCTGGGTATGCGGATGGATCGTCCGCCGGCGACGGCCTTGCTCGCGGATTCGATCGCGTCCTGGAAGCCGGCGTTCATCATGGCGGGCGCGCCGGTGCGGAGCTTCTCCACGGAGGCGGTGCAGGGGCCCTTCGCGGTGACCTCGTCCGCCATCGTGCGCAGCAGTTCCTCGAGCCGCGCGATGACGGCCGGGTTGTCGTCGCGGATCTGGAACAGCATTTCGGCGCCACCCGGAATGATGCTCGGCGCGCCCGGATCGAGCGTGATGCGGCCGGTGGTCCAGACGGTGCGTGGCCCGCATGCGGCCGGGAAACGCTCGTCAATGGCGACGCAGAATTTGGCCAGCGCCAACCCCGCATCCTTGCGTGCAACCATGCGCGTGGTGCCGGCGTGATTCTGTTCGCCGACGAAATTGATCTGGTATTGCCAGATGCCGACGATCGAGGTCACGACGCCGATCGCGAGCTTGCCGCTTTCGAGCGTGTCGCCCTGCTCGATATGCGCCTCGAGATATCCGATATGGCGACCCGGCTCGGCGGCGACGCGCGGGCGCTTGGAGAGCCCCATGTCAGCGAGCGCATCGCGCATGGTGCGGCCGCTGGTGCGGTCGCTGGCAGCGTCGATGTCGGCTTCCGTCACCTGACCGACATAGGAGCGCGAGCCGAGGAAATGTCCAAAATGTCCTTCCTCGTCGCACCAGGCGGCGACTTCGACGGCGCCCTTGAGCGAGGGATCGGCATTGAGCACGCGCGCGGCTTCGAGCGCATAGACGACGCCGAGCGGGCCATCGAGCCAGCCGGCGTAGTTCTGGCTCTCCAGATGCGAGCCGGCCAGCAGCTTCGGTCCTGCCTTCGTGCTCGTCCCCAACACATTGCCGATGCCGTCGATCGCGGCCGCAAGGCCGGCTTCGGGCAGCTTCTGCATCAGCCAGTCCAGCGATTGCCTGTGCGGCTCGGAGAAGGTCGGCTTGTGCACGCCGGTCTTGTAGGCGCCGATGGCGCGGAGCGCATTGAGGTCGGCGAGAACCCGCTCACCGTTTGCGCGCGGAAAAGTGTCAGGCATGTTCGGCAACCTTCAGCGCCTCGGTGCGGATCTCCTCGACCAGCCGTTCCTTCAGCTGGACGAATTCGGGCGTCGTCTTGATCTTGTAGGAGCGCGGATGCGGCAGGTCTATGGCAATCTCGGCCTTGATGCGGCCGGGGCGCGCGCTCATGACGATGACGCGGCTGCCGAGGAAGATTGCCTCCTCGATGTCGTGGGTCACGAACAGAACGGTCTTCTGGTCGCGCTCCCAGATGCCGAGCAGCATCTCCTGCATCAGGGCGCGGGTTTGGTTGTCCAGCGCGCCGAAGGGTTCGTCGAGCAGCAGGATCTTTGGATCGTTGGCGAGCGCGCGTGCGATCGCGGTGCGCTGCTGCATGCCGCCGGAGAGTTGCTTCGGCCAGTGGTTCGCGAAGCCGGACAAGCCGACCTGGCGGATGAATGCGTCCGCGATCTTGTGGCGCTCCGCCTCTGACACGCCGCGCTCGCGCAGGCCGAAGGCGATGTTCTCGCGCACGGTCAGCCAAGGGAACAACGTGTAGGACTGGAACACCATGCCGCGATCGGCGCCCGGGCCGGTGACCTCGCGCCCGTCGAGCGTGACGCGGCCGGTGGTCGGACGGTCGAGGCCGGCGACGATCCGAAGCAGCGTGGACTTGCCGCAGCCGGACGGGCCGAGAATGGTGACGAAGTCATTGTTGCCGATGGTGAGATCGGTCGGCTCCAGCGCCCTGGTCGGCGCATTGCCGTGGCGTGCGGGAAAGGTGCGCGAGACCTGCTCGATCTTCAGCGTGGTCATGCGAGCCTCCACGGAAACAGCCAAGCGTTGAACGCCTTGAACATGAAGTCCGAGAGGAGGCCGATCAATCCGATCACGATGATGCCGAAGATGATCTGGCCGGTGTTGAGCAGCGCCTGGCTGTCGGTGATCATGTGGCCGATGCCGGAGGACGAGCCGATCAGCTCGGCGACGATGACGTAGGTCCAGGCCCAGCCCAGCACCAGCCGCAGGATTTCGGCAATCTCCGGCGCGGAGGAGGGCAGCAGCACGCGGTGGATGACGCCGCGGTCGCTGGCGCCCAACGTATAAGCCGCCTCGACCAGATCACGTCGCGTCGTGCCGACGGTCACGGCGATCATCAGGATGATCTGGAACACCGAGCCGATGAAGATGACGAGCAGCTTCTGCAATTCGCCGATGCCGGCCCACAGGATCAACAGCGGGATGAAGGCGGAGGCGGGCAGATAGCGCGCAAAGGAGACGAAGGGTTCGAGAAACGCCTCGACCGGCTTGTAGGCGCCCATCATCACGCCGAGCGGCACAGCGATGAGTGCGGCCAGCGCAAATCCGCCGACGACGCGCCAGATCGTCATTCCGATATCGTATGCAAACCCCTGCTTCGCCAGCAGGTCATAACCTTCCAGCACCATGGTCAGCGGGTTGGCGAGGAACACTTTCGACACATGGCCGCCGAAGGTCGCCCACGACCAGAGGGCAACGAACACCACGAAGAACGCAAGGCCATAGGCCACGCGTTGCCTCGATGTCACGGGATCCAGGGGGCGCATCAAACTGTCTATCCGATTGGTCGATCAGGCGCCGGTCCCGCCTCGCGGCGAGACCGGCAGCTCGTTGAAGCCTACTTGATGAAGCTCGAATCGTAGAGGTCCTCGACCTTCGGCGCGGCCTTGATGATGCCGATCTCGAGCAGGAGCTCGGCGGCATCCTTGTTGAAGGTCAGGAAATCGCCGGCGAAGAACTTCTGGTTCGCGGCCTTGTCCTGCCAGCGCAGATACTTCGCCGAGTTGCCGAACGCCTCGCCGGTCTGCTTCACGTCCGCACCCATGATCTCATAGGCCTTGGCCTGGTCCTTGCCGATCATCTCGAGCGACTCGAAATAGCTGTTGGCGAGCGCCTGCGCGGCCTTCGGGTTCTCGGCGAGGAATTTCGGCGTGCAGCCGAACGTGTCCATCACGATCGGGTAGTCCAGCGTCGTCGCGATGATCTTGCCCTTGTCGGGCGCGGCGCGCACGGTCGACAGATACGGCTCGTAGGTCATCGCGGCATCGTTCTGGCCGGAGACGAAGGCTTGCGCGGCTGCGGCCGGCTCGAGGTTCACGATGGTCACGTCCTTCGTGGTGAGGCCGTTCTTCTTGAGCATCCAGGCCAGCGCGAAATAGGGCGACGTGCCGGGCGCGGACGCCGCAACCGTCTTGCCCTTCAGATCCTTGATCGCGGCGACGTCGTTGCGCACGGCCATCCCGTCGGCGCCAAAGCTCTTGTCGAGCTGGAAGATCTGCTTGGTGGCGACGCCGTTGGCGTTCCAGGAGATCCAGGTCTCGACCGTGGTGGCCGCGCACTGGATGTCGCCGGAGGCAATCGCGAGGTGGCGGTCCTTCTGCGGGATCTTCTTGATGGTGACGTCGAGGCCGTTCTTCTTGAAGATGCCGGCCTCCTTCGCCAGGGTCAGCGGCGCGAAGCCGGTCCATCCGGAGATGCCGACGCCGACCTTGACGTCGTCGGCGAGTGCGGGAGTGGAAACCGCGAGAGCAATGATTGTCGCAAAAACTTTCGATTTACGCATGATTGTCGTCCTCTTGCCGATCGATGGATTGACGTCCTGTTGATCCCTGTTGGTCCATACGGACCGTTGCCCGAAGCGTTGCACGAACTGTGCCGACATTGCTCTCTCAGCCTCCCTTGAATCGGGCGACAAGGCGGTGAGAGTCACCGGGATAAAGCAGACGCACCGCGGTGATCGTGCGCGCGCTGCGCCAGGTATAGCGGTCGATCACGAGGCAGGGCGCGCCGACGGCGATGTCGAGCGCTTTGGCCGCGCGATCATCCGCAACGATGGCGCTGATCGTGTGCTCGGCCTCTGTCCATGGGACATGGTGAAGCAGCCATGAGCCGGGCGGCTCGCGCGAGAAATCGGCTGTGGCCGCATCCGGCACGGATGACAGATCGATCAGTCGGTCCTCGACCGCGAAGGGCACGTTGTCGGCGCTGTGGCGGCAGGCGATCGCGACCACCTTGCCGGCTTTCTTCACCCCGAGACGATCGCAGTCGGCAACGGTCGCCGTGCGTAGCTTGCGATGGATCAGCTCATACCCGTAAGTGCGGCCGAGCGCGGTGATCTCGGCGCGGATGTCGGCGATCTTGAGCACGGCCGAGTGATGCTGCGGCCGTCGTACGAACGAGCCGGCGCGGCGCCGCCGCTCGATCAAATCGGCCTGCGCCAGTTCCGACAGTGCCTTGTTCACGGTCATGCGCGAACAGCCGTAGCGCGCGACCAGTTCGTGCTCGAACGGAATGCGGTGGCCCGGCGGCCACTCGCCCGTCAGGATGCGTTTTTCAATGTCGGCGCGGATGCGCTTGTACAGCGTCGGCTGGTCGGCGCTGTCCGTAGCGAGGCTCATGCGAGGAGCCTCCGCACTGATGCATTGAAGCGTTCGCGCGCGGCCTGGCGCAGCCGGTGCCGCCCGCCTTCGACCACCTTGTCACCACCGGCCCAGACGCAGTCGATCGCGCCGCTGCCGGCCGCAAAGATCCAGCCGTCGATGAGTGCGTCGTGCCTGCGTCCTGCCAGCGACGGATGCGCGGCGTCGAGCGTGACGATATCGGCACGTGCGCCGGGCACGAGACCGACGGTCGCTTGCGCCAGTGCCTGCGCGCCGCCGGCGAGCGCATCGTCGAACAGCGTGCGCCCTGTCGACGTACCGACGTGGCCTGAGAGTACGTTGCGCTGGCGATGCTTGAGCCGCTGGCCGTATTCGAGCTGGCGCAACTCGTCGGCGACGCCGACCAGCACGTTGGAATCTGTGCCGACACCGAACCGGCCGCCGGCATCGAGGAATTCGCGGGCTGGAAAAATGCCGTCGCCGAGGCTGGCTTCAGTGATGGGGCAGAGGCCCGCCACCGCGCCGGTTTTCGCAAACGCGGTGACTTCCTCGTTCGTCGTGTGGGTTGCGTGGATGAGGCACCAGCGCTGATCGACGGGCGCGTGCTCCAGCAGCCATTGCACCGGCCGTCGGCCCGACCAAGCCAGGCAATCCTCGACCTCTTTCACCTGCTCGGCGGCATGAATGTGCACCGGACCGCCATCCGCGAGCGGAATGATCGCCGCGAGCTCGTCCGGCGCGACGGCGCGCAAGCTGTGCGGTGAGATGCCAATATTCGCGCCTGGCAATTTGCCGATGGCCTTGCGCGACGCAGCCATCAATGCCGCGAATCGATCGACCGAGCAGATGAAGCGGCGCTGGCCGTCATGCGGCGCGGCGCCTCCAAATGAGCCATGCGCATAGAAACTCGGCAGCAGCGTCAGCGCGATGCCGGAGGCCCCGGCTGCCTGTGCAATGCGCGCGGCCATCTCGGCGATGTCAGCGTAGGGTGAACCGTCGCGATCATGATGAAGGTAGTGGAATTCGCCGACGCGGGTAAAACCCTGCTCCAGCATCTCGACATAAAGCAGAGTCGCGACGGCGGCGACGTCGTCCGGCGTCATGGCGAGGGCGAAGCGATACATCGTCTCACGCCAGGTCCAGAAGGTGTCGGTACTGTCGCCGCGCAGCTCGGCCAGCCCCGCCATGCCGCGCTGGAAGGCGTGGCTGTGCAGGCTTGCAAGCCCGGGAAGTGCGATCCTGTGGCGCTCGTCGCCGGCGTCCGGCGCCACGCCCGGCGTCACGTGCGCGATCGCGCCGGCGGTGACGACCACCTGCACGTCATTGGCCCAGCCCGAAGGCAGGAGCGCGGAAGCGAAATGCAGTCGTGTCATGTTTCCATGCCGGCTGGACAGAACGGGCTCACGATTATATGTCTAGACATATAAGTCAAGCATCCGACGGCGAATGGACATCCGCATGGCAGAGCGCTTCGACCGGATCTGGCATAATGCCCACCTCGCCACGATGCGGGCTGACCGCCCCGATCTCGGCGAGATCGAGCGCGGCCTGATCGCTGCGCGTGGCGGCCACATCGTCTATGCGGGCGCGGAGGCGGATTTTCCCGTTGATGCGGACGCGATCAAACGGATCGATTGCGAGGGGCGCTGGATCACGCCGGGCCTCGTCGACTGTCACACCCATCTCGTCTATGGCGGCAACCGCGCGCACGAATTCGAGCTGCGGCTGAAGGGCGCGAGCTACGAAGAAATCGCGCGCGCCGGCGGCGGCATCGTCTCGACGGTGGCCGCGACGCGCAAGGCGAGCGAGGCCGAGCTCGTCGCAAGTGCGCTACCGCGCCTTGATACGCTGATCGGCGAGGGGGCAACCACTGTCGAGATCAAATCCGGCTATGGCCTCGACACCGAGACCGAGATGCGCCAGCTCACAGCCGCGCGCAGCCTCGGTCGTCAGCGGCCGGTCACGATCCGCACCTCCTTCCTCGGCGCGCACGCGCTGCCGGTGGAAGCGGACGGCGACAAGGATCGCTACGTCGATCTGGTGTGCAAGGAGATGCTGCCTGCCGTTGCAAAGGCCGGTCTTGCCGATGCGGTCGATGCTTTCATGGAGGGCATTGCGTTTTCGGCTGAGCAGACGGCGCGGGTGTTCGAGACGGCGAAGGGGCTTGGGCTCCCGGTCAAGCTTCATGCCGACCAGCTCTCGAATCTCGGCGGCGCTGCGCTTGCCGCAAAATTCTCCGCGCTGTCAGCCGATCATCTCGAGCATACCGACGATGCTGGCGCTGCCGCGATGGCGAAAGCAGGTACGGTGGCAGTGCTGCTGCCCGGTGCCTTCTACTTCATCCGCGAGACGCAGAAGCCGCCGGTCGAGGCGTTCCGAAAGCACGGCGTTCCCATGGCGCTGGCGACCGATTGCAATCCCGGCAGCTCGCCGCTGACTTCGCTTCTGCTCGCGATGAACATGAGCGCGACGCTGTTCCGGATGAACGTTGCCGAATGCCTCGTCGGCGTCACCCGTGAAGGCGCGCGTGCGCTCGGCGTGCTGGATGAGACCGGCACGCTGGAGGCCGGCAAATGGTGCGATCTCGCGATCTGGGACATCGAGCGTCCGGCCGAACTCGTCTATCGCATCGGTTTCAATCCGCTGTATCGGCGGGTGTGGAGGGGGCAGTGACGGAGCAGGGCGCAGTGATCGTCGTCAGGCCGGGAGAGGTCAGCCTCGACGATCTCGTGCGCGTGCTCGAAGGTGCTCCTGTCGCTCTTGATCCCTCGTTCTGGCCGCGCGTCGAAGCGGCCGCGGAGATCGTTGAAAAGGCGGCGCGAGCCGATATCCCCGTCTATGGCATCAACACCGGCTTCGGAAAGCTCGCGTCAAAACGCATTCCGCCGGACCAGACCGCGCTGCTCCAGCGCAATCTCATCGTCTCGCATTGCTGCGGCGTCGGCCCGGTGACACCCGAACCGGTCGTGCGGTTGATGATGGTGCTGAAAATCATCTCGCTCGGGCGTGGCGCCTCCGGCGTGCGGCGCGAGGTGATCGAGCAGCTGCAAGGGATGCTGGCGCAGAACGTTTATCCGCTGGTGCCGCAGCAGGGGTCGGTCGGTGCCTCTGGCGATCTCGCACCGCTCGCGCATATGACGGCGGTGATGATCGGCGAAGGGCAAGCGATTGTTGACGGCAAAACCGTGTCCGGCGCTGAGGCGCTCGCCGCCGTCGACCTTGCGCCGCTGACGCTTGGCCCCAAGGAGGGGCTCGCGCTGATCAACGGCACGCAGTTCTCGACGGCATACGCCATCTCCGGCGTGCTGCGGGCATTTCGTCTCGCACGCGCCGCGCTTGTCACCGGCGCGCTGTCGGTCGATGCGGCGATGGCATCGACGGCGCCATTCCGGCCTGAAATCCAGGCGCTGCGCGGTCATCCCGGGCAGATCGCCGCGGCCGCGACGCTGACCGCGCTGCTCGACGGCAGCGACATCCGCCTGTCGCATCTGGAAGGCGACGAGCGTGTGCAGGACCCCTATTGCCTGCGCTGCCAGCCGCAGGTCGCGGGCGCGGCGCTGGACCTGATCATGCAGGCTGCGCGAACGCTGATCGTCGAGGCCAATGCGGTCACCGATAACCCGCTGGTGCTGGTCGAGACCGGCGAGATCGTGTCCGGCGGCAACTTTCACGCCGAGCCGGTGGCCTTTGCGGCCGACGCAATGGCGCTGGCCTTGTCGGAGATCGGCGCGATCAGTGAGCGGCGTATCGCCACACTGGTCGATCCCGCGCTCAATTTTGGCCTGCCGCCGTTCCTGACGCCCGATCCCGGCATTAATTCCGGCTTCATGATCGCCGAGGTGACGGCGGCCGCGCTCTATGCCGAGAACAAGCAGCGTGCTGCTGCCTGCTCGATCGACTCGACGCCGACCAGCGCCAATCAGGAAGACCATGTCTCGATGGCCGCGCATGCCGCGCGGCGTCTCTCCGACATGGCCGACAATCTCGCCTCGATCCTCGGCATCGAGCTTCTGGTCGCCGCCCAAGGCATCACGCTGCGCGCACCGCATGCGACCAGCGCACCGCTTGTGGCCGTCATAGCCGCGCTTCGCGAGCAGGTCCCCGCGCTCGACGCCGACCGGTACATGGCCGGTGATCTCGCCAAGGCTGCGGGGCTGATTGAAGCCGATGCGCTGCCGGCCGTGGCGATCGCTACGCTTCCAACCGATCCATTCCCGCGACTTGACTAAAGAGGTTGCCGCATGAACCGCCGACTGGACAATGACCGCACCATCCGCGCCCCCCGCGGCAGCGAGATCAGCGCCAAGAGCTGGCTGACGGAAGCGCCCTTGCGCATGCTGATGAACAATCTCGATCCTGATGTCGCGGAGCGCCCGAGCGAGCTCGTCGTTTATGGCGGCATCGGCCGCGCCGCGCGCGACTGGGAGAGCTTTGACCGGATCACGGCTGCCTTGCGCAAGCTCGAAGCGGACGAGACCTTGCTGGTCCAGTCCGGCAAGCCGGTCGGCGTATTCCGAACCCATGCCGACGCCCCACGCGTGCTGATCGCGAACTCCAACATCGTGCCGCATTGGGCCACGCTCGATCATTTCAACGAGCTCGATCGCCTGGGCCTGATGATGTACGGCCAGATGACGGCCGGGTCCTGGATCTATATCGGAAGCCAGGGCATCGTGCAGGGCACTTACGAAACCTTCGTCGAAATCGGCCGTCGCCATTATGGCGGCAGCCTCGTCGGCAAATGGATCCTCACCGCCGGCCTCGGTGGTATGGGCGGCGCGCAGCCGCTGGCGGCGACCATGGCCGGCGCGTCGATGCTCGCGGTCGAATGCCAGCCGAGCCGCATCGAGATGCGGTTGCGCACGGGCTATCTCGATCGGCAGGCCGCAACGCTCGACGAAGCGCTCTCGATCATGGCGGAGGCTGCGACAACGAAGAAGGCGGTCTCGGTGGGCTTGCTCGGCAATGCCGCCGAGATTTTCCCCGAACTGGTGCGCCGCGGCGTCAAGCCCGACATTGTCACCGACCAGACCAGTGCGCATGATCCGATCAATGGGTACTTGCCGAGGGGCTGGACGCTGGACGATTGGGAGACGAAGCGCGCGTCCGATCCGAAGGCGGTCGAGCGCGCCTCGAAGACGTCCATGGTCGAGCACGTGCAGGCCATGCTGGATTTCCATGCGCAGGGAATCCCGACGCTCGACTACGGCAACAACATTCGCCAGATGGCGCAGGATATGGGCCTGAAGAACGCCTTCGATTTCCCCGGCTTCGTGCCCGCCTATATCCGTCCCCTGTTCTGCCGCGGCGTCGGGCCGTTCCGTTGGGCCGCGTTGTCGGGCGATCCCGAGGACATCTTCAAGACCGACGCCAAGGTGAAGGAGCTGATGCCTGACGACAAGCATCTGCACAATTGGCTCGACATGGCCAAGGAACGCATCAAGTTCCAGGGGCTTCCGGCACGGATCTGCTGGGTCGGCCTCGGCGATCGTGATCGCCTCGGCCTTGCCTTCAACGAGATGGTGGCGCGCGGCGAATTGACAGCGCCGATCGTGATTGGCCGCGATCATCTCGACAGCGGTTCGGTCGCGAGCCCCAACCGCGAGACCGAGGCGATGAAGGACGGATCCGACGCGGTGTCCGACTGGCCCTTGCTCAACGCTCTGCTCAATTGCGCGAGCGGCGCGACCTGGGTCTCGCTGCACCATGGCGGCGGCGTCGGCATCGGCTATTCGCAACACGCCGGCATGGTGATCGTCGCCGACGGCACGCCGGAAGCGGCCAAGCGGATCGAGCGTGTGCTCTGGAACGATCCCGCCAGCGGCGTCATGCGCCATGCGGATGCGGGCTACGAGACCGCGATCGACTGCGCCCGTGACAAGGGGCTCGATCTGCCGAGCCTGGCGAAGTAGCTAGCCGCCGACCAGCAGCCTTGGCATCGTCGTCTTCGCGCCGTCCATAAAAGTCTGGACGGCGTCGCGGACGATCGCGTCGAGATCGGACGGGATCGGCGTCTCGTAGATGAACTTGCGGATGGCGAGATAGAAGATGCGGCCGTGCAGGCCCCAGAGCAGCTCGGTCTCGCGTTCGCCGAGCGGATGGGCCTTCACATCGGGCAGCTTCAGGTCGTGGCGCAGCTCGGCCGCCGCCGGCTCGACGATCTCGCGCCTGACAATGTCGAGATAGCGGCCGGTGATGCCGAACGACTTCATGCCGGAAAAAACGAAGATCCGCACCCAATTGTACTCGAACACGCGTTCGACATAGTCGAGATAGAAACGCGTCAGCCGCGCCTCCAGCGGCAGCGAGCGGTCGCGGATCATCGGACCCCAATCGGGCGACCAGCGGCTGAGATAGACCTCCTGATAAACCCGCTCGATCAGCGCCTCCTTGCTGGGGAAGTGGCGATAGATCGCCGAATGCGTGATGCCCAAGCGTTTTGCCAATTCGCGCGTCTGGCCCTCGAAGCCGCGCTCGGCAAAGAAGCGGATCGCCTCGTCCACGATCGCGCGCTCGCGATCGGCCGCACGCATGTTGCGGCGCTTTGGCGCGGACTTGCTGCCTGTCCCGGTCCGCTTTCGGACCGGTCGCTTCGCCGATTTCTGCGCTTTTCGGGCCATTTCGTCGCTGAATCGCAATCTCAAGATGCCTTCTTAGCCTAAAGATGCATTTGTGACCAAATGGTCATTTCCTGTTGACCGCCTCTTGGCGGCGTGTCAGGATTTTGAGACCAGATGGTTACAAATCTGGCATCCCGGCTGATGAGCCGATGGATATCGAGGAAACGGCAGTGAAGGCGAGGGCTTTCAGCTATTTTCGTGCGGCTACGATCGACCAGGCGCTGGATGCTCACGCACGCGCCGGGGACGATGCACGTTTCATTGCCGGGGGCCAGAGTCTCGTACCGGCACTGTCATTGCGGCTGCAGGCGCCGCGGCTCTTGATCGATATCACTCATATTGACGAACTGCGCGGTGTCAGGCGCGAGGGTGGTTATTTGCGCATCGGTGCGCTGACCCGTCACTGCGAGATGCTGAGTGAGCCGCTGATCGCCGAGTTCGCGCCGCTGCTGCGTGCCGCGGCGCCCTTCGTCGCCCATCCTGCCATCCGCAATCGCGGCACGTTCGGCGGCAGCGTCGCGCTGGCCGATCCCGCGTCTGAATTTCCGGCGATGACGCTGGCGCTCGATGCCGAGATCGAGATCGCGGGCGCCACGGGCACCCGGCGGGTGAAAGCCGACGATTTCTTCATCGACCTGTTCGAGACGGCATTGCAGCCCGGCGAGTTGATCACCGCGGTCTACGTCCCGCTGTTCAAGGCCGATCAGCGCTTTGCGTTCGACGAACTGGCGCGGCGGCGTGGCGACTACGCGATGGTCGGTTGCGGCATGCTTGCGACCTGTACCGGCAAGCGTATCGATGACATCCGAATCTCCTTTTTTTCCGTCGGCAATACGCCGACGCGAGTGAAGGGCGCCGAGGCTACCTTGATCGGCTCAGGCCTGGATGCGGAACGGATCGCCGCCGCGCAAGCCGCGCTCGAAGGCGATCTCGCCCCGCCCGACAGCGACGAGGTGCCGCCGGCGATGCGACTGCACCTCGCCCGCGTGCTGCTGGGACGCCTGCTCGGACGTCTGGGTGAGGGCGCATGAGCGGTTTTGACGAAACCAAGTTGGATGACGCGGATGAGACCGTGCGCGTCCGCTTCGTCGTCAACGGCCGCAAGGTCGCTTGTGAAGTCGCGCCGCGCGAGACGCTGGTCGATTGCCTGCGCAATACGCTCGAGCTGACCGGCACGCACGCCGGCTGCGAGATGGGCGCCTGTGGTGCCTGCCTCGTGCAGCTGGACGGCCGCGCCGTCCATTCCTGCCTGATGTTCGCGGTACAGGCCGATGGTGCCAATATCAGCACGATCGAAGGCCTCACCGAGAGTGGCGTGATCGCGGACCTCCAGGCCGAATTCCATCGCCGCAACGCACTGCAATGCGGCTTCTGCACGCCGGGCATGCTGGTCAACGCGCAGGAACTGCTTTCGCAGGTAGCGCAGCCGAGCCGCGGCGAGATCCGCGACGCGCTATCG
Source organism: Bradyrhizobium sp. 1 (assembly GCF_023073315.1). Taxonomy (GTDB): domain Bacteria; phylum Pseudomonadota; class Alphaproteobacteria; order Rhizobiales; family Xanthobacteraceae; genus Bradyrhizobium. Next base: position 383,378 of record NZ_JADPJH010000028.1, on the reverse strand, counting down.
GGGAATTACTGCCGTTGCACCGGGTATGAGGCGATCGTCGATGCGATCGACGCGGTGGCCAAAGCGCGCAGCGAAGGCGGAGGCACGACATGAGTGCGCCGCTGACCTCGCTCGATCGCCCGAACTCCTATATCGGCCGCTCGGTGCCTCGGCCGAACGCCAAGCGGCTGTTGGCTGGGCGCGGGCGATATATCAGCGATCTCCGGCTGCCGCGCATGCTCTATGCTGCGTTCCTGCGCAGTCCGCATGCGCATGCCAAAATCGTTTCGATCAATGCCGATGAGGCGCGCACGCTCGAAGGCGTGCACCTCGTCGCGATCGGCACTGACCTCGCAAAGATCTGCACGCCCTGGATCGGCACGCTCGACCATTTCAAAGGCATGACGTCTGCGCCGCAACTGCCGCTGCCGCTCGATCGTGTGGTCTGGGCCGGGCAGGCGGTGGTCGCCGTCGTTGCCGAGAGCCGTGCGATCGCGGAAGACGCGCTGGAGCTGATCGAGGTCGACTACGAGGACCTTCCCGTCGTTGTCGACATCGACAGCGCGCGCGACGCCGGCGGGCCGGTGATCAACCCAGGCAGCGCCAACAACACCTGCTTCCGCGCCCTACTCGACAATGGCACCGTTGACCACGCCTTTGCGCATGCCGCCCACGTGGTGGAAGAGGAATTCTCCTTCGGCCGCCATACTGCGGTGACGCTGGAGCCGCGCGCCATCGTCGCGGATTATGATCCCGCCGCCGGCGCGCTTACGGTGCATCACGCGACGCAGACGCCCTACCAGTTCCAGGATCTCTATTCGCGCCATTACGGCATCCCCGAGGCCCGTGTTCGTGTGATCGCGACCGACATCGGTGGCTCCTTCGGGATGAAGCTGCACGTCTATCACGAGGACATGGCAGTGGTCGGCCTCTCGATCCTGCTCGGCCGTCCGGTCAAATATGTCGCCGATCGCATCGAGTCCTTCGTCTCCGACATCCACGCCCGCGACCATCGGGTGCACGCACGAATGGCGCTGGATGCCAAGGGTGAGATTCTTGCGATGGATGTCCTGGACCTGACCGCGATCGGCGCTTTCTCGACATATCCGCGCACCAGCGTGGTCGAGGGCAATCAGGTCATTCGCCTGATGGGCGCGCCCTATCGCTTCAAGAATTATCGCGCCACGCTGGAGGTGATTTTTCAAAACAAGGTGCAGACCAGCCAGTATCGGGCCGTCGGCCACCCCATTGCCTGCGCGGTCACCGAGCGGCTGGTCGATATGGCCGCAGCCAAAGTCGGGCTCGATCCCTTCGCCATCCGCGCGCAGAACGTGATCGCCGACGATGCCTATCCGCAGACCTCACCGACCGGCTACCGCTTCGAGGCGCTGTCGCATCAGGCCTGCTTGAAGCGTCTGCACGAGATGATGGACTATGATGCGCTTCGTGCCGAGCAGGCGGACTTGCGCAAGCGCGGCGTCTATCGCGGCATCGGCATCGCGGCCTTTGTCGAGATCACAAATCCGAGCCCGGCCTTCTACGGCGTCGGCGGTGCGCGCATCTCCTCGCAGGATGGCGCGATCCTCAGCCTGACGCCATCGGGCGAGGTGCGCTGCCTGATCTCGGTCACTGAGCAGGGGCAGGGCACCGAGGCGATCATCAGCCAGATCGTCGCCGATCAGCTCGGCATCGCGCAGGAGCACGTCAAAATCATCACCGGCGATACCGAGGTCACGCCACATGGCGGCGCCACCTGGGCCTGCCGCGGCGCCGGCATCGGCGGCGAGACCGCGCTCCGGGCAACCCGCGTGCTCAAGCGCAACATCCTGGAGATCGCCGCGCTCATCCTTCAGGAGCGGCCGTCGGCGCTCGACATCGTCAACGGTGAGGTCGTAGACGCCGGTACGCGGAACCAGCGGATGCCGATCTCCGAGATCGCGCGCATCGCCTATTTCCGCTCCGACACGCTGCCGCCGGGCACGCAGGCGCAGCTCACCGTCAGCCATCATTTCGCGCCGCAGGGTTATCCCTTCGCCTTCACCAACGGCATCCAGGGCTGCTCGCTGGAGGTTGATGTCGAGACTGGCTTCATCAAGCTGTTGAAGCACTTTATCGTCGAGGATTGTGGCCGCGTCATCAATCCGATGCTGGTGGACGAGCAGCTTCGCGGCGGCATCGTGCAGGGGCTGGGCGCGGCCCTGTTCGAGGAATGCCGCTACAGCGAGACCGGCCAGCTCGTGAACGGCTCGCTCGCCGAGTATCTTGTCCCGATGCCGATGGAGATGCCCGACATCGTCATCGCCCATGTCGAGACGCCGACCGCCGACACCGTGCTCGGCGCCAAGGGGGTCGGCGAGGCCGGCACGGCGGCAGCGTCCGCTTGCGTGCTCAACGCCGTTAATGATGCGCTGTCGCCGTTCGATGCCACGATCAATTCGATCCCGATCACGCCCACAAAAGTCCTGAAAACCCTGAAGCGTTTCTAGAAAAAAGACAGTTGGAGGAAATCATGCCAAAATCCGGTTCGACCCCGAAAATAAGCCGCCGCGCCGCGCTCGCCGGCCTCTCGGCAAGTGCGGCCCTGCTCGCCATGCCCCGGCTCGGCCGCGCCGCCGATGAGACGATCCGTATCGGCTTTCCGACGCCGCTCACGGGACCGTTCGCCGCTGAGGCGCGCGATCAAGTCAAATGTGCTGAGCTCGCCGTAAAGCTGGTTAACGACAAGGGCGGCATCGGCGGCCGCAAGGTCGAGCTCTTGGTGCGCGACGACAAGCTCAATGCCGGCGAAGCCGCGACCCGCACGCTGGAGCTGATCGAGAAGGACAAGGTTCATGCCGTCGTCGGCGCACTCTCCAGCGCCGTGCAGCTCGCGGTCAACGAGGTCACCCGCGCCCGCGGCGTGATCTACGTGTCGATCAGCCAGTCCGACACCATCAACGAGGCCAAGGATTTCAGCAAATACACTTTTCACGAGGCTCTCAACCCGCACATGACCACGGCCGCCGTGGCGCGCCAGACCTTGAAGAAAGGCATGAAGGTCGCCCATCTCGTCGCCGACTACGCCTACGGCCACGAGATGCTGCGCGGCTTCAAGCGTGCGCAGACCGCGATCGGCGCCGACAATGTCGGTGAAATCCTGCATCCGTTCGGCGCGGCCGATTATTCCACCTTCATGCCGCGCTTGATGTCGATGCGGCCGGACGTGCTCTGCATCTCGAATTTCGGCCGCGACCAGGCCAACGCAATCAAGCAAGCCGTGGATTTCGGCGTCAAGCAGCAGATGAAGATCGTGGTGCCTGTGATCCTGCACAACCAGCGGCTCGCGGTCGGCCCCGATGTGTTCGAGGGTGTGGTCGGCGGCGCCAATTATTATTGGGGCCTGGAGACGCAAGGCAAGTCGGCGGCCGCCTTCAACACGGCGTTCAAGGCCGCCAATGGCGGCGCGATCCCGACCGATTACGGCGCCTATGGCTATTCCGGCGTCGGCTCCCTGCTGGCAGCCATGCAGACCGCCGGCGGTACCGACACCGACAAGGTCGTCGATGCCCTGGAGAAGCTGCAATACGATTTGACCAAGGGCCCGCAGCATTACCGCAAATGCGATCATCAATCGGTGCAGTCGGTGCTGGTGCTGGAGTCCAAGAAGAAGTCCGCCATGGCCAACGACAACGATCTGTTCGCCATTCTCGCCAACGACACCGGCTCTGACGACATGCTGCGGACTTGCAGCGAACTCGGCCACGCGACCTAAGACGTAGCAATGGACCTGTCGCTGATCATCATGCAGCTTCTCTCCGGGATCGCCCTTGGGGCGGTCCTGGTGATCACTGCGCTTGGACTGACGATCGTGTTCGGCATGCTCGGGGTGGTCAATTTCGCCCATGGCGCGCTGTTCATGATCGGGGCCTATGCGGGGCTGTATCTTGCGTCTCTCACTGGAAGCTTCTGGTGGGGATTGCTGCTCGCGCCCGTCCTGATCGGCGCCTTCGGCATGTTGATCGAGTTCGTCCTGATCCGCAGGCTCTATGGCCGCTCGATCGACGATCCGCTGCTGCTCACCTTCGGCCTCAGCTATATCCTGGTCGAGGCCGTGCGCATCGTGTTCGGCAGCGACGGCATTCCCTTTCCGACACCGCCGCAGCTGATCGGCGTGCTCGATCTTGGCGTCGGCTTCTTCCCGCGTTATCGGCTCTTCGTCATCGCGCTGGTGGCGGTGGTGCTGGTGGTGCTCTGGCTGGCCCTGGAGAAGACCCGCATCGGCCTGATCGTGCGCGCTGGAGCGCGCGACCCCACCATCATGCAGGTGCTGGGTGTCGACATCGGGCGGGTGTGGCTTGCGATCTTCGGTCTTGGCGTCGGTCTTGCCGCGCTCGGTGGCGTGCTCGCGGGGCCCATGCGCAGCGTCAATCCGGAAATGGGTTCGTTGGTGCTGGCTGAAGCCTTCGTGGTGACCGTGATCGGCGGCCTCGGCTCGATCGTGGGCGCGGTCGTTGCCGGCCTCATGGTTGGCATCTCCATCAGTCTTGTCGCGCTGTTCGCGCCTGAGATGGCGACCATCGTCATGTTTGCGCTGATGGCGGTGGTGCTGCTGATCCGCCCGGAGGGGCTGTTCGGCGTGAGAGGGAGGACCGCGTGACGTCACCATCAAGCGGCGAAGCGGTCGCCAAATCTTCGTCCGGCGGGCTTGGCTGGCTTCTCGAGCAACGCGTGCTGCTGTCCATTGCCGTGCTGGCCGTGTTGCCCTGGCTGCTGCCGTCGCAGGCGCTGGCCGTCAACGTCCTGATCTACGGCGTCGTGGTGATGGGCTACAATCTGCTGTTCGGCTACACCGGGCTGCTGTCGTTTGGTCAGGCCGCGTTCTTCGGCGCCGGCGCCTACTTCACCGGCATAGCAATCGGCCGCTACGGCGTGCCGTGGTTTGCCGCGGTGCCGATCGCCGTCCTCCTCAGCACCTGCCTTGCCGCGGCAATCGGCATCGTCTCGACGCGCACCCGCGGCATCTATTTCTCCATGGTGACGCTCGCGCTGGCCCAGCTGGTCTATTACGTGGCGCTCCAGGCCTCGTCTGTCACCGGCGGCGAGAATGGCCTGCGCGGCTTCACCGTCGATCGCATCAATCTGTTCGGCTTCCCCGTCAACTTCCTCGACCCCGTCAACAAATACTACGTGCTGATGGCCTTCGCGGCGCTGGCGATGTGGTTCCAGTCGCGGATCCTGAACTCACCGTTCGGCGCCGTCATCGAGGCCATCCGCGAGAACGAGCAGCGGGCGCGGGCCTGCGGTTATGACGTCGAGCGCAGCAAGCTGATCGTGTTCATGCTCTCAGGGGCGATCTCATCTCTTGGCGGCTGCATGCTGGCGCTGCATCTGTCGATCGTGCCGCTGGACCTTCTACATTACCAGACTTCGGGCATGATCGTGATGATGGTGCTGCTCGGCGGCGCCCGCAGCTTCTTCGGGCCGTTCGTCGGCGCGGCGAGCTTCCTGATCCTGGAGGACGTTATCTCGGTCTGGACCCCACACTGGCAGCTCTTCGTCGGCGCGATCTTCGTGCTGTTCGTGCTGTTCCTGCCCAAAGGCATCTGGGGCACGTTGCTGGACACGCTTCGAGTTGGAAAGGCGCGGCCATGAGCGGCGAACTGCTTCGCGTCGAGGGAATCGGCAAGCATTTTGGCGGCTTCGTCGCGCTCGAAGGCATCAGCGTGTCGTTTGCGGCGGGACAGCTCACCTCGATCATCGGGCCGAACGGCGCAGGCAAGAGCACCTTCTTCAACATCCTCTCCGGCGCGCTGACGCCGACGTCGGGCAAGCTGCACTTCAGGGGACGCGAGCTGAACGGCCTGCCGCAGCATCGCTTCGTGCATCAGGGCATCTCGCGCTCCTACCAGATCACGAACATTTTTCCGGACCTCTCCGTCCATGAGAACGTGCGCGTCGCGGCGCAGGCGCTGACCGTGAGCTACGATATCTGGCGCGATCGTGCCCGGCTGACCGAGCTGAATGCGCGCGCCGATACGGCGTTAGAGGCAGTCGGGCTGCTCGCCAAGCGCGGCGAGCTGGCAAAGTTCCTGTCGCACGGTCAGCAGCGCGCGCTGGAGATTGCGATTGCGCTGGTCTCGGAACCGCAGTTGCTGCTGCTGGACGAACCGACTGCAGGCATGGGACCGGAAGAAACCAAGGACATGGTCGCGCTGCTCGAACGCCTCGCCGAGAAGCGCACCGTGCTGCTGGTGGAACACAAGATGAAGATGGTGCTGGGCCTGTCCAAGCGCGTCGTGGTGCTGCATCACGGCCGCCTGCTGGCGGACGGCGCGCCCGATGAGATCAGGAGCAACCCGGAAGTCCGCCGGGTTTATCTCGGACAGAGTGAAGGCTATGGTTGAGACTGCGCTGCTTGAAATCGACGACCTTCACGCCTGGTATGACGCAAGCCACATCCTCCACGGCATCTCGCTGCACGTGAACCCTGGCGAGGTGGTCGCACTCGTCGGCCGCAACGGCGCCGGCAAGACCACGACTTTGCGGGCGATGATGGGGCTGATGCCGAAGGCGACTGGCCGCGCGCGCTTTGCGGGTCAGGAGTTGTTGCCGATGCGTGCGCATCAGCGGTTTCATCTGGGTCTTGCTTACGTGCCGGAGGAGCGCCGCATCGTCCCCGGTCTCTCCGTGCGTGAGAATTTGCGACTCGGCCTCGTCGCGGCCGGAAGCGTGATCGAGGAGCGGGCCGCCATCGACGAAATCGCCGAGACGTTTCCGCGTCTGAAGGAGCGGCTCGATCAGGAGGGTGTGACGCTTTCGGGTGGCGAGCAGCAGATGCTGGCGATTGCGCGTGCGCTGATCGCCAAGCCAAAAATGATCCTGCTCGACGAGCCGTCGGAAGGCATCATGCCGGTTCTGGTCGAGGAGATGGGCGTGCTGTTCCGTCGCCTGCGCGACGAAGGTAAGACGCTGCTGCTGGTCGAACAGAACGTCGAATGGGCGCTGCGGCTTGCCGACCGCGCCGTGATCATCGACCAGGGCGAGGTGGTGCATCAAAGCAGCGCCGCGGCGCTGCTGGCGGACAAGGACATCCAGGAACGTTACTGCGCGGTCTGACGGCCCACGTATCGGCGGCCTCGCGCGAGCAGCTCATCCAAGAGTCTTGCCGAGCTCGTTGAGCTTTGCGATCGCAGCCTTGCCGACATCGGTGATGTTCTTCTCCGCACGTGCGGCCAGCTCGCGATCGGCCTCAAAGCCCTTCCTGACGGCATTGACGCTCTCGCGGATCTGGGGGCCGATAGTGGGGTCGCTGATTGCTTTCTTGACCGCGCCGTCGTCGAACGCTTTCACCGTCTGGTCCTGATCTGCGAGGCGTGCGCTGTTGCCGGCCGAGGTCTCTTCGAGCGCGAGGCGAAGCGCCTGATCCAGGAGTTCCTGCAAGGCCGCGAGCGGGCCGCCGGTCGCCGAGCTGGTTGTGCTGACCTTGAAGCCCGGTGCATCCGGTACGAACAACACGGTGCCACGCGTGAGCTTGTTGAGGTCGGCGTGCGGATTGGCCTCCTGCAACGCCTTCAGCGCGGCCTCGCTTCGGACCTGGCTCAAATTGGCGAGCAGCAGCTTCTCGCTGAGGGTCTTGAGTTTCGTCTCTTCCCCGACAATAAAAGTGCGCATGGAAATACCTCCTGAAATTAGCCGATCACGTTGAGTGGCGCCCACGGCGTATTGGCGATGCCGCCGGGAATGCTGATGCCGCCGTTGGTGATATTGCCAATCACAACGACCGACCGTGCGCCGGTGAGCCTGATCGAACCCTCGCCGCTGCGCACCCTGTTGGTGCTGATGATCGCCACGGCACTCTCCAGCAACACGCCGCCAGCCTTGCTGCCGGCTTCCACGCGATTGTCGTTGAACAGGCATTCTTGGCCCACCACCAGGAGCACGGCGGGCGCAGGGCCGCGTCCGGTTAAAATGTTACCGATGATGCCGGCGCGCGCACCCTCGGTGTCGTTGCCGACGAGGCTGGCCCTGACGAACGCATAGTCTGCGCCGAGCGCCAGGACGCGTCCGTCGCCGAGCCGGATTGCGACCTTCTCGCCTGCTTGTCCGAATGGCACTTTGGGATTGACCTCGGCCGTGGTCAGCGCGAACCAGTTGCCGGTTGAATCGTCGGGGGCCGGCGTGAGGTCGCGCTGCACGCTGTTGTGGTTGACCTCGATCTGGGTCTGGGGCCCGCGCAGCATGATGCCGGCGCTGGTGCCGACAAACCCCTTCGCAGGCGCGACCTCGACGATCTCGTTGCCGCTCACGCGCGGGCGGTTGACGCCGAAGGTGAGGACGCCGGCACGCAGCGCGGATTTCACCGCCGTAAGGCCGATGGCGCGAACCAGATTGCCGGCGATCGAGGCGCTGTCGGCGCGGATCACCTCGATGCCGACCACGGTGCCGTTGTCGCTCTCGGTTGCCGGTCCGATGTTGCGGATATGGTTGTTCTCGATCGATACTGCAGCCGCGTCGGTCGCGCCGCCGAGCATGATGCCAGCGCCGCAGCTGTCGATCGCGTTGAGCTTGATGATCAGGTCCTGCGATGCGGCGATCACCTTGATGCCGGCGGTGCCGAAGCCGTGGATCTGGTTGGCGAGGATCTGCGCGGTCGCGGTGCTGCGGCGGTCGAGCCCGGGGATCAGCCTGATCCCGACATGGTCGCCGGGCGACCAGTTCCGCAGCTGATTGCGCTCGATCCAGAGCCCGGCCGCGGCACAAGCGATGCCGTTGGCGGTAAGGTTGCAACTGTTGCGGTCGATCGCAAGTGAAGCGCCGGGAAGCGCCAGGCCCTGTGCGGCGATGGCCAGGTCGGTGCAGCCGATAATCTCGTTGTGCGCAATTCGCGTGGCGAGCAGATGCAGCACCTCGTCGGCGAAGGCGATGGCGCCGCGCTGGCACAGGAGCACATTCTCCTCGATCGTCACCGCGGCCGTCAGCAGGAAGCCGGCGCCGCCCTCCACGCCCTTCAGCGCGCCGCCCGCAATCGCAACCGGTGCGAAGATCGCGTTCTCGGCTAGCTTCGCGCCGCCAATCACGCCGCGTAGCATCACCGCCGGGAGCTGCGCATTCTCGGCGCCGAGCGCCGCGATGGCGAGCCGCGTCAGGCCAAGGCCGATGCAGGTCGAGACGTCGATCGTGGGATCGCGCGCGAGCGAAATGATCGCGAGGTCTTCGATGGTGATCGCAAAGGAGTCCTGGATCGCGAAGGCACCGGTCGGCGCCACCAGCAGCGTCGCCGGGCCCTTGCCGACGATGCGAACCGATTTCGCCTGGTTGATCGTCACGGCTGCCTTCAGGACGTAGTGACCGGGGCCGAGGCAGATGGTGCCGCCGGTCTCACGCACCTTGTTGACGGCATCCTGGATGGTGAAGCTGCCGCTCTCGTGCTGCTCGACCGTGACGCAGGCCGTGCAGGCGCAGTCGTGGCCGCCGCCTTCCGGCGGCCATGGATGGCGGCAGTCGGTGACGCTCTGGGCGTCGATATCCCAGATACCGAGCCGCGCAAAATGGTGATGGACGCCGCTCGGCGGGGCGCGGTCGAGCTTTTCGACGCTGGCATCCGCCGTACGCGCGGCAAAAGCCCACCAGTCGCCGGCGCGAAAGCCCGCAGCCCCGGTCGAATCGAAGCTCACGGTGATGCCGTCCTCGAGCAGGATGGTCGTGCCCGCGGCGGGTACCTTGATCACGCCGGTCGATCCGGCGGCACCTAGATTGTCGATCTGCACCAACGTGCCGCCGGAATCGGTCCGGAACACCAGCCCGTTATGATCCCAGCGGCGCACGCGCAAATTGGTCTGCCTCGGCTGGTCACTGTTGGGAAAAGTCGCCGGCAACATCAGGGGCGGCAGCGCCGGTGTGAAGGTGATGCGGCGGGTCGCCTCGGTGACGGTGATGCGGCGCATCTCGCCGGCCTTTTGAGAAAACTCGCTGGCGTCGTCGATGATCTCGACCCAGTCGTTGGATTTGAAGCGCAGCACATCGTCCCGCCCGAGGCTATCCAGCTTGAGCTCGGTCGAGGATATGACGCTGGCGACGCGTGAGCCGACGCTGGCATTCTCGCGTGACCATTTGAAGGTTGCGGTGCCGCCGGGCTGGCCTGGGTCCTGGATCTCGACCCGGTAGAGCTGGTTCTCGAGGCCGCGGAAGCCGCCGGTCGGCGGCAGCTCGCAAGGATCGTCCGTTGGCGTCGCGTCGAACGTGTCTGTCGTGAGCACGCCGGTCGACGGTGCAATCACGGCGTCCCAGCCGGGCATGTCCTCGTCGGGCGTTGCGCAATCGGTGTTGTCGCCGGCATCGGCGTCGAGCACGCGCGCCTGCCACACCGTCTGGAGCCGCGAGCTGGTCTCGACGCCGACGGCGATCTCGACCAGCTCCGGTCTCTCGAGATAAGTCAGCTCGCGCTCCCAGACGTCGAGATAGACGAGATGGCGGCCGGCGGTCGGCAGCGGCGGCCGCACCGCGGCGGGTAGATAGGGCTGGGTGTCATAGGTCAGCTTGTCGGTGAAGACAGTCTCGGCCATGAGTTCGTCGAACAGGCGCTTGTCGGGATCGGCAAGGCCGTGGTTCTCCGCGAGCAGGCCATCGACATAGAGCCGACCTTTGCCGATCTCGAGCGTATTGCCGGCAACGCCGAGCTTGAATGCATCCGGCGTGGTCGATGAGACCGTGGCCCGGCCGAGAATGTCGCTGGCGAGTGCCCGCAGCCTGCGATCGAGGATCGCCATCAACTCGTTGGCGTCGCCGTCCAGCAGCACCGCGCCCTGTTTCAGCTCCAGGCCGGCGAAGTCGAGCAGGGGGTCGAGACGAACGCGTGAAAAGTCGGCACCCATGATAACCTCCGATACTCTCGGTCAACTCGCGAAAAACAGGCCCGCGTGCAGGCCGAAACGTAGATATTCGTCCAGCCGCAGCCTGAGATTGGCCTCGCGCTGCGGCTGAAAGAGAGCGTTGAGCACGCCGATCTCACTGTCGTTGTCGCCGCCCGCGCGGATTGCGAGGCTGGTGGTGCGCCGAAGCTGCGCATAGCCCGGATCGCCGTAGCGCAGCGAAGTGAACAGCGGCAGCACCGAAGGTGCCGCATCATCAGGCACGCAATGGAATCTACGCGGCGTGATCGAGCCGGGCGGCACGTAGCAGAAGCGGACGCAGCCTTCCTGGCGGCGCTGGACCAGCACCGGCGCCATCCACGGGTTTGCAGGCTTCGTGTCGAGCTTTGCGTGGAAGATGGTGTTGGAGGCGAGCTTCAGCAGTTTGGTGTGGACCTTGCCGATGATAGTGCATTGAGCGACGGTCAGTTCGGCGCCGGCGCCCCCCGCATCATCAGCGGCAAAGGCGACGTTCTCCGGCGCCCCGGCATCGATGATGCAGTCGGTCAGCGTTACCTCGGCATCGGCAACCGCCTGGATCGGACCGACGATGCAGCGCTCCAGCGTGACCTTGGCAAAGCGGTGTTTGATGATAAGGCTCGGCGGACTCGGCAGCGCCATCGGACTTCCGTTGCCCTTGAGCGTGAGCCCGGGCACCAAGGTGCAGTCGCGCAGCACCAGCTCTCGCAGCTCGACATCGGCGGGATCCGCGAGCTGCAATGTGCCACCGGAAATCACGAGCCCATCGAGTGTGAGCCGGCCGCGTGCGCCGATGTCGAGCGTGATCTTGCCACTTGCCGCCAGCAGCGGCCGGGTCTGGTCATGTGCGGCAACGACAACATGGTGCGGCGTCGCGTTGCCGAGAACATCGTCCACCCTGAACGTCGGCGTCTCCTTGTAGGTCAGACTGTCGCCGATGATGAGGCGGCCACCGGTCCTGATCAGGTCGAGCTTGGCCTGCCACGCACCGCCGGCATTGACAGTTTGCTCGTTGCCGATGTCGCCCTCGGGAGGGATGCGTGGATATTCGCCACCGCCGATCTGCCGCGCGGTGCCGTAGTGGAAGGTCGCCAGCAGCGGTCCGTCGGCGGCTGCGCCAAGCAGCACGCGCCCGCGCTCGGGATCGAAGCCGATGGTGCCCGCCTTGACCTGCGCCTCATGCGCCCAGCCGATCACGTTGCCGCTACCATCCAGGATGTCGCGGAGATCGCAGACGCGTACCTTGGCTGTGGGGACCTGGGGTGGCTGGTTGCCTGGCTTGAGGAACACAAGGCTCTCGCCGTCACCGTAATCGTCGTCGTGTTGTGCGTCCGGCTGCGCGGTTTTCTGCGCCGTTTGCACCGCCATGGCCATCAGACGTACCGACAGCGGCTCCGGCACGTTGATGGGTTCGGCGAGATGGGAGATGTCGGTCTCTGCCTGCGCGAAGCGGAACAGCTGCATGTCGGCGCCGAGCGGATTGAGGCGGAATTTGCGGCCGCTTGCGTCGCCTGCGTCCGGCGTCAGCGGCACGGCCGTGAGAGACAGCGACAACAGCCGCCACAGGAAGATACCGATATTGGGGACGTTGTAGCGCCCGGCGCCGGTCTCCGGCCGCCGCATCTCGGCGGTGTGCGCAATGCTGTTGAAGGCGCCATCGCGCCGGAATAGCGCGGCCGTGTTGCGCAGGTTGCAGGTGGCCGGCGCATACAGCCTGATGTGCTTCATGTATTGCGTGGTGGCGAGCTGCTCAAAATGTTCGACCGCATGGGCCGGCCAGCCGGTCACGTCATGCGCGAGCTCCTCCAGCATCAGCGCGGTGCCCTTGCGGCGGCGGAACGCGATGGTGTCGGCGACTTCGGCACGCGGTGAGGTCAGCTCGCCGCCGAGCCCGCGCAGCGGCCGGTAGCCGATGAGGTCGCCGATGTAAGGCGTGACCCATTCGGCGCAGGTTTCAATGAACTGGTCGTCGTAGAGCTGGTCGACGGACTCTTCCAGCGTGGCGAATTCACGGGCAAAAGCCGCCAGCAGAGCCTGAAGCGGGCCAGCCGTCGCGGGATCGCCTGCCAGCGCGGCATCGCGCAGCCGATGCAGCGCCGGCATCAGGCCATAGAGCCGTTCAGGGGTGAGGCTGTTCATGCCATCTCCTCCAGCAGGTCGAACGGCGCGGGATTCAATGTCAGCAGCTCGCTCGGCTTCGCCACTCCCTGGTCGACATGCATGCGTGACGCGAGCAGGCGGGCCTGGTGCGACGGAATGGTCTGGGCGTAGGGCGTGGTGCCGCCATAGAGCTTGACGAGGTCAACGGCGACAACGCCGGGCGTCGCTTGCGCCGCCGCGATCGCGTCGGATTGCTGCACCGCCTGGCCGAGCTCGCGTGCGTCGAAGGCGAAGTGCGCGCGCAGGGCTGCTTCGACCGCGGCCAGCACGGTCTTGGCGTCGAAGTCAGGATCGCGCTTGACCTTCAATCCGATCCGGAAGGTGCCGGGCTGGTAGGGCAGCAGCGCCACCGCGACATGCGGATCGCCGCCGGCCTTCAGCGCCGCGAGCAAATTAGTCCACAGCGGACTTGCTGAATTGACGGGCGCGCCGGGCGGCCCCGCGATCGTGATGGCGATGGTCTTTCCGCGCGGCAATTGCAGAACTTCCGCGTGTGCCTTGGCGATACCGGTGAAGGCGCGAGCAAAGTCCTCATAGTCGAGCACCGAAACCACGCGGCCGAGCGTGCGGGCGCCGAGTGGAATGCTCCGCCGCGCAGCATCGGCCGGCTCCGGATCATTGCCGCCTTCGGCGGCAAGCGGGTTGCTGACGCCCTTCAGCCCGAGCGGACGCGACAGCAGCTGGCTCAAGGTCTCGGCGCGGACATTGCCGGCGATACCAATGCCTTTGCGATAAGTGGCGCGGACGTTGTTCAGCCCGCTCGGCAGCCGCGCGCCGCTGGCGCCGTCGCCGAATTTCACGAGATTGCGGCCCTGCTCGTCGACATCGAGCGCAAAGGCGTGATCTGTCGCGGCTGCACCGTACAGTGTCGTGCGCTCATGCCACTTGATTTCGCCGATCCGCAGCGTCAATTCGCTCGCGGCACCGCTCTCGTTCGCAGCGGCGCGATAGGTCAGCGGCACCTGCTTCAATTCGAACCGCTGGAACGGCTGTGCCGCATCGCCGGAGCCAAGGATCTGCGTCGCCGTCTCGCCATGCGAGGCCGGCACGATGTTGCCGTGAACGACGACGCTGCCGCGGTCAAGACTGCCGGCAAGCGGCGGGTCGATCTGGAGCTTGCAGCGGTTGGCATCCGCGACCTGGACAGACACCAGCTTTGCCTGCACGACCACGGACTGGCCGTCGGAGACGCGATTGCCGCGCACGATCAGCCGCCGCCCGGCGACGAGGCCATCGGCGCCGATTGCAACAGGGATACTGTCGCCTGTAACCGCATCGTCGACGGCATAGGGTGCGAGCGTCAGCTGCTCTGACTGCACGAAAGCGGTGCAGAGGCGGACTTCGTCCTTGTAGGCATCGTAATTGGCACCGCGCAACGACAGCCGCGTCACCTTGCCAGCTAAGGCGAATTGGGCACGGGAGATGTCGGTTAAGTTGGACACCTGATAGAGATCGATGGAGGAGGACAGCTCGATAACGTTGACGTCGATTTTGCTGGAAGCGTTGCTTTTGGCTAGCGCGGGAATGGTGAGCACGGCGTAATCACCGACACGCACCTCCGGGTAGATCGTATCGAGGTCGATGCTGCCCCCGGCCGTCGAGATCGAATAGTCCGGCCACTCGTCATTCACGGATGTTCCGGGATAGTTCGCTTGGAACTCGTTCGACATCGACTTCCACATCGGCGCGTTGTGGCCGAAGGAGGCGGCGCGCTTGCGCAGTGCGTACACCTTGGAGCCCTGTGTCGCCTCAACATTGGTAAGGCCGACACGCCAGGTGATCTTGGTGCGATCGAAATCCGATTGCAACTCGACACTGTCGATGAAGCGGAAGTCCCAATTGGCGTCATTTTTGCCCGGATCGAAGGCGTCGCCAACGATCAGCAACGCATCACCCGGCTTTAGGTTGTTGCGCTGGCCGGCAAGGTACATGACGGTGTCGCCCTTGCCCGGCCGCCGCGTCTCCGCCATCCACGGCCGGATCGCGTTCCAGGCGGGCCGTGCGGCGTCCAGCCGTTCGACGGTCTCGAAGGTCTGCGGCTTCTCGCCCGGCCCCGGCACGCTCTGCACCTTGGTGCCGATCTCGATCGACACTTGCGCGGGAACGCCGGTGACGAAGCTGCCCGGCTCGGGCGACAGTCTTGGCGGTGGCACTGGCGGCGTTTCCAGCGTGAAGGCGAGCCACGTCTCGGCGGCGACACCCGGCCGCAGGCGGTAGCCGATCAGCCGGCCCATCTCCTGGAGCGAGACGCGCTCCAGCGCGGTGCGAAGATAGGATTCGTTGGCGATGCGCTCCTGGTAGAAGGTGAGCACGTCGGCGGCGCAGGCGAAAGCATCGATCAGGCCGATGGTGAAATCATCGTCGGTCCGGCTTTGCAGCTTGCCGAGCGGTGCGAACGCGGCAGATGACAGCGCGGCATGCAGGCTGTCGCGGAATTGCGCGTAGTCGCCGATCCGGTAGGCGATGCTTGAGAGGCCGTAGCGGTTCGAAATGCCTTGGGGCGTGTCGGCTTCGACGCCGGCGCAGCAGCCGCAGCTTTCGCTGCCGGCAGGCAAAGCGGGCGGCTTGATGACCGGGACTGGTATCGTCATTTGCCGCCTCCCGCTTCGATGATGAGCCGGCCGCGCTCGCGGAAACTCGGATTGTTGGCGAGCTGCGCGATCTCGAGGCTGCCGATCGGGATGACCTCGTCATCCAGCGAGGTCGCGATCGGCGAAATGAACCGCTGGAATTTTTCCGCCTGCACCGCCTCGACGCCCTCGACCGCCTGTGCGGCTGCGATGATGCGGCTGAGATAGACGGGATCGCCGAACGAGAAATTATCGGGATGGAACAGGCCGAGCGTGCCGTCGGGCAGCACCGTGCTCGACAGCACCGCACGCACGGCCTGCGCGACCTCGGCGCGGAAATAGTCCGGCTTGACGCAGACGTGCAGCGTGACGTCGAGCGGCACGTAGCGCGGCGGCCGCACATCGAGATCGTAACCGGCCATCCTGAACCGCTCGAGATGGTTGCGCAGCTGTGTGGCGAAGGGAGCGTCGACCACGCCGCCGCCGAAGCGGTCGGGCGTCACGAACACGGTGTACCAGCTGCCGGTCCAGCGGAATGTCGCAGCCGCGCGCTGCACGTCGACACGCCGTTCGGTTGCAGCAGCGTAATCGGCCGCTGTCACGGCGCGCTCCTGGGTGCGGAAGGCCTGCGGCGCATCGCGTCGCGCCGCCTCGATGTCCTCGGGCTCGACGCCGCCGGATGCCGGAAGCGGATTGCGGACGGCGACGAACGCACCATTCGTCTTGCGGACGATATGCGCGATCGCCTCGGCGCCGACATTGCCTGCCGTGCCGTTGCCGATCCGGTAGGTCGTGGTGAACGCGGTATCCTCTGCAGGCCGCTTGCCGAGCAGGCCGTCGCCGAACCGCAGCAGAGCACGGCTGTGATTGTCGATCTCGACCACGACGTGCGGGGCGTTACCTGCGCTGCCCGTGAGGTCGCGCTGCGGCAGCCATTGCTCGGTGATGCCGGCAACCTGCCCCGTGAGATCGACGATGGCAGGCGTGGCGTCGCGCGGCGACAGGAGACCGAATGCGCTGGCCGGCCACCACGGCTTGTCGTTGCTGAAGGTAACGGCGAGCAGCGCGCCAAGATCGAAGCACTGCGTCAATGGGCTGTTCGCGAGCACCGGGCGGAAGCGCGGCGGCAGCATCACCTCCGGGGCCGACGTGCAGCAATTCCCCGGCGGAGACAATGCCTGCTTTAACCTGGCGCGCGGCATCGTGCCGAGTTGCTCGGACGGCAGGGTACGGCCGTGATCGACCAGCACGATGTTGCCGCGGGCAACGCTGATCGCGAGTTCGGGGCGGTCTTCCACGGTCAGGCACAGCGGGAAGGGCAGCGCATCGGCCTCGCTCCAGACGATCTCGGTGACGTCGATGGGGCTGTCGACCGGCGGCTCGTCGAAGAGCCCGCCGGATGGATCGCTCGCGAGCACGATTTCGGTCAGCCGCACCGCCCAGCGATGCCCGGGATCGGCATCATCAGCAGACAGCGTGGTCGGGCTGATGACCTCTTCGAAGATCAGGATGTCGCTGATGGCGAGTGTGTCGATATGCCCGCGCAACGTCGCGCGCGTGGTGCCGCGCGGCAGGCAGCAGCCGTTGTTGCCCCAGGCGTAGAAGGCGAGGCTGTTCTGCTGCTGGTCGAGCACGGCGGGCGCGACGGTCTCAAAGATCTCGGCGCCGCCATCGATCGCATCGGTCAATTCATGCGAGCCCGGCGTCAGCACCAGTTCGAGCCCGGGGACGCGGGTGAGCAATTGCGTGCCCTTGTCCAGCGCGATGGCCTGCCCGTTCACGTCGAAATGCACGAAGGCACGCGCGTTGCAGCCCTCGTGCAGACGATAGTCGACCAACCGGGCATGGCGCCGCACCGAGATGCGTTGCCGCGCGGTCGCGAGATAGGCCTCGTTGGCGATCGCGTCCTGGCGGTAGGCGAGATTATCGGCGGCGTAGGCGAGCAGCTCGACCAGGGTCACGCCGAGATCGGCTGCGGAGCGCTCCTGCCAGCCGGGAACGAGTAGGCTGAGCCGGTCAAGCATAAGTCGGCGAAAACCCTGATAGTCGCGCGCGAGATAGTCGATCTCCGGCTTCGGGCGCGGGACCGGGGGGCAGGCTGCGGTCGCGCCGCAATCATAGTCCGATGGGCACTCGATCTTGAAGGTGAAGTCGATCGCCGACAGCTTCGGATCGTAGCCGGCCGGCGGCAGGGTTGAGCCAGAATTGGCGAAGATGCCGAAGCTGTAGATCGAATAATCGCCGCTGTTGTCGGTGCGGACCACCAGCGTGCGCGGGAGATCGTCGACGGTGTCGACCAGCCCCGGCTCGGCTTGCGCCGGCAGCGCATTGGCCGGCGCGCACCAGACCACACCGACGGTCGCAATACGTTCACCGCCGGTGATGCGCAGATTGTCCGAGGAGAGCGTGAAGCCGGAGTGCAGCAGCCGAACCAGCAGGGTCTGTTGCCGTGGCGCGCCGGGCGGGGAGACGAGGTCGAGCACCTCGGTGAATTCGATGGCGTTGGCGCTGCCCTTGGCCTTGAGCACTTCGAGCCGGCGCGGATCGCAGCAATGTTGCTTCATGCCGCGCCCCCCGGTACCGCAAAGCTCGCGAGGTGGCCGGTGCGGTCGGCGAGCACCACGTAGCGTATCTCGACGCGCAGCACGGCATCGTCATTGATCACCTCGACCGAATTCACGGCGATCAGGTGGGCGAGATGCTGGTGCAGCGCGGCCTGGGCCAGCATCTGCGTGGTCGCCGCGAGCGTCACCGAATTGGGCTCAAACACCAGCGCCAGCAGTCCGGCACCGAAATCCGGCCGCATCACCCGCTCGCCCTGCGCCGTGAACAGCACCTGCTCGATCAGGTCGCGGATGTGATCAGGGCGATCGGTCGTGGCCGTGCGGCCGCGATCGTCGAAATGATAAGGGAAATCGAGCTCGTTGCTCACCTCATCCTCCCCTCAAGTGGCCAGCACGCGCATCTGCGCGACCACAGGCAGCAACGGCGTGCCCGTCGGCGTACAGACCGATTGCCCCATCATGGTCGCGGCCGGCACGCCGCCGATCATCACCCGCGCCGCGCCTACCACCATCTGCGCGGTCACGCAGGGCGGCGCCGAGCCGGTCAGCGAGCAGCCTGCAATCGCGTACGGGCTGGAGAGATTGACCGCAGGCTGGCCGGACAGCATCACGCGCGGGAACGGCGACATCGGCATCGCCTGTCCGGCATGGCTGCACAGCACGGTGGCGCCAAGATGCAGGACGGGAGCAGGCATGTGTTCCTCCTAGATCACGGTGAGCGCGCCGAGGTTCACGTCGACGCTCGGCCCGGTCATGGTGATGATCGCGCCCTTGCCGTTGGAAATGGTGATGCCGACATCGCTGACCGAGATCATCGCGCCGGTGGTGGTCTGCATCAGGATGCCGCCGGTCGGCCCCGGCACGTCGCTGATGGTGAGGCCGTTCTTCAGCGGGGTTTGCAGGGTGATGCCGGGCACGCCGGGCGGCACCGCATGCGCCAGCACCGGCACTTCGGCCGCGCTGCCCCAGTAGCATCCGACCCAGATCGGATAGTCGGAGTCGCCGCGCTCGAACTCGATCCAGACGCCGGCACCGATGACGGGTACTGCGAAGAAGCCGGCATTGATGCCTGCGGTCGGTACGCACGGCATCGCCCAACTCGTCGGGATGACGGCGCCGACATCGGGCACCATCACCTGGATGCGACCGATCTGGAGCGGATCGATGTTGTTGATCACCACCGCGCGATATTTCCCGAAAAGAGGCGCATCGCTCATGTCGGCACCTGCGGCACGGTCGAGATCAGGGCGTTGCGCGCAAGCGAGAACGACTGCTTGTAGGAGCCGCGCTCGATCTCGTGGGTGACATTCTTGACGTAATAGAGCCCGTCATACGGCAGGCCCGCGCCGCGCACGCCGACCAGTTGCCGCGACTTCAGCAGGCGGCCGTATCTGGCAACATCGAGTTTGCCGTTGCCGAACACGCTGTCGCTGTGCTGGCTCGCATAGGCAAGTCCTGCCATCAGCGCCTGCGGCGCGGACAGATGCGCGGTGTTGGCCAGCTTCTCGATCTTCGGCGGCAGCGGCGGCACCGCGCCGAGTGGCGGACTCATCGGCGTGATGTCGGGGATCGGCACCGGGATCGGCGCCTTGCTGTTGCTCTCCTGGAAGAACACGATCGGCATGATCTTGCGTTCCTTGTCGAAGTTGAACGAGATTTCCTCGACATTGGTGAGCGCATCCATGTTGGTGGTGAGCGCTGCTTGCGGCGCGCCGAAGCGGATCTCCGGTCCCCAATAGGCCTTCGAAGCACCGGGCGCCGGGCCGGCCTCGAGATAGAAGACATAGCCGGCCTCGCCCGCGAGCTTCTTGACGTAGGCGTAGTCGCTGCCCTTCTGCTGCGGGATCTGCTGCACCGGTATCGGGGGGATGTCGAGCACGCTCGGGATCACCATCGGGATTACGCCGAGGGCGGCATATTTGGCGAGGATCGCGAGCACCCGCACCGAGGGCGGCATCGCCGGGAAGGGCAGGCCGGGCAGCTCGATGATGTCCATCAGCGCCGACATGTCCTTGCCCTTGATCACCAGCTTGCCGACGCCGCCGCTGCCGGGCTGGGTCTCGACGTTGGTGACCATGCCGTCGATGATGGATTCGGCCGTGCCGTTGATGGTGACGATCAGCACCACGCGGAGCAGCGGCGGAAGTGCGCCGCCGCCGGCGAGCAGGAAGATGGTGCGCAATGGCGAGCGCACCGGCAGGTCGAAGGTCAGCTCAAAGCCGCTCTGCGCATCGCCCGATCCGATCTCGATCTTGGCGTGGGTCAGCGTCTCCAGCACCTCGCGCGGCGCCGGTACCGGCGAGGGGCCGATCTGGAGCGAGAGCTGGACGCCGCCTTGCATCATCGGGACTGGTCTCCTTACAGCCCGTTCGGACGTGGGATCTGCACGCGCTCGCCGGGCGTGTCGGTGAGATCGAACGGGTCGGTCACGACATTGGCGTCGGCGACCCGCCAATACAGTTCGGGATCGCCGAGCGTTGCCGAGGCGAGTGTGTCGGGCCGCTCGCCGGCATTGACGATGTGTTCGCCGGCGATGCCGATGTCGCGGCCTTGCGGGATGAAGCGGCGCAGCACATAGGCCACGCCGGGATCGTCGGCGCTGCGCTTCAATCGTCCGATGGCCGTGCCGTGGTAGCGGCTATTCGGCGCGAATGTATTGTCCGGAAACGCGCCGGCATCGATCAGCATCTGGACGGGATCCGAGGACATCTTGTGCTCCGTCAGGGCAGGCTGGAAAGGCCAAGCGAGGCGAGTGACGCGCCGCCGGTCAGGCCGGCGAGCGTCTCGCGGTTGCGCAGATAATTAAGGAAGATGGTGCCGCCACGATGGGTGAAGCCGAGATCGTCGGTGCTCATCACGTGAAGGCCGAGTGAGACCTTTGCGCGGATCGGATTGAGCGCGGGGTCGAAGGCTTCCTCGACGATGGAGAACTCAGCGACGCGCACCGGCGCGACCCGGTTCTTGCTCCAGACGAACAGGGTGAGCGGTGCCTCCGGGGGGAGGATCTCGAGCGTGCCGCCATTGGCTTGGCTCGCGACGTTCAGCAGATCGTCGACGCTGGGGTTGACGAGCGCCTCGAGCACCGCGAGCTGCGGCGCGATGCCGAAGGCGACAGCGTTGGCATGGGCATCGGGATCGGAGAGTTGGTCCGTCGCATCGATCTCGGCATCGAGTTTGATGGTCTCGATCGCCGGGCCCTTCAGCCGGAACGGCTGTGCCCGCCCGCCGGCCGAACCGTCGCCGCCCGTGCCCTGCACCTGGTAGCTGCGGCTCAGCGTATCCGGATTGTACTGAAGCGCGATCTGCCTGCGCACTGTGCCGCGTCCCGGCGCGAGCACGACCAGGCCGCCCTTGATGAGTTTCGGTGATGACGTGAGGCCGGTCATGTCAGCCTCCGATCTTCGCGACGTCGCCCTTGAAGTAGGCGGCATAGAGATTGCGGATGCCGACGACGTTGACGAGCTTCACGGCCTCGGGATAGGAGGCGTAGCGTCGCTGCGAGGCCGGCTGCACCACGATGGGTTCGAGCTTGGCGATCTCCGGCCCCTCGACCGCCTCGCGCAATTCGCGCTCCTTGACCCGCGGCGCGACATGCTCCCACACGATCTCGTCGAGCAGCGAATCGACACCCTCGATCAACGTGTTGTACTCGTTGGACTGGCGGCCGAACGTCTTGGCGAACTCGCCGTATTTGTCGGCACGCAGCGTGTGAATGTATTCGTGGATCAGCGTCTGGAACATGTCCCAGAGGAATTCGCGATCCTCCTTCGGCGTGGCCTTCTTGAATATCTGCAGTCTGACCTCGCCGCCGCTGGCCGAGGCGACCCAACCGCGCTCGATATGGTTCAGCGTCTCGACATTCTTGCCGGCGAACTCGTCGGCGAGCTTGTCGGTGATCGTGGCTTCGTCATTGAGAGGTTTCTCGGTCTTGTCGAACTCCGGCGAGGCATTGAACTTGCGGTTGATGCCGCGGATCTGGCGGTTGGCCTGGAAGAAGTAGCGCATCATGCGTTGCGCCTTGGCGAGCCTGTTCGCTTTCTTTTCCCTTTCATCCTTTCCCTTGGCAAGCTCGGCCTCGGTATCGGCGAACTGGTCGTGGATCTGGCCGCGCGTCTTGGCGGTATCGGGCGTCAGTTCCGGATGCGGCTTGTCGTAATAGTCGCCGAAAACCTTGTCGGTTTCCTTTTTGCTCGCCTTGCCGATTCGCCCGAATTCGCCGAGTTTGTGCGTCTTGCCTGGGTTATCGTGTACGGTAGGGCCGTGGTCCTTGACCGTGAGGTCCCAATAACGCTGGATCATCGTCGGGAGCCAGTCGCGCAGCGCATCCTCGTACTTCTTCTTGCCGGCATCTGACTTGTCGAACGACAGCGCGACACCACCGGAATCGACGTTGACGTCGGGCTTCAGCGCCTTCTTGATCTCGTCTTTGTGTGCGGCGTCCGGCGCCACCGTCTTGGAGAGATCCTTGCCGCTGGTCGTGAGCGCCAGATCGCGGGAGACCTGCTGGAGTACGCGGTCGTAGTTGTCCAGCGTCTTCTTCGTGCCATCGACCTGAAGCGTCAGATCGATCTTCGTGTCCTGGTCGGTCGCGGCGCCGAGCTGCTCGTTCAGTTCGACGAGCTTGCGTCCGAGCTCGGTGCGATGCTGGCCGAGCTCCTGCATCGCCTTGTCCCGCAGCGTCGGTTCGAGCGCGAATATCTCGGCGCCAATGCTGTCGACCTGGTCGGGTTCGGACGCCGCGTCGAGCCGCAGTTTGACGTCGGCTGCGTCGTAGGCGAAGAGCGGCGCTCCCTTGCCTGGCTCTCCCTGCGGCTCGACGTCACCTTTGGCGACGGCGTCGCGGCCGCCACGGAAGCGGGCGGCGAAAAAGCGCTTCAGACTCTTGTACTCGTCGCCGTCGATATCGGATTCGAGGTCGGAGACGCTGAGATCGCCTGAACCGAACATGATCTGCAGTGCGGCGATGTCGCTCAGTTCGAGCAGGTCGAGAATGGCTTGCTCGTCGTCATCGAGCGTCGGGCCGTCCTGCATCTCCTGGATCAGCAGCGCCTTCTGGATCGGAGTGAGCTTGAACTTGCCCTCGCCCGCCTTCCACCGGCGAACGATGGCGCGCGCTTTGTTGTCGCTGTCGAAGCTGCCTTGGTGCTTGTTGTCTCGGGTGATCTTGTCGAGATAGCTGAGCAATTCCTCCTCGCCGAAATTGCCCTCGGCACCGAAGAATACGGCAATGGACTCATACCAAGCGAGCCGCTGCACGGCGGCTGGCGGTGTGGTCGCGCCGCGCTGTTGCACGACATGGGCGAGCTCGTGTGCGAGAATGTGCCGGCCGCGTGGCGTTTCCGGAGTGTAGGCACCGTGGCCGAACACGATATGCGCGCCGGCTGTGTAGGCGGTCGCCTGGATCGCTCGGGCCGAGGCCGCCGCCGGCGCGTCGGGATGGATACGGACGTGGCTGAAGTCGGATCGAAACTGCCGCTCCATCGTCCGTCGGGTCGCGCCGCCAAGCGGCAGGCCGGACGATCCGACGGCCTCCGACACTTCGGCCGGCGCAGCTCGGCCCTCCCGGTGGGAGGTGCGTGACAATGGCGACAGCGTAGGGGGCCGATCGCCGGATCTCAGCACGTCCCCGGCCGCGTGCTCGGCTTCGGTCTCGAAGCGGTCGCGGTTCGGGCGAAGCTCGAGTGAAGGCGCGCGCGGGGGCGCGAACTGTTTCGGGAGCGCCTTAGGTGCAGCATGCATGGTCATGGTCGGCCTCGCGAATTATCCGCGCGAGGGGTTGCAGTCAGCTCTGTCGCGATCCGATTGGCGACCACGCGCGGCGCATCGGCATATGCAGGTGCGGCCTCGTTGGCGGGCCCGGAGAGCCTGTGTTGCAGGGCATCGCTGATTGCGTCAGCTAGCCCTGCAGCTTCCGAGCGCCGTGACGCATCGACGACGAGACGTCCGATCCGGACCTCGATGCCGGCATGTTTCATGGCGCGGCTCCAGGCAGTGGCCGTTCGAGCTTGGAGAATTCGGCGCGTACCGCGGCATTGATCGCATCCTGCCCGATCGGTCCGCCCCCGGCCGCGGCGTGGAAGGCGGCGTTGAGCGCAATGGCGCGGATGTTGCCCCCGGTCAGTTGCAGCCTGGCGAGGCCCGAGAAATCGACCTCGCCGAGCGGCGCATCGGCGGGGAATTGCATCCGCCACAGTTTTTCGCGCGCTGCGACGTCGGGGTAGGGGAACTGGATCACGTAGCGGATGCGGCGCAGGAAGGCGCGGTCGAGCGCGCTCTTCATGTTGGTGGTGAGGATGACGAGCCCGCGATAGGTCTCGATCCGCTGCAACAGATAGGCGATCTCGATATTGGCGAAGCGGTCATGGCTGTCGCGCACCTCGCTGCGCTTGCCGAACAGCGCGTCGGCCTCGTCGAACAGCAGGATCGCGCCGCTGGTCTCGGCGGCCTCGAACAACCGGCTCAGATTCTTCTCGGTCTCGCCGATATATTTGCTGACGACGCTGGCAAGATCGACGCGGTAGAGATCGAGCGCTGCGGCGCCGGCGATCGCCTCGGCGGCGTAGGTCTTGCCGGTGCCGGATTCGCCCGCGAACAGCGCGGCCGTTCCGAGCCCGCGGCCGTTATGCGCGGCAAAGCCCCAGTCGCCATGGACGCGCGACCGGTGCTGCAATTCGCCCGCGATGGCGCGGAGCTGCGCGATCACGACGGGCGGTGCGACCAGATCGTCGAAGGCGACGCGACTGTCGATCCGCTGCGCGAGAGCGTCCAGCCCGCCGCGGACCGCTGCGCGGCAGAGCTGCCATACCGCGGGTTCCAGCAGGGTCGGCTCACCTCGTGTCTCGGCCAGCGCCTCGGTGACCACCAGGCGCAACTCGGCGGCGGGGACGTTGAACTGCCGCAGTGCCGGACGCAACGCGGCTGTGAGCGTGGCGGCTTGCTCGCGCGGAAGCCCGCGCAAGGCTGCGACCTGACGCGCGGCCGCAGGGGCATCAGCGACCTGGAGCCGCAGCATGCGCCGCTGCCGCAGTCGCGACAGGCGAGCCGGCTCCGGCGCGTTGAGCACGATCGCGGGTCCCATCAGGTGGGCGAGCATCGTCACGGCATGCGTTTCGGCATCGGTGGCGTCAGAAGAACGGTCGAGCTCAAGTACGATGACGGCGTCAGACAGCGCGGCCTCGCGGTCGAGCAGGCAGGCCATCTCGGCGATCTCGCGCGGATCGTGCGGCAGGTCGCAGGCGTGCAGCCACAGGCCGTTCGCACCGAAGCCGACGAGCGCGGCGCGCGCGAGGTCGCGCTGCGGCTCGATCTCGCCGCGGGCATGATTCAGCGCGACCAGTGCCGCCGCGCCGGAGCCGAGAGCGTGTGCGATGGTGATTGCGAGTGGCGCATCGAGATCGCACGGTCCGGCGGCCTCGCAGCGGGCGAGCCGGATCAGGCGGGCATCCATGGCGGCGACGCCGGTCAGATAATGTAGTACGCGCTCGTCGATCTGGATCGACCGGCGCGGCGGTGCGTCGCGGCCATCGCACGCGATCAGGCACCAGCGCCGCAAAGGTCGCAGCGGCGACAGCGCATCCCAATGCGGCCCGACCAGGACCTGCATGGCGAAATTGAGTGTCGGCCGCATGCTCGGGACAGCGTCGGGCGTTTGTGCCATCGCCTCACTGACGAGGCGGCGCAGTGCGCTGTCGAGCTCGACACCGGCCGCAAGCAGAACGACCTCGCGTTCGAATGGCGACAGGCCGAACAGCTTTGTCAGTGTATCGAGCGCGGGCTCGAAATCATCGTCGCAGTCCGGCAGAGCCGGATCGGCGTTTGCTGACGTCTCACCCAATTGCCGCGCGAGGCGCAGGCGCAGCATCGAAAGCTGTGCCGCCAGCCATTGCTGGTTGCGGCTCGCCCAATCGAGCTCGGTTCGCGCTTGCGGTCTGTCGTGCATGTTCATGGCGGCACGACCAGGGTCTGCGAGGCGTCGAAGGCCGGTGCGTCGCCGCTGAGATCGAGCAGCAGGCTGTCGACGCCGTCGACACGCAGCCGCGCCGGATAGGCGCCGGCGGGGAGGGTCGGGGCGAAGTCGAATACCAGCGGATCCGTGGCAGCAGTGCGCGGATTGGCGGCGGCTTCGACCGTGCCGAGCACAAGTCTGGCGCGCTGCCGCGGCTGCACTCGCGGACGCGAGAACAGGGTGGCCGTGACGCGCAGCGGCGCAGTCTTGCGCAGCACGGTCGCCGCAGGCAGCGAAAGCGGAGCATCGGCGGCAATGACCAGGGCGGGCGCGATGATCAGCGCCACCGCATTGGTCTCGCGTTCGTTGGCTTCGCCCGCCGGCAGCAAGCGCAGCGTGAGGCTCCATTGTCCCGGTGTGAGCGTGGCCTGCGCGGCGGCATCGTTCGGCAGCGTCACGGTGAGCTCGGTGCCGTCGTCATTGGGTAGGCCCGGCACCAGCTCAAAAGGAACCGGAAACAGCGGGTGTGCGAGCCGCACATGAAAATTGCCGCCGCTGAGGCGGATGCCGGTGAGAACCACGGGCTCGCCGAGCCGTGCGCCCGCCTGGTTCTTCTGCGGGGTTGCCGCAAACAGCGTCGGCAGCGGCGGCAGCAGATCCGGATTGACGACGACGCCGCGGTCGCGCTTGGTCACGGGATCGACGATCCCGCGCGACAGCACCGGCAGCGGCGAGACCGCGGGCCTGGTGGCCTCGATCAGCACCACCGACACGACATAGGCAGCTGACGGTCGATAATGCGACTGGATCGCCGCCCACAGTTTTGACATCTCCTCCGGCCCCATCACGGCCGGCGTGATCTTGATCAGCTCGGCCTGGTCGGCGAGGTCGGCGGCGGCGAGCGCCTGGAACGCCGGCGGCAGCATCGCGATGTCGAGCGGATTTGGATTGAGCGCGCGCTGCACGGCAGCGCGGTCGAGCACCGGGCGCTCGTGCAACAGATGCATGCCGTAGCCGAGCAGGATCTCGGCCTGGCAATCGACCCGGGCATAGGCCGTGAGCAGATAGTGCAAGTCGAGTGCGAGCGGTGCATTGGTCAGGCGCTCGCCGCTGCTCGAGGATCGCGACGGCAAGGCTTGGTTGCGCCAGCCCGCGTTGGGCGTCACCTGATGCAGGAACAGATTGAGCCGTGGCAGTTCCTCGGCGCTGGTGAGGTCGATCGTGTCGGGCGCAACGGCGCTGACATTGACCGTACCGCCGACTGCGGGCCCGGCCTCGATCAGCCCGTTGTCGAGCAGGTTGCGCAGTACCGCGCTGACCGCGCCGATCGCAAGCGGTGAGCTCATGCGCGGCCTCCCGGTCCCGGGCGGCGGAGATAGTCGGACAGCGATACCGACGGCTTTGGAGCAGGTCTTGTGGTGCGGGCGGCACGCGGCGGCTCCGATGAGCGAATGTCGATGCGGTCGATCGTCACCTTGATCACGGGTGGCATCTCGTGCCGACGCTGCGCCTGGCTGGCGAGCACGGCCTGGCTGAGCGGGGGCGCGGGCGATATTGCGGCCCCGTTTCTCGACTGCGGTGCATCTTGCACGGCCATATTGAGCGGATTCGTCATGCGCTGCGGATCGCGCGAAGCGACGGGCGGAGCGGCATCGCCAAGCGATATCGACGACGTGTCGTTCGGTTGACGGGGCAGAGCAGCGGCAATTTTCGCCGTAAGGCGTAGGGGAGCCTTCTCTTGACCAGGCTCGGCCCGTTTGGGCTGCGGCGCTTGTGCCTCCGTGACGGGATCATCGGCATTGGTCGCGTCCGGCATCGCCGCTTGCGGTGACGCCGCCGGCTGCCCTTCATCCGGCCATGTCTCGCGCGCCGGCGCATCGTCCGTCCGGGGCGGACCAGCAAAACGCGGCGGCAGCGCAACGCGTGCCGCGCCTGCGATCGCTTCGCCGCGACCGAGGCGCGCGAGCTTTTGCAGGAGGCCCGTCATGACGCGCCCGCGAGTTGCAGATAGGCGGCGCGGCGGACATGCGGCAGCGCCAGCACCTCGGCTTCGCTCCAGCCATATTCGCGCGCGAGCGCGTCGACTTCGAGCAGGCTGCGCTCGGCCGCCGCCTGCACTTCGGCCCAGAGCGCCGGCGCGATATCGATCACGGCCTGCCAGGCGTGACCGCAATCGGGGCAGTCTAGCGTGAAGGCGAGGACCGCGCCGGGATCACAACGTTCGAGCTCGGACTCGATCTTGTTGAGTGTGTCCTGATCAAGCGGTATCGCCGACGAATCGCCGAGGCAGCGCGCGAGCAATAACCGGGCCGCAGCCGCGGAGTCGGAAGCCGCGGCGAGGCCGGCGAGATCGGACAGAACCGGCAGACGCAGCATCAGCTCGCGGCCACCGATCGCGATGCGGCACGGTGCGCCATCAGTCGGTGGTGCAAGTCCGTCCGCGAGCACTGCGCTGTCGGCCATGAACTCGCAGTCGGTGTGGCAGATGGGACAGGCGGCGCGCAGCCGCCAGGGCGCGCCGAACAAACGCGTGCGCAAGGAAAGGAGCGCTGCATTGCCGGCGCCGATCGAGTCCGTCGCCGCCGCGCCGGCCGCCGCAAGCAAGGCATCGTCGCGCTGGCGCCGCGCGCGACCGGCGGCCCGGTCCCACAGCGCCAAAATATCCTGTTCGCGTCGTGCTGCGGCGGAGTGCATGCGCTGCCTCAGGCCGGATCGCTGAAGGCAGGCTCCGACGGCTCGGCGACGGCCTCGTCGCGCTCCCAGCCCTCGTTCTCCAGCTTGATGTGCTGGATCGCCACCGCATTGGCGTTGGCGTCGAGATCGGGCAGCGACTGGTACTCCGAGACCCAGCAGCGGAAGATCTTATAGGCGAGCGCGACTTGCCCGGCTTCGTTGTAGACCTCGAGAATGATGTCCTTGCGGAAATCCTTCAGTGAGACCTCGACGCCGAGGCCCGCACCGAAATGCCAGACCTTATTGGCCCATTTCTCGAATTCGGTGTCGTGAGTGACGCCGCGGTCCAGCGTGATTGCCTCGAACTTGCTGCGGCCGGGTGATTTGCGCCCCGTGGAGGGATCGCCGCCCTCGCGGTGCTCGACCACTTCGGTGGTGCGCTTCAATGCCGACACCTTGCTGATGCCGGCGACGTAGCGGCCGTCCCATTTCACCCGGAACTTGAAGTTCTTGTAGGGATCGAAGCGCTGCGGATTGACCGAGAATTGTGCCATTTGCTTGCCTCAAGTGTTCTTTGCCTCAGGTTGGGATGTCGCCGGCGATCTGCTGGATCTTGATGACGACGAACTCGGCGGGCTTCAGCGGCGCGAAGCCGACGATGATGTTGACGATGCCGAGATTGATGTCGGCCTGTGTCGTGCTCTCGCGGTCGCACTTGACGAAATAGGCCTCGCGCGGCGAACGGCCCTGGAACGCGCCCTGCCGGAATAACCCCTGCATGAAGGCGCCGATGTTGAGCCTGATCTGCGCCCAGAGCGGCTCGTCATTGGGCTCGAACACCACCCATTGCGTACCGCGGTAGAGGCTCTCCTCCAGGAACAGCGCCATACGCCGCACCGGCACGTATTTCCATTCCGAGCCGCGGTCGTTCTGGCCGTGCAGCGTGCGCGCGCCCCAGACCACGTTGCCGTAGACCGGCAGTGTGCGCAGGCAATTGACGCCGATCGGATTGAGCTGGCCGTTCTCGGCATCGCTCAGGGTTAGCGCGAAGGCGACACCGCCATTGACGCCGGCATCGGTGCCGGCCGGCGCTTTCCAGACCCCGCGCGTGGCGTCGGTCCGGGCGTAGACGCCGGCGACGAAGCCGCAAGGTGGAAAGTCGCGCACGACGCCGGATTGCAGCGGGTCGGGTTGCATCACCCAGGGGTAGTACAGGGCGGAGAAATTGCCGTCTGGGCCGGTCAGGCCGGCCTCGCCCGCGCTGCCGCTCATGTTGGCGACTGTCTCGTTCTGGAGGCTGTCGACGATCAGGAAGGCGCGCCGGGCGTGGCAACGCTTTTGCAACTGGGCCAGCGCGGCTTGGTTTGCCGCGATGTTGGTGAGACCGGGGACGCAGACGAGGTTGAACAGGTCGATGCGATCGACGGTTCCGCCGGTCGCAAACAGCGGATCGATCGCGTTGACGAAGGAGCCGTCATTGGCGAGAAGGACCGTGCCGTCGAGGCCGCCCGTAAACGGCTTCGTCGCTGGGCCCGGTACGTTGGTCGATGCCGTGGTCAGCTTGTCCATGAAGGCGGAGCGGCCGTTGACGACATTCGGCGCCCAGCGTGGATCGGCCTTGTTCATCGACAGATCCTGGAACGTCTCCACGATGTTGGTGCTGGGCGACGGGCCGATCACGTCGAGCCGGAAGCGGGTGTTGTCGTCGGCGCGCAGCGTCAGCGTGACGCTGTAGGAATTGGCCCACAGGCCCGGCGAATTGGCCTGGATGCCGAGATCGTTGATCGCGCAGCTCGCGACCTTCGCGTCGTTGGCGGGCGTTCCCGAATTGAACAGCGCAATCCGCACGATGTAGGCGTCGCTGCCGCCATTGTCGAAGAACTGGCGCACGGCGTAACCGAGATGGGCACGGCGGTCGAGCCCGCCATAGGCGCGCTCATAGTCGGCGAAGCTCGATATGCGTACGGCGCGGTCGGTGGGGCCGCGCGGCGCCCAGCCGATGAACAGCGCGATCGACGTTGCCACGCCCGAGATCGAACGCACGCCGCTGGGGGTCTCCTCGATATAGACGCCGGGTTGCAGAAGGGCTGAGGGCATGTCGGCTCCTGTGATTTGGCGGTCTGTCTCGCTCGGTCAGATCGCAACGTTGGTCTTGCCTGGCCTTCGCGCGCGCCGTTGGCGCGGCTTGCGCCTGGGTCCGGGCGGATCGCGGATCGCCTCCGACAGCGATTGCGTCGTGATCTCGGTGATGGCAGTGCGATGCGGGCGTAGTTCGTAGAGCGTACCGCTGTCGCCGCTCGCGACGATGGTCACGACCTTCATCCGCGGCCGGCTGCGCAAAAGACTTGCCAGGCTGTCGCGCTCGTCCGGGGCCTTCTGTGCCACCACGATGACGTCGGCGCGGGTGCGACGGGCTTCCGTTGTCAAATTGGCGCCGTCGCTCATGCCGACCACGGACAATGCCGGATCTTTCGCGACAACATGCTCCAGAATATCGGTCATCAGCCTCGGAAATCCTGCAATGAGGATGCGTCTCTGTCGCAATGGCCACCTTTGTGACGAGCCTTGCACAGGACGCGGCGGCGCGATTGAGCCAAAGGGTTCAGCGAGGATGCAGGTGATGGTCCGGACCAGGTGCGCGGCGCGGCAATGAGAATGTCGCGAACGGCGACGCGGCGTGTCGCAGCGATCCGCAGTGGTGCGGGATGCCGGCCCGCGCCGGACCAGAGGATCTAGGCCGAAGGGTCTAGCGAGGCTGGGCCCGCGACGATGCGGGCGCCGGCGCGCCGGCCGCGTGCAGATGCTTGCTGATCTCGCCGCGGCGGCGGATCTGCAATTTGCTGAGCACGTTGTGCATGTGGTTCTTGACGGTCGAATTGCGGATCCGCAGGGCTCGCGCAATCTCCTTGTTCGACAGGCCCTCACCGACGAAGCGGATGATTTCGTGCTCGCGCGGCGTCAGCGTGTCGACGCCGGCGGCGGGTTCTCGCGCGACCGTCTGGGCGGAGAGCAATGCGAGCCGGCCGAACAGGGCGGCAGCGACCTTGGGCGAGCATACCAGCTCGTCGCGCATCGCATTGTGGATGGCGGCGACGACATCATTGATCGAGCCGTCGCGCAGCACGAAGCCGGATACCCCGGCCTCTGCGCAGGCGAGGATGTCCTGCTCGACCTCGGCGACCGCGATGGCGACGACCTTCAGAGCCGGCGACAGCGCGCGGCAGGCTACCGATTGCTGCAAGCCGCGCGACGTCGCGATATCGACCAGCAGCACCTTTGCACCGCTGTCAACGATCTGCTCCGGCGGGGTCGCGAGATCGCCGTGGCCGGTGATGCGTAAGCATTCCTGCCGTGCCAGACACGAGTTCAGGCCTTCGCAGAGCAGCCGCACGTCGCTGAGGATAAACAGGTGGATCGGCACGACACCACCGCTATCCGGCACCGTGGGCGTTCGTGCTTCATGTGCAATGGCAAGGTGGAAACGCGGCGGAGCGAGCTGCCCTGCCGGGAACGACGTATTGGACGACATGCCTGCCTCCGATTGCCAACTTACAACCGTGTTTGCCGCCGCGCCCAGTTGAAAGTCACCAAGATCAAAAAGTTGTATCTTTAGTATCTTTCCCCTTGAAATTGAGTATCGCGCTTTTTGATGCCCCTGACAAGCATCCACATCACAGGCGGTGTTGTCGGGGCATTTCGACGCATGTGAAGCGGTCGAGTTGACAGAGATGAGTACAACTGTCCGGCGATATGCTCAGGGCTGCTCGCCTCAGGCGACCACCTTGGCGGCAGGCGTCGCGGCGCCGCCGAGGCGCAGGCGTTCTTTTGCGAGATAGCCCCCAATCGCGTCGCCCGGCATGGGCTTTGCGAAATAATAGCCCTGGATGTAGTCGCAACCGAGCCGGCGAAGGCTGTCGAGCTGGGCGCGGGTCTCGACGCCCTCGACGACGCAGGCGATCTCCATGTCGTCGCACAGGCCGGTGAGCGATTTGATGATCTTGTGGCTGACCGGATTGTCGTTGATGTCCGCGACGAAGCTGCGGTCGATCTTGAGCTTGTCGAGCGGCAGCCGGTGCACGTGGCTCAGCGAGGAATAGCCGGTACCGAAATCGTCCAGCGAGATGCCGCAGCCCATCGCCTTCAACGCGGCGATCGACTGCTGTGCGCGCACGAAATCGAACGTGACGGCGGTCTCGGTGATCTCGAAATCGATCCGGTGCGGCGGCAGCCCGCTCTTCTCGACGATGGTGATCAGCGGCAGGATGCCCTCCGCCGAGCAGACGTCGTGTGCGGAGAGGTTGAACGACAGGCGGATGTGGTCGGGCCAGGTCTTCGCCGTCGCGAGCGCGCGAACCAGCAGCGCCTGCGTCAGCGGCCGGATCAGGCCGATGCGCTCGGCGGCCGGGATGAAGTCCGCCGGGGACACCAGGCCGAGTCGGGAGCTGTGCCAGCGCGCCAGAACCTCGAAGCCGGCGGTATGCTCGCTCATGGCGTCCACGATCGGCTGGAACACCAGGTCCATCTCGGTGCTGAAATCGGCGATGCGCAGCAGGTTCTCGATGACGCCGCGGCTGCGGATCTCGGCCTCGAGTTCGGTCGAGAAGATCACGGTGCGGCCGCGCAGATGGCGCTTGGCGTGGTAGAGCGAATAGTCGGCGCATTCATAGAGTGCTTCCGCCGTCGTTGCCGATTGCGGGAATAATGCGAAGCCGGTCGAGCAGGACAGCCCGGTGTGAGCCGTGTCGACCTGGTAGGAAAGCTTGACCTGGTCGCCGATGCGCTCGCCGAGCCGGAGCAGATCCGTGTCGTCGGGATCGCCGCAGACGACGAGGCCGAACTCGTCGCCGCCGAGCCGAGCGAACTCGACCCGCTGCGGGCCAAAGCCCTCGCAGACTTCGCGGATGCGCCGGCCCGCCTCGATCAGGACACGGTCGCCGACCGAGTGACCGTAATTGTCGTTGATCGGCTTGAAGCCGTCGAGGTCGATGATGCCGACCGCGACGCGAACGCTCCTGCGCTCGGCATCGGCGAAGGCGCTCGACAGTTCGGCGAAGAAGCGGCGGCGGTTCGGCAGCTCGGTGAGGGAATCGAGATTGGCGAGGCGGAAGTTCTCGTCCGAAAGCGCCTGGGTAGCCGCCTGCTGCGCCAGCAGCGATTTGCGACTGGCGACGAGGTCGGCGAAGTCGCGATAATAGATGAACAGCACCGTCACCATCGCGCCCGAGACCAGCAGATTGTTGACCGCGATCGCCTTCAACGTCGGCTCGCCGGTGGCCCAGAAGAACAGCACATAGGGCACATCGACGACCAGCGTCACGATCAGCGCCGCCGAGCGCAGATGCATCAGCGAGAAGATGCATCCGATCACGGTCACGGCCATGTAGAAAGCGACCTGGCTCTTGGCGAAGGGATCGCCGTAAGGGTAGAGCGCGAACGACCAGGCGGTGAAGCCTGCGCCGATCGGCAACGTCATCCAGTTGGTGGCGCGCAGATTGCGCAGGATATCGGCGTCGCTACGCACGAGATGACGCTGGCGCAGCCACCAGAAGGTCCGAAGCGCTGCAGCCACGGTCAGCACGCTCGGCACGATCATCGTCAGCCAGTCCGGCGCCACGTTCACATAGGTATAGGCGACGGCGATCGTGTTGCTCATCAGAATGAAGTAGAGCAGCGGGATCTGCTTGGAGAAGGCGTCGAACTGCGCGCGCGTCAGATCCGGATCTGTCGGCACGCGGAACAGCCGCATCGCGGTGGCGAGGTGAGACTTCAAATTCGCGACAGGCATTGCAATACGCGCCCCGGATCCCTTCAAGAACGGGGGCGATCTTGCACGGCGGGGGTAAAGGGCGCGTTAGACGCGTTCCGCGCGGAAAGGCCAGCGCAGGTTGCACGCTACCGCGCGATTTTCCGGCCGCGTGCATTGGTGAGGTCCCGTTAAGGATGTCCGGCGGCAGCAGCGTGCACCTCAGGCACGAACGGCCCGTAATCACCGCAGCTACGTTCTGCTAACCATGCGCATTGGCGCAGCCGATTGCCGCACCACCGCTCCCTGCCGGGGAGCGGTGGTGCGCAGCATCTGATCGCCGCTATTTCTTCTCGAGTGCGGCGGTCTGCTTGGCGAGCTGCTTGTCGAAATCCTCCGACAGGCTGGCTGCGTAGGTCGCGAGTTCGCCCGGCTTGACGAACGGGTTCGGCGCGCCGTCCTTCATCTCTGCGCGCTTGGCCTGCATGCCATAGACTTCGGGGTGCGGTCCGAGCAGCACGTCGATCTTCATGGCCTTCACCTTGGCATAGGTCGCGCGATAGTCGTCGACGATGCCGGCATGCGTCGGCTGGCCGACGAGCCGGTTCAGGGCCACCGTGCCGCTACAGAAAAACAGC
Source organism: Bradyrhizobium sp. 1 (assembly GCF_023073315.1). Classification (GTDB taxonomy): domain Bacteria; phylum Pseudomonadota; class Alphaproteobacteria; order Rhizobiales; family Xanthobacteraceae; genus Bradyrhizobium. The sequence goes on along the minus strand of NZ_JADPJH010000028.1, from coordinate 348,241 downwards.
ACCTCGCGATCCTGGCTACCGTCCTTGACGGTCATTTCCCAACTGGTGCAGCCCGGCGAGTGGCCGGGCGTGGCGTGCGCCGTCAGCGTGGTGTCGCCGAGCGTGACCTTGTCGCCTTCCTTCACGGCGCGATCGACCTTCACTGCGGGGAAGGCAAGATCCTCGTTCTTTTCGTCGCCGGGATAGTAGCCGCCTTCCAACAGTGGCTTGTCGCGCTCGCCCGCTATGAGCTGCGCGCCGGTCTCCTTCTTGATCTCGGCGAAGCCGCCGGTGTGGTCGAAATGCGCATGCGTGTTGAGGATGTATTTGATATCGGCGACCTTGAATCCGAGCTTTGTGATGTTGTCCTTGATCATGCCGGTCGACTCTGGAAGCGCCGTATCCATCAGGATCAGGCCCTGCGAGGTCTTGATGATGTAGACGGCGATGCCGTCCGTGCCGACATAATAGATGTTGCCGATGAGCTGGAACGGTTCGAACGGCGTGGTCCATTTCTTGGTGACCGCCGCCAGGAAGTCCTTGACGGTCTGCGCCTGCGCAGCCGTTCCGAACAGCATCAACGCGCACAGCGCGGCCGTGAATTTTCTCATTGTTTGCCTCCCCAATTGTTCTTGTCGTTTTGACCGGGCGCGACTTTCGCGCGGCGCAAGCTACGTCGTGCAAGGTCCGGCAGCAACGGCCTGATGCGCTCAAAGTTTTGCGGCATGCGCGGAATAACGGCCCCTGTCCGGTTTGAGCATGGCGGCTATCGCAGCAAAGCAGCCGGTGGGCGTTTGACCGCGCGCAGGCGGCCCGCCATACTTTGCGTCAAGGCGGGCCGGAAAGACTCGCCAGCACCGGGAGCTGAAATGACCAATTCATTGTCCGTCCTTGCGGGGACGCTGATTTCCGTCGTCTCCTTCACTTCAGTCGCGCTGTCGCAGCCGGCCTGCGTGACCCAGAACATGGCCGTTCCGCCCGGCGCCAACACGGCCGACAAGGCCGCGCCGTTCTTCATCGACACGACGGGCCTCGACTTCAAGACGGCGCCGCCGACGCGTGATCCCTCCAATCCGAACTATCCGCGCGCGACTGAGCTGCCTGATGGAACGTTGCCGCCGCTGGGTGCGGAAGGCAATTTCATCATCGGTCCCACCCACAATCCGGCGCCGGAGACCATTGCGAAGGAAGGCGTGCCGCGCGGGACGACGAAGTCCTTCACGCTATCGTCGAAGGACAGCACGATCTACAATCCCGGCCTGATCCGCGACGACGTCGCCGGCTGCACCAACTCCTCGATCATGACGACCGTGACTGCGCCGGACGACAAGTCGAACATGATCGTCACCACCAGCCATCCCGGCATCTGGTCCCGCACCATCGACGTCTACGTGCCTGCGCAATATGTAGCCGGCACCGAGGCGCCGTTCATCGTGGTCGGTGACGGCGGTTCGGCCGCCTACAAGGATCTCCCAGCCACGCTCGACAATCTGATCGCGCAGCGCCGCGTGCCGCCGATGATTGCGATCCAGATCGGCAATGGCGGTCAGGATGCGCAGGGCGCTCAGCGCGGGCGCGAATATGATGCCGTGTCAGGTATCTACGCGCAGTTCGTCGAGCGCGAGGTACTGCCGCTGGTCGAGCAGAATGCGGGCGTCAGGCTCACAAAAAATCCCGACGGGCGCGCGACCATGGGGCTGAGCTCGAGCGGCGCGGCAGCTTTCACCATGGCGTGGTTCTATCCCGATCTCTATCACCGCGTGCTGGCGTTCTCACCGACCATGGTCAACCAGCAATGGCCGCACGATCCGTCACTGCGCGGTGGCGCGTGGGAATATCACAGTGCCTGGACGGGGCCGGCCACGCCCAATCTCATTTCGAAGGCAGGCGTGCTGACACCGGCCGAGCCGCCCGGCGTGCCGCTGATCGTCGCCGCGCCGGTGAAGCCGATCCGCTTCTGGTTCTTCGGTGGCGACCAGGATCTGTTCTATCCGAACCCCACCATTCCCGACGGCATGCACGACTGGACCTTGTCGAATGCGCTAATGGCAAAGGTGCTGGCGGAGAAGGGCTACCACTACCAGTTCCTGTTCGTGCGCAACGCCAAGCATGTCGACCGTCCGACGATCGCGCAGACGCTGCCGTCGGCGCTGGAGTGGGTCTGGAAGGGGTATCCAATTCCGTGAGCGCAAGTGCAGGAGGCAACTAGCGCCCGATCGTCACACCGGCGGTTGAGCGCATGGCGTCCCGCAGGCTGGTCGCGTTCATGTCGTCGAGGACTTGCCGCGTCAGCACGGTGGTCTGGCCGGGTGTGTTGAGGATCGTCTCGCCGCGCGAGGATGAGAGCCGATCAGCCTTGTAGGGCGCGGCCGGATCGGTGGCGGGCGCCGTCGCGGGCGTATGGTGCGGCCGCTTCTTGGACGCCGCAATGGCGCCTTGCGAGACGCAGAGGGCGGCGATCACGACCAGTCGCAATGATATTGCGGACATGCGGTCTCCCACATCCAGGACATCAGCCTAGCATATGGGACGCGTTGCCGCAGACAAAAGGGTCAGGCGAGCGCGGCCTGGCGTTCCCGCACCGGTTCGCGCACCCGGTCGGGGTTGCGCGGCTCGGCGAGCCGGGTGAAGCTGCGTTGGCCCGCAGACGCGGGCGCCTCGACGATGACGCCTTCGCAGACGATCTGCCCGCCGAGCATCTTGAATTCGAGCTTGTCGTAACGCGGCATCGTCTCGCCGGGCTCGGGCGGCAGCAGCTCGATGCGTCCCTGGATGTTCAGCGTGGCATCGCCGGTGCCGTGAAGCCGCGGATTCCACATCCGGATCCCGGTCTCCGTCCAGCGCTGCCGGATCAGCGTGGCGCGATCGGCAGGTTCCACGATTTTTGCACGAACCTTGGGCGCGCTGGGGACCTTCGGAGCGGGAGATTCGATGACCGGCTCCGGCGCGATAGCCGCGACGACGCTCGGTGCGTCGGCGGAGGAATCCTCCACGGCGATCCCCGCGGCCGGGGCGGGATCGTTGGCGGGGACCGGCTCGATTTCTATCGCGACGCAGGAATCGTCCACAACGGCTGCTTCAACATCCAGGACGATGATGGAGGAGGGATCGTCGTCGACGACGAGAACGGGGGCATCAACCGGAGCGATTTCGATATCGACCGGTGCGGCCGGCATCTCCTCCGCGACGGCGGGCTCTTCGCTCGTCGAGAGTTCCGCAGACGGATCGTTGCTGACGGACTCCGTGGTATCGACAGGCTCGTTCTCGACCTCGACCGGCGCGACAGCAATCTCTTCCGCGACGACCGGCTCGATCTCTACCGGCGTCTCCCGGCATGGAGCTTCGCTGAAGCTGATATCGGTTGGCGCGGCCGATGGGCTCTCCGCGACGACAGAGATCGTGGCGTCATCCTCGGCGAGGGGAGTTGCGATCGCGGTGTCAGCGACGATTGCATCTGAATCGTCTGCCGCGCGCACAGCGTCGTCGATGCCGCCGCCGTGCGGCAGGGGCCGAAGCCGGGTGAACGCCCATTTCACCGCAGGAATGCGGCGCAGCAACGATATCAGTCTCGAAAGCACTGGGAGTTGTCCAAGAGGTACTCGGCGTGGGGCTATCGCTGATTCGCCAGCAATATGAAAAACTGCCCCGGCCGTCACACCGCTGTCAATCTAGGTGGGACCAATTGCAGAACATCCGCACACCATCGTGCGCGCGCCCAACGTCGGGCTTCCCAGCGTCGTCCTTCCTGGACTAATTTGAATCATTCGGGGAGTGAGGACAATACATGAAGAAGATCGCGGCCATTGCAGCGGTTCTGTTCTGGTCGACATGCGCATACGCGCAAGACCGCACCATCACCGTGGCCTCGACGACGTCGACGGAGCAGTCGGGCCTGTTCGGTTACCTCTTGCCGCTGTTCTCGAAGGCGGAAGGCATCGAGGTGAAGGTCGTTGCCGTCGGCACCGGCCAGGCGCTCGACATCGGACGGCGCGGCGATGCCGATGTGGTGTTCGTGCATGACAGGCCGGCCGAAGACAAGTTCATGTCCGAGGGGCAGGGCGTGAAACGCTTCGACGTCATGTACAACGACTTCATCATCGTTGGTCCCAAAGGCGATCCCGCCAAGATCGCCGGCGGCAAGGACGTCGCGGAGGCGCTGCGCAAGATCGCGGCGGCAAAAGCGCCGTTCATCTCGCGCGGCGACAAGTCCGGCACGCACGCGGCCGAGCTGAGATTGTGGAAGGAGGCGGGCATCGATATCGCTGCCGGCAAGGAGGGCTGGTATCGCGAGATCGGCCAGGGTATGGGACCTGCACTGAACATGGCCTCGTCGTCGAACGCCTACCTTCTGTCCGACCGCGGCACCTGGCTGTCGTTCAGGAACCGCGGTGAGCTCGCCATCCTGACCGAGGGCGACAAAAGGCTGTTCAACCAGTACGGCGTGATGCTGGTGAACCCGGCCACGCATCCAAATATAAAGGCGAAGGACGGGCAGGCCTTCATCGACTGGCTGGTCTCGCCGAAGGGTCAGGATGCGATCGCCGGCTACAAGGTCGGCGGCGAGCAGCTATTTTTCCCCAACGCGTCCCACTAGCAGGAAGGCGACGGTCGACACCGCGACGCTGAGCGCGAGCAGGATCAGCCCGAGCCCGAGCGCCAGCGGCAGGTCGCCCTTGCTGGTTTCAAGCGCGATTGCCGTCGTCATCGTGCGCGTAAAGCCGCGGATGTTGCCGCCGACGATGATGATGGCGCCGACCTCGGCGATGGCGCGCCCGAACGCGGCCAGAAAGGCCGTCAGCAGCGAGGTTCGTCCCAGCGCGAACAGCAGCGCCATGCTGCGCAGGGCCGACAATCCGTCGATCCGCGCGAGGTCGCCATACTCCGCCCACAGCAGGCTCGCCGGCCGGTGCACCAAAGCGACCACGATGGGCGTGGCGAGCAGCGTCTGAGCGATCACCATGGCCGTCGGCGTGAACAACAGGCCGGCCGCGCCGAGCGGACCAGATCGCGACAGCAGCAGATAAAGCGCAAGCCCGACCACGACCGGCGGAAGGCCGAGCAGCGCATTGGTCAGCACGATGACGACCTGCCGCCCCCGGAAGCGGGTGATCGCGAGCAGCACCCCGATTGGCGCACCGATCAGCAGCGCGACGATGCTTGCGGTCAGGCTGACACCAACCGACAGTGCCACGATGCCGAGCAGCTCGGCATCGGCCCCGCCGATCAGCGTGAAAGCGGCGCCGAAGGAGCGCGCAAAATCGTTCATCCAGGACGCTGCTGTGTCGGGCAGAACGCCTCGGGATAGTCGAGGTCGAGGCTATGCAATCGCTTCACGGACCGGTCTCTGGGGGCTCGTTTGACACGTACAGAATACCCGGAGCAACCGATTTGGAAATGCGTTTCATCCTTAAAAATGAGCGCCAATGCCGTGTTATACAGGCTCCCCGGACGTGATCTGCGCGGCCATTTGCTTTTCCATGGTCTCACCCCAAAGCCAGCGCGCCAGCAGAACTGCAAGAATGGCTCCGATGAATTGGGCGGCAATGAAGGCCGGGATGTCGCGCGGAGCGATGCCCGAGAACGTATTGGACAGAGAGCGGGCGAGGGTGACCGCGGGATTGGCGAACGATGTGGACGACGTGAACCAGTAAGCTGACGTAATGTAGAGGCCGACGGCGTAAGGAACGGCGGCAGGCGTCTGATGCCGGACACCAAGGATCGTCGACAGCAAGCCGAAGGTGGCGACGATCTCGGCGAGCCATTGTCCAGCTCCGGTACGTTCCGTGAGCGAAAGCTGGAGGACTGGAAGCTCGAACATCAAATGCGCGATCCCTGCACCTGCGATCGCGCCGGCGATCTGAGCAACAAGGTAGATCGCGGCATCCGTCCACGCGGTTTCGCCGCGCAGGGCGAATGCCAGCGTCACGGCCGGATTGAAATGCGCCCCCGATATCGGGGCAAGCATCAGGATCAGCACGACGAGAATAGCGCCGGTGGCGATCGTGTTGCACAGCAGCGCCAGCGCGATGTTTCCGCCGGAGAGCCTCTGCGCCATGATCCCCGACCCGACGACGGCAGCAAGCAGGAATGCTGTCCCCAGCCACTCCGCGAAGGCGCGCTGCGCAAGGCGCGGCATCAGGCGCCCCGACCCAGCCGCACGCGCTCGCCGTCCTCCTTGACGAATTCGCCCTGCTGCATCGGCAGCAGATCGAGCACGAGCTCGGAGGGGCGGCAGAGTTTGACGCCTTTCGGTGTGACCACGATCGGCCGGTTGATCAGGATCGGATAGGCCATCATCGTGTCGAGCAGCTGATCGTCGGTCAGATCAGGGTTGTCGAGTCCGAGCTCCGCGTAGGGCGCCGCCGTTTCACGCACCGCATCGCGCACCGAAATCCCCATGCGCGCGATCAACTGCTGCAGCAGCGCCCGCGACGGTGGCGTCTTCAGATATTCGATCACGTGTGGCTCGATGCCGGCATTCCGGATCATCGCAAGCGTGTTGCGCGACGTGCCGCAATCGGGATTGTGGTAGATGATCGTGTCCATAGTCCGGGTGCTCAGCAACAGGCCCGCGAGGCGGTTGTCGCCGCTTGCGGCGCGCAGCAGGCCGATTGGGTCTCTTGCTTATCGTGCGCGACACGCGCCCCGTTCTCGCCGCTGCCGTCGCCGTAGTCCGTGCTCTCGCCCGTGGTGTAAAAAGTTTCCCAGGCGATGCCGGCGGGATCGTCGATCCAGGATTTTTCCGACTTCGCATAGCAGCAGCTGGTCTGCCCTTGCTCGATGACATTGCCGCCGGCCTGGCGCAGCCGCGCATAAACCTGTTGCAGCTCCTCGCCGGTCTCGACCTGAATGCCGAGATGGTCGAGGCCGGCTGCGCGTCCGCGCGTCGAGATGGCAAAATTCACGCGCGGGTCTTCGAGCATCCATTTGGCATAGTCGAATTTCACGACCGAAGGCTCGCTCGCAAACAAGGCGGAATAGAACCCGATCGAGTGGGAGAGATCCTCGACGGACACGTGAACGTGCAGGCGCTTCATGGTCTGTCCTTTCAGGCTGGCACTTTGCTGCGCTTGCGCGCGGGTTTCGAGGGCGTCGCAGGAGCGCACGACGTTCCGCCACAGCAATTCTCGGTCAGGAAACCGACGAGCGCGTTCATCGTCTCGAACCGCGCGGCATAGATCATCGAGCGCCCCTCGCGCCGGACGGTGGCGAGCCCGGCCATCCGCAGCCGGTCGAAGTGGAACGTCAGCGTGTTGGGCGCGAGATCCAGCGCCTCCGCGACCGCGCCGGCGGCCATGCCCTCGGGGCCGGCCTGCACCAGCAGGCGGAAAACGTCGAGACGGTTGTCCTGGGCCAGCGCGGCGAGCGCCGTGACGGCTTCTATCTTTTCCATATTTCAACGATTATGGAAATATTAGCCCGCTGTCAATCGAGATTGGGGGCTCCCCCAATCTCGATATGACGGTCGCTCTTGGCCAGGTCAGCGCTTGACGCTCGCCGATGCCGCGACCGTTGGCGCCGCCTCGATGCTCTGCTGCCAGTAGCGTTCGATCTGGTCGACCAGGGCGGCCGGCAGCGGCACGTAGTTGAGCGTTTCGGCCTGCGGCTTTCCGCTCTCCAGCGACCAGCGCACGAAGTCGATGGCGGCGGCCGATCGTTCCTGAGATTTCGGCGTCTTCGGCATCAGCACGAAGGTCGTGGCCGTGATCGGGTAGGCGTCTTCGCCGGGTGCATTGGTGAGCACGAGATGAAAATCCTTCTCGGCCTTCCAGTCCGCGCTCGCGGCCGCTGCCTGGAACGAGGCGGCATCGGGGACGACGAAATTGCCGGCGCTGTTCTGCACCACGCCAAACGAGATTCGATCCAGCCGTTGCAGCGCGTAGGTGTATTCGAGATAGCCGATCGAGCCGGGAACGAGACTGACGAGCGAGGCGACGCCATCATTGCCCTTGCCGCCGAGACCAAGCGGCCACTCGACCGAGGTGCCTTCGCCGACGCTCGTCTTCCATTGCGGGCTGACCTTCGCGAGGTAGTTCGACCAGTTGAATGTCGTGCCGGAGCCGTCGATGCGGTGAACCACGGTGATGGGCGTGTTCGGCAGCTTGATGTCGGGGTTGATCGCGCGAATGGCCGGATCGTTCCAGGATTTCAGCTTGCCGAGATAGATGTCGGCGAGCATGGGCCCGGTGAAGCGAATTTGGCCGGGCCTGACGCCGTCGATATTGACCACGGGCACGACGCCACCGATCACGATCGGGAATTGCATCATGCCGAGCCTGTCCAGCTCCTTGGGATCGAGCGGCATGTCGCTTGCGCCGAAGTCGACCGCTTCCTTCTTGATCAGGCCGACGCCGATGCTCGAGCCGACGGCTTGGTAGCTGACGACGTTTCCGGTCTTCGTCTTGTAGGCGTCGATCCATTTCGCCATCACGGGCGAAACGAAGGTTGAGCCGGCTCCTTTGGTCTCGGCCGCCAGGCTTGGCGTGGCGACGAGCAGAGCGGTGAGGATGATTGGGAGCGCAATATGTTTGTTCATGTGCACGACGCTAACAGCTGGGGCATGAAGCCGATGTGGTCTATGTCACAATAGCCTCGCGAAGCATTCGCACTGGCCATTGCGCATCAATTTGACCACGCCGTGACGAGTACGGCATCGTCTGTTTGGTGGAGATCGAGGGGCCGAAGGCACCCGTATCAGCCGCTCTTCCGTCGCCAGGCAGCGGGGCAGGAGCAGGCGCATATTCGGGGGGAAGCCGCCTGCCAAGCCGCCGAATCGTCCCGTTTCGCGACCGAATGGCGGCTTTATTCCCGCCTTGGATGCTTTATGGAAGGAGCAGGATCAGGTCGCACCGACCCTTGGGCGGTGCTAGACCCTGATGCAGGAACAATGGGGCGGGGCCGGTATGGCACGCCCGCAAGGATGAAGGATACGAGGCAATGATCCAGACCGTTGGCATCATCGGGGCAGGGACCATGGGGAACGGCATCGCGCAGATCTGTGCGGCGGCCGGGCTTTCGGTCGTGATGGTCGACATCTCCGATGCGGCCGTGAGCCGCGGTGTCGCCACCGTTGGCGGCAGCCTCGAGCGTCTGGTCAAGAAAGAGAAGATGTCGGCGGCCGATCGCGATGCTACGCTCAAGCGCATCACCGGCACGACCGACCGCGCGAAGCTCGTCGACTGCGACCTCGTCATCGAGGCCGCCACCGAGAACGAGGAGCTGAAGGTCAGGATCCTGAAGGATCTCTGCGCGACGCTGTCGCCGCGCACACTGCTCGCGACCAACACCTCGTCGATCTCGATCACCAAGCTTGCCGCTGCAACCGATCGCCCCGATCGTTTCATCGGCATGCACTTCTTCAACCCGGTGCCGGTGATGGCGCTGCTCGAGCTCATTCGCGGCTTGCAGACCTCCGACGACACCCATGCCAAGGCACTCGATTTCGCCCAGCGCATCGGCAAGGTGGCGATCACCGCCAAGAACAGTCCGGGCTTCGCCGTCAACCGTATCCTCTGCCCGATGATCAACGAGGCGATCTTCGCGCTCCAGGAAGGCATCGCGACGGCGGAAGAGATCGATGCCGGCATGAAGCTCGGCTGCAACCATCCGATCGGGCCGCTGGCGCTGGCCGACCTCGTCGGCCTCGACACCATGCTGTCGGTGATGGAGGTCTTCTACAAGGGCTTCAACGACCCTAAATACCGTCCGGCCCCCTTGCTCAGGGAAATGGTCGATGCCGGCCACCTTGGCCGCAAAACCGGGCAGGGATTTTACGCTTACGGCGCCTGATCATGGCGTTGGCGGCGGATGCTCAGCTTCCGCCGCTCGATCCCGCAATTTGCGCTGCGACAAAGACGCCGCGCGCAATTGGCCCGACAATGTCGAACGGGCGGCCCCCGCGGGAACAATTGAACGGAAAACGAAGGATATGTCGGATCGACTGAAGGCCGAGCGGGAAGCTGCGGTCGCGCGGCGGAACCTGCTGACCGAGGATGCCATCGCGCGCACCGGGATCACCGAAGAGATGATCGGGGAACTCGTCACGCGCTTCTATGGACGCGTGCGCGAGGACGCGCTGCTCGGTCCGGTGTTCGCGGTCGTGCAGAATTGGGACGAGCATCTCGCCAAGCTCACGGATTTCTGGTCGTCGGTCGTCCTGATGAGCGGCCGCTATCACGGCTCACCGATGCGCGCACATGTGCCGCTGAGCCTCGTGGGCGATCATTTCGACCGCTGGCTTGATTTGTTCGAGCAGACCGCGCGCGAAGTCTGTCCGCCGGCGGCGGCCGCGCTCTTCATCGACAAGGCGCGTCGCATCGCCGACAGTTTTGAGATGGCATCGGCGACTGTTGCAGGCCGGATCGCTTCACCGCGTCACGTGCTCAGGTCGTGACATACAAGATGCCTGCTTACAAAATGCCTGTCTGAGAAACGTGCAAGCTCCTCGCGTGATAGCGCGTTGCACCAATTCCAGCATCATCGGTCTGATCTGCAAAATCATCATGCCGTTCGCGCGGTTCGACGTAGATTTCGCGAAAACGCGCTTGAATGCGTTCATTCCCGTTCAATCAAAGCGAGCAAAGACATATTGATGCGCTGCGGCGCCAATTCTCCGCCTTGTTTTCGGCAGAGTTCCAGCGCCTGCTAGCGGCATGTCGCGCGCACCCTTCAATATCAATTCATCCTTATCGTCCGAGAGTATTGCGGCGCCTGAAGTTGACGCGGGCATGGAGCAGACGCGGCGAACGCTGCTGCTCGGTGCGCTCGCCACCACGGCCTGTCTCGGTTGTTCCACACAGGCGCGCGCCGGCGAGGATCCGCCCGGTTCCGACGAGCGACCGCAGAAGGGCGATCTGCTCGTCTTCTCCGAAGGCGAGCAGGAAGGAAAGCTCATCACGTCTGCGGATATCCCGAGCGGTGGACCGCCGGTGCATGCCTGGCCGAAAGATCCCAAGACATCGGTTGTGCGCAGCGCCTCGCGGCTCAACGAGATCCTGATCATCCGCCTCGACCCCGCCGAGCTCGACGAACAAACCAAAGCTCGCGCCGTTGATGGCATCCTCGCTTATTCGGCGATCTGCTCGCATGCCGGCTGTCCGGTCACCGCCTGGGTGAAGAGCGATGTCGGCGACAAGGAGGTGTTCAAGTGCATGTGCCACAACTCCGAATACGATCCCCGCGCGGGCGCGCAGGTCGTGTTCGGGCCGGCGCCGCGGCGGCTCGCTGCGCTGCCGCTTGTGCTCGCTGACACCTCGCTCAGCGTCGCCGGCAACTTCATTGGAAAGGTAGGTGGCGTGCAGCCGGGATGATGGACGGTGCGGGATGTGCCCGCGTCACGAGAGGCCGCATCCGCCGAGGGGCGGACGACGGGACGAACGACAAGAATTCACAACAAGAATTCAAACGGATGAAAAAGGGGAACGTCCATGAAAACGTCCAAGAAGACGTCCATGACCAGGAAGCAATGGTACCTGTCCGGCTTCGTCGCCTTCACCTGTCTTGCCGCGACCGCAGCGATCGCCGGCCCGATCGAGAACTACGCGCCCGTCACCCAGCAACGCCTGGAGAATCCGGAACCCGGCAACTGGATGCTCTACCGGCGCACCTATGACGGGCAGGGCTATAGCCCGCTCGACCAGATTACCGCTGCCAACGTCAAGAATCTCACGCCGGTCTGGACCTTCGCCACCGGCGTCGTCGAGGGCCACGAGGCTCCGCCGATCGTCAACAACGGCGTGATGTTCGTAGCGACCCCGATGGGGCAGGTGATCGCGATCAACGCGAAAACCGGCGATGAATACTGGCGCTACAAGCGGCAGCTCCCGGACGATCTATTCCAGTTGCATCCGACCAGCCGCGGCGTCGGCCTCTGGGAGGACAAGCTCTATCTCGCCACCACCGACGATCATGTCGTCGCGCTCGACGCCAAAACCGGCAAGGTGGTGTGGGACACCAAGGTGCAAGACTACAAGAAGGGTCAGTACATGACCCTGATGCCGCTGATCGTCGAGGGCAAGGTCATCGTCGGCGGTTCGGGCGGCGAGTTCGGCGTACGTGGCTATGTCGCTGCCTATGACGCCAAGGACGGCAAGGAGCTATGGCGGACCTACACCATTCCCGGCGAAGGCGAGCCCGGCCATGACACCTGGCAGGGTGACGACTGGAAGAACGGCGGCGGCTCGGCCTGGATGACCGGCAATTACGACAAGGACACCAAGACCGTCTATTGGGGCGTCGGCAATGCCGCACCATGGCCTGGCGAGATGCATCCCGGCGACAATCTCTACACCTCATCGGTGCTCGCGCTTGATCCCAGCAACGGCAAGATCAAGACCTATCACCAGTACCACCAGAACGATTCCTGGGATTGGGACGAGGTCGAGGCGCCGATGCTGATCGACCTGCAGCGCGACGGGCGCAGCATCAAGAGCCTGGTCCATCCCGGGCGCGACGCGATCTTCTGGGTGCTCGAGCGCACGCCGACCAAGATCAACTACGTCGCCGGCTGGCCGTTCGTTGCCACCGACGTCTGGAAGGGCATCGATGCCGAGAGCGGCAGGCCGATCGTCGATCCCGATCACAAGCCGGTCGTCGGCAAGCGCGTCGAGTTCTGTCCGTCGCTGTGGGGCGGCAAGGACTGGCCGTCGGCGGCCTACAGCCAGAAGACCGGCCTCGTCTATGTGCCCGCCAACGAAAACTTCTGCGGCGGATTCACCGGCGAGAAGGTTCCGCTCAAGCCCGGCGAGCTCTGGCTCGGCACCAAGCCGGAAGACATCGGCCTGAAGACGAAGCCCGGCGCGGATCATTTCGGCGAGCTCCAGGCCTGGGATCCCGCCACCGGCAAGAAGGTGTGGCAGCACAACTTCCCGAAATCGCAGCTGTTCGGCTCGGTGACGGCGACTGCGGGCGACCTCATCTTCGCCGGCGGCACCAACGACCGCAACTTCCGCGCCTTCGACGCCAAGAACGGCGAGCTGTTGTGGGAGCAGAAGACCAACTCCGGCATCATGGGCATGCCGGTGTCCTATGAGGTCGACGGCACCCAGTACATCGCGATCCAGTCGGGCTGGGGCGTGGATGCGCAACGCATCCAGGATGCTCTCGTCACCAACAATATCGGCATCGAGGCCAACGTGCCGCAGGGCGGCGTCGTCTGGGTGTTCGCGCTGAAGAAATAAGCTCCGCGGGCGGATCGAAAGTAGCGGAGCGAGAGGGGGCAAATGCGGCGGACGGCAACGTCCGCCGCATTTTGCGCGCCTCTTGCCTTCTCCCCCTGTGGGAGAAGGTGGCGCGAAGCGCCGGATGAGGGGTTCTATCCGCAAACAACAATGCGAGAGTCTCGTGGAGACAGACCCTCACCCAAGCGAGTTCGTGTCATGCAGCGGTGCTGCCCTCTCCCACAAGGGGAGAGGGCACATCAATGCGCAAACGCCAAGGCACTACTTTCCTTCGCGCTCGACCTTGTCCTTTTCCTTCTGGTTCATCTCACGAATCTTGGGATCGGGATTGTGCTGCCCTGTCGTCTGGCTGGTGGAGGGGGGAGGGGCGTTGGCATTGGGCAGGGAGTTCTGATCCGGCGTGCTGGGGCGCGTCGCGGTGGTCGGCGGTGTCGTGCTGCTCTGGGCGAACGCGCAGGTGGTCGTCAAAAGAAAGGCGCCCGACAGCGAACCTGCGAGCGCCTTTGAAATATGGGTCATCGATCTGCTCCTGTCAGATCGATGCAAACGGCGCGAGGCCGTCTTCTGTTCCGCGCTACGCCTCCAATTGCTTGCCGAGCGGCAGGTTGCGGATGCGTTTTCCTGTCGCAGCAAAGATCGCATTCATCAGCGCCGGCGCGAACGGCGGAACGCCGGGCTCGCCGACACCGCTCGGCGGCGTGTCGGGTGCGGGGGGCACGATGTAGACGTTTGTGATCCCAGGCGATTCATCCATCCTGATGACCTGGAAGTCGTCAAAGTTCTTCTGCTCCACCTTGCCGTCCTTGAAGGTAACCGCGCCATATTTGGCGAGGCTCAGCCCCATGATCGCCGCGCCCTCGATCTGCGAGGCGATGCGTTCGGGGTTGACATAGGTGCCGCAGTCGATGGCGGTGTCGACCCGCGGCACCGTCAGCTTGCCCTTGTCGTCGACGGCGACCTCGACGATGGTCGCGATGTAGCTGACGAAGCTGCGGTGCACGGCGATGCCGAGACCGTGGCCTTTGGCGACCGTCCGGCCCCATTCGCCCTTCTCGGCGACCAGCTCGACCACCTTGCGCAGGCGCGCGGTATCGATTGGGTAGCTGTCGAAGGGCTCGCCGTAGTTCCACATGTCCTTCACGGCGGGCTTGACGATCCGCGGGCTGCCGATCAGCGCGAGCAGCGTCTCCTTCTGGTCGCGGCCGGTCGCAGCTGCGATCTCGCCGACCATGGACTGCACTGCGAAGGCGCGAGGGATGTTCGAGACCGAACGGAACCAGCCGATGCGGGTGAATGCCGCAGCTTCCGGGTTCTCGCAGGAGATGTTGGCGATCTCGAACGGCATGTCGACGAGGCCCATGCCGAGCTCGAACGGTGCCGCATGCTTTGCGCCGGCGGCGAAGGTTGAGGCGATCGTCGGTGCCACGCTACGGTGGCGCCAGGCGATCACCTTGCCGCTCTTGTCGAGCCCCGCCTCGATGCGTTCCACCGAGACGGTGTGCAGGAAGTCGTGGTGGAGGTCGTCCTCCCGCGTCCATTGCACCTTGACGGGCGCGCCGAGCTCCTTCGACAGCAGCGCGGCCTCGAGCGCAAAATCGCATTTCGACTTGCGGCCAAAGCCACCGCCGAGCAGCGTCACGTTGACGGTGACATTGCCCTCGGGAATGCCGAGCGTCTTGGCGACGTCCTCGCGGGTGCCGCCGGGGCTCTGCACCGGCGCCCAGATTTCCGCCTTGTCGCCCTTGACGTCGGCGACCGCCACCGGCGGCTCCATGCTGACATGGGCAAGGTGCGGCAGGTAGTATTCGCCGACGATGACCTTGTCGGCAGTCTTGAGCGCGGCGTCCGCATCGCCCTCCTGACGCACGACGAGGCCCGGCTTGCGCGAGGCTTCCTCGAGCTCCTTGCGATAGGCGACGGAGTCGTATTTGCCGTTGGCGCCGTCGTCCCAGGTCAGCTTCAGCGCGTCGCGGCCCTTGATCGCCGCGCCGGTGTTGCGCGCGATCACCGCGACGCCGCCGAGCGGCTGGAATTTCGACGGCCACGGCCAGCCGCGCACCTGCATCACCTTCTCGACGCCGGGAATCTTCAGTGCCGCGTCCGGGTCGAACTTGACCAGCTTGCCGCCGGTCACAGGCGGCCGCGCGATCACAGCGTACTTCATGCCGGGCAGACGCACATCGGCGCCGTAACGCGCCTTGCCGGTGGTGATGTCGTGGAGATCGACGATGCTGACCTGGCCCTTGGTCAGATAGCGGAAGTCCTTGGGGTCCTTCAGCTTGAGGCCTTCAACGCTCGGCACCGATTCCTTGGCGGCATCGGCCGCGAGCTCGCCGAAGCCGAGCTTGCGTCCGCTGGCGCTGTGAACGACCTCGTGATTGACGGCCTTCACTTCAGTCGCCGGTACGCCCCAGCGCTTGGCTGCGGCCTGCTCCAGCATGGCGCGGGCGGAGGCGCCGATCTGGCGCATCGGGATCAGATAATGTCGCGTGCTGCGCGAGCCGTCGGTGTCCTGATTGCCGAACTTGACCTCGTCGCCATGGGCCTGTTGCACCTTGACCCTGGACCAATCGGCTTCCATTTCCTCGGCGACGATCAGCGGCAGGCTGGTGCGCACGCCGGTGCCCATCTCGGCGCGGTGGGCGAGGATGGTGACGGTGCCGTCGGGCGCGACCGCGACGAACACGCGCGGATCGACCACGACGCCATGCGGCATCTTGCCGGCGCCGGTCTCATAGGCAAACGCCTGGCGCGACATCACGGGTGCGGCGAGCACGAATCCGCCGGTCACGCCGAGCCCCTTCAGGATGCTGCGGCGCGAGACCTTCTCGACTCGGATGCTCTTTTCGAAGCCACGAAGCTTTGCAGGCTTGTCGATGAAATTCATGTCACACTCCCGTCGATGCGAGATGGACTGCGTTCTCGATGCGCTGGTAGCAGCCGCAGCGGCAGATGTTGCCGGCCATCGCCTCGCGGATCTGGTCGTGTGACGGCTTTGGATTCTCCATCAGCAGCGCTGCGGCCTGCATGATCTGGCCGGCCTGGCAGAAGCCGCATTGGGGGACGTTGACCTGGCGCCAGGCCTTCTGCACCGGGTGATCGCCGTTCGGATGCAGTCCCTCGATGGTGGTGACCTCGCGGCCGGCGACGTCGTTGATCGACGTGATGCAGGAGCGCACCGCTTCCTTGTCGACGATGACGGTGCAGGCGCCGCACAGGGCCTGGCCGCAACCGAACTTGGTGCCGGTGAGCCCGGCCTCGTCACGCAGGAACCAGAGTAGCGGGAGATCCGGGTCGCCGTCCCAGCTCTGTTCCTGGCCGTTGATCTTCACCTTGATCATGATCGTCCCTCGCTCTTCATAAGCATCTGGATTCAAGTTCGCCGACAGGGTCGGCGGTGGCTCGTGCGTCGTTCCGCCACGTCCTGCCGTCATCCCGCGCGGGCAGATCCCGGTGGGAGACAGGAACGCCAATGGCGATGTCTGGATGTGCTCGATACCTCCCCGTGTTGTTCTTGCTTGATTGAACTTCGCGCGGCATCGTGACGGCGCGATGCTAGCAGAGATCGCAGCGGTTCGACGTTCACAGCCGAGTGTTCTCGACGGGAAAACATTGCAACCAAGGTTTGTCAAAAGCAGGGCGCGGCATCAAAGCCGCGCCTGCGAACTGGCATAACGAAAAAAGCTTCGTCCGGCAGAATGACTGCGCGGACGAAGCAGGATGCCTCAGTCGAGGGAGGGAGAAACGCAGAAGCGCGGACTTCGAACGGGAAGTGAGCGGCACTGCGCAGTCATTCAGAGACCAGGACTGAGGAGCCAATGGCCCTCGTACGCGGAAGTGCGGAGACGCGGCGGCGCCGCGATCATCTGGGGCCGGACCCGTCCGGCTCGCTGGCGATGGTTGGGCCAGCGAGCGGACGGGGCACGGCGAACGTCTGGCGGCCTTGTCAGGCAGCCTTGATCAGGCGGCTTTGGCTTTCGCCACATGGGTCGCGATCGCGTCCATCAGCGCCGGCGACAGGCAGTCATAGGGCTCGAGCCCGATTTCCTTCAGTCGCGACCGGATGCCGGCCATCTGCTCCGGCTTGACACCGGACTCGATCACCGAGGAGACGAAGGCGGCGAATTGCGGCGCCTGCGAGCCCTGCTCCTGGAACAGCTCAGGATGGATGAAGTCGAGGCCATAGAACGGATGGTTCTTGTTCTCGATGCGGCCGTACATGTGCGTGCCGCAGGCCTTGCAGGCGTGGCGCTGGATCACCGCCGACGCGTCGACGATCTGGAGCTTGTCGCCGTTCTCGAGCACGGTGACGTTCTGGCGCGGCACCACCGCGACGACCGAGAAGTTCGCGCCCTGCGGCTTCCAGCACTTGGTGCAGCCGCAGGCGTGGTTGTGGGCGACGTCGCCCTTGATGCCGACCTTCACCTGATGGTCGTTGCATTTGCAGGCGAGCGTACCGCCGGCAAAATGGCCAGTGCCTTGTTTGAGGCCGTTGTCGATCGAGGGATGGAGTGCAGTCATGGGTCGATCCTCCTTGGGGGTGACGCTTTCGAACTAGAACACGACGACTGAACGGATGGATTTGCCCTCGTGCATGAGGTCAAATCCCTTGTTGATCTCTTCGAGCTTGAGCACGTGGGTGATCATCGGATCGATCTGGATCTTTCCGTTCATGTACCAGTCGACGATCTTGGGCACGTCGGTACGGCCGCGCGCGCCGCCGAAGGCCGTGCCGCGCCAGTTACGGCCGGTGACGAGCTGGAACGGGCGGGTGGCGATCTCCTTGCCGGATTCGGCAACGCCGATGATGATCGAGGTGCCCCAGCCGCGATGGCAGGCTTCCAGCGCCTGGCGCATCACGGTGGTGTTGCCGGTGCAGTCGAAGGTGTAGTCGGCGCCGCCGTCGGTCAGGTTGACCAGATGCGGGACGATGTCGCCGGTGATCTTCTTGGGGTTGACGAAGTCTGTCATGCCGAACCGGCGGCCCCAATCCTCCTTGGAGTCGTTGATGTCGACACCGATGATCTTGTCGGCGCCGGCCATCTTGGCGCCCTGAATCACGTTGAGGCCGATACCGCCGAGGCCGAACACGACCACGTTGGAGCCCGGCTCGACCTTGGCAGTGTTGACGACCGCGCCGACGCCCGTGGTGACGCCGCAGCCGATGTAGCAGCTCTTGTCGAACGGCGCGTCCTCGCGGATCTTGGCGACCGCGATCTCCGGCAGCACGGTGAAGTTCGAGAAGGTCGAGCAGCCCATGTAGTGGTAGACCGGCTTGCCCTTGTAGGAGAAGCGGCTGGTGCCGTCGGGCATGACGCCCTTGCCCTGCGTCGCGCGGATCGCGGTGCAGAGATTGGTCTTCTGGCTGAGGCAGCTTTTGCACTGCCGGCATTCCGGCGTGTAGAGCGGGATGACGTGGTCGCCCGGCTTCACCGAGCTCACGCCAGGGCCGATCTCACGGATGATGCCGGCGCCCTCATGGCCCAGGACCGACGGGAAGATTCCCTCGCTGTCGAAGCCGTCGAGCGTGTAGGCATCGGTATGGCAGATGCCCGTCGCCTTGATCTCGACCAGGACTTCGCCGGCCTTCGGTCCTTCCAGATCGAGCTCGACGATCTCGAGTGGCTTCTTGGCTTCGAAAGCGACGGCGGCACGTGTCTTCATCGGTAACTCCTCAAATTCTCATAGGACGCCCAGAACTGAGTCTCAGCAGTCCTCGTAACGTTCATTTATGGCCCATGCAGGCGTCTTCCGCCTTGGTGTAGACCTCATTCTTCTCGTCCTTCTTGGCGGGACGCTGCCGGCCCCACGCTTCGTCGGAGCGGGCACGGAGATAGACGTAGAGGTCGTCCATGTAGCAGGCGACGTTCGGGTTGTCGCCGAAGGCCGGCATCACGTTCTCCTGCGCAGTCGAGATGTTCTTGCGACCAGAGGCGACCACGCCGAGGAAGTCGCCATAGCTCATGCTCTTGACCGAGTCCTTCAGCGCCGGTGCGTAGGTCGATCCCATGCCGTCCGGGCCATGGCAGACGTGGCACTCGGAGTGATAGCGGCGATAACCGGAGTAGGTGAACCAGTCCACGGTGCCGTCGGCCGAAATCTTGTAGGTCGGGTTACCTTCCTTATCGAGCCATTTGCCGTCGTCTTCCTTCTTGACGGCGGTCGGGTCGCCCGGACCTTCCGCAACGGCAATTCCCCCCGAGGCAACGAAGATCATCGCAGCAATGACAGAGCAGATTTTACGCAAGAGTTTGTCCTCGTAGGCATCAGGTGGAGACGAGCCGGCGCGTGGAGTTGATCCACGCGCCGGAGCGACACTGAGGTGAGGCTAGTTCGCCGGCAGCGAGAACACGGTCAGCGTACCGCCGAGTGCCGTGTAGTTGCTGAGCGCTGCGTAGCCACCGACTGCGCCGAGACCGGCGGTCGGATCGGTCAGGCCTGCGGCGAGACCGATGCCGGCCCAGCCACCGACGCCCGAGAGCACTGCGATGTACTGCTTGCCGCCGTTCTCATAGGTCGTGACGTTGCCGATGATGCCGGAGGGAGTCTTGAACTTGTAGAGCTCCTTGCCGGTCTTGGCGTCGACTGCCTTCAGGTAGCCTTCGAGCGTGCCGTAGAACACCACGTTGCCGGCCGTTGCGAGCGCACCCGACCAGACCGAGAACTGCTCCTTGTTCGACCAGACGATCTTGCCGGTCTTGCCGTCCCAGGCGATGAAATTGCCCATGTGGCTTTCACCCGCCGGCGGATACATCGAGAGCGTCGCACCCACATAGGGCTGGCCCGCGGTGTAGCTCACCTTGAACGGCTCGTAGTCCATGCAGACGTGGTTGGTCGGAACGTAGAACAGCTGCGTGTCCGGCGAGTAGGCTGCCGGCTGCTCGTCCTTGGTGCCGAGCGCGGCCGGGCAGATGCCCTTCACGTTGTGGTCTTCACCGGCCTTGTCGGTCGAAGCTGCGTCGAGCACCTTCGGACGGCCATAGGTCGGGGAGTTCTTGTCCATGTCGACGCCGGAGGTCCAGTTCACCTTCGGATCGTACTTTTCGGCGACCAGCAATTCGCCGGTGGCGCGATCGAGCGTATAGCCGAGGCCGTTACGATCGAAATGGGTCAGCAGCTTGCGCGGCTGGCCGTTGATCGACTGGTCCGAGAGGATCATCTCGTTGACGCCGTCATAGTCCCACTCGTCATGGGGCGTCATCTGATAGACCCATTTGGCAACGCCGGTGTCCGGGTTACGCGCCCAGATCGTCATCGACCATTTGTTGTCGCCGGGACGCTGCTTCGGATTCCAGGTCGAGGGATTGCCCGACCCGTAATAGACGAGATTCAGCTCGGGATCGTAGGAGATCCAGCCCCAGGTGGCGCCGCCGCCGATCTTCCACTGATCGCCTTGCCAGGTCTTGAGGCTCGAATCCTTGCCGACCGGCTTGCCGAGTGCGGTGGTCTTGTCGTCGACCAGGATCTGGTCATCCGGCCCTTCCGAGAACCCGCGCCAGGCCACCTTGCCGGTCTTGATGTCGTAGGCGGTCATATGGGCTTGAACGCCGAACTCGCCGCCGGAGATGCCGACCAGCACCTTGTCCTTGACGACCATCGGCGCCGAAGTGCCGGTCTCGCCCTTGCTGGGATCGCCATTCTTGGCGGTCCATGCAACCTGACCGGTCTTGGCGTCGAGCGCGACGAGGGTCGTGTCGGCCTGATGCAGGAAGATCTTGCCGTCACCGAAAGACAGGCCGCGGTTAACCGTGTCGCAGCACATCACCGGGATGACGTTCGGATCCTGCTTCGGCTCGTACTTCCACACGATCTTGTTCTCGTTCGAAAGGTCAATGGCGTAGACCTTGTTCGGGAACGGCGTGTGGACGTACATCATGTTGCCGATGATCAGCGGGCCGCCTTCGTGGCCGCGCAGCACGCCGGTCGAGAAGGTCCAGGCGACCTGAAGCTTGCCCACGTTTTGTGCGTTGATCTGATTCAGCTTGGAGTAGCGGGTATTGGCGTAGTCGCCGGTCGGCATCACCCAGTCTTTCGGGTTCTGCGCCATCTTGTTCAGCTCGTCATTGGCTGAAGCACCTCCGACGGCAAGAGCCGCCGCGGAGCCAAGAAAGGTCGCCAGTAGTACCTTGCGCATAGTCATTCCTCCGTTGGTATCGTTTATTGTTTCCGAAGCATTGCTCAATCACCGGGCTTCTCGTCCGGCGTCTGCTCGTGCAGGGCGGTCGCGATTGGGACCAGAAACGATGCTGTGGTGGTTCCTCCTCCGGATGAGAGCTACGGGTCCACGTGCAGGAGCGGCCCGTTCTTGTTGTTCCTGCCGCAATCCCTAACGACTTCGCCATCGGGAAACTTGCCCAAGAGAGAAGCTGCTTTGCTTGACAGCGCACGGACGTGAAGATTTTGATTTTGCAGTAGCGAATTCAGCGGCTTCGCACTGCTTCGCAGCCGCGTTCAACGCTCAGGTTCCCCTTGACGGCGCTGCAACTAAGGCGGAGGATTAACTTTCAAGGGTGGCAATGAAACGATGGCGCTCGTTTCAAAAGACCGCTCAAATTCGAGGTAAACGTCACGCAATCACGGCTGAGGGCTCCGGCAGCGCTGGTCGCGATTCGCATCGAATCTCCGGATCAAACCAGTGGCTGGATTAATGTCCGACACAATACACACGCTCTCGACGACGGGTATGACGCCGAAGCGGCAGATCCAGAGCTGGATCGACGGGCTGACGAGCCTGTGTGGGCATTTTGACGTCGATCCGCTGGAGGCGTCCTCCCTCGAAGGCCGCATCGACTACACCAGCGTTTCGCGCCTGAAGCTCTGTCAGATCGAGGTCAGCCAGCATCGCATCGCGCACACGCTGGCGCGTGCCAAAGCCAATGAGCACCCGTACATCAAGATTCACTTCCAGACCTATGGCGTGTCCTATTTCGAGCAGGAAGGCCGTCACATCGAGATCAATCCCGGCGACATCATCGCCTATGACGTCTCCTGCCCGCATTCGATCATCAGCCCTGCCTTCACGCGCCACGACGTGGTGATCGTGCCGAAGGCACTGCTGCGCGACCGCGGGTTCCCGTCGCAGCGGATGCCGGCCTGCAAGCTGTCGGCGAAGACGGGCACCGGCCGCATCGCCCATGATTTCGTCCATGCGACCTTCGACGAGGCGGCCAAGCTGTCGGCGAACAGCGCGGTCGGCGTTGCCGATTCGCTGATCGATCTGTTGCTGCTGCCGCTGCGCGAAGCCGACACGATGTTCGACCGTGTCGGACCCGAAGCGATGTATGTGCGCGCGCAGTTCTTCATCCGCGAGCATCTGCGCGATCCGGATCTGTGCATCGACCAGATCTCCGCCGAGCTCGGCTGCTCCAAGCGCTACCTTCACATGCTCTTCAGCGAGCGCGGCACCACGGTCAGCGATTACATCTGGCAGGCCCGCTTGCAGAACTGCCGCCAGGAGCTCGAGGCCCACGCCGGCAAGACCATCACCGACGTCGCGTTCTCCTGGGGCTTCTCCAGCTCATCGCATTTCAGCCGGGTATTCCGCAAATACTTCGGCGTGGTGCCGTCCTCGATTCACAAGGCGCAGCAGGGTGCTGCGGCTGCGGGCGAGCATTAGTCAGGCGAGTCGTCGCAATCGCGAAGTCCCTCACGGCTTTGTTCGGATGCCGGGCCGCGATGCGGCAGCCGCCGCCCTACGCCATGCCTCAGGCCGGCTCGAGGCCGAGCGACTGTGCGCTCTCGATCCAGATCGGCAGTTCGCGCTGGTACAGCGCATTGGTCTCCTTGAAGCCGATCGCGGGTTCGAGCACGAAGGTTGCGAGAACCTCCTTCACCTTCGGATCGCTGTTGGCAGCGACGCAGAGTTCGGCCAGGCGGTCGACCACCGGCTGCGGCGTTGCCTTCGGCACGGCCCAGCCGGTAAAACCGCTCACGGTGAAAAGTTTTGACGTCGCGCCCTGCTCGGGCAGGGTCTTGACGGTGGGGATCGCATCGACCTTCTTCGAATGCACCGCGAACACATTGCCTCGGTCGCTTTGCAGGACCGATTGCGCCGCCGTGTAGCTGCCCATCGCCGCATCGAGCGTGCCCTCCAGCATGCCCGTCCACATCGGCGCTTCTCCGCGATAGTGGATCGGCTCGATGTTGAGACCGTATTGCTTGTTGAGCTCGTGGATCGTCATGTGCGGCGACGAGCCCGCGCTGTAGGTGCCGAAATTCACCTTGCCGCTCTTGCGCGCGAAGGCGACGAAATCCGCCAGCGTCTTGACGCCGGTTTTCGGGTTCGCCACCAGCAGCAGGCCGGCGCCCGGAATGACGCTGACGAGCGTCAGGTCCTTGTCCATGTCGTAGCCGGGAGTCTTCATCACCACCCGGTTCATGATGTAGGTGGTCGAGATCGAGCACAGCATGGTGTGGCCGTCGGGCTCGGCGCGGGCGACCTCCGCCGTGCCGATCGCGCCGGAGGCGCCGGGCTTGTTCTCGACGACGACGGTCTTGCCGACCTGCTTGGAGATGAATTCGCCATAGGCGCGCGCGAGCAGGTCGGTCTGTCCGCCGGCGGGATAGCTGCAGATCATGCGGATCTGCCGCGACGGCCAAGTACCTTGAGATGCAGCTTGCGCCGGTGCGCTGGGTGCGACGAACGGCATTGCGAGTGCGCTGGTACCGGCGGCAATGAAGTGGCGGCGATCGAATTTTACGGACATGATTCCCTCCTGATTTTAGCCGAACCTACTGCATCACGTCGTCTCTGCCATGGCCGGCAGACGAGACAGATTGGCGCATTCGGGCGACGGCGCGGTGCTCAATTGCGGGTCATCCGGGCGATCGGGGTCTCTGCAGGACCCGCAGCCAGACGATCTCGGTCAGGGCCACCGCAATCAGGCCGAAGGTGCCGCCGATCAGCACGTTGACGATACGCTCCTCGGCGATCCCGCCGGCGCCGCCGGCGAAGGAGGCCGCGAGCGCGATGAAGAAGCAGCGCAGGCCGAAGCCGAGGACATAGCGGGAGAACGAGATCAGCGTGAGGGTGGCCGCGAGCACCGCGAGCGCATAGCCGACCCGGCTCTGCGGCAGCACCATGCCGGCGAGGAAGCCCAGCGGCACCCCGACGAAGGCGCCGATCGCGCGCTGCTTCAGCTTGTCGGTAGAGGCCGTGAGATCGCCGACCACGACGCTCGCGGCCGACCACATCACCCATTGCCCTTGTGCGAGGTCGAAGATTTCGACCAGCGCAGCCGCCGCGAAGACCGCCATGGCGGTTGCCAGCGCGGGCAGGAACCACGCGGCCGCAGGCGCTCCGAACGAGGTCGCGGCATCGCCTTGCCGTCGCTGGTCGTAAATCCGGATCGCGCAGACCAGCGCCAGCGCGATCGGCGAGGAGGCGATGATCACGAGGGCATGACGCAGCGCTTCGGAGGCGCTGACGCCCTCCCGCACCTCGCAGGCGAGATAGACGGCGGGGATGAACACCCAATTGCCGAGCGTGCGGAAATGTTCGCCATGACGTGTCGCCGCCACGGCAAGGAAGCCGGCAAGTGCTGTCAGCACTGCGAATAGCGGCTTGATCGGGGCGGCGAGGAAGAGCGCGGCAAAAGTCACGAGGATCGCGAGGTAATGCCACGCGATGACCTTCGGCGGCAGTCGCAGCCGTAGCGCTGGAATCAGCAGCGAGACCGCGACGAGGCCGAGATTGAGCAGCGCCGTCTCACGCGCGATGAAATAGGCCGCGACCATCGGCCCGACCACGACCAGCGCGCGCAGCAGCTCGGCGCTCTTGATCTCCCGGGAGAGCAGGTCGCGCAGGCTGGTGGCGGTGGGTGCGGTAGGGGAATTCACGGGGCACCGAGGGATCGAGTTTAAAACGCGGGCATCATACGGTTCCCGGTGGGACCATGCGAGTCGATGCCGTTGCGTGCCGCCCCCAACCACACCCTCCGTCATTCCGGGATGAGTGCGTAGCACGCAGGCCCGGAATCCATCGGGCTACATACTTCGCGGCGGAATGGATTCCAGGCTCGCCCTGCGGGCGCCCCGGAATGACGAGCCTTACCGCTGAATGATCTTCATCCAGACATCGCCGAGGATCGCGGGCTCACGCGGCGGCAGATATGTCAGGCCGGCCTGCTTGCCGAACTCCGCGATCTTGCCTTCCGCGGCAAGTGCCGTCAGCGCCTTGTTGACCGCGTCGATCAGCGTGCCGTCGCCGGTGAGCCCGACATAGCCGCGATTGGCGCCGATCGGATAATAATAGCCGGACGCAGTGATCGCCGTATCGGGATGGGCCGCGCGATGGGCGTCGAAGCGGGCGAGGTCGATCAGCGTCGCGTCATAGTCGCCACGCTGGAGCGCGCCGAGGAGATCGTCACGGCCGGGGACCAGGTGCGTGATGCTGTCGATCAGGCGGCCCTTGTCGAAGGTCATCAGGATGGCATCGCCCAGCGATCCGCTCTCGATCGCAAGGCGAAGGCCTGCGAGATCGCCGATATCGTTGATCTTTCGGCCCCGCGCCTTCGGCCCCAGCACGACCGTCATCGGAGAGTAGACGTAAGGCTGGCTCGGCGCGAGCACGCCGAGCGCGACGCGGCGGCGCCGGTCGTCGCGCGTGGCGCCGGCAAAGTCCGGCAGGCGTGCCGTCTTCATGCCCGGCTTGACGAGAGAGTCCGTCGTCAGCGCGTAGCCGCCGACGAGCGCGCAGCGTCCGTCCGAGAGAAGAGCATTGGCTTCGAGCTGCGGGCTGGAATCCTCGTCCAGCTTGCTCTCGAACCACTGGATCTTCAGCGGCCGTCCCATCCGCTCAGCGATCGCCTGCGCCAGCAGCACGTCGAAGCCGGAGTCAGTAGTGCCCTTGTGGTGCACCGAGAGCGGTGGCCGGTCCTCGTCGAGACAGATCTTTAGCGGATCATCAGCCGCGCGTGCGGCCGTGGCCGCCATCGCGAGGACCGCGGCAACGAACCACGAGGTCAGCCGGTGCCTCATGGCTTCCTCCGGCTCGAGATGAAAGCCCAGAGGTTGCCGATCTCGTCGTCGTTGAGGATATCGCCCCAAGGCGGCATCTTGTTGTTCTTGCCGTTCTTCACGGTGGTGACGAAGCGCGCTCTGTCGTCGGGGAAGGCGCGCAAATCCGGCGTGATGGTGCCGGAGTTCATCAGGTTGGGGCCGTGGCAGTGCGAGCATTTCGAGGCATAGGTCGACTTGCCATGGTCGATCTGCATTTGCGCGGGATTGCCATTTGCGTCGTCCGCGGCACCAACGGTCGCCGCAAGCGCGACCGTCAATACCGCGACGGTGGCGAGGATCGCCACCGTCCTGTGAGATATCTCTCTCAGCATCGTGCCGTGGCTATTGCTTCACCGCAAAGACCCACAGCGAGCCGCCGGGCGGCACTTTTGCAAGCCGCTCGTCGCCGGAGAACAGCGAGTAGACGCCGCCATAGCCGCTCGTCACGGCGATGTATTGCACGCCGTCCTGCTGCCAGGTCACCGGCTGTCCCTCGATGCCGGAGCCGGTCTGGAACTGCCAAAGCTTCTTGCCGGTGTCGGCATCGAACGCCTCGAACTCGCCGGTCAGCGCGCCCGTGAACACGACGCCGCCCGCGGTCGAGAGCACGCCCGAGAAGCGCGGAATGTCGGCCGGCGCCTCCCACTTCGCTTTGCCGGTCATCGGATCGATCGCCTTCAGATGGCCGCGTGCGCCGTCACCGAACTCCCAGGGATCGGTCAGGTCCATGCCGAGATACCATTCACCCTGCTTGAAGGTGACGGGCTCCGACTTGTACTTGCCGCCGAAGGCGAGCGTGTTGGCGTAGGCGAGGCCGGTCTGCGGATTGAACGACATCGGCTCCCAGTTCTTGCCGCCGAGGATCGACGGATAGACCGTGACCTTCTTGCCCTCGCGCGCGCCGGTCGCGACGTCGGTCTCGATCGGCCGCCCCGTCTTCATGTCGATGCCGGTCGCCCAATTCACCTTCACGTAAGGATTGGCCGCGAGCAGCTTTCCGGTGGTGCGGTCGAGCACGTAGAAGAAGCCGTTGCGGTTGGCATCCATCAGCACCTTGGTCGGCTTGCCCTCGACGTTCATGTCGGCGAGGACCATCTCGGCCACCGAATCATAGTCGAACGGATTGTTCGGCGAGAACTGGTAATGCCACTTGATCTTGCCGGTCTTGGGATCCATCGCCAGCACGGAGCAGGTGTAGAGATTGTCGCCGGGCCGCACCGCGGAGTTGAACGGGCCGGGATTGCCGATGCCCCAATAGACGGTGTTCAGCTCGGGATCATAGGACCCCGTGATCCAGGTCGAGCCGCCGCCGAGCTTCCAGGTGTCGCCCTTCCAGGTGTCGCCGCCGGGCTCGTCCGGCGAGGGGATCGAATGGGTGCGCCACAGATGCTTGCCCGTCGCCGGATCCCAGCCGTCGATGAAGCCGCGGGTGCCGAACTCGGCGCCGGAGATGCCGGTGATGACGACACCATCGGCGACCAGTGGCGCCACGGTCATCGAATAGCCTTCCTTGATGTCGGCCACCTTCTGGCGCCACAGCTCCTTGCCGTCCTTGGCATCGAGCGCGATGACGTTGGCGTCGAGTGTGGTGCGGATCACCTTGCCGTCGTAGAGCGCGGCGCCGCGATTGATGATGCCGCAGCAGACGATGCGCGGCGTCTCGGCGGGATATTCGACCTTGGATTTCCAGATCTGCTTGCCGGTCTTGGCATCGACCGCCATCGTGGCGTTGTGGGAGGTGACGTAGATGACGCCCTGGTAGACCAGCGGCTGCGATTCCTCGCTGCGATCGTCGTTGAACGAATAGTTCCAGACCGGGACGAGGTTCTTGACGGTGTCCTTGTTGATCTGGTTCAGCGTCGAGAAGCGCTGGAGATTGTAGCCCATCCCATAGTTGAGAACGTTCGACGTGTCGGTCGCGCCCTTGACCAGCTGCTCGGTGGTTTGGGCGTTTGCATAGCTCGATGCAAGCATGACGAGGCTCGCGGCCATCGCAAGGCGTTTCATCCGTTCCTCCCAATATGCGCGTCTTTTGACGCTGCGATTGCAACACTCCGCCCGAATGCAAAACCCGTCAACACGAAAGTCGAATGCGGCTTGCCGATATGTTGGACGCCAGATGCCGGGCTTGCCGCGGTCATCCTCGATGAATTTTGCGCGTCTTGCGCGAATGCGCTGCATCAATTTCCACCGTGCGAAGATTAGCGCAGCCGGGTTCCACGCTTGTCCGGTCGGCGCGTTTGCAAGTCGGGGCTTGAACCGTGGGCTCGCTTGCGGACTTATGTTGTCTCGATTCCGATCGAATCGGGGCGCTTGGTCAGGGAGGTCTCAATGATATCGCGTCGCTCTGTTGCGCTTGCGCTCACGGTTGCAATGCTGTCCGGCCCGGCGTGGGCTGCATCCGGCAGCGCCGTGAAAATGTTCGATACCGACAACGACGGCACGCTCGACCTTGCCGAAGTGAAGAAGGCCGCCGCCGCATTGTTCGCCAAGCTCGATCCCGATCACGACGGCACGCTGGACGCGCGCGAATTGCGCGGACGGTTAACGGCGAAAGAACTCGCCGCCGCCGATCCCGATCATGATGGGACCCTCACGCTCGATGAATATCTGTCCGTGGTCGAGCAGCGCTTCAATGCTGCGAATCCCGACAAGGACGGAACGCTCGACGCCAAGGAGCTGAACTCGCGTGCCGGACGCGCGCTGCTGCGCTTGTTGCGATGAGACTCTCGCAGTTTGACTGAGAGCGAAGGCGCTTTGCCCGAGAGGGAAATGCGCGCGCGTAAAGCACTGCATCGCTGTATCAGCCGTACGATTCCATGCTTGCGCTGTGCCTGACGCAGCCCTAGGTTTTGCCCCGCGCGATGTCGCGCTCATCCCTTGGGAGACCCCCGAATGGCTTGGAAAGCTCCGAAGATCGTGGAAGTGCCGGTCGGCATGGAAATCAACATGTACGCCTGCGCTTCGCGCAAGTAAGACCACCTGACGACCTGCCGCGGCTTCGATGGCAAACGCCGTCGAAGCCGTGGTAGTGTCAGGGATGCGCGCGAGAGCCCAAACATTCCGGATCATAGCTGCCTGCGCAGTCGCGGTTGCGCCGGCCTGCGTCAGCGCCGAAGAGGGCTTTGATACCGAGCACATTTTCGGCTTCATGATCGGCACCGACGTCGGCAATCCCGGCGAGCGCGAACTCCAGAGCCAGACGACGGGGCGCTTCGGCAAGGGCAATGGGACCTATCGCGCGCTCTCGCAGGAGGTCGAGATCGAGGTGGTACCGCTGCCGAACTTCCGCATCGAACTCGGCGGCAACGCGACCTTGCACGACATCACCGGCGTCCCTGATATCGACGACCGCCGCCAGTTCAATTTCCAGGGCGCCTCGCTTGATCTGCGTTATCGCTTGCTTGATCGCGAGCGCGCGCCGTTCGGGTTGACCGTCGCCGCCGAGCTCCATGGCAACCGCATCGACGAGACCAGCGGCGCGAAGGGACGGATGTATGGCACCGACTTCGCGCTCGCCTTCGACCGCGAGCTCGTTCCCAATTTCGTCATCGGCGCGCTCAATTTGATCTATCAGCCGGAATGGGCCCGCTTCGAGGTGGCGGGGCTATCCGAGAAGAGTTCGACCATTGGCGCGGCCTTTGCCGGCCTCCTGCGCGTGCGCCCCGATGTGCTGCTTGGCGGTGAGATGCGCTACTTCCGGCAGTACGAGGGCATCGGCCTCGGCGAATTTTCGGGCCAGGCGCTGTTCGTTGGTCCCACCGCCTATTTCCAGCTCTCCGAGAAATCGCGGCTGACGCTGAGCTGGAGCATGCAGGCCTGGGGCCGTCCGGCCGGATCGGCCGCCAATCTCGACCTCGTCAATTTCGAGCGGCACCAGGCGAGGCTGGTATTCGGGGTCAACTTCTAGCGGTTCCCCCCCCATTGCCGGTCCGTTTGAAACTTCCTGCTCCGTCAAACGTATCCTTTTGTGCTAATCTCCATCGCCCCATGCGAGAGGATCCCGGCATGAACCCGATCGACCTTGTGGTGACTGTGTGTGCGTTGCTCTCGCCTGCGAACTGCGAGGAGCAGCATATCGTTTTCAACTATGCGGGGTCGCCGACGCAGTGCGCGATGGCGGCGCCGCCCTATATCGCGCAATGGATCGGTGACCATCCGAAGTGGCAGGCGGTGCGCTGGCGCTGCGAATATCCGCACCCGAACGACAAGGCATAAGCGGCGCGCGCTACTTCGTGCAGTCCTTCAGATCCTTGTCGGCGATCGAGAACACGGCGTCCGCCTTGATCTCGATGTCGCGGACCACGCACTGCCGCGCATTGGGATAGCTGACCTTGGCGTCGTAGCGGCCTGGCTCGACGCCGGTGATGCGCAGCCGCTCGTCGTGGTCGACTTCCTTGTCCTTGTCGTTCAGGCACTGGTTCGGGCCCCAGTCGGTCTTGCCGGCCGGCGAGAGCTGGAAGCCGGAGATCGTCTCCGTCGTCAGATTCCAGAGCCTTATGCCTTTGCCCTTGGCCTGCGCGAGCGCTGCGCCCGGCATCGCAACCAACAGGATGCCGACCGCAATCAGCGTACGCCGCATGGTGAACCTCCCTAGACACTCTCGTCGGGTCGAGTTGACCACGAGTTCTCATTTCGATTCAAGCTGCACCGCCGCGAGCTCCGCCTTGATCCTGCCAAGCTCCGTCTCGGTGCGCTCGGCGCGCGGAACGGCAATCGGCACCTCCTGCACGATGCGCGCCGGGCGCGCCGACAGAAAAAACAAGCGGTCGCCGAGGCGGATCGCATCGTCGATACTATGGGTGACGAGCAGCGTCATCACGGAGCTGCTTGCGACCAGCGTTGCAATCTCGTCGCGCAGACGGCCGGCGAGTGCGTCGTCGAGCGAGGCGAGGGGTTCGTCGAGCACGAGCAGATCGGGCTCGACCGCGAAGGCGCGGGCGAGCGCGACGCGCCTGGCGAGGCCCAGCGACAATTCGCCGGGAAAATGGCTGCGATGCGCGTCAAGTTCCAAGATCCTGAACAGCTCTGACAGTTTTGCGTCGGAGACGCCAGGCGCAGCCAGCCGCACATTCTGTTCGACCGAACGCCACGGCAGCAGCCGCGGCTCCTGGAACACCATGCCGACCCTCGCTTCCGGCGGGCGGAGGATGCGGCCTGCAAAGTCGTGGTCCAATCCGAGGATGATGCGCAGCATCGTGCTCTTGCCGCAGCCGGACGGGCCGATCAGCACGCCGACCTCGCCGGATTGAAGCGCAAATTTGAGCGGCGCCAGCACCTCGTGGGTTTCGCCCGCGGTACGCCTGAACGTCTTGCCTGTGATCTCGACCTCAAGCCGCACGGGGGCGCCACCGGGTTGCGCGGGCTTCGAACGGCTGCACCAGCAAGGTTTCGATCACGAGCACGACGGCGGCGAAGGTCAGCGAATAGGCCAGCAGCCGCGGCGTGTCGAACAGCTGGAAGGCGACACCGATCTCGAAGCCGACGCCGTTCGGTCGTCCCAGGAGTTCAGCGACCAGCACGATCTTCCACACCAGCGAAAGTCCGGAGCGGGCCGAAGCTGCGATATAGGGCGCCAGCTGCGGCAGCACGACATGTCGGAACGCACGCCAGCGCGGCATCGCGAACACGGTCGCCATCTCGTCCAGCGAACGGTCGAGCGCGCGCGTGCCCTCGCGCAAGGTGACGATCGCGGTCGGCAGCTTGTTGATGGCGATTGCGGCGATCGCGGCCGCTTCAGTGAGGCCGGCCCAGATATAGGCCAGCACGATCACGACCAGCGCCGGCAGGTTGAGCAGCAGGATCAGCCAGGGATCGCCGAGCCGGTCGGCGAGCCTCACCCGTCCCATCAGATAGCCAATGGCACTGCCGAGCGACATCGCCAGCACGAAGGAGAGCGCGACGCGGGCGAGCGTGGCGCCGAGATGCAGGAACAGTGTGCCGCTCGATGCATCGGCGACGATGACGTTGAGCACGGCAGGCGGGGAGGGCAGCTTTGGGCCGCCGACGAACAGTGCCGCAATCCACCAGACCGCGAGAAACAGGACAAAAGAGAGCAGACGCAGCACCTCAGTCTCCGGGGACTGCGTGATAGAAGGTGCCGGGGTCGAGCTCGGTCGCCGGCCCGACCAGGTCGCGGCCGCCGATCTCGGCGAGCACGCGATAGAGCACGCGCGCATCGGCCTCCTCGTCGACGATGCTCCGGCGCGGAATGCCGTCGCGGTAGCGCTCGCGATAGGTCTTGAGCATGGCTGGATCGGTCGCGCCGGTGAGCGGGGCGATCTTGTCCCAGGCCGCATCGGACGTCACCAGCAACTGCTTGGCCTTGCGGGTCATCGCGATGAAGCCCGCCACGGCGTCTTTATGGTCCGCCGCCCAGCTCTCGTCGAAGACGTAGCCGACGGCGGAGACCGCGCCCTTGGCGCCGAGCTTCGGCAAGATATCCTCGATGCCGGCGAGGCGGCGAAAACCCTTGGCCTCGAGCTGGGCGCAGAAATTCCAGAAATTGAGGCTCGCATCCATCTCGCCGTCAAGCGACTTGGCAGCGATGAGGGGCGGGGCGCCATAGACGATGGTCGCCTCCGACTTCAGGTCGATGCCGTCCTGCTTCATCCGGGCCTGAAGCAGCAGCCAGCTCTTGTCGATGGGACCACCGCCGACGGCGAGCTTGCGGCCCTTCAGATCGGCGAGCGTCTTGATCGGCGAGGCCGCGGGCACCATCACCGCGCCGAGCGCGCTGGAATAGGGGTAGAAGGTCAGCTTGGCGCCGAGTGCGCGCTCGCGCGACACCCACAGCCAGTCCGACAGCATGATGTCGGCATTGCCGGCGCGCAGCGCGATCTTGCCGGCCTCGGGGCTCGCGAGCTCGGTGACCTCCAGCGACAAATCGGCCTCCTTGTCGAGACCGGCGCTGCGGATCGTCGCCAGCTCCCAGGAGAATGTTCCGGTCTTCTGCACTGCAAGGCGGATAGTATCCGCGGCGCGGCCGGGTGCGGCCAGCGTCAGCGCCAAAATCGTGGTGAGCGCAAAAGTTCGTCCAGGAAATCTCATCGCCTTGTGAGCCGTTTCCGCTGATAGAGTGCTTTTCAGGACATTACGCATAGCATAGCTTTCGTCGCAACCAGCGGGAGGACGCTCATGAATATGGCGGGACAGCTACGACCGATTGTCGCCGCATTGGCAGTGCTGGTGGCGACCGTGTACGCCGCGCGCGCCGAGGAGGCCAATGATTATCCGACCGCAGCACGCGCCGAATACGTCTATGGCTGCATGAAGGCCAATGGCGAAAGCCGGCAGTCGATCGAGCAATGCTCGTGCTCGATCGACGTGGTGGCCTCGATCGTGTCCTACGACCGCTACGTCACCGCGGAAACGGCGCTCAGCATGTCCCAGGTGCGCGGCAATCTCGGGGTTCAGTTCCGCACATCGGAGCAGGCGAACTCGGCGGTGAATGATCTGCGTCGCGCGCAGGCCGAGGCCGAGGTGAGGTGCTTTTGACGCGTTCTTCCTCCTCCCCTTGTGGGAGAAGGTGGCGCGAAGCGCCGGATGAGGGGTATGTCTCCGCGAATACTATCGCAAGAGAGTAGCTCGCGGAGACAAACCCCTCACCCAAGCGAATTTTTGTCTGTCAGCGGTGCTGCCCTCTCCCACAAGGGGCGAGGGCACAGCCATCCGCACCGCGTTTGACTTAGAAAGGAGAGAGAAGGCGTCGCGCCTCACGTCCCCGGCTTCTCCACGTCCCACTCATTGCGGAACACATGTCCGTCGGTGTCCTTGGCTTCCGCACGAAAACGCTTGGCGCCGTTGGAGACGTAGGTGAAGCGCAGATTGGGATCTTCCGAGATCGAGATGCCGCCTTCCATCGACAGCACCGGGCTGTCGTCCTGCGTCAGCTTGAGCTGGTTGACGAAGAAGGCGGGAATATAGAGTTGCGTGACCTGGTCCATCTGCAGGCCGGAATTGTTGGGATGGCCGATCATGATCTGCGCCTCGCGGATGCGGCTCGCGGGCGCCTGCTCGCGCGCGAACTGCCGGTAGCGCATCTGGCCGAGACGGTTGCTGGCTTCCTCGGCATTCTTGCCAGCCGGTGCGGAGCAGCCGCCTGAGGCCTTCACATAGACTTTCGAGACGTAGAGCTGGCCGTCGCTGAGCTCGGCGACCGCATGGACGTCGGTATAGTTGTTGATGCGCACGCGCGTGGAGATCTCGGTGACATTGGCATCCGCGCCAAGCTCGAACTTCGCCGCCATCGGCGCGGGGTTGCGGTCGATGACCAGCGTGATCGAACGGATGCGGCGGGCGTCGCCCGGCGACAGCTTGCTGCGCAGGGTGACCGGCACGATGGCCGCGTCCTCGGCGCGATAGGGCATCTCGATGGCGATGACGTTGCCGCCGTCGTTGATCTGACGGTTATTGAAGATGTCCTGTACCAGGCCAGGCCAGGGGTCGTAGGCCTCCTCGGCGCCCGCTGGCACAGCGAAGGCGATGCCGAGCAGTGCGGCGATCAGGGGCAGGCGGCGTGTACATCCCATCATGGTCGTGGTCTCCGGAGTCAGCGAAGCTGATCTCCCGTCACCTAGCGTAGCGCGTCTGCTACTCCCATTCAATTTCCGAAAATGCTGCGGTTGCGTTGCGGGCGTTGTAGTCGTCGAACAGCTCCCAGTGCTGCCGTTCCGAGGCGCCCGCCTTGTCCGCCGCAATCCGGATCGATTCGCCCTTCTTGTTCGACGCCCGGACGTCCGCCAGCAGCGTCGTGAGATAACGCCGTTCGTCCGCCAGCGCGGCAGGCCATTCGCTCACAGGCCCGTGACCGGGGACGACGCGGACCGCTGGAATCTTTTCCAGTTCCCCGAGCGTGCCGAGCCAGCCGCGGATGCTTCCGTCCATCACAGGAATATGGCGGAGGAAGACGAGGTCGCCCGCGAACAGCGTCTTGGTGGTTTCGTCGTACACAGTCAGATCATTGTCGCTGTGCCCGGCTGGCCAGGCTCGCAGGGTGAGCCGGCGCGATCCGAGATCGAGCGTCATGGTGTCCGGAACGAGCACGGTCGGCGGCACGATCTTCACGGGCGAGATCAATTCATCGCCCATGATGCGTCTAAAATTGTCCAGATAATACGGCCCGCGCGCCGCCAGGGCCTGCGCGAGCTTGCTGTGTCCGACAAAGCTGGTCCCTTCCGCGACAAAAGCAGCATTGCCGAAGACATGGTCGGGATGGCCGTGGGTGTTGATGACGTAGCGGACCGGCTTGCTGGTCCGCGCCCGCACGGCCTTCAGCAGCGCCTCGCCTTCGCGAAGACTGCCGCCGGTGTCGATCACGGCGACCGCATCCTCGCCGACGATGAAGCCGACATTGGCGATGCCGCCCTCGTTCTCGCGCGTCATCAGCGCGATGGTCCCCGAGTGCACGAAGATTCCCGGCGCGACTTCGCTCACAGGCAATTCGGCCTGCCCGGCGCGTGCTAGCGTTGACAGTCCCAGCAGGGACAAGGCTGCGATCACGAGAGCGATGCGAGACACTTTTCCGCCTCAGTTCAAAGGATTGGCCTCATTGCACTGCAGCAAACAAAAGCCAGCGCAAAGTTGGCGAAACATGGTGCGTCCATGCGTTGCATGGATAGCATTCGGATGAAACGAGGAGGAAGCGCGATGACGGAGGCCGGGCGACATCGTCGCTGGTTGTTTTCACTTTGGGTTCTGGTTGCGTCCTGCGCGTTCGGCGATGCCGCCATCGCGCAGACCAACGAGACCGGCGATCTCTCGTTCGAGCTGGTCGATCCAAAGGTGCTGCGCGTCTGCGCCGATCCGCGCAATCTGCCGTTCTCCAACGAGAAGGGGGAGGGGATCGAGAACAAGCTCGCCGAGTTGTTCGCGGACAAGCTCCAGAAGAAGCTCGACTACACGTTCTTTCCGCAGGCGACCGGTTTCGTGCGGATGACCTTGGGTGCGCATCGTTGCGACGTCATCATGGGCTTTCCGCAGGGCGACGATCTCGTGCAGGGCACCAATCCCTATTACCGCACGTCCTACGCGCTGGTCTCGAAAGCGGGCGGCGGGCTCGAAGACGTCGACACGCTCGAAGACGAAAGGCTCAAGGGCAAGCATGTCGGCATCGTCGCCGGCACGCCGCCGGCCACCAACATGGCGCTCGCGGGCCTAATGGGGAACGCAAAGCCTTACCCGCTGATGATCGACACCCGCTACGACAATTCGGCGCAGGCGATGATCGACGATCTCGCCAACGGCAAGATCGACGCCGGCGTGCTGTGGGGGCCGATGGCGGGCTTCTATGCCAAGAAGGCCGGTTCGATGCATGTCACGCCGCTGGTGAAGGAACCCACCGGACCAAAACTGGTCTATCGCATCGGTATGGGCGTCAGGCCCGCCGACCAGAACTGGAAGCGGCAGCTCAACAAGCTCATTCAGGAGAACCAGGGCGAGATCAACAAGATCCTGCTCGACTTCGGCGTTCCCCTGCTCGACGAGAACGACCGGCCGCTCGGTGCGGAGACGGCCAAGAAGGCACCGTGAAGCGGCGCATGGCCGCTGCGCTTGTCGCCGCCACGCTGGCGGCGCCGGCGTTGGCGCAGCAGCTGGAGCCGTTCGAGCCCGAGGTCTATCGTACCGAAAATTACCGTGCGCCGGTGCCGGCGACGCTGGCGCGCGCGCGCGTGCTCACGACTGGGGAAGCCGAGGCGATCTGGCGCGCGAAGAACGGCGCGTTCGTCGACGTGCTGCCGCGCGCGCCGAAGCCGAAGAACTTGCCTGAGGGCACGGTGTGGCGCGACATGCCGCGGAAAAACATTCCAGGCAGCCTTTGGCTGCCGGATACCGGCTACGGCACGTTGCCGCCGGCCATGGATGATTATTTCCAGCGCGGCCTCGTGCAGGCATCCCGCGGCGACAAGGCCGCGCTGCTGGTGATCTATTGCCTGGCGGATTGCTGGATGTCGTGGAACGCCGCCAAGCGCGCGCTGGCCTACGGCTATTCCAACGTCGCCTGGTACCCTGACGGCACCGACGGCTGGGAGCGCGCAAAGCTTCCGACCGAAAAGGCCCAGCCGCAGCCGCGGCCGGAGCAGTAGGCGGTCTACTCCCTCGCCCCGTTCTTACGGGGAGAGGGTTGGGGTGAGGGGCTGCTTCCGCATTCATGGTGACAGACGGATTCGCGGAGGCTCCCTCACCCGAAGACTACACCTACTGCTTCTGCAACTTCGTCAGCGTGCCCGTGCCATCCGCGCTGGTCGCCGAGTACGTCACCCGGTCACCCGCATGCACGGCGTCGAGCATCGCGGCGTCCTTGGCCTTGTACTGCTGGAGCGCGCCGGCGCCGCCTGCGCCGCCGCCGACCGTGCCTTTCTGCGTCTGCTGGATCGAGATCGTGCTGTTGAGCCGATCGATCCGCGTGACCATTCCGGTCATGTCGTCAGCAAAAGCGCTGGTTGCGAGGATGCTGAGGGCCGCGGCGCCTGTGTAGATGAATCTTGCTGTTCCCATCGAGGCCTCCAGGTGTCTAGCATCGACAAGCCATCCTAGATCGATTTGGTTCCGGCAGATAGCGTGGCAAAGGTTAACGATCGCGTTGATATCGCCGGAACTTTTGGAAAGCCGTCAGCAAGGCTGACGCTATTCCATTTCCTGCTGGATCACGCGCCCGAGCGCGAACAGGCGCTGGTCGATCGCGGTCGGAACCTCGCAGACGAACCGCACCACCTTGTTACGGTCCTCGAAGATGCGGGTCTTCCAGATCAGCTCGTTGCTGAGCGCCTCGAGCTTGGTGTCGTCATGCGGCGTCGCGCCCTGGAGCGCCTGGAGCTGGATCGTTTCCTCGCGGATCTTGTCGGCGGCCTCGCGCTGCTTGCGGCTGACCCGTTCGAGACCGTTCATGACCTGGGAGCGCTGCGCATTGAGCGTGTCGAACAGGCCGGCGAACAGGAGTTTTGCGTTGGCGGTCTTGTCAGTGGCGGAGCCGGCCAGAAACTCCTTCACGGACTTCTCGGCCTCGTCCATCGGCGTCTTGCGCGCGGACAGCTTCGAGACCAGCGCACTGATCTTGGCATCGTCCTTCCACTTGGTCTCGGCGTCGCCGAGTTCCGGGCCGGCCCAGACGGCGGCGAGCGAAATCTCCGGCACCTTGGCCTGCGCGCAGGGCCAGTTAGGATAACGCGGATCGGCCGCACGCGCGGCCGTGCTCGCGACTGCGAGTGCCACACCAGCGATGGCCAGAACCCGAACGATCATCCTTCGCCTCCCGCAGGGCCCCGTCGCGCCAGCCCGCGCGAGGGATCATAGGCATAGATCGCGCCGATCATGAAGACGATTGTGCAGCCGGCCACGACCGCCAGCGAGATCCAGTTGATCTGCCCATACAGCGCAAACCGTATCAGTTCGACCGCGTGGGTGAACGGATTGGCCTGGCATACATAATAGAGATAGGGGCTGCCCTCCTGCACCCGCCAGAGCGGGTAGAGCGCCGATGATGCGAAGAACATCGGGAAGATGACAAAATTCATCACGCCGGCAAAGCTTTCAAGCTGCTTGATGCCGGAGGAGATCAGCATGCCGAGCGAGCCCAGCATCAGTCCCGACAGGATCAGCGCCGGCAGCACCGTGAGATAGCCTATCGGCGGCGGGGTAATGTCCCAAAACCAGGCGATCAAGAGGAACGCATAGACCTGGAGCAGCGACACCGCGGTGCCCGCGAGCAGCTTGCAGAACAGCAGGAAGCCGCGCGGCAGCGGGCTTACCAGCAGCGTACGCATGTTGCCCATCTCGCGGTCATAGACCATCGAGAGCGAGGACTGCATGCCGTTGAAGAGCTGGATCATCGCCATCAGCCCGGGCGCGATGAAGACCTCGTAGAGGATATAGGTTTCGTAGGGAGGGATGATGGAGATGCCGAGCACCTGGCGGAAGCCGGCGGCGAAAATGAACAGCCACACCAGCGGCCGCACCAGCGCCGAGACGAAGCGCTCGCGCTGATGCAGGAAGCGCAGCCCCTCGCGCCAGACGATGCCGGTGAGGCAGGTCATGTACTCACTGGCCGAGAAGCCGGGTGGCGCGTCGCGCGTCGTGATGCTGCTCATGCGCCGCCTCCCGGCATGGTTTGCGCACCGGTCAGGCGCATGAAGGCGGTGTTGACGTCCTGCGCGCCGGCCTCCGCGATGACGCGGCTCATCGGCCCCTGCGCCAGCACCTTGCCCTGGTGCAGCACCACGAGGTCGTCACCGGCCATGATCTCGTCGAACAGATGCGTGGCCCAGAGCACGCCGATGCCTTGCTCGGTGACGAGCTGGCGGACATGGCTGATGATGTCGGCGCGCGCCTTGACATCCAAGCCGACGGTCGGCTCGTCCAGCAGCAACAGGCGCGGCCGGTGCAATAGCGCCCGCGCGATCTCCAGCCGCCGCATCTGGCCGCCGGAGAGATCACGCACCTTGCTGCCGGCGCGATCCGCAAGCCCGATCCGGTCGAGCAGCTCGGCGGCTCGTGCGCGGGCGTCGCGGCGGCTGATGCCGTGAAGGGCGGCGTGATAGAGCAGGTTCTGCTTCAGCGACAGATCGAGATCGAGCGTGCGTGGCTGAAACACGACGCCGAGCAGCCGCAGCGCCTCGCCGGGGTTTTGGCCGATATCGTTGCCGAAGATGCCGACATGGCCGGTCTGGATGCCGAACAGCCGCGTGATCAGCGAGAACAGCGTGCTCTTGCCCGCGCCGTTGAGCCCGAGCAGCGCGGTGAAGCTAGCAGGCTGCACGTTGAAGGAGACGTCGATCAGCGCCCGACGCGGGCCGTAGGAGTGGCTGACGCCGTCGATCGACAGCGCCGGCACCGTGGCCGGATCAGGGCTCGGCATCTCCTGTGGTTCGGCGATGGGGGCAGGGCTGGTCATGGCGCGATCGTGATACCCCAGGGCAGTTCGCCCACCTGAATGGTCTTGATCACCTTTTGCGCGGCGACGTCGATGAC
Organism: Bradyrhizobium sp. 1; assembly: GCF_023073315.1. GTDB lineage: Bacteria > Pseudomonadota > Alphaproteobacteria > Rhizobiales > Xanthobacteraceae > Bradyrhizobium. The sequence goes on along the minus strand of NZ_JADPJH010000028.1, from coordinate 308,120 downwards.
GGAGACGTCGTTGGAGACGCCGTTGGTCGTGAGCAGATACTTTTCATCGGGCGTGAACGCCATGTGCCAGACGCGTTGTCCGACCAGCAGGTACTTCGTCACCTTGCGCGTGGCGACATCGACCACGGCGATACGGTTCGCGGGGCCGAGCGCGACGAAGGCGGTCTTGTCGTCTTTGGTCATGCCGATGCCGACCGGCTGGATCGCCTCCTTCCGCAGGCCCGGAATCTCGAAATTGACCTTGCCGATCACCTCGTGCTTTCCGGGATCGATCACCGAGACGGTGCCGCCGATCTCCGAGGAGACCCACAGCTCCGAACTGTCGTGCTTGAACTCGGCAAAGCGCGGCCGCGCGTCGACCAGCACATTGGCGACGATCTGACGCGAATGGGTGTCGATGAAATGCGCCATGTTGGTCGTCTCGGACGTGTTGATCAGAATCTTGCCGTCCGGGCTGATGGTCATGCCCTCCGGCTCGACGCCGACCTGGATGTCGCCGAGGCGGGCGCGTTTCTCGAGATCGATCACGGTTACCGTGTTGTCGTTCTCGTTGGCGACGTAGAGGATTTTTCCGGCGGCATCCTGCGCGAACAGTTCGGGGTCGGGGCCGGAGGGCAGGCTGTCCACCACGGCTTGCGTCTTGGCGTCGATCATTTGGATGGTGTCGTCGTCGCCGACCGCGACCATGACGAACTTGCCGTCGCGCGTGAAATCGATGCCGCGCGGGCGCTGGCCGACCTTGATGGTCTTGGTCACCGTCCAGCTCTCGGTGTCGATCACCGAGACCGTGTTGCTCTTCTCATTCGAGACATAGGCGACGAACGCGTGCGCGGGCGCTGCCGTCAGCGCCAATCCGGAGAGAAGCCCAACACGCCACATGCGCGACATCCAAGTCCTCACTTTAATGTCCCTCATTTCAGCTTGCATTTGCTCTCCGGGCGATCGTAGCCGAGCGTGTCGAGCTCGGAGACCTGGTGCAGAAAACCTTCCTGCGGCGACACCGACACCACCATGCGGCCGTCGACCAGCAGGATCGGCTGGCGCAATTGGAGATTCCAGTCGCGCAGCGTCAGCTTTGTGCCCTTGAAGGCGGCGACGGAGAAATCCGGGCCCTTGATGAAATCCGTCACCTTCTTTGCGTCGCCGGAATTTGTGCGCGAAGTGGCCTCGCCGATCATGCGCACCGCGGTCCAGACTTGCATGTCGAGCGGCGTCATCCGCCGCGAATTCAGCTTGACGAAGCGGTTCTGCATCTGGATCGCGCCCCACTGGTCCTGCGAAGCATCCCAGCTGCGCGGCACGAGGCCGGCCGAGCCCGCGACGGGGCGGGGATCCCAGGTGCGATAGGGCAGGTAGGCGCCGAACACCTCGCTCTCGTCGGCGGCGACCAGCACGTCGTAAGCCGGTGCGCCTTGCGTGAACACCGGCATCTGGCGCTGGATCAGCGTCACGCCGCTGTCGGTGCGCCGCGCGCCGCCTTTGTCCTCAAAAATCTTTTCCTGCACGATCTTGGCGCCGAACCGTGTGGCAGTGCGCCGGAGCGCGTCCGCAAACAGCTTGTCCTCGTCATGCGAGCCGACCACGAGTAGCCAGCGCTTCCACTGCTTCCACACCAGGTACTGGCCGAGCGCATCCGCCAGCATCGCGCGCGTCGGTGCGGTGTGGATGACATTGGCGCGGCAATCGGCTTCGCGCAGCCGCTCGTCGATCGCGCCTGCATTGAACAGCAGCGTGCCGCGGTCGCGCAGGGCGTCCGAGACCTTCAGCAGCGCATCGGCCGGCAGGTCGGCGATGATGAAGCCGTTTTTTTCGGCAAGCTCGGTTGCGGCCTGAACCACGTCCTCGCCTTCCCGAATGCGGCGCTCCTCCAGCGTAAAGCGCTGGTTGAGGAATTTTCCGGTGGTGTTGTTGTCCTCGATGGCAAGGCGCGCGCCGGCGAGGCCGTCATTCTCCGCGGGCTGCTCGACCAGCGACAGCGTCGATCGGGTGCCGGCGAGGCCGAGATAACCGACGCCGATCATGACGGGGTCGGCCGCGAGCACTTGCGTCGCGAGCAGACTCCAGCCGATCAGGCCGGCCAACCATCGGATCATGTTTCCTCCGTAAGCTCCTCGGCTTGACCGCCGGTGGAGAATTGTTTCTGCTGAAGCATGACCGATTTGTCAGGGCATGCAACCCCGCATTTCGTCCGCACGAGGATTGGAATCACGATCATGCGAGCGCTGATTTGTTTCGCGGCTTTGCTGGTGACGGGCTCAGCCGCGCTCGCCGATCCGCCGAAGCTCGTGGTGTTCGATTTAGAGCTGATCGACACCAGCCTGCCCGGTGAGTTCTATGGCTCCAAGCCGGAAGAGGCGCGGCTCCTGCGCATCAGCGAGCAGCTGCGCAAGGAACTGGCTGAGTCAGGCCGGTTCCAGCTGCTCGACATCGCACCGGTCAGGAATGCCGCCAGTCACGCGAACTTACAGGCCTGCGGCGGCTGCGACCTCAAGCTTGCCGGGGAGTTGGGTGCCGAGCTCGAGATCACCGGCATGGTGCAGAAGGTCTCGAATCTGATCATCAACCTGAACATCTATCTGCGCGACGTGAAGACCGGCACCATGATCGCCGCAGCCAGCGCCGACATGCGCGGCAACACGGACGAGTCGTGGTCGCGCACGATGAGCTACCTGATCCGCAACCGGTTGCTCGCGCCGAATTACGGTAAGCGGGAGTAGTTTTTCCCTCTCCCCTTGCGCCGCTGCACCCTCGCCCCTTGCGGGAGAGGGTGGATTCGCGAAGCGAAGCCGGGTGAGGGGTATCTATCCTCACGAACAGCCGTGCGA
>NZ_JADPJH010000028.1:282176-305285 GCF_023073315.1 Bradyrhizobium sp. 1 | reverse complement strand
GGCGCTTCGCGCCACCTTCTCCCACAAGGGGAGAAGGAAGAAAGCAGCGGGCAATCCTTACTAGGCCTTCAACCGCTCCGCATGCCAGTGCAGATGATCGCCCATGAAGGTCGAGATGAAATAATAGCTGTGGTCATAGCCCGGCTGCCGCCGCAGCGTCAGCGGGATGTTCGCCTTGGTGCAGGCGGCCTCCAGCAGCTCGGGCTTGAGCTGCTCCTTCAGGAAATTATCGGCCTCGCCGACATCGACCAGGAAGCCGGAATATTTCGCGCCGTCCTCGATCAGCGCGACCGTGTCGTGGTTGCGCCACGCATCCTTGTTGGGCCCGAGATAGCCGGTCAGCGCCTTGATGCCCCAGGGCACTTGCGATGGCGCCACGATCGGTGCGAACGCGCTTGCCGCGCGATAGCGATGCGGATTGCGCAGCGCGATCGTCAGCGCGCCGTGGCCGCCCATGGAATGGCCCATCACCGATTGCCGCATGGCATCGACCGGAAAGTTTTCCGCCACGAGCTTGGGCAGCTCGTCGGTGACATAGCTCCACATGCGATAGTTGCGCGAAAATGGCTCTTGCGTCGCATCGACATAGAAGCCGGCCCCTAAGCCAAAATCATAGGCATTGTTGGCATCGCCAGGCACGTCGGGGCCGCGCGGAGAGGTGTCGGGCGCGACGAAGATCAGGCCGAGCTCGGCGCAGGCCTTGCGGAATTCGCCCTTCTCGGTGACGTTGGCATGCGTGCAGGTGAGGCCGGAGAGATACCAGACCACGGGAAGCTTTGCGCCGTCGGCATGCGGGGGAACATAGACCGAGAACACCATGTCGGTTCCGGTCGCCTGGCTGGCGTTGCGATACACGCCCTGCACGCCGCCATAGGATGTATTGGTCGAGACAGTCTGGATCGTCATGCCGTTTTGCTCCGTGGCATCTCACCACATCAAGAATGCAACGCTTGTGTGACCGAATTTGTGGCGATGCGTATCGTCAGGCAACGCCGCTGTCCATCGCCAATCGCACCAGCTCGACCGAGGTCTTCACGCCGAGCTTCTGTCGCATGATCGAGGAGGTGTTGGCGACCGTCTTATAGGACGATTGCACCAGCCAGGCGATCTCGGACAGGCTCTTGCCGGCGCTGAGCAGCCGCAAAATCTCCATCTCGCGCGCGTTCAGCTTCGATAGCGGGCTTTGCGACAGCGCAGGTCCCGCAAAGGCGATACTGCGCGCGATTGCGCTCGGCAAGTAGGTGCCGCCGCTTCCGACGGTGCGGATCGCCTCGACGAGATCGTCGGGGTCGCCGGTCTTGGACACATAGCCCTTGGCGCCGCATTCGATCGCGCGGGCGGCAAACGCAGGGTCGTCGTTCATGCTGAACATAATGATGCGGGCTTCCGGCGCGCGCTCGAGGATGCGGCGCGCCAGCTCGAAGCCGGAGACGGTCGGCAGGTTGATGTCGATGACGCAGAGGTCGGGGCGTTCCACGATGAAGACGCACTCGCCGTCCTCGGCGTCGGCAGCCTCCAGAATCTCGATCTCGCCCTCGTCGGCCAGCACGGCACGGCAGCCGGAGGCGACGATGGGATGATCGTCGACGATCAAAATGCGCATAGGCGTTCCTCGCGACAGCGTCTTGGCCTGTTTCGCGCCCGGCCGGGATTGCTGTACGCTTTCGATTAGATATCGGGCGCTTCGCCTCTGTCAACGTCATCGGACAGGTGCTGGCAAGTCTTCGCAGGTAGCAGGCGGCACCAATGTGGCAAAATCTATCCTTGCGCGCGCGCATCAACCTACTGCTGGCGCTTCTGCTGGCACTGGGGCTCGCGGTGAATATCGGCCGCCAGGTCGCGGAGGCAGGTCCTCGCGTGCAGGCCGAGGACCAGAGCGTGATCCGCCTTGCCCGCGAGTTCATCGAGATGATCGTGGCGGACCTGAACGAGGCGCCCGATCCGGATGCGAGGCTGAACCAGATTGCGCGCGATCTCAGCCGCCTGCGCCATGTCAGCATCGCGCTTAGGGATTCCGGCGGGAACCCGCTGACGGCGCCGCGCCCTGACACCGATGACGACACGCGCGGGCCGCCGGCCTGGTTCGTCAGCCTGGTTCACCCTGAGCAGACCGCGGTCAGCGTGCCGGTCTCGATCCATGGCAAGCCCGGCTCGCTCGTCATCACCTCGCATCCCGATGACGAGATCGCCGAGATCTGGGACGCCATCGTGACGCAGCTCGAGGTCGGCTCGGTGATTGCGCTCGCGCTGTTTTTCTTGATGATGACGGTGGTCGGCCGCGCACTGACGCCGCTCCAGTCTTTGGCGCAGACCATGACCGAGATCGAGAGCGGCCACTATGACGCCCGTGTCACACCCGGCGGGGCGCCGGAGTTGGCCGCGATCTGCACCAAGCTCAACCATCTGGCGGCGACGCTCAGTGAGGCGGTGGAGGACAAGCGGCGCCTCGCCGAGCGCACGGTGTCGGCCCAGGACATCGAGCGCAAGGAGATCGCGCGCGAGCTGCATGACGAGTTCGGGCCGTATCTGTTCTCGCTGCGCGCGCATGCGAGCGCGCTGGCAAAGCTTGCGGACGGGCGTGCCCCGAACGCGGATGCCGTGCGAAAACATGGCAGCGCCTTGCTCGAGCAGATCAACGCGCTCCAGCAATTCACCCGCCGCGTACTGGAGCGGCTGCGGCCGGTCGGCCTTGCCGAGCTCGGCCTCGGCCAGGCGCTTGAATCGCTGTCGCGGCTGTGGCGGGAATCGTATCCCGACGTCAGAATCGAAACCACGATCTCACCGAGCCTGGGGGCGACTGGAGAGACCGCCGACCTCACCATCTATCGCGTCGTTCAGGAGGCGCTCACCAACGTGTTCCGCCATGCCGGCGCGACCGCGGTCAACGTCGTCATCGAGCCCGCGGACCAGGTGACGCGCGATGGCCGTGGCTGCGCCCGGGTGCGGGTCAGCGATAACGGCCGCGGCATGGAGCCGGGCCAGAAGCTCGGCTTCGGCCTCGTCGGCATGCGCGAGCGGATTCTGGCGCTGGGCGGCACCCTCAATGTCGTCTCCGGCGACGGCGGTTTGACCGTCGAGGCGCTGGTGCCGACTGCGGCGGCCTGATCGCTTCGCAGGCAATCGGGAAAAATTCCCGATTTTGTCGGGAAAACGGGCGCGGAGATTGCCCGACCTTTTGTGGCTGGCGGGATTGCGACTGCCGATTACACTCGTCTCGACCAAACGGCGAAAATCAAAACAGCCGGTGGTCACGGATGGGAATGCAGGGATGGGCAAGCGCCTTAGGTTCAAGCGTCGTGTGTTGATGGCCTCGGTTTCGACGGGGCTGCTATCGGGGTTGGTCTTTGCGAGCCATGCCGGGGCCGCGCAGGACGAGGAGACCAACGTTCAAAATCTCCCGGCGGTCGAGGTGGCGGCGTCGCCATCCACCGTCAGGCGCAGTGCGCCGTCGCGGCCGGTCGCGCGTGCGGGGGCTTCGTCGTCGAACCGGCCCAAGACGCGCATGTATGTCTACCCGACCTCGCCGGGCACCGGCCGAGGTCTCGATGTCGACAAGGTTCCGTCGGCGGTCAATGCCGTCGATGCCAACCAGATCAAGCGCACCGGCTCGCTCAACGTCACCGATGCGCTGCGCGACAACATCCCCGGGGTCAGCATCAGCGAAGTCACCGGCAATCCGTTCCAGCCGAATGTCGAATTCCGCGGCTTCGTCGCTTCGCCCGTGGTGGGCACGCCGCAAGGCCTCGCCGTGTACCAGAACGGCGTCCGCATCAACGAGGCGTTCTCGGACGCCGTCAACTGGGACCTGATCCCGACCGCCGCGATCAGGTCGGTGACGCTGGTGACGAACAATCCCGCCTTCGGCCTCAATGCGCTCGGCGGCGCCATTAATCTGCAGATGAAGGACGGCTTCACCTATCAGGGCGCCGAGCTCGATCTGATGGGCGGCTCGTTCGGCCGCATCCAGGGCTCGGCGCAATGGGGCAAGACCGTCGACAAGAACTACGGCGTCTACGCCGCGCTCGAAGGTCTGCACGACAACGGTTTTCGTAACTTCTCGCAATCGGACGTGCGGCGCTTCTACGGCGATGTCGGCTACAAGGCCGGCGACAGCGAATTCCACGTCAACATGGGCGTCGCCAAGAACGATTTCGGCGCCAGCGCCACCGTTCCCGCCGAACTGCTCGATAAATATTGGGGTGCGACCTACACGACGCCGCAGACCACGTCCAACCGCGTCGGCTATCTCAACCTGACCGCCAAGGCCGATGCGACGCCGACCTGGACGCTCGAAGGCAACGCCCATGTGCGCAGGTACGAGCAGAAGCTCGTCGACGGCAATCCGACCGACACGCAGGAATGCACCGATCCGGGGCTCGCTGGCCTGCTTTGCTTCGGCGACGGCGCCACCCCCGCGAACGGCACGAACGGCTTGCCGCTTGCCAATCCCTTCGCCGCGGGGACCATCCTCGGCGAGATCGATCGAAGCTCGATCCGCTCGACCACCTTCGGCGTGTCGGGGCAGGCCACCAACACCGATCAACTGCTCGGGCACGACAACCGCTTCGTGTTGGGCGCGACCTACGATGCCAGTGTCACGCGCTACAACGCCACCGCCGAGATCGGCTCGATCGGAGAGAACTACGTCGTCAGCGGCAGCGGCCTCTTCCTTGGGCCGACAGGCACGCCAGACACCGGCTTGGCCGGTCCCGTCTCGCTGCGGACCGTCAACCAGTATAACGGCCTGTACGCGATGGACACGTTCAACGTCACCGATGCGTTCGCCATCACCGGCGGCGGCCGCTTCAACGTGGCGCGCATCTCGTTGGAGGATCAGCTCGGCACCGCCCTCAACGGCGATCACACCTTCACCCGCTTCAATCCTGTGATTGGCGGCACCTACAAGATCACGCCCGAACTGACGGCCTATGCCGGCTATTCCGAGGCCAACCGCGTGCCGACGCCGCTCGAGCTCGGCTGCGCCGATCCGAACAATCCCTGCCTCATCGCGGCGTTTCTCGTCTCCGACCCGCCCTTGAAGCAGGTCGTGTCCAAGACGGTGGAAGCGGGCCTGCGCGGCAGCAAGGAGCTGAACATCGGCACGCTCGGATGGAAGATCGGCGGCTTCCGCGCCACCAACTACGACGACATCCTCGCCGTTCCCGTTCCAGGCCGCACCGGCTTTGGCTATTTCTCCAATGTCGGCCGCACCAGGCGGCAGGGGTTGGAGGCCGAAATCAACATCAAATCGCCGACGCTCCAGTTCCAGGCGAGCTACGCTTTCGTCGACGCCCGCTTCCTCGACGCCTTGACCCTCGGCTCCAACAGTCCGTTCGCCGATGGCGACGGCAACATCCAGGTCTCGCCCGGCAACCAGATTCCCGCGATCCCGCGCCATCGCATCAAGGTCGGCGTCGACTACGCCGTGACCGACCTCTGGAAGGTCGGCGGCAACGCGATCTTCGTCTCAAGCCAATACATCGTCGGCGACGAGTCCAACCAGTATGCGAAGCTGCCGTCCTACACCGTGTTCAATCTCCACACCTCCTATCAGGTGACGAAGAATTTTCAGCTCTACGGCCGCGTCGACAACGTCTTCGACAAACGCTACGCCACCTACGGCACCTTCTTCGACACGGGGGCCTTGCCCAATTTCACCACCGGCACCGGCTTCAACGACCCGCGCTCGCTCAGTCCGGCGAGGCCGAGGGCGTTTTATGCGGGGATGCGGGTGACGTTCTGAACGGATGCGGTGCAGCGGATTGTCTTTCGCCGCGCCCGCGCCTGGGTGCCGGCCCTGCATGGTTCTACTTCAGGCCGATTGACTCATTGTTCATGATTTGTTCTTATGCTGGCGGTCCAGCCAAGGAGCCACCATGGACACCCGCATCAATCAAATCCGCAGAATTATCAGAGCGTTGCGCGTCAGTATGCGTGAAGCCGAGGCGATCATGCACGAGCAGATCAATCGGGATGAGGATTGTACCTTCGTGGCCGAGGAGGTCATGAAGATGCGCGTCGTCATGGGCGGCCTGGTCCAGGAGCGCGCCGCTCTGGGTGATACCGATCCAATCATCGTCGCCAGCCTGTTCATTCCGCGCCGGCGGCCGACGCCACCGCGCGCTCGTCTCGATCAGCCGCGCCTTGTTCTTCCCAGGGTGGTGGCACGGGCATGAAGGGCGAGAAGCCGACCTATTTCACCGACATGCAGGAGCCGCCGGAATTTCTCAGGGCACTCGAGCATGCGCGGCGCCTGTCTTGCTATGAAGGGTGGTGCCGGATGCACATCGAAGCCATCCAGGTCGCGATCGATCAATATGCGGAAGCAGCTCTCGGCAATCGCGAGTTCTTCCTCAACAAGCCGCACAGCATTGGCGGGAGTCGGAGGAGCGGCGACGTGCCGTGAAGCCGTGGATTCCGTCCGGGCGCGGGTTTTTCCCGAGCATGGATCGCCGTGCCCCGTTGCTGCTTTACCGTTCGGAAACCATGGCAAATGATCCGAAAACTTTAACGAAACTGGTGGGCTGTCTCCGCGTCGGTTTGTCGGAGGGTCCGTGTGATGACAGAACACCAGTTGAGAGAGCAGGAATTCCAGATCGCGCGTTATCGGCGCCTGGAGCGGGAAGTGACCGATCCCCTGGCCGCGTCCCTGCTTCACAGCATCGTCGAGGAACTTGAAGAAGAGCTGCGCAGGGGCCATCCGGATTGGCCCGGACCGCGGGATTAACTCATTCTTAGCGCTGATCATGCGGATTGTGGGCGAGGGAAGACCAAGGGAAGACGGCTCCCATGCTCAAGGACGGCACCTACGCTGCGTGGTACAAGACGCCGCTCGACCAGGGCACCGGGATCGTCCATGTCGCAGACGGCCAGATCTGGGGCCGCGACAGCCTGATGACGTATCACGGTTCCTGCAAGGTCGACGGAGATCGCTTCACCGCGACCGTCTCGACCAAGCGTCATACCGATGGACGAGCAACCGTCTTTGGCGTCGAAGACGAGCTGACGCTGCAGATCGAGGGGACGTGCCTCGGCAAGATCGCAACTTACACCGCGACGGCAGGACAGGCGCCGGGCGTCGTCCTGAAGGGAACGCTCATTCTGGCCGAGCAGCAGCCGCCCGCACCTGAACGAGCCGGGCCGGCACCGGCGTTCAATCCCGACAAGCTGCAAAAATTGCCGAAGCGCTCGCGCTGAGGGGCCCGTGGCGCTCTTTGCGGACAGGAGAGCTGATTTCGGCTCGTGATCCGGAGCAAACGTGGATCGCTGGCCTAGTGTGAGGGACTGCAGGCCAGCTCCTTGATCCTTCCGGCGGCGTCAAATGCAAAGAGCGCGCTCATGACACCAGCACTGGTGACATAAGAGATCATGGTTCCATCGTCCGAGGGATTGAGGTCGTCCAACGTGCCTGCCGGATATTTTCGGAGGCGATCGACCCAGTAGGCGCGAAGTGCCTCGCGGCCCCTAATGGTTTGGACGCCACAGCAGCCGCAGTGCACAACGGCATCCTCGGCATACAGCTCCAGGATCGCTTCGATATCGCCCGCGCGATAGGCATCAAGCCAGTCGACCGCAACGGCCATCGGGTCAAAGGACATCGTTTTCGCTCACATGCCGTCCGAATCGGGTTCAGGCTCGGGAACCGCCAAGCCTCTTTTGATTTTAATATCCCACCCGGCCACGGCCATATGGCGAAGGACATAGAGGACCGGGCCGAGGGCAAAGGCGATGTTGGACGCGTCCGCCAGGCAGGGGACATTCAAGCCCATCCGGGTTGTGATCGTCGATCCACAGCCGATCGTTCTCCAGGGACTGCGGTCGGTCCTCGGGACACAGCCGGACTTCGATGTCGTCGCATCGTCCAGCGATCGGGCAAGCTGCCTCCAAGCAATTCGGAATCTGACACCCGACGTCGCGCTTCTTGCCGACAAGGTGCCGAACCTGACGGTCTCCGAGATTCTCGCGGTTGTGAAGGCTGAGAAGCTTTCCACGCGCGTTGTGTTCTTTACCGAGTCCGACAGCGACCACGATCTGACTGCAGCCATCGCTGCCGGCGCCTGCAGCGCAATTTCGAAATATGCCTCTCCCGTCACCATGCTGCGATCACTGAGGCTGATGGCGAAGAACGGTGTGTCGCTGAAACAGTCCGATCTCTCGCCAAGCGGCAAGGAAGCGGACGGTGACGGCAAAGTCGAAAACATGCTGGAGCTATTGACGGACCGGGAGCGTCAAATTGCGCGCCTGGTGTCGGAAGGGATGTCGAACAAGGAGATCGCGCGCCAGCTGAATGTTTCGCACGGGACGGTCAAAGTCCACCTCTACAACATTTTCCAGAAGCTTGAGATCACCAACAGAACCGTGCTTGCGACCATCGCCTTGTTGCAACGTCCTTCCGGCTTCGGGACGCTCTCGCTGGCCTTTCTGGCGCTCGCAATTGCAGACGAACTCAAGGCGTCGGAAGCCAACGACGTCTTTCCGGACGAGAACGGCGTCGGCCATGTGGACGAGCACGCAGGGTATGAGCCTTGGAAAAAAGGGATTCTCCGACACCTCGTCGTCTGGGAATCCGGCGAGACGCCCACGCTCGCCCAGAGAGACTTGTTCGCCAAGGCCGCCCAAATCACGAACCCGGCGGCGGCAATGGAAGCGCTGCGCATGGCCGAGCAATCCGGAGGCTCGAAACCGTGGACACACTACGCTTCTGCTGGGTCGAGCGCGCCCGATTTTCCAGCGCGTTTGCTGCGAGAAGCAATCGACATACAGATCGGTGACGACCCGGCCCGAGAACATCAATTCCCGCGGCTTCTTACCAATGCGATGTCGATGCACGGAGGGTATGGCAATTTTGCCATTCTCGCCGGTGCGTTGATCTACGCACTGCAGGACCCCCATCTCGCCGTCCACGCGCATGAGCTCCGCGAAGCGTCGATCGACAGCGTCCTGGCCATCACCGAAGAGAATGCGACCACAAAACTGGCCGCGATCACCCATGCTGCCGCCAATCATGTCGACAATTCAGGACCGGCTTTCCTGTCGCACGATGTCCGCCCGTCTTCCGCCGTTGTCGCCATTGGACACGACGACGTCGCTCAAGAAGGCACTCTGGTCCAAAACGGCGCAGGCGATGAGGGGGATAATTTCCATAAACATGTTGGCGCGGACCTCGGTCACGAGGCCAGTATCGGCATAGCCGGCAACGCTGGAACCGTTGTTGATCGTTCCCCGATCGATCCCAGGTCTAGCGACTCCAAGTCAACCTCTTCCGATTCCGTCTTCGATTTCGCATCTGGGCTGGGCAGGATCAATCTCGCCGCGTTCGGAGCCCTGGCTTGGCTGCATATGACGGCGGCGACCAAGTCGATACCGCCACATACACTCGCCTGGGTCTACAATTCCGCGACCAATGAAACGATCGTCTATGTGAATCCGACCGATCGGGTTCTCGATGTCGGGGATCGCGGCGTGGTGGAAATTCATCTGGAGGGGATTGTCTCCATTGCGGAGGCGGACGTCGTCTCCGACCCACATGGGGCAGTTGTCGCGACCACCTTGGAGCAGCTCGAAGCAGCGCTGATATCGGCGGCTGCAACCGATGAGACTGTTCTGAGTACGGATAACATCCGTGCCATTGGCGATGAGGGCGAGAGCACGATTGGGACGGCTGGAGTCTGGACCGTTCTGGACGACGACGGCTTGGGCTTCCGGTTCGGGCACTCTCGGACCGGCTTGGGGGCGTCGACGAGCTCCAGAACTTCCACGAGCGATTCGACGGATGCGGCGGAAGAGAGCGCTGGTGCATCCGGTGAGCCGGCCAAAATATCGTCAATCGCGCTTGCACATAGCGCGGCGGTTCCGGCGGCTGAAAATCTCACAACCAACGTCGAACCGGGGGTTGCCGCGGCGGATAGCGCGGGCCATGGCAACTCGCAGCACGCTTCGGAGCCAGGGCCTGCAAAGGCGGCCACGGAGATGGCCGAAGCGAACTCCAAGCCGGACCATGGCGCCGGCCACGACAATGAGCATCATTCCCCCGCTTCAGACGGCTCGCCGGGGTCAGCGAGCACGGCAGAACCGAGCGGCGCGGAACACGGCAAATCGGGGCACTCAAGCTCTGCAAAGGCAGCGGGAGCCGCCGAGAGCGTCGAAGCGGCGGACAAAACGAACCATGGCAACTCGCAGCACGCGTCAGAGCCAGGACCTGCAAAGGCGGCCACGGACACGGCCGAAGCGAACTCCAAACCGGGCCATGGCGTCAGCCACGACAATGAGCATCATTCGCCGGCTTCGCACGACTCGCCGGAGTCAGCGAGCACGGCAGAACCGAGCGGCGCAGAACACGGCAAGTCGGGCCATTCAAGCTCTGCAAAGGCATCGGGATCCGGCGAGAGCGTCGAAGCGGCGGACAAGACGAACCATGGCAACTCGCAGCATGCTGCGGAGCCAGGCCCTGCAAAGGCGCCCACGGCGATGGCCGAAGCGAACTCCAAACCGGGCCATGGTGTCGGCCATGACAATGAGCCTCATTCCCCGGCTTCGGACGGCTCGCCGGAATCAGCGAGCGCGGCAGAGCCAACCGGCGCAGAACACGGCAAATCGGGGCACTCAAGCTCTGCAAAGGCAGCGGGAGCCGCCGAGAGCGTCGAAACGGCAGACGAAACGAACCACGGCAACTCGCAGCACGCTTCGCAGCCAGAGTCCGCAAAGGCGGCAGCCGCGGAGCCGGGTGAAACTGGCTTCACACCGGGCAACCACGGCGCCGATCATGCCGCGGCTACGAACGCCGAGAGTGCGTCAGCGGCTGTGCAGACGGCAGAACTGGGCGTCGCGCAGCACGGCAAGTCGGGCCACGACTTACCGTCAGATGCTGCAAACCCGGTTAAAGCAGCGCCCGACACCGGCGGCGCGCATCGAGAACTGGTATTTCACTTCGACAGCGGGACGACGCCTTCCCCTCTCATCGCGGTCGTCGAGCCCACAGATCTCCATGATCCGCACGGCCTGCACCTTCCGCCCGGTCAGGACGCGGACCTCTATGCCAGTGTCAAGACTCCCCCCGATGCAGTGGACGAACACGCGGCCAATCACGGCAATCATGCAACCCATCATGCCATTGTACCTGCGCCTCATGACCTGCTGATTTGAAGTGTTCGTCATTGCTGAGAAAGCGCGCGACAGCGAGGCTAGATGCTGAGTAGGCCACCGTCTGCTTTCCAAGGGCATCGGCGCGTTATGCGGCGATTCAGGCAACTGTCCGAACCTGACGGGCGGTTCGGCCGCCGGTACTTTTCAAACGGCCCGCGAACCGCCATTGTGCCACCGCCATGACGCAGAAGTGGAGCAGCATCACATGTCGGACAAGGTCTCGCGCCGCCAGTTTGCCAAACTGGCGGGGTTGTCCGCCGCCGGAATCGCACATCCTCTGCAAAGCGCCGACGCCAAACCTGTAGCGGCGCCGTCCAGCGCCAGCGGTTTTCCGGCGGGTTTCGTCTGGGGCACGGCGACGTCGTCCTATCAGGTCGAGGGGGCCGTCAACGAGGACGGACGAGGCGCCTCGATCTGGGACAAGTTCGTCCGCATCCCCGGCAAGATCGAGGATGGCACCACCGGCGACCGCGCCAATGAGCACTATCATCGCTACAAGGAAGATATTGCGCTCATTAGGGATCTCGGCTGCAAGGCTTATCGCTTCTCGATCGCCTGGCCGCGGGTGTTTCCGGACGGCGAGGGCAAGCCAAATCCGAAGGGGCTCGACTTCTACAATCGCCTGGTCGACGAGCTGCTGAAGAACGGCATCGAACCCTGGATGACGCTGTATCATTGGGACCTGCCGCAATCGCTCCAGGACCGGTTTGGCGGCTGGCGCTCGACCGAGACCTGCAAGATATTTGGCGATTACGCAGGCTATGTCGCCGAACGTCTCACCGATCGCGTCAAGAATGTGTTCACGCTGAACGAGAGTGGCCGCTTCGTCCAGTTCGGTTATGGCCTTGCCATCGATGCGCCCGGTATGACGCTGCCGCAGGCCGAGGTCAACCAGGTCAGGCACAACACCGCGCTTGCGCACGGGCTTGCGGTGCAGGCGGTGCGTGCCCGCGGCCGTCGCGGCACACGGGTGGGGCCGGCCGAGAACATCGACGTCTGCGTTCCCGCGATCGATACGCCCGAGCATGTCCGCGCCGCCGAGATCGCGCTGCGCGAGATGAATGCCGGCTATCTCAACGTCATCATGACCGGCCAGTATACCGACGCGTTCCTGAAATATGCTGGACACGATGCGCCGAAATACACCGACGCCGAGCTGAAGATCATCTCCTCGCCGGTCGATTTCCTCGGCCTCAACATCTACGCGCCGCAGAACTACGTGGTGCCGTCCGACCAGGGCGCGGGCTTCATGCCGCTGCCGATCCCGAAATCCTTCCCGCACATGAGTTCTGACTGGCTCCGCATCGCGCCGGAGACGATCTACTGGGTGCCGAAGCTGGCCGCAAAGATATGGAAGACGGATGCGATCTACATCACCGAGAACGGCACCTCCGGCGACGATGTGGTGACGCAAGACGGCAAGATCTACGACACCGACCGCATCATGTATTTGCGCAACTATCTCGCCCAGCTCCAGCGCGCCACCGCCGAAGGCGTGCCGGTGCGCGGCTATTTCCTCTGGAGTCTGATGGACAATTTTGAATGGGTGTTCGGGCTCAGCAAGCGCTTCGGGCTCTATCACGTCAATTTCGACACCCAGGTGCGGACGCCAAAGCTCAGCGCCAGCTTCTACCGCAACGTCATCGCGAAGAACGCGGCGGGCGCGTGATGTCTTCGCCTCTCCCCGCAAGCGGGGCGAGGCCGGAATTTGCGACAGCAAATTCCGGGTGAGGGGGACTCTCCGCGAGCCATCTGCCACCGTCCTCGCTGAAGCTCCCCCTCACCCGGATTTTCCGCTGCGCGTAAAATCCGACCTCTCCCCGCAAGCGGGGCGAGGTGAAGGAGGGGCGTCCCGCATTGACTCACCTCTCCTCCTGATTCAAAACCGCCCTCAACACTCATACAAGAGGACAACGCCAATGACCGATGCACTCATCATCGATGCCTGCCGCACCCCGCGGGGCGTCGGCAAGGCGGGCAAGGGAGCACTCTCGGGCATTCACCCGCAGCAGTTGGGCGCCACCGTGCTGCGCGCGCTCGCCGATCGCACCGGCATCAACACCGCCGATGTCGACGACATCGTCTGGGGCTGCAGTGCGCAGGTCGCAACGCAAGGCGGCGATCTCGGTCGCATGTCAGCACTCGATGCCGGCTATGACGTGCGCGCCAGCGCGGTGACGCTCGACCGCTTCTGCGGAAGCGGCATCACCAGCGTCAGCATGGCTGCAAATTCGATCATGGCGGGTTCGGAAGACCTCGTCATCGCCGGCGGCTGCGAGATGATGTCGATGGAGGGACGCCGCGGCGGCGGTCCGATGATGATGGACTCGGGCAATCTGCGCCTGCGTGCGCGGCATCCGCAATCGCACCAAGGCGTTTGCGCCGACGCGATCGCGACGATGGAAGGCATCGCGCGACGGGACGTCGACGCGCTTGGCCTCGAAAGCCAGAAGCGCGCAAGCTTGGCGATTGCTGGCGGCCACTTCAAGAAAAGCCTCGTGCCGGTGCATCGCGAAGACGGCAGCCTCGCGCTCGACCACGAGGAATATCCGCGGCCGCAGACCACGATGGAAGGGCTGAGCGCGCTGAAGCCCGCATTTCCTGCAATCGCCGATTATGCAATCGACGACAAGGGCACGACCTATCGCGGCCTGATCCTGCAGAAATATCCGGACCTGAATATCGACTTCATGCATCACGCCGGCAACTCGTCCGGCGTCGTCGACGGCGCCGCCGCGATCCTGCTGGCTTCGCCTGCTTACGCCAAGGCGCATGGCCTTAAAGCCCGCGCCCGCGTGGTGGCGATGGCGAACATGGGGGACTCGCCGACCCTGATGCTGAACGCGCCGGTGCCGGCTACGCGCAAGGTGCTGGCGAAGGCGGGGCTGACGATCGACGACATCGACCTGTTCGAGATCAACGAGGCCTTTGCGGTGGTTGCGGAAAAATACATCCGCGATCTCAAGCTCGACCGCGCCAAGGTCAACGTCAATGGCGGCTCGATCGCACTCGGTCATCCGATCGGCGCGACCGGCTCGATCCTGATCGGCACCCTGCTCGACGAGCTCGAACGGCGCGACCTCAAGCGCGGTCTCGTCACCATGTGCGCCGCGGGAGGCATGGCGCCAGCGGTCATCATCGAGCGCATTTAGCCTTTTTTTCAGGGTGAATCGCGCTTCCCCTCGCACAAAGAGTCCGGTCGTCGCTTGTCGAAAGCCGCGAATCAGCTTTAGCAAGGCAGCGTGCGGGCCTTTGAAACAAGGCAAAAACCGCTGCCCGAGGCTCCTCCCGCTCAGGAAGTAGCTAAAATGCAGGGGTTTTTGCCACAAAGGGCCAAAAAAGCCCGTAAAACCGCGACAAAACTGTGCAGAAGGCTATAGGCCTTCGCCGGTTGGTCTAATATGCAACCGTCAACGAATCAGAGGAGACACGATGGCAACCCAAATGTCCAAATCGCAGTTGATCGAAAAGATTGCGACCACCACCGAGCTTTCCAAGCGCGACGTCAAGAGCGTCATGGAGACGCTGACCGACGTCGGCCACAAGGAGCTGAAGAAGAACGGTCTGTTCCTGGTGCCGGGCTTCGCCAAGTTCGTGGTGATCAAGAAGCCCGCGACCAAAGCGCGCAAGGGCACCAACCCGTTCACGGGTGAAGAGATGATGTTCAAGGCCAAGCCGGCCCGGAAGATCGTCCGCGCCCGCCCGGTCAAGGCTGCCAAGGACGCCGTGGCCTGATAACGCAAAGGCCCCCTCGGAAGAGGGGGCCTTTTGTATCGAGCGACGTAGGGGCTGATACGGAGGGGATCAGCCCCTGCGGCGTTTGACCCGGACCGGGATCGGTTGAAGCCGCGGCTCGGGTCCTGCGAGTGCATCACGCACACGGTCGATAGCACGATCGAGCAACTGGCGCAGCCGCTGCGTTGTCCGCGATCGCTTCGCTTCTTCCAGCAGTTTCTTCATCGCATTCACTCCGCAGCTTCGACCTTCGCATCGACTTGGGCTTCCGCCGGCTCGAGCGCTGCGGCGATGGCCTCGTCGACGCGCTCGAGCCAGACGAATTCGAGCTTGTCTCGCGCGCTCTTCGGGATGTCGTCGTAGTCCCGCTTGTTGCGCGCCGGCAGCATCACCCGCTTCAATCCGGCAGCCGCCGCAGCCACCACCTTCTCCTTGATGCCGCCGACCGGCAGCACCAGGCCGCGCAGCGAGATCTCGCCGGTCATCGCGGTGTCGCTACGCACCGTGCGATTGGTGAGCAGGGACGTCAGCGCCGTGAACATCGCCACACCCGCGCTCGGTCCGTCCTTCGGGGTTGCGCCCGCCGGAACGTGAACGTGGATGTCGCTCTTCTCGAACAGCGATTGATCGATGCCGAGTTGCGTGGCCTTGCTCTTCACCAGCGTCAGCGCAGCCTGCACGCTCTCGCGCATGACCTCGCCGAGCTGGCCGGTCAGGATCATGCCGCCACGGCCTGATACGCGCGAGGCCTCGATGAACAGGATGTCGCCGCCGACCGGCGTCCAGGCAAGGCCGGTGGCCACGCCGGGAATGCTGGTGCGCTGTGCGATCTCGCCCTCGAAGCGCGGCTGGCCGAGCACGGTGCCGATGTCCTGGGCGGTCACCACGACCTTCGCGGCCGTACCTTCGGCAACCTGCACCGCAACATGCCGGAACAGTTTTCCGATCTCGCGCTCGAGGTTACGTACGCCCGCTTCGCGGGTGTAACCCTTGACGACAAGCTTCAACGCCTCCGGCTCGATCTCGGCCTGCTCCGCCGTCAGGCCGTTGGCTTCGAGCTGCCGCCGCACCAAATAACGCTTCGCGATCTCCAGCTTTTCCTCTTCGGTGTAACCGGCCAGGCTGATCAGCTCCATGCGGTCCAGCAGCGGACCCGGAATCTGGTCCAGCATGTTGGCGGTCGCGATGAACACCACGCGCGAGAGGTCGAAGGGCACGCCGAGGTAATTGTCCCGGAACGTCCCGTTCTGCTCGGGGTCGAGCACCTCCAGCATCGCAGCGGAGGGATCGCCCTGCACGCCGCGGCCCATCTTGTCGATCTCGTCCAGCATCATCACGCAGTTGCGCGTGCCGGCCTTCTTGATGCCCTGGATGATGTTGCCGGGCAGCGCGCCGATATAGGTGCGCCGGTGACCGCGGATCTCGGCCTCGTCATGCACGCCACCCAGGCTGACGCGTACGAAGGGACGATCCATCGCGCGTGCGATGGACTGGCCGAGCGAAGTCTTGCCGACGCCGGGCGGGCCGACGAAGCACAGGATCGGCGCCTTGCCCTGCGGTGCCAGCTTGCGCACCGCCAGATATTCGATGATCCGGCTCTTGATCTTCTCCAGGCCGAAATGGTCGGCATCGAGGATGCGACGTGCTTCCTTGATGTCGATCGGCTTTTCCGCGGGCAGCGCCCACGGCAGCTCGATCAGCCAGTCGAGATAAGTGCGGACCATGCCGGCTTCACCGGCAGCCTCCGGCATGCGCTCGTAGCGGCGCAGCTCCTTCTTGGCATGCGCATCCGCCTCCGGCGGCATGTTGGCCTTGGCGATAGCAGCCGTCAGCTCGGCGACCTCGGCGGCCTTGCCGTCGCCTTCGCCGAGCTGGCGCTGGATGGTCGCCATCTGCTCGCGCAGGATCGCCTCGCGCTGCCGCTCGTCGAAGCTGGCGCGGGTCTTCTGGCCGATCTCGTTGCTGATCCGCAGCACCTCAAGCCGCTCGGCCAGATGCTTCGACACCTTCTCCACGCGCAGAGCGAGGTCGATGGTCTCCAGCACCTCCTGCTTGTCCTGCGGCTTGATGTCCATGAACGAGGTCGCCAGGTCCGCCAGCGCGCCCGGCGCGCTGGTGCCCTGGAACATCGCGGCCAGCTCGGGCGGCGCCTGCGGCAGCAGCTCGATGGCCTCGATCGCCTGGCGCTGCAGGTTCAGTGCGCGGGCCTCGATCTCGGGCGAGGTCGTGGCCGGCTCCGGGATCTGCTGGAAGCGTGCGGCCAGGAACGGCGTCCCCGGCAGGAAGTCGAGGATGCGCGCGCGCTGGACGCCCTGGCAGACGATGTGATGGGTGCCGTCGGGCGCGGTGATGTAGCGCACGATGTTGGCGATCGTCGCGACCCGGTAGAGATCGTCCGCACCCGGTTCATCGGTTTCGGGGCTGCGTTGCAGGACGATGCCGATCGGCCGTTGCTCGCGCAGCGCCTGCTGCGCGGCGGCGATCGACTTCGGCCGTGCGATCGCGATCGGCCCGATGGCGCCGGGGAACAGCACCATGTCGCGCACGGGGATGATGATCAGTGCGTCGGCGGGGATCTTCACGTCGGACTCGTTTTGCGTGGGATTCATTTGCTCGGTGGCCATGTTCGACCTCAGGATTTGGCGAGGCGCAGAGCGACGCAGCCGTCCATCACGAAGCGGCTGATGGCGTAGCGGCCGATGGGAAGCGCGATGCGCCGCTCGAAGCGGCCTTGCGGCAGCTCGAGCCGGTGGATGCGGGCGTTGCGCAGCTCCGGCGGCAGCGTGCGGTGGCCGGAGATGACGAGCACGCCGTCATGGATGACTGTCTCGACATTGTCGGGATTGACGCCCGGAAGCGCCACCAGGATCAGAAGCTCATGCTCGGTCTCGAGCACGTCGATCGGCGGCTCCCAGCAGGCTTCCTGACGGCCGAACTGCTGGCGCAGCCGTTCGGCGCGGGTCAGCTGGTCCAGCGCTTCGGACAGCATCCAGTCGAGGGGATTTTTGGGTTGCATGGCAAGACTCGGGGAAGGCGCTGCGGTTGGAAAACGAGGATATGGGGATGGTTCCTCAAATTTCCAGCATCGCGCGTTTGAGCATGCCTGCCTCTCCAACCGGAAGAGGCCCTTGCGGTCAGACGCATCGACGCCGCGGAGATGTTCCGCGGCGTCGAAGGCAACAATTGGGCGTAGCGCGCCGATCAGGCGGCTTCGCGATACTCGGCTTCCGCTTCGAGGTTGATGACGGAGGTCGCGAGCTCGGTCAGCGCGTGGTCGGTCGCCTCTTCCTCGTCCAGCGTATCCTGGAGCAGCCTGGCTACCTCCGGCATGCCGAGCTCCTCGGCCCAGGTGCGCAGCGTGCCATAGCGGGAGATCTCGTAATGCTCGACGGCTTGCGCCGCAGCTAACAGGCCGGCGTCGAGGGCAGGGGCGTTCTTGAAATCCTTCATGATCTCGGCGCCTTCGTCGGTGATGCCGTTGATGGCTTCGCAGGGCTTGCCGCGTGCCGGCTTGTCCAGCATCTTGAAGATCTGCTCCAGCCGTTTCACCTGGCCCTGCGTCTCGCGCAGATGCTTGTTGAAGGCCGCCGCAAGGTCCTTCGAATGCGCGGCCTTGGCCATCTTGGGCAGCGTCTTGATGATCTTGTTCTCGGCGAAATAGATGTCCTTCAGCGTCTCCAGAAACAGGTCGCTCAGCATCTTTGGCGCCTGACGCGGGCGGCGCGTTGCGGCCTTTTTCTTGTTCGCACGTTTCTTTGCTTTCTTAGCCATTGATCCTCCTCTTGAGGGGCACAGGAAGGCGATCCCGTCCTCAATCCTCGCGCGACCAAGACTTTGCGAGGGCAAATGTTCCTCGCGAAGGCCGCATCGAGCCGTTATGGATTGCGGCTGCACCTCGCGTGAGACCAGCCGCATGCTCGATTTCGCCCTGTCCGCCTTCGTGACGCTGCTGCTGGTGGTCGATCCCGTCGGCCTCGCGCCGGCCTTCCTGGCCGCAACCGGGGGCATGCCCGACAAGATCAAGCGGACCGTGGCGTTGCGCGCGCCGTTCATCGCGGCCTCGATCCTGATCGTGATCGCGTTGGCCGGAAACTGGCTGCTGCGCCAGCTCGGGATCGGCATCCCCGCCTTTCAGATCGCCGGCGGGCTGCTGCTGTTCGGCGTTTCCTACCAGATGATCTTCGGCGACCGTCCGCATCGCGATGCCCGCGAGGCCGACAAGGCGACCGCGGAGCATGCCTCCGATGTCGCGGTGTTCCCGCTGGCCATCCCCATGATGGCCGGTCCCGGCGCGATCGCGACCACGCTGCTGCTGGCGGGCGACGCCGGCTATGGGTCGAAGCTCGCCATCATCATCGCGATCGTCCTCGCGGTGTGCCTGCTCTGCATGCTGTGCTTCGTCTCCGCCGGTCTGATCGCCCGCAGCCTCGGCCGGACCGGAAACGCCGTGCTCTCGCGCGTGCTCGGCATGCTGCTCGCGGCCTATTCCGTGCAGTTCGTGATCAACGGCATCGCGGCCGTCCGGGCCAGCTTTTCGTAAGGCTGCTGAAATCTCTTAATTTGTTGATTTTACAATGTATTTCTTGATGTAACGGTACATCCAACAAGACGGTAGCCGATCCGGGCCGCTTTCTCTTGCACTGCCATATTGCTTTGACGTACTTCCGGTCTAACAAACGCCCATCGCCAAGAAGGTAGAGACGAAATCGGGATGTCGATGACAGCGGACGAGCTCGCCAAGAGACAGGCCATCATCGACGCCTGCCGCCGCATGAACGCGCTCGGCATCAACCAGGGCACCTCGGGCAATATCAGCGTCCGGCACGGCGACGGGCTCCTGGTCACGCCGACCAGCGTGCCCTATGAGGCCATGACGCCCGACCAAATCGTGTTGATGGCGATGGATGGCTCGCATGCGCCCCATCAGAAGCCGTCCAGCGAGTGGCGCTTCCATCTCGACATCCTGAAGGCACGCGATGACGTCAACGCCGTCGTCCATGCCCATCCGACCTATTGCACCATCCTGGCGATCATGGGCCTGGAGATCCCGCCCGTGCACTACATGATCGCGGCGGCCGGCGGCGACAGCATCCGCTGTGCGCCCTATGCTACCTTCGGTACGGCGGAACTATCCGCGCACGCTTTACGGGCGCTGGCGGGCCGGCTCGCCTGCCTGCTCGACCATCACGGCATGATCGCGATCGGCAAGACGCTGGACAAGGCGATGTGGCTCGCCGTCGAGGTCGAGACGCTGGCGCGGCAGTATCATGGCTGCCTCCAGATCGGGACACCGCCGCTGCTCTCGAGCGCCGAGGTCGAACGGGTCCGCCAGCGCATGGCCGGCTACGGCATGTCGGAAGGGTAGGGCGGGCAGACGGTGTTCGTGCGGATCAGACATATCGTCGATCGCAAGGGATCGAACCGCGTCATGGTTCGCCTGCGCGCGCTGTTGCGCAGCAACGAGTTCTACCTGATCCCGCTCGCCCTTGTGATCGGCACGCTTGCTGGGGCCATCGTGACGCTGATGGCCGAGATCGCGCAGATCGCCCATATGGTCATCTACGGTATTCCCATCGACGTTCGTCTCTCCGCCAATACGCGCGTCAGTCCCTGGGCGGCGCTGCTCGCGCCGGCGCTCGGAGGCTTGGCGCTCGGCATCATGGAATGGTGGCGGCGGCGGCTGAAGATCTCGAACGCAGTTGACCCGATCGAAGCGAACGCGCTGCGCGGCGGCAATCTGTCGATGCGCGACAGCGTCGTGGTGTCGAGCCAGACGCTGATTTCCAACGGCTGCGGCGCCTCGGTCGGTCTCGAGGCCGGCTATACCCAGATCGGATCGGGCATCGCCTCGCTGTTCGGCAAGTTCTTCAATCTGCGCCGCAACGACCTCCGCCTGATCGTCGGCTGCGGCGCCGCTGCCGCGATCGCAGCCGCGTTCGGCGCGCCCATCACCGGCGCCTTCTACGCCTGTGAGCTGATCGTCGGCGTCTATTCGGTCGGCAGCGCCGCGCCTATCCTGGCGGCATCGCTGGCGGGCGCGCTCACCGCGCAATGGCTCGGCGGCGCGCCATACTCCATCGAAATACCGAAGGTCAGCGCCGTCGGCGTCGAGCAATATCTGGCGCTGATCGGGCTTGCGCTCATCACCAGCGGCGTCGGCATCGCGGTGATGCGCTCCTCCTCGATGTTCGAG
This sequence comes from Bradyrhizobium sp. 1, assembly GCF_023073315.1. GTDB lineage: Bacteria > Pseudomonadota > Alphaproteobacteria > Rhizobiales > Xanthobacteraceae > Bradyrhizobium. The sequence continues at coordinate 284,215 of NZ_JADPJH010000028.1, read as the reverse complement.
CGCCTGTTCAAATGGCTGCCGGTCTGGCTGCGCCCCGTAATCGGCGGCCTCATCGTCGGCGGCTTCGCCATCGTCACGCCGCAGGTGCTCGCGGCCGGCCACGGCGCCATGGTGCTCGATCTCTTCCACGACATGACCATCGGCCTGATTGCGATCATCATTGCCCTGAAGGTGACGGCCTGCCTGATCTCGCTTGCCTCGGGTTTTCGTGGCGGACTGTTCTTCGCCTCGCTGTTCGTCGGCAGCCTGATCGGAAAGTTCTTCTCCGCGGTGCTGCTGCTGATCAGCCCGAACTTCGTGATCGATCCGCTGGTGGCGATGCTGACGGGCATGGCGACGCTCGGCGTCGCCATCGTCGGCGGTCCGCTGACCATGTCGTTTCTCGTGCTCGAGATGACGCGCAATGTCGACGTCACCGCCGTGGTGCTCGCCGGCTGCATCGTCACCTCGATCTGCGTCCGCTTCATGTTTGGCCATTCGTTCTCGACCTGGCGCCTGCATCTGCGCGGCGAGACCATCCGGAGCGCCAACGACGTCGGCTGGCTGCGCAATCTGACGGTCGAGCGGCTGATGCGCTCTGACGTCGGCAAGGTGCCGTCGACCACGACGATCGCCGCCGTGCGCGGCGAATTCGCGCTGGGTTCGCGGCCCGGCATCGTCATCGTCAACAATGCGGACGAATATGTCGGCCTCGTCCTGCTGCCGGACCTGTTCTCCGGCGATCTGGATACCATCGCCGACGACATCCAGGTGATCGAGCTCGCGCGCCTCACCGACATCGTGCTGATCCCGGAAATGAACGTGAAGTCGGCGATGGCAGTGTTCGACGAGGCCGAAGCCGAGATGCTGGCGGTGGTCGATTCCACCGACAGCCGCAAGGTGGTCGGCTTCCTCACCGAGACGTTTGCCCGTCGCCGCTATGTCGAGGAGATCGACAAGGCGACGCGCGGCGTGCTCGGCGCGTTGACGTAGGCTTCGGCCGTCAGCCTGGTTGAGACGGAGCCGCGACGACGCAGGCCACGATCCGTCGGACCAGCGGCAGCACCATCAACAGTGTTGGAAAGGCGACCAGCCATGACAGCGCCCAGGCGCCCGGCCAGGTCGCGAGGAAGGCCGGCGTCGCGCCGAGGCTTTTGAGTGTCGATATGACCGACACAACGGCCGTCATGAGGATGGACAGCACGAATGGCATCACGACCGGCGCATAGCGCGCCGGCAGTTTGCGAACCGCAATCATCTGATTTCTCTTGAGGAAAAGGACGCGTCAGTCACGTTGAACCTTGCAAAACGGCATCGATCCCGACGGCGTCGGTTGATGCGTTGGTTCACGTAAAGCGCTTACGGCGACCGCAAAACGGCGCGGCTGTTCATTATCCGCTCAGGTTGAGTGGCGCAAGCTCGATCAGGTCGTTCGGTTTACAATCGTTCAAAGCGTGGCAGATTGCCGCGATGATGAAACCGTTTCAGTGGTTTGCGCATTACATATCGTTTGAGTATCTCTTTTTGGGCGAGAACAGAGGAAGGTCAAGATGAGTGTTAGACCCATGATTTCCGCAGTCAGCCGCAACACGCTGGTGGCCGCGTTCGCAAGCCTGGCACTGGTCGCAATCTCTGCGTCGCCTTCGGACGCGGCGTCCTCCGGATCCGCGAAGGCGGTCACGGCGGGCCCGGCCTCCTCGGACGCCACCGATTTCAGCGCGGCGCGGCGTCGCCACTATTCTCGACGCGGGTCGAACGCAGCGGGCCTCGCCTTTATGGGCGCCGCGGCGGGCATCATCGGCGGGGTGATCGCCGAGCAGCGCCGCCGCGACTATTATGAGGACAACTATTATCGGCCGCGTCCTTACTACGGCGGTCACGGCTATTACGGCGGTAACCCTTATTATTACGATCCGGGCTACTGATACCGCCGTATCGAGCGGTCGCTTTCGCGCGCGTTTTTAAGGCTTCACTGAAGGGGCGGTGCCTGGCGCCGCCCTTTCCGTTGCTTGCGGACGATCCGCCGTACGCCCTGTTTCGCGAGCATGTCAGTCGTCTGA
>NZ_JADPJH010000028.1:223659-282166 GCF_023073315.1 Bradyrhizobium sp. 1 | reverse complement strand
CAAAAATATTCCACTTTACCGAAATTCGGTTTTAGCGTATGTGTCGGTCATTCCGGCTCGACCTTGAGGGGCGATCGTACGTCGTCACGAACGCGAGCCGGGTTGCGGTGGACGCGGCAGCGTCGTGCGCGAGAGGTGCGGGCAGGGCGGGTAGTCCCTGTGAGCCCGAAACCGCGTGCGGACGAGCGGCGCTGAAAGGTCCGTCTCGCCAACATTTTTCCGGTCGGGTGTACACCGCCGGAGAACCCTGTGGCGAAATGGCGGGCCGTGCGTACGGCAAAACCGTGTGGTCCTGGCCGTCGTTGCTACGGTCAAGCTTTCGCGGAGGTGTGTGCGAGCCCAACCGGGCGGACAGCATCGTCAATTCGCGGGGCGAGGGAGGCCAGAAGGAAAGTTCGGCTCCCGGGAGAGCACGGCATAAGCCGTCCGACCATCGCGCAGGGAAGGCCGAGTGATTGGCACCACCTGTATGCTGCTGTGCGGTTTTCCTGCGTGTGCTTTTCGCGCAGCGGACCGCGGGTGCGAGGTCAGCACCCGGCCTTCCCTGCGCCCTCTTGGCTTAGAGGGTGGAGCGACCAGGCAAAGCTCGGGCGAATTGCGCCGCGAGGAGGCGAAGGCGTGTCTGCAAGTTGAAAAATGGATGAAAGATGGTCTCGTGCCCCGGACGCAGCGCAGCGCTCCTTCAGCGGTGCGCTGCTGAGCCGGGGCCCATGCCGCACGGGAGTTTGTGGCTTCTGGGTCCCGGCTCTGCGCAGCAACGCAAGGGCGTTGCAGCGCGTCCGGGACACGAGAGAAAGCGCATTGGCTCGCGATGACGGCGTTGAAGCCGTCGCATTCTACGCCTCTATCATCAGCGTCCCGCGGGCGCCGACATCGCGCCGTTTTCGTAGCGCGACCAGTCGGGCGTGGTTGGCTGCGACGGCCAGATCGCGGCGTTGGAATCGCGCGCCGATTGGGTGATTGGCGCGGGCTGCGCCTTGCGGGCGTGGTGACGATCGCTCGCCGCGGCGGTCTGGATGGTGGCAGCGACGATCAGGGTGGCGCCGAGAATGGCAAGAGTCTTTTTCATCGTCGTTTCTCCCGTGACGACGTTCCGGCTGTGAGAAGAGTGTCTCCTGTGTTCGTCGTCTCGGCTGAGATGGCGATGCACCCAACCGAATATCACCACGCGCGGCCATCACGTTGGAGCGAGCAAATTTTTTGGTCTCGGCTAAATATTCGGCAACCGCACCCGTGGCCCCGATGGACTTGCCCCCCGCAATCCGGTTCAATGGGGCGAATTGGGTTTCAGGGCGACAACGATGTCGAAATATCTGCTGGTTCTCCTCCTGATCGCCTCGCCGGCGGCTGCCCAGGTCAAGCTCACGCCGAAGAGTTCGGCGGCGCATCCGGACCTCTGCGCCCCGATCGGACGGACCGCAGACGGCAAGCTGGTCTACTCCATGAAGTGCGAGAACCTGCCGGCGCCGCCCGCGCCGCCGCCGCAGGCGGAACTCAAGGAGGCGCCGCCTCCGGCCGCCGCCGAGGCGGAGCCCGAGGCGCGGCGGAGCGGCATTTTCGGCTGGTCCTACGACCGCAGGTGACGGCTCGCGCCCCTTGCGCGATCCTGTCTGGAATGCTCTTTGCTTGAAAATTCCACGGGGGGCTTTTAGTCCCCGATCCAGAGAGATGAGATGAGCAAACTCGTTATCCGCGCCGGCGATTTCACCTTCGATGCCCGCTTCGAGGAGCAGGCGGCGCCCAAGACCGTTGCCGCGTTCCGGAAAGCGCTGCCGTTCGAAAGCCACATCATCCACGTGCGCTGGAGCGGCGAAGCGGTCTGGATGCCGCTCGGCGACCTCGATTTCGGCGTTGGCTACGAGAACCACACCAGCTATCCCGCGCCCGGCCAGATCATCCTCTATCCCGGCGGCATCAGCGAGACCGAGATCCTGATGGCCTATGGCGGCGTGAGCTTCGCCAGCAAAATGGGCCAGCTCGCCGGCAACCACTTCATCACCCTGACCTCGGGCCTGGAGAATCTCGCGACTCTCGGCAAGAGCGTGCTGTGGAAGGGCGCCCTGCCGATCCGCTTCGAGGAAGTCTGAGTTGCCGGACGCCCGCTACCCGCGCGACCTCCGCGGTTACGGCCGTAACCCGCCGCATCCACAATGGCCAGGTGATGCGCGGGTCGCGGTGCAGTTCGTCGTCAATTTCGAGGAAGGCGGCGAGAACAACATTCTGCACGGCGACCGCGCCTCGGAAGCGTTCCTGTCTGACGTGCTCGGCGCGCAGCCCTGGCCGGGCCAGCGCCACGCCAATATCGAATCGATGTTCGAATATGGCTCGCGCGCCGGCTTCTGGCGGCTGTGGCGGATGTTCGATGCGCGCAAATGGCCGGCAACGGTGTTCGGCGTCGCCACTGCGCTGAAGCGCAATCCCGAAATCGTAGCGGCCATGAAGGAGTCAGGCTGGGATATCGCGAGCCACAGCCTGAAATGGATCGAGCACAAGGACATGACCGAGGCGCAGGAGCGCGCCGAGATCGCCGAGTCCATCCGCGTCCACACCGAGGCCACCGGTTCACGGCCGCTCGGCTGGTACACCGGGCGCTCCTCGATCAACACCAATCGTTTGCTGATGGAGGAGGGCGGCTTCCTCTATCTCTGCGATTCCTATGCCGACGATCTGCCCTATTGGGTCAAGGGCGCGGGCGGCAAGCAGCTCGTCATCCCCTATACGCTCGATGCGAACGACATGCGGTTCATCAACCCGCAAGGGTTTGCGGAAGGCGAGCAGTTCTACACCTATCTGAAGGACGCCTTCGACGTGCTCTACGCCGAGGGTGAGACCGCGCCAAAGATGATGTCGGTGGGCCTGCATTGCCGTCTCGCCGGCCGGCCCGGCCGGGCCGCGGGGCTGATCCGCTTCCTCGACTACATCGGTAAGCACGAGCGCGTCTGGGTGCCGACGCGGCTCCAGATCGCGCAGCATTGGCACGACAAGCACGCGCATCTTGATGCATTCGAGATCGGGTAAGGGGATGTCGCAGATTTCGCTCGCCGAACTCAACGCTGCAAGCCAAGCCGACTTCGTCGCCGCCCTCGCCAACGTCGTCGAATATTCGCCGTGGATCGCCGAGCAGCTCGCCGAAAAGCGGCCGTTCGCCGGCATCAATCAATTGCATGCCGCGCTGATGGCGACGATCCAGAGTGCCGAACCTGACGCGCAGTTGGCGCTGATCCGGGCGCATCCCGATCTCGCCAACAAGACCCAGCGTGCGGCGGGCCTCACCGTGGAATCGACCGACGAGCAGAACAGCGCCGGCCTCGACCGGTTGTCGGAGGCCGAATACGCGGCGTTCGAGCGCGTCAACAACGCTTATCGCGATAAATTTGGCATCCCCTATATCGTTTGCGTGCGCCGCCACACCAAGGATTCCGTGCTGCGCGACTTCGAGACGCGGCTGCGCAATATCGCGAAGACCGAGACGCGGCGCGCGATCGAGGAGATTGGTCGTATCTCGGCGCTGCGGCTCGATCAGCTCGTTACTGCCGACGACAAGTTGAAGGTGCATGGCCGGCTCTCGACCCATGTGCTCGATAATCACGCCGGCAAACCTGCGCCCGGCATCGCAGTGGAGCTCGTCGAGCTCTCCGCGCTTGGCGATAGCCGCGTCATCGCGCGCGCCGTTACCAATGCGGACGGGCGCACCGACCAGCCGCTGATCGGCGGCCGGCCGTTGCCGATTGGCCGCTACGAGATCAAGTTCAGCGTTGCCAAGTATTACGCCGAGCGCAACGTGCCGCTGTCAGATCCGCCGTTCCTCGACGAGATCCCGCTGCGCTTTGCGATCAGCGAGCCGGAGAGCCACTACCACGTGCCTCTTCTGGTCACACCGTGGAGCTATTCGACCTATCGCGGCAGCTAAACATGTTGTGCGGATGACGCGACCGCGGCTGCATCGGCTTCCGCTGCAGCGCCACCGCTCAGGCCGTTGAAGAAGGCATTGAGCAGCACCGAGACCACCGCACACAGCAAAATGCCGGACTCCAGCAGCGGCTGGAGATCGTGCGGCAGATTCCTGAAGAAGCCGGGTGCTGCGAGCGGGATCAGGCCGAAGCCGATCGAGATCGCGACGATGAAGAGATTGTAGCGGTTGTTGCGGAAATCGACCGAGGTGAGGATGCGCGCGCCTGTCGCTGCGACCATGCCGAACATCACGAGGCCTGCGCCGCCAAGCACGACCAGCGGCACGGCCTCCACCAGTGCGGCAAGCTTCGGCAGCAGCCCGAGCACGAGCATGATGCCGCCGCCTGTCACCGTCACCCAGCGCGAGCGCACGCCTGTGACCGAGACGAGGCCGACATTTTGCGAGAACGAGGTATAGGGAAAGGTATTGAAGATGCCGCCGAGCAGCGTGCCGACGCCGTCGGCGCGCAGGCCCTTGCTCAGGGCTTCGCGGTCGATCGACTTGCCGGTGATGTCGCCGAGCGCGAGAAACATGCCGAGCGACTCGATCATCACCACGACCATGACGACGCACATGGTGATAACGGGCACCAGATGGAACTGCGGCATGCCGAAGCGGAACGGGATCACGATCGCGCCCCAGGACGCCGCCGCGACCTTGTCGAAATGCATCACGCCCAAAATGGTCGCGAGCACGGCGCCGGCGATGATGCCGAGCAGCACGGAGACGTTGGCGAGGAAGCCCGTACCCCATTTGATCAGGCCGAGAATGAAGAGCAGCACGAACAGCGAGATGCCGAGCCCCTGCAATTGCGCATAGGCCGGATTGGGAAAGCTGCCGGCGACGCCGTCGACCACCTTCGTCAGCGTCGGCAGGCCGCCGCCGGCCCAGTTGATGCCGACCCGCATCAGGGAGATGCCGATGACGAGAATGATGGTGCCGGTGACCACGGGTGGAAACAGAGGCAGCAGCCGGCTGACGAACGGCGCGACAATGATGCCGAACAGGCCAGCCGCGATCACGGAGCCGTAGATGCCGAGCAGGCCGATATCCGGGGCGAGCGCCATCGACAGCATCGGGCCGACGGACGCAAACGTCACGCCCATCATCACCGGCAGGCGGATGCCGACGCCGGGAAAGCCGAGGCATTGCACCAGCGTCGCAAGCCCGCAGGCGAACAAATCGGCGCTGATCAGGAAGGCGACGTCCTCCGGCGGCAGTTTTAGCGCGCGTCCGATGATCAGGGGCACGGCAACCGCACCGGCATACATCACCAGCACATGCTGGAGCCCGAGCGCCAACAGGCGCGGGACCGGCAAAACCTCGTCGACGGGATGCGCTTCGCTGGTCATGGATCAATCCCCCGAAATATGCCTATCCAAATTTCTCGTGCAGTGCTGGAAACAGCCGGTCCGGCTTGAAGGGCGGCGCAGTGAAGCGGATGCCGGTGGCATCGGCAATTGCGTTGCCAAGCGCGGCGGCGACCGGATTGTACGGACTCTCGCTCATCGACTTCGCACCGAGCGGCCCGATCGTGTCGGAGGTCTCGGCGAAGAAGACTTGCGTGCGCGGAACGTCGGCGAAGGAGGGCAGGTGATAGTCGCGGAATTTCGGGTTGGTGACGCGGCCGGTCGCGTCGATCACCATCTCCTCATAGAGCGCAGCCCCGAGTGCCTGGGCGACACCGCCTTCGATCTGGCCGCGGCACTGCATGGGATTGGCGACGACGCCCGCGTCCGCCGCCTGCACGCTCCTGAGAATCTTGAGCTCGCCGGTGCCCTTGTTCACCGCGACGCGAAAACCCTGGACGTTGAAGCCGACCGAGCGCGGCGTGCCGCCGGAATTGCCATTGGCCACGAGCGGTTGACCACGTTCGCGGGCAAGCTTCGCCAGTTCAGAAAAGGACATCCGTCGGACGCCACTGACAACCGTCTCGCCCTCAAGCGTGCAAGTTCCGACGTCGCACAGCCAGGCATCTGCGGCCACCCCCTTCAGATCAGTTGCGAGCTGCATCGCCGCGGCATGCGTCGCCTTGCCGGCGACGAAGGTGCCCGCGCTGCCATAGGCGCCGGTGTCGTGGCCGCCATGGGCGGTGTCGGACTGGCGCAGATGGATGCGGTCCACGGTGGTCGCCAGCATCGTCGCCGCGATCTGCCGGTGCACGGTGCTGGTGCCGTTGCCGAACTCGGCGGTGCCGACGGTGAGCTCGAAGCCGCCGTCGTCGTTGAGCGCGATCATCGCGTCCGCGATGTGGCCGGCGGGCGGGACGGTGTCGATCATGGTCAATGCGACGCCGTCGCCGATCAGCCATTCCGGCGACAGCTCCGGCTGCGGGCCATCGGCCTGCATCGCGCGCTCGACGAGGTCGAGGCACTGATCGAGCCCGTAGGAGCCATAGAGCACGTCGTGGAATTCGGACGGCGGCGGCGACAGCATGGGGTCGCCCAGCTTGACAACGTTGCGCCGGCGCATGTCGTAGGGGCTGATGCCGAGCTGCCTGGCCAGCTCATCGATCGCCGCTTCGACCGCGATCAGCGTTTGCGGCAGCCCATAGCCGCGAAACGCGCCCGCCGGCACCGTGTTGGTGTAGACGGCGAAGCCGTCCACCTTTTTGTTCGGACAATTATAGACGGCGATGGACTCGGACAGCGAGTGGAACATCACCGGGCCGGCGTGATTGCCGTAAGCGCCGGTGTTGGAGAGCACCTCGAGCTGGAGCGCGGTGAGCTTGCCGCCGGCGTCGGCGCCGGCCTTGACGTGGACCCGCATCGGATGCCGCGTCGACGTCGCGATGAACTGCTCCTCGCGGGTGAGCTCCAGCTTCACCGGTCGTCCGGTCTTGATCGCGGCGAGCGCCAGAATGTCCTCGACGAACATCTCCTGCTTGCCGCCAAAACCGCCGCCGACCCGATCGCAGAACACGCGGACCTTGTCCATCGGAAGCTGAAAAATGTTCGACAGCGCGCGCCGGGTCAGGAACGGGACCTGCGTCGAGGTGCGGACATTGAGTACGCCTGCCTCATCGAGCCAGGCGAGGCCACCATGGGTCTCCAGCGCCGCATGCTGCACGCGATGGCTGTGGAAGGTCGCTTCGTAGGTGACGGCGGATGTGGCGAGCGCCGACGCGACATCGCCGTACTCACCATGCGTCTCCGCCACGAGGTTGCGCTGGGCATCGGCGACGCGGTTCGCGGTGGTACGGTCAGGATGGATGATCGGCGCGCCCGGCGCCATCGCCATCTCCGGATCAATCAGCGCCGGCAGAATGTCGTACTCGACCTTGATCCGCCGGCACGCCTCCTCGGCGGCGCCCTCGCTCTCGGCAACGACGGCAGCAACCTTCTGGCCGATGAAGCGGACGACCTCGTCGAGGATACGGGTGTCCTCGGGATCCATCCAGTCCATCTCGTGCCGCGCGGTCGAGATCAGCACCGACGGTGCATCCTCATGCGTCAGCACCGCATGCACGCCGGGAACGCGAAGCGCGTCCGACGTGTCGATCGCGACGATCCTCGCGTGCGTATGCGGCGAGCGGAGCAGCTTGATGTGCAGCAGGCCGCCGATCTCCGTGTCGAACGTGTAGCGCGCCTTGCCGCGTACGACATCGGGGCCCGCCGGTGCCGGCAGGCTCCGGCCGAACGCAGCGCCGGGCTCGACGCTCTCCTCGACATTGTTTTTTCCGAGAATCGCGTCCTCGATCGCGCGATAGCCGGTGCAGCGGCAGATGTTGCCCTTCAGCGCGGAGCCCAGATCGGTGCGCTGCGCCTGGTTCAGCGAGGCGCAGGTCAGGATCAAGCCGGCGGTGCAGAAGCCGCATTGAAAGCCCTGCGCATCGAGGAAGGCCTGCTGCATCGGATGCGCGCCGCTGTCCCCACCGAGTCCTTCGATCGTGGTGACAGCGCGGCCTTCGGCGCGGAACGCGGGGATCAGGCAGCTATGCACGGGCTCGCCGTCGAGCAGCACGGTGCAGGCGCCGCAGTCGCCGGCATCGCAGCCCTTCTTCACACCGAAATGGCCGAGCTCGCGCAGGAACGTGCGCAGGCATTGCCCGGCGCGCGGCTCCTGCGAAAACGGCGTGCCGTTGATCTCGAAGCTCATGAGGGCGTCGCTCCGACAAGTTCGCCGCGGATCTCCTCGGCGAGCCGCAGCGTCATGTGCTTGCGCCAGAGCGGCTTGCCGTGGATGTCGGTGTGGTACAGATCATCCGTGATCTGTTGCACGATCGCGTCGCGAAGCGCGCTCGCGTCCAGGGCCTTGCGAAAGGAGAGCCGGATCGGCCGCACCGTCGATGCAGTCACTGTCAGCGCCAGCGTGCCATCGGCGTCGAGACTGCCGATCAGGAGCGCGGCCGAGCGTCCGACCGGCGCCAGCGAGATCTGGCGAAACGCCGTGCGGCGCTTCAGCGCGGCGATCGGGATATCGATCTGCCGCAGCAGGTCGCCCGGCGCCAGGCGGTTGCGCTGGTTGCCGGTGACGAAGTCGATGACGGGAATCTTCTGTTCGCCTCCGCCGGCTTTCCAAATGATGCAGACGCCGTCGAGCGCTGATGTGAGCGAGATCATCGGTCCCGCCGGCAGCGACATGCAGAGATTGCCGCCGACGGTCGCGGTCTTCCAGATCTTGAACGAGGCGAGGAAGGCCCGGCAGCACTGGCCGATCAAGGGGGCTGCGAGCCAGTCGGGCGGGCAGGCGAACCCGTCGAGCTGCGCGACTGTGCAAGTGGCGGCGATAGCGAGATGGCTGTCCGTGATCGTCAGCGCCGGCCATTTCAGATCGGTGAGATCGATCAGCCGAGTGAGGTGCGCCTGCGGCTCCGAGAACAGCCAGGTGCCGCCTGCGAGCCAAGCATCACCTGCCGTCCAAGCGGGCAGGTCGCGGCGCGTTTGCGGATGGGCCACCGTCGTGATGGTATTCAAATCCATGGTTGCGCCAAAGCTTCCGCCCGGTGAATTGTGCACATGAGTCTTGCAAGACCGGAGCCAAGTCGCAACAAACAAAGTCGTAGCGTGAAGGTGATCGGGCTGGCCCCCACCTTGCTGGTCCGTCGTCGGGGGATGTGAGGAGAAGTCATGAGCGACGCAAAGCCGATCTGGATCAGGGATCCCCTGGCCATCCTCGCCGACGGTGCAGAGCGCGGGATCGTGGTGAAGGACGGCCGGATCGTCGAGCTGGTGCCGGCCGGCGGAAATCCTGCGACGGCCGATGTCGGGCTGTTCGATGCGGGCGACCACGTCGTGCTGCCGGGCCTGATCAACACCCATCATCATTTCTACCAGACGCTGACGCGGGCATTACCGGCGGCGATGGACCGCGAGCTGTTTCCCTGGCTCCAGGCCCTCTATCCGGTCTGGGCGAAGCTGACGCCGGAACGGCTGCAGCTCGGCGTCACCGTGGCGATGTCCGAGCTGCTGCTCTCGGGCTGCACCACGACGACGGATCATCACTACGTCTTCCCGGCGGGGCTCGAGGAGTCCGTCGACATCGAGGTCGAGGTCGCAAAGCGGCTCGGTGTGCGCGTGCTGCTGACGCGCGGCTCGATGAACCTGTCGCAACGCGACGGCGGTCTGCCGCCCGACAGCGTCGTGCAGGACGAGGACACGATCCTCGCCGACAGCGCGCGCGTTGTGACCAAATATCATCAGCGCGGTGCAGATGCGATGGTGCAGATCGCGCTGGCGCCTTGCTCGCCGTTCTCGGTGACGACGTCGCTGATGCGCGCCACCGCCGATCTGGCCGACAAGCTCGACGTCCGCCTGCACACCCATCTCGCCGAGACCGAGGACGAGAACAAATTCTGCCAGCAGATGTATGGCTGCCGTCCGCTCGATTATCTCGAACAGTGCGGCTGGCTCAACGCGCGGACCTGGCTCGCCCACGGAATCTTCTTCAATGCCGATGAGATGAAGCGGCTCGGCAAGGCGAAGACGACCATCAGCCATTGCGCGTGCAGCAACCAGCTCCTGGCCTCCGGCTGCTGTCCGGTCTGCGAGATGGAAGAGGCCGGTGTCGGGATCGGCATCGGCGTCGACGGCTCGGCCTCGAACGACGGATCGAATCTGATGCAGGAGGTCCGGGCGGCATTTCTGCTGCAACGGGCGCGCTACGGGGTGACCAAGGTCAGCCACAAGGATGCGCTGCGCTGGGCCACCAAGGGCTCGGCGGCTTGTGTCGGGCGGCCGGAACTCGGTGAGATCGCCGTCGGAAAGGCGGCTGATCTCGCGCTGTTCAAGCTCGACGAGCTGCGCTTCTCAGGACATGGCGATCCGCTGGCTGCGCTGGTGCTGTGCGGGGCGCATCGGGCCGATCGGGTCATGGTGGCGGGAAAATGGGCCGTGATCGACGGTGCGATCCCGGGACTGGATGTCACAGATCTGATCCGCCGCCATAGTTCCGCGGCGCGGGCCATGCAGGCGGGATAATCCAGCCAAAATAGAAAGAGGGGGCGACCACAAGTGCCGGGTGCTTCTGGCCACCCCCTCCGAACCTGTTCCGGGAGGAGCAGGTCATCTAGGCAATGCAAGAAGCGTGCTACTTGCCCGGCAGCTTGTCGTCGATACCCTTGACGTAGAAATTCATGCCGAGGATCTGGCCGGCGTCGAGATTGGCGCCGCCCTTGCACTCGACCTCCTTGCCGTCCTGCCCAATGACCGGGCACTTGAACGGATGCAGCTTGCCCGAGGTGATCGCGGCCTGGGCATCCTCGGCGATCTTCTTCACGTCCTCGGGCATGTTGGTGTAAGGCGCCATCGCGAACATGTGGCTGTCGAGGCCGCCCCACGTGTCCTCGGACTTCCAGGTGCCGGCAAGCTCCGCCTTGACGCGCTCGATGTAGTAGGGGCCCCAGGTGTCGAGGATCGAGGTCAGCTGGGTCTTGGGACCGAACTTGATCATCTCGGAATCCTGGCCGAAGGCGAACTTGCCGCGTTCGCTGGCAATCTGCATCGCCGCGGGCGAGTCCGTGTGCTGCATGATCACGTCGGCGCCCTGGTCGATCAGTGCCTTGGCGGCGTCGGCTTCCTTGCCTGGATCGAACCAGGTGTTGGCCCAGATGATCTTGACCTTGATGTTCGGGTTGATCGTCTGCGCCGCGAGGATCGTCGCGTTGATGCCGGAGACGACCTCGGGAATCGGGAACGAGCCGATATAGCCGAGCACGCCGGACTTCGACATCTTCGCCGCAATCAGACCTTGAATGTAACGGCCCTGATACCATTTGGCCGAATAGGTCGACATGTTCGGGTTACGCTTGTAGCCGGTGGCGTGCTCGAAATGCACGTTCGGATATTTCTTCGCGACCTTCAGCGTCGGGTCCATATAGCCGAACGACGTCGTGAAGATCAGCTTGTTGCCCGCGCGGACGAGCTGCTCGATGGAGCGTTCGGCGTCGGGACCTTCGGGGACGTTCTCGAGAAAGGTGGTCTCGATCTTGTCGCCGAGCTCTTTTACCAGCGCCTGGCGCGCGAGCTCATGCTGGTAGGTCCAGCCGAGATCGCCGACGGGACCGAGGTAAATGAAACCGACTTTCAACTTGTCGGCGGCGGAGGCTGCACTGACGCTTCCGGCAAGCAAAAGTCCGGTAGCCAGCGCTAGAAGTGATTTCCTCATCATCAATCTCCAAACATCAGGGGAAAGCCACGATCCGCAACGTGCGCGCCCCATCGCGCCCGCCGCGGAAATGAAACGCTAGCGGTCAGGCACGAACACGGTGCCGAGCGCCGCCGGCGCGGTCGAGCCGCCGGTGCGCGCGCGGGAGAGCAGGACCAGCACGATGACGGTCGCGAGATAAGGCAGCGCCGACATCAACTGCGAGGGAATGCCGACGCCCCAGCCCTGCGCGTGCAGCTGCAGGATGGTCACCGCGCCGAACAGATAAGCGCCGACCACGAGCCGGCCGGGCCGCCAGGATGAGAACACCACCAGCGCCAGCGCGATCCAGCCGCGGCCTGCGGTCATTCCGGGAATGAAGAACGGCGTATAGGCGAGCGGCAGATAAGCGCCGGCAAGCCCGGCGCAGCCGCCGCCGAACATCACGGCGAAGGTGCGGATGCGCAGCACGGGGTAGCCGAGCGCATGCGCAGAGACGTGGTTGTCGCCGCAGGCGCGCAGGATCAACCCCGCCCGCGTGCGGTACAGGAACCACCAGATGCCGACGATCAGGGCGAGGGAGAAATAGACGAAGGCGTCCTCGCCGAACAGCACGCGGCCGATCAGCGGGATATCGGTGAGGCCCGGAATATAGAGGTGCGCGGCCGGCGTGATGCGTTCGCCGACGAAGCCGGCGCCAATCAGGCCGGAGAGCCCGACACCGAGGATGGTCAGCGCCAGGCCCGTCGCGACCTGGTTGACGGCGAGCCCGAGCGCCATCAGCGCGAACACCAGCGACATCAGCGTGCCTGCGACGATGCCGAACAGAGCACCAATGAAGATCGAGCCGGTGAGCCAGGCGCCGCCAAAGCCACAGGCCGCGCCGACGATCATCATGCCTTCGACGCCGAGATTGAGCACGCCGGAGCGTTCGGTCACCAGTTCGCCGGTTGCCGCGATCAGCAGCGGTGTCGATGCAGCGAGCACCGCCAGGATGATGGCCTCAATGAGTTCCACTGGCCACCTGTCGGTTCGGGAAGACCAGCTTGAAGCGGTACAGAATGAGGGAATCGCAGGCGAGCACGTAGAACAACAGAATGCCCTGGAAAACCTTGGTGACATCCAACGGGATCTTCATCGCGATCTGCGCCTGCTCGCCGCCGATAAAGGTCAGTGCGAGAAAAAGGCCTGCAATTAGTATTCCAAGCGGGTTCAGCCGGCCGAGGAAGGCGACAATGATCGCGGTAAAACCATAGCCGGGCGAGATGCCGGGCTGGAGATGTCCGACCGGACCTGCGACCTCGATGATACCGGCAAGACCCGCCAGCGCGCCTGATACCGCGAAGGTCAGGATGACCAGCTGGTTGGAGTTGAAGCCGCCGAACCGTGCGGCACGGGGCGCAGCACCGACGACGCGGATCTCAAAGCCCTTGATGGTGCGCCCGAGCAGGATCGCGGCGGCTGCGACGACGAGCAGCGCGATGATCGAGCCGAGATGCAGCCGGCCGCCCTCGATCAGCAGCGGCACTGTCGCCACCGGATCGAATTCGGCCGTGGTCGGGAAGTTGAAGCCATGCGGATCGCGCCACGGTCCGCGGACGAGATAGTCGAGCAAGAGATCGGCGACATAGACCAGCATCAGGCTGGTCAGGATTTCGCTGGCGCCGAACTTCACCTTGCAGATCGCCGGGATCAACGCGTAGAGCGCGCCACCGGCCGCCGCGAGCACGAGCATCGCCGGCAGCACCCAGGAGCCCGCGTCGGTGCCTTGCGTCTTCACTGCGATCCAGCTTCCTGCGACCGCGCCGATCAGGAACTGCCCCTCGGCGCCGATGTTCCAGGCATTGGCGAGATAGCAGAGCGACAGCCCGATCGCGATCATGACCAGCGGCGTCGCCTTCACCGCGATCTCCTGGAGCGAATAGCTATCGGTCAAAGGTGCGATGAAATAGGCGTGCAGCGCGAGCAGGGGATTTTTCCCGAGGATCGCGAACAGGATGGTCATGGTGATGATCGTCAGCCCGATCGCGATCAGCGGCGACACCAGCGCGATCGTGTTGGAGCGCTCGGCGCGCTTCTCAAGCACCAACTGCATGCGCGGCCTCCTTCGGCTCGAGGCTGCTGCCGCCCATGAGAAGGCCGAGCTTTTCGCGCGTCGCATCAGCGGTGGCGAGCGGGGCCGACAGATGACCGTGGAACATCACGGCGATGCGGTCGGCGATCTCCGCGAGTTCATCGAGATCCTGGCTGGTGACGAGCACGGCGGCGCCCGCGGTCGCAAGATCAAGCAGCGCCTGACGGATGACGGCGGCAGCGCCGGCATCGACGCCCCAGGTCGGCTGGCTCACCACCAGCACCGCTGGGTTGCGCAGGATCTCGCGTCCGACGATGAATTTTTGCAGATTGCCGCCGGAAAGACTCGCAGCTTCCGGATCGCGCTTGGCTTTGCGGACGTCAAACGTTTCGGTTGCGCGATCGACAGTCTTCAGTGTGGCCGCGGTGTCGATGAAGCCGCGATGGACCATGCCGCTGGCGGCGTGCCCGGTCAGCAGTGCGTTCTCCGACAGCTTCATGCGCGGCGCGGTGCCGTGGCCGAGCCGCTCCTCGGGCACGAAGGCCGCGCCGAGCTTGCGCCGCTGCGTGATTGAGAGGTGGCCGGCGGCAATGCCCTCGATCACCACCGTGCCGGGGTCCTTCGAGAGGCGTTCGCCGGAGAGCGCGGCGAACAGCTCGTCCTGGCCGTTGCCGGCGACACCGGCGATGCCGAGAATCTCGCCGCCCTTCAGTTCGAACGAGATGTGCTCGAGCCGCACGCCGTGCGGCTCGCTTGGCGCGAGCGAGAGATCGTTGACGACGAGCCGCGGCACCGTGGTCTTCCGGCCGGCCGCCGCCTTGACTTCCTTGATCTCGCCGCCGACCATCATGCGCGCGAGCGAGGCCGCGGTCTCGAGCCGGGGATTGCAGGTGTCCACCTTCTTGCCGCCGCGCAGGATCGTTGCGGTGTCGCACAGGCGCTTCACCTCCTCGAGCTTGTGGCTGATGTAGAGGATGGCGCGGCCTTCGGCCTTGAGCCGTTCCAGCACGACGAAGAGCTGGTCCGCTTCCTGGGGTGTTAGCACCGCGGTGGGCTCGTCCAGGATCAGGAATTTCGGGTCCTGCATCAGCGCACGGACGATCTCGATGCGCTGACGTTCGCCGACCGAGAGTTGCCAGACCTCGCGTTTGGGATCGAGCGGCAGTCCATAGGTCTTCGACACCTGCTCCAGCCGCGCCGACATGTCCTTGAAGGATTCCTTGCCGTCGAGGCCGAGTGCGACGTTCTCGGCGACGGTGAGATTGTCAAACAGCGAGAAATGCTGGAACACCATACCGATGCCGCGGCTGCGCGCTTCGGACGGGCCCGACAGCACGATGGTTTGGCCTTGCCAGCGAATCTCGCCGGCGCTGGGCTGGATCAGCCCGTAGATCGCCTTGACCAGCGTCGACTTGCCGGCGCCGTTTTCGCCAAGCAAAGCGTGGATTTGCTTCGGCCAGATATCGATGTGGATGGAATCGTTGGCGAGAAAATCGCCGTAGCGCTTGGTGAGCCCGAGCGTCTGAAGCAGCGGGGACTCGCCGGAATGCAGGCCGTTAGGCGTCGGATCTAACATTCGCTGATGCGCTTGCATGGGGTGAAGTGCCTCAATACTGGGCTAGTTTGAACCGCCGCGTAAGGTGTGAAAAAGCGTCATCCCTTGCTCAACGCTTCGGCAGACGGCTGGTGTTGCGAGTCGCGGCCCGCGCCGGTCGATGATTGTCTCCAACCGGTATTCGGGAACGCCCTTACTCTTGTTTCCTGCGGGCGATGCCTGTTGCAAAATTGTGACGGTTCAACCCAAATCGGAACCCGCTGTGCAGGCTTGACGTGAAGTTGAGCAAAATCGCGCCAGCGCGCGTATGCAATTCCGCGCCGAGGCGACAGACGTCACCGACGATCATGTCCGCATCGTCGGGTCGACGTGAAAGACAAGCAGAATCAAACGGGAATGTCCGGCAAGGACGGGCGTCGCGCTGCTGCGCGCAGGCGATCGCGAAACGCAGAAACCTTAAAATTCCGCGGTGCAACGTCGGCTGCTTGCCAAAACATGCGGCATGCCTTGAAAGAAGTTGAGGCTTCTCACTCCGGGAGTTCGGCGCAAGTGTCGCACCCAAGGGACGTTCATTTTTACGTGTCCAAACTTGGGGGTATTCAGGATGTTGTTTCGTTTCAAGGCAATTGCAGCCGCGGCGCTGTCACTTGCTACGCTCGCCACCACCGGCATGGCTCAGGCGGCGGACCTGCCGGTCAAGGCCGTCAAGAAGGCGGCGGACCTGCCGTTCTTCCTGGTGATCGACAATCGCGTGTCGTTCTCCTGGATGCCCAAGGGCACCGACCCCGGCATGTGGAGCGTGCGTCCTGACGGCAGCATCAACGGCACCACCGCCAAGCAGGTCTATTCGTTCACGCACTTCGACCTCTGGCAGTACGGCACCAACTTCTTCACGATCTCGATGTTCAAGTCGGGGCATAACGATCCCACTTCGCCTTGCGTCGCACCCGGCCTGACCATCACCGGTGGCCTTAATGATTGCGCGGGCGCAACCGAGATCTACGGCCTGTTCCGTTCGACTTTCGGTTGGAACGAGATCTTCAACACCAAGGCCTTCACCATGGGGCCGCTGCACAACATTTCGTTCGAAGTCGGCATGGACGCCAACACCGAGAACAACTTCCTGGCGCCCGCCAAGCGGGACGTTGTCGCCGGTCTCCAGTTCGCCTTCGACCTTCCCTACAAGGGCTACATCAACGTCGCGCCGTTGATGTACTACGAGTTCCTGAACCACAACGCCTTCACCCAGTGCGGCCTGTTCGGTGCCGGCGTCGCGGGCGTGACCTGTAACTCGGATGGCAATGTCAGCTACAAGCCGACCTGGGCCGTTGAAATCAACTATTACCTGGACCTCGGCTTCCTGCCGCCGAACATGCAGTTCTGGTCGATCAGCGGTCGCGCCGGCTGGTACGGCCCGAAGGGCGACTCGAACGGTCTTCCTGCGCTCTCGGGTGCGGGCATCCTCAGCACCAAGTCCAAGACCGAGCTGAACAGCGAACCGATCCGCCTGACCTTCGATGCCTCGAAGGCCGTGTGGGGCGACAAGTACTCGCACTTCGTCGATCTCTGGGTTGCCTACCGCTACTGGCAGAACAAGTTCGGCCTCGACCACAACGCCATGGCTGGCGTCTGCACGGTCGCCGCAACCGGCCAGAGCACCAAGAGCTGCACCGAGTCCACGGTGTACGGTGGCGTCACTGTGAAGTTCTGATCGGCTTGGGTCGTTAAATTGCAACGATGGCGTCGTGCAGGAATGCGCGGCGCCATTCGTTTTGAAGTGCCGTGATGTAGGGTAGATGGGCCGAAGGCGTAATCCACCACGGTCTTTGTCCGCGGAAACAGAAGAGGTGGGTTACGCCTTCGGCTAACCCACCCTAAGAAATCGAGCTACTTCGACCACACACCGTCGTGGAGCGCTTCGGCCTCGTCTTCGAGCAGCGGTCCCACAACCTCGGTCGGCCGCTGGCCGCTGGCAAAGACCTCGCGGCAGGGCAAATCGAGCGTCGGGTTCTCCGGATGATTACCGGTAACTCCGCGCAGGCGGTGCTCGCTGAGGCCGTAGACCACGCGGCCGATGCCGGCCCAGTAGATCGCGCCGGCGCACATCGCGCAGGGCTCGGCCGAGGAATAGAGCGTTGCCGTTGCCAGCACCTCGCGGCCGAGCGTGCGGCAGGCCTGCGTGGCCGCCAAGCGCTCGGCATGCGCGGTGCCGTCGTGGTCCGGCATGTAGCCGTTCTCGGTCTCGATCAGCACCTTGCCGTCGGCATCGACGACGATGCAGCCGAAGGGATGGTTGCCATGAGTGAGGGAACGGCGGGCGACCGCAAAGGACAAACGCAAAAAGTGCTTGTCGCGCTCCGATGCGTTGTCCATCGATCCTCCCAAAGCATGATCCGGAAAGGTGAGCAGCGGCTTTCCGAACAGATCACGCTCAAACGATCAGTCAGTGCCCCGCCATGTGCCGGCCGACCACGGTGAGGTCGGCTTCGCTAGTCCGTGCTTCATACACGAATTCGCCGTGGAACATCACCACCAGCCGATCGGAGAGTTCGAGCAATTCGTCGAGATCCTCGCTGACGAGCAGCACGGCGGCGCCGCGGTTGCGCGCGGCCATGATCTCGGCGTGGATCTGTGCCACCGCGGCGAAGTCGAGGCCGAAGCAGGGATTGGCTGCGATCAGCACCTCGACGTCGCCCGCAAGCTCGCGGGCGAGCACGGCGCGCTGGACGTTGCCGCCTGACAGCGCCGAGATCGGCGTATCGGGCGTGCGGGTCTTGATCTTGTACTGGCCGATCTTCTCCTTCGCGTCGTCGCGGAAGGCGCCGCGATTGAGCCACCAGCCGCCGCTCGCGAAGGGCGCCCGGTCGAACTCGCGGAAGGCGATGTTGTCGGCAACGCTCATGCCGCCGACGCAGGCATTCTTCAGTGGCTCCTCGGGCAGGAGCGACATCCTGTGGCGGCGCATCTCGTCGCGGCTGGCGTGATAGGGATCGCCTGCGACCCGGACCTCGCCACTCTCGGCCTCGCGCTGGCCCGCCAAAACCTCGACGAGCTGGCGCTGACCGTTGCCGGAGACGCCGGCGATGCCGACGATCTCGCCGGCACGGACCGTAAGGGAGACATCGTGCACGGCGACCGCGCCGGCATCGTCGAGCGCGCGGACTTTTTTCAGCTGAAGGCGTGCTTTGCCGGCTTCGCCGGTGCGTGGCGGCTGGACCGTCAGCTCCTCGGCGCCGATCATGGTGCGTGCCATCGCATCCGGCGTGAGCTCCGCGACCTTGCCGGCTCCAGCGAGCTTGCCGCGGCGCAGGATAGTAACCTCGTCGGCGAAGGCCATGACCTCGCGGAATTTGTGCGTGATCATCAGGATGGTCAGCTCGCCCTTCACGACCATGTCGCGGAGCATGCCGAGCACTTCATCGGCTTCCGCCGGCGTCAGCACCGAGGTCGGTTCGTCCAGGATCAGGAAGCGGCGCTTCAAATAGAGCTGCTTGAGAATTTCGCACTTCTGCCGTTCGCCGGCGGAGATGTCGGAAACCCTTGCACCGAGCGGGACCTTGAACGGCATCCGCGCCAAAAAAGCCTCGAGCTCCTTCATCTCCTTCGACCAGTTCACCACGGCCGGCACATCGTCACGTGCCAGCACGAGGTTTTCGGCAACCGTCATGGCCGGCACCAGCGTAAAGTGCTGGTAGACCATGCCGAGGCCGAGCGCGTGGGCGTCCTTCGGGTTGGCGATGGCCTGCTCGCGGTCGCCGACGATGATGTCGCCTTCAGTGGCGTGGTAATAGCCCATGATGCATTTGACGAGGGTGGACTTTCCGGCGCCGTTCTCGCCGAGCAGCGCGTGGAACGAGCCCGGGCGCACCTTCAGCTCGACATTGTCGAGCGCCAGGAAGTCGCCGAAGCGCATCGTCATGGCGATGGCATTGACGCCGAAAGCGCCTGCCGGCGGGGGCGTTTCGCCGATGATCACGAAATCGCTCCGATGAAGGCATCCGACGTCGAGACCGCGCCGAACACGCCGCCCTGCATCTTGATCATCTTCAGCGCGTGCTCGTGGTTGCTCTTGTCGGTCGCGCCGCAGCAATCGTGCAGCAGCACGCATTCGAAGCCCCGGTCGTTGGCCTCGCGCATGGTGGTGTGGACGCAGACGTCGGTGGTGATGCCCGTCAGCACGATGTTCTCGATGCCGCGGACGCGCAGGATCAGCTCCAGATCGGTGGCGCAGAACGAGCCCTTGCCGGGCTTGTCGATGACAGGTTCCCCCGGCAAGGGTGCCAGCTCCTCGATGATGTCCCAGCCGGGCTCGCCGCGCACCAGGATGCGGCCGCAGGGGCCGGGATCGCCGATTCCGGCGCCGATCTGGCGCGAGCGCCAGCGCTTGTTGGCGGGCAGATCGGAGAGATCGGGGCGATGGCCCTCGCGGGTATGGATGATGTGGAAGCCTTGGGCGCGCATCGCCGTGAGCAGCTTCTTGATCGGCTCGATTGGCGCCCGTGTCAGCGAGAGGTCGTAGCCCATCTTGTCGACATAGCCGCCGATGCCGCAGAAATCGGTCTGCATGTCGATGATAACAAGGGCGGTGTTCTCGGGACGGAGATCACCATTGTAAGGCCAGGCATAGGGTTCGGACTTGATGTGGCGCTCGGGCATGGACGACCTCGTGCGTGTTATCGTGTGATCGAGAGTTCAGCGGGCGCGCCGGTCAACGTGCGTTTCGGCGAGCAGGTGATGATCATGATCGCCAGCGTCAGGATGTAGGGCGCGGCGTTGAACAGGTGATAGCCGGAGGTGACGCCAACCGATTGCAGGGCCGGTCCGAGCGCCGCGGCGCCGCCGAAGGCGAGCGAGGCCCACAGGCAGAGCAGAGGATCCCAGCGCGCGAAGATCACGAGTGCGACGGCGGTGATGCCCTGGCCGGAAGACAGACCCTCGTTCCAGCTGCCGGGATAGAACAGCGACAGGAACGAGCCGCCGATGCCGGCGAGGAAGCCGCCAACCATGGTGGCGCGCAGGCGGATCAGCAGCACGGAATGGCCCATGGCGCGTGCCGCATCAGAACTCTCGCCGGCGGTGCGGATGAGGAGGCCCCAGCGGGTGGTGCGGAACGCCCAATAGAGGATCGGCGCGAGCGCGACGCCGATCAGGAAGAGGACGTTGACACGGAGCGCGGCGCGCAGCTGCGGGATGTCGCTCCACCAGCCAAAATCGATCGCCGACAGCCGCGGCGCGGTCGGCTCGATCAACGGCTTGCCGAGATAGAAGGCCAGTCCGGTGCCGAACAGCATCAGCGCGATGCCGACCGCGACGTCGTTGACGCGCGGCAGCGAGCAGATGCCGGCGTGCAGCGCGCCCAGTAGCGCACCGGTGATGCCGGCGGCGAGCACGCCGAGCCAGGGCGAGCCGGTGAGATAGGAGATGCCGTAGGCGCTCATTGCCCCCATCACCAGCGTACCCTCGAGGCCGAGATTGATACGGCCGGAGCGCTCGGTGATGCATTCGCCGAGGCTCACGAACAGGAAGGGCGTGGAGACGCGAATGGCGCCGCCGAGCACGGCGAGCGGGACGGTCCAGAGTCCGATCGATCCGTCTGCCATTTCAGGACTTTCCCTTCAGGAACCCGATGCGGCCGTAGAGCGCATCGCTGGCCAGCACGAAGACGAAGATGATGCCTTGCAACACCAGCACGGACGCATCGGGCAACCCGAGGCGGCGTTGCAGCAGGCCGCCGCTGGCGCTGATGCCGCCGAGCAAAATCGCGACGGGGATGATGGCGAGCGGATTTTGCCGTGCGAGGAAAGCGACGAGGATGCCGGTGAAGCCGTAGCCCGCCGCGAGATTGGCGTTGGTGCGCCCCTGCACGGCTGCGACCTCGACCATGCCGGCGAGGCCCGCAGCGCCGCCGGCGAGGAAGCAAACGGTCAGGATCAGCTTGCTGACGCCGAGGCCGACGATCTTGGCAGCGCGGATGTTGCCGCCGGCGACGCGCGCGGCGAAGCCGAATACGGTGTGATAGATCAGGATGTAGGCGGCGATGGCGGCGATCAGGCCGAAGACGAGGCCCCAATGCACGTCGGTGCCTGGGATCGAGCCGATCATGTTGGCGGCGCCGATCTCGCGGGTCGAAGGCTTGTTGAGGCTCGCGGGATCGCGCATCACGCCTTCGACGAGATGGTTGAGGATCGCGAGGCCGATGTAGACGAGCAGCAGGCTCGAGATGGTTTCGTTGACGCCGCGATATTGCCGCAGCGCGCCCGCCAGCATGATCCACAAGCCGCCGCCGACCACACCGGCGATGACCATGGCGATCTGCACGACGAGCGGCGGCATACCCTGAAGCACCAGTGCGGCGCTTGTCGCCGACAGCGCGCCGATCAGCAGCGCGCCTTCGCCGCCGATGATCACCATGCCGAGCTGCGCCGGCAGCGCCGTGCAGAGCGCGGTGAGGATTAAAGGCGCCGCGCGCGTCAGCGTGTTCTGCCAGGAGAACCAGGTACCGAACGCGCCGTAGTACATGTAGAAATAGAGGTCGAGCGGGTTCTTGCCGAACATCGCGACGAAGATGCCGAACACCACGAGCGCGCCGGCGAGCGCCGCACTCGGGATCAGGACATATTCGATCGTGCCGCCGTGGCGTTGCAGAAAGCCGGGATCGGCGGCCGGGGCAATCGTCCCGGCCGCTTCAGTGGAATCCGCGGCTTCCGTGGTCACGAAGTCGCTCCGATCACTCCCTCGACGAGATAGTCCATCTTCTCGAGTTCAGGATCCTTCTGGCCACGATCGGTGCCGGCCGGGATGACCGTCTTGCCCTTGTTGTCGACCAGCCCGCCCTTGAAGATGGCGTAGCCTTCCGCCGACAGGAACTTTGCCTTGACCTCGTCGGCGTGCTTGCGCGCTTCGGCGGAGACGGACTCGCCATAAGGCGAGGTCTTGACGATCTCTTCCTTGAGGCCGCCGCGATAGAAGTTCGGGATGCTCTCGCCGGCCGCGATCATTTTCACAAACTTCGGATAGAGCGCTTCCCAATTCCACTCGGCGCCGGTGAGATAGGCCTTCGGCGCCAGCGGCGACTGGTTGACGTGATAGCCGCAGACGAAGGCGCCGCGGCGCGCGGCGTTCTCGACCATGGTCTTCGGGCCGTCGACGTGACAGGTGAGCACGTCCACGCCCTGGTCGATCAGGCTGTTGGTCGCTTCGGCTTCCTTGACCGGCATCGACCAGTCGCCGGTGAAGATCACCTGCGTGGTGGCCTTCGGGTTGGCGAGCTTGGCGCCGAGCGCGAAGGCGTTGATGTTGCGCAGCACCTGGGGGATCGGCTTGGCCGCGACGAAGCCGACCTTGCCGCTCTTGGAGGTGTAGCCGGCGACGATGCCCGAGATGTACTGGGCTTCATCGATGTAGCCGAAATAGCTGCCGGCGTTCTTCGGATCCTTGTCCGACCAGAGGCCGCCGCAGTGCTCGAAGCGCAACTTCGGGAACTTGTTGGCCATCTTGATCATGTGCGGGTTGTAGTAGCCGAACGAGGTTGGGAAGAGCAGGGACGCGCCGTCGAGATTGATCATGGACTCGATTGTCTTCTCGACCGCATCGGTCTCCGGCACTTTCTCTTCCTCGACGACCTTGAGGCCGGGAATCTTCTTCAATGCGGCTGCGCCCTGCGCATGCGCCTGGTTGTAGCCGTAGTCGTCGCGCGAGCCGACATAGATGAAGCCGATGGTCGTCTCGGCCGCGAAGACCGGGCGGATGCCTGATGCCGCGCCCAGAGTGAGAGCCGCGCCGCCTTGCAACAAATGCCGTCGTGAAATCCTGCCAAAATCCATTGGGTTGCTCCCTTGGCGGGTGCCCCGCCCTAATCTCGCGGCCGCGCCGGTTTGGCGGAGCCCGGATAAGGTGTCGCAAGCTTCGTGCCAGAGGTTATGAAGCGTGCATATATCTTCAATATGTTGAAATTATTGATGTATTTATCACGTTGGTTTCTTGATGAGGAAATTGGCAGATTAATTTATAGGCAGTATTTTATCATTGTATGCAGCTGAGTTAAGCAGTCTTAACCGGCTCTGGCATGTGCACGACCGGCGCCCGGCGGTCTGCCGGCAAGGCCCATTCATGCTAACCACGCGCGGGTTGGGATGGCGCCGGCTGCAAGATTTTGCTGGCACCGAACTTGTATCGATTGATGCCAGGGCCGCAGCCGCTGTGGCCCCTAGAAGATGGAAAGCTTGCCGAGATGGGTGCTGGTAACGCCGTTCACGATGCATCGCTCGGCAAGGAGATCGTCCGGCGCATCAACGAGCTCGGTGCGATCTCGGAAGAGAGCGAAAAGCTCACCCGCATCTACCTGAGCAAGGAGCTGCAGACCGCTGCAGAGCTCATTCTCGGCTGGATGCGAGAGGCCGGCATGAGCGCACATCTCGATGCGGTCGGCAATGTCTGCGGCCGCTACGAAGGCGAACGACCGGGGGCGCCCTGCCTGATGCTGGGCTCCCACTACGACACCGTGCGCGACGCCGGCAAATGGGATGGGCCGCTGGGTGTGATGACGGCCATCTCCTGCGTCGCCGATCTCAATCGCCGGGGTAAGCGCCTTCCCTTTGCCGTCGAAGTCATCGGCTTTGCCGACGAGGAGGGCGTGCGTTTCGCGTCCACACTGCTCGGCAGTCGCGCGGTGGCCGGCACCTTCGACGAGAGCGTCCTGAACACGCGCGATCGTGATGGCGTGTCGATGCGCGATGCGCTCGTCAAGTTTGGCCTCGACCCCGATCACATCGGCGCGGCCGCGCGGGCCCGGCGCGAGCTGCTCGCTTATCTCGAATTGCACATCGAGCAAGGACCTGTGCTGGAAGCCGCGAGCCTGCCCGTCGGCGTCGTCACTGCGATTGCCGGCGCCACGCGCCTTGCCGCGCGGCTGACCGGCATGGCCGGCCACGCCGGCACGGTGCCGATGGCGCTGCGGCGCGACGCGCTCACCGGCGCAGCCGAATGCATCGGCGCGATCGAGCAGTTTTGTCGCACCGACGAAAGCGGGCTGGTCGGCACCGTCGGCTACATCCAGGCACGACCCGGCGCGACCAATGTCATTCCCGGCGAGGTCTCGTTCACCATCGACATGCGTGCGCCGACCGACATGCACCGCAAGCGCGCGGTGGCCGATATCGTCCGCCAGATCGAGGCGATCGCCAAGCGTCGGCAGCTGGCGCTTCAGCTCGACGTGACCCACGAGAACCGCACCGCGCCCTGCGCACCCTGGCTGAAGGATCAGATCGCGCAGGCGATCGCGGCGGAAGGGTTCTCCGTGTTCGAGCTGCCGAGCGGGGCAGGGCATGACGGCATGGCCATGATCGACATCGCCGACGTCGGCATGATCTTCGTCCGCTGCCGCGGCGGTATCAGCCATCATCCGGACGAGCATGTCGAGCTTGCGGACGCCGATGCCGGTGCGCGGGTGCTGCTTCGGGTGGTCGAGAATTTCAGGCCACAGGAGGACCGCTGACCGCTGGAGCCCGCAAGTCACCGGGTAGAGACACGAATCAGACACGTGTAAACGGTGACCGCCACCACATGACATCAACCGATTGACACATATGAACAGCGACATCTCTTTTCGATCCCATCGCGAGAACCGCTTTTACCAGGGCGCGGCCGCGACCTTCGTCGCCAACGCCCTTCAAGCGGTCAATTTTCTCGGCGATCGGTTCCTGAGACAATCGCACCATTCGCTGTCGGCCATCGAGGACCTTTACCGGCACTCGATGGACAGCGCCTTTTCGGCGACCGAGGCTTTCCTCGTCACGGGCGCACCGCATGCGTCCGCTTATTACCCGCGCGATTTCGCCTGGTTCTATCCCGACGTCCTCGACCCCGAAACCATCATGGATTCGCAGGACGCGGTCCGGCGAGCCCGGCTGCTTGAAAAAAGCGTCCGTCTCTTGCTGGAGGCGGTCCGCGCTGACGTCGTCACGACGACCATCGTGCCTGCGGGGCGCGGCCGGTATCTCGGCGTGAACTATTTCTCGCGACCCTCGGATACGCTGCTCGGCATTCTCGCCGGCCTCCAGCAAATGCTCTCCGCCGAGGAGAGGGCGTCGTCCCATCTGGCGATGTCACAATGCGCCCATGCCGGCCGCCTGCTGCTGGCTGAATATGGTGTCGACCTGAAACGGGCGATCCTTCAGCTCGCAAGCGAGCTGGAGCCGTTCGACGCCGAGGGTACCAGATATTTACTCTGCGACGCCCGCGCGCCGCGTTCCGCGGCGACCGACACCCGTGCCGAGCGTAGACGTTTCGTGACCAACGCCTGCGTCTACACAACGTTCGCCTGGGGCGTGCAGCTCGGAGTCGTCGACGAGAACGAGCTGAAGCGGCTGCTCGGGCGCGACCTTGCGCAATACAAAAGGGATTTGCTCCGTCTGTTCGGCAAGGACGGCTATATCAGGCATTCGCTGGATGGCCCGGCGGGCTCGCCGGTGTCATCGGTCGCGCTGGATTTCGTCAGCGTGCATCGCGGCTTCTGGGACATGAACGATGCGAACGAACGCGCACTGTTTGCGGCCACGACGGATCTGGTCATTGCCGAGCCGCGCTTCCGCATCCCCAGCACGTTCCACTTCCTCGTGTCCGCCGATAATCCGCGGAACAAGATGATCCACAAGATTGCGGCGCCTGCCTATCAAGGCCGCTCCTCCTGGCCGACATTCAACGTCGAGTTCGCGGATCGCATGCTGGACTACGATGAGTTCTCAGGGGGCGATACTTACCGGGCTTGCGCGCAGGGAATATTGAAGGACATCCGGACCGCAACCGAGGTGCACGGCGGATATCAGGAGCTGATCTCCGAGCAGGGTCTGAAATATCGCACCTGGGCCTATAAGGGCGCGGTGGCGCACTCCTGGTTTCCGCGCTTCCTGTCGGTCTGGAGGAGGGCGTATGGAACGCCGCTCCTCCAGTGGAACGACTGATCGGCGCGTTATCCCGCCGTCACGTCCACCAACTCGCCGCCTTCGAGAACTTTGGCAGCCTTGGCGCGATCGAGGTCGCCTTCCCAGGCAGCCACCACCACGGTGGCGACGCAGTTGCCGGTGAGGTTGCCGACCGCGCGGGCCATGCCGATGAACCAATCGACCGACAACACGAGCACGAGGCCGATCGCGGGAATGCTCGGCACTGCGTTCAGCGTCGCGGCCAGGATCACGATCGCCGAGCCCGGCACGCCGTGCGCGCCTTTCGATGTGATCAGGGAGACGCCGAGCACCAGCAGCAGGTCGCCGAAGGACAGCGGCGTATTGGTCGCCTGCGCGATGAAGACGACGGCAAGTGTCAGATAGATCGAGAAGGCGTCGAGGTTGAATGAATAGCCGGTCGGAATCACGAGGCCGACGACGGAATCCTTCACGCCCATCCGCTCCAGCTTCTTCATAATCTGCGGCAGCACCGCGTCGGACGAGGCGGTCGCGAGCACGATGGTGAGCTCCTCGCGCAGATAGGCGAGGAATTTGAGGATGTTGATTCCGGCCAGTGCCATCACGCTGCCGAGCACGCCCAGCACGAAGATGCCGACCGACACGTAGAACAGCGCCACCAGGGAGACGAGCTGCTTCAGCGAGCCGACGCCGTATTTTCCGACGGTGTAGGCGACCGCGCCGAGCACGCCAAGTGGAGCAACGCGGACGATAAGCCCCATGACGCGGAATAGCACGGTGGAGGCGGCATCGATCATGGAGGTGACGAGCTTGCCCTTCTCGCCGCCGACCAGTGCCAGGCCGACGCCGAACAGGACCGCGAAGAACAGCACCTGGAGCACGTCGTTACGCGACAACGCGTCGAACGATGTGGTCGGGATCACGTTGAGCAGGAAGGAGCCGATGCCACCACCCTGCAGCTTGTGGGCGTTGTCGGCGTAGGTGTTGAGCGCCTTGGCATCCAGCGTCGAGGGATCGATGTTCATGCCGTGGCCGGGCCCGAAGAGGTAGGCGAGCACGAGGCCGACCACGAGCGCCACAGTTGTCATCACCTCGAAATAGAGCAGCGCCTTGACGCCGACCCGGCCGACTTTCTTGAGGTCACCGGCGCCGGCAATGCCGTGGACGACGACGCAGAACACGATCGGAGCCACGATCATCGAGATCAGCTTCAGAAAGGCGTCGCTGAGGATCTTGAGGCTGACGGCGAAGTCCGGGACGGCCATGCCGAGGATGATGCCGAGCACGAGCGCGGCCAGGACCTGGACGAACAGCGAGGTGTAAAGCGGCTTGCGCTCGGCGGCCGGGGCCGCGGCTATGGTCGACATGATAAAATCCCCCGATTTGACGCGTCTTGGACGTCAAAAAGGAGCAACTCCCGTGCCAGATTGTCGCGGTTTCTCCTCGGAACGGTCTATTCCGCCGCCTTCGCCGTCCTGCCGAACATTCGCGTCGGCGCCGGGAAGCCGCAGGAGGTGCCGTCGGTGACCTTGACCTGATCTTCCCAGGGCAGACGGAAAGTGCCCGCGACCATGTCCTGCATGAACGTGTAGGGGCAGTCCATCGCGCCGCCCTTCACCGCGACATAGCCGCGGTGCCAGAGCTGGTAGATGTTGTTCTCGACGCCCCAATTGATGCGGGCTTCGCGCACGAGGTCCGGCCGGACCTCAGCCGTGATGATCTCGTCGGCGCGGCCGTTGGTGCCGTGCGCCAGCACGGCGCCGTCGAAATCGACGATCATGCCTTCGCCCATGGAATCGAACGAGCCGTCCGAGCCGCACATGCAGACATTCGCAGTGACCATCAGGTTCTGGAACGAATTGGCCTGGTTGGTGAAGCGCCAGGATTCTCGGATCGGCGCTGTGTAGCCGGCCGTGCGGATCATGATCTCCGCACCCTTGTAGGCGCATTCCCGCGCCATCTCCGGGAACATGCCGTCATGGCAGATGATCAGCGCGATCTTGGCGCCGTTCGGTCCGTCGATGACGGGAATGCCGATATCGCCCGGCTCCCACGGCTCGACCGGAATCCAGGGATGGAGTTTGCGGTAGTGGAGCTTGATCTCGCCGTTATCGTCGATGATTAGGCCCGAATTGTAGGGATTGCCGTGCGGGTTGAACTCCATGATGGAGAAGCAGCCCCAGATCCTGTTGTCGATGCAGGCTTTCTTGAAGGCGGCGACCTCCGGCCGGTCGAGCCGGCACATGATCTCGGGATTGGTATCCATCGAGAGGCCGTGCAGCGAGTATTCGGGGAACACCACCAGATCCATGGTGGAGAGATTGCGGCGGGCCTTGCCGACCATCCAGACGATACGCTCGGTCTGCCTGGCCAGATCGGCCCGCGTCACGACATTCGGCAGTTGCAGCTGCACGAGCCCGATGACAACGCCGTTGGGAGATTTGTTCAGCCCGCCAAGCCCGTTCATGATCAGCTCTCTCGTCGGCTTCCTCGCCGTCCGCGCGGCGCCGTTGCGCGCAGTTGCCAGTAGAGCAAATCCGATTTTGACGACGCGCAAAAGTCCATTTTTCAGGCGGCAGGCGAAAGTCGTGCGCGAGAGGACCGTGACGCTCCCCAGAGGAGGCCGACGCACATTGTTGCGCCGCGCCGTGCCTGAAGTCTCGGCTTGACCCTCCAATCCACCCAATGTCAGACTTATGACATGAGTACAGCAAAGCGACATATCGCCAGTCTTCGCGACGAATATGCCGAGATGACGCGGCAACGCATCGTTGCGGCCTTTGTCGAGACGCTGGAGGACGAGGCGGCCGACGACATCTCCATTGCCGCTGTGGCCAAGCGTGCGAAGGTGGCCGAGCGGACCGTCTATCGGCACTTCAAGACCCGTGCGGAGCTGTCTGCCGCGGCCGGCGAATGGATCGAGGACAACGTCTTCAGCTACATTCCCTTCACCTCGCCCGACGAGCTGCCCGAGATCTTCCGCAAACTGTGCAAGCGATTTGATCGTCATCCGCATTTGGCGCGGGCCATTGCAGTGACGCGGGCAGGCAGACGGATGCGCGCGGGCTTCCGGCGTCACCTGATCGAGCAGCATCGCAAAGCGATGGCGCCGCTGGTGCGGCATCTCCCCGCCAGGGAGGTCCGCCAGGCGGAGGCGCTCGCGTCCTATCTCAACAACGTGCTGGCCTGGAATGCTATGCGTGAGGATTTCGGCATGACCAGCAGCGAGATCGCCGATGCCATCGAGTGGGGGCTCACGACCCTCCTGAAGGACGTTCGGCAGCGCGATGCCGCCGCGGCGCGCAGCGGCAAGGTCGGCAAATTACCGCGGAAGCGAGCCGCGGCTGCGAAACTACCGGAGTAGAGCGAGGCAGGCCATGAATGCGATCCCCGACGATCTCCTGATCACCGCGCCCGACGAGGTTCGCATTCGCCAGGACCTGGTGCTGACGGCGCTCGGCCGCCGCCCGGCCGATCGCTCCTTGCGGGTCGGCAGGTTGCTCGACGTGCACAGCCGCACCTGGAGCGAGGATCAGGAGATCGTCTTTAGGGGACGGCGCATCGCCTGGGTCGGGCCTGCCGGCAGCTATCCCGGCGAGGTGCGCGAGCGCGCGCATCGGCCGGATCTTGCCGCCGTGCCAGGGTTCGGCGAGGTGCACAAGCATATCGAAAGCTCGCATCTGACGCCGGAATGGGAGGCCGCGCTGGTGCTGCCGCATGGCAATACCTGGACCTGCGAGGCGAGCCACGAATTCTCCAACGTCAACGGTGCACGCAATCTTGAATTCTGGTTCGAGGCACGCCGCCGCGGCTCGCCGCTCAAGATCTTCCCGCAACCCGGTTCAGCCGTGCCGCCGACGGCCTACGAATGGGGCGGCGGCTGGTATGGCCACGATGAGCAGGCCCGCTTCATGAGCGAGAGCCTGATGGTCACCGGGCTCGACGAAGTCATGGACTGGCCTGCGGTGTGGAATCCCGACAATCCCTCTTACAAGCGGCTCTGGGGCATGATCGAGGCGACGTTCGCAGCGCGCGGCGTCGTCGAGGGCCATGCCTCCGGATTGCGGGATCTGCCCTCCATCAACGCCTTTGCCGCAGCCGGGCTTGCGTCCGACCATGAGGTACAGACGCCGGAGGAGACCTGGGACAAGCTCACGCGCGGCTTGTTCGTCGAGCTGCGCGTCTATGCCATGGACGAAATCGTCAAATGGCTGCTCGCGAAGGGTTTGCAGGACTGGTCGCAGATCGCATTCACCACGGATGACCGCAGCGCCAGCCACACGCTCGAGCTCGGGGCCAGCGACCATAATGCACGCGTCGCGATCGAGGCCGGCCTTGCGCCGGAAATCGCAATCCAGTGTCTCACGATCAATCCGGCGCGGCACATGCGCCTCACGCCGTTCGTCGGCAGCCTGGCTCCGGGGCGTTTCGGCGACGTCGTGCTGCTGTCGGATGTCGCCAAGCTCACGATCGCCGAAGTGTGGGCCGATGGCGCTCAGGTTTCCGAGGGCAAGCGTTACGTCGGCCATGTGCCCGAGATCCAGTGGCCGGATTGGGCAACGAAGACGGTCAACATCAAGCGTTCGATCAAGCCTGAAGATTTCGAATTGCGGGCCGAGCCCGGCCGTACCACGATGAAGGCTGCGGTGATCCGCCCCTTCCATTGGCATCCGGAATTCTACACGCTCGAACTGCCGGTACGTGACGGTGCCGTGCAGCGCGACGAGAGCGAGACCATCACCAAATTTGCCATCGTCGACCGTTTCTCCGGCGACGGGCGCGTCGCAAAGATGTTTTGGCGCGGCTGTGGGCCGCGCACGCCGGAGACGGCAGTCGCCTGCTCGGTGGCGCACGATAAGCACAATATCTGGGTGGTCGGCTCGTCCGATGCGGCGATGGCAAAGGCGGTGAACGCGCTGATCGAACTTCAGGGCGGATGGGCACTGGTGCGTGAGGGCGAGCTCGTCGCCACCGTGCGCTTCGAGGTCGGCGGGCTGATGAGCTGTCGTTCGGCGCAGGCGCTCGATGCCGAGATGCAGGCGCTTTATGCAGAAGGACGCAAGGTCGACTGGATGTACGAGCCGACGTTCCGGCCGCGCTGGTATCCGGGATTCCCGGAGCGGCTGATGTTTGCGACGCTGACCTGCGCGCCCTGGAGCTGGGTGCTGGTGGCGCCGTGCGAGCAGGCGCCGCTCGGTTTCATCAACGTGCAGACCGGCGAAGCGCACCCGGTGGTCTGGTAAGGGGGGACTGGGATGGACGAGATGACGAAGCCGCAAGACGCTTCCGCGGAGCCGGCGCCGCGCACGGCTACCGGGCTGCTCG
Source organism: Bradyrhizobium sp. 1 (assembly GCF_023073315.1). Classification (GTDB taxonomy): domain Bacteria; phylum Pseudomonadota; class Alphaproteobacteria; order Rhizobiales; family Xanthobacteraceae; genus Bradyrhizobium. The sequence goes on along the minus strand of NZ_JADPJH010000028.1, from coordinate 250,757 downwards.
ATCGGACCTTTGGCCTCACCGAGCGCGGCACGAGCGTTGGCCGCGAGGTGATGGCCGGCGCGACCACGTTCGCGGCGATGGCCTATATCATCGCCGTGAACCCGGCCATCATGTCCAACGCCGGAATGGATCGCGCCGATCTCGTCAGTGCCACGGCGCTCGCCGCGATCGTCGGCTCGGTGATGATGGGGCTGTGGGCCAATCTGCCGCTCGCCGTTGCGCCGGCGATGGGATCGAACGTCATCTTCACCTATGTCATCGTCAAGCAGATGGGCATGCCCTGGCAGGGCGCGCTCGCCATGGTCGGCTTCACTGGCGTGCTGTTCCTGATCCTCAGCCTGTCGAAGCTGCGCGAGAAAGTCGCAAAGGACGTGCCGGAAGCGATGAAGATCGGCATCCAGGCGGCGGTCGGTACCCTCATCGTCTTCATCGCGTTACGCGGCGCCGGATTCGTCGTCCAGAATCCGTCGACCTACATCGCCATGGGCTCGCTGCGCAGCCCGCCGGTGCTGCTGACGCTGTTTGGTCTCCTGCTCACGCCGGTGCTGGTGGTGCGCCGGGTACCGGCGGCGCTGATCCTGTCGATCGCGTTGGTCACCGTGATCGGGTTCTTTGTTCCCGGCGGCAACGGCAAGATGGTGACATCGGTGCCATCAGCGATCATGTCGTGGCCGCGCTGGCCGACCAGCACCTTCATGGCGCTCGACATCGGCTATCTCTTCAGCCATTTCGTCGTGGCGCTGCCGTTGCTGTTCTATTTCCTGTGCGCCGAATTCTTTTCGACGCTGGGCACCTTGATCGGTGTGACGGGCGCCGCCAATTTGCGCAAGCCTGACGGCTCGATCCCGAATGCCACCGCTGCATTTGCGACCGATGCGACGGCCTCCATTGTTGGCCCGCTGCTCGGCACGTCGGTTGTCACGGCCTATATCGAGTCGATCACCGGCGTGCAGGCCGGCGGCCGCACCGGCCTGACCTCGCTGACCGTTGCGGGATTCTTCTGCCTCGCTTTGTTCTTCTGGCCGATCTTCGTCATCATTCCGCCGCAAGCAACCGCGCCCGCGCTGGTGCTCGTCGGCGTGCTGATGATGCAGGGCCTCGCCCGCATTGACATGACTGATCTCGGCAATGCGGTTCCGATCGTGCTGACGCTATTGGTCACCGTGCTGACCAATAACCTCATCAACGGAATGGCCCTGGGCACTCTGAGCTACATTGCTCTGGAGGTGGCGGTCGGCCGGCGGTTGCAGATTCCGGCGATGGTGTGGGGGTTAGGCGTGGTGTTCATCGCTTGCGCGATCGTGATATCCCAGATTTTTTGATGCTCGTGCTACGCCGCAAGATCCAGCAATCGGCACGATCCGCGCACCAGCGCCTTGCGCCCGGCCGGTGTCATCGCTGGCACGCCGTCATCGATCGCGACAAGGCCGAGCTCGACCAGGCTTTTGACGACATAAGCCTTCGCGAGGCGACCGTTCGACACCGGATTGCGAAGCGCTTTCAGCACTTCCCACTGGTCGGGTGAAAGATCGAAGTCGAAATCGTTGCTCATGTTGCCTCAAGCGATAGTACCGTTCGCGTCCTGTTAGCGGCGCTGCATGAAGACCATGCGACGACAATGAGTCGGGAATTCGGTGAGGTGTTTAGAACATCTCTTCACGAATTGTCGCACGTCGTTGCGCCACAAGCGTTAAGATCGTTTGCACACGAATATCGTCCCGATCTCCGATCACTAATTGATGATTTGCGATTGATCGCTTGGGACTGCCGCAGTGCACGGGAAGTATCGCTGTCCCATCCTGCACCGCAATATGCACAGAAACCGTGAGACGAAGGGTTTGAAACTCTGCTACGCTGATTCGTAGGGGAATGGCTTCACGCGGCAGGAGTGGAGTGCATGAACAGGCTGGTAGAAATTCGCAGTCAGGAATCTCTTTGCCGCGAACGTGCTGTGCTGGATTCCGAGCGCCGCGTATTCTGGCTTGCGCAAGCCCAGCAATGGGAGCAGCGCGCGCTCGATGAAATTGCCTATCACTTCCAGTGCAACGTCGTTCAGGCCGAGCTTGCGCGAGGCTGACGCTCGCGGCGCGTCGAGACCTACTGATAAGTCGCCACGATGTCGGACACGGCGCGCTCGAGCTGCTGTGCGGTGGCACATTGGCGCACAACGCTGCAAAAAGTCGCATAGCGCGGCATCTCGGAATCGCCAAAGCCCCAGGCAAGCCGACCCTCGGGATTGAGCCAGACCAGCCGCTTCGAGCGCTCGGAGATGCGGCGCAGGATGTCGGCACGCGGATCGAGATTGTTGCTGCGGGCATCGCCGAGCACGATCACCGTGGTCTGCGGCGTCAGCGTGCTCATGAAGTCCTTCTCGAAATCGACCAGAGACGAGCCGTAGTCGGACGAGCCGAAGCCGACCTTGGACATGATCTCGGCCATCGCCTCTTCGGGCGACTTCTTCTCCAGGATCTCGCTGACCTCGATTGTATGTGAGGAGAATGCGAAGGAGCGGACGTCGTCGACCACCTCGTGCAGCGAGTGGATCAGGAGCAGGAAGAAGTCGGAGACTTGCGCGACGGAGCCGGAGACATCGCAGATTGCGACGATCTTCGGCCGGTCACGATGCTTGCGCTTCCATGCGGTGAGGAAGGGGATGCCGCCCCAGGCGGCGTTGCGGCGGAGCGTGCGGCGGACGTCGAGATGGCCGCGGCGTTGGCGCTTGCGCGGCTTGGAATAGCGCTCGCGCAGTCGCTGTGCGATCCGGCGAATGAGGGCGCGCATCTCGGCAACCTGACGCCGCTCGATGCGGGCAAGCGGCGCGTTGCGCAGGATCTCGTTGCGGAGGTTTTCGGCCTCCTCGCGGGCATAGAGCGCAAGCCCTTGCGAGACCGTGTCGCGCACGGCCTCGCGCAGGGCGTCCAGCGCAGCGCGCAGGCGCTCGGCGAGTGCCGGATTGCTCGCGGTCAGCTCGTCGAGATCATCGCGCAGGCGCTGCAGGCCCATGGCGTCGAGGATGCGGCTGGAGAAGATGCCGCGTTGGGTCGAATAGCGGATGTCGGAGAGCGCGGCTGCACCGGAGGCGCTGGCAATGGCGGCCGCGAGCGCGTTGCGGTCCTGCGACAGCAACATCTGCGCCAGCTGGCCCAGTCCTTCGGGAGGTTGGCCTTCGCCGGCTTCACTGGCCGAGCCGGAAGAGGGCGACTGATCAGCGTTCTGCGAGGCGTTGTCGTCGCTGTCGGCCTCAGGCTGTTCCTGCCGCGGTTCCGGCTGACTGAAGAACAGATCAAAACAGTCGCCGAGCGCGAGCTTCTCGTCCTGGGACTTGGCGAGCGTTAGCAGAAGCGCATCGCGCAGAACGGTTCGGTCGGAAAATCCGACCTGCGACACCGCGCGCATCGCATCGATGCTTTCAGCGGGCGAGACATGAACACCGGCGCCGCGTGCCGCCCGAAAGAAACGATGGAGGTTCTCGCGCATCGGGGTCAACCGAAGATGTTGGAACGCGCTGCCTTGGCAATGAAAGTCGTCACTTGCGGCGTCGCGGCCTCGATGTCGGCTTCGTATTTCAGGAGCACGTTGAGCGTGTCCTTGACGATCTCGGTATCGAGCTCGGAGGCCTGGAGCAGCACCAGCACGCGCGCCCAGTCGATGGTCTCGCTGATCGAGGGCAGCTTCTTCAGATCCAGCGAGCGGATTTCGTGGATGAAGCCGACCATCTGCCGGCGCAGTGTCTGCGAGATGTTGGGCACGCGGCTCTCGACGATCCGTTCCTCCAGCCGCTGCTCGGGGAAGCCGATATGCAGATGCAGGCAGCGCCGCTTCAGAGCGTCGCCGAGGTCACGTTCGCTGTTGGATGTGAGGATCACCGTCGGTGGCGTGATCGCCGAGACGGTGCCGAGCTCGGGGATCGTGACCTGGAAGTCGGAGAGGATTTCCAGCAGGAGCGATTCGAATTCGGCATCCGACTTGTCGATCTCGTCGATCAGCAGCACGCAGCCACCCGGCTGCTCCAGCGCCTGGAGCAGGGGGCGCGGCTCGACGAACTCCTTTGAGAAGAACACGTCGCCAAAATCGTGGAGCTGTGCGAGCGCGTCGTGCAGCGTCTGCGCGCCGCCGAGCACTTCGCCGAGCTTGTCCTTGAGAATCTGGGTGTAGAGAAGCTGCTTGGCGTATTTCCACTCGTAGAGCGCCTTGGCCTCGTCGAGGCCTTCATAGCATTGCAGGCGGATCATCTTCTTGCCGCTCCAGGCGGCGATCGCCTTGGCAAGCTCGGTCTTGCCGACGCCCGCGGGGCCCTCGACAAGGATCGGCTTCTCGATCTGTTGCGACAAATAGACGGCCGTCGCGATCTGCCGGCTCGCGATATAGCCCTGCGCGGCGAGGCCGCTCTCCACTGCCTCGATCGCTGTCGAGGGCTTCTGTTCAGCCACGAATTGGCGCTCCCAAAGGTCTTGCTTGAGGCTTGTTCTGCCTGCGTTCCCCGCAAAGAACAAGCCTCGTTTGGGAGACGTCTGACCCGCGTGAAGGGCGTTTTTTCCGCTTAACGCAAAATAGTTGAGCGGTTCGCCGGCCGCGCGATCAGTGCCGCAGCAGTTCGGGTTTCCGGATTGTCTGCCGAACCTCGGCGCCGCAATCGGCGCACTCGTAGACGAAGTCGATCTTGGCAAGGCTCCAATGCGGCTCGACCTCGCGCACGTACATTGGCAGGAACCCCATGCACGTCGGGCAAATCACAGGCGCGATTTCGATATCCTGATGAAGCTGTACATAAGCTGGCATCTCGGCTCTCCTTCGCAGGCGACCACCAAACCCCGCGCGAAGGCTACTGCCTGATGTCGTCAGGCCGTCATCAACTCTTTCGAACAGAGGTGGAACGGCGGGCGTTTGTCGTTCGCTGTGACATTCTTGTTACGTCTTCTATACTGTAACAGGCGGACCAAATGCCTATTTCACCACGCGATCCGGTTCTCGGACCTTCATGACAACGATAAGGGAGCAACGCCCATGACGCATGCCATTCGCTTTCACAAGACCGGCGGTCCGGAAGTTCTGGTCTGGGAGGAGGTCAGTGTCGGCAAGCCCGGACCGGGCGAAGCGCGCATCCGCCACACCGCCGTCGGTCTCAACTTCGTCGACATCTACAATCGCTCCGGTGTGTATCCCGCGCAATTGCCGAGCGGTCTCGGCAGCGAAGCGGCCGGCGTCGTCGAGGAAATCGGGCCCGGTGTCACCGATCTGAAGCCCGGTGATCGCGTCGCCTATGGCGCCTCGCCGCTCGGCGCCTATTCCGAGGCACGGCTGATCCCGGCCGACCGTCTGCTGAAGCTGCCTGATGGTGTCGATGACAAGACCGCGGCGGCGATGATGCTGAAGGGGCTCACCACGCAATATTTGATCCGGCAGACCTATCGCGTGAAGGCCGGCGATACCATCCTGCTCCATGCCGCGGCCGGCGGCGTTGGTCTGATCCTCAGCCAGTGGGCCAAACATCTCGGCGCGACCGTGATCGGCACCGTCAGCAACGATGAGAAGGCGAAGCTCGCCAAGGCGCATGGCTGCGACCATGTCATCATCTACAGCCGCGAGGATTTCGTGAAGCGCGTCGACGAGATCACCGGGGGTAAGAAGGTGCCGGTGGTCTACGACTCAGTTGGCAAGGACACGTTCCTGAAGTCACTGGACTGCCTCGCGCCGCTCGGCGTCGCTGCGCTGTTTGGTGCGTCCTCCGGCGCTGTCGAGCCGCTCAATCTCGGCCTGCTCGCGCAGAAGGGCTCGCTCTATGTCACCCGGCCGACGCTGTTCACCTATGCCGCCAAGCGCGAGAGCCTGGTCGCAATGGCAGGCGAGCTGTTCGACGTCGTCAAGTCCGGCGCGGTCAAGATCGAGGTGCGCCAGACCTATCCGCTGAAGGACGCTGCCAAGGCGCATGCCGATCTCGCCGCGCGCAAGACCACGGGGTCGACCGTTCTCACGGTATGATCTCCGAACGGGCGGTGACGCAGGCTGCTTCAGTCTGCGTCACGTCCTCTCGTGCTTGCGCAGATCACGGGCGTGATCCATGCGGGTCGCCTGGAGGTCGACATCTTCAGGCGGAATTTGGGGCAGGGCGGCCTCAGCCAGGATGGCTTCGGTCACGTCCTCGACTGAATTCTCGGCGATTTCGTGGATGAACGAGATGTTCTGATATTCGCCCGAGGTGACGCGGGAGACGACCTCGCGCCTTGTGATCTCGGGGTCGACGATCGCCTCGCGACCGCGCCGCCCATAGTCGATCATCACGACGAAATACTGCATGAAACGATCCTGCCGCGCCCCGTGACCGGGGGTGCGGCAGAGTATTTCCGAAAAACGGAATTAAGTCAATGTCAATTTCTAAAAAACAGAAATTCGCCTCACTTGACCTTCTTGCGCGGGCGCCCAGACTTGGCGCGCAGCCGTTCAAGCTGACCCTTGGGCATGGACAGGCAGATCTCGCCGACCCATTCGAGTTTGACGCCGACGATCGGCTTGGCGTTGAAGCTGTTCAGATTGACGACGGAGGGGGATTTGCCCCGTTCGATGGTCTTCAGATAGCGCTCGCCGGTCTTGAGCCGAACTACGGCCTCTTCGCCGTAGAAGCTCGACAGCGGATGCCGCTGGTCCTTGTAGACGACGATCACGTCGCCGCTTTCGTATTTGGGCAACATCGAATCGCCGACGATCTCGAAGGCGACGGTCTCTTCCATGATCGGGAAGGGTAGCGCGATGTCGCCGAGGCCTTCCGGCGGGACCTGTTCATAATCCGGCTCGATCACGGCGCCGGCGCCGACGCGGCCCATGATCGGCGCGAGATTGAGCTCGAGATACTCCATGATCGGAATGATTTCCGATGCCTTCACCAGCCGCTCGCCGCCGAGGATCTCCGAGACCGCTCCGGGCCGCACGCCCATGGCTGCGGCGAGGCCGCCCTTGCTCTTGCCCGTCTTCTCCAGGCCCCGCTCGATCATTGCTGCGTCCAACATGGTGATTCCCTCGGATTGTCCATCGTCTGGTCTCTTGTAATCCGAAATTCGGAATTGATGCAATTATGAATATCAGAATTATTGCTTGACACTTGCTTCGGAATACCGGAATGTTCGTCTCGCCTGCCGGTCCTGCGACCGGAGGAGGCGCATCACAGGACAGCAGCATGGAACCGGGCCACTGGACGTCGGAGCACTCCGACGCGCTTCGCGATTATTTTCTCAGGGGCGTGTCTTACGCGGAGATCGGACATCAGATTAACGCAAGGTTTGGAACGGCTTACACGCGCAATGCGGTGGTCGGCCGTGCCAAGCGGCTCGGGCTCATTGCGCCGACGCGCATGACGAGCCCGTCGATCGTGCCATCTTGGCCGGGCGAGGCCGGTCTGCTCTCGCCGCGCCCGTCGGCGTTACCGGACCTGAACTTGCCGCCGATGTCCGCGATGAAGCCTGCCGCGCGGGTGAAGTTGCGCTGCGTCGGCGTCCAGCCGCGCCTGATCCAGCTGGTCGAACTTGCGCCGACCGACTGTCGCTATCCCTATGGCGGCGACAAGGATGGGGAGGAGATCACCTTCTGCGGCCATCCGTGCCAGCCAGGCTCCAGCTATTGCACACCGCATGCCGGCCTGACGCGCCGGTCGGGACCTGCGTCCGCCCGTGTCGCAGGTCCCGTCGCATTGAGGCTCGTTCCCGTGGCCTGAAAGTGCGGCAATCCCGTTCAATCGATAACTTTGCAAGGAGTACTCGCATGGGACGTGTCCGGCGCAACAAATCCTACAAATTGACGAATATCTACGACCGGCGGTCGCGCGAGGTGCCGTTCAATGCCGAGGTGGCGGAGGTCGAAATCGACAATCCGCTGGGGCTCGATCCCGGCGAGAAGATCGTGGCCATCCGGTCGATCCGCGGCGATCCGCTCGGCCGGCTGCACGCGCACCACCAGATCGACGAGGCGCAATATCGCGGCGGGCGCGCCTTCCAGAACGATTGGGAGCGGGCGGAGCGGGGGCCTCAGGCGGTAGATACGACACGCGAATATGTCGATGGTGCTGGCACGCGCGAGCCTGTCACCGAGAGCCAGCGACAGGCGGTGTTGCGTCTGAACCGCGTCGAGCGCGAACTCGGCACCGATGGCTCGGCGCTGGTGTACGACGTGCTGGTGCTGGGCCTGAGCATGGATCAGATCGGGGAGCTCCGGGCCGTCCGTACGCAGCGCTGGAACGACTATTTTGCGCGGCGTTTTCGCGAATGCCTGGACCGGCTGGCGCTGATCTACGGCTTTGCGACGGAAACGGGGACGAAGCGTGCAAGTCAGTGCAGATAATTGCGGCAGGCCTGCGGTCGCACCGCAGGCCTGCCGGCTCGCTGCCTAGGGATGCGGTACGATCTGGTACGGCGTCGTGTAGGGCTCGACGCGAAGCGAGGCGTTGGCCAAAAGCCCTATCCTGGCGGTCGGCGCCTGCTGCAATTCGCCGTTGGGGCCGCGATGCACGTTGTATTGCCAAACGGTGAGATCGCCCTTCTGCGCCAGCGCGTGTGCAACCGCGCTCGCATCATTGCCGCCGAGTGCCTGAAGCTCTTCCGCCGACAATCCGACGACGATTTCGTCCTTGATGGTGACGACCTTGAACAGGTTCATTTTGGTCTCCTGCGCCCATGCGCCTTGTGTCGAGAGGGTGAGAAGCGCGACCGCGGCGCCCTTGATGAGATCGCAGCGAGAAAGCATGCCGTCGTCCTTTGGTGCTGACGCGCGCCCGAATCGGTATCAGTCCATCAGCCATGGCGCCCGTGATCTGCGTGGCCGGTTCGCAACCGCTTGGTCGTCCGATCTTGAACGCGGGTTCATGCGCGGAAATATATCGCGAGCGGTGAACCTAGATGCGAAGAGGCGAGTCCAAGCCGAGAGCTCCAGGGGATATGTCAGATGAAATTCGCCGGCACTGTTGTTTGCCTTCTGGTGTCCGTCGGCGCCGCAGGCACCGCTGCGGCCGCCGATCCCTTCTACATTGGCAGCTGGATAGTCACGGCCGCCGTGGCCGCGCCATGGGCCGATCCGCAACGCAAGCCTGACGGCACAGAGCGGGCACGGCTGATGGGCAAGGCAGTCGTCCTGAACGCCAAGGAGATCTCGGGACCGCGGCCCTTTGCCTGCGCCAAGCCGCAGTACAAGGTGATCGATTATGGCCCCGACATAATCTTCCAGGGCGCATTCGACGAGATGCAACGTGCCGACAAGAAGGCCGATCCGAAGACGCTTGCTGTCTCGCTCGGCTTTGCCAGCGGTCCGATCAAGACTCTGGAGACCGGCTGCGAGATCGATGTTCATTTCGCCGACGATACAACCGCCAAGATCGGACTCAACAATTACGTGTATACGCTGAAGAGGCGTTAGGCGGTGCCCGCCAATGTCCATTCATATTGGAAACAGGGCGAAACGCTGCGACTGTTGACAGAGATAACGGCCATGTGCGTGATGGATGCTGCTTCTTGACGCAGGCGGGTGACGGCGGTTCATATTCCTGTTATCCGGAATTGCCGTGCTGCGATGCAGACGAAGCATCGCTCAGCCGGTGGTTGGGCTTGCCGAAAGGGTTGTTCCTTGGCATAATTACAACCTGCTTGGTCCGTTTGGATACGTGGTCCAGCGTGCTACCCAGCCGGGGCCCTCCGGCCGAGAGTTTGTCCCGGGCATGGCGTCCGGTTCTGGCGTTGGGCTCTCGCGTGGAAGCCCATGACTGATCAGGAAAGCCGATGCTTGTCATAGGTGCGAAATGAAGAACCTCAATTTCGCGGCTGAACTGCACCTTAAGCTTGGCGCACCTGCGAGCGGCACCGTCGAGAGCCTGCGCCTGCTCAGGGCCTTTTTGAAGCTCGCGCCTCGACAGCGTTTTGAGGTTATCAAGCTGGTCGAGGACCTCGCCACCGAAGAGGCCCTTCCCGAACACCCGCTGTCCTGAGCCCGGCCGCACGCCTTAGGCCTTTTCCTTCGTTTTCCTGCCCAAGCCCAGACCGCCGGGGTCGTTTACCCCCGGGGCTAGCCGCTGGAAGGTGGTCCGGCAAGTGTGGTATTCAGCTAAGAAAAAGGGAGGAGTGCGACCATGATCGAACCGAAGCTCGAAGTTCCGGCCGAACTGCGCGACCTGGCCGAGAAGACGATCGACCAAGCCGAAAAGGCATTTGGAATGTTTTTCGATGCCGCCACCAAATCGATGACGTCGGTTCCCGGAGCGGGCAACGAGGTGTCGAAGCAGGCGCTCGCTTTCACCGAGCAGAACATGAAGTCGGCGTTCGAGCATGCACGCAAGCTCGTTCACGCGACCGACCTTCAGGAAGCGATGCGAATCCAGTCCGACTTCCTGCGAAGTCAGTTCACCAGCGCCGGGGACCACATGCGTCAGATGACCGGCAGCTTCATGCAACCCGGCAAGGGCAAATCCTGATCTTCGGCATGTATACAGCGTGCCCACAAATTGATCTTGCACGGCGCGGTGATCCGCACTTCGATGTTGATGCAGGTCCATGATGGGCCACCGAATGGTCCTCATTCGCCGTCCGTCATCCTTTCTGCTGATCCCTGTCGGTCCTCCGGCAGGGATTTGCAGTTTGTGGGTGTCGCGATTGGCCGGCCCTATGGACGCAGCGATCCGATATAGGCGGCGATGTCGCCGGCTTCGGTCCGGCTGAGGGGAAAGTTCGGCATCTTCGGATGCGGGTCGAGCAGGAAGAAAGCGAGCCTCTCCGGACTGAAGTCCGGCCGGCGCGCAACCGATGCAAACGAGGGGACGTCGGCGCTCGCCTGGGCCTGGCCGCTCGCCACGACGTGGCAGCTTGCACACCATCGCTTGGCGAGGTCGGCGCCATGACTGGCATCGGCGGCGAGAGCGGACGACGCGCCGGAGCTCGAGGCCACGGCCAGCAGCAGGCAAATTCCGCAGCACGATCCCGGAAACTGGGAGAGATCGATCCGGGCGATGATCGACCGCAGCAGCCTTCGAACGGAACGATAGACATGCCGCGCGAATGCCGGCGTCTTTGCCGCGGGCAGGCCAAGACGTTTCATATCAAGGCTTTCGGTGTAGTACGACACGTGCCTCTCCGCGATGGTGAGACCTTCCTAGCCTGGTCGGCCTGGAGCTGCCTTGATCTGTCGCAAAACTTTTTCCGGCTAGTAGTCGCCGGGGTTCATGATCATCGGGCTTCTCGTGTCGGCCGGCGTGAGCGCGCTGCTGGCGCTGTCACGCAGGAATCGGTCCAGCGTCTCCTGGATCTTCTCCTTGACCGCATCAGGGCCGCGGTCGCTCATCTCGGTATGCTGCGCGCCAGTGTGGACAATATCGATCCCGCGCGCCTTGGCTTCTTCCGGCGTCGGCAGCACGCCCGGGTCGGTGGCGAAATGCGGATCTTTCGAGCGGAACGACAGGATCTTCATGTTGTTGCTGAGGACGAACGGCACCCGCAGATTGTCGAGCGTGATCACTTTCGAGACCAGCTCCGGGTGCTGACGGGCGACGTACATCGACACGTCGCCGCCGTTGGAATGGCCGACGAGCGTGATGTGGTCGTAGTCGACGTTCTCCTGACGCCTTTTCAACTCGCTCAGCGCGAAGAGGATGTTGGCCTCGCAGCGCATATACACTTCGCGTCGGCCGACATATTGCTGGCCGACATGGGTCATCAGCGGCGGATCGCTCGGCAGGTCCTGCTGGATGCTGGCAACGAGATAGCCGCGTGCCGCGAGCACATTGGCGAGAAAGGAATACTCGGTGGCCTTGACGGTGTTGCCGTTGCTGATGATGGCGAGCGGCAGCTTCCAGAGACCGAGATTGGCCTTGGTCTCGTAGTCGCGCCGCACCGCGATCTCGACCATGATCGGCCGCTGGCGAGAGGCGTCGAACAGGGTCAAAATCTCATGGCGGATCGCGAACCGGCTGACGACGAAATACTGGCCGACGCCGAGGACGCAAAGAAACGCCAGAACTGCAAACACCCTCTTCATGGTTCCTTCCCAATCACTTTCGAATGAAGATGGTCATTGGCAGTTCCCGGATCGAGCGATCGTGAGCAGGTTACGGGATTAAATTTAGGCAAGTCTGTGAGCAAGGCCGCAAAGGGGCCGCATGAGGGGATACGTAGCGCGAGGGACTCGCAGCTAGAGGCAGCCGCCCCTGCCGCGCTGGGGGCAGAGCCGGAACGCGCTCGACAGCGTGAACAGGAAGCGCGCGCTGCGGCGCTCATTGTCCGGCGCCCGGTAGCTCAAGGGGACGGCTACGCCGAGGTCGGCCTGAATATCGTCCCACAGGAAGAACCGCACGCCCGCGCCTGCCGACGTTAGCGCCAGGCCGTCGCTCAGGCGGTAGCCGTCGTTCCAGACTGCGCCGGCGTCGCCGAAGGCGTAGAGCTGATAGCCGGTCCAGTAGCGGAAATTGAGCTTCTGGTCGAAACGCACTTCAAGCGAGCCGGCCAGACCATTGTCGCCGCTGATCTCGGCTGCGCCATAGCCCCGGCCGAAAGCCGCGCCGCCGAGATAGAATTGCTGCGAGGTGAACAACGGCCGCGATGCCGTCTGGCTCGCCGCGGAGAGTTTGAGCGACCAAGCGTCGTTGAGCGTCTGGTAGCGCGTGAACCAGAGATTCAGCACCGAGAAGTTCGACGCGGCGCCATCGCGTGACAACAGATCGTCGTCGAAATGCGAAGCGCCGAAGATGTCGACACCCTGACGGTAAGTCAGCGTCGCGAAATTGGTGCCGCCGACGCGATCCTGAAGACGGTAGTCGGCCGTCAGGCTCGCGGTCCTGATGTGGTCGTTGTACCAGGGGCCGTAGAGATCGTGCTCGGACACGTTGCTGAAGGTCCCGGCCACGGTGAGCGTGAGTCCGGACGATTGCGACATGAAGGGTACGGTGCTGGCCCTCACCTCGAACGCCTCGGTCGTGGTGATGTCACTGTCGAGCCGGCGGGCGTCGCCCGGCCGCACCGCGCTGTAGAGGACTGACGCGCCGAGACGAACGCCATCGACGCCGACGGGGGCGTCATAGGACAGCCGCGCGAAGCCGAGCTCGCGCGGATCGTTGGCAATAGTCGACAGGTTGGCCACCAGTGTGTCGCCCGGCGTGAGGTAGGAGTTGAATGCGCCGGTCGCATAGGTCTGCCAAGGGCCGACCGATGACGAGCCCAGATTGTCCAGGCCAAACGACGAGAAGACGTGCCAGGTCTTCACGTAGACAATGAGGCGGAAGCGGCCGGTCGCACCGCCAATCTCTTCCAGTGCCGTATCGGTGATCCGGACGCCCGGCCTGCCGTTGATGAGGAAGAGCTGGCGTTCGAGCGTTGCCAGGCGCGACGGCTGTTCGGCAAGAACCGGCCCGAGCATCGGCCTCACGCCGAACTGTTCGGCGCCGTCGCCTTTCAGTTCGGCCTGTACGATGGCGCCTTCGATGACCTGGACCTTGACGCGCCCGTCGGCGATGTCCTGGGGCGGCACGATCGCTCGGCTCAGATGGAAACCGGCGGCACGATAGAGGTCGCTGATCGCGCCTGCGATGGTGGCGAGGTCGGCTTGCGAGACCTTCTTGCCGAGATAGGTCTGATAGACCGCGGCGATGCGATCGCCGGGGATGGCGTGAGCGCCGCTGACATTGACGCCGCGGAGGACGAACTGCGGCTTGGTATCGCCGCCGGTATTGGGCTGCCCGACCGTCGGCAGTCTGACCGGAGGACGTCTTAGCGATTCCTGCTCGGTTTGGTTTTCAAAGTATTTCTCGGGCTGCCGAGGATCGAAGCCTGGCTGGTTCGACTGCTGCGCGAGCGCTTGCGAAATTCCCGTGACGATCGGCGCGACCAACACTAGCGCGGTAAGCAGATGCCGCTTCTCAAAGTGCGCAACGAGCCGATCTCCGTAGTTTGACGGAGAAGTGCCCATCAGCCGGTAAGGGTTCGTTAGCCGCATGATTTTTCATAGTTTTTTATGGTCAATGATTGGTTAATGCGGCCGCTTGGCTTGCTGATTTCCGCTAATCCTCCCTTGAGTCATTTCGGATATCCCTCGGGGCTCGCTGTAACGCGGACTGAGGGTCGTCATGCTGGTCAGAGTTGGAATGCGGTGCGCCTTCGTGGCCGCGCTGATCCTGGGAACGGCCTCCGGCGCATCCGCCGCCGATGACGGCGTCTGGTCCGTCAGCAAGTCCTCGGGCGAGGTCTGGCTGGCCGCGAACGGCGTGCAGACGGTGTCGTTGAGTCAGGAAGGCACGCTGAAGGCCGGCGATACCATTCGCACCGGCCGCAATGGACGCGTGTTGCTCGTCCGCGGCGAGGAAACCATCCTGATCTCTCCGAACTCGGTGGTCGGCTTGCCGGCCGAAAAGAAGGAGGGGCTCTCGACCACGATCATCCAGCAGGCGGGCTCGATCCTGCTCGAGGTCGAGAAGCGCAACGTCAAGCATTTCGAAGTCGAGACTCCCTATCTCGCCGCCGTGGTCAAGGGTACGCAGTTCAGCGTGACCGTGGGCGCCGGCAGCACCAAGGTCGGCGTCGTTCGCGGCCAGGTCGAAGTCTCCGACTTCAAAACCGGGCAGATCGCCCAGGTCATGCCGGGACAATCGGCCACTGCTTTCGACCACGGCAAGCCCGGCCTCAGCCTGAGCGGCGCCGGCACTTTCAACCCCATCGAGCACGGCAAGCCGCGCGCCTCAACGATCGAGCGCGTCCCCGTGCCGAAATCGGGCCTGTCCGCACCGCGCAACGCGGCGAACGGTCATGCGATCCATGCGCTCGGTCCGGTCGACAAGGGGACCAAGGCGGCGGGCACGCCGAAGCAATCGCAGCAGGCGACCGGAATTCACGCGCCCAAGACTGGAATCGTGCGCATCTCGAGCTCGCTCGGCGAGGTCAAGCTGAACGTCCACAAGGCTACGAACGGACTCGCTCACGGCGCCGTTGCGACGGGGCACGTACGCAATGCGAACGCCAGCACCGGGACGGAGACGGTGTGGAGCGATGCGAAGACGAGCACGACCACGGCTGCCAACAGCTCCAATGTAACGGCGGTCACGGTGAGCAGCAGTGCATCTGCGGCGAGTGCCACGTCGACGGCGTCAAGTGCGACGACGATCCCTGTTGCGACCACCGCTGGTTCAACGGGCAATGTGTCCGGCGGAAGTTCGGGGAGCGGAAGCAGCGGAACTGGTGCGACCGGCAACGGAAGCAGCGGCACCGGCAACAGCGGCAATAGCGGAAACGGGAATAACGGCAACAACGGTAACAATGACAACCACGGTAACAATGGCCACCACTACGGTTGGTACAAGGGCAATCGTTAGGACCGCGCCGTCGGCATAGGGGAGCATCCGGCGGCGGGCGCCACGGGTGCAGGGGAGCAAGGTGACACGCTATCGGCCGCATATTCTTGTTGTGATCGCGCTGGCGGTCGTGCTGTCCACGGGATGGCACGGCGCGCTTCGCAATGCGCTCACCGATCTGCGGTTCGCCTGGCAATCGCGAGCGCCCAGCGGCAATGTCGTCGTGGTCGCGATCGACGCGCCGTCGATCGACCAGATCGGGGTGTGGCCCTGGCCGCGCCGGCTCCACGCGGAGCTGTTGCACAGGCTCGAGGCCGCGGGCGCGCAGGATGTTGCTTTCGATGTGGATTTCAGCACGCCGTCGGATCCGGCTTCCGACGAGGCCCTCCTCACAGCGCTTCGCGAGGTCGGCGGTTCGACAATCCTGCCGTCCTTCAAGCAGTCGACGCCGAATGGTGGCGCGGCCCACGTCAATCGTCCCCTGAAGCCGTTCAGCAACCAGTCGTGGCCGGCCCTGGTCAACGTCGCAATCGAATCCGACGGTCTCGTTCGCCGCTATCCGGTCGGCGAGAAGCTCGGCGATGCCGTGATGCCATCGATGGCTGTCGTGCTGGCCGGGCAGGACACCAATCGGCGTCCGCCCTTCCTGATCGATTTCAGCATTCGTGCGTCCTCCATTCCAACTGTCTCCTATTTTGACGTGCTGCGTGGCGATGCCGCGACCCTGGACAAGCTGAGAGACAAGAAGGTCGTCATCGGTGCCACGGCGCTCGAGCTCGGTGACCGATTCAGTGTTCCGAACGGCAAGATCGTGTCGGGGCCCGTCCTTCAGGCACTGGCGGCGGAATCGATTCTCCAGAACCGGATGCTGCACTGGACGTCCGATGTCGGCATGATCGTTGGCCTGGGCCTGATCTGCCTGCTGATGATGTACTCATGGCGCCGCTTTGCACCGGGCCTGCGCGTAGCAGTCCTGGTCGCAGCGGGGGGCGGTGTCGAGGTGGCCGCAGCGCTTGTTCAGGCAAGATGGCCCCTCATCATCGACACGTCGCTATTTCATATCGCGATTATCGCCTATCTGACAGCGATCGCGCTCGACGAGATCGACTTCCGCAGCCTTCTTGGGCGCATCGCCGAGAGCCGTTTTCATCGGATCGCGATGTCGCTTGGCGATGGCCTGGTCTGCACCGACGAGGTTCACCGGATCACGGTGTGGAATCCTGGTGCCAGCGCGATCTTCGGCTATATGCCGACTGAGATGATCGGACGTCCGTTCGAAACCCTCTGCGCCGTGTCGGCGGACGGTCGCGCAAAGGCGTTTGCCATGCGCGATGCTGCGCGCCAGGCGCTGCTGGTGCCCGGCGGGGCCGTTGTCGTCGAGTTCGAGGGGCGTCGCAAGAACGGCGAGACGTTTCCTGTCGAAGCGAGCTTCTCAGGCTGGCAGGGAACGGAAGGCTTCCAGTACGGAGCGATCCTGCGCGATATCTCGGTTCGCAAGCGCGAGGCCGAACGCGTCAGATATCTCGCCGAACATGACGCTCTGACAGGTCTTGCCAACCGCAACATGCTGCATGCTGGCCTTGCCAACCTGATCGCCGATGCGGAGCGGCGGTCTTCAGATGTCGCATTGCTCGTGCTCGGGCTCGACGGCTTCCAGCAGATCAACGACATGCTTGGACATTCGGCCGGCGACCTCGTGTTGCGGGCCGTCGCCGAGCGTCTCCGCACCGAGGTCAATGGCAACGCGGTCGTCGCCCGGCTCAGTGGCGACGAATTTGCCATCGCGCTCGACTGCGCGCAGGCCGGCGAGCCGATTGTGGAGTTCGCCGAACGGATCGCACGCGCGTTCGAGGCGCCGCTTGCAACCGGCGCACGACAGCACCGCGTCAAAGTGAGCCTCGGCGTCGCTGTCTATCCCGATGGCGGACACAACGCCGACGACCTCCTGAGCAACGGCCATCTCGCATTGAGCCGCGCGAAGGCGACGCGGCGCGGTAGCCACGTGATCTTCGAGAGCGGGATCAGGCAGGAGTTGGAGAACCGGCTGATGCTGGAGAGCGAATTGGCGCTTGCTGTGGACCGCGGCGAGTTCGAACTGTTCTACCAACCCCAGGTCCGTCTGGTCGACGGGAGCCTGGTCGGGGCCGAAGCGCTGATCCGTTGGCGGCATCCCGTGCGCGGCTACGTCTCGCCCGGCGAGTTCATGCCGGTGGTCAATACGTCTGCCCTGTCCGAGCGGATCGCAAACTGGGTGATGGAGACTGCCTGCCGGCAGGCGCGTGCCTGGGAATTGACCGGTAACGGCGTGCGTGTTGCGATCAACCTCTCGCCCTCGCAGCTCCACTCCGGCGATCTCGCGCATTCGGTTGCGGCCCTGCTCGGGGCGACGGGGCTGACGCCATCGCTGCTGGAGCTCGAGGTCACCGAAGACATCCTGCTCCACGACGAAAGCCGCGTGCTCGACATGTTCAAGCGGATCCAGCAGCTGGGCGTCCGCGTCCTGTTCGACGATTTTGGCACCGGCTACGCAAGCCTGAGCTATCTGAAGAAGTTTCCGCTCGACGGGCTCAAGATCGACCGATCGTTCGTTCTCGATCTGCTCGCCGATTCCGACGACGCGGCGATCGTCGGCTCGACCATCGGTCTCAGCAAGCAGCTCGGGCTCACGGTCGTTGCCGAGGGTATCGAGAACCGGGCGACGGCCGATTTTCTCGTCAGCATGGGATGCGAGGAAGGGCAGGGCTATTTCTTCGGCCGTCCGATGCCTGCCGAGGCGTTCGAGAAGCAGTTCTTGGCAACTGAACTCGAAGCTGTCAGCGCTGCCTGAACGGGCTCACTTCGTCTCTAGCGCCGGCGCGCGACCGCTACGCCAAAGAGGAAGGCGACGAACAGACTGGCCAAAGGCGCTTCGCGCGTGATCGCTGCGACCGTCGAGAGCGGGCGGCCCGGCTTTCGCGCCTCATCGATCACATAGGTGAGGCGGTCGACAGCGGTACGCAAACCTCCAGCAACTTCGCCGATGGTGTGCGACACGTCGGTGGCCGCGTCGATGGCGCGCTCGGCCATGCCGGGCTGTGTCGGGATCGGCTGCGGAATCTCCGTGGTCAAGTTCGCGAACTCCGCTTTTGACGAAATGAATGAGGCCGACACCTTTGGCTATCCGCGCGAGCGCTAGTTTTGAACAGCGGGTCCGGAGACCTTTGGCTATCCGCGACAGGCGCCGTTTTGAACGGCGAGAGCCGGCCTCGCATTGAAAATGCGGCGCGCGGGAGTTTGTTCCGGGATCGAGGCGTACAACGGACATTTTCTCCGTGAAACGACGGGTGCGAATCTCTGTTAGGCTGGCGCAGCCTTGCTGATCTCAGGAGATTGCCGTGACCGATCCGACCGTGACAGATCGAGCCCGGCGCATCGCCTTGCTCGGCGCGCCCATCGACATGGGGGCTTCGCAGCGCGGCACCTTGATGGGCCCCGCGGCGCTACGCACCGCGGGCCTTGCGACATTGTTGGAGAGCCTGGACTTCGAGGTCGTCGATTACGGCGATCTCTCCGTGGCTGAGGTCAGGGACCTCGCCGACAAGCCGCCCGAAAAGGCCAATCACTACCGCGAAATCCAACGCTGGACGCGCGTGCTGAGCCGCAGAGGCTATGAGATCGCGCAAACCGGCGCGCTCCCGATCTTCCTCGGCGGCGACCACACGCTGTCGATGGGCTCGGTCAATGCGATGGCGCGCCATTGGCAGGAGCGCGGACGCGAGCTGTTCGTGCTCTGGCTGGACGCGCATGCCGACTACAATACGCCGGAGACGACGATCACGGCGAACATGCACGGCATGTCGGCGGCGTTCCTGTGTGGCGAGCCTGGCCTGGACGGCCTGCTCGGCGATGATCCGCGTGCGTCGATCGTTCCTGAGAGGCTCGATCTGTTCGGCGCACGCTCGATCGACAAGCTCGAAAGGGAATTGATGCGCTCACGCCGGATCAGGATTGTCGACATGCGCCAGATCGACGAGTTCGGAGTCGCCGTGCTGATCCGCCGCGTCATCGAGCGCGTCAAGGCCAGCAATGGTGTGCTGCATGTCAGCTTCGATGTCGACTTTCTCGATCCATGCGTGGCGCCGGGCGTCGGCACCACGGTGCCGGGCGGGGCGACCTATCGCGAGGCGCACCTGATCATGGAGCTGCTGCACGATTCCGGCGTGGTGGGATCGGTGGACATCGTCGAGCTCAATCCGTTCCTGGACGAGCGCGGCCGGACAGCGCGCACCGCGGTCGAGCTGATCGGCAGCCTGTTTGGGCAGCAGATCACGGACCGTCCGACGCCAAGCAACGCAATCGCTCCGGGCGAGTAAATAGGGCGGGCGGCGTTTGTGCGCTGCAAGGAAAGGAACTGCTCTTGCAGCCGGCGGATTTAGATCAGTCCTGGTCGAAATCGCCTGCTTTTGAAACAGCCGCGAATTGCAAATGCTGTTAGCGGACTGTTTGATGCGGGTTCAGCGCCAGCCGAGGGTCCGCAATGAGCAGCACGATACGTTCCGATGATGATCCCGTGACGGCCACACGCCGCCGTTTCCTGACAGCCGGCACGGCAGCGCTCGGAGGCGCAGTTCTCGGTGCGGACGCTGCTGTGGCCGAGACGGACAACCTTCCGCCCAATGTGCCCGAATGGATGAAGGCGCCGGGTGAGCCGACGGGAGGCCAGCTCTATGGCGCGCCATCGCCGTTCGAGAAAGGCGTCGTCAGGAACATCTCGAAGACTCTCAAGCAATACATCTCTGCGTCCAGCCGGTCGCCCTTGCAGGACCTCGACGGCATCATCACGCCGAACGGGCTGTTCTACGAGCGGCATCATGGCGGCGTTCCGACTATCGATCCGGCGCAGCACCGGCTGATGCTTCACGGTTTGGTCGAGCGTCCTCTGATCTTCACCGTAGACGATCTCAGGCGTTTCCCGTCGGAGTCACGCATCCATTTTCTCGAATGCTCCGGCAATCCCGGCTACAGCAAGCCTTACGGCAAAACGGCATCGGACCTTGTGGGTTTGGTGAGCTGCGCGGAATGGACCGGCGTCAGCCTGAAGCTGGTGCTTCAGGAGGCCGGGTTGAAGCCCGACGCCAAATGGGTGATCGCCGAAGGCGCTGACGCCGCAGCACTGACCCGAAGCATCCCGATCGAGAAGTGCCTCGAAGACGCCATGCTGGTCTACAGCCAGAACGGCGAGCGGTTACGTCCGCAGCAGGGCTATCCACTGCGGCTGTTCCTGCCCGGCTTCGAGGGCAACATGAGCGTCAAGTGGCTGCGGCGCCTGCATGTGACCGCGGAGCCCGTTTATTCGCGCGAGGAGACTTCGAAATACACTGATCTCCTGCCTGACGGCACCGCGCGCGAGTTCTCTTTCTATATGGAAGCGAAGTCGATCATCACGCGTCCCTCCGGTGGCCAGCGGTTGAGCGCGCCCGGCTTCCACGAGATCACCGGCATCGCCTGGAGCGGTCACGGCAAGATCGCACGCGTCGAAGTGTCCGTCGATG
This sequence comes from Bradyrhizobium sp. 1, assembly GCF_023073315.1. GTDB lineage: Bacteria > Pseudomonadota > Alphaproteobacteria > Rhizobiales > Xanthobacteraceae > Bradyrhizobium. The sequence continues at coordinate 229,931 of NZ_JADPJH010000028.1, read as the reverse complement.
ACGGCAAGAGCTGGCAGGAAGCCGGCTTGCAGGAGCCGGTGCTGACGCGTGCGCTCACGCGCTTCCGCTTGCCCTGGCAGTGGGACGGCAAGCCTGCCGTGATCCAGAGTCGTGCCGTCGACGAGACCGGCTATGTGCAGCCGACGCTGGCCGAGCTGCTCGCCGTGCGTGGCGAGAATTATTTCTACCACAATAACGCGATCTGGCCCTGGCGCATCGCTGCTGATGGAGAGGTGGCCAATGCGCTGGCGTGAGATCTACGGCATCGCCGTTGCAATCGCTCTGTCTGCCTTCGTGAACGGAGCACAGGCGCAAAGCACGTACGGCATCGGGCGGCCGGCGACGGCCGCCGAGACCGCGGGTTGGAATATTGATATCGGACGCGACGGCAGCAATCTGCCGGAGGGAAGCGGTTCAGTCAGTCACGGGCGCGAAGTGTTCGCCCAACAATGTGCCTCGTGCCATGGCGAAAAGGGCGAGGGCGGTTTGGGCGACCGGCTCGCCGGTGGGCTGGGCACGATCGGGACTGCCAAGCCGGTCCGCACGGTCGGCAGCTATTGGCCCTATGCGCCAACGCTGTTCGACTACATCCGTCGCGCCATGCCGCAGAACGCGCCGCAATCGCTGAGCGATGAGGACGTCTATGCGGTGTCCGCCTATGTCTTGAATCTGAACGGGTTGCTGGGAGCGGATGCAACACTCGACGCCAAATCGCTCGCGGCTGTGAAAATGCCGAACCGCGACAGGTTTGTCGGCGATGCGCGGCCCGACGTGAAAAAGTGAAGGCATAGGGATAGTCAAGTTCCACTCGCTGGCTCGGAACTTGCCTACGTGAAGGGTGGAACTCGCAGGACGCAATTGAATTAACCTGCGAGAGGAAACAGTCTGGATCCTTCGATGACAACTGATCGCTTCGCAAACTCCATGTCCTCAGCGCTTCGCCATCCTGGCGTGATCGCGCTGATTGTGGCCGGCTTGACGATCGCGGCGATGCTGATCGTCGACCATTGGCCGTGGAATCGTGCCAAGACGCAGCCGGCTCATGTTGCAATGTATGCAACTACGGGCGAGGCGGCACACGCGGCTGGCGCCAAGGTGCTTCCTACCGAACCCAAATCGCCGGTCGAGCCGGAGCGGCCGGGGCCAAAGACGTCCCCGACCGTCAATCCCGTGACGCCGTAAGAGCGTCAACTTTTGCGGCCGTAGTTGAGGAGGCCGCCGCTCGTCTTCGGCGGATGCGCACGCAGCGCTTCCTCGTTTGGCTCGGTACCCCAGCCGGGCCGGTCCGGGATGACCAGATGGCCATTCTGAATGTCCGGTTCGTGAGTGAAGAGCGCGCGGTCCCAGGCGAGGCGATCGATGTCGATCTCCATGATGCGCAAGTTCGGAACGGCGGCGCAGAAATGCGCGTTCATCATCGAGCACAGATGGCCGTAGAAATTGTGCGGGGCGACGTTGACCTCGAACGCTTCCGCTGCGGCCGCGATCTTCATCGACTGCCAGACGCCGTTCCAGGGCGTGTCGATGATCGCGACGTCCATAGCCTGCTGATGGAAATAGGGCAGGAATTCCCGCAGGCCCAATAGCGTCTCGCAAGACGAAATCGGATGTGGACTTTGCCGGCGGATGTAGCCGAGCGCTTCCGGATTAAAGCTGTCGATCTCGATCCAGAACATGTCGAGATCCGCGATTGTGCGCAGAATCTTCAGGTAGCCCTCGGTCTTGGCGTTGAAGTTGCAGTCGAGCAGGATGTCGACGTCGGGGCCCGCGCCATCACGGATTGCTTCCAGATGCATGCGCAGGTCACGCAGGATTTTCCGGTCAACATTGATCTCGGGCGAGAATGGCGAGCCGAAACCAGGGCGCCAGCCGGTTGGTTTGCCATCGTCATAGGAGAAGATGTTGGTCTTGAGCGCGGTGAACTTCTTCTCACGCACCTCGCGGCCCATGGCCTTGACGCCGTCGAGGCTTTCGATCGGCGGCTTGTACCAGGACGGATGATTGATGCGCCAGGTTGCGCAATGCGACCAGTAAACCCGGACACGGTCGCGGATCTTGCCGCCGAGCAGCTCGTAGCAGGGGATGCCGAGGCACTTCGCCTTGGCATCAAGCAGTGCATTCTCGATCGCGCCGAGTGCTTGGGCAACGACACCGCCGGCCGCGGGGCGGGTGGCCGCGAACAGCTCGGCATAGATGCGCTCGTGCTGGAAGACGTTTTGCCCGATGACGCGGGCCGAGAGGCGCTGGATCGCCGCGCCGACGCCGGGCGAACCAAAGCCTTCGTCGAACTCGCTCCAGCCGACGATGCCGTCTTCGGTCGTCAGCTTGACGAAATGATAGTTTCTCCAGCCGGCATCGCAGGCGAGGATTTCGATGCTCGTTGCTTTTGACGATTTGGTCATGACGCTCCCCGTCGCCCGGCCGGGCGTTCTTGGTTTTGTGTCCCGGTCGCAAGCCCGAGCCCAGCCACAATTGTTAGGCTAACGACGGAGCACAGTGAAGCCTGCAAATACTTGGCCAAGCGTCGATTTTTGGTCACTCTTGCGGAAAGCCCGTAGAATTCGGGTGTTCATGATCTTTCCGGGATCGTCGCGAAATTGGACCAGGCTCTGACATTTTTGGCCACAATCGGGACTGACCTTCGGGCCATGAAATTTCTGGCCATGATTTCGATTCTGGCGCTGCTCACGATGAGTGGGGCTGCCATTTCCGATCAGTTTCTGACGGCCGACCAGCACGTCGCGCGAGGGGTGGAATAGCGCGGCGGGCGAGGGCGCTTTGTCTTTGCAGTTTGTCTTTGGGGGGGACAGCGATGCTTTCGATAGACCAGTTCTTGCGGTTCATCAGCGTGCCGGCTGTGTTCGCGGCCTTCATCATCGCTTCACAGATTTCGGCGGCGCTGTCGCCGCTCTAGCCGATCAAGGATGAGCCGAGCAGCGCGAGGACGGCCAGTGCCATCAGCGCGGTGCCGGCCCAGCCCAGCGCAATCAGCCACGACCGGGCCCTGAAGCGGCCCATGATCGTGCTGCTCGAGACGATCAGCATCATCATCGCCATGATCGGAACGGCGACGATGCCGTTGAGCACGGCGCTCCACACCAGCATGTGGATGGAGTCGATCCCGGTGAATCCGAGCCCGAAGCCGATCGCGGTTGCGGCGGCGATGATGGTGTAGAAGCCCGCGGCCTTGTCGGGCTTTGCCTCGAGCGTGGCGTGCCAGCCGAAAATCTCCGCAACGCCGTAAGCGGCCGAGCCCGCCAGCACCGGGATCGCGAGCAGGCCCGTGCCGATGATGCCGAGCGCGAACAAAGCGAAGGTGAAGTCGCCGGCGAGCGGCCGCAGCGCTTCGGCAGCCTCCGTTGCCGAATTGATGCGGGTGACGCCATTGGCGTGCAGAACCGAAGCCGTTGTGAGGATGATGAAGAAGGCGATGCCGTTGGATAGCAGCATCCCGGCGACGGTGTCGGCCCGGATGCGCGCGAGCTCCGGATTGCCGCCGCGCTTGAGCTCGCGAAGCGGCTTGTCATGCTTGCCCTGGTTCATCTCCTCGACCTCCTGAGAGGCCTGCCAGAAGAACAGATAGGGGCTGATGGTGGTGCCGAGCACGGCGACGACCATCATGAGATAGTCGGCGCTGACATTGGCCTTCGGCCACACCGCGGCGAGCAGCGCCGTGCCCCACGGAATCTTCACCGTGAAGGCGGTTGCGACATAGGCGAACAGCGTCAGCGTCAAAAATTTCAGCACCGGCGAATAACGGCGATAGGGCAGGAACACCTGGAGCAGGGTGGAGCCTGCCGCGAAGATCAGCGCGTGCTCGTGGTTGAGACCGCCGATCACGAGCGAGAGCGCCTCGGCCATCGCGGCGATGTCGGCGGCGATGTTGAACGTGTTCGCGGCCACCAGCATGGCGACCAGCGCCAGCACCGCCCATCTCGGCGCGATCCGCATCACATTGGCGGCCAGCCCCTTGCCGGTGACCCGGCCGATCCGTGCGCTGACGAGCTGAATGGCGATCATGAACGGTGTGGTCAGGAACACTGTCCACAACAGCCCGTAGCCGAATTGCGCGCCCGCCTGCGAATAGGTGGCGATGCCCGACGGATCGTCGTCGGCCGCCCCGGTGACGAGGCCCGGCCCCAGCCTTTGCAGCAATGTCGGCGCGGATTTCGTCGGGGCGAGGGCGCTGTCGTTCATGAAGGGTCTCGAGGGGCAAAGTCGGTAAGGAAATGCTGCGAGGGAACAAAAGTTCCCGACGCAGACGCGGCCCCACGCTTTAATTTCCGATTTTGCGAATTTTGTTTGACCCGTCGGGCAAAACACCTGTATAAGGACATCATCGCAAGAACTGTCGATGCCCGTGCCGTCACCGGTCGCGGGCTTTTCTTTTGTTTCTGCCCGCGACCGACAGCTTGCCGGTGGTGTTGCGCGACGCCCTTGCGAGAAACACGCTGAGATTGTAATGAGCGTTATGAGCCTTGCCTCGCCTCCCACGAAGGTCGAGCCGCTGAACGCGGAGCAAGCTGCAAGCTTGGATCGCGACGGTTACCTGCTGCTGCGGGGCGCAGTCCCTGCGGCATGGCGCGATGCGTTGCGCGCTGCCTTCGACGCGGGTGTCGGGGCCGGCGACCAGTGGGCCGCTCCGCGAGGGGCGGGCTGGCGCCACGCCCTCGTCGATCTCGATCCGACGGTGCAGCGGACCTGCCGGCTGCCGCTGCTGCTGGCCGCGGGCGCGCGGATGCTGGCCGGTCCGTTCTATCTCGCCCAGGTCGAAGGCCGCGAACCGCTCAAGGACGGCGGCCATCAGCCGCTGCATCGCGATGGTGCCGGCATGAAAGCCGTGGCCGCACTGGTCTTCCTCGATGCTTACGGGCCGGACAACGGCGCCACGCGCGTGGTCCCGCGTCATCTCGACCCAGGATCTCTTGATCATGTCGAGCCGGCGGAGGCCCTGTCCCTGATCACGGCGGGTGAGGCGGGAGACATTCTGGTATTCGACGCTGATCTGGCGCACGGAGCGACCTGCAACCGCTCCGGCGCGCGGCGACGTTCGCTGCTGCTGAACTTCGTGGAGGAAGGCAATCGCACGACCATGGAGGCCTGCCGCGCCATCCGCAACGTGCGCATGGATACCAGCGAAATGTTTGTCCCTTGAGCGCCGTTACTTGATGCTGACGAACATGCCCCAGGCGGCGGCCAGCGCGCCGCCGGTGAAGACCACCACCGGGTTCTCGCAGAACACGCTGCCATAGGTGCAGACGTCCGAGCCGAACTGGCCGAGCTCGTGATGGCCCGAGGAGTAGAACAGGCCCGACAGCACCAGCAATGCGGCGGCGACGTAGTACATCGAAGATCTCTCCGAAGCTTTCGACTGCGCCCGCGCGGGCGGCATGTCCCAGTCTGGCGCGAACAAATTTCGTTCCGCCGAATCCGATTTGCCGGATTTGAATAAAGTTTGCGTCATTGAGCCCAACGGGCCCGATCGCGTTGGCGGCCCTGAGCGGGTGCTGGCCGGGTTAACTATGTTGTAGACCGGGGAACCACGGACGTATTAGCTAAGAGCCGCCACGGAGATTGGGCGGGGCACCGGTGAAGTTGCTTACGGAGTACATTGAGCGCGCGCTGCAGCTGGAAGCCTTGGCCGAAGGGGAAACCGACTCCAAGTTCAAGGCCGATCTGCTGAAGCAAGCCGACTCGTACCGGAAGCTGGCCGCGAAACGTGCAGCGCAGTACGGCTTGCCGTCCCCGAGCCTTCCAGAAGAGCCAAACTAGCCTCGGCAAAATTTCGAACTGACGCCGCTGGCGAGGACAGCGGCACAGTTCGGTTGTGGGAACCGGAACCATCATTGTACGTTAGATGCGGAGGTAGTTTGGTTGGAGTGGGCCATGCGCCGCAAAATCATTCAATCTTCCCCGCTTGAAATAAGGCTGACAGAGGAAGCGAAGCGCCTTCGGGAGGAAGCCAGGAAACTCCCAGCCGGACCGGCTCGCGAAGCCCTGATCCGCAAGGCGCGCCAGGCCGAAACCGGGTCGCATATGACCGAATGGCTGAACTCTCCCGGTCTGCAATCCCCCAAATAGGAACTTCGCCGCTGCCGGTGTTTTGGGACTTATCACCGCCCGAGACCTTTGGCTGTTGCCGGTGACAGAGAGACGCGACTGCGCTCCCGCCGCAATGGGAGCGCCATATGCAGCGTTACTATTTCCACATCGTGGACGGATCCGCCTTGACCGATGACACCGGCACGGAGCTTGCTGACTTCGCCGAGGCG
>NZ_JADPJH010000028.1:131569-223592 GCF_023073315.1 Bradyrhizobium sp. 1 | reverse complement strand
GGGGGGGGGGGTTGCCAGGGTTTTGGGAAGGCGAACCCTGGCAGCTTGTCGTGACGGATAGTCCCTCGCCAACGGCCGGGCACACATACTTTGTGCTGAATTTTTCTGCGAGCACGCCGGTCGCTCAATCCAAACAAAGCGCAGTCACCTCCGGCTACGAACCAACGAAACAGTCCTGAAACAATCCTGAAACCCGATTGTCCTGAACGCCGCGCCGGCCCGGCCCGACCAACGAAGCGAAAAGGAGATCATCATGATCCAGGTCGGTTCGAAGGAAGAAGTCGCATTGCTGCTTATGCTGTTCGGCACCCACACCCAGCCCGTCAAGCCGCCGAAGCCGAAATCGCGGCAGGCGTGAGGCGCCGATCCCATGCCCGGTTTGGCCGAATGCCAGAGCCTCCTGCGGCTCCTGGTCGCAAGGGGCGACCCGAAGGCCATCCCGGTCGCCAAGGGCGCCATCGATCAATATCTGAACACGGCGCCGGCCTGCCTGCGCGGGCGCGGCCTGCGCGTGCTTCAGCGCGACATGCTGGAGCAGCACGGCGCCGCGGTCGGCGTGCAGCGCTCGTTTGCCGAGACGGTGGATGCGTATATCGCGGGCAAGCTTGCGGAAGAGTAAGGTGCCTGTCGCTCTCGTTCGCTTGAACAGCGTCGTGTCCCGAGTGGCATCCCTCTTGCTGCACAGCGTCTTAATCCCGGCCCGGCCATTCGGGCTGATCCAGATTGAGGCGATCCCATGCAGTCCATGTCCCGTTTCGAAGCGACCGCGTCCTTGCAGCTCCACGCCCTGATTTCCGACCTGAATTGGCGGATCCAGATGCTCGAGGCCGACATTGCCGAGGAGGAGCGCGCCACCGGAAATGCCGACCCCGGCAGTTCCACCTATTCGATGCTGGCCCTGACGCTGCGGGCACGTCGGGACAATCTGAAAACCTCGATAGCCTTGCTGGAAGCACAGCTCTCGCGCGCGCCGGAATTGTCGCGGGCGGCGTAGCGCGCCGGAACTCTGCTGCCTGGCCGCTTGCAGACCGAAGCCGACACCATGGTCTGTCGGACCGTTCCGTCTTGTCGCGTCACCTCACGAGCATGTCAGGCAACCCGCGCGACACGCCTGCGTTGGCTCACCAGACATATCGGAGGTGACAATGAAGGCTTCAGGACTGATCTGCACGACCGTCGGCACCCTCGCGGCCATCGGCATGGCGACAACGGTGCCCGCCCAGGCGCGCCATTGGGGCCCGGGATTTGTGGGCGGGCTCGCCGCGGGCGCCCTCATCGCCGGCGCCGCGTCGTCTGCCTACGCCTATGCGCCGGGTCCGGGCTATGCCTACGACAGCTACGCCTACGACGGCTACGGTCCGGGCCCGCGCTGGGACAGGCGCAACCGCGCCTACGAGACCTACGGCGTGTACGATGAATCCCAGCACGGCGGACAGCCGTCCTACGTCCGTCCGGATTGAGCAAGCGTCGCCCGGCGACGTTTCTGTTTATCGGAAAAATGGTTGACGCGTCGGGCAAAACACTGGCAGAATAGCATCATCGAAAGAGTTCGGTTCAGCCCGCGCGGAGCAATCCGCCGCGGGCTTTGATATGTTGCTTTCCGTCTTGCTGGAGAAACCCAACCAGTTGTGACGCTTTGGTATGTTCCTATTATGTTCACGCCACGCGGCGCTGGGTTTGTCGGGCGCGGTGGCCAAGTGAAACAGTTTTGTTGCACTCAGCTTTGAGTAGCGATCAGCGACTGCTAAACGTGACCGTCATATTTGGATCACGATTCGGGCATGTTGCGTAATTTTGGTGCGTCTCCTCCGCTTGTTAGTTTCCCCCATCTCCGAGAACCTTGGACCGGTGGCGAGACCGTTTATGTCTGCGGCCGCCTGGGACAACTCAACGGGACTGGCCTAGAAGGTGCGCAGGCAAAGGCCCGTAAGCTCCTTTATCTCAAGGCAAAAACCGCCGCCGACTACGACGCCGCCGACCGTATTGTTGAAGACATGCTCTCGGACCGAGTTCTAGACCGTCTTGTCGACGACGTTTCGCCATACATAGTTAAGGGGGTCCCGCTCGTATGCGTCGTACCCCATCCCCCCTTCGATGATATCCATGCAGATGGAGCAGATTTAATCCGGAGAGGGGTAAAAAACGTTCTTCCCTTCCAATATATGGCAAGGCTGAGCGTCCTCCTCGACGCCGAGATGGACGCGCAAATCGTGCAGAAATCGCGTGTTGGACGCACGAAATTAAAGGATTTTCCACGATTTCTGTGTCAACCTTGTTTTGATGGTGCAGTGCGTCAAAATGCGGCCTACATCTTGGTTGATGATGTGGTGACAACAGGCGGAACGCTGGCCGCGCTGCGCAGTCATATCATCAGGGGCGGGGGCTCCGTGGTGGCGGTTACCACGTTGGCACACGGAAGCGGGCAGTGGCGCGATCTTGCGCTTTCTGATGGTACGTGGAATGAGTTACAACAAGCTTTCGGTAGTGGTTTAGACGATTTTTGGAGAAAGGAGATTGGCCATGACGCAAAACGGCTCACTGATGCTGAAGGCAGCATTCTCCTTAGATGGCACTCCAAAAGCGTTGCAGGAAACGGGCGCGCCCCACTTCAATGCCTTAGAGATCGACTCGCTGAGGCAGCAGCAAAAGGCGAGTAGCAAAAAGGCACTCGAAGCAGCTGTCAAACGAGGCGCAAAAGTCGACCCTCGCATAGCAGCCCTCAAGGCGAAGAAAGCTCAAGCGAAATAATCCGAGGCCGCCGACAGTTGGCGGCCTCTTTCTCGTCGCCCAGAAGTTGGGGCCTTTGCGGGTTCAGTTCCGAGCTGTTTTTGCCTGCGCTTGGCGAACTGATCTTCTATCTTGCTTACTATTATTAATGACGAAGCGAAGGTCGAAATTCAGGCTGCCGACGCCTTGTCTTCTTTGTTTGCTCCACGATCAACGATAGTAAGTTGTTCATTCGGCAGTGGCGTCTGTAGCGCCTTCGCCTCATCCCATGGTGCTCGCAGCCATGCATTCCATTCCTCGGTCGACGTGAGGATCACCGGCATTGCCTTCTGATGGATCGGTTCGACGACCGCATTCGGCGTCGTAGTGAGAAATCCGTAGACCATATGCGGGCCGGGTACAGGCTTCGACTTCGTGCCACGATCACCGTTGAAGTTGGTCCAGATTCCGGCAAACGCAAACAGCGGTCGCGACTCCGCGAGCGCAAACCAAACGACGTCCTTCTTCTTCGTCTCTGGGTTGGGCTCTGGCGCATATTCGGCAAAGCTGTTCGCGGGCACGAGGCAGCGGTGCTCCGGCTTGAGCCAAGCACGCCAGTGCGGCGAGGACATGTTGCGAATGTTCGTCACCGGCGGGCCGCCCGTGCGCGGCGGAGGCGGCATGCCCCAGCGCATCATCGCCATCTCGCGCTCGCCGTTGTCGCCATTGCGGATGACGGGCGCGGGGTAATCCGGAAAGACGCCCGGCATTGGCGGAAGGTTGCCTTCGTAGCGGCGCACCACACGGAAGAGGTCGGCGATGGCCGCCTGGTTGGTGGTGATCGAATAAAGATTGCACATCTTCAAATCAGTCCTTAACGCTCGCCGGGCCACCAATATGATGCGGGATGCTCGGCTGAAATCTTCGTGGGCCTCAGCGCCACCAGCGCGCTCCGCTTGTATGGATATCTTCGCACTTCCGAGCAGTTCTTGCACCGCATATAGCGTTCGAGCTCGTGAACAGGCGTCGTCTTTGGACGTCGAACAATATCGAGCGCCACGGTCTGATTGGTGTCGCACCCGAGACATCGAACCTCCAGATAGAGGAAGCCGGCGTTGATCGCGTCGCCGATCGTGGGTGAGGGCTGAGCCGGACCCTTGTAGCCGAGCATCCGGTAATTCCAGGCCACGCAGGCAAGTTTGTCGGCTTCCTTGCGCGCGCTTGCGGCTTGTTCAGCCGACACCTTGATCTGTGTTCCGTAGAGATAATGGCGCGATTTGGTCGACATGGGGACATCAAAGCCAAACCGTTGGACTTGGCAAATTGTCGATACCTAGGGGGCCACCATCGCGCTGTGCTACTGCGTGTCGTGGGTGTGGAAAACGTACGCGCTCTAGCGTTCTTCGCAGTCCTTCAGTTTCCGCACCACCGCCGAGCTATCAACCACGTTTCCGTCGCGGCTCAGAGGAAGGTAGGCCGCCTTCCGTCCTTCAGGGTCCGTCACCTCGATCACTTGGGGCATGGTGTCGGGATACTCCCCGGCGTGCTCGCGGGTCTCGAACGTGTAGCCCTCATAGCGTAAATCGCCGCCGTCCAAGTGCGGGTCCTGCGGTCGCTTCTCTTCGGACATCAGTGGAAGATCGGGTTCGACCGTGTTTCTTGGAGGCTCCGATCGAGGACGCTCGCCGCGATCAATCGCTTCCCGCAACTCGCGCACAGCGCGCCCCTGCGCTTCCATCTCCTCAACCGCGCGAACGACGGCTTCATGATCCAGGATACCGAGCAAGTCGTTGATGGTCTGCTCGCAGTCGCGCTGGCCCGGCTCAACGTAGCTCGCCAGAATCGCCTGCGCCTCCTGCACGGCGTTCAGAACCTGCTCATCGCTAGACATTTGATGACTCCTCTTTCTTCTCGCAGAAGAACTCATCTAAAGGTCCTCCCTCAAACCCTTGTAGAACGGATGCCGGACTTTCCCCTCAGCCGATTTCGCGCGGTACTCGATTTCCGCAAGCAGCTTCGGCTCCACCCAAATGCCCTTGTGCGCGATGCGCTTCGCGTAGGGCTGCGATTTGCGAATGAGGGGCTTTAGCCGGCTCTGGAGTTCTGTCGCTGACGCCTTGTCGAACCCATGATCGACCTTGCCGGCATAAATCAAACCGGCGCCCTTGCGACGCCCGAGATAGATGCCGTCCCATTTGCCTTCATCCAGTGCGAAGCCGGCAATGGTCAACGTCTCGCGTTGGGCGCAGGTCTTCTTGACCCAGTTGTTGCCGCGGCCGCTTGCGTAGATGCTGTCCCGCACCTTTGAGACGACGCCCTCGAGCCCGACCTTGCAGGCGTGCGCCAACATCTCGCCGCCCTCGATCTCGAAGCTTTCGCTGAATTGAACGTCACTGCCGGCAATGATCTTCTTCAGCTCAGCCTTCCGTTGAACGAGCGGCAGGCGGCGAATATCATGTCCATTGAGGTAGAGCAGATCGAAAGCGACAAGAACGATCTTTCTGGATGAGCCTTTCAGCTCGTTTTGCAGCACAGAGAAATCGGTTGTGCCATCGACAGCCGGAACGACCACTTCGCCGTCGATGATCGCCGAAGCCGCCTTGATGTGCCAGGCGTCATCGGCGACCTTCCTGAACCGCTTTGTCCAATCGTAACCGCGGCGGGTGAAGACCTTCACAGCTTCGTTGGCAAGATGAACCTGGACGCGGTAGCCGTCGAACTTGATCTCGTGAATCCAGCGCTCGCCAGCCGGCACCCTCTCGATCGGCGAAGCCAAAGCCGGTTCGATAAAGCCCGGGAAAGGCACCTTGACGCCGATTGCTGCTGACTTGCTTTCACGCTGAAACGCCACTGAACTCTCCACGCAACGAACACCTTGATTCGAATCTTTGCGCGGGGATTCGTTCCGCTCTCCCATCTGGTCGCGCGGTGCTGGAAGGAACCATTTGAATCCCATTGCGTTTTTTGAACGCATGGAGGTGCATATGGCTAAAGCAAAGAAGCAGACCGCTCGCGGTCGCAAACAAGACCGCGCCCGCGTTGCGGGTGGTCAGAAGTACGAAGTCGGCTACGAGGCAAAGAAGACGGGCCGCTCGGCTTCGGCCGTGAAGAAGGCGGTCAAGAAGGTCGGCAACAGCCGGAAAAAGATCGAGCGCAAGCTAGGCCGCTAAATTTTCCTTCCCCCATGGTTCGTGGCAAGCCGGTCGCGTGAGCGACCGGCTTTCTTACGCCTATTGATGCGCCATCAAGAATCTCCTCAAATCAGGAACTGCGGCAGTCACTGGAGAATTGGTGCGGTGCTGGCTCGCCGCCGAGCTGGCGGAGAGGCCCCGGCCATACCCCAGCCCCCCTGCGATGCCGGGGCCGTCTCTCCGCCCACTAGTTTGGGAGTAAGCGTATGCGTTCATCGCCATCGATCGTCCCGGCGGACCGCCTCGATCGGGACATCTATCTCGTGCTTGAAGACTTTGGCGCGCGCGCCGGCTGCGCCTGGCGCGAGACCGATGAGCAGGACACCGACCGCGACACCATCGTTCGCGATCTTCTCTCCGGCCAATACACATATCCGGTCCGGATCGTTGCCTTCAACGCGATCCAGGGGCACGCGCGCGATGCGACCAGCGAAATCGCAGATGCGTTGGCAGAGGCAGCCGCCGGCAACGCGGAGATCACTCCGGCCTTACAGGCGTTTATCGAAGCCAACGCCGCGCGGCCTTTTCACCTTCAACTGGCGCTCCCCCTGCGCGGAGCGGCCTGAGTGGGGCGGGGAGCTTCAATGGCGAGCGCAAGCCAACTGATCGCTTGCGGCTGAAGGGGGAAGGACTTCAAGCTTCCTGGTGTCTTTTGCCTCCATCCAGTAAAATTTCCCTGCTTGATTGAGAAGCAGCGATCCGGAATCAAAGCTACGTACGATCCCGACAAGGCGTGCCGTCGCGTTTTCGCCCAAACAAGCGAGAGGGATCCGCACGCGTTGGTTGAGGATGTCATCGCCATCCGAGCTACCAAGAAAATGTGCAAACAAAATTGTGCAAAGTAACATTGCAATATAGCGACCAATTCTTCCAAGAGCAGCGAATTTCACTTCGAAGATTGGAGAGGAGACGAACATCAACAAAAGACAGCCAAATGAATAAGCCGCTATTCCGCTGGGATCGTCGCCGGTCTCCGGATGGGTCTCTCGGAACGCAGGCACGAACATCATGGTAATGAACAGAACAAACAGAATTATAAACGGAATCAACGCAAATGCATTAATCCGTTCATCTCGCACCTTCAGCGCCCATTCCGGATAGTCAGACATGTCACCCCAAGGCGGAGTGAGAAGACGGCCGGCGAAAATCGCGAGAACGATCGGCCACAGCACTCGCCATTCCGACGCCCGATCCGTTACGCTTGTCGTCGAGAGTATGTCAAAGCCAATAGCGGCGCCGTACCCCCATTCGTATGCATAGGCGGCTACCGCCGCGATTGACAGTACCTGCGCGGAAAAGGCCCCCCACTCTTTTGCGGGCGCAAACAAGTTGTCAAAAGCACCGGTGCTGTTTGCAGCAGGATTGTTCGCAGGTTCTGTCACGTGAGCCCCTAGCAAAGCGGGCCGATAGCGTTTCCAAAGAACACAACCAAACTCTATGCGTGATTTCGGAGTTGGTCGAGTCAAAGGTCGCTTTTGGTTTAGCGACTGATCGCGGCATGGTGCCAGGCCGCAGCTTCCGCCTCGTAGCGGCCTTCAGCCGAAATTCTGTTTATCCTCATAAAGAGCTTGACCCGTCGGGCAAAACACTGGCATAGTGGCACCATCGAAAACGGTTCGAAGGCTGGCCCGCGCGGAGCAATCCGCCGCGGGATTTTTATTTCTGAGACGCATTGGCTTTTAAAAGGGATTTTGAAATGACCAAGCTGAAAAGAGGGACCGCGTTGACTTTGCCACCCGTGCAGTATGTCGCCGGCGAGGGTTTCAGGGCACCGACACTCGACGATGTTGAAGCGCTGGCAAGAGACAAGACCGAAGCGGCGCTGAACGTGCTTGCCACAATCATGATCAGAGAGACCGCAAATGCATTTGCGCGCGTCGCCGCCGCCAATGCCCTTCTTGACCGCGGTTGGGGTAAGCCGGTGCAGCCCTTGGCCACCGACCGATCCCCGCTAGAATTGATTCATCGCATCGAACGCGTGATCGTCCACCCCGAGCATTCAGAAGCAATCGCCGACCTTGACGATGAAACGAAGTCATCGAAATCTTCGCAAATCGCTTCGCCCCGGAAGAAATTGCAATGACCACAAAAGCACCCATGGCCTCCGCAACCACGCCCTCAGCCAAAGAGAATTGGTTTCCCTGGAGGGCCCGATGTTGGATTTCGTCAAAAACGAAATAACAGTTGACCCGTCGGGCAAAACACTGGCATAGTGGCATCATCGAAAAGTTCGTGACACCCGCGCGGGACGCATCCGCCGCGGGTTTCTTCGTATCCAATTCCAGAATCGGACGGTGGCCCACGCATCACGGCCACGCACTCGCTTGAAACGCGTTGAGGGAGCGCCGATCGGCGTGCCGCCGTCCGAACCATTGCTGGCCGTGCACGCGCGAACGTGCCGGCCTTGCGGCGCCGGGCGCTGTTCGCCCGCGCCGCTGCGGTCTCCGGGCTTGTCGGAGATAGGGTTCGCGCCCGAAACGATCGCGCTTCGTCACGCGATCTGCCGCGCATTTTCTTTTTCGTGGAGAGACGATGACCGCCTATCTGATATCGCTCGCGCTCGCGGGCCTGGTTGCAATCGTTGTGTGGGAGATGTTTTCTTGAGCGAGGAGATGGAAATTACGCTTGTGAGCGAGCCGGTCCGCCCGCTCGCGCGCAGGAAGACGTCCAGCGCGCGCACCTTGACCGAAATCCGCTCGCTCGCGCGCAGCCACACCAGAACTGCGCTCCGGGTGCTGGTCGGCATCATGCGCAGCGACGACGCGACGCCGGCCGCCCGCGTCTCGGCCGCTAATGCGATCCTCGATCGGGGCTGGGGCAAGGCCGCGCAGCCGATCGAGAACGGTGAGGACGGCGTGCTGGAGCTAATTCACCGGGTCGAGCGGATCATCGTGTATCCGGGAAGCCCGAGCGGTGGTGCTGCCGGGCGCGACGCTTGAACCGGCGGACCGTGAAAAATCACCGGAGCTCAGATCATGGGAGTGGACAAGAAATACGTGGAGGGTGCGTGCCCTTTATTCCTTCGGACGCCTCGTTTCCGCTCTCGCCACAAAGCGACTCGAAAGCCGATTCGGATCGTGGCCTACGTCTTCCGGGGGCGTCCTTGCTGGTTTCAATCAAGCTCCGCAGGGACAACCGCACACTCCTGACACCGAAGACTGGTCCGCGATATGGCGCAGGCGCATTGGCCTGCCCTAGGGTGAGCGAGCGCATCCATTGTCCATCCTGAAAATTCCGACGGCCAAGATCTTCGAGCCGCTGTTGAAACCTGCACGCTATAAGGGTGTTTACGGTGGACGCGGCTCGGGAAAATCGCATTTCTTCGGCGAGCTGCTGGTCGAGACCTGCCAGGCCGAGCGCGGTACGCTCGCCGTCTGCATTCGCGAGGCGCAGCGCACGCTGGCGCAATCCTCGAAGCGGCTGATCGAAGGCAAGATCGCGAGCCTTGGTCTTGGCCACGGCTTCAAGCTGTTCAGCGACAAGATCGAGACGCCCGGAGACGGACTGATCATCTTCCGCGGGCTTCAGGATCACACGGCCGACTCGATCAAATCATTGGAAGGATTTCGCATCGCCTGGATCGACGAGGCGCAGTCGCTGAGCCCACGCAGCCTCGCGCTGCTACGGCCGACGATCCGCGCCAAGGACTCCGAACTCTGGGCGAGCTGGAATCCACGCCGCAAGAGCGATGCGATCGACGACTTTTTGCGCGGGCGCAGGCCCGACGGCGCTGTCGTCGCGAAGGCGAACTGGCGCGACAATCCCTGGTTTCCGGACGTGCTCGAAGAGGAACGGTTGCTCGACCAGAAACTCTATCCGGAGCGCTACGATCACATCTGGGAGGGGGAATATGCGCGCGCTTTCGAGGGCGCCTATTTCGCCTCGCTGCTGTCGGAGGCGCGTGCACAGAGGCGGATCGGAAAGGTCGCGGCAGATCCGCTGCTACCGCTGCGCGCGTTCATCGACATCGGCGGCGCAGGCGCCGCTGCGGATGCCTTCACGATCTGGGTCGTGCAGTGGGTCGGGAGCGAAATTCGCGTTCTCGATTACTATGAGAGCGTCGGCCAGGTGCTGGCGTTTCACGTCAACTGGCTGCGTGCGCGCGGCTATGACAGCGCCATCCTCCATCTGCCGCATGACGGCATTGCCGCGAACAACATCACCGGCAAGCGCTATGAGGATCATCTGCGCGAGGCCGGCTTCACGGTCGAGCCGCCGGTGAAGAACCAGGGCCCGGGTGCGGCCATGATGCGGATCGAGGCGCTGCGGCGGCTCGGGCCGCAGCTCTGGTTCAACGAGGACACGACAGAGCCCGGCCGCGAAGCGCTCGGCTTTTATCACGAGCGCAAGGACGAGACGCGTGACATCGGGCTTGGCCCCGAACACGACTGGTCGAGCCATGCCGCGGATGCGCTGGGGCTGATGGCGATCTGCTACGAACAGCCGGGCAGGGCGACGGCGTTCAACCGGCCGATCCGCTATGCCGAGCAGGGGTGGGTGTGAGCCGAAAGGCGCGGTGCGCGATAAAACCTGTGGTTGACGATGTTCTCGTTGTGTTCTATAAAGTGCAATCGCTACCGCTGCGCGAGCTTTGCAATGTCAGCGTTCAAAATACTGGTCGACCTGATTGGATATTCGATCGCGCGAGCTGCCTTGCCAGTCCTTTCATTCGGCTGGATCTATGTCGAACCATTCAGTGCAACTCCGCAGCCATTGCAGTGGCCGTGGTATCGTCGCGATGCGAATGGACGTGTCGAACTGCGGCAGGTGGTTGCAGGCTGGATCGGATTTGGGATCTGCATTCTCGGGTTGCTGGTCACGGCGCTGGCTATCCATACCGCCTTCAGGTGAGCCAAAAGCCGGCCTATCTCGCACTTGACGGCAAGACGCGCGGATTCTTTCTGACGCTGAAACGTATTGATAATTGGCGGTTCGATCGGGCCCACGGGAACGATCGATAGGCCGTGGTTGCCTGATTGGAGGTGCTGGCTGCAACGCCGGCGCACCTTTCGATGAATACAATGTCCTTCAATAATTCCAGTGCGTCGGAGCTATGTGCCCGTTCGCTGCTGCGAACAAGTGCTGATCGGAAAGGTTGTTCATGCCGAAAATGCCAATCTCCGAAGTGAAGGCGATGCTCGCCGCCGAGAAGGCCAACGCACTTGCCGCCATGTCGGCGGCGCGGCTCGCCGAGGAGCGGGCCGACGCGATGGATTACTATCTCGGCGACATGCGCAAGGACATGCCGGCACAGGACGGCCGCTCGCGAGCGGTGTCGACCGACGTCGCCGATACCATCGAGGGCCTGATGCCGTCACTGATGGACATCTTTGCCGGCTCCGACGAGGTCGTACGCTTCGAGCCGGTCGGTCCGGAAGATGTCGCGGCCGCGCAGCAGGAGACGGACTATGTCAATCACGTCTTCATGCAGCAGAACGGCGGGTTCATGGTCCTCTATTCCTTCATCAAGGACGCGCTGCTGTCGAAGGCCGGCATCGTCAAGGTCTGGTGGGAGGAGCGGGAGGAGGAGAGCCGGGAAACCTATTACGATCTCACCGACGACCAGTTCGCGTTGCTCGCCCAGGACGTGGCGGAGTCGAATGGCGCGATGAAGTTCGTGGCGCACACGGTGCATGACACGGCCGATCAGCGAAACACGTCGCAGACTGTGCCCTGAGCACAAGCGCAGCATCCTCTCATTGGCGGACTTGCCGGCCACAATTTCCTTGTGCTGATTGATGCCAACGGCAAAGTCGTCGAAGAATTGCACGGTCTTGCAACGGACGCCGAGGGACATCCCAAGCCGATTGGGCGCTTACCCGCGGATGAATTAAGGGGGTATGCCGACCGGCATTTTTATCAGCCCGATTATGCTCAGACCGAGTTGGCTTCCGGCGATCCAGATCTTTGTTCCGAATGTATCGCTTGATGCCGTGGCTGAGACCGTCACCAAGGAGAAGCTGTGCGAGGCCGCGTCGCGGCAATAGATTCCTTGGAGGTTTTGTATGGCAAGGTCGGTATCCGCAATTTAGAACGAGCTTACGCGCGTCTACACGAACGACGATGGTTCGACGACCGTTCTAACGGGCGGGCACAGGAACTGGCGCAACAACAATCCCGGCAATCTGAAGTACGCCACAAAGAGGAACGTGATGGCGATCGGCATGGCGCGACGGGTGCCACCTATGGTAGTGGGATTCTCCAGGCGGAGTGAATCGAGGGAGTAATCATGCGACGGCAGTTTCGTTGGATCGTGATGGCGGCGGCCCTGGTGACGATGTGGGTCGCGTGCTCGCCTGCGATGGCGATCGGTTATCTGTCCGGGGTCCTGCAAAAGCCGGCCTATGTTCAGGCCCTGACGGGTCTGCTCGACAAAGCGCCGAGCTGGACCCGGGAAATCCTCAAGAAGAACGGCGCCTATGTGAGCAGCCTACGATCCACCAAGGACATCGACGGGACCACGTACGAGCTGTTCCACATGTGCGTGCGCGTGGCAAAATGTATCGACACTTCAATCGTCCTGATGTTTGCGCCAAACGGCACGCAGGCATGGGCCGGGTTGAGCGAAAACGGGGTTGTGTCGTACGTCGGAGCTCCGAGCGAGGCGCAGCAAGCAGTGCTGAAGCGGGAGCTCTACGTTCCCGGGCCTGTGCCGAAGGTGACGACCCCATATTTGTTCGAGGTGATCAAGAAGCCGGCCTACGCGCAAGCGTCGAAGAATCTGATCGAGCATGCCGGCAAGCTGCCGAGCTGGGCCCGGGATGTTCTCGCCAAGAATGACGTTGCTTACAACAGTAGCCCCGCCGAGCTGGTGGATATCCACGGGATCACATACGAGGTATTCACCGTCTGCGCTAAGGAATACAGTTGTGCCAACACCCACCTGGCCGTCATGTTTGCGCCGAACGGCACCCAGGCGTGGGGTGTGCTCGTCCATGAGGGGGAGATGTCCTACCTCGGTGCGCCGAGCGAGGCGCAGGCCGCGGTGATGAGAGGGGAACTCGATCCTGATGAGCGCAAGTGGGGACTTCCTGGTGGTAAGTAATGCGGCGAAGCCGACGAGCGGCAATCATTGGGTAACGGCAACTCTCATTGATCGTCCCATCGCGGCCTGCCGTGTGTTGACATGATTGCCGCGCTGCAGGCGAAGCATGCCTGTGCGCTTGCGCCGATGGCGCGCTGAGCACGCGTTGATTTTGGGGTTGAGCGGCGGTCCTCGTGGGCCGCCGTTCTCTTTTGCGGAGGCCAAATGGATATTCTTGACAAGATCATTTCTGCCGAGAGCAGCGGCAATCTGAAAAAGGCGAACAAGCCGAACAAGACGTCGAGTGCGCTCGGGCTCGGGCAGTTCATCAACGGGACCTGGCTCGACATGATCAAGCGCAACCGGCCCGAGCTGGCAGCGGGCAAATCCGACCCGGAGATTCTCGAGCTTCGGAAAAACCCCGACCTTTCGAAAGAGATGACGGCCAAGTACGCAGCAGAGAACGAAGCGAGGCTTCGTCGGGCGGGCGTTCCCGTCACACCGACCTCGACCTATCTCATGCACTTCGCCGGCCCGGGCGGCGGCGTCAAATTGATGAAAGCAGATCCGAATACGCCGGTGGAATCGATCCTCAACGACAACGCCATTCAGGCCAACCCCTTTCTCCGCGGCAAGACAGCCAGCTGGGTCATCGCCTGGGCGAACAAGAAGATGGCGAACGCCCCGCCTCAGCCCGCGCAATGGGGCGCTGGTGCCCAACCCACTCCCTCCCTAGCGCAGATGCAGGCCGTAGAGCCGGCGTTCGGTGCGACCAGCTGGCCGCCACGTCCCGCTTCGCCCAACGTGTTGCCTCCGGATGCGGCCCGTTCCTTTGCTGGAGCACCAGGCGCCGCGCCGATCCCCTTTGTCGATGGAGCGACACGGGCCCAACAGGCGCTCGACAATTCGCTTCCCGCTCCGGGAGCTGCGCCCTGGGATCTTTCTGATCGTTTCGGCAATTGGCGCGGCCTCGGTGGCGTATTCGGACCGGCGAGCTCAGGCAGCGGCAGCACGCTGCCGCTTTCACCTGCGCGATTTCCGCTCGAGGCATTGCTTGCGCCTGATTCCGGTCGCGGATTGAACGAATGGGCTTCGTCCCCGCGCAGGAGGAGCGCGCCTTCGGCTGCGCAAGGTGCCGCCATCGGTCTGGCGGATCCGACGGCATCAGTCGCAGGGACCGATCCGTCCAACCGCGATCGGGCATCCGCCGGCGGACTGCTTGGCCTGATCCAGGACTACATGCGTTACAACGCTTACTAGCCTAACTTGCGCGATATCAAGGCCGCGGCGAACCAGGAGGCCATCGATGCGATTGCCATTTTCCGTCCACGCGTACGACTTCAACGGGCCAGTCGACAAGCTCGGGATCGTCGCCGACGCGCCAAATTACCTTTACCGATAGACGATCGTCACTTTCCCGGCGAACGTATTCCCAAAGCTCATAGCCTCAGATCTGTAGTGAAAGGCAGGCTCGGTCGAATCGCCGTTCGCCGGCACGATGTCGATACCGTTGCTTCCATCGGAAGGGCCTTCGGTCCAGAAGACTGAGTACCGGACCCCTCGAGATATCAAGTCTCATCCAGATCTTGCGTCTGCCGGCGGACTACTCGGTTTGATTCAGGATTAGATGCGCAGCAACGGCAATTAGGCCGCCGCCGTTTTTCCGCCGTCTGCCATCACGCGGCAAAAATTTCAGAGATCAATCACACATGCCTATTCCCTTGCTAGCCCCGGCGCCGCCCGCGCCGATGGGCTCTCTCGTCACGCACGACGTCACCATCGTCACCACGCGCAAGCTTGCGCAGGCGCGGGTGATGGGCGTGCCTCCGGAGGAATTCGGCATCGAGCGCGGTGCGCGCAGCATCCGCGACTGCAACTATTGCTTCCATGAGGTCGTCACCAAGACCGAGGCACAGCTGATCGCGGAAGGCTTCGATGCCGGCCAGGTCAGGGCGTTGCGGCCGCATACCGGTACGACCGAGATCGAGACGCTGGCGCGCGACACGGTGGAAGAGCATCTGTCCGCGACCGCCGGTGGCGGCAGTGCCAATTCCGCGGCGCGGCTGGTGCGCATCACCGAGCACTATGTTCGCATGGATTTCGAGGGCTCGGGCCGTCCCTGCCTCTATCAGGTCATCACCGGCGGCGACCAGGCCGAGATCCTGCGCAAGGACGGCAAGGACTGCATCACGCCGTTCGATGAAATGCCGTTTGCGGCGACGACGCCGGTGCCGGTGACCCATCGTTTCTTCGGCCGCTCGATCGCCGATCTGGTGATGCCGCTGCAGCGCGAGAAGACTGCGCTCAAGCGCGGTGCGCTCGACAATCTCTACCTGCACAACAATCCGCGCGTCGAAGTCGCCGAGCAGAATGCCGGGCCCAACACCCTGGACGATCTCCTGGTGTCGCGGCCAGGCGGCGTGGTGCGTACCAAGACCGCGGGCGGGCTGAACTGGCAGGTGGTGCCTGATATCACCACGTCGATCTACCCGATGCTGCAATATCTCGACGCCGAGCTCGAGATCCGCACCGGTCTCGGCAAGCAGACGCAGGGCATCGACGCCAATGCGTTGCAGAACCAGTCAGCAACCGCGGTCGCGCAGGTGTTCTCGGCTTCGCAGATGCGCATCAAGCTGATCGCGCGCATCATGGCCGAAGGCGTGCGCGACATCTTCGCGCTGCTGCACGGCACGATCCGCAAGCACGGTCAGCGCGAGGAGACGGTGCGCCTGCGCAACGCCTGGGTCGACGTCAATCCGCGCAACTGGAAGACGCGCGACGACATGACCATCAATGTCGGCCTCGGTGCCGGCGGCAAGGCACAGCAATTCGCGCAGACGATGGCGATCGCCAACGTGCAGAAGGAACTGCTTGCCGGTGGCAAGATCAATCTCGTCGGCGACCGTCAACTCTACAACACGGCGGCCGAGTTGACGCGGATCATGGGGCACAGAAACCCCGACCAGTTCTTCAACGATCCCATGGCCGTCAATCCGCAGACTGGACAGCTGCTCAATCCGCCGCCACCGCCACCGCAGCCGCCGCCCGATCCGAAGCTATTGGCCGTTCAGGCGCGGGCGCAGGTCGACACCGCGCTCGCAGCGCATCAGGCGCAGCTTCTGCAACAAAAGGCGCAGAACGACGCGATCCATCTCCAGGTCAAGACGCAAGGGGAGATCGAGCTCGCCAGGATCAAAGCCGCCCTCGATACCAAGATGACGGTGCTGGAGACGCATCTGAAGGCAGCGATCGAAGCAGGGAAGGCGCAGCGTTCGTATCCGCCTGGCGCGCGGCAAGCAAGAGACGGCCACCACTACGTGCCGGACTCAAATCGTCCAGGAAAATATCTGCTGGTCGTTCACCATGACTGATTATTCTCTGGTGCCGGTCGAGCATCAGCCGGACTTCGAGAATGCCTCTCTCGTTCCGGTCGACCACGATCCGTTCAGCGCCGACGGCGTAACGCAGCCGGCGCAAAGCCCGCAAGAGCAGGCGCAACAGGCGCAGACTCAGCCGATGCAGTCTCAGCAAGCGCAGACTAAACAGCCTGCGATGGGAGCAAGCCGATCCAGTGCACCAATACTTGGCGTGGCAACAACAGAATCCACGGGAGCTGCTGTCACGGCAGGGGCCAGTGACTTCTTGAGGTCCATCCCTCGCGGGGTCGTTTCTGGCTTCAATCGCGCGGCGAGCGCGTTGGGACGCGCCACGCAGGCCGAGATGGGGCAAGACATCGACGCGCCGACTCCAGAACAGGGAATGCAGATTCTTGAGAAGGAAGTCACCGGACCAATGTACAGGCCGGAAGGCCGCGCGGGCCAATTCGGTGCATCAGTCGGGGAATTTCTCGGCAATCCCGCTTCCTATATGGCGCCTGGAAGCGTGCCTCTCAAAGTCGGAGCGGCTGTGCTGGGAGGCCTGGGAAGCGAAGCTGGAGGCCAGCTTGGCGAAGGGACTCCTTGGGAAGGGCCTCTCCGATTCGCCGGCGGTGCACTCGGCGTGCTCGGTCCGCTCGGTGCAGCCAGGCTGGCAACAGGAGTACGCGCCGCAGAGACGTTGGTGCCCGCTGCTACGGAAGGCATCGGGCGCGCCGCCGGCCAAGAAGTGCGCGCGCTCACGAGCCGGGTTCGGCTCTCTCCGGCGGAATGGGCAGCAAAAAAAGGATTTCCTGGTGTCGGAACGACCGCGAACGGCGGACCCACGTTTGCAGGAACCGAGCACCTCTATCCTGCCGCACAGGGCCAGCGAAGCGTTGTGAATATACCACTTACCGGCAGTTATAGAAAAGACTTCGCTCTTGCGAACAAGGAGGGGAAATTCACTGAAACACCGGGTGGATACATGTGGCACCACGCCGACGACTTCAATCCGCAGACTGGAAGGGCCACTCTTGAGCTGATAGATGAAGACGCGCACAATGCTACGCGACCTCATGCGGGCTCGGTTGCGCAGTACTCAACGCACCACGGAGTGCGGTACAAGCGTTGATAAGGAAACGGGCAATGGTTGTTTTTGAGCGAACTGCTCCACCACTTTCTGAGCTGGACATCAAGCGTGTGGAGAACCAACTGGGTATTCGCTTGCCGCATGATCTCAGGGAACATTACCTTCTGCACAACGGCGGAACGCCTCGTCCTCAATTTTTTCCCAAGGACGGAGACGCGTATGATGTTAAGTGTTTCCATTCCATGAATACTGGCGCGAGGGGATCAAGCTTCGAGCGGACCTATGTCATGATGGTGGATCAGACACCAGAATTTCCTCGAGGATATATACCCTTCGCGCACGATTCTGCAGGCGACATGTTTCTTTATAGTGTGAGGCCAGAATCTTACGGGAATATCATGTTCGAGTCACATGAAGATTACGAGGACCCTGATCGATACGTTGTGTTTCTCGCCCCAACACTGAAAAAATTTATCGATTCTCTGACCGAGCTACCTGAAGGGTTGGAGTACTAGTAGAGCCTGGCGGTTCACTGACTTTCCGGCAAGATCGTGATTGTATGGCTGGATGCATCTAAGTTGAAGGCACGCGGACCGGGCGCTTACTAAAGCAACCCTCTGCCGCCCCAGCCGCCGCCCGATCCGAAGCTACTCGCCGTCCAGGCGCGGGCGCAGGTCGATGCCGCACTCACAGCGCATCAGGCGCAACTCCAGCAACAAAAGGCGCAGAACGACGCAATCCATCTCCAGGTCAAGACGCAAGGGGAGATCGAGATCGCCAAGATCAAAGCCGCCCTCGATGCCAAGATGACGGTGCTGGAGACGCATCTGAAGACGGCGTTCGAAGCAGGGAAAGTGCAGCGTTCATATCCGCCGGGCGCGCGCAAGGCGAGAGACGGCCACCACTATCTGCCGGACTCCAACCGTCCCGGCAAATATCTGCTGGTCGTTCATCATGGATGATGTCTCTCTGGTGCCGGCCGAGCATCAGCCGGACTTCGAGAATGTCTCTCTCGTTCCAGTCGACCATGATCCGTTCGGCGATGGCGGCACGATCCCGCAGGCGACGGCACAACTGGCGCGGCAGGCGCCGACGCAGGCCTGCCTTTGGCGGCTACGCCGACCCGACGCCGGCTGAGTCTCTGGCCAATCAGGCTAAGATGGAGGAACTAATGAGACGGACGAAATAGCAGTCCAAGATAGGCAACATCCAACCTATCGGCGGTTCAACCGCGCAGCCTTGCTGGCGAATATCTTGAGAAACGTCGAATGACAGATACGACCGTAAAGTATGTCGTAATCAACCATAACCCTGGGTCGTTGACGACGCGCATCCGAAGACGCTCAATCAGCAGCAGAAGCCCCAGCACGCGCAGCCGAGGCGGCGCTCAATCTCGCCGCATCCGCCGCGCGCCACGATATGAAGACGCGACAGCCGAACAACGAGGAGGAAACCAATGTCTGACGAGAGCACACTGGAGCGTGCCGCGGCGAGGGCGGTGCGTGCCGAAGCGTTGCTCGATGACGAGCTCTTGAACGAGACGTTCGACACGCTCGAGAAGAGCTACATCGCGGCCTGGCGCGCGACCACGGTCGAGGATGCCGCGGGCCGCGAAAAGCTGTTTCTGGCCATCAACATCGTCGGTAAGGTTCGTGATCACATCACGGGCGTGATCGCCAACGGAAAGCTGGCGCGGGCGGAACTGAAGGACCTTGCGGAAACGGCGGAGCGGCGGAAGCGGTTTGGGATCATTTAGGTGTTGCAACCAAAGCGGGAGTGGTGGACAATGTTCCATGTTTGTTCCGTGACTGGTGAGGAGTTGTTGATGCCTACAGTCTCGCCCAAGGATTGAGTGATTGCATGCGGTTCTGTCCGATTGATCTGCGTTCTTCGTTCTTTTTGGCTGCGCTGGGGTTGCTTGTTGCAACCGCTGCGGGCCGCGCCGAAGGGGCTTCGCCTGCTCCGGCAGCCAAGCCTCCAGTCGTTCCGACGTTCGAGAAACTGCCGCACACGCCGCTGCCGAAAGGCGAGTTCATCGCCTGGTGCGGGGATCGGGAGCGCTATCTGCTCGCGACGGATGGTCAGTATATCGACGCATACGATGGGGGCACGAAGATCTCCGCCCCATCTCCTACGGGGTCTAGATGGGTCCAATGCGGAGCGGACGGCCAGTACATCGTTTTTCCCGAGGATGATGCCGGCCGTGTGAGGAAGTTCGAGCTCGAGACCGGCAAGAGCGCGATCCTGGCGACGTTCGACAGCCGATCACGTGGCATCGGTATTGGATTCTCCCCGGATATGAAGATCGTGGCTTCGGACCAGAAGCTGCAGTTGACGGCCGAAGCTGGACACTTGCGCACGATCAGCGTCCCAGCGACGCCTGGGCAGCCCGTCACCAAGATCGTTTGGTCTCCCGACAGCTCGAAGTTCTTCGTGGCTTACTCCGATACAATCGATGTCCTGGACGCGCAGGGCAACAGGATCGGAGGAGGCAAGATTCGAAAGAATTCGGGTGTTACCGCAGGGTGGTTCGACGCCGAGCAGAAGTCACTGTTTCTGTTTCTCGTGTCGGACGAAATTCAGGGCATCGGCCCTCTCGTGAAATGCCGCATCGCGGATTGGCGATGCACGCGACTGAGGGAGCGCGTTGTGCAGGCCGCGGGTGGTGGCAAGGGATTGATTGGCATCGTCGGTCCGATCGATCGACCAAAGCTGCCCGATGACGATTCATCGGTGCTCTACGCACGACAGGCGGTGGAGCTTCGCGACAATTCGTTTCGTTTGCTGTTCCGCCAGGAGTTTGCCCTGGCAGGCGGTCAAACCAGCCCTCGGCTGTATGTGTCCCCATCGGCAGCTATGGCATTGCTGTCATGGAGGTTGACGGACCCCGTGAAATGTCCGGATTCGGGCAGTGACACATGTCAAGCCGGATGGATACTGAATCTTGAAAAGGCTATTAAATGAGTGATCCTTACGATCCCGGGTCGCCGTTTCGCCGCACCTCGGCTTATGGCGGGCGAAAAGATCCGATCACCGGCGAACTCGGAAAATTTCACTCAGGCCAGGATTTCGCAGCCCGCGCCGGCACTCCGATTCCGGCAGCGGCCCCTGGTGAAGTTGTTTACTCCGGCTTCAACGAGAACTTTGGCAACACCGTCATCGTGAGGAATGAGGCAGGGTATAGCCTCTATGCTCACATGCAAGAAGGCAGTCCGATGCCGAAGCCCGGTCAGCGCGTTTGGCCGGGAGATATCATTGGCAATGTCGGGAGCACGGGTGCCCGCAGCACCGGGCCTCATTTGCATTATTCGGTCATCAAAAATGACAAAGAGACGCGGGCCTTGGGACGAGAGTATCGGAATGGAGGAAATCTCGGCGTAGCCGTAAACGGCGATACGAACCGTGGGCCGGTCACCACGATCGATCCTGCAAGATTTGACTCCAGTGTCCCCTATCTGGTTCAGGCGGCCGCCACCGGTGCCAGCGGTTCGGCCGTGCCTTCGGCTCCGCTGCGCGGATTGGGTCTTCCGAATCCCGATGGCGTTGTTGCCGATCGCTATGGTGCCTGGAGATCCCCGTCGGGTAGCTCGACGACCGATCCAACGATCATGGCACCGCCGCCCGGAGGATTGCCCGGAATGATCGCCGACTATCTCCGTCAGAGCGTAAACGGCGCCGATAACTCGCGGACACAGAGCGGCGTCGCCACCACGCCAGCCGTGCCGTTTGTCCCGGCAAACGACCCGCTGTCGCAGGGCCAACCCGCAAACTTTGACGACCGATTTGGCGACTGGTCCGCGGTTCGTCGCTTGTCACGCCAGGATGCCACGCGATAGCGGACCAGTTCCAGGAATTCTGATCCAGCTCGCCCGGCTCCAGCAATGTCAGGCGGGGAGATGTTCCGGCGACCGCCGTGGCTGACCTACGCGTTCGCGGCGGTGACCTTGGCAAGGGTGGCAGGTAGCGTCTTGTCGCCTTCGAGTTTTCACCCGAGGCGAGCGCGCCTGCTCCCGTGCATTTTCTGAGTTCGTACCGCGTGCGGCCTTAACGGGGCACGTCGGTTACCATGTTCGACGCTGCTGCGTCGCCGCCGCCCCAGTGTTCATAGCGCAGGCTCCCGGCCATTGAGATCTTGCAAGCCGAACCGGATATTTCTTCCGTGCCATCGGGTCCTCAAGATCGTGACGTCACTCATCAGGAAGTATTTGTGCCGCACCCGGCCACGCAGGCGAATGCCTGCGTAGCCGCGCGTCGGCTCTCTCGAGGAAAACATCGATGACCCTACCGACCTCCACGTTCGTCACCTACTCCGCGGTGGGTAACCGCGAAGACCTCAGCGATATGATCTATCGCATCGATCCCGTCGACACGCCGTTCATGAGCGGCGTCGACAAGGAGAAGGCGGCTGCCGTCAACCACGAATGGCAGACGCAGGCTCTTGCCGCGGCCGACAACACCAACGCCCAGCTCGAGGGCGACGATCCCAACACCAACACGACCACGCCGACTGTCCGGCTCGGCAATCTCTGCCAGATCTCCTACAAGGTCGCCCGCGTCTCGGGCACGCAGCAGGCGGTCGATCATGCCGGCCGCGACAACGAGCTCGCCTATCAGGAGATGTTGAAGGGTCTCGAACTCAAGCGAGACCTTGAAACCATCCTGTGCGGGACCAACCAGGCCAAGCTCGCCGGCAATACGACGACTCCGCGCAAAAGCGCGTCCGTCCTCTCCTGGATTTTCTCGAACACCTCGAAAGGCACGGCAGGCGGCGCAGCGGACCCGGCGGCCGCCGACGGCACCGGCACGCGAACGGACGGTACCCAGCTCGCCTTCACCGAAGTGCGTCTGAAGACCGTGTTGTCAGCGATCTGGGGCAATGGCGGCAAGCCCGGCACCATCATGACCGGCGCCTTCAACAAGCAGGTGTTCTCGACCTTCACCGGCCGCTCCACCGCGATCGAGGAATCCAAGTCGAAGAAGATCGTGGCGTCGGTCGACGCCTATGAATCCGATTTCGGCAAGCTCAAGGTGGTTGCCAACCGTTTCCAGCGTCCGCGCGACGTCCTCGTGCTCGAACTGGACAAATGGGCGGTGGCCTATCTCAACGGTCGCAACATGATCTCTATCCCGCTGGCCAAGACCGGCGATTCCGACCGTCGCCAGATCCTCGCCGAATACGCGCTGGTCTCCCGCAACGAGAAGGCGTCCGGCGGCGTGTTCGACAACACCACCTCCTGAGCGATCAGGATCATCCGTTCCAACCTTGTCCACCTCTTGGGGCAGCCTTCAGGCTGCCCCTTCTTTTTGGAGAGCCAAGATGCCGCTTCCCGGCAATCGCACCCTCAATACCGCCGATCTCACAGCCTACACGCCATCCTGCGGCGCGAGCCCTGTCGCTGCCTATGTCCGTGTTCCCTTTCGTTGCCGCGTGCTGAAAGTCGCCGGCGTTTTGGGAGGCGCGATCACGACTGCCGACGGCACCATCACCGTTTCGGCCAATGCGACCACGCTGGCGACTTTCACCGTGACGCAGACGGGATCCGCCGCGGGCCAGTTGTTCTCGGCCGTGCCGCCGTCGCCGACCTATCTCAACGAGGACGACGTGATCGTGCTGACGCCGTCGGGAGCCTCGGGCGCAGCGATCCCCATGCATTTCTCGATCTCTGTGAGGACCGCCTGATATGCCGTTCTTCTCCAAGCAAAACTCCTCGCGCGTCGGCCCCACCCAGACGATTGCCTATGACAGCAGCGTCGGTGCGACCAATGCCTTCGGCTCCGAAACCTATCAGATCCGTCTGGTCGCCAATTCCGGCTGCTCTTACCGGATTGGAGACGGTGCGCAGACCGCGACCATTTCCGATCCCTATCTGCCGGCCAATGTCGTCGAGTACATCACGGTCAGTCCCGGCCAGCGCATTGCCGCGTTGAAGGCCGCGACCAACGGCCTGGTGACGGCGACCGCCGGAACGCTGTGGGTGACGGAGATATCGTGATGGACGGCGTCCTGATCAGGCCTCATCTCGACAGCAACGGCTGCGAGCTAGCAATCGAGCATGTCCAGGACGTGGCGCCGATCCTGGAGTGGAACAGGCAGGCGCGCCTGGACGAACAGCACGGTGACTGGGGACGGCATGTCGCCCGCATCCCCAACGTCATCTACGTCCAATGGCTCAACGAGGAGCATGCGAGGGGCAATACCTCGCTGCGGCTGTTCACGCCCGAATTCGACGCGATCGTGCAGCGGAAGCTCGACGATCCCGCATGGGCCTATTTGCGAACCGACAGGCCGAAATTGCAGGCCGGCTGGTCAGCGGAGCTCGAATGACCCAGATCACCGACTACACATCGCTGCAAACAGCAGTGACCGAATATCTCGCGCGTGATCAGGACACGACGCTGATCGCGCGGATCCCGACCTTCGTCCAGCTCGCGGAAGCCAAATTCAACCGCCAGCTCTTCGTGCGGCAGATGGAGCAACGTGCGACGGCGTTAGTAGACCTCGGCTCCAACGAGCCGGAGTTCATTTCGTTGCCGTCGGATTTCCAGTCCATGCGCAGGGTTCGGCTGTCAAGTGTGACAGGGAAGCCGTGCCTCGAGTTCAAGTCGGGAACGCAGATGGATGAATATCGCTTTGCGACGTCCGACATTGCCGCGCGGCCGCGCTACTTCACCGTTTTCGGCAACGAGCTCGAGCTCGCGCCGACCCCCGACGCGGCCTACACGATCGAAATGGTCTATCGGCAGAACGTTCCGGCGCTGGCGTCGAGCGGGAATAACTGGCTGCTGACGATGGCACCGGACCTCTATCTCTATGGCGCACTGCTGGAGTCCGCGCCGTACATCAAGGAAGACGCGCGCATCCAGACCTGGGGTCTCGGGTTCACGTCGGCGCTCGCAGATCTGAATAATCTCGGGCTGACATCGACCTTCAATGCGGGGCCGATGACGGTCCGCGTTTCAGGACAGGTCATCTAGGAGGCGACAATGGCAAGCTTCAACAAGTTCTATTGTTTTGTGCAGGACGTCGCGAATGCGCTGCACGACATGAAGACCGGCACGGCGCAAGTCTACAAGGTCTATCTCACCAATACGGCGCCCGCTGTCGCCAACACTGTTTACAACACGCCCGCGGATCTCGCAGCCGGCAACGGTTATACCGCGGGCGGCAATAGCGTCGGCACCATCAGTGGCGCGCAAACGACCGGTACGTTCAAGTTCGTCGGCGGCACCGATCCCGCATGGACCGCATCGAGCGGCTCGATCGGGCCGTTTCAATACGCGGTGCTCTACAATTCGACATCGTCGACCAAACCGCTGATCGGCTGGTGGGACTATGGCACGGCCATCACACTGACGAACGGCAATACCTTCACCATCGATCTCGACCAGACCAACGGCATCCTGACGATCACCTGACATGGCAGCTTTTCTCAACAATTGCCGGTTCATTCCAGTGGCCGGCGGCACGGCGGACTGGGTCTATTCGTCGACGGTTGGCGGCTGCCAGTCGCCGACGCTCGCCGGAGCGGTCGACGGTCGCAAGTACAAATTTCTCGCGATCAGCAGCGACCTGATCCAGTGGGAGATCGCGGAGGGTAATTACACGGCGGCGAGCGGAACGTTTGCGCGTGCCACCGTGCTCTACAATTCGTCGGGCACTGGTGCCGCTTCGGGCCAGAGCGGCGCCGGTACAAAGATCAATTTTACGGTGGCGCCGAACGTTGCGATCGTCGGTGTGAAAGAAGACTTGATTTCGATCGAGGAGCCGAACGGGTTCACGGCGACGCAAATGGCGCAAGCTCGCGCCAATCTCGGCGTCACCAAAAAGAACTACCTCGTCAATGGTGGAATGCAGATCAGTCAAGAGAACGGCGTATCGTCCGGCAGCACCAACCTCTATT
Source organism: Bradyrhizobium sp. 1 (assembly GCF_023073315.1). Taxonomy (GTDB): domain Bacteria; phylum Pseudomonadota; class Alphaproteobacteria; order Rhizobiales; family Xanthobacteraceae; genus Bradyrhizobium. Next base: position 198,324 of record NZ_JADPJH010000028.1, on the reverse strand, counting down.
ATCCAGTTGACCAGTGGTACATCCAGCACACCATGACCACGGGCACTTTTGGCTGCGCTCAGGCAAACTCGAATACTCCCGGTGGCTCGCCCTGGCGCATCCGCGTCACCGTTGGCACCCCGCAGGCCGCTCCCGGCGGGCAGGTTTGCTTCCTTCAACAGAAGCTCGAAGGCGGTCGAGTTGCCGATCTCATGTGGGGTACGTCGGCGGCCAGGACGACAACGATTCAAGTCGGTGTCAGGGCGCCGGTTGCGGGTTCCTATGCCATTCAGTTGCAGAACGCCGCCACGGATACAACGGCGGCTGGTGTCTTCACGATTGCGGTTGGTGAGATCAATACCGACGTCGTGAAGGCCGTCACCCTGGCCGGTGTCACGTCGGGCGTCTGGGCGAAGGATACCAACCTTGGCATGTATCTCTACGTCTACCTGATGAATGGCGGCCAGACTGCCAATGTCTTCGCGACTGCTGGAAATGTGTTCGAGCTGTTCGACGCCGGCATGTACGAAGGAAACTCAGCTCCTCCGTTCCAGTTGCCGGACTACACGACCGAGCTTGCGACTTGTCAGAGGTATTACGCCAAGATTGCCGCAGGGGCACAAGTCTACAACGGAAGCGGCTCAACTCAGCAAGTTTCGGTGACCACGCCGCTGCCGGTGTGGATGCGCGCAACGCCGACCTGCTCGGTTTCGACCGGCACCATCCAAGTGGCCGGCATCGATTTTGTCACCAGCTACGCGTCCGGTATCGCGGCTGCAACTTGGTACAATCCGGTCAATGTGATCGCAAACGCGAGGCTATAGCGATGGCGGAGTATCGAGCCACTGAGACTGCCGCTGTGATCCGCAGAGCGGATGGAGCGTGGATTCCCGACGATGTTGCAAATGTAGACCGTCAGGCGTTCCAGGCCTGGCTTGCTGAAGGCCATATGCTTGACCCCGTTGTGCCGCCCAACCCGGTCCCGGGCGCGATCTCGGATCGGCAGTTCTTTCAGCAACTCGCCGTGCAGGGCCTCATCTCGCAACAGGAAGCCCTGAACGCGGTGAAGACAGGCGACATCCCGGCCGCGCTCCAGCAGGTCATCGACGGCCTGCCACCCGGACAGCAATTCGAGGCAACCATGATGATCTCCGGCGCGACGAGGTTCCAGCGGAGCCATCCATTGACGATTGCGATCGGCGCCGCTTGTGGCCGAACGGTTGATCAGATCGATGCACTGTTCCGAGCCGCGGCGGTGCTTTGACCCATGTCCCTTCTCGGCTTCGACGCGCTTGGCCGATGGGCGCTGGCCCAACTCCCAGGCGATGGCAACTTTGCGCTTCTGACTGTCCGCGGTTCGGCCGCTGTTACGGGACAGGCGGTCGCATTCGGGACATCCGAGCTGGCGGTGGCCGCAGGCTTCCTGGCAGGAGGAATCCCGGCGGGGTTCAGGGTCGCAGAACCCGCGAATGTAGGGCCGTTTGGCTTCGCAGGCAGCGCAGCAGCATTCAGTTGCTTGCAGCCGGGCTTTGGTGGCTCCTTCGTGCTGACCGGCGCAGTCGCGAAGGCGACCATTCGCGCAGTCGCCTCGCCAGGTGCAGTTCTTCTGTCAGGGACGTCTCTCCCGTTTTTCGTGTCGCTTGCTTCGGGACGCGGCGCATTTGCCTGGGCCGGAGGCGGTTCGACCTACGACCGCGACCATGAGGCCTGGGTCCGACGACCGTTCGACACGATGTCATGGCAAACAGAGGCGACGTTGCCGCCGCCAAGCTGGAGCGGCGCCGCTCCTCCTGCAAACGTCTGGACGGCTGACGTGCAGCCGGAGAATGCGTGGACGCCTGCTTCGATTGAACCTGAACCATGGACGACCGAATAATGCCGCTTCTTGCTTATGGCGAATACCGCCCCGACGTCAGCGACTATGAAGGCCAGGCTACGCGCAACATCCTCAACGTCATCCCGCGCGGCGATGGTTACGGGCCGTTTCCCTCCTTCTCGGCCTACACATCGGCACTACCGGCGCCGTGCCGCGGCGCGTTCTATGCGCTGAAATCCGACGGCACCGTCGTGACCTTTGCCGGCGCGAGCACCAAGCTCTATCGGCTGAACAACATCGATTTCACCTGGGTCGATGTCTCCAAAGGTGCTTCGTCGTATTCGGCGCTTACCGCGACCGCACAATGGCAGTTCGCCCAGACCGGAAACTTTGTCTTCGCGACGCAGGCGAATGCCGTGTTGCAAATCTTCGATCTTTCGTCGTCGACGGTCTTCGCCGACGCGTTGGGAGCACCACCGCAAGGCGCCTATATCAGTGTGGTCGGGCGCTTCCTGGTGCTGTCAGGACTGCTGTCGACGCCATACCGGATCCAGTGGTCCGGGTTGAACAATTTCAACGCCGCGGATAGCTGGACGAGCGGGATCAAGTCGTCCGACTTCCAGGACTTTCCGGATGGCGGCATCGTTCGCGGCGTCGCCGGCGGCGAGTCCGGCATCGTCTTCCAGGACCAGGCGATCCGGCGGATGTCCTATGTGCCGGGCTCGCCGATCATCTTCCAGATCGATCGCATCACCCAGGACAAGGGCCTCTACGCCCCATACTCGATCATCCGTGCCGGCGAACGCATCTTCTTCTATGCCGGCCAGGGCTTTCACAAGATCGAGCCTGGCGGCGTGCCGCAGCAGATCGGGCGCGAGAAGGTTGATCGCAGCTTCCTCGCCGATCTCGACAAAGGCAATCTCCAGCTGTTCATGGGCGCGGCGGATCCGCGCTCGACACGCGTCTATTGGGCCTACAAGTCTGTGTCCGGCACGGTCGGCACCTACGACAAGCTGCTGGGGTACGATTTCGTGCTCGACCGCTTCTTTCCCGTCGCGGTGACAGGCGAATTTCTGCTCGGCATATCGCAGACCGGACTGACGCTGGAGAACCTCGACAGCATCTCGTCTTCGCTGGATGCGCTGACGTTGAGCCTCGATGCCTACGCGACCGCGGTTCAGCCCGAGATCGCGCAATTCTCGAACGCTCATGCACTCGGTTTCTTTCGCGGCCCTAATCTCGAGGCAACGCTGGAAAGCCCGGAACAGGGCACGGATGAAAACCGCATCACCATCCGCGGCTTCCGCCCGGTGACTGATGCGGCAACGCTGTTCGGTTCGGTGTCCTGGCGCGATACGCCGTCTGCGGCAGCGATGCCCGGGGCGGAGGTGCTGGTCAACGCGCGGACCGGCCGTTGCGACCTCCGACGCGACACCCGTTATTCCCGTTTCAAGGTTCGCATTCCCGCGGCAACGTCATGGTCGTTCTGCGCCGGCGTCGTTCCCGACCTTTCACCGAACGGCACGCTATGACAGCTTACGTTCCCGGTATCACCGAGACCGATCTGAAGAAGATCGTGCTCGCGATTCAGCAGCTCGCCGCCGGACGATCGAACGCCGTCGGCAGCGTGACGTTGGCAACGGGCGCATCGAGCACGACAGTGACGACGGCGAATTGCGCGGCGGGATCCGTGCCGATCCTGGTGCCGGCGTCAGCGAATGCGGCGGCGGAGGTCGGCAACGGGACGATGTATGTGAGCGCCGTCGCGAACGGCGCGTTCACGATCGCGCACGCGAACTCCGCGACGGCGGGGCGGGTGTTTTTGTATGCGGTGGTGGGGTGAGGCGGCGGCGACCGAGCGTGCGACCGACCCCGATCTAAGCCAACCTAGCATTTCACTTCAGAAATCGAGCCGCTCCGAGCACGCGACGTTACTACGCGGGCGGATCGAATAGTGCTGCACACTTTGTCCCTGCATTTCCAACAATAGTTTCGTGAGAGATTTCCATGGCCACCCCCGATATCCGGAATCTGTACGAGCAGTTCCTCCAAGTCTATGGAGGGCAGAGCAGCCCGTCCGAACCGACGCGATCAGAGCCGCGCGCCCAAACATCGCAGTCCGCCTATACTCTACCATCTGAGGCCTACGCGGCGGCCGGCGATTATACGCCCTCAGGCGGAGTGCTCGGCGGATTGGTCTCACCGTCGCCAGGCATTCCATGGTGGGTGCAGGCGCTCTCGCCTCCGGGAGGCGCGGCGGTTGGTCCTCGCGGACCACTGTCGCGGATTCCTTTCGGACCAAGGCGCTTTCCATTTGAGTCGCTCGGTCCCACGAAACCCGTCGAGATTCCAAATCCACACCTCGAACGACTCGTTCCTCGGTCCGCCCGTGACTTCTGGACCGCAGCGAGGCTCATGCCGTGGATGTTGCGCGGCCAACTGCGCGGCGATGAGCAGACAAATGAAAACAACGAAGGATGGAATGGTGCTTCACTCTCCGAACCTCCGCGTGAACAGCCGCCCCGTCGTCCCGGCGGTCAGCCTCCCTGGATCGTCGGTCCACCGATTCTCGGCAAGGAACAGGAACGGCGAACCGGGACAAGCAATCAAGAATTGCAGCCCAAAGCAAAGGTGGATCCAGATTTCAGGCGCTTAACTCGCTTCCAGGGCTCTGAAGGAGATCAAATTGTAAGCGAGAACTCAGTGCAGCCAACGGGTGAGGAGAAGCCGCGTAGAACACCTGGAACTCCGTTGCCTGACGATTTCCCAGACATTCCCGAATTTCTACGGCGCCGACCTGAGCCGGAGCCTGCAAAGCCAGACAAGAAGTCGACTGATTTGCCCTCGGCGGGCTTTAGAGGAGGAGGGAATTATGGCGGCAACCGCGGAGGCGGTGGTCGCAAATCGGACGAACAATGCAGGAAGGAGTGGGACCGGGCCCATGAGGTCTGTGTTGATGCCTTCGTGAACGGCACCATTGGCGATATCATCAAGCGGTGGAAGAGCGACTATGCAACAGGGCCGTTCGAAAAGCCAAACAACGAGCCTTGGGATGTCAACGACTGCAAGCCAGGATTTGTCAGCGAAGACTGTGGCGGTAAGGAATACGAAAGGGCACCGCCGCCACAGGAAACCAAGGTGATTGGGCGTCGAATCGTCCAACAGAAGAAAGACGCGCGCGCCACGAAGAAAGCCAAGGAAAACGCAATATTTGAAGAATTTAAGCGAACGGGCAAGTGGAGATTTAGGGGATGATTAGGCGGTCGCTTTATGGATCGCGCATGTGGCTGCGATCGCAACAAGCGAGAGATGCATTGTGAGTATCCTACGGAGAGACTAGGATGGAGCGATGTTGATCAACCGAAGTACAAAATGGTTTTATTGCCCCTAGTTCCAGCGAAGTTCGTATCCTTGGTTTTCGACAGACTGTACGACGAAGCGTCCGCCTTTCTTCGCGAGCAGTGCGACGGCGCATCCGGAGACGAGATCCCTCGTTTGGTCGGAGTGGAGGAGGCGCTACGGTCCAAAGTTGAACAGCTTGGATCGAGTCCGAGCGCACAGCGGCAGGCTCTTGCTGGCATTTATATGGCAGCCCATCAGCTAAGGAGACAGAAATACTGGCATGAAGCCGAGGCTGTCTATCTTGAGGTGGTAGAGCGATCCTTAGCGACGAACGAGGCATTCTTTCTCAACGATGCTCGGTTAAGCCGAGCAGTGTGCCTCAAGAACCTTGGGCGGATGAGCGAGTACGAACGAGCGAAGGCCGAAGTCCCTGCGGGTACGACGACTCTGATCGATGGGGTGAACTGGCGGGTCGAGGATCTGTGATGGTGATCTAGATCGGCCTGGCTTAAAGTCTCTCCTGGCTTGGTGCACCTTAGTCTCTTGTCTGATCCGAGATTCCAATGAGCGAACAGCATCCGGACATCGAGGCCCCGCCACTAATGCCGACCGGTGAAATTGCGGCAAATGAGAACTCAGAGTTCAACGCACGATTCTTAGCGTTCGTCGTTCCCTTCCTTGAGAAGAGCAATTGGGAGTTCCAGCAAGGGTTGGTTACACGTAGCGCCAAATGGGGCCTCATATGGCGGGGCGACTACGCCATCGCGGATTTGGCTGCACGCTTGATCAACCGGATCATGTGCTGGGAGGGCGCGGACGGTAAGCTTCTCATCGAGATTGCAGTTGGCCAGCGCATCGCGCCGTTGCAGGTCGCTCTGCACGACGATCCCGCCGATGGGCAGGGGTGAGGACCACATCACTCGCCACGGCCAACTAGCGCGATACGACGTCAGCGACCGCGTCTCTAGTCGGCGTATTGAGATGGCTCGATCATGCGAAGCTGCAGAGGGCTCCGGAGTGAGGCCTACCCCAGCAGCCAAGCCGAGGTCGATGCATTGATGGCAGGGTACAACTCCGGGACTTACGTTATTTGCGATCCCTAGTCGCATCCCGTGGCGCAACGACGCCGTCGCTCGGGGGCCCATTCGGGATTTCTCATGAGTAGTCAAATGTCCCGCACACGCGTTTTCTGTCCGGATCGATGCGACAACACGCAACTGGTCTGCATCGATCCGGAATACGTGCGCGAGATCTGGCCGTCTGTCGCTCCTCTCATCAAGCAGGCGATCGTCAGGACAGGGTTGTCAGCATTTGCTACGATCGAGCGTGATATTCTTGCTGGTATCTCGCTGCTTTGGGTCGCCTGGAACGGCTCAGTGGTCGAGGCTGCCGCATCGACGAGCCTCCAGCAGACGGAGGCAGGCAAGGTCTGCGTTATCACGGCCTGCGCCGGCACCGGCATGACGCGCTGGCTATCTTTGATCCGCGGTATTGAAGCCTACGCCGAAGCGGAGGGATGCCGGTGCGTGCGCATTTTCGGCCGGAAAGGCTGGGCACGCCTGCTTGAAGGATATGAAGAAACCCACGCAATCATCGACAAGCGCTTGCCGTAGGCGCGTTGATGCAGGCTGCCATGCGGTTTGCAAGTCTTTCGGCAACGGCAGATCACACATAACCAAACCCAGAAGGAACATCGTCCATGGGCGGACAATCCACCTCCACACAGACCCAGCAATCGCAGACAGCGCCCTGGGCCGCCGCACAGCCGGCGCTGCAAACAATGCTGGGCCAGATCAGCACCGGACTCAATAACACCGGGCTCACGTCAGCGGAGGGTTCTGCGCTCGACACGCTGAAGACCAACGCTGCGGCGGGCAATCCCTACACAGGCCAGATCGCAGGCTACGCACAAACCCTGTTGAATGGCGGTGGAGCTTTGGCACAGGCCGGCAACGTGCAGGACAACCTCGCGACCTACCGCAACTGGCTGACGCCATACGCAAACGGCAGCATGGTCGGCAACAATCCGGCCCTGACCGCGCAGCTTGCTCAAATCCGGTCGGATGTCGGCAATGACGTGAACTCGCAGTTCGCCGCCGCGGGCCGCGACTTTAGCGGCGCCAACCAGATGGCCTATGGGAGGGGCGTCGCGGCGGCGGAGGCGCCGGTGATCGCCGCGCAATACAATCAAGACGTGGCGAACCAGCTTGCCGCCACCAATGCGCTGTATAACGCCGGCAACACGACGGCCAACACGCTGACCCAGATGCAGCAGAGCGATCTTGTCAATCGAGGCCAGGGCGTAACTGCAGCGCAATCGGCACTCGACGCTCAGAACTATGGTGCCAACGCCACCTTGGCGGAGGAAGCGCAGCGCCGAGGAATCCCCGTGCAGGCGTTAAGCCTGCTCGCGCAGATCGGTGTGCCTATCGCGCAGCTTGGACAGCAAGGCAATAGCACGACGACGGGGACACAGCAGAAGTCCGGGGCTGACCAGTTTGCAACGATTGCAGGCGGCATCAACAGCCTGCTTACTCCGTTCAAGGGCAAGTGGGGAGGCTAGACATGACAGAACAGACCGACGCAGAGCTGACTGGGGCCACTTTCGACCTGGCCAATGCGGGTTATGCGGAAATGCCAGATCCGGACAGGGAGAGCGAACGCCAGACGATCGAAAGCGACGGCGCATCCCTGCGTGATGCCGCCGACCGGCGGTCCGATGCGCATCCGGAAGTGGTCGTCAGGCGATATACCGATGCAGAGGGCAAGCCCGCTGCCGCAAACGAGGCGGTAACCCTCGCGCGTGCCGCCCGGGATTATGCGAGCGCAACGGCCGGTGACAGGCGGATCGCCGAAAACGGGTCTTCGGAGGCGCTTGCCGCGACGATCGATGCGCTGCGCGCGGACGTTGCCGCAGACGACCCCGATGCGGCTGAGTTCTACGGGTTCGATAGGCCCGAGGAGAACGGCCCGCGTGACGGGGAGTCCGAAGCTCCGTCAAATGCAATGGGCGATGATGGAAAACGTCCGGCCGGGTTCGATCCCGATATCGGTCAGCTCATGCAGCACCCGCAGGTGCGCCTGGCGCTCGAGGAAAAGGTCGGTGAGGTCGAGAGCGCGCGGCGCACCTATGTCGACGGACTGGATGCGGCCATGCAGATCGCCCAAGCGAGTTTTGTCAGCCAGTTTCCGGAACTGGCCACCCTGCCTCCGGAGCGGCTTCCGGAAGCCCTCGCGCAAATGGCGCACCAGGACCCCGCAAAGCTGTCGCGCATCCAGGCGATCGTCGCGGGCAGCGAGCAGTTGCGCGCACGGCAGAATGAGGAGTTGCGGCGGGCGGCGGATGCCTCGCGGCGCAACTTTCAGAGCTATGCAAAGGCAGAGGACGAACGGTTGGAGACCCTGCTCAAGGACGAGACGAGAGACGTCCGGCAAGCCGTCGCGCAGGAGATCATGACATCGGCAAAGGCGAGCGGCATCGAGCGGGAGGAACTGCAGCGCCTCTTCGACAGCGAGCCGCTAATGCGCAATGCGACGTTCCAGCGCATGATGTACGACGCCGGAAAGTACCGGTTGATGATGAAGGCGAGGGACGCCGTCACGGCGAGACCGATGCCGCCGGTACAGAGGCCAGGCTTGGCGACGGGCCGAGGCGATCGCAATCAGCATGATCTGCGGACGTTGAGCGCGCGGCTTTCCAGCTCGGGCGACCTCAAGGACGCGGTCGCGCTGTATCAGGCGAGGACAGACGGTCGCCGGTGAGGGAGTCTGCGCGAGCAGCCCTTCGCCGCATGACAAGCGATGAAGGTTTTTCGCTGGCTCCGAATAGAGACTGTGTGGGGCGGAGCCGTCCGATTCAATCGAGCTGCCGTCGGCGCTGTCGCCGACAACCCGGGACAAAAACGAGCTGTACGTCGATCCAAATCCGTTTGCTCTGCCGATGAAGTCTCTTCCGCAGCCGCGCCAGGAATGGCCGGTCTCGTCAAGCGCTGGAAGCGCCATGGGCCGTGGGGCGAGCAAGCCAGAGCGGCGCATCGCACCGCCAATATTCTTCCCGTTCTATGGCCGCTCTCGATCTTCTCGACGTACCGATCGGCCGATCAAACTGGATTTACGAAAGAAAGCGCACCATGAGCAAAGACGACAGGACTTTCATTGAACGCGCCGATTCCATAACCGGAAATCTCTACGGCGAACCTATGTCAGCGGAGCGGATCGAGGAGAACTTCGCCCTCTACGGCTTGAGGAAGCGCGTGGCGGCACTCGAGAGGTTTGATGCCGAGCTGGGAGGCGAGATCGACTCGAGTCCTCACAACCTGCGAAGGCGTATTCAACTGGTCGATCTGCGCCGGCGCATGGGCAGCCTCCACGAGGAGTTGCGCAAGGCGAAGCGATGACCCATCCGCTGCTGACGGCGCTCGCGCAGGCGCGACGGCGCGATGCGCCGATGTTCGTCAAATGGTGTGAGTTGAGCGGTGTTCCCGCCTGTCCGGCGACACCCGCGTCCGTGGCACGTTTCGTGACCGACTGTGCGGCGCTTGGCATGGATCGGCTCTGGCCAGCCGTCAAGGACATATCGCGGCTGCACGTATCACTGGGCCTTGCCGATCCGACCCTGGGTGGCGCTGCCGCAAGCGCGATGAGCGCGATTGCAGCCATCCCGCCGCCACGGTCGTGGCCGGGCCTCTTCAAGCAACGGTTCGACGAGCTACCCTACGACATCAAGGTTCACCTCGCCGCGCATGAAGCTCAACGGGAGCGCGCACTGCGACGTGCGCAGAACGAAGCTGCGTCGGCCCGCCAGAAGCTGGCAGCACTCGAGGCTCAAACGAAGGACGAAAAGACCAATGGCAATGAAGCAACCACGCGTGACAAGGATTGAAGAGCGCATCGAGGAGCTGCGCGCCGAGATCGACGGCATCATCGACGCACGCGTGGACAGGATCGCAAGCGAGAACCCCGGCGTCCCGGCAGGCGTGATCCGCAACCTCCTGACAGCGCGAGTGCCGTCGTGTCGCTGTGCGCAGTACATCGAGTTATGCGGCGGAGACGCGAAGGCGCAGGATTGACGGTCCGCAGCACCGATTCCTCGAAAACATACGAGAGCGGCCCATGACGCCGCCTCTTCACATCAAGGATGCAGGATGACTCTTTATAAGTGGTCTCAAATAGCGTCCGCCGATGCGACGGCGGATTCGACGATCAACTGGGCGGAGGGGCAGTCGCCTTCGAGCGTCAACGATTCAGCGCGCGGCATGATGGCGGCGATTGCGAAGTATCGGGACGATATTTCAGGATATCTCGGAACTGGCGGGACATCTACTGCCCTGACACTCGCAACTAACCAAGTTTTCGACAGCCTCGCCAACCTGCACGCCAAGGTCGTTGCGTTCACAATGAACGTGACGAACGGGGCGGGCCCGGTGACCTTGAACGTGGACGGGCTCGGAGCCAAGCCGATCCAGGCAAGTCCCGGCGTCGATCTGCCGGCCGGTGTGCTTATTCAGGGGACGCCCTATGTTGCGATTTACAACAATGTTGCCGCCGCGTTCTATCTTCAGAGCTTCTATGGCAATCCGTACTCCATCCCGGTCGGGTCAAGTGTTGATTTTTGGGGCTCGACGGCGCCGAACAGTTCGTTTGTTCTGGCGTATGGGCAGGCGATCTCACGAACGACCTATTCGATCTTGTTCTCGCTGCTCTCGACGACCTATGGCACCGGAGACGGTTCGGCCACTTTCAACATTCCGGATCTCCGCGGACGAGTCGTCGCCGGCAAAGATGACATGGGCGGCTCTGCGTCCAGTCGTCTTACACCGTCATATTTCGGCGGCAACGCGACTAGTCTTGGCGCGACGGGCGGGGCAGAGAGCCATGTGTTGACAATAGCGCAACTGGCCTCACATGCGCATTTGAATACGTTGAACGATCCTGGACATGTGCACTCGTATCAGCGCGCGGAGCCAGGCGAACAAAAGCCTGCGTCGGGCGGTAATACGCCGTTTGCCACTTATTCCTCACAAAATACGGGATCGGCGACCACAGGCATCACGATCAACAACGTCGCAGCGGGTAGTGGTAACGCCCATAACAATACGCAACCGACAATCATCGCGAATAAGCTGCTGCGGATTATTTAGAGATCTGTGTGCCACCGCGTCATTTGATGATCTTGCGGGATGATCGATCCGATCGCGGCTTTTGGGAAAAAGAGAAAATCTCGGTGCCCGCTCATTCCAAACTTGGGATGAGGAGTGCTTGAGATTTCTTCTATCCGTGCGTATGCCTTCCCAAGAAACATGATCCCCAAATATCCTAGACTGCTGAAGAATTCTAGCAACGGGTCAATTTCTCCCGGCGTGCTCTCGAACTGGATAACTGGAGAGAACTTACGAATTAGATGTTCTCCACCACGAAAAACCCGCAGTTCATGCCCTTCGACATCGCACTTGATGAACTTCAAATTTGAAACTGGTCCGATATCATCTAGTTTCGCGAGTTTAACGGGTATTGAACTGCCGATGTTCCTGGACAGCGAGGCACTCCCATCCCCGGGACGCTTTCTTGACAGCTGAGAAACGCCGTCTGCGTCGGACAAAGCAAGATTTACTATCTCGACATTTGGTCCAAGTCGGCGCTGACGAATATATTCGGCCATCTCCGGCTGAGGTTCGATTGCGAGAACGCGGCCGCCTGGGCCGACGGCCTTAGTTAGCCAATACGAGTAAATACCTTTGTTGGCGCCAATGTCTAGGACGGTGGCGCCGGTCAGTCGCAACTCCAGAAGGGTCTTGAGCTGCAGGCTTTCGGTTCTCAGCCTGTAGCGCAGGCATCGAACTAGAAAATGAACATCCTCGAGCATGACTTGAGGCTACTACTACAACCCCCAACCGAGTCAACCCATGGTAGACCTGAACGCCCTCACTGCGGCGAATGTGAAGCGCTGGGCGAATGCCAAGCCGACCCGGAAAGCCGAGGCCGCAAACGTTGCTCTGCGCCTTTACAGGGCTAGGCAGCGATACCAGGCCGTCGAGCGGGAGACGGGCGTTCCCTGGCCGGCGATTGCGGTCATTCACGAGCGGGAATCTTCCCAGGATTGGAGGGCATCCCTAGCCCAGGGGGACCCCTGGAATCGCGTGTCGGTTCACGTGCCGGCTGGACGGGGCCCGTTCACTTCATGGGAGGACGCTGCCATCGACGCCTTGGTCAAGTGCCCGCCCTTCCTCGCGCGCCACAGGGACTGGTCGGTTGCCGCGGCACTGACCGCGCTCGAGACCTACAACGGCATTGGTTACGCCGCCCGTGGCGTACCGTCGCCTTATCTCTGGTCGGGCACCAACCAGTACCGCGCCGGGAAGTACGTGCGGGACGGCGTTTACGATCCGGGCAAGGTCGATCCGCAACTGGGATGCGCAGCGCTGATGATCGCGCTGACGGAGCTGGATCCTGACATCAGTTTTGCGGGAGCGAAGATCGCAAAGAGCCCTGCGATCGGCGATTCCGCGAGGCCTTCATTGAGGAACCCGTCGAAAGGCTCGATCGGCGCGTTCGTGGTCAACCTGGTCAGAGCAATTCTTGGAAGGAAATGAACATGCGGACAATGCTCGATATCATTCTCTTCGCCGCCGGCTTTGCTGGCTGCTGGTTTTGCAAGGACCCGATCCTCTGGTTCATGACCGGCACCGACGCGCTGGTCAAGTCGCTCGAGGCAAGACTTGCAGTCCTGCGAGCCAAATCGTGATGCTTGCAAGACTCAAGGCAGCTTGCCTGCACTCCATGACCATCGCCTGGAGCTATTGCATCGCGCTCGCCGGTGCGTTGGCTTCGATTGTCGACGATCTTGCCGACACGCTTGGCGATCCCAGCGTCAAGGATCAGATCGGTTCGGCTATCGGCGACGTCAAAACAACGGGGCGTATCATGCTGGTGATCTCCGTCGTGACGATCATCGCGCGCCTGCGAACGCTTCGGAGGAAAGACCAATGTGGATGACGATCATCTCGTTTCTCGGCGGCCCTGTCGTCAGGGCGCTGATCGATGCCTATAGCGCGAAGCTGAAGGCTGAGAATGTCGATACCAAGATCGCGGCGGATCTTGCTGCGACCGAGATCGCGTCGCAGACGGCCGAAACCAAAGCCGTCATGCAGTATCGCATCGCGGAAATCGGGCATTGGTGGGAGCCGGACAAGCTGATGGGTTACTGCGTCGCTCTCTATTTTGCGAAACTTCTCGTCTTCGACAAGGTTTTTGGCCTCGGGTCGACGGATCCCCTGGCGGGTTTTGCGGCGATCACGGCCAATCTCGTTGTCTCCTTCTACTTTGCCAAACGTGGCTTCGAGAATGTTGCAAGGATCATCAAGCGGTGAATATGCCAGATGACGAAATCAGGGCGATCGTTGCGGAGACGCTGGCCGAGCAGCACAGGCTCCAGCAGGACAGCATCGATGCGATCGTCTTGAAGGCAGTCGCGTCAGTGCTGGCTTCTTTTGGAATCGAAGATGATGACCGGAAGGACCTGAGGGCCGACTTTCAGCATCTGCGGAGGTGGCGAAAGAGCGTGGAGCAGGCGCAGAGCTACACCTTCAAGGCCGTGATCACCGTGATCGCCACCGGCCTGATGGGAGCCGTCTGGCTGGGCGTCAAGGTCGTGTTGGGCAAGTGAGCCGTCAGGGCGCGACTTCGCTGCACTTGCACTCACGTAATTTCCTGCAAATGGGCCGTCTCATGTACAAAATTCGCATCGTAGATGCATCAGATGACGACGTCGCCGACACGTTGTCCGATCTGCATCAACTGACGTTCTTCGATGCGGCCACCATGCCTCGATTCGAATTAGGAGCGTGGTGGTTGGCCTATCACGGTGATGATCCGGTCGCTTTTGCCGGCGTTCTTCCATCGACGCACGTTAAAAATGGTGGCTATTTCTCCAGGGTAGGTGTGCTGCAACGGCATTGGGGCCGCGGGCTTCAGCGCAGATTGATGCGTGTGGTCGAGGCGAGGGGACGGCGTATCGGATGGGACAGCATCGTTTCTGATACGACGGACAATCCCGTGTCTGCGAATAATTTCATCCAGACGGGCTATCGGCTCTTCGAGCCTGAGGCGCCCTGGGCCTGGGCGCATACGCTCTATTGGCGAAAGTGGCTTCACTGAGTAAGGTTTCCCGTGGTGCGGAACGTGCCCTACGACGTGCGACCGAATGCGACTGTCCATGGGCCCGGCAGCTTAACCGCTGCCGGGCCCATTTCGCGTATTGACGCGATGCGGCCGAAGCACTTGCGAAGTTGGCGGCGCCGGGCTTTAAGTTCGCTCTTGCAGGAAATTCGGCGACCATAAGCCGATGTAAGGGAGCGCTGTCGATGCCCATCAAGCCTCAATTGCCGGAACGGTCGCCGCGGGTGACGGGAGGGCCAACCGCGCTGGATGGTCTCTTGGTCGTCGATTTTACACGCGTGGTGGCGGGACCAGCCTGCACGCAGACGCTTGCCGATTTTGGCGCCCACGTCATCAAGATCGAGAATCCGGACGGTGGCGACGACACGCGCGCCTACGAGCATGCCGAAATCGGCGGGGAGAGCGCCGCTTATCTCAGCCTGAACCGCAACAAGCACGGCATTGCGCTCGACCTCACCGTGCCGGAGGCGCGTCAGATCGCGCTGGACCTGATCCGCAAGGCGGATGTGGTCGTTGAGAATTTTTCCAGCGGGGTCATGAAGAAATTCGGCCTCGACTATGAGGCCGTCGCGCCGCTTAATCAGCGCCTGGTCTATTGCTCGATCTCGGCTTACGGGCGCACCGGACCGTTTGCCTCGCGGCCCGGCTTCGATCCTATCACTCAGGCGGAGAGCGGCTTCATGTCGCTCAACGGATTTGCTGATGGCCCGGCGGTTCGTACCGGCCCGCCCATCGTGGACATCGCGACGGGGATGTCCGCCTGCAACGCCATCCTGCTGGCGCTATTGGCGCGTGATCGGCTTGGCCGCGGACAGCATGTCGAGGTTGCCCTGTTCGACGTCGCCATGGGCATGACCGGATTTTATGGCATGGCCTATCTGATCAACGGCGAAAACCCCGGTCGGTTCGGCAATTCGCCGAGCGGGTCGCCCACCGTCGGCGTCTACGAGGCGTCGGATGGGCCGCTTTACATGGCTTGTGCCAATGACCGGCTCTATCGCCGGCTGGTGGTCGAGGTGCTGAACCGGCCCGATCTGATCACCGATCCGCAGTTCGCCTCGCGCAAAGCGCGTTCCGAGAACAAGGAACTGCTGCGTGCAGCCATCGCAGAGGTCTTTGCAAGCGATACCCTCGAGAACTGGATGGGGAAGATGAAGCTGGCCAATATCCCGGTCGGTTATCTCCGGACGGTCGAGGAAGGGTTCAACGCGCCCGAGGCCCGCGAGCGCCATCGCCTCAGCCAGATTCCGCATCCTACGGCGGAGTGGGTCCCTAACATCGAACCTCCGATCAATATGAGCCTGACTGGGGCGATTGATCCTGTAGCCGCACCCTTGCTGGGCGAGCACACCGAAGACGTCCTGCGTGATACGCTCGGCTACGACGGGCGTCAGATCTCGGAGTTCACTCAAAAGGGCGCCTTTGGATCAGGCAAGCCACCAGCGTCGGCTTGAACCTGTTCGGTCGATTTCAAAGGATCGGGAATCTCGCGCCCGACGCCGCATCCGCTTGATTTGGCACAGTTCCCGCCGCATAAATGTGTGAACGCGAGGGACACGAATGGTGCCTGGTCAAGAGCCTAGCATGGGCCAGCCGACAGGGCAGGAAGCCGTCGAACGCGCCTATACGGCAATGATCGCGAAGGCCCGGGCGCTCATGCCGCGGCTGCGGGAGCGGGCAGCGCGGACGGAGGAGCTGCGGCACCTTCCTCCTGAGACGGAAAGGGACCTCCACGACGCCGGCCTGTTCCGGATGCTCCAGCCGATGCGCATCGGTGGTGCCGAGCTTGACTACGTCGCTCTTGTCGACTGCGCTGAGGTGCTCGGCCGGGCGGACGCGTCAGTGGCGTGGAACCTTGCCAATCTGGCGAGCCATCACTGGATGCTCGGAATGTTCGAAGAGAAGGCGCAGAATCTGGTGTGGGGGCGCGATCCTGACACGCTGATTGCGTCCTCGTTCATTTTTCCTGCCGGGCGCGCCACGAGGGTCGAGGGTGGGTACCGGTTGCATGGCAGCTGGCCGTTCTCCTCCGGCGTTGCCTCCTGTGAATGGAACATGCTTGCGAGCGTTGTTTACTCCGACGATGACGCGGACGGCATCGAGTATCGAATCTTTCTGCTGCCGAAAGGCGACTACAAGGTGCTGGACACCTGGAATGTCACGGGACTGCGTGGGACGGGCTCCTGCGACGTCGAGGTCAGGGATGCCTTTGTGCCTGACTACATGACGGTCGTTGTCGGCGATCTTGCCGGCGGCCCGACGCCTGGGAGCAGGGTCAATCCCAATCCGTCGTATACGTTGCCCGTGTTTTCGCTGTTTCCCTACGTCTTATCGGGCGTTGCACTGGGAAATGCGCAAGCGTGCCTCGACGACTATGCCGAGGTCGCGCGTCATCGTATTTCAACCTACAACCGTGCCAAGCTGAGCGATTTTCAGAGCACGCAGATCAAGATCGCAGAGGCTTCCGCCAAGATCGACGCTGCGCGCCTGGTCATGCGTTCGGCCTGCCTCGACGCCATGAGTGATGCACGGCGTGGTCACATTCCAAACATGGCCAGCAAGACCAGGTACCGGCGCGACGGCGCTTTCTCGGTCAATCTTTGCACAGATGCGGTCTCGATGCTGTTTGCGGCGAGCGGGGCACGCGGCCTGTTCACTACGGGTGTGTTGCAACGGCAATTCCGCGATGCGCACGCGATTAATTCGCATCTTGCATTCAATTTCGACGCGGCCGGAACCAATTATGGACGTGTGGCACTTGGGCTGCCGTCCGAAAATCTCACGCTGTGAGGCCGATCGATGAATGATCTGCCGAAGCAGCCGGCCGTTCCAGATCCAGCCAACGAACTCGCAAGCGACAGCTCGCCGCTCGACCCCCGCGACTTTCGCAACGCGCTCGGCAGCTACGGAACGGGCGTAACAATCATCACCGCCACGGCGGCGGACGGAAAGCCGTATGGCATCACCTGCAATTCGTTTGCATCGGTTTCCTTAAACCCCCCTCTGGTCCTCTGGAGCCTTGGAGTCTATTCTTCGAGCCTCACCGTGTTTCAGAATGCGAGCCACTTCACCGTCCACGTGCTTGGCACATCGCAGCAAGCGCTTGCGAACAGGTTTGCAAAATCGTCCGACGACAAGTTCGCCGGAGTCGACTGGACGCCGGGCCTCGGTAACGCTCCGGTAATCGCCGAGAGCGTCGCCAAATTTCAATGCCGATCCGTCAATCGCTACTATGGTGGCGATCACGTGATCTTTCTCGGCGCGGTCGAGGCCTATGCCTATAACACCGGGAAGCCGCTGCTGTTTGCGCGGGGCACGTATGGCGAGTTCCTGGCTGACGACGAACGCAAAAAATTGCCGTAGAGCGCTTCAGAGCGTGCTCGGCAGCTCAATGCTCTGCCGCTGAAAGCTTGTAGATCTCCAGCGCATCCGCATCCGCGCCGCGTGCGGCCTTGGCCAGCCTGAAGAGTTGCCCGGCAAGCGATGCCATCGGCACCGGAGTCGACGTCGTCTGCGCCACATCGGCAACCGTATCGAGATCCTTGAGCATCGTAGCGATGTGACCGAGTGGCGGGGTGTGAATGCCCTGGACCATCCGCGGCACGAAGAGCTGGAGCGGAATGGAATCCGCAAAGCCGCCAGCGAGCGCTTCGGGTAATCGGTTGGCATCAATTCCTGCGTTCACGGCAAGGCGCGTTGCCTCAGCGAGGACGGCCATCGCGCATCCGACGATGACCTGGTTGCACAACTTTGTCGTCTGGCCCGCTCCGGTCGGTCCCATGTGAGTGAACCTGCGTGCCATCGCAAGGACGTAGGGGCGCACTCTCTCGATGTCGGCAGCATCGCCGCCAGCCATGATGGCAAGCGTACCTTCCTCAGCGCCCTTGGTGCCGCCGGACACGGGTGCATCGATCCAGCCTGCGCCGTTCGCATCTTTCAGCCGCCGTGCCAAGTCGCGTGCGGCATCAGGATGGATCGACGAGAAGTCGACGACGAGCTTGCCTGCGCCGGCAGCCGTTGCAAGACCGTCGGCTCCAAAGATCACCTCTTCCACGGCCGCAGCATCCGTTACGCACATGAAGACGATGTCCGAGCCTTCCAAAATCCCGCGGGGAGTGGTCGCGCGCTTGGCGCCGGCTTCGACGAGCGGGGCGACCTTGCCCTCTGACCGGTTCCAGACATTGACCTGATAGCCTGCCTTGAGCAGACGCCGGGTCATGGGTGTCCCCATGAGTCCAAGGCCGAGATAGCCGAGCCGCTCGACGCCTTGCGGGTTTGTCTTGCTCGCATCAGCCATAGGTTGCCTCCTTCTGTCGCAGGGCAAGCGACGCCATACCATACATTACAAGCCGGACAGCGAAACCGTCTGGCTTGCCTGATTGTTTGAACCATGAAACATTTGCGGCGGTCGGGTTGGGTGGCGCTGGTCGGCGCCGGGGCAGCGGAGTGGGCACGATGCGAACCGTTTCGAAGTGGATTCTGGCTTTGGGGGCGGCAGCAGCCGTGAGCGCGGGGGCAACCCCGTCATGCGCGCAGCAGACGATCCGCGTCGGCTGGACGATCCCGGCCGAAGAGTCCAAATACTGGATGATGCGCAGGCCGACTGAGTTTCCCAACCTCGGCAAGACCTACAACATCGAATGGACCCAATTTCAGGGCACGGCGCCGATGACGCAGGCATTGGCAGCCGGTGCTCTGGATTGCGCGACGCAGGCGCCGTTGTCGCTGGCGAATGGCGTGGTTGGCGGCAATCTCAAGGCCTACATCGTGGCGCAACACGTCTTCGAGAAGCCCGGCGGCTTTTCGGTCTACTGGGCCGTGATGGAGGATTCGCCGATCAAGACGATTGCCGACCTCAAGGGCAAGACGGTTGGAATCTCCGTGATCGGCGGCGGTACGCAAGGGCCGTTCAACCTGCTGCTGAAGCAGAACGGCGTCGATCCGGCCAAGGACATCAAGTTGGTCGAGGTCGGCTTTGCCGTCTCCGAGGATGCGTTGCGCCAAGGCCGTGTCGACGTAGTCAACATGAACCAACCGTTTGCCGCGCGCGCAGAGGCGAAGGGCGGTACCCGCAAACTGTTCTCGCTGTCGCAAGCGATGCCGAACATCGTGCACATCCTGGAAGCCTGCCGTGCCGATTTTGTCGACAAGAATCCGGAACTGGTCAAAGCCTACGTCCGCGACATCACGTCGGGCATGAAGAAGGCGCTGGCCAACCGCGAGGAGACACTGAAGGTCGTCAATGAAGTTCTGAAGGCGCCTATTCCGGTGCTCGAGACTTATCTGCTCAAGGATAATGATTTCGGCCGCGATCCCGGTGCGGCGCCAAATTTCCCCGCGATCCAGAAGATGCTGGACATCTACGCAGACACGGGAATGCTGCCGAAGCTGGACGCTGCTCAGTTCAAGCACCCGACGATCGTCGCGCCGCTGGAATAGGCGACGACGCCAATTGTCCGAACATGCAGATCGCGGCGTCCCGAGTCATCCGGGACGTTGCATGAAGAAGATGCACTTATGAAGAAGTTGCGATCACGAGTCACGACGGATGGCCTCGACCGAGCTCCGCACCGCGCATTCATGCGCGCTATGGGTCTCGACGACGCTGCGATTGCCAAGCCGATGGTCGGTGTCGTCAGCATGAAGGGCGAGCAGACGCCGTGCAATATGACCCACGATTTCCAGGTGGCCGCGGCCAAGACGGGAATCGAGGAGGCCGGCGGCACACCGCGCGAATTCTCGACCGTATCGGTCTCCGACGGGATCAGCATGAATCACGAAGGGATGAAGTTCTCCCTGTTTTCACGCGAGCTGATCGCCGACTCGATCGAGGCCGTCGTCCATGGCCTCGCCTACGACGCGCTGATCGGATATGGCGGATGCGACAAGACGCTTCCCGGCGTGATGATGGGCATGGTTCGCTGCAACGTACCGTCCATTTTTATCTATGGCGGTAGTTCGCTGCCGGGGCGCGTGGATGGACGGACGCTGACGGTTCTCGATTCCTATGAAGCCGTCGGCAGCTTCATGACCGGCGAGATCGACGGCGCCACGCTGGAGCGGATCGAGCGTGCCTGCCTGCCGACTATCGGCGCGTGCGCCGGCCAGTTCACTGCTAACACGATGGGTATGGTATCGGAGGCGATGGGGCTGACCATTCCCAACGTCTCGATGGTGCCTGGTGTCTATGCCGAACGCGCGCAGATCTCGCGACGTGCCGGCCGGCTGGTCATGGAGATGCTGGAACGGGGCGGGCCTCTGCCGCGCGACATCGTAACGCGGAAATCCCTGGAGAACGGTGCGGCGATCGTTGCAGCGACAGGCGGCTCGACCAACGCCGCGCTGCATCTGCCGGCGATCGCAAACGAAGCCGGCATCGCATTCACAATCGAAGATGTCGGCGAGGTCTTTGCCAGGACGCCGCTGATCGGAAACCTACGGCCTGGTGGCAAATACACGGCAAAGGATGTCTACGATATCGGCGGTGCTGCCGTCTTGATCCGCGAGCTGATCCAGAGCGGTCACATCGATGGCAGCTGTATCACTATTACGGGCCGCACTCTTGCCGAAGAATATGGTGCGGCGAACGCTCCCGATGGAGAAATCGTTTATGCGGCCCGTGCTCCGATCATGCCCGACGGTGGCGTGGCGGTGCTGAAGGGAAATCTTTGTCCAGATGGTGCAGTGATCAAGGTCGCGGGCTTGAAGAGCCAATTCTTTGAAGGGGTCGCGCGCGTCTTCGAGGATGAGGAAGCTTGCGTCAAAGCGGTTCGGGACCGCAGCTACAAGGCGGGTGAGGTCCTCGTGATCCGCAATGAGGGGCCCGTTGGTGGTCCCGGCATGCGCGAGATGCTCGGCGTCACCGCGCTGATCTACGGGCAGGGCATGGGCGAGAAGGTGGCCCTGATTACCGATGGACGGTTCTCGGGAGCAACCCGCGGCATGTGTATCGGTTATGTGTCTCCCGAAGCCTTTGTGGGCGGTCCGCTGGCGCTCGTCCGCGACGGCGACAGGATCCGGATCGATGCCGCAAACAGGCAGATGGATATGCTGGTCGACGAGCAGGAACTCATTGCGCGCCGTCGCGAATGGAAGCAACGCCCGCCTCGTCACCGAGCGGGTGCGCTCGCAAAATATGCGAGACTGGTCGGTCAGGCGCCAGGCGGAGCCGTCACGCATGAAGGGCCGGCAGAATGGCCTTGGTTCGAATGACGCGGCGTACTCGTGCGAATATGGCCGCCCGTCTGGCAAGTTTCTTGCTAAGCTCGTGCCGCTGAAGGGGACATTCAGCAGGTTTGCGCGCGAGTGAAGTGAGAGGCGGGATGAAGGTGGTGCCTTCGAGGTCGAACGAATGGGTGAGATCGGTGACGCCACAAAAGCCGGCTTCTGCGATCATCGAGATCGACCGCGTCTCGCAGGTCTTTCAGACCTCGACGCGCAAGGAGCATTTGGCGCTATCGGAGATCTCCCTGACGATCGAGGAAGGGGCCTTCGTCTCCATCCTGGGTCCCTCCGGCTGCGGCAAGTCAACGCTGCTTTACATCGTCGGAGGTTTCGTCAGCCCGACCAGCGGTGCGGCGAAGATCAAGGGACAGGCCATCACGGGGCCGGGGCTGGATCGCGGACCGGTGTTCCAGGAGTTTGCGCTGTTTCCCTGGAAGACCGTGCTGGGCAATGTGATGTACGGGCCACGTCAGCAGGGCGTGCGGGCCATCGAGGCTGAAGCGCAGAGCAGGGCGCTGATCGAGATGGTCGGCCTCAAGGGCTACGAAAACTTCTATCCCAAGGAGCTGTCGGGCGGCATGAAACAGCGGGTGGCGCTGGCCAGAACGCTCGCCTACCATCCCGAAGTCCTGCTGATGGACGAACCGTTCGGTGCGCTCGATGCCCACACCCGGACGCGTCTGCAGAACGATCTCCTGAACATCTGGGAACGCGATCGCAAGACGGTGCTGTTCGTTACCCATTCGGTCGACGAAGCCGTCTTCCTGTCGGACAAGGTCGTGATGATGTCGAAATCACCCGGCCGCATCAGGCAGGTGATCGATATCGATCTCCCGCGCCCGCGGCGCCGCAATGAATTGTTGCTCGACCCACGCTATCAGAAATATGTTGTCGACATCGAGCGTATGTTCGACGAGAGCGACGAAACCGGGTCGCCTTCATGATGTCGCCGGCGACCTTGACCAGACGGATTGCTCCGGTGTTGGCCTGCGTGGGGCTGCTGGCGGTGTGGCAGGTCGCTTCGCTCGCGCTGAAGAACGACAGCTTTCCGACAGCGATCGAGGCGATCCGCGCAATTCCGGACATCCTCGGCGACAAGGAGGCGCTGATCAATATCCTGGCCTCGCTGCGTCGCATGGCGATCGGGTTCGGCGTGGCGGTGCTTTTCTCCATCCCGCTGGGCCTGTTGATGGGCCGTAGCCGGGCGGTTGCGGCGTTCTTTAATCCGCTGTTGATGATCATCTATCCGGTGCCGAAGGCAGCGCTCATGCCGATCATCATGCTGTGGCTGGGCGTCGGTGACGTCACGAAGACGCTGGTGATCTTTCTCGGCGTCAGCCTGCCCGTGATCTATCACAGTTTTGAGGGGGCCAAGGCGGTCGAAGAAAAGATGTTGTGGTCAGGCGCGGCTATGGGGCTCTCTCCGCTGCAACGTCTGGTCCGGATCGTATTGCCGGCGGCGCTGCCGGAGATATTGACCGGGTGCCGAACCGGTCTGGTGTTGGCACTGATCACGATGATCACCAGCGAAATGATTGCCCGCCAGTCCGGTGCCGGAAACATCCTCTTCAATGCGCTCGACATGGGCCAATACGACACCGTCTTTGCGATGATCATCATCGTGGGCGCGATGGGAATCGGCCTCGATGCGATCTTCGAGCGGGTTCGCGCGCGGCTGGTACGCTGGTCCGAGCCTCAGTTCGACATGCCGCTGAGTTTCTCATGACATCGCGCCTTCTCTCCACAAAGGTCGTCCTCGGGCTAGCACCGATTGTGCTGGTAATCGCGCTGTGGCAGGGATTGGTGTCATTTGGCTTTGCGCCTGCGGTCTTGCTGCCGCCGCCGGGTTCAGTCTTCAGCCGGCTGATCCAGCAACTCGTGACGTGGACCTTTCAGCAGGAGATCGCGGCGACACTGATCCGGTTATTTGCCGGCTTTGCGATTGCGGTCGTGCTCGGCGTGGGTATTGGCATTGCGGCGGCCGCAAGTCCCGCGATCAATGCCGTGGTTCGGCCGATCGTGCGTATTCTGGCGCCGTTGCCCAAGGTCGCGCTCTATCCAGCGCTGCTTTTGCTGCTTGGCTTTGGCCACGGATCGAAGATCACGTTGGTAGCGGCGGATGCGCTCTTTCCCATTCTGTTGTCCACCTACTACGGCGCCTCGACCGTCGAGCAGAAGCTGATCTGGTCCGCTATGGCGGCGGGAACGCCGCGCTATGAAATCCTCTTCAAGGTGGTGCTGCCGGCGGCGATGCCGTCGATCCTGACCGGATGTCGGATCGGTCTTGTCATCTCCTGCATCGTGGTGTTTCTGGCTGAGATGATCACGTCGACGGACGGATTGGGGCACCTGCTGGTCACCGCGGCCCGAACCTTCCAGGCCGTCGACATGTTCGTGCCGCTGATCACGATCTCGCTGCTGGGGTTGATCCTGAACGGTCTGTTGGGTGCCGTGCGATCATACCTCTTACGGGGCTTTCCCGAGGCGTGATCTGACCGAATAAGAAGCCTGAAGACCGGGAGTGAACCATGCTGGCTGATCGCATCGAGGCAAAATGGATCGACGCGTTTTGCGAGATCTTTGAACGTTGCGCCGTCAAGGCTGGCGATACCGCGGCTATCCTCTCGGAAACCCAGTCGCGTGCGCTGAATGTGCATCTGGCGGAACTCGCGCTGTTGCGAATGGGCGCGCGACCATTCCATGTGGTGATGCCGACGCCGCGCAACCGCAACATCGTTCCGGTTCGTTCGACAGGTGCGAGCGAGGCGATCCAGCGGCTCGGCCCGGTGATCAGCGCGCTTCAGCAGGCCGGCTTTGTGGTGGATTGCACCATCGAGGGCCTGATGCATGCCGTGGAGACGCCCGAGATCCTCAAGGCCGGCGCGCGTATCCTGGTAATCTCCAACGAGCATCCCGAGGCGCTAGAGCGCATGGTGCCGGATCCGTCGCTCGAGAAGCGCGTTCGAGCGGCGGCGAAGATGCTGCGCGGGACCAAGCGGATGCGCGTTACCTCAAAAGCCGGCACGGCGCTCGATGTCGATATGGTGGGCGCGTCGACGGTCGGAGTATGGGGCTGGACCGACAAGCCCGGCACGCTGGCGCATTGGCCGGGCGGCATCGTCGTCAGCTTTCCCAAGAGCGGGACGATCAACGGCACGTTGGTGATGGCGCCCGGCGACATCAATTTGACCTTCAAGCGCTACCTGACGTCGCCGGTAAAGATGACCTTGAAGGACGATTATGTCGTCGAGCTGGAAGGCGAGGGCACGGATGCTGCGATGATGCGCGCCTATCTCGCTGCCTGGGGCGACCGCGAGGCCTATGCGGTCTCGCATGTCGGTTTCGGCATGAACCCGGGTGCGCGCTATGAGGCGCTGTCGATGTACGACCAGCGCGACACCAATGGCACCGAAATTCGCGCCGTCTCGGGCAACTTCCTGTTCTCGACTGGCGCTAACGAATTTGCCGGCCGCTACACGGCAGGCCATTTCGATCTGCCGATGATGGGCACCACCATCGAGATCGATGGCGTCCCGGTGGTACGAGAAGGCGTGCTCCAGGACGTCTTCGGCTAGTTGCGGTCGAGCACCGGCGGGCGCGCCAGCTCGAAGTGCCGGAGCAGGTCGACCATGGCCTGAAGCCGCTTTGCCCGATAGGCGTCGACATCGAGGCCGGAATAATCGAGAAAGCCTGCGCCCGTTCGCAGACCGATCCGACCTTCGTGCATGTTCCGTGAAATGACATCCGGCGCGCGATAGCGGTCGCTGCCGAGTGCGCTTTCGAGATAACGACTCGCATAATACAAGATGTCGCCGCCGCCCCAGTCGATGAACTCAAGCAGACCGAGCACGGCGTAGCGGAAGCCGAAACCGTAGCGGATCGCCTTGTCGATCTCTTCCGCACTGGCGACGCCTTCCTCGACCATGCGCGCCGCTTCGTTCATGGCGAGCGCCTGGATGCGGGGGACGATGAAACCTGGTGTCGCTGCGCAGACCACAGGAACTTTGCCGATGCCCTCCAGCAGCGCCTTAACCTCGTCGATGATGGCGGGATCGGTGGCTTTGCCGGGCGAAACCTCAACCAGCGGGATCAGATAAGCGGGGTTGAGCCAGTGCACGTTGAGGAAGCGGCGAGGATTCACGATTGCGCCGGATAGATCGTCCACGAGGATCGTCGATGTCGTCGACGCGATGATCGTGTCGGGGCTTACCTGCTTTGAGGCCGCGCCCAGTACCTCGCGCTTGAGTTCGACGACTTCCGGGACGCCCTCGAAGACAATGCCGGCGTCGGACAGCGCTGAGTCGCTTTGGCCGGCCGGTACCACCGAGACCCGCGCGATGAGCGGGTCGACATCGGCCTCGGTCAGCAGTCCGAGCTTCGACAGGCTGGTAAATGTCTTTCTGACTTCGCTGAGCGCGTCCGCTTCCAGCCTTGCGAAGTCCTCTGCAGAGCGAGGTTTGACGTCGATCATCGTGACCGCGTGCCCAGCATAGGCGAACGCGACGGCGATGCCGCGGCCCATACGGCCAGCTCCGAGACAGGCGATGTTGGCGCGACTGGTCATCGATCAGAATCCATTGCGAAGCAGCGTCTGCAATTCCGCCTTGCTGAATTTGCCAAGACCAAGCGTATCGAGCGTTCGCCCGCCCTGCATAAAGTTCTCACCGCAGATCGAGCCACCGATCGCCAGGAAAGCCCTGGCTAGCGGTGTGGCCACGCCTGCCAAGCTGGCGACGGACACCAGCAACGATAAGCCCAGCCGCAAATCCTCGCGCATGTAGCGGTGCTCGGTCAGCACGATGCGCTCGCGCCAGTCGCCGGAATCCGTCAGCCGGTCGTGCGAGCCGCGGCCGTACATCCAGATCTCGCCTTCCCCGGCGTAGTGATGGACGAGCGGGAAGTGCGGCGCGCCGTAGCCGAGCGCTTCGCGCACGGCTATCCGTTCTGCGTCGAGCGCGTCGGTCACGCGCCGGATTGCGGTTTGGGTCCCCTCCTTGTGGATGTCCCATTTTTCGAAATGCGCGATCGGGCCCGCGTTCATCACGATCAGTGGCGGATGGATGATCGGGCCTGCATTCATCAGAGCGCCGGACAGCGCGTCTCCGCACGGCTCGATCGCATCGGGAAAGGCGCGCCCGATCACTTCGAGCGCGTGCGGTGCCCGGTCGAGCGGGAACACACCGACCGGCAGCCGCTTGGCGCGGATCGTAATCGCGATCTCGAACGGCCCGTGCTTGCGGGTGAGCCAAGGCAGTGTTCCGGTTTCCGCAAAGCTCGCCTTGGCGGGGTTGCCGGCATCCTGCGCAGCCTTCGCAAAGATCATCGAGCCGAATGTCGCGGGCGGCAGAAATACGACCTGGCTGTCCCGTAGGTGCGGCGCAAGCAAACGCGCGATATCCGGCTGAGCGAAGGCTGGGGCAGGGCACAGGATCAATTCGGCGCCGCTGGCGGCTTCGGCGATGTCGGTCGTCACCAACGCCAGCTTCACCTCGTGGCGGCCGCTATGGTCCTTCACCAGGATGCGCGAGCCGGCAGCGCGATGTGCTGCGACCTGTTCTGCGTCACGGCGCCAGAGCCGGACCTCATGCCCCGACAACGCAAAATCGCCCGCGGCCGCGAAAGAGCCGTTTCCCCCACCCAGAACCGCAATCTTCAAGACGCTTCTCCCGGCGCACGCGACTGCGCATCAAGCTGTTTCAGCAGAAAATGTTGCACCTTGCCCAGCGCCGTGCGCGGCAGATCGGTGACGAAGACGATATCGCGCGGAACCTTGAAGCGGGCGAGTTGTGCCTGAAGGTGCGCTCTCAGTTCGTCGGCCCCGAGCCGGCATCCCGATCGCCGGATCACATAGGCGATCGGCACCTCGTCCCAGCGCGGGTCCGGCCTGCCGATCACGGCACATTCGCTGACATCGGGGTGTTCCAGCAGGACCCGCTCGACTTCGGCGGGATAGACATTCTCCCCGCCGGAAATGATCATGTTCTTCTTGCGGTCGCGAACCCAGAAATAGCCGTCGGCGTCGCATAGGCCGATATCGCCGGTGCGGTACCAGCCATCACGCAGCGCATCGCGCGTTGCATCCGCATTGCCCCAATATTCAAAGAACACGTTGGGCCCTCGCACTGCGATCTCGCCCGGCGTGCCCGGCGGTACTTCGGCGCCGGCCTGATCGACTACCTTCGCTTCGCAGCACAAGCCAGCAAGGCCGGTCGATCCCATACGGGAGAGATCACCACCTAGCCGGGTGTAGACCGCGATGGGGCAGGTCTCCGTCGAGCCGTAGACCTGAAGTACGGGAACGCCGCGGTTAACAAAGCGGTCGATCAGATGCGGCGGCACGATGGTCGAACCGGTGGTAAGCGCCTTCAGCGATGAAAGATCAGCGGTGATCCAGTCGGGATGCTCGCTGACGGCCTGGATGATCGCCGGCACCATTACGGTTAGCGTCGGTCGTTCTTGTTTGATGGTTGCAAGCGCGGTGTCCGGCGTAAAGCGGGCGTGGATCGTGACGGTCGCGCCAAGTTGGAGTGCGGGCGTTGTCTGGATGTTGAGACCGCCGACGTGGAAGAACGGCAGCACGGTCAGCACATGATCGTCCGACGTCATGTTGTGCATGTGCTGGCTCATGACGCCGTTCCAGAATAGCGCTTCCTGGCGTAGCACGGCACCCTTTGGTCGTCCGGTCGTCCCTGATGTGTAGACGATGAGGAGCGGGCAGGAGAGATCGGTGTGCGGATTGCGGCCGCTGCCTTCGCCGTGAGCCAGCAGGCTTTCAAATGTCGCGCCACCAGGGGGCGTGAAGTCGAGGCCGACAACAGATGTCCCTGGCGTAAGCTCGGGAAGAACTCCTTCAAACGCCCGCTCGAGCACCAGTATCCTGGCGCCAGCATCGTTGATAATGAAGAGTTGCTCGGCGACGGCCAGCCGCCAGTTCAAGGGCACGAGCATCGCCCCAAGCCGCGCGCACGCGTAGAGCAGCACCAAATAGTCCGGCCGGTTCAAACTCAGGATCGCGACGCGGTCGCCCTTGCTGACGCCGAGTTCCTGCTTCAAGGCCGTAGCGGTCCGCTCGATACGTGCAGCGAACGCCGCATAGCTCAGCCGCTTCCCCTCGAAGGCGATGGCCGTCTTGTCCGGCGCGAACGCCGCGTTGCGATCGATCAGACTACAGAGGTCCACCGTCAGTCGTCCGTTTCGCCGGCCTCGTACAACGCCTCTCGTCCGATCCGGTCGAGGCAGAGCTCGGCCGTCCAGGGCAGCATCAGCGAGCCGCAGCGACTATCGCGATAGATGCGCTCCAGCGGGAGCGAGCGGAGCATGGCCTGGCCGCCGCAGGTGCGGATCGCGAGCGCGGCAAGTTCATTGGCGCCCTCCATGACCGAATATTGCGCGGCATAGGCGCGCAGCACTTGTTCCTTGCTCGGATTGGCACAGGCCTCGGTGACGGCCTGGAACCAGATTGCCTTGATCTGCTCGAGCTTGATCTGCATCTGCGCGACCGCGATCTGCTTGGTCGGGTACATCCGCCGCTTGACCGGCGGCATGCCCGGCACCTCGCCGCGCAGATAGCGCACGGTGAAATCATAGGCGGCTTGAGCGAGGCCCATATAGGTTGGCGACAGCGTCAGGAACATGTGCGGCCAGCGCATCGCGGCCTGGAAATAGACACCGCGCGGCATCAGCGCCGAATCCTCCGGGACGAACACGTCCTTGAACAAGAGCGTGCGCGAGACTGTTCCGCGCATGCCGAGCGGATCCCAGTCGCCGACGACCGAGACGCCTTCCGATTTCGCGGCGATGGCGAGATAAAGCGTATTACGGCGCGAGGCTTTCTCGCCTTCCGCGATTTCGGTGCAGAGCACGCCGTAATAGTCGGCGTGGCCGGAGAGCGATGCAAAGATCTTCTTGCCGTTGACGATCCAGCCGCCTTCGACGGGCTTTGCTTCCGTGCCGAATGCGACGCCGCCAGCGGCTGCCGCGCCGCCCTCTGAGAACGGCTGCGAATAGATCGCTCCATTTTCGACGATACGTTTGTAGTGCACGGCGCGCCGCCGCTCGTGCTCGGCGCGAGTCTGCGCATCCATGTCGAGGTCGTCGGCGAGCGGGCCCGACCACAGGGTGGAGCAGACGTGCATGTTCCAGGTGAGCGCGGTGGCGCCGCAATAGCGGCCGATCTCGGCGGCTGCCAGCGCATAGGTTTGATAATTCGCGCCGAGCCCGCCATGCTTCTTGGGAACGGCAATGCCGAGCAGTCCGACCCGGTGCAGATCGCGATAATTCTCCGTCGGGAAAATAGCATCACGATCGTAAGTCGCTGCACGACCGGCGAACACGCTCTGTCCGATCTCGCGGGCGCGGGCGATGATGCTGGCTTGTTCGTCGCCGAGGCGAAATGCGACCGGATCGAAGATCGGGGTATCCAGCGCGAGCTCGCCCGTCGCACCGATGGTCTTGCTGACTGGCATGGTCATTGCGCGGTCACCCGTGTTTTGCAGCGACGGCATCCAGGAACCCGCCGAGAGCCTGATCGAAGACGTCCGGTCGTTCAAGGTTGGCCAGATGGCCCACGCCGGCCAGCTCGACATATTCGGCCGAGGGAATGAAGGTCGCCGTTTTTGCCATCATGGGTGCCGGCGCGTTGTTGTCCTTGGACCCAGACAACAGCAGCGTCGGCACGGAAATATCTTTTAGCGTGCTGCGCTGGTCGAACCCGATCAAGGCCAGCATCATGGCGCGATAGCTCGCCTCGGGCACACTTGCCATGCACTCGCGCGCAAGTTCCATCCCTTTCGGATCGGGATCGTCGCCGACCAGCTCTTTCACCAGCGATGGCGCCAACGAGTTCATCGTCTCACCACGGTCGAGCGGCCCGAGCCGCACCGCGATGAACGATTTCTGCCAGTCGCCGTCGGCCTTGCCGAAGGCCGGGCTGGTCTGCGCCAGGACGACCGCACGTGCCAGTTTCGGCGACTGCACGAGCCATTTCTGGACGATCATGCCGCCGATCGAGTGGCCGACCAGAATGGGGTTCGCCGCACCGACCTGCTCGATGAATTGTTGGAGTGCATCAGCCAGGGCAGCGATGCTGACGCTGGCGAGTGGCGCCGATCCACCATAGCCCGGCATGTCCCACGCCATCGTGCGAAAACGGTCGCCGAATGTGGCCAACTGCCGGCGCCAAGCCCGCGCGGCGCCGCCAATACCATGCAGGAAAATCAAAGGTATCGCGCCCGGATCGCCGGCGGCTTCATAGGCGAAGCGTCCGTCGTTTGTTATCATGGGCGCAAGTTGCGACACGCGACATCCTTCTGCTTGGGTCTGCGATGCTAACAGCCCTGTTGGCGATGGGAAGCGATAATTTTATACTTAAAGCAATTTTCGGGCCGGTCCTCGTGGCGCTGCTGTTTGCGATGTCCAAACGGACGCTTCATTGCAAAAGCTTGAAGTTTAAAATATATCGAGGCATAGGCCTCCAGCCAGTTCAGGGAGACAACGCATGTCCGGTTTGCCGCATTCGCCGCACGCGCTGGTGACTGGAGGCGGCCGCGGCATCGGTCGCGCGATTGCTGCGTCACTCGTCGGCGCCGGCGCAACCGTGACAGTGCTTGGCCGCAATGCTGCGACGCTCGAAGAGGCTGTCAGCGCAGGCGCGGCGCATTTTTACGCCGTCGCCGACGTTTCAGATGAGGCTGCGCTGAAAATCGCCGTCGCCGAGGCGAGCGCGAGAAAGCCGATCGACATTCTGGTTGCGAACGCCGGCAGTGCCGAGTCCGCGCCGTTCGCGAAATCGGACAGCGCGATTTTTACACGCATGATGGACGTCAATTTCATGGGCGTGGTCCATGCCGTCCGTGCCGTATTGCCGGGAATGAAGGGCCGCCCCTATGGCCGCATCGTCGCGGTTGCATCGACGGCAGGGCTCAAGGGCTATGCGTATGTCAGCGCATATGTCGCTGCCAAGCACGCCGTGGTTGGCCTTGTGCGTTCGCTTGCGCTCGAGATGGCGAGCAGCAACGTGACCGTGAATGCGGTCTGCCCCGGATTCACCGACACCGATCTGGTCGCCGTCAGCATCGAGAACATCATGAAGAAGACGGGACGAACCCGCGACCAGGCGATTGCCGAGCTGGCGAAGCACAATCCGCAGGGGCGGCTGATCTCGCCTCAGGAGGTGGCCGACGCCGTGCTGTGGTTGTGCGGCGAGGGCGCAGGCGCAATCACCGGTCAGGCGATTGCCGTTGCCGGCGGCGAAATCTAGCGGCCTGGAACAAGGAAAAGGACATCGCATGAGCAGACCAGTCAATCCCGTCACCGTGCCGCTTGCGGATTATTCACCGCAACACTTCCTGCTGGCCGTGGTCGACGGTGTTGCGACCGTGACGCTCAACCGTCCCGAGCGGAAGAATCCACTGACCTTCGAGAGCTACCGGGAGCTCACCGATCTCTTCCGTGCCTGCGCATTCGACGATGCCGTCAAGTCCATCGTGGTCACCGGTGCCGGAGGCAACTTCTCATCCGGCGGTGATGTGTTCGAGATCATTGGCCCGCTCGTGAAGATGGACACCAAAGGGCTGACGGCGTTCACGCGGATGACTGGCGACCTCGTCAAGGCGATGCGGGCGTGCCCGCAGCCGATCGTCGCCGCGGTCGAGGGTATCTGCGCCGGTGCCGGCGCGATCATCGCCATGGCGTCGGACATGCGCCTTGCCGCGAGCGGAGCCAAGGTCGCATTCCTGTTCAACAAGGTGGGGCTTGCCGGCTGCGATATGGGCGCCTGCGCCATCCTGCCACGGATCATCGGTCAGTCCCGCGCGTCCGAGCTGCTCTACACCGGCCGGTTCATGACCGCGGAGGAGGGCGAGCGGTGGGGCTTCTTCAGCCGCATCGTGACGCCGGAGCAAGTGCTGCCTCAAGCGCAATTGCTGGCAAAGCAGATCGCGGAAGGGCCGAACTTCGCGAACACCATGACCAAGCGGATGCTGGCGATGGAATGGGCAATGTCGATCGAGGAAGCCATTGAAGCGGAGGCCGTTGCTCAAGCCCTCTGCATGACCACGGCGGATTTCGAGCGTGCTTTCGAGGCCTTCGCCAACAAGGTCAAGCCGGTCTTCCGGGGCGACTGAACCCCGGCTTTCCGACCAATTAAGGCTAAGCCCAAGACCCGAGCCGAGGCCCGGGCGGAGGCGACAAAGCCGCTTGCGGCGGAGAGACCGCCCGTGCGACGTTACCCCATTGCCTGGTGTGTTTTGAGTGGAGTTGAGGGCGATGAAGGCGATTATCGTCGGCGGCGGTATCGGAGGTCTCACCACAGCATTGATGCTGCGTGCGCGCGGCATTGGATGCGAGATATTCGAACAGTCCGATACCATCCGCGAGCTCGGCGTCGGCATCAACACGCTGCCGCACGCCATGCGCGAGCTCGCCGGCCTCGGCCTGCTCCAGAAGCTCGACGACGTCGCGATCCGCACCGATCAGCTCTATTATCTTAATCGCCACGGTCAGGAAGTCTGGCGTGAAGCCCGCGGCATCGATGCCGGTCACGACGTGCCGCAATTCTCGATCCACCGCGGCCGCCTCCAGGGCGTCATCCATCGTGCCGTCGAGGAGCGGCTCGGAGCGGATGCAATCCACACTGGTTGCCGCCTTGGTGCCTTCACCCAGGACGAAGGCGGGGTCACCGCTTACTTCTTCGATCGTGCTGGTGCGCACATCCATACCGCGCGCGGCGACATCCTGATTGGCGCCGACGGTATCCATTCGCGCGTGCGCGACACGTTGTTTCCGAACGAAGGACCGCCGTGCTGGAACGGCTTGATGTTATGGCGCGGCGCGCGCGACTGGCCGGTGTTCCTCACCGGCAAGTCGATGATCGTGGCCGGCGGTCTCAATGCCAAGGTGGTGATCTATCCGATCGCGGAGGGATCGAGCCCTGCGAGCCGCCTCACCAATTGGGCGGTGCTGGTGAAGGTCGGCGAAGGCAATGCGCCGCCGCCACGGAAAGAAGACTGGTCGCGGCCGGGCCGGCGCGAGGAGCTGATGCCGCATGTCGCGCGCTTCTCGGTGCCCTATATTGATGTGAGAAGCCTGATCTCGGCTACGCCCGAGTTCTACGAATATCCGACCTGCGACCGCGATCCCTTGCCCTATTGGTCATCCGGACGCGTTACGCTGCTCGGCGATGCCGCGCATCCCATGTATCCGGTCGGCTCCAACGGCGCGTCGCAGGCGATCCTCGATGCGCGCTGCCTCGCCGACGCGCTGGTGCGCGCCGAGCATCCGCGCCAGGCGCTGCTTGAGTATGAGAAGAAGCGTCTGCCGATGACCGCGGACATCGTGCGGTCCAACCGGCGTGGCGGCCCGGAGGGCGTCATCGATGCCGTCGAGCAGCTTGCGCCCGATGGCTTCGACAATGTCGACAACGTCCTGAGCTATTCCCAGCGCGAGGCCATCGTGCGCGGCTATGCCACCAAGGCCGGCTTCGCTGCGGTGCCCGGCCTTGCGGCCGTGCGAGCTTAGGCTCGCCCTTAGCCGGCGCCGGGAGGCGGCGGCAGGAAGTGGATGTTGAACTCCGCGGCCATGGCCACCACGTCCTCCGGCTTCTGCTCCTTCATGTTGTGCAGGCCCCAGAACAGGTCGAACAGTTTTTTTGTCGGCGAGACCCAGAACAACACCTTCGCAGTCTGCTCCGATTTATTGAAAATGCCATGCGGCACGCCCATGCCGAGCCGGATCAGATCGCCGGCGGTCGCCTGCGATTCCGAATTGCCGAGCATGAAGTCGAGCTTGCCCTCCAGCATGTAGAGATACTCATCCTGGTCGGGATGGATGTGCGGCGGCACGAACGTGCCCGGCGGCAAAGTCGCGTGCCAGGAGAAGCTGTGCTCGGTATTGCTCTTGGGCACATAGGTCTGGCCGAGGATGTTCCAGGAGATGCCCTGGATACCCTCATTGGCCCGGGTGATGCCGGTGATTTCGCTCTTCATTGCAGTCCTCCCTTAGCGCGACGCGCGGCTTAGTTCGCCGCCTTGCAGTCCTTGGCATAGCGGTCGCCGTAATTCTCGAAAACCTTCTGGACGATCTCGGTCTGGAACTTGCCATCCGGGCGCTTGGCGACCTTGGTCAGGTAAAAGTCCTGGATCGGATAGCCGTTGGTGTTGAACTTGAAGGCGCCGCGCAGCGAGGTGAAGTCGGCCTTCTTGAGCGCGGCACCGACGGCATCCTTGTTCGAGAGATCGCCCTTCACGCCTTTGATCGCGCTGTCGATCAGCATCGCGGCGTCATAGGCTTGGAAGGCGTAGGTGCCGGGCACGCCGTTATAGGCGGCCTCATAGGCGGCGACGAACTTCTTGTTCTGGGGATTGTCGAGATTGGGCGCCCAGTTGGCACCGCCGAACATGCCGACCGCCGCGTCCTGCTGCGCCGGCAGGGTGGATTCATCCACAGTGAAAGCCGAGAGCACCGGAATGTTGTCGGCGAGCCCGGCTTGCTTGTACTGCTTGACAAGATTGACGCCGAGGCCGCCCGGCATGAACGTGAAGAGAGCATCGGGCTTCTGCGAGGAAATCTTGGACAGCTCCGGCTGGAAGTCCAGCGTGTTGAGCGGCATGTACGACTCTTCGACAATCTCTCCCTTGTAATCGAGCTTGAAGCCCGCCACCGAATCCTTGCCGGCCTGATAGTTCGGCACCATCAGGTACATGCGCTTGTAGCCGCGATCCTGCGCGACCTTGCCGAGGATCTCGTGCACCTGGTCGTTCTGATACGACGTCACATAGAAGAACGGGTTGCAGTCCTTGCCGGCAAAGGTCGACGGGCCGGCATTGGGACTGATCAGGAAGGTTTTCGATTCCGTGACGGGCCGGTGGATCGCCTGGAGGATGTTGGAGAAGATCGGTCCGACCACGAAGTCGACCTTGTCGCGTTCCAGCAGACCCTTGACCTTGGTCACCGCCGCGTCGGGCTTGAGTTCGTCGTCGACGACGACGACCTCGACATCACGGCCGCCCATCTTGCCGCCGAGGTCCTTGACCCCGAGCGCAAAGCCATCGCGAACCTGTTGGCCGAGCGCTGCGGCGGGGCCCGACAGCGTCACGATCACACCCAGCTTGATCTTCTCCTGGGCAAGGGCAGGGCTCATCGCGGTGCCGAGCAGCAAGGCGGCCGCGGCCAAGGTCAATTGCGTCTTCATGATCTGTCCCCCGTGACATCAGGGCTTGCGTCGCAAGCCGCGTACTCTAATCCGAGCTTATGCCGATGATGGCTGCCGCGGCAAGCGAGGCCGGGCGCATCGCGTCATCGCCGGCGGCATGCATGCAAGCGTCGCGCCAATTGCTTGAAGCTTAAAGAAACTAGCGTGCGGTCGATTGTTGCAGCTTTAGGCTTGCGGCCGGGGCGGATTTATTTGAAGCTCAAAACGTTGGGGAATCCGTGCCGACGTCCATGCCGGCAGTGAGTGACTGCACCAAAATGCTCGATTCCGAGACCAAGGCCGTGGAAACTCCGGAAGACCATGCCGAAGAGCTTCGGCTGTGGTTGCGCCTGCTCACCTGCACGACCCTGGTCGAGGGCGAAGTGCGTGGCCGGCTGCGGCAACGCTTCGACGTCACTCTGCCTCGTTTCGATTTGATGGCGCAGCTCGACAAGGCCCCCGACGGTATGACGTTGTCCGACGTCTCCAAGCGCATGATGGTGTCCAATGGCAACGTCACCGGCCTCGTCGAGCGTCTGGTGGAATCCGGCCATCTCGATCGGCGCACCTCGGAGACGGATCGCCGGGTCCAGGTGATCCGCCTCACAAAACTCGGCCGTGCCGAGTTCCGCAGGATGGCCGCTGAACACGAGACTTGGATCGCTGATCTCTTCGCGGAACTAACGCCGAAAGACGTGCGCGAGTTGATGCGCCTCCTCGCCAAGACCAAGGCGTCGGCGCAGAAATCGGCTGCACGACGCCGGTCGTAGGCTCGCAGTCGGACTGGTCGCCAATCCCTCTTTGCCGCAGGAAAAAGCACGGGATGCCCAAAATCCGCTATTGCGCCGAATTGTTTTAAGCCTAAAATGTTTTCCAGTTAGTGCTGCCGGGTGCTTTCCATGCGCAAAGGAGCTTGCGATGGCCAACGCCGCCAAGGTTCACGTGTCGGGCTCGTATGACGGCAATGCTGCAACGGCCCATGTCGATACATTTGCGCGGCAGCATCTGCCGCCGCGCGAGCTATGGCCGGAGTTCCTTTTCACGCGGCCGGAGCTGCATTATCCGCAGCGACTGAACTGCGTCAGCTATTTCCTCGACCGCTGGGTTGGAGAGGGCCATGGCGATGAGCCCTGCGTCATCAGTCCGGCCGTCAGCTACAGCTATCGCGAGCTGCAAGCGCTCGTGAACCGCATCGCCAACGTCCTTGTCGGCAAGCTGGGCCTCGTGACCGGTGGACGCGTGCTGCTGCGATCGGCCAACAGTCCCCTGATGGTCGCAACCTACCTCGCAGTGATCAAGGCCGGCGGCATCTGCGTGGCGACGATGCCGCTGCTGCGTGCCAAGGAACTGTCCTACCCGATCCAGAAGGCTGAGATCACGCTCGCGCTTTGCGATGGCAAGCTCTCTGACGAAATGGAGAAGGCGAAGCTGGCTGCGCCCGATCTCAAGCACGTGGTCTATTGGGGCAATGGCGCGGCTGACTCGCTCGAAGCGCTGATCGCGGATGTGAGCCCGGAGTTCGAGGCCGTCGATACCGCCTCCGACGACATCTGCCTGATCGCTTTCACCTCCGGTACGACTGGCGATCCCAAGGGCACCATGCATTTCCATCGCGACATGCTGGCGGTGTGCGACGGCTACGCGCGCAACATCTTGCGCGCCGAGCAGAAGGATCGCTTCGTCGGTTCGGCGCCGCTCGCCTTCACCTTCGGCTTCGGCGGCGTGCTGTTTCCGATGCATATCGGCGCGTCCTTCGTGGTGCTGGAGAAGACGACGCCGGACGACATTCTGAACGCGATCGAGCAGTACAAGACCACGATCTGCTTCACTGCACCGACCGCCTATCGCGCCATGATCGGCAAGCTCCCGGGCCGTGACATTTCCTCGCTGCGGAAGTGCGTCTCCGCTGGCGAAACGCTGCCCAAGCCGACATTCGACGCCTGGCTCAAAGCGACGGGCATCAAGCTGATGGACGGCATAGGCTCGACCGAGTTGCTGCACATCTTCATCAGCGCGACCGAGGACGAGATCCGTCCGGGCGCGACCGGTAAGCCGGTGCCGGGCTATGAGGCGAAGATCGTCGATGATTCCGGCGACGATGTGCCGCCGGGCACGATGGGCCGGCTCGCGGTTCGCGGCCCGACTGGCTGCCGCTACCTCGCGGACGAGCGGCAACGCAAATATGTCCATGATGGCTGGAACATCACAGGCGATACCTATCTGATGGATGCCGACGGCTATTTCTGGTACCAGTCGCGCTCCGACGACATGATCGTGTCGGCCGGCTATAATATCGCAGGCACAGACGTCGA
Source organism: Bradyrhizobium sp. 1 (assembly GCF_023073315.1). Classification (GTDB taxonomy): domain Bacteria; phylum Pseudomonadota; class Alphaproteobacteria; order Rhizobiales; family Xanthobacteraceae; genus Bradyrhizobium. The sequence goes on along the minus strand of NZ_JADPJH010000028.1, from coordinate 160,289 downwards.
GGCGGTGTTGCTGACACATCCGTCCGTGGTCGAGTGCGGTGTGGTAGGTGCACCGGACGAAGCGCGGGGAATGATCGTAAAAGCCTATGTCATTGCCGCACCCGGCGTGACGCCGGACGCCCAGCTCGCGGCCGAGTTGCAGGACTATGTCAAACGCGAGATCGCGCCGTACAAATACCCGCGCGCGATCGAATTCGTGACGCAACTCCCGAAGACCGAGACCGGCAAATTGAAGCGCTTTGCCCTGCGGCAGATGGCGCAGGCCGCCGTGACGTCACCGGGCGTCGCCGCAGAATGAGAGAGGGATAAAGAATTGTCCGTGACGACCCCGAAAGGCCCGCAGCTCGCGGTGCTGCCGACCGCAGCCGAAAATGACAGGCGCTCGACGGTAAAGGTGCTGCAGCCGTCCGGCTGGCCGGTACCGAAGGGCTATGCCAACGGCATGGCCGCAGAGGGGCGGATCGTCGTCACCGGCGGCGTGATCGGCTGGGATGCCGAAGAGCGTCTCGTGGACGGTTTTGTAGCGCAGGTCCGCCAGACCCTGAGCAACATTGCTGAGATCCTCGCCGAAGCCGGCGCGCGACCCGAGCACCTTGTGCGCCTGACCTGGTACGTCGTCGACATGGACGAGTATCTGGCGAACCTGAGGGAGCTCGGCAAAGTCTACCGCGCCGTCTTCGGTGCGCATTATCCGGCGATGGCGCTCGTTCAGGTCGTCCGTCTTGTCGAGAAGGCGGCGCGCGTCGAGATCGAAGCCACCGCCGTCATTCCCCGCTGAATCATATTTAGCCTGCGGCTCGTCCTAGCTCGCTTTGGCGAGGTCATCGTCCTCAGGCGAGTTCAGATAGACGCCCGACATGGTGTCGACCCAGCAGAGATGGTCGTGCACCTTCTTCACGCCCTCGACGTTCTCGGCTGCGACGACCGCAGCCTGCCGCGCGCGTTCTTCGGTGATGACGCCGCTGAGATGAACGATGCCGTCACGGACGATGACGTTCAGCCCGAACGGGCACCAATCGTTCTTCTCCATGGTATCGATGATGCGGCTGCGAATGTGATCATCGTCGGCCGTCGGATCCGGCACGTCGCGGGCGAGGCCTGCCACCGCCTGTAGCAAGTTGGCGCGGGAGACGATCCCGACGACCTTGTCGCCGCGCACCACCGGCAGGCGCTTCACGTTGTTCCGTTCCATGAGATCGACGATCTCCGCAAGCGCAGTATCCTCGGTGATGGTGACGGGCGAAGCGGTCATCACCTCCGAGACCTTGCGGCCGTGCTCGTGGACGAAGTCGGCGGCGGACTTGCCAGGACCGAGGATGAATCGCAACCAGCGTCCCCGCGTGCGCCCGGTGCTGATCTCGCTGCGGCGGATGAAATCTCCTTCCGAGACGACGCCGACCAGCTTGCCGGCGTCGTCAACCACCGTGAGGCCGCTGACGTGCCGCTTCAGCATGATGTTCGCCGCCTCGACGACGCTGGTGTCGGGGGTGACCGAGATGACCGACCGGGTCATGATCTGGTGGGCGCGCATGGAGAACTCCGCTGGCTTTCGAATTTCGATGCGGAGAACCTAGCTCCGTGGCCGGGGTTCGGTTTGACTCAGGTCAATCGAACCGGACCGTTGTGCTTGTCGAACAATTGTGATCTGAGCGGCTGGATTTGATGCAGCTCAACGCGCATCGGAAGCGTCGCCATATCCTGCTGCTGGCTAGAACTGAGGCCTGCGGGAACATTGAGCCATGAGCATCGTGAAGATAATTCCACGGGCCGAGGAGTCGCAGGCTCTCTTCGCCAGCCCGGCAGCGGAGGCCCCTGCGACGACACCCGAAAAGCTCCCAGGGGAGCCGGTCGCCGCCAATATTGTGCCTGCGGAGCCATACCCTCTTGACCGCGCGTTCCATGCGATGCTGGCCCGCTTCACGGGCGGAATTTCGCCTGTGGCCTTGTCGTTGGCCTGGCTCGACTGGAGCTCGCATCTCGCGGCGGCGCCGCAGCGCCAGATGGAGATTTCCCGCAACGTTCTTCGCGACACCGGCCAGTTGCTGGAAGCTGCCGCGCATGCGACGTCGCGAAAGCCATGGTCCGTGATTCAGCCGCAGAGACGCGATCGCCGCTTCAGGGAGCCGCAATGGGAAGCTGCTCCTTTCAATCTGCTTGCGCAGTCGTTCTTGCTCACGGAGCGCTGGTGGCACGACGCCACGACCGGCGTGCGTGGCCTGTCGCGCGCAAATGAAGCTATCGTCGAGTTTTCGGTGCGCCAGATACTCGACATGCTGGCGCCGTCGAATTTCGCGGCCACCAATCCGCAGGTTCTGGAAAAGGCGTTCCGGAGCGGCGGAGAGAATTTTGTGTTCGGCTGGCAGAACTGGTGCCGCGACCTGATGCGCCTGCTCTCGGTGTCCAAGCCGGGTGAGAACGAGCAATTTGTCGTCGGCAAGACGGTAGCGGCTTCGCCCGGCAAGGTGGTCTACCGCAATGATCTGATCGAGTTGATCCAGTACTATCCAACAACCGCGCAGGTGCGGCCCGAGCCGATCCTTGTCGTGCCGGCCTGGATCATGAAATACTACATCCTCGATCTGTCGCCGCAGAATTCCCTGGTCGAATATCTCACCGGTCAAGGCTTCACCGTATTCGCGATCTCTTGGCGCAATCCAGATGCGAAGGACAAGGATGTTGCCTTCGACGACTATCGCAGGCTGGGCGTGATGGCCGCACTGGACACGATCGGCCAGATCATGCCGGGTCGGAAGACCCATGCTCTCGGCTACTGCCTAGGCGGCACGCTGCTGTCGATCGCGGCCGCCGCCATGGCGCGTGACGGCGACGGCCGCCTTGGCACCGTCACGCTCCTTGCCGCCCAGACCGACTTCACCGAGGCGGGCGAGTTGACGCTTTTCATCAACGAGAGCCAGGTCGCCTTCCTCGAGGATATGATGTGGCAGCGCGGCTATTTCGACACCGCACAGATGGCCGGTGCATTTGCGCTGCTGCGCTCCAACGATCTGGTCTGGTCGCGGCTGTCGCAAGACTATCTGATGGGCGAGAGCGCGCCCTTGAACGACCTGATGGCCTGGAACGCCGACGCGACGCGGCTGCCTTATCGCATGCATTCGGAGTATTTGCGCAAGCTGTTCCTCGACAACGATCTGGCCGAAGGCCGCTACCGCGTCGAAAGCAGGAGCATCTCGCTCTCCGACATTCATTCAGCGATGTTCGTGGTCGGCACGCTCGGCGATCACGTTGCGCCGTGGCGGTCTGTCTACAAGATCCATTATCAGGTCGATGCCGACGTGACGTTCCTGTTGACTAGCGGCGGCCATAACGCGGGCGTTGTCGCGGCTCCTCACGAGCCCTGGCACAACTATCAGGTCATGACCAAGGCTGCGGATGCGCCTTACGTCGACCCGGACGAGTGGCTGAAGCTGGCGCGGCACGTTGAAGGATCGTGGTGGCCGGAGTGGGCGGCATGGCTGGCCGTGCGCTCAGGCGTGCCCTGCGATCCGCCGCCGATTGGTGTCGGAAGCGTTGACGGCCTGCCCGAGGCCCCGGGAGACTACGTCCACACCTAGTCCTCAGGCTCCGCATTCGGCGCGAGGTCTGACGAGCGAAACGGCTTGGCCTTGTCCAGTTTCCGGTAGGCGTCCGAGGCGGTTTGTAGCAGCTTCTTTTCCCGCTTGCGGTTGAGGAAGCGAATGCCCGCTTCAGGGATGGCGTCGTTCAATGACGCTGCCAGAGTCTGACCTCGCGCATCGTCGTTCAACTGCCCGAGTGATTTTTGCGCCTTGCGCAATTGCTTGAGGATCGATTTCTGTTTCGTCAGCGAGTCGTCGGAGAACAGGTCCTGAAGCGACTCGATTGAATAGGTCAGCCGCTTGTTGAGAAGCCGCAGCTTGTGCCGCTTCTCGATGTCGAGCTTGCGGAGTTTTCGCGCTTTCTTGAGCAGCGTCGTTTCCCATTCGGTGAGCTGCGCCGTCGCGTGCTCGGCCAGCGAGCAGCGGCGCAATCGGCTGGCCTCCTTGCTGCGCCTTGTCGACCATGGGCCGCTCTCGATCCAGGTCGAGGTTTGCTCGACGAGACGGCGATACCGTGCGGATTGCAGCGCGCGCGCCAGCAGGCGGTGGCTCTCGGCGCGCTTCTCGTCCCAGTGCTGTAGCTCGGCGATCACGTCGAGTTCGCCGCCGCTCTCCGCGATGACCCGGTCGATCGCCACGTCGAGGTCGCGCACCATGCCGAGCTGGCTGTTCAGCCATTTCAGCTCGATCCAGACCGACGGCCGTAACCCGTCATCGACCATGGGCGAGAAAAAGCGGATGGCGGTGCGCAGATGTGTCAATGCGATCCGGATCTGGTGCAGCGCCTCCGGGTCGCCGCGGCATGTGCCGTCGTGCTGGGCGAGGACGGCATCAAGGTGGCGCCGGGCGATGATCCGGAACGCCGTATCGCAGGCCATGCCGGGGCTAAGGCGACCGGGCAGGGCATTGCGCCGCGCCGGCGGGTTGGTGCGCGCGGTCGTCGTCGAGCTCGTGGTGGGTCGCGACATCCTTGCCCGCGTCAATCAGATTGCCTTACTTGCCTCGGAGATCGCGTCCCGGCAGCTCCGGAGCGTCTGCTCTTGTGTCCCGGATGCATCGATGCTCGCCCAACCCATGTGGCCGATATTATAGTGCTCCTGCTGCGCAGCAACCTCTTGCGTGGCGTCGGATGCGTCTCCCCGACGGCCTCCGATTCGCGTCTGGCGTGTCGCGAGGTCCGCAATCAGGAATAGTCCACGCAGCGGCACCTTGCATTCACTGGCCAGGGCAGCCAATTCGTCCCGTTCGGACTCGCGGGCAAAGACGGCGTCCACGATTGCGGAATGGCCTTGCGCGAGCACCTGTCGGGCGCGCTGCAACAGCACCTCGTAGACACGTGCCGTAACTTCAGGCCGGTACGTGGACGGTGGCAGCCGGTCGGTGTGTGCCATCCGAAACAGCTGCTTGCGAATGACGTCGCTGCGCAGCACGACAGCTCCCGGTTGCGGTCCGACGTCGGGCGCCAGCGCGCGGGCGAGGACGGACTTGCCAGTGCCCGATAGTCCGCCGACCGCAATCAGGCGTGGAGCCGGAGGGTGGATCAGGGCCAGGGCAAGATCGAAATAGCGGCGTGCCTCGCGAACAATCCCGGTTCGGTCGGCATCGGGCCGCGTCAGGCGTGCCAGCGTCACCTGGGCGCGGATCGCCGCGCGGATGGACATGAACAGCGGCAATGCGAAGAGCGCGTCGAGATTTTCGGACGGCGTCACAGCGAGATATTGGTTCAAGACGATATTGGCCGCAATTGGTTGGTCGTGGTGCAGCAGGTCCATCAGCGTGAATGCGAAATCGTACAGTACGTCAACGGTTGCGATTCCCGGATCGAACTCGATGGCGTCGAACAGGACTGGCTGGTCGTCGATCGACACTATGTTCGCAAGATGCAGGTCGCCGTGGCAGCGGCGCACAAATCCCCGATCGCCGCGCTCTTCGAGTAGCGGCCGGAGGCGCAGCAGCATCGCATTTGAGGCTTCGGTGAGCCGCTCGATCTCTTCAGCCTCGATATGCTTGCCCTTCTGCAGGCCGTTCCTGTTTCCATCGATGAGGCCGGGGATGGAGGAAGCCCATGCCTTGCCGTCAGCACGGGGCGCCGCCGCATGCGATGCCGCAATGGTGTCAGCGGCGGCCGAGGCAAGGTTCGCATCCAGCGGGCCGGCTTTCGCCAGATGGTCCAGCGTGCGGCTTTCGTCGAAGCGCGACATGTCGACGACATACTCGACCGGCCGGCCGCTTCCGTCGACCTTCAGCGATCCGTCCGGCTCTTCGGTGATCGCGACGACGCGGTGATAGATCTGCGGCGCCAGCGGCCGGTTGATCCTGACCTCCTCCTCGCAGGCCGCCTTGCGCTTCTCGAGCGTTGAATAGTCGAGAAACGGAAACTGCACGGCCCGTTTGATTTTCAGGGCGCGCTTCCCATCGAGAAAGACCGTGGCTGCATGCGTGTCGATCCGCTTCATGTCCGGATGGCCCACGGAATCGGTGAGCGCCGCAAAAATCCGGTCCTGGGTCGCGGAATCGTCTGTCATCCCTGTTGGCACGTCCCAATGCGTCGGAAGGCGATGCGGCTCCGACCAGGTTAATTCTTAGAAGGCGGGTGCCGCCAGCCCTTGACTTCGCTCAATGCCGGTCTCCCGGGGCCGGCGGAGTTCTCCCCGTGGCTTGACGAGGATCAAGCATCCCGGCGAAAGCCGGCCTATTCTGGCGATTAAGGAGAATCCCGATGCCCATCAAGGACGTCTTTCTGCCGCTTGTCGGCCAGCCCCGCGGGCCTGCCGTTGCTGCGATTGAGAAATGCGTGGCAATTGCCGCCGACCTCGGCGCCAGGATCACCGCGCTTGCACTTGAGGACGAGGTTTTCGTGCGTCCGAAGGTGATGCTTCCTGATGATGCAGCTTCCATTGCGACGGATGCGGCGGGGGGAGATATGCAGCTCCTCCTGAATACATTTACCGGTGCCGCCTCCCGCGCCAATATTCGCGGTCAAAGCCGCTCGGCCAAAGTGCCGGCCGACCAGATCGCGTCGATCCTGGCCGAGCATGCGCGTTTCAGCGATCTCACGCTGATCCCTGTGAGGCCGCATGACAGCCGCACCGAGCATATCGTCGAGACGGTCCTGTTCGAATCCGGGCGACCGTTGCTGCTCTGTCCGGAACAGCATGTGGACGCGCTGCGGCCGGAATTCGAGAACGTCATGATTGCCTGGGATCACTCCTCGCGTGCGGCGCGGGCGGTTGGCGATGCGATGCCGATCCTTCAGGCTGCCGCATCGGTCCGCGTGGTGACCGTGGCCGACGACAAGACCGACGCGATCGTGCAATCCGGAACGGCCCTCGTCAGCCACCTGAGGGAACACGGTGTCTACGCCTCGTTCGAGACGGCGAAGGGCAGCGGCAGCTCGATCGGCAAGGTGCTTGGAAGCTGGGTGAATTCCAATGCCATCGACGCGATTGTGATGGGTGCCTACCATCATTCACGCCTGAACGAGATCGTCTGGGGTGGTGTGACAAAGACCGTCATTGGCCAGCCGCCGTGCTGGGTTATGATCTCGCACTAGCCGCGTCGCCAGCTTTCCTGCCTATCTTCCAACTATCGGAACCGCCACCGACCGGGCGCATTTGCTGTCATGTCCACCTATCGTTTGAAGAATCTGCTGTCGCCGCATTCCGTCGCGCTCGTCGGGGCAAGCGCCCGTCCGGCGTCCGTGGGACGTGCCGTTCTGGAGAACATTCGCAACGCCGGATTCAAGGGACAGTTTGGCCTGGTCAATCCACGCCATGCAGAGATCGGCGGCGTTGCAGCAGTGAAGAGCCTGGACAGGCTGGCCTTCGTGCCCGAGTTCGTGGTCATCACCGCGCCGGCGCGGGAGGTTCCCGACATCATCGAGCAGGCCGGGCGACGCGGCTCGGCGGGCGCGCTAATTGTCTCGGCCGGACTCGGTCATGGACCGGGATCGCTCCATGAGGCCGCAAACGCCGCAGCCCGCAAATACGGCATGCGGCTGATCGGGCCGAACTGCTTGGGCATCATGATGCCCGGCGTCAATCTTAATGCAAGTTTTGCCGCGCACATGCCGGCAGCGGGAAATCTCGCGCTGATTTCGCAATCCGGCGCGATCGCCGCCGGCATGGTGGATTGGGCCGCGCAGCGCGGCGTCGGCTTCTCCGGCATCGTCATGATCGGCGATCAGATCGACGTCGATATTGGAGATCTGCTCGACTATTTCGCGATGGATCGCAAGACCCGCGCGATCCTGCTCTATATCGAGGCCATCAAGGACGCGCGCAAATTCATGTCGGCGGCACGCGCCGCTGCGCGCGTCAAGCCGGTCGTCGTGGTGAAATCCGGCCGCATGGCACAGGGCGCGAAGGCGGCAGCGACCCATACCGGCGCGCTTGCGGGCGCCGACGCCGTCTATGACGCGGCGTTCCGCCGAGCGGGTGTCCTGCGGGTCTCCGATCTGCGCGAGTTGTTCGACTGCGCCGAGACGCTCGGCCGCGTCGAATCGCCGACCGGAAAGCGCCTCGCCATTCTGACCAATGGCGGCGGCATCGGCGTCCTCGCCGTCGATCGATTGGTCGAGCTCGGCGGAATTCCGGCGTCCATCTCGGTAGATACACGCAAAAAACTCGATGACGTGCTGCCGCCGACCTGGTCCGGCGCAAATCCCGTCGACATCGTCGGCGATGCCGATGCGTCGCGCTATGCGGCGGCGCTTGAGGTGCTGCTCGCCGACCCGGACAATGACGCCGTCCTTGTGCTCAACGTGCAGACGGCGATCGCCCCGGCTGCAGATATTGCCGCGACCATGACGGAGCGCGTCGGAAAATATCGCAAGGGGCTCGGCCGATGGGCCAAGCCCGTGCTGGCCGCCTGGGTTGGAGCCGATCAGAACATCATTCAGGCGCTCTCCGGCGCGGGGATTCCGAACTACCCGACCGAGGACGATGCGGTGCGCGGCTTCATGCATCTGGTCCGGCACCGCGAAGTGATCGAAGAGCTGAGCCAGGTTCCTCCTGCAATGCCCGACACGTTCGTGCCCGACGCCCGGGCTGCCAGGCAGATCGTCGCCGCTGCCATCGCCGATGGCCGCAAATGGCTCGAGCCGGTCGAGATCAAGCACCTGCTCGAAGCCTATGACATCGCGATGGTGCCGACCCATGCGGCAGCCGATATCGAGCAGGCAGTCACCTATGCCAACGAAATGTTCGCGCAGGGCGCCACTGTCGTGCTGAAAATCATGTCGCGCGACATCACCCATAAGTCGGATGTCGGCGGTGTCGTTCTCAACCTGACGACCCCGGAGGCCGTGCGCGCGGCTGCGATGGACATTCTCGACCGGGCGAGGAAGCTTCGCCCCGAAGCCCGCATCGAGGGCGTCATCGTGCAGGCGATGGTCGTCAAGGCGAAGGCGCGCGAGTTGATCCTCGGTCTTGCCGACGATCCCACTTTCGGCACGGTGGTCGTGTTCGGTCGGGGCGGAACGGCGGTGGAAATCATCAATGACAAGGCCCTGGCGCTGCCGCCGCTGGACCTGCAACTCGCCCGTGAGCTGATCGATCGCACGCGCGTGTCACGGCTGCTGAAGGCTTATCGCGACGTGCCCGCGGTGAAGCCCGACGCCGTGGCCATGGTGCTGGTCAAGCTGGCGCAGATGGCCGCCGACATCCCTGAAATCCGGGAGTGCGATATCAACCCGCTGCTGGCGGACGAAACCGGCGTGACGGCGGTCGATGCCCGTGTCGCGGTGGGGCCGCCGCAGCGGAAATTCGCAGGCTCCGGTCCGGCCAATTTCGCTGTTCGCGCCTATCCGTCACAATGGGAGCGGCGCCTCAAGCTCAAGGACGACTGGCGCATCTTCGTGCGACCCTTGCGTCCCGAGGATGAGCCGACCATCCACGCATTCCTGCGTCACGTTACGGCGCATGACCTCCGCCTGCGCTTCTTCGCGCCGATGAAGGAATTCACCCACGAATTCATCGCGCGCCTGACTCAGCTGGACTATGCGCGTGCGATGGCCTTCATCGCGTTCGATGAAGCGACCGGCGAGATGGTCGGCGTGGTCCGGCTCCATTCCGACTCGATCTACGAGAGCGGCGAATACGCGATCCTGCTGCGTTCCGATCTCAAGGGCAGGGGCCTTGGATGGGCCCTGATGCAACTGATGATCGACTATGCGAGGTCGGAAGGGCTGAAAGCCATATCGGGCGACGTGCTCAAAGAGAACACCGTCATGCTCGAGATGTGCCGGCAGCTCGGCTTCGAGGTCAAGCCGGATCCGACCGAGCCAGATATCTGCGACGTCCGGCTGAAACTCTGAGCGTGTCGGCTACGAGCGCGCCTCGGCCGACGTCGCAGCGGCGCTCTCCCTGGCCGTCTTCCGCAGGCTCTTGATGATGATTGCGATCAGGGGCACCAGCACCGGCACGACGGTGCTCAGCGGATGATGCACCGCGCCAGACACCTGGGCCTGAAGCGCGCGCGCCTCGATCTGAAGCGCCTCGATGGATGCACCGTGAATTTCATTGGCGAGCTCGATGTCGCGGCCGGATGGAGCACGGCCGGCGATGATGAAGAGAACCGTCGCGATGGCGAAATTGACGGCACCGAGGATAGCGGCTGCCGCAATGGCACTCCAGATCTGGACCAGCGCGAAATAAACCGACAGCTCCAGCATCAGGAGCCCGAACGCCGCGATCAACGCCGCAAAGGCGCGCAGGCCGAGGCCCATCAAGAGATGACGCAGCCTGATATCCGCGATGATCCTGTCGGTGCGCCACAGCACGCGCAGATGTTTGATGACGTTTTCCGTATTCACCTAGTGTCTCCTCAGCATGAACCCGACCACCACGCCGAGTGCGAAGGCTGAGGCGAGCGATGTGATCGGGCGATCCGCAACGAGGCCCTGAAGCTGCTCCTGCTCGTCGCTGACGGTCTCGCCGAGTTCGGCGAGCGCGGCCTTGATCTGATCGGCCAGAGCCTCGGTCCGGTCTTTCGAGCTGGCGAACATCTCCTCGCCAGCGGTGCCCAGCAGGCGCGTGACGTCGACCTTCAGCGTCCGCAATTCTTCGCTCATCCTGTCGCTATCGAACATGGATTTGCGTTCTCCGTTGAATAAAAAAGAACCTAGGACCCTCCGGCGCGGCCACGCTTGATTTGCGTCAAGGAGCGGTGCGCGATCGCGGTCTTGAGACAAGTCAAACCGGCCGCCACATGCTGGCCTAGAAATGCCGGCTGAATGGGGGCCGATTGTCCCGATGAGGTGAAAAGCGTGAAACCCGAACCGCTGTTGCTGGCAACGCCGTCCGGCGATGCGCTGAAATTGCGCCCGGAAGGGCCGTGGACCGCCGCCAACGTGTCGGCACTCGAAACATTGTCCCGATCTGTCGGCGCGGATGTCGATCGGTCCAGCGTCGTGACGCTGGACCTGTCCGGCGTCAGCGCACTCGATACGCTCGGCGCCTGGATTCTCGAGAAGCTGTCGCGCCGGGCTGCATCGTCAGGCAGATCGGCGGAATTCGTCAGTGTCGCCGATCATTTCAGCGGCCTGATGGACGAGATGCGTCAGGTCAACCGCCACACGCCGGCGCCCGCAGCGGCGCAAAATCCCGTTCTGCTTAGGCTCGGCGACCTCGGCAGATCCACGGTCGGCGCGCGCGAGGACGTCACGATCTTCCTGCAAATGTTGGGCGCATTGTTCATGGCCGTGATCGGCGTGCTGCGCCGGCCGCGATCGCTGCGGCTGACGTCGCTGGTCTACCAGCTCTATCGCATCGGCTGGCAGGCCATTCCCATCGTCGTGCTGATCACTTTCTTGATCGGCGCCATCATCGCCCAACAGGGGTTCTTTCATTTCCGCAGGTTCGGCGCGGAGTCCTATACCGTCGACATGGTCGGCATCCTGGTGCTGCGTGAGCTCGGGGTGTTGATCGTCGCCATCATGGTCGCCGGACGGTCGGGGAGCGCCTACACGGCCGAGCTCGGCTCGATGAAGATGCGCGAAGAGATCGACGCGCTCTCGACCATGGGGCTCGATCCCGTCCACGTCCTGATCCTGCCGCGCGTGGCGGCTCTGGTGATGGCGCTACCGATTCTTGCCTTCATCGGGTCGATTGCTGCGCTCTATGGCGGCGGCCTGGTCGCGCAATTCTATGGCGGCATGTCGCCTGCGATCTACATCGCGCGGCTGCACGAGGCGATCTCCGTCACTCATTTCGAGGTCGGCATTCTGAAGGCGCCGTTCATGGCGCTGGTGATCGGGATCGTCGCCTGTAGCGAAGGATTGCGTGTCAAGGGCAGCGCCGAATCGCTGGGGCGGCAGACGACGACGTCGGTGGTGAAGTCGATCTTCCTGGTGATCGTGCTCGACGGCCTGTTCGCGATCTTCTTTGCCTCGATCGGAATGTGACGGTGGACGAATCGCAGCAAGAATTCGCAATCCGCGTCCGCGACCTCGTGGTCGGCTTCGGCCGCCAGACCGTGCTCGACCATCTGACGCTCGACGTCCGCCGGGGCGAGATCCTCGGGCTGGTCGGGGCGTCCGGCGGCGGCAAGTCGGTGCTGATGCGCACCATCATCGGACTGATTCCGCGTCAGGGCGGGAGCATCGATGTGATGGGACAGCCTGTCGGCGGCCGCAAGGAAGGCGCGGCCACGACATGGGGCATCCTGTTCCAGCAGGGGGCGCTGTTCTCCTCGCTGACGGTCCGGCAGAACGTCCAGTTTCCGCTGCGCGAAAATCTAGTGCTGTCGCAGGAGCTGATGGACGAGATCGCGATCGCCAAGCTCGAGATGGTCGGGCTGCGGGCACAGGACGCAGACAAATATCCCTCAGAGCTCTCCGGCGGTATGACCAAGCGCGTGGCGCTGGCCCGCGCGCTCGCGCTTGATCCGCCAATTCTGTTCCTGGACGAGCCGACATCAGGCCTCGATCCGATCGCCGCCGGCGATTTCGACGCGCTGATCGCGACCTTGCAAAAGACCCTCGGGCTCACCGTGTTCATGGTCACCCATGACCTTGCGAGCCTCACGACGGTCTGCGACCGCGTCGCCGCGCTCGCCGACGGCAAGATCGTCGCGATCGGGCCGATGCGCGAACTGCTGCAATCCGAGCATCCCTGGGTGCGCGCCTATTTCCACGGCAAGCGCTCGCAGATGCTGCAACACGAGATGAGATGAGACATGGAAACCCGCGCTCCCTACGTGCTGATCGGCAGTTTCGTGCTGGCCGCGATCATTGCTGTGTTCGGCTTCGTCTATTGGCTGAACAACACCGGCGGCATAGGGCCGCGTTCGAACTACCACGTGCAGTTCCAGGGCCCGGTGCCGGGTCTGCTGGTCGGCGCCGGCGTGCTCTTCAACGGCATCCGCGTGGGCGAGGTGACCCAGCTCGGCCTTGCGCCGGACAATCCGCGCTTCGTCAATGCGACGATCTCGGTCGCTGCGGCGACGCCGGTGCGCACCGACACCAAGGTCGGGCTCGATTTTCAGGGGCTGACCGGCGTGCCGGTGGTGACGCTGGAGGGCGGATTGATCGTCGCCAAATCCGGCGAGCCCCTGACCTTGATTGCCGAGGCCGGTGCCGGCCAGAGCATGACGCAGGCCGCGCGCGACGCGCTGCGGCGGGTCGATACCGTGCTGGAGGACAATTCCGGCCCGCTGAAGGACACCATCGCTAACCTCAAGACATTCTCCGACGGGCTCGCACGCAACACCGGCAAGCTCGACGGGATCTTGGCGGGCCTCGAGAAGATGACCGGGGGCGGGACTCCCGTCCAGAAGGTCGCCTACGACCTGCGCACGCCGCAGAACCTCGGGCCGGCCGGCAAGACGCTCGCGGCGTCGCTGGCCATTCCCGAGCCGACGGCGGTTGCGATGCTCCAGACCCAGCGCATGCTGTTCGCGCCGAGCGGGGACAATCCGGGTTTTGCGGAATTCCTCTGGGCCGACAGCATTCCAAAGCTGGTGCAGGCGCGGCTGATCGACAGTTTTGAGAACTACGACATCGCCCATGCACCGTTGCGAACGAGCGATCTCGGGCAGGCGGACTACCAGCTCCTGATCGATATCAGGCGCTTCCGCATTGCCACGGACGGCGAGACGCGGGTCGAGATCGGGCTGTCGGCGCGGATCGTCGACAAGACCGGGAAGGTGGTCGCCTCGCGCCTCGTCGAGACCAGCGAGAAGCTCGACAAAGTCGAACCGGCCACGGCAGTCGCAGCGTTCGACGCGGCCTTTGCTCGAATCGCCAAGGAGCTGATCGGCTGGACGGTGCAGGCGGTCTAGTAACAGAACAAGGCGGCTATGTCCGCCAAAATTGATCTGGGTCAATCGGCTCTGGCGCAGTGCAGTAAAATGCAGCCTGCGCGGTGGACTCGGCCTGATGCGGGGGCAGCCGGCGCTCGGAGCGGTGGATGAAGCCTTCCATGGTCACGATTGAGCCGAACCGGCATTTCTGCAGTGATTGTGCCGTGCGCGGATCGGCGGTTTGTTCGTCGCTGGATGCGGCCGAACTCAGAGAATTCGAACATCTGGGACGCCGCGTCCATTTCGACGGGAGCGAGACCGTGTTCTCCGAAGAGGACATCACGGCCTCGTTCTACAATCTCCTCGAAGGCGTCATGCGGCTCTACAAGCTGCTGCCTGACGGCCGGCGGCAGATCGTCGGTTTTGCGTTGCCCGGCGATTTCCTGGGGATGAATATATCGGGCCGCCACAATTTTTCGGCCGATGCGATCGGTGGCGTCACCGTGTGCCAATTCGCAAAAGCGCCCTTTGGCCGCTTCATCGAGGACCGGCCGCATCTGCTCAGGCGGATCAACGAGCTGGCGGTTCGCGAACTGAGCCAGGCGCGCAACCACATGGTTCTGCTCGGCCGCCGCTCGGCCGATGAGAAGGTCGCCGCCTTCCTGCTTGGCTGGCGCGAGCGTCTGGTCTCGCTCAAGGAGCGGTCCGACACGGTTCCGCTGCCGATGAGCCGCCAGGACATCGCCGACTATCTCGGCCTGACCATCGAAACCGTCAGCCGCACCTTCACGAAGCTGGAGCGCCACGGGGTGATTGAGATCATTCACGGTGGCGTCAGCCTGCTCGACCCGGCAAAGGTCGAGGCCCTGGCCGCAGCCTGACGCCCGGTCTTGACGCCGCAATCGTCAATTTTTGAGATATCACGTCGCATTTTGCGGCATCCTCAGTGGGAGCCTTCCCCCGACGGGTTCGTGGCCGTTTGGCAGCGCCTCAACGCAATGGGGCGTGCATAGCTGCAACTCTGCATCGATTGGGGCGCATTGGCTCATCCTTCGGATGCGGACTTCGCCCCCGCCGCGGCATTTTTCGACGTATTTGCTTCGAAACGCGTACATGCTTTCCGGTTGAAAAGCCTGCTAACACTGACTACGCAAGAGCTTCAGTGCCTCGCAGTCTTAGGAGCCCAGCGGCGTGCCTCAGGACAAGACCGGCGACCCCCGACAAGCAGCGGGCAACAAACTATCGGTCCTGCGCAAGCACCCGATCTTCGCGGATCTGGAGCCCGAGGCACTCGACCAGCTCTGCCGCTATGCCAAGCACACCACGGTGAAGCGCGGTGCCACGATCGCTGCCAAGGGCGATCCCGGCAACAATCTGTTCGCGGTGATCACGGGAACAGTGAAGATCTCCTCTTCGTCGCCTGACGGGAGGAATGCCATTCTCAATCTGATCGGTCCTGGAGAAATCTTCGGCGAGATCGCGGTGCTCGACGGCGCGCCGCGTTCGGCCGACGCAACCGCTAACACCAATTGCGAGCTCTACATCATCGACCGCCGCGACTTCCTTCCGTTCGTGAAGAGTCAGCCGGCACTGGCGATGAAATTCATCGAGCTGCTCTGCGCGCGCCTGCGCTGGACCAGCCAGCAGGTCGAGCAGGTGATCCTGCAAAATCTTCCGGGCCGGCTTGCGAGCGCGCTGCTCGGTCTCACCGAAGAGCGCAAGCTCGACTCCGGCAGCGGCACGCTCGCCATCACGCAGCAGGAGATCAGCGAGATGGTGGGGATGACGCGCGAGAGCATCAACAAGCAATTGCGCGCCTGGTCTGGGCGCAACTGGGTACGTCTTGAGCATGGCGCCATCGTCGTGCTCGACACCGACGCATTGCGCGAACTCGTCGAAAGCGGCCTCGACGGCAACTAACTATCGATGATGGCGACGGCGCGGGTCCAGCCCGCGGAGGCGCGTTCGATTTTCACCGGAAAGCATGAGATCGTGAACCCGGTCGAGGGCAGCTTGTCGAGACTGTGCAATTTCTCAAGATGGCAATAGCCGATGTGCCGGCCCGCCTTGTGGCCCTCCCAGATCAGGCCGGCATCTTTTGTTTCTGCATATTTCTTTGCGGTGTAGACGAACGGCGCGTCCCAGCTCCAGCCGTCGGTGCCGGTCAGCCGCACGCCGCGTTCGAGCAGGTACATGGTGGCCTCATAGCCCATGCCGCAGCCGGAATTGACGTAATCGGTCTGACCGAATTTGGCGCCGGCGCTGGTGTTGACGACGACGATCTCCAGCGGCGACAGCGTGTGCCCGATGCGCGTCAGCTCGTTCTCGACGTCGTCGACGGTGGCGACGTAGCCGTCGGGCAGATGCCGGAAGTCGAGCTTGATGCCGGGCTGAAAGCACCATTCCAGCGGCACCTCGTCGATCGTCCATGACCGCTCGCCGCGGTTCATGGTCGGATGGAAGTGCCAGGGCGCATCGAGATGCGTGCCGTTGTGGGTCGACAGCGAGACCTGCTCGACGGCCCAGCCCTGGCCGTCCGGCAAATCCTGCGCCTTGAGGCCGTCGAAGAACTGCAGCATGCGCGGCAGGCCCTGCTGGTGATCGATATACTGGATGGTCGGGTGATTGCCCGGCGGATCGGCCGTCACGTCGTTTCTGAGCGGCACGGAAATATCGATCAGCTTCCGCGGCATGGGCATTCCCTCGCGATGGTCGGGTGTTTCGGGCATCTTGAGGGGGCTCTGGCTGCGACGTCAAGTAACGCGACGGTGCGGACGACTTCGGAAAAACGGCGCCATCCGCAGATTGTCGTCTCGGAGCATCCCGTGATCAATCAATGCAACTCCAGCATTGATCGATGCCGGATTTGGCTTGGACTCAGAATGCCGCCCGCCCTAGGGACGACATTGGCGACATCGCGCCGATACGGCGCGCATCGTACAGGCACGGGGCGACCCGTCTCGCCCGAACCTCCAAGCCGCAACCAATAGCGGTCGAGCACAAAACCAGAGGAACGACCATGGATACGACGAGCATCGTTACCTTGCGTCCGGCATCGGCCGACGACGGGACGGGATTACAGGGGGCGGCACTTGCCGCCCAGGCGCGGCATCAGCCTGCGCGCCGTCATGAACCAGCCAAACCCACTCGACACCGTCGCGCAATCCTACCAAGGTGGTGCGGTTGTGACGCTTGACTTCGCATCTGAAGTGGAGCGACCCAAGGCGACCGGCAGCACCTGCCCAACGACGACATAATCAACTCAGGAGGAAAGCCCAGATGAAGACACTGATCGGTATCATCGCTGCCGCTGCGCTGGCGGTCTCAGCACCTTTCGCGACCGCACGCGACTTCCGCTCCGCCGACATTCACCCCGCCGATTATCCGACCGTCGAAGCCGTCAAGTTCATGGGCAAGCAGCTCGCGACGGCGAGCGGCGGCAAGCTCGGCGTGAAGGTGTTTCCCAACGGCGCGCTGGGCTCCGAGAAGGACACCATCGAGCAGCTCAAGATCGGCGCGCTCGACATGATGCGGATCAATGCATCGCCGCTGAACAATTTCGTGCCGGAAACCATCGCATTGTGCCTGCCCTTCGTCTTCCGGGACACGCAGCACATGCGCACCGTGCTTGACGGGCCGATCGGCGATGAGATCCTGGCAGCGATGGCGCCCGCAGGCCTGATCGGCCTTGCCTATTACGACAGCGGCGCCCGGTCCATCTACACTGTCAAGGCGCCGATCAAGTCGCTCGCCGACCTCAAGGGTCTGAAGATCCGCGTCCAGCAATCCGATCTTTGGGTCGGCATGATCCAGAGCCTCGGGGCCAACCCGACGCCGATGCCGTATGGCGAGGTTTATACGGCTCTCAAGACCGGCCTCGTAGACGCTGCCGAGAACAATTGGCCCTCCTACGAGTCCTCGCGTCATTTCGAGGCGGCCAAGTTCTACAACGTCACCGAGCACTCGCTGGCGCCCGAAGTTCTCGTGATGTCCAAGACGGTCTGGGACACGCTGAGCAAGGAGGACCAGGCGATGGTCCGCAAGGCGGCCAAGGAATCGGTGCCCGTCATGCGCAAGCTCTGGGACGAGCGTGAGCAGGCCTCCCGCAAGACCGTCGAAGCTGCCGGCGTCCAGGTCATCACGATCGCCAACAAGGCGGAATTCGTCGATGCGATGAAGCCGGTCTACGACAAGTTCGCCGGTGACGAGAAGCTGAAGGGCCTCGTCAAGCGTATCCAGGACACGAAGTAAGACCATAGCGTCGGGTCCGGCGTCGCCGCGAGGCGATACCGGACCCTCGCAGCGAGACGCGCAAGGAGACGCCGGAATGACAGACCCACACGTCGCAGATCACGAGCAGGAGGTCGCCGGACGCCCGTCCACCGGCCTGCTGTCGCGGATCAATGCCGTCGTCGCTCGGCTGGGCATGTATCTGTCCGTGACCGGACTGCTCGTCATCGTCACCATCGTGTTCTACCAGGTGTTCGGTCGGTACGTGCTCAATTCCAGTCCGACCTGGACGGAGAACCTTGCGCTGGTCCTGATCCTCTACGTCACGCTGATCGGCGCGGCTGTCGGCGTTCGCGATGCCGGGCATATCGGCATGGACAGTCTGCTGGTGATGCTGCCGGACCATGTGCGCGAGAAGATCGAGCTCGTGATCCACATTCTCGTGGCCGTGTTTGGCATCGCGATGGCCTACAACGGCTGGATCCTCGGGGCGTCGGTCGGAACCGTAAAGATTCCCAATCTCGGCCTGCCCGAGGTGATCCGTTACGTACCGTTGATTGCCTCCGGCGTCCTGATCGTCTCCTTCTCAATCGAGCACATCATTGCTCTCCTGCGCGGCGAAGAGGTCGTCCCCTCATGGAACTGATCATTCTCGGCGCCACCTTCTTCGGCTTCCTGGTCCTCGGCGTCCCGGTTGCCTTCGCGATCGGCCTCTCGGCGATCTGCACCATCCTCTACGAGGGCCTGCCGGTCGCCGTCATCTTCCAGCAGATGATGTCGGGGATGAACATCTTCTCCTTCCTCGCCATTCCGTTCTTCGTCTTCAGCGGTGAACTGATGCTGCATGGCGGCGTTGCCGACAAGATCGTGCAACTGGCCAAGAGCCTGGTCGGGCACATCCGCGGCGGGCTCGGCATGTCGAACGTGGTCGCTTGCACGCTGTTCGGCGGCGTCTCCGGCTCGCCCGTGGCCGACGTGTCGGCGATGGGCGCGGTGATGATCCCGATGATGAAAAAGGAAGGCTTTGACACCGACTACGCCGTCAACGTCACCACCCATGCCTCGCTGGTCGGCGCTTTGATGCCGACCAGTCACAACATGATCATCTATGCGCTCGCTGCCGGCGGCAAGGTCTCGATCGGCGCGCTGATCGCCGCCGGCCTGCTGCCGGCGCTCGTGCTGATGGTGTGCATGCTGGTCGCCGCTTACGCGGTCGCGGTGAAGCGCGGCTATCCCGCGGGCAAGTTCCCGGGCTGGCCCGAGGTTTTCCGCTCGTTCGCGGCAGCTCTGCCCGGCCTTCTGATCGTCGGCATCATCCTGGCGGGCATCCTGTCCGGCGTCTTCACGGCAACCGAATCCGCCGCCGTCGCGGTCACCTATACGATCCTGCTGACGTTCTTCATCTACCGCACCATGACCCTGCCGAACTTCCTGCGGGCGGCTGCGAAGGCGGTGAAGACGACGGGCGTGGTGCTGTTGCTGATCGGCGTCTCCACCATGTTCCAGTATCTGATGGGTCTCTATGAGGTGGCCGACTTCGCCGGCGACGTCATGAGTAAGGTGTCCCAGCAGCCATGGGTCATCTTCCTGCTGATCAACATCATCCTGTTCGTACTCGGCACGTTCATGGACATGGCGGCGACCATCCTGATCTGCACGCCGATCTTTCTGCCGATTGCAATGAAGGCCGGCATGGATCCGGTGCAGTTCGGCATGCTGATGTTGATCAACTGCGCGCTGGGGCTGAACACCCCGCCGGTCGGAACGACGCAGTTCGTGGGCTGCGCCATCGGCGGCATCTCGGTGGGCGCGGTGATGCGCACCATCCTGCCGTTCTACGCCGCCCTGATCGCAGCCCTGATGTTCGTGACTTACGTGCCCGCATTCTCGCTGTGGCTGCCCCGCCTTTTGATGGGCTACAAGGGATAGCAGCAACACAGGGAGAATCCGTTCGTGACTGACTATCGCAAGCTCTTCGATCTCACCGGCAAGACGGCCGTGGTGCTCGGCGCCGCCTCGGGCATCGGCAAATCGTCGGCCGAGGCGCTGGCCGGGCTTGGCGCCCGCGTCGTTTGCGCCGATCGCGCGCTTGATGCAGCGGAGGCGACCGCCGCCGGCATTCGCGACGGGGGCGGCTGGGCGGAGGCTGCGGTGTGTGACGCTGCGAGCGCTGCGGATGTCAACGCGCTGGCCAAAACCGTGATGCAGAAGTTCTCGCGGCTCGATATCGCCGTGACGACGCCCGGGCTCAACATCCGCAAGACCATCCTCGACTACACCGAGGAGGACCTCGACCGTGTCCTCAACCTCAACGTCAAGGGCACCGTCTGGTTCTTCCAGGCCTTTGGCCGCATCATGGTCGCGCAGAAGGGCGGCAGCATCATCGCCTGCTCCTCCGTGCGCGCGGTGACCATCGAGCCGGGCCTTGGCGTCTACGGCTCGACCAAGGCGGCGATCGGCCTGCTGGTCAAGGGCTTTGCCTCCGAGGTCGGCCACGCCGGCGTGCGCGTCAACGCGATTGCGCCAAGTATCGCCGAGACCGCACTGACTGGTCCGTTCAAGCAGCGGCCGGACATCTACAATCTCTATGCCGGCCACACCGTGTTCAACCGCTGGAGCAGCGCCGACGAGGTCGCCACCGCCGTGGCTTATCTCGCCTCGGACGCCGCGAGCTACGTCAGCGGCAGTACGCTGTTCGTCGATGGCGGCTGGACCGCGGTCGACGGCCCGCCGACGGGTCTCACTCAGCTGCACAAATAGAGCGGTACTGCAGCTAACCGGAAAAGCCCACGCGCTGGCGCAGCTCGTTGTGATCTGCGCCAGCCAGCAGCGCGATCAGCGCGGTTGCCTCTTTCGGATGCGCGGCCTGCGTGGTCACCCCGGCCGTGTACATCGTCACCAATTCGGTGCCTGGCGGCAGTGATCCCGATAGCGCGATGCCGTCGGTTGCAATGATCTCGGTCGCCTGCGTGCACCCGATCGGCCTTTGCGCAGTGGAGGCCGCAAGCTCCCGCATCGCAGTCGCGCCGTTCGGAAAGATTTTCAGGCGCGATGCGACCTCATAGGCGATGCCGAGCTGGTCGAGAACTCCAGCGAAGTGCTGTCCCGCGGTCGAGGCCTTCGTGTCCGGGACGTAGATGGCGTCGGCGGAACGCAGCACCTCGCGCAAATCAGTCTCGGTCTTCACCGTCACCCTGGGATCTCGGCTGCGGACCGCCAGCGCGGTCTCGACCCGGCCGACATCCGCGATCGAGGCGGGGAGGACGAGCTTCTCATCGGCGAGCTTTGCAAGCAGCGCCTGCGTCAGGATGACGAGATCGGCCGGCGTGCCCGCCCGGAGCTTATCGGCCATGATGCCGACCGCGCCAAACTCGCCGTCGATGTCGAAACCAGTCTGCGCCTTGAAGGGCTCGGTGAGGCCGCGCACCAGGCCTTGCGCCGCGCCGCCGCTCAAAATGGTCACTGTCGTCACGATGCAAGCTCCATGGCTGCGATGATCCTGTCGCGTGTGATCGGCAGATCGAACACGCGAACGCCGAGGCAATCATAGACCGCATTCGCGATCGCGGCGGTCACGGGGCCGTGGGCGGCTTCGCCCGCGCCGACCGGCTCGATCTCCGGTCGCTGGATGATCTCGACATCCACTGCCGGCACCTCGCTGAAGGTCAGGATCGGATAGTCCGTCCACGATGTCGACGTGATGCGGGTCCGGTCGAAGCGGACGCGTTCCTTCAGCACCCAGCTCGTCGCCTGGATCGCACCGCCCTCGATCTGGTTGATCACGCCGTCCGGATTGATGGCCTCGCCGACATCGACCGCAAGCGTCAGCCGTTTGACGCGGATGTCGTCGGTGCCCTCGATCTCGGCAATCGCGGCGCAATAGGCGCCCGTGTTCTTGTAGCGCGCGAATGCGACGCCGTGACCGACACCGGATCGCTTTTGCGGCTTCCACGCCGCACGGCGCGCTACGGCGCGGATGACGTCCTTCGCGCGCTCGTCGCGGAGATACCTCAGACGCAACGCGATCGGATCTTCGCCGCGCAAAGCTGCGATCTCGTCGAGCAGGGATTCGATGGCGAACACGTTGCCTTGTGCACCCAGGGTCCGCAGCGCCGAGGTGCGCACTGGCATGGTCAGCAGCCGGTGGCTCGTGATCGTCCAGTCCGGGAGATCGTAGAGCGGGACGGAGTTGCGGTCGCCGCCGCCGCCATTGGCCGCGGGCGGATTCGTCGAGATCATGCGGGGATAGGGATTTGCGATCTCGGATGCGGCGAGCAGGGCCGGCTGCGTTGCACGTCCCGGCCGCGCCGCATGGCCATTGCTCCAGATCGCATGGCGCCAGCCCACGATCTCGTTATCCCCGTCGAGATCGGCCTCGATCTCGACGGCCATCGCGGCGCCAAACGGCGCGTGGCACATCTCGTCGTGACGCGACCACTGCACCCGGACCGGACGGCCACCGGCGGCTTTCGCCAGCAGCACGGCATCGAGCGCGACGTCGTCGGCCGCATTGTGACCGTAGCAGCCCGCGCCCTCCATGTGCGCGACGACGATGTTCTCGGCGGGCAGCTTGAGCACGATCGCGAGGTCGGCGCGCAGCAGATAGACGCCCTGGCTGTGTGTCCAGACGTGAACATGATCACCGTCCCATTGCGCGATGGCGCAGGACGGCGCGATCGAGGCGTGGGCGATGTAGGGACGAACGTATTGTCTGCGGAGGGTGCGTGCGGCTTTCCTGGTCGATGCCGCCGTCCTGGTGTCGATGACGGTCGTGTCGACCGGTTGGCTCTTCAGGAAGCCCGCCAGATTATCTTCATCAGGTAGCGGCTCGCCTGCCGACCAATTTGCGCCCTTGCGCAAGGCCTTTAATGCGGCTTCCGCCGCGGCCTCGCTGTCGGCGACCACGCCGGCAAAGCCGCCGTCACGGACGATTGCTACGAGGCCGGGAAGGGAGTTCACGGCCGTCTCGTCGAGCGAGATCAGCTTGGCGCCGGAGATGTCCGGCCGCAGCACGCGTCCGTGCAGCAGGCCCGGTAGCGCCTGATCATGGATGAAGCGCGCCCGCGCGAACACCTTGTCGGGAATGTCGATGCGCTGGACGGAGTGCCCGGCGACGGTGCGCTGGGCGGCACTTTTCGCCGCCGCGCCCGCCGTGGCATCATGGTCGAGCGAAACGTCACCGGCGAGCTCCCAATAGCTGGTCCTGACATTGCCCGGACCGGAGATTGTCCCGTCATCGATATCGAGCAGCGAGGCATCGACACCGAGACGTTCCGATGCAGCCGCGAGGAAACGCTGGCGCACTTCGGCGCAGGCGTGGCGGAGCGCGCGGCCGGATTGCTGGATCGAGAGGCTGCCCGAGGTGACGCCCTCGTTCGGGCTGGTTGCCGTCGAGGCGCGGATCATCTCGATCCTGGTGATATCCACATCGAGCTCGTCCGCTGCGATCTGCGCCAGCGCCGTGACGATACCCTGGCCGATCTCGACCTTGCCGGGCGAGATCGCCACGCGGCCTTCGGTGAACTTCACCCAGGACGACAGTCTTGGATTGGCGGCCAGGCTGACCGGCGGTTTCGGGGCAGGGGACATCATGGGGGAACCATCTCCGAGGCCGCGCGCAGGACCGCGCGGACCATGCGGTTATGCGATCCGCAGCGGCACAGATTGCGATCGAGCGCCGTTCTGACCTCAGCTTCCGTCGGCCACGGATTGCGCTTCAGGAGCGCCGCGGCGCTGATCAGGATCCCCGAGACGCAATAGCCGCATTGCATCGCCTGCTCCGAGATGAAGGCCCGTTGCAAAGGATGCGGTGCGTCCATTGTGCCGAGGCCTTCGACCGTGACGACGTCCTTGTCTGCGACCGACCACATCGGCATGTCACAGGACGCCATCGCGCGGCCATCGACCATGACATGACAGGCGCCGCATTCACCGGCTCCGCAACCGAAATGCGCACCGGTGATGCCGAGCCGGCCGCGCAGCACATCGAGCAGCGTTTGATCGGGATCTGCATCCACCGCCATTGCCGCGCCGTTGAGTTGGAATTCGATGACGGGCATTCTCGATCTACCGCTTCACGATTTGTCGAATTTCTTGACGACATCTGCCCATTTCTCGATGTCGCCGCGCAGGAATTTTTCGAATTCCTCCGGCGTCATGGACATGGGCACGGCACCCTGCTCAGTCCAGAGCTTGACGATGTCAGGTCGCTTCACCATTGCGTTCACGGCGGCATTGAGCTTGTCGATGACAGATTTTGGCGTGCCGGCGGGGGCCATCAGGCCAAGCCAGATCGTTGCTTCATAGCCGGCTACACCGGCCTCGCCGGCGGTCGGCACATTCGGCAACACCGCGGAGCGCTGCTTGCCGGTGGTCGCAAGCGCACGGACCTGATTCTCGCCGATATTCGGCGCCATCGCCGGCACCGCGTCGATCATCATCTGCACCTGTCCGCCGATCACGCCGCTGCGCGCCTCGCCGCTGTTGCGGTAGGGCACGTGGACGATGTCGATGCCGGCCATCGCTTTGAACAGCTCGCCGGCCATGTGATAGGGCGTGCCCTGACCTGAGGAGGCGTAGTTCAGCTTGCCCGGTTGCGCCTTGGCGAGTGCGATGAACTCCTGAAGCGTCTTGGCCTCAACCTGCGGGTTCACCACGATGACGAGATCGGAAGAGTTCACTGGCGCGATCGGCGCGAGGTCGCGCATCAGCTCGTATTTGCGCTTGTCCGGCGTCAGCAGCGATTCGTTCGCCGTCTGGGTGTTGGACATCATCAGCAGCGTGTAGCCGTCGGCCGGCGACTTCGCCGCCTCGACCGTGCCGATGACGCCGCCCGCGCCGGTGCGGTTCTCGATCACGAAGGGCTGGCCAAAGCTCTCCTGGAGCGCGCTGCCGATCAGCCGGGCCGCGACATCGGCGGGCCCGCCGGCCCCGAAAGGAACGACGATCCGGACCGCGTGGTTAGGATAATCCTGTGCGAAAGAGGGGGCCGCGGAGAATGTCGCGAGCAGGCCGGCGGCCAGCACCAGCATGAATTGTCGAGCCGTCACGCCCACCTCCCTGAACTCGTTTTTGTTGGCCGGCACTGTAGCGGTGGGGGATGCGGACTGTCGACGCCTTACAAAGTCGATCATGCCGGGAATATCGGGTGGTTTTCGGTGTGGCCGCGCGGCATTTCGCGGTCGCGGCAGGAACCGGCAGCGCATGTGGTTTGAGCAAATCGCATGGGCATTGCCGGATAAATGCCCTCGGCTGACAGGTATTTTGGTGTTACGAATTTGGCCATGAACCAGCACGCCAAGATCGAAATCCGCCATTCGACCTGTCCGCACGATTGCCCCTCGGCCTGCGCCCTCGATATCGAGGTGGTCGAGGGACGCAGCATCGGCCGCGTCCGCGGTTCGAAAAAGCAGACCTACACGGCGGGCGTCGTTTGCGCCAAGGTCGCCCGCTACGCCGAGCGCATTCATCACCCTGAACGGCTGATGTATCCGATGCGCCGCACGGGCGCGAAGGGCTCCGGACAGTTTGCGCGCATTTCCTGGGACGAGGCGCTCGACGAGATCGGGCACCGCTTCAATCAGGCCGAGCGCGAGTTCGGCGCGGAATCGATCTGGCCCTACTACTACGCCGGCACGATGGGGCTGGTGATGCGCGACGGCCTCAACCGCCTCACGCATGTGAAGAAATATTCGCGCTTCTATCAGACCATCTGCGCCAATGTCGGGCGGATCGGCTTTGCGATCGGCACCGGCAAGATCGCGGGCGTCGATCCGCGCGAGATGGCGCTTTCCGACCTCGTGGTGATCTGGGGCACCAATCCAGTCAATACTCAGGTCAACGTGATGACGCACGCCGCCCGTGCGCGCAAGGAGCGCGGCGCCAAGATCGCGGCGGTCGATATCTACGACAACGACACCATGAAGCAGGCCGACATCAAGATCCTGCTGCGGCCCGGCACCGACGGCGCGTTCGCCTGCGGCGTGATGCATGTCCTGTTCCGCGACGGCTATGCCGACCGAGCCTACATGGACAAGTACACCGATTGCCCCGCCGAG
Source organism: Bradyrhizobium sp. 1 (assembly GCF_023073315.1). Classification (GTDB taxonomy): domain Bacteria; phylum Pseudomonadota; class Alphaproteobacteria; order Rhizobiales; family Xanthobacteraceae; genus Bradyrhizobium. The sequence goes on along the minus strand of NZ_JADPJH010000028.1, from coordinate 134,185 downwards.
CTCGAGGCGCATCTGAAGACACGCACGCCGGAATGGGCGTCGGCGATCTCTGGCGTTCCGGTCGCGGAGATCGAGGCTTTCGCCAAGGCGGTCGGCGAAACCAAGCGGACCTTCTTCCGCCTCGGGTACGGTTTTACGCGTTCGCGCAACGGCGCGACGCAGATGCATGCTGCGAACTGCATTCCCGCGGTAACAGGTGCCTGGCAATATGAAGGCGGCGGCGCTTTCTTCAACAATTACGCGCTGTGGCATTTCAATGAATCCCTCATCGAAGCCCATGACGCGATCGACCAGACCACGCGAGCACTCGACCAGTCGCAGATCGGTCGCATCCTCACCGGCGATGCCGAGGCCCTGCTCGGCAAGGGGCCGATCAAGGCGATGCTGATCCAGAACACCAACCCGATGACGGTGGCGCCGGAGCAGGCGCTGGTCCGTCAGGGTTTTGCGCGCGAGGATCTGTTCGTTGCGGTGCACGAGCAATTCATGACCGAGACGGCGCTGATGGCCGACATCGTGCTGCCGGCGACCATGTTCATGGAGCACGACGATCTCTATTACGGCGGCGGCCATCAGCACATCTCGGTCGGGCCGAAGCTGATCGACCCGCCCGGCGAGTGCCGCTCCAACCACGAGGTCTTGCAGGCGCTCGCGCCGCGGCTTGAGGCGAAGCACAAGGGTTTTGAGATGACGCCGCGCGCCTTGATCGACGCGACGCTGAAGCTCAGCGAACACGGCGACATTGCCGGCCTCGAAGCCGATCTCTGGCGCGACCTGCAACCGGACTTCCGCACCTCGCATTATCTCGACGGCTTCGCTCATCCCGACAAGAAATTCCATTTTAAAGCTGATTGGGCGCATCCGCCATTCGGCCGGACGATGGGCGATTTCGACAAGATGCCTGATCTGCCGGACCATTGGGCGGTGATCGAGCACACCGATCAGGCCCATCCGTTTCGCCTTGCGACCAGTCCTTCGCGCAGCTTCCTCAACACCACCTTCAACGAGACGCCGTCCTCGCAGGCGCGCGAAGGCAAGGCGAGCGTGATGATTCATCCGATGGATGCAGCCTCCCTCGACATCGTCGACGGCGACGCCGTGACGCTCGGCAACACCCGCGGCGAGACCACGCTGATTGCCACACTGTTCGAGGGCGTGCGGCGCGGCGTGCTGATCGCGGAGTCCGTTCATCCCAACAAGAACCATATCGGCGGCCGCGGCATCAACATGCTGACCGGCGCCGAAGCCGTCGCGCCGATCGGTGGTGCCGCGTTCCACGACAACAAGGTCTGGATCAAAAAAGCCGTCTCGGCCTGAGCGCTCGCGCCGCCATCGCATGCAAATTTGTGTCGAGGCGCTAAAGCGTCGCCGCGCCGCAGATTGCCCTTGCACCTCGCACCCGGGCTGCCGCAAATGGCTGCAAAATGGGAGCAAGGAAGCGACATCATGACCGACACCACAGCTGTCATCACCGAGAAGCGCGGGCAGGCGTTCTGGATCGCCATCAACCGGCCGGAGAAACGCAACGCGCTGAACGGTGACGTCATCGCCGGCATCACCAAGGGCTATCGCGACGCACATGACGACAAGGACGTTCGCGTCATCGTGCTGACCGGCGCGGGCGACAAGGCGTTCTGCGCCGGCGCCGATCTGCAGAATTCCGGCGCGGCTTTCGCGATGGATCATTCCAGGCCGAACGTCGACTATGCCGATCTGCTGCGCCTGTCGCAGAACGCGACCAAGCCTGCGATCGCGCGCGTCGGCGGCGTCTGCATGGCCGGCGGCATGGGCCTTTTGTGCATGACCGATATGGCGATTGCTGCTGATCACGTCATCTTCGGACTGCCCGAGGTCAAGGTCGGCGTGTTTCCGATGCAGGTGCTGAGCCTGTTGCGGTCCATCGCGCCGCCGCGGCTTGTCAATGAATGGGCGCTCACGGGTGAGCCGTTCGATGCGAAGTCGGCGCAGGCTGCGGGCCTGCTCAACTATATCGTGCCCGCGATCGAGCTCGACGCAAAAGTCGACTGGCTGATCGGCCGCATCGTCGACAAATCCCCGACCGCGATCCGTCGCGGCAAATACGCCATGCGCGCCATCGCCTCGATGTCGTTCGACGAGAGCATCGCCTACACCGAAAGCCAGATCGCGCTGCTCGCGATGACCGAGGACGCCAAGGAAGGGCTGAAGGCGTTCGGCGAGAAGAGGAAGCCGGTCTGGACGGGACGCTGACGGGGTTGCGCTCTCGTGTCCCGGACGCGCTGCAGCGTGTAACGCTGCTGCGCAGAGCCGGGACCTAGAAGGCGACACGGTACAATGCGGCGAGATGGGCCCCGCTCTGCAGCGCACCGCTGCACCGGACGATGCTTCGCATCGCCGGGGGAGCGCTGCGCCGCGTCCGGGGCACGATATCCCGGCTAGGTCGACCAACTTCACATCTCATACAGCAGACACAGCTTCGCATTCTCGCGGCTTGTTTCGCCCGAGCTTTGCGTCGTCTCCTCACCCCCCATGAAAGAGGGCGCAGGGAAGACCGGGAGCCGGCTGGCACCCGCGGTCCACTGTGCGACGTTATCGTGAGAAATCTGCACAGCGGCATACAGGTGTAGCCAGGACATC
>NZ_JADPJH010000028.1:116341-131559 GCF_023073315.1 Bradyrhizobium sp. 1 | reverse complement strand
AGCGATGCACTATTGCCCCCGTCGCCTTGCGGATGACTGATGCGCGGGCCCGGTTGGACCACACCCATCACCGCAACACTTGGCGCACAGACCCCGGGCGCCAGGACCACACGATTTTGCCATACGCCGATCACACCGGTCGTGTGCGCGACGCCCTCGCTCACGGTTTCCCGCCCTGCGAAAGCCCTTCGCGCCGATGTGACTGACGTCCACCGCCGTCCGGCCCGCGTTCGTGACGATCGCGATACGCCCCTCTTCCTTGGGCCGGAGTGCGCGCAATATCCGCCTATTCCGAAATTCCGTAAAGGCGAATATTTTTGCCGACCGGTATCGACCCAGGGATGGCGTGTTTTGCCCGTCGGGCAACGCAAGGGCTTGTGGCTGTCCGCGTGCTTCTGCCGTCATTCCGGGACCCGCCGCTTGGCGCGAGCCCGGAACGACGAGCTACCCCGCGTTGGCCTTCAGTCCGGCTGCCTGAATGCCCGCGACCGCGCAAGCTTCGTCATTGTCCGACGTGTCGCCGGACACGCCCACTGCGCCGAGCAGCGTCGTGCCGTCCATGATCAGCACGCCGCCGGGGACGGGCACCAGCGCGCCCTTGGCAATGGTGTTCACGGCGTCGATGAAATAGGCCTGCTCCTGCGCGCGCTGGTACAACGCGCGCGAGCCCATGCCCATGGCGAGCGCGCCATAGGCCTTGCCGTGGGCGATGTCGGCGCGCATCAGGCTGGTACCGTCCTGCGCTGCGGCGATCTTGAGCACGCCGCGCGGGTCCAGGATGGTAACGACCAGCGGCTTTAGCTTGAGTTCGCCGGCCTTCGCAAAGGCGGCGTCGAGAATCTTGCGGGCGGTGTCGAGCGAGAGTTCAGCCATGGCTGGTTTCCTTTACAGCGGGGTTGGTTGTGGAATTTGCACCGGCGCGATCGAGGCTCATCGCCAGCACGCGCGCGACATGAAGCGCTTCGCGCTGCGCGCCGTCGTGGATCTGGTGCCGGCAGGAGGTGCCGTCGGCGACGACCAGCGTGTTCTGGTCCGCGCGCCGCACGGCGGGCAGCAGCGACAGCTCGGCCATCTCGATCGAGGCATCGTAGGTGTCGGCGCCATAGCCGAACGCGCCGGCCATGCCGCAGCAGCTCGATTCGATCGTCTCGACCTTGAGGCCAGGCACGAGGCGCAGCACCTGCTCGACCGGCTTGAAGGCGCCGAACGATTTTTGATGGCAATGGCCGTGGACCACGGCCTTGTCGGCGACAGCACCTAGCGGCAGTTGCAGCCGGCCGGCTTCCGCCTCGCGCACCAGAAATTCCTCGAAGGTGAGGGCATGCGCGCCGACGGCCTTGGCATCGTTATCCTTGCGCAGCGACGCGAGCTCGTCGCGGAGCGTCAGCAGGCAGCTTGGCTCGAGGCCGACGATCGGCACGCCGCGCGCGGCAAAGGGGGCGAAAGCGGCTACGAGACGGTCGAGCTCGGATCTGGCTTCGTCGATGAGTCCGGCGGACAGGAACGTGCGACCGCAACAGAGCGGGCGGCTGCCGCTCGCAGGGTTTGGCAGATGCACCCGATAGCCGCCAGCCGCAAGCACGCGTAGCGCGGCCTCGAGGTTCTCGCGCTCATAGATGCGATTGAACGTGTCGGCGAACAGAACGACCTCGCGGCCGGTTTCCGGCCCGACGCTGTCGGCGGGCGGCACGAACACGTCGCTGCGGAAGGCGGGCAGGGCGCGACGGGCACTGATGCCGGCAAAGCGCTCGAACATTTTTCGCAGCAGCGGGCTGTGGTTGCGCAAATTCGCCAGCGGCGCAAAGCGCGACGCGAGGCTTGCATAGCGCGGGAGATAGCCGACCAGGCGATCGCGTAGCGTCAGGCCGTGAGACGCTACGCGCGCGGCCAGCACCTCGATCTTCATCTTGGCCATGTCGACGCCGGTCGGGCATTCATGGCGGCAGGCTTTGCAGGAGACGCAAAGTTTTAGCGTTTCCATCATCTCGTCGGACGACAGCGCGCCCGCGCCGAGCTGGCCGGAGATCGCGAGCCGCAGCGTGTTGGCCCGGCCGCGGGTGACATCTTTCTCATTGCGCGTCGCACGGTAGGACGGGCACATCACGCCCCCCTCGATCTTGCGGCAGGCGCCGTTGTTGTTGCACATCTCGACCGCGCCCTGAAAACCACCGCCGGCGCCGGGATAGGCGGACCAGTCGAGCTTCGTCTTCAGTTCGCCAACGCGATAGTCCGGCTTGAAACGGAACAGCGAGCGATCGTCCATTTTGGGCGCATCGACGATCTTGCCGGGATTGAGGGTGCCATCGGGATCGAAGCGCTGCTTCACTTCCTTAAAGTCCGCGACGAGACGCTCGCCGAACATGGTTTCGTGGAATTCGGAGCGCACCAGGCCGTCGCCATGCTCGCCGGAATGCGAGCCCTTGTATTCGCGCACCAGCTCGAAGGCTTCTTCCGCGATGGCGCGCATCGCCTTGACGTCCTTTTCCAGCTTCAAATTCAGCACCGGGCGCACATGCAGGCAGCCCTCGGAGGCGTGGGCATACATCGTGCCGCTGGTGCCATGCTTGGCAAATACCTCGCTTAGCCGTGCTGTGTAGTCGGCGAGATGCGGCAGCGGCACGGCGCAGTCCTCGACGAAGGAGACCGGCTTGCCCTCCTGCTTCATCGACATCATGACGTTGAGGCCGGCGGCGCGGAAATCGGCGATGCCGGCTTGAAGCGCCGGCTCGGTGATTTCCACCACGCCGCCCCATTTGCGCGTGTCGTTATTCCAGCCGAAGCCGAGATCGCCCATCAGTTCGCCGAGTTGCTTCAGGCGTGCGAGATTGTCGGCCTGGTCTTCCTCCGCGAACTCGACCACCAGCACGGCGTCCGGATCGCCCTTGATCGCGGCGTTGATGATCGGCTTGAACATCGCGATATCGCGGCCGAGCGCGAGCATGGTGCGGTCGACCAGCTCGACCGCGATCGGCTTCAGCTTGACCAGGTGCTGGGCGGCATCCATCGCCTCGTAAAAACTGCCGAAATGGCAGATTCCGAGCGCCTTGTTGCGGATCACGGGCCAGAGCTTCAGCTCGACCTTGGTGGTGAAGGCGAGGGTGCCTTCGGAGCCGACCAGAAGGTGCGCCATGTTGTTGCGCGCATTGCGCGGGGTCAGTGCATCGAGATTGTAGCCGCCGACGCGGCGCTGCACCTTTGGGAAGCGCGCGGTGATTTCGTCAGCCTCGCGGGCTCCGAGATCGAGCATGTCGCGGAACAGGGCGCGCGCGCTGTCGTTCGCATCGAGACCGGAGAGGTCGCGCGACACCTCGCCGAAGCGGCCCAGTGTGCCGTCGGCCAGCGAGGCCTCCATCGACAGCGTGTTGTCGCGCATGGTGCCGTAGCGAAGCGAGCGGCCGCCGCAGGAATTGTTGCCGGCCATGCCACCGATGGTGGCGCGCGAGGCCGTGGAGACGTCGACCGGAAACCACAGGCCGTGCTTTTTGAGCTGGCGGTTGAGATCGTCGAGCACGATGCCGGGCTCGACCACGCAGGTGCGGCCCTCGACATCGAGCGACAGGATCCGGTTCAGGTGTTTTGAGAGATCGACCACGAGCCCGTCATTGACGGTCTGGCCGCATTGCGAGGTGCCGCCGCCGCGCGGGGTGACTTTCAGTCCCTCGTCGCGGGCGATCGCCAGTGCCCGCAAGGCCTCGTCCATGGTCCTGGGCACGACCACGCCTGATGGCATGATCTGGTAGAACGAGGCGTCGGTGGCGTAGCGGCCGCGGCTGAAGCGATCGAACAGGACGTCGCCGGTCGTTTCCGCGCGCAGGCGCCGTTCGAGCGAGGAGGCGTTTGTCATCCCTGGTCCCGGACTGATCCAGCCAAGCTTGGCTCGGCTAGATTATTCATTCCTGTTTCTTGTCGATTATATTATGAATTCAAAATGAGCAAGCAGGCCCCCGCTAGGGCGCCGCCGGCGCGTCCTCTTGGGGCTCGGTCAGGTGCTCGATCGCGGCCGTCCGCTTGTTGCGCAAATGCTGGAACAGGATGTCGCTGAGCTCGCTGGCGGCGCGGCGGCGCAGTGCGTCGAGGATGGCCTCGTGCTCGCGCATCGCCTCCGCCCAGCGCTGTCGCTTGCGGGCGAAATTGGCGGAGTAGCGGACGCGGCGGATTCTCCCTGCGAAATTAGCGTAGGCCGTCTTCAGCGTCTCGTTGCGCGCGGCTGCGACGATGCTCTCATGGATGCGCTGGTTGGTCTGGAAATAACCGTGCATGTCGCGATGCAGATAGTGGCCGTACATCTCGTAATGCAGCTGCTCGATCGCGATGACCTCTTTATCCGTAATGGCCTCGCAGGCGAGGCGTCCGGCGAGGCTTTCCAGTCCCGCCATCACGTCGAACAGTTCTTCCAGGTCGCGCTGGCTGAGCTGGCGCACCCGCGCGCCGCGGTTCGGCAGGAGTTCGATCAGCCCTTCGGCGGCGAGCACTTTCAGGGCTTCGCGCAGCGGGGTGCGGGAGATGCCGAACAGCTCGCAAAGCTGCCGCTCGGGAACGCGCGCGCCGTCGGGAATGTTGCCTTCGACCACGTAGTCGCGCAGCCGCAGCAGGATCTCGCCGTGAAGCGAAGCCGCCTCGCGGTCGCCGCCATTGGCGGTGGGTGGGGTGATCGGAACCCCATTGTCGGGAATTGTGGATTTCATTTGCAGCACAATAGTTTGCCCGTTCGGTCGCGTCGATGTCCACAATCGAATACCAAATTTCGATTGAAATGACAAAAAATGAATGCAAAATGGATGATCAAGCCGGCCAGAACCCGCCGACAGGGAGGTTTTCATGCATCAGGGACGCCATTTCCTTCAGATTCCGGGCCCAAGCCCGGTCCCCGAGCGCGTCCTGCGCGCCATGGACATGCCTGTCATCGACCACCGGAGCGCGGAATTCGGCGCGCTGGGCCGAACCGTGCTCGAAGGCAGCCAGGCGATTTTCCAGACCAAGGGGCCGGTCATCATCTTCCCCTCGTCGGGGACCGGGGCCTGGGAGGCCGCGATCGTCAACACGCTCTCGCCGGGTGACCGGGTGCTGATGGTCGAGACCGGTCATTTCGCCACGCTGTGGCGGCAGATGGCGGGGCGGTTCGGTATCGAGGTCGATTTCGTTCCCGGCGACTGGCGCCGCGGCGCGGACCCCGCATTGATCGAAGCAAAGCTCACTGACGACAAGGCGCACGCGATCAAGGCCGTGATGGTCGTGCACAACGAAACCTCGACCGGCGCGACCAGCCGCATCGCCGAGATCCGCGCCGCGATCGACCGCATCGGCCATCCTGCGCTCTTGATGGTCGACACCATCTCCTCGCTCGGCTCGGTCGACTACCGCCACGACGAATGGAAGGTCGACGTCAGCGTCAGCTGCTCGCAGAAGGGTTTTATGTTGCCGCCCGGCCTCGGCTTCAACGCGATCTCGCAGAAGGCGCTCGCCGCATCGAAGGCCAACAAGATGCCGCGCTCTTATTTCGACTGGGAGGAGATGCTCAAGCCCAACGCCAACGGCTTCTTCCCCTACACGCCGGCGACCAACCTGCTCTACGGCCTGCGCGAGGCGATCGCGATGCTGCTCGAAGAGGGGCTCGACAACGTGTTCGCGCGCCATCAGCGGCTGGCTGCCGCAACCCGCGCCGCCGTCAATCATTGGGGCCTCGAAGTGCTCTGCCAGGAGCCGGCCGAATTCTCGCCGGTGCTCACCGCGGTGCTGATGCCGCCGGAGCATGATGCGGACGCGTTCCGCAAGATCGTGCTCGATAATTACAACATGTCGCTCGGCTCCGGGCTCTCGAAGGTCGCCGGAAAAGTCTTCCGCATCGGCCATCTCGGCGAATGCAATGCGCTGACGTTGCTCGGCGCGCTCACCGGCGTGGAGATGGGCCTGTCGGTCGCGGGTGTGCCGCACCGCTCCGGCGGCGTCGATGTCGCGATGAAGCTGTTGGAGCAGCGGCCGCAGGGCAATGCGTCGCCGCATCTGAAGGTGGTCGGCACCTAACACGCGCGGGACACGCGGGCTGACAATCATAAGAAGCAATCAGGGAGGGGTGGAGATGAAGATTCGGTTCAAGGCCACGCATGTCGTGCTGGCGATGCTCTGCGCGATGTATTTCATCACCTATGTCGACCGGGTGAACATCGGCACTGCGGCGGGCGAGATCCAGAAGGAGCTCGGTCTCTCGAACACCCAGCTTGGCTTCGTCTTCTCCGCCTTCGCCTATCCCTATCTCTTGTTCCAGGTGATCGGCGGCTGGGTCGGCGATCGTTTCGGACCGCGCAAGACGCTGTTCTGGTGCGGCATGATCTGGGCGGTGGCGACCATCTCGACCGGATTCGTCAACAGTCTCTTCGCGCTGTTCGCCGCACGCTTCGCGCTCGGCTTCGGCGAAGGCGCGACGTTCCCGACCGCAACGCGCGCGATGCAGTATTGGACGCCGGCCAACCGCCGCGGCTTTGCGCAAGGCCTCACGCATTCTTTCGCCCGGCTCGGCAATGCCGTGACGCCGCCGGTGGTCGCGCTCCTGATCGTCTGGCTGACCTGGCGCGGGTCGTTCGTCGTGCTCGGATTCGTGAGCCTTGTCTGGGGCGTGATCTGGGTCTGGTACTTCCGCAACGAGCCGAAGGAGCACGCCTCCATCACCAAAGCCGAGCTTGCCGCACTGCCGCCGCGTCCGACCGGCGAGCGGCCGAGCGTGCCGTGGGGCCCGCTGCTCGGGCGGATGTGGCCGGTGACGCTGACCTATTTCTGCTACGGCTGGTGCCTGTGGCTGTACCTGAACTGGCTGCCGCTGTTCTTCAAGAACAACTACAGTCTCGACATCAAGAACTCGGCGCTATTCGCCTCCGGCGTCTTCTTCGCCGGCGTGGTCGGCGACAGCGTGGGCGGCATGCTCTCGGACAAGATTCTCGATCGCACGGGCAATGTCCGCCTGGCGCGGCTCAGCGTCACCGTTGCGGGATTTGCGGGGGCACTGCTGTCGCTGTTCCCGATCCTGTTCGTCCACGACATCACGATCGTCGCGCTGTGCCTGTCGGCCGGCTTCTTCTGCGCCGAGCTCGTGATCGGCCCGATGTGGTCGATCCCGATGGACATCGCCCCGAAATACTCCGGCACCGCGTCGGGACTCATGAACACCGGCTCGGCCTTTGCCGCGATCGTCTCCCCGCTCGTTGCCGGCTTCGTGATCGATGCGACCGGCAACTGGTACCTGCCGTTCCTGATGTCGATGGGCCTGTTGTTGCTCGGCGGCCTTTCCGCCTTCCTGATGCATCCGGAGCGCCCGTTCACGGAGGCCGAAGAGCGCCTGCCGTCCGGAAAGGTGGTGGCCGCGGAGTAGGGGGCGGCCCGGGTACGGAGGCCCGCCGGTTATGCAGGGGAGGCGCCTTAAGGAGAGGGGACAAGCCGGTCAAATGGTGCTATTCGGCGGCCATCAAAATAAGGCAAGACCGGGAAGGACGCCGATGACCGTGCATACTGGAAGGCATTTTCTCCAGATTCCAGGACCGACCAACGTGCCTGACCGGGTGCTGCGGGCGATGGACATGCCGACGCTGGACCATCGCGGTCCGGAGTTCGCCGAGCTCGGTTTCGCCGTCCTCGCCGGCATGCAGCGGGTGTTCCGCACCAAACAGCCCGTGATCATCTTCCCGTCGTCCGGCACCGGCGCCTGGGAAGCGGCGATGGTCAACGTGCTCGCGTCCGGCGACAAGGTGCTGATGTGCGAGACCGGCCAGTTCGCCGTGCTGTGGCGCGGCATCGCCGAGAAGTTCAAGCTCGACGTGGACTTCATCCCGAGCGACTGGCGCCATGGCGCGGACCTCGCCGAGATGGAGAAGCGGCTCGCGGCGGACAAGCAGCACACGATCAAGGCGGTCTGCGTCGTGCACAACGAGACCTCGACCGGCTGCGTGACGTCGCCGCTCGACGTGCGCAAGCTGCTCGACCGCGTCAAGCATCCGGCGCTGTTGATGGTCGACACCATCTCCGGCCTCGGCTCGATGGAATATGAGCACGATGCCTGGGGCATCGACGTCTCGGTCGCCGGCTCCCAGAAGGGCCTGATGCTGCCGCCGGGCCTCAGCTTCAACGCCGTCTCGGAAAAGGCGCTCGCTGTTGCGAAGACCAATCCGGGCATGCGCTCCTACTGGGACTGGCAGGAAGTCATCGCCTTCAACAAGCTCGGCACCTTCCCCTACACGCCCGCGACCAATCTGCTCTATGGCCTGCGCGAAGCGGTCAAGATGCTGGAAGAGGAGGGACTGGAGAACGTCTGGACCCGCCACAAGCGCCACAGCGCGGCGACGCGTGCCGCGGTCAAGGTCTGGGGTCTCGAGACCCAATGCGCCGATCCTGCCGCGCATTCGCCGGCGCTAACCGGCGTGCGTGTGCCTGATGGTCACGACGCCGACGCCTTCCGCAAGGTGGTGCTGGAAAATTTCGACATGTCGCTCGGCACCGGCCTGAACAAGGTCAAGGGCAAGGTGTTCCGCATCGGCCATATCGGCCATTTCAACGATCTGATGCTGATGGGTACGCTCGCCGGCGTCGAGATGGGCCTGGATCTTGCAAAGATTCCGCACCGGAGCGGCGGCGTGTTGGCAGCCATGGACGTCCTGAAGGGACGCGACGTGGTGCCGATGGCCAAAGCCCAGGTGGCTTAAGACAAACAACAGTGAAGTGAGCGCGCGATGAACGCACCGACGACTGCTAACGAAGACCTGCTCTACTCCGTCACGGACGGCATCGCGCGGATCACCTTCAACCGCCCCCAGGCGCGCAACGCCATGACCTTTGCCATGTATGACCGCATGGCGGAGATCTGCCAGGAGATCAACGCCGATCGCTCGATCAAGGCGCTGATCCTCACGGGTGCCGGCGACAAGGCGTTTGCCTCGGGCACCGACATTTCGCAGTTCCGTGCGTTCAAAACCGCGCAGGATGCGCTCGACTATGAGGCCCGCATCGACCGCGTGCTCGGCACGCTCGAACAGTGCCGCGTACCCGTGATCGCAGCGATCGCGGGCGCCTGCACCGGCGGCGGCGCCGGCATCGCCGCCTGCTGCGATCTTCGCATCGGCACCGAGACGACGCGCATCGGCTTTCCGATCGCGCGCACGCTCGGCAACTGCCTGTCGATGTCGAACATCAGCCGCGTCGTCTCGCTGGTCGGTCCGGCCCACACCAAGGATATGATCTTCAAGGCGCGCCTCGTCGAGGCGCAGGAAGCGCTGTCGCTCGGCCTGCTCACTGAAATCGTGCCCGACGTCGAGACGCTCCAGCGCCGTGCGGACGAAACTGCAAAGCTCGTCGCGAGCCACGCGCCGCTCACGCTGGAGGCGACCAAGGAGGCGGTACGCCGCATCCGCCGCACGCTGTCGCGCGAAGAAGGCGAGGACCTGATCCTCAAGGCTTATATGAGCGAAGATTTTCGCGAGGGCATGGACGCCTTCCTCAACAAGCGCACGCCGGTCTGGAAGGGCAAGTAGCGCGCCCTTGGCCCACACCGCAGGCTTTTCGCGCCAGTTGCGCGACGCGAAAAGCCAAGGCAATTGCTGACGATATTCGTCAGCCGTTCAGCACAGCTCCAATTGTCACAACGGTTTCAACCGGTTCCGCCGTTTGGAACCGCGATTGCGCACGTGCGCGTCAGCGCGTTCACGTTGACGGCGCGACGAGCTCGGGCATAAGATCGTGGAGGTTGCATCCCACCGTCTCTTTTTTGAGACAGTGGACCGGCCGGGTGATTTCAACTCCAGTCGAATTGAGTGACGTGAATTGCATGAAGCGTTCTGTAAGACCGTGCTGCAACCGGACGTCATTGAACTGAAATTGAACTGTAGAAATAGCGAACTAGTTTTCGACGACGCGAGACGCGCCAGAATTTCATTGCTGACATCCCAACGCCAGGCACGGCCTCGCGAATAAGCCCAAGCTCCTAAACCAAGACCCTTAAGCCAAGGCCTCTGATTCACGACCGTTGAGTCTCGTCTGATTTCTCAGACCGATTAGTCACGTCGCCGCGCCCCATGCGGCGGCGCCTTCATGGCAACGCAGGCAGGGATTTTTCCATGACCAATCATACGCCGGTTTTCACCTCGTCTTCCGCCACGGGCAGCTTCACCGAATTCGCCAACCTCAACGATTCAACGTCGCTGCACACGTTGTCGGGAACGATGAGCTTCAAGGACAGCGACAAGACAGACACCCATACGACGACCGCGACGCTGCATTCCGCGGTGGTTTCTGGCGGAACGGTTGTCCCGGCGGCCTCGCTTGCGCATTTCCAGGCCGCGATGCAGTCGCAGATCCTCAGCGATTCAAACGGCACCGGCCAGCTCAAATGGAGTTTTAGCGACCAGGACCAGGATTTCGATTTTCTCGCCAAGAACCAGACGCTGACACTGACCTATGACGTCAAGGTCTCCGACAATCACGGCGGCTTCGCGATCCAGACCGTCAATATCACGGTCACCGGCACCGACGACAAGCCTGTCATCAACATGGCGACGGTGGCGACCGTCACCGAGCAGACCAACCAGACGCTGTCGCTCTCGCCCGACACGGTTCATGTCGCGCTCAACTTCACCGACGACGACCTCGCCAATACCGGGCACACCGCGACCGTGATCGGCGTCTCCGCCTCCGGCGCCACCGCAGGTCTGCTGCCGGGTTCGCTCGGCGACGCCGAACTGATGGCGTTCTACCACGTCGACAATGTCGTCAAGACGTCCGGGTCCGCGACCGGCACCATCAACACCACCTTCTCCGCGCCCGATCTCGCCTTCGACTATCTTTCGGCGGGCCAGCATCTCGACATCACCTACACCGTGCAGCTCGACGATCACGCGGGCGGGATCTCGACGCAGACGGTCAAGGTGACCGTGGTCGGCACCAACGACAAACCGGTATACTTGTCGTGCCCGGAATCGGCCGCGCTCGTCGAGGATCACAATGTCAGCCCGACCGGCAATCTCACCGCGCATGACAGCCTGCTCTTCGCCGACATCGATCTCGCTGATGCGCATACCGTCTCGACGACGGTGACCGCGACCCGTTCGGGCGGCGGCGCGATACCGCTGACCAACGCGCAATTGCTGGCCGCGTTCGGCACCGCGCTCCAGGATTCGACCGGCCATGTGATCGGCGAGGTCGACTGGAATTTCGCGTTCCCCAATTCCTCGGCGAATTTCCTCAATGGCGGCGAGACGCTCAAGCTCGTCTATCACGTCGCGGTCGACGACGGTCACGGCGGCTCCACCACCCAGGACGTCACCATCACCATCCTCGGCGTCAACCACCCGGTCGTGATCACGAGCGGGGCTGAATCCTCCACGGTGGTCGAGCAGGACGCCACCACGGGCTCGTCAGCGCCCGACACGACGCCGACGATACCCGCCGGCACGCTCGCTTTCACCGACCAGGACACCAACGACACCCATACGGTGACGGTCACGCTGGATTCGAGCTCCGGGCCGACACCGCCGGCGGCGACGCAGGCCGATCTCGCGGCGGCGCTGACCACCGCGTTGCATGATTCGACGGGCACCGGTACCGGCAGCATCGACTGGAATTTTGCGATTCCGGACAAGGACCTCGATTATCTTGCGGCCAACGAAACACTGACGGTGAACTACAACATCAAGATCGCCGATGGCTCAACCAGCTCGACGCAGACCGTCTCAGTCGTCATCACCGGCGCCAACGATGCGCCTGTCATCACGAGCGGACCGGGATCCGCTTCGCTGTCCGAGCAGCCGGGCGTCACCGCCTCGAGCGCGATCGATACGACGAGCCCGGTGCCGACGGGAACGCTGAGCTTCAACGACGTCGATCTGTCGGACGTTCACTCCGTCAGCGTGGTGCTGGATTCGGCGGTGTGGTCGGCCAATCCGAGCTTCGTGCCGTCGGAGACGCTGACTGACCTCCAGAATGCGCTCACCACCGCCTTGCACGATTCGAACGGAACAGGCGTCGGCAGCATCGACTGGAGCTTCGCCATCAAGGACGGCGACCTCGACTTCCTCAGCCCGGGCGAGACGCTGACCGTCCAATATGACGTCATCGTCGCCGATGGGACGACGTCGTCGACCCAGACTGTGACGGTGACTATCAACGGCGCGTCGGATCCGCTGCTGGTCACGCCTGTTACGGTGGATGCGTCCGACACCGTGTTCAGCGATACCGGCGCGCTGATCGCCAATGGCGCGATCGCCGATGTCAGCCATCCCGTCGACCTGTCGACACCGCGCAGCATCGTCGAGGTGAACGGCAGCGCCGCCAATGTCGGCACGCAGGTCGCGGGGACCTACGGCTCGCTGTTGCTGACGGCGGATGGCAATTACGCCTACTTCGCCAACCCGTCGGTCGATCCGCTCCAGGCGGGCGATCATGTCAGCGACGTCTTCAACTTCACGGTCGATGACGGCCAGGGCAACCAGGCGACCACGACGCTGACCATCAACGTCGCCGGCGTCAACGATTTTCCTGCCATCACCGCCGCCAGTGCCAGCGGATCGGTCACCGAGGACGCCGGTACCGCCGTCATCGTCAATGGCGATTTCGAAACCGGCGACCTCACGGGCTGGAGCGTCAGCGGCTCGCACATTCATGCCGTGCAATACGAGCTCGGCGGCGGCTTCGGCCACTACTCGGCCCAGCTTGCGCCGACCAGCAGCGTCGAGACGCTGTCCCAGCAGATTTCGACCACGCCGGGCCAGCACTATTTCATCAGCTTCGACATCATCGGCGATCCCGAGGGCGTCAATACGCCGTTCTCGGTGACCTGGGACGGTGTGACTCTGCTGTCGCTGGGGAACGTCGCACCCGGCGTCAACCACTATGCGTTCGAGGTTCCCGGTGATTCCCTGCTGTCGACCACGACGTTGCAATTCGCCTATGCCGACGACACCGACGGCATGATCCTCGATTCCGTGAATGTCAGCCCGGCGACGGGGCCTGCGACCGAGGCCACCGCGGGGTCGATCGCGTTCTCTGACGCAGAGACCGGCGACATCCATACCGCAAGCTTCGCGGCGGCGGGCAGCGGCTACGTCGGCGCGTTCTCGCTCGATCCGGTCAGCGAGTCCGGCGGCACCGGCTCGGTGGGCTGGCACTTCACGGTGAACAATGCCGATATCCAGTTCCTGGCGCAGGGCCAGACCTTGGCCCAGGATTATTTCGTTACGATCGACGATGGCCACGGCGGCACCGTCCTTCAGGATGTCACCGTTACCCTCAACGGCACCAACGATGCGCCGACCGCGGTGAGCGAGACCGTGGTGACGGATGCGGGAGCCGGCGGCTCGGTTGCCATTGCCGCCTGGGCCTTGGCACTGAACGACACCGATCCCGACACCACGGACGGCCACTCGCTCGGGGCCGTCACGTCGAGCTCCGGCGGCAGCGCCGGCGCAGCTTTCGGTTTTGCGTTCTTCACCGACGACGCAACGGCCGGCGGCTCGTTCAACTACACGGCTTCCGACGGGATGACGAATTCGTCCAATACCGCGACCGCGACCGTCATCAACAACGCCGTCAGCGCCTCTGTACTGACCGGGACCAGCGGCGACGACGTCATCGTCGCCACCAATGGGACCGAGGCTCTGAACGGCGGTGGCGGCAACGACGTCCTGATCGGGACCGCTTCCGGCCATGTCATGACCGGCGGCAGCGGCAACGATGTGTTCGCATTCCTTCAGCCGCCGACCGCCCCGGGCCAGATCACGGACTTCAACAACACCACCGAACACGACCGCATTGCCATCTCGGCAAGCAGTTTTGGCGGTGGCCTGACGAGCGGAATGGACGTGACGTCGACATTCGAGACCTCGGCCGACAATAATTTCTCCGGCGGAGCCGAATTCCACTTCGATACGGGCAACCAGACGCTCTATTTCAGCGCGGATGGCACGCAAGGCTCGGCGGTCGCGATCGTGGTCGTCCAGGCCGGTGCGCTGATCAACCCGCACGACATCCTGCTCGTGTAAGGCGACGGGCACCTGCTTGCGAGTGGCGCGGGCTCCGCAAGGGGCCCGCGCTTTTTTGCGGGGCGGCCGTGCTTGCAATCGATCTTATTCCAAAGTCATAAGCGGTGCGGCGCCGGGCCGGCTTGAACTGACCGGCGATCGCCCGCACAATGCAGTCCGCTCGACATCGCGAATTGCCAATCCAAACAAGAACATAGGGAAGATGCGCGTGAGACATGGAATGAAGGCCGCAATGACGCTGGCAGCCGCGCTTTGCGGCACGCCGGCCTTTGCCGGCTGGGAGCCGACAAAACCCGTCGAGATCGTGGTGGCGGCGGGTGCGGGCGGCGCCTCCGACCAGATGGCGCGGATGATGCAGGCCGCGATCCAGAAGAACAATCTGATGAAGCAGCCGATCGTCGTCTCGCTCAAGAGCGGCGCGTCGGGCGCGGAAGCGCTGATGTACATGAAGTCCAGCGAAGGCGACCCGAACAAGGTGCTGATCGCCTATTCGCTGATCTACATGCTGCCGTTGTCGGCGAAGATCCCGTTCAACTGGCGTGAGCTCACCCCGGTCTCGGTGATCGCGCTCGACCAGTTCGTGCTGTGGGACAACAGCGCGGGTCCGAAGACGGTGAAGGAGTTCGTCGAGGCCGCGAAGGCGTCGGGCTCGCCGTTCAAGATGGGCGGCACCGGCTCCAAGCGCGAAGACCACGTGCTGACCGTGTTCCTCGAGCAGAAGACCGGCGCAAAGTTCTCCTATCTGCCCTATAAGTCGGGCGGCGAGGCCGCGACCCAGCTCGTCGGCAACCACACCGAATCCAACGTCAACAACCCTAGCGAAAATCTCGAAGTCTGGCGCGCCGGCCAGGTGCGTCCGCTCTGCGTGTTCGACAAGGAGCGCATCTCCTACACCAGCAAGGTGACGGACACGCAATCCTGGGCCGACATCCCGACCTGCAAGGAGGAGGGCGTCGACGTCCAGTACTTGATGCTGCGCGCGATGTTCCTGCCCGGCAAGGTCACGCCGGAGCAGCAGGCGTTCTATGTCGAGCTGTTCCACAAGGTGACGCAGACCACGGAATACAAGGACTACATGGAGAAACAGGCATTGAAGCCGATCTTCCTCACCGGCAAGGACATGGTGCAATTCCTCGAGGAGGACGATGCCACCAACAAGTCGCTCATGACGGAAGCCGGATTCGTCGCGAAGTAGCGTCTTCCTTCACT
>NZ_JADPJH010000028.1:106328-116284 GCF_023073315.1 Bradyrhizobium sp. 1 | reverse complement strand
CGGATTGCATCGAAGATGCAATCCGGGTGAGGGGGGACTCTCCACGAGTCCAACTTTCACCGTCCCCGCCGAGACTCCCCCTCACCCTAACCCTCTCCCGCAAGCGGGGCGAGGGGATCAGCAGCAGCGTTTGTTGTGAGAGCATGTCCCAAACCGATCTTGAAATCGTCGTCGACGATCCGACCGCGCCCGAAGACGACTCGCCCTCCGTCGCTTCCTCCGGCACGATCGAGATTGCCGTCTGTCTGCTCCTGCTCGCGCTGGCGGCAACGCTCGGCTACGACAATTGGCGCACCGGCGCCTCCTGGGATGCAACCGGGCCCGAGCCCGGCTATTTCCCGTTCTACCTCTCCGTCATCCTCGGGGGCGGCAGCCTCTACGGACTGATCGTGGCGCTGGTCGCGCACCGCAAGGCGGCTGAGACCTTTGTCACGCGGGCGCAGGCGCGCCGCGTGATGGCGGTGTTCGTGCCGACGCTGCTGTTCTGCGTGGCGACGCAGTTCCTCGGTCTCTATGTCGCGAGCTTCCTGCTGATCGCCAGCTTCATGCGCCTCGTCGGCAAGATCGCGCTGTGGAAGTCGCTGCTTACCGCCTTCCTGTTCACGGCGATCATGTTCGTCACTTTCGACATCGCCTTCGACGTCATCATGCCGAAAGGGCCGCTCGAAGCGGCCTTCGGCCACTAGGCGGACCCGCGATGGAAGCTCTCGGTCTCTTGCTTCACGGCTTCGCCGTCCTGCTGACGTGGAAGACGCTTGCGCTGATGATGGTTGGGCTCGTGCTCGGCATCTTCGTCGGCGTGCTGCCCGGGCTCGGCGGCCCCAACGGCGTCGCGATCCTGCTGCCGCTGACCTTCACGATGGATCCGACCTCGGCGATCGTGATGCTGTCCTGCATCTACTGGGGGGCGCTGTTCGGCGGCGCGATCACTTCGATCCTGTTCAACATTCCAGGCGAGGCTTGGTCGGTCGCGACCACCTTCGATGGCTACCCGATGGCGCAGCAGGGCAGGGCGGCGGAGGCCTTGACCGCCGCGTTCACGTCCTCCTTCATCGGTTCGCTGGTCGCAGTGCTCTTGATCACCTTCCTCGCGCCGATGATCTCGTCCTTTGCGCTGAAGTTCGGCCCGCCCGAGTTCTTCGCGGTGTATCTCCTGACCTTCTGCTCCTTTGTCGGCCTCGGGCGCGAGGCCAAGCACAAGACTGTTATCTCGATGTCGCTCGGGCTGCTGCTCGCCGGTATCGGCATGGACACGGTGTCGGGTAATCTGCGCATGACGTTCGGCTCGTCCGAACTCTTGCGCGGCATCAATTTCCTCGTCGCCGTCATCGGCCTGTTCGGCATCAGCGAGATCCTGCTGACGATGGAGGAACGGCTGGCGCTGCGTGGGCATGCCGCGAGCATTTCGCTCCGCGTTGTGCTCGGCGTCTGGAAGGACCTGCCGAAATACTGGGCGACGCTGCTGCGCTCCTCCTTCATCGGCTGCTGGCTCGGCATCACCCCGGGCGGCGCGATCGCGGCGTCCTTCATGGGCTACAATCTGGCCAAGCGTTTCTCCAAGGATCCCGAGAGTTTTGGCAAGGGCCGCATCGAGGGCGTGTTCGCGCCGGAGACGGCGGCGCATGCCTCCGGCACAGCGGCGCTGCTGCCGATGCTGGCGCTCGGCATCCCCGGTTCGGGCACGGCCGCGATCCTGCTCGGGGGCCTGATGGTGTGGGGACTCAATCCGGGCCCGCTGCTGTTCGTCGAGCACAAGGATTTCGTCTGGGGCCTGATCGCCTCGATGTATCTCGGCAATGTGGTCGGCCTCGTGCTGGTGCTGACGACGGTGCCGATCTTCGCCTCGATCCTGCGCGTGCCCTTCGCCGCGGTGGCGCCGATGATCGTGGTATCCTGCGCGATCGGCGCCTATGCGATCCAGAACGCGATGTTCGACATCTGGCTGATGCTCGGCTTCGGCGTCGTCGGCTACGTCTTCAAGAAGATCGGCATTCCGCTGGCGCCGTTCACTTTGGCACTCGTGCTCGGCAACCGCGCCGAGGACGCCTTCCGCCTGTCGATGATCGGCTCCGGCGGCGACCTCAAGGTGTTCTGGTCGAACGGCCTGGTCGGCTCGATTACGACACTGGCGATCGTGCTGCTGTTCTGGCCGGTGATCGATGGTTTGCTCGCCCGTGTCGGTTTGACGCAGCGGACCGGGACGACATCGCGTTAGGGCCGCGGATAATATCTTTTTGATATCAATCGTATAGCGAGGCGGTGGTGTTCTGCTCCGGACACCCACCCCAGCTCGATTGTTTCCGGATGTTGCTGACGCGGCACAGCCCTTGGGCGCCCCCCGAGCGTATATTTTCATCACAAAATTGTGCGGAGGGGGAAATTTCCATGAAGCGGATCGTGATTGGAATGGCAGCGGCGATGTCGCTGTTCGCAACGGGCGCAATGGCTGCTGATCTCGCGGCTCGGCCCTACGTCAAGGCACCAGTCATGGTCGATCCGGTCTGGAGCTGGACCGGCTTTTATGTCGGCGGCAATGGCGGCTATAGCTGGGGCCGCTCGCGCACCGACGTCACCTACAACAACACGGCGACCGGTGCGGTGATCGCGCCTCCGGCCGGCTCCGTCACCAACGCCTCGTTCGACATGAACGGCGGCATCGCCGGCGGCCAGGCCGGCTACAACTGGCAGAGCGCCAATTGGGTGTTCGGCGTCGAGGGTGACATTCAGTGGTCGGACGAGAAGGGCCGCGCCGTTTATAATTGCGGCGGCGTCGCACCTGCCGGCGGACCTTGTCTTCCCGGCCTGACCTTCCTTCCGGCCGGCGCCGGTGCCGGCACCACGCTGACGATCGACCAGAAGCTGCAATGGTTCGGCACCGTCCGCGGCCGCGTCGGCATCCTGGCGACCCCGAAGGTGCTGTTCTACGGCACCGGCGGCGTGGCCTTCGGCGAGATCAAGACCACCGGCACCATGACCGGCTTCACGCCCGCCGGTGTCGCGATCGGCTCGGTCGGCTCGACCTCGGACACACGCGTCGGCTGGACCGCTGGCGCGGGTGTCGAAGGCAAGATCACCCAGAACTGGAGCGCCAAGCTCGAATATCTCTACATGGATCTCGGCCGCTTCTCGTCCGGTCCGTTCACGCTCGCGCCGGCCTCCGCGATCGCCGCCAACGTCTCGTCGCGCTTCACCGACCACATCCTGCGTGCGGGCATCAACTACCAGTTCGGCGGCCCGGTGGTCGCGAAGTACTGAGATCAACAAAGCATCAACAAGAAGCAAAGCCCGGCCTCGCGCCGGGCTTTGTCGTTTCCGCCTGACCTTTCATCGGCAGAGAACCGCCGTCGCATCACGCGCCATCCTCCGATCGACTGACCTTCGAATGCAGGACGCGTAACGAAAAACTCTTCCCTAGTGTCGCGGCACTGAATCGCCTGCGCGTCTCGCGAGCAGGTGTAACGCCGTTTATCGAGGGAAGATTGATGACACGAACTTTGCTGGTTGCGGCTGCGATCGGAATGCTGCTCGCACCGCGTGCTTTCGCCGCTGATCTGGCGGTGCCGCATGTCTACACCAAGGCACCGCAAGCGGCCGTAGACCCCACCTACAATTGGAGCGGCTTCTACGCCGGGCTCAATATCGGTTACGGCTGGGGCCGCTCGGCGACCAGCGCGGATTTCGTCGACAGCGGAGGCGGTGCGCTGCTCAGCTCGAGCGCCGGCAAATTCGATCTCAACGGCGTCACCGGCGGCGGACAGATCGGCTACAATTGGCAGCGCGATATGTTCGTGGTCGGCTTCGAGGCCGATTTCCAGGGCAGCGGTCAGAAGGGCAGCTTCGATGCGCTGTGCGCCGGCGCGCCGGCAGGCTTGCAGGACGGCGTCTGCACGCCGGGCCATCGCGGCGACAACACGTTCGATCCCGCGCTGCCCGTCGCCTTCAATCTCACCCAGAAGCTCGATTGGTTCGGCACCGTGCGCGGCCGGCTCGGCCTCGCCGTGACGCCGCGCGTGCTGTTCTACGGCACCGGCGGTCTCGCCTATGGCCGTGTCTCCACGTCGGGCAGTGTGAGCGCGATCAATGTCAGCGGCTCCCCGGGCTCCGGCGACAACTTAGCGTTCACGCCTGTCGCTGCGAGCTTCAACAGCAGCACGGTCAAGGTCGGCTGGAGCGCAGGAGCCGGCATCGAAGGCGCCTTCGCCGACAATTGGAGCGCAAAGCTCGAATATCTCTATGTCGATCTCGGCACCGCCTCGGGCTCGCTCGCGACGCCCGTGATCGCCCTCAGCGGCGCACCTTTGGTCGTCGGCTATCGGTCGCACATCACCGACAACATCCTGCGCTTGGGCGTGAACTACCGTTTCAACGGCACTTGAGCGGCGGCATCGCGCAGAACGTCTGCGAGTTGAAAGCGCGGCGGTGACGCCGGGCTTTCCGTTATTTTATCGTGAAAAGTCAGAGCCGGTGACACTTTCCCTCGCTTGTCAGCGACGTTGATCGGGATCAGAGTACAAGCGTAGATAGAAGTTTATTGATCTGATTTTTTTGGAGAACGTCATGACCGTTGAGCATTATCGTGCCCGGAAGGGCGAGGAGATTTCACACGCGGCCGCTGCTGTGGCTGCCGGAGGCTACACGATCGAAATTCAGTTCCTGGGCGGGCTGACGCCTAAGCAGAAGGCCGCCTTCAAGCTTGCTGCGAACCGGTGGACACACGCCATCGTCGGCGATCTGCCTGACGTCATGGTCGGCGGCGAGAGGATCAACAATCTGCGTATCACCGCGCAGGGCACCGAGATCGACGGCCCCGGGAATGTTCTCGGCCAGGCGGGGCCGAACCGCTTGCGCCCGAAGAATGCCGGAGCCGCTGCGTTCCTGCCGGCGACAGGCGACATGCAGTTCGATACGGCCGATCTCGCGGCGATGGAAGCGGACGGCACCCTGAACGACGTCATCACGCACGAGATGGGACATGTGATCGGCATCGGGACGATCTGGACGAACAAGAAATTGTTGAAGGGGGCTCACACGAGCAATCCGACATTCAACGGCCCCCACGCCATGCACGAATACGGCAAGCTCCGCAATTCCAAGTCGCCGCTGCCTGTTCCCGTCGAAAACACGGGCGGTGAGGGGACGGTGGACTCGCATTGGCGCGACACCGTGTTCGGCGCAGAGCTGATGACCGGCTTCGTCAATGAGGGCGGCAATCCGATGAGCCGTGTGACGATCGCCAGCTTGCAGGATCTCGGCTATCAGGTGAACATGGACGTTGCCCAGGCGTATCAGCTGCCTGATCATCTCCATATGGCTGAGGCGGGGCTCGTTGCCGCGCATGCTGAAAAGGCAAGAGGCATCGTGCTCCGGCGGATTCCGATTACGTTGCCCGAGGAAAGCCTTGGTAGTTGAAGCCTTGGTACAAGGCCACCGCTTTGCCAGGCAGGGCTCTGCCTGGCAAGGTTCTGCCTGAAGGCTCCTCGCGAATTCAGGGATAGCGGATCATGGAGGGCATGAAGCGACCGGAAGCGATTGTGCTTCCAGATTCGTCACTGATCCCGTCGGACTGTCTGATCTCGCCGCCGCCCAACCAGTTCACCCACGAGCTGGCGAGATCGCAGCCCTTCTATGCCGCGCAGGGCGCGCCGAGCGAACCACCGACCGGACAGTTCGAGGCGGGAGCCAAGGTCGTGCTGCTCTACCATGACGGCGGAGAACTTTGTCGGGTCGTCGATGCCGCCGGCCGTTACGTCGGCACACGCTTCGACGGTTTGCGCAAGCTGTAGACGACAGCGCAAGCCGTGCGACCAATCACGATGCGTATGACGACAGGGATTTTGAGAGGGCCACTGCCGCGACGCAATCGCCTCCTCACACCACCTTGGCGTCCTTGAGCCCTGCGATCTCGTCGGCGCCGAAACCGAACTCCTTCAGCACCTCGTCGGTCTGCTCGCCGAATTCCGGCGGCCGCGCCACCATCTTGCTCGGCGTGCGCGACAGCGTCACGGGTTGGCCGACCAGGCGGATGTGGCGATCCTCGTCGTTCGGCACGTCCTGCGCGATGCCGAGATGCTTGACCTGCGCGTCCTCGAACATCTGGTCGATGGCGTAGATCGGCCCGCAGGGCACGCCGGCGTCGTTGAACTCGCGGACCCAGGTCTCGGTCGACTTCGTCAGCGTGCGCTCCTCGATCTTGGCGTTGAGCGCGTCGCGGTTCTTGGAGCGGGCAGGGGCCGTCGCATAATCGGGATGGCTGTACAGCTCCGGGGAGCCGATCGCCTGCGCGCAGCGTTCCCAGATCCGCCCGCCGGTGGTGGCGATGTTGATGTAGCCGTCCGAGGTTTTGAACACGCCGGTCGGGATGCTGGTCGGATGGTTGTTGCCGGCCTGCTTGGCGACCTCCTTCTCCATCAGCCAGCGCGCGGCCTGGAAGTCGAGCATGAAGATCTGAGCCTGGAGCAGCGAGGTCTGTACCCACTGGCCCTTGTCCGAGACCTCGCGCTCGAGCAGCGCGGTGAGGATGCCCATGGCGCAGAACAGGCCGGCGGTGAGGTCGGCAACGGGGATGCCGACCCGCATCGGACCTTCGCCCGGCGCGCCGGTGATCGACATCAGCCCGCCCATGCCCTGCGCGATCTGATCGAAGCCCGGCCGCTTGTGGTAGGGGCCGTCCTGGCCGAAGCCGGAGATGCTGCCATAGACGATGCCGGGGTTGACCGCGGCGAGGCTCTCATAGTCGATGCCCAGCTTTTTCTTGACGTCGGGCCGGAAGTTCTCGACCACGACGTCGGCCTTGGCGGCGAGGCGCTTGAACACGGCGAGCCCGCGCTCGTCCTTGAGGTTCAGCGTCATCGCCCGCTTGTTGCGGTGCAAATTCTGAAAGTCGGACCCCCGCCGCGGCCCACCCGGCTGCTCGCCGCCAGAATCCTCGGTGAGCGCGTCGATCTTGATCACGGTAGCGCCCCAGTCCGCGAGCTGCCGCACGCAGGTCGGCCCGGACCGGACGCGGGTCAGATCGAGCACGGTGAAGCGCGACAGGGCTTCGGAGGCATGCGGAAAGGGCATCGTGAAAGGCTCCGGGACAGATTGCGGGCCTACCATAAAGCCGAAACATCATGCGGCAAGTCTCGGCCGGCGCGGATGCCGCCTGTCGAAATGCGGTGCCTGACTTTGGGGCTGGCCCAGCGTGGTTTTGCCTGGCGCGGCTTGCTGCGTTGCGTCAATGGGATCAGCGCGGCAGGCGCTTCAACTCGGCGCGCGCCTGCTCGGCGAGCGGGTCATCACCATGGCGCGCAATGAAGAGATCGAACGCCTCCCGCGTTCCCTTGCGGCGGGCGGCCTCATATTCCTCGGCGACCGCGGCGGAGGGATCGCGGGCCACTGGCATGGAGGGGGCGCGTCCCGCTTTAACACATTTCTTGGCGCTGTCGTCAGCCTTGGCTTTCCCGACCATGACAGGTTGTTCTCCGAAGGGCAGATGGTCCGGTCCGGCGAGCACCGCCAGGACCCCGATCAGACTGGTTGCAAATGGGCCTAATTTCATGATTTTATTCACTTATCATATCCTTGGGCGAACCTGCCTCTCGCCCTGACCCGTATGGCCCATATGAATACCGACTTGGATGGCTAACACGGCCTTACGGAAGGGGGCGGCACGCCGATACCAAATTAAACCAAACGTATCACTCTCAAGCTAGAATCGCTTGCCAGAATCGCGCGTTAGCGCTGCTGCGGAGAGTCCATTGGCCACGTCCGTCACCATTAGTGCCACCAATAACGCCGACATCGACGGCCTGCTGTCGGGCTACAAATGGACCGGCGCGATCACCTACAGCTTCCCCGATTCCTCCAGCGACTACGCCAATCCCTATAGCGGTGGCAGCGGCGAGCCGACCACCTCTGGCTTCGCCTCGGCGCCGACCCAGATGCAGTCGGCGATCAACTACGCGATCGGACTGATCCTCGGCTACACCAACGCCAG
Source organism: Bradyrhizobium sp. 1 (assembly GCF_023073315.1). Taxonomy (GTDB): domain Bacteria; phylum Pseudomonadota; class Alphaproteobacteria; order Rhizobiales; family Xanthobacteraceae; genus Bradyrhizobium. The sequence continues at coordinate 108,306 of NZ_JADPJH010000028.1, read as the reverse complement.
CATCCAATATGCGGGCACCAACGGCGCCGACATCATGATCGCGCAGTCGCCCGCGGCCAACCCGACCTCCTACGCCTACTACCCCGGCAACTATGCGCCCGGCGGCGACGTCTGGTTCGGGACTCGTTACGATTACACGCAGGCCAAGCTCGGCAATTACTTTTTCACGACCGCGCTGCACGAACTCGGCCACGCCCTTGGCCTCAAGCACAGCCAGGAGACCGGCGGCCCCGCCAACGTCGCGGTGCCGAGCGCGCATGACGACAGCGAATACACCGTCATGAGCTATCGCAGCTATGTCGGCGCGTCGACGACCGCCGGCTACACCAATGAAACCTACGGATATTCGCAGACCTATATGGCCAACGATATCCTCGCGCTCCAGACGCTATATGGCGCGAACTACACGACCCAGAGCGGCAACACGATCTACACCTGGAGCACGACGACGGGGCAGGAGTTCATCAACGGCGTCGGGCAGCTTGCGCCCGGTGGCGGCGCCGGCGGCTCGGCCAACCGCATCTACGAGACGGTTTGGGACGGCAACGGCGTCGATACCTACGATTTGTCGAACTACACGACCAACCTGAACATCAATCTCAATCCCGGCGCATCGTCGGTGTTCTCCACCGTGCAGCTGGCCAATCTCGGCGACGGCCATTACGCCTCGGGCAACGTCTACAACGCCTATCTCTACAACGGCGACGCGCGCTCCTATATCGACAATGCCGCCGGCGGCTCCGGCAACGACACCATCCTTGGCAACGCCATCGCCAACGTGCTGAACGGCGGCTCCGGCAACGATACGATCACCGGTGGCGGCGGTAACGACACCATCATCGGCGGCGCCGGCACCGACACCGCGGTGTATTCGGGCAGCCGGTCGAACTACGGCATCACCTACAATTCGAGCACGCAGACGTTCACCTTCGTGGATCTGCGCTCCGGCTCGTCCGACGGCACCGATACCATCACGGGCGTGGAGAATTTCCAGTTTGCCGACACCACACTCTCCAGCACGACACTGATCGCCCAGGTCGGGAATCTCACCGTCGAGGCGATCGGCACGACCAGTTTGGTGCAGCTGAACGGCTACTACTACCTTAATCCGACCGCGGGCGGCACGGGTCCGACGCTCAAGGATTCCAGTGGCTCTGCGATTTCGGTCGGAACGTTGTCCGCACTCGTGCCGCTCGGCGCTGAGCAGGTCGGGAGCGGATATTACGTCGCTTGGAAGTCGGTCACTTACGACCAATACGTCGTCTGGAACGTCGACAGCAGCGGCACCCGGAGTGCGTTCGACGTCGCGTCCTACGTCTCCGGAACGAGCTATGCTCTGGAATCACTCGAGACCTCGTTCCATCAGGATCTCAACGGCGACGGCACCATCGGTGTCGTGACGACGGTAATCGAATCCGCCGGCGCCACCAGTCTCACGCAGGTCGCGAACAACTACTACTTCTATCAGTCCGGCGTGGGACCGGAGTTGAAGCGCGACATCGTTCCCGTCGTTGCCGGACAGTTTGCGCCGTTCGTGCCGATCGGCGTGGAGAAGACGTCGACCGGCTATGACCTCGCCTGGAAGGTGCCGGGCGCGGACCAGTACATCGTCTGGAACGTCGACAACAGCGGCAACTTCATTGCCAACCTGACCAGCATCGAGTCGGGAAACAGCAGCACGATGGAATCGTACGAGACGATCTTCCATCAGGATCTCAACGGCGACGGCTCCATCGGAGTTCCCGCAGCGAGCGCGACGAACGTCATCGAATCCGCGGGCTCGACGAGCCTGACCCAAATGGGGAGCAACTATTTCTTCTATGAGTCCGGCGCGGGCCCGGAGCTGATGCGCGGTGGCGCGGCGGTCGTCGCCGGTCAGTTCGCGCCGTTTGTGCCGATCGGCGTCGAGAAGACCTCGACCGGTTATGATCTCGCCTGGAAGGCCAGCGGTGCGGACCAGTACATTATCTGGAGCGTA
>NZ_JADPJH010000028.1:103338-106068 GCF_023073315.1 Bradyrhizobium sp. 1 | reverse complement strand
AGTTTGCGCCGTTCGCGCCGATCGGTGCGGAGAAGACCTCGACCGGCTATGATATGGCCTGGAAGGTCGCTGGCGCGGACCAGTACATCATCTGGAGCGTTGACTCTGGCGGCAACTTCCTCAGCAATCTCACGGGCGTCGAGTCCGGCAGCAGCGTCACGATCGAGTCCTTCGAGAACGTATTCCACCAAGACCTCAACGGCGACGGCACGATCGGGATTCCCGGCAGCGCTACGACGACGGTGATCGAGTCCGCCGGCTCCACCAGCCTCGCGCAGACTGGAAGCAACTTCTATTTCCTTCAGTCCGGCTCGGGTCCGGAGCTGATGCGTGGCGGCGCAGCCGTCGTCGCCAATCAGTTTGCGCCGTTCGCGCCGATTGGCGTCGAGAAGACCGCGACCGGCTATGATCTGGCCTGGAAAGCCACCGGTGCGGACCAGTACATCATCTGGAACGTCGACAGCAGCGGCAATTTCGTCGCCAACCTGACCGGGGTCGAATCCGGCAGCAGCAGCACGTTGAAATCCTACGAGTCGATCTTCCAGCAGGACCTGAATGGCGACGGCGTGATCAGTCCATCGGCGGCAAGTCCGGTGGCGTCAGCCGCCGATCCCGGCAACACGTTCGCACTTCAGCACGATACCAGCACGATCGGTGCACAGCTCGCCGAACTGCTCGCGCACGACTTCTTCATCCGGTAAAAGGGCCCGGAGGTCCTCATCTCGTGCGTGGCGGGATCAGGCCAGGGCGGGTGAGGAACTCCGGACGGTACGCCAGTCTGCTCATGTGCAGAGTCAAACGAACAGGGCCGTCAAGTGATGTCATCGCCAATCGGCCACGACGAAACGCTGCTCCGGCTGCGCGACTGATTTTGCAAGCATTTCCCAGAACTCGTTTTTAGGATCAAAGGCGGGAACGATGGCTGTGTCTTCGGACGACGATCTCATTTATAGCGTCCTCGATAACAAGATCTCTGGCAGCTATATTCCGACTGGCTCCAGCAGCGATACCGACGCCTCCACGCCAGGTGCCGTGATCTCGGCTACCTCGGGCGGCATCAAGATCAACCTCGTTCTGGATGCTGCGGCGCAGGCCGCGCCGCCGAGCTTCAAGAACGGCCTGCAGCAGGCTGCTGCGATCCTCGCTGCCAACATTACCGACCAAATTACCGTCAACATCAAGATCGACTACAGCGGCACCGGTGGTGGCGCGGCGGCCGGTCCCGATCAAGGATATTACGAATCCTATGCGTGGACGCGATCGGAGTTGATCAACAACGCCAGTCAAGGCGACACCACGTTCAACAGCTTGCCCAATACCGCAACCATCCAGGGCCAGTCACAGGTTGCGGTCTGGAACGCACAGCTGAAGCTTTGGGGCGTGCTGGGTGCCAACGACACCACCACCGACGATGCCAGCGCCAAGTTCTCGACAGACATCAATCCGAATCTGCTGGTGGGCGTCGCCCTCCACGAATTGACGCATGCTTGGGGGCGCGTGCCTTACGGCGCCCCATACAACTCGCAGCCCGACATCTTCGACTTTTACCGCTACACGAGCCCCGGTGTGTGGCTGTTCAATGGAGCAGCCACGGCGCCCGCGGCCTATTTCTCGCTCGACGGCGGTAACACCAAGATCGCGGATTACGGCCGGACCTCCGACCCCAGCGACTTCCTCAACAGCGGTGTGCAAGGGCCAGGCGATCCGTTCAACGAATTTTACAACAACAGCACGATCCAGGGATTGACGTCGATCGATCTGCAGCAACTGGACGCACTCGGTTTTCATCTGACCGCCAATACCCCGACCACGATCGAGGCCTTCGGTGTCACCAGCCTGTCGAGAACGGGAAGTTACTACTTCCTCAATCCGACTGCGGGCGGTGGGGGGCCGTCGCTGAAATACAACGGTGTCTCGGTCGTCGTCGGCCAATACGGGTCGCTCGCGCCGATCGGCGCGGAGCAGGTCGGGAGCGGATACGACGTTGTCTGGAAAGCGCCCGGGATCGACCAGTACACCGTGTGGAGCGTCGACAGCAACGGCAACTACCTGTCGGTGCTCGACAACGCCGTCTCGGGAGCGAGCTACGCGCTGGAGTCGATCGAGACCTCGTTCCATCAGGATCTCAATGGCGACGGCACCATCGGTGTCGTGACCACGGTGATCGAATCCGCCGGCACCACCGGCCTGACGCAGGTCGCGAACAACTACTACTTCTACCAGTCCGGCGTGGGGCCGGAGTTGACGCGCGGTGGCGCTCCCGTCGTTGCCGGACAGTTTGCGCCGTTCGTGCCGATCGGCGTGGAGAAGACGTCGACCGGCTATGACCTCGCCTGGAAGGTGCCGGGCGCGGACCAGTACATCGTCTGGAACGTCGACAACAGCGGCAACTTCATTGCCAATCTGACCAGCATCGAGTCGGCAAACAGCAGCACGATGGAATCGTACGAGACGATCTTCCATCAGGATTTCAATGGCGACGGCACGATCGGGGTTCCAGTAGCCAATGCGACCGTCATCGAGTCCGCGGGCACGACGAGCCTGACCCAGGTCGGCAGCAATTATTTCTTCTTCCAATCCGGCGCGGGCCCGGAGCTGATGCGCGGCGGTGCGGCCGTCGTCGCCGGTCAGTTCGCGCCGTTCGTGCCGATCGGCGTCGAGAAGACCTCCACCGGTTATGACCTCGCCTGGAAGGCCAGCGGTGCGGACCAGTACATCATCTGGAGCGTG
>NZ_JADPJH010000028.1:0-103081 GCF_023073315.1 Bradyrhizobium sp. 1 | reverse complement strand
AGTTTGCGCCGTTCGCGCCGATCGGTGCGGAGAAGACCTCGACCGGTTATGATGTGGCCTGGAAGGTCGCGGGTGCGGACCAGTACATCATCTGGGGCGTTGACTCTGGCGGCAACTTCCTCAGCAATCTCACCAGCGTCGAATCCGGCAGCAGCAACACGATCAAGTCGTTCGAGAGCGTATTCCACCAGGACCTCAACGGCGACGGTACGATTGGGAGTCCAGGCGCCGCCGCGACGACGGTGATCGAGTCCGCCGGCTCCACCAGCCTCACGCAGATTGGAAGCAACTTCTATTTCCTTCAGTCCGGCTCGGGGCCTGAGCTGATGCGTGGCGGCGCGGCCGTCGTCGCCAATCAGTTTGCGCCGTTCGCGCCGATTGGCGTCGAGAAGACCGCGACCGGCTATGATCTGGCCTGGAAAGCCACCGGTGCGGACCAGTACATCATCTGGAACGTCGACAGCAGCGGCAATTTCGTCGCCAACCTGACCGGGGTCGAATCCGGCAGCAGCAGCACGTTGAAATCCTACGAGTCGATCTTCCAGCAGGACCTGAATGGCGACGGCGTCATCAGTCCATCGGCGGCAAGTCCGGTGGCGTCGGTGGTTCAGCACGATCCCGGCAACACGTTCGCACTTCAACACGATACCAGCACGATCGGTGCGCAGCTTGCGGAGTTGCTCGCGCACGACTTCTTCATTCGATGACGCGGCTGCCCGCAGTCTTCGCCGGTGCGATCAGCCGGCGAGGCGGCCTCGCATGCGCGCCACGCCGAAGCCATCCTTGCCGTAAGCGTTGCCGTTGTAGAGCAGATAGCTGACATCGCCGTGCTGCAAGAGGCTGCCGTAGCAGACCATCTCGGAATCCCAGCCGGAGCGGCTCGTGGTCAGCAGCGGCTCGTCGGTCCGCTTCCAGGAAATGCCGTCGTCCGAGGTCGCGGTGTAGATGCGGTAGGTCTCGTTGAGGCGGCGTGCGCAGTAGATCATGACATAGCCATGGCCCTCGCGCATGACCACGGGCCGGGCGAGGGCATGCTCGCCCTCGAGATAGGGCAAGCAAAGCCGCTCGCTGGTCCGCCAACTGACGCCGTCGTCGCTGACGGCATGCTTGATCGTGTAATAGTGCACCGGCTTGGGGCCGCCGTCGGGATCATCGATCCATTGGGTACCGGACACGTACCACATCCGGAACACCCCGTTGTCCCTGAGCACCCACGGTGCGCCTGCCAGGTAAGGATCATGCGGATTGCGGCCAAGCACCGGCGCCTCGGAGATGCGCTCAAACGTCTCGCCGCCGTCTGAGGACTGCGCCAGCCCGACGAAGAAGTGGAAGGGGACCGTGCCTCCGAGCGTCCAGCCACCGTAATACATCATGAGGCGACCGTCATGCTCGACCATCGAGGCCGGGACCGCGCCGGAATCGTCGAACGCACCAAGCTTGCCCGGCGCGATCGACGGTCTTGGCGCAAAGCGCAGCAGCTTCAGCCCGTCGTCCGCCGCCTCGAACTCGGCCCAGGCGCCGTGCGAACGGTTGCGGTCGTCGCGGCTCGCGAAGTGAATCCTGTAGGTCGAGGGTGTGAGTTGTTGGGTGAACGGCCCGAGGCAATGAGTGCGTGCCCAATCCAGGCCGTTCGGCCGACAGAGCAGGCCCAGTGGCTCGACGGACGGCTCAGCTCTGCCGGTCATGGCGAACCAGCACGGTGAATTCGTAAGGCGGCCGGCCATGCGCAAGCGAGGCGCGGCGGCCGTAACGGGCGATGCATCGGTTCAGCATCTCGCCCGGATCGGCGTAGTAGAGCCGCGGCTCCCGCCGGTCGCGGTCGCTGAACGAGGTCAGGCAATTGAACGCGAATCCGCGATCCGCGATCGCGGCCATCAGATCGGTCGTGGCAAAGATATAGTCGAGCCAGACATCGTCGGGAATGTCGAAGCGGACGTTGAAGATGCCGCTGGCGACGCAGTAATCGGCGCGTCGTTGCGGCAGGACGCCGGCGTCGAGCCGCGCGAACTCCGCATCCGGATAGGTCTTGCCGGCCGCATCGACCATCTCCTGCGCAATATCATAGCCGGCATAGGTCAAGTCGAGCCCCGACTGGTGGATATAGCCGTACAGCGCGCCATAGCCGCAGCCGAGCTCGATCAGGCTCGCGCCCGCACCATCGGCAATCTTCAGCAGCGCGTCGAACCGAACTTCCTGGCTTTCCCGGTCGCGCCAATCCACCCCGCGCGGCGTAGGCCCGTGCTCGCGCAGCTTCCCGGCGTAATAGGCGGCGACCCGTTGATGGATCGAGCCCTGGCTCGTCGCGTTGTTGCCCTCAGATGTCATGGCGCAGCAGCTTCACGAACCGCTTGCTGTCGATCCCCATGGCAGGCGTGGGCTCGACCACGTGGACCGCGCCTTCTGCGGTGTCGGACGCGATCAGCGCATTGGCGCCAATGAAGGAGCGCGCGCCGAGCTTGATGCCGTGGGCCAGCGTGCAGTTGCTCGAGAGATAGCTGCCGGCGCCGACGTCGACGAAGCCGTTGACGACAACGTGCGAGCCGAAGAAACAATTGTCGCCGATGCGGCTGCCGTCGCCGATGTGACAACCGCTCCACATCACGACGTTGTCGCCGATCGCGCAGTCGTAATTGGTGGTCTGCCGTTCCAGGATGAAGCAGTTCTCTCCGACCGAGCCCTTGTTATAGACGTCGTTGGAGGAGTGCACATAGCTGAGGAAGCGATACCCCAGCGACTTCATCAGCGCATATTTCTCCGTGCGGACCTGGTTCATCCGGGCCGCACCCATCGGCACGAAAGCGAAGACCTGGTCGGGAGGAAACCGCTGCAGGACTTCCTCGACGGCGACCACGGGGGAACCAAGAAGGTCGCGGGCCTCGAGGAACTCGGCATCGACGGCGTAGCCGACGACCCGATGCGCCGTGTCGGCGTGAAAATATCGCGTGGCGGTCACCGCAGCCTGGCCGGCGCCGAAGATGACGATCTGCCTTGGCGTGTCGGACCGGCCTGCTGCGCTCATGACTGCACAACCTCGTCCCAACGTATGACGGCGCGGCCCTCGGCGGCAAAGCGCTCCGCGAATGATGCCTGCGTGACCGGATTGACCCCGAGCACGAGGCGGTCGGCCGCGTCTGCCGCAATTTCGCCGAGCGGTTTGACGGCCTTGTCCAGGCAGCGTCCACTAAAACGATCGACGACGCAACAATCGACGCGGCGCCAGTATTCCGGACAATAGCCTGCCAGGAACCAGGTCCATGAGCTCGAGCCGAAGTTGAAGGTTCGCGCGGCACCCTCGATCTGCGCGCAGAGCTTGCCATCGAGCGATCGCCATTGCTCGATATAGTCGCGGCGCGCGGTCAGGAGTTGCGGAAGCGTCAGCGCCGCGATGCCGGGCCGTCCCACGCCCGCGTGCGCGCGGCCACGCTTGGAGAACACGACGAGCTGCTTGTCGAGGACCGCGTTGTTGCCCGGATTGGGCAGCCAGGCGTGAACCACGTAGCCAGTCTTGTTCGCAAGCGCGACGAGATCCTCCGGCCGGAACGAGTGGTTGTGGTCGGTGCACAGCATCTCGCAGCTCGGGCGCGTCGCGTCCGGGCAGGTCAGCACAAGCAGGCTGTCGCTCGAGAGATAGCCGTGCAACGCGGTGAGGAATTCGATCGGCGATGAAACGTGCTGGAGCACGTTGTTGGCGTAGACGAGGTCGAAAGTTTGCTTCGACGTCGCCGCCTCGCCAATCTTGCCGCGGCCGACCTTGAAACCTTCCTTGCGCGCGCGTTCAGTGTTGATCGTGGAGGGCTCGATGCCCTCGATCTCCGCGTCGGGGAACTGTTCGAGCGTGGCGCGCATCATCCAGCCGGCGCCGCAGCCGACGTCGAGGATCGATTGCGGCCGGAAATTGCCGAGACCGGCGCGCATCCATTCAGCCATCACGCGGTAGCGCGGCGCGTCGTAGATCTCGGCGCCGGCGCGCAGGTAATAGTCGGCGTAGCGATTTTCGTAATAGTCGGAATTTCCGACGAAATCGGCATTGGCCCGTTGCAGCAATCCGCACGCCCCGCACTGCGCCTTCGCCAGCGGCTGCTTGAGCAAGACGCCGGCCGTCGTGATCGACCGGTTGGGAAGAGGATCGGGGATCGCCTGCCACTGGTCCGCGCCGCATACAGAACATTGCATGGCGTTCTTGATCATTGTCCCCGACTGTCCTGAAATCTGGTGTCTTTCGTCACCGCGTGCGCGCCGCGGTCGTTGGCCGCGTCCGCCGCATCCTTCTGGTGGACCTTGCGCACGATCGAATAGGGCCGGTTCTTGGTCTCGATGAATATCTTCGAGATGTAGATCCCAACGACGCCGACGCACAGGATCAGCAATCCACCGAGGAACCAGACCGAGATCATCACGGAAGTCCAGCCGGCGAGCACCTGGCCGAGGAACAGCTTGCGAAAGAGCAGGCTGAAGCCGACCACAGCGGACAGCATGCAGATGATGATGCCGAGATAGAAGATGCCGACGAGCGGAACCTCGCTGAACGAGGTGACGCTGTCGATCAGCATCCGCCAGCGGCGCCACAGACTATAGGTCGACGTCCCCTTCGAGAGCTTGGCCACGGGAACGCCGATCTGGCGGAAGCCTGTGATGATCCAGAGGCCGCCGATCACCGTTTGTCGCTCCTTGTGCATCAGCAGTGAATCGACATACTCCCGCCGCATCAGGCGGACGGTGATGTGATTGCGCGGGACCGGAAACGCGATTAGCAGCTTGAACAGCCAATACGCGATGTAGCCCGTCAGCCGCTCGCCGATGCCGCCCTTGCGATCCTCCTGATAGCCGTAGACGACGTCGGCTCCGCTGTCCTCGAGCTTGTCGAAGAAGGCCGCCAGCAGCTCGGGATCTTCCTCGAGGTCGCTGTCGATCAGGAAGCACAGTTCGCCGGTGGAATGGTCGAGCCCGGTCATCAGGGCCTTGTGATGGCCGAAATTGCGCGAGAGTTCGACGACGCGGACGCGATGATCCCGTTCGGAGATCTCTGTGGCGAGTGCGAGCGAATTGTCCGGCGAGCCGTCGTCCACCATGACGATCTCGTAGTCGTTCGTCAGCACCTCCGCGGCCGCTTTCGCCCGCCGATAGAACCGGTCGAGCGTCGGCGCCGACTTGTAGAGCGTGGTGACGATGGACAGTCTCATGAGATCATCTGGGTTGCGCCAGCAACGACTTCGTCGCCAGCCTGTCGACCTTGCCGTTGGCATTTCGCGGCAAATCCTCGAATTGAACCACCCGGGCCGGCTGCATGTAGGTGGGCAGCTTGTCGCGGCAGCAATTCAGAACCTCCTGCGAGGGGATAGCGCGATCGGCGACATAGGCAACCGCAATCTCCTCGCCATCCACGCCGCGGGAGACGACGGCGACGGCACGCCGCATCCCGGCGAGGCTTTGCACGGCGAGATCAATTTCCTCGAGTTCGATCCTGTGGCCGCGAATCTTCACCTGGTTGTCGACCCTGCCGTGGAACCAGAGCAGGCCGTTCTCGTCCTCGCGGACGCGATCGCCGGTCCGGTAGAACAGCGCGCGGTAATCGTCCTGCCGCGGGTCCTGACGGAATCGCGCCGCCGTTTCCTCCGGGTTGGCGTAGTAACCGAGCCCGACACAGGGACCGCCGATCCACAATTCCCCGGCTTCGCCGCTCGGAACCGGCTTCTGCTCGTCGTCGAGGATGGCGTGGGTGAAGTCGGGATGCATGCCGCCAAGCGGGGGAAATTCGCTGTCGGGTGCGGCGAGAATGTCGGCCGTGATCTCGATGCTCGAGCAGATGCAGCTCGTCTCGGTCGGGCCGTAGACATTGACGAGGCGCGCCTGTCCGGCGAAGCGGGCGTGAAAATCGCGCAGCTTGCCGATCGGATAACCTTCGCCGCCGAACTGGAGCGTGCGCAGGTCGGGCAGCGTGCGAGGTGTCAGCAGGCCGAGTTGGTCGAGGATCAGAAACAGCGTCGGCACCGCGAACATCACGCTCGCTTTGCCGTTGCGGATGATCTTGACCCAGCTTGCCGGATTCTTGACCTCCGACGTCTCGACCGGCACCAACGCGGCGCCGTTGAACAGGCCGCAATAGACGTCGAACACCGAATTGTCGAAATGCAGCGGATTGATGCTGGTGAAGCGTTGCCGCGGCGCGTTTCCCACGATGCTTCTCGACCACGCGACCAGGCTCAGCACGCCTTGATGCGGGATCACGGCGCCTTTCGGCTCGCCGGTCGAGCCCGAGGTAAACATCACATAGGCCGGATCCATCCCGGTGATGCGCGGTGTCGGGGCGTCGGTCGCGGCGATGTCGCCGAGCCAGCTGTCTTCGTGGTCGTCCGACAGTCGCAGTGTCGAGCCGAAAGCGTTTTCGGCATCGGACATGCTCAACAGCAGCCTGGGACGAAGCTTCGCCACCATGCGACGGGTGCGCTCCGCCGGATTTTTGGGATCAAGGAACACGTAAGGCGCGCCAAGACGCAGACACGCCAGCAAGAGTGCATAGGTGATGCGGCGTTTGGGAAGTTGCAACGCCACGACATCGCCTTTCGCGATGCCGCGCGCGACAAGAGCCGCCGCGCAACGTTCGGCAAGCTGCTTCAACTCGCCGAAGCTGGCGACGGATTCGCCGGCGACCAGCGCGGGGGCGGCCGGGTCGGCATGGGCGATCTCCGCGAATGCGCTCCACAGATCCGGCATTAGAGACGCAGGCCTCCGTCCAGCTTGACGATGGTGCCGTTGGCGAAAGCGTTGGTTGCGAGAAACTCGACGGCGTTGACGACGTCGTCGAACCGTCCGAGTCGGCCGACCGGAGTCTTCTGGATGTAATTCTGCAGGCGCTCCTCAGCGACGGCCTGCCGCGTCGTGGCGACGTCGATGAAGCCGAGCGCCACCGCGTTAACGCGCACACCGAGCGGACCGAGCTCGATCGCCATGGTGCGGGTCAGTCCCTCCACACCCGCCTTGGCGGCGCCATAGGCGGCCTGTCCGGCATTTCCCTCGCTCGCGATCGAGGAGAAATTGACGATGGCGCCGCCGCCGCGCCGTGCCATCCTGGCCGCGACCTGGGACGCGACGACGAAGGGCGCGGTGAGATTGGCGTCGATCACCTTGCGCCAGGAGTCCAGCGCGTGGGTGACGAGCTTGGCGCCTTTGAAGCTCAGCGTCGGCTCGTTCCAGATCAGCCCGACGGCGTTGACGAGCAGCGCGATGGAGGCACTTGTCGGAATGACGTCCGCGAGCACTGCGCGAACCTGATCCTCGTCGGTGAGGTCCAATGGCCGCGCCACCACCGACGGCGGTTGAGGCGAGGCGGCGAACGTCCGATCGAGCGCGAGCACCGGACGGCCGCTTGCGGCGAAATGCGTCACGAATTCGCACCCGACGGCGCCGCCGGCACCCGAGATCACCACCCAGCGGTCATCAGTCGGTGTCATGTGTCATGTGACCTTCAGAAGACGCTCGACATCGTGGACCGATCGAAGCCGCTCGATGTCGTCCTCGGACAGTTCCCTGCCGATGATCTCTTCCAGGCGAAGCACCAATCGGACGCCCTTCAGCGAATCCCAACCTTCGAGTTCTGCCAATGGCGTGTCGCCATGTGGGATCGAAATGCTGCTTCGCAGTACTTCCGCAATCAGCTCATTCGCCTGCATCATCGTCTCTTCGGGAACCGGCGCCGGTCGGGTAAATCGCCGTGGACTTGCAATATCTTATAGGGATCGCAGCATGGCCGCGAGGTTCGGTCCTTTTTCATACGGCAAGTGAGCGGGAGGCGCAAACGCGCGGTGACCGGAATCAACCCTAGGGATCTGTGCGACAAATGTGCACGAGCTTTGAACCGGTGTCACAGTTGCGGGACATAGTAGCAGGGTGCAGTTTCGTCCGTCCGGCGAGCCACGGCACCCCGGCCTGATTTACTTCTGAAATTTTGTTGTCTGCGTACCCATTCCATTTCGTCTCGATCGACGTCGACGGGCTGCAATCTCTGGAGGCGATTGCAAGGCGCGTCTATTCCGAAAGTAGAGAACTTTGAAATTGCCGGTCGCAGTTCCGGGAGCGACGATTACTGCATGCATTTCAGCAGGCTGGAAAGAAATTCCGGTCAACAAGGAGGGTTCATGATGCGCCATTTAGCTTTTCTCACACTAGCCATTGGTCTTTTCCTACCATTCCTTGCGTCCGCTCCGGCACACGCCCAGGCGACGCGGACCTGGGTGTCAGGCGTCGGCGACGATGCTAACCCGTGCAGCCGCACCGCGCCCTGCAAGACCTTCGCCGGTGCCATTTCGAAGACGGCCGCGGCGGGCGAGATCAACTGCATCGATCCCGGCGGTTTCGGCGCGGTCACGATCACGAAGTCCATCACGATCTCCTGCGAATCTGGCACGGCGGGTGTTCTGGTGTCCGGCACCAACGCCATCATCGTCAACGCCGGCGCGAACGACTTCATCTACCTGAAGGGACTGGATTTCGAGGGTCTCGGGACCGGCCTTTCCGGAATCAAGTTCATCGCCGGCGGCGGCCTCGTCGTCGATAGCTGCGTGATCCGCGGCTTCGGCAGCGCGAGCGGCCTCGGCATCGAGTTCGTGCCTACCGGCAACGCCTCGCTGATGGTCACCAACACTGTCGTGATCCATAACGGCGCCGCGAATGGCGGCGGTATCAAGGTCGCACCGGTCTCGCCGGCGCTTGCCCACGCGGTCCTGAGCCGCGTCACGATCGACCGCAACACCAATGGCGTCGCCGATTTGACCGGCGGCAACATCCAGATCTATGAATCGACGATCACCAACAGCACGCAGGTCGGCATCATCAATGCGGGCTCCGGCAACATCCGTGTCGGCCGTTCGGTCATCGCCAGCAACGCCGGTGGCTCGATCTCCGGCACCGTGCTCTCCTATGGCGACAACCAGGTCAACGACAACACGCCGGATACGGCTCCGACCGCAGTTCCGGGCGGGTACAAATAAGACTGCGACCAGCTAGGACGAGCGCTCCGGACGATGACCTCGTCCGGAGCGTTTTTCTGTCTGTGTCGCCGTTCAGGCGCTCCGATCGAGATAGCGTGCGGCCTCTCGCCCGGTGTTGAACAGCAGGTCGAGCGCGCTGACTTCGTGGACGAAGTCGCCGTGCAATTGCGTGTATTCGGGATAGCCGCGGTAGCTCATCCATTCCGTCGTCACGCCGGCGGCGCGGAACATGTCCTCGTCGAAATAGTCGCGTGCCGAAGGGCCGCTGAGATAGCGGTCGGCGCCCGCCGCGCGGGCGATGGCGAGCAGACGTTCGGTCTTGGCCCCTTGCGCCGGATAGGCGGTGTCGCGCGTCATCCGCGTCCTGATTCCGAGCAGGCCGGCGATACCGTGCAGGAAGATGGCGTTGATATCGGTCAGCCGCCGCTCGCGCTCGGCCTGTTCGTACCAGCCCTTCACCAATTCGGCGAAATCGTCGAAGAACGCGGCGCGGCGATAGGCGAGCGCGATCGCGCGCCAATGCTTCTCGGCCCAGGGCCCCGCGATCTCGACCTCGTCGATCGGCTGCTCGAAGCGGCCCTTGACCACGACGGGGATGGTCAGCCACGTCGGGCCGTTCGCCGTCTTGATCAGGTTGCGATTGTGCCAATGCCGCTTCACGTACTGGACGCGGTCGAAGATCACGTATTCGTCGCAGCTCCGGATCAGATCGAAGAAGCCCTTCCAGGGGATGTAGCAGGACTGGATGATGCAAATCCGCACAACGCGCGATCCTGTACCCGTGACGGCCGTGTCCGCGCATTCCGCGCGGTGGCCAAGAGAAGATGTCCAAGCAACCTTCGAAGAGATTCTCGCTCGTCTTATAGTCGGGCCTGCGCTGCGCCCAAAGCGTCAAATCGGCCGCTCGGCCGCGCTCTGGATTCTCGTGTAGCGGCAGACTAATCTGGCGCGCAGGCAGGGAAGGAACGGCATGACATCTTTCGGCAAATGCGATTCCGTGCGTCGGCGTCAGGCCGGCCTCATCCGACGGGCCGGGTGGGCCGTCGCTTTGGCCGTGCTCGTGCTGCTGCCGGCCATCCCCGCCCGCGCCCAATCGGTCCGCCAGGGCGTCTCCGCGTTCCAGCGCCAAGACTATGTGGTGGCCTCCCGGATCTTCATTCCGCTCGCCGAGCGCGGCAATGCGGCGGCGCAGACCTATCTCGGCTTCCTGTTCGAGACTGGCCGCGGCGTGCCGCAGAACTACACGGAAGCCGCGATGTGGTACCGCCGCGCGGCGGAGCAGGGCGACACCCGGGCCCAATATTCGCTGGGACTGCTCTACGACCGGGGCTTTGGCGTGCCGCAGGACATCGTCGAGGCCTCCAAATGGCTCAACCTGTCGACGGCCGCAGCGCCGCCGCAGGCGCGCGAGGCGCGGGTCCGGATCCGGGATGCCGTCACCACCAAGATGACGCGCGGAGAGATCGCCCAGGCCCGCCTGCGGGCCCTGGAATGGGCGCCGAGCCGGGAGCACTGAGGCACGTCGGCTCACGGGTACCGATCGTTTCGACAAAAAAGCCGAAAACAACCCCATGCACAGTAGGGGACGGCGGAAGGCGGATTGCGCCGCGACGAGGATTAGACCTGATCGCGTTTGGCCTTAGCCCGGCCAGCCGCCCAGCCAGTTCACATACCAGGTCTCTCCCAGCCAACCGATCCAGATCGCCGGGGCCAGGAAAAGCCCGAAGGGTAAAAAAGCGGTCCCGCGCAGCGGCTTTCTTTGCAGTGCGGCATTGGCGACATAGACGCCAATCGCGAGTAGCGCCGCCAGCTCGATCACCGCGGCGACGGTCGTCAGATCGAGCCAGGCGCCGCAGACCGCGGCGAGCTTGACGTCGCCGAGTCCGAGCCCGTCGCGGCCGCGCCAGCGCCGGTAGAGCGCCATCAGCAGCAGCAGCGGGAGCGCAACGGCCGCAGCGCGGGCCACGGGCCAGAGCAGCGCCTCGATGCCGATATCCGGAACGAACGCGGCGGCACGGAGCAGAGCGAGCGCGAATGCGGCCCCCGTCAACTCGTTGGGAATGAGGTAGTGGCGCGCATCATACGCTGCGATCGCGAACATCAGGGCGGCGAGAAACGCGCCGTACAGGCCTTCGGCGCCCGGCGCGGTGACGAGGCTCGCGAAGACGCCCAGCAGCAGGGCAACGCTAAATGCGAGCGCGGGGCCCGCTCCCTCGTTCACATGTTGTTCGGGCACGCTGCTAGCGTGCCGCCTTGGGCACGGTGACCACGGGATTGCTGGTGCCGACCAGACGGCTGTTCATCTTGCTGCGCATCTCCTCGGCGATGACATGCGCATCGACGCCGTCCTTGAGGACGGTCGGGCGGATGAACAGGATCAACTCGGTGCGGGCCCGGGAATTGGTCTGATGCGAGAAGGCGTCGCCCACGCCCGGAATGGAATCCAGGATCGGCAGGCCCTGGCGCTGCTTGTTCTCGGTCTCGCTGATCAGGCCGGCGAGCAGCACGGTCTGGCCGCTCGTCACAGCGATCGAGCTCTTGACCCGGCGCTGCGAGATCGTCGGCGTCAGTGAATTGGCACTGCCGGCGGCGATGTTCGAGATCTCCTGCTCGATGTCGAGCACGACATTGCCGTTGGCGTTGGCGCGCGGCAGCACGCGCAGGATGATGCCGGTGTTCTTGTAGTCGATGGTGTTGACCACGGTGTTGTTGGCGGTCAGCACCGTCGCGGTGCCCGTCGAGAACGGCACCTGGTCGCCGACCTGCAAGGTCGCCGGCTGGTTGTCCAGCACCACCAGCGACGGATTCGACAGCACCTTGACGTTGGTGATGCCGTGCAGCGCGTCGAGCACGACGCGCGGCGAATTCTCGGCGCCGATCAGGAAGTTGAAGCCGGGCAAGACGCGCCCAACCAGCGCGCCGGCCGCACTGTTGACGGCGTTGGACGCCGTTTCGACGGCACCGCTGCCAACTGTCGCGGCATTGCTGACGCCGGCGATGGTGTTGGAAATCGAGCCTTTCTGGCTCGCCAGGAAGAACTGCACGCCATAGTTCAACTGGTCATTCAGCGTCACCTCGGCGATCGTCGCCTCGATGGCGATCTGGCGCTGTGGCCGGTCGATCTGCCGGATGGTCTGCTCGACGATGCGCTGCGCTTCCTGATTGGCATAGACGAGCACGGCGTTGTTGGTGACGTCGGCCGTGACCCGGACGTTCTGGAGGATGCCGTTGAGGCCCGGCTTCGCTCCGCCGCCCGACAGTGCGCCGAGGCCCGTGTCTTGCGCAGGCGTCGCCGATGCGGCCGGTGCAGGGCGTGCACCGAATGCTGATCCCCCGGGTGCGGTGACTGGAGTAGAAGCGCCGGCGGCGGCGGTCGGCAGCGCGCTGAGCGAGGCTACCGGATTGTTCGACGTCGAGGTCGAGATCCCGGCGCCCGGCGAGATCTGGCTCGATGCGTTGTCGAGCGTCGAGCTGCTCGTCGCGCCCTGGCTGAACAGCATGTCGTTCAGCATCGCCACGATCAGCTTGGAACTGCCGTAGCGCAGCGGATAGGACTTCAGGTTCACCCCGTCGGTGTCGGAGCGATCGAGCCGCGCGATCCAGGTCTGCGCACGCTTGAGGTATTCCGGCTTCTGGCTGACCACGAGGATCGCGTTCTGTCGCGCGATCGGCTGGAGCTTGATCATGTTCTGGCTCATGCCGCCTTCACCGGAATCCATGATCTTCTCGATCTCGGTGATGACGGGCTCCGGCGCGGAATTACGCACCGGGAAGATGCCGACGGACTGTCCGCGCATCCAGTCGGCGTCGAAGGAAAGAATGGTGTCGACCGCGGTCGCACGATCGGTGCCGCTGCCGCTGACGATCAGCGTGTTGCGGGCGTTGTCGGAGCGCATGGTCGAGGCCTTCACGCCGAAGGCGTCGAGCAGCTTGAAGATGTTCTGCGCCGAGACATAGCGCAGCGGCACCACCGTGACGCCCTGGCCGGCCACTGCGTTCCCCGCGCGGTCGACGCCGCCGGGACCGGCTTCCGGTGCCGGCAGCAGGCGATAGCCGGTGCGGTCGCGCACCAATGCGACGCCGGACATGCGCAGCGCGTTTTCAAGCACGAACAGCGCGTCCGCCTTGGGGACCGGTCGCACCGAGGCCAGCGTCACGGTTCCCTGCACCCGCGGGTCGATCGTGTAGCCGACGTTCAATACGTCACCAAGAATGACCTTTGCGACGGTGGCGACCGGTGCGTTCTCGAAATTGAGGTCGTAGCCGCTGCCGCCGGTATCGTCGCGCTCGGCAAGCGCACCGCCTTGCGGCGTTGCACCATCGCTCAGATAGATCGCGGGCTTGGACGATCTCGCCTGCGCGACGCCGCCCGATCCGGTATCCGCGGGTTGCCGTGGCTGGAGATCGAGGGAGCGGATCTTGTCGGCGATGTCCTGGGCGCGCGGATCATTGGGATCGGATTCCACCGACTGGTCGGCGGTGACGATGCAGGCGCCGAGCAGGAAGGCAGACGACAACAGGATAAGCGTTCCAGACAACGCTGAGCGGAGTCGCAAAAGCGGCTGCCTGATCAAAATACGCCTGCCAACGCTAGAAGTGATTGGAAATTGCATCCGATCCCCCCTCGGTTCGGACGCGCAATAGTTTGCGCCACGATTATGTTTTTGCTAAGAAATAAGTCAAGGGCAAAGGGCCCTCCGTGCCCCGTCGAGTTGTTGCATTCGGGTAACAAGGTCAACGCTGTGAATGCGATGCGCGACCGCTCCGCAGATAGCTTCCGGCAGCACCTCCTGGAAAAATACTCACTGCCGCCGCGGGCGCACGCCCATGTGGACAAGTCCGGCAATCCCGCGCTGACGCGCCCCTTGCGCGAATTGTGGGAGGCCACCGATCTTTCCGCGGCTGAATTCGCCGATGAAGTCTCCGACTATTTTGCGCTGCCGCGCCTGAGCCTTCCGCAATTGCTCGCGGCCACGCCCCGACTCGACGGCTTTTCGCGCCGCTTCCTGCGTGAATCCACCATCTTTCCCTTCAGCGCGACCAATGACGGTTTCCGGCTGGCGGTCGCCGATCCCGCCGACACGGCGGCCATTCGCGCCGCCGAAATCGTGTTCGGAATGCCGGTCGATGTCGTCGTGGCGTCATATGAGGACATTACGACGGTCCTCGATCAACGGGCCGAGGCCGACGACGCAAATGCCGATCGAAGCGGCGGACGCGTTGCGCAGCAATCCGACGACGACATCGAGAGTCTGCGCGATCTCGCCAGCGGTGCGCCGGTGGTGCGCGCGCTCAACGATCTCCTGGAGCGCGCCGTGGACTTGCGCGCGAGTGACATCCATGTCGAGCCGTTCCGCGCAGGACTTGCCGTGCGCATGCGCGTCGATGGCCTGTTGCGCGCGCTGCCGTCGCCGCACGGTATCCCGCCGCAGGCGCTGATCTCGCGCATCAAGATTCTCGCCAGCCTCAACATTGCGGAACGGCGCCTCCCGCAGGACGGCGCCGCACGCGTGCGCGTCGGGCGCAGCGAGATCGACGTTCGCGTCGCGACCATGCCGACGCAGCACGGCGAAAGCGCCGTCATCCGCCTGTTGCCGCGCGACCGCGGCCTGCTGGAGATGAGCAAGCTTGGTCTGCTTGCGCGCGATGAGAGCGTGATGACGCGGCTGCTGGCGATGCCGCACGGCATGATCGTCGTCACCGGACCGACCGGCAGCGGCAAGACCACGACGCTTGCGACCATGCTGTCGATCCTCAACGAGCCCACGCGAAAAATCCTCACCATCGAGGACCCCGTCGAATACGAGATCCCCGGCATCAACCAGTCACAGGTCAAGCCGTCGATCGGGCTGACCTTTGCATCCGCGATGCGCGCCTTCGTGCGTCAGGACCCCGATGTGATCATGGTCGGCGAGGTTCGCGACGCCGAGACCGCCCATATTGCGATCCATGCCGCGCTGACCGGCCATCTCGTGCTGACGACGCTGCACACCGAGACGGCGGCGGCCGCGATGCCGCGCCTGATCGATCTCGGCATCGAGGGCTTCCTGCTGAAGTCCACGCTGCGTGCTGTGGTCGCACAGCGCCTGGTGCGCATGCTTTGCGACCGCTGCAAGGTGCCGCACGTGCTGAGCGAGGCCGATCTCGCCAAGGACCCGCGTTTTGCCATCATCGGTTTCAAGTGCGGCGAGGTCGTGCACCAGGCCGGTGGCTGCGAACGCTGCGGCGGTACCGGCTATCGCGGCCGCAACGGCGTGTTCGAGATCCTGGAAATGACCGACGAGGTGCGGGCGCTGGTCGGACCGCAGACGGATTCCCACAGCATCGATGCCGCCGCGATGCGGGGCGGCATGACCACGATGCTGGAGGACGCGGTGGCCAAATGCCGGGCCGGCCTCACCACCGTGCCCGAAGTCTTCCGTGTCACGACTGTGCGCTGACGCCCATGCCGAACTATCGCTACCGCGCGCTCAACGCCAACGGCGAACTGGTCTCCGGCGCCATCGCCGCGCCGGCGCCGGGCGATGTTGCGCAGCGGATCGAGCGGCTCGGGCTCGTCCTGGTGGACAACGTCACGCCGGAAGAGGGCGGCGCCTCCGGCCGCGTGGTCGGCCTCTTCAACAGGCCGAAGCCGGAAGACGTCACCATCTTCACCCGCGACCTCGCGCTGTTGCTGCGCGCCGGTGCGCGCATCAATGACGGGTTGGAGCTGCTCGCGGCCGATCCCGATTTCGGCCGGCTGCGCCCGGTGGTGGCCGACATCCGGTCGCGGGTCGTCTCGGGCGACAGCTTTGCCGAAGCGCTGGCGCGGCACGAAGGGCTGTTTCCGCCGATGTATATCGCGCTGGTGCGGGTCGGCGAGGCCTCGGGCTCGCTCGATCAGGTGCTGGAGGTGCTGGCCGGCGAGCGTGCGCGCAGCGAGGCGTTGCGACGCCGGCTGTCGGATGCGATCCGCTATCCGCTGTTCGTGCTCGGCGCGGCCGGCTGCGTGCTGCTGTTCTTCCTCACTTTCGTGCTGCCGCAGTTCGCATCCGTGTTGCAGGATTTCGGCGCCAAGGTCGATCCGGTCGTCGGTGTCTTCCTCAACATCTCGACCTTCCTGCGCGGCAATTCCGATGCGGTGCTGGCTGGGCTTGCGGCCATTATCGCCGCGACATGGCTGCTGCTGCGGCAGGAGCGTATCCGTCGCGGCATCAGCAATGCGATTACGCGGCTGCCGGCGATCCGCAACATCATGAGCGCGTACCGCACCGCGCTGTTCTGCCGCAATCTCGGCCTGCTGCTCGGCAGCGGCGTCAATCTCACCACCACGCTGCGCATCCTGGTCGACATGATGGCAACGACCGGGCCGTCCGCGGTCTGGAGCGATGCCGCCGACCGTGTCCGCCATGGCTCGAAGCTCTCCGACGCGCTGGCCGAAACCGCGGCGCTGCCGGCGATGGCGGTGCGCATGCTCCGGCTCGGTGACGAGACCGGGCAATTGCCGATGCTGTCGGGGCGCGTCGCCGAATTCTACGAGACCAAATTGCAGCGCACGCTGGATCGCGCCGTCGGCATTGCGGGGCCGGCGGCGATCATCGCGATCTCGCTGGTCGTCGGCGGCCTGATCACCTCGGTGATGACGGCGCTGATGTCGGTGAGCCAGATTGTCGGTTAAGGCAAGAAACGGACAAGGAATGGGCAGGGAACGAGAGAGGCTTGAAGTGATCAAACATCCATCCGCCCGGCGCGGCCGGCGGCGCAGAGGCCGAGGGGAGGCGGGCTTCACCCTCGTCGAGATGCTGGTCGTCATCACCATCATCGGCATGATCATGGCCCTGGTCGGTCCGCGGGTGCTGAACTATCTCAGCGAGTCCAAGGCGAAGGCGGCCAAGATCCAGATCGAGAGCTTCTCCAGCGCGCTCGATCTCTATTATCTCGATCTCGGGCGCTATCCGACCTCGAACGAAGGCCTCCCTGCGCTGACACGCAACACCAATCAAGCCGGCTGGAACGGGCCGTATTTGCGCGGCGGTCTGGTGCCAAACGACCCCTGGGGCCACGTCTATGTCTATCGCTCGCCGGGTGCGAGCGCGCCCTATGACATCATCTCGCTCGGATCGGACGGGCAGGAAGGCGGCAGTGGAACGGCAGCCGACATTGTCAGCGGCACGCGCTGAGCACGTCCGCGATGCGCGCGGCTTCGCGCTGATCGAGATCCTGTGCGTGCTCGCGATCATCGGCCTGCTCGCGGCGATCATCCTGCCGGCGATCCCGCGCTCGACGACGCGTGCCAAGCTGGAAAGCTATGCCGTCGAGACCGCGGCGTTGCTGAAGGCCGACCGCAATTCGGCGCTGCGCCGGCAAGTGAGGGTGGCGACACAGGTGGATGCGGACGCGCGTGCGATCCGCTCCGGCGTCACCGGGCGGACCATCCGCCTGCCGGGCGACGTGGTCGTGCAGGCGACGCTGGCCACGCGCTGCGCCGATCGTGCGGTGGGCCGCTCGATCGACTTCTTTCCGTCGGGCATGTCGTGCGGGGGGACGATCGCGCTGGCGCGGCCCGGCATGGGCTATGAGGTGCGCGTCAACTGGCTGACCGGAGGCGTCGAGATTGTCCCGCAGAAGCTGCTCTGACGCCGCCGGCTTCACCCTGATCGAGGCGCTGGTCGCGCTCGCGATCATCGCGGTCGTGCTCGGGGCGATCGGCTCGGTCATTGCCACGACGACCAGGGGCACACGCGCGATCGATCAGCGTCTGGCGCTATCAGGCACCGCCGAGACGCTGCTCGCGGACCTGCCGGCGCGGGGGCTGCTCAAACCCGGCCGGCAGAGCGGCGAGCTCGCCGGCAGTCGCTGGCGCGTCGACGTCACGCCGATGAACGTGGCGGGCGGCAATCCCGACACCGACCGCTTCGTGCCGATGGCCGTCAATCTGCGCCTCCAGCGCGCCGACGGAGCTGCGATCCAGATCACGACGGTGAAGCTGGTGCCGAGGGCTTTGCAATGAAGGCCCTGACCATGAAGCGCTTGCGTCATGCGCTCGCCGATGAGGCAGGCTTCACCCTGCTCGAAGTGCTGCTCGCAACGCTCTTGATGACCGTCATCCTGGGGGCGCTGGCGACGGTGACGGCGCAATGGCTGCCGAACTGGAATCGCGGCATTGCCCGCGTGCAGCGCGCCGAGCGTCTGGCAACCGGCATCGACCGCATCGTCGCCGACCTGTCGGTCGCCGAGCAGATCACCGTCAATGGCGATGCCAAGGCGCCGCTGTTCGACGGCGCCGAATTGTCGGTGACCTTCCTGCGCACGGCACTCGGCCCGAGCGCGCGTCCGGGCCTCGAATTCATCCGCCTGATCGAGAAGGCCGATGCGCAGGGGCTCGCGCTGGTGCGCGAGCGTGCGCCGTTCCAGCCGATGCCGTCGGACGGGCAGATCCGTTTCGTCGACCAGGTCGTGCTGATCCGCGCGCCGTTCCGCGTCAGCTTCGCCTATGCCGGGCCGGACGGTCAGTGGCTGCCGACCTGGCACGGCCAGACGCAGCTACCGGACCGCATCCGCGTCACCCTGCGCAACAGCGCTACCGGGCAGGTGCTGGCAGTCTCGGGTGCGGTGGTCCCGCACATCACGGCGCCGGCCGAATGCGCGCGGGCCAAGAACCCGACGACCTGCGTGGCGGCGCGCGGCCGTCCGCAACAGGCCGAGAAAAAAGAGGAGCAGCAGCTGTGAGCGGCGCGCGGCCCGACCATGCGAGCCTTCGCGACGACCGGGGCTTCATCGTCGTCGTGGTGCTGTGGATGCTGGCGGCGCTCGCCGCGCTCGCGCTGATCTACCTGAGCTATGTCACCAACACCGCGATCACGGTGGCCGTCAACGCCGACCGGTTGCAGGCCGATGCGCTGGTGAACGCCGGCCTCGAACTGGCGGCCTACCGCTTGACGGCGCAGAGCGAGGCCACGCGTCCGACCAGCGGCACCTTCAATGCGCGGGTCGGAGCAGGCCGGGTGAGCGTCACCTTCCGCTCGGAGGCCGCGCGCGTCGATCTCAACTCGGCGCCGAAGCCGATGCTGGCGGGCCTGATGACCGCGCTCGGCGTCTCCGCGACGGATGCGCCTGTTTATGCCGATCGCATCCTGGCCTGGCGCTCGTCGACGGAGCCGGGGCTGGAGAATCCGGAGGATTCCTATTACCGCACGCTCGGCGCCTCCTATCTGCCGCGCCATGCGCCGTTTCCGCACAGCGACGAGCTTTGGCTGGTGCGCGGCATTCCGCCCGCGGTGGTGGAACGTGTGCTGCCCTTCGTCACCGTCTTCAGCAACATGACGACGGTCAACGTTCTGGACGCCGCGCCCCAGGTGGTGGCGGCGTTGCCCGGCATGACGCCGGAGACGCTGCAACAGGTGCTGCGCGACCGCACGGACCCCAATATCGACCCGCGATCGCTGGTCGGACTCGCCGGCAGCACCAATGCGACGGCCGAGGGCGCGAAGGCCTACCGGATGACGGTCGCTGTCGAGGCCCCGTCGCACCGGCTGAGCTCGGCCGAGATCGTCATCCTGCTTCTCGAAAGCGGCGATGAGCCCTATCGTGTATTGTCGTGGCACAACGCCTTCGACGGCTCCGCCGGAAAGCCTCTGTGAGATGAGTTCGCTCAATTCCCTTCGCGGCATTGTCGATGCCTGGACCGGCACCGTCGCCGGCACGATCGTTGCCGCACTGGAGCGGATAGTCGCGCCGCGCGTGGTGCGGCTGGTCGAGGGCGAGGCCGGTGCGTTCGCGCTCGAGGCAGCGAAGTTGGATAACGGGCCGAAGCAGCTCTCGTTCGAGGGCGACAGGTTCGAGGGCGTCAATCTTGCGCAGATCGCCCGCGGCAGCCGCGTCGAGATCGTGCTGCGGCCGGCGCGTTTCCTGTTCCGTCCGCTGGAGCTGCCGGCCCGCGCGGCTGATTTCATCGAGGGCATCGTGCGGGCGCAGATCGACCGGCTGACGCCGTGGAGCGCGGCTGAGGCGGTGTTCGGGTGCAGCCCGCCGGTGGCGCTTGGCAGCGAGAGCATCACCACGGAGATCGCGGCAGCGCCGCGCAGGCTGGCGATGACCTATGTCGAGGCGGTGTCCCCGTTCCATCCGTCCGCGATTGCGATCGTGACGGAGGTGGGCGGTGGCGGGCGCATCAAGGTGTTCGAGCAGAAGTCGCGCGGCGCGATCGACCCGGTGCGGCTGAGCCGGATGCTGCAGGTGGTGCTGGCGCTTGCCGCGGTCGTCGCGGTCGTCGGGTCGGTCGCCGCAAGTTACCTCGCCGACAGCCTCAGTGCGCAGGAGGGCGAGCTCGAACGGCAGATCACCCAGCGCCGCGCCGCGCTGCGCGGCAGCGATGGCAGCGAGCGCTCGCCGCTCGCGCTGCTCGAGCGGCGCAAATACGAGACGCCGGCGAGCGTGATCGTGCTGGAATCGCTGAGCCGGCTATTGCCTGATCACACCTATGTCACCGAGATGCATCTGGCCGGCAACAAGATCCAGATCGGCGGCATCACCCGCGATGCGCCCGGGCTGATCCCGCTGATCGAGCAGTCCCAGCATTTCACCCGCGCAACCTTCTATGCGCCGACGACGCGCAGCTCCACCGATCCCGGCGAGCGCTTCCACATCGAGGCGCAGATCGAACCGAGGAATGCGCCATGAACAGCGCCATGAGCAGCACCAAGGTCGCGGGCGGAAACGCCGTGACGCGGGCGCTGACCGGCTCGCCGCTGATCGCGGTCACGCTGTATCTCGCCATTGCCGGCGGGCTGTTGCTGATGGCTGGCCTGTCGATCGCCGACGTCATCGCGCACCGCCAGGCGCTGGCGCAGACCTCAGACCTGCTCGACCAGCTGCGTGGCCGCAAGGGCGGCGCCAAGAATGCCGCGGCAGTCATGGCCGAACATCCGGGTACGCCGTTCCTGGAAGGGCCGACCGTGACGGTTGCGGGCGCCAACCTGCTGCAGCGGGTTGCTGCCGCCGTCGGCAATGTCGGCGGCTCGGTGCAGTCCTCGCAGGTCGACGTGACAGGCGCGCAAACCAAGGACGGCTTCGTCGGCCTCGTCGTGAGCTGCGAGCTGGAGCAGCCCGCGCTCCAGAAGTTGCTGTACGATCTCGAAGCCGGCATGCCGTTCCTGTTCGTCGACCAGCTCGACGTCCAGGTGCCGCAAACCACCGCGCTGGGCGATGCCCCCACCGGCCGCGTCAGAGTGATTTTGGGTGTCTCCGGCCAGTGGCAGGCGGGGAAGTAGGGCCGCTAGCTTTTGTTTAGACGCGTTTTCTTTACGCGAACCGGTATCCACTTCGCTCGAAAACGCTCTAGCTCAGCTCACCAAGTATACTTGAACACGCCCTTGCCGGAATAGCTGGTGACGTTGCCGGAGAACTCGCCGTCAAAGGTGCCGGCGACCGAGAAGCCGCTCAGCCATTTCATCTCGGCGCTGGCGCTGACCAGCGCGGAGTCGGCGTCGACCCTGGCGCCGTTCACGACGAAGCTGGTGCCCGGCAGGGTCTGGAACAGCGCGGTGACGGCGCGGCCCGTATTGTAGTCGTGCGCCCAGGCGGCACGGCCGCGCAAGGTCAGCACGCCGTTCTGCATTCCATAGGATTTGTCGGTGCGCAGGCCGAGCTCGGAGCGGGTGTCGGTCAGCGACTGCGAGGTATAGTTCAGCGCGAACAGGCCACCGCCATTGAGGCTGACTTCGGAATAATTCGGCAGGTTGAAATTGGTCACCTGCGCCGCCGCGTAGGGCGTGATGCCGACCATCGGAGTCGCGAAGCGATAGCCGCCTTCGAAGCGGGCCGAGAAGGTGTCGGCCTTGAAGCGGCCCTGGAGCTGGTCGAAGCCGCCGGGCGCGACAGTGCGGTTGGTGGTGACGTCGTGCCAGCCATAGGCGAGCGCGGCCGAGATGTAGGCCGGGCCGAAATTGTGCCGGCCATAGGCGCCGGCCTGGAACATATCGGCCGAGCCCGAGCCCATCGCATTGGCGAGCGAGTAGTTCAGGCCGCCGCCGCCGAGCGCGAAGCCGACCAGCGTGTCCACCGAAAGCCTGTAGTCGGCGCCCGCGGCGCCGCCCCAGACCCGCGCGGTCAGGTCTTGCGAGCCGACCACCGCATTGCCGCCGACCTGCGCCGAGCCGCCATAGCCGGCCGACCAGACGCTCCAGCGATTGGCCGGCTGCATCGACAGCAACTGCGGCGCCTTGGTCGCCATCGCATAGGCCTCGCGCTCGCGCGCATTGGCCGGACGCATGGTGGCGTAGGCGGCCGCATCATCGCTCTCGGCGAATTGCGCGACGCTGCCCGCCTTGGCGAAGCCGCCGCTGCGGCCCACGATCGTCGGGTCGAGCATCAAATTGAGGAACTGGCCGTCGGCATTGATCGCGGACTGGATGATGCCGGTGCCGAGTTCGCCCGAGGCGGTGGTCAACCCCGCCGGCGTCAGTGCGGCGAAGGCTGCGGGAATGCCACCGGTGGTGTTGAAGAAGTTGGTCAGCGTGTTCGCGACGTTCTGCTGGTTGGTGCTGAGACCGCCGCCGGATGGAGTGAGGTTGACGTTGATGTTGAGGAAGACGTTGTTGGGGTCGTAGCTCAGCGTCGCGTTGATCGTCGGCATGTTGGAGACGACGGTCGGATTGAAGCTGGTGCCGCCGAGGCCGCCGGTCGCTGACAGGATCTTGTACTGCTTCTGGACCGTACCCGAGATGAAGTTCGCACTCACCGTTGCGTTGCCGAGCGTGGCTGCGCCAAGGACGTTGGCAAGGCTGGCGTTGGTCGAGGAGACCTGGACGAGATAGGTCGAGGCCGCGGTGAAGCTGAGCGGGCCGTTCACGATCAGCGGTCCGAACGGGCTCGCCGTGCTGCCCGGCGCCAGCGTGCCGCCGGTGACAGCGACGCTGCCGACCGCGCCGGAGCCTGCGAGCGTGCCGCCGGCATTGACGATGCTCGCGCTGGCGATCGAACCGTCCACCACGAGCGTGCCGCCATTGACGGTGGTGATGCCGGTATAGGTGTTGACGCCGGACAGCGTCTGGGTGCCGCCGGCCATCGTCAGTCCGCCGCCGGCGCCGCCGTCGTCGATCACGCCGGCGAAGGTGCTGCTGGCGTTGGTGATCGTGAGGAAGTTGGTGCCGAGATTGACCGCACCCGCGCCCGACAGCGACTTGATCGAGGTGCCGCCATTGGTCAGATTCGAAATGTCGAACACGCCGTTGGCGATGACGTTGCTGGATGTCGCAATGCTGCCGTGACTTCCGCCGGACGAGGCGAGATCGAGCTCGCCGGTCGCATCGATGGTCGTCGTGCCCGTATAGGTGTTGGTGCCGAGGAGGACCTGAAAGGCACCGCCGGCAATGGCGAGGCTGCCGCCGCTGCCGCCGGCAATGCCGCCATCCTGGATTACGCCGCCGAAGGTGCTGCCGGACGAGATCGTCAGCGTCTTCGATCCGAGCGCGACGATGCCCCAGCCCACGGGCGAGGCCAGGCCGCGGATCGACGTGCCCGAGTTCGTCTGCGAAATATCCAGCGTGCCGGTCGGACCCAGGAGGCTCACGGCGGCCGAACTTGCAATCGAGCCGTTGCCCTTCAGCGCCAGCGTGGCACCGGCGTCGATCTGGGTGACGTTGCTGTAGGTGTTCACGCCCGAGAGCGTCTGGGTGCCGGCGCCGACTTCGAATCCGCCCGTGCCCTGGATCACGCCGGCGAATTCGGTCGAGCCGTTGAAGATGAACAGCCCCTTGCTGCCCATGTTGACGACGCCGCTCGAATTGCCGGCAAGTGTCGTGATGGCGTTGAACGAGAAGGAGGACGCCGAGATGTCGAGCGTCGCATTCACAGTGACGAGGCTGGAGCTCGAGATGTCGCCGAATCCCGACAGCGCCAGCGTTCCGGCCGAGACCGTCGTCGCGCCTGTGTAGCTGTTGAGGTTGGTCAGCGTCAGCGTACCGGTGCCGACCTTGGTCAGGCCGCCGCCGGTGCCGGAGATCACGCCGTCGACCTGGGTCGAGGTGTTGAGGCTGCCGGTGGTGAGCGTGTTGGCACCGAGCACGTAATTGCCCGCGCCTTCGATCGAACCCGCGGTCGTGCCGCCGTTGGTCAGGCCGGAAATATCGACAGTGCCGCCGGCATTGGTGATGAAGCGCGCGCTGCCGCCGGTGCTGGTGCCGGTGAAGCTCGTGGTGCCGCCGTTCTCGGTGGTGATAGTGGAACTGCCGGCGGTGGCGGAGTTGCCGAAGGTCAGCGAGCCGCTGTTGGAGATCGTCGAGGTGCTCGCCGTCGACGTGTTGTTGAACGTCATGAAGCCGGCGGCGGCGTTGGTGATGTTGGCGCCGTTTGCCGAGGTCGCGTCGTTGAAGTTCATCACGACGTTGTTGGTGATCGTCGCGGTTCCGGCATTGGCGGTGTCGTTGAATTCGATGTCGCCGTTGTTGGTGATGTGCGCCGTGCCCGCAGTGCTCGTATTGGTGAAGGCCATCGCGCCGCCGCTGACGCTGTACGTCACGAAATTGCTGCCGCCGCTCGCGCTGCTGGAGTTCGTGAACACCATGCTGGAGCCGACGTTGAACGTCTGAACGTTGGTCGAATTGTTCGAGATGCCGGCGCCGCTCACCACGAAGATGTCGTTGGTGTTGACGGTGTAGGCCTGCGCATTGGGAGCGGACGTGAACACCACGGCGCCGACGTTGACGAGACCGTTGCTGTCGACCGTAGTAGCGCCGGTGTTGGTGAAGGTCGCGGTGCCATCAGGCACGGTCGGAGTCGGG
Organism: Bradyrhizobium sp. 1; assembly: GCF_023073315.1. Classification (GTDB taxonomy): domain Bacteria; phylum Pseudomonadota; class Alphaproteobacteria; order Rhizobiales; family Xanthobacteraceae; genus Bradyrhizobium. Next base: position 78,339 of record NZ_JADPJH010000028.1, on the reverse strand, counting down.
CTCCAGTTCGTTCCGTCCGTCCACTCGGTGGACGTTGCACCGGTCCAGGTGCTGTCCACGGCATCCGCGGCGACGACGCCGAGCGCGGTGGTCGCGAGCAGGGTTGCCAGCGCGTGACGGAATACGGACCGCATCCGGTATTCGATCCCTTCACGCCCGATCGTCGGTCCGGCCATCGTTGCTCTCAAATCAGAAAAAGAAATCGGCATAAACATGCAACGCGGCGTGCGGCGCAGCTCCGCGCCCTGTCATAATCTCATGGCGTCGCGGCGCCTCGCAATGAACGGGGGTCCAATTGCGCAGGGTTCCTGCCTGTTTGGCGTGCAATTTCGCCGATCGTGGCCGTTGGGCAACATTTTCATGCATCGCAACATGGGCAGTCTGGAGCGACGAGCTCTCCGGCAGAATTGAGCAGATACGACGCGGGTTGATGGTCAGGCGCATCAGGCCTAGTTTGCGCTGGAAGGCTTGCCGCGTGCTGGCGCGGCCGCTGGTCGTAAGGGAATGTGATGTCCGCTTGGCTGAGAGCGATGGGATTGGCGGCGCTGTGCGCGGTGCTGGGCGTTGCCGCGACCTCGGCTGCCACCTCCTCGCGCATGGATATCCTGCCTGATGATGCCGCTGGTCCCGCCGAAAGCGTCGATGTCGGCGCGGTGCGCCCGATCGTCCAGCCGGCGCAGGCTGTGAACAAGCCTATCCCCCGCGGCAATCCGCTGTGGGCCGTGCCGCTGTCGGCGCTGCCCACGACCCAGGATCGCCCGATCTTCTCGTCCTCGCGCCGGCCACCGCCGCGCGCAGTCGCCGCGTCTCCGGTCGACGAGACGCCGGCTCCGCCGCCCAAGCCGGTCGATGCGCCGCCGCCGCTGTTGCTGGTGGGGGCCGTGGTGGGCGAGGGCGACGCGATTGCGATTCTCGTCAACCGCACCGACCAGAAGGTCGTGCGCCTGCGGCAGGGCGAGTCGCTCGGCGGCTGGTCGCTGACGGCGGTTCAGCCGCGCGAGGTGACGCTCAAGCAGGGCGACCGCAGCGAGGTCCTGGCGCTACAGCGGCCGGACGGAGCTACCACGGCTCCGCCCGCAGGCGCCACCATGCCTGCCGATGCCGGCGGCAAGCTGATGATGCCGACCACGGCCGATACGCCATTCGCGCCCTTCGTGCCGCGCTCCACGCCGAAGAACGGCGAGTCGGACGGACTCTGAGCACCGCAGCGCCGATCGATGTGTCATCAGGTTTTCAGTGTCCGGTCGAGAAATTGTGCGTTCTCGGTCGCTTTGGAGCGGTCGAGTTCAAGTGATTGATGCTTTGCGGAGGACGGGCGGTTCGGCTGCGGATCTCGCCCCGGGGGCAGCATTGCTGGCTCTGGTGCTGGCAAGTCTGTGCCTGCTGCGTTGGCTGCTGCTCCTTTGCAATGCCGGGTTCGACCTGACCGACGAGGGATTCTATCTGAACTGGCTCTCCGGGCCTGCGAACTATTCCTTCTCGGTCAGTCAATTCGGATTTGTCTATCATCCCCTGTACAAGCTGCTCGGCGGCGACGTCGTGCTCCTGAGGAGCGCCAATCTTCTCATTTCATTCGCCCTCGGCTGGGTGCTCTGCTTCGCGATCATGCAGCAGGTCTGCGATCCCTGGCGTTCGGCCTCCTGGGGCACACGCGTGGCCGTCATGGGGTGCGCGTTTGCAGTAGCCACGGCGTCGCTCTCGTTCTTTGCACTCTGGCAGCCGACGCCCAACTACAACTCGCTGGTGTTCCAAGCTCTGATGATCGTCGCGACGGGACTCATTCTCATGCGGCGGAGGAGCCTCTCGCTGCTTGCCTGGCTGCTGATCGGCATAGGAGGAGGCGCTGCCTTCCTGGGAAAGCCGACCAGCGCTGTTGCCGCCGCCGTGGTTGTGCTCCTGTATGCCACGATAGCCGGCCGGCTCGAGATCAAGGGACTATTGGTTGCGGCCGCCACGGCCGTGATGGTGCTGGTCGGCGCGGCGTTGCTGATCGACGCCTCGATCTGGGACTTCATCGAACGAAACCGCGCCGGTCTTGAAATGGGCAATCTGTTGTTGCCCTTCCGAGACGGCATCCTCACCAGCTTTCGCTGGGAGTTTCTGCACTTCAGTGACGAGTTGTCGGCCAGATTCGACTATCTCGCCGTCGCCTATTTGACGCTGACGACGGTGTGTTGTGCCGTAACCCCTCCCGCGCGCGTGTCGGCCGCGCTGATCGTATCGTTGAGTTCGGCTCTGTCAGTTCTCGTCCTGGTCGGATCCGTGTCCAATGAGATATCGAATGAACCGGCCGAGCCCTATCTCTTCCTCGCGGGCGCCATCGGCGTCGCTGCGGCGGCGGTGGCACTTGGCTCTCGAACCTGGCCGTCTCGAGACGCGCTTGCCATCATTTGCGCGTTCAGCCTGCTTCCGTTTGCGTTCGTGGCCGGAACGAACACCAATGGCTGGATGGCGGCCGGACGGGCCGGCTTCTTCTGGCTTCTGATCGGTCTCGTGGCCTCGAGCAGTCTGGCGGTCGCGCGGCGCACGTGGCATCCCCTGCTCGCCGTCGGCTCCTTGTCCCTGCTCGGCACCACCATCGTTCTCTATCTTGCAACGGAACATCCCTATCGGCAGTTGCAGCCGCTGCGATTGCAGCAGCATGCCGCCGAGGTCGGGACGATGCGATCGCAACTGCGGTTATCGGAACAAGGGGCTTCGCTGATTTCCGCTCTTCAGCGCCTGGCCGGTACCAGCGGTTTTGAAGCCGGTCAGCCGGTGCTTGATCTGACGGGCGTCAGTCCCGGGCTGCTCTATGCCCTGGGCGCACGCTCGCTCGGTGTTGCCTGGGTGTCCGGAGGCTATCCCGGAACCGTGGATTTCGTGACCGCGGGGCTTCGCTTGGAAAGCTGCGCGGCGATTGGCGTATCGTGGATCCTGTCGGCGCCGGAGCAGCCGGATTCGATCGCACCTGATTTTCTTCGCAAGTTCGGCATAGACGTCGGGACCGACTATCAGGAGGCCGGGAACATCGATTCCGTGTTGTCCTTTGCGCCGTTTTCGAAAATCAGATATCGCCTCCTCAAGCCCGCCAGAAGTCCGGCGGAGGCCAGCCTGGCTTGCGAGCGCGATCGAGGCAAATAAGCCTCGCCACGGCAGATCTGCGCAATTTAGCGCCGCAGATGGCGTCCGAGCACCTCGACGACGCGCTGCTGTTGGCTCTCGCCGAGACCAAGCCACATCGGCAGCCTGACAAGCCGCCCCGACAGCGACGTCGTCACCTGTAGCGGGCCATGCGCCCTGCCGACACGTATTCCCGCGGGCGCGGAGTGCAGCGGAACGTAGTGGAACACCGCGCCGATCTGCTGACGTCTGAATTCGTCGAGAAGGCTCGGGCGGTCGAACTCGGGCGCCAGTATGATGTAGTACATATGCGCGTTGTGCTCGCAGCCATCAGGCACGACGGGGCGCTGAATGAAGCCTGCCTGTTCGAGTTGGGCGAGCAGATCGTGATATCTGTCCCAGATGGCGAGGCGTCCTTGCGTGATCTCGCGGGCCTGCTCGAGTTGGGCCGTCAGGAAAGCGGCGGCGAGCTCTCCCAGCAGGAACGACGAGCCGACATCCTGCCAAGTGTATTTGTCGACCTCGCCGCGGAAGAAGCGGCTGCGGTCGGTACCCTTTTCGCGCAGGATTTCCGCGCGCTGGACCAGGTTGCGCGCGTTCACGAGCAGGCTGCCGCCTTCGCCTGAGGTGACGTTCTTGGTATCGTGGAAGCTGAAGGTGCCGAGATCTCCGATCGAGCCCAGGGCGCGGCCCTTGTAGGCAGCCATCACGCCCTGCGCGGCATCCTCGACGATGCTGAGATCATGGCGCCTGGCGATCGCAACGATCGCATCCATCTCGCAGGCGACGCCGGCATAGTGGACGGAGACGATCGCGCGCGTGCGCCCGGTGATCGCAGATTCGATGAGACGCTCGTCCAGATTCAGGGTATCCGCGCGGATATCGACGAACACCGGCACGGCGCCGCGCAGCACGAAGGCATTCGCCGTCGAGACGAATGTGAACGAGGGCATGATGACTTCATCGCCGGGCTCGATGTCCAAAAGCAGGGCGGCGAGTTCCAGCGCGGCCGTGCAGGAGGGCGTCAGCAGGGCCTTGGCGCAGCCGGTCTCGCGTTCGATCCACTGATGGCAGCGCTTGGTGAAAGGCCCGTCGCCCGAAAGCTGATGGTTGCGGACGGCCTCGTCGATATAGGCGTGCTCCTTGCCGGTCACGTGAGGCCGGTTGAAGGGAATATGGATCAATGCCGCCGCCTGATGTTGTCCGCGCGTGATTCATGCACGAGTGAGCTGCCTATTTGTTACCGTATCCCGAGCGCCCAGGCAGCCCCAGCGAAATGAGCCGCCAATCGCGCGTCGCCGGGGATGCGAAAGCTGGTGCGGACGACCCGTCATTGGTAATATACCACTTTGGTCGGGCCGTGGCTGTGTTCCTGGCCTGTCGTTTTGATGCAACTTGACGTGGCATCCGCGCCCGTGTCAAAGCCAGACATATTTGCAAGGGGGCGACGTGAAGCGTGTGAACAACTCAGCCATTGTCTGGCTGTTTGCGTTGGTGACGTCAGCGTTTCTGGTCTTTCACTTCGGCACATTCATTGACCGAGCGACCCCGGCGCTGGTCGATGATCATGATATCATCAGCCCGCTGAAAGCGTCAGCCACGGCGCCGCTGGCGGATGTCTGGGCCGATCTGAAGCAGACGGACGAGTATCAGGAGCTTGCAACCGTCGGCAAAGCGTCACGGTTCAGGCCGGCGCACTATCCGCTCAAGTCGCTGCAGATCTATCTTTTCGGTGACAATATCCGCCTCTGGTACATCGCGACGTTCCTGATGTATGTGGGGACTGCGACGGCTCTATTCGCGCTTGTTCTCCACAGTCTGGGCCTGACGAGTGCGCTCGCCTTCGGCGTGTTTTATTTCGCGCATCCGGCGTGGTCCGATATCTTTCCCCGGCTTGGACCGGTCGAGATCGACTGCATCCTGCTGGGAACGATTCTGATCTGGCTGCTATGGCGAGGAATCGTGGATGCGCGCCGCGTCAGCATGGCGCTCGCCTTCCCTGCGGCCTTGCTATTTGCTGCCGACAAGGAGCCCAACTCCGTATTCCTGATCGCGCTTGGCGGGCTCGTTTTGGTCTGCGGCCTGATCCTGCCGCATCGACGGATGATGGTGGGGGGCGCTATCGCGGCAGTCGCAGGCGCGCTGATTATGGCGATCTTCCTGTACCTGAACTCTGCCGTGGGCAGCGGAATTATCCCGTTCTCGGCCCCGTTCGACAGCTATTTCTTTCATTCGGTCCGCGATGAGGGCCACCGATGGATGCTGTTCGCGCGGGACGACCGCACCGGATGGGTTGTGCTCGCGCTGTTGGCTGCGCTCGCATATGCAGCCGTTGCGAAAGCGCGGCGGGAGACGCAGATCACTTGGAGCGAACTCCTGGCGCTGCTGCTTGCGGTCGTTGCAATCGAGGCGCTGAGATTCACAATCTTCTACGTCACCTATGCCGTCAGCAATGGGGGCGGCCTGGATCCGATCGGGATGCGATATGGTTCCCAGATGTTTGTCATGACCTCGATCGTCGCCGCGATCGTGTTCGGGCGGCTGGCCACCAACGCGACACCCAGATTTTCGATCGCCGTCAGTACCTTTGCTGTGGGGTGCGTGCTCGCGATGCTGGTGACGAATCGCGGCATTTTGACGCCGAAAACGCTTGCCAGCCTGGAGCAATGGCGCGCCTTCAATGCCGAAGCCGAGGCCGCGATCCAGGAGACCGCAGTTTGGCTGACGAAAGCGCGAGAGCAGGGCAGATCTCCGATCCTGCTCGTCACGGGCCCGTCGCTGGAATGGGAGCCAAAACTCTCCCTCATGCTCTTCTTTCGCCATCGGATGCCGGATACGCCGGTTTATTTTGATCCCAACGAGGAGTCGATCAATCGCGGCTTCTATGTTCCTTATTCCGCGCGTTATGGCGGCCAGCCGATGCCCGGCACGATGGTTCTCAAGCCCGAGAACTGCATCCAAGTCCATGTCGACGTCGAACGTTTCCGCGGTAACAGATGCACCACGTTGAGCATCGTCAAGCCGAATTGAAGTGAGCTGGAAGCTGTGATGTCTTTGTACCTTCTCCGCGCGAGTCCTTAGATCCCCTGTCCCAGAAAAGCATTCATGTCCAGTGATGCATTTACGTTGGCTGAGCGCCCGACGAGGATTGGCAAAGCTCGCGTGGCCTGGACCGTCGCCAGCCTGATCCCCGCGATATTCCTGCTTGTCCTTTTCGCCCTGAGTTTTTTTGCGGCTCCGGAGCACGACGATTTTTGCATTGCCACCGAATTCGCGCGCAGCGGCTTGGTGGCGACCGTAGTCAATCTCTACAACCAACTGTCTGGACGGGTCGTGCCATTCGTCCTGCTCCAGATACCCGCCGCGATCGCCTCCGCAACGGGCATAAGTGTGGTGTTGGCCTATTCCTTGACAATGGCCGCCGGCGCGATTGCGTTTCTTACCGGAACCAGTTTTGCTATCGCCCGAACGCGACCGCCCATCGCCGGGCCTCACCTGGTTTTCCTCGCGCTCGGATTCGCCGCCGCCGTCGTCGGCGCTACGCCCAGCATCCGCGATCTGCTCTATTGGTTGCCCGCCTTCGCCTGCTACGTGCCGCCAGCGCTCGCGTCCATTTTGATTCTCGGAGAATGCGTCCGTGCGCTGGATCGCGAAAGCGAGTTTTCCGCACGCGCGACATGGGCGATGGTGATCGTCGGCTTCCTGGGCGCGCTGTGCAACGAATTTACCGGTGTGTGGCTCGTCGTCATGATCGTGAGCTCGCTATCGGCACGCCATTTTTTTGGCCAGAAGCTGCAGATCGATCGTCACGCCTTGATTGCAATCGCGATCTTGATCGGTTGGCTTATTGTCGTAACGGCCAAGAGTAACAGCGTTCGTATGGCAGGTATCAGCGGCTCCGGAGATCTTGCGCGCTCCCTGCACGATGGTTTGCGCGTCTCCCTGGCCGGACTTCGTCGGTTCTTTCGTGACCCCGCGATCATTGGGTGGTTTGCGACCGTTGCGGCCCTGTCTCTGACGGATCAGATGCGGCCGGCCTCTGCCCGCGCAGCACTATTGGCGCTCGGCGTCACGGTGGTCTGCCTCGCGTGCTGCTATTTCGAATATTTCGTGCACGCCTTCTCAACGGGGGGGCCGCTGGTCGAAAGAGCGCAGAACCAAGCCCTCATTTTTATATTGTTCGGCCTCACTCTAAGCTTGTCCTTGGCTATTCGCGCGTGTCGCGCCAAGTTCCGGTGGCCCCGGGGGCTGCGGGAGACAGACGCGTCCCACTCGGCTGCTTTGCCAGTTGTGTTGGCCGTCGTGACGGCCGTGACGCTCTATTTGAGCCCGACAGCCTCCCTGCTCCGGCGTGAGGGAAGCGAACTCTATCCCTATTGGCGCGAAAGCGTCGCGCGGGACAGCCTGCTTTCGACGAGCCGTGAGGAGGTCGTGGTCGTGTCCCAACACAGATGGAAGCCTGAGATCCTGATGACCGCGGACGTCTCGATCGCGACCAGTTGCGTCGCCAGCTATTATGGAAAGACGAAGGTCGTCCCAGTCGATCCCGATCCGTAACGTCGCCAGCAGGCTGCCGATCGATCGACAGACGGTTGGGATCGTCTCGGTACGTTGGTTCGGATGGTGCAACACGCCCGTCGGGAGGGCACCGGGAACCCAAGTAGCTGTGAAAGGAATTGGTGTCATAATACCTCTGAAGCACGAGGATGGTTTGCGAGCCGGGCCGCATCGTATAGAAGCGCCTGCGCAGCCACTTGCGGTTGCCGTCGGAGACAATGGATGAAAGCGGTTATCCTTGCGGGGGGTCTGGGCACGCGCATAGCCGAGGAGACGACGACCCGTCCAAAGCCCATGGTCGAAATCGGCGGCAAGCCGATTCTGTGGCACATCATGAAGATCTACAGCCGCTACGGCTTCAATGATTTCGTGATCTGCTGCGGCTACAAGGGCTATTTGATCAAGGAGTATTTCGCCAATTACTTCCTGCACATGTCCGACGTCACGTTTCATCTCGCCGAAAACCGGATGGAGGTGCATCGTGAAACGGCCGAGCCGTGGCGTGTGACCCTGGTCGATACCGGTGAAGAGACGCAGACCGGCGGCCGGCTCAAGCGCGTGCTGCCTCATGTCGCCGATGAGCCTTTCTTTGCCCTGACCTACGGCGATGGCGTCGCCGATATCGACCTTGAGGCCGAGATCGCCTTCCACAAGAAACATGGCTGCAAGGCGACCGTTTCCGTGGTGCGGCCGGCGCGAAGGTTCGGCGCGGTGACCATCGAGAACGACCGTGTCGTCAATTTCGAGGAGAAGCCGCATGACGATGGCGGCTGGATCAACGGCGGATTCTTCCTGCTGTCGCCTTCGGTCGGCGATCTGATCGCGGGCGACGAGACCGTGTGGGAGCGCCAGCCGATGGAGCAGCTTGCCCGCACCGACCAGCTGCGCGCCTTCGTGCATCCCGGCTTCTGGCATCCGATGGATACCTTGCGCGATCGCAACTATCTCGAGGACGAGTGGGCCAACAACCGCGCGAAATGGAGGGTCTGGTGACGGATCCGGCGTTCTGGCGCGGCAAGAAGGTCTTTCTGACGGGGCATACGGGCTTCAAGGGCGCGTGGGCGTCGCTGCTGCTGCGACGGTTCGGCGCCGAAGTCTATGGTTACGCATTGCCTCCGACCCATCCATCGTCGCTGTTCGTGGCGGCGCGGGTCGCCGACGACATGAAGCAGTGTCTTGCCGACATCCGCGATCTCGGCAAGCTGAGTGCGGCCCTGTCGGAAGCTCAGCCCGATGTGATCATTCACATGGCAGCGCAGGCGCTGGTGCGGCCATCCTATGCCGAACCGGTCGAGACCTTCGCGACCAATGTGATGGGGACGGTGCACGTTCTGGAAGCCGCGCGACATCTGCCTTCCGTAAAGGCCGTGCTGATCGTCACCAGCGACAAGTGCTATGAGAACAATGGCCAGCAGGCGGCCTTCCGCGAGGGCGACCGGCTGGGCGGCAACGATCCCTACAGCAACAGCAAGGCCTGCGCTGAGCTCGTGACCCATTCCTATCGGCGAAGCTTCTTCGCCGATAGCGGCGCGGTCCGCATCGCGAGTGCGCGCGCAGGAAACGTGTTCGGTGGCGGCGACTGGGCTCGTGACCGCCTGGTGCCGGATGCGATGCAGGCATTCCTGGACCGTCAGCCGCTGCGCATTCGCAATCCCAATTCGGTGCGGCCATGGCAGCACGCGCTCGATCCCATACTCGGCTATCTGACGCTCGTCGAAAAGCTGGTCGCAGATGCGAGCCTTGCCGATGGCTGGAACTTCGGGCCGGACGCCGAGAGCGAGCAGCCGGTGCGGAATGTCGTGGAACATTTGCAGGCGATGTGGGGCGATGGTGCCGGCTGGACCAGCGATGACGGTCCGCATCCGCATGAGGCCGCGTTTCTCAGGCTCGACTGCGAACGCGCACGCTCGCAATTGAACTGGACGCCGCGTCTCGACTTGGTCCAGGGGCTCGGTCTGACCGTCGACTGGTACAAGGCGTGTCAGCGAGGCCAGGATTTGCGCCGGGTCTCGCTCGAACAGCTCGAACTCGTCCTGGACGGCGCCGTCACGAACGGCACGTCGCAGGCGCCATCGGAACCATCTCGCGGCAAGGTTGCCGCAGCCAACACGAAGTGACTGACATGAAATCGGCGCCAGCCTCCGCACGCGCGGGTCAACGAAGCCCCGAAGAGATCAGGGCATCGATCATGGAACTGGTGGAGGAATACTCCGCCGTCGCGCATGCGCCGAAGCCGTTCGTCGCCGGCCAATCGTCCGTGCCCGTATCGGGACGCGTCTTCGATGCGAGTGACGTCAAGTCGCTGGTCGATTCCGCACTGGATTTCTGGCTGACCACGGGGCGCTTCAACGAGGAGTTTCAGACGAAGCTCGCCAAGCGCGTAGGTGCGCGTTATGCGATGACCGTCAATTCCGGTTCCTCGGCCAATCTGGTCGCCTTTTCGGCGCTGACCTCACCCTTGCTCCGCGACCGCCAGGTCCCTCCCGGAAGCGAAGTGATCACGGCTGCGACCGGATTTCCGACGACCGTCAATCCCGCGATGACGCAGGGCATGGTGCCGGTGTTCGTCGATGTCGACATTCCCACCTACAACATCATCCCGGAGCGCGTGGAAGAGGCGATCACGCCGAATACGCGCGCGATCATGGTGGCGCATACGCTCGGCAACCCGTTCGACGTCGGCAAGATCGCCGATATCGCCAAGCGTCACAAACTGTGGCTGATCGAGGATTGCTGCGACGCGCTCGGTGCGACTTACGACGGCCGTCATGTCGGCACGTTCGGCGACATCGGCACGCTCAGCTTCTACCCGGCGCACCACATCACGATGGGCGAGGGCGGGGCGGTCTTCACCAGCCATCCGGCCTTGCGCCGCGCGATGGAGACCTTCCGAGACTGGGGACGCGATTGCTACTGCGATCCGGGCAAGGACAACACCTGCCAGCGCCGCTTCGACTGGCAGCTCGGCGAGCTGCCCCACGGCTACGATCACAAGTACATCTACAGCCATCTCGGCTTCAATCTGAAGATCACCGACATGCAGGCCGCGGTCGGCGTGTCCCAGCTCGACCATCTCGAAGGCTTCATCGCCGCCCGGCGGCGGAACTTCGATCTGTTGAAGAGTGGAATGAAGGGGCTCGAAGAGTTCTTCATCCTCCCCGAGCCGACGCCGAACAGCGATCCGTCCTGGTTCGGCTTCGTGCTGACGCTTCGCGACGGCGCGCCGTTCCAGCGCGACGCCATCGTGCGCCATCTGAACGAGTGCGGGATCGGCACGAGGCTGCTGTTCGGCGGCAATCTGGTGCGGCAGCCCTACATGATCGGACGGAATTTCCGCGTGCATGGCTCGCTCACGAACAGCGATACGATCATGAACCGGACCTTCTGGATCGGCGTCTATCCGGGGCTCGGCGACGAGCACATCGGCTACGTGCTCCAGGTGATCCGCGATTTCTGCGCTGCCCAGACCCGTAGCGCCTCGTGATGGGAATGACGCGATGAACGGAGCCCAGTACATTGCGGAGTTTCTCGCGCGGGTCGGAAGCGATCGGGTCTTTCTCCTGACGGGCGGCGCCTGCGCGTTCATGATCGATGCGGTCGCGCAGCACCCGAAGCTCAGCTACACCTGTTTCCAGCACGAGCAGGGCGCGGCAATGGCCGCGGACGCGCTGTGGCGCGTCAATCGCAAGGTCGGCGTGACGCTCGCGACCTCGGGCCCGGGGGCGACCAATCTCATCACCGGGATCGCCACCTCCCATTTCGATTCGATTCCGTCCCTGCACATCACCGGCCAGGTGAACCAGCGCGAGAGCAGCGCATTCCACGGGGCGAATGTGCGCCAGGCCGGATTCCAGGAAACCCGGATCGTGGACATGGTCCAGCCGGTCACCAAATACGCGGTGATGGTCAAGAGCGCGGCCGAGCTGCGCGAAGAGCTGGCCAAGGCCTATTCGATGGCGACCTCCGGCCGCATGGGGCCGGTGCTGATCGACGTTCCCATGGACATCCAGCAGACCGAGGTCGGAGACGACATCCTGCTTCCCTCAAAACTGCCCGCGACGACGGAAGCGCCTGAGCAGGTGCTGGCGGATCTGAAGCGGACGCTGGGCGAGGCGAAGCGCCCGGTCGTGCTCTGGGGCGCGGGCGTGGGGCTCGCCGGTGTCGAGCGGGACGTTGCGGACTGGCTTGAGCGTAGCCGCTTGCCGTTCGTCTCGAGCTGGGCCGGGCTCAGCTATTTCGACCACGATCACCCGGGCTTCGTCGGCCAGATCGGCGTCTACGGCAATCGTGGTTCGAACTTCGTATTGCAGAATGCGGATGCCGTGATCGTGCTCGGCAGCCGGCTCGACAACCGCCAGCGCTCCGGCAACACCAAGCAGTTCGCGGCCGGCGCGACCGTCCACGTCGTCGATGTCGACGAGGAGGAGCTCGCCAAATACCGCAACGACGGCTATCGCGTCAGCCATCTGGATTTCGCCGCGCTGCCGGAGGTGTTGCGTCAGCTCGATGTCGGCCCGCAGGGCCGGGAGTGGAGCGACTATGTCGCCGAGATGAAGCAGCGCTACTACCACAAGGAGGTCAGCACCTCCGCTGCGCGGTTGAACTCACTGTCGCCCTACGACGTGATCCGCCGGGTCAACGAGATCATCGCAGAGGATGCGATCGTCATCGGCGATACCGGTGCCGCGGTTTGCTGGCTCTACCAGGCGTTCAAGGTCAAGCGTCACACCCTGTTCAATCCGGGCGGCAACTCGCCGATGGGCTACGCGCTGCCGGCTGCGATCGGCGCAAAGATCGACCGGCCGGACCGGCAGGTCATTTCCTATAATGGCGATGGCGGATTCCATCTCAACATCCAGGAACTGCATACCGTCCGGCACAACAATCTCGATATCGCGATCATCGTGATGAACAACGGGTCGTACGGGATCATCAAGCAGTTCCAGGACAGCTACATGCAGAGCCGCTACAGCGCCTCGCGCGACGGCTTGAGTTTTCCTGATTTCGGCGCGCTCGCGGCGGCCTACGGCCTGCGCTACGCACGCATCGAACGTCTCGAGCAGATCGAGCCGGAATTGTTCGAGGGCGGCCCGATCGTGATCGACGTGATGCTGAGCGAGCACACGCTGATCGAACCCAAGCTCGAGATGGGGCGTCCCATCAACGATCAGTTTCCCTATCTCGGCGAAAGCGAATATGCGGAAGGCAACCGCTTCGTCGAATATCCGAGACCGGCGTCGCTGCGAACCGTTTAGGGCGGGTCATTCCAAAACACCGGCGGGATCGCGATGCGCATATTCGTGACGGGCGCGACGGGCTTTCTGGGATCGTACGTCGCAGAAGACCTGGTCGCGCAGGGACATGACGTCGCCGTGCTGCTGCGGCCGGGCACGAGGCCGTGGCGCCTCACCGCGATCCTGGATCGCCTCACCGTCATCGAGGGCACGCTGGATGATCCGTCCACGCTCGGGAACGGACTTCGCTCCTTCGCGCCTGATGCCGTCGTGCACATGGCCTGGCGCGGCGTGGGCAACAGCGAGCGAAACAGCAAGGACCAGGCGCGCAACATCGCCGACACCGTGGAGATGGCCGACCTCGCGGCGGATGCGGGCGCAACGATCTTCGTCGGCGCGGGATCGCAGGCCGAATACGGTCCCTATAATCGCGCCATTGCCGAGAGCAACGTGCCGCGACCGACCACGTTTTACGGGATCGCCAAGCTCGCGAGCGGGCTGATGGCCGAGCGCCACTGCGCCGAGCGCAAGCTGCGCTTTGCGTGGCTGCGCATATTTTCCGTCTACGGCCCGAAGGACAACGAGGCCTGGTTGATTCCGAGTCTGATCAGGACCCTGCGCGCCAATGGGCATATGGCTCTGACGGGCTGCGAACAGCGTTGGGGCTTCCTGCACGCCCGCGATGCGGCGGCCGCCGTTCGCCTGGTGCTCACGAGCCCGGTGGCGCAAGGCATCTACAATCTCGGCAGCCCCGATGCGCCGCAGCTTCGCGATACCGTGAGGCGGCTGCACGAGCTGATCGGCGCCGGCGAGCTCGGCCTTGGCGAAGTGCCGTATCGGCCGGACCAGGTCATGGTGCTTGCCGCGGACATGACGCGACTGGAAGCCCTGGGCTGGCGTCCTGTGGTCGGCCTCGATCAGGGACTGCGTGAAACGCTCGCCTGGCACGCGGCCGCTGAACGGGGCACGAGTTAAGTCCTACGGCTGCGGCCCGTCGAAATTGACGCGCTCGCGCTCGAACACGACGGGCTTCTCGCGGACCTGACCGTAGATCGCCAGAATGTATTCCCCGATCATGCCCATGAAGAAGAGCTGGACGCCGCCGAAGAAGAACATCGCGACGATCAGGGTCAGGATCCCAGGCTCGGCAAGGCGCTGATAGAGGATCAGGCCGAGCAGCAGGTTGGCGACGGCATAGCCGATGCTCAGGAGCGAGAGAACGAAGCCCGCATACAGGCCGAAGCGCAGCGGAGCCGAGGTGAAGGAGACCAGCCCGTTGAGGCCCTGATCGATCAGTGCCGCCGCGCGATTTTTCGACAGCCCCTTCTTGCGCGCGCGCCAGGTATAAGGCACGCCGACGGCGCGACCGCCGCATTCGAACGTCATCATCCGCATAAACGGATATCCGTCGCGCACCTGCCGCATCCGGTCGACCACCTTGCGGTCGACGAGCTGATAGTCGCCGACGCCGGGCGGCACCTTGATCTCGGAGAAGCGGGTGAGGAGTTGGTAGTAGGCGTTGCGGATGCCGCTCATCAGCCGGCCTTCCTCGCGCACGGCGCGGATGCCGTAGACGATCTCGTTGCCGGCTTCCCACAGCTTGACGAAGTCGGGCAACAATTCCGGCGGGTCCTGGAGGTCGGCCGGCAAGAACAGAAGCACGGCATCGCCGCTCGCGGCCATCACGCCGTTGAAGGTGTTGCGCAGGGGTCCGAAATTGCGCGCATTGACGATGATCCGCACCGACTTGTCCGAGGCGGCGATCTCCCGCAGGATTTCCAAGGTGCGGTCCTCGGACGCGTTGTCGCAGAAGATGTGCTCGCGCTGGTAGCCCTGGAGCTTTTCGTCGAAGACTTTGCGGACTGCTTCGTAGCAATCCCTGACGTTGAGCTCTTCGTTGAAGCAGGGGGTCACGACAGTGATGGTCTTCACGGCTGGCGTCTCACCAAATTGATATCGAATGGCGCATTGTGCGCCGGAAGGTCGGCCCGCGCTGCAGCGCGAGTGCGTCTCATCGGTTTCGCGCGAGCACCACCTCGGAGCCGTTCTCGGTGACCAGTGACCAGCCCGATCCCGGGGAGAGCAGGTCGTTCACATAGGCCTCGACCTCGGGAGTTGCATCATAGCGGAGGTCCCGGACGAATTGCTTGTCCTTAAACGAAGTATGCGGCCGCTTCCAGATATAGTTGCCGGTTGCACCGCGGGTCAGAACGATCAGATCAGGCGCTTCGCTACTGAGCTGCTTGTGCGTCTGCATGTTGGTGTAGACCACGTTGGTCATGACGGGCGGCAGATAGGTGTAGGCATCGGCCAGGATCTTGGTCTGGGGGGGATAACGAAGCGCAATGAAATTGCCGAGCTTGACGACATCCTCTTCCGGCTTCCCGGAGGCCGCCGCCATGACGCGCAGATCAAATCCGACCTGGGCAGAGACGCAGGCGAGGAGGAGAATTGCAAAGGCCGCGCTGGTCCATGCCGGCCGAACGAAGCTCTTGGTCAGGTTCTGCAATACGCTCAGCCAGGTTGCCGTGCTGAGCAGAAGGACGAACGGGACGACGTGATAGGTGATGCGGGCCTCGCGATCGTGAACGGAGATCGCCAGATGCGCGGAAGCGACCAGGATATAGAGCGCCAGCACGAAAGCGCAGCGCGTCTCCGCCGACAGGCAGGCGGCGCGCCAACCGATGCGGCGCAGACGGTCGAAGAGAAGCAGCCAGGCCAGGACCCAGCCGCTGAACAGGTAAATGACTCCGAGACCGAATTGCTGCTTGAGGGGAATGAGCCACAGCGTCGGATCGGCCGGCTCGATCAGGCCGTGGCCCGTGCTGGTATATTTCATCTGCCAGACAAAGGTTGCGACGAAGGTCGAGAAATCCCTGACCGCATACGGGTTGGTGATGGCGAAGACGGCCACGAAGACCGCGATCATCGCCAGGCCCTGCCGGAAGAGCTGCACCAGGATCCGAAGCGAGAACGGATGGCTTGCAAGAGTGGTCAGAGCGAGAGGAAGAAAGCTGAACGGCAGGACGGCCGCGCCGACATACTTCGTACTGAAGGCGAGCCCGGCCCAGAACGCGGACAGCAGCGCGAACCCGAAGGTGGGCCGGACCAGCGAGGTGCCGAGGCCAAGGATGACGAACAGGGTCTGCAGCGTGTCCGGGTGCATCGTGCGGGAAAAGGTCACGAAGTCAGGCATCGACGCGAGGCCCAGGCCCACGGCCAGCGCGACGACCCTCGGCAATCCGAGATGTTCGCTCAACCTCCACAAGGCGAGGCTGGCGAGAGCGCCTGCGATGATGGACATCAAGCGAAGCACGAAGCCGACGAGCGGGGTGTTGACGATCCACCCGAACTTTTCGAAGAACGAAATGCTGTAATAGCCGATGGTGTCGTAGAGATTACCGTAGCTGAAGAACATGTCGGGATCGAGCGTGCTCTGCTCGAGACTCACTTTCAACTTCGTCACATATCTTGCTTCGTCCAGTCCGAAGGCCTGCACCATGCCGATATTGTCGAGGCCATAGATCGAAGCGACAATGTTCGCCGCGACGACGATGGCAAGCAGGGCGAGGGCGTAACCTGTGACGATCCGGTTGATCGCGCTGAGCATAGATATCTTTCAATATATCGGGAGCGAATATCGGATCGGCTGACGGATCATCGGATCGCGAGCTTGCGCGACTGACGCGCCGCATAATCCTCGGGCGTCATGAGCCAGCCGACATATCCCACGCCGCGGTGCAGCGGGCGTCCTCGCCAGGAATAGTCGAGCTGGATGTTGCCGAGGGTGAAATGGCGCCAGGCACGGGAGACGTCGATGGCATCGGGGGCGACGCCGCAAGTCTCGGCCGGTTCACCGTCGTTGTGCTGGGCCTGTTGACACCAGGCTCCGTCGCCGGCCTTTCGAAATGTGATCGTGTATGTGTCGCCGCATTTGAAGTCAGGCGACGTGCTTGGACAATCGGGGACGAACAGGATGGGCAGACCGCGCAAGGCCCGTTCGCGCCATTCGTTGATGATGAATTTCCGATAGGGGCCCAGCAGGAGTGCCGTCGCCACGACCGCGACCAGAACGCCTGCGATCACCATGCGGACATGATTGGTGGTCCGCGTGGTTCCTGTTGGAAGCGGCTGGTCGAGAGTCCCCTGGCTTTGCAGCATTGCCCCGGCTTTCGAAGCGCTCTAAAAGGCCATCCGAGCGCGGAATTGCGATTTCGCCAAATTGGCGTTTTCCACCGAGGGAATCAACTACCGATTGGACGAATAGGACGGACCACGGCGTTCAGTCCATTCGACGGAATCGGCCTGGATATCTCACATCTTGTGCGTTGACGAGGAGGGGGCTTGACGAGCGCGCGAGACGATGTGCGAGCCGGGTCGGCGGAGCTTGGAGGCGGCGGCCGCTTTCGGCGGTTGATGCGGGGTTGGTCGGCTAATCTGGTTCAGACCATTCTTGCTCTCGTCCAGCAGCTTCTGCTGGTTCCGATCTTCCTGCATGTCTGGACCGGGGAGATGCTGGCGGCATGGCTGGTCATCTATGCGGCGGGCAGCCTCGCGGTCGTCGCAGACGCAGGACTGCAATTGCGCGCCATCAACCGCTTTCTTGCCTTCAAGGCCTGTCGCGATTGCGACGGACGGACCGCAAACTACTATGCCGCAATGCTGCGGATCTATGTTGCGGTCGATATCGGGCTCGGCGTGTTGGTGCTGGCCGGCGCTCTGCTTCTGCCGCCATCCCGAAGTCTCGGATTTCACGAGATGGCTTCGTTCGATTCGGCACTGCTCGTCATGACGGTCGGTGTGCTGCTCGTCCTGCCTGCCAATCTGGTCTCGGGACTCTATCGTGCACGGGGCCGATACAGCCGGAGTGTCTGGTTGCAAAACGGCGCGCTTCTGTTCGGACAGATCGCGCAGTTGATCGCTCTCGCCGCCAACGGCGGTCTGGTCGCCGTGGCACTGGCTTTCGTCTCGCCCCAGATCCTGTTGATGATCTATCTGGTCGCGTATGATGCGCCGCACCTGTTTCCGTTCCTGCGCGCGGGCCGCGGCAGCCGGAGCTGGCGTTGGGGGCTCGGCCAGTTTCGCCTTGCGTTTCCCTTTGCCGTCGCGAACCTGTCGGAAGTGGCGCTCGTGAATGCGCCGGTGCTGATGGTTTCCGCCTTCGTCGTGGATCGCGTCGCGGTGGCTCAGTGGGGCCTGACGCGCGTGATCGCGAGCTTTCTCCGTGGTCTCTGCGCGCAGGTGACGTTGCCCATCGCGGCCGAGCTCGGCCACGACTACGCCATCGGCGACAAGGAGCGGCTGCGTCAGCTCTATGCCCGTGGTTCGACATTGGTCACGGTCATCGCCAGCGTGATTGTCGCCGGTCTGCTGCCGTTCTGGCCCGATTTCTTCACCCTGTGGACGCATGGCAGCATCCCCTATGATGCGCCGCTGGCGCACACGTTGCTGCTCGGATCGGCCGCCGTGGCGCCCTCCCTGCTCGCGCTTGCCTTCGCCAATCACAGCAACCGGGGCGGTCTCCTGGTCCGGGCCAAGGGACTGCAGCTGGTCGTATTCCTGGCGCTCTCAATCATCTTGATCCGCTTGCTCGGACCGCTCGGCGCGGCAATTGCCGTCGTTGCGAGCGATCTTTGCGTTCAGTTCGGTCTGCTCGGTTTCGTCATCATGGGAGCGACGTTGCAGCACCCGATCCGCCACACTCTGTTCCTGGCGGCGGTCATGGCGGTCACCGTGCTGTCGGGCTGGGCCATTGGCATCGCGGTCGCTTCGCTGGTGCCGGGGGCCGGGTTTGCGCACTTCATTGCCGAGTGTGCAATCTGGTCAGCGCTGGTCGGCCTCGTCGCAAGCCCGCTCCTGAGCAAGCGGCTTCGCGATGGTCTGATAGCCCGCATTCCGGCGTAGCGCGGCGGGCCACCGTACGGTGGCTCAGTGTCGTGCCAGCGCCAGGCGATGCTTCAGCCGCTCCATCAGCCGTGCGAACTGCTCGCGCCCCACCGCGGTCGCTTCGACGAACTGCTGTAGCCTTCGCTGACCCGCGATACGAAGCCTGTCCCTGATACCATCGGTCCGGAGCTCGAGGATCGCGTCGGCCAGCGATCGCGGATCGTCGTAGTCGAACAGAATGGCGGCATCACCCGCCTGCGCCTTGAACGCCTCGGGGTAGATCACCGGTGTTCCGACCGCCCAGGCTTCGAGCGGCGGCAGATTGGTCGGCCCGAAATAGGTCGGCATCACCAGCGCCGATGCACCGCGATAGAGTGCGCCGAGCTCGGACGAATCGACGAAGCCGATGATGGAGACCTGCTCGGTGAGACCATAATGGGTGATGGCCCTGTCGATGTTCTCACGGCCGCCCCGATCGGATCCGCACAGCACGAGCCGTTCGACGATGCCCTGCTCGCGCAGCAGGGCGAGCGCTTCCAGCAGGGTGATGTGATTCTTGTGCGGCCAGAACTGCGCCGGATAGAACAGATAGCCCGGCTCGAGGCGGTGCTTGCCGAGGATCACCGCATCGGCCGCATCGTCAGCGGCGGATTGATCAATGTAGGTCGAGGGCGAGAACGGGATGCAGACCGCGCGTTCCCGCTCCATGCCGTAGCGCCGGCACAGATCCTCGGTCAACTCCTCCGCGTTGACGATCACCAGAGCCGCCTTCACGCTCGCGAGGCCGAACAGAATCTCGCGGCGCTCGAACTCGCCGAATGCGCGAACCTCGGGAAATTCCGGCGCATCGCGATGACAGCCGTCGAAGATCGTGATGATGAATGGAAGTTGATAGAGCAACAGATGCCGTTTCGATGTCGAGGTGAAATGCACGATATCGATGCCGTCGCGGACGAGGGCGCGTTCGAATGGCGATTTCAGCCGCCAGGCGATCTGGGCGAGATCGAACGGCCGGCAATATTTGAGGAACAGGAATATGTAGTCCAGCACGCTGAACTTCAGCAGCCGGGCCTCGATCCCGAACTGCTTCAGGATTTCCAGCGACTTTTCATAGGGTGAGTACACCAGCACTTCGTTGTTGGACTTCGCGGCCCAGTCGCGCAACCAAAGTACGTCGTTTAGCGGCTGCTGGAATCCGCCGCCGACCTCGACGGCCTGTTCCAGCATCACCGCCAGGCGCAACGGTCTCACGACGCGGCGCTCTTTCTCGCGACCGAATAGGCGGCCCACGCCTTCGAGCCCGGCGCGTCACTGGACAGCCACGCATAGTCGCCGAGAGGTTCAAAGCCGCAGGCCTTGAGCGAGGCGTTGATCTCGAACGGGAACCAGTATCGCATCCGATGCGTCTCATCGACGCGACGGATGGTTGCGCGATCCGTGTCCTCGCAGAACAACGTGTAGTTCACGAGAACGGTCGCATTCACTTCGTCATGATCCGATTGAGCGATCCGGGTGAGACGCAGCGGCTTGCGTTCGATGATCTTGACGCGTGTCTCGACGCCCTGTGCGAGCACTGCGCCGCCGTACCAATAGTCGAAGAAGAACACGCCGCCCGGCTTCAACGCCGCATGAGCGGTCCTGAACAGCTGCTCGAGCCTTGCGCGGTCGTTCTGGTAGCTCGCCACGTGGAACAGCGACACCACGGCGTCGAAGCCATGCTCCGGACCGGTCTCGCAGGCGTTGCCCTGACGGAAAGGAATGCCAAGCCCCGCCTGCTCGGCTCGGGACTTGGCACGTGCGATCATCTCGTGGCTGAGATCGATGCCCGCGACGCTCCAGCCGCGCCGGGCGAATTCGATCGCATGCAGCCCGGTGCCGCAGCCAAGGTCGAGCACCTTGCCCGGTGCGACGCCGTGCTCGCGCAGGCGCGTCTCCACGAAATCCACCTCCGAGGCGTAGCTCTTGTCTTCATACAAGAGATCGTACCAAGGCGCGTATTCCGCGAACACCGTCACGCCAGAATCTCCTTGAGAGCCTGCGCCGAGCGCGCGATCTCCGCTTCGGTCAATGCAAGTCCACTCGGCAGGTAGAAGCCGCGGCGAGCGATGCGCTCGCCGTGCGGGTGGGACTCATCCAGCATGTATCCCATCCGCCGCAGTACGGGCTGTTCGTGCATGCACCAGAAGAACGGCCTGGTGCCGATGCCCTTCTTCGCCAGGCGCTGCATCGCCTCCTTGGCGTCGAACGGAACGTCGTCGTCGAGCACGATGCCGTAGACCCAGTAGATGTTATCGGCGTAGTTGGTGCGGGGGACGGGGCGGCGGATGCCGGCGACGCCTTCGAGATGTTCGTCGTAGAGCCGGCCGATCCGGTGCTTGATCCCGACGGTGCGGGGCAGGCGTTCGATCTGCGCGACGCCGAGTGCGGCCTGCAGATTGGTCATGCGCGCGTTCCAGCCGAGCTCCTCGTGGATGAAACGCTGCTGCGGAAGGAAACAGAGATTGCGCAGGCTCGCAAGACGTTCCGCCAGCGCGTCATCGTCCGTTAGGATCATGCCGCCTTCGCCGGTCGTGACGTGCTTGTTCGGATAGAAGCTGAATGTCGAGACGTCGCCGAAGCTGCCGCACGGCGCGCCCCGGTAAGTCTGGCCGTGCATCTCGGCCGCATCCTCGATCACCTTCAGGTCGTGCTTGCGGGCAAGATCGAGGATCGGTGCGAGATCGACCGGCAGGCCGTAGATGTGGACGAGCATGATCGCGCGCGTTCGCGGCGTGAGCGCGGCTTCCACGCCTTCGATCGTCATGTTCCAGGTCGCAGGATCGCAGTCGACGCCTACCGGAACCAGGCCCGCGCGGACCACGGCCGCGGCGCAGCTGATGATGGTGAAGGTCGGGATGATGACCTCGCTGCCCGGCTCTAGGCCCAGCGCGTGCACGGCGATGTCGAGCGCCACCGAGCCGTTGGTCACGGCGACGCCGTGGCGCCGTCCCGCGGTCTCGGCCATCCCCTGTTCGAAGCGCTTGATGAAAGGGCCTTCAGACGAGATCCATCCGGTCCGGACGCATTCCGCCAGATAGGCGGCTTCGTTGCCGTCGAGCAGCGGGGTGTTGACCGGAATGAAATCCTGGCTCACGAGACCGGACCCTTGATCTGAATTTCCGATGCCGCCACTTCGTCGAAGCGGGTCTTGTCGTTTTCCCCGGCATAGGGACCTTGCTTGATCTCGAACATCTCGAGCGGCTCCAGCACGTGGAAGCCGTGGGCGCCGCTGCAGAGCAGGATGATGTCGCCCGGGCCGAGCACGCGGCTCTCCAGATAGCTTTCCGCCTCGGTGTAGAAGTCGACCTGAAGCTTGCCCTTCTGGATCAGCAGGACTTCCTGGGTGAAATGCACCTCGCGCGTCACCTTGTTGTGGCGATGCGGCGCGATGCTCTTGCCCTCGGGGTGGCTCATGAAAGCAAGCTGCTGCGACAGCTCCGGCGGCGAAAAGAACGTGATGCCAGGCTGACGGAAAGAAGCCCGCACGATGATCGCGTACAACTGACCATCGAATCGGCAGTGTTCGATGCTGTCCACCCGAGTTTATCCTAAAATGTGAGAAATTGCAGCATGTTAGCGGCAGTCCGGGGTGACTCTGGCCATTTTCGGTGGTGCCGTCAAGGCCGCCGCCAAACTGCCAAAAGCTACCGCTTGAGGCGCTCGACGTGGTCGAGGATCTCCCGGACGCGCAGGTTGAAGTTGTGTCGCGAAAGTGTCGTCTGCTGCCCCGTTGCGGCGATCGCAAGGCGGGCGCCGTCATCGCCCAGATATCGCTCGATCGATGCGGCGCAGTCCTCGGGCGTTCGCCAGACCTCGACGTCCCGGGGCGCCTCGAAGAGCGCATCCAGGTTCCGCTTGTAGTCCGTCAGCAGGAAGGTCCCGATGCCCGTCGCCTCGAACAGGCGCATGTTGCCGGCCTCTTCGCCCGCAATGTCGATGTGCGAGTTCAGCGTGATGCGGGACCGTCTCAGCACCTGATACATCTCGGTGCCCCAGACCTCGCCCTGGAAGCAGCGCCAGAGCGGGGACGATGCGGGAAGGGAACTCGGGATGTTTCCCCAGAGCTTCAGGTCGAAGCGCTCGGCGATGAACTCCAATAGCGCAATGCGCTCGCGATGGTCTTCCGAGACCGAGCCGACGAAGGAGACGTCGACGTCCTGCACAGCTCCTGGAGGCAGTCTGTCGAGGATCACCGGCTCGAACGCGAGGTGACTGACTTCCGCCGCCACGCCCGCGGCGCGGAAGGCCTGGACGACCCGCGGCAATTGGGACAGCATGAGGTCGTACACACGCCAATTCTCTCCGCGCGACGGCTCGATGCCGACCTGTCCGAGGATCGTCGACACGCCCATCCCCCTGAAGCGCTCGATCAATTTGGTCGTGACGTAAAAGACGTCCTGATTGAGGATGAGATCCGGCCTGAATTCCTCGATTTGTGCGACGAGAATCTGCTGGAGCTGTTCGCTGAGACGCGGGCTGAGGCCGACGGTTCTCGCAAGCGGCCTGAGCATCGGCTTGAGCGGCGCGACGGCGCGTTGCAGCCATCCCGGCAAGCGGTCCTTCCTGCTGCCGGCAACCTCCTGCGACATGTCGAACGCCATGCCGTGTTCGCGGGACCAGGCCGATTGAAGCCATACGTTGTTGACGTGAATCTCCGCGGCTTCGTGTCCCTGTGCCCTGAAGTTGCTGGAATAGAAATTGGCGACGCCAAACAGGCTCGCGTTGCGCGCCGCCATCTGGTCCGCGTAGGAGGCCGTGGTCAGATCAGGGTTGCCGGCATAGAGCCATTTCAGAAAGCGGGGATAGTCTCCGTTCAGGATGAGCACGCGCATGAAGCCTGGTCCTTAGTCACGCCTTGCCGCCGACCTGAGTGAGCCACGGGCTTGGGGTGATGTACCACAGGAGGAAGATCGCTGCCGCGCCGTTCGTGATCAACAGAATCGAGAGCGGGACATTGAGCAGGGTCTGCACCAGCACGCCGCTCGACAGGATCACGAATCTCGGTGGCAGCCTGTTCGACGTGCAATTGCCTAGCGACAGGATAAGGCCAGACAGGAGCGCGCTCAGCGGCGTCCAGGCCGTGCTGACCGAGGCTATTCCCTCGGTGGCGAGCAGGGACGCATTGATATTCCCGACCGGATAGTTCCGGGCGAGGATGGCCGGAAGCTGCTCGGCATAGGGGCAGCCGATGTACGATCTGATCAGCGAGATCTGACAGAAGTGCGTGACTTCATGCCGCGAGAAGAAGTCGTTGTAGACGTCGAGCGAAATCGATGGAAACGCGATCATCCGGAAGTTGACGGACCCGAAATAGTCGATGAGATGAGCCAGCGATACCACGCCGGCATAGTACAGCAGCGCCACGAGCACGCCCACGAGGAGCGGTATCAGCAGCGACAGGATCACGACGCGCCTTGCCTCCATGTGGCTCGTCAGAAGCCACAGGAACGCGAGCCAGAAAGGAGCGAACATCGTCGTCTTGGTCAGGGTGATCGGATAGAAGCTCAGGATCAGGAGCAGCGTCGCGCAAGCCGGAATATTTGCTCCCCGCTCGACAAAGCAGGCGAATGCAAAAGGCAGCAGAGCGCCAAGCGTAATTCCGATCGCGTATCTGAGCGGGACCGGAAAATCGAGCTGGTCGCGGAACTGGTAGATATCGGCAAGCCCCACCAGTTTGAAGTTGTAGTACATGCCGGCGGCGAGCGTGACGATCGCAATGGTCACGATTGCGGCCAGGAGCCTGTTCATGACCTTCGGCGTGAAGCTGATTGGAGGCTTCGCCGGCCTGTCGATCAGCATGGCCGGGATCAGGAAGCCGGCAAACGAAGCCAATGCGAACAGTCCGGTCGCCCTATGGTCGTAGCTGAACAGCGAGAACGGGATGAGCCAGAGATACCCGAGCACGATCGTGTAGAGATAGAAGCTCGTGAGGTATCCGAAACTGAAGGGAGCGCAGGCGAATATGATCGACAGCGCGATGGGTGAGAGCACGATCAGCGCCGCCGAGACGATCGAGGGCCACTCGAATGCGAAGATCTGCAGGTAGCCATACAGGTGGATGACGATCGTCAGCGATATGCAACAAACCACTGCATATCCGATCAGGAATGAGAGCAGGCCGCCGTTCAGTTTACCGGAATAGCTGGGCATCTGCATCGTGCTGCCCTAGGGCTCACCGGAGCGTTGATCTCCCAAGAGCTCCCTTGGGGCAATGTACCAAAGCAGGAACAGGACCAGGGTGCCGTGCGTCACGAGCGCGACCGTGAGCGGAACGTTGATCAAAATCTGTAGCAGCAGTCCGCTGGACAGAAGAATGAACCGTCCGGAGAGACCCGCCGAGGCGCGATTGCCCAGGCTGATGATGAGGCCGCAAACGGCAGCCGAAACGGGGGCAAGCACCGTGCCGACCGAGGCGATGCCTTCGGTGGCAAACAGCGAAGCGTTGAAATAGCCGAGGTGATAGCTGTCGGCCATGAAGACCGAGAGCTGATCCTTGTACGGGCAGGACATGACCAGCTTGAGCGGCGTGATCTGGCAGAAATGGGTCAGTTCATGGGACGAGAAGAAGTCATTGTAGAAATCGAGCGCGCTCGAAGGCATCGCGATCATCCTAAAATTGACGGTTCCAAAATAGACGAAGACCCGGTCCGGGACCAAATCATAGCGATAGAGCACGGCAATCAGCACGCCCGCCAGGATTGGCAGAAGCAGGGAGAGAATGATGGCCATCCGGGATTCGAAATAGATCGACAAAAGTGTAAGAAACAGCAGCCAGCTCGGCGCCAGCAGCGCGACCTTCGTGAGGGTTACGGGATAAAACAGGACGAGCAGCGCCAGGCAGATCACCGCCAGCACGTATCGCCTGAGCTGGATGAAGCTGGCATAGGCGAAAGGAAGCAACGCGCCCGAGACGATGCCGATCGCGTATTGAAGCGACCTGGGCAGATCGATCTCGTTGCGGAACTTGTACATGTCCGCGGGGCGGGCGGGTTGAAACTGGAACGTCATGCCGATCACCAGGACGACGATCGACAAGACGACAATGGCGGCGAGGAGGGCGTCGAGCTGTTTTGCAGTCAACGTAAAAAGCCGGGGAAGGGAAGAGCCGACGAACAGTGCCGGGACGAGAAAGGCAATTCCCGAGGCGAACGCGGAAATCGCCGCGGTTCGATGGTCGTAGGGAAAGGTCGAAAACGCGACCAGCCAGAGGTAGCCGAGAATGAGCGTGTAGAAATAGAAGCCGACGGCAAAGCCGAAACTGAAGCGTCTCAGTGCGAAGACGATCGCGCAGAGGGCAAAGGGGATCACCCCAATAGCGGCAGTGACGATGAGATGGAGGCCGTTCGGAGCCAAAGGCAACAGCCGGCGATAGTACTCGACGACGAAGATCAGGGACACGCAGCTCGTCACGATGTGACAGAGGATTGCGAGACCCAACCTGTATCGATCGCGCGCAGGCGATTGGGCTGCGGCGACGTCGGGAACGGCGTTCATTGGTGGGCGAGCGTGAGCAGGTTGCGTTGTGTGCCTAGTATCACGAAAAACGGATGCAGGAACAAAAACTTGCCAGTCCCTGGGGTGTCACAGGTGCCACGTGGGCAATATTGTCTTGATCGGCAACGAATTTTTCGAATATACGCTTTGATGTCCGCGCCCTGGAACGCGCAATCAACCGATCCGGCAAGGGACTACCAAGAGGAAGGGCGGATGATCAGATTTGGCTTGCTGGGCTGCGGGCGCATCGCGAAACGCCATGCGGATCTGCTCGCTGGCAATCACATCGAGCGGGCCAGCCTCGTCGCCGTTTGTGACAACGTCAAACCTCGCGCCGATGCGTTCGCGGCAAAGTATGGCGTCCCGGCCCACGATAATCTCGACGATATGCTCGCACGCAAGGACGTCGACGCGGTCGCCGTCCTGACGCCCAGCGGCATGCATCCGCAGCACGCGATCGCGTGCGCGCGCGCCGGCAAGCACGTCGTTGTCGAGAAGCCGATGGCGCTGCGGTTGCAGGACGCCGACGACATGATCCGCGCGTGCGACGAAGCCGGCGTGAAGCTGTTCGTCGTCAAGCAAAATCGCTTCAACGTTCCGGTGGTCAAGGCGCGCGAGGCGCTGGACGCCGGCAGGTTTGGCCGGCTCGTCCTCGGCACCGTGCGGGTGCGCTGGTGCCGGGACCAGTCCTATTACGATCAGGACGCCTGGCGCGGCACCTGGGCCTATGACGGCGGCGTGCTGACGAATCAGGCCAGCCACCACATCGACATGCTGGAGTGGTTCTTCGGGGACGTGGTGAGCGTGCATGCGAGGGCAACGACGGCCCTGGTGAAGGTCGAGACCGAAGACACTGCGGTTGCGACGCTGAAATTCCGCAACGGCGCGCTCGGTATCATCGAGGCGACCACGGCGGTGCGGCCGAAGGACCTCGAAGGCTCCCTTTCGATCCTCGGCGAGAAGGGCACGGTTGAGATCGCGGGCTTTGCGGTCAACCAGATCAGGCACTGGAATTTCGTCGACGAGTTGCCGAGCGACAAGGTCGTCATCGAGAAGTTCTCGGTCAATCCGCCCAACGTCTACGGCTTCGGCCACCAGGCCTATTATCAACACGTCGTCGACTGCCTGCTGCATCAGCGCGCCGCGCTGGTCGACGGCCTGCAAGGCCGCAAGAGCCTCGAACTGATCTCCGCCCTCTACGAGTCGATCGAGACCGGGCAGGAAGTTGCGCTGCGCTTCGAGCCGCGGCGGAGCAAGCTCGGTGTGATCTCGTGAGCGGCAAGCCGCAAGTGCACCAGGTCGCCGTGCGCGACGTCAAATTCGGTGAGCGCGTCAAACTGGTCGAACCCTGCAATCTCTACGGCTGCGAGATCGCGGATGATTGCTTCGTCGGTCCCTTCACGGAGATACAGACCGGCGCCGTCGTCGGCGCGCGGACCCGTGTGCAGTCGCATGCCTTCATCTGCGAGCTGGTCTCGATCGGGGAAGATTGCTTCGTCGGGCACGGCGTGATGTTCATCAACGACACCTTCTCGACCGGCGGGCCGGCCCGCGGCCGCCGCGAATTGTGGCGTGCGACGAAGATCGGCAACCGGGTTTCGATCGGTTCGAACGCAACCATCATGCCGGTATCCATCGCCGATGACGTCGTGATCGGAGCGGGCTCAGTGGTCACGAAAGATATCACCGAGCCGGGCAGCTACGCCGGAAATCCCGCCCGCCGCCTCAAGGGCAAGACTTAAGGGCAAGACCTAGGGAATAGCATTCATGCCGGTACCTTACGCCGATCTCGGGCTCCAATATCAGTCGATCAAGGACGAGATCGACGGTGCGATCGCGGCGGTCATTCGCGACAGCGCGTTCATCCGTGGTCCCTATGTCGATGCCTTCGAGCGGGAGTTCGCGGCAGCGGCGAGCGTCAAGCACTGCGTGTCCTGCGCCAATGGCACCGATGCGCTCTACCTCGCGATGGCCGCGCTGAAGGTCAAGCTGGGCGACGAGGTCATCACCACCGCGCATTCGTGGATATCGACGTCCGCGATGATCACGCATGCGGGCGCGAAGGTCGTGTTCTGCGATACCGACGGCGAGACCTTCACGATCGACCCCGCGGCGGTCGAAGCCGCGATCACGCCGCGCACCGTCGGCATCATCCCGGTGCATCTCTACGGCCAGCCGGCGGACATGGACGCGATCATGGCGATCGCGCGCAAGCACGGCCTCTGGGTCATCGAGGACTGCGCCCAGGCGCACCTCGCGCAGTACAAGGGCCAGCCGGTCGGGACCTTCGGGGCGGCCGCGACCTACTCGTTCTATCCGGGCAAGAATCTGGGCGCGTTCGGAGATGCCGGCGCGGTCGTGACGGAGGACGCGGCACTGGCCGAGCACATGACCATGCTGGCCCGGCATGGCGGCCTGGTGAAGCACAAGCACCTGATCGAAGGCATCAACAGCCGGCTGGATGGAATGCAGGCGGCGATCCTGTCGGCCAAGCTGAAGCATCTGAAGGCCTGGACCGAGGCGCGTCAGGATGCTGCGTCGGTCTATGATGCCGGCCTCAATCAACTCGATGGCGTGGAGGTGCCCCGTGTCGCGCCCGACCGCACCCACGTCTATCATCTCTACACGATCAAGCATAAGAAGCGTGACGCGCTTGCAGCCTATCTCGGCGAGAACGGGGTGCAGACGGCGATCAACTACCCGACAGCGCTGCCGCTGCTGCCCGCCTATGAGCGATTGGCGCATCGCCCCGAACAGTTTCCGAGGGCGTTTGAAGATCAGAGCAAGATCCTCTCGCTGCCGATGTTTGCGGAGATCACGCGCGAGCAGCAGGACGAGGTCGTCAGGCTGATCAAGAACTTCTAGCCGTCGGTCTCGCGCAGGCGCCGCACGATGTCCCGGTAGCGCAACGTCGAGGCTTGCTCGCTGTATTTCAGCGCGGCGATCGCCGCGAGGCGGCCTCGTTCGAGCGTCGCCCCGCGATCGGACGCGGCTTCGGAGATCGCTTGCGCGAGCCTGGTCGGGTCCTCCGGCGGCACGACCCAGCCGATGTCTTCCTCCGCGACCGCAAGCCCGGCCTCCGCATTCGGCTCCGTTCCGACGATGACGGCCCGCCCGACGGCAAGAAAGTTGTAGAGGCGGCTTGGAATCGAGACACCGGCGACGTCGCGCCGGTAGGGGATGGCCCAGGCGTCCGCCGCCGCCAGGAATTCGGCAAGCTGTTCCTCGGGCACGGGATCCACCAAGGTGACGTTAGCCAGATTCTCCGAGGCTTGAAGGGTCTTCAACTCGGCCCAGCCGACGCCCCAGCCCGACAGAACGAAATGGATGTGCGTTTCATGCTGCAGGAGCCGCGCGGCTTCGAACACGGTGCGAGGTGCATGCGTGAAGCCGAGATTGCCGCAGAGACCGACGATGAACTTCGCCGGGTAGGGCTTCCTGAAACTGCAATCATCGTCGGGTTCGCGGAATCCGATCGGAAGCAATGTCCAGTTGGGCACGAAATGGATGCGCTCTGCGCGTACGCGCGGATAGCGCAGCAGCAGCGGGGGCACGTCACGGCCGATCACGAAGATCGCGTTCAGGGATCTGAAGAGCCAGCCATTGGCGAGGCGCAGGACGCGCGTGACGAGCGATGTCTGCCGGGCCATGCCGGCGGCCACCAGAGCTTCCGGATAGAGGTCGTAGATCAGGAGCGCCGTCGTGGCGCGCCGCAGCCTTGCTGCAAGCGTGATTGAATAGGGCAGGGTGAAAGGGCTCGTGACCGACATGACGACGTCGCCCGGTCGTGCGCGTCTGTAGACGGCCCAGAACAGGCGCAGCGCCAGCGCAGAGCTTGCGATGAGGCGTCTTGCGAGCGCGTGCTTGGGCGGTCTCCAGTTCGCGATGTCGACGACCTCGGGCGTGTTCCTGTCGACCGCCGGTCTCGCGGAGCCCGGCGTCCCCGACAGAACGACCGTCTGCATGTCCAGGGCGATCGCGTTCGCGATTGCACCGAGATAGGTCGCGGTCGTGCTCGAATCCGGCGGATAGAACTCCGTCGCGAGAATGAAGTTGGGAGCTTTCTCCACGGCGTTATCCGCGGGCCAGCAGCGGTAGGATGAAATCCCGCAGATTGCCACCGGCAAAGAGATGGCCAGGCATTCCGGCGGCGCGCGCAGCTTCGATGTCGGACGGCCTGTCGCCGACCACGAAGCTCTTGCTCGCGTCAACGGGGAACTTCGTCAGGAGGTCCACAATCATGCCGGGCTGCGGTTTGCGGCGATCACTGCTGGCCCGGTAGGGGGCGACCGACCCGTCCGGATGAAACGGGCAATATTCGAAAGCATCGATCCGTGCATCGTGGGCCGCCAGCTGCTCCGCCATCCAATCGTGCAGGCGATGGATGTCGGCCTCCTGATAGAATCCCCTGGCGACGCCCGACTGGTTGGTGATGACGAAGGCGAAATAGCCGGCATCGTTGATCGCCTTCACGGCCTCGATCGCACCGTCGGTCCAGCGGAATTTGTCGATCTCGAACAGATAATCGCTGTCGACGTTCAGAACGCCGTCGCGGTCGAAGAAAACGGCAGGGCGCAGCACCTGGTTGATCGCTGTGCTCTCTCGGTCTCGGGACATTTCGGCTCGAAATTGCGTTCTCTGTGGAGGCGGGCAAGTCGCTGATGCAGCCCGGTCGACCTGGGCGCTCAGTATCACGATTGTGTTCCAGGTCCAATCTGTCCCTCCACGCCCGGCTTGCCGGTTTCCGGGCGGTTCCCCGGGGTTGACCCGGGGGGCGATATGTCCAAGAAGAAGATCGGGAATGCGCTTCGTTCGGCGCCTAGTGTGCATCCATCCCTTTCAATTGTTACGGGAACAAGGTTGGCCATGACTCAACGTGTTGCTCTGATCACCGGCGTGACCGGGCAGGACGGCGCCTATCTGGCTGAACATCTGCTGTCGCTCGGCTATGTCGTGCACGGCATCAAGCGGCGCTCGTCCTCGTTCAACACCGCGCGTGTCGATCACCTCTACCAGGACCCGCATGTCGGCAACGTGCCGTTCCTGATGCATTACGGCGACATGACGGACTCGACCAATCTGATCCGCCTCGTGCAGCAGATCCGGCCGACCGAGATCTACAATCTCGCCGCCCAGAGCCACGTCGCCGTCAGTTTCGAGAGCCCGGAATACACCGCCAATGCCGATGCGATCGGCGTGCTCCGCCTGCTGGAGGCGATCCGCATCCTCGGCATGGAGAAGGAGACGCGGTTCTACCAGGCTTCGACCTCCGAGCTCTACGGCCTCGTGCAGGAGATCCCGCAGAAGGAGACCACGCCGTTCTATCCGCGCTCGCCTTACGGCGTGGCAAAGCTTTACGGCTACTGGATCACGGTGAACTACCGCGAAGCCTACGGCATGTTTGCCAGCAACGGCATCCTGTTCAACCACGAGAGCCCGATCCGCGGCGAGACCTTTGTCACGCGAAAGATCACGCGCAGCGTCGCCCGCATCGAGCTCGGTCTCGAGGACATGCTCTATCTCGGCAACCTCTCTGCCAAGCGCGATTGGGGCCATGCCAAGGACTATGTCGAGGGCATGCACATGATCCTCCAGGCCGACAAGCCCGACGATTTCGTACTCGCGACCGGCGAGACGCGCTCGGTGCGTGAGATGGTCGAGCTGTCGTTTGCGCAAGTCGGCCGCCATATCGAATGGCGCGGTGAAGGTGTCGACGAGACCGGCATCGATTCGAAAAGCGGCAAGACGGTCGTGAAGGTCGACCCGACCTATTTCCGGCCGACCGAGGTCGATCTCCTCGTCGGTGATGCCAGCAAGGCGCGCGACAAGCTCGGCTGGAAGCCGAAGCGGACGTTTGCCCAGCTCGTCGAGGAGATGGTCGCGAGCGATCTGGCCGAGGCAAGACGAGACGTGGCCAATGGCAAGCGCACCGTTTGAGCTGAAGGGCAAGAGTGTCTACGTCGCCGGCCATCGCGGCATGGTCGGAGCTGCGATTGCGCGCCGGCTCGAACGGGAAGGCGTCAGGCTCGTCACGGTGGATCGGCGCGAGGTCGATTTGCGCAGCCAGGCCGCCGTGTTCGACTGGTTCGCGAAGGTACGGCCGCAGGTCGTGTTCCTTGCCGCCGCAAAAGTCGGCGGCATCGTCGCCAACGACACGCTGCGTGCCGAGTTCATCTACGACAACATCGCGATCGCGGCGAATGTGATCCAGGCCGCGCATCAGAACAGCGCCGAGAAACTGATGTTTCTCGGCTCCTCCTGCATCTATCCAAAACTGGCGCCGCAGCCGCTGCGCGAAGACTCGGTGCTGACGGGTCCGCTGGAGCCGACCAACGAACCCTATGCGATCGCCAAGATCGCCGGCATCAAGATGGTCGAGGCCTATCGCAGCCAGTACGGATGCGACTTCATCAGCGTGATGCCGACCAATCTCTACGGTCCCGGCGACAATTATCATCCTGAACTCAGCCACGTCGTCGCCGCGCTGATCCGCCGCTTCCACGAGGCGAAGGTCTCGGGCACCAGAAGCGTCGTCGTGTGGGGCACCGGCACGCCGCGGCGCGAGTTCCTCTATGTCGACGACATGGCGGATGCCTGCGTGCACCTGATGAAGACCTATTCCGCTGCCGAGCTGATCAACATCGGCACCGGCGAGGACATCACCATTGCTGAATTCGCCCGCGTCGTCGCCGAAATCGTCGGTTACAGCGGCGAGATCTCTTTCGACACGTCGCGCCCCGACGGCACGCCGCGCAAGCTGCTCGACGTCAGCCGTCTCGATAAGCTCGGCTGGCGCGCGACGACGTTGCTTCACGATGGCTTGACGCGCGCTTATGAGGCGTACCGCGGATCGGCCGAACGCTCTTGAGCGGGATGCTGCGATGGGTTCGAGGCCGGCTGGGCGCATTCTGGAGTCGAGCGATTTGAGCCGGCCGCTGCAGGCAGCGAAATCGCTCGCCTTGGTTCTCTCGGCGTGTTCCAGCATCATCCTGGTCGTCTGGACGTTGCTGCGTTGCCGTCATGGCTTCGAGCTCACCGACGAAGGCTACTACCTGATCTGGATTTCGCGGCCCTGGGACTTCGACGCCTCGGTCACTCAGTTCGGGTTCATCTACCATCCGCTCTACCTGCTGACGGACCGCAATGTCGCGCTTCTCAGATGTGCGAATATCGGACTTCTCTTCGGTCTCGCCTTCTTGGCCAGCTATGCGTTGCTTTGGTCGCTCGGCAGGCAGTCCGCGGATCGGTCATCACGGGCCATTTGGCTGTGCTCGGCCGCTGCGGCCGCCGCCTCGACGCTGGTGCTGTTCTCGCCATGGCTACCCTCGCCAAGCTACAATTCGCTGGCGCTACAGTCGTTGATGGTGACGGCAGCCGGAGCAGTTCTGGCAAGGGGGGATCGCTCTGCCGTGAGCATGCTCGGCTGGTTCTTGCTTGGCCTCGGCGGAGCAGCGACATTCATGGCCAAACCGACGAGCGCTCTCGTGCTCGGCGCCTTGATCCCGCTTTATCTCGCGATCGCAGGCAAGCTCAACCTGCGCGGTCTTGGCATCGCGATTGTTGTGTCGCTTGTTGTCCTGATTTTGGTCGCCGGGGCGATCGATGGATCACCCTTTGCGTTTGTTCGTCGCATCATCAGCGGAAAGCAACTCAGCGACCTCTTGCAGGCCGGACATCGACTTGGCGACATCGTTCGCTGGGAGTCGATGGAAATGAACCACAAGTCCGCGTCGACCTTCTCCTATTTCATGTTCGGCTCATTTCTGTCCGTCGGCTTCGTGCTGCTCTGGCGGCAGTATATTTGGCCCTGGTCTGTCGTTGCCAACGCGGCGATCCTGATTGCGATCGTCCTCGCCGTCGCAACAATCCGATATCCGAATCCGTCCTCGGACGCGGTCCAGGCAAGCCAGCTGCTGGGCGTTTCGCTCGGTATTGCAATGGCCTTGTTCATCCTGCCCGGCTGGCATGTGCTGATGACCCGCGAACTTGGTGCGGCCGTTTTGCTGCTTCTCCTCCTGCCGATCGCCTATGCCGCGGGCACCAACACGGATCTCTGGGCTGCGGCCGGTCGAGCCGGGACGTTCTGGTTGTTGGCCGGGCTGGCCATTGCCGTCGCGGCGGCCGCAAGGGATCGCGCGTGGGAGGCGCTGCCCCTGGTCGCCGCACTGGCTCTGCTGATCCCGT
The DNA here is from genome assembly GCF_023073315.1 of Bradyrhizobium sp. 1. GTDB lineage: Bacteria > Pseudomonadota > Alphaproteobacteria > Rhizobiales > Xanthobacteraceae > Bradyrhizobium. Next base: position 43,843 of record NZ_JADPJH010000028.1, on the reverse strand, counting down.
GTTACGTGCTGACAGGAGCGATGGAAGCCCCCTATCGCCAGACCAGCGCGCTGCGACTTCAAACCCTCGATACCGAACTGTCCGAGATGGGCTCGCATCTGCTCCTGGGAGAGGAGACCGCAGCCTATATCGCGCAAGCGCGGAAGATCGCTGCGGACGGAGGATTTCGCGGCGGCGATTCCCTGATCGATCTGACCGGTACAAATCCCGCGACGGCGTTCTTCCTGAACGCCCGACCGCCGGCGTCTCTCTGGATGGCGGGCGGATATCCCGGAGCGATGGATTACGCGATCGAAGTCCTGCGACGCACACCGTGCACGATTCTCGCTGCATCCTGGATCTTGTTGGAAGAGCCGTCTTCGAGCCCGGTCTCGGCCCCGGCGATCCTGCAACGGTTCGGCATCGACATGTCAGCCGATCTGACGACTGCCGGCTCCATCGAGCTGGTGAGAGGCTTTGAGCCGCGACGCGTGAAGCAAACGCTTCTGCGCCCCGTAAGAGATCGCGAGACGGCTCGCCTGGCTTGCGACGTTAAGCATCGTGACGGCAGCGACCCGACTGGCGGCCATTGACCTTGAGCCGCTCTACCGTTCGTCCGCGATCACCTTGCCGTCGTTCGGCAGCGCCCCCGGGCTGACGAACTCGACATTGCCGCCAAGCTTCGTCACGGCGCGCAGGGTGCCGGCGACTTCCTCGTGCAAGGCATCATCCGCGGCCGCTGTTTCCGCCCTCAGCGTCATCGCGTCGGTCTCGCCCTGGCGCGCGACGACGAGGCGCAGGCGTCCGAGCGCGGGATGGCGCTTGCTGATCTCGGCGATCTGCTCGGGGCGGACGAACATGCCCTTGACCTTGGTGGTCTGGTCGGCGCGGCCCATCCAGCCCTTGATGCGCATGTTGGTGCGGCCGCATTTGCTCGGGCCCGGCAGCGCTGCCGTGAGGTCGCCGAGCGCGAGCCGGATCCAGGGATGGTGCGGATCGAGTGATGTCACCACGATCTCGCCGACATCGCCGGGCGCCACGGGATCGCCGGTGCCGGGCTTGACGATCTCCATGATCAGATCCTCGTTCACGATCATGCCGTCGCGCGCCTCGGTCTCGAAGGCGATGAGACCGAGATCGGCGGTGCCGAAGGCCTGGTAGGCATCGATGCCGCGCGCCTTGATCTCGGCCTGGAGCGAGGGCGGGAAGGCCGCGCCCGAAACCAGCGCGCGCTTGATTGAGGAGACATCGCGGTTTGCGGTTGCGGCGGCATCGAGCAGGATCTTGAGGAAGTCCGGCGTGCCGCTGTAGCCGACGGGACGATAGGCCTCGATCAGCTCGAATTGCTGCTCGGTATTGCCGGGCCCGGCTGGGATCACCGCGCAGCCAAGTGCGCGTGCCGAGGCATCGAAGATGAAGCCGCCGGGGGTGAGATGGTAGCTGAAGGTGTTGAGCACGATGTCGTCGGGGCGGAACCCGGCCGCGAACAGCGCCCGTGCACCGCGCCAGGGATCGGCCTGCCGCCCCTCCGGTTCGAAGATCGGCCCGGGGGAGGTGAACAGGCGAGCGAACGAGCCGGGAGCCGCTGTCACGAAGCCACCGAAGGGCGCTGAGGCCTTGTGCAGGGCCGGCAGTTCCGACTTGCGCAGCACCGGCAGGCCCGCCAGCGCCGCCCTGGAGGTCACGGCGGCCGGATCGACGCCCTTCAGCCGCTCGGCGTAGGCTGGTGCCGCCATCGCGCTACGCAGCATCTCCGGCAGTCGGGCGAACAGTTCGGCCTCGCGCGCGGCCTGTTCGCGCGTCTCGAGGGCGTCGTAATGGGCGGTCATGGCCGATCTTTCCCGGTTTGCATCCGTTGCACGCCGCCGCCGTCATGGGTATCAGACGGCCCTGGGCGAGGCTTGAAGAGGACGCGATGGCGGACGAAGGAATGATTGCGGCGGACGTGGTCGCACGCCTGAAGCGCCGCATGATCGAGGAGATGCTGCCGCTGTGGTCGACGGTCGGCTGGGACCATGACGCAGGCGGTTTCATCGACCGGCTGCACCCCGACGGTACGGCGGATGCGGCCGCGCCGCGGCGCGTGTTCGTGCAGGCCCGCCAGATCTGGTGCTACGCCAAGGCGGCGCAGATGGGCTGGTATCCGGAAGGGCGCGCCATCGCGCTGAAGGGGCTGGAGCATCTGCTGGCGAAGGCAAAGGCGCCCGACGGCAAGCCCGGCTATGTGCACCGGCTGACGCCGGAGGGCGCGGTGCTGGACGGTCGGCGCGATGCCTACGACCACGCCTTTATCCTGTTTGCACTCGCGACCGTGTACTCGCTCGACCAGGACGCGCAAATTCGCGTCGAGATCGACGCGTTGCTGGCCTTCCTCGACGGCCATTTGCGCTCGCCGCATGGCGGCGTCCACGAGAGCCTGCCGGTCTCGCTGCCGCGCCGGCAGAACCCGCAGATGCATCTGTTCGAGGCGATGATCGCGTGCTTTGACGCGACCCACGATCTGTCGTTCCAGAACCGCGCCGGCGAGTTCTTCGCGCTGTTTCTCGCCAATCTTTACGACAAGCAGAAGCGTGCCCTCGGCGAATATTTCGAGGAGGACTGGTCGAAGATCGAGCCGGTCAGCGTCGAGGCCGGTCACCAGGCCGAATGGGTCTGGCTGCTGAAGGGATTTGAACGCATCACGGGATGCCCGACCGGGCAGCGCCGCGCCGAACTGCTTGCGACTGCGCTGCGCTATCGCGACGAGGCGACCGGCTGCCTCGTCGATGAGGGCGATGCGAGTGGCAATATTCGTCGCAGCACGCGCCGGCTGTGGCCGCAGACCGAGATGGCGAAGGCGTGGATCGCGCAGGCCGAATCCGGCGAGGCGGGCGCGGCGGATGAGGCGCGCGCCGCGCTGGTGCGGCTCGAACGGCATTACCTCAGCCACCCCGTGAAGGGCGGCTGGTACGACCAGTTCGATCGCGACGGCAAATCGCTGGTCGACACCATTCCTGCGTCGTCGTTCTACCATGTTCTCTGCGCAGTCACGGAAGCGGACCAGGTCCTGGAAGGTTAAAGCCGTTTTGTTTTGACGCGTTTTCTTCACGCGAACCGGTTCCCACTTCGCTCGAAAACGCTATAGCCAGCGCTTGCGCCGCTTGAAGCTCTTGAGGTTCTTGAAGCTCTTGCGCTGGTCGCCGGCGCCGCCGAGGTAGAATTCCTTGACGTCCTCGTTGTCGCGGAGTTCGTCCGCGGTGCCGTCGAGCACGACCTTGCCCTGCTCCATGATGTAGCCGTGGCTCGCCACCGACAGCGCGGCGCGCGCGTTCTGCTCGACCAGCAGGATGGTGACGCCGAGGTCGCGGTTGATTTTCTGGATGATGGAAAATACCTCTTTCACCAGCAGCGGCGACAGGCCCATCGAGGGCTCGTCCATCAGGATCATCTTCGGGCGTGCCATCAGCGCGCGGCCGATCGCGAGCATTTGCTGCTCGCCGCCGGAGAGATAGCCGGCCAACCCCGTGCGTTCCTTCAGGCGCGGGAAATAATTGAAGACCATGTCGAGGTCGGCATCGACCCCGCGGTCCCTGCGGGTGAAGGCGCCGAGCTTGAGGTTCTCCAGCGACGTCATGTCGGCGACGATGCGCCGGCCCTCCATGACCTGGAAGATGCCGCGGCGGACGATCTTGTCGGGATCGATGCCGTTGATCCGCTCGCCTTCGAACAAGATTTCGCCACGCGTGACCTCGCCATCCTCGGTCTTGAGCAGCCCCGAGATCGCCTTCAGCGTCGTCGACTTGCCGGCGCCGTTGGCCCCGAGCAGCGCCACGATCGCGCCCTTGGGCACGTCGAGGCTGAGGCCGCGCAGCACCAGGATGACGTCGTCATAGACGACCTCGATGTTGCGCACGGCGAGGAGGGGCGGTGCGGGTACGGCGGTGGGACTGGGGCGAGTAGCTTCGTGGATTTCGGTCATTGGGTGTGCCGCCAATTTGGTACTCTCGTCATGCCCGGGCTCGTCCCGGGCATCCACGTTCTTCGTGCCGAGTGGTCAGGCGTGGATGGCCGGGACGAGCCCGGCCATGACGTCCGAGATCGGAATCACCAGCCCAGCAATTCCGGCTTGCGCGGCAGCTCGATGGTCTTGACCTTCTCGAGCTTGATCGTGCCCTTGGCCATGAGGTCGTTGAGATCGCCGTCGGTCGCGCCCGCGATCCTGGTGCGATAGAGCTCGACCTTCAGCGTGCCGCGATGGTCCTTGTCGGTCCAGGTCGAGGGATTGCAGACGCCTTCCATGCCGGCCGGCACCCAATCCTTCTTCTGGTAAAAGCCCTTCACGACGTTGTCGCCGGCGGCGCCGCCGTTCTTGGCGGCCCAGTCGAGCGCTTCCTTCATGTAGAGCGCCGAGCAGACGGCCGCGATGTAGTGCACGGGCCGATAGACCTTGCCGGTGGGATCGGACATCTTGGAGATCTCCATCACCGTCTTCATGCCGGGCGCATCGCCGCCCCAGCTCACGGCGGTGCGCAGCGGGAAGATCACGCCGTTGGCCGCATCGCCCGCGGTCTTGGCCGCGTTCTCGTCCATGCCCCAGACATTGCCCATGAACTGGATGTCGACGCCGGCGGTCTTGCAGGCCTTCATCACCGAGATGTTGGAGGCCGCGGTGTTGCCGAGATAAGCGTAGTTGGCGCCCGACGACTTCAGGCTCAGGCACTGCGCGCTGTAGTCACCGGGCGCAAGCGCGAACACCAGCGGCGGCAGCACCTCGAAACCGAGCTCCGTCGCCATGGCTTCGCCGGCGGCCTTCGGCGCGTTCGGATAGGGATGGTTTGCGCCCATGTGCACGAATTTCGCCTTGCCGGGCTTGCCCTTGGCTTTCCAGTCGTCGGCCGCCCACATCAGCATCGCGCGGAGCGAGTCCGAATAGCTCGGGCCATAAAAGAAATTGTAGGGCGCGGGCTTGGCCTTGCCGCTGACGCCTTCGGGGTCGGTGAGGGCTGCGGCGTAGGAGCCGGAGAGATCGGGAATCTTGTCCTGGGCGAGGAAGCCGGTCAGCGCCTCGGTGTCGGCGGTGCCCCAGCCCATGATCGCAGCGACCTTGCTGTCCGGCGCCGACCACTTCTTGTACAACGCGATCGCCTTCGGCACCTGGTAACCATAGTCGTTGGTGTCGACATTGAGCTGCTTGCCGCCGACGCCGCCGTTCTTGTTGACCCAGGCAAAGGTGTCGGCGACGGCCTGGCCGTAGGGCGTGCCCACGTCGGAGGTGCCGCCGGAATAATCGGCGAGATGGCCGATTGCGATCTGCGCCTGCGCGCTCGCCGAGACGACGGCGATCGCCAGCGCGAGCGATGCGGTGCTCAAAAGGGATTTTGTCTTCATGGGTTGCCTCCTCCTGTTTATTTGTTGGTTAGAGAGTTGCCGCGCTCAGTGCGAGAACGGGTAGAGTTTCCAGTACGCCTTGATCTGCCGCCAGCGATGCGCGAGCCCGTCGGGCTCGAACATCAGGAACGCGATGATGATCACCCCGATCGCGATCTCGCGCAGGAAGGTGATGTTGGTGTTGAGCGACAGCGCCTTGTCGATCGCGCCGCCCTTCAAATGATGACTGATGAGCTCCATCGTCTCCGGCAGCAGCACCACGAAGGCGGTGCCCATCAGCGTGCCCATGATCGAGCCGGTGCCGCCGATGATGATCATGGCCAGGAACAGGATCGAGCGTTCGATGCCGAAGCCTTCCTGCGACACCACGAGCTGGTAATGCGCATAGAGCGCGCCGGCGATGCCGGCGAAGAAGGCGGCGAGCGCAAACGAGAGCGTGCGGTATTTGGTCAGGTTGATGCCCATGATCTCCGCCGAGAGATAATGGTCGCGGATCGCCACCAGCGCGCGGCCGTCGCGCGTGCGCATCAAATTGGTGACGAGGACGTAGCTTGCGATCACATAAGCCAGCACGACGTAGAAGTATTGCCGATCGCCGCGCAAGCTGTAGCCGAAGATCGAGAACGGGTTTGCGCTCGCCGGCACCGAGCCGCCGGTGAACCATTCGGCGCGGGAGAAGAAGTCGAGCAGGATGTATTGCGCCGCCAGCGTCGCGATGACGAGATAGAGCCCCTTCAGCCGCGCCGCGGGGATGCCGAACACCAAGCCGACCAGCGCGGTGACGACACCCGCGAGCGGGATCGCGAAGAACACCGGGATCGGCGCGTTGTTGGAGATGTAGGCGGAGGTGAATGCGCCGAGCAGGAAGAAGGCGGCGTGTCCGATCGAGATCTGGCCGGTGAAGCCGACCAGGATGTTGAGCCCGAGCGCGGCGATCGAGAAGATGCCGATCTGGATCAGGATGCTGAGCCAGTAACCGCCGAGGAATTGCGGCACGAGGCAGAGCAGCAGCACGCCGAGAATCGCAAAGTTGCGGCTGGTGGTGGTCGGGAAGATCGTGGTGTCGGCCGCGTAGGAGGTGCGGAAATCACCAGCAGGGATGAGGGCAGGGCCGGCCATGGATCAGATCCGCTCGATGTCGTGGGTGCCGAACAGGCCGTAAGGCTTGATCATCAGCACGATGATGAGGACGTAGAACGGTGCGATCTCGTAGAGATTGCCCCAGTGCAGATATTCGCTGTCGACATATTGCGCGATGTTCTCGAGCAGACCGATGATGATGCCGCCGAGCACGGCGCCGCCGACGGAATCGAGCCCGCCGAGGATCGCCGCCGGAAACACTTTGATACCGTAGGCGGCAAGGCCTGACGACACGCCGTTCACGACGGCGACGACGACGCCCGCGACCGCTGAGACGGTCGCCGAGATCGCCCAGGCCATCGCGAACACGCTTTTGACGGAAATGCCGAGCGACTGCGCCACCTGCTGGTTGAACGCGGTGGCGCGCATCGCAAGGCCGTATTTGGAGGCGCGGAAGAACCAGGCCATGCCGATCATCATCGCGACCGAGACCACGAGGCTCATGACGTAGACAGTCTGGATCTGGAGGCCGAGCAGGCTGACCGCCTGGCTCTCGAACACGCGCGGGAACGGCTGCGGGTTGACGCCGAACATCCATTTCAGCGTCGCCTGCAGCACGGTGGAGAGGCCGATCGTCACCATGATCACGGAGATGATGGGCTCGCCGATCATCGGCCTCAGGATCAGCACCTGGATCGCGATGCCGAACACGAACATGAACACCAGCGTCATCGGCATGCCGATCCAGAACGGCACCTGGTATTTCGCGAGCAAGGTCCAGCATACCCAGGCGCCGACCAGCAGCAGCTCACCTTGCGCGAAATTGACGACCTGCGTCGCCTTGTAGATCAGCACGAACGACATCGCGACCACACCATAGAGCGTGCCGACCACGAGGCCGTTGACCAGAAGCTGAATGAGGAAGGCGGTGTTCATGTGATATGCTGTCCTTCGCCTCTCCCCGCTTGCGGGGAGAGGCCGACGCGCGGAACGCGCGGCGGGTGAGGGGGAGCCTCCGCATGCGCGGCGCTAATGAGTCCAAGACAGAACGCGCTAGAAGCCTGCGGGCCGCTTCGACGGACGCGGAGGGAGTACTCTGGTATCGCCTGCGCGCCCGAAGGCTGAATGGCTATAAGTTCATCCGACAAGAACCGATCGGACCGTACACCGTAGACTTCATTTGCCGTGAAGCCCGCCTGATCATTGAGGTGGACGGCGGGCAGCATGCAGACAGCTTGCACGACGCCGTGCGCGATAAGTGGCTTACCGATCGCAACTATCGGATCCTGCGGTTCTGGAATAACGACGTTTCGAGCAATCTGGCCGGCGTTCTCGAAACGATTGTCACCGCCCTTGCGGAGGCTCCCCCTCACCCGGATCGCTGACGCGCTCCGGCCTCTCCCCGCAAGCGGGGAGAGGCGAAGGGCAGCAGCATGCCTTGCTGGCAAGCTCACTCCGCAGCCTCCGCCATATGTCCGTGTCCGCCCAGATGCACCACGCGCAGCGTCGTGCGTACCCTCTGCGTGGTGCCGTCCTGGAAGCGGATCACGGTGTCGACGGGGATGTCGGCGACGCCGCGGTAGACGGCGTCGATGATGCCTTCGTATTTCTCGTTGATGACGCTGCGGCGCACTTTTCGGGTGCGGGTGAGCTCGCCATCGTCGGCGTCTAGCTCCTTGTAAAGCAGGAGGAAGCGCGAGATGCGCTGCGCAGGCGGCAGCGTGGCGTTGACGGTCTCGACCTCCTTGCGAAGCAGCGCGTAGACCTCCGGGCGTGAGGCAAGGTCGCTGTAAGTCGTGAAGGAGAGGCGGTTCTTCTCCGCCCATTTCGAGATGATGGAGTAGCGGATGCAGATCATCGCCGCGAGCGCGTCGCGCCCCGAGCCCAACACCACGGCTTCCGCGATGTAAGGCGAAAACTTCAACTTGTTCTCGATGAACTGCGGCGAGAACCGCTCACCGCGCGAGGTCTCGGCGAGATCCTTGATGCGGTCGATGACGACGAGTTGCTTGTTGTCGTTGAAATAGCCGGCATCGCCCGACAGCATCCAGCCATCCCGGATGTCTGCGACACTCGCCTCCGGATTCTTGTAATAGCCGAGGAACATGTGGGGATGCCGCACCACGATCTCGCCGACGCCATGGACGTCGGCATTGTCGATGCGGATCTCGACGCTATCGGCCATCGGCACGCCGGTGGTATCGGGATCGACCTTGCCCTCGGGATGCAGCGTGTAGGCGCCGAGCAGCTCGGTTTGGCCGTAGAGCGTGCGCAGCGGCACGCCCATGGCCTGGAAGAACTTGAAGGTATCAGGCCCGAGCGCCGCACCGCCGGTCGCGGCCGAGCGCAGGCGGGTAAACCCGAGACGGTCGCGCAATGCGCGGAACAGGATCGTGTCGGCAAAGCCGGACCGCTTGCCGTCTGCGAGCGCGGCAAGGCCGCTCTTCATGCCGAGGTCGAACAAGCGCTGCTTGAAGGGCGTCGCGTCCATCACCTTGGCGCGGACGTCTGCCGCGATGGATTCCCAGACGCGTGGCGCGAACAGCACGAATGTCGGCGCGATCTCGCGCAGATCGTTCATCATGGTGTCGGGCTCTTCGACGAAGTTCACCTTCATCCGGCAGAGCAAGCCTTTGCCGAGCACGTAGACCTGTTCCATGATCCAGGGCAGCGGCAGCACGGAGACGTATTCATCGTCCGGCCCCTTCGGGTCGAAAGCGAGATAGGTCGCGCAATGGCCGAGCACGCGGCCGGCGGCGAGCATCGCCAGTTTTGGGTGCGAGGTGGTGCCTGAGGTCGTGCAGAGGATCGCAACGTCCTCGCCCTTGGTGGCGTCGACGAGCCGATCGTAAAGTTCCGGCTCAAGCGTGGCGCGCGCGCGGCCGAGCTCGGCGAACTTTTCGGCCGACATCAGGCGCGGGTCGTCATATTTCCGCATCCCGCGCGGGTCGGAATAGACGATGTGCTTCAGCCTCGGCACGCGATCAGCGAGCGCGAGCAGCTTGTCGACCTGCTCCTCATCCTCGGCGAACACAAGCTGCGCCTCGCCATAGGTGAGGAGATACAAGGCTTCCTCGTCGAGCACATCGCGGTAAAGCCCGAGGCTCAGGCCGCCGATCGCATGAGCGGCCACTTCGGCGGCGACCCAGTCCGGCCGGTTGTCACCGATAATGCCGATGACATCCTCGCGCCCCAGGCCCAATTGGATGAGGCCGAGCGCAAAGTCGCGCACGCGGGTGTGGTAATCGTTCCAGGTGAAAACGCGCCATAGCCCGAGATCCTTCTCACGCAGCGCGATCTCGTTGCCATGTTCCTTCGCATTGAGCCGCAGCATCTTCGGATAGGTGTCGGCCTGCGCGACGCGGCCCGCATAATCCATCATGCAGCGCTCTCCTGCGCCGCCGGAGCATCGTCGGGATCGACCAGCACCTCGTCCTCTTCGCCGAGATAGGCACGCCTGACATGGGGATCGGCGAGCACGGCGGCCGGATCGCCCTCGGCGATCTTGCGGCCGAAATCCAGCACCATGACGCGGTGGGAGATATCCATCACCACGCCCATGTCGTGCTCGATCATCACCACCGTCATGCCGAACTCCTCGTTGAGATCGACGATGTAGCGGGCCATGTCCTCCTTCTCCTCGAAGTTCATGCCGGCCATCGGCTCGTCGAGAAGAATGAGGCGCGGCTCCAGCGCCATGGCGCGGGCGAGCTCGACGCGCTTGCGCAGGCCGTAGGAGAGAGTGCCGGCCGGCGCTTTTCGCACCGACTGGAGGTCCAGGAAGTCGATGATTTCCTCCACCTTGCGGCGGTGCGCGAGCTCTTCCTTGCGCGCGCCGGTGAGCCAGTACAGCGAGCCCGTGAGGAAATTGTTCTTCAGCAAATGATGGCGGCCGACCATGATGTTGTCGAGCACGCTCATGTGGTGGAACAGTGCGAGGTTCTGGAAGGTGCGGCCGATGCCGAGCGAGGCGCGCGCGTTCGGCGTCAGGCCGGTGATGTCACGCTCGCGATAGAACAGCTGGCCTTCGGTCGGCTTGTAGCGGCCGGAAATACAGTTCACGATCGAGGTCTTGCCGGCACCATTGGGGCCAATGATCGAGAACAGCTCGCCTTCCCTGATGGCGAAGCTGACATCGGTCAGCGCACGGACGCCGCCGAATCGCAAGGACACGCCGCGCACTTCGAGACTGGTAGCCACCAAACAAATCCCTCCCGGTGATGGCGCGTTCAGCGGCGCTCTTCGTCGGTTCCTGTCGGGCGATCCTAGTACGGCCGTACCGGCGAGGCCATGCAGCAGATGGTCCCGACCGGAGCCGCACAGCTCTCGTTCCCGTTTGGGATCAAAAGCCGCATCGCCCGAGGTGGTCCTCAATAGGGGAAAGCGCTATTGAGAAATGTCTCCGGGCTGACAATTCTGCGACAAAGTTTTTTGGGTGGCCGGGGCCTCCTTCTTTCGTCGGATGGTGGCCGAAGAGATCGTGTTGCAGTGCAGCAGAGAGATGGGTGACGAAAAAGTGCGGTTGGCTTCGGGATCATGATTTCAGAGGATCAACTGAAGCGCGTCGCCGCCTGGTCGCGGGAGCTCACGCAAGCGGAGATCGAGGTTGCCCGTGCCGGCATCACCGAGCGGTCCTACGGCACCGGCGAGACCGTGTTCATGCGCGGCGACACCTTCGACTATTGGGCTGGCATGGTGTTTGGCCTTGCCCGGATGGGCGGCGTCTCGCGCGACGGCAAGGAGACGAGCCTTGCCGGGTTGACGGCAGGCGCCTGGTTCGGCGAGGGCAGCGTGCTCAAGAACGAGCCGCGCCGCTACGACGTCGTCGCGCTCCGCAACAGCCGCGTGGCGCTGATGGAGCGCAGCGCCTTCATGTGGCTGTTCGAGAACAGCGTCGGCTTCAACCGCTTCCTGGTGCGCCAGCTCAACGAACGGCTCGGCCAGTTCATCGGCATGCTCGAGGTCAATCGCACGCTCGATGCCACCGCGCGCCTCGCCCGCAGCATCGCCTCGCTGTTCAACCCTATCCTCTACCCGGAATCGACCGCGCATCTGGAGATCACCCAGGAGGAGATCGGCGCGCTCTCGGGCATGTCCCGCCAGAATGCCAACCGTGCGCTGAACCGGCTGGAGAAGGAGGGCCTGCTGCGGCTCGAATATGGCGGTGTCACCATTCTCGATGTCGAGCGGCTGCGCGGGTATGGTGATTAGCGCGTATACTCCAGCTTCTCAGGGCGAAGCGGGAGGAAGGTTGCCTGGCTTAGCTATAATCGACTGCTTTTGACCCACAACAGAACTCGCTCGTCCGCACGTCCGCGGCTCAGTAATCGTCCTTGGCGAGGCTATCTGGTATTGTCTGTCCCAATTCAGTATCGATACAGGGATCAGCGCATGAAAGAAGCGATTATCCGTCGCGCAACAGAACACGATCTGCCCGAGGTCCTGAACCTTTACCGACATCTTCATCCGCACGAAGCTCAACTGGAGCCAGCCACTGCCAAGCGCGTATGGTCCAATTTGCTTACATCGAGCTTCATGACCGTGATCGTGGCGCAAGCATCTGAGCAGCTCCTATCTTCGTGCACGCTCGCAATTGTGCCTAATCTATCTCGGGGCGGTAGGTCATATGGGGTGATTGAGAATGTAGTCACCCACGCCGATCATCGTAAGCTAGGGCTCGGGCGACGGGTTCTTGCTCATGCGCTCAATATTGCATCGCAGGCCGATTGTTACAAAGTCCACTTAGCGACGGGTTCGAAGCGTGAGACCACCCTGCGCTTTTACGAGGAAGCAGGATTTGAACGAGGGAGCAAAACGTACTTCGAAGTACGACGATAGAGGGAGTTCTTATGTATACGACGCGAGATATCGCGATTCGCAAGATCACCTACCTTGATGGCATTTTCTTACGATCTGCTGTCTTGAAGCCGACCCCCGCCAAGGTGGCGGCCGGCCTCATTCAATACGAGGATGAGGGTGCTGTTCATCTCGGCGCTGACGTGCAAGGCCAATTGGTAGCAGTGGCATCATTCACGCCCTTTGCAGAAGACGGAAACCGCGATCTCGCCTCGTATCAACTTCGGGGCGCGGCAACGCGAGCAGACTTCCAGGGAAAAGGTGTAGGGCACAAATTGATTGCCTCTGGCATTGAAGCATGTTTTCTGCGTGGTGCCTCGTTGATTTGGTGCGATGGGCGATCGGCAGCAAAGACCTTTTACGCCCGATTGGGCTTTGCACCTGCTGGCCCCGAATTCCAAACAGCGTCCGGACTTCATTTCCGTTTCCGTCGCTTCAGTTAGGAATTGTGCAATGTGGGCGAGGCATCTTCTTTCTTCTAGCGGCTGGCGTGCATCGGCAACATCACGCCGCGCTCGCGATGTCCGGTTCTGGGCCCTAAGCTGACCTGCATTTGGCAGGGTTTTTAGGTCGCCTTTCAGAAGCAAGGCGGGACGTGGCTCTCATGAGTACACGGCCTAGCGCGCGTTGGCGGGGGCGTGCAGCGGCCAGAGGTCGGCGCGCCAGCGGATCGCGATCGCCAGCATCGCGATGAAGCCGGCGACGGCATAGAGCGAACCCGTCGCGGAGTAGCCGATGACGTCGATCAGGCTGCCGGCCGCGAGTAATCCGATCGGCAAGCCATAGATCACCATCATGCGCACCCCCATCACGCGGCCGCGCAGATGTGCGCTCGCCGTGCGCATCAGGATCACGGCCGCCGAGATCATCGACATGCTCTGGGCGATGCCGGCGAGAACGAGGCAAGCCATCGCCACCGGCATGGTCCTGATCTCGACGAACACCAGCAGCATGGCGTACCAGGCCAGCGTCGCGCCGATCAGGAGACGGGCAATGCGCAGTCCGCCGACGAGGCTGAGCGTGATCGAGCCGATCAGCGAGCCGACGGCGAAGCTCGCCGAGAGATAACCGAGGCCGGTCTGGTCGGTCTGAAAGATTTCGCGCGCGATGTAGGGCAGCAATCCGCCGGTGAAGGGAAATGCGGTGAGATTGGCCAGGAAGGCGACGCACAGCGCCGCGCGCATTCCCGGACCGCTCCAGGCGTAGACGATCCCCTCCTTGAGCTCGCCGAGCAATCGCGAGACCGCGTGGCTGTTCGCCGGAAGATCGCTGGTGGTGACGGTCCGTTTCGGCCGGGTCAGGCAGGACATGAGAATCGCGGCCGCGAAATAGAGGCTCGCAACCGCCGCATAGACGAGCCCAATGCCGAGCACGGCAAACAGTCCGGCACCCGTCAGCGCGCCGGCAATGCGCGCGCTATCCTGGGTCGTGCGTGACAGGCCGATTGCGCCCACGAGCCGCTCGGCCGGCATGATGTCGGCGAGCAGTGCGCTGCGAATGCCGAGATCGGAGGAGCGGATCAGGCCCATGATCGCCACGATGATCATGACGTTGAACGGCGCCAGACGGCCGGTGAGCGCCAGCACCATGATGGTCGAGGCGAGCACCGTATAGGTGAGGCGGAGCACGACCAGGAGATCGCGATGGCCCATGCGGTCGCCGATCATGCCCAACACCGGCGCGACGAGTGTCCCAACGAACTGGAGCGAGGCGAGCACGGTCAGCAGCAGCACCGATCCTGTCTCGACCAGGATGTACCAGCCGAGCACCAGCGTCTCGATCTCGAACGCCCAGGAGGTGAGCAGGTCGGATGGCCACTGGAAGCGGTAGTTGCGGATGTGGAATGGCGCGAGTGCGGAAGGTCGCGTGCCTGTGCTCAAGACGCGATGACGCTTATCACGGCGATTCCCTGCCCTTGTTGTTTCCTGCTTCTGGTCGGCAACGTAGCGACGGCGATGTTCGTGTCAATCGCAGCCGCCGCAGGTCGCCCCCGCGCCCGGCTCTTATCTCGCTACGGACTTCCGCTTTGCGAGTGCCGCAGCCATCGCCGAGATCAGTGGGCGCATGAAATAAGCTTCATCCGCCGGAAAGATGTCGGTGCGCAGGCCGTGCGCGGCAAGCTCGCCGGAGACGGCCGGGCCCACCGAGGCAATCAGCGTCCGTTCGAAGCCTGTGCGCAGCTTCGCTTCGCTGCCATGCGCCTTCGCAGCCTCGATCAGCCGGCGCACCTGGCCGAGATTGGTCAGTGCGATGGAATCGATTCGTCCCTGCGCCATGTCGTCGATGGCGGCGATGATGTTGGCATCGGCTGCCTTGGAATCGTAGATATAAGGCAGCACGGTATCGACCTCGGCGCCTTGCGCGGAAAGCGCGCCGGTCAGCGCACTGTGATCCTTGTCCGGATAGAGCTGGAGGCCGAGGCGGCGCCCTTTCAGGTCGAGCTTGCCCAGCATCTCGATCATGCCTTCGGTGGTGGGCTTCTCCGTGGTCTGCTGCGCCTCGAGCCCGTTCTCGCGCAGCGCCTTGCCGGGCTTCGGCCCGCGGGTGAATTTTCGCGCACCGGCGAGCGCCGCGACAAGGGCCTGGTCGAGTCCGCGGGTGCGCGCGAGCTTCATGATCCGCCGCAGGCCTTCGCCGGTCATCAGCACGAGGTCGTCAAGGGGCTTGTCGATGGCACGGCGGATCCAGGCCTCGACCGGGGCGGGGTCCGGTGCATCCTCGATCGTGAACATCGGGCATTGCACGACCTCGGCGCCTTGCTCGGCCAGGAGTTTTGAAAACTGCGCCTCCTCGCGCGTTTCCAGGATCAGGATGCGGGTGCCGTTCAAGCGGTCGGCCATGGGCGTGCTCCGGTCAGTCAAATCGCAATGGTCCATTCATCCTGACTCCCCGGTCGGGATTGGCGCAAGGGTCGCGTCGGTGATAGAGCAGGGCGCAAATCGCGGTGTTCCGCGCACCACTGCACAAACCTTGATCAAGAGCCATTTTTGAACAGCCATGCCCGATCATCAATATGTCCTGACCCTGTCCTGTCCGGATCGCCCCGGCATCGTCTCGGCGGTGTCGACCTTCCTGGCGAATTCCGGACAGAACATCCTCGACGCCCAGCAGTTCGACGATGTCGAGACCAAGAAATTCTTCATGCGCGTGGTGTTCACCGCGGCCGATCTCGCTGTGGAGCTGTCGGCGCTCCAGACCGGCTTTGCCGCGATCGCCGAGCGCTTCGCCATGGAGTGGCAGATGCGCGACCGCGCTGCGCATCGCAAGGTGATGCTGCTGGTGTCGAAGTCGGACCATTGCCTGGTCGACATCCTCTACCGCTGGCGCACCGGCGAGCTGCCGATGACCTTGGCCGCGATCGTCTCCAACCATCCGCGCGAGGTTTATGACGGGCTCGATTTCGGCAGCATCCCGTTCCACTATCTGCCTGTCAGCAAGGAGACCAAGCGCGAGCAGGAGGCGCAGATCCTCGATCTCGTCGCCAGCACCGGAACCGATCTCGTCGTGCTCGCCCGCTACATGCAGATCCTGTCCGACGATCTCTCGGCGAATCTGTCGGGGCGCTGCATCAACATCCACCACTCGTTCCTGCCGGGTTTCAAGGGCGCAAAGCCCTATCACCAGGCCCACGAGCGAGGCGTCAAGCTGATCGGCGCCACCGCGCATTACGTCACGCGCGACCTCGACGAGGGCCCGATCATCGACCAGGACGTCGAGCGCATCAGCCATCGCGACACGCCGGAAGATCTCGTTCGCAAGGGCCGCGATATCGAGCGCCGCGTGCTGGCGCGCGCGATCCGCTACCATCTCGACGACCGCGTCATCCCCAACGGTCGCAAGACCGTGGTGTTTATGGATTAGCGAATGGTGAGTGGCGAGTAGCGAATGGGGCCGCTTTTATTCGCCACTCCCTATTCGCCATTCGCCCCTTAGCGCACCGCGCCGGCCGAATTCGATCCCATCGCGCCCTTCTGGGCCTGCTCTTCTTTCTCGCGGTCGGCCGCCGGCATCAGCCGCTTGCGCTCGCGCTCCTTCATGTAGGCGTCGTATTGCGGCGTGCCCGGCCGCGGCGGTGCGTCCGACGGCAGGCCGCCGGCCCATTGCGGGACGTAGTCGCCCATCCCGGCCGATAGCTTCTCATTGACCGTGCCGCAGCCCGACAGCCCCGCCGCAATCGCGAGGAGGAGCAGGAGGGAACGGAACCGCATCATCATGGTGTGGGCACGCCGGATCGAAACAGGAGGTCGGATGCCGGATCACCGGCGTCCACGAAGGTAGCCTTCAACAAGGTAAAATTGGCTTATTCGAGATAGGTACAAAAATACCAGATCGATATGGCGCGTGCCGTGCTCGCCAATGTTCAAATTCTGCAAATGAAAGGCAAAATCCTCCATCCACCCCGCCGGCCGCTTTCCTAGACTACGATGGCCGCTCGCGACAATCTGGCTTGGTCGTCACGGGGGCTTTTTCGTTGACAGGTCCATTTTATTTGTACAATCGTACAAATGACTGCGACCAAAAAGGGCGGACAAGATCGAGGTGCTCGGGTTACTCCGATGTAACCACGACGCCGCCCCACCACCCTCGGCAATCGGAACGCTCGGCTTGCGCCGAATGGCAGCCAAACGTCCGATTGACAATAAGGGCGCGAAAGACGCCATGTGGCGGACGACATCACGCGTGCGTGAGCTAAGTTAAGGCAAGGATCGGGCACTCGATCCGCCGCACAAGAGATCAGGAATGAAGGGGAGGGACATCCGATGTTCGAACGCAAAATGTTTTCACGCACCGCAGCAGCGGCCGCCATCGCGGGCCTCGCGGCCGTCGCGCCTGTAAAGGCCGAGGACAGCGTCAAGGTCGGTCTGATTCTGCCGATGACCGGCGGCCAAGCCTCGACCGGCAAGCAGATCGAAAACGCGATCAAGCTCTACATGCAGCAGAAGGGCGACACTGTCGCCGGCAAGAAGATCGAGATCATCCTCAGGGATGACGCGGCTGTCCCGGACAAGACCAAGACCGCCGCGCAGGAGTTGATCGTCAACGACAAGGTCAACTTCATCGCCGGCTTCGGCGTGACGCCGGCGGCCCTCGCCGCCGCGCCGCTGGCGACGCAGGCCAAGATTCCGGAAGTGGTGATGGCGGCCGGCACCTCCATCATCACCGAGCGCTCGCCCTATATCGTGCGCACCAGCTTCACGCTGGCCCAGTCCTCGACCATCATCGCCGACTGGGCGGTGAAGAACGGCATCAAGAAGGTGGCGACGCTCACCTCCGACTACGCGCCCGGCAATGACGCGCTGAACTTCTTCAAGCAGAATTTCACCGCCGGCGGCGGCGAGGTGGTCGAAGAGGTCAAGACACCGCTCGCCAACCCCGACTTCGCGCCGTTCCTGCAGCGCATGAAGGATGCCAAGCCCGACGCGATCTTCGTGTTCGTGCCGGCCGGACAGGGCGGCAACTTCATGAAGCAATATGCCGAGCGGGGCCTCGACAAGGCCGGCATCAAGGTGATCGGACCCGGCGACGTCACCGACGACGATCTGCTCAACAACATGGGCGACGCCGTGCTCGGCACGGTCACCGCGCATCTCTACTCCGCGGCGCACCCCTCGCAGATGAACAAGGATTTCGTCGCGGCCTACAAGAAGGCCTACGGCACCCGTCCCGGCTTCATGGCGGTGAGCGGCTATGACGGCATCCACCTGATCTACGAAGCGCTGAAGAAGACCGGTGGCGACACCAATGGCGACAAGCTGATCGAGGCCATGAAGGGCCAGAAAT
Organism: Bradyrhizobium sp. 1; assembly: GCF_023073315.1. Classification (GTDB taxonomy): domain Bacteria; phylum Pseudomonadota; class Alphaproteobacteria; order Rhizobiales; family Xanthobacteraceae; genus Bradyrhizobium. Next base: position 25,780 of record NZ_JADPJH010000028.1, on the reverse strand, counting down.
GGGAGAGCCCGCGCGGCCCGATCTCGATCGACCCCGAGACGCGCGACATCGTGCAGAACATCTACATCCGCAAGGTCGAGAAGGTCGACGGCGAGCTCTACAACGTCGAGTTCGCGACCTTCGAAGCCGTCAAGGATCTCGGCAAGACCAAGAAGTGACGCGAAAGCGCGTCATCCCCGAGCGCGCTTAGCGCGCATCGGGGATCTCGAAATTGTTGAAATGGATTCCGGGCTCAGCGCTACGCGCTGCCCCGGAATGACGAACGTCCACCAGGATCAACCGACCCTCGATGACCTCAATCCTCACCAACCTGTTCGATGGCGTTGCCTACGGCATGCTGCTGTTCGTGCTCGCTTGCGGGCTCGCGGTCACGCTCGGCCTGATGAACTTCGTCAACCTCGCCCATGGCGCCTTCGCCATGGCCGGCGGTTATGTCTGCATGGTGCTGGTCAACCGAATGGGCTGGCCGTTCTTCGCGGCGCTGCCGCTCGCCTTCGTTTCCTCCGCTGCGATCGGTATCGTGCTCGAGCGCACGCTTTACCGACATCTCTATGCGCGCAGCCATCTCGACCAGGTGCTATTCACCATTGGCCTTACGTTCATGTCGGTTGCGGCGGTCGATTACATCCAGGGCTCGTCGCGCGTGTTCATCAACTTGCCGGCCGCGCTCCAGGGCCAGTTCGATCTGTTCGGCGTCGGCATCGGCCGCTACCGGCTGATGATCATCGTGATCTGCGGCCTGCTCACCATCGGTCTGCAGATGGTGCTGGCGAAAACGCGTTTCGGCAGCCGTCTGCGCGCCGCGGTCGATGACCCGCGTGCCGCGAGCGGCCTCGGCATCAACGTGCCGCAGGTGTTCGCCTTTACCTTCGCATTTGGTTGCGGCCTTGCCGGTCTCGGCGGCGCGCTCAGCGCCGAGATCCTCGGCCTCGATCCGTATTTCCCGCTGAAGTTCATGATCTACTTCCTGATCGTGGTCACCGTCGGCGGCTCGTCCTCGATCACCGGGCCGTTCCTGGCCTCGCTCCTGCTCGGCATCGGCGATGTCGCCGGCAAATATTACGTGCCGAAGATGGGCCCCTTCGTGATTTACACCATGATGATCGTGATCCTGATCTGGCGCCCGAACGGCCTGTTCGGCCGCACGGCCGCGCGTTGAGTTCGCCGATGAGCGCTTCTTCCGACGTCGGTTATCACGCCCAGCGGCAGGCTCGCTGGCACTATGGCGAAGCCGCCTTCTGGCTGGTCGTGCTGGCCTGCGGCTTTCTGTTTCCCACGCGCTATCTGATCATGACCGACATCCTGCGGCTGGCGCTGTTTGCGATGTCGCTCGATCTCATCCTTGGCTATGCCGGCATCGTCTCGCTCGGCCACGCCGCCTTCTTCGGCGTTGGCGCCTATGCCGCGGGACTGCTCGCGCTGCACGGCATCGTCAACGAGCCTGTGCTTGCGCTTGTTGTCGCGGGCCTCGCCGCGATGGTGCTCGGCTTTGCCACCAGTTTCCTGGTGATCCGCGGCGTCGACCTGACCCGGCTGATGGTCACGCTCGGCATCGCGCTGCTGCTGGAGGCGCTCGCCGAACGCTTCTCCAACATCACCGGCGGCACCGATGGCCTGCAAGGCATCGAGATGCAGCCGATCCTCGGCGAGATCCCGTTCGACATGTTCGGCAAGGCCGGCTTCTTCTATTCGCTGGCCGTGCTGTTCGTGCTGTTCCTGTTCGCCCGCCGCGTCGTGCATTCGCCGTTCGGCCTGTCGTTGCGCGCGATCAAGAACAATCCTCTGCGTGCGGCCGCGATCGGCATCCCCGTCAACCGCCGCTTGATCGCGATCTATACGCTCGCGGCGTTCTATGCTGGCATCGCAGGCGCGCTGTTCACCCAGACCACTGCGATCGCCTCGCTTGACGTGTTCGCTTTCGAGCGCTCCGCGGACCTGATGCTGGTCCTCGTCATCGGCGGCACCGGCTATCTCTATGGCGGGCTGATCGGCGCGGTGCTGTTCCGCCTGCTTCAGGAAGTGTTCTCCACCATCACCCCGCAATATTGGCAGTTCTGGATCGGCCTCGTGCTGGTGGTGATCGTGCTGGTCGGCCGCCAGCGCCTGCATCGCTGGATGCTGTATGTGCCGAACCTCATCATCAAGCAGGTTGCGGGCCGCAAAGCGGTCGTCGCCGTGCCGGAGAGCGATTCATGACCATCGCGCTCGAAACCCAGAATCTCGAAAAGCAGTTCGGCGGCCTGCGCGTCACGCGCGATCTGTCGCTGAAAATCGAGCAGGGCGCCCGCCACGCGCTGATCGGCCCGAACGGCGCCGGCAAGACCACGGTCATCAACCAGCTCACCGGCGTGCTCAAGCCGAACTCGGGCCGTATCCTGCTCGAAGGCCAGGACATCACGGACCTGCCCGTGCACAAGCGTGTGCTGCGCGGCCTGTCGCGCACCTTCCAGATCAACCAGCTCTATCCTGATCTGACCCCGCTCGAAACCATCGGCCTTGCCGTCTCCGAACGCCTCGGCCATGGCGGTGACTGGTGGCGGCGGATGGGGACGCGCAGCGACGTCAACGGCGAGATCGCAGATCTCCTGACGCGCTTCCATCTGCTCGACGTCATGAACGAACAGACCGTGACGCTGCCTTACGGCAAGCAGCGCCTGCTCGAGATTGCGGTCGCGATCGCCGCCAAGCCGCGCGTGCTGCTGCTCGACGAGCCCGCCGCCGGCGTGCCCGAGAGCGAGCGCCACGACATTCTCGCGGTCGTGGGCAGCCTGCCGCGCGACGTCACCGTGCTGCTGATCGAGCACGACATGGATCTCGTCTTCTCCTTCGCCGACCGCATCTCGGTTCTGGTCTCGGGCGCGCTGCTGACCGAAGGCCCGCCCGAGCAGGTCGCGCGCGATCCGCAGGTGAAGGCGGTCTATCTCGGCGAGGAGGCGGTCAATGTCTGACCTGCTCGCGATCGACGCCCTGCGCGCCGGCTATGGCGAGGCGGTGGTGCTGCCCAACATGTCCCTGCGTCTCGCCGAGGGACAGGTGCTGGCGCTGCTCGGGCGCAACGGCACCGGCAAGACCACGCTGATCAACTCCATCGTCGGCGTCACCCGCCGCTTCTCCGGCACCGTCACGCTGGCTGGCACCGACGTCACCACCTTGCGGCCTGACCAGCGGGCGCGTGCCGGCATCGGCTGGGTGCCGCAGGAGCGCAACATCTTCCGCTCGCTCACGGTGGAAGAGAACATGACCGCGGTGGCGCAGCCCGGCCCCTGGACGGTGGAGAAAGTCTACGAGATGTTCCCTCGGCTGAAGGAGCGCCGCAACAATTTTGGCAACCAGCTCTCCGGCGGCGAGCAGCAGATGCTGGCGATCGGCCGCGCGCTGACCCTCAACCCGAAGGTCCTGTTGCTGGACGAGCCGACCGAGGGGCTGGCCCCCATCATCGTCGAGGAGCTTCTGAAGGCGATCGGGGCCATCACCCGGGCGGGCGGCATCTGCTCCATCATCGTCGAGCAGAATGCTCAAAAGATTCTGGGGCTCGCCGACCGCGTTGTGATATTGGAGCGCGGAACGATCGTCCACGACGCCCCGAGCGCCGCGCTGAAGGCCGACCCGTCGGTCCTGGAGCGCCACCTCGGTGTCGCAGGGGCGGCGGCCCACTAGAAAATCCTGGGAGTAAGACATGCAGCGAACCAAAGCCCCGTTCCGCGCCGACGAGGTCGGCAGCCTCCTGCGCCCCGCCAAGATCAAGGAAGCCCGCATCAGGCTGGAGAAGGGCGAGATCTCGGCCGACGATCTGCGCAAGATCGAGGACATGGAGATCGAGAAGGTCGTGCACAAGCAGGCCTCGGTCGGCCTGCAGCTTGCGACCGACGGTGAATTCCGCCGCTCCTGGTGGCATTTCGACTTCCTGGCCAAGCTCACCGGCTGCGAACTGTTCCACCCCGATGCCGGCATTCAGTTCGCGGGCGTGCAGACCCGTCACGATGCGGTGCGCGTCGTCGGCAAGCTCGACTTCCCCGACGATCACCCGATGCTCGATCACTTCCGCTTCCTCAAGAAGAACGCCGATCAAGCCCACGTCACCGCCAAGATGACGATCCCCTCGCCGGCGGTGCTGCACTTCCGTGGTGGCCGCAAGGCGATCTCCAAGGACGTCTATCCTGATTTGGACGCGTTCTATCAGGACCTCGGCAAGACCTACCGCAAGGCGGTGAAGGCGTTCTACGACGCCGGCTGCCGTTATCTCCAGTTCGACGACACCGTGTGGGCCTATCTCTGCTCGCCGGACGAATTGCAGAAGGCGCGCGAGCGCGGCGACAATCCGGAAGGTCTCCAGCAGATCTATGCGCGCGTCATCAACTATGCGCTGGCCGAGAAGCCCGCCGATATGGTGGTGACCACGCATGTCTGCCGCGGCAATTTCCGCTCGACCTGGATTTCGTCGGGCGGCTACGAGCCGGTGGCCGAGACCATGCTCGCCGGCACCAATTACGACGGCTACTTCCTGGAGTACGACAGCGACCGCGCCGGCGGCTTCGAGCCGCTGCGCTTCCTGCCCAAGGGCAACAAGGTCGTCGTGGTCGGCGTCATCACCTCGAAGTTCGGCGAGCTCGAGAACAAGGACGCCATCAAGCGCCGTCTGGAAGAAGCCGCCAAGTTCGTCCCGCTGGAACAGCTCGCGCTGTCCCCGCAATGCGGTTTTGCCTCGACGGAAGAGGGCAACATCCTCTCCGAGGACGAGCAGTGGGCCAAGCTCAGCCTCGCGGTCGAGATCGCGAAGGAAGTGTGGGGCCGGTAAGGCCTCACTGGCTCTGCTGTCATTCCCCGCCCTGTGCGCAATTGCGCACTGGAGCGGGGAATCCGGTACGTCGCAGCCCATCGATGCAACCACAACCGTCTCGGAGTACTGGATCGCCCGGTCGAGCCGGCCGATGACAGCCGAGCGTTGGGCGAACTCGCGGCGCGCTTAACTACGGCGCCGTCCGCATCATTGGCCCCAGCATCTCGTGGACATCATACGTCATGACCGCGACCAGGGCTGCGAGCGCCAGATAGGCGCCGCCATATTCGAGCTTGGTCTGGAGCGGGACGCCGTAATAGGCGACGTTCTCCGGCGCATGGGGATCGTAGCGCCACGCACTGATGAGCTGCGGGACAGCGATGATCGCGACGATGAGAAGCATCGGGCTTGGCCGGTAGATCATCAGCGCTACCAGCATCGGCGCCCCGAGCAGCCAGATCCGCGGGCTGAGGACGGCGGTCACCCGGCCGCCATCGAGCGGCGAGATCGGCAGCAGGTTGAACAGATTGAGGAACAGGCCGGCATACGAGATCGCGAGCAGCAAGCCGCTGTCCTCCGATCGTGCCCACAGATACACCGCGAGTGCGGCGCCGGTCCCAACCACGGGACCTGCGAGCGCGACATAGGCCTCGGTCTCGACATCGACAGGCTTGTCCTTGAGCGCGATCCACGCACCGACGAACGGGATGAAGGCCGGCGCGCCGACGTCGAGGCCGCGCTGGCGCGCGGCGACGTAGTGGCCCATTTCGTGCGCCAACAGCAGCGCGATGAAACCCGCCGCATAGCGCCAGCCCCAGATGGTCGCGTAGACCACCAGAGACAGCAGCATGGTGCCGCCGCTGGTGGCGAGCTTTCCCCATTTCAGGCCGGAGAACAGCAGCAGAAAGAGAGTCTTCATGCCGTGCCGCCGCTGGAATCGTCCCGCGGCTTGCGGCGGAAGAACTTCACGATACCGGTGCCGAACACCGCCGCGCCGATGAAGATGGCCTTGGCGAATTTGAGCACGAAGGCGAGCGCCAGGGCGAGCAGGCCGAGCTTCTTGGCGGCGACGCCGCCGACCAGTGCGAGCAGGCCGTATTCGGCGATCCGGTCGGTCGAGGCGCTGAAATCCTCGTAGCGCTTGCCGGATTGATAGGAGAGGTTGGCGAGCAGCTCATGGGCCGCGGATTTGTCGGTCGCAATCCTGGCCGAATCCGACAGCAGGTTCAGGCTGAAATAGCCTTCGCGGCCCAGAGCGTAGGTGTTGTAGTTGACGTCCTTGCGAGAGTCGTCCGCTGCGCCCTTGTCCTTGCCGAGGATCGACCACACCAGACGATGGGCCGTCGCGTCATAGTTCGGCGGCTCGATCCAGCCGATCACCTCCATCTCGGGAAATCCGCGGGCGGCGCGGTCCTTGTTGGACTCGTCGACACCCTCCTTGAGATTCTTCAGAAGGTCGTCGGCATTCCAGTCCTTGGCGGCATCATCCTTGATATAGCCTTCCTTGATGTAGTTGATCACGACCAGCCACCGGTCGTTCTGCCTCGTGCCGAGTACGAGGCCGACGAAGTTCGTATCGTGAACCGTGTTACCGAGCGCACGCATGACCCGCGCCGCTTCGGCCTTCGGCACGAAGAAATCGCCGGTCGGGATTTTCAGCGCCGCCTGATCGATCAGCGGAATGTCGGCGGGGCCGGCTGTGCCCGCATTACCGGCCGCCTGCCATGCGGCGGCCAACTCGGCCTTCCGCGCCGCCTCGCTGGACGGAGCATTTTGGGAGAATCCGGGCTGTGCACCGAACATGACGGACAGAATGATGCCGACAGTGGCAATGAATTTTCTCACCAGATTCCCCAGCAATCAGTCCACCGATAATCGGTGTTGCCGGTACTTTAGGATAACGATATGCGACAAAACAGAGCAGCCGCAGGTTGCGCGTGACTATCTCCGGGGCTGTTGCAATTTTGGCTCGTTTTCGCGGCGACGTCAGCGCTCCCGCCTCGCGGCGATCAAAGAGGCGTTCGTAGCCGGACTGTTGACCCGGATATCGCTCCGCTCATCCCGGCTACGTCATCCCGCATGGGACCGCCCTCACTTCTCCGCCAGATAAACCTCACCCAGCAGCGACGAGTTCGACCACGGCACCTGCTTGTTCTTCGTGGTCGAGACGACTTCCGCCCGCACGCGGGTCAACATCTGCTGCACCTCCAGCCCCGGCGTGCCGAGATGGCGGGAGAGGGCGGCGGAGAATGGCGAGTTGGCGCCTTCGCCGTCGAGCGCGACCTGACCAGGCGCGGTGGCGAAGGCGATCAGCGTGCCGGCCCCGAGCGTTGCACCGGCGCCCAGGCTCGTTGGAGCCGCGAGGCCCGAGGCGCCTTCGATGCCGCGATTCACACCCGCGGACGCAACCCGCTGTGCCATCGGGTTGTTGCGGCAGGCATCGAAGATCAAAATGTTGGTGCGGACCTGGTCGTCGAGGCCGGCCATGATCGTGTCCATGTCGATCATCGCTTCCGTCATGCCCGTGCCCGGCTTGAGCTCGACGTCGACGGGGATGAGATAGTTGCGGCCGTCCACCTGCACGCCATGGCCGGCATAATAGACCACGGCCACCTGCGCCCGTGCCGCGTCGCGCAAGAAGTCGCGCGTCATCTTCTGCATCGCCGCGCGGTCGAGATCGACGCCCTCCGACACGGTGAAGCCGATGTCGCGCAGGCTCCTGGCGACCGCGCGGGCATCGTTGGGCGGATTGGGCAGCGGCTTCACATGCGCATAGGCACCGTTGCCGATGATCAGAGCCATTCGCGTGCCGCGAGCAGCCGGAGCGGACGAGGGCGCCGGCGCCGCGCCCGTCTGCTGCGGGGCGGGAGCTGTCGTCGGCTGCGTTGTGGGTGAGGGCGCATCGCGCGGGATCGGCGCGGCCGCATCCGTAACCAGCGACAGCCGCACCTTTGCGGTCGCCTGGTTGGCCTTGCTGCCGGCATCCGACGCCACGATCGCCAGCGTCGCGTTGTAATCCTCGCGTGCGCGGGCGTAGTCGCCCTTCGCTTCATAGGCCAGCGCGCGATGGGTATAGCCCGAGATCAGCACGCTGTTCGGCGGCGTCATGATGTTGACCGGCGGCTTTTCCTTGGCCAGCCGGATCGCTTCGCTGCCATCGGCGATGGCGCGATCGAGATCGCCTTTGGCGCGCCAGATCGAGGTGCGGTTGATCAACGGCTGCGGCAGCGTCGGGTCGAGCCGGATCGCCTGGTTGATGTCGGCGAGCGCGCCGTCGTAATCGCCGAGCGCTTCCTTCGAGATGCCGCGGTTCGGGAACGAGAATGCCGATCTCGGATCGGCCTTGATCGACATGTCGTAGTCGGCGATCGCCTTGGTGTAGTCGCCCTTGCCGCGCCAGGCATTGCCGCGGTTGTGGAAGATGATGCCGCTGGGCGGGCCCTGCTTCAGCGCATCGTCGAAATCGGCGATCGCGATGTCGTAGTCGCCCTTGTCGTAATAGGCCGATCCCCTGAGGTTATACACCGACTGGCTCGGCTGCAGCCGGATCGCTTCGGTCGCGTCAGCGATGACCTTGGCGTAGTCGCCTTTCTTGTTCCAGCCCACGGCGCGCCAGAAATACACGGTCGCGAGCTGCTCACCCCTAAACGCCTTCAGCGCGATGATCTTGCCGCAGGCATCGACCATCTGGTCCGCCGGCGTGGTCTCGGTGGTGCAGAGCGGCCCGAGCTGGTTGCGCGATTGGGCTGACGCTGGAGCCGACCACAAGGTTGCAGCGAGCAGGGCGAGCGCGACGAGCAGGCGGCTCATGATGGTGATTCCTTGACAAGCAGTGCCTGTTTGTTGCCCGGCGGCACGTTGGGGTTCACGCGCGCGTCCATCGGACCTTAAGTAAAGCATGCAGCAGTATTCCCTCGGTGGGCAGAATTTGCTACGACGCAGGTCCCAAGTCACCTGCCCACTGCCTTCCCACTCATGAAAAACGACGAAATCCTGAGCCAAATCACCGAGTTCTGCCGCAAGGCGGGCATGGCGGAATCGACCTTCGGCCGGCGTGCGGTGAACGATGGGAAGCTCGTGCTGCGCCTGCGCGAAGGCAAGCGCATTACCGTCGACACGCTGGAACGGATCCAGGCCTATATCGCGGCCTCGACGACCGGCGGCCTGCCGCCGCCGCGGGGGCTTCAGGTGCCGCCGGAAAAGCGCGACCCGCGGGGCAATTTCCGCTTCTTCGAGAACCGGCAGAAATACCTGCTGTTCGTCCACACCTGCAGCGAAAAGCGGGTCGTCGCCGACCGCGTGGCGCTGGAACTGGCCGCCATCCATCCGCGTCCGCCGGCACTGCGCATCTTCGACGCGGGTGTCGGGGACGGTACGGTGCTGGCGCGCACGCTGCGCGCCACGCACCAGCGCTATCCGCACATGCCGTTCTATGTGGCCGGCAAGGAGCTCAGCCTCGAGGATTTGCGCCTGACGCTGGACAAGGTGCCGGACCGCATTTTCGAGCATCCCGCGTCGGTGTTCGTCTTCACCAACATGTTCTATTCGGAGGCGCCCTGGCTGACGCCGGCCTCGCCTGCGGCGGCAGCCGCCACCGTCTGGCACGAGGTTCCGCTGCGGGGGGGCTCATCGGGCGAGTTCGAGACCCAGATCGCGGAGCTGAAGCCGTTCCTGGAGCAGAACTGGCGCGCTGCGATCAGCCCGCGCACGGCCATGCCGCTCTACGAGCGGCCCGTCGTCCTGGTGCTCTATCGCGAGGACCACAGGTTCCTGCTGGATTCGACCATTCCGCGGCCGGGCCAGACCGAGGCCAATTTCGACCTGGTCATTGCATCCCAGCCCTACCGCGCCCTGTCCTCGGTCAATTTCCGGGCAAAACGGATCATTGCGCCGTTGGCGCGGGCGCTCCGGCCCGGCGGGCGGCTGATCGGAATCCACTCCCACGGCCAGGATCCGGGCATGGAAATGATCCAGGCGATCTGGCCCGGAGAAAATCCTTTCTCGGTCAGCCGTCATGAGCTATTGCGCGCCGTGAAGTACGAGCTCGGGTCGTTGGGCCGTGACTTAAATTTTAATGCATACGCTGATAACCGCTCGATCTTCAGGTATGATATGGAAGCGCTGCCCAACGAGGTAACCGGCTCCATCGGAACCTCGACGGCCTTTGCAGCGTGGAATGCGGCGGTGTATGTCGCTCAGATTGAGGACGACCGGTTGGCAGATATGACTCAAACCGGCCGCACTTTGGACGCTGCCAGGGACGTGCTCCGAAAATACAACGGGCTCTGGTTTCTCGACGAATCCTACGTCATCTCGCGACGGCGTGATTGACATAATCCAAGGCTAAACATCGCAAACGAACCGCCGCCGAGTGGCGGAACAAGGGGTTACTAGATGCGCGCGTCCTATCTCTTCACCAGCGAGTCCGTCTCCGAGGGCCATCCGGACAAGGTGTGCGACCGGATTTCCGACGAAATCGTCGATCTGTTCTACCGCGAAGGGCCGAAAGCCGGCATCGATCCGTGGCAGATCCGCGCCGCCTGCGAAACGCTGGCGACCACTAACAAGGTCGTGATCGCCGGTGAGACCCGCGGTCCGTCGTCCGTCACCAACGAGCAGATCGAGGGCGTCGTGCGCGCCGCGATCAAGGACATCGGTTACGAGCAGGAAGGCTTCCACTGGAAGACCGCCGACATCGAGATCCTCTTGCATCCGCAGTCGGCCGACATCGCGCAGGGCGTCGATGCGTTGCAGCCGGGTGAAGTCAAGGAAGAAGGCGCGGGCGACCAGGGCATCATGTTCGGTTACGCCACCAACGAGACGCCCGATCTGATGCCGGCGCCGATCTTCTACGCCCACAAGATCCTGCGCCTGATCTCCGAAGCCCGCCACTCCGGCAAGGAGAAGGTGCTCGGTCCGGATTCCAAGAGCCAGGTCACCGTGCAGTACGAGAACGGCAAGCCGGTCGGCGTGCGCGAGATCGTGGTGTCGCATCAGCATCTGGTCGAGGACATTTCGTCCCAGCAGATCCGCGACATCGTCGAGCCCTATGTGCGCGCGGCGCTGCCGAAGGATTGGATCACCCCGAAGACCATCTGGCACATCAACCCGACCGGCAAGTTCTACATCGGCGGTCCCGACGGCGATTCCGGCCTGACCGGCCGCAAAATCATCGTCGACACCTACGGTGGTGCAGCCCCGCATGGCGGCGGCGCGTTCTCCGGCAAGGATCCGACCAAGGTCGATCGTTCGGCGGCTTACGCTGCGCGCTACGTCGCCAAGAACATCGTGGCCGCCGGTCTCGCCGACCGCTGCACGCTGCAGCTCGCCTACGCCATCGGCGTGGCGCGTCCGCTGTCGATCTACATCGACACCCACGGCACCGGCAAGGTGTCGGAGGACGAGCTCGAGAAGGCTGCCGCCAAGGCGATGGATCTCACGCCGCGCGGTATCCGTTCCCACCTCGATCTCAACCGCCCGATCTACGCGCGCACCTCCGCCTACGGCCATTTCGGCCGCACGCCCGACAACGAGGGCGGCTTCTCCTGGGAGAAGACCGATCTCGTCGAGCAGCTCAAGCGCGCGCTCTGATTTCTGTGCGTCATTCCAGGTTCGCGCGCGAACCCGGAACCCTTCATCCACACGTCGCGATTCCGGGGCGCCTCTTCGAGGTGTCCCGGAATGCCCGTTCAACAACAGGACACTCGCAATGAACGCGAAGCCCGGCTTCACTGATTACATCGTCAAGGACATGTCGCTCGCCGATTTCGGCCGCAAGGAACTCTCGCTCGCCGAGACCGAGATGCCCGGCCTGATGGCCACCCGCGAAGAGTACGGCCCGAAGCAGCCCTTGAAGGGCGCGCGCATCGCCGGCTCGCTGCACATGACGATCCAGACCGGCGTGCTGATCGAGACGCTGGCCGCACTCGGCGCCGACATTCGCTGGGTCTCCTGCAACATCTATTCGACGCAGGATCACGCCGCCGCCGCAATCGCGGCCGCCGGCATTCCTGTATTCGCGGTCAAGGGCGAGAGCCTGACCGAATATTGGGACTACACCGCAAAGCTGTTCGACTGGCACGGCGGCGGTCACCCGAACATGATCCTCGATGACGGCGGCGACGCCACCATGTACGTCCATCTCGGCCTGCGCGCCGAGAACGGCGACGCCGCGTTCCTGGACAAGCCGGGCTCTGAAGAAGAGGAAGTCTTCTTCGCGCTGTTGAAGAAGCAGCTCAAGGACAAGCCGAAGGGCTACTTCGCCGAGATCGCCAAGAGCATCAAGGGCGTTTCCGAAGAGACCACCACGGGCGTGCATCGTCTCTATGACATGCAGAAGGCCGGCACGCTGCTGTGGCCGGCGATCAACGTCAACGACAGCGTCACCAAATCGAAATTCGACAACCTCTATGGCTGCCGTGAATCGCTGGTCGACGGCATCCGCCGCGGCACCGACGTGATGATGTCGGGCAAGGTCGCGATGGTCGCGGGCTTCGGCGACGTCGGCAAAGGCTCGGCCGCCTCGCTGCGCCAGGCCGGCTGCCGCGTGATGGTCTCCGAAGTCGATCCGATCTGCGCGCTGCAGGCCGCGATGGAAGGCTACGAGGTCGTGACCATGGAAGACGCCGCTCCGCGCGCCGACATCTTCGTCACCGCGACCGGGAACAAGGACATCATCACGATCGAGCACATGCGCGCGATGAAGGATCGCGCCATCGTTTGCAACATCGGCCACTTCGACAACGAGATCCAGATCGCGGGTCTGCGTAACCTGAAGTGGACCAACATCAAGCCGCAGGTCGACGAGATCGAATTCCCCGACAAGCACCGCATCATCATGCTGTCGGAGGGCCGCCTCGTGAACCTCGGCAATGCGATGGGCCATCCGTCCTTCGTGATGTCGGCGTCCTTCACCAACCAGACGCTGGCGCAGATCGAGCTCTACGCCAACAACAAGGACGGCAAGTACAAGAAGGAAGTCTACGTGCTGCCGAAGTCGCTGGACGAGAAGGTGGCACGCCTCCACCTCGCCAAGATCGGCGTCAAGCTCACCGAACTGCGCAAGGACCAGGCCGACTACATCGGCGTCAAGCAGGAAGGCCCGTACAAGTCGGACCATTACCGCTACTGAGCCGATCGCATCGAAACATCGGAAGCCCCGGAGAAATCCGGGGCTTTTTCGTTTGTGGACCGGAAGTAGCGGTCCCTCCAGTTGTAGCGGGCCGATTGGCGATTGACGCCCGCCGTCGCCGGTCCGACAATCCTCCCCGGCGGAGGAAACCATGCCACAAGAACATTTCGACGTCGTCATCGTCGGTGCCGGCCTGTCCGGCATCGGCGCGGGCTATCATCTTCAGACGAAGTGCCCGGGCAAGAGCTACGTCATCCTCGAGGGCCGCGACTGCATCGGCGGCACCTGGGATTTGTTTCGCTATCCCGGCATCCGCTCCGACAGCGACATGTTCACGCTCGGCTATTCCTTCAAGCCGTGGACCGATCCGAAGGCGATCGCGGATGGGTCGCAGATCCTGAACTATGTGCGCGAGACGGCAGCCGAGAACGGCATCGAGCAGCACATCCGCTTCCGCCATCGCGTCAAGCGCGCGGCGTGGTCGACATCTGAGGCGCGCTGGACCGTCGAGGTTGAACGCCTCACGGGGGAAGGCGCCACGGAGCTCGCGCGCCTCACCTGCAATTTCCTGTTCATGTGCCCGGGCTATTACAAATACGAGGCGGGCTACACGCCTGAGTTTTCGGGCGCAGCCGACTTCGCCGGCCGCATCGTGCATCCGCAGAAATGGACCGAGGACATCGACTATGCGGGAAAACGCGTCGTCGTGATCGGCTCGGGCGCGACCGCGGTGACGCTGGTGCCGGAGCTTGCCAAGACCGCGGCGCAGGTCACCATGCTGCAGCGCTCGCCGACCTATGTGGTGTCGCGCCCGGCGCAGGATCCTGTCGCCAACAAGCTGCGCCGCAATCTGCCGACGCGGCTTGCCTATCATGTCATCCGCTGGCGCAACGTGATGTGGGGGATGTTCTTCTTCCAGCTCAGCCGGCGCCGCCCGGACAAGGTGAAGAACCTGATCCTCGGCGGCGTCCGGATGGCGCTCGGTCCGGACTACGACGTCGCGACGCATTTCACGCCGAGCTACAATCCCTGGGACCAGCGGCTCTGCCTCGTGCCTGATGGCGATTTGTTCAAGGCGATCCGCGAGCAGCGCGCCTCTGTCGTCACCAACGAGATCGATAGTTTTACGCGCGACGGCATCCGCCTGAAGGACGGCAGCGAGCTTGCGGCCGACATCATGGTGACGGCGACGGGGCTGGTGCTGCAGGTCGTTGGCGGTCTCGAGGTCAGCGTCGATGGCCGCGCCGTCGATTTCGCCAACACGCTGACCTACAAGGGCATGATGTATGCGGACGTGCCGAACATGGCGTCGGCCTTCGGCTACACCAATGCCTCCTGGACGCTGAAATGCGATCTCACTTGCGAATATGTCTGCCGTCTCATCAACTACATGGACCGGCACAATTTCCGCCAGTGCATGCCGCATAATGACGACCCCGAGATCACCGCGCAGCCGTCGCTCGATTTCACCTCGGGCTATGTGCAGCGCTCGATCGCGAAGATGCCGAAGCAAGGCTCGAAGCAACCGTGGCGGCTGTACCAGAACTACGCGTTCGACATCGTCTCCCTGCGCTTCGGCAAGATCGACGACGGCGTGATGCAGTATTCCTGATCACGTCGCCGCTGGCTACTCTGCCTTGCGCGTGGTGAGCGCGTTCGATGCGCTCGCCGGCCGTCCGTCAATGGCCGGCGCTCTGGCCGCCGTCGACATGCAGGATCTCGCCGGTCACGAAGGAGGCACCCTCGAGATAGAGCACGGCATCGACGATGTCGGATATCTCGCCCATGTGGCCGACCGGGTGCAGCGCGCCGAGTTGGGCGTGCGTCGCCACCGGATGCATCGGCGATTTGATAATGCCGGGCGACACCGCGTTCACGCGGATGCCGCGCTTGGCGTATTCGATCGCGAGCGACCTGGTCGCAGCGCTCAGCCCGCCCTTGCTCAGCGAGGCCAGCACCGAAGGCACATTCGAATTGGCCTGGTCGACCAGCGTCGTCGTGATCTGGACGACGTGGCCAGAACCCTGCTTCTCCATCTCGGCGATGGCGAGCTGTGTGATGTTGAAAAAACCGGCGACATTGGTCCCCATCACCGCGGCGTAGTCCTCGGCCGAGTACTGCGTGAATGGCTTGGCGACGAAGATGCCGGCATTGTTGACCAGCGTGTCCACGCGACCGAAGCGGGCGACGGCTTGGGAGACCACGCGCTCCGCAGTGGCCCGATCGGCGATGTCGCCGGGAACGGCGAGGACATCGTCATCGCCCGACGGTTTGATGGAGCGTGCCGTCGCGACGACGCGATAATTGCGATCGCGAAAACCCTGGACCAGGGCGGCGCCGATGCCCTGCGATGCACCGGTGATAATGGCGACCTTCTGCTCGATACCCATGAGGGACTCCTGTTGTTGCCTTCCTGCGCCAGCAGCGGCTGGCTTGCCTGCTGAGATACGCCGCAGCGGCCCGGCTGCGAATACACGTTGTCCGGCAGACACTGTTACGCGGTGCGAACGAATGCCGGATCGGCCCTTTGCGCCTTTTGGCGGCAGTTGTCGCGGCGATGGGGAACGCCTAGCCTGTCACGGGAATTTGACGGGGTGGCGGGAAGGCATGGATCGTCTGGATGCGATGCAGGTGTTCGTCCTTGCGGTGGACGAGGGCAGCCTGGCGGGCGCGGGACGCAAGCTCGGCCGTTCGCCGGCGGCGGTGAGCCGCGCCATTGCCTTCCTGGAGGAGCGGGTCGGCGCCGAGCTGCTGCACCGGACCACGCGCTCGATCAGGCTGAGCGAGGAGGGCGAGCGCTATGTCGCGATCTGCCGCCGCGTGCTCACGGAGTTGGAAGAGGTCGAGGACATCGCGGCCGGACCGCGCACGGCGCCGCGGGGTTTGCTCACGCTTACTGCGCCTGTGGTCTCGGGCGAGATGGTGCTTCGGCCGATCCTCGATGCGTTTCTCGACGCCTACCCGACCGTGTCGGCAAAGCTCCTGCTGTTCGATCGCGCGGTCAATCTGATCGAGGAGGGCGTCGACGTCGCGCTCCGCATCGGTCCTCTCGTGGATTCGGCGATGGTGGCGATGCGGGTCGGCGGGATCAGCCGCGTCGTGGTGGCTGCTCCCCGCTATCTGAAGCAGCATCCGCGCATCACCGAGCCCGGCGATCTCGCAAAACATCAGATAGTGGCGATGGCGCATCTGCCCAATTCCTGGACGTTTGCGCCGCAGGCCGGCTCATCGGCTGCGCGCACGGTACAGTTCACCCCGCGGCTCGTCGTCAACAGCACCTATGCGGCGGTGGCTTCCACCGTGGCCGGGCGGGGCGTGGCGCGGATGTATTCGTACCAGGTGGCTGCGGAGGTCGCGCGTGGCGAGCTCGAGATCGTACTGGCCGACGATGAGGATCCGGAGATGCCCGCGCACCTGATCAGCCCGCAAGGGCGGCTTTCGGTGCCCAAGGTGCGGGCGTTCGCCGACTTTGCCGTGCCCCGGCTCAAGAAGCAGTTTGTGCTGCTGAAGAAGAGCACCAGCGCGCGCTGATCCGCGGCGCCCCTGCAATGCGTTGTTTCGCGTATACGGACGCCCACCTGAATCAGCCATGTTGCCCGAACGGTTAACGCCGGATTAACCGGTGAGTCCTAGCCTGTCTCGGCCGGGGTTACTCGCAAGGCCGAGGTGAGCCCAATGGAAGCCCAGAAGATCGCGGTCGACGCCGTCGTCGCGTTGACCGATTGCGACCGCGACGCCGTCATCGCCTTCATCCGCCGGCTTTATCTGGCCGGCGTCACCGACCCCAAGCGCCTGACCTTCAAGGGTCTCCAGGCGCTGTCGCGGGCGTGATGCGGCACGCACGCAATCGAATCTACTGGATGGTCGGATCGTTGATCCGGATCGAGGTGACGCGGTCCTCCCGCACCTCGAACGAGAACGGCCAGGGCGCGTAGGTCCAGAGCTCGGTCTTCTCGAGCCCGCTCGGCCCGACATGGACGAGACTGCCGAACCGCGCCAGAAGCCTTTCCGTGCTGTGGCCGAGATTGAGCTGGTTGAAGCTGTAGCCGGGGGCCGGTGCCGGCCCGCTGATCTGAAGCGCGATCACGCGGTTCGCTTTCACCGTTGTGATTGCGCGCGGCAGGGCGCGGGACGTCCCAATCACAACCTGCGGAACAGCCTCAGGATGCACGCCAATATCTTGCAGCTCGGGCCGGCTCGGAGTAGATCACGTTCCCGGCTGGGTTACTCGGGATTTGGGGAAATGCTGAAGCAGCTTTTTGCACCGCAACTCGTCATTTTGTATGTGCTTGCGGCTTCGACGATTTACGTTCACTTCCGCGGCAAGCAGCGGCTGCGCTTCGCGCGCCAGCTCGGCGACCATTCGACCTATCTCGCGCCCTACAATGTGCTGATGTATGCCGGCTCGGCCGTGCCGAACAAGCCGGTGATCTCGGTCGAGCAATTTCCCGAGCTGAAACCGCTCAGCGAGAACTGGGAGACCATTCGCGGCGAGGCGGTGCGCCTGTTCGACGAAGGTTTTATTCGCGCGGCCGCGAAGAACAACGACTGGGGTTTCTACTCGTTCTTCAAGAGCGGCTGGAAGCGGTTTTACCTGAAATGGTACGACGACTTCCTGCCGTCAGCGAACACACTGTGTCCGAAGACGGTGGACCTGCTCAAGTCGATCCCGAGCGTGCACGGCGCGATGTTCGCGATGCTGCCGCCGGGCGGCAAGCTCGGCGCGCATCGCGATCCCTTCGCCGGCTCGCTGCGCTATCACCTCGGCCTGGTCACACCGAACTCGAACAAGTGCCGCATCCTCGTCGACGGCGTCGAATGCGTCTGGCGCGACGGCGAGGCTTTTATGTTCGACGAAACCTTCATCCACAGCGCGGAAAACCAGACCGACGTTAACCGCATCATCCTGTTCTGCGACGTCGAGCGGCCGATGAAGTACG
This sequence comes from Bradyrhizobium sp. 1, assembly GCF_023073315.1. Lineage (GTDB taxonomy): Bacteria > Pseudomonadota > Alphaproteobacteria > Rhizobiales > Xanthobacteraceae > Bradyrhizobium. Next base: position 7,932 of record NZ_JADPJH010000028.1, on the reverse strand, counting down.
GCTTCATGACCGCGATCAACCGCTGGGTCAGCCACCACATCGTCAAGGCGTCGGCGACCCAGAACGTCGACGGCGAGAGCGTCGGCGTGCTCAACAAGGTGTTCGGCAAGCTCTACGAGATCCATCTTGCCAGCCGCAAGGTCAAGGCTTGGAACCGCAGCGTCTACTACACGCTGAAATACTCGCTGACGGCGCTGGTTCTTGGTCTCATCGTGTTTTCGGCGTTGCAGTGACGTAGGTGCGTAGGGTGGATCAGCGCAGCGTAATCCACCATTCGGTGCATCGATAATTGACGCTTCGCGATGCGTTGGCGGATTACGCTTCGCTAATCCGCCCTACGATTTTCACGCCGGCTGGGCGCCAGTGTTGATGATCGTGCCCACATGCTGCCCACGCAGCGCTGCACTGATCCGGCCCGGCACGAGGCCGTTCACGACCTGCACACGCGCGATGTGCCGTGCATTTGCCATCACCTCCAGCAGCGCGGGATCGAATGGCAGCGTGCCCTTCAGCTTCGCAAGCTCCGCAAAGCTGGTCTCTTTCAAGAGTTCTGCCTTCTTGCCGTCGGCGCCATTGGGATCGGTGGTGCAGACGCCGTCGACGTCCTCCACGATCGTGAGGCCCGCGGCCCCGAGCGCATCGGCGAGCAGGAAGGCGCCCGTGTCAGCCCGATGCAGCGGGATGCGCGACGTCGGGAATTCGTGATGGTGATAGGGCGGGAAGGCGCTGCCGACGACAGCGCGCGCCGCGCTGAGGTGGATGGCGAGCTGGCTCGCGATGGTGGGATGCTCGACATAGGAGACGCCCTCCGGCGCGAGCAGGCTGGCGAGGATGTGGCCGTTCTGGCCGGCCTCGCTTGCGGCGAGCGGCGCGAGCGAGCCGACGGGAAGCCCGAGGTCGAGACCGACGCTGTAGAGATGGCGCGCGCGGATGCCGGCACCGGCCAAGATGAGCAGGCGGTGCTCGGTCAAGAGCGAGCGCAACTCATCGACGAGCGGAAGGATCGCCTCGTGACCGCGATCCATGATGCGGCCGCCGATCTTGATGACCTGCAACCAGGGCAGCAGCTTGATCGGACGGTTGCCGGCAACGGGACGGGTGAGGTCGCTGTCGAGCAAGGTCTGGCGCGCGAGCGGCGAGGCGACGTGCTTGATCTGGTTGGTCTCAGCCATGACGGTGCTCTCTTCAACTCGCGGTGATGATGGTGCCGACATGCTCGCCCGCGAGCGCGCGGGTGAGATTGCCGGGGACGAGGCCATTGACGATCTGCACTTCGCGGACGTGGCGCGAGGCCGTGAGGAGATCGAGCACCGGGAATTCGAGGATCGAATCCTGCAGGCCTTTGGCCTTCATCTCGGCCACTGAAATTTTGGGAATGAAGGTGGCGTTCTTCGACGTCTTCGGGTTCGCGGTGTAGAGGCCGTTCTCGTCCTTCACATAAATCATCGCCTTGCAGCCGAACTGTTCGGCGACGAGGAAGCATCCGGCATCGGTGCGGTAGGGCGGGATCACGCCTTCGGCTGCGGGCCGCATCCACAGGCTATAGGGCGGCATGCCGCTGAAAATCACCGCGTTCACCTCGGCGAGGAACAGCGGCACGGAGGAGAGCCCGGCGCTGCTGACAGCGGAGATGCCGTGCTTGGCAAGCAGCTGCCCGAGCATCGCGGCGTTCTGGTCGGCGACGGAGGCGCCGAGCTGCGACAGCACGCCGGCCGGCAGGCGCAGTCCCGCTGCGATCGAATAGAGATGCCGTGCGCGGGTGCCGGCACCGGTTCCGATCAAGAGCTTGTGCGCCTTGCGGGCGGCGACGATCTCCTCGACCATGGGATAGACCGCGGCACGGCCGCGATCGATCATGCTCTGGCCGCCGATCTTGATTACCGTGGCGTCAGGCAGGATGCGGAAGTCCGACGCCTTCTCCGCTGCGGCGACCAGCTGCGGGTCGGTCAGCGAGCGCTGCATCAGCAGCCCTTCCAGCTCCGTGGTGGTGGTCGACATCCGAGACATCCTCTCGTGTTCTAAAGCAGTCCTGACGATGGACCCGTCGGTCCTGACCGTGGCGCGAGTCTTGCTGCATACTTCGCCGCATGGCAACAAGATGCCGCGATTTAACGACCAAACATGGAGCAGGCAATGGCCCCGCTGCCACTTGCGAACACCGAGACTGTTCAATTTTTCCACGCGTGGCTGGATACCTTCTCAGGCTATGTCCGCGAGGTCGACTACGCCTCGGCACGGCCGCTCTTTCACCCCGAGGTGCTTGCCTTCGGCACACATAACGATGTCATCCCCGGCCTTGACCAATGGGTCATGACGCAATGGAATAATGTCTGGCCGAAGACGAGCGATTTCCGTTTCGTGCTCGACCAGACCTCGGTTCTGGCGTCACCCGATGGCGCGATGGCAACCGTGATCGCGCCGTGGACGAGCACGGGCTACAATCCCGACGGCAGTGCGTTCCCGCGCCCCGGCCGGGCAACGATGATCTTTTCGAAGAATGGCGATGGCTGGCTGTGTGTGCATTCTCACATGTCGCTCAATCGCGGCGTGCCGCAGACGAGCCATGCCAATCGGCCGGTGAAGGCCTGGTAGGTCGTAGGGTGGATTAGCGAAGCGTAATCCACCATTCGCTGTCGATATCGGAAACGAGATGCGAATGGTCGATATGGACGACGAAGCGGTGAGGATGACCGACCTTCTTCGCGGGAAAGCGGTTAAGGTAATTAAGCGCCACCGGACTCAAGAGGTGATGATCGAATTTGAAGACGGAATACGCCTGTACGTTGACCGAACGGGTGAAGGGCTCGAATTCTCGATTACTGAAGGTAGGACGGCGGAATAGCCGAAGGCACATTCCGCGCTGTCACTCGTGGCGAGCATGATGGCGGATTACGCTTCGCTAATCCGCCCTACAAATCGAGCGCTACTCCGGCTGGCCGATGCTCACTTCCAGCGTGCCGACACCGTCGACGCCGCATGCGAGCTTGTCGCCGGGCTGGAGTTGCGACACGCCGGCCGGCGTGCCCGTCATGATGATATCGCCGGCGGCGAGCTTCACCTGCTGCGAGAGCTGCCAGATGGTCTCGGGCACATTCCAGATCATCTGCTCGAGGTCGCCCGTCTGGGCTTCCTTGCCGTTGACGGTAAGCCAGATCCTGCCCTTGGAGGGATGGCCGATCTTCGAGGCCGGCTGTATCGCGGAGGCGGGCGCGGAGCCGTCGAACGACTTGCCGATCTCCCACGGGCGCTCCTTCTTGCGCGAGGCGATCTGCAGGTCGCGGCGGGTGAGATCGATGCCGACGGCGTAGCCGTAGACGTGATCGAGCGCCTTGTCGGCGGCAATGTTGAGGCCGCCGCTCTTGAGCGCGACGATCAGCTCGATCTCGTGATGCAGATCCTTGGTCAGCGGCGGATAGGGAATGGTGGCACCATTCGGCACCAGCATGTCGGCGTGCTTGGCGAAGAAGAACGGCGGCGCGCGCTCGTCGTTGCCCATCTCGCGGATGTGCTCGAGATAGTTGCGGCCGACGCACCAGATGCGGCGGACCGGAAACAGGCCGTTTTCCCCGACGACGGGAAGCGAAGCCTGGTGCGGAAGCGGGATGACGTAGGAGGCGGCGTTCATGAGGCGATCTCGCTGCTCTTGAGGTGAAACGAACTCTATGCGGTTGCGCTGATCGGCGCCAGAGCGCCGGCGTGATGATGTTGCAGGCGGAAGAACGAGGCGTAGCGGCCGGAGCGGCGCAGCAGCTCGTCATGCCGGCCCTGCTCGACGATCTCACCGCCCTCGACCACCAGGATCGCATCCGCATGCATGATGGTGTGCAGGCGGTGCGCGATCACGATGGTGGTGCGGTTCTGGCAGAGATGCTCGATCGCTTCCTGCACCTGCCGCTCGGACTCCGAATCCAGCGCTGCGGTGGCTTCGTCCAAGAGGATGATCGGCGCGTTCTTGATCAGCGCGCGCGCCACCGCGATGCGCTGGCGCTGGCCGCCCGACAGCTGCGTGCCATGCTCGCCGACCGGCGTGTCATAGCCGAGCGGGAAGCCCATGATGAAATCATGCGCGCAGGCCGCTTTCGCGGCGTCGATGATCTCGTTCTCGCTCGCGCCCGGCTTGCCGAAGGCGATGTTGCTGCGGATGGTGTCGCGGAACAGATAGACGTCCTGGCCGACATAGGCGGTCTGAGCACGCAACGATTTGCGCGAGACCGCGTTGATCGACTGTCCGTCGATCACGATATCGCCTTGCGTCACTTCGTAGAAGCGCAGCAGCAGGCCCAGCACCGTCGACTTGCCGCCGCCGGAGGGGCCGACCAGCGCGGTGACCTTGCCAGGCTCGGCGACAAAGCTCATGCGGTTGAGCACGGTCTCATTGGCGCGATAGCAGAAGCTGACGTCGCGCAGCTCGATCCGCGCGTCCGACAGTTTGAGCGCCGGCTTGTCATCGTCGGAGTGCTCGCTCGCCGGGCTGTCGACGACTTCGAGCAGCATGCGCGCGCCCACGAGCTGGCTGTTGAGGTCGATGTTGAGTCGCGCCAGCCGTTTGGCCGGCTCGGTCGCCATCAGGAAGGCGGTCATGAAGGAGAAGAACGCGCCGGGCGTGGCATTGAGCGCGACCACGCTGTAGCCGCCATAGAGCAAACAGCCGGCGACGGCAAAGCCGCCAAGCATCTCCATCAGCGGATTGGAGCGGTTGGCGACGCGAGCCATCTTGTTGGCGTTGCGCTCGACGATCGCGATGTTCTCGTCGATGCGGCTCTGCATGGCCTCTTCGAGCGTGAACGCCTTGACGGTGCGGATGCCTTGCAGCGATTCCTGCATCGTCTCCATGATGTCGGCGGTGCCGGTGAACTGGTTGTAGGCGAGGCCCTTGATGCGCTTGACCAGCTTGCGCAGCACCAGCATCGCCGGAGGCACAGCGACGAGGCCGATCAGCGACATCAGCGGATCCTGCCATACCATCACGCCGATCATGGCAAGCAGCATCATGAGGTCGCGGCCGACGGCGTTGACCAGCATGTTGAGCACATCGGTGATGGATTTTGCGCCGGCCGTCAGCCGCGCCAGGAATTCAGACGAATGCCGCTCGGAGAAGAAGCCGACGCTCTCGCGCATCAGCTTTGCGAACAGCTGGCGCTGGTTGGTGGCGAGGATGGCGTTCGATATCTTGGTCAGGATCACCATGTGGCCGTAGGTGGCCACGCCCTTGATGAAGAGCAGGATCACCGTGATGCCCGAGAACATCGCGATGCCCGGGATGTTCTTGTCGACATAGGCCTGGTTGATGACCTGGCCGAGCACGTAGGTCGCGCCCGCGGTCGAGCCCGCGGCAAGCGCCATCAGCGCGAAGGCGACGAGGTAGCGCCGCCAGTAGACGATGCCTTGTTCCGTGACCAGGCGGCGAACGAGAACCGCTGCCGCATAGGGATCGTCGGTGATTTTCTTTGGAAACTGGGCCATCCGGTGTCCATTGACGGCGCAGGGAAAGGCCTGCGCGCGCGTCAGGGATCGAATGGCCTCTGTGCCCGCTCAAGCGGGGTTTTTCAAGCCCAATTAAGGGCTTGCGTTGGGAGGGAATCTAGGCCGAGGCGGCGTGGCGGAGCTCGCCATGGCGCTCGCGGTACAGCTTGTCCTCCCAGGCCAGCGCGTGGGCCGCGATGGTCTCGAGGTCCTCGTATTGCGGCTTCCAGTCGAGCAGGCCGCGAATGCGGCTGGTGTCGGCAACCATGGTCATGATGTCGCCGGGCCGGCGCGGAGCATATTGCACGGCGAAGCTGCGGCCCGAAACCCTACGCACCGCGTCGATGGTCTCCAGCACCGAATAGCCGCGGCCATAGCCGCAATTCAGCGTGGTCGAGGCGCCGCCATTGCGCAGATATGCCAGCGCCGAGCGATGGGCCTGCGACAGGTCCGTAACGTGGATGAAGTCGCGGATGCAGCTGCCGTCCTGGGTCGGATAGTCGGTGCCGAACACGTCGATCTTGGCGCGCTGGCCGGTCGCGGCTTCGACCGCGATCTTGAGCAGATGCGTGGCGCCGGCGGTGGCAAGGCCAATGCGGGCCTGCGGGTCGGCGCCGGCGACGTTGAAATAGCGCAGGGTCACGTACTGCATGCCGTAGGCGGCGGCGACGTCGTGCAGCATGATCTCGGTCATCAGCTTCGACGAGCCGTAGGGCGACAGCGGCCGCGTCGGCGCGTGCTCGGGCACCGGCACCTGGTCCGGATCGCCGTAGACGGCGGCGGTCGAGGAGAAGATGAAACGGCTGATGCCGCGCTTGACCGCGACATTGAGCAGGTTGCGCGCGGTGGTGAAATTGTTGCGGTAGTAGCCGAGCGGATCGCGCATCGAATCCGGCACGACGACCGAGCCCGCGAAATGGATGATGCTCTCGATGTTGTGCTGGGCGATCACGCCTTCGAGCAGATTCTCGTCGCCGGCATCGCCGATGAACAGCGGCACGCCCTCGGGCAGGTAGGCCGAGAAACCGGTCGAGAGATCGTCGATCACGACCACGTCCTCGCCGGCTTCCGCCAGCGCCAGGACCGTGTGACTTCCGATATAGCCGGCGCCGCCGGTGACTAGCACAGTCATGATCTCACCCGTCTTCGATCAACGCGGGATGCTAGCGTTTACGTGGTGAAGAGGGGGTATCGGCGTGGCTGAACTGGTCACTATGCTTAATGTTGCGTATAGGGGGCTTCTGAGATGGAGCGTGACGTGGCGAATTCCCCCGGCGATCTCGAAGTGATCGTGCCAAATCTGCACAGGCGCTATTCCGGGGTCACCGCGACCAACCGGATGGTGGCGCCGCGGCTGGCGAAACTGTACCGCGCGGCATGGTTCGGCTCGGACGCGCCGGAGGGGATCGCGCGGCTGAGCATGACCGATCTCCTGAACTTGTGGCGTCGCAAGCGGCCTCTGATCTGGCACGCGCGGCGCAATAACGAGATGATCGCAGGCGTGATCCTGCGCGCGCTCGGCTGGCCGCTCAAGCTCGTGTTCACTTCGGCGGCGCAGCGGCATCACAGTTGGATCACGCGCTGGCTGATCCGGCGCATGGACGCGATCATCGCGACGTCGGACATGTCGGCATCGTTCCTAAAAGTGCAGGCGACGGTGATCCCGCACGGCGTCGACACCGATGTCTACGCGCCGCCGATCGATCGCGCCGCGGCCTTCGCCGAAGCCGCGCTGCCGGGCCGCTACGCCATCGGCTGTTTTGGTCGCGTGCGCGCGCAGAAGGGCACGGATCTGTTCGTCGATGCGATGTGCCGGCTATTGCCGCGCTATCCGGATTTCACCGCTGTCATCGTCGGTCAGGTCACGGCCGAACAGACGCGCTTTGCGAACGACCTGAAGAAGCGCATCGAAACAGCCGGCTTGCAATCGCGCATCGTCATCACCGGTGAGTTGGAGATCGAACAGGTGCAGCGCTGGTATCAGCGCCTGACGATCTACGCTTTCACTTCACGCAACGAAGGTTTTGGCCTGACGCTGATCGAGGCGATGGCTGCGGGTAGTGCGCTGGTCGCCGCGCGTGCCGGCGCGGCGGAGCTCGTGGTCGAGGACGGCGTGACCGGCGTGCTGATCCCGACGGGCGATGCCGATGCGCTGGCTGCGGCGCTCGAGCCGCTGATGCGCGATGTGGCTGCCGCGACCGCCATGGGCGAGCGGGGGCGGGCGCGGGTGCTTGCGAAGTTCAGCCTCGATGCCGAAGCGGCGCGGATCGGCGAGGTCTATCGGCCGCTGCTTTGACGTGCTGCTTTTCGCAACGAAAACAAAAATACCGAAAACAACCCCATGCACAGTAGGCGGCGATAACGAAATCAATGAGTTGACTGCCGGTTTAATAAAATTCTGATTTTACGAAATCCATTTGACACGTCGAGGCTGAGCAAGAATTGGTCGTTGGCGGCCTTAGGCGATGG
>NZ_JADPJH010000020.1:38216-142478 GCF_023073315.1 Bradyrhizobium sp. 1 | reverse complement strand
ATCGCCTAAGGCCGCCAACGACCAATTCTTGCTCAGCCTCGACGGGGCAAGACATTTTTCGCTAAATCAGAAATTAACGATCTCAACCGACAAGTGATTTCGGCGCCCCAGCGATTTCAACGACTTGGCTACGGTGCATGGGGTTGTTTTCGAGCTTTTTGCTTTGGCCGGTCCCGGACCGCCTTGCTCATGCGTCAGTGGCGCTTGAAATATTGCACCTCGCGCTCGTGCTTCTCCGCCGCCGCACGGCTTCTGAAGGTACCGAGGTTGCGGCGCTTGCCGGTCTTGGGATTCACCTTGCGCGAATAGAGACGGTATTCGCCGGATGCGAGCTTGCGGATCATGGTTGCGCCTCCTGTCATGCTTTCGGATTCAACCCGCTCGGCACGCGATCCGTTCCGCGTTTCTCCGCCGGGGATCAGAAGCACAGCGTGGTGACGAGCTTGCCCTGCTTGTCCTTGATCGCATAGGGACAGCGCAGCCGCTCCAGCGCCGCCTTGGCGTCCTCGTCGCCGAGCGCTGAAGCGCGCTCGTAATAGGCCTTTGCGGCGTCCTTGTCCTTCGCACCGCCGCGGCCTTCCTGCGCGAAGGCACCCATCCGCTCCAGCGCGCCGGAATGGTTTTGTGCCGCCGCCTTCTCGAACAGCGCCCGCGCCGCAACGTCGTCCTTCGCGCCGCCCGTACCTTCGGACAGCATCAGGCCGAGCTGGTACTGCGCCTCCGCGTTGGTTTCGGCGGACTTGCTCAGCAGCGCGCGGGCCTGCGCGGGATCGGCCGGAACCGCACCACCTGCACCGCCGACGGCGGCAAGGTTGCTGACGCCGCGGGGATTGCCTGCCTGCGCCGCCTTCTCGAACAATTTGCGCGCCTGCGCCTCGTCCTTCGCAACGCCGGAGCCGGTGCCGTAGAGCACGCCGAGCTCGACCATGGCCGCGCTTGATCCCTTGTCGGCCGCCTTGCGCCAGGCGGCAATCGCCTCCGCCGTCTGCCGGTTGGCTGCATAGGCGCGCCCGAGCGCGAACATCGCGCGCCGCGACGATGGTGCCGCCTGCTTGCAGAACTTGATGGCGGTCGCAACGTCTGAGGAAGCGATCTCGCTCACGCCCTTCACATCGGCCGGCTTGTCGGGATCGCTGGGATCGGCGGCGACCCGGTCGCACAGGACGAGGTCGGCCGATTGCGCATGTGCAGCCAGGGGCGCGGCGAGCGCGAAAATGATGGCAAGGAGATAAGTTCGCATGGACACCACGTTGCGTCCGCGTGCCGGCGATTTCAAGGCTCGAGTCCCGATTGGCGCAGCACCGGCACGACCTCGGGCGATGCCAGATAGCGCAGCAGCCGGTCGGCGGCTTCGGCATTGTTCGCATTGGCCATGCGGCCGGCGGAGAACACGGCCGGTGTCTGCAAATCGTGCGGGACCGGGCCGACGACCTCGATGCCCGCGACCTGCTTCAGCTCGCTGATCTGCTGTACGGCCAGATCAGCCTCGCCGCTGACGAGCCGCTCCGCGGTAAAACCTTGCTCGACGATGGTCGCCTTGGCGTTGATCTCATCCGCGATCCCCATCCGCACGATCAACTGGGCGAAATACACGCCGCTCGCGCCCAGCCGCGAATAAGCGACTGACCGCGCCGCAAGCACCGTCTTGCGCAGCGCGGCTTCGCTGGCGATATCGGGATGCGGCTGCCCTGCCCGCACGGCGATGCCGACGAAGGAGCGCGCCAGATCGGCTGCGGTGCCGGCGATCACGCGGCCCTCGCCGATCATCTCGTCGAGCCCCTCGCGCGTCAGGATCACGAGATCGGCCGCCTCGCCGTCGCGCAGGCGCTTGAGCAGCGCCAGGGTCGGCGCGAAGTCGGCATCGACGTGAATGCCGCTCGCGGTCTCGAAGGCGGTGGACAGGCTGCGCATCGCCCCCATCAGGCCGAGCGTCGAGAGCATGCGAATGGTGCTTGTCATGTGTCTTCCCGGATATCGATCAGGCGCTGTGCATCAGCTTGAGCGCGGCGGTCAAGCGCAGGCTGCGCTTGCCGGCGAGCGCCGTTGCGTCCAGCACCGCCTGTTCCGCGTCATAGCTGCCGGAGAAGCCGATGCCGACCTCGTGGCCGCCGAAGATCGGATCGTCCTTGGCCGGCGTGTGCTCCTGATTGAGGATCTGGCCCTTCCAGCGGCCGTTCGCGGCGGTGTAGCTGCCGAGATAGTAGAACGAGGCGTCGCCGCCAAGGATGCGGCCCCGGTTGAGCAGCATCACGCCGGTCAGGCCGCCATCGACGCCGTCGAGCATGCGCAGGTGAACCGAGTAAAGACCGTCGGCAATGCCGCCCTCGCCGACACTGCCCGCGATCGGCACCTCGCCTTCCGTGATCGGCGTCATCACCGACTGGAACGGCACGCCGGGCAGCTCCCTGAGCTCGCCCTTCAAGCGATAGAGATCGCCGTCAGGCCAGCCCTTTGCGAGCAGGGTCGCATCGTCGGTGCCCGCCATGGCACGGTAGGTCGGGTCGGGGTTGTGGCGCACGGTCTTGATGACGATGTCGACGCCGACTTCGGTTCTCTCATAGGTGCCGATATGGGCGAAGGCCGAATTGCCCCCCAGCATCTTGCCATTGCCGACATGCATCACGCTCCGGCCGACGGCGTCGCCGAGCTGAAATCTCGTCTTGTAGAAGCCTTCAAACACCAGCCGTGTCCCCGGCCCCGCGCGCATCGGAGAGCACTCTATCCCGGTTTGGCCGGCGATGGACAGACTGCAAGCCGGCATGGCCGGCAGACCCACAACAATGGCTGTCATCAGAATGCAAAAATCCGCCGGAGCCTTTCGGCTCCGGCGGATTGAATGCCAACCCGGGCCAGCCCCCTAGCCCGGGCCGGGAGGATCTTAGGCGACCGCCTTCTGTTCGGTCGGCACGGACGCGATCGTCTTCAGGATCTGCGAAGCGATCTGGTATGGGTCGCCCTGCGAGTTCGGACGGCGGTCTTCCAGATAGCCCTTGTAGCCGTTGTTGGCAAAGGAGTGCGGAACGCGGATCGAAGCGCCGCGATCGGCAATGCCGTAGCTGAACTTGTTCCACGGCGCGGTCTCGTGCTTGCCGGTCAGACGCTTGTCGTTGTCCGGGCCGTAGACGGCGATGTGGTCCATGATGTTCTTGTCGAAGGCCGCCATCAGCGCCTCGAAATACTCCTTGCCGCCGACCGTGCGCATGTACTCGGTCGAGAAGTTGGCGTGCATGCCGGAGCCGTTCCAGTCGGTGTCGCCGAGCGGCTTGCAGTGATACTCGATGTCGATGCCGTAGCTCTCGGTGAGCCGCTGCATCAGGTAGCGAGCGATCCACATTTCGTCAGCGGCCTTTTTGGAGCCCTTGCCGAAGATCTGGAATTCCCACTGGCCCTTCGCCACTTCGGCGTTGATGCCTTCGTGGTTGATGCCGGCGGCGAGGCAGAGATTGAGATGCTTCTCGACGATCTCACGCGCGACCGCGCCGACATTCGAATAACCCACGCCGGTGTAGTACGGGCCCTGCGGCGCCGGATAGCCAGCCTCCGGGAAGCCGAGCGGACGGCCGTCCTTGTAGAAGAAGTATTCCTGCTCGAAGCCGAACCAGGCGCCGGCATCGTCGAGGATGGTCGCGCGCTTGTTGGTGGAGTGCGGGGTCTTGCCATCGGGCATCATGACTTCGCACATCACCAGCGCACCGTTCTCCCGCGCGGCGTCCGGATAGACGGCGACCGGCTTCAGCACGCAATCCGAGCTGTGGCCTTCGGCCTGCTGGGTGGAGGAGCCATCAAAGCCCCAGAGCGGAAGCTGCTCGAGCGTCGGGAACGACGCGAATTCCTTGATCTGGGTTTTGCCGCGCAAGTTCGGAGTCGGCGTATATCCGTCGAGCCAGATGTACTCGAGCTTATACTTGGTCATTGAGCCTCTCTGTAGATGATGCGAAAGGTGGGGGCCCGGGGGCCCCCGCACGATTGTTTACCCGGCCACTATCGGCCGACCCTTTCCAAGCATTTTACGTGCCAAAAGGCCGCAGCGCGGGAGGTTATCCACCGCGACCCGGGCCTCCCGCTGTTGCTAAACCGTCCACGGCAGCGTGCGTCATAGAAGCGCACCTTCTCGTGAAGCTGCACTGCAAAAATCCCGCGTAAAACGCATGATTCTGGAGCAGATGGTGCATTGCCAGAGGTTGCCGATGAAACGCGCATCAACGTGCGGCAATTTTTGCAAAGTCAGGAGCCCCCGCCCGCAACCTTCGCAATGGCCCAAGCGTTAGTCATCAACGTGGTGCCTTGGAGAATGCAGACGGCTCTCTGCCTACAAAATGAGCTGAGCCTGATTTCCTTTTCAGCACTTTGCATTTCGGAGTGCGGCGCCGATATGGGGACTCCAGTAACCACAAGCCAACGAGTCGGGCGCACCATGGAGGCAAGCGCTTGGGCCCGAGGAGATACCGCAATGATGAACAACGGACTGAGTCAGGGATCGGCAACGATCTATCAATTCCCTGTCGGGGGCCGCGCGGCTCTTGCAGGACGCCACTCCGGTGAGACCCGCCTTCCTGCTGACCGTCTCTCGCTCCCCGTGAACGAGACGATCTGCAGCGGCAGCTGGTACCATCAGGAAGCCGTCGATGAGGCCAAGCCGAAATGGGATCGCTGATGCCTGCGTTTGGTTTGATACCCCAGCGCTCCCACATGCGCCGGGCGGCAATCTAAAAAGGGTCGAAACAACGAGGTTTCGGCCCTTTTTGATTCGTGTTGTCGTTCCGGCTAGAGCCCGGGCTTGTCGACCGCTGCGCAGGCCTCACCGGCCGCTTCAGATGCTTGACCGTAGTGGCCCCGCTCTTGGGAATCCTCAGCGTGATCCCCGCCCCCGAATAGCGCGCGCCGGAAACCGTCAGCCGCTTGGCAAGCGTGGCAGGCTCGCCGTCGATCTGGAGGAAAGCGCGCTGGTCCTCGTCATAAAACCCGACGATGAACTGCGTACCATCGGCGCAGCGATAGGTCCGGAACGTCTGCGCATCGGCCTGCCGCGCAGCGAAAATTCCGCCCGCCAGCATGGTGATCGCCAAAACAATGGCCTTGTGCCGGTCCATGATCGCCCCCTGTAATAGTCCACCGGCAACATAACAAAAGCTGATCCGATGCAAGACTCCTCTGTGCAAGCCTCCCCTCTCCGTCATCTCGCCCTGCAAGGCGCCAGCAATTTTCGCGATCTCGGCGGCTACGCCACAACTGACGGCCGCACCACGCGCTGGCGCCACATCTTCCGATCCAACCATCTCGGCCAGCTCACCGCCGCCGACATCGAGATCGTCCGCGCGCTCGGGGTGCGAAGCGCATTCGATTTTCGCGGCGTCGAGGAGCGCGCGGCCGGCGTCTGCGTGGTGAACGAGATCACGGTGCACTCGCTGCCGATCGAACCGACAGTCGTGGCGGGGCTGCGCGCCGAGCTCGCCAGGGGCAGGCTGACCGCACCGGTCGCGCTCGAGCTCATGCGCGAGTCTTATCGCAACTATGTCCGCCACAACACGCACAGCTTTCGCGCGCTGTTCGGCCATCTGCTGGAAGACCGCGCGCCGCTCGTGATCCATTGCACCGCCGGCAAGGACCGCACCGGCTTTGCCGGCGCGCTGATCCTGCATGCGCTCGGCGTGGCCGACGAGGTCATTGCCGAGGACTATTTATTGACCAACCAGCACTACAAGCGCGACGCGACGGCCGCCATCGATCTACCCGAGGACGTGCGCAATGCCATCGGCAACGTCGAGGCCTCTTACCTCGCGGCGGCGTTCGAGGCCGTCAGTAGCGAATACGGCGATCTCGAAACCTACTTGCGCGACGGCCTCAAGCTCGGCACTGCAGAGCAGACCGCACTGAAGGCGCGTTATCTGCAGGTGTGATCAGGATTTCTGCCCAGCCGCCAGCCATCCCGCCGCCGTGGTTGCGTCCGTGATCGCCTTGCACAGCGCCTTGGAGACCTGAAGCGTGCTCCAGTCGCTCTGATGGAGCTTGTCGCCATCCGTGGGGTCGAGCAGTTGCTCGAACGACACCTCGTTGCTTACGTGCCAATGCCGCATCAGAGCCCAGCGCTGAAACACGCTGATCTTCGCTTCATCGGCGATTTTTCGGATCTCCGAAACCATCGTTTCCGAAAGCTCCGCCTTGTCATCACGGAGCATGGCCGTCACATATTGCGGGTCGATCAACACGACGTCGATCGGATGCTTGGCAAGTAGACGCACGCCCTCGGCAATCTTGTCGACGACCTCCTTGAAATTGAAGTCCTGCTTGCGAAAGACGGCATTGGTGCCGACCTGCCAAAGCACGAGAGGCGGATTATCGCAAAAGATATCGGCATCGAAGCGATCGAACTCTTTCGGAGCTTCCTCTCCACCCCTGCCCCGATTCAAGACGTCGATCCGGACATTCGGCAAAGGTTCGGCGTAGTGCTGCCTCAGATACATCTCGAGACGATAGGGGTAAGGCACGACGTCAGCCCGCCCTGCCGTCGAGGACGATCCCATCGCCACGACGCGAACCGGCCCTCCTCCACGCAGCGCGTCGAAGAAGTTTGATAGTGGGCGCTCAAGCTTGATGATGCCTTGGGGAATGTCCACGACAGGCAGACTTTCGGACATATCGCCCCCCTCCCGCCATCCAAGGTTGTAGCAATCATTCAGCCTTGAAGCCGCCGCCATTGCAAGTCCAATTCAGCCCGCGCAATAGTCAACCCGAAGTGAAACGACGGAGAGTCTCGTGCAGGGAAAAGTCATTGTCGTGACCGGAGCGCTCGGCGCACTGGGCAAGGTGGTCGCTGAGGCTGCGCAGTCTCGCGGCGCACGGATCGCCGGCATCGATCACGCCCCCTCGCAGATGTCGGCGACGCCTGAAAGAATCGAGATCGGCGGCGTCGACCTGTCCGACGCGACGCAGGCGACAACGGCGGTCGAGACCGCCGCGAAGCACTTTGGCCGGCTCGACGCGCTGATCAACATCGCCGGCGGCTTCGCCTTCGAGACCGTCGGCGACGGCGACATCAAGACATGGCAGCGAATGTATGCGCTCAACGTGCTGACCGCGCTCAACGCCTCGCGCGCGGCGCTGCCGCACCTCGCCGCGTCCAAGGCCGGCCGCATCGTCAATATCGGCGCCATGGGCGCGCTTCAGGCCGGCTCCGGCATGGGCCCCTATGCGGCGTCGAAGGCCGGCGTGCATCGCCTGACCGAAGCGCTGGCGAGCGAGTGGAAAGGTAAGGTCACGGTGAACGCGGTGCTGCCCTCGATCATCGACACAGGGGCCAATCGCGCCGACATGCCGAAGGCGGACTTTTCCAAATGGGTGACGCCGCAGGAACTCGCCGAGGTGATCCTGTTCCTCGTAAGCGATGCCGCAAGCGGCGTCACCGGCGCGCTGCTCCCGGTGGGCGGGCGGGTTTAATCCGGCACCAATAGCCGCAGATTGCCCTTGAAGCGGATGCTCTGCTTGCCTGCGAGCGCGATGCCCTCGCCATAGGCGGTCTCGTCATTGTAAGTGCCGCTGAAGCCGATGGTCACGGCCTTGCGGCCCCACACCGGGCGCTCGTCGAATGAGGGTGAGTGCTCCTCGTTGGTCAGCTCGCCCTTCCACTTGCCGTCGGCCGAGGTGTAGCTGCCGTAGGCGAAGAAGAATGAATCGCCGCCGCGCATGGTTCCGTCACGCAGCACCATAACGCCCTGATTGCCGCCCTGGACCGCATCGAGCATCTCGATGCGAATGTGATAGAGCCCGTTCCTGATTGTCATGTCGCCAGTGCCAGACTGTCCCGCCCGCAGGATAGCCGGATCATCGGTTCCCGATCAAATGGCGCGGGAGCGCCAAGTCCGATCCGGGCTAAGCTGCCCGCAACTGATTCTCGGATCTGAACGCAAGACTCGAAAGCTATCCTTGGAAACTGAGCTTTATCTCCCCGTCAAACGCTTCCTCGAAGAGCTCGGCTTCTCGGTCAAGGGCGAGATCGGCGGCTGCGATCTCGTGGGCCTCAGCGCCGGCGATCCGCCGGTGGTGGTGATCGGCGAGCTCAAGCTCGCCTTCAATCTCGAGCTGATCCTGCAGGCGGTCGACCGCGCGCCCGCCGGCGACGAGGTCTGGATCGCCGCTAAAATGTCGGTGCGTGGCAAGGGACGCGAGAGCGATGCGCGCTATCGCAATCTCTGCCGCCGGCTCGGTTTCGGTATGCTCGGGGTAACCGACCGCGGCCAGGTCGAGGTGCTGGTGAAGCCGCCGACGGCAGCCCCGCGGCGAGAGCCCAAGATTCGTTCGCGCCTCGTGGCCGAGCATCAGCGCCGCCAGGGCGATCCCGTGCTCGGCGGCAGTACGCGCGCACCGATCATGACGGCCTATCGGCAGCAGGCGCTGGCCTGCGCCTCGGAACTTGCGGCAGGCCCGCGGCGCGTGAGCGAATTGCGCCAACGCTGTCCCGACGCCGGCAAGATCATGCTTAACAACGTGTATGGCTGGTTCGAACGCGCTGAGCGGGGCATCTACCGGCTGACCGAGGCCGGACGCGCGGCGTTGAAGCGTTGGCCGCAAGCGCCTGTGAAAGACACCGCCCGCGAGGCATCCCCGCCCTAGCGGCACTTACATCGGGAGACGTCGCATGATCGTTGTGACCGGCAGCGTAACGACCCGACCCGAGACGTTCGAGGAGGCGCGGCGCCTGAGCCTCGAGCACGTTCATCGGTCGCGACAGGAGCCCGGCTGCATCTCGCATGCCGTGCATGTCGACTGCGAGAACCCGCTCAGGCTGGTGTTCTTCGAGCAATGGGCTGACCGCGCAGCCTTGGCCGCCCATTTTGCGGTATCTGCGTCCGGTGCGCTCGTGCGCAACTTGCGCGCGTTGGCCACGGGCCCGACAACCCTCGACCTTTATGACGCCAGCAAGCTCGAGAAACCGTGAGTGCATAGCTGAGATGCCACACCAAATTTATATTGCAATGCAACATCGGCGGCACTAGGTATCCCGGCATCCAAACGAGGCCGTTATGAACGCAGACTGGAATACCAAATATGGCACGCGGCGCGTGCGCCACGATCCCCCGACTCTGGACGAGGCGATCTTCGCCGCCGTCGGCATCACCGACGATCAGGAGCAGCAGGCCGAGATCGCCGCAGCGCTGATGGGCATGCCGCTGGATGTCGTGCAGGCCGAAGTCAAGAAGCAGGTTCGCACCAACAGCCGCATCACCTCCACTCGCGTGATCGCCGGCGAACAGGGCGCACAGCGCTCGGTGGTGGTCGAGCGCCGCGTCGTGCGCCGCTTCGGCAACGACAAGCGCACCGGCACCTGAGCGCATCATTCCCTGCCCCAAAACAAAAGCGGACCGGTTTTAGCCGGTCCGCTTTTTGATTCAGGTGGCTTTCGCTTCAGGCGGCGCGATTGCCGTACATGCTGGAGATGATCTTCCAGCAGGTCGAATTGAAGCTGAGCAAAGCGCGCCCCGCCGTGAACGGCGAGGCCGCGAGATCGGCGAGCTCGGCTTCCGGTGTCTTGATGAGATCGATCGTGCCGGTCGATTCGCCATGGCGGAATTGCAGATTTGCGCCGAACTTCCGGGCCAGCGCGCGCATGGCGTGATTCTCGGCGCCGGTGGTAATACGCAGGCGCTTAAAGCCCTTCCAGCGCGCTTCGGCGATCAGACGGCTGAACAGGATCGTGCCGACATTCTGGCGGCGCGCGGAGGCTTCCACGCTGAAGGCGACCTCGGGCAGCGAATCGCCCTCCGGCGGATGCAGCTCGGCCGCACCGCGGACCATGCCCTCGACGATGTAGGCTACGATCACGGTGCCGTCCTCGGCGCAGCGGGCGGCATAGCGCTCGATGAAGCTGTCGTCGAGAAAGCCGTTGAAACGGTCGTGCCGGCTCGCGGCATCGAGCCTGAGCAGGTGATCGCGCAGAAGCGGCAATTCTTCCTGCTGGCTCAAGGTCCGCACATAGCCCGGAACGGACTGCGCGCGGGTGGTATCTTCAAGTGCTGAATCTGCTTCGCGTGACAAGTCAAAACTCCTCTTGGTATCCCTCGAGGAGGCGTTCGAATCCCTAGGCCTCCAATATTGTGCGCCGCAGCAAATTTTTCAAGACGGGAACCTGCCCAAGTTTGAGGCATTGAACGCGACTAATTCGTTAACAAAATCAAAGCCCCGTAGTCTTACAGGATCAGCTGCGTCTGGGTCACCAATGCGACCAGCTTGCCGTCTTCGGTTTCCAGCCGGGTGGTCCAGACCTGGGTGCGACGGCCCCGGTGCACCGGGGTCGCGGTTGCGACGACCGTGGTTCCCTCCTTGGCCCCGCCGATGAAATTGGTCTTGCTCTCCAGCGTGGTCGTGCCCTTGGCGTCCTCCGGCAAATTGATCACGGTCGCCGCCGCGCCGACGGAATCAGCCAGCGCCATCACTGCGCCGCCATGGATGGTGTGGTGAAGCGTGCAGAGATCGGGGCGAACGATCATCCGCGCCACCACGCGATCCTTCTCGGCCTCCACGAACTCGACGCCCTTGAGCTCGGCGAACGGCATCTTCATCGCTTTAAGTTTCTCGAGCGGCGTCATCAGAAATCCTCCCAATTCATTGTTGCCTCAGCGTGAATTGCTTCGCGCGGCAAAGCAATGACGTCGGAGGTCATGGCCACCGTGACATCGCCTGCGGCATCAGCGCATATGCTCCTCCCATGCGCCACTTCCCACCCCGCCGCATCGTCTGCCTGACCGAAGAGACGGTCGAAACCCTCTATCTGCTCGGCGAGCAGGATCGCATCGTCGGCGTCTCCGGCTACGCCGTCCGCCCGCCACAGGTGCGACGCGAGAAGCCGCGGGTGTCGGCCTTCGTCTCCGCAGACATCCCGAAGATCCTGTCGCTGGAACCGGACCTGGTGCTGGCGTTCTCCGACCTCCAGGCCGGCATCGTTGCCGATCTCGTCCGCGCCGGCGTCGACGTCCACGTCTTCAACCAGCGCGAAATTGCCGGGATTCTTGCGATGATCCGGACACTGGGCGCGCTGGTCGGTGCTGCCGGGCGTGCGGAGGAGCTCGCTCAAGGTTTCGAGCGGCGCCTCGCCACGATCGCGGCAACACCCCGCCCTTCGCCGCGCCCAAGGGTCTATTTCGAGGAATGGGACGAGCCATTGATCTCGGGCATCGGCTGGGTGTCGGAGCTGATCGAGATTGCCGGCGGCGAAGATGTGTTTGCGGAGCTGCGCTCTCGGCAGGCGGCAAAGGATCGCATCATCTCGGCGGATGCGGTGCAGGACGCAGCACCCCACGTCATCCTCGCCTCCTGGTGCGGCAAGAAGGTTGTTCCTGCCCGCATTCGGGAACGCGATGGCTGGGGTCAAATTCCGGCCGTACGGGACGGCCGTATCGTCGAGATCAAGTCGCCAATTATCCTGCAGCCGGGACCGGCAGCGTTGACGGACGGGCTCGATGCAATCGTGACGGTGTTGTGGGGCGAACTCAAATAGCGAGATCGCAGCTCTCGTGTCCCGGACGCGCTGCAACGCGCTGGCGTTGCTGCGCTGAGCCGGGACCCATCTCACAACGGAATCCCTGCAGCGTGGCCCCGGCTCTGCGGCGCACCGCTGAAGAAGCGCTGCGCCGCGTCCGGGGCACGGCAGACCTCACGTCACCGCATTCACGACCTGATACTCCGGCTGCCGCCACACCTCGCCTGCGATCACCTCCTCGATGATCCCGGCCGCCCTTATCACCTCAGCCTCGCCGATATACAGCGGCGTGATCCCGAACCTCATGATGTCAGGCGCGCGGAAATCGCCGATGACGCCGCGGGCGATCAGGGCCTGCATCGCGGCGTAGCCGCCGTCGAAAGCGAAGGAGACCTGTGAGCCGCGTTGCCCATGCGCGCGCGGGGTCACCAACGCCAGAGACGGACAACGGCGTTCGACCTCGGCGATTAGCAAGTCGCCGAGCGCCAGCGAACGCGCCCGCACCTCGGCAATATCGACGCAGTCCCAGATATCCAGCGAAGCCTCCAGCGCGGCCATTGCGAGCACCGGCGGCGTGCCGACGCGCATGCGCTCGACGCCGCCCGCGGCCGCATAGCCAAGCTCGAACGCAAACGGCTTTGCATGCCCCATCCACCCCGACAAGGCGGCGCGTGCACTGTCGGCATGGCGCGGCGCGACGTAGAGGAAGGCCGGCGCACCCGGGCCGGCGTTGATGTATTTGTAAGTGCAGCCCGCGGCGAAATCTGCACCGCAGCCGGCGAGATCGACCGGCAATGCACCGGCCGAATGCGCGAGATCCCAGACGGTGACGATACCGAGTGCATGCGCTTTCTCCGTCAGCTTCGCCATGTCGTGGCGGCGACCGGTACGGTAATCGACCTCGGTGATGTACAGGACGGCGATCTCGTCCGACAGCGCGGCCTCGATCTCCTTCGGCGCCACCAGGCGCAATTGATGACCGCGCCCCAGCGTCGCAATCAGGCCTTCGGCCATGTAGAGGTCGGTCGGAAAATTGCCGGTGTCCGACAGGACAATCTTGCGCGACGCGTTCATGTCGAGCGCAGCCGCAAGCGCCTGATAGACCTTCAGCGACAGCGTGTCGCCGACCATGACGGATCCGGCCTCCGCGCCGATCAGCCGCGCGATGCGATCGCCGACTACGCGCGGCTGGGCGTACCAGCCCGCGCTGTTCCAGGCACGGATCAGTTCGTTGCCCCACTCGGTCGTGATGACGCGGCTCACGCGTTCGGCAACACCGAGCGGCAGCGCGCCGAGCGAATTGCCATCGAGATAGATCACGCCGTCAGGCAGATGGAACAGCGCTTTGGTGTCGTGATAGACGCGATATCTGGTCATGGAGTTATTCTTGGGCATTTCTACAGGATGGTGCGGACGCGCCAGAGTTCGGGGAACAGCTCGACCTCCAGCATGCGCTTGAGATAGCTGACGCCGCCGGTGCCGCCAGTGCCACGCTTGAAGCCGATGACGCGCTCGACCGTCGTCACATGGTTGAAGCGCCAGCGGCGGAAGTAGTCCTCGAAATCGACCAGCTTCTCCGCGAGCTCGTACAGCATCCAGTGCGTCTCCGGCGCCTCGTAGACGATCCGCCAGGCCTGGAGCACGCCCTCGCTAAAACTGTGGGTCTCGCGGACGTCGCGCGCCAGCACGGCCGCCGGCATCGTGAGCCCGTTGCGGTCGGCGAGCCTGAGCACTTCGTCATAGAGGCTTGGCGTCGCGAGCTCGGCTTCCAGCAGTTTTGTCGTTTCCTCATCGTGCGCGTGCGGCTTCAGCATGGCGTGGTTGCGGTTGCCGAGCAGGAATTCGATCAGCCGGTATTGCCGCGACTGGAAGCCCGAGGACTGGCCGAGCTGCGAGCGGAAGCGCGTGTATTCGCTCGGCGTCATGGTGCGCAGCACGTCCCAGGCGTTGTTGAGCTGCTCGAAGATGCGCGACATCCGCGCCAGCATCTTCATCGCGGGCTGCACCTCGTCTTTGGCGATGGCGCCGCGCGCGGCACTGAGCTCATGGATGGCAAGCCGCATCCACAGCTCGGTGGTCTGATGCTGGATGATGAACAGCATCTCGTCATGCGCCTCCGACAGCGGATGCTGCGCGCCGAGGATCTTGTCCAGCGCCAGATAATCGCCATAGGACATCCGCCGGGCGAAATCGGTCTCGGCGCCTTCCTTCGTGGGATCGTAATCGCTGGACGTCATGGCTGGCCCTTTCGATCGATCATCCCTCGCGCCATCAGTCGAGGCCGATCAGGCGCGCGGTGATCTGCGACGATGGATCCCTAAGCCCGTCGATGACGGTGAAATGGTTCAGCGCAGGCTCCACCACGAGGCGTGTCGGCACGTCGAAACCGGTCCAGACATTGGCCATCAGGTCGGATTGGCGGATGAACTCCGGCCGCTCGCTGCCGCCGACCCAGGCCGTCACGGGCGAATGCCCGCGCGGCGGATGCAGCGCCGCGCTTTCGAGCGTCGCCTCCTCCATCGTCATGCCGAGAGTCTCGTTCATCCTGGTCTTGAGCAGCGGGCGCAGATCGTGCAGGCCGCTGATCGAAAGTGTGCCGGCGATACGGTTGAAGATTGCGGGCTCGAGCCGGCTGTCGTCACACAGCATGCGCGTGACGAGATGACCGCCGGCCGAATGCCCGGCGAGCCGGATCGGTCCTGCGACGAGCAAAGCCGCCTTGGCGATCGCGGCGGTGATCTCTGCTGTGATGTCGGAGATGCGCGCGGCCGGCGTCAGCGTGTAGCTCGGCAGCGCCACGGTCCAGCCGTGGTGCCGTGCGCCTTCCGCAAGATCGGTCCAGGTCGATTTGTCGAAGCGCATCCAGTAGCCGCCATGGACGAAGACGACGAGGCCCTTGCTGTCGCCGTCGGGCAGGATCAGGTCGAGACGCTGGCGCTCACCGGAGCCATAGGCGATGTCGGCGCGGAAATCCTTCAGACTGGCGCGGTAGGCGGCGGCCCGTTCCGCCCACTGTGCCGGCATCTTGTCCGAGCCCGGGATATGGGCCGAATTGGCGTAAGCATCATCCCAATCGCGCATCGTTGCTCCCGAGGACTCGTCCTGCGACCAGATGCCAGTCTGCCACCGGTCAAGGCGGCATCCTAGTCTTTATTTTAAGCTTAAAGGATTTGGGGAAGCTCGTGTTGAGGGCAGCGCAGCGGCAAGATATTTCCGCTTAGATGCTCCAGCAAGCGAGACATCGTAGGGTGGGCAAAGCGCAGCGTGCCCACCATCTTCGTCGTATCGGGGAGGACTGGTGGGCACGGCGCAAGAGCGCCTTTGCCCACCCTACGAGATCTCGCCCGCTACGCCTTCTCCACCCCGCACCATTCCGCGATGAACAGCGCCATCGCCTTGGTGGTCTTCTTCAGCGACTCCAGGTCGACGAATTCGTTGAAGCCGTGCATCTCACCGCCGCTGGCGCCGAAGCATAGGCTGGGGATGCCGTAATTGAGACCATAGAAGCGGGTGTCGGTGAGCGCGGTGAAGACGAGGTCCTCGACCGCGCCGCCATAGACCTTGTTGAAGGCCTTGCCGAATGCGGCTTCCGGTGCAGCAGAGTCGGTCAGCTCGTAACCTTCCGACAGGAAGCCGGACCATTCGACCTCCGGCGGATTGTTGGCGAGGAAGCGGTGGTTGCGCGAGGCAGCAGCGACGCAGGCCATGATCTCCTTCTGGTGATCGGCCACCGACCAGCCCGGCAGGATCGCGATGCGGCAATCGACATCGCACCAGGCCGGCACGCTGGAAGCCCAATCGCCGCCCTTGATGATGCCCGGGTTGAAGTTGATGGGGTGATTGAGAGTCTTGAAATGACGATCCGCCTTGGCGCGCTCGTTCCACTCGATCTCGAGCTTTTGCAGGGCATGTACGAGATGATAGGCCGCCATGATCGCATTGGAGCCTGAGCCGGCAAAGGCGACATGGGTCGGATGGCCCTTCACGCGCAGCCGGAACCAGATCACGCCGACCTGCGAGCGCACCATCTTGCCGGCGGTCGGCTCCGGAATGAAGCAGGCGTCCGCGCGATAGCCGCGCTGGAGCGTCGAGAGCGCGCCGACGCCGGTGCTCTCCTCCTCGATCACGGACTGGAAGTGAATGCGCGCCGTCGGTGTGAGCCCGGCGGCCTTGATCGCATCGAGGGCATAGAGCGCGCCGATGGTGCCCGACTTCATGTCACAGGCACCGCGGCCGAACATCTTGCCGTCCTTGATGACGGGCGAGAACGGCGGCGTGTCCCACAATTCCAGCGGCCCTGCCGGCACCACGTCGCAATGGCCCTGGAGGATCAGCGATTTGCCGGCCTCGGTCTTGGGACGATAGGTGCCGACCACGGTGCGCGCCTTCGAGAAATCATGCTCGATCGGGCCGAAGCCGCGCAGGTCCTTGAGATCGTCGACATTGATGTGCCAGTCGTCGACCTCGTAGCCGCGTGCGCGCAGGAGGTCGCCGATCATGTCCTGGCATGGCCCCTCCGCCCCGCGGGTCGAAGGGATCGCGACGAACTCGCTTGTGGTCGCAAGCTGGGCTTCGAAGCCGGCATCGACGGCGTCAAGAATCCTCTGCTGCGTTTCGGCATTCATCAGGCTACTCCGGGCATCCAGTTGGTCGAAGGAGCGCGCAAGCTAGCCGATTTCAGCCGTTCGGGTACTCCACAAAATATGCATCCCGCAATGCATCTTCGAGCAGTCGGCCTTCCGAATAGCCAGCGAGTGTCGCAGGCCGGCTGACGCCGTCGAGCAGGCGCGGACACGGCTCGGGCGCGCCGAGAACGGTGCGCACGGGAATGCGCTCGGCATAAACAGGCAATTCGTAGTCCTCCTCGTCGTCGGCGACACCCTTGGCGCGGATTTTTGCGGAGGCTTCCTCGATCTCCATCGCGATGAACGAGGTCGCCTTGATCTCCTGGGTGCTGCTCGTCCGCAGGCTCGCGGTGCGGTCCGGGAAAAAGCGATCGACCATCGCGATTACCGCCCGCTCCTTCTCGTCCGCGTCGGTGACGAGATAGGCGGTGCCGAACGCCATCACCGCGCGGTAGTCGGCGGAATGGTTGAAGCCGCAGCGCGCCAGCACGAGGCTGTCGAGATGGGCGACCGTCAGGCACACCCGTTCGCCCTTGGTCTGGTTGCGCAGCATGCGGCTGGCGCTCGAGCCGTGCCAGTACAGCTTGGTCCCCTCGCGCCAGAAGAAGGTGGGCGTGCAATAGGGCTGACCATCGATCGCATAGGAGACGTGGCACATCATCGAGGAATCCAGGATGCGGTGAACCGTCTCGTGATCGTAGAAGCCGCGGTCGTGACGGCGCTTGACCTGATTGCGCGCTGACGTCGGATAGGAATTTTCGCTCTCGGTCTGGCTCACGGCCGCTCCTGTCGGGAATGGAACAATCCAGGAGAGTTGTAGCCGTGGATTTGGTCTGCGATAGTGCCAATTCCATGCAAAAAATTCCAACCAATTCTTCCTCGCCCGGCAAGGCTGAGCTGCCGCTCGACCTCACCGGGCCGCACATCACCGCAGGCGCTTCCGCCGCGCACCGGCTGTATCAGGCGCTGTGCGAGATGATCGTCTCCGGCCTCGTCAAGCCCGGCGAGCCGCTGCCGCCATCGCGCACGCTGGCGAAGCAGACGGGCTTTCGACGCAACGCCGTCGTCACCGCCTATGAGCGCCTGATTGCCGACGGCTTTGCCGACGCGACCGTCGGCTCCGGCACCTTCGTCGCCGCGCGCATTCCGGCACGCGCGACTGAACCGAAGAAGCCGAAGATCGTGGTCGAAGCTCCAAAGCAAGGCGCCTTCTCGCTCGGCTGCACCCATATCGACGAGCGCGCGGTGCAGCGTTTTCGCGCCTTCGTCGGCCGGCGCATGCGCGCGTTCGGATCCGAACATCTGCATTACGGCGATCCCCGCGGCAGCCGCGAACTGCGCGCGGCGATCGCCGATCATCTGTTGTCGGCGCGCGGCCTGCGCTGCGATCCCGACCAGATCATGCTCACATCAGGCACGCTGCATGCGCTGCGGATCGTGCTGAGCGCGATCCTCAAACCCAACGACCAGGTCTGGTGTGAGGACCCGGGTTACCCCGCTGCGCGCAACACCATCGCGCATTGCGGCTATCGCGCCGTGCCGGTCCCCGTCGACCAGCACGGCATGCGCGTCGCCAAAGGCCGCACCGCGGGGCCCAACGCACGCGCCGCCTATGTGACGCCGTCGCACCAGTTTCCGCTCGGCGTGCAGATGTCGATGCCGCGACGGCTCGAGCTGCTCGACTGGGCGAAGCAAGTTGGCGCCTTCGTGTTGGAAGACGATTACGACAGCGAGTTCCGCTATGACGGCGCGCCGCTGATGTCGCTCGCCGGCATCGATCATCTCCAGCGCGTGATCTACATGGGCACCTTTGCCAAGACGCTATTTCCGGGTCTGCGCATCGGCTATTGCGCCCTGCCCGAGCGCCTGATCGGCGACGTGACCGCCGCACGCGCCGCGCTCGACCGCTTTCCCGGCACGCTGATGGAAGGCGCGGTCGCCGACATGCTCAATTCCGGCGCGTTCGCCGCGAATTTGAAGCGGGTGCGAAAACTTTATCGGGAGGCGCGCGACGCACTGGCCGAGACGCTGGAGGCCAGATCCGACGGTGCATTGTCTGTGCCGGTGCCGTCGCAGGGGCTGCACCTCGTCGCCCGGTTCGATCCATCGGTCGAACTGTCGGTCGCAGCAGAGGCAAAGCGGGCCGCCGGCGCGGAAGGCTGGCTGCTAGCCGACACCTATTCCCGCGCGCGTCCCCTGCCCGGCTTCGTCCTGGGATTTTCTGGGCACGCGGTTCCACAACTCGTGGCATCGGCAGAACGGCTCGCGCGGGAATCGCGCGCCGCCTTGCGCGTTAAAGGCAAGTCGGCCCGGCGAGCGTGACAAAGGTTTACTATCAGAATCGCGAACCGGCCCCTACATTGCGGAATTGACGCCGGGACCTTTCGCCATGCTTCTCCGCCACGCAGCCTGCCTCTCGCTCCTGATCTCCGTTACGCTCGCGACGATGGCGCATGCCGTCACGGTCGGACGCGAACAGGACATCACCGATCTCAAGCTCGGCCAGCGCGTGCAGGTGGATGACGGAACCTGCCCTGCCGGGCAGGTCAAGGAAATACGCGGCGCGAAGATGACCGACCAGGGCGTGGCACGGACCGCTTCCTGCGTACCGCGGTTTGGTCCGAAATCGAAGTGAAGGCTTAGGATTTCGCCGGGTCGAACATGCACTGAAGGGTTGGCTTGGCGATCTTGGTGAAGGTCGGGCCGATCTCGCTTTGCTTCGACGCCGGCACCCAATCGGTCTCGATCGTAGGCACGCCGGTCTCGCTGATGCCGCGCAAAAGCGCCTCGCGCAGGTCGCGGTCCTCAACGGCCGCGGCGGCATGATCATGCAGGCAGCCGCAGACTTCTTCGGGATGTTCCCACCGCCCGAGCATTCGCGGCGCGCACTGGCGCACAAACTCGGTGCGGGGGTCTGGTAGCCTGGAGGGAGCGCGGACCTGCGCCTCGGCGGCACTGATCGTCAGAAGGGAGATGAATGCTGCGGCGCAAATGCGGAAATTCATGATGGCCTTTGACGGCTGATTTTTTTGTCGGCGATCAGAAGCGCGCGGCAACAACGATCGGCTGCGGCGCCGTCGTGGTGATCGGCGAGCCGCTGTACTGGAAGGTGCCGATACCGGGGAGGTTGCCATCAGGTGCGCCGGCAAACGAGGAACCGGCGAGCACGAAACCGAAAGCAAGGATGAAGCTGAGCGCGCGCATGGTCTTGTCCCTCAATCGGTGGCCGGCGGTGCGCCGTCGTCGTTGTGAACCTGATAACCATGGGCGGTTTCGCGCGTGATGCGCCAAAAACGGAAAATGGTTTCATCTTTGTGAGAATTGTTTCGTCGGGTCCGGGACGACGAAACATTCAGCGAAAAAACCCAATCTTATCAGATGGATCGCGCTGCGGTTCAAAGTCGCCTGGCAGGCTCCGTTCGCGCTTGAAACTTGCCGCGCGCAGCACGCTGTCATGTCCGCGCCTTCACCGCTTCACACGCATTTTACGTTTTTCTGCTGAACAGAAACCCAAACGAAGGCTGGGTCCCGTCGAACCGAAGGCGCGTCGGCTGCGACCCAAACCATCGAAACCGAGAAGCCCGGAACCACCGGGCGCGTTCAGTTGAGGGATTGCCATAATGACGGCGCAAGATCGCGCAACGGCGCGCGACGCGGACCGCGACGACCAACAGTCCATTCGCAACGGCGTCGGCGTCATGGCGATACAGTCGGGCCGCGGCTATGAAGCCGTGCCACAAGCGTTCGTGCGACTGACCGGCTCGCATCTCGCGAAGCCGCGCGTCAACCGCACTGTCGTCACTGAGTGAACGCAAGCGCGTCAGCGCGTCACTGAGTGAAGAACTCTCCGCACTTCTGGACGTTTGCGTCCCCCGGTCCCCACGGCATGACCGGCACCGTCGAGGTCGAGTTCTTCGGCGAGCCCTCGATCAGCCTGTCCGAATAGACCATGTAGACCAGCACGTTGCGCTTGGCGTCACAGCCGCGCACGATCTGCATCTTTTTGAAGAACAATGAGCGGCGCTGGCGGAACATGTCGTCGCCCTGCTCCATCTTGTTCTTGAACTTGATCGGACCGACCTGGCGGCAGGCCAGCGAGATGTCCGAGACCTCCTCGGCAAGGCCGAGCCAGCCCTTGAAACCGCCCTTCTCGGGTATGGTGAAATGACAGGCCACGCCCTCGACCTCGGGATCATCGAGGCCGTAGGTCGCGAGCTTGTCGTTCGGGCTCATCCATTTGAACACGGTGGAGCGGCGGAAGATCAGATCGGGCTCATCGGCGGCAGATGCGGACGCCACAGGCGCGAGCAGAGCCAGAAGGAATAAAGCGAGGCCTTTCAAGCGGATGCTGGAAAGACCGGGGAAACGAGATGACATGAAGTTCTCCGGTAACAAGTCCTGACAATGTAGGCATGGGGTGGCCGCTCAGGAAGATGACAGGCCGCGCTCCGCGGCCGCCGTTTACCGTCCTGTGAGGCTTTTTTGCTACGAGTTGGACAAAAGTAGCTGACGGCAGAACCGCCCTGCTGGTGAACGCGTATCCCCTCTGCGACACTAACGTCTGATTTGGATTATGGATTCGAGGATGAATAGCGTGAACGGGTCTGGTTTTTCTGCCAAGCCGGCACGGCTCTGGCAGGTCGCCATTTTGACGGCGGCGGGTGCGATCGGTACGGCCAACCGGGCTGAAGCAGCATTTTACTACTGGCCGGATTATTCCGACGGGTCCTACGCCTCGCGGCAGGATCGGCATTCCGAAGTTCCCCGCCAGAAGCCGCAAAAGCGCGGTGCGGCCGGCAAAAAGGACGCCGTCGCCGAGAAGGAAGTCGGCGCCAAGCCGCAAGGCCCCCTCGTCATCGTCGTCTCGATCGACCGGCAGAAGGTGACGGTCTACGACACCCATGGCGTCTTCGCGGAATCTCCGGTGTCGACAGGCATGAAGGGCCATTCGACGCCGATGGGTGTGTTCAGCGTCATCCAGAAGCACAAATTCCACCACTCCAACATCTATAGCGGCGCGCCGATGCCGTACATGCAGCGGGTCACATGGTCCGGCATCGCGATGCACGCCGGCGTGCTGCCCGGCTATCCGGCCTCGCATGGCTGCATCCGCATGCCGATGGCGTTCGCCGTGAAGATGTGGAATTGGACCAAGATGGGCGCGCGCGTGATCGTCGCGCCCGGCGAGATGACGCCGCACGATTTCCAGCACCCGTTGCTCGCCTCCGTGCGCGTGCCGCCGCAGCCCGCGGCCAGCCTCGCGCCCCAGACCAGTGCCGGTGACAAGGCGGACAAGGCTGCCGCCGACGTCAACGCCAGCGACGCGAAGCCGGTTGAGACCAAGACCGCCAGCGCCGATGCCGTGCTGGAGCTGCGCTCGTCGGTCGGCCACACCGTGATGTCGGATATGACGACCGGAAACGCGCCTGTGCGCGAGGAGGCCGGCACATCAACAGACAAGGTCGAGGCATCTGACGCGACCAAGTCCGCCAGCACCGAAGCGAAGCCCGCCGAGGCCGCGGAAGCACCCAAAACTTCGACGCCAACCGACGACAAGGTCGAGTCTGCCAAGACCGAGCCGACCAAGACAGAGCCCGCGAAAGCCGAGCCTGCCAACGCCGAAGCCGTCGACAGCGCGAAGAAGCCCGACGCGCCCCTGACGGCTGCGGCACCAGCGCCTGATACCAAGAAGGACGAGAGCCGCGTCGCCGAGCCCGCGCCGGCGGCAAAGCCGGAAGCGCCGAAGCGGGCCGGACAGATCGCGGTCTTCATCAGCCGCAAGGATTCCAAGCTCTACGTGCGGCAGAATTTTGCGCCGTTGTTCGAGGTGCCGGTCACGATCGCCGCGAGCGACCGGCCGCTCGGCACGCATATCTTCACCGCGGAAGTCGACAAGACCGATTCCAATGCGCTGCATTGGTCGGTGGTGTCGCTGCCCGTCTCGGCGCGCTCGGCCGCACGCGAGGACGACAGTCGCGTGACGCGCCACCAGCGTGGCGCCGCCGTGATCCCCGTCGCCGCCAAGCCTGTTACAGTCAAGCCCGTGGTCGCGCCGGACAGCCCGACCGAAGCCCTCGACCGCATCGCGATCCCCGCCGACACCATGGCGAAGATCAACGAGATGCTGACCTCCGGCGGCTCGATCATCGTCTCCGACCAGGGCATCAACCAGGGCGAGACCGGCGAAGGCACCGATTTCATCGTCCGCCTGTACTAGGCCTCGTCGGTCCCGATAACGCGGTGTTGACGAGGCCGCTTGCGCCGACGGGGTAAAGTGTGTCCCGGAACACGTCGGGGGACGTCGCCATGCTAAACCGCAGGACCATGCTCGCCGCGCTTGTTGCGACGACAGCATCCGCAACGCGCGCGCTTGCCGATGGCGGCATGAGCCGGATCCCGGCCTACGCCTTCTCCTTCCCGGCATTGTCCGGCGACGACATCCGCCTTGCCGCGTTCATCGGTAAACCTCTGCTGGTGGTGAATACCGCATCGCTCTGCGGCTACACTCCGCAATACGCAGGCCTGCAAGAGCTCTGGAGCGAGTTTCGCGAACGCGGGCTCACCGTCATCGGCGTGCCCTCCAACGATTTCGGCGGCCAGGAGCCTGGCGGCACCAGCGAGATCACCGAGACCGCACACCATCAATACGGCGTTACCTTCCCGATCGCGGCCAAGGCGGTCGTGACCGGAGCCAAGGCGCATCCGTTCTACAAATGGGCGGCAGAGGCGCGCCCCCGGGACGTTCCGCGCTGGAACTTCCATAAATACCTGATCGGCCGTGACGGCTACATTGCCGAGGTCTATCCGTCCGCCGTCGAGCCGACCGATACGCGGATCAAGACAGCCATCGCCAAAGCGCTGGCCGACAGCTGACGCAGCGCGGCCCAATCCGGTTGGGCACAATTGTGGCGGGGCGCCAAACAGCCGTTGCAATGGCGAGGGCCCACCATCTAGGCTAGGATCGTTTGGGGCAGGATGGTTTTGCCGGAGGCGAAAAACTTCGGCGGAACAACGGGATCAATCTCGAGGACAACACCATGCGTGTGGCGGCAAAACTGATTTTGGCAAGCGCTATGTCTCTGGGCATGGCAGGCGCGGCATGGTCGCAGACCCCAGCCGCAAAGCCCGCCGCCGCGACGCAGGCCGCACCGGCCGCAGCACCTGCTGCTGCTCCCGCGCCAGCTGCCGCCGCGCCAGCCGGCTTCATCAATCCGCCCCCGCCGCAACAGGCGCCGCAGCCCGCCCGCGCGGCCTGCAACACGCCCGGCGCGCTCGGGGTCGCCCGCACCGTCGAGATCGACACCACAGGCGGTCCGGGCTTCGGCTTCGAGCACTTCAAGGAGCTCGACTTCCTGCGCGACAAGGAGGTCGTGCTCACCTTCGACGACGGCCCCTGGCCGAAGAACACCCCCGCCGTGCTGAAGGCGCTCGCCGACGAATGCACCACCGGCATCTTCTTCTCGATCGGCAAGCACGCGACCTATGAGCCGGAGATCCTCAAGCAGGTCTACGCGGCCGGCCACACCGTGGGCACCCACACCTGGTCGCACGCCAATCTCAACAACAAGAAGCTTACCGAGGCGCAGCGCAAGGAAGAGATCGAGAAGGGCCTTTCCGCGGTGAAGTGGGCGCTCGGCGGCATCTCGCCCTCTCCGTTCTTCCGCTTCCCGGCGCTCCAGCATCCGCCGGAGATGGTCACCTATCTCGGCAACCGCAACACGGCGATCTTCTCCTGCGACATCGATTCCTTCGATTTCAAGGCGTCCAAGCCCGAGAAGGTGATCGAGACCGTGATGAAGAAGCTCGACAACAAGGGCAAGGGCATCATCCTGATGCACGACTTCCAGAAGCACACCGCCGAAGCCCTGCCGGAGTTGCTCAAGCGGCTGAAGGCCAGCGGCTACAAGGTCGTGGCGATGCGTGCCAAGTTCCCGGCCTCGACGCTGCCCGAATATGACCAGGAGCTGATGAAGGACATCAAGCTGCCGACGGTGAGCAGCCGGCCGGTGAATTCCGTGGTGACGACGGTTTCGGAATAGTCGGCAATTGTCTTTCCGTATCGAAGGCTACGTCATCATCTCCGCGGACGGCATGCTCGCGGACCCGATGCATGTCATGCCGGACAGCCTCAAGTTCGAAGGCGACAAGCTGTTCTTCGAACAGGCGCTCGATCGCGCCGCGCTGGTCGTGCACGGCGGCCATTCCCATGAGGGACAGCAGAACTCGCCGAAGCGCAAACGGCTGATCCTGACCCGCAAGATCAAGGCGCTGACCGTCGATCCGGAAATGCCGAACGCGACGCTGTGGAATCCGGACCATGCGAGCTTCGAGGAGGCTTGCGCCTTCGCCGACGTCGCCTCCGGCATGGTCGCGATCATCGGCGGCCCCGTCGTGTTCGACATGTTCATGGACCGCTACGACACGTTCTGGCTGTCGGAGGCCCCGCACCTGCGCCTGCCCGGCGGCGAAGGCTGCTTTGTCGGCGTACCGGAGCGGACACCGCATGAGGTGCTGGCCTCACACGGGATGAAGCCGGGGACGCCGTATCTGCTCGACGCGGCGCATGACGTCACCGTCACACCGTGGCGCAGGACGTAGCGACTACACGTCCCCGTAGGCCGTCTCGGCCGAGCGCGTGGCACGGCCGTAACCCATGATCATGAACAGCGCGCCGATGATCGAGAGATTCTTGAGCGCATCGACCAGCACCTTGGCGTTGTCGGGCGGCACCTGGTTCCAGAAATCGTAAAACAGCACGGTCGAGACCGCGACATAGATGATCATCAGCAACGCGAAGAAGCGCGCCCCGAAATTCAGCGCGATCATCAGGCCGGCGATGATCTCCAAGCCGCCGATCGCGATCGCCAGCAGTTGCGGCGTGGTCATCCCGGTCGCCGTCTCGATCTGCTTCGCGTAAGGCGCGATTGCGTCAGGCACCACGACCTTGGTGGAGATGAAATCGACCGTCGCCTGCATGGCGAAGAATCTTGCCGCTCCCGTGTAGATGAACAGCACGGCGAACAGGATCCGCCCGAAAGTCACGAACGCTGGCATGATCGGCCTCTTGGCAAAGCGCTAAAGCAGGAACGCGCTGGCGGAGTATGGAGAGTCCGGTTGCGGTTTTCAAACGGGGAAATGGAAAACTGCAAGTTATTCAAAAGTGGCGGGCCTTACTTCCCCTCTCCCACAAGGGGAGAAGGGGTCGCACCACTCGCTGCGCTCCAGCTCGCCCTTACGTAAACAACGTCGGTTGCTGCCGCGAGGCCCGCTCTTGCGCTTCCACCACCGCGACCGCGGTCATGTTGAGGATGCCGCGCGCCGTCACCGAGGGGGTGAGGATGTGGGCCGGGCGCGCCGGGCCGATCAGGATCGGGCCGACGGGCAGCGCGTCCGCCAGCGACTTGATCATCTGATAGGCGACGTTGGCGGTGTCCAGCGTCGGCATGATCATGATGTTGGCCTCGCCCTCCAGCTTGGAGTGCGGCAGCACCATCTTTCGCGCAGCGACGGAGAGCGCGGTGTCGCCCTGCATCTCGCCGTCGGCCTCGATCTCCGGATGCTTTTCCTTCAACAGCTGGGTCGCCCGGCGCATCTTGCGCGAGGAATCGGTGTCGTAGCTACCGAAATCGGAATGCGAGACGAAGGCGATCTTGGGTTTGAGCGCGAAGCGCTGGACATGGACCGCGGCGAGCGAGGCGATCTCGGCGAGCTCTTCCGCACTCGGATTGGGGCGCACTTGCGTGTCGGCAATGAAGAAGGCGCCCTTGCTGGTGATCAGCAGCGCCAGCGCGGCATAGTCGCTCACGCCAGCCTGGAAGCCGACGATCTCGCGGACATGACGCAGATGATGCATGTAGCGGCCCTCGACGCCGCAGAGCATGGCATCCGCCTCCCCGCGCATCACCGCGAGCGCCGCGATCACCGTGTTGTTGGTGCGCACCACCGTCCGTGCCGCATCCGGCGTGACGCCGCGGCGGCCGGCGACTTCGACGTAGGACTGCACGTAGGAGCGATAGCGCGGATCGTCCTCGGGATTGATGAGGTCAAAATCCTTGCCCGCCTTGATCAACAGGCCGAAGCGATTGATGCGCGCCTCCACCACGGACGGACGGCCGACCAGGATCGGCCGCGCCAGATTCTCCTCCAGCACCACTTGGGTGGCGCGCAGCACGCGCTCGTCCTCGCCTTCGGCATAGATCACGCGCACCGGCTGGGTCTTGGCCTTCGCGAACATCGGCTTCATGACGAGGCCGGAACGGAAGGCGAAGCGCTCCAGAAGCGCAGTGTATTCGTCGAAATTGGTGATAGGGCGCGTCGCCACGCCCGATTCCATCGCCGCCTTGGCGACGGCTGGCGAGATACGCAGGATCAACCGTGGATCAAAGGGACTCGGAATCAGCGAGCCCGGGCCAAAGCCTTGCGTCTCGCCGGTGTCAAAGCCCTGCGCCACCGCATCGGACGGCGCCTCGCGCGCGAGCTGCGCGATGGCCTCGACCGCGGCGTGCTTCATCTCCTCGTTGATCGCGGTGGCGCCGACGTCGAGCGCGCCGCGGAAGATAAAGGGAAAGCAGAGGACGTTGTTGACCTGGTTCGGATAGTCGGAGCGCCCGGTGCAGATCATGGCGTCAGGGCGGGCTTTGCGCGCCTCCTCCGGCATGATCTCCGGCGTCGGATTGGCGAGCGCCATGATCAGCGGCTTGTCGCCCATCGCCTTGGCCATCTCGGGCTTCAGCACGCCCGGTGCCGAAAGCCCGATGAAGATGTCCGCGCCACCGATCACGTCGGCGAGCGTCCGCTTGTCGGTCTTCTGCGCATAGACCGCCTTCCAGCGGTCCATCGTGGTGTTGCGACCCTCGTGCACGAGGCCGTCTATGTCGCAGACCCAGATGTTCTTGCGCTGCGCGCCCATCGACACCAGGAGATTGAGCGTCGCGATCGCTGCGGCCCCTGCCCCGGACGCCACGATCTTGACGTCGGACAGCTTCTTGCCGTTCAGCCGGAGGCCATTGGTGATGGCGGCGGCGACGATGATGGCGGTGCCGTGCTGGTCGTCATGGAAGACCGGGATCTTCATGCGCTCCTTCAGCTGCGCCTCGATCTCGAAACATTCGGGACCCCGGATGTCCTCCAGATTGATGCCGCCGAAGGTCGGCTCGAGCGCTGCCACGGTCTCGACCACGCGCTCGATGGTGTCGGCGGCGATCTCGATGTCGAACACGTCGATGCCGGCGAACTTCTTGAACAGGACCGCCTTGCCCTCCATCACGGGCTTTGAGGCCAGCGGGCCGATATTGCCGAGACCGAGCACCGCGGTGCCGTTCGAGACCACGGCGACCAGATTGGCGCGGATCGTCAAGGTCGCTGCTTCGGCCGGGTTCTTCGCGATCTCCAGACAGGCAGCAGCTACGCCCGGAGAATAGGCAAGCGCGAGGTCGCGCTGGTTGGCGAGCGGCTTGGTCGCCTGGATCTCGAGCTTTCCGGGGCGCGGCAGACGGTGATAGGCCAGCGCTGCCTGGTGAAGATCATCGGAATAGGACGACATGCGGTGTCTCGCCTCGCGTTACCGGCCTCAAAATGCCTCATCCGGAGCGGCCGTCCAAGCGGGCGGAATTTCCGGGTCGTGGAAACGGGATGAAGCACGGCCGGCGCCCCGGTGGCAATATCCGATTGCGGCCCCATCAACAGGGCGGGTAGTCAAATATCTGATAGCGCTAGCTTTCCCTGGACCGCACGACGTTTCCCGAATATGGCAGGTTGCGCAGTGCAAAACGAGCAACTGGAGCTGGGGAATGAAGCGTATCCTGATCGGCCTGATCGTAGCAGCCGTGCTCGCCGCGGGCGGATGGTTCGGCTTCAATCTCTACGTCCAGCATCGCGCCACTGCCGAGGTCGAGGCGGCCTTCGAGCAGATGCGCAAGCAGGGCGGTAAGGCGAGCCATGGCAAAGTGGCGTTCGATTTGCCCACACGCACCCTGACGATCGAGGACATCGCGGTCGAGCCGGGCAAGGAGACGCAAGCGCAGATCAGGATCGCCGCCATCAAGGGCACGGGCGTCCGCCAGATCGACGAGACAAGGTTCTCGGCCGACGACATCGATATCACCGGAGTCGAGGTTATGCTTGACCAGATCGGCGCGGCCAAGTTGAAGCTCGCGTACAAGATCCCGCAACTGGTCGTGCGCGACTATGCCGGTCCTATTCACGCAGGTCAGGTGCCGGCGGACGGCTCGCTGGTCGACATGTACCGCTACGTGCTCGGCCAATATGCGAGCGTCGTCGCATCGTCGCTCACGGCCCCGACCCTCACGATGAGCTTCGATTCCGGCGCCGCCGCCGGCAGCGGTGAGGTCAGGTATTCCGGACTAGCGATTCAGAACCTGAAGCACGGCAAGGTCGATGCGATGAAGGCGGACCGCGCCGCAATCTCGGTCGACGTGAAGCAGCCCGGCAAGCCGGACAAGCTGACGGGCGAGATGTCGAACATCATCGTCAACGATTTCGACGCGACTGCGATCCTCGCCATGTTCGACCCGCAGACGGCCAGTGACGACAGCTACCGCCGGATTTACCGGCAGGTCTCGGCAGGCCCCTATGCGCTCAAATCGGCGCAGGGAATGCGCGTCGATATCGACGGTGTCGTCATGGAGGACATCGCCGTGCAGCCGTCGAAATTCCGGCTGGCCGACATGTTTGCCGCGCTGCCGCAGGACCAGTCGGCACCACCGACGCCGGCGCAGGCGCGCGAGCTGCTGGAGAAGCTCGCCGGATTCTACGAGGGTTTGCGCATCGGTAAGGCTGAAATCGGCAAGATGTCGGTCGGCACGCCGCAAGGAACGGCCACGGTCAATGCCATCCGATATCGCGACGGCGAGCTCGCGGTCGAAGGCGTCGACACGCCGTCTCCGCAGGGACAGTTCAAGATGGAGCGCTTCGCGCTGAAGTCCTTCAGTCTGCCGAACCTGATGCGTTGGGCAGCAGGCCTCACCACGCCCGGGCGGGCGCCCTCGCCGGATCAGATGCTCGGGCTGTTCGGCGTGCTCGCGGGCGCGGAGATCAAGGGCGTGACCGCGCCGTTCAAGAGCACCAGGAAGCTGGTTACGATCGACACGCTGAGCCTGGATTGGGGGCAGCTGGTCGGCTCGATCCCGAGCAAGGCGCATGCGGTTGCCAAATTTGTCACGCCGACCGATCCATCCGACCCAAAACAGATTCCATTGATTGCCAGCGGGATCGACAAGCTCGCGATCGACCTTGACCTCGGCGCGGCGTGGACGGAGTCATCCAACAGCTTCGCTCTGACGCCCGCGACCCTCGACATTGGAGGGATCGCAAGAGCGCAACTGCGCATCGCGCTCGGCAACGTACCACGCGAGGTGTTTTCGGCCGATCCGGCCCAGCTCATGGGCCAGGCGGCCCGGATCGAGGCGGGCACGCTCGAATTCTCATTGCGCGACAGCGGCCTCATCGATCTGGTCGTGGCGCAGTTCTCGCGCATGCAGAATGTGAGCCGCGAAGTCGCACGTCAGGCGCTGGTCGAGAGCATCAGGGCCAAACGCGAGCAGATTGCTTCAGCCAATCCGGATGCGCAGACGGCCGTGGACGCGGTCGTCCGCTTCGTCGAGACGCCGGGGCAGACGCTTTCCATCAAGCTCTCCCCGCGCGCCAAGGCGCCGCTGATGCAATTGATGCAGCTCTTGCAAGCCGACCCGCAGAGCGCGCTGGCGCAGTTCAGGATCGAGACGTCGACGGGGCTGTAGGCGAGAGAGGCGATCTCGTGTCCCGGACGCGCTGCAGCGTGTAACGCTGCTGCGCAGCGCCGGGACCCAGAAGCTTGCTGTGCGACGGAGCGTGGGCCCCGGCTCTGCAGCGCACCGCTGAAGAGCGCTGCGCTGCGTCCGGGGCACGAGACCGAAGATCGGCTCGCCTCACTTCTGCGGCAAGTTCACTTTCACATGCAGCTCGCGGAGCTGCTTGGTGCTGGCCTCCGACGGTGCGCCCATCAAGAGGTCCATGGCCTGCTGGTTCATCGGGAACAGCGAGATCTCGCGGAGATTGTTGGTCCCGCACAAGAGCATCACGATGCGGTCGACGCCCGCGGCCATGCCGCCATGCGGCGGCGCGCCGTACTGGAAGGCGCGGTACATGCCGCCGAAGCGATCGACCACTTCCTGCTCGCCGTAACCTGCGATCTCGAACGCCTTCACCATCGCTTCTGGCACGTGGTTGCGGATGCCGCCAGAGGCGATCTCAAACCCGTTGCAAGTGATGTCGTACTGGAACGCCTTGATGGTCAGCGGGTCCTGCGATTTCAGCGTTTCCAAGCCACCCTGCGGCATCGAGAACGGGTTGTGCGAGAAGTCGACCTTCTTGTCGTCCTCGTTGTACTCGTACATCGGGAAGTCGACGATCCAGGCGAGCTCGAACCGCTCCTTGTCGGTGAGGTTCAATTCCTCGCCGACCTTGTTGCGCGCCAAACCTGAGAACTTCCAGAACTTGTCGGGATCGCCGGCGACGAAGAAAGCGGCATCGCCTTCCTTGGTGCCGATCTGCGCGCGGATTGCTGCCGTGCGCTCCGGCCCGATGTTGTTCGCAAGCGGACCAGCGCCCTCGCCGCCCTCGCGCCACATGATATAGCCGAGGCCGGGCTGGCCCTCGCCTTGCGCCCACGAGTTCATGCGGTCGCAGAAGGCGCGGCTGCCGCCGCCCGGGGCCGGGATCGCCCAGACCTGGTTCTTGGGATCTTCGAGCATGCGCGCAAAGACCTTGAAGCCGGAGCCGCGGAAATGCTCCGAGACGTCCTGCATCTCGATCGGATTGCGCAAATCCGGCTTGTCGCTGCCATATTTGCGCAGCGCCTCGGCGAACGGGATGCGGCGCCAGTTCTTGCTCACCGGCTTGCCCTTGGCAAACTCCTCGAACACGCCGGTGATGACGGGCTCCATCGCCGCGAACACGTCTTCCTGCGTGACAAAGCTCATCTCGACGTCGAGCTGATAGAACTCGCCCGGCAGACGGTCGGCACGCGGGTCCTCGTCGCGGAAGCAGGGCGCGATCTGGAAATAGCGGTCGAAGCCCGACATCATCAGCAGTTGCTTGTACTGCTGCGGCGCCTGCGGCAAAGCGTAGAATTTTCCCGGATGGATGCGCGACGGCACCAGGAAGTCGCGCGCGCCTTCCGGCGAGGACGCGGTCAGGATCGGGGTGTTGAACTCGAAGAAGCCCTGCCCCTCCATGCGCCGCCGCATCGACTTGATGATGTCGACGCGCGTCATGATGTTCTGGTGCAGTTTTTCGCGGCGCAGGTCCAGGAAGCGATACTTGAGCCTGATGTCCTCAGGATATTCCTGGTCGCCGAACACCGGCAGCGGTAGGTCGCCGGCCGGACCCAGCACCTCGATCTCGGTGACATAGATCTCGATCTTGCCGGTCGGCAGATCGTTATTGTCGGTGCCTTCGGGGCGGCGGCGGACCTTGCCGTCCATCTTGACCACGAATTCCGAGCGCAGCTTTTCGGCCTGCGCGAACGCCGGCGAGTCCGGGTCGACCACGCACTGGGTCAGGCCGTAATGGTCGCGCAAATCGATGAACAGCACGCCGCCATGGTCGCGCACGCGATGGACCCAGCCCGAGAGGCGAACTGTCTCGCCGATGTTGCTCTCGCGGAGATCGCCGCATTTATGTGACCGGTAGCGATGCATGGTCGTCCCAAATTCAATGTCGGAGGGGTCGAATCGGACGGCCTGTAACGGCCCGTCCGAAGTTGCGGCAGGGTTTACCCGACGAGGCCCGAAGCGGCAACCAAGGGAATGGCCTGTTTTGGGCCCGAACCGCCCATTTTCGACCTCCCGCGACCGGGGCCTTTGCCATCAGGCGTTCCAACCCTATCTTGAGGCCATGACAGTCCATTTCCCCTTCCAGAACTCCTATTCGGCGCTGCCGGACAGCTTCTTTGCGCGGGTCGCGCCAACCCCGGTGGCGGCCCCCCGGCTGATCAAGCTGAACCGGCCGCTGGCACGCCAGCTCGGGCTCGATCCCGACATGCTGGAAACCCCTGAGGGCGCCGAGATCCTCGCCGGCAAGACGGTTCCCGCCGGGGCCGATCCCATTGCCATGGCCTATGCCGGTCACCAGTTCGGGAATTTCGTGCCCCAGCTCGGCGACGGCCGCGCCATCCTGCTCGGCGAGGTCATCGACAGAGGCGGCCTCCGCCGCGACATCCAGCTCAAGGGCTCCGGCCCCACCCCGTTCTCCCGCCGCGGCGACGGCCGCGCCGCACTGGGTCCTGTGCTGCGCGAATACATCGTCAGCGAAGCGATGTTCGCGCTGGGCATTCCGACCACGCGCTCGCTCGCCGCCGTCGTCACCGGCGAGCACGTCATCCGCGAAACCGCGCTGCCCGGCGCGGTGCTGACGCGCGTCGCTTCGAGCCACATCCGCGTCGGCACCTTCCAGTTCTTTGCCGTCCGCCGCGACACCGACGCGATCCGCCGGCTCGCCGACCACGTCATCGCCCGCCATTACCCGGACCTGCTTCACGCGGAGCGGCCCTATCACGGCCTGCTCGCCGCGGTCGTCGCGCGCCAGGCAAACCTCGTCGCGCGCTGGCTGCTGGTCGGCTTCATCCATGGCGTCATGAACACCGACAACAGCTCCATCTCCGGCGAGACCATCGACTACGGCCCCTGCGCCTTCATGGACGCCTATAATCCTTCGCAGGTATTTTCCTCGATCGACGAGATGGGCCGCTACGCCTATGCCAACCAGCCGCGCATCGCGCTGTGGAATCTGACGCGGCTGGCCGAATGCCTGCTACCTCTGTTCTCCGACGACCAGGAGAAAGCGGTCGCGGAAGCCCACGACATCCTCGGCGCGTTCGCCGAAACGTTCAGCGACGCTTATCAGGCGGGCCTGCGCCAGAAGATCGGCCTGTTCACGACGCGCGAGGGCGACGAGCCGCTGATCCAGGACCTGCTGGATGCCATGGCCAAGAACCAGGCCGACTTCACCCTCACTTTCCGCAAGCTTGGTGACGCCGCCGGCGATCCGGCCGCCGACGATGCGCGCGCCCAGTTCATGGATCCGGCGGCCTTCGACGAGTGGGCCAAACGCTGGCACGAGCGCACAGCCCTGGAGCCGCAGAGCGCAGCCGAACGGCAAGCCGCCATGCACGCCGTCAATCCAATGTTCATCCCGCGCAACCACCGCGTCGAAGCCGTGATCCAGGCCGCGGTGAACGATGACGACTACGCACCGTTCGAGGAGCTGGTGAAGGTCCTGGCAAAGCCGTTCGAGGATCAGCCGGACTACGCCGCCTACGCCGATCCGCCGCTGCCGGATCAGCGCGTGCTGCAGACATTCTGCGGGACGTAGCAACAATCTCGGTGCGTAGGTGGATTAGCCGAAGGCGTAATCCACCACTTCTCCTTCGACGCGGAAAATAAAGAGGTGGATTACGCTTCGCTAATCCACCCTGCCTACGCCGCCTTCGATCCAGCCACCCATCGCCGGGCCGCCCACGGTTCGCGCTTCTGATTTTCCGATGATCGCATCATGCCCCTGTTTTGCCCGACGTGTCAACTCGTGGTGAAAGACGCGTAAGTCATTGTTACGACAACCGTCGGCTACTGTGCATGGGGTTGTTTTCGAGATTTTTGTGCGGCATGCGGCTCAACGCCCTCGCTTCCTGTGGAATTCGGACCCCCGGGAACCGCTGTCATCAAACTGAAACACTCGCACTCTAACGGCCTGTCCAGGGCCGTCTTGCCGGAGGCGCCCACCCTCCAACGATCCTGACAAGCGCCATGCCCTTCAAGTTCATCCACATCACCGACACGCATCTCGCGAATCCCGGGCTGAAGCTTTATGGCCTCGATCCGCGCGCCCGGCTGGATGCGGCGGTTGCCGACATCAACAAGCACCAGTCCGATGCTGCTTTCGCCGTGGTGACCGGCGACCTCACCCATTGGGGCGAGCCTGAATCCTACGCCAATTTCGCCGACGCAATGGCCGCGCTGAAGATCCCGTACATCGCCATGGTCGGCAATCACGACAAGCGCGTGGTTTGTCTCGACGGCCTGAAGGCTGCGCCGCGCGATCCCAACGGCTTCGTGCAGGGCACCCGCACCACCGAGCACGGCCTGTTCGTGTTCCTGGACACGCTGGACGAGACCAGCCACGCCGGCGAGATGTGCGGCAAGCGCCTCGGCTGGCTCGCGACGACGCTTGCGGCCGCGCCCGCCGACATGCCGTTCGTGTTCTTCATGCACCATCCGCCCTTCCCGGTCGGCGTCCACGCGATGGACGAAATCTCGCTGGCACAGAGCGCGGAGTTCGCCGAGGTGATCGCGCCCTATCGTTCGCGCATCCGCCACCTCTTCTTCGGCCATGTGCACCGGCCGATCTTCGGCAGCTACGGCAAGATCCCGTTCTCGACCCTGCGCGGCACCAACCACCAGGTCTGGTTCGAGCTCGATGCGACCGTCACCGACCATCTGGCGAGCCACGAGCCGCCGGCCTATGGCGTCGTGCTGATCGACGGCGAAAACCTGGTCGTGCACAGCCACGATTTCCTCGACACCAGTCTGCGCTTCCCCTTCGAGCCACCGGCGGGAATGGACGGCCGCGACTATGCGCTCAAGTTTCCGGCGCGGTGAGATGAGCCTCGCTGAACCCGCGGCTCTCCCGGTCGCGGCATCGGCGGCACCGCGTCTGCACGTCCTGAAGCGGTTTTCTGATCGCTTCAAAGCCTCGCTGCCTGCCTATCTCTTGCTGCTGCCGTCGCTGGTCTTCCTCGCGCTGTTCACCTATGGCGCGATGGGCCGCGTGTTCGTCGACGCGCTCTATCAGCGCGCCACGCCGAAGGCGCCGGTCCGCTTCGTCGGCCTCGACAACATCAGCGCGGTGCTCGCCGACCCCGCCTTCACCGGCGCGGTCTTCAACAACCTCGTCTATGCCGTCGGGACGGCGATCCCGAGCATCGGCTTGGCTCTGCTGTTCGCGCTCGCGCTGGCGCGCACCAGTGCGATCAGCAGCGCGCTGCGTGCCGCGCTGTTCCTGCCGGTACTGATCCCGATGGTCGCGGCGTCCGCGCTGTTCCTGTTCATCTTCCTGCCGAACGTCGGACTGCTCGACTATTACATCGGCCGTTTCCTGCCGGTGCTGCCGAACTGGCTCGGCGATTCCGACATCGCGCTCTATGCCATCATGGTCATCACCATCTGGAAGAACGCCGGCTATTACATGCTGTTCTTCCTTGCCGGCCTCCAGGCCGTGCCCGAGGATGTGATGGAGGCAGCCCATCTCGACGGAGCAGGTCCGTTCATGCGTTTCCGCCACATCATCCTGCCGGAGCTCAAGCCCACCTTCCTGTTCGTCATCGTGATCGCCACGCTCAACGCGGTGACGCAGGTTGACCACGTCTTCGTCATGACCAAGGGCGGGCCATCCAACGCGACCAACCTCGTGCTGTTCTACATCTACCAGCAGGCCGTCGAGCATTACGACATCGGCAAGGCTTCGGCGGCAACGCTGCTGACGCTCGCCGCACTGATGGGTCTCACCGCGCTCTCCTTCCGAACGATGGCGAACCGGGAGGGCGGGCCATGAAGCTGATCGACTGGCTGCTCAAGGACGCCCCGCTCGCGACCCGCCGCGAGATCACGCCAAAGCTCGGCTTTTTACTGACCGTGCTGCTCGCGGTCGTCTGGCTCATCCCGTTCTTGTGGATGGGCGTTGCGACGCTGCGCCCGGCCTCCGACGGCATCAATCTCATGGCCGAGCTGATGCCGAGCCTGAAGCCGACGCTCGACAATGTCAGGGACGCCTGGGAGATCGGCGATTTCCCGCGCTACACCCTCAACACCACCATCATATGTACCGGAATCCTGCTGGTGCAGTTCGTCACGATCACGCTGGCAGGCTTTGCCTTCGCGCGGCTCGACTTCGCCGGGAAGTCGCTGATCTTCTATCTGTTCCTGATGCAGCTGATGCTGGTGCCGGTGCTCTTGATCGTGCCGAACCTGAAGCTCGTGGCACAGCTCGGCCTCTATGACACGCTCACCGGCGTGATGATGCCGTTCTTCGCCTCGGCCTTCGGCACCTTCCTGATGCGCCAGGCGTTCGAAGCGATTCCGACCGAGCTTGAGGACGCAGCGCTGATCGACGGCGCCAGCCTGTTCCAGCGCATCCGCCACATCTACATCCCGCTGTCGATGCCGAGCTTTTCGGCGTTCGCCATCATCTCCGTCACCAGCCACTGGAACGACTTCCTGTGGCCGCTGATGGTGATCAATTCACCGGACAAACGGCCGCTCACGGTGGGACTGTCCGTCTTCACCGCCACGGCGGAAGGCACGCAGGCATGGGGCACCATCGCCGCCGGCACATTGATGGTGATCGCGCCGCTGCT
This sequence comes from Bradyrhizobium sp. 1, assembly GCF_023073315.1. Lineage (GTDB taxonomy): Bacteria > Pseudomonadota > Alphaproteobacteria > Rhizobiales > Xanthobacteraceae > Bradyrhizobium. The sequence goes on along the minus strand of NZ_JADPJH010000020.1, from coordinate 105,976 downwards.
CATCACCTTCCTGATCTTCCAGAAACGCTTCATCAGTTCTTTCGTCACCTCAGGCATCAAATAGGAGATTTGTCGATGCTGTTTACCCGCAGGCTCATGCTCGGCCTCGCCATGGCAGGCACTTTCGCCAGCGCCCTCGCCGTCCCGGCGATGGCCGAAGGCCCGACCGAGATCGATCTGTTCTTCCCCGTCCCCGTCGACGGCAAGCTCGCCCGCGACATGGGCACCTTGATCAAGGAGTTCAACGAAGGACATCCCGCGATCAAGGCGACCGCCGTCTACACCGGCTCCTACGACGACACGCTGATCAAGACGCGCGCGTCGATCAAGGCCGGCAAGCCGCCGGCCGCCGTGATCATGTCGGCGAACTTCCTCCTGGACATGCAGATCGAGAACGAGCTTACCAATCTCGACGGCCTGATCGCAGCCGACGGCACCACCAAAGAAAAGTTTTTGGGCCAGTTCTTCCCGGCGCTTCAGGGCAACGCGGTGATCGATCGCTCGGTCTACGGCGTGCCGTTCCACAATTCGACGCCGCTGCTCTACATCAACGCCGACAAGGCCAAGGAAGCCGGCCTCGATCCCAGCAAGCCGCCGCAGACCTGGGCTGAATTGACCGACTGGGCCAAGAAGCTCACCAAGCGCGAGGGCGACAAGGTGACCCAATGGGGCATCGCGATCCCCTGCGCCTACGACTATTGCGGCTGGATGATGGAAACGCTCACCATGACCAATGGCGGGCGCTACTACAACGAGGAGTTCGGCGGCGAGGTCTATTACGATACGCCCTCGATGCTGGGCGCGCTGACCTGGTGGAACGACCTCGTCTATAAGCATAAGGTCCACGCCCCCGGCGCAACGCCTGGTCCTGCCGTCAGCACCTCCTTCATCTCCGGCAACGCCGCAATGATGATGCTGTCGACGGGCTCGCTGACCTATGTGCGCGACAACGCCAAGTTCAACTACAAGGTCGCCTTCATCCCGCGCAACGTCCGCAACGCCGTGCCGATCGGCGGCGCCTCGCTGATCATTCCGGCCGGCTTAGAGGCGGACAAGCAGAAGGCTGCCTGGACGCTGATCAAGTGGATGACCTCGCCGGAGAAGAGCGCCTGGTGGAGCCGCGCCACCGGCTATTTCGCGCCCAACATGGCGGCGTACAAGACGCCCGACATGGTCGATTTCCTCAACAAGAACCCGGACGCCAAGACCGCCGTCGAACAGCTCGACGTCGCCAAGCCCTGGTTTGCGACCTACAAGACCGTTCCGGTCCGCAAGAACCTCGAGGACGAAGTGATGCTGGTCCTGAATGGCAAGAAGCAGCCGAAGGAAGCCCTCGTCGCCGCCCAGAAAGCCGCCGACGAGACGCTGAAGCCGTATAATGCGGAGACGTCGCTGAAGCTGCCGTAAGCCCGGCTCCAACGGCAAACGAACATCGGCGCTCCGTCATGCGGGGCGCCGAATTCGTTTCGATGGCCCCTGCCCGTTAACCCCGCGTCCACCATCCGGCCTGCCCCGCCGCCGGTAACCACGAGAATTAACAGACCCTCAACGCACCCCAGACAAGTTTAGCAATGTTTCTGAGGGATTTTGCCGTGGATCTGTTGGTTTTCGAGTTCCTGGGATTGGCTCTGGTCGCCATGTGCGTGCTCGTGGTGGCGCTGCCCTGCGCCCGCAAATCCTCGCAGCGGGTCCGCTACGAATAGGCATTTCGTCGGAAAGAGGTGATTCCAGCCCGATGCAAGGCTCGAATTCGCTTAGAGCCCCTTGACATCACAGTGCTTTCGGCAGAACGGCTGATGGACTTGTCATGGGCCGTTCATGGATTTGATTACCACCACCGCTGACCTCGCGGCTGCCTGCAGCCGGCTGGCCAAGCACCCCGTCATTACTGTCGATACCGAGTTCCTGCGCGAAACCACCTATTACCCGCTGTTGTGCGTGGTGCAGATGGCCAGCGCCGAGGAAGCGGTCGTCATCGACACCCTGGCCGAGGGGATCGACCTCAAGCCGTTCTTCGAGCTGATGGGCAACGAGAGCGTGCTGAAGGTTTTTCACGCCGCCCGCCAGGACATCGAGATCATCTGGCACCAGGCCAACATCATTCCGCATCCGGTGTTCGACACCCAGGTCGCGGCCATGGTGCTCGGCTATGGCGACAGCATTGCCTACGACGCGCTCGTCGAGAAGGTCGCCGGCCACCGCCCGGACAAAACCCACCGCTTTACCGACTGGTCGCGCCGGCCGCTGAGCAAGGAGCAGATGCATTACGCGGAGTCCGACGTCACGCATTTGCGCGACGTGTTCGCCGCGCTCGATGCCGATTTGAAGAAGCGCCGCCGCAGCGAGTGGGTCTCCATCGAGATGGAGGTCCTGACGTCGCCCAAGACCTACGACTTCCACCCCGAGCGCGCCTGGGAACGGCTGAAGACACGGGTGCGCAAGCCGAAGGACCTCGCAGTCCTGATGGAGGTCGCCGCCTGGCGGGAGCAGGAAGCCCAGAGCCGCGACGTGCCGCGCGGCCGCGTGCTGCGCGACGAAGCCATCAGCGATATCGCGACCCACGCACCGAATACGCTGGAGAAGCTCGCAAACTTGCGCTCTGTGCCGAAGGGTTTTGAGAAGTCGAAGTGGGGCGCGGATATCGTTGCCGCGGTCACGCGCGGGCTGGCCCGGGACCCAGCGACGCTGCCGAAGCTGGAAAAGCCGCGCAACAATAACAATGGCGCCGCCATCGTCGAGCTGTTGAAGGTGCTGCTGCGCATGACCGCGGAGCGCCATGCCGTCGCCAGCAAGGTGATCGCGACGGTCGACGACCTCGAGGAGATCGCAGCCAATGACGAGGCCGACGTTCCCGCTTTGCGCGGCTGGCGCCGCGAGCTGTTCGGCGATGCCGCGTTGAAGCTCAAGCGCGGCGAGCTGGCACTTGCGGTCGAGAAAGGCCGCGTGATCGGGGTTCAGCGGGCGGAGCAAGCCGCGATACCAACAACCACACCGTCATCCTGAGGCGCGAGGCGTGCGATGCGAAGCATCGCACGAGGAGCCTCGAAGGATGCACGGCCCCGCTGCTGCAGTCGGGCCGCCGCCCTTCGAGGGCCGCTGAAGAAGCGGCCACCTCCAGCGACAACGGCTTCGCCGTTGCGCAGGGGTGACGGCGATGGAGTTGGAGCCGCTTACGCCGGCGTCAGCTTCGCCACTTCCGGCTTCATGTCATTCAGCACGCCTGATATCGCCGCGATCAGCTCGTCGATCTGGGCCTTGGTAACGATCAGCGGCGGGCAGATGGCGATGGCATCGAGCATGTTGCGCGAGATCACGCCGCGCTCCTGGAGCATGCGGCTGGCCATGCCGCCGACCGCGCCGGGCGTGCTCGCGGCCGTCTTGCGGCCCTTGTCGAGCACGAGCTCGATCGCTGCGATCATGCCGACGCCGCGGACCTCGCCGACCAGCGGATGGCTGGTGAGCTCGCGCAGCTTGCCCTGCATGTAGGCACCGAGCTCGGCGGCATGCGCGACCAGGCCGCGCTCCTCGATGATCTTGAGGTTTTCCAGCGCAATGGCCGAGCCGACCGGATGCCCGCCCGCAGTGAACCCGTGCCCGAGCACGCCGATCTTGTTGCTCTCGTCGGCGATCGGCTCGAACATCTTGTCGTTCATCAGGATCGCCGAGAACGGGAAATAGCTCGAGGTGATCTGCTTGGAGACCACGAGCACATCAGGCTTGATGCCGTAGGTCTCGCAGCCGAACATCTTGCCGGTGCGGCCGAAACCGCAGATCACCTCGTCGGCGACCAGCAGGATATCGTACTTCTTCAGGACCGCCTGGATCTTGTCCCAATAGGTCGCCGGCGGCACGATGACGCCGCCCGCCCCCATCACCGGCTCGCCGAAGAATGCCGCGATCGTCTCCGGCCCTTCTTTCTGGATCAGCGCGTCGAGCTCTTCCGCCCGGCGGGTCGCAAAAGCTTCCTCGCTCTCGCCGGGCGCGCCGTCCTTGTAGAAATGCGGCGAGCCCGTGTGCAGGATGTTCGGCAGCGGCAGGTCGAACGAGCGATGGTTGTTCGGCAGGCCCGTGAGGCTTGCGGATGCGATGGTGACGCCGTGATAGGCGCGCATCCGGCTGATCACCTTCTTGCGCTGGGGCTGGCCGAGCGCGTTGGAGCGATAGGCGATCAGCTTCAGAACGGTGTCGTTGGCCTCCGAGCCGGAATTGGTGAAGAACACCTTGCTCATCGGCACAGGCGCGAGCGACACCAGCTTCTCGGCGAGATCGATCGAGGGCCCGTGCGATTTGGCGGAGAACGTATGGTAGAACGGCAGCGCCAGCATCTGCTTGTGCGCGGCGTCGACCAGCCGCTTCTCGTTGAAGCCGAGCCCGACGCTCCAAAGGCCGGCCATCGCCTCGAAATAGCGCTTGCCTGCCGCGTCGAACACGTAAGCGCCCTCGCCGCGCTCGATCACCAGCGGACCGGCCTGCTGATGGGCGCGCGCGTTGGTGTAAGAATGGAGCTGGTAGGCCACATCCCGGGCTTCTTGCGAATTGGGCAGCATGGACATTTGCGGGGATCCCTTAAAGTCGTCGCGTCGCCGGCGCGGCTCACGTCATCACTTGGCTATTGCCATGAGACAGAACTTGCAACGTCAATTCATCGGCAGCGAGCGCTCAGCAGCGTTGCACAAAGCCGCAGACGGGACAGCCTTCAGGCCGCGCTGTCGTCATCGCCATCGTCGGCGGCGGCAGCGGCCTCCCTCACCTCGACGAGCGCCATCGAGAGCAGATAGACCGTCGTGGGCAAGCCGAGGTCGCGCGCCGCCTCGGCGGCACGCGACAACCCGCTCGCCAGCTCCTTGAGCTCGTCTCCCCGCGACAATGTTCCATCCCATCCGCCGATCGCGGCCGCCTACACCGCAACGGCGCCGCTGGCTCTGATCAGTTCGGCGCTGGACTGGATTGTAGCAAAATTACTGATGACATTCACCACCGAGGTTTTGTAGGCGGCCGCATCACCCGTGCCCGGCTGCCGGCAGGCCACGGCGTCGGCGACGATCTGGTAGCGATGGCTGCGGTGAAACCCGTCCACGGCGGTGGCCAGGATGGTCTCGTCCAGCGAAAATCCGATCAACACGGAGCGGACATTGCGGATATTGGACATGTAGTCCACAAACCGCGCGGAACTATAGGCTGACGGCAGCGGGTGCTCGAACGTCATTTCTCCCGGGTTCGGCCTCGCCTCCGCGATCCAATCGGTCAGCTTCGATGCCGGATTGAACCAGGCGGCCTGGGCGATGCGCTTCAGATGCATCACCGGCCAGAGATTGGTGCGCCACAGCGCCAGAAGCTCCAGGCAACGCAGGGTGGCGGCGTCGCCGTCGAGGATGACGTGGCGACGCCCGGGGGTCAGATATTCGGCCTGGAGATCCGCGCAGATCAGGATCGGCGGATCATCTTGGATTGAAGTCAGCATTGTCTTGCGCCGAGCTGCAACAGTTTCAGCGATCGGCGACTGCGAGGCCCCGCAGCGGCGAGGTCACCGCGCGCCCCGCCGATGCGTCGAGCACACCAGGCCGGTCCCAATCGCCCTCGGGACGGATGATCACATAGGGATCGCTGTCGAGCGTGATGGCGTCCGGCCCCGGCTCGATCTCCAGCAGCATCTCCGTATAGGAGAAATCCGAGAAGGTGATCTTGCGATTGTGGCCGAGCGGCTTGGCGCCGAAATGGGCCCAGAAATCGACCAGCCGGTCCTGCGCCTGGCCGTAGATCTTGCGAAAGCCCTTGCGCTTCACGTAGTCGACGCTCGCCTGCACCAGCTTGAACGAAACGCGCGAGCGCCGGTATTGGTGCCGCACCGCGAGCCGCTCCACCTTGGCGAAATCGCCGAAGAAGCGCACCCGCAGGCAGCCCGCGGGCTCGTTGCCGACATAGCCGATGAAATGGGCAGCGACCATGTCGTTGCCGTCGAACTCCTCGTCGAACGGACAATCCTGCTCGGCAAGATAGACCGCGGCGCGAATGGCGGTGACCAGCATGAGATCGCTGGGGTCGCGCGCGAGGCGGATGGTGATGGCGCGGGAGTCGGGCTTGGCGAGGGGAATCCTAGTGCCGTGCATCTGCAAAACTCCTTGCTTGGATGACCGCGCCCGGCTTGAGCATCGGCTGCCGGTGCCAGGGGCGCTCGTAACACCAGAGGTCGGGCTGGAAGCTCGGGACAGGCGCAAAGCCGGTCGCTCTCATGATCTCTCGTCCGGCCACGGTTGACGGCTGCGCATAGCAATCGGCGCCGCGAAATCTTAACTGTCGCAGATGAGCCGCGGCCTTGCCGAGACCGGCGACGCCGCGCCCGGTTGCCGCGATCGCCCAGATGTAGATGGCAGCAACGTCCTCCTGCGGGGACGCAAGATAATGCATCTCGGGCGCGGTGAGGCAGATCTCGTCGAGCAGCAGCGCATCGTGGCCGCGCTCGCTGAGAAACAGGAACGCCATGCCGCCGACGAGATGGCCCTGCCGGCTGAAGGTCAGGATGCTCTGGGGATCGAACGTGAAGTATCTGGCAAGCTCGGCCGCGCCGATCTGTACGCCCGGCACCAGCCGCTGCGCCATTTCGGAAAGCGCCGCAATTTCGGAAAATTGCGCACAGCGGACGTCGATGTCCGGACTGGGCGGCAGCGCGTCGAAATCATGCCTTGCGGCAAACGAGCCCCTTTCCATACCAACTTCGCCCCTCTATCGTTCGCGGCTTTCGTACCCCGCTATGAGGATGAGCTTAGCGGCTGGGGATCAGGAGTATGCAGCAGTTATTGCACCGGGGTGCTGCGATGATGCAGCACCGTGAAGAAGCCCTGGACGCGTCCTGGGACGATTTGAAACTATTTTTAGCTTGCGCAAAATATAAAAGTTTCCGCAACGCCGCCGAGGAGCTCGGGCTCACCTCCACCACGTTGATGCGCAGGATCGACCGGCTCGAAGAGAGCATCGGCTGCAAACTGTTCCTGCGCGACCAGAGCGGGCTCACGCTGAGCGATGAAGGCACCGGGATGATCGCCGACGTCACGCATATGGAGCGTCACGCCTTCAACGTGTTCCGCCGCGCCTCGCGCGCGTCGAACGACACCTCGGGCACGGTGCGCGTCGCAGTGACCGAAGGCCCCGGCAATTTCTGGATCCTGCCGCGGCTGATCGATTTCCAGAAGACCTATCGCAAGATCACAGTCGATCTGCGTTGCGCGATGGAGCAGGCCGACGTCGCGCGCCTGGAGTCGGACATCGCGATCCAGCTCGAGCCACCGACCAATCCCGATCTGATCGTCGCCAAGCTCGGCCGCCTGCACATCTACCCCTTCGTCTCCAAGGAGTACGAGAACCTCTACGGCGTGCCGGCGGCGCTCGCGGACTTGCCGAACCACCGCATCATCAAGCAGAGCGCGCCGCAGGTCGACGACAGCGCCTATGCCCGCGTGCTCGGGCTGAAATCGCTCGAAGGCATCGTCGGGATCAAGACCAACTCCTCGGTCGGCGTGCTCTACGCGGTGGAGCGCGGCGCCGGCATCGGCTTCCTGCCGACCGTGTCGATCGCGCTCGGCGCGCCGCTCGTTGCCGTCGATCTCGGCGTCAGCCACCATGCCGATCTCTGGCTCACCTACCACAAGGAATTCCGCGACTCCGAACGCCACAAGATCGTGGTCGACTGGCTGAAGAAGATCTTCGATCCCAAGACCCATCCCTGCTTCCGCGACGAGTTCATTCATCCGAATGCGCTGGTGCCGATGATGACGGCTGCGCGCGAGGGCTTTGGATTGACGGGTTATGTCGCGGCAACACCGGCGTAAGCTCGAACGATCAGCGTCCTACCACCTGTATTCGAAGCCGACCGTGCCCTGGTGCGACGTCAGCTCGTTGCGGAACTTGCCGTCGTAATTGATGTAGAGCCGCGCGGTGTTGGTCAGGCTGAGCGAGGCCGAGGCTCCGGCATCCATGCCGTAACGGCTCTCGCCGATGCCGGGGACGACGATGCTCTGCGTCCCCAGGCTGACCTGCACCGATCCCAAATTCTGGTAAAAATTGTCCACGAACTTGCCGTAGGCCGACAGGTCCAGGATCTTCTGGTCGAAGATGAAGTAACGCCCGATCTCCGCGCCGATCATGACGCGCGCACGAGAGAGCGCGGTGGAGCCCACGTTGAGCGGATCGAGCCCTCCCGCCTCCTGGAACGCCACGCTGGTCGCGCGGACATATTCGAGCGCGCCCTTGGGCACGACGCGCATCTGGTCCTTGGTCCAGTAATAGCTGATCTCGGTCAGCGCGCCATCGACGGCGGCGCGATAGCCCGCGGTGGCAAGGCCAAAGCCGGTATCCCGGCTGGAATGGACTTTTCCAAAACCGTGGACCACCGCGAACGCCCAGGTCCATGGACCCTTGTCGACCGAGCCGTTGAAGCCGATTTGCGTCAGGTCGAGTGTCGCCGACTGGAGCGCCAACGGCACGTCGATGTCGGTGTGGCTCTGGTCGACCGAGAAGCCGAGATTGACGCCGGGCGCGACCCGCGCGCCGAAACCGGCGACGCCGCCTACCGTCTTGCGCTTGTCGCCGACGAAATCGCCCTGCGCATCGGTCCGCACCGAAATGCCGTAGCCCTCGAACCAGGTGCGGTAGCGCGGATCTTCCGTGCTGGCCGATGCTCCGCCGCCGCCGGGATTGGTACGGAACGCCCGGTTGACGCCGCCGGAGGCCTGATTTCCGAGCCGCTCCAGGAAATTTGAGCCGAGATTGAGCGCGGTGTTGCCGGCCGATTGGTCGTAATTGGTCGAGGTGGGCGTCGGGACTGGGGTCGGTGATGCGGTCGGCGTCGGGGTCGGCGTGGGCGTCGGACTTTGCGCGAAGCTTGATGTCGCCGACAGCATCACGACGAGCGCAAACGCGATTGCAGCCGCGATCCGGCGGACGCGGTCCGGCCCGATCGTCTGCCGTGTCCCGGAGGACCGCGAGGCGCAGCGCATGACGATGAATCCCAAAGCAAAGTGGCGGCGCGCAAAAATGCAACACGATCTGCGGCGCATGCGGCGATTTGTGCCGAACTGCCACGGAGGGTCAACGGTTGGCGCGCCATGGCCGAGGCTATTGCCCTCGATTGTGGTTCCGATGCCACAGGTCGCAAATTGCAGGCGGCAACACCCGCCCCGGTCTTGAAATCCGCGTGCGGCTTGCTAACGCGCGATTTTCATGTTGCAATATTGGACACAATCGGAATTGGCCGCTCGGCTGTGCGTTTCGCGACGATGAGACTCGAACAGACTTCCGGAAGCCCGTTTGTGGCGTGGCGCGCGAAAAGCGGCCGCGTCGTTTTTGTATCTAGCGGAGGAGACTGAGGATGTCGCAAAAGGGCACCGTCAAATGGTTCAACCCGACCAAGGGCTATGGGTTCATCAAGCCGAACGGCAGCGATAAGGACGTATTCGTCCACATCTCCGCCGTCGAGCGCGCCGGACTTTCGACCCTCAATGAAAACCAGGCGGTCGAATACGACCTCGTGGAGAACCGCGGCAAAGCATCCGCGGAGAACCTCAAGGTCTCCTGATTTCTCTCAAAGCTACGCACGAGAGATCGTGACCTTGCCCCCGGCTCTGCCGGGGGATTTTGTTTTGGGCGGCGCTTCAGTTCGCCATCGGCGCAATCAGAAAATTCTCCGACGGCCCGCTTCCCGCCGTCTTGCAGACATCACCCTCAATCCGGACCTTGCCGGTCGCGAGCAGCCGCAGCGCTTCGGGATAGATGCGGTGCTCGACTTCAAGGATGCGCTCCGACAACGTCTCCCCCGTGTCGTTGTCGCCGACAGGCACCGCGCCCTGCATCACGATCGGACCGGCATCGGTCTCCGGGATCACGAAGTGCACCGTCGCGCCAGACAGTTTGACACCGGCGCGCAAAGCCTGGCCATGCGGGTCGAGGCCGGGGAACGACGGCAGCAGCGAGGGATGGATGTTCAGCATCCGCCCGTACCAGGCCTTGGTGAACTCCGCCGTGAACAGCCGCATGAAGCCGCCGAGGCAAATCAGCTCGATGCCATGCTGGTCGAGCGCTGCCTGGAGCACTTTCTCGAAGCCGGCGCGGTCCTTGCCGAACGGCTTGCTCTCGATCACGAGCGTGTTCACGCCGCTCGCCCTGGCCCGTTCGAGCCCAAGCGCATCGGCCTTGTTCGAAATGACGAGCGAGATCTCCGCCGGAAAATCCGCAGCGCTGGCGGCCCTGATCAGCGCGGACATGTTGGAACCGCGGCCGGAAATCAGGATGGCGACGCGGCGCTTCATCACAGTGCCAGATCGAGATGGCCGTTATAGACGACGCGATGCTCGCCCTCGGCCGGGATCACGGTGCCGAGCTGCGCCACGGTCTCGCCCGCTTCGGTGAAGACCCGCACGACCTCGTCGACCTTGTCCGGCTCGACGATCGCAATCATGCCGATGCCGCAGTTGAAGGTGCGCAGCATTTCGAGTTCGGCAATGCCTGCCTGCGCCGCCAGCCATTTGAACACCGGCAGCACCGGCAGACGCGCGAGGTCGATGCCGACGCCGAGATGCGGCGGCAGCACGCGCGGAATGTTGTCGGTAAACCCGCCGCCGGTGATGTGGGCGAGCCCCTTCACCGCGCCGGTCTCCCGGATCGCACGCAGACAGGATTTGACGTAGAGCTTGGTTGGCGTCAGCAACGCGCCGCCAAGGGTCATCACGGGGGCGAACGGCGCCTGCGCCTCGAAACCGAGGCCGGATTGCTCGACGATCTTGCGCACCAGCGAGAAGCCGTTGGAATGCACGCCGGACGAGGCGAGGCCGATCACGGCGTCGCCCGCGGCGATGTCCTTGCGCGGCAACAGCGTGCCCCGTTCCGCGGCGCCCACAGCGAAGCCGCCGAGGTCGTAATCGCCGTCCTTGTAGAGGCCGGGCATTTCGGCGGTCTCGCCGCCGATCAGGGCGCAGCCGGATTCCCGGCAGCCTTCGGCGACACCGGCGACGATCGAAGCCGTGGCCTCCGGGTCGAGCTTGCCACAAGCGAAATAGTCCAGGAAGAACAGCGGCTCGGCGCCCTGCACCACGAGGTCGTTGACACTCATGGCGACGAGGTCGATGCCGATCCCGCCATGCAGGCCGGTCTCGATCGCGATCTTGAGCTTGGTTCCGACGCCGTCGGTGGCGGCGACCAGGATGGGGTCCTTGAAACCGGCCGCCTTGAGGTCGAACAGGCCGCCAAAGCCGCCGATCTCGGCGTCGGCGCCGGGGCGCGCGGTGGCGCGCACCATCGGCTTGATCAGGTCGACAAGGCGGTTGCCCGCGTCGATATCGACGCCTGAATCGGCGTAAGTGAGGCCGTTTTTGCGGTCGGTCATGCCCGATTTCCAGTGGGTTTGCGGCTGGTTACGTCGAATTCCGGGGACGCGCAATGGCTCGCATGGCGCCCCGCCCTATACTATGTAGATATCAACCGGTTCAGCCTCCGAAGGGGCCGGATTCGAGGTCAGGCCGGGTGCCGGGAAGCGCCGCGTGAGTATTCCGAATATCATTACCCTGGGCCGCATCCTGCTGGTCCCGATCATCGTCTGGGCCATCGTGTCGAGCCAAATGGAGGTGGCGTTCGCCCTCTTCCTGATCGCCGGCATCAGCGACGCCGTCGACGGCTTCCTGGCCAAGCGGTTCAACATGACGAGCGAGCTCGGCGCCCTGCTCGACCCGCTGGCCGACAAGGCGCTGCTGGTGTCGATCTACCTCGCGCTCGGCATCTGGGGCGATATCCCGCGCTGGATCGTGATCCTGGTGGTGTCGCGCGACATCATGATCGTCACCGCGGTGATCGTATCCTGGCTGTTCGACAAGCCCGTCGAGATGAAACCGTCGAAAGTATCCAAGCTAAACACAGCGGCCCAGGTCGCCTACGCTGCGTTGGTGCTGGCCGCGCTTGCCTTCGGCTTCAAGGCCGGTCCCTATGATATAATCCTGATGGGCCTGGTTACGGTCTTCACGCTCTCGTCCGTCTCGCTCTATCTCGTCGAGTGGCTGCGTCACATGAGCACGATTGACGCCAAATGAGCCGGGATGCGGCCCCGCAAAAGGCCAACTCCCGCTCGATGAAGTCGAGTCTCTTCAAACCAAGCCGGCTCGCCGGCACGGAGCAAAGCAAGCCGTGGCAGGCCGCGTTCATCCCCGACAATTGGCGTTCTCGCTTCCGCATGCGGAGAGCCTCAGCCGGGACAATTTCCTCGAAGGCCCTGCCAATGCCGCCGGTCTTGCCCTCGTCGACGCGTGGCCGGAATGGCCGAACCGGATCATGTGGCTGGCCGGGCCCGAAGGCAGCGGCAAGAGCCATCTCGCCGCGATCTGGGCCGACGAGGCCGGCGCCCGCTCGACTGCGGCCAATGGGCTGACTGCCGAAGCAGTCCCGGGTGCGCTCGCGACCGGCGCACTGGTGGTCGAGGATCTCAGGGCGAAGGAGTTCGACGAGCGGGCCCTGTTCCACCTGATGAACCTCGCGCGCGAGGACGGCGCCTACCTGCTGTTCACGGGTCGTGAAATTCCAGCCGCGCTCGACATCGACCTGCGCGATCTGCGCTCGCGTCTTCGAGCCTTGCCCGTGGTCTTGCTTCAGCAGCCCGACGACCAGCTGCTCCGGGGCCTGATTGTCAAATTCTGCGCCGACCGCCAGCTCAGCGTCGACGAGACCGTGGTCAGCTATCTCGCCACCCGCCTGGAGCGGTCCTCGGCAGCCGCCCGGCAGGCTGTGGAATTGCTCGACAGCGAGGCCCTGCGCCTCGGCCGCCCCGTCACAAGGGCGCTGGCCGCCGAGCTGCTCCGGGACGCCTGACCGGGACGCTTTCGCAAGGCCGCTTGACGCGGCGCGCCAGCGGAACATCAATGTCATCGAAACGTCATCGCACTAACACATGCTCCCGCCGATTTTGCGCGTAAGCCGCAATTGGGGCGAACTGGATGGATCGACTTCTCATGGACTCCGTGCAAGCTGTTGAAACTAAAGAAAAAGCCACGGAGACCGAGGGCCTGCCGGCGATCGCTTCGAGCCCGGAGCGATTCATCAATCGCGAGCTGTCCTGGCTGCATTTCAACCGCCGCGTCCTGGAGGAATCGGTCAATCCCAACCATCCCGTGCTGGAGCGGGTGCGATTCCTGTCGATTTCCGCGAATAACCTCGACGAGTTCTTCATGGTCCGCGTCGCCGGCATCAAGGCCCAGGTGCGCGAGGGCATTGCCGAGCGCAGTCCCGATGGCCTGACGCCATCCGAGCAGCTCATCCTGATCAACCACACCGTCTCGGAGCTTGCCTCCGACCAGCAGGCGATCTGGGCCGACCTGCGCGGCACGCTCGCCGGCGTCGGCATCGCGCTGGTCGACGGCAAGGACGTCACCAAGGCGGAGCGAACCTGGATCGAGGACTACTTCCTCAACAACGTGTTCCCGCTGCTGACGCCGCTGGCGATCGATCCCGCCCACCCGTTCCCGTTCATCCCGAGCCTCGGCTTCACCATCGCGCTCCAGCTCACGCGTGCCGCCGACGGCAAGCAGATGAACGCGCTGATCCGCATGCCCGGCAAGATCGACCGCTTCATCCGGTTGCCGACCGAGGGCAAGGTCGTCCGGCTGATCTCGCTGGAACAGGCGACCGGCCTGTTCATCAGCCGCCTGTTTCCCGGCTACAATCTCCACGGCCAGGGCGCCTTCCGCGTCATCCGCGACTCCGAGCTCGAAATCGAGGAAGAGGCCGAAGATCTCGTCCGCCTGTTCGAGACTGCGCTGAAGCGCCGCCGCCGCGGCTCGGTGATCCGGCTCGAGATCGACGCCAAGATGCCGGAGCAGCTGCGCAGCTTCGTGCAGCACGCGCTGTCGACCGCCGACGACGAGGTGTTCCTGGTCGACGGCGTGCTCGCCATGAACGAGCTCTCGCAACTCACCCGCCTCGACCGGCCCGACCTCGAATTCACCCCTTACGTACCGCGCCATCCCGAGCGCGTGCGCGAGCAAGGCGGCGACATCTTCGCTGCGATCCGGCAGAAAGATCTTGTCGTCCATCACCCCTATGAGTCCTTCGACGTGGTGGTGCAGTTCCTCCAGCAGGCAACGCGCGACCCCGACGTCGTCGCGATCAAGCAGACGCTCTACCGCACCTCCAGCAACTCGCCGATCGTGCGCGCGCTCGTGGAAGCCGCCGAAGCCGGCAAATCCGTCACCGCGCTGATCGAGCTGAAGGCGCGCTTCGACGAGGAGGCCAACATCCGTTGGGCGCGCGACCTGGAGCGCGCCGGCGTGCAGGTCGTCTACGGCTTCCTCGAGCTGAAGACGCATGCAAAACTCTCGATGGTGGTGCGCCGTGAAGGCGGCAGCCTCACGACCTACGTCCACACCGGCACCGGCAATTATCATCCGGTCACCGCACGCATCTACACCGACCTCTCCTACTTCACCTCGGATCCGACCATCGGCCGCGACGCTGCGCGCGTGTTCAACTTCATTACCGGCTATGCCGCGCCGAGCGATCTGGAAAAGATGGCGGTGTCGCCGCTGACGTTGCGCAAGCGCATCATCGAGCACATCCAGGGCGAGACCGCGCATGCGCGGCACGGCCGCACCGGCGCGGTCTGGATGAAGATGAACGCGCTGGTCGACCCTGATATCATCGACGCGCTTTACGAGGCCTCGCAGGCCGGCGTGCAGGTCGAGCTCGTAGTGCGCGGCATCTGCTGCCTCCGGCCCGGCATTCCCGGCCTGTCGGAGAACATCCGCGTCAAGTCGATCATCGGCCGCTTTCTGGAACACGGCCGAATCTACTGCTTCGGCATGGGCCAGGGCCTGCCGAGCGCGAAAGCGGCTGTGTATATCTCCTCGGCCGACATGATGCCGCGCAACCTCGACCGCCGCGTCGAGGTGCTGTGTCCGCTGCAAAATCCCACGGTGCATCAGCAGGTTCTCGAACAGATCATGGTCGCGAACCTGAAGGACAATGAGCAGAGCTGGCAATTGTTGCCGGACGGGTCCTCAACGCGTATGAAGACCGCGAAAGGCGAGGAGCCTTTCAACGTCCACAACTACTTCATGACAAATCCGAGTCTGTCTGGCCGTGGAAAGTCGCTCAAGGAATCCTCGCCGCGTCGTCTCACGCGCCGGAATGAACGTCATCAATCCTGACCCGGGATTTCTGACGTGACGCGGCCGCGCAAGCGCGGCTCCAGCGTCGCGGTCATCGACATCGGCTCCAACTCGGTCCGTCTCGTCGTTTACGAGGGACTGACGCGGAGCCTCATTCCGATCTTCAACGAGAAGACGCTGTGCGGCCTCGGGCGCGAGGTGCAGAGCACGGGCCTGCTCGCGCCCGACGCCGTCGACAAGGCGCTGACCTCGCTCAGGCGTTTTCGCGCGCTGTGCCGGGTTATGCAGGTCGGGCGTGTGTTCGCAATCGCGACTGCGGCCTGCCGCGACGCATCCAACGGCCCCGACTTCATCGCCAAGGCCGAGCGCATCTGCGCCGTGAAGATCGAGATCCTGTCGGGCCCGCGCGAGGCGCGGCTGTCGGCGCTCGGCGTGATCTCAGGCATCCACCAACCCGACGGCATCGTCGGCGACCTCGGCGGTGGCTCGCTCGAACTGATCGACGTACGCAAGAACACCGTGCGCAGCGGCGTGACGCTGCCGCTCGGCGGCCTCGCGCTCCAGGACCTCGCGCACAAATCGCTCAAGCGCGCCGACCGCATCGTGCGCGAGGAGGTCGACGAGGTCCAGCTGCTCACCGCGGGGCGCGGCCGCACCTTCTACGCCGTCGGCGGCACTTGGCGCGCGCTGGCGCGCATCCACATCATCCAGAGCGGCTATCCGCTCCAGGTGATGCACGGCTATTCGATTTCGGCCGCCGAAGCGCTCGACTTTTCGCGTCGCCTGCGCCGGCTTGCGGCCGTCGACATGCTCGCCGACATCGAAATCGTCGCCGACGCGCGCCGCCCGCTCCTCACCTATGCGGCGCTGGTGCTCGAGCACATTATCCGGGTCGCGAAGCCGAAGACCATTGTGTTCTCGACCTTCGGCGTGCGCGAAGGCCTGTTGCATGAGAAGCTATCGGAATCCGAGCGCAACAAGGACGGGCTGTTCTGCGCGGCCGAGGAGCTGAACCAGTTGCTGTCGCGCTCGGCCAAGCATGCCCGCGAGCTGATCGCCTGGACCGACCGCCTCGCCCGCGTCGTGAAGCTGCGCGAGACCGCCGAGGACCGCCGGCTGCGCCACGCCGCGTGCTTGCTCTCCGACATCGGCTGGCGCGTCCATCCCGATCACCGCGGCGAGCAGACGCTGAGCCTCGTCGTCAACGGCAATTTCGGCGCGATCACCCACACCGAGCGTGCCTTTGTCGGCCTGTCCGTGTTCTATCGCTATGCGGGCCTGAGCGAAGAAAACCAGCCGCCGGTCACGATGCAGGAGCTGCTGACGCCGGCCCAGCTCGAACGCGCCCGCCTGCTGGGCGCCGCATTCCGCGTCGCCCATCTGATTTCGGCAGCGCGGCCGGGCGTGCTGCCAGCCACGCATTTCCGCAGCCAGGCCCGCAATCTGATGCTGGTGTTCGAGCACCGGCTCGGCGACCTCGTCGCCGACCGCGTCGGCAGCCGCTTCAAGCAGCTCGCACGTCTGGTCAGCCGTGCCGGCTCGATCGTGCGCCGCTAAAAATTACTTCGCCGAAGTCTTACTCTGCAGACGCCTTGGCGTGGCGCTCGGAGGATTCGATCGCGGCCTTGCTGAGGCTGCGCCGACGCCAGATCGAGCCGACCGCCAGCACGACGACGACGCCGAGGGCTGCGCAGAGATATTCGCCGCCTCCGCCGCCATGACCGAACTGCGGCGGGATGCGCAAGGCGCCGAGCATGCCGTCCAGCGAGACGCCGAAAGGGCCGTCGAACAGCGTGTGCAGCTTCGGCGCGATGGCGGGATCGGTCGCGATCACCTCGCCCGCGATCCAGCCGAGCAGCGCCGCACCAGCCCATACAAGGACCGGCAGCTTTGTCAGCACAGCCATGATCAGCGCCGCACCGGCGACGATCAGGGGAACGCTGATGGCGAGGCCGAGCACCAGCAGCGGTACGCTGCCATTGGCCGCAGCCGCAACCGCGATGACGTTGTCCAGGCTCATGACGATGTCGGCGACGACGACGATCTGCACCGCCTGCCACAGATGGGAGGCGGACTCGACGCCGTCCTCGTCCTCCTGTTCCGGCACCAGCAACTTGGCCGCGATCACGATCAGCGCGAGACCACCGACAAGCTTGAGATACGGCAGCTCCATCAGGCTCGCGACGATGCCCGTGAAGATAATTCGCAGCAGCACCGCCGCACCGGCGCCCAGGATCATGCCCCACAGCCGGTGCCGCGGCTTGAGGCCGCGGCAGGCCAGCGCAATCACCAACGCGTTGTCGCCAGAGAGAAGGACGTTGATCCAGATGATCTTGCCGACCGCAATCCAGAAGGTCGGTTCGGCCATCTCGTTGCGGAACTGGGTGAAGAATGCCCCGATCGTAGCGGGATCGAAGACCTGCCAGAGCCAGTTCACCATACGTCCTTTCGCCCCGTCGAAATCAAAGCATGATCCGGAAAAGTGTGAAGCGGTTTTCCGAAAAGATCATGCTCAAGCAATAAACCAAAGCGCGATGACATTCATCGCGCTTTAGTCCGGCTGATCAGCTAGCCGACGATCTCGTTACCCGCAAAGAACTGCGCGATCTCGATCGCGGCGGTCTCCGTTGCGTCCGAGCCGTGAGCGGAATTCTCGCCGATCGACTTTGCGTAGAGCTTGCGGATGGTGCCGTCGGCCGCCTTCGACGGATCGGTCGCGCCCATCGTGTCGCGGTACTTGGCGACGGCGCCCTCGCCTTCCAGCACCTGGACGACCACGGGGCCCGAGGTCATGAACTCGACGAGCTCGCCGAAGAACGGGCGGGCCTTGTGGACGGCATAGAAGGTCTCGGCCTGTTCCTTGGTCATGCGGATGCGCTTCTGCGCGACAATGCGCAGGCCCGCCTTCTCGATCACGGCGTTCACCGCGCCGGTCAGGTTACGGGCGGTCGCGTCGGGCTTGATGATCGAGAAAGTGCGTTCGATGGCCATAATCTTGTCCTTGAGAAGAAAAGCGGTTGTTACGAGTTGCGGGGCTTATATCGGCGCCGCCGCCGAACGGCAAGCGACGGCCGGAACGGCACTCACAGACGCTTCGCCGCAGGCGGCCGGTCGGGGAATCCAGCATGGATTACAACAATTTCACTCAGATGAACCCAATCTGAAACCTCCGTCAGGGTCCGGTTCAGCTTCGCCGGCGTAAGGTCGGACCTATCGAAACCGAAGCCAAATGATAAGGCGGACCGTTTCGGCGGCCTTTGCATCGACGCGATAGCCCCGCGCCGGCAGTTTTGAGGAGATCACCATGTTGAGGAAACTTTCGCTTGCCGCTGTCGCTGCGGTCGCGCTGGGTGCCGCGCTGGCACCGACCTCTGCCTCCGCACACTGGCACGGTGGCGGCGGCGGTGGCTGGCATGGCGGTGGCTGGGGCCACCACGGCGGCTGGGGCGGCCCGCGCTTTTATGCCCGCGGCCCCGTCGTCTCCTACGGCTATGGCGGCTGCTATGTGCGCCGGCTGGTCCCGACCCCCTGGGGACCCCGCTGGCGGATGATCAACCGCTGCTACTGAGCCCGACAGCACCTTTCCAAATACCTTCCAGAGGTACCTTCCCCCAGGGTACCTTCCAAGTGAAGCCCCGGCGTTTCCCCCTGCGCCGGGGCTTCGTATTTGGGCGGACGCGACGAATTCATACAAGTTTCACTAGAATCCGGGTATCCCCCACCCTCCGCGAAACCATTTTGGGGGCCAAGGACTTGGTACCGTGTCTTCACTTCGAAACACGGAACCCCATCATGGCTGGCCTTTCTGCCAATGACAGCGAGCAGATCGACCGGCGCACCAGCCGCTCGATTTGCGATGCCGTGGGCGAACGGCTCCAGCAGAGCCTTCGCCCCGAACCCCGGCTCCCGACGCATCTGGAGCATCTCCTTGACGAGCTGAAGCAACGCGAGCGCGACCCGCACTGACGAAAAATCGGGTTGCGTTTGATCGCGCCTGCGGTGACAAGGCCGCATGCTATCCATCACCGACCTCTCCATCCGCCTCGCCGGACGCCTTCTGATTGACCAGAGTTCCGTGCAGATCACGCCCGGATCGCGCGTCGGCATGGTCGGGCGCAACGGCACCGGCAAATCAACCCTGTTCAAGGTGATCCGAGGCGAGGTCGCGGCCGAACACGGCACGGTGACCCTGCCGCCGCGCTGGCGCGTCGGCAGCCTGGCGCAGGAAGCCCCGAACGGCCCCGAAAGCCTGATCTCGGTCGTGCTCAAGGCCGACCTGGAGCGCGACGCGCTGCTCTCCGAGGCCGAGACCGCGACTGATGCCCACCGGATCGCAGAAATACAGACCCGGCTGGTCGACATCGACGCGCATTCGGCGCCCTCGCGCGCCGCCGCGATCCTGTCCGGCCTAGGCTTCTCCGCCACCGATCAGCTGCGTCCCTGCGCCGAATTCTCGGGCGGCTGGCGTATGCGCGTTGCGCTCGCCGCGACGCTGTTCGCGGCGCCGGACCTGCTGCTGCTCGACGAGCCCACCAACTATCTCGATCTCGAAGGCACGCTGTGGCTGGAGGATCACCTTGCGCATTATCCGCGCACGGTGATCGTGATCAGCCATGACCGCGACCTGCTCGAAAGCTCGGTCGACCAGATCCTGCATCTGGATCGGAGCAAGCTCACGCTCTACAAGGGCACCTACTCCTCGTTCGAGGAGCAGCGCGCCATGCGCGAGATGCTCGATGCCAAAGCGGTCAAGCGTCAGGAGTCTGAACGCGCCCGGCTGCAAGCTTTCGTCGATCGCTTCAAGGCCAAGGCCTCCAAGGCGCGCCAGGCGCAGTCTCGCGTGAAAATGCTGGAACGGCTGAAGCCGATCACGGCGCTGGTCACCCAGGACGTGCGCGAGATCAGCTTTCCTGCGCCGGAGAAAATCCTGTCGCCGCCGATCATCGCCGCCGACAACGTCGTGGTCGGCTACGATCCGAACACGCCCGTGCTCAACCGCGTCACCCTGCGCGTCGACAATGACGACCGCATCGCGCTCCTTGGCTCCAACGGCAACGGCAAGTCGACGCTGGTGAAACTGCTCGCGGGCCGCCTCGCGCCGTTTTCCGGCAAGGTCACGCGCGCCGACAAGCTGTCGATCGCCTATTTCGCGCAGCATCAGCTCGACGAGCTGAACGAGGATGCCTCGACCTACGATCACGTCCGCAAGCTGATGGGCGAAGCGCCCGAAGCAAAAGTGCGCGCACGCGCCGGTGCGATCGGCTTCTCCGGCAAGGCGGCCGATACCAAGGTCGGAAAACTATCGGGCGGCGAGAAGGCGCGGCTCTTGCTGGGACTGGCGACCTTCTTCGGCCCCAACATGATCATCCTGGACGAGCCGACCAACCATCTCGACATCGACAGCCGCGCAGCACTTGCCGAAGCCATCAACGAATTCCCCGGCGCCGTCATCATGGTTTCGCACGACCGCTATCTGATCGAGTCCTGCGCCGATCAACTCTGGATCGTTGCCGACCGCACCGTGACCAACTACGACGGCGACCTCGACGAATACCGCCGTCTGGTGCTGTCGTCGCGCAACGGGGAACCCGCCCCGCGCGAGCGTAGCGCCGCCAGCGAAAAACCGCAGCGCCCGAAATCGGACAATCGCGGTCCGCTGAAGAAGCGCATTGCGGAAGCCGAGTCCGAGATCGCCCGCGTCGGCGAGATCATCGCAAAGATCGACACGGCGCTTTCGCTACCCGACATCTTTACACGCGATCCCAAGCAGGCAGCGCAACTGTCGAAGGCACGGGCGAACGCCGCCGACGCACTGGCGCGGGCGGAGGAGCAATGGCTCGAGGCGAGCACGCAGTTCGACGAGGCGGCGGGGTAGTCTGGCTACTCGATCACGCGATCGGCGCGAGCAAGCAGCACGGGCGGCACATCGACGCCTAGCGCCTTGGCCGTCTTCAAATTGACGACCAGCTCATAACGGCGGGGCGCCTGGATCGGCAGATCGCGCGGCGAGGCCCCTTTGAGAATGCGATCGATGTAGTCGACGGGTGCACTGACGAGTTCATCCCAGACGAACGTGTAAGACATCAGCGCGCCGCCATCGACGGCGCCCAGCACGGAATTCAGCGCGGGCACGCGAAAGCGGGCGCATTGGGCGACGATATGGTCGCGATGCCCATTGGTGAACGGCTCGGGAATGACGAGCAGGCTGCTGTTCTGCGTGCGGCCGAGCACCTCCAGGTGAGCTTCGGTCTCGCCGTCATTGTGCGTCCTCATCTCGACCACCTCAATTCCCGATGCAGCATCCCTCGCCGCGGCGACGAGACCTGGCGCATAGGGTGCGGTATCCGGATTGAAGAGGATGGCAACGCGGGCGAGCTTCGGATCAAGCTCGCGCAGCAGCTCCATCCATTTGCCGCCGATCGCGAAATCCCAGGTGACAAAGCCCGTCACGTTGCCGCCGGGATGTCCGAGGCTGTCGGCAAGCTTGAAGCCGACCGGATCGATCACCTGTGTGAACACGATGGGAATCGTCGTGGTCTGCTGGCGCAGCGCGAGCGTCGCCGGCAGGCCTTGGGCATAGATGACCTCAGGCGCGAGCGCGACAAGCTCCGCAGCGGAGGCGCGCGTATTGGCCAGATCGGATAGCGCACCGCCGAAGCGATAGTCGATGCGAACATTGCCGTCCTCGATCCAGCCGGCCCGCGTCATGGCTTCGCGGAACGGCCTGAGGAAGGCGCGCGCGACCGGCACGTCGATATTCGCCGCAAGGCCGACAAGCACGCCCGCGCGGCGGGCTTGTTTGACTTGCTGCCCGCGTACTCCCGACGGCACAGCCGCCGCTGTCAAACCTGCAATGAATTCGCGCCGCCGCATGCCCCAACCCCCACCCCAACCCCAACCCCAACCCCAACCGCTTGAATGCCGTCAGTGTAACCGTTCAAGCGCAACGTTCGATAGATGATGGCTGCGTTTCAATCGGAAATGTCCGGGGCCGCAGAATTTGCCGCGGAGCTCAAACGCCGACTGCAGGCGCGACTGCCGGCCAGCGCGTCCGGTGAGATCACGGTCCATGCCTCAGCCACCGCAATCAAAGGCCGCAAAGCCGCGTGATAATCCGTACCGGCACGAGCGGCTGATCGTGTTGAACAGTCGCAACCAGCCTTCGAGAGCGGAAGGCGGACAAGACGAAAGTGTTACGTCGCCGACTTCTTCTTAGCCTTCGGCTTGGTCGCCTTCGGCACGACCGGCGCTTCCGGTGTGCCTTCGATCGAGGACAGGCGGCCCGACGTGAAGGTGTAGATGCCGGCGCGCGGACCGGTGGTCCAGGTGACCACGGCGACGCGGCGGCCAGCGGCATCGCCGGAGATGTTGACGGTCGAGGGGGCGCCGACGCCGCGCACCACGTCGCATTCGGTGTGGCCGAGCGCGACCGTGCCGCCCATGGGGGCCGGCGCCGTCGTCGAGGCATTGGCGTCAGCCGGCCCGGGGGGCGGCGTCATGCCGGGACAGGCGCCGTCGGCACTGACCAGATCCTCGGCCGTCACGGGCTTGTCGGGTGTCAACGGCGGCGATTCGATCGAGATGCTTTTGATGAACAGGCGGCTCGGCGTGTTGAACCATTGGGTATCCTTGGACAGCAGATCGGCCCCGCCCGAGCAGCCCGCGACCAGCGGTGCTACGGCAGCCAACACAACTATGAGCGAGCTGGGAAGCTTTTGATGTCGCACGATAAACTAAATTCCCCGCGTGAAGGATCGGCCCTAAGCGCTTGTCCCAACATCACTTTGCGGCACGAAGGTGGCCAAAGCCATCATCGCCCGAAAAGTGCAAATTATCATTAATTGCGAAAGACCGCTAATTCCGCTTCTGCCAACGGCCCCGTTCGTCGGCCTGCCAATAGGTGACATCAAATCCCCGCGCCTTGCAATCGGTCCAGGCGCTTCGGGCCAAGGCCAGCGCGTCCGGATCGTCGCCGTTGAACAGCAGCACCATGCGCTCATAGCCCTGCGCGTCCTGCGGCAGCGCGGCGCTGTCGACCAGGAAGCGGACATTGGCGCCGTTGGGATTGCCCTCCTCGATCGCCAGCACGATCGGCTGTTCGGCGGCATCGTTCACCCGCCATGTCGCATGCGGCAGGAAGGAATCGTCGCGATAGGTCCACAGATGCGCGTCGAGCGCGTCGGCGCGCTCCTCCGACGTCGACTGCACCACGACGCGCCAGCCGCGCTCGAGCGATTTCTCGAGAAGCGGTGGCAACACGTTCTCCACCGTCATGTTTTGCAGATGGTAGAACAGGACCTCAGTCATTTGCGCTCGTAATGGTCGGCCACCAGGCGGTCGAGCAAACGGACGCCATAGCCGCTTGCCCAGCTCTGGTTGATTTCGGTCTTCGGCGCGCCCATGGCGGTGCCGGCGATGTCGAGATGGGCCCAGGGCGTGCCGTCGACGAAGCGCTGCAGGAACTGCGCGGCGGTGATCGAGCCGCCGTGGCGGCCGCCGGTGTTCTTCATGTCGGCGAATTGGGAATCGATCAGCTTGTCGTATTCGGGGCCGAGCGGCATGCGCCAGACCTTCTCCCCGCTCTCGATGCCGGCCGCGAGCAGCCGGTCGGCAAGTTCGTCGTTGTTGGAGAACATGCCGGCATGGTCGGTGCCGAGCGCAACCATGATCGCGCCGGTCAGCGTCGCCAGATCCACCATGAATTTCGGCTTGGTCTTTTTCGCGACATACCAAAGCACGTCGGCCAGCACGAGGCGGCCTTCGGCATCGGTGTTGATGATCTCGATGGTCTGGCCCGACATCGAGGTGACGATGTCGCCCGGCCGCTGCGCATTGCCGTCGGGCATGTTCTCGACGAGGCCGATGGCGCCGACCACATTGGCCTTGGCCTTGCGCGCGGCAAGCGCGTGCATCAGGCCGACGACGCAGGCAGCTCCCCCCATGTCGCCCTTCATGTCCTCCATGCTGCCGGCCGGCTTGATCGAAATGCCTCCGGTGTCGAAGCAGACGCCCTTGCCGACGAAGGCGACCGGCGCCTCGCCCTTCTTGCCGCCGTCCCATCGCATGATCACGGTGCGGCTCGGCCGCACCGAGCCCTGGCCGACGCCGAGCAGCGCGCCCATGCCGAGCTTGTCCATCGCCTTGACGTCGAGCACTTCGACCTTGACGCCGAGCTTGCGGAGCTGACTGGCGCGGCGTGCGAACTCCTCGGGGAACAGCACGTTCGGCGGCTCGTTGACGAGATCGCGCGCGATGATCACGCCATCGACGATCGCGCCGGCCGAGACGAACGCCTTCTTGGCGGCAGCGGCGTCGCCAACCGCAAGCGAAACGTCGGCGCGCGAGGCGCCCTCCTCACCGTCCTTCTTTTTCGTCTTGTAGCGGTCGAACTTGTAGACCCGCAGCCGGACGCCCGAGGCGATCGCGACCGCCTGCTCGCTGGTCATGGCGCCATCAGGCAGTTCCGCCATGATGGTCATCGCGGCGGCCCCGGCGGAGAGCTTGCTCGCCGCCACGCCGCCGAATTTGAGGAAGTCGTTCGCCTTCAGGCTCGCCGCCTTGCCGGCGCCGATCACGACCAGGCGGGTGGCCTTCAGCCCCTCCGGTGCCAGGATGTCGAGGGCCGCGCCGCTTTTACCTTTGAAGCCGGCGGCGGAGGCCGCCCGCTTCACCAGATCAGTGGCGCCGCCCAGCGCCCTGGCCGTCGCCGGACCGACCTTGAGAGCGTCGTCGCAGAACACGATCATGATGCCACGGGCGGCTGATGAAAATGGGACGAAGCCGACCTTGATGGCATCGGACATGAGTAACTCCTTCAAAACATCTGTCTTTTCGCCGTTTGGCGGTCCCGGCCACGGGCCGGAGCTGAACGGCGATTCACTGGACTTTCCCCACTATGGGCCACCGGCCCCGCAGATGCCAAGCACCGCCGTGGCCACAAGGCCACAACGAGGGAAATATTAACCATATGGCGAGGGTGCCACGGGGCGGCCATTTTGTTGACGGATCAAAGGGATGGTAGTGAGAGAGTAAGCCGGTGGAAGAGGTGGTTGGCCGACCTTGGGGATCCCCTGTCAGGGGGATTGGTCGGACGGCCAGACTTCCGGCCTGTGTTGGGGTCTTGGTGGGGATTCGTGCGGTAGCGCATGGGGTCGATCGATAAGTATATCTTCCGCACGACGCTGGCGTCGTTTGCGCTCGTCCTGGTCAGCCTCACCGGCGTGATCTGGATTACGCAGGCGTTGCGCGGTATCGACCTGATGACGAGCCAGGGTCAGACCATCCTGACCTTCCTCGGCATCACCAGCCTCGTCGTGCCGGCGCTGGTCCTGATCATCTCGCCGATCGCGCTGATGATCGCGATCTCGCACACGCTGAACAAGCTCGCGACCGATTCCGAGATCATCGTGATGAATGCCGCCGGCTTCTCGCCGTTCCGGCTGTTCTATCCGTTCTTCTATGCGACCTGCGTCGTGGCAGCGCTGGTTGCCTTCATCGCGGCCTATCTCGCCCCCGACGGCATGCGGCGGATCAAGCAGTGGGACGCCGAGATCACCGCCGACGTGCTCACCAACATCCTCCAACCCGGCCGTTTCGCCCAGCTCGACAAGAACCTCACGATCCGGATCCGCGAGCGCCTGCCTGGCGGTATCCTCGCCGGCATCTTCATCGACGACCGCCGCGATCCCAATGAGCGCGTCTCGATCGTCGCCGAGCACGGCGAGGTCGTGAAGAACGAGAACGGCTCGTTCCTGGTGCTGAAGGACGGCAACCTCCAGCGTTTCGAGGCCGGCAAGCGCGACCCCGCGCTGGTGGCGTTCGGCCGCTACGGCTTCGACATGTCGAAGTTCGGCAACCAGGGCCATGACGTCACCCTCGGCATCCGCGAGCGCTATCTCTGGGAGCTGTTCTCGCCCACCGAGGACGACCCGGTCTACAAGCAGATTCCCGGGCAGTTCCGCTCGGCCCTGCATGACAGCCTGTTGGCGCCGATCTATCCGTTCGCGTTTGCCGTGCTGACCTTCGCCTTTCTCGGCGCGCCGCGCACCACCCGCCAGAGCCGCAATTTCTCGATCGGCGGCTCCATCATCGCGGTGTTCGGCCTGCGCATGGCCGGCTTCGCCTGCTCGGTGATGGCGGTGAAATCGCAGGGCCCGGTGCTGGTCCAGTACGCGATGGTTCTCGGTGGCATCGGCGTCGGGCTGTGGATGATCATCGGCGGCGTCGTGGTCGAGCCGCCCGCCCGTCTGATGGAGGCCATCAACAGATCGAATGCACGCATCGCGCGGCTGTTCAGACGGCCGGCCGCCGCATGAGCATGCTCACCAACACACTCGGGCGCTATTTCGCCGGCCGCTTCGTGGTCGCCGCACTCGGCGTGTTCGCCAGCATCTTCCTGCTGCTGGTGCTGGTCGACTACATCGAGATGGTGCGCAAGACCTCCGGCCTTGCATCGGCGTCCGCGATCATGGTGGCCGAGACCTCGCTGTTCCGGGTGCCGCAATTGCTGGAGAAGCTGACGCCGTTCTGCATGCTGATCGGCGCCATGACCTGCTATCTCGCCCTCTCCCGCAGGCTGGAACTCGTGGTCGCGCGCGCCGCCGGCATCTCGGCCTGGCAGTTCATCTCGCCGGCGCTCGGCAGCGCGCTCTTGATCGGTGTGATCGCCACCGTCGCCTACAATCCGATGTCGGCGAATCTGCGCGAGCTCTCCAAGCGCATGGAGGCCGAGCTGTTCGGCTCGGCGCCCGGCGGCGGCATTCAGGATGCCTCCGGCTTCTGGCTCAACCAGGTCACCAGCGACGGACAGACCATCATCAATGCCGCGCGCAGCGAGCAGCAGGGCGTTCGCCTCACCGGGCTGACGCTGTTCCGGTTTGACACAGAGCAGCACTTCAAGGAGCGGATCGAAGCACGCGAGGCGACGCTCGAGTCGGGCCATTGGCTGTTCAAGTCGGTGCGTCGCTTCTCGCTGGATTCAGCGCCGGTCGATCAGGCCAGTTTGGAGATTCCGACGACGTTGACCGAGGCCCAGGTCCGCAACAGCTTTTCCACACCCGAGACTGTGTCCTTTTGGCAACTACCGAGCTACATCCGCTCGTCCGAAAGCTCGGGCTTCGCGACAGCCGGCTATCGACTCCAGTATCACAAGCTGTTGGCGCAGCCGTTTTTGCTCGCCGCCATGGTGATGCTCGCGGCCTCCGTGTCGTTGCGCTTCTTCCGGATGGGCGGCGTACAGAAGATGGTTTTGAGTGGCGTGGGCGCAGGCTTTCTGCTCTACGTTTTGTCGAAAGTGACTGAAGACTTGAGCAAGGCTGAGTTGATGCATCCGATCGCTGCGGCGTGGTTGCCCGTGGTGGTGGGCGGCCTCACCGGCTTTTTGGCCTTGCTGTACCAGGAGGACGGTTAGTGACTGCCGTCCATCGCGGACCCGTGTCTCGTTTGGCGCGACGCATCGTAGTGCGCGCGAACGGATGCAGCTTGTCGATTCGCAGGCTGCTGCTGGCGGTCGCCGCTGCGGCATCGCTTGGCGCGCTGATGGACGCAGCCCTCGTAGCCCCCGCCTCGGCCCAGGCCTTCACCTACAATCCGCTGCCGCCGCGCCCCAAACCGCCGAAGGTCGCCAACGACAACCAGATGCTGGTTCAGGCGACCGAGGTCGATTACGACTACAATAATTCGCGCGTCTCCGCGGTCGGTAACGTCCAGCTGTTCTACAACGGCACCAGCGTCGAGGCCGACAGGGTCATCTACGACCAGAAGAGCAAGCGGCTCCATGCCGAAGGCAACATCCGCATGACGGATGCCGACGGCAAGATCACCTATGCCGAGATCCTGGATCTGTCTGACGACTACCGCGACGGTTTCGTCGATTCACTGCGCGTGGACACTGCCGACCAGACCCGCATGGCGGCAAGCCGCGCCGACCGCTCCAGCGGCAACTACACCGTGTTCGAAAACGGCGTCTACACGGCCTGCGCGCCGTGCAAGGACGATCCGAAGAAGCCGCCGCTCTGGCAGGTCAAGGGTGCCCGCATCATCCACGACCAGCAGGAGAAGATGCTGTATTTCGAGACGGCACAGCTCGAGTTCTTCGGCGTGCCGATCGCCTACATGCCCTATTTCTCGACGCCCGACCCAACCGTGAAGCGCAAGACCGGCTTCCTGATGCCGGGCTTCACCTCCTACACCGCGTTCGGCTACGGCGTCGAAGTCCCGTTCTACTGGGCGATCGCGCCGGACATGGACGCGACCTTCAGCCCGCGCATCACCTCCAAGCAGGGCGTGCTGTTCCAGGCCGAGTTCCGCCAGCGCCTGATGGACGGCGCCTATCAGATCCGCGTCTACGGCATCGACCAGCTCGCCCCCGACAAGTTCGCAGGCCTCCCCGGTGATCGCCAGTTCCGCGGCGGTGTCGAGACCAAGGGCCAGTTCGCGCTGAACGACAAATGGGTCTGGGGCTGGGACGGCGTCATCCTCTCCGACTATTATTTCATGTCGGATTATCGCCTGTCGGCCTATCGCGATCCGCTCGGCTCATTCCTGAGCCTGCCGACGGACGCGGTCTCGCAGCTCTATCTGACCGGCGTCGGCAGCCGCAGCTTCTTCGACGCGCGCACGATGTACTGGCTGAGCTACTCGGGCAACCAGCAGCAGGTGCCGGTCGTCTATCCCGTGATCGACTACTCGAACGTGATCAATTATCCGGTGTTTGGCGGCGAGTTCTCCTACAAGACGAACTTCGTCAATCTGACCCGCAACGACGCCGTGTTTGATCCGATCACGACGCTCGCCAACACCAACAGCCTGTGCGCGACGACGTCGGCCGACCCGCTCGCCCGCACGCCGTCGCAGTGCCTCTTGCGCGGCTTCCCCGGCACCTACACCCGCCTGACGGCGGAAGCGCAGTGGCGCAAATCCTACACCGATCCGTTCGGCGAGATCTGGACGCCGTTCGCGATCCTGCGCGCCGACGCGATCAACGCCGATGTCTCCAACCAGCCGGGCGTGTCGAACTACCTGGCCACCGGCGACACCCAGGCGTTCCGCCTGATGCCGACCGTCGGCCTCGAATACCGCTATCCCTTCATCAACGTTCAGCCCTGGGGTTCGACCACGATCGAGCCGATCGCGCAGATCATCATCCGCCCGAACGAGACCTATGCCGGCAAGCTGCCGAACGAGGACGCGCAGAGCATGGTGTTCGACACTTCGAACCTGTTCAACGTCGACAAGTTCTCCGGCTACGACCGTGTCGAGGGCGGCGGCCGCGCCAATGTCGGCGTGCAGGCCACCACGCAGTTCGACCGGGGCGGCGCCGTCAAGGTGCTGTTCGGCCAGTCCTACCAGCTGTTCGGCATGAACTCCTACGCGGTCCAGGACTCCATCAATACCGGTATCAATTCCGGCCTCGACAAGCCGCGCTCCGATTACGTGGCGAGCGCCGCCTACTCGCCCAACAGCACCTATACGTTCAGCGTCCGCTCCCGCATGGACGAGGAGACTTGGAACGTCCAGCGTTTCGAGGCGGAAGGCCGCGCCAACTTCAATCGCTGGTCGGTCAGCATGATGTACGGCAATTACGCGGCGCAGCCGGAACTCGGCTATCTGACCCGCCGCGCGGGCATCCTGACGTCAGGCTCGCTGAAGGTCGCCGCCAACTGGGTCGTGACCGGCTCGGCGCGCTGGGACCTCGAGGCCAACAAGATCAATCAGTATGTCATCGGTGCCGGCTATGTCGACGATTGCTTCGTGCTGGCGGCGAACTATGTAACTTCGTATAGCTACTCCGCGGGCTCGACGCCGCCCACGCTGAGCCACGCGTTCATGTTCCAGATCGGCCTGCGCACGCTGGCGACATCGACCGGCAGCGGCAGCTCCGCCGGCATCCAGTAAGCGTCTGAAGTACCGGCGGCGTGTTCCCGATCGCGAGCTCATCCCGGCTGACATGTGAGCGACAACAATCATGACGACCTCATTGCCTGTCTTCCGCCTCCTCCTCGCCATCGGTGCCGGATTGATCCTGACCGGTCTGCCCTCGCCATCGCGCGCGCAGAACATCGTCGTGATGGTCAACGGCGATCCGATCACCGATTTCGACATCGAGCAGCGCTCCAAGCTCGACCTGCTGACGACGCAGAAGGCCCCGGCCCGGCAGGACGTCATCAACGAACTGATCGACGACAGGGTGAAGATGAAGGAGGGCAAGAAGTACGGCGTCGATCCCGGCGTCTCCGACATCAACGGATCCTACGAGGGCATGGCACAGCGCATGCGCCTCACCCCGGACCAGCTCACCAAGTCGCTCGAATCGAAAGGCGTCCGCCCCGAGACGCTGAAGGGCCGCATGAAGGCCGAGATGGTCTGGACCAGCCTCGTGCGCGGCCGCTACAAGGAGAAGCTGATGGTCGGCGAGCGCGACGTCGCGCAGGCCGTGCAGGCCCAGACCGGCGACAAGCTCCAGATCGAGGGCACCGAGTACAAGATGCAACCGATCGTGCTGATCGTGCCGCGCGGCTCGTCTGCGGCCTTCCTGGAGACGCGGCAGAAAGAAGCCGAGACCTACCGCTCGCGCGTCGGAAGCTGCGAGGAGGCCAATTCGCTGTTCCGCTCGACGCCGAACGCCACCATCCGCGACAGCGTCACCAAGACCACTGCGGAGCT
The DNA here is from genome assembly GCF_023073315.1 of Bradyrhizobium sp. 1. Classification (GTDB taxonomy): domain Bacteria; phylum Pseudomonadota; class Alphaproteobacteria; order Rhizobiales; family Xanthobacteraceae; genus Bradyrhizobium. The sequence continues at coordinate 75,179 of NZ_JADPJH010000020.1, read as the reverse complement.
GCCGGAGGCGCTGCGCAAGGTGCTCGACGATACGCCGATCGGCCATCTGACCGCGCCTGAGGTGACCAAGGCGGGCATCGAGATGGTGGTGCTGTGCTCGCGCAAGCCGACCATGATCGACACGCCGAAGAAGCGCGAAGTCCGCGAGAAGATGTATCAGGAGAAGTACGAGAAGACGCAGAAGACCTACCTCGAGGAGCTCCGCAAGGCGGCGATGATCGAATATCGCAACCGCTGATGGCCAACCACCCGATAAAGCCCCTTGCCCTGACCCTGGGAGAGCCCGCCGGCATCGGCCCCGACATCACGATCGCCGCCTGGCTCCGGCGCCGTGAGCTGAACCTGCCCGCCTTCTATCTGCTCGGCGACGAGGCTTTCGTCGCCCGCCGCGCCAAGGCCCTTGAGAAGGCGCTCGGCGCCGATATCCGGATCGCCTCCGTGAACGCGAGCGAGGCCGCAGCCGCCTTCCCCGAGGCCCTGCCCGTGGTCGCAACGGGCGAGCGCGCGACCGCCGAGCCCGGCAAGCCCGATGAAGCGAGCGCGCCGGCCGCGCTTGCCTCGATCCGCCAGGCAGTGGGCGATGTGCGCGCGGGACGTGCCAGCGCCGTCGTCACCAATCCGATCGCCAAGAGCGTGCTCTACCGCGCAGGCTTCCGCCATCCCGGCCACACCGAATTCCTCGCCGAGCTTGCAGCTGAGGGCGGTCGCGTGCCGCAGCCGGTGATGATGCTGTGGTCGCCGCGGCTCGCCGTGGTCCCCGTGACCATCCACGTCCCCTTGCGCGATGCGCTTGTCCAGCTCACCAGCGAACTGATCGTCTCGACCGTGCGTATCGTCGCAGGCGAACTGAAATCCCGCTTCGGCATCGACAGGCCGCGGATCGCGATCTCCGGCCTCAATCCGCATGCCGGCGAAGAAGGCTCGCTCGGCCATGAGGAGCAGACGGTGATCGCGCCGGCGCTCAAAGTCCTGCGCAATGACGGCATCGAGGCCAGGGGGCCGCTGCCCGCCGACACCATGTTCCACGAAGCCGCGCGCAATACCTATGACTGCGCGGTCTGCATGTATCACGACCAGGCGCTGATCCCGATCAAGACGGTGGCCTTCGACGATGCCGTCAACGTGACGCTCGGCCTGCCCTTCATCCGCACTTCGCCCGATCACGGCACCGCCTTCGACATCGCCGGCACGGCTAAGGCCAATCCCGCAAGCCTGATCGCGGCGCTCAAGCTCGCCAGCCGCATGGCGGCGGCGAACAGCTGATGAGCGGGATCGACGACCTCCCGCCGCTCCGCGAGGTCATTCGCCAGCACGGGCTGTCAGCCCGCAAATCGCTCGGTCAGAACTTTCTGCTCGATCTCAATCTCACCGCGCGGATCGCGCGTGCGGCTACTCCCCTGGAAGACTCCACCATCGTCGAGATCGGTCCCGGCCCCGGTGGATTGACGCGCGCGCTGCTCGCGCTCGGCGCCAAGCGCGTCATCGCGATCGAGCATGACGAACGCGCGATCCCGGCGCTTCAGGATATTTCCGCGCGCTATCCTGATAGGCTCGAGATCGTGCATGGCGATGCCATGACCTTCGATCCGCGCCCGCTGCTCGCGGGTGAACGTGCAAAGATCGTCGCCAATCTGCCCTACAACATTGCGACCCAGCTGCTGATCGGCTGGCTCACCACCGAGCCCTGGCCGCCCTGGTACGACATGCTGGTCTTGATGTTCCAGCGCGAGGTCGGCGAGCGCATCGTCGCGCGCGAGGACGAGGAGGCCTATGGCCGCCTCGGCGTGCTCGCCAACTGGCGCTGCGAGACAAAGATCCTGTTCGACATTGCGCCGTCCGCCTTCGTGCCGCCGCCGAAGGTCACCTCCTCCGTCGTCCGCCTGGTGCCACGCGCAGAACCTCTCGCTTGCGATCGCAAGATGCTCGAGCAAGTCGCGGCGAGCGCCTTCGGCCAGCGCCGCAAAATGCTGCGGCAAAGCCTGAAATCGCTGGGTGTCGATCCCGCGCGGCTTGCGGCAGCCGCCGGCGTCGATGCGACGCGGCGCGCGGAGACGATTCCGATTTCGGGCTTTGTTGCCATGGCGCGTGAATTGGCGGATATACGGAACGAAAGCTAGGACATAAATTTCGGAGGAAGGAATATGGCGTTGATGCGTCGGCAGTCCCTGGTCAAGTTCGATGCGCCCTTGTGCGAGACCATCGTCGACACGCCGAAGCCGCAAGGACGCGAGGTGCTGGTGCGCATCGAGCGCTGCGGCCTCTGCCATTCCGACCTGCACATCCAGGACGGCTATGCCGATCTCGGTGGCGGCAAGAAGCTCGACACCACGCGCGGCATGACGCTTCCCTTCACGCTGGGCCACGAGATCGCGGGCGTGGTCGACGAAGTCGGCCCTGACGTTCCACCCGGCCTTGTCGGCAGTCAGAAGGCGGTGTTTCCGTGGATCGGCTGCGGCCAGTGCCGCGACTGCGCCAATGGCGACGAGAACCTCTGTGCCAAGCAGCGCTTCCTCGGCGTCTCCATCGACGGCGGCTTTGCCACCCACGTGCTGGTGCCCGACGCAAAATATCTGCTCGACTACGATCCGCTGCCCGTCAACCAGGCCGCGACGTTGATGTGCTCGGGCGTCACCGCTTACGGCGCGCTCAAGCGCCTGGTCGAACGTCCGCGCCAGCGCAATTTGCTGCTGATCGGCCTCGGCGGCGTCGGCATGATGGGCCTGTCGTTTGCGCAGGCGATGTTCAAGCAGCCGATCACGGTTGCCGATCTCTCGCCGGCCGCGCGCGACACCGCGCTGAAGAACGGCGCGGCCGTCGCCTACGATCCGTCCGAGCCCGATGTGATCAAGCGCATCCTGAAGGAAACCGAGGGCGGCTTCGACGAGGTCGTCGACTTCGCCGGCAACGAGAAGTCGATGGCGTTTGCGGTCGCGGTTGCCGCGCGCGGCGGCAAGGTCGTGGTCTCCGGCCTGATGGGCGGCCAGTTCACGCTGCCGATGGTGCAATGGGTCTACAAGCGCCTCACCGTCGAAGGTTTCATGGTCGGCACGCTCGCGGAAGCCCAGGAACTGATGGCGCTCGCCCGCGCCGGCAAGGTCAAGCCGACGCCGATGCGCGAAGAGCCGATGGGCGACGTCCAGAAATGGATCGACGAGCTTCGCGCCGGCAAGGTCGTCGGCCGCATCGTGCTGAAGAACTGACGCAAACATCAAGTCAGCCTTGGCGGCGGGATGCAGGTCTCGTCGCCGCGCTTTCCCTTTTGCAATTAACCCGGAATTGACGCAAGCCGTGGTTCCCCATAGGGGAACCGGCGACCAGCGGACTATAGTCCTCGCCAACCCCCATCTTCGGAATTCTGGTGAGACCATGCAGACCATTCGCCGCTTCCTGGCCGACGAAACCGGCGCGACCGCAATCGAGTACGGCCTGATCGCCGCCGGCATCGCGCTTGCGATCATCGCCGTGGTCAACAATCTCGGCTCGACACTGAAGCTGAAGTTCGGCTCGATCAGCACCTCCCTGAAGTAAACGCGACGCGCAACCTTCGCCGAAGGGCGCGGAACGCCGGCCGGCGGCCTGCGTTGGCTGCGCATGTCCATTCGCTGCACCGTCGAGAGCGCATTCTTCATCGCCTGGAGCTTTCTGGAGGGAAGCGGCGAACTCGGTCGTCCGGACGAGACCTCAAACGTTCTTCTCGACGCCATCGAGGCGCAGCTCAGGCGCGGCGAACGCCGGCAACTGATGCTCGCGAACAAGGCGATCGACGCCTGGCGCGCGCACGCGGAGAAAAGCCGGCAGGCGGAGCAAGCGCGCTTCGGGTGATAAAGGATGCCTTCCGACCCGCCGGCCCGGCGGCGTTCGAGAGGTATGGGCCGGCGGTCGTCGGGCAGAGCGCACGGGGTACGGCGCTCCCGCGGGCGAGGACGCTACGCCGATCCGCGCGCCCCTTGTGTTCACTCCTGAACAGAGCGCGCGACGTCGAGGCCGACGCCATCCGGCCCGTTGACGGCGCATTCCGAAATTCCGCAGGCCCGCAGCCGACTTTTCAACGCCCGAAATTTCCTTGTGTACACTTTGGAACCGTCGGTTCCGCCGCAGAAACGTAGGGTTCTCGCCGGTGCCGATTCCCGGCAAGAAAACGGCAAGAGAAAACAACGAGTGACCGGCCGGCCCCAGAACGATCTCCTTCAGCAGCTCAGCCCTCACGATTTCGAGCTGCTCGCGCCTCACCTCCAGCCGGTCGACCTCGCAGCGAGCCACGTCCTGCATCACGCCGGCGACGCGGTGACGGCGGCGCATTTTCCCTGTGGCCCGGCGCTGGTGTCGTTCGCCGTGCCGGTCGAGGATGACCGCGAGGTCGAAAGCCTGCTGGTGGGCCGCGAAGGTGCGGTGGGCGTTACCGGCGGCCGCGCGCCCTCGCTCGCTTATTCGCGCATCATCGTGAAGCTCGGCGGCACGCTCGTCCGGCTGCCGCAGCGCGCGCTCGAGCAGGCGCAGCAGAGGTCGGCGACACTCCACGACGTGCTGTCGCGCTATGCCGACTGCCAGTTCGCGCAGCTGCTTCAGACCGCGTCCTGCAACGCCGCGCATTCGATCGAGCAGCGCGCGGCCAAATGGATCGTCTCCGTGCACGAGCATATCGGCGAGGCCGAGATCCCCCTCACCCACGAGCAGCTCGCCGGCATTCTCGGCGTCTCCCGCAGCTATGCCAGCCGCGTCATCCAGATGTTCAAGGCAAGGCGCATTCTCGCAACGCGCCGCGGCGCCATCCTGATCCTCGATGCGACCGCGCTTCGCACCAGGGCCTGCGCCTGCAACGACGCCGTGAAGAAGCATTTTGGCGAGGTGCTGGGCGAGGCGGCATCCGCCGACGGCTAGCCTCATGATCCGGAAAAAGTGCGCCGCAATTTTCCGAACGGATCATCCTCGAACAACAACATCGCACCGAACACCGCGCCGGCGCCTGCGGAACGTTTCGCGGCACGCCGCATTGCCCGACATGCCACGGTACTTTTTTCACTTCGAGGGGCAACAGCCCCACACCGACACCACAGGCGAAACGCTTGCCAGTGACGAGGCGGCGTGGCGCGAAGCGGTGCGGCTCTCCCGCGACGTCGAGCACGCGTTGCGCCCCGGCGACAGCTGGACGCTCGGCGTGTACGATGGCAGCGAACCAGTGTTCGTGCTGGCGATGGTGACGCGGCGGTTTCGCTGAGTCGCTCGGAGCAGGACCCGCCGCGCAGACCTGCCCTCGCGCAAACCTGCCGTCGATCAATAGAGCCGCGCCCCGTCGCCCTTGCGAACGACCCGTCGTGCCCTTGGCCGTCATGCACTCCTTGTAAGCAACGCCTTGCGCATAGGTCGCGCGGTGCGCAAGACGACGTGACATAGGTCACTGAAAATCCGAATAGCCACCCGATCACTTCGGCCTGACGTTGGAACGCCGCGGGCCTCGTGAGCGTTTGTCTCGTGTCAAGGCAATACGGACTCAGAGCTGATGACAAGGCCGCTGACAACAACAGTGAGACCTGTTCCCGAAGCAAACCAGAGCCACAAGGGTCCTGGCAGCACACCGCCGGTCCCGGTCGATACCACCAAGGGCCATCGCGACGACGAGAAGCAGAACATTCGCGAGCAGGCCGCACACGGCAATTTGACCCAGAACACCAGCAACAGGCGCAAGGGCTAGGCGATCAGACAACCAGCGGGGGATCGAAACAGGAGACACGTGCGTGTTCAATCTCGGCAAATGGTACGATCCGATCTCCGAGCGCTGGATCGCGCCGCGCGAACCCCGCCCCGAAGGAACACCTTCCCATGCAAGCGAGAACCACGTCCTCGAACTCGAGAAGACAATCGAAGTCCAGCGCATCTGGCGCGCGTTGGTCGATTGCTGCGCGCGAGATTGATGTCTTGCGCGCATCGTGGCGGAACCCACTGTTAATCGCGCCGTTGTAACCCTGCATGAACGATTCCGCATCACCCGCCAGGCCGGTCGCAGCCGCGATACGCTATCTGTCGATCATCGTCGGCTGCGCCTGCCTGCTGCTAGCCGCAATCTGCGTCGCCATCGCGTGCCAGGTCTTCATCCAGACCGGTGTGTTTGCGCAGTCGTATGCGATGGTGGGACTTATTAGCGTCGTGCTGGGACTTCTGGCGCTGATGCTGGCGCGGGTGTGGAAGTAGCACGCCGTAGGATGGGTAGAGCCCTTGCGAAACCCATCGCTTCCCTAACGCCGCTCGATAGCCCCCGCTCCGCCAAATTGACGGTAAAGAAGAAGCTGCCGCCTGGAACGAGGTTGCGACGATAAGAGGTCATTGTGGACCCCTGGCATAAAACGAGCGATGGGTTTCGCAAGGGCTCAACCCATCCTACGGGCTTGGTCCAGCTTCGCAATCTGGGCCAATTTGGCAGGATCGGTGGTGTTCGTATCAACGAACGAAGCAGCTGTAACGGGCGTAAAGGGCATTGCTTCACCAGAATTGCAGGCGATTCGACGATCGTGCTCAGAGCGCGCGCCTTAGGCGCACGTCACAAGTGATGACAGGCGGAAGATTGCGGATTGACCGATTTGACCTCGGGGCGTGCGAGGAGCATTCGAACCCGACTGGGAAATTCTGCCGATGCCACCACAGGGACATCACCGGACATGCCTGCAACCTCGCGAGCCGCGCCCCGATCCTCAAAATAGAAGCCTCGTATCAAGTCGGCGCCATTCTTGAAGACTACGCCAACGCGCATGTCCGGATAGCGCAATGGCCCCTCATCTGGCCTAACGGATCGACTAGTGATTTCGGTGATCTCTTCAAACGTTGAACCTTGGCCAGAGTGAACCTCAAACACACAGGCGACCTTTGTTAGCCGATCTTTGTTCACATGCGAACGAAACGCGGTTGGAAAAGGAACAATCAATAGAACGATCTTGGTCGCAGTGCGGAGCTCTTCGAACTTCAAGTCGATCGTTGAACCGAGCGCTGTCATCGGCGCTTGGCTGTATGCTTGCGTTACGCCCGTTACGACAGAGACAAACACGGTCTGCAAAAGCAAAGCCCAAGAGGAAGTACTCCGACAATGGAAAATTGAGCGATACATCACCAAAGGTCCCCGAATTTAAGCTCCGACCTGCCCTCGCATCTCTCCCTCGCCCCCAAACGGCGCAACCACGTCAATGCCGCTTGTTCGCCCCGCTCTTCCACTCCGCCGGCGTCAGTCGCACATCCCCCGCATCGATCCGTTTCGCGACGATCTCGTCCGCCAGTGCCCAGAACGCGACGCAGACTGGCTGCTCGCCCTTGTAAAAAATCCGAAACTGTTGGAGCAGGATCGCCGGCATCCAGCCATTCGAGGTCGCCGAGCAGAATCGCCTTGTGGCGCGGGCTCTGCGTCATCAGCCAGGTGATTTCGCCGAGCACTTGCGACACGGTCTTGGGCGGTGGGGCCGCATGCGTGCCGACGGCAGAGGCATCGGACTGGCTGGCTGCTTGCGCGTCGTTGGCGTGCGGCCCCCTGTCGAAATCGGCACCAAGGCCGGCGCTCGCCTGCCCTGCTGCGCTAGGCGCCGGCTCCTCTGCCACGATGATGCCCGGATCTATTGAAAGTCCGCCATTCCCAACCCCTGCGCGAGAAACTAATCGAAACAACTCGGAAACCGCAAGCAATAATTTGATGAGGGAGTCGTTGCCACCTGGAGCGTGTGGATTTCGTCACGCAATGTCTTGGAGGACGTTGCTATTCCCTGCACCAACATGCACCTCCCTCCTCCGTCATTCCGGGATGCGTGCGCGAGCACGCGGGCCCGGAATCCATCTAGCCAAATGTCTTGCGGCGAAATGGATTTCGGGTTCGCTCTTTCCGCGCGCCCCGGAATGACGGGGCGGAGGTCGATGCGGCCTAACGAGAGACGTCGGGCAAAACACCTCGTCAATCCCTCCTCGCAAAAATATTCCACTTTACCGAATTTCGGATTTATGGCATACACCACTCCATCCCGGCCCTGCCAAAGGGGCGTTCGCGACCGTCACGATATGCGGGCCGGGTTTGCGGTGGACGCGGCAGCGCCGGCGCGATCCGTGTGGTGACAGGGCGGGCAACCGTGAGTCTTCACGCGACGCGGACGACACGGCGCAGTTATAGCGGGCTCGTCGGTCGTCGGGGATGAGCACACGCGAGCCCCTGATGATCCGGCGGGACCGTCCGCGGACGGAGAAGTCGTGTGGTCCTGACGCCCGGGGTCTGTGCGTCAAGGCTTGCGGTGATGTGGCGGCCCGACCGGGTGTGTGCATCAGTGATCTGCAAGGCGACGGGGGCAATAGTGCATCGCTCCCCGGGGAGAGCACGAAGGACACCGTTAAAACCATCCGCGCAGGGAAGGCCGGGCGACCGGCATCACCTGTGGTCCACCCCGTGTGCACTCTTGTGGCGCACGGACTCGGGTGCCGCCGGCGCCCGGCCTTCCCTGCGCCCTTTGGCCTCCATCGGGCGATGAACGACAGCAAGGCTCGGGCAGAACCTGCCGCGAGAATGCGACGCCATGACGGAACCCAAATGCTGAATATGCGGCGGAACGTACGCACCGCAGGCCCAATTCAAGCCACATCCTCTCCGGATTTGCGGCTCATTGCCACCCAAGTCTTTGATGACAAAGGGACGGTAAAGAGTTGCGTCATGCGTAACCGGGAGACCAGGATGGGCAACCGCACCGCAAAATTGATATCTGCACTTGTTGGCAGCATCGTTGCCGGCGCACCGCTGACCGCCGTGTCGCAGGACGCGCCGGTCGCACCAAGCACGACCAACGCGGCCGCAAGCGACTGTCTCGCTTCGGCGAAAGGCACCGCGCCGCAGGGCCAGCACTGGTACTATCGCCTCGATCGCGCGACCAAGCGGCAATGCTGGTATCTGCGTGCCGAAGGCGGCAAGGCAACACAGAGCGCGCAGGCGACGACCGACAGGCCAAGCGCGGATTCAACCGCATCGCCATCGGTGCAGAATGCGCGCGCCGAATACATCGCGCCGCAGACCGCGCCGAACGTGACCGCACCAGGGCCAGCCGCAGCGATTGCACCGCCGGTCGCGCAGCAGCCATCGAGCAGCATCACCGATGCCAACACGGAACAGCCCGCCGTTGCCACGCGCTGGCCCGATGCCTCTGCAACGGCCGCTGCGCCTGCGCCGCAGCCGAGCGCGAAGCCGGCGAAGCCCGCAGCTCCTGTGGCGCTCGCCGCAGCCGAAATTCCCGCGGACAAGCCGACCGGCTCGCTCCAGATGCTGCTGCTCGTGATCGGCGGCGCGCTGGCGCTCGCCGGCATCCTCGCCAGCGTCATCTACCGCTTTGCCGGCGGGCGCGTTCGCGTCCAGGCAGCCGACCATCGCCGCGTGAATTGGGACGATTGGGAGCCGCACGACCTCGACGACAGCCGCGCCCCCTGGCTCGATGCGACACCGGCCGCCGCCCCGCGCGCGCAGCCGCCGCACCCGATCGACTTCGATGCCGCACCTCCGCGAGCCGCGCGTCCGCAAGCCCCGCAACTCGCTGCGTTCAGCAACGAGATTGGTCGGATCGCCGCGCAATCGCGTTCCCCCCACCACCAGGTCGCGACAGACCTCGACGAGGCCGACATATTCGACGGAGAGTTCGAGATCGAGACGTCAGCGCCTCAGCTCGCGGTCAACGACGCTCATGACGAAGAGCCCGTCGACGACAAGCCCGCCGATCGCGACGAAGATGTGCAATCCGAGGACGCCGTCGACATCGACATCATCACGGCGATGCTGGAACGGCTGGCGCAGGAAGGGCCGCGGCTGTCGCCGCCCAAGCCTGACTCCAGTCTCGACTCTAGCGACCTTAGTCCTGGAGCTGTCCTTGTAGACCTCGCACGAAGCCCACGAGGCCAGTCCGCCGCTCGCGCTTGAGGCGTTCGGCCTTCAGGATCGACTGCACCTCGGCGAAGGCCTCGTCGACATCGTGGTTGATGACGATGTAGTCGTACTCGGCCCAGTGGCTCATCTCGTGGCTGGCGCGGCTCATGCGCTTGCGGATCACCTCGTCGGAGTCCTGCGCGCGCGAATGCAGCCGCTTCTCGAGGTCGGCGGCCGACGGCGGCAGGATGAAGACGCTGACGACATCCGCCCGCGCTTTTTCGCGCAACTGCTGGGTGCCCTGCCAGTCGATGTCGAACAGCACGTCCTGCCCCGCCGACAGCGCGGCTTCGACCGGCGCGCGTGGCGTGCCGTAGCGATTGTCGAACACGGTCGCCCATTCCAGCAACTCGTCGTCCTTCACCATCGCTTCGAAGCGGGGCTTATCGACGAACAGATAATCCTTGCCGTCGACCTCGCCGGGGCGCTTGGCGCGCGTGGTCGCCGACACCGACATTTTCAGCCCCGGCATGCGGTCGATCAGCAGCCGCGACAGCGTCGTCTTGCCCGCGCCCGAGGGCGAGGACAGCACGAACATCAATCCGCGCCGCTCGACACCGTCAGTTCCGTGACCGCCTGTCGTCATCGATCACTCCAGATTCTGGACCTGCTCGCGAAACTGCTCGACCACGTTTTTCATGGCGAGCCCGGTGTTGGTCAGCTCGATGTCGTTCGACTTCGAGCAGCAGGTGTTGACCTCGCGGTGAAACTCCTGCGCCAGGAAGTCGAGCTTGCGGCCGACCGGGCCGCCCTTGCCGATCAGCTCGCGCGCCTGTGCGATGTGCGAGGCGATGCGGTCGAGCTCCTCGCGGATGTCGGCCCTGGTCGCGATCAGGATCGCCTCCTGCATCAGGCGGTCGGAATCGAAACGGTCGGAGGTATCCAGCAGCGCGGCGATCTGCTCGGCGAGCCTGGCCTTGATCGCCTCGGGCTTGCGGCCCGGCGAGCCTTCCGCCTTTTTCGCGAGCTGCTCGACCTCGTCCACCCGCTGGGTCAGGATCTGCCCAAGCGAGCTCCCCTCGCGCTTACGCATCTCGACGAGTTCGGCGAGCGCCTTGTTGAAGGCTTCGGCCACCGCCGCGCGCGCGGCGTTGTCCTCCTCCTCGTCGCCCTCGGGCTCGGCGACCTCAATGACGCCCTTGATGGCCAGAAGACCGTCGACGCTCGGCGCGACCGCATCGACCTTGCCGGCGATCACCGCGGCGGCCTTGAGGACGGCGTTGAGCACATCCTCGTTGACGCGGACGGAGGCTACGGCATTGGCGCGCTTGACGGTGAGATTGGCGTAGACGGTGCCGCGTGACAGCAGCTCACCGGCGCGTTTCTTGGCGTGGGCCTCGAGCTCGTCGAACCCCTGCGGCAGCCGCACCCTGAGGTCAAAGCCCTTGGCATTGACCGACTTCAATTCCCATTCGAACGTATACGGCCCGCTCGCGCCGTGGCTTCGGGCAAAGCCGGTCATGGACGACAAGGCCATCAGGTCAAATTCTCCGGAAACACAGGATTCGCGAGGCCATCAGGCCACGCGAATCTTAAGACTATTTTGCAGGAAAGTGTAATCCGCAAAGTCCCGCAGGCAGGTCTGCACAGGTGCAAGCGCCGAACCAGGCTAGCGCTGGATCACCGGCGGCGTCGGCTGCGCCGCGCCCTGCCGGGCGGGCGCAGGATTGGCCGGGCGCGCAGCCGGCGGCTTCTTCTGCTGATTCGGCCTGGGCGTCGTCGCGGTCGGCGTGTCGGCGGCGGTGGGCGCGGCGGCCGCAGGGGCCTGCGCGTCGTCGGCCGGCTCGACCGTATCGTTCTGGATCTGCTTTTCCATCGCGCGCAGCTTGGCGACGTTCTTCTGATGCGCGTCGTAGGTCTCGGTGAAGGCATGCCCGCCGCTGCCGTCCGCAACGAAGAACAGGTCGCGGGTACGGGCCGGATTGGCGGCGGCCTCCAGCGAGGCGCGGCCGGGATTGGCAATCGGGCCCGGCGGCAGGCCTTCGATCACATAGGTGTTGTAGGGCGAGGGCTGCGTGATCTCGCTACGCTTGATCGGACGACCCAGCGTGCCCTTGCCACCGACGAGGCCATAGATGATGGTCGGATCGGACTGGAGCTTGATTTTCTGCTTCAACCGGTTGGTGAACACGGCAGCAACGCGGCTGCGCTCGTCCGGCTTGCCGGTTTCCTTCTCGACGATGGAGGCCAGCGTCACCAGTTGCTCCGGCGTCTTGACCGGAACGTCCTGGCTGCGGCGTTCCCAGATCTCCGCGAGCACGCGCTTGTGCGACTGCTGCATGCGCAGGATCACCTGATCGCGCGGGGTCCCGCGCGGGAACTTGTAGGTCTCGGGCAGCAGCGTGCCTTCACGCGGCAGTTCGCGCACGCTGCCGGTGAAGATGTCGTTGTCGGACAGCCGCGCCACGATCTGCTCGGAGGTCAGGCCTTCCGGGATCGTGACGGAATGCTGCACCACCTTGCCCTCGACGATAGTACCGATGACGTCGCGCAACGAGGCGTTCTTCTGGAACGAATACTCACCGGGCTTGAGGTCCGAGCTCGCCTTCAGCGCGGCGACGCTGGCGATGAAAATCCACGGATTGACGTCGGTCACGCCTTCCCGGTTCAGCGTCTCGGCGATGTCGCGCTTGCCCGCACGCTGCGGGATGTTGACGATCTTGTCGTCCTTCAGCGGCCCCGGCGCCTCGAGCACCTGCCGGCCGTAGTAATACACCCCGCCGGCGCCGATCATGGAGATCAGCAGCAGTGTGATGATGGCGTTGCCGACGATCACGAAGGGATTGCGCGCGCGGTCCGATCGCTTCGGCGGCGGCGGGACCTGCTCGGGCTCGAGCGCTGCCCGCGGACTCCGGGGCGAAATGGGCGGCCTTTCACTCATCAAAACAACCTGAATCCTGCCGGTTCAATCGCGGCCCGACAATCGCTTGTCCGGCCAAATGCAAGCGCCCACGCCCATGACTATCGCCGAATACGGCAAAACGGTGGATTCGTCGCAACCACAAATTAATGGACCAGCCGCCGGAAGATCACCGACGCATTGGTACCGCCAAAACCAAAAGAATTCGACAAAGCGATATTGACCTCGCGCTTCTTCCCGCTGTGAGGCACGAGATCAATCGCAGTCTCGACCGACGGATTGTCCAGGTTGATCGTCGGCGGCACGACATTATCGCGAATCGCGAGAATGGCGAAGATCGCCTCGATCGCACCGGCCGCACCCAGCAGATGACCGGTCGACGATTTGGTCGAGGACATCGCAACTTTGGAGGCGGCGTTGCCGAGCAGACGCTCGACGGCGCCGAGCTCGATCTCGTCGCCGAGCGGTGTCGAGGTGCCGTGCGCGTTGATGTAGTCGAGATCGGATGCCGTGAGTCCGGCGCGCTTGAGCGCGGCCGCCATGCTGCGGAAGCCGCCATCGCCATCGGGCGACGGCGACGTAATGTGATAGGCATCACCCGAGAGGCCGTAGCCGACCACCTCGGCATAGATCCTGGCGCCGCGGCGCTGGGCATGCTCGAGCTCTTCCAGGACCAGGACGCCGGCGCCCTCGCCCATCACGAAGCCGTCGCGATCCTTGTCGTAGGGACGCGAGGCCTTCTCGGGCGTCTCGTTGAAGCCGGTCGAGAGCGCGCGCGCGGCGTTGAAGCCGGCAATGCCGATACGGCCGATCGGCGACTCGGCACCGCCGGCGACCATGACGTCGGCATCGCCGAGCGCGATCAGGCGGGCGGCATCACCGACCGCATGCGCGCCGGTCGAGCAGGCCGTGACCACCGAATGGTTCGGTCCCTTCAGCCCGTGCTTGATCGAGACATAGCCGGAGGCAAGATTGATCAGGCGTCCCGGGATGAAGAACGGCGACACCCGGCGAGGTCCGCGTTCCTTCAATAGGACTGCCGTTTCAGCGATACCGTTGAGGCCGCCGATGCCGGAACCGATCATGGTGCCGGTCGCGCATTTGTCTTCCTCGGTCTCGGGATGCCAGTTGGCATCGTCGAGCGCCTGGCCGGCCGCGGCCATGCCGAAGATGATGAAGTCGTCGACCTTGCGCTGGTCCTTCGGCTCCATCCAGATATCGGGATTGAAAGTGTCGTTGCTGCCGTCGCCGCGCACGACGGTGCAGGCATATTTGGTCTGAAGATCGGAGACATCGAAGGTCTCGATCTTGCGAGCACCGCTTTCGCCGTTGAGGATGCGTTTCCAGGTCGGCTCGACGCCGCAGCTGAGCGGCGACACCATGCCGAGACCCGTGACGACAACCCGCCTCATATCCGAAAACTCCGCATCGAAAGATTCACGGCAAATAACAAGAAACCGGCTGACCGCTGGGAAGCGGCCCGTCCGGTTTCAATGTTGTCCCCGCGAAAATGAAGAGCCTTAGCTCTTCGCGTTCTTCTCGAGAAACTTCGTGGCGTCGCCGACGGTGAGAATCGTCTCCGCCGCGTCGTCCGGAATCTCGCAACCGAATTCTTCTTCGAACGCCATCACCAGCTCGACGGTGTCCAGACTGTCGGCGCCGAGGTCGTCGATGAAGCTCGCCGCGTCGACAACCTTCTCGGGTTCAACACCAAGGTGTTCGACCACGATCTTCTTAACCCGCTCGCCAATCTCACTCATTGCATAACCTCGTGTTGTTCCCTGTAGACCCGACCCCCCGGGACGATACGAGCCGTCGTGGTCGTGTTACTGCCTTCGCTTACGAACTTTGATTTGACCCCATCCAAACCGATGCAGGGCCCGGCGAACGACGGCCAAGCCACCGCATCGCCAATATACAGGGTTTCAAAAACCTGCAATGGCGTTCTTTGCCTATCCGTTGAAGGTCCGGTTATCATACTTCAACTGCCTTGACTACAAGCCTCATTTCGCTCCGGAAACGGCCGTTTGCCGCATCCCGCACCACCCTTGTGGGCAGTGCGGAACGAGGGCTTCAGATCATGGCCATGCCGCCATTGACATGGATGGTTTGCCCCGTGACGTAGGCTGCTTCGTTCGAACTGAGGTAGACGGCGGCCGCGGCGATGTCCTCTGGCGTCCCCAGGCGGTTGGCCGGAACCTTGGTCAGAATCGTCTCGCGCTGCTTGTCGTTGAGCGCATCCGTCATCGGCGTCTTGATGAAGCCCGGCGCGATGCAGTTCGCGGTGACGCCGCGCTTGGCGTATTCGGCACCCAGCGTCTTGATCATGCCGATCAGGCCCGCCTTCGACGCGGTGTAATTGCCCTGCCCGGGATTGCCGGTGACACCCACGACCGAGGTGATGGCAATGATGCGGCCGAAGCGCTTGCGCATCATCAATTTGGTGGCGGCGCGCGCCAGGCGGAAGGTCGAGGTCAGATTGATGTTGATGACCTCCTCCCAATCCTCGTCGCGGAGCTGCACGAAGAGATTGTCGCGCGTGATGCCGGCATTGGCGACGAGGATGTCGACTTGGCCCATCGCCGCTTCCGCGGCAGGCACCAGCGCCTCGACCTCATCGGCCTTGGAGAGATTGCAGGGCAACACGTGCGTGCGCTCGCCGAGCTTGCCGGCAAGCTCATCCAGCACTTCCTTGCGCGTTCCAGAAATCGAAACGGTGGCGCCCTGCGCGTGCAGCGCCTGCGCGATCGCACCGCCGATACCGCCGGTCGCGCCTGTCACGAGCGCCTTTTTGCCAGTCAGATCGAACATCGGTAACAACTCCTCTAGGCCTGCTTCGCAGCGGCCAGTGCATCCTTGGCGGCGGCAATGTCGTTGGGACCGCCCACGGCGACACCGACGGCACCGTCGGCGATACGCTTGACGAGTCCGCTCAACACCTTACCCGCGCCGATCTCGAAAAAACGGGTGACGCCCTGCCCTGCCATATAGGTAACCGACTCGCGCCAGCGCACGGTGCCGGTGACCTGCTCGACCAGACGGCGGCGAATCTCGTCGGGATCGGTGATGGCGCTTGCCAGCACGTTCGACACCAGCGGCGCCGCCGGCGCCTTGATCGTGACCTTCGCCAGCGCCTCGGCCATGGCTTCGGCCGCGGGCTGCATCAGCTTGCAATGGAACGGCGCGGAGACCGGCAGCAGCATTGCACGCTTGGCGCCCTTGGTCTTGGCGATCTCGACGGCGCGATCGACCGCAGCCTTGTCGCCGGAGACGACCACCTGGCCACCGCCATTGTCGTTGGCAGCCTGGCAGACCTGGCCCTGCGCCGCCTCATGGGCGACCGCCATGGCCGCCTCGTAGTCGAGGCCAAGCAGCGCGGCCATCGCGCCGGCACCCACCGGGACGGCCTTCTGCATTGCGAGACCGCGGGTGCGAAGCAACCGCGCGGTATCGGACACCGTCAGGCTGCCGGCGGCAGCCAGCGCCGAATATTCACCGAGCGAGTGGCCCGCGACGAAAGCCGCATCCCGCCCCACGGAAAAACCGGCTTCAGCCTCCAGCACGCGCAGGGTTGCGACGGATACCGCCATAAGGGCCGGCTGGGCATTCTCGGTAAGCTGGAGGGTTTCGGCCGGGCCATCCCAGATGGTCGCCGTCAGTTTCTCCCCAAGCGCGGCATCGACCTCGTCGAACACGGCGCGCGCCACCAGGAAGGCGTCGGCCAGGGCCTTGCCCATGCCGACCGCTTGAGACCCCTGCCCCGGAAATGTGAATGCTGCCGTCATCGGCGCTCCCTGCTTGTCGGGCGTGATCCCTGCGAGAACCGGCAGCCGATTACGCACGGCCTTAGGCCATGGTTCCGGATCATGCTCCAAAGGGGGCCGTAGACACTGTCCAAGGCCGGAATGTCAAGGAACTTCGGTCAGCATTCACCTGGGGATGCGGCCTCCTAAAATCCACCATTGGTCTGGTTGGTATCCACCGCGGCCCCTGCCTGGGCGCGGCGCGCGCTGTTCACGAGTTGGCCCGGCCGGTCGTCATGGTCCGGCTTCGCCGTCGCGAGCCGCAGCACGGCGCCATACCCCGGCTGCACCTCCATGCGTTCCGCGTGCCGGCTCTCGCTGAGCAAGCGATGCACCTTCGGCAGGTTGTAGCAGGGCACGTAGAACAGCAGATGATGCTCGAGGTGATAGTTCACGTAGTACGGCGCGATGAACAGACGCTCGAGAAAATTGGCATGCGTGGTGCGGGTGTTGCGCAAGGGATCGCTGCTATCGGGCACGACGGCGTGCTCGGCGATGTTGCGGATGCGGGTGATCACCATCATCCAGGTCACGAGCGGCACCAGCCATAGCAGCGGATAGGCCCACCACACGCCGGCCGCCGCGAGGCCTGCGAACATCGCGGCATTGACGAGGCATTGCGGGCCGAGCTTCTCCCAGAAATGCGCGACGCGCTGGCGCCACGGCCGGTCCTTCGGCCCGAGCGCGTTGAGCAATTGCGCCTTGCGCTGCTGGTAGCCGGTCTGCCCGGTGATGTCGCGAATGAACTTGCGGCGATAGCTCAGCCTGGTGATCGGAAACGGCGCCGACAGCACGAGGTCGGGATCGTCCTCCTGTTGGGTGCGCGCATGATGCTGGAGGTGATAGCGCCGATAGCTGCGCGTCTCCGCAAAGAGCGGATAGGCGCAGAACCATTGGCTCAGCGTCAGATTAGTCTTTTCGTCGGCGGACAGGCAGCCATGGGCGCCGTCATGCATCAGGATCGCCAGGCCCAGCTGGCGTGAGCCGATAATGGCGACGGCGAGAACATAGGTGATCGGATTGGGCCACCACGCGACCAACGCGATCGCGCCGATAATGAGAGCCCAAGCGTGGGCGATCAGCGCAATGCCTTTCCACGTCACGCGCTGGCGCACGTCTGCCAATTGATCGTCGGTCAGGAAATCGCGGGCACGCATGCGAAGCGCGGTCATGGCCTAACTCTCCTCGTCAGAACTGGTCGATGTCTCGCGATCGTCGACGAGGCGCAGGCGCGCAGTGTCGCCGGTTGATTTGGCCTGCTCTCCGAGCACGCGCAGCATCTCGGCGCACAACGCATCGGGCGAACGGCCCATGGCGTAGCCTTCGAGGATGATTCCGATGGCGACAGCCCAGAACCGCCGCGAGCTTTCGTCGGGTGCGCGCAACGAGCGCCAGCCATGCCGTGCGACCTGGCTCGCATAGGCCCGCGCGCCCTCGCTGTGGAGACGTTCGATGGTGCGTTCGACCAGCGGCGCGAGATCCTGCCGACGCCGGGTCAGCGTCAACGCCTCGGCGAAGAAAGCGACCGAATCACTCGCCGTCACCGTCTCGGCCAGCGCGTGGGTGTAATCCCCGGGGGTACGCGCCTTCAGAGCCGCCTGCTCGGTCGCACGCGCGAGGTACAGGAGGTCGCGGCAGGCGCATTCGACGAACAGCGCCTCCTTGGTACGGAAATAATAGGTGATCTGGCTCGGGAATGCGTCCGCGGCGGTCGCGATGTCGGCGATTGCCGTGCCTGCCAGTCCCCGCTCCCGGAACAGCGGGCTCGCCGCATCCAGCAGCAGAGAGCGCATTTTGCGCCCCGCCGATCGCGTCGCGCGCGCGGCGTGCTTGGGGTCGCCTGCCGTCTCTAGCGGCTCATGGACCGACTTTTCCGGCATGGAGGTCCTCCCATTTGATTTATTTGTATGACATACAAACAAATAAATCAAGCAAGATATCAATCAAGCAAGATATGGTATGGGAGGACCGGTCCCGGCGGCCTGCATCGGCCCCCTCCGGGCCGAAAATACGGCCTCCAACCTTGCAAAGCCGGCCAAAATCCGTATAAGGCGCGCATCCGCAGACCCCGGCCGGGAGCTGAACGGACGGTCTCAACAAATCATTCGTGATTTTGATGTGGCAGGGCCAGTCGGCCCGTCGTCCCGTGTTTCCGCCTTCTGAGCTTAATCCCAGAGTCCTTTCCGAAGGCCTCTTAAGGGCTTGACGCCGGGCGATGCGCTAACAAGAGGAAAGGACTTCCATGGCTCTCTATGAGCATGTTTTTCTCGCGCGCCAAGACGCGAGCACGCAGCAGGTCGAAGAGCTGACTGCGCAGATGACCGGCATCGTCGAAGGTCTCGGCGGCAAGGTCACCAAGACCGAGAACTGGGGCGTTCGCTCCCTCACCTACCGCATGAACAAGAACCGCAAGGCGCACTTCGTGCTGCTCAACATCGACGCGCCGTCCGCGGCGATCGCCGAGATCGAGCGCCAGGAGCGCATCAGCGAAGACGTGATCCGCTATATCAGCGTCCGCGTCGAAGAGCTCGAGGAAGGCCCGTCCGCGATGATGCGCAAGGCCGACCGTGACCGCGAGCGTGACGACCGTGGCGGCGGCTTCCGTGGCGATCGCGAAGGCGGTGGCTTCCGTGGCGACCGCGAGGGCGGTGGCTTCCGTGGCGGCGATCGCGACGGTGGCGGCTTCCGCGGTGACCGCGGCCCGCGCCGTCCGCGCGAAGACGCTGAAACCACCACCACCACGACGGATGGGGAGTAAGAACAATGGCTGAAGCTGGTGCACGCCGCCCGTTTTTCCGTCGTCGCAAGAGCTGCCCGTTCACGGGCGCGAATGCTCCGAAGATCGACTACAAGGACTCCAAGCTGCTGATGCGTTACGTCTCCGAGCGCGGCAAGATCGTACCGAGCCGCATCACCGCGGTGTCCGCGAAGAAGCAGCGTGAGCTCGCCCGCGCCATCAAGCGCGCGCGGTTCCTGGGTCTGCTGCCCTACGTCATTCGCTAAGACGAATTCGGCCGGCGGCGTCATCGCCGCCGGCCGCACTCTAAAGCGCGATGTCATCGCGCTTTAGGTTATCGTTTGAGCATGATCTTTTCGGAGAACCGCTGCACACTTTTCCGGATCATGCTCGAGTTTCATAAGGCTTCCGGGTCGTCCGGTCGCCGATGGTTGGGGCGAAATGCCTCTAACCGCTCGAAAGGAGCGGGACAGCTGATGATGGTCTTTGGACTGATAGCCCTGATCGCCGGCGCTGCGTCGGCCCTGATGTTCGCCTCGATCGTATCGGGCGCGCTGATCTCGCTCGTCCTGTTCTATCTCGCACCGCTGCCGCTGATGGTCGCCGCGATCGGCTGGGGACCGCTTTGCGCGAGCGTGGGCGGCATCGCCGCCGCGATCGGCCTCGGCGCCCTGTTCGGCCTGCCCTATTGCATCGCTTTCGCCGTCACCGTCGCGCTGCCGGCCTGGTGGCTCGGCCATCTCGTCCTGCTCAGCCGGCGGGTTGGACCCGTCACGCCGGACGGCGTCACCGAGCCGGCAGCGGAGCCTGAGCTCGAATGGTATCCGGTCGGACGCATCCTGCTGTGGATCGCGGGCTTCGCTGCGCTGACCACGATCGCCGCCCTGCTCACGCTCGGCACCGACGCCGAGACCATCATCGGCACGCTGCGGCGCGGCTTGATGCGGCTCCTTCGCGCCACGGATCCGCAAGCCGCAGGCGAAGCCGACCAGTTCGTCGACGTGCTGGTGCGCGTCGCACCGGCCGCCGCCACCGTCGTGGCGATGATGACGCTGACGCTCAATCTCTGGCTCAGCGCCAAGGTGACGGCGACGTCGGGTCGGCTGCGCCGTCCCTGGCCCGACATGATGACGGCGGAGCTGCCGCCGATGACGCTGGTGGCGCTCTGCATCGCCATTGCCTTCTGCTTTACCGGCGGATTGCTCGCGATCGTCGCGCAGATCGCCACGGCGGCGCTGATGATGGGCTACGCGCTCGCCGGCTTTGCCGTGCTGCATACGCTGACGCTGGCACTGAAGAGCCGCACCTTCTGGCTCGGCTCGACCTACGCCGTCGTCGTCGTATTCGGATGGCCCGTCATCGCGATGGTGATCCTCGGCCTTGCGGACGCCGTGTTCGGTTTCCGCGAGCGCTTCCTGCGCACGCGACAGCCACCGCCGCTGCCAACCGTTTAAGTTCAAGTCCGAAAGTCCAACTCACTCAACACTTCAAAAGGAGAACGAATATGGAAGTCATTTTGCTGGAACGCGTCAACAAGCTCGGTCAAATGGGCGAAGTCGTGAAGGTTCGCGACGGCTATGCCCGCAATTTCCTGCTCAAGCGCGGCAAGGCGCTGCGCGCCACCGCCGACAACCGCTCCAAGTACGACGGCATGAAGGCGGACCTCGAGGCTCGCAACCTCGAGTCCAAGGGCGAGGCGTCCAAGGTCGCCGAGAAGATCCAGGGCAAGAACATCATCGTGATCCGTCAGGCTTCGGAAGCCGGCCAGCTGTTCGGCTCGGTCAACGTGCGTGACGTCGTGGTGGCGTTCGAAGCCGACGGCGTTTCGCTGTCCCGTCCGCAGGTCCAGCTCGACGCGCCGATCAAGACCATCGGCAGGCACCCCATCACCGTCGCTATCCACCCCGAGGTCGAGGTCGAGATCAGCGTTACGGTTGCGCGCAGCCAGGACGAGGCCGAGCGCATCAACCGCGGCGAGGACATCTCGACCCGCAACGAGGACCGCGATGCGGCCGCCGAGGCGATCGCCGCCGCCGGCGAGTTCTTCGATCCGGAAGCCGAGCACGACGACGCCGAGCCGGCACCGGCTGCGGAAGAGACCGAGAAGTAAGCCGCGCATTCACGCAGGCTGCGAAGCCCGGTCGCCTCAGGCGGCCGGGCTTTTCGTTTGGGCGGCGACGTCCTCGCTCAGCACCGCGATCGAGGCGAGCGCCGTTGCCGTGTGCTTCTCGACACCGTCGCTGACGCAGAACACGTCGGCCGCAACCACCGAGACCTGACGGCCCGGCTTGATCACCCTGGCCCGGCAGATCAGCTTCTCGCCGACCGCGGGCGAGAGCAGATTGAGCTTGTATTCGGCCGTCAGCGCCGCCTGGCCGCGCGACGTGGCGGCCGCGATCGTCGTGGCGTTGTCGACCAGAAAGGCGGTAACGCCGCCGTGGAAGAAACCGTGCTGCTGCAACAGCTCCGGCCGACGCTCGACCGCAATCGTGCAGGTGCCCCGTGACAATTCGGACAGCTCGGCACCGACCAGGTTCATAAAGCCTTGCCGGCCGACATTGGCGTGAATGCGCTCGGCTACGGCTGCGAATTCGGGATCTGCTTCATTACGCATGCGGCCTCTCATTGTTTCCTGATGCGATCGGGCGGCATCAGCGCGCGAATGGCGCAGGCAATCAGCGTATCGGCCTCACTGCGCGGATCGGTGCGGTCGCGTCCAGACAGAAACGCGCGGCAGAAGATCTGAGCCGGGCCGATCAGCTGGCTGACGAACATCACCGGCGTCATCGGCAGCAGTTCGCCGCGTGCAACCAGCGGCGCGCGCCAGCACTCGATGCCTTCGGCGAGGCGCGCATTCTGCGCACGCTGGGCGTCGCGGACGTCCTCGCCCCATTCGCTGCGCGAGATCTCGAACAGATAGCGCGCCTCACGCCGGCTGGTGACGACCCAGCCGAGATGCGCCCGGATCAGGCGATCGATGCCCTGCCCGGCATCGGGGACAGGATCGAGCGCGGCCAGCACCGCGGCGTGATAGTGCCTGAGAACCTCCAGGAACAGCGCGCCCGCGAGCTCCTTCTTCGATCCGAACACATGAAAGAAGCTGCCGTTGGAGGCGCGCGCGCGGGTACGGATCGCCGCTACCGTCGCAGCCTCGAAGCCGACGCGGTCGAACACGGCAAGCCCGGCCGCCAACAAATCGTCACGCACACTCGCCGTCATCGGCGCCCCCTAGAGTATTACTCTAGAGCAATACTCTAATTGTGGTCAAGACGACGCTGAGGCCGCGATGAACGCGGCCTCAGCAAGTCGATCGGAAAACGTGGGGCGTTACCGCGAGATCGGCGGCGCGGGCGGTCCGGAGGACTCTGCTGGCGGCGGGGCCGCGGCGGTCGCGGGCGGGGTCGGCTCCTGCGGTTTGGCCGCCGGTTCGGAACTCGCGGCAGGCGCAGCCGGCTTGGGAGCCGCTTCTTCCACCGGCTTGGGCGCGACAGCCGGCGGAGCCGGCGTCACCTGCGGCACCGGATCGGGCCGCAACGCCGGAGCCTCGCTCCCGCGCGGTTCAACCTTGGCGCTCTCAGGCTTGGCGCTCTCAGGTTTGGCTTCAGCGGGCTTCTCGGACGGCTTGCTGCTGTCAGGCTTGGCCTCTGGCTCGACCTTGGCGGTCTCTGGCTTGGCAGTCTCGGGCTTGGTAGTCTCGGGCTTGGACTCGGCCTTCGGCTCGCTCTTCTTCTCTTCGGTTGCCGGTGCGGCGGCGTCGACCTTCGGTGCTTCCTCGGTTCCGGGCTTGCCGCGACGCTTGCCCTTGCGTCCTTCTGGCGCTGCCTGACCCTCCGGCTTTGCGCCCTCCTCGCTCGGCCGCGCCGCGCGCTTCTGGCGGCCTTCAGGCGGCGCCGCGCCCTCGGCTTCCGGCTTGGCGGGTTCCTGCGAACGCTGGCGGCGCCCCTGATGCTCGGGCGACTGGCCAAGCGCTGTGTTCGCTTCTTTCTCCTTGGCGCCGTCCTTCTTTTCCTTGCCGTCCTTACCGTCCTTGGCTTGGTAGCGGGTGTCGGTGGCACCATTGGAGACAAGGTAGGAGGCGAGGATGCCCGCCATGTCCGAGCTCGTCGTGTAGTGCTGGCGCAGGAAGCCCGGCAGCGAGCCCGGCGCCACGGTCTTCAACAGACCGCGCGGGCTCTTGTGGCACGCATTGCAGGTCTGCGTGAAAATCTGGGACGGGCTTTTGCCGGCCTCGAGGTTCGTCGCCTGCGCAAGAACGCTATCGGTCGCGCCGAAGCCGATCAGAACCAATACCGTCGCGAGGCTGAGCGCTCGGCTCGACATTCCCATCATCTCCATTGAATTCCGAAGGATGCTGCCGGCGGCGGGCGCGGCGGCGGGTCACCTTTTAGCCGATTGAGCTGCGAATGGAAGCGGGCTCCGCGCGCAAGGATGTGATTACGCGTTTTTGGAATATCCGCTTTGAACACAGTGCAATAGCAGGGCTGAAACAGCCGCCCCAGATTTACATGCAAGCGCATAGGAACCGCTCCGGTGCCTGGGCGTCAGATGTGAAAGCCGGGCTAGTCGCGTCTTTTCGGATTTGCTCGAGAGGAAGGTGCTTATGGGCAGTTTGCTGCGTAAATTCCTGTCTCAATTCATCCGCCGCGGGTCGATGACGGTGACCACGGCGACGGGTTCGAAGTTCACGGTCGGCGACGGCTCAGGCGATCCGATCCTAGTCCGCTTCGTTACCGCGGACGCAGAGCGAAAGGTCCTCATCAACCCCGAACTCGGACTTGGCGAGGCCTATATGGACGGCGAGTTCGTCGTCGAGCGCGGCACCATAGCTGATGCCCTCGCGATCCTGCTCGATCAACCCGACCTATTGCCGCAGTGGGCAAAACCGTGGTGGCACCTGCGCTATCTGACGCGGCACCTGAAGCAGTTCAATCCGCGCTCCCGCTCCCGCAGCAACGTCGCGCACCACTACGATCTCGACGCCCGGCTCTATTCGCTCTTTCTCGACGCGGACAAGCAATATAGCTGCGCCTATTTCGAGACGCCGGAGGCCACGCTCGACGACGCGCAGCTCGCCAAGAAGCGGCACATCGCCGCCAAGCTCCACGTCAAGCGCGGCCAGCGCGTGCTCGACATCGGCTCAGGCTGGGGCGGGCTCGGTGTCTATCTCGCCGAGATCGCCGGCGCCGACGTCACCGGCATCACACTGTCCACCGAGCAGTTGCAGGTCGCCAATGCGCGCGCCGCGGAAAAGTGCCTGACGGGATCGGCGAAATTCCTGCTCGAGGACTATCGCGACATCGACGGACCATTCGACCGCATCGTCTCGGTCGGCATGTTCGAGCATGTCGGCGAGCCGTTCTACGACACCTTCTTCCGGCGCTGCGCGGAATTGCTGAGCGAGGACGGCGTCATGCTGCTGCACTCGATCGGCCGTTCGCAGGGGCCGGATTCCACCAATCCCTGGATCGCAAAGTACATCTTCCCCGGCGGCTACATCCCCGCGCTGTCGGAGGTGATGCCCGCGATCGAACGCGCGGGTTTGCTGGTCTGCGACATCGAAATCCTGCGCCTGCACTATGCCGGGACGCTGAAGGCCTGGCGGGAACGCTTCATGGCACGGCGCGAGGAAGCGGTGCAGCTCTACGACGAGCGCTTCGCGCTGATGTGGGAGTTCTACCTCGCGGCCTGCGAGATGTCCTTCCGCAAGCAGGCCATGATGAACTTCCAGATCCAGCTCACCAGGCGTCAGGGCGTGATACCGATCACCCGCGACTACATCGGGCGTGAGGAAGCCCGGCTGCGGGCCCTCGAAGGCGGCGCCGAGCCCCGGCTCAAATTGGCTGGTGAATAGGTCCTAATGGCGCAGGGTCGAGATCGGGGACGACCGGTAAGCGGTCGTTAACGCCAGATGCGCCCGCAGTTCCGCGAGAATCTCCGGTGCGACCGGCTCGCGGCGGATTTCGGGCCGCTCGGCGTGCTGCATGGCAACGATCAGCCCGGACAGCCAAGCCCGGCTGCCTGCCTCGCTTCGCCAATTCTGCTGCTGCCGTTCTGGCCGCATCGCTAGCCTCGTTCCCTGTTGGCGGGTCTGGGACAATCCCCTGCCCGCCTGCCTGTTCCGGTTCTACCCCCGAAAGAATCCGGGGAGATGTGATCTGCTTCACATAAGTCCGGTCGGCCCTGGCTTAGACCGTCGCCATGAGCAAAGAGACCCAAACCTCGTTCGACGTGCAGGACGACCTCCGCACCGACTACGCTCTGATCGCCACCGGCGTCGGAGCGGCTCTGGTTGCGCTGGTCTACCTCCTGCTGGTCTGAAGGCGAGCCGAAAGCTCCCGGCGCATGCCATTTCGCGCGCTCTTCGATACGTCTTCGCGCCAATTCATTAGGTTCATGGTTTCAAGATTTTTCCGCGGCGCGGTCGCGGCCACTTCTGGGCCGGGCGAGTTCCGCAAAAATCCGTCAAGCGCGGCACGTGCTGCGGCTGCTATTCATCCACCATTTTAACTGAGCGGTTGATAGCGGTCAGCTTTCGCTTCCGCTTTGGACCGAGGCGGCGCTTTATCCCGGCCCCGCATCCGCCCCAGAAAATTGCTATCGCCCGACCATGGCCCTGACTGATTCGAACGTCCTCAAACTCGCGCCCGAACCCGGAACTCCCGCTTACCGGAGCGCACCGCACAATATCGAGGCGGAACAGAGCCTTCTGGGCGCGATCCTGGTCAACAACGACGCCTTCTATCGTGTCTCCGACTTCCTGGAGCCGAAGCATTATTTCGAGCCGCTGCACCAGACCATCTACGAGACCGCCGGCAGCCTGATCCGGATGGGCAAGATCGCCACGCCCGTGACGCTGAAGACGTTCCTGCCAGCCGACACCGACGTCGGCGGCATGACCATCGGGCAATATCTGGCGCGCCTCGCGGCCGAGGCGACCACCATCATCAACGCCCAGGACTACGGCCGCACCGTCTATGATCTGGCGCTGCGCCGCGATCTCATCGGCATCGGCGAAGACATGGTCAATGTCGCCTATGACGCGCCGGTCGACTTTGCGCCACGGGCCCAGATCGAGGATGCCGAGCGGCGTCTCTACGAACTCGCCGAGTCCGGCCGTTATGACGGCGGCTTCCAAAAATTCTCGCAGGCATTGGCGGTCGCGGTCGATCTCGCTGCAAAGGCGTTCCAGCGCGACGGAAAGCTGTCCGGCATCTCCACGGGCATGCGCGACCTCGACAACAAGATGGGCGGCCTGCAACACTCCGACCTCATCATCGTGGCGGGACGTCCCGGCATGGGCAAGACGTCGCTGGCGACCAACATCGCCTACAACGTCGCCAAGGCCTATGTCGCCGAGCTCCAGGCCGACGGCACCATGAAGGCCGCCAATGGCGGCGTGATCGGCTTCTTCTCCTGCGAAATGTCGGCCGACCAGCTCGCCACGCGTATCGTGGCCGAGCGCACCGGCATTTCCTCCTCTCACATCCGCCGCGGCGGCATCACGGAAGCCGATTTCGACAAGATCCGGGAGGTCTCGATCGAGCTGCAGTCGCTGCCTTTCTATGTCGACGCGACCGGCGGCCTGTCGATCGCCCAGCTGATGGCGCGCGCGCGCCGGCTGAAGCGACAGAAGGGCCTCGATCTGCTCGTGATCGACTACATCCAGCTGCTGTCCGGCTCCGGCAAGCGGAGCGAAAATCGCGTGCAGGAAATCACGGAGATCACGACGAGCCTGAAAGCGCTGGCGAAAGAGCTCAACGTCCCCGTCATCGCGCTGTCCCAGCTCTCGCGCCAGGTCGAATCCCGCGAAGACAAGCGGCCGCAGCTCTCAGACTTGCGCGAATCCGGCTCGATCGAGCAGGACGCCGACGTCGTGCTGTTCGTTTACCGCGAGGAATATTACCTCGCGATGAAGGAACCACGCCCGGGCACGCCCGAACACGAGAAATGGCGCCTGGACATGGACCTTGCGTTCGGCAAGGCCGAAGTCATCATCGGCAAGCAGCGCCACGGCCCGACAGGCACGGTCGATTTGGCGTTCGAAGCCTCGGTCACGCGGTTCAGCGACCTCGCGCCTGACGCTCAGATGCCGGCTCGCAGCAGCAACGACTACTGAGTTCCTTGAACCAGAGCTGCCTCTTGCGTAAAACGGCGCCATGACAATGGCGTCCAAACCGAACACGATCCCGCAATCCGGCCTCCTCTCCGCGGAGGCCAATCAGGCTGCCGCGCTCGCTGCCTTCGGCGGCGTGCTTACCGTCGATCTCGACGCCATCATCGCCAACTGGCGCAAGCTGGAAAAGACGGCAGTGCCGGCGGAGTGCTCGGCGGTGATCAAGGCCGACGCCTATGGCTGCGGCGCCGCGCAGGTCGCGCGGGCCCTGAACAAGGCCGGCTGCAAGACCTTCTTTGTCGCGACCATCGAGGAAGCCCGCACTGTGCGCGGTGCCGTGCCGGATGCCGCGATCTACGTGCTCGGCGGCTATTTCCAGAACACCGGCGAACACTACGCCGCCATCAACTGCCGGCCGGTGATCGGCGATCTCAACGAGCTCGCCGAATGGGACGTGTTCTGCCGCCGCACCGGCTGGAGCGGGGGCGCTGCGATCCATATCGACACCGGCATGAACCGGCTCGGGCTGACGTTGTCGGAAGCGCAGGCCATCATCCCCCGCATCAATGCCGGCGATCACGGCATCACGCTGGTGATGAGCCATCTGGTCTCGGCCGAGCAGCTCAACAGTCAGATCAACGCAAAACAGCTCGCGTCCTTCCGCGGCATCGCCAGCGAATTCTCAGGCGTGCCGGCGGCGCTCGCCAACTCCTCGGGAATTTTCCTCGGCGCGCCCTTCGTGTTCGACCTGGTGCGGCCGGGCGCCGCGCTCTACGGCGTCAACCCGACGCCGGAGGCCGACAATCCGATGCAGCCGGTGGTCGACCTCAAAGCGCGCATCGTGCAGGTTCGCAGTGTCGAGCGCGGTGAGAGCGTCGGTTATGGCGGCACCTGGACCGCGCGGCGGCCGACGAAACTCGCGATCATCGCGGTCGGTTACGCCGACGGCTATTTCCGCGCCGCCAGTTCCAATGACGGCACCCGCGGGGCAGAAGTGATTGTCGCCGGCAAGCGCTGCCCGGTCGCGGGCCGCGTCTCGATGGACCTGATCGCAATCGACATCACCGATCTGCCGCCGAACGCAGCGCGCCGCGGCCACATGGTGACGCTGCTCGGCGAGGGCATCACCGTCGACGAGCTCGCGCATCATTTTGGCACCATCGGCTATGAGGTGCTGACCAGCCTCGGCCACCGCTACGCCCGCATCTACAAGGGCGGCAATGTGGTGGAGCCGCTGGCGAAGCCGGAGCCCGCGCAAACGGCCGAGCAGCCGCCCGCACCGCCTCCGATCGAGCAGCCGACGAGCCCGCCGCCACTGCCGAGCTAGGTCGTCCGCCGCTTACTTCTTCTTCCGGCTGTCGAGCGCGGTCTTGCAGGACGCGCTGAGCTGATCGCGCTTGGCGTCGAGGCAGGCGATGATCTTGCCGCCACCGGGCGCGATGCCCGTGCAGAATTTGTCATAGTCGGCCTTGCAAGCACCGCGCGGATCGGACGATTGTGCCGAAGCCGCTCCGGAGATCGCGACAACGACGACGAAAGCAGCAAAGTTCAACTTGGACATTGTATCTCCGGTGGCGGAAGGTGAGAGGCCGGTAGCTCTACATGAAGATTGCGACATTCAACATCAACAACATCAACCGGCGCCTGCCCAATCTGTTGGCATGGATGAAAGCGGCGAAACCCGATGTCGTCGCGCTTCAGGAATTGAAGGCAAGTGATAACGAATTTCCGGTGGCCGCGATCGAAAAGGCCGGCTACGGCGCGGTATGGCGCGGACAAAAGACCTGGAACGGCGTCGCCATCCTCGCCCGCAACACTGAACCCGTTCTCACCCGCGACCGGTTGCCGGGAAAACCTAGCGATCTCGAAGCCCGCTACATCGAAGCCGCCGTGCGCGGTGTCATCGTCACCAGCATCTACCTGCCGAACGGCAATCCGCAGCCGGGTCCGAAGTTTGATTACAAGCTCGACTGGTTCGCGCGGCTCAAGCGCCACGCCAAGACTTTCATCAAGCAGGATTTGCCCGTGGTGCTGGCCGGCGACTACAACGTTGCGCCTGATACGATCGACATCTATCCGACGCGTTCATGGGACAAGGATGCCTTGATCCAGCCGAAGAGCCGCGCGGCGTTTGCTTCGCTGGTCGAACAAGGCTGGTGCGATGCGATCCGCGAGCTGCATCCCGAGAAACGCATTTACACGTTCTGGGACTACAAGCGAAACCGCTGGCCGCGCGATGCGGGCCTACGGCTCGATCATCTGCTGCTCAGCCCTGCTCTCGTCTCACGCCTGGCAAAGGCCGGCGTCGACAAGAAGGTCCGCGGCGAGGATGGCGCGAGCGACCATGCGCCGGCGTGGGTGGTGCTGAAATAAGCGAGGTGCCGTAGGGTGGATTGGCCCCGCGCTGCGCGAAGCGCAGTCGCTCGGCGTAATCCACCATTTCCGTCTCTGCGGTACGAACAATGGTGGATTACGCTTCGCTAATCCACCCTACGAAACTAGCGTCCGTAATAGTCCTGCACCGTATCCCACGCCGCCTTTTGCAGAAGCTGCGTCGTCTCGGGATCCAGCCCCATCGTGTAGGAATTGCCGACCGGCGAACGCCCGGTCAGCGCGGCGAGCGTCACGCACGTCGCCAGATACGTGCCGGCGGGGCTCGGGTGCCGTTTGTCCGGCGCATAGAGATTTAGCTCGGGCTGCAGCTTGCGCACGCGCGCGAAGGCGAGACCTGCCGGAATGACGAGCGCGTCGTTGGCATTGCCTGCGAGCGTGTAGGCTTCGGCGAGCCTCTCCGTCATCTCCGGCTTGTCCGCATAGGCCCAGGACATGAACAGCACCGGCCGCATGCCATGAGCGCGGACGATCTCGCTGTCCTTCCTGGCGAAGGTCGTGAACGCGTCCTTCAACTGCGGATGGATCGGACACTGGCTGCAATCCATCATCACGACGGCATCGAACTGCCTGCCCGGCTTGTTGAAGACCACGACGTTCTGGTCGTCGAAGGAATAAGCGCCGAGGCCACCCGGGCGCAGCAGATTGTCCATGTCGTGCCAGTCGAGGCCGGAGCCGCCGATCGTGGCCATGGTGTTGCGATAGGCCGCCTTGTTGTCGGCATCCGCGGCCCGCTCCATGAAGGAGAGATGCCCCGGCATACCGTTGTTGTAGTAGAAGAAGCTGTTGCCGACGAACAGCGCCGCCTTGGGGAAGTCTGGTCCGAGTGTTGTGACCTTCGGCTTGGTCTGCGCCTGGGCGTTGAAGCCGGCTGCAACGGCCAGACACATTGCGAGCATCACTCGCGCAAAAAGACGCATCGTGGCTTCCTCCCCTTTTTCTGGGGCCGGAACAAATCAGCTTTTCAAAACGGCCTCAAGAGCACGAACGTGCAGCAGCTATGCGTGCGCCCAAAGTGCTCACCACAAATTCTTGCCGTCGATCATGTTCACCGGCACGGCCTCGAGATCGAAATCGTCAAACAAGCGCGCATTGACGCCAACCCTGGGATTGTCGAAATCCGGTTCGCCGGTCGACCAGTCCGGCGACTCCGAATAGGTGCCGCAGCCACAGCTCGCGCAAAAATGGTGTTTGACGGTGCGGCTGCCCCAGAGATAGGTCGCGACGTTGTCGGCGGGCGACAGCAGGCGAAACTGCGCCGGCGTGTAGTAGGCCCACAACGCGCCGCGCTTGGCACAAAGCGAACAGGTGCAGCGCGTCACGGCCGAGGGCGCCTCCGTCACCTCGAATACCGTCTCACCGCAATGACAGCTTGCCTCGATCGGCATGACCCGCTCCCCGTTTTGTCAGGAGATGGTCGTAGCCCGCCCCTGCTGCCAACATGCTGTCAGCAGCGAAAGCTCCGTCAGGGAGCTTCGTTCGCGGACAGCCGCTTGGCGTTCGCGGCGACATGCTCGCGATAGCGCTGGACGACGGCGGCAGGCGTTGCGCCGGCGAGCAGGCTCGCGGTTGCCTCGAAGGCGGCAGCGATCTTCTCGCTCACCATCAGCACGGCCTCCAGCCCGGCGGCCTCATCGCCATGGCTGAGCTTCTCGCAGCGCAGCCGCACCACCTCGCTCGCTTCAACCGCGAGCATCGCGCCGGCAAACCAGGGAAAGCCATTGTCGGATCCGCTGAGCACCGCGTGGCGGTCAAGGGCGGAGAAGGAATGATGATCGGGCACGGCGGGCCTCAAATTCTTTGCGTGAACGCTCCGATCAATACGCTTCAAATTTGAAGGATCAGGCCGGGGAACCGGTCGGATTGGGCGCGCCTGCGATATCGGCCATTAACCAAGGCCCTTGACGCGCCTGCTCTGGTTATCATACTGGTCTGACCAAGATCAGACCAACAAGAGACCGGGATGGAGCTCAAGCGAGCCGCTGAAGGCGAAAAAGGGTTCGAGAAGGTGTTCGCCTTCTTGCGTGAGCGCCTGCTTGCGGGCTCGCTCAAGCCCGGCGACCGCCTGATTTCCGAGCGCGAGCTGGCGACCCTCCTCGGCGTCAGCAGGCCGATCGTCCGAGAGGCGCTGCGCGCCCTCACCGTGCTCGGCATCGTCGAGATCCGCGATCGCATCGGCACTGTCGTGACCCGACCGGACGTCTCGGTCCTGAACGACTTCTTCACCTTCGCGCTCGCCCAGCAGGCCGACATGCTCGACGACGTCATGCAGGCGCGCGTCGCGATCGAATGCCAGGCGATCCGGCTTGCCTGCGAGCGCGCCAACATCGCCGATTTCGAACGCCTCCAGCGCACGCTCGCCAAGATCGGCGAGACGATCGACGAGGCGGACGCCGGCGGCATGGCCGACTTCGAATTCCATCGCTCGATCGTGACGGCATCGCACTCGGAGACGCTGACGGTGCTGCATGGTTCGATGGCGGGCCTGCTGACGCATTCGCATCGCAGCCGCCGTGAGCTGGTGCAGGCCTTCCCGTCGATGAAGACGTACCTGATCGACGACCACCGCCGCATCTTCGAAGCGGTCATCGCACGCGATCCGGAACGGGCGGATGCGACGCTGCGGAAGCACTTTGCCATTGGCGACGAATTCCGGCGGCGCGCCGTCGTCGGCGACTTGGACAAGACCAGCGCCTCGCGCTGACAGCAGACAGACGAAACAAGAAACGAGCGAATAACATGGGACGGAACGACAAGGGCAATGTCGGCTTCATCGGCATCGGCACGATGGGCCTGGAGATGGTGCGCAACCTCCTGAAGGCTGGGCACGCGGTGCGCGCCTTCGATCTCAACGAGGCCGCTGTCGCCGACATCGTGAGGGAAGGCGCGGTTCGCGCCAAAAGTCCTGCCCATGCCGCGCAAGACGCCGACATAGTCATCACCATGCTGCCCGACACGCCCCATGTCGAGGCAACGATTTACGGCGAGCAAGGCCTGCTGAAGTCGCCGCCATCCGGCAAGCTGATCGTGGACATGAGCACGATCTCGCCAGTCGCCGTCCGCCGCATCCATGCCGATCTGCAAAAAACCGGCGTCAGCTTCATTGATGCACCGGTCTCTGGTGGGCCGCTGGGCGCCAAGAACGCCGCGCTCTCGATCATGGCCGGCGGCGATGAGGCAGCTTTTGCGCAGGCCGAGCCGTTCTTCCGCGCGATGGGCACGACCATCACGCATGTCGGGGCGGCCGGCGCAGGCCAGACCGTCAAACTCTGCAATCAGCTGATCTGCGGCATCAACATCCAGGCGATCTGCGAGGCCCTCGCGCTCGGACGTGCTTCTGGCCTCGATCTCAATCTGCTGCGCAAAGTGTTGCTCGGTGGCTCCGCCGCGTCCTGGATGCTCGACAAGCTCGGCCCCGCGATGATCGCGGGCGACGCCTCCGCCGGCTTTCGGATCGATCTGCAGCTCAAGGATCTCCGCCTCGTGCAGGAGCATGCACAGGCGCTGAGCGTGCCCCTGCCCGGCACAGCGCTCGTCACCAGCCAGTATGTCGACGCACGTGCGCATGGCGAAGGCAACAACGGCAATCAGGCGCTGTTCCGCGTCTATGACCGCATGACCAACCAAACCACCGGCTGAACCAACGGCGATGAGCCTCCAACTCGACTTTCCCGCAGTGCTGGAGCGTTGGCCGAGTTTTCTCGGTGGCGCCGTGCTGACGTTGGAGTTGGCGGCTTTCGCGACCGTGTTCGGTGCCCTGTTCGGCACGCTCGCAGCCGTCGGCCGCGGCTCGCGAAGCCCGCTGATCGCAGGGGCCTGCAAAGTCTATGTCGAGGCCATCCGCAACACGCCATTGCTGGTGCAGATATTCCTGGTCTATTTCGGGCTCGCGAGCCTGGGGCTGAAACTCTCGGCCTTCACCGTGGCGGTGGCCGCGCTGACGATCAATGTCGGCGCCTATACCGCCGAGATCATGCGCGCCGGCTTTGAGGCGATCCCACGCGGACAGATCGAGGCGGCCGAGGGGCTGGCGCTATCGCGTCTCCAGATCTACTGGCACATCATCCTGCTACCGGCGATCGAGAGGGTTTATCCGGCACTGACCAGCCAGTTCGTGTTGCTGATGCTGGCCTCCTCGGTCTGCTCGCAGATCTCGGCGGAAGAGCTCACCGCGGTCGCCAACTACATCCAGTCGGATACTTACCGCGCATTCGAGACCTACATCATCGTCGCCGTGCTCTACATCATCCTATCGCTGGTGATGCGCGCGGGCTTCTGGGGCCTCGGCCTCGTGCTGTTCCCGCGCCGTCGCCGGCTCGGCACTCCGCTGTGAGATGACCATGGGCGGACATCTCAACATCAACCATCTCATGTTCCTCGGCCAGGGCGCGCTGTGGACCATTGGTCTATCCGTGATCGCGCTGATCGGCGGCGGCATCGTCGGCTTCGTGATCGCGCTCGCGCGCATCTCGCCGCTCAAATCTGTGCGGATCGCCAGCGGCGTCTACGTTCAGCTCATCCAGGGCACGCCGCTGCTCGTCATTCTGTTCCTCGGCTATTTCGGCCTCGCTGCGATCGGCCTCAAGGTCTCCTCGCTCACGGCCGCCGGCGCCTCACTCACGCTCTACGTCGCCGCCTATCTCGGCGAGATCTGGCGCGGCTGCATCCAGTCGGTGCCGAAGCCGCAATGGGAAGCCGCCGAGGGCCTCGCGCTGAGCCGGACCCAGCGCATGATAAAGGTGATCCTGCCGCAGGCGGTCCGCATCGCGACGCCGCCGACCGTCGGCTTCATGGTGCAGATCATCAAGAACACCTCGCTCGCCTCCGTCGTCGGCTTCGTCGAGCTGATGCGCTCGGGCCAGATCGTCAACAACTCGCTGTTCGAGCCGTTCGTCATCTACGCCATCATCGCCGCCGCCTATTTCGCCATGTGCTATCCCCTCTCGCTGTTCAGCCAGAAGCTGGAACGGCGGATGGGGCGTGGCAGATCCAACCTCGCGCCAGCCTGACATGCAGCAAAACCCATCCTCCGCACCAATCGTATCGCTCCGCGACGTCCAGAAGAGCTTTGGCCCGCTGCTTGTGCTCGATGGCGTCTCCTTTGCCGTCGAGCGCGGCGAAGTGCTGGCACTCATTGGCCGCTCCGGCTCCGGCAAGAGCACGGCGCTGCGCTGCATCGACCGTTTCGAGAAGGTGGACGGCGGCGAGATCGTCGTCTGCGGACACCGCGTCGACCGTCCTGATGTCGATCTGCGCGCGCTGCGCCAGGACGTCGGCATCGTGTTCCAGAGCTACAATCTGTTTCCGCATCTCACGATCGAGCAGAACATCACGCTCGCGCCCTGCGCGGTGAAAGGTCTGGCCGCTTCGCAGGCGAAGGACCTCGCGCGAAAAGTGCTGGCGCAGGTCGGGCTGGAAGAAAAGTTGCACGCCTATCCCGAGCAGCTCTCGGGCGGCCAGCAGCAGCGCGCGGCCATCGCCCGCTCGCTGGCGATGCAGCCGAAGGTCATGCTGTTCGACGAGGTCACGTCGGCGCTCGATCCCGAGCTCACCGCCGAGGTGCTGAAGGTGATCGAGCAACTCGCGGCGGACGGCATGACCATGGTGATGGTCACCCACGAGATGGGTTTTGCCAAGGGCATCGCCGACCGCATCGTCTTCATGCATCGCGGCAAGGTCCACGAGACCGGACCCGCCTCGATCCTGACGTCGCCAACGACGCCGGAGCTGACGCAGTTCGTCGGCACCGGAAACTTAAAATCATAACAGGAAGAGGAGAACCAGGGATGACAAACAAGACACTGCTGGGGACGGCCGCCGCGCTATTCGGCCTCGTCATGATGGCTGCCACGCCAGCTTCTGCCGACTTGCTCGACGACATCATGCAAGCCAAGAAGATTCGCATTTCGACGGACGTCGCCATTCCACCCTCGGGCATGATGGATTCGAGCATGAAGCCGACCGGCTCCGACGTCGAGGTGGCCCAACTGCTCGCCAAGGACTGGGGCATCGAGCTCGAATTCA
Organism: Bradyrhizobium sp. 1; assembly: GCF_023073315.1. GTDB lineage: Bacteria > Pseudomonadota > Alphaproteobacteria > Rhizobiales > Xanthobacteraceae > Bradyrhizobium. The sequence continues at coordinate 39,332 of NZ_JADPJH010000020.1, read as the reverse complement.
TCCAGACCACCGGCGCGACCCGCATTCCCAATGTGCTGACCGGCAAGGCCGACATCATCATCTCGACCCTGTCGGTGACGCCCGACCGCGCCAAGGTGATCGACTTCACCAAGCGCTATGCGACGCTGCAATCCGACGTCGGCTGCCTGAAATCGTCGACCGTCAAGGACTGGCCCGACCTGAAGGACAAGGCGATCGGCGTCTCGCGCGGCACCACGCAGGACACCACTCTGTCCAACATGAAGGACAAGGACCTCAAGATCTCGCGTTACGATGACGACGCCACCATGGTGACCGCGGCCGTCTCCGGCCAGGTCGACTGCGTCGCCTCGTCCGCGACGATCATCAACCAGATCGGCGTGAAGAACCCGGCGCGTGTCTTCGAGTCCCGGATTCCGCTGGCGACCTTCGACCTTGCCATCGGGCTGAAGAAGGGTGAGCAGCGCCTGATGGACAAGCTCAACGCCTGGATCACCGAGAACGTCAAGAACGGCAAGCTCAACGCGATCTACAAGAAATTCCACGGCGTCGAGCTGCCGCCGGACATGCGCAGCTGAACGGAAGAACGCCGTGACAGTCGCACGCGACTGTCACGGTTTTGGCAAAATCAAGAAGGGCATCACATGCGTCTCGTCATCGGATCCGACCACGCCGGCTGGCCGCTCAAGCAGACAATTATCGACCACATCCGCAGCCTCGGCCACGACGTCCTCGATGTCGGCTCCCATGACGACAAGCCGGTGGATTTCCCTGATATCGCGCGCGCGGTGGCGCAGAAGGTGACGTCGGGCGAAGCCGCGCGCGGCATCATGGTCTGCGGCACCGGCGTCGGCGCCTCGATCGCCGCCAACAAGATGAAGGGTATCCGCGCCGCGGTCTGCCACGACATCCACTCCGCTCATCAGAGCGTCGAGCACGACGACGTCAACGTCATGTGCATTGGCGCACAGATTGTCGGCGCCTGGCTCGCCGTGGATCTCGTCTCGTCCTATCTCTCGGCCGAATTCTCCACCGACGAGGATTTCCGCCGCCGCGTGGAAAAGCTGCGCGTCATGGATGAGCAAGGCTGAGGGACGCGGCTGCTCATCTTCCGATCCGCGAGCGCCGATAATTCCA
>NZ_JADPJH010000020.1:0-38206 GCF_023073315.1 Bradyrhizobium sp. 1 | reverse complement strand
CGCAGCGCAGCGTCTCTTCGACGATGCGCTGCAGAGCCGGGGCCCATGCATCAGCGAATGCGCGGCCTGCTGGGTCCCGGCTCTGCGCAGCAGCGCAAGAGCGCTGCAGCGCGTCCGGGACACGGGAGGAACAAGCACCGCCATTCACTCACACCCCCTCCTCCGGCTAGAGTGCTCCGATTCCCGGAGTTCTCCTCTTGGCCTTCCTTTTCGTCCTCATCGTCGGCCTGATCGCCGGCACCGTCTCAGGCATCGTCGGCACCGGCTCGTCGATCATGCTGATGCCGGTGCTGGTCTATGCCTATGGACCGAAGGAAGCCGTGCCGATCATGGCGGTGGCGTCCGTGATGGCGAATTTTTCGCGGATTCTCGCTTGGTGGCGCGAGGTCGACTGGCGGGCCTGTGCGGCTTATTCGGTGACGGGCATTCCGGCCGCGGTGCTGGGCGCGCGCACGCTGCTGGCGCTGCCCTCGCATGCCGTCGATCTCGCCATCGGCATTTTCCTGATCGCGATGGTACCGGTGCGGCACTGGCTGGCGCGGCATGACCTGAAGGCCAATCTCTGGCATCTGGCGATCGGCGGCGCGGTCATCGGCTACCTCACCGGCATCGTAGTCTCGACCGGTCCGCTCAGTGTGCCGTTGTTCCTGTTCTACGGGCTCAGCAAGGGCGCGTTCCTCGCAACTGAGGCTGCCTCCTCCCTCGGCCTCTACTTCGCGAAATCGGTGACGTTCGAACGTTTCGGCGCGCTGACGCAGGACGTCTTTATCAAGGGCCTGGTCGCAGGCTCCTCGCTGATGTCGGGCGCCTTCATCGCAAAGCGCTTCGTGATGCACCTGAAGCCGGAGATGTTCCGCCTGGTGATGGACGCGATCATGATCGCGGCCGGGCTCTCTATGCTCTGGAACGCGACGCAGCCGTAATCGCGCTCAGGCGGCGAATTCGGGCGCGATCGACGGGCTGTCGACAAGGACGCGGCTTTCGGGCGCCGCCTGCTTCTCGAGCCATTGCAGCACGGCGTCGAGCGGCTGCGGTCGATGATAGTGAAAGCCCTGCCCGAGCATCACGCCCATCTCGCGCATGGCCTCAGCCTGCTCGGGTCGCTCGATGCCTTCCGCGACGAGCGTCAGCCCCAGCGTCCCGGCGAGCGACGCAATGACGCCGACGATCGCCTTGTCTTCCGCGCTGTCAGGTATCTCGCTGATGAAGGCCTTGTCGATCTTGACCTTGTCCAGCGGGAAGCGCCTGAGATGCGCGAGCGAGCTGTAGCCCGTGCCGAAATCGTCGAGCGCAATGGTGGCACCGAGGCGCCGGAGACGATGCAGCGTCTCGGAGGCGCTGGCCATGTTGTTGATCAGCGAGCCCTCGGTGATCTCGAGCTCGAGCGAGGAAGGCGCGACATCGAAGCGCGCGCAGGTCGCGCGCAGCTCGGCGGCGAATGAATGGTCCGCGAGTTCGGACGGCGGCAGGTTGATCGCGATCCGGATTTGCGGCTTGCCGGCGGCCATCAGGCGTTGCAGCGCCCGGCAGGAATCGGTCAGCACATAGCGCGTCAGCCGTGCATTGTTGCCGCTGCGCTCGATCAGCGGCAGGAATTCGCCCGGGCCGATGATCCCATGCTCGGGATGGCGCCAGCGAATGAGCGCTTCGAGGCCGACGACGGCCTGATTTTCGAGATCGACCTGGCTCTGATACCAGACCTCGAACTGCCCCTCGGCGAAGCCCGCGGGAATGGCGAGTTCGAGGTCCCGGCGGCGGCGATAGTCGCGCTGGAGCGCTTCGTCGAGCACCGCGACGGTGCCGGGCGCCTTGCTCTTGGCATGGTAGAGCGCGATATCGGCGAGCGCCGGCAAATGCGAAAGCTCGGGATCGCCGGCGCGGCGCACCGCGAGGCCGATGCTGGCGCGCGGCACGACCTGCTTGTCGTGCAGCCGGATCGGTTCGGAAATGGCGTTCAGCAGCTGGCGCGCGAATGCCTGCGCGGTCGCCTCGTTGCTGACCTCGGGGCGAATGACCACGAACTCGTCGCCGCCGAGCCGCGCGACCCAGTCCTGCGGCTCGACCGCGTCGCGAAGACGCTCGGAAATGTGCACCAGGAACTTGTCGCCGGAATCGTGGCCAAACGTGTCGTTGATGCCCTTGAAGTCGTCGAGATCGATGAAGCAGAACGCGATCAGCGAGTCCGGCGAGCCGGCATCGTTACTCAGCGTCACCAGATGCTCGGACAGCGAGCGGCGGTTGGGCAACCCCGTGAGAGGGTCGTGCGCGGCCATGTGGCCGAGCCGGTCCAGCGCTCCCGATGTCGTGTGCTGCATGGCGTTGAAGGCGCGTGCGAGCTGGCCGAATTCATTCAACGATTTGATGTCGGCCGGATAGGCGCGCCCGTCCTGCTTGCTGCGCTGGATCGCCGACATGATCGCGGCCAGCGGCTTGCCGATGAAGATGTTGGCCGAGATCCGCATCGCGATCAGCGTGGCAAACGTCGCGAGCAGACCGACGACCAGAAGTAGCAGCAGCCGGCTTCCCGTGTCCGCATAAACTGTCGCATAGGAGTAGGCGATGACGATGCGGCCGGCCTGCACGGCGATGTTGCCGTTGGTGTAGCTGATCGGACGCGAGACCTCCGAGACCGCCTGGTCCGACGGCCGCGCCACCACGCGCGCGATCGCGACACCGGTATCGTCGTAGACGGCCGCGGCCGCAATGGTCTCGTCGTGCATGATCTCGCTGAGCACGCTCGTGACCTGGTCGTAGCGCATCTTCCACAGCGGCTCGGCGATCAGCTCGCCCCGGCTCTCGGCTGTGCGGGCAATGCGCGCATCGAGCTGCCGGATCTGCGACCAGAAGCTCGATATCTCGACGCCCGCGGACGCCAGCAGCTGCACCACCAGCAGCACCGGCACCGTGGCCCAGATCATCGCGCGGACCACCGAGCGTGAAGGGGCGGCCTGCGCGTTGCGTTTCGGGGCGGTCATGTCGTCATCGTTTCGCATCAGTCAGCGGTGCCTTCCAGGGACGCCAGCGACGAGATGAGCGCATCGATGGAGAAATCGTATTGGCCGCAGCGTCCCGCCTTCGCCCTGAACCGCGTGAAGTCGATCCGGTCGAAGGCGCGGTTCTTGATGAGGTCGCCGACCGAGCCAAGGTTTGTGCGGGTGATCGCGGACGTCTTGACCTCGATATGAGCCGAAGCGGCCGCAAAGTCGCAACCATCGGCATAGTCGCGGAGCAGCACGATCGACCAGCCGCCGAGCAGAAAGTGACCGCCGTCGGTCAGGAGCAGTCGACCCGACTTGATCTCGCGTAGCGCGTCCTCCGACCAGTTGAGGCCGACGACCTCGATATTCCGGCCGGGCATGAGACCGGCAGCGGTCACCGCGCGAAGCGCTCCCAGCGCCATCGGATCGTTTCCGGCCCATATGCCGGCGGGCCGGATCTCCTTGCGCGAGGCCCAGCCCAGATAATTCGCCGTGACCTGCTCGGCCTCCGACTGCGTCCAGTTGGCGAACAGCATCCGGTCCACCACCACATCGGGCGCGGCGTCCGCGGCAAGCTTGAGACCGGCGTTGCGGGCGATCGAGGCCGGCGTGATCTCATCGCCGCCGATGCCGAGAATGTGGATCTTGCCGTCCGGGCTCTGCCATTTCTCGGCACGCGCCCTGCTGATCAGCGCGTTGGCCATCCGCGCGCCGGCGGTCTGGAGATCGGTCGTGATATCGCCGAGCCAGGTCTTGAGCTTCTGGCGCGGTGGTCCAAGGCGCACCGCGTCCTCGCCGATCAGCGTGTTCGACAGCAGCAGCGTCTTGACCCCGGCAGCCTCGGCCGCCTCCAGGACCGGAACGGCAGCGGATTCCTCGTTCGAGAGGATGAGGAAATCTGGCTTGTCGGGACGTGTCACCACGCCGAGCCCGAGTTCCTGCATGGTGCGGTAATTGCGCTCGCTGGTCAGCACCTCGACATGCGCATCGAGCTTGCGGCCCGCGGCCTTCATGGTCTGCGCGACCATGTCCCAATAGACCTCGCCGGTCTTGCCGGGGTTGACGAAGACGATGTTGAGAGGCTTTGCATCGGACGCGGCGGCGCCGCCGACCGGCGTGAACACGCCGCAGGCCATGCCCATCGTGAGCAATATGCGCAAGACTGCCGTCATTTTTTTTTCGCCACCCAGTATTGGTTCCGAAACTGGACCCACGTCCGCTAACATTTGGCAAAGTCCGGCCGGGCGCGCCGTCGTAGAGCTAACGAAGGGTGTACCGATTGCGTTGAATTACGATGTTGGGCGCGCCAGTGATCGGCCTCACGGTCCGCCATTCCGTGCTATCAGCAGACATCAAGCCCTCCGACTCGCTGTCCCCATGGCCAAGAACACGCTTTCCTTCGTCTGCCAGAACTGCGGCGCGGCCTATAACCGCTGGCAGGGCAAGTGCGAGTCCTGCGGCGAGTGGAATACGCTCGCCGAAGAGGACGCGACCGGCAGCGTGCCGGTCTCGATCCGCTCCAAGCGCAAGGGCCGCACGTTTGCACTGGAGAGCCTGGCCGGAAAAACCCAGGACGCCCCGCGCCTGTCCTCAGGCATGACCGAGCTCGACCGCGTCACCGGCGGCGGCTTCGTCCGCGGTTCGGTGCTGCTGGTCGGCGGCGATCCCGGCATCGGCAAATCGACGCTGCTGACGCAGGCCACCAGCCTGATGGCCCGCGCCGGCCACCGCATCGTCTACATCTCCGGCGAAGAGGCGATCGCGCAGGTACGCCTGCGCGCCGAGCGGCTCGGGCTATCGGATGCACCGGTGCAGCTTGCCGCCGAGACCTCGGTCGAGGACATCATCTCGACGCTGTCGGAAGGCGCGGTGCCGCGGCTGATCGTGATCGATTCCATCCAGACGATGTGGACCGACACGGTGGAATCCGCGCCCGGCACGGTCACCCAGGTCCGCGCCTCCGCGCAGGCGCTGATACGGTTTGCCAAGAAGACGGGCGCCGCCATCATCTTGGTCGGCCACGTCACCAAGGACGGCCAAATCGCTGGCCCCCGCGTCGTCGAGCACATGGTCGATGCCGTGCTGTCGTTCGAAGGCGAAGGCTCGCAGCAATTCCGCATCCTCCGCGCCGTGAAGAACCGCTTCGGCCCGACCGACGAGATCGGCGTGTTCGAGATGACGGGCTTGGGCTTGCGCGAAGTCACCAATCCGTCCGAATTGTTTTTGTCAGAGCGCGATCTCGGCACGCCCGGCACGGCGGTCTTCGCAGGGATAGAGGGCACAAGGCCCCTTCTGGTCGAATTGCAGGCACTGGTGGCGCCGACCTCGCTCGGCACCCCGCGCCGGGCCGTCGTCGGTTGGGATCAGAGCCGGCTCTCGATGGTGCTGGCGGTGCTGGAGGCCCATTGCGGCGTCAAGCTGTCCGGCCACGACGTCTATTTGAACGTCGCGGGCGGCCTGCGCATCCACGAGCCAGCGGCCGATATGGCCGCCGCGGCCGCGCTGGTGTCGTCCCTGGTTAATGCGCAGTTACCCACCGATGCTGTCTATTTCGGCGAGATTTCGCTCTCCGGCGTCATCCGGCCGGTGGCGCAGACCCCTGCGCGGCTCAAGGAAGCGGCCAAGCTCGGCTTCAAGCGCGCCGTGTTGCCCGAATCGGCCCGCGGCGGCGATGCTGGCGGCGACGCCGGATTGTCCCTGAACGCGGTCAACAGCCTCACGACACTGGTCGCCGAGATCGCCGCCAAGGGCTCCCGCCGTGGCGACTCGAGCCCGCCGGCGGAGAAAAATGCCACACCGGCAAGATTCCGCCGCGGAGAGGGTTAGGTGGAGGTGACGTCCCGCGCCCCCACCGCTATACAGCCGTCACAAAAGCAGCATGGGATTGCGTGGTTGCGGCCTTGCCGGGAACGCCGTCTGACCCTCACTTAGGGCCACGGCCAAACACCGATTCGCTGAGCACCTTTGAAGTACGAGCGGACCAGACCAGCCGATGCCAGTAACACTCCTCGACCTGATCCTGCTCGGTGTGATGCTGATCTCGGGCCTGCTCGCCATGGTCCGCGGCTTCATGCGCGAAATCCTGTCGATCGCGGCCTGGGGCGCCGCGGCGATCGTGACGCTGTATTCCTTCTCGAAGCTGCTGCCGACCGCAAAAACTTATTTCAACAACGACACCGTCGCGAGCGTGGTCGTGGTGGCCGGCGTGTTCATCGGTACCCTGGTCGTGGTCTCCGTGATCACTGTCCGGATCTCCGACATGATCCTGGATTCGCGCATCGGCGCGCTGGACCGCACCCTGGGCTTCCTGTTTGGTCTCGCTCGCGGGCTTTTGATCGTCGTCGTCGCGTTCCTGTTCTTCACTTGGCTGGTTCCGGACAAGCAGCGCCCGGACTGGGTCGCGGGGGCCAAATCCCGCGTGGTGCTCCAGGGAACCGGGGATTGGCTGATGGCCCTCTTGCCTGATGACCCCGAGAACACCATCTTGAAGAGATTCAAGAAAAACAAACCAGATGATGATCAAGCTGATACCGACCAGCAGCCTTCGGGCACTGGCGACGGCTACAGCAAACCCGCTCGTGACGGCCTCAAAAAGCTGATCGAGAAACCTGCGGCGCGTTGATTTAGGCCCAAAGAGAGGCTCGGACGAGATGCGACACCCTGACCAGGACGCCCAACTTGATCTCGACTTGAACCGGCCCTCTGGCTCAGCCGCGATTGAGCTTCAGGACGATCTGGAGGGGGATACGCTGCGCGAAGAATGCGGCGTCTTCGGCATCTACGGACACCCGGACGCAGCCGCCATCACGGCGCTCGGCCTCCACGCCCTTCAGCATCGCGGCCAGGAAGCCGCCGGCATCGTCTCCTACGACGGCAGCCGCTTCCATTCCGAACGCCGCCTCGGCCTGGTCGGCGACACCTTCTCCCGCCGCGAACTGATCGACCGCCTGCCCGGCAATATGGCCGTCGGCCATGTCCGCTATTCCACCACCGGCGCCAACATCCTGCGCAACGTGCAGCCGCTGTTCGCCGAGCTCAATGCCGGCGGCCTTGCGGTCGCCCATAACGGCAACCTCACCAACGGCCTGACACTGCGCCGCGAGCTCGTGAAGAACGGGTCGATGATGCAGTCGACCAACGACACCGAGGTGATCCTGCATCTGGTCGCGCGCTCCAAGCGCAGCCGCTTCATCGAGCGCTATATCGATGCGCTACGCGAGATCGAGGGCGCCTATGCGCTGGTCTCGCTGACCAACAAGAAGCTGGTCGGCGCGCGCGATCCGCGCGGCATCCGTCCGCTCGTGCTCGGCGATCTCGACGGCTGCCCCATCCTGACCTCCGAGACCTGTGCGCTCGACATCATCGGCGCGCGCTTCGTCCGCGACATCGAGCCCGGCGAAGTCATCGTGTTCGACGAAAACGGCCAGGACATCCACAAGCCGTTCCCGCCGATGGCGCCGCGTCCCTGCATTTTCGAATACATCTACTTCTCCCGTCCGGATTCAATCGTTCACGGCCGCTCGGTCTACGAGGTGCGCAAGAGCTTTGGCGCGCAGCTCGCGCGCGAGAGCCATGTCGAGGTCGACGTCGTGGTGCCGGTGCCGGATTCCGGCGTGCCCGCAGCGGTCGGTTACAGCCAGCATTCCGGCGTGCCGTTCGAGCTCGGCATCATCCGCAACCATTATGTCGGCCGCACCTTCATCCAGCCAACGCAGGCGATCCGCGAATCCGGCGTGCGCATGAAGCATTCGGCCAACCGCGCCGCGATCGAAGGCAAGCGCATCATCCTGATCGACGACTCGCTGGTGCGCGGCACCACCTCCAAGAAGATCGTGCGCATGATGCGCGATGCCGGCGCGAAGGAAGTGCATTTCCGTCTCGCCTCGCCGCCGATCCTTTATCCCGATTATTACGGCATCGACCTGCCCGACCGCGGCGGCCTGCTGGCCGCGACGCATTCGCTGGAGGAGATGCGCGAGATCATCGGCGCCGACTCGCTCGCCTTCCTGTCGATCGACGGCATGTACCGCGCCATGGGCGAGCCCGGCCGCGACCCCGCCAATCCGAAATTCTCGGATCATTGCTTCACCGGCGCCTATCCGACCCACCTCACCGACCAGACCCAGACCGAGCAACAGCCGCGGCAGCTGTCTCTGCTGGCCGAGGCGAGCTGACGCGAGGCCGCGACGATGCAGCTGACCATCGCCATTCTCTGCGGAGGGCTGTTGGTCGGCTTCATCGTGTTCGCCTTCAGGCAAGGCATGAAGGTGACACCCGACAGTTCGGGAAACGGACCCAACAGCAACAATATTCAGTAGCCCGTCGATAGCGTGAGCCCGAGGGCAAATTCCGTCATGGCCGGGCTTGTTCCGGCCATCCACGCCTGTAAAACCCCGCCATGACAAAACCCCTCGCCGACCGCATCGCTCTCGTCACCGGCGCCTCGCGCGGCATCGGCTATGCCACGGCCATCGCCCTGGCGAAGGCCGGCGCGCATATCGTTGCGACAGCGCGGACGCAAGGCGGGTTGGAAGAGCTCGACGACGAGATCCGGAAAGACGGCGGCAGCGCCACGCTGGTGCCGCTCAACCTCACCGATTCCGACGGCATCGCGCGGTTAGGGGCCGGCTTGCACGAACGCTACGGCAAGCTCGACATCCTCGTCGGCAACGCCGGCGTGCTCGGCCCCTCCTCCCCAATCGGTCATATCGAGTTGAAGGCCTTCACCGATGTGATGGCCGTCAACGTCTCCGCGAACTTCCAGCTGATCCGCTGCATGGAACCGCTGCTGAAGCAGTCCGATGCCGGCCGCGCCGTGTTCATCACCTCGGGCGCCGCCAACAAGGCGACCGCCTATGTCAGCCCCTACGCCGCCTCCAAGGCCGCGCTGGAGACGCTGGCACGCGCATGGGCGCAGGAGACCGCGAACACGCCTCTGCGCGTCAACCTGTTCAACCCCGGCCCGGTCCGCACCCGCATGCGCGCCACGCTGATGCCGGGCGAGGACCCCGCGACGCTCGACACGGCGGAGCAGGTCGCCGAATTCATCGTGCCGATGTGCGCGCCCGGCTGGACCGAGACCGGCAAGTTCTACGATTACAAGACCCGCAGCCTGATGAGCTTCCGCTCGTCGGCCTGATTGACTCAACTGCCTCCCCGCGATTGACTGCACGCGCTCAAGCGGTGGCAAGCCGCAGGCCAATAAAGGGAGGTCGCCATGGCACCGTGGCATGATCGCGCCGGCTTTGCGCGTGCGCTCGCAATCGTCTCTCACGCCGTCTCCATCCTGATCGCAGCCATCGCATTCGCGCTTCCAGGCGCGGCGAAGGCCGGCGACGTCCCGACCTTCGCGGTCGAACCGTCCTGGCCAAAGCCGCTGCCGAACAACTGGATCCTCGGCCAGGTCGGCGGCATTACCGTCGACTGGCAGGGCCATATCTGGGTGATCCATCGCCCGCGCTCGCTCACCGACGACGAGAAAGGCGCGAGCCTCACCCCGCCGCGCTCGAAGTGCTGCGTGTCGGCACCGCCCGTGCTCGAATTCGACACGGACGGCAATCTGCTGCGCTCCTGGGGCGGTGCGGGCGAAGGCTATGAATGGGTCGGCCGCGAGCACGGCATCGAGGTCGACGAGCGCGGCTTCGTCTGGGTCGGCGGCAATGCCGACAACGACAACGCGATCCTGAAGTTCACCCTCGACGGCAAGTTCGTTGCCCAGATCGGCAAGATCGCGCCGAGCCTCGGCAGCAACGACACGACGCAGCTCGGCAAGCCCGCCGAGACCGCTATCGACAAGGAGGCGAACGAGATCTACGTCGCCGATGGGTACGGTAACCGCCGCGTCATCGTGTTCGATGCGACGACGCTCGCCTACAAGCGGCACTGGGGCGCCTATGGCAACAAGCCTGATGACAGCAAGCAGGCCCCCTACGATCCCAAGGCGCCAGTCTCGCAGCAATTCGCCAACCCCGTCCATTGCGTGAAGCTCGCCAATGACGGTCTCGTCTATGTCTGCGACCGCATCAACAACCGTATCCAGGTGTTCAGGAAGGACGGCACCTTCGTGAAGGAGTTCTTCTTCGAGAAGAACACGCTCGGCAACGGTGCGGTGTGGGACATCGCGATCTGGCCCGATCCGAAGCAGACCTATTTGCTCAGCGCCGACGGCGAGAACAACGAGATCCGGATCGTCAAGCGCGGGGACGGCAGCGTGGTCGGCAGTTTTGGCCACAACGGCCGCAATGCCGGGCAATTCCACTGGGTGCATGCCATGGCGGTCGACGCGAGGGGTAACGTCTATACCGCCGAGGTCGATACCGGAAAACGCATCCAGAAATTCAAGCTGACCTCGGACGCGCTGAAATAGCGTCTCGACGCATTTTGCCCAAAAGTTAACCGACGGATGACGCGACGACGCAGCGTCATCCGGCTTTAGGCGCATTGCCGCCGGCCGTGGGACACGGTAGAGCCATCAGCCGGAACAAGGCTTCGCAAGAGAGCCGTCCGCATGTTTGACAATGGAGGAAACCTTTTATGACGACGACGTTCGCGCGCCGCACTGCGGCCCTTCTGGCCTGTGCCGCTTTCGGTTTTGCCACATCCGCTTCCGCCCAGGACAAGACCGCCACGATCGGCGTTCTCAACGACATGTCGAGCCTCTACGCCGACATCGGTGGCCCCGGCGCCGTGACGGCGGTCAAGATGGCGGTGGAGGATTCCGGCCTGCTCGCCAAGGGCTGGAAGATCGACGTCATCAGCGGCGATCACCAGAACAAGCCTGACGTCGGCGTCAACATCGCGCGCCAGTGGATCGATACCCAGAAGGTCGACGTGATCGCAGATACGCCGAACTCGGGCGTCGCTCTGGCGGTCAGCAACGTTGTCAAGGAAAAGAACGCCGTCCTGCTCAACAATGGCGGCGCCAGCGCCGACCTCACCGGCAAGGCCTGCAACGCCAACACCATCTCCTATACCTACGACACCTACATGCTCGCCAACGGCACCGGCAAGGCGCTGACCAAGGCCGGCGGCGACAGCTGGTTCTTCCTGACCGCCGACTACGCCTTCGGTGCCGCGCTCGAGCGTGACACCAGCGCGGTCGTCACCGCGAACGGCGGCAAGGTGCTCGGCGGCGTCAAGCATCCGCTCAACACGTCGGACTTCTCCTCCTTCCTGCTCCAGGCGCAGAACTCGAAGGCGAAGATCGTCGGGCTTGCGAACGCCGGCGGCGACACCACCAACTCGATCAAGCAAGCGGCCGAGTTCGGCATCGTCGAAGGCGGCCAGAAGCTCGCCGCGCTCCTGCTCTTCATCAACGACGTCCACTCGCTCGGTCTGAAGACCGCGCACGGCCTCACCTTCACCGAATCCTTCTACTGGGACCTCAACGAGGGCACCCGCGCCTTCTCGAAGCGCTTCCAGGAGAAGGCTGCGAACAAGGCGATGCCGTCGATGACCCAGGCCGGCAACTACGCCGCCGTGCTGCATTACCTCAAGGCGCTCGATGCCCTCGGCGGCAACCCCCATGACGGCGCCAAGGTCGTCGCCAAGATGAAGGAGCTTCCGACCGACGATCCGCTGTTCGGCAAGGGCCCGCTCCGCGAGGACGGACGCCGTATCATCCCGGCCTATCTGTTCGAGGTGAAGAAGCCCGAGGAGTCGAAGGGCCCGTGGGATTATTACAAGCTGATCGCGACCATCTCGGCGGAAGACGCGGCCAAGCCGCTGAAGGACAGCGAGTGCCCGCTGGTGAAGAAGTAAGCCAGTCCACGCTGCCGTAGGGTGGGCAAAGGCGCGCAAGCGCCGTGCCCACCATTTCTCCGCAACATCAAGAAGCGGTGGGCACGCTTCGCTTTGCCCACCCTACGAGACCGTCTTCGTGGTCGCCACCGTCCGCATCGCGATCATCACGCACACCACCATCAGCCCCGCCGCGAGCAGGAACGGCGCGCCGGGCAGATGCAACGGTGCGCTGGTGCCGATGAAGTACGAAAACGTCAGCGTGAACAGGAACGGGCCGACGAGCTGCGATACGCTCTGTACGCTCGCGGTGGCGCCCTGCAACTGGCCCTGCTGATCGGGCGCAACCAGCCGCGTCATCAGCGACTGCATGGCAGCGCCCGAGATGCCCCACAGCGACATCACGGGAATGCCGATCCAGAACAGCGGCCCGGTCGGCGCAGCGCCGAAGATCACGAAACCGATTGCGCCACAGCACAGGCCCAGTACCAGCGCGTTCCGCTCGCCGAGCACGCGCACGATCGGGCCGATGGCAAGCCCCTGTACCACCATCGCGCAAATGCCGACCATCGCGAGCGTCAGCCCGACCGTCTTGGAATCCCAACCATAGCGATAGGTCGCATAGAGCACGAAGGTCGAGGGCAGCACGACATGGGCGACCTGCGCGATGAAATTGACGATGGACAACCCCGCCAGCGCTGCGTTGGTGCGCAGCAGACGCAACGCCCCAACCGGATTAGCGCTCGCCCAGCGGAACGCCGCGCGTTTCTCAGGCGCCAGTGATTCCGGCAGGACAAAGAGCCCATAGAGCGCATTGGCAAAGCTGAGAGCCGCCGACGCCCAGAACGGCAGGCGCGGATCGATATCGCCGAGCAGGCCGCCGAGCGCCGGGCCCAGGATGAAGCCGGCGCCGAACGCAGCACCGATCTTGCCGAAGACCGCGGCGCGTCGCTCCGGCGGCGCGATATCGGCAATATAGGCGAAGGCAGTGGAGATGCTGGCCGAGGTGATGCCGGAGATCACGCGGCCGACGAACAGCCAGACAAGCGACGGCGCCAGCGCCATCAGCACGTAGTCGGCCGCGAGCCCGAAATTCGACAGCAGCACCACCGGCCGCCGCCCGAAACGATCCGACAGCGCGCCGAGCACCGGCGAGAACACGAACTGCATCAGCGCCCAGGCGGTGCCGAACAGGCCGAAGATGCGGGCCGCATGCGCCGTGTCGTTGCCGGTGAAACTCTCGATGAGCTTTGGCAGGATCGGCATGATCACGCCGAGCGCGAGCATGTCGAGCAGGATGGTGACGAAGATGAAAGCAACCGCACCGCGCCGGACCGGCGCAGCGCTTTGCGCCATCGCCTCGCCGGCCTCTCCGCTCACGACGGCCGCTTGCGCTTATGAGCGAAGGGGTTGGCCTTCTCACGCAAGGTGATCCGCACCGGCGTCCCGGGCAGCTCAAAAGCTTCGCGCATCGAATTGGTGAGATAGCGCAAATACGACTGCGGCACCGCGTCCGCGCGCGAGCAGAACAGCACGAAGCTCGGCGGACGCGCCTTGGTCTGCGTGATGTAATTCAGCTTCAGCCTGCGGCCGGACACGGCCGGCGGCGGATTGGCCTGCACCGCCTCCTCGAACCAGCGATTCAATGCCGCGGTCGACACACGCCTGTTCCACAGCGCGTAAGCCTCCTGGATCGCCTGCATCAGCCGGTCGATGCCCTCGCCCATCAGGCCGGAGACGGCGACGATCGGCACGCCCCTGACCTGCGGCAGCAAGTGGTCGGCATCCCGGCGCAGGTTGGAGATTGCGCCGCCGCCCTTGCTCTCCATCAGGTCCCATTTGTTGACCGCGAGCACGATGGCGCGGCCCTCGCGCTCGATCAGATCGGCGATGCGCAAATCCTGCTCCTCGAAGCGGTTCTGCGAATCCATCATCATCACGACGACTTCGGCAAAGCGCACGGCCCGCAGCGCGTCAGCGACCGAGAGCTTTTCCAGCTTCTCCTCGATGCGCGAGCGGCGGCGCAGACCCGCCGTATCGAACACCCGAAATTCGCGGCCCTTCCAGTTGATCTCGACCGCGATGGAATCGCGCGTGGTGCCGGCCTCCGGGCTCGTTAGCAGGCGCTCCTCGCCGAGCAGGTGGTTGATCATCGTCGATTTGCCGGCGTTGGGCCGGCCGACGATGGCAACCCGGATCGGGCGCGTGGCGGCCTCTTCCTCGGTCAGCGGCTCGTCATCATCGAGCTCGTCGTCCTCCACCGGCTCCGGCATCAGCGGGCGCAGAGCGTCGTAGAGCTCGCCCAGGCCCTCGCCATGCTCGGCGGATATCTGGATGGGATCGCCGAGCCCCAGCGCAAAGGCCTCCATCGCGCCGGCATCGCCGTGCTTGCCCTCGCTCTTGTTGGCGACCAGCAGCACCGGCTTGTTGGCCTTGCGGGCGAAATCGGCGAAGGCGCGGTCGTTCGGCGTGAGGCCCGCGCGCGCGTCGACTACGAAGAACAGCGCGTCGGCTTGCGCGATCGCGGCCTCCGTCTGCTCCTGCATGCGCGCAGTCAGCGAGCCCTTGGCGCCCTCGTCGAGGCCCGCGGTATCGATGATGGTGAACTCGAGATCGCCGAGCCTGGCCTCGCCCTCGCGGCGGTCGCGGGTGACGCCGGGCAGGTCATCGACGAGCGCGAGCTTCTGCCCAACCAGGCGGTTGAACAGCGTCGACTTTCCGACATTGGGTCGGCCAATAATTGCAATCGTAAAGGGCATCGGTCATTCGTGCGCCGCCGGAGCTGCGCCTGTCAATGAAATGAAAATATTAAAGCGCGATGAGCTTCGGATGAATCCTCATCGCGCTTCAGCTTGTTGTTTGAGCATGATCTTTTCGGAAAACCGCTTCGCGTTTTTCCGGATCGTGCTCTAGCGTGAGAAGCTGCCGCTGGGCATCGGCGCCGGGAAGGCCCCTTGCGACTGCTGCTGCGTGGTCTGGGTCGGTTGCGCCTGCTGGACGGTCTGATCCGGCGGCGGCGCGGTGGTGCGCTTGCGGACGATCTTCTGCCTGGGCGGCGGAGCGGCCGCGGCCGGTGCCGCCTCGGGCTGGGCCTCGCCATCGACTTCACCGGCAGGCGCCTCAGGCGGCGCGGCGGCGGTTGCAGCCGGCTGCCTGGTCTGCTGTCCAGACTTCCTGGCCTTGGCGCCCTTCGCCGGCTTTGCAGGCTCTGGCGGCTGCGGCTCCGCGGGCAGAGAGGCAACGGCAGGCGCGTTTGGATCCGGCTGTTGTTGCTGGGCGCCCTTGTACATGTCTCTCGGCACGCCCTGCTCGAGGCCCGGCACGCCCTCCGGGAAGACCGGCTTGCGGTCACCCGGCAGCTTCTTCTTGGTGTCGAGGAAGTCGAGCATGTCGCTCGGATCGAAGCTGGAGCAGCCGCCCAGAACGCCCGTGAAGGCGATCAGGACGGCGGCTGCGATCAAGCGGGTCGTGCGGCGCATATCGATATCTCGTCTCAGCTCACTTAGCTTCTTGTAGCTCAGCTTACTCGGCCGTCAGCTTTTGGCGACGGGCGGCAGCAGGGCCTGAAGCGCCTCGGCGCGCGAGCGCAGGGCGGATGGCGTCTCGCCGTCCTCGGCGATCGCGTCGAGCCATTTGCGGGCCGCAGTGGCGTCGTTGCTACGCCAAGCCGACAGCGCCAGCATCTCGCGGGCGCTGTGGCGGAAGGTCGATTTGGGTGTAGCGGAAGACTCCAGCCGCTGCTGCATGTCGGTATAGGAGGCGCTGTCGACCAAGAGGCCGGCGGCCCGAATCTTCGCCAGATCCTGCCACTCGCCACCAACGCCGCGGTCGGCGGCGATGTCGTCATACATCTTGGCAGCCGCCTTGGGATCGCGGGCCGCAACCTCGGCCGCAGCACGCAGCCGCGCCAGGGTGCGGTAGCCCGACGGAGCCTTGGCGGCGAGCTCGGTGAAAGCCGTCTCGGCCTCCGTATGCTTTGCCTGCTCGGACAGCTCCACGGCCTTCTCGAAGGCGGCGCCGGCCTCGGCGGCCTTCTTGGCCTCCAGATATTGGTACCCGCGCCAGCCGCCGACGGCGGCCACGATCAGCACCATCAGGGCGATAAAGTAGATCGAATATCTATCCCACAGCTTCTTGAACTGTTCGCGACGTACTTCCTCGTCGACTTCGTCAAATAATTCAGACACTTATGCTAATCCCATGCCCGTCCGGGTGCGCGCGCCAAGGCGTTCGCGTCAGGAATCCCGTCCCCACGTGGCGGCGGGGTACCCTAACGATATGGCGGTGGCAAGGCAAAGCGAGCCCGATCAAGGCGTTAACCACCCGGACGAGCCCGGGGCCCGTCCGCCCAGCTCAGGCTCCCAAGAGCTCCCGCAACTGCCGTTTCAGTACCTTGCCATTGGCATTGCGCGGCAGCGGCTCGGCAGTGATCACCATGGTCTCCGGGACCTTGTAGTCGGACAGCCGCTCGGCGCACCAGGCCCGCAACGCCTCGCCGGCCACTGGCGCGCGCGTCACCACCACGGCGTGGACGCGCTCACCCAGCACCGGGCAGGCCTTGGCAATGATCGCGCTCTCGATCACCGCGGGATGGCCGGCCAGCACGGATTCCACCTCGGCCGAATAGATCTTCAGGCCGCCGCGATTGATCATGTCCTTCTGCCGGTCGAACACGCGGACAAAACCCTCCGCATCGACCGAGCCCAGATCGCCGGAATGCCAGAATCCGGCAGTGAAACTCTCGGCCGTGGCCCTCGGGTTGTTCCAATAGCCTTGGATGACGGAGGCGCTCTGGATCCAGAGCTCGCCGATCTCGCCGTGAGGTAGCTCGCGTCCGTCCGGTCCCATCGCGACGATGCGCGCGCCGGGACACGGCAAGCCGACGCTGTCGATGTGGCTCGCCGTCAGCTCGCCCGGCATGATCGTGGACGGCGACGTCGTCTCGGTCGCGCCGTAGCAGTTTGCCAGCTTCAGACCGGGAATCGTCGCCTTGAGCTTCTCGATGGTCGCGACCGGCATCGGCGCGCCGCCAAAACCGCCGATGCGCCAGCTCGACAGGTCGTAGCTTTCGAAATCAGGCTGGAGCAGGCACAGATTGTACATCGCCGGCACCATCACGGTGTAGGTGACGCGTTCGCGCGCGGCGAGCTTGAGGTAATCGGCGGCCTTGAACTCCGGCATGATGATCAGCGCGCCGCCGCAGCGGATCATGGTCGTGATGTTGGCAACGACGCCGGTGACATGGCCGAGCGGCACGGCTGCGATCGAACGGTCCGCTTGCGTCAGTTGCAGGCAGGACACGAACACCATCGAGGAATGGACGATGTTGCAATGGGCGAGCATCGCGCCCTTCGGCTTGCCCGTCGTGCCCGAGGTGTAGAGGATCATCGCGGTGTCCTCCTCACCGACTTCAACCGGTGCGTGGGACGGCGCATTGTCGACGAGCATGGCGAAGCGCGACAAAGCCGGATCGCTGTCGACGGCGATGCGGTGGATCACATCGGGCACGTCTAGCGCATCGGGTAGCCGCTCGGTGAGTGCGGCCTCGTGGATCAGGATCTTGGCGCCGCAATCGGCGAGCACATAGGCGATCTCTGGCTTCTGCTGACGCGTGCTGAGCAGCACCGTCACGAGCCCCTCATGCGCGGCCGCAAACAACAGCAACGGAAACTCGATGCGGTTGCCGAGCAGGATCGCCACACGATCGCCGCGCTGCAATCCGAGCTTGCGAAAGCCCGCCGCAAGCCGCGCGGCCTGCTCCACCGCCTGCCGCCAGCTCAGCCGAACATTGCCTGCGATCAGCGCCTCGCCATCAGCATTGCGGGCGCAGGCGTCCGCAATCATCGCCCACAAGCTCGCCGGGCGGTCACAGAAGGCCGGGACAACCCGATCGCCAAACCGCGCCTCGAGTCGCATCGGCGGGATCTGAGATTGCGTCCAGTCCATCGGAATGCCCTGAGCCTGTTGCTTTGTCACCTTCGCGCACGGGCCCGCGGCCCTGTCTTGCGCCGATCGGCTAGACACCCACGACGGGAACACCGATCACGACGGGATGGAACGCAAACGCCAGCGCCAGATAGGCGACAACGCCAACCGCGACCGCGATCAGATCGTTGGTGACGCCGCCCACCGGAATCGGCGGGCCACCGGGATCCTTGCGATGCTTCAGCGAAATGCGGTCATACACCGCCCAGCCCAGGAACGAGCCGAACAGGATGATGGAGCCGAGATCGCCATTGGCGAGGAGATGCGCCGCCGCCCAGAGCTTGATGCCGGCCAGCATCGGATGTTTCAGCGTCGCATAGATGCGCCCGCGCAAGTAGGAGGCGACGAACAGGATCACCGCGGGCAGCATCAGCGCCAGCGTGATGTGCTTCAGCGCCTTCGGCGGATACCAGACGTCGATCCAGCCGGAGCTGCGATAATGCGCAAAGCCCCAGATGATCAGCGCCAATCCCGCAAGCGAGACCACGGCATAGAAGATCTTATAAGTCCCCTCGCCCAGCCGCGCGATAGCCTGAGCGCGTGCATCCCGTTTCGTCGTAAAAACATGGGGCGCAAAAAACAGCACCAGCCCCAGGATCATGACCAACAGACCCACGATATCCTCCCCCTCAAGCAGCCCCCGCCTCTGAGGTATCATCGATCGGCCGCCGGTCGCAACTGATGCGGCTACTTGCCCAGGTCTCGATTATCGACATAGCGGATCGCGATCGGCCGTCCGGCCAGCGCGCCGCCGAGGCCGCCGGTGAATTTCAGCGGGAGGCAGGCGTTCAACGACGAATTGATCGCATTCAGGTACGTCGTTCGTGTGTCAGCCGGGACGCCAGCGGTCGCATATGTGAGCTGCGGCGGGCCAATCAGGCCGCCCGCCTTGTTGAAGCTGAACCGCACCGCCACCTGCATTCCCGCGCGCGCATTGTCTGATGGCGGCGGCGACCAGCAGGTGCGCAGCTCGGCGAAGAGGTCGCCGATCGTGTCGAGGTCGTGATCCGGCTTTTGATATTTTGCGCGGTCGGCTTCCGCCGGCAAGCTCTCGACCGTGAGCTGGAGATTCTGGCCGTAGGGATAGTCGATCTCGGGAATGCAGGGGCCGGGCTCCAGCGGGCTGCAATAGGACGGGGTGCAAGGGCGACCGTCGAGCACGCTGCACGGCTCGTGCGAAAACGGGATCGGATTGATCTGGCGGCGCTGCGCGTCGGCGGCAACGGTCGAGATCGCCAGCAGGATGAGAACGAGAATGCCGCGCCACATGATGCGAACTCGCAAGATCATATGGATGGAACGTGGCATTGCCCCCGACAACGTCAAGCCTGTGAACGTTCACATGCTCGCGTTCAAGCGGCTGGGGCGCAGCCGCTACCCCTTCTTCTTGACGTCCTTGACGTTGGTGAACGCGATGCCCTCGGCGCGTTCCCTGGTGTAGCCGAGATAAAACTCGTTCCGGGCCAGATACACGGGATCGCCGTCGACATCGTCGGCTATGCTCGATGTGTTGGCGGCGATGAAGGTGTCGAGCTTCTTGCGGTCGTCCGAGGAGACCCAGCGGGCGAGCTGGAACTCGCTGACCTCGAACTCGACCGGCAGCGAATATTCCGCATCCAGCCGCGCCTTGAGCACGTCGAGCTGGAGCGCGCCGACCACGCCGACCAGCGCCGGCGCACCGTCGCGCGGGCGGAACACCTGGACGACGCCCTCTTCCGACATCTGCTGAAGCGCTTCTTTCAGCTTCTTGGCCTTCATCGCGTCGGTGAGACGGACGCGGCGGACGATTTCCGGCGCAAAACTCGGGACGCCGACGAAGTTGAAATCCTCGCCCTCGGTCAGCGTGTCGCCGATGCGCAGCGTGCCGTGATTGGGAATGCCGACGACGTCGCCGGCGAAAGCCTCATCCGCGACCGAACGGTCCTGGGCAAAGAAGAATTGCGGGCTCGACAGCGGCATGCTCTTGCCGGTGCGGACGAGCTTGGCCTTCATGCCGCGGCTGAGCTTGCCGGAACACAGCCGGGCGAAGGCGATGCGGTCGCGGTGGTTCGGATCCATGTTCGCCTGGATCTTGAACACGAAGGCGCTCATGCGCGGATCGGTCGCCTCAACCCTGCGCTGATCGCTGTCCTGCGCGCGCGGCTCGGGCGCGAACTTGCCGAGGCCCTGCAGCAGATCGCCGACGCCGAAATTGCGCAGCGCACTGCCGAAATAGACCGGCGTCAAATGTCCTTCGCGAAACGCTTCCAGCTCGAAGGGCTTCGAAGCCTCGGTGACGAGCTCGAGCTCCTCCTTCACCGCCGACATGTCGAGATTGGCGTTGAGCTTGGCGAGTTCGGCGATCTCGATCTGCTGCGCCGCGCCGGTCTTGGCGCCGCCGCCTTCGAGCAGGCGCACGCCGCCATTGGCGACGTCATAGGTGCCGAGGAAGTCGCGGCCGCGGCCGACCGGCCAGGTCATCGGCGTGGTGTCGAGCGCCAGCGTCTTCTCGATCTCATCGAGCAGCTCGAAAACGTCGCGGCTCTCGCGATCCATCTTGTTGATGAAGGTGATGATCGGGATGTCGCGAAGACGACAGACCTCGAACAGCTTTCGCGTCCGCGCCTCGATGCCCTTGGCGGCGTCGATCACCATGACTGCGGAATCGACAGCCGTGAGCGTCCGATAGGTGTCTTCCGAAAAGTCCTCGTGGCCCGGCGTGTCCAAGAGGTTGAAGACGAGGCCCTCGAACTCGAAGGTCATGACCGAGGTCACGACCGAGATGCCGCGCTCGCGCTCGATCTTCATCCAGTCCGAGCGCGTGTTGCGCCGCTCGCCCTTGGCCTTGACCTGGCCGGCGAGATTGATGGCGCCGCCGAACAGCAGCAGCTTCTCGGTCAGCGTGGTCTTGCCGGCGTCGGGATGCGAGATGATCGCAAAGGTCCGCCGCCGCGCCACTTCAGCGGCAAGCGGAGAACGGGCCGGCGATTCGGCTGTGGTGGTGGCGATGTCGGACATGGCGGCAGCGTTTGGCAGGGAAAATGGGCCGGATCAAGCCTCATCTGGTGATTGCGGGGCCCTTCGGCCAGCCCCATATCGGCCTTGGTCATATTGACCTCGGGGGAGGACGGCCTTCCTGCACATCAGCCGCGGGGACGACCCTGCCTTGAATGGAGGGTCGTCATGGCCTGGAGCATCCTGTTCGTCGCCGGTCTGCTGGAGATCGCCTGGGCGATCGGCCTCAAATACACCGAGGGCTTTACCAAGCTCATTCCGTCGGTTCTCACCCTCGCGGCCATGGCCGGCAGCGTCATCCTGCTCGGCCTCGCCCTCAAATCCCTGCCGATTGGAACCGCCTATGCGGTGTGGACCGGGATCGGCGCGGTCGGGACCGCGACGCTGGGCATTATCCTGTTCGGCGAGCCGGCCACGGCGTTCCGCCTCGCCAGCATCGCCCTGATTGTCGCCGGCATCGCGGGGCTGAAATTCGTTACCTGACGAAGATCTCGACCGCCCACCAGGTCAGCGCCGCCACGATGGCCGAGGCCGGAATGGTGATCACCCAGGCATAGACGATCGAACTGGCGACGTTCCAGCGCACCGCCGAAACACGGCGGGCCGCGCCAACGCCGACGATCGCACCGGTGATGGTGTGAGTGGTCGAGACGGGAACGCCAAGGAAGGTCGCCATGAACAGGGTCGCGGCACCGCCGGTCTCCGCGCAAAACCCCTGCATGGGCGTCAGTTTTGTGATGCGCAGGCCCATGGTGCGGACGATGCGCCAGCCGCCCATCAGCGTGCCCATCGCCATCGCCGCCTGGCACGACAGCACCACCCAGAACGGTATCGAGAATTCGGCGCCGAGATGGCCCTGCGAATAGAGCAGCACGGCGATGATGCCCATGGTCTTCTGGGCGTCATTGCCGCCATGGCCGAGCGAATAGAGCGAGGCGGAGGCGAATTGCAGGATGCGGAAGGCACGATCGACCGCGAACGGCGTCGAGCGCACCGAGAGCCAGGACACGACCGCGACCAGCATCATCGCGAGCAGGAAGCCGACCAGCGGCGACAGCACGATCGCGAGCACCGTCTTGGTCAATCCGCTCCACACCGCCGCCGAAATCCCCGCCTTGGCCATGCCGCCGCCGACGAGCCCGCCGATCAGCGCGTGCGACGACGAAGACGGAATCCCGAGCGCCCAGGTCACGAGGTTCCAGACGATGGCACCGACGAGGGCCGCGAAGATCACCTGGGCATCGACGATCGCGGGATCGATAATCCCGGTGCCGATGGTCTGGGCGACGTGCAAGCCGAACACCATGAAGGCGACGAAATTGAAGAACGCGGCCCAGAGCACAGCGAATTGCGGCCGCAGCACGCGGGTCGAAACGATGGTCGCGATCGAATTGGCGGCATCGTGCAGGCCGTTCAAGAAGTCGAACAGCAGCGCGACGGCGATCAATCCGATCAGGACGGGAAGACCCAACGCAGCATCCACGGCGCGGCCCCTAAACCTGCTCGATCACGATGCTGTTGATCTCGTTCGCGACGTCGTCGAAGCGATCAGCCACTTTTTCAAGGTGGTCGTAGATCTCGGCACCGACGATGAAATTCATTGCGCTGCCGTCGCGGTGCTTCAGGAACAACTCCTTCAGGCCGATGTCGTGGAGATCGTCGACCCGGCCCTCGAGCTTGGTCAGTTCTTCCGTGATCGCAGTCAGCATGGCGACGTTCTTGCCGATCTCTTGCATCAGCGGCAGCGCGCGACCGACCAGATTGGCGCATTCGATCAGGAGCCCGCCGATCTCGCGCATCGGCGGCTCGAAGGTGCGGACCTCGAACAGCATCACGGCCTTGGCGGTCTGCTGCATCTGGTCGATGGCGTCGTCCATCGAGGTGATGAGGTTCTTGATGTCGCCGCGGTCGAACGGGGTGATGAAGGTGCGGCGCACCGCAGTGAGCACCTCGCGGGTAATGTTGTCGGCGTCGTTCTCGAACTGGTTGACGCGCTGGCAATAGACCGGCGTCTCCTCGCCCCCGTTGAGCATGCCCTGGAGTGCGATCGAACCCTGGATCACGGTCTGGGCATGGCGGTCGAACAGGTCGAAGAACCGTTCTTCCTTGGGCAGGAAAGCGCGAAACCATCGCATCATGGGAGTGGCTACCGGTTGGAAATGGCCCGGCCCGAACGGGCCGTCACAAAACTGTCATAGACCATTTTCGATCCGCGCGCGTGTCACCTCACGCCCGCGAAGCCGGATCATCCACCGCTTTCACGCACCGATGAAATTGGTGCGATATCAATTCTTTAGAGCGAACGTCGGAAGTAATGCGCGATTTCGCCGATGACGCCGCGGCGGAACGTGAGCACGCAGATCACGAAGATCGAGCCCTGGATCACCGTCACCCACTGGCCGAAGCTCGCCAGATATTGCTGCATGGCGATGATCGCGAAGGCGCCGACCACGGGGCCGAAGATG
The DNA here is from genome assembly GCF_023073315.1 of Bradyrhizobium sp. 1. GTDB lineage: Bacteria > Pseudomonadota > Alphaproteobacteria > Rhizobiales > Xanthobacteraceae > Bradyrhizobium. The sequence goes on along the minus strand of NZ_JADPJH010000020.1, from coordinate 15,045 downwards.
GTGCCGAGACCGCCGACCAGCGTCATCAGCACGACCTCGCCGGACATCGACCAGTGCACGTCGGTGAGCGAGGCGTTTTGGGCCACGAACACCTTTAGCGCGCCGGCAAAGCCCGCCAGCGTCCCCGACAGGACGAACGCCAGGAATTTGTACTGGTCCGTCCGGTAGCCAAGCGAGATGGCGCGTGGCTCGTTCTCGCGGATCGACTTCAGGACCTCGCCGAACGGCGAATTGATGATGCGATAGATCAGCAGGAAGCCCGCGAGGAAGCCGACCAGCACGACGTAATAGAGCACGGTCGGCTTGGACAAATCGAGCACGCCGAACATCCGCCCCTGCGGAATGCCCTGGATGCCGTCCTCGCCATGGGTGAACGGTGCCTGGAGGTAGATGAAATACAGCAGTTGCGACAGCGCCAGCGTGATCATCGAGAAATAGATGCCCTGGCGGCGGATCGAAATGTAGCCGGTGATGAGCGACAGCCCGAACGCCGCAGCTATGCCAACGAGGATGCCGAGTTCAGGCGGCAGCGCCCATACTTTCAGCGCATGCGCGCTGCAATAGCCCGCGGTGCCCATGAACATTGCGTGACCGAACGACAACAGGCCGCCATAGCCGATCAAGAGATTGAAGGCGCAGGCGAGCAGCGCAAAGCACAGAGCCTGCATCACGAAGAACGGATAGACTCCCGTATAGGGCACCGACGCCAGCAGCAGCGCCATCACCACGAACACGACCATCTCGTCACGCATCGCGCGCGGGGTTACCGGCAGCGTATCGTCCGTCAAGGCTGTCATATCAGGCCGCCCTTCCCGTCAATCCCGTTGGCTTTACCAAGAGCACCAGCACCATCAGCACGAACACGACGGTGTTGGAGGCCTCGGGGTAGAAATATTTGGTCATGCCCTCGATCACACCCAGCGCGAACCCGGTGATGATCGAGCCCATGATCGAGCCCATGCCGCCGATCACCACCACCGCGAACACGACGATGATGAGGTCAGCGCCCATCAGCGGCCGCACCTGGTTGATCGGCGCCGAGAGCACGCCGGCGAGCGCGGCTAGGCCGACGCCCAATCCGTAAGTCAGCGTGATCATGCGCGGCACGTTGATGCCGAAGGCGCGAACCAGCGTCGGATTTTCAGTCGCGGCGCGCAGGTAACCGCCGAGCCGTGTCTTCTCGATCAGGAACCAGGTTCCCAGACACACGATCAGCGAAAACACGACGACCCAGCCGCGGTAGATCGGCAGGAACATGAATCCAAGATTCATGCCCCCTTTGAGCTGGTCGGGAATGGCGTAGGGCAGGCCAGAGGAGCCGAAGTAGTTCTGGAACACGCCCTGCACGATCAGCGCGATGCCGAAGGTCAGGAGCAGCCCGTAAAGATGGTCGAGCCCGGTCAACCATTGCAGCATGGTCCGTTCCAGGATCATGCCGAAGATGCCGACGATGATCGGCGCGATCAGCAGCGCCGGCCAGTAGCCAATGCTGAGATAATCATTGTTCAGCAGGAAATAGGCGACGAAGGCGCCCATCATGTAGAGCGCGCCATGGGCGAAATTGATGATGTTGAGCATGCCGAAGATCACGGCAAGCCCGAGACTGAGCAGCGCGTAGAACGAGCCGTTGATCAGTCCCACCAGTAGCTGTGCGTAGAGAGCCTGCATCGATCCAGCACCCAGTCCCTTCGGCGTTCCCTAGAGGCGCCCGCCGGCTCACAGCCGGCGGGCTGTTGGTCTTACTTCTTCAAGAGCGCGCACTTGCTCTCGGACAGCGGCGTGAAGGCCTGGTCGCCCGGCACCGTACCGACCAGCTTGTAGAAGTCCCACGGCCCCTTGGATTCCGAGGGCGTCTTCACCTCGAACAGATAGGCGCTGTGGATGGTGCGACCGTTCGGCTGGATCTCGCCCTTGCCGAACAGATCGTCCTCGGTCGGCATCGACTTCATCTTCTCGACGACCTTGACGCCGTCATGAGGATTGCCGCCGAGTGCGTCCAGCGCCTTGAGATAGTGGCGCACGCCCGCATAGACGCCGGCCTGCACCATGGTCGGCATCGCGCCGTTCTTCATCTTCCCCGAGAACTTCTTCGAGAACGCCCGGGTCTTGTCGTCCATGTCCCAGTAGAAAGTCTCGGTGAAGTTGAGGCCCTGCGCGGTCTCCAGGCCAATCGCCTTGACGTCGGTCAGGAACAGCAGCAGCGCCGCGAGCTTCTGGCCGCCCTTGACGATGCCGAACTCGGCCGCCTGCTTGATCGTGTTGGTGGTGTCGCCACCGGCATTGGCAAGGCCGATGATCTTGGCCTTGGAGGCCTGCGCCTGGAGCAGGAAGGACGAGAAGTCCGGCGTGTTCAGCGGATGCTTGACGCCGCCGACGATCTTGCCGCCGTTGGCGGTGACCACGGCCGTGGTGTCGCGCTCGAGCGCCGCACCGAAGGCGTAGTCCGCGGTCAGGAAGAACCAGCTGTCGCCACCGGCCTTCACCAGCGCCTGGCCCGTGGTATGGGCCAGCATGTAGGTGTCGTAGGTCCAGTGCACGGTGTTGGGCGAGCACTGCGCGTTGGTGAGGTCCGAGGTCGCGGCACCCGAGTTGATGTAGACGCCGTTCTTTTCCTTGATGACGTTGTTGACGGCGAGCGCCACGCCGGAGTTCGGCACGTCGACAATGATATCGACCTTGTCGACGTCGAACCACTGCCGCGCGATCGCGGTGCCGATATCGGGCTTGTTCTGGTGATCACCCGAGATGATGTCGATCTTCCAGCCCTTCGCAGCGAGCCCGGAATCCTCAACGGCCATCTGGGCTGCGAGCGTCGAGCCGGGACCGCCGAGGTCGGCATAGAGGCCGGACTGATCGGACAGCGCGCCGATCTTGACGGTCTTGTCCTGCGCGAAGGCTGCGCCCGCGCTGGTCACGGCCAGCGCCGTGCCGAGCAGAAACGATGCAATCGACTTCTTCATATGACTTCCCTCGTGAATCTTCTCTTCGCCATTTTTCTTGGCCATTTGATGCTTGGCCGCCTTAGACGCCGAGATAGGTGTGGAGCTTGTCCATGTTGGCGGCAAGCTCCGCGTTGGAAAATCCGTCAATGATCTTGCCGTGTTCGACCACGTAGTAACGGTCGGCGACGGTGGATGCGAAGCGGAAATTCTGCTCGACCAGGAGGATCGTAAAACCCTCCTTCTTGAGCCGCGCAATGGTGTGGCCGATCTGCTGGATGATGACGGGCGCGAGGCCCTCGGTCGGCTCGTCCAGCATCAGGAAGCTTGCGCCGGTGCGCAGGATGCGCGCGATCGCGAGCATCTGCTGCTCGCCGCCGGAGAGCTTGGTGCCCTGGCTGTTGAGACGTTCCTTCAGGTTCGGAAACAGGTCGAAGATCTGCTCGAGCGGCAATCCGCCCGGGCGCACCACCGGCGGCAGCAGCAAATTCTCCCGCACATCGAGGCTGGAGAAAATTCCGCGCTCCTCCGGGCAGAACGCGATGCCCATCCGCGCGATCTTGTCGGAGGACGTGCGAATGATGTCCTGATTGTTGAACTTCACCGAGCCGGCGCGCTTGCCGATGATCCCCATGATCGACTTCAGCGTGGTCGTCTTGCCGGCGCCATTACGCCCGAGCAGGGTGACGACCTCACCCGCGTTCACGTCGAAATTGATCCCGTGCAGGATGTGCGACTCGCCGTACCAGGCTTCCAGGTTGCGCACCTGAAGAATATTGCCGCCGGCAGCAGTGTTTGCGGGAGCGTCCGCAGTTGCAGTCTCAGGCATGACCAGCTCCCAGATACGCTTCCTTGACGCGCTCGTCCTTGGTGAGCTCGCTGTAATGGCCCTGCGCCAGCACCTGCCCGCGCGTCAGCACGGTGATGATGTCGGAGAGATTGGCGACGACGCTCAGATTATGCTCGACCATCAGGATGGTGTATTTCGCCGAGATGCGCTTGATCAGCGCCGCGATCTTGTCGATGTCCTCGTGGCCCATGCCGGCCATCGGCTCGTCCAGCAGCATCATCTCGGGGTCGAGCGCGAGCGTGGTTGCGATCTCGAGTGCGCGCTTGCGCCCATAGGCCATTTCGACCGCGGGCGTGTTGGCAAACTCGCTAAGGCCGACATCGTTCAACAGTTCACGCGCGCGATCGTTGAACTGGTTGAGCACCGACTTGGAGCGCCAGAAATCAAAGGAGCTTCCGTGCTGGCGCTGAAGCGCGACACGGACGTTTTCCAGCGCCGTGAGATGCGGAAATACCGCCGAGATCTGGAATGAACGGACCAGCCCCAGGCGGGCCACGTCGGCCGGCGCCATCGCGGTGATGTCCTGTCCCTTGTACAGGATTTTTCCGGCGGACGGCTTGAGGAACTTGGTCAGAAGATTGAAGCACGTCGTCTTGCCAGCCCCGTTCGGGCCGATCAACGCGTGAATGCTCCCACGGCGAACCTTGAGCGCAACGTCGCGGACGGCGAAGAAGCCCGCGAACTCCTTGGTCAAGCCTTCCGTTTCGAGAATGAACTCATCGGCCAAACAGATTTCCCCCCGCCCGCGCAATACGCGTGGCTGTCCTTAGTGTTTCGGCTTTCCGGGGGCCTTGGAGCCTTCCCGGAACGCCGCCTCCGGGCGCGGAATATGCCGGAGGTGACGGGGGTTAGGCAAGGCGGAAAGCTGAGCAGATCAGGTCTCCGGCCGGGAGACTTATGCTCCCTTAGTCGGACCTGTTTTGATGTCGCCTGCCCGGCCTCCCGGTTTGCAAGGCACCGGTCATCAAGGCGTCGTTAACGGTCTTTCGTCCCGCGCGCCAGCCTTCATAGAAAATTTTCCCGCAAGTTGGATCATGCGCAGGTTTTTAGACGTCGGGAATATTGTCTTGGATTTTGCAAGCGCCCCTCCTTCTGTCGTCAAGTCGATCAGGCAGCGTGATCTCCTGAACACGTGGCTGCGACTCTATGCGCGCGAGCAGATGGCACCGGCGATCTGGGAGTACCAGCCGGCGCGGCTCGAGGAAGAGCTGTCCGATCTCATCTATTATACAGTGGACATTTCAGAGCCGACGCCACGCCTTACGATCCAGAGCGAAGGCACGCGCATCTCGCGCGCCTATGGGCATACCGGCAAGGGCGTCCTGCTCGACGACTATATCGGGCCGCGGCTCGTCCCCTTCGTGATGCCCATCTATCATGAATGCGTCGCGCGCGGGCTGCCGGTCTATAGCGTTGCCGATGTCGACGACATCTATGGACGCGTCGTCGCCTACGAGCGGCTGCTGCTGCCGTTCCAGACCGAAGGCAAGGTCTGCCACGTCATCGCCTCGCTGAAGACATTCTGCGAGGACGGCGGCTTCGAGATCAAGAATCTGATGCGCGGAAATGACGCGCTGCCGCGGCCGAAATTGCGCGCGGTGATCGATCGCGACCTGTTTCATCGCGCGCCCGGCCGCATCGCCGCGGCCGACGTGGTCGAGTTCGCCGAACAGCCCGGCGTTACCAGCGAGATCGTCGAGCTGAACTAGCCCTCAGCGCGATTTGGCGCCGAGCTACTTGGCCTCGACGTCCTTGGCATAGATCTCAGGCTTGAAGCCGACCAGCAGCTTGCCGCCGACCTCCAGCACAGGCCGCTTGATCATCGATGGTTGCGCTAGCATCAAGGCCAACGCCTTTTTCTCGGTGAGGCCTTCCTTGTCGGCCTCGGGCAGCTTCTTGAAGGTCGTGCCGGCGCGATTGAGCAGCGTCTCCCAGCCGACCTTGTCGCTCCACTGCTTGAGCTTGTCCTTCTCGACGCCCGCCGCCTTGTAATCGTGGAATTCATACGCGACGCCATGGCTGTCGAGCCAGGCGCGCGCCTTCTTCATGGTGTCGCAGTTCTTGATGCCGTAGATGATGTTGGGCAAGACCAGTTCCTCGCGCATGCGTGCTGCTTCGGCTGCGGCGTTGTACGAAACTCCCGTTCGCGCGACAATATTGTGAACGAAGCTCTCGACCTCTACCGAACGGACACATGATGCACGTCACCCACGATCCCGCCGCTGCCGCCTCGCCGACCACCGACTTCAGCACCTTCCTTGCGGTCGACATCCGCGTCGGCACCATCGTCGATGCAAAGCCATTCCCGGAGGCGCGCAAGCCGGCCTGGCGGCTGTGGATCGATTTCGGTCCCGCCATCGGCGTGCGCAAGAGCTCGGCGCAGATCACCGAAAACCATCCGCTCGAGACGCTGGTGGGGCAACAGGTCGCGGCCGTCGTCAATTTCCCCCCGCGCCAGATCGGACCTGTCGTGTCGGAGGTGCTGACGCTCGGCTTTCCCGATGCCGACGGCAAGGTCATGCTGGTGCAGCCAAGCAAGCCCGTGCCGAACGGCGGACGGCTATTTTAGCCGCCCGTGATCGAAGCTGCAGCGTCGCCTCTGCGGTTTGATCCTCCTGCTTTCCAACTTCGGGCGGCCCCGGACTTGACCAAAATCCCTTCTCGACGCCAATGCGATCGCTCGCGTGTTGATCGCGATTCTTCCAGGGCTTTGTGCTGCAAAAATGCTGGGGCGAGGACTTTGATGTCGAGGCCTGCATGACGGCGGTGGCGGGCGTCATCGAAGGATTCCGCACCAGGCCCGATATCAAGCGACGAACGAGGACGTGAGCGATGTCCTGGCTTCACGAACTCATCGCCGGAGGCGGTGTCGGTCTGGTCGCAGGACTGGCATCGGGCTTCACGGGCACGAGCCCTGGTGGCGGCCTCGTGATCTTCTCCGTGCTGCTGCTCGGCGCCGAGCAACACGTCGCCCAGGGCACGTCGCTGATCACGCAGATTCCTCCGACGGGTCTCGCCGGCGTGCGCCGCTACTGGCAGAACGGCAATCGCAGTCCGTTGCTGTGGATCGTCTGGATCTGCATCGGATTTCTCGTCGGCGGCGCGGGCGACGGCTACGCTGCGGCAGCAGTCTCGGATTCCGTCCTGCAATGGACCTATGTCGGCTATCTCGTCGCGCTGATCGCCCTGCTGATCCTGCGGCGCGACCGCAAGGACGGAGCTGACGAAACCGGCGGTCAGCAAGAACTCCATTGGCTCCCCCTGTTCCTCATCGGCGTGCTTGCCGGATTTTCCTCCGGATTCATGGGGATCGGCGGGGGCCTTGCGATCACCGTCGGCCTCGCCGCGGGTCTGCGCGTGCCACAACATCAGGCGCAGCTCGTCAGCCTCATCTTCTCGGTGATTCCCACCAACATTCCGGCAGCCTCGATCTATTGGAGCAAAGGTCTCATGGTCGGCTGGCCGGCCGTCGTCGGCGTCGTTGCCGGCCTCTGGATCGGCACCGATCTCGGCGCTCGTGCAGCCAACGGCGTCAACAAAAAGGTGCTGCGCCGGGCCATGATCGCTCTCGTCTCGCTGATGGCGCTCTACATGACGTACAAGGCTTTGACGTAGTCTCACGGCCGCTTCGGAATGTTCAGCCCGCGTTCCACGGCCGGGCGCGCAAGGCCGCGCTCCAGCCACGCGCCAACCGACTTGAACTGGCTGAATCCGACCAGATCGCCGGCGCCGTAGAAACCGTTGAGGTTGCGCACCCAGCCGAGCATGGAGATGTCGGCGATGGTGTAGTCGTCATCCATGAACCATTGCCGGCCCGTGAGATGCGTTTCCATAACACCGAGCAGGCGCTTGGACTCTCCGACGTAACGCTCGAGCGGACGCTTGTCCTCAAAATCCTTGCCGGCGAATTTGTGGAAGAAGCCGACCTGGCCGAACATCGGCCCGATGCCGCCCATCTGGAAATGCACCCATGCGAGCGTCTGGTAGCGGCGGGCGGCGTCCTCGGGCAAAAGCTTGCCGGTCTTCTCCGCGAGATATTGCAGGATCGCACCGGACTCGAACAAGGGCAGCGGCCTGCCGCCGGGGCCGTTGGGATCGAGGATCGCCGGGATCTTGCCGTTCGGATTGAGCGAGAGGAATTCCGGCGTCTTCTGGTCGTCCTTGCCGAAATCGACGAGATGCACCTCGTAAGGCAGCCCGATCTCCTCCAGCATGATCGAAACCTTGACGCCGTTCGGCGTCGGCAGCGAATAGAGCTGAAGCAATTCCGGATGCTTGGCCGGCCAGCGCTTGGTGATGGCAAAGGAAGAAAGATCGGACATCGGGACCCCAACTGCATGCGTGAGATGCAGCCCAATCTAAACCGGCGGGCGAATGACGCAAGGCCGGCAATCGTCACGCATCACGGCCGGATCACAACGGCCGCTGCAAATGACTGTTGGCGCATGTCGCGCTGCGCGCGTTGCTCGATGAAGAGCTGCCCGGTGACGAGCAGGGCTCCGGTGAAAACGAGCGCGAGCATCGCGGTCGCGAATTGACTGGCATCGTTCATCGCGAGGACTTCTCTGCAATCTGTTCGCACGGAAAACGCCGGCCGACCACAGCCAGTTCCTGGGCGCGGTGAATAAATTGCCACATTTTCCCGGTTGCGACCTCGCGGCCGAACGCATCAATAGTTGATCTCCATCCGCAGCCCGCGCGGATCGATTTCCGGTCCGCCGACACGCTGCGTGCTCTCGCGTGCAGCAACCGCGCAGGCACAGGCGTCGATGAGATCATCACGCCCGATGCCGGTGCCGTGACGCTGCATCAGCCAGTTCGGCAAGCGTGTAAAGCCGCGTTGCGTCAGCAGTTCGATGCGTTGCTCGCGCCCTTGCGCCGATGTTTTCCTCGCAAGCAGAGCTCGCCCCGCCAAATTCCAGAAGATCAATTCCGGATGCGCTTCGCCAATTGTCGTCTGCTTATCCGGACTGATGAAGTCATCGACCTCCTTCATTTTTTCTCTGATGTTCCATAGCTGGCACGACACGCCCTTGTCACCGCGCTGTCGATAGTGCTGATTTGCAGCCGCCATATCCGAGAAATTCCAGAGATCGCGACGCGCGCCGAGGAAGACTGCAGGGCCAACCAATTTGCGCGCCTGCTGGTCGCAGCAACGATAGCCGCTCGACTTCAACCCGATCGGCATGTCGATCATTGCGCGCGCATGCGACAGCGCGAGCAAGCGTTCCAGGCCAGACGAGTAATCGAATCCGTGATCGCCGCGATCATCGATCCACGCGGCGACCCAGCCGAAACGAAATCCATCGAGGCCGAGATAGTTGGGCACGTCATGATTCCAACGGCCGCGCTCTCGCGGTCAGCCTCGGACCGCCTGGTAGGCCAGGCGCTTGAATTCGAAGAAGAACGGATTCCAGAAGCCCATGTGGCGCTGGGCCATCAACACGCCCGCGGTGTTGGCCTCAGGGCAAATCCACCAATGGGTGCCGGCAAGCCCGCCCCACTGGAATTCACCGATCGAATTCGGCGGATCGAACGGCATCGGCGCGAAGGTGACGGCACCGCCGAGGCCAAAGCCCTTGCCGGGGATCGGGCCGAGATTGGCGAAACGGATGGTCTGCCCCGCCGGCAGCTGGTTCGTCATCATCTGCCGCAACGTCTCGGGCTTCAGCAGCGCATCCGATCCCGGCAGCAGCGCGCGCACCAGCGCGAGCATATCAGGCAAGGTCGAGACCAGCCCGCCGCCACCCGACAGCCGCGGGAACGGGCGCCGATAGGCCTGCGGATACGGCAGATTGTCGGCGCGCGTCAGGCCGGGCTTCATCGGGTCGAGCACGTCGGCGCCGGTGTAGTGCGCAACCAGCCGGCCCTGCTGCGCCTCGGGCACGAAAAATCCGGTGTCGGTCATGCCGAGTGGATCGAAGATGCGCGCCTTGAGGAAAGCGTCGAGGGACTTGCCCGACACAACCTCTACGACGCGGCCGAGCACGTCGGTCGCCACCGAATATTCCCAAGCCTCGCCGGGATGATAGGACAGCGGCAGATCGGCGAGCTTGTCGATCATGTCGGTCAGGGGCGTCAGCGGATTGAGCACGCCGGCTGCGTTGTAGCCGTTGAACAGCACCGAGCCGGGATCGAAGATGCCGTAGCTGAGGCCGGAGGTGTGGGTGAGAAGCTGCCGGATCGTGATCGGGCTGTTGGCCGGCTCGACATCGGCAAGGCTTGCCGCGTCCTGCTTCAGGACCTTGCGATGGCCGAGCTGCGGCAGGAATTTCTCGATCGTGTCATCAAGCCCGATGCGGCCCTCCTCGACCAGCAGCATGATCGAGCACGTGACGAAGATCTTGGTGTTGGAGTACGCGCGAAAAATGTGATCGGGCTGGAGTACGGTTTTGGCCTCGCGGTCGGCGAAGCCGACGCATTGCTGGTCGACCACCTCACGCCCGCGCAGCACGGCCCAGGACGCGCCCGGGATGATCTCCTCATCGACATAGCGCTGCATCGCCGTCCGCGCGGCGGAAAAATCGGTTGCCCTGGCGTCCATGAAGTGCGGCCTCCCTGAATTGGTTGAGATGGATATAACGACGAATCGGCTGCGGGGAAGCCCGTTCGCACGAAGCTCCGGACGTGCCGAAGAACCCACATTTTTGTTTCACCGCGTGTTCGTCCCGGGAGCGAGCAACACAACGAAAAGCGCTGCAACCTTTGCGGAAAGACCTCATTAATCGCGCGACCTTTAGCCTCGCCCCCATGTTCTGCGTATCTTCATTTTCACCAGGGGTGACCAGCAATGACCTCGATCTCTGCAACGACCACCAGTTCCTACTCCCCGCTCGACCGCCTCAAGAGCGAGCTCACCAAGGAAGTTTCGGCGGGCACCATCAGCTCGAGCGACGAATCCGCGCTCTCCTCCGCGCTCGACGACATCGATACAGCGATGAAGAGCAGCGCATCGAGCTCGAGCTCCTCGTCGCCGCCCTCGCCGGACGAGATGCAGTCCAAGATCGACGACCTCATCCAGAGCGAGGTGTCGAGCGGCAAGCTGACCAGCGACCAGGCCAGCGAGTTGAAGAACGTGTTCTCCAGCACCTTCTCCAACAGCGCAAATGGCGCCGGTGGCCCTCCTCCGCCGCCGGATGGAAGCAGCGACTCATCGAGCACGACCAGTACGGACTCCACATCCTCGACCGATTCCTCCTCCAGCTCGTCCTCCACCACCACCGCGGAACTGATGAAGGAGCTGATCGCGATGCTTCAGAGTGCGACCAGCCAGTCGACCTCCTACAGCTCCAGCGGCAACTCCAACTCGTCTTCGGCGAGTTCGCTGCTCGTCGACTACAAGACCTGAGGCCTGAAACATGACGACCGCCCGGCGCACGCCGCCGGGCCGTCATCCCTGCTTCATGAATGCCGTGACGTGCAGGCGGCGGCGAATCCGCATGCCCTGCCGCTGATAGAGGGCGATGGCGGACGCATTGCTGGAAAACACGTGCAGGAACGGAATTTCGCCGCGCGCCTCGATCTGGCGCGCAACGGCCGCAAGCAGCGCCTGCGCGTAGCCGCGGCCGCGATGATCGGGATGCACACAGACCGCCGTCATCTCGGTGAAATTGCCCGGCTTCATCCGCTCGCCGGTCATCGCGACCAGCTCGCCGCCGGCCCGGATGCCGAGGAATGTTCCGAGTTCGTGCGTCCGCGCGGCGAACGGCCCGGGCTTGGTCAGCGTGGTCAACGCCATCATCGCGGGAACGTCCGCCTTGCCGAGCGTGACAATCTCGCCCTCGCGAAGCGGGCTGTCAACCGGCGAGCCGATCATCTGCTCGCCGGTCTCGGCCAGCACGACCTTGAAGCCGTCGGGAACGACAACCGGCTCCGGCGTGAACAGCGCGGCCACCTGCGATCCCGACATGAGATCGCCGAGCGCGGCAAAGCTTGCCTCCGACATGTCGACCATGTCGGCGAACGGCGTCATGTCCTCGGGATAGCGCAGCGCGCGCGCCCCGCCCTCCGCCAGATACTTCTGGCTCGTCGTCAGCGCACTCCAGATCGGACGATCCAGCAGCGCCACATCGCTGTCGGACACCGGGCTTAATCCTTCTCGAAGCTGACGATCACCGCCGCATTGGCAATGAGGATGGGGTCGTTGGCCTGTTCCGTCGCCGAGGGAATCTCCAACCCGCCCTTGACCGCGTTGACGGTCACGGTGCCGTAAGGAAGCTCCTTGGCGACGGCTTCCTTGTCCACCGCCTCAGGGTTGGGCACCGCGATCGTGACATCGACGAACATGTCATTCGCAGTCTTGTCGATCATCCGGAAAAAGCCGAGGCTCGAATGCCTGATCGCATCCGACACGGCGCGCTTCGCCGCCTTGGTGGCGTCTCTGCCGTGGACGTCGACGCCCATGCCCATCTCGGTGATACAGCGAACGCGAGGCATTTCATATTCCTGTGGTTGGTTGAGTGATCGGGAATGTCGGCGATCGGGGCGCGCGACACAAGTTCGGTTGTTCCTCTCGTGTCCCGGACGCGCTGCAACGCTTTTCGCGTTGCTGCGCAGAGCCGGGACCCAGGAGGCCGCAGAGCTCGCTGATGCATGGGCCCCGGCTCTGCAGCGCACCGCGGAAGGAGCGCTGCGTTGCGTCCGGGGCACGAGACCGTCGTTTCGCGCGCAGCTGCTTCCACATCACGCCTTCGCCTTCTCGTGTGCCCGTAGCTCATCGACCAGCACCCGCACGTTCTCCGAATAGTCGATCGGGATCACGACCAGATGCACGCCGCCTTCGTTGAAGGCGGCATCGAGCGTCGGGCCAAAACTGTCGACGCTCGCGATGCGATGGCCCTTGGCGCCATAAGACTTGGCATAGAGGACAAAGTCGGGATTGCCGAAGGTCATGCCATAATCGGCAAAGTGATCGACCGCCTGCTTCCAGCGGATCATGCCGTAGGCGTTGTCCTCGAGCACCAGCACGACGAGGTTGAGCTTGAGGCGAACGGCCGTCTCCATCTCCTGGCTGTTCATCATGAAGCCGCCGTCGCCGGCAACCGCGAGCACGCGGCGATCCGGATAGAGCATCGCGGCCATCATCGCCGACGGCAGCCCTGCGCCCATGGTCGCCAGCGCATTGTCGAGCAACAGCGTGTTGGCGACACGGGTGCGGTAGTTGCGTGCGAACCAGATCTTGTACATGCCGTTGTCGAGCGCGACGATGCCGTTCTCCGGGATCACCTGGCGGATGTCGTGCACGATCCGTTGCGGCGTCGGCGGCCAGCGCGCCTCGGTGGCGCGATCCGCGATGTGGCTGAGTATCTCCTCGCGCAATGGCAACAGCGCCGCCGCCTGCGGCAGCTTTCCTTCGAGCCGGTCGGCCAAGAGCTCCAGGCTCGGCCCGACGTCGCCGACGACTTCCGCATCGGGAAAATAGACCAGCTCGACGCTCGCCGTGGTGTAGCTGACGTGAATGACCTTCGGTCCTGACGGGCCCATGATGAAGGGCGGCTTCTCGATCGGGTCGTGACCGATCGCCACGATCAGATCGGCAGCGTCGATCGCATCGTGGACATAGTCGCGCTCGGACAGCGCCGCAGTGCCCATGTAGAGATTGGTGCCGCCGGGCACGGTGCCCTTGCCCATCTGCGTGGTGAAAAACGGAATGCCGGTCCGCCGCACGAAGCTCGCGATGCCGTGGGTCGAGCTTGGCCGGCTGGTTGCGGCCCCCATCATCACCAGCGGACGTTTTGCGGCCAGGATCATTTCGGCGGCACGGTCAAGCGCGGCGCGGTGGGCGACCGGGATTTCGATCGGATGGACCGGGATCACGGGAGCGTAAGGCACCTCGTCGCCGGCGATGTCCTCGGGCAGTTCGAGATGCACCGGCCCGGGCCGCTCCTCCATCGCCACGCGAAAGGCGTCGCGTACCACAGTCGGAATGCTGGAGGCGCTGATGATCTGCCGCGACAGCTTTGTCAGCGGCTTCATGGTCGCGACCACGTCCACGATCTGGAAGCGCGCCTGCCGGCTGCTCATGATCGGCTTCTGGCCGGTGATCAGGATCATCGGCATCGCGCCGAGATGCGCATAGGCAGCTCCCGTGGACAGGTTGAGCGCGCCGGGGCCGAGCGTGGAGAGACAAACACCGGGCTTGCCGGTCAACCGCCCATGCGTGGCGGCCATGAAGGCGGCGGCCTGCTCGTGGCGGGTCAGGATCAGCTCGATTTTCGACGTGCGGAGGGATTCGACGAGGTCAAGGTTCTCTTCGCCGGGCACGCCAAAAATGCGGTCGACGCCTTCGTTTTCCAGTGCCGCGACAAACAGGTCCGATCCTTTAACTTTGTGGCCCTGTCCGCTCATGTCGCCTCCGTTTGCTGTGCTGTCTCCCCGGTTCCATGGGAGCCGGCGCATCGTAACGGTCTGCGGCGCAGGCACAACTCACAATGCGGCGTGTGGAGTAACAGTGCTCGTCCTTCTCGTGTCCTGGACGCGCTGCAACGCTCTTAGCGTGTCGAAGACGCGCGTGAACGCGCTTTTGGCGTTGCTGCGCAGAGCCGGGACCCAGGATATCCCGCGTTTCACTGCTTCGTGGGCCCCGGCTCTGCAGCGCACCGCCAAGGCGCGCTGCGCTGCGTCCGGGCACGAGACCTTTGCTCCGCAGACACACGATCGCGTTCTCGCGACTTGCTTCGCCCGAGCTTTGCTTCATCTCGACACCCTCTTGTCAGAGGGCGCAGGGAAGACCGGGTGCCGGCTGGCACCCACGGTCCACTGTGCGAAGGTTGCGCTACAAGAGGCTGCACAGCGGCATACAGGTGAAGCCCAACACACGGCCTTCCCTGCGCAATGGTTTTACGGCTTATGCCGAGTTCTCCCCGGGGAGCGATGCACTATTGCCCCCGTCGCCCTGCGGATGGCTGATGCGCGCACCCGGTCGGGCCGCAACATCACCACAGGACTTGGCGCACAGACCCCGGGCGCCAGGACGACACGGTTTTACCGTACGCTGATAGCACCGGTCGTGTGCGCGACGTGCTCCGCTCACGGTTACCCGCCCTGCGAAACCCTTCGCGCCGATGCTGCCTGCGTCCACCGCAGCTCACCCCACGTTTCGTGACGATCGCGATACGCCCCTCTGACCGGGATGAGGTGGCGCATTACTACGCCAAAGCCGAATTTCGGTAAAGCGGAATGTTTTTTCGGGAGCGGATTGACCCGCCGGTTGGGTGTTTTGCCCGACGAGGCTGGGCAAGAATGTTGGATTTCGGG
>NZ_JADPJH010000002.1:296899-528511 GCF_023073315.1 Bradyrhizobium sp. 1 | reverse complement strand
CCATCGCCTAAGGCCGCCAACGACCAATTCTTGCTCAGCCTCGACGAGTCAAATAGATTTCGTAAAATCAGCATTTTTTCAGCCTGCCGGCCAAGTCACTGATATCGCTATCCCCGGCTACTGTGCATGGGGTTGTTTTTCGAGTTTTTGTTTAGTCGGGCCCACCGCCAGCCTCGCGGGATGGCGGGCGCCGTCACCCCGCCTTGGCGATGCGGCTGTCCGACCGCAAATTCTGGAAGAACTTTTCCACCTCGCGCGACAGCGTGTCCGCCGTCTTCGTCAGGCTGCCCGCAGCCGTCAGCACGGAAGCAGCTGCCGTGTCGGTCTCGCCGATGGCGTCACGGAGCGAGGTGATGTTGGCGACCAGCGTCTCGTTGCCTTGGGCGGCGCTTTGCGCGTTGGACGAGATCTCGCGCGTGGCCTGGTCCTGCTGGCCGATGGCGCCGGCGATAGCAGAGGTGACATCGTTGATCTCGCGCACCGCGCCGCCGATCTCGCGGACGGCATCGACCGCGTTGCGGGTCGAGGTCTGGATCTGGCTGACGTTCTCGCCGATCTCAGCGGTCGCCTTTGCGGTCTGTCCCGCCAGCGCCTTCACCTCATGCGCGACGACGGCAAAGCCGCGGCCGGCATCGCCGGCGCGGGCGGCCTCGATGGTGGCGTTGAGCGCGAGCAGATTGGTCTGCTCGGCGATGGTCTGAATCAGGGTCAGCACGCCGTCTATGCGCTGGGTGGCGGCTGCAAGGCTTTCGATCTCCGCGATCGACTTCTCGGTGCGCAGACCGGTCTGCTCGACCGCGCTGGCGCTCTGGCGCACCTGGCGGCCGATCTCTTCGACGGAGGCCGACAGCTCTTCGGCAGCGCTCGCGACGGCCGTGACGTTGTGCGAGGCCTGCTCGGTGGCGTTTGCCGCCGTGCCGGCGCGATTGCTCGCGTCCGCGGTGACACGCGTGATGGTCTGCGCGGTCTCGCGCATGACGGAGGCGTTGTCGCTGAGGCCACGCATGATCGCGCCGATCGCCTCGCGAAATGCTTCGACCGATTGCTCGATATGCCGGGCGCGCTGCTCGCGCGCGGCGGAGTCCTGTGAGACCTGCGAAGCGAGGTTGCGGTTGCGGCCCATCGCGTCCTGAAAAATCTGGATGGCGCGTGCCAGCGCGCCGATCTCGTCGGCGCGGTTGCTATGCGGCACCACGACGTCCTCAGCGCCGTCGGCGACCCGCTTGATGGTCGCGGTGATGGCGGAGAGGGGGCGGGCGATCGAACGTGCGATGATGACGATGCCGATCACGACCAGCATCAGCGCGACGCCGCCGAGGCAGGTCAGCACCAGCGACAGGATGCGGTTGGTCTCGGTCTGGTGCGCGATCTGCCTGGCGCGCTCGGCATAGACCTTGGACAGCGCCTCGAGGTCTTTGTTCAGCGCCGAGCGCACGGCGCGGTTGGCGTCGTTGTCGCCCCATTCGCGGCCCGCGGCCGCATTGATCTCGACGCCGCGGCGCACCAGCTCCTTGCGGAACTCGACGAACTGTTCGATGCGCTTCTTGAAAGTCGCGAACTGCTCGGCATCGTCGGCTTTGACGATGGTCTCCCAGTGCTTCACGACGGCGAGAATCTGGTCGTTGAACTTGAGCAGGCCCTCGCCGTATTTCTTCACGACGGCGGGCTCGGTCGACATGTAGACGCCGCGCGATTCCATCACCACCGCATAGACCAGAGAGTTGACGCGCTCGACGTTCAGCGCGGCGGCGTTCGCCGTCTCGATCGCGCTGGCCAAATCGGCGCTGCGGCGGCTGTTGGTGTCCGACAGCATCGCGATCGCCGCGGTCAGCAGGGCGAACAGCGCGAAGATCGCATAGAGCTTGGTCGCAAGCGTGAAACGGCCTGCCAAGCCAGTGGCATTCCCAGATCGGTCTGATGTCATGGTGCGGGGGCCCAAATGGCCGGGAGCGGCCGGAGAGCGCGGTCGGATAAAATTGATGCAAGACTATGCAGAATGAAGGTGGACGCAGCGTTAACGCGCCGGTTGAGCCCCTTCGCCAATAGTTGAAAGAAAGGTAAGATATTTCAGCGTCTTGATCCGGAGGTATAGTCTTGGGATCGCGCCGAAGTCGGTCACTGGCCGACGAACCCCCGGAGAGGCCCTTGGTCTACCGCCATACCATCGACGCCACGACCTACACCTTCCCTGATTTGCGCGACCTGCTCGCCAAGGCGACCCCGCCGCGCTCCGGCGACCGGCTGGCCGGCATCGCCGCCGCCAGCGCCGAGCAGATGATCGCGGCGCGGATGGCGCTCGCCGACGTTCCGCTCGGGCAGTTCTTGCAGGAAGCCGTGATCCCCTACGAGGCCGACGAGGTCACCCGCCTCGTCATCGACAGCCACGATGCCAAGGCGTTTGCGCCGGTGGCCTCGCTGACGGTCGGCGCCTTCCGCGACTGGCTGCTCTCGGATGCCGCAACGCCTGAGGTTTTGCGCAAGCTGGCGCCCGGCATCACCCCGGAAATAACCGCCGCGGTCTCGAAACTGATGCGCAACCAGGATTTGATCCTGGCGGCGCGGAAGTGCGAGGTCACCACCGCCTTCCGCAACACCATCGGCCTGAAGGGCCGGATGAGCACGCGCCTCCAGCCCAACCATCCGTTCGACGATGCCAGGGGCATCACCGCCTCGATCCTCGACGGCATTTTGCTGGGGGCCGGCGACGCCTGCATCGGCATCAATCCCGCGAGCGATGATCCCGCGGTAATCGGGCAATTGCTCCGGCTGCTCGACGAGATCATCGCGCGGTTAAAAATCCCGACGCAGGCCTGCGTGCTCACCCATGTCACGACGACATTGTCGCTGATCGGGCAGGGCGTGCCGGTCGATCTCGTCTTCCAGTCGGTCGCCGGCACCGAGGCTGCGAACCGCAGCTTCGGCATCGACCTCGCGCTTCTGAAGGAAGGGCAGGAGGCCGGGCTGTCACAGAAGCGCGGCACGGTCGGCCAGAACGTGATGTATTTCGAGACCGGGCAGGGCTCGGCACTGTCGGCCAATGCCCATCACGGCGTCGACCAACAGACCTGCGAGGCTCGCGCCTATGCGGTCGCCCGCGCCTTTTCGCCGTTGCTGGTCAACAGCGTGGTCGGCTTCATCGGCCCGGAATATCTCTACGACGGCAAGGAAATCATCCGGGCGGGGCTGGAGGATCACTTTTGCGGCAAGCTGCTCGGCCTGCCGCTCGGCATCGACATCTGCTACACCAACCATGCCGAGGCGGACCAGGACGACATGGACAATCTCCTGACCCTGCTTGCGGCTGCCGGCGTCACCTTCATCATGGGGGTGCCGGGCGCCGATGACGTCATGCTGAACTACCAGTCGACGTCCTTTCACGACGCGCTCTATGTCCGCGACGTCTTCGGCCTGCGCCGCGCGCCGGAATTCGACGACTGGCTGGTGCGGTCAGGCATTACGGGCGCCGATTTCCGGCTGGCCGGCGATGCAGGCCTGTTGCCCGATTTTGCCTCACGGCTGATCGCGTGACGGGCGGAAACGCCAATTCCCTCAGGAAACCATTGGCGGCCCTCGCGAATTAAGATGATGCCACAATATTGAGAAATTCCGGCAGCAGCATTACGCTATGTGTCTGGCTGGCAATTTCCGCAACCAGGTGGAGCGTGGCGGGGGAGCTTCAATGCGAGCTGAAAGCAACGGGACGGGCCGACGGATTCTCTGCGTGTTTCCGCGATACACCTCGTCGTTCGGGACGTTCGAGCATTCCTATCCGCTGACCGACGGCGTCTGCGCCTTCATGCCGCCGCAGGGGCTTTTGCTGCTCGCGGCGTATCTGCCCGAGGACTGGCAGGTCAAGTTCGTCGACGAGAACCTCCGGCGCGCGACGAAGGAAGAGTTTGACTGGGCTGAAGCGGTCTTCGTCAGCGGCATGCACATCCAGCGCCAGCAGATGAACGACATCTGCCGCCGCGCCCATGAATTCGACCTGCCGGTCGCGCTCGGCGGTCCCTCGGTCAGCGCCTGCCCGGATTATTATCCGTCTTTCGACTATCTCCATGTCGGCGAGCTCGGCGACGCCACCAATCAGCTGTTCGAGATTCTATCCCGCGATGTCTCGCGTCCCGAGGCGCAGGTGGTGCTGACCACCAAGGACCGCGTGCCGATGACGGAGTTTCCGATTCCGGCCTACGAGCTCGCCGACGTGAAGAAATACATGCTCGGCAGCATCCAGTATTCCAGCGGCTGTCCCTATGAGTGCGAGTTCTGCGACATCCCCGGCCTCTATGGCCGCAATCCGCGCATCAAGTCGCCGGAACAGATCATTGCCGAGCTCGACCGCCTGCGCGAATGCGGCATGACTGACACCGTCTACTTCGTGGACGACAATTTCATCGGCAACCGCAAGGCAGCGATGGATCTCCTGCCGCACCTCATCGAATGGCAGAAGAAGACTGGCTATGTGGTGCGGCTTGCCTGTGAGGCGACACTCAACATCGCCAAGCGTCCCGAGATACTCAAGAAGATGCGTGAGGCTTATTTCATCACCATCTTCTGCGGCATCGAGACGCCTGATCCCGACGCGCTGAAGGCAATGCACAAGGACCACAACATGATGGTCCCGATCCTCGAGGGCGTCCGCACCATCAACTCCTACGGCATGGAGGTGGTATCGGGCATCATCATGGGGCTCGACACCGACAAGGCGAATACCGCGGATGCGCTGCTCGACTTCGTCGAGGAGTCCCGGATTCCGCTGCTCACCATCAATCTGCTCCAGGCACTGCCGAAGACGCCGCTGTGGGACCGGCTGGAGCGGGAAGGACGCCTGATCGAGGACGACGGGCGCGATTCCAACGTCAACTTCCTGCTTCCCTACGATGACGTCGTTGCGTCCTGGAAACACGCCATGAGCGTCGCCTACGAGCCCGAAAAGGTCTTTGCGCGCTTTCAGTATCAATGCGACCACACCTATCCGCATCGCCTCAAGATGCCGGTGCCGGACGAGATGAAGACCTGGCGCAACATCAGGCGCGGCCTGATCATGATGAGGAACATTTTCTGGAAAGTCGGCGTGCTCGGCGACTACAAGCGGGTGTTCTGGAAGTTCGCGATGGGACGCATCAAGCAGGGCGACCTCGAAGGCCTGATCGGCTGCACCCTGATCGCGCATCATCTCATCACCTTCGCGCGTGCGGCGTCCAGCGGCGAGACGAATGCCTCGAACTACTCGATCCGGCTGCGCGAGGCCTCCGTTCCCGCCGAATGATGCGACATGTCTGATCCGGCCGTCCCGCGCCGACCGACCCTTGATCTCAGGTCGCTCACGCCCGCGCGCGTTGCGCTCGGGCGCAGCGGCGCGAGCGTGCCGACGAAGGCGCTGCTCGATTTCACGCTCGACCATGCCCGTGCCCGCGATGCCGTGCATGCCGCCTTCGATGCGCCGCGACTGGTAGAAGAACTTCGCGCGCTTGGTCTCGTCGTCACCGAGGCGCGGAGCCGGGCGGTCGACCGCCGCGACTATCTACGGCGTCCCGATCTGGGACGACAGCTTGATGCCGAATCGGCGGAGCTTCTGGCGCGAGATGCGAGCGAGCCATGCCAGATTGCTGTCGTGATTGGCGACGGGCTGTCGGCGGCCGCGGTCCACGCCCATGCTGTGGGTTTGCTGAAGCACCTGCTGCCGTTGCTCGCGAACGGGGACGATGTCGCGCTCCGCCATGTCGTCGTCGCCTCAGGCGCGCGCGTCGCGCTCGGCGACGAGATCGGCGCGATTCTCGGTGCGCGCATGGTGGTGACGCTGATCGGCGAGCGGCCGGGCCTGTCCGCGCCCGACAGTCTCGGTGCCTATCTGACCTTCGCGCCCAAACCAGGCCGCACTGATGCCGAGCGCAATTGCGTGTCGAATATCCACAAGGCTGGGTTGAGCTATCAGGAGGCCGCCTTCAAGATCGCCTGGCTGATCCGCGAGGGGCTGGCGCGGGAAGTCACGGGCGTGGCGCTGAAAGACGAGAGCGGCGACCGCGCGCCGCGTCGAATTGGCACGGCTTTTCCGGAATGACGGGCGTTTGGGCAAAATCGCCGCATCTTGATCGGTTTGGCCACCCTCCGCCTGCTTGCGAAAAGGGTGATTGACCTGCTAAACCCCACGCGGCCATTTTCCGCGCATTTTCAAAGGGCAAGCCTCCCATTGGTATGGCATTTTCAAGCCGTTCGCGGGACGCAATAAGCTCACAGACCGAGCCGATTTAGGAACTGGACAAGGCATGCTCGAAAAGCACCGCGAGAATGAGGTTCATGTCGACAAGGTCGAGCAGGGACCTGCGTCCTCGATCGCCTTCGGGCTCGAACGCATCGGACTGATCGCCGTCCGGGCGCCGATCGTCTCCTGCATCGTCCTGCTCGTGCTGATCGTCGGCGCGGTGTTCGGCATCCACCGGATCAAGATCGACGATTCGTTGTCGCAGCTGTTCCGGTCCAACACGCCGGAATTCCGCCAGTACGAAGCGGTGACAAAGAAGTTCCCGGCGGAAGAATTCGACGTCCTCGTCGTGGTCGAGGGCAAGACCCTGCTGGCGCGGAACAACCTCGAGAAGTTGCGCGACTTCGTCACCGACATGCAGCTGGTCGAAGGCACGCGTGGCCTCGTCTCGCTGTTCTCGGCGCGCCAGGCGCCGGCGCCCGGCAAGCTGCCAGCGGCGCTGTTCCCGCCCGAGCTGCCCGAGGGCGCGGCCTATGACAAGTTCATCGAGACCGTCAAGAACAACGAGATCATCCGCGGCAAGCTGCTGTCGGAGGACGGCACGCTGGCGCTGATCGTGCTGTCGCTCGACCCGGAGGTGGTCGCCTCCAGCAAGCTGACCAAGACCATTGCCGACATCCGCGCGCTGATGAAGGAAGACCTCAGCGATACCGGGCTCAACGTGCAGCTCTCCGGCGTGCCGGTGATGCAGCTCGAGATCCGCAACGCCGTCGAGCGCGACGGGCTCACCTACAACATCCTCGGCATCCTTGCCGGCTGCGTCATCGCCATCATCTTCTTCCGCAAGATCTCCTTCATGGTCGCGGCGGCGTTCCCGCCGATGATCGCGATCCTGCTGGCGCTCGGCGCGCTCGGCTGGGCCAATTTCAATCTGAACATGTTCCTGAACGTGATGACGCCGCTCATCATGGTCATCAGCTTCTCCGATTCGATGCAGCTGACGTTTGCCGCGCGCGACCGGCTGATCGCCGGTCAAGACAAGTTCACCGCATTCAAGAACGCGGTGCTGGTGGTCGGACCGGCCTGCGTGCTGACGCATGGCACTGCCGGCATTTCCTTCATCGCGCTCCAGTTCTCCGACTCGGACCTGATCCGCAAATTCGGTGAGGCGGGTCTGGCCGCCACCATCATCGCGCTGGTCGCGGTGCTGTCGCTGGTGCCGGTGTTCGGCGTGCTGCTGGTGCGCAACGAGAAACTGTTTGCGACCAAGTTCCAGAGCGCCGATGCCGGCGTCCAGGCGCTGCGCAATTTCTGCTACTGGATCGCGGTGCGCATGGTGGGCCGCCCCGGCCTGTTCAGCCTGATCGCGGTGCTGTTCGTCGCGGGCCTCGGCGTCATCTACGCCCATCTGGAGCCGCGCTACCGGCTCGCCGACCAAGTGCCGGACAAGCGCCAGGCCGTTGCCGCCAGTGACCGGCTCGATGCCAAGCTCACCGGCGCCAATCCGGTCAACGTGCTGATCCAGTTCCCCAAGGGTGAGACGCTCTACTCGCCGGAGACGCTGCAGACCATCGCGGACGTGCACGCGACCGTCGAGAAAGCCGCGGGTGTCGGCAACGTCTGGTCGCTCGAGACTTTGCGCCGCTGGCTCGCGGACAAGGCCGGCGGCGCCGACGTCGCGACGCTGAGGGAGTATGTGAGCGTCATTCCCGAACATCTGGTGCGGCGCTTCATCGATGCCGAGCAGGACGCCGTCGTGGTCGCGGGCCGTGTGCCGGACAAGGATTCCAGCCAGCTTCTGCCGATCGTCGACAAGCTCGACTCCGAGCTCGATGCCGTCCGCAAGAAGCATCCCGGCTACGAGGTTGCGGTGACGGGACTCGCCGCCATCGCCGCGCGCAACTCGGCCGGCATGATCGAGAAACTCAACCGCGGGCTCACCGTCGAATTCGCGCTGGTCGCGATCTTCATCGGCCTTGCCTTCCGCTCATGGGTCGTGATGTTCGCCTGCATCCTGCCTGGCATCTTCCCGGTGGTGATGTCGGGCACGGTGCTGTGGGCGATGGGTGAGGGGCTGCAATTCGCCAGCGTCGTCGCGCTCACCGTCTCGTTCGGCCTGGGACTGAGCGCAACCATCCACTTCCTCAATCGCCTCAGGCTGGAGAGCAAGCCGGGCGTCGGTTCGGCGCTCGCGGTGGAGCGCGCGACCGTGCTGGTCGGTCCGGCGCTGATCCTGACCACGCTGGTGCTGGCCTGCGGCCTCGTCGTCACCGTGTTCTCCGATCTGCCGTCACTGCGGCTGTTCGGCTGGCTCAGCGCTTTCTCGATGGTGATGGCGCTCGTCGCCGACCTCTTCATCCTGCGGCCGACGGCGATGTGGCTGATCAATCTGCACGCCAAGCTGCAAGGCCCCGATAAGCCGGCGATCTGAGCGGCTTCATCCATCGGACATGGAATCGGCGCAGTCTGGACGACTGCGCCGGAGTTCCGGTCGAGGATGCGCCATGCGGCACGACAGCTCCATCGTGGAGTTTCAACGGAAGCGAGGCGGCGATTCAGCCGCCTTTTTCGTTCCGTTCCTGACATCGGACACGATCCTGCTCGACGCCGGTTGCGGACCCGGGACCATCACGGCCGCGCTCGCGGGCATCGTCGGAAAGGCGGTCGGCGTCGATATCGAGCCGAAGGCGATCGCCGCCGCCAGTGCACTCGCGGCGGAGCCGGGCTTGAGCAACCTCGCCTTTGCCGAAGCGGACATGACCGCGCTGCCGTTCGAGGATGGATCGTTCGATGCCGTGTTCTTTCACGCGGTGCTCTACCATCAGAGCGAGGCGGTACTGACGCGAACACTGGCGGAAGCGCGACGGGTGCTGAAGCCGGGTGGCTTCCTCGCAACGCGTGACGCCGACGTCGGCGGCAATGTGCTTCACCCTGAAATCGACGGCGTGCGCCTCGCGCTCGATCTCTGGCAGCGCTGGTACGAGCACGACGATCCGGCAGCGCTTCGCTTCGGTCGCCGGCAGGGCGCCATTCTTCGCGCGCACGGTTTCGCGCCGGTCTGGGCGGGCGCCAGCTACGTCAACCACAGCGCCGATGCCGCGATCCGCAGCGAGGCCGTCGCCGATGCCAGGCGAAGCCTGCTCGGCCTCGGGCCGCGGCTTGTCGGCAAGGCGCTCGCCACGGACGACGAGATTCAGGCCGCGCTGGCCGGATGGGATGCCTGGGGGCGCGATCCCGACGCAGTCTATTTCAGATGCCGGTGCGAGTGCGTCGCGCGCAGAGACTGATCCAGCGGTGTGCGGCACTCGCGCGCCGACGCGGACGATCCTGTGAGGGTTGAATTTGAAACCGCCTACAGCAAAAGGCCCCCGGCTCGCGAGAACCAGAGGCCGTATTCATTTCGATGCGGGATAAGGCAATCAGCTCTTCGTCAACGTGATGTTGACGCCGCGGATCTCGCCCTTCGAAGAGATCTGCACCGTCTGCTTGGTGCCGTTGGTGCGCAGCGACAGATTGGCGGCGAAGCCGTTGGCCTCGACGAACACCTCGATCTGACCGCCGCCGGCGGTGCCTTGCAGATTGCCGAAGATGTTGCGGTTGGTCTCGCTCCAGTTGCCGGAGATCCGCTCGCCCTGGCTGGTCACGTCGCTGGTGAGGTCGAACTTGTAACTGTCGGACGCGCAGTGCAGGGCCTGCTTCAGGTTGAGACCGGTGCCGGCGACCTTGTAGTCCGCCCTGCAGCGGATCCGCTCGGTGGAACCGTCCGACAGCGACACCGTGCCGGTGCCGGTCCAGGCGCCATCGAAACCGGCAAACGGTCCGGCCGACTGAGCGTGGCTTGCCGAAACCGAGAAGAGCAGCGCAGCCCCGATGCCGGCCGCCTTGATCGCCAGTGCAGATCGCCCAAAAAATTTCATCACAAATATCCCGTTTTGGAACGACGTCCGCTCAACATCGGGGACGTCTCGCCACATCGAAGGTTTAGTGTTCCGAGCCTGTGTCAGGTTCAACGCCTGATCGCCAGACATGGCGGTTCATCAGGCGCCCGCGCCATGCCCGGACCCTGCGATTTGCTGTGTTTCAGCATGTTTCTGGCCGAAACGGCGGGGCGGACAGATGCAGCGCTGCAACAGCCGTGCAGTAAAATGCGCGGTGCCTGAATTATGACGTAGTATCAACCCCTTACATCTGTCAATGAAGGCCCGGGGAAGACCTGATTTGGTGGATGTGGCGCCAATTTGGCCGCATTTACCAGTGCTTGTGCCTTCTCCAAGGCCGCACTTTCCGCGGCGACTTGCCATCAGAACAATCCGCTCCCGCCGTCCGCCCTGTGCTGTCCGGGACCGGTGCGATTCTGCCGTCAGAACGAAGGAATACAATGCGTAAGCTTCTCGTCGCTCTCACCCTGCTGTCGGCATCCCTTTCCACGGCGGCTTTCGCCCAAGCAGGACGCGGCACGGACGCCGAGCAGAAGGCCTGCACGCGCGATGTGCAGAAGTTCTGCCGTCCGGTCATCGACCAGGGCGATTTCACCATCCTGGCCTGCCTCAAGGAGAACCGGGCCAAGATCTCGCAGTCCTGCGACCAGGTCCTGAAGAGCCACAATCAGTAAGCTCGGCCACTGGCCCACGAAGGCGGTCCTGGGGCCGCCTTTTCGGGCCGGATCCGGAAGGGCTGCCATCGACAGACAGGATTGGTTTTGCGGCCGTATTCCCCTATATGGGGGCCGCGGCGGCATCGTCGGCATGAGCCCGCGCGAGCGAAAAAGCCCTTCCTGTCCAAACGATTGTAGACCAGCCCTCGATGACCTCTGCGAGCGAATTGCGATCCGGCAAGGGTGAGCGCGACGAGAATTTTCCCGTCGCGTCCTGGATCATTCATCCGCGTCATCGTGCGCTGATCCTGGCGTATTACAATTTCGTCCGCACCGCCGACGATATCGCCGATCACGCCACCCTGCCGCCCGACGAGAAGCTGCGCTTGCTCGACCTGTTCGAGGCGGAACTGCTCGGCAACGGCGACACCCAGGCCGAAGCCGTTACGCTGCGCCGCGCGCTGGCCGAACGCGGCATGGCACCGCGCCACGCACTCGACGTGCTCATCGCGTTCCGCATGGACGTGACCAAGCTGCGTTACGAGAACTGGGACGAGGTCATTCACTACTGCCGCTACTCGGCAATGCCGGTCGGCCGCTTCATGCTCGACGTCCACGGCGAGAGCACTGCGACCTGGGCTGCATCGGATGCGCTCTGTGCGGCGCTCCAGATCAACAACCACCTGCAGGATTGCGGCAAGGATTTTCGCGAACTCAATCGCGTCTATCTGCCGCGCGATGCGCTGGCCGCGAGCGGCGCGTCGGTTGAGCAGCTTGGGCTGACCGAGTCGTCGCCGGCGATGCTGGCCTGCCTTCAGGGGCTCGCCGTGCGCAACGAAGCGCTGCTCGACGAGGGCAGGTCGCTAGCTGCGGAGATCCGGGATTTTCGCCTCGGCCTCGACGTTGCGGTGATCCAGGCCTATGCCGATCGCATCGTGCGCTTGCTGAGGGTGCGCGATCCGCTGCGCGAGCGCGTGCATCTGAACAAGTTCGAGCTTCTCACCTTCAGCCTCGCCGGGATGATCGGCGAAGCCGGCCGCCGCGCGATCGGACGCAAGGCCATTTCCAGACCGGGGACTGCACATGACGCTTGAGGCGGCCGCGCCCAGCGCCAATTACGGCTCGACCGCATCGAACAGCTCCTTCTACGCTGCGATGCGCATCCTGCCGCATGACCAGCGCGAAGCGATGTTCCAGATCTACAGCTTCTGCCGCCAGGTCGACGACATCGCCGATTCCGACGGTCCGCGCGACGAGCGGCTCGCCGCGCTTCAGGTTTGGCGCAACGACATCGAGGCGCTCTATCAGGGCAATCCGCCGCCGCGCCTTGCCGACTATGTCGGCTCCGTGAAGACCTTCGGGCTGAAGCGCGAAGATTTTCTCGCCATCGTCGACGGCATGGAGATGGACGTGCCGCAGGACATCCGCGCGCCCGACATGGCGACGCTGGATCTCTATTGCGATCGAGTGGCGAGCGCCGTCGGACGGTTGTCGGTGCGTGTGTTCGGTCTGCCGGAAGAGGACGGCATCGAGCTTGCCCATCATCTCGGCCGCGCGCTCCAGCTCACCAATATCCTGCGCGACATCGACGAGGACGCGGGCCTCGGCCGGCTCTATCTGCCGCGCGAGGCGCTGCTGCATGCCGGCATCACCTCCAACGATCCGGACCGCGTGATCGTCGAGCGTGCGCTGTCAAAGGTCTGCTTGCCGCTGGCACAGCGCGCAAAGGTGTATTTCGAGAAGTCGGACGAGATCATGAACCGCAACCGGCGTCGCGCCGTGCGCGCGCCGCGGATGATGTCGAAATACTATCACGCCATTCTGGACCTCCTGATCGCGCGCGGCTTCAACGCGCCGCGCGAGACGGTGCGTGTGTCGAAAGTCACACGCATCCTGATCCTGCTCCGTTACGCTTTCATCTGATGCAAAACACAGCTCACATCATCGGTGCCGGAATTTCCGGCCTCTCCGCCGCCGTGCGGCTCGCCAATGCCGGCTTCAAAATCGCCGTGCACGAGGCGACGCAGCAGGCCGGCGGCCGCTGCCGTTCCTATTTCGACGCCGCCACCAATCTCACCATCGACAACGGCAATCATTTGCTGTTGTCGGGCAACAGCCACGCGCGCGCCTATGCGCGCTCGATCGGCACCGAGGCCGGCCTCGTCGGCCCCGACAGCGCTCAGTTTCCTTTCGTCGATATCAAGACCGGGCAGCGCTGGCAGATCGATCTCGGCGCCGGCCGGTGGCCCGCCTGGGTGCTCGACGAGAGCCGCCGTGTTCCCGACACCGGGCTCACCGATTATCTCAAGCTGGCGCCGCTGATCTGGGCGTCGGAGCAGACGCTGGTCGGCAAGTCGATTCCTTGCGAAGGCGTGCTCTATCAGCGCCTCGTGCAACCGCTGCTGCTTGCCGCGCTCAATGTCGATCCGCCCGAGGGTTCGGCCGGGCTTGCCGGCGCGATCGTGCGCGAGACGCTGCTCGCCGGCGGACAGGCGTGCCGGCCGCTGATCGCGCGCGACGGCCTCAGCGCCGTGCTGATCGAGCCCGCCGTGACGTTCCTGCAGGAGCGTGGCCATACCGTTCAGCTCGGCCATGAGCTGCGTTCGTTCGTGACCAGCGATGGCAAGGCGAGCGCGCTGAATTTCGGTGGCGAGGATGTGATCCAGCTCGCCGACGGCGATGTCGTCGTGATGGCGGTGCCGCCGCGCTCTGCCTCCAGCCTGTTGCCGGGCGTGAAGACGCCGACCGAATTCCGCGCCATCGTGAATGCGCATTTCCGTATTGAGCCGCCGCCGGGTTCGGCGCCGATCCTCGGCGTGATCGGCGGCGTCGTGGAATGGCTGTTCGCGTTCCCGAACCGGCTGTCGGTCACCATCAGCAACGGCGACCGCCTCGTCGACATGCCGCGCGAGGAACTCGCACAGGCGATCTGGAACGATGTCTGCAAGGCGGGCGGTGTTTCGGGCGAACTGCCGCCGTGGCAGATCGTGCGCGAGCGCCGCGCCACATTTGCCGCGACGCCAGCGCAAAATGCCCTGCGTCCGGGGCCGGTCACTGCGCTGAAAAACCTGTTTCTCGCCGGTGACTGGACTGCTACGGGGTTGCCTGCAACCATCGAGGGATCGGTCCGATCAGGTGATCGTGCCGCAGATCTGGTTTTGGCCGCCAGGAAGTCTTGAAAAGCGGCCCTGAGGGGCAAACGTTCCCGTCAATTTCAATCGACAATCGGAGCAATCGAGCGAGATGGATTCCGTGAACGCGACCAGCCGCGAAGCTTTGGAATCGAAGGTCTTGGAGTCGAGCATTGCGTCGGCGACGCAAGGCGTCCTCGGCTTCCAGCAACCCGACGGCCATTGGGTGTTCGAGCTCGAGGCCGACTGCACGATTCCGGCCGAATACGTTCTGCTGCGTCATTATCTCGCCGAGCCCGTCGACACCGCGCTCGAAGCCAGGATCGCCAACTATCTGCGCCGCGTTCAGGGCGCCCATGGCGGCTGGCCGCTGGTGCATGACGGCGAGTTCGACATGAGCGCCAGCGTGAAGGCTTACTTCGCGCTGAAGATGATCGGCGACTCCACGGATGCCCCGCACATGGTGCGTGCGCGCGAAGCGATGCACGCACGCGGCGGTGCCATCAACAGCAACGTCTTCACCCGCTTCCTGCTTGCGATGTTCGGCGTGGTGACCTGGCGCGCGGTGCCGGTGCTGCCGATCGAGATCGTGCTGCTGCCGTTCTGGTCGCCGTTCCACATCAACAAGATTTCCTACTGGGCGCGCACCACCATGGTGCCGCTGATGGTGCTTGCCGCGCTGAAGCCGCGCGCGAAGAATCCGAAGGGCGTCGGCATCGACGAGCTGTTTCTCCAGGATCCGCGCTCGATCGGCATGACCGCGAAGGCGCCGCACCAGAGCATGGCCTGGTTCGTGCTGTTCCGCGCGCTCGACGGCATCTTGCGCGTGGTCGAGCCGATGTTTCCGAAGAGCCTGCGCAAGCGTGCGATCGACGCCGCGCTCGCCTTCACCGAGGAGCGGCTCAACGGCGAGGACGGCATGGGCGCGATCTATCCGCCGATGGCCAACATCGTCATGATGTACGACGCGCTCGGCAAGGACGAGAATTTCCCGCCGCGCGCGATCACGCGCCGGGGCATCGACAAGCTGCTCGTCATCAAGGACGACGAGGCCTACTGCCAGCCCTGCGTCTCGCCGGTGTGGGACACGACGCTGACGGCTCACGCGTTGCTGGAAGCCGGCGGCGACATAGCCGTGCCTGCGGCCAAGCAGGGCCTCGACTGGCTGATTCCGAAGCAGGAGCTCGCGGTGAAGGGCGACTGGGCGGTGAAACGGCCCGACGTGCGTCCGGGCGGCTGGGCCTTCCAGTACAACAACGCGCATTATCCCGATCTCGACGACACGGCCGTGGTGGTGATGTCGATGGACCGCATGCGCCGGGAGCACGGTGCGACCGGCTATGACGCGGCGATCGACCGTGGCCGGGAATGGATCGAGGGCATGCAGAGCGACGATGGCGGCTGGGCTGCCTTCGACGTCAACAATCTCGAATACTATCTGAACAACATCCCGTTCTCGGACCACGGCGCGCTGCTCGATCCCCCGACCGAGGACGTCACCGCCCGCTGCATCTCGATGCTGGCCCAGCTCGGCGAGACCGAGACAACCAGCAAGCATGTCGCCGACGGGGTCGCCTATCTCCGCAAGACCCAGCACCCGGAGGGGTCCTGGTACGGCCGCTGGGGCATGAATTTCATCTATGGAACCTGGTCGGTGCTGTGCGCCCTCAACATGGCCGGCGTCAGCCATAGCGACCCGATGATGCGCAAGGCGGCCGGCTGGCTGGCCTCGATCCAGAACCAGGACGGCGGCTGGGGCGAGGATGCCGTCAGCTACCGGCTCGACTACCGGGGATGGCAGGCCGCCCCCTCGACGGCCTCGCAAACGGCATGGGCCTTGCTTGCTCTGATGGCAGCAGGCGAGGTTGATCACCCGGCCGTCGCCCGCGGGGTGGAGTACCTGATTGCAACACAGAACAAAAAAGGACTGTGGGACGAGCAGCGGTACACCGCCACAGGCTTTCCTCGTGTATTCTACCTTCGATATCATGGTTACCCGAAGTTCTTTCCGCTGTGGGCATTGGCGCGGTATCGGAACTTGCGGAACACCAACAGCAGGGTGGTAGGGGTCGGAATGTGACTTTGGGGACGGGGGACTACCTTACCGCGGGCAATGCCATTGATCCGCGGCCGATCCTGATCGTGACCGGACTGGTTCAGGAGGCCCGCATCGCAGCCGGGCCCGGGATGGCGGTCATTTGTTCGTCGAGCAGCCCCACCCAGTTGCGGGCGCTTCTGACGGTGCTGGATCCCAATACGATTCGCGGCGTGATCTCGTTCGGCGTCGCCGGCGGGCTCGATCCGACGCTGCGCTCCGGCGACGTCGTGCTGGCGACCGAGGTGCTCTCGGGCGATACCCGCTGGGCGGCCGGCCTGTCGCTCGGCGACGACCTCATCGACCGCCTGACGTCCGGGCGCCGCCGCGTCGTGCGCGGCAGCCTCGCCGGCGCCGAGGAAGTGGTCACCGGGCGCTCCGGCAAGGCGGCGCTGCATTCGGAGACCGGCGCCTCCGCCGTCGACATGGAAAGCCACATCGCGGCCGCCTACGCCGCCGAGGCTGGCTTGCCGTTCGCCGCGGTCCGCGTCATCAGCGATCCCGCCCATCGCGCGCTGCCGGCGCTCGCCCGCGCCGCCATCAAGCCGAACGGCCAGATCGATCTCGCCGCCGTGCTTCGCGGCATCGTGCGCAATCCGACGACGCTGCATGCGCTGGTCTCGACCGGCATCGACTTCAACCGCGCGCTGCGCAGCCTGCGCGGCTGCCGCGACTATTTGATCGGCACCGAGCTCATCGAGAGCGAGGCCCTGGTCTCCAAGGCGGCCTGAGCGGGTTCTTCAAGCTGACAAAAGAAAAAGCCCGGTCGCCATTGGCGTCCGGGCTTTTTTTGTTCGTGGTCGCTGTTTGGCGCTTGCGCGGAATGACACTGCATTCAACTGACGCTGTCCGCTTTCCACGGAATGGCGCGGTGCTTAAATTATGCGCGACCACGGTCGCGCGCGGAGCCAGAAACCACTTGGCGAAACGGCGGTTAAGTGCACTGTCGTTCTCGACCGGGTGGCAGGCAGTCAACGCGCGCCATACACACACACTGAAAACTATCAGGTCTCAGAGCGGATGAGTATCCCACGGGTCGGTTGATGCGATTGCTCAGTTGCATCAATATCGTGGTCGATCGAACGAGCGGTGTTGGGAATGGTCGATCCGGAACTTTTGTCGCAGCTGATCGGCAATATCTACGACGCAGCACTCGACTCCAGATTGTGGGTAGGAGCTCTCGAGCAGGCGACGCAATTCATCGGCGGAACTGCGGCTGGAATTTACTGGAAGGACATCACCGTTCAGGGTGAGCTTCACTACGTTTACAATGTTGAACGGTCCAGCGTGGACGCGTATTTCAATAAATATATCCGCTTCGATCCGAGTTTGACGGCTCAATTCTTTTTCAAGGTTGGGGAGATTTACAACACAACCAACGTTTTGCCTTATGACGAGTTCGTCGAGACGACTTTCTACAAGGAGTGGGTCAAACCGAACGGGTGGGCCGATCATTTGGCTGCCACGCTCGACAAATCCGCAACGAGCTTCGCTCAGTTCGGAGTCTTCCGGAACGAGCGCCAAGGGCTTGCCGACGACGAGATGCGGCAGCGCATGCATCTGTTGGTTCCTCACGTGCGCCGCGCGGTGTTGATCGGGAATGTCATCGACCTTCAAAAGGAAAAAGCCGGAAGTCTATCGGATGCGCTCGACCGGCTCGACGCCGGCGTTCTTCTGTTGGACAAGCACTGTCATATTGCATTCACCAACATAGCCGCGCAGGCGCTGCTCGATGATGCGACGATCTTGCGAACCGTCAACAATGATTTGATCGCCGCGGACCCGCATGCGACGCAGCTATTGCGCAATGTCGTCGTCGCCGCCGCGAGCGGTGGCGATAATGCAGTCGGCGCGGATGGTGTTGCCATTCCGCTGTCTAGCAAGCTTGGCCAGAATTGGGTCGCTGATATCCTGCCGCTGACGTCGGGGGCGCGCCGCCAAGCCGGGGGCCTTCACTCTGCGGTCGCTGCCGTCTTCGTCCGAAAGGTATCAATGTCGGCGCCTTATCCGACCGAAGTGGCGGCACGACAATTCCAACTGACGCCGGGCGAAGCGCGGGTACTTGATGCGGTGCTGAAAGTCAGCGGAGTATCTGAAATAGCGGAGGTGCTTGGCATCAGCGAGGCCACCGTGAAAACTCATCTCCAAAACATCTTCGGAAAGACCGGCGTGCGCCGCCAGGCTGACTTGATCAAGCTTGTTGCGGCACATGCCAGTCCGTTTTCCGCGTAAGAGGACGAAACGTGTTGCGGCCACTAGTCGCGCTTTCCGAAGTCGACGGCAGCATGAATCTGGTGGATTGCGCGCCGGCATAGCGACACGGTCAGCAGCCCGTAGGATGGGTTGAACCCTTGCGAAACCCATCTCTCCACGCGGCGTGAAGGTGATCAGGCAACGCCACGATGGCATCGATCGTGAACGGATGGCGCTGGCGTGTCTCACGAAACGCCGCGCGCAACAGCTCGACATGGTCCGTGAGCAACGATAGTCTCCGTTCCACCAGATTGACGGTGAAGAAGAAGCATCCACCCGGAACGAAGTTGCGGCGGTACGCGGTCACGACGAACGTTACCACGAAGCAAGCGCGATGGGTTTCGCTAAGAGTTCAACCCATCCTACGGCTTTACAATTTCCGCGAGCAATACTAAGCCTACGTGCTGGTTCTTTTGCGGCAGCCAGCCAATGGAGCAGAGCAGACAATCCGGTTCAGGTGGCAAATGACCCTTCGAACACGGGCCCTCCTGTCCGCAATCTCAGTATTCCTAGTGGCTGTCGGATTTATGTACGCGTCCGCGCTAGCGCGTAGTCAGTCATACGCAATTGTGTTTGGCGCTCTCGCTTTCTTTTTTCTCATTCCGGGAGGTCTGTGGGTGAGAAGCATCTTTAGGTGTCCGGTTTGCGGAACATCCATATTTGAAAGAGAAGGTCTGCTGACTGCATTTTGGCCCGCGCGGACATGTGCAAAATGTCATGCCGATCTGGGGAATCGTTAGGAAACGCGGTGAACGGCGGCTTCGACCGTCTTGCCACCATCTACGATGCTCTGCGGCCGGGGGACAATGGCGATCGGAATTACGGTGGCAACCCGTAGGATGGGTTGAGCCCTTGCGAAACCCATCTCTTCCCGATCACCGCTCTCCATAATCGCAGCCATCATCCGACTGATCGCCCGCCCAGTCGGCTGGACAGTTGCCAAGTTCCACGTGACGATGAAACGAGGATGGCGCCCAGTCGCGTACCCGGTCGACCAGCCCGTGCTTGACCGGATTGATATGAACATAGTCGACATGCCCGGGCGAAATCGATTTCGTCGCGAATGGTGTGCTCCCAATATCTGCGTTGCCAGATGCCCCGTTCACCTTTGGCTGAACGACTTTGGGATATCCTTTCGTTTCGCGCCAGACCGCGCGAAAAGGTGGACTTGATCAACTGCCAGCGCAGTGCAAAATCTGCGTCGCCTTCGGGCATCGTCCATACGGTGTGAAGGTGATCAGGCAACATCACGATGGCATCGATCGTGAGCGGATGACGCTGGCGTGTCCCACGAAACGCCGCGCGCAACAGCTCGACATGTTTCGCCAGCAACGATAGCTTCCGCTCCGCCAGATTGACGGTGAAGAAGAAGCATCCACCCGGAACGAAGTTGCGGCGGTACGCGGTCACGACGAACGTTACCACGAAGCAAGCGCGATGGGTTTCGCAAGAGCTCAACCCATCCTACGGGCTACTGGCCAACCGATCAATCCAGCCACGGGAGGAACAGGTACTCAAGGCGAGACGCACGTACCTCTACCGCCCACACCGACTCCAGGTCGGGAGTAACAAGGCATTCCGATGACAACTCTCTCGCAAATCGACTTGGAAAACTTACAAGCTGACTCAACTAGCCTCGTGACTTCGACCTTCGTCGGAGTTCTGGTGGGCTTTGGTTCAATGATATTGCACTTTTCCAATGGTTCGTCGGTGCTCGTGCAGTGTGTATTCGAGGTATTTGGCGGTAAGGTCCCGCGGTCCGGTCACGGGCAGTCACCGGAAACTTCTGTGATCCTCTTTGAGTATTTCAACGAACACGTTGTCAGTGTTAGCGTCGACATGGTCGGTCGGATGACCTTTGACTTTGCCGCAGAAAGAGGGTTTCGAATAATTCCAGGTGGTTCAGGACTCGAGTCATATGTGCTGCGAACTCCGCGGGGGGTATTTCCGGTTTATTGAAACTGGTATTACGGTGACAGTGCTGGACTGCACCCTCAAGTGAGACACGGTAATTGCAGTGACAGACATTTCGGGGAGGGCCCGTGGTAGCACGAGAAGGCCGTCGGTTTCCGCCAGCTTTCAAATTCAAGGCGATCGGATTTCGGAAAGTGGGGAGCCGACCGCGTCGCTTATGGCGACTAGCCGGTAGCGATTTCCAGAAGGGCCATGATGGCATAGTGCCACTGTTTTGCCCGACGCGTCAAATCAAATTCGCAAAAAACGAAGTTCACGCTTGCCTGCGATTTAGCTCAACCCGACGACGTGTCTCGGATTTCGGTGCAACACTGCGGAAACGCCGGCCATTGCCCGTTTGCCGCTGATTTGCTCGACGCGGCAATGGCTTGAGCTAGTGGACATTGTGCCTTTCGGCCGTCGCGTTTCTACTGTGCATGGGGTTGTTTTCCATTTTTCTGTCGGAGAGCGGTCCGGCCCAGCAAGGAGCGCAGCCCGCGCATCGACCGCGCTCTTCCTCTGGCACTTGAGCTGAACAAAAGAAAAGGCCCGGTCGCCATCAGCGATCGGGCCTTTTTCGTTCGTAGTGGCTTACGTGCTTACGCGGCGGTCGAGGCCTTCCGCGCCGCCTTCTCCTGCGCGGCGGCGGCCTCGTCCTTGCGGATCTCCGACAGGCGCTTCTGCACCTCCGCCGAGAAGATGTACTGCGCCGGGCGCTGCTTGGTCATGTCGATCTCGGGCGCCATCGGGCCCGTGGTCCTGATGCCGCGCAGCGACACCCACATCGCCTTCAACGGGTTGTTGATGGCTGCGGTCGCCGCCGTCGGCTCGTAGCCGCAATGGGCCATGCAGTCGGCGCACTTCTCGTACTTGCCGGTGCCGTAGGTTTCCCAGTCGGTGGTGTCCATCAGCTCCTTGAAGGTTTTTGCGTAGCCTTCACCGAGCAGGTAGCAGGGCTTCTGCCAACCGAAGATGTTGCGCGCGGGCATGCCCCATGGCGTGCACTCGTATTCCTGGTTGCCGGCGAGGAAGTCGAGGAACAGGCCGGAATGCATGAAATTCCACTTCTTGCCCTTGCCCATCGCAAAGACGTCGCGGAACAGCTTCTTGGTCTTGGTGCGGTTGAGGAAGTGCTCCTGGTCCGGCGCGCGCTCATAGGCGTAACCCGGCGACATCGAGACGCCGACACCGAGCTCGACGGTGAGGTCGAGGAATTTTGCGATCTCTTCGGCCGGGTGGCCGTCGAAGATGGTGGCGTTGACGTTGACGGTGAAGCCGCGCGCCTTGGCCGCCTTGATCGCGGAGACGGCGCGGTCGAACACGCCCTTCTGCGACACCGCCTTGTCGTGATGCTCCTTCAGGCCGTCCAGATGCACCGAGAAGAACAAATAGGGCGAGGGCGTGAACAGATCGAGCTTCTTCTCGAGCAGCAGGGCGTTGGTGCAGAGCGAGACGAACTTCTTGCGCGCGACGAGGCCGCGCACGATCTCGCCGATTTCCTTGTGGATCAGCGGCTCGCCGCCGGGGATCGCGACCATCGGCGCGCCGCACTCGTCGGCCGCGTCCCAGCACTCCTGTGCGGTCATGCGGCGGTTGAGGATCGCGTCCGGATAATCGATCTTGCCGCAGCCGACGCAGGCGAGGTTGCAGCGGAACAGCGGCTCCAGCATCAGCACGAGCGGATAGCGTTTGCGGCCAAGCAGCTTCTGCTTGATCAAATAGCCGCCGATACGCATTTCCTTGAAGAAGGGGATAGCCATTACATAGTTTCTTTCTGGGCTTGGAATTCGGGTGGGTCAGCTCGCAGCCAAGAGGGCCGGAAGCCTGAATTCAATGTCTCGGGCGCCGAGGCGCCGGCCGTGGCGCCGACGGTCCTGGCATCTTTCAACCACTCCGGATTGAGCTTGCCGTCGGCAATCAAATAACGCGCGACGCCGGCCTCAGTGCCGATTTCGCGGAGCCGGTTCGAGTTCGAGCTATTGGCAGCGCCCACCACCAAGATCACGTCGACCAGCTTGCTCAAGTCCCTTACCGCAGATTGGTTGCCCTGTGTCGCATAGCAGATATCCCGGATATCCGGACCTTGAACATCTGTAAAGCGGGCCTGTAGGGCCGAAATGATATCCTTTGTGTCGTCCGCCGACAGAGTGGTCTCGGTGATGTAGGCCACTGGCGTATCTCCCAGCAGTTTCTGGGCGTTAACCCCTTCAACGCTCTGGACCAGCACGACGGGGGCGGGAACCTGGGCCATCATGCCCCCGACCTCGGGGTGGCGTTTCCCCTGATTGTGAACTTTCGTGACCGCACGGCGCACGTCAGCGGGCGTGCCGTACATGTCCAGCGCCCGTTCCACGATCTCGATCGTGCGCACCACGCCCGCGCAGAAGCCGCGCGGCTGCGCTGGAGAAACTTCCATCGGACGCCCATCACGCAAGTTGCACCAATCCGCTTCTGAAGTCCCCGGCGGCACCCCGATACTGACCAATGAGTTGCAATAACCGCACCATCGATCTCTCGCACGCGGTAACTGCCCACCCCAACTGGGCCCGCCGCATGGAGGCACAGCAATTTGTGTCAAAAAATCGGCAAAAAGGAAAGGCCGGATGAGCGTGGGTTCCCCGTCGCCTCAGTCCTGCGGTACTATGGTATCGAAACTGCTGTGGGCAAAATGACGACATTTGTGCTCACCCCCTTCGCCACTTTCCCGCCTCAACTCGCTGGCTATACCGACCGCCCCGCAAGGATTTTTTCTTGGCCGCCCGCCGTTTACCTCGAACCTTGTTCCGGCGGGTGCCACTCAAAACAGCAATAGGTTTCGCCCGGGAACTCCGATAAACAGCGGGCGTTTTCGGCAAGCTGTTCACACAGAAAGAAAAGAAGTGCTGCAAAGCATAGTTGTTGCCATCGTCAGGGCCTGCACCCGGTTTGCCTCCCTCGTCGTCGTTCTCGGGCTCCTGCTGTCGGTGGGGGCCGGCTATTACACGTCGCAGCACTTCGCCATCAACACCGACATCAACTCGCTGATTGCCCAGAATCTGGACTGGCGCCAGCGTGACCAGCAATTCG
This sequence comes from Bradyrhizobium sp. 1, assembly GCF_023073315.1. GTDB lineage: Bacteria > Pseudomonadota > Alphaproteobacteria > Rhizobiales > Xanthobacteraceae > Bradyrhizobium. The sequence goes on along the minus strand of NZ_JADPJH010000002.1, from coordinate 505,220 downwards.
ACCGGGCCTTCGACCGCGACGCGACGATCATTGCGGTCGTCGAAGCCAAGACGCCGGAGATGGCGACCGCGGCGGCGGACGCGCTGTTTGCAAAGCTGAAGGACGACAAGACCGATTTCCAGTCGATGCAGCAGCTCGGCACCGGCGAGTTCTTCGAGAAGAACGGCCTGCTTTTCCTGCCAACTGACGAGGTCGCCAAGACCACCAGCCAGTTCGAATCCGCAGCGCCCCTGATCGAGATCATGGCAGGCGACCCTTCGATCCGCGGCCTGACCGGCGCGCTGGAGACGGGGCTTGCCGGTGTCAAGCGTGGCCAGGTCAAGCTCGACAACACCGAGCGTCCGTTCAACATGATCGCGCAGACGGTCGAGACCGTGCTCAACAAGGGCAATGCGAGCTTCTCCTGGCGCGAGCTCGTCAGCGATGAGCCGCTGACTGATGCCGACAAGCGCGCCTTCATCGAGTTCAAGCCGATCCTCGACTACAACGCGCTGGAGCCCGGCAAGGGCGCCACCGACGCGATCCGCAAGGCCGCAGTGGATCTGGATTTTGCGACCAAGTACCAGGCGCGGGTGCGGCTGACCGGTCCGGTCCCGATCGCCAACGAGGAATACGCCACCGTCCAGGAAGGCGCCGTCGTCAACGGCATCGGCACCGTCCTCGTCGTGCTACTGATCCTGTGGATGGCACTGCATTCGTCGAAGATCATCTTCGCGGTATTCATCAATCTTTTCGTCGGCCTTGCGCTGACGACCGCTGCCGGCCTGATGATGGTGGGCTCGTTCAATTTGCTGTCGATCGCGTTCGCCGTGCTGTTCGTCGGCCTCGGCGTCGATTTCGGTATCCAGTACAGCGTCCGCTACCGCTCGGAGCGCTACAAGCACGACGATCTCGCCGGCGCGCTGGTGCTTGCCGCAAAGCGCTCCGCGGTGCCGCTGTCGCTGGCGGCAATGGCGACCGCCGCCGGCTTCCTCTGTTTCCTGCCGACCGACTACAAGGGCATCTCCGAACTCGGCCAGATCGCCGGCGTCGGCATGCTGGTGGCGTTCCTCTCCAGCATCACCGTACTGCCCGCGATGTTGAAGCTGTTGAATCCGCCCGGCGAGATGGAGCCGGTCGGTTATGCCTTCCTTGCGCCGCTCGATGAGTTCCTTGAGAAGCACCGTGTGCTGGTTGTGGGCGGCACTTTGCTGCTGGCGATTGCGGGCCTGCCGCTGCTCTACTTCCTGAAATTCGATTTCAACCCGATGAACCTGCGCAACCCGAAGGCCGAATCAATCGCGACCTTCCTCGATCTGCGCAAGGATCCCAACACCGGTGCCAATGCCATCAACGTGATGACGACGTCGGAGGAGCAGGCGAGGGCGGTCGAGGCGAAGCTCGAGAAGGTGCCCGAAGTGCTGCGGGTGATGTCGCTCAACAGCTTCGTGCCGGAGGATCAGGCGCCAAAGCTGAAGCTGATCGCGCAGGGTGCCAAGGTGCTGAACCCCGCGCTCAATCCCGACCAGGTCGACGCAGCGCCGACGGACAAGGAAAATGTCGAGGCGTTGAAATCCTCGGTCGACAATTTGCGCCGGACCTCCGGTGACGCGAAGGGCCCAGGCGCTATCGCCTCTCGCCGGCTGGCGGACGCGTTAGAAAAGCTCGCCAATGGCGACGAGGCCACGCGCAACAAGGCCCAGGATGTGTTCGTCGCGCCGCTGAAGATCGTGTTCGACCAGCTCAGGAACGCGATGCAGGCAGGTCCCGTCACCCTGAACTCACTGCCTCCGGACCTCGTCAACGCTTGGAAGAGCAAGGACGGCATCATCCGCGTCGAGGCGCAGCCGAAGGGCGATCCCAACGACAACGACACGCTGCGCAAATTTGCAGCCGCTGTGCTCAATGCCGAGCCGACCGCGATCGGCGGGCCGGTCTCGATCCTGAAATCCGGCGATACCGTGGTGAATGCGTTCATCCACGCCGGCATCTATGCACTGCTGGTGATCAGCCTGTTGCTGTGGCTCGCGCTGCGGCGGTTCATCGACGTGCTGATGACGCTGGTGCCGCTGCTGGTGGCCGGTGCGGTGACGCTCGAGATCTGCGTGCTGATCGGCCTGCCGCTCAACTTCGCCAACATCGTCGCGTTTCCGCTGCTGCTCGGCATCGGCGTCGCCTTCAAGATCTATTATGTCGTGGCCTGGCGTTCGGGCAGGACAAACCTGCTTCAGACCAGCCTGACACGCGCGATCTTTTTCAGCGCGCTGACGACGGCAACGGCGTTCGGCAGCCTCTGGCTGTCGAGCCATCCTGGAACGTCCAGCATGGGCAAGCTGCTCGCCCTCTCGCTGGTGACGACGCTTGCCGCCGTGCTGCTGTTTCAGCCGGCCCTAATGGGCAAACCCCGCAATCTCAGGGATTAGGCAGATGTCGCCGACGGGGTCGGCGACGCCCTTCTGGCCGGGCTTGGCGGCGGCAGTCTTCGGGGCTGCTGCTGCGGGCGCAGGTGGTGTGGCACCCGTCGTGCCGGCTGGGCCTTGTTGGGCTGCTTGGGTCCCTTGGGCTTTCGGCGCCGCGCCGGCGGGCTTTGTCGCGCCCTTGGCCATGGCGTTGGCGGGGCTCAAGGGGATTGGCGGGCCAACCCGGGTCCAGGTCTCGCCGCCGCAAAGAAATCCCATCACGCAGCCCTTGATCTCGAGCTGGTCGGTGCCGGTGGGTGTGATGGTCGCGCTGTAGGTCTGGCCGTCCTGTGCATTATAGACCTGCCCTTCCCACTGATCGGCGCCGGGCTTCTTCTTCATGTCGATCAGGGTCGGCATGGCCAGCGTCGGCCTGTTCTTTTTCGAGACATCCGGGTTGTTCTCGTCGCGGCCGCCCGGCTGTTTTTCCCAGGAAACGGCGCCCCACATGCTGCCGTTGCACTGGGCGACACGGATATTGGCGACGCCGTCGGCGACCCGCCAGTCGCCGGTGGGATCGGCGGCGAGCGCAGGGTTCAGGCCGGTGTAACCGCCAGCCAGTATTATTCCGGTGTAAATGGCCAAACGCATGAGTGTTCCTTGGCAGTGCAACATGGTTTAAAAGCTGTGCTTGCGAAGATGGTCCGAAAAAGGGCAAAAGGCCGCACAGACCGTTTTCCGTAACGGTCCGTTTTCAGTTGACGAAACGGTCCTCAATCGAAGTATGTAGCGGATGCACAGCCCAAATCCAGACATGTCTGAGCTATTCGCGGACCGTCAGGCCCAGCGCAGCGCCCTGCATAATCGGTATCTGAACGAGCAATTCGTTCGGGTGCTGAAGACCATCGGCTACGATGTCGGCTTCCAGAAGGGGCAGGGGCAGTACCTCTACGACCGCGACGGCGCGCGCTATCTCGACCTGCTGTCCGGCTTTGGCGTGTTTGCGATCGGGCGCAATCATCCGGTCATGCGCGAGGCGCTCAAGAGCGTGCTCGATGCCGACCTGCCCAATCTCGTCCAGTTCGACGTCTCGGTGCTTGCCGGCGTGCTCGCCGAGCGGCTGCTGAAATACGTCCCCTATCTCGACAAGGTGTTCTTCGCCAATTCCGGCGCCGAATGCGTCGAGGCCGCCATCAAGTTCGCGCGCGGTGCTACGGGGCGTCCCGGCATCGTCTATTGCGCCCACGGCTATCACGGCCTGACCTACGGCGCGCTGTCGCTGACCGGTGATTCGAACTTCCGCACCGGCTTCGAGCCGCTGCTGCCGGGCTGCACCTCGATTCCGTTCAACGATCTGGCCGCGCTCGAAAAGGCGCTGGCCTCGCGCGAGGTGGCTGCCTTCGTCGTCGAGCCGATCCAGGGCAAGGGCGTCAACATGCCGACCGACGAGTTCCTGCCGGGTGCTGCCGCGCTTTGCAAGAAATACGGCACGCTGTTCGTGGCCGACGAGATCCAGACCGGCATGGGCCGCACCGGCCGCTTCCTCGCGGTCGAGCACTGGAACGTCGAGCCCGACATGGTGCTGCTGTCGAAGTCGCTGTCGGGCGGCCATGTGCCGGTCGGCGCGGTGCTGACGCGCAAGGGCATCTTCGACAAGATCTTTAATCAGATGGACCGCGCCGTGGTGCACGGTTCGACCTTCTCCAAGAACGATCTGGCGATGGCTGCTGGTATCGCCACGCTCGACGTCATGGAGTCCGAGAAGTTGATCGAGTCCGCGGCCAAGCGCGGCGCCGAGCTGCGGCTGGCGCTGACGCGCATGGTGCCCGGCTACGAGCTGCTGAAGGAAGTGCGCGGCAAAGGCCTGATGATCGGCGTCGAGTTCGGCCCGCCGAAGTCGCTGCGCCTGCGCGCCTCCTGGAACGTGCTGGAGGCCGCCAACAAGGGCCTGTTCTGCCAGCTCATCACCGTGCCGCTGTTCAAGGATCACAAGATCCTCACGCAAGTCGCCGGTCACGGCAGCCACACCATCAAGCTGCTGCCGCCGCTCACCATCACTGAGGAAGATTGCGGCTGGATCGAGAAGGCGTTCGACGACGTGATCGCCGGCAGCCACAAGGTCCCCGGCGCGATCTGGTCGCTCGGCAAGACGCTGGTGGACAACGCGGTGCGGCGATCGGCGTAAGGCCGATCGCTCAGGCCGCTTTAGGTTGTTCACAGTCTCGATGTCGCAGACGTCGGTGGTACTGCACGGCCATGCGGAGGCCAATCCCATCAGCCTCAGTGGTCGAAAACCGCATTGAACAGCGACAGGACGTCGCCGTCCTTCTCGATCGCGAGAATGGCGCGGCGCTGTGTCGCGTACATCATTGGAATGTCCATCCAGGCTCTGCTCCTGATCAGAAGCGAATTGTTGGACGCGTCCTGCGGGACAGCGGAGAGGCCGATCAGGAAATGCGTGTCGTCGACCTTCACCGCGAGTGCGGCAATGGGAATGCCCTTGGCCTGCTCGTTTGCCTTCATCAGAAGGCCCATGACCTGCTTGATCCTGCCGGCGGCGAAATCAGGCGCGACCTCGACCTGTATGGTGTGACTGGCGGGCAAGGTGGAATCGAAATTGCGTCGGATGAATAGCGTCAAGCGCAGGTTTCGCTCGGGCACCTCGACGTCGCCGCGTATCGTGACGTCGCCAGGCGGCGCGGCGGCATCGCTCGTCGGTTCGATCCGCCAACTGACCTGTCCCTCCGAGCGATCGCTCTTCGCGTTGGCCGGGTCTTCCTCGTAGAGGACAGTCCGCATCGTGACTGCGTCTGTGTCGCGGGCTGCGGCCGGCCCCGGCACGGCTATCGTCCAGACAAACGCTGCGGCAAGAAAAAGAACACGCTTCATGGCGCTGAATTAGCAGCGCCTCTCCATTTCTGCAATTAAAAGTTGCTTTTGACGAGGAGGTGCTACCCCATCTCATCAGCACTACCTACCATAGTTCCAGGCGTGGAGAATGCCCAGGGTCACCAGACCGGCGATCCCCGCGAGGACGGCGAGACCTGCAAACCACACCCATTGTTTTCGGTCTTTCAACGCCAGCAACGCGGCGCAGCCGACAGCGAACATCGACGGCAGGGTCGTACAGAGAATCAGTGTGGGAAGCATTGTGGTCCTCCTTGATGACGGCTCCACTCTGCCGTGCTGCGCTCAGGAGGACCGTGAGTCCCGTCACCATTGAACGGTCAATTGGTCGAGGGGCGGGCGAAGCTACCCCTCCACATTTGCCTTCATCGCCGCCTCGAACTTGTCCACGAACTCGGCGAGTTCGTCGGCGCCGATATCGCTGACGGCCCAGAAGTTCAGGCCGCGCTCGCCCCAGCGGCGGCAATTGAAGCCCTGCATGGTCTGGGTCTTCGGCGGGCGGTGCTCGGTGCTCGATGTCTGCGACACGAACAAATTGATGACGTGCTGCCTGCGCTTGTAGACGACTGCGCCGATGGCGCGCGCGTCGATATAGTCGAGCCGGCCGCCGACCAGCGTAAAGCCCTGCGCGGTGAGATCGATCACGGGCGGGGCGACGTCGAGCTTGCCGTTGAACCATGGCTTGACGGTGTGCTGGTCGGTCGAGACCACGTCGATGAGATGGCCGGCCTGGAGCGAGCGCAGATGGGCGGAGACGACCTCCGACAGGATGCGCTGCTGGTCGTCCTGTCGCAACACCACGGCAACGACACCGGAGGCGGCGAGCGCGGAGACAGCCGAGCCCATCGCAAAACCGCGCAGCACGGAGCGGCGGGTCGGTTGCTGGCGCTGTGGTTGCGGCAGCGACGCTTCGATCCGGTTCCGCAGGCTTGCGGGCGCGGTGTAACGCAGATTGGTGTCGGCGAGCACGCGCTGCATCTCGCGCTGTGCGGCAAACTCCGCGGCGCAATCCGGGCAGCCGGCGATATGGGCTTCGACCTCGCGCGCGTGGCCGGCATCCAGCTCGTTGTCGAGCAGCGCGTGAAGCAGGATCTTTGCTTCGTCGCAGGTCATCTTGCTTGCTCCTCTTCCGCCGTCCAGGCCGCGCGCAGCATGGCGCGGGCGCGGGCGAGGCGGGACATCACGGTGCCGACGGGCACGCCGGCGGCCTCGGCGATTTCACGATAGGACAGGTTGTTTATCTCCCGCAGCACGAATGTTTCCTTGAACGGTTCGGCCAGCGCGTCGATCAGCTTGCGGATGGCGCCGGCATCGCGGCTGCGCAGCACTTCGGCCTCCGGGCTCGCCTCGCTCTCCTGCCATATCGGCGTCTGCTCGGCGGCGCCGGGCGTATCCTCGATCGCGCTGTGTTTGTGGGCGCGACGTGCATATTCGGCATTGCAGACGTTACGCAGGATCGCGAACAGCCAGGGCTTCATCGCCGGCCCGCGATAGCTGCCGAAATGCTTCAGCGCGCGCAGATAGCACTCCTGCACCGCGTCCTCGGCATCGGAGGCGTCGCGCAGCAGATAGCGCGCAAGCGTGTAGACGTCGTCGAGATAGGGCAGCGCCGCCTCGCGGAAGCGCTGCGCCTTCTGCAAATCGTCGTTGGCGGGCATCGCTCCTCGCTTTGCCTCTTGTTCTGCGCGTTGCGCCGTTTCGTCCAGGTTCGTTTGGTCGGCGTGTGTGACCGAAGGCACACGAGCCCGGCCGGCGTGGGACCACCGGCCGGGCAAGACGTTGATGCCTTGGTTGGAGACGTTACTCAACCTTGATCATCCCCGTCATGTGCGGGTGCAACGAACAAAAATATTTGTAGTCGCCCGCATTGGTGAAGGTGAACGTGAACTTGTCGTCGGTATCCAGGGTTTTGGATCTGAACTTGCCGGCCGACACCACGGTATGAGGGATGTCGTCCCGGTTGGTCCAGCTCACGGTGGTGCCGACCTTGATCGTGAGTTCGGCCGGCTGGAAAACGAAATTGTCGATATGGACTTCCATGTCGTCGGCACGGGCAGTTGTCGCGGGCAACAGGACGGCCGCGGCCAAAGCGAGACCGAGGTCGACACCGAAGTCGCGGCGATTGAGTGTCTTCATTGTCAGCTTCCGTTCAGCCTTGCATCAACCTTGGATCGGCGTGTCGATGATCGCGAGCCGCTGCTCGTTCTGCTTGAAGTTGATGCTGGCAACGCCGAGCATGGAGCGGAGTTTTGCGTCCTCGACCTTCATCGGTCCGGGCGAGAGGGCGGCCCCCGGCGCCGGTTGCGGGAAGGCGGTCGAGCGCGCGGTGTGGAAGGTGACGTTGCCCTCGACCTTCTGCATCACCTGGTGGATGTGACCGTTCAGCACGGTAACCGAGCCAAAGCCCTTGACATATTCCAGCGCGCGGCCGCCATCCTCGGTGCCCCAGCCCCATTCGGGATAGACGGTCCAGAGCGGAATGTGGGCGAACAGCACGACCGGCGTCGATTTCGACTTGCCGCGCAGATCGTCCTCCAGCCAGGCGAGCTGCTCGGCGCCGAGGTTGCCAAGGCCGCCTGCCTTGAGGTCGACGACGTTGACGAGGCCGATGAAGTGCACGCCGCCGGCGTCGAACGAATACCAGCCCGCGCCCTTGGTGCCGCGGCCGTAGCGCTCGCGATAGAACTTCACTTCTTCGTCGAGGAAGTCATGCTCGCCGGGCACGTAGTGCACGTCGAGCTTGCTTTGCGAGATGATGCGATCGGCATTGTCGAACTCGGCGGCCTTCGACAGATGGGTGATGTCGCCGGTGTGGATCATGAATGACGGCTTGGCCGGCATCGCGTTGATCTTGTTGACGGCTTCCTCCAGCGTGCCGAGCGCGTTGGGATTGGCCGGCTTGTCGAAGCCGACATGGCTGTCGCTGATCTGGAGGAAGGTCATGCCGGGCGCGGCCGGGGTCGCCGCTTGCGCGGAATCGATGATGCCGAGCGAGCGCGGCACGCCGCCCGTGATGGTCCAGAGCACCCCGGTGCCGGCCCAGGTCATGCATTCCAGCACCTTGCGGCGGCTGACGCCGTCGTCCCCGTGATCGTGTCCGCTCATCGCACGTCTCCACTTCGCCCTGAATTGGGCTTCGGGGAGGTGATCGGGGGAGGGGGGGACTTATTCCCGGTTGGGATGACGTTTTCGTGAGGTGGTGCCGTGTCCCGGACGCGGTGCAATGCGTAGCATTGCTGCGCAGAGCCGGGACCCAGAAGGCCGCACGGCACGTGGTGAGATGGGCCCCGGCTCAGCAGCGCATCACTTCGTGCTGCGCTGCGTCCGGGGCACGAGACTTATTCTGCGAAATCTCGCACGGCCTCGACCACGCGCGCCGGCACTTCCTGCGCCACGCAGTGCCCGGCGTCCTCAAAGACCATCGTGCTGACGCGCGGAATCAGCGACACGGCGCGTCGCGCCATCTCCTTGTAGATCGGCCCCGATTTGGCGGCGGTCGTGACGCGCACGGGACAGTCGATCTCGGCGAGCGAGGCGAAGGAATTACCGCGGGCATCGCCGGCATAGACCTGCTCCATCGCCTCGTAGATCGGACGTAGGATCGCCGACTCGATCTCGGGCGTGCAGCAGAGCCGCACCCGGCCATCGTCGAGCGGCGCGAAGCCGTGACGCACATAGGCCCGGAGCGAGATCTCGGTCCAATCCGCAAACGCCGGCGCGGCGCGATAGCGCTCGAACACGGCGTCAGCACTGTCGAACTCGGCGCGCCGGCGCAGCGTCCCTTGCACGAGGGACAAGGATACCTCGCTCAATCCTCCGGAGCGCGCCGCACGCGGGTCCATCACGGTCGGCTCCATCACGAAGAGACGTGTGAAATATCCGGGCCGTAGTTTCGCCGCGAGTAGGAGGTCGGTTGCACCCGCACTGTGGCCGATGCCGTAGACGCCGCGCAGCCCGAGCGCATCGATCACCCGGCAGACGTCCTCGGCATAATCGAGAAAATGATAGGCGCCGGGCTTGTGGCTGGCGCCGTGGCCGCGGCGATCGAGCGCGTAGACGGTATAGGTCGAGGCGAGATCGCGCGCGACCTCGTCCCAGACATCGGCAACGAAACCGGTGCCGTGCACGAGCAGGGCGGGCGGCTTCCCGCTCCCGCCCCATTGCAACATGGCGATCTCCGCGCCGGCGGGGCCGATTGAAAAGCGGTGCGGGTTGATCATGGTGGCGGGATGCTACTTCGCATCCTCCAAAATCATCGTCGCGCCTTTCTCGGCGATCATCGCCGTTGGCGTGTTGGTGTTGCCCGACGTTATCGTCGGCATGATCGAGGCATCGACGATGCGCAAGCCTTCGAGGCCGTAGAAGCGCAGGCGTTCGTCGACCACCGCCATCGGATCGCTCGCCGCGCCCATCTTGGCGGTGCCGACGGGATGGAAGATGGTGGTGCCGATATCGCCGGCGGCCTTCGCGAGCGAGGCATCATCGTCGCCGACGGTAGGGCCGGGCAAATATTCGCTCGGGCGATATTTTGCGAGCGCCTTCTGCTGCATCAGGCGGCGGGTAGTACGGATGGCGTCGGCGCCGACCTGACGGTCGTCGTCGGTCGAGAGGTAATTCGGCGCGATGATCGGCTTCTCGTCGGGCGTTGCCGAGCGCAGCCGCACCGTGCCGCGCGAGGTCGGCTGGAGATTGCAGGCGCTTACCGTGATCGCGGGGAAGCGGTGCAGGGGATCGCCGAACTTGTCGAGCGACAGCGGCTGCACGTGGAACTGGATGTTGGCGCGTGCACGTGTCGCATCCGAGCGCGTAAAGATGCCGAGCTGCGACGGCGCCATGGTCAAGGGACCGCGGCGGCGGAACGCGTAATCGAGCCCCATCAGGCCGCGGCGGAACAGATTGTAATAGGTCTCGTTCAGGGTGCGCACGCCCTCGACCTTGTAGATCGCACGCTGCTGGAGATGGTCCTGCAGATTGCGCCCGATGCCGGGCTTGTCCATCACGATATCGATGCCGAGCGGCGACAGCCAGTCGGCCGGACCAATGCCGGAGCGATGCAGCACCTGCACCGAGCCGATCGAGCCCGCCGAGAGGATCACTTCGCGCTTGGCGCGCGCCTCGATGATCTCGCCGTTCTGGATGAAGCGCACGCCGACGGCGCGGCCCTGCTCGATGATGAGACGGTCGACCAGCACGCTCTTTTCGAGCCGCAAATTGGGGCGGTTCAGCGCGGGCTTGAGAAAGCCGCGCGCCGACGACCAGCGCCGGCCGCGCTTCTGGTTGACGTGAAAGTAGCTGGTGCCTTCGTTGTCGCCGGTGTTGAAATCCGCAATGCGCTTGATCCCCATCTCCTCGGCGGCATCGCCAACGGCATCGAGCACGTCCCACGACAGCCGCGGCGCCTCGATGCGCCAGCCGCCGCCTGTGCCGTGATGCTCGCCCGCGCCGAGGAAGTGATCCTCGAGCCGCTTGAACAGCGGCAGCACATCGTCATAGGCCCAGCCGGTCATGCCGAGCTGGCGCCAATGGTCGTAATCGGCGGCTTGGCCCCGCATCGAGATCATGGCGTTGATCGCCGAAGAGCCGCCGATCACCTTGCCACGGGGATAGGCGAGTGCGCGCCCGTTCAGGCCCGGCTCGGCCTCGGTCTTGAACATCCAGTCCGAGCGTGGATTGCCGATCGCGAAGAGATAGCCGACGGGGATGTGGAACCAGATCCAGTTGTCGTCGCCACCGGCTTCGAGGATGAGGACGCGATTGCCTGATACGGCCGAGAGCCGGTTGGCGATGATGCAGCCGGCGGTGCCGGCTCCGACGACAATGTAGTCAAACTCACCTTCGAGCCGCCTTGGCATTCTGCTTCCACCCGGATGGTCACTTGACGTTCCGTCCTAATAGGCAGACGCGGCCGATCGGGACAAGCCCGGCCATGCCGGGCGGGCAGGGCCAGGCCCCGATGTCAGGCAGTTGGGTGGACTGGCGCTTGCATGGTAGACAGTCCTGTATTTTCAACAAAGCTCGAGACCCTCAATGCCCATCGTGAACCGCGTCGCCGACCTTCAACCCGATATTCAGGCCTGGCGCCGGGACATCCATGAGCATCCCGAGCTTCTCTACGACGTCCACCGCACCGCAGCATTCGTCGCGGACCGGCTGCGCGAGTTCGGCTGCGATGAGGTCGTGACCGGCCTCGGCCAGACCGGCGTGGTCGGCGTGATCAAGGGCAACAAACCGGCGGGCGAGGGCCTCAAGGTGATCGGCCTGCGCGCCGACATGGACGCGCTGCCGATCGACGAGCAGACCAACCTGCCTTACGCCTCCAAGACGCCGGGCAAGATGCACGCCTGCGGCCATGACGGCCATACCGCGATGTTGCTTGGCGCCGCGCGCTATCTCGCCGAGACCCGTAACTTCGCCGGCGATGCCGTGGTGATCTTCCAGCCGGCCGAGGAAGGCGGGGCCGGCGGCTTGGCCATGGTCAAGGACGGCATGATGGAGCGCTTCGGCATCGAGCAGGTCTACGGCATGCACAATGGCCCCGGCATTCCGGTCGGCTCGTTCGCGATCCGGCCGGGTCCGATCATGGCGGCGACCGACGAGGTCGACATCATGATCGAAGGTCTCGGCGGCCACGCCGCGCGTCCGCACAAATGCATCGATTCCGTGCTGGTGGGCGCACAGGTGATCACGGCGTTGCAGTCGATCGTCGCGCGCAGCGTCGATCCCCTGGAATCGGCAGTGATCTCGATCTGCGAATTCCACGCCGGCAACGCCCGCAACGTCATTCCGCAGACGGCGACGCTGAAGGGCACCATCCGCACGCTGTCGCCGGAGGTGCGCAAGCTGGTCGAGAAGCGCGTGCACGAGGTGGTGGCGGGCGTGGCGCAGATCACCGGCGCCAAGATCGATTTGCACTACAAGCGCAACTATCCCGTCGTGAACAACCACGCCGCGGAGACGGAAGTCGCGCGGCGTATCGCGAAGCAAGTCGCGGGCGATGCCAATGTGCACGAGATGCCGCCGCTGATGGGCGGCGAGGATTTCGCCTACATGCTGGAAGCGCGCCCCGGCGCCTTCATCTTCTGCGGTAACGGCGACAGCGCCGGCCTGCATCACCCCGCCTACAATTTTGACGACAAGGCGATCGTGTTCGGCACGTCTTATTGGGTCAAGCTGGTCGAGGAATCGCTCGCGGCGTCGTGAGGGCCGAACTCGAAGCGCAAATGAAAAGGGCCCGTGCATCGCACGGACCCTTTTGTCTTGGCGGGATCTGATCGGCCTCAGAGGATGCGCGAGAAGATCACGTAGAGCGTTCCCGACAGCAGGATGGCGACGGGCAGGGTCAGCACCCAGGCCATCACCATGTTCCTGATGGTGGCGATCTGGAGACCCGAGCCGTTCGCGGCCATCGCGCCCGCGACGCCTGACGACAGCACGTGCGTTGTCGACACCGGCAGGCCGAAATTGTCGGCGGCAGCGATGGTGGCGGCGGCGACGAGTTCGGCGGAGGCGCCCTGTGCGTAGGTCAGGTGCGTCTTGCCGATCTTCTCGCCGACGGTCACGACGATGCGCTTCCAGCCGATCATGGTGCCGAGGCCGAGCGCGATCGCCACCGCAACCTTCACCCAGGTCGGGATGAACTTGGTCGCGCTGTCGAGCCCGCCCTTGTAGGCGTTCAAGGTCGCGACCTCTTCCTTGCTGAGATCGTTTTCCTTGTCCTTCATCAGGAAGCGGATCGCTTCCGAGGTCAGGTACATGTCGTTGCGGGTGTTGCCGACCACTTCGGCCGGCACCTTGTTCAGCGAGCCGTACTTCGCGACCTGGTCGCCGACATCCTTCACCAGCACCGCCAGCGAAGGATAGGTGCCTTCGGCGATGTGATGCGAGGTGATGTACTGCGTCACCGCGGGACGGGGGTCGCCGATGATGCTGTGGCCGGCGCCCTTGGCCGCAACCACCTTGGAGGCGGCTTCCGAGACCTTCTGGAACTGGGCGACCTGCGACTCCGGCAAGGCGCGATTGAGCGCGTAGGCCGTCGGCACGGTGCCGATCAGGATCAGCATGATCAGGCCCATGCCCTTCTGGCCGTCGTTCGAGCCGTGGGCGAAGCTGACGCCGGTGCAGGTCAGGATCAGCAGGCCGCGAATCCAGATCGGCGGGGCCTTGTTGCCCTCAGGCGCGGTGTAAAGCGCCGGGCTCTTGATGATCATCTTGAGCAGCAGCAACAGGACCGCGGCGCAGACGAAACCCACCAGCGGCGACAGCAAGAGCGCATAGCCAATCTCGGTGGCCTTGCCCCAATCCACGCCCGAGGTGCCGTCGCGGCCGCGCATCATTGCGTTGGCAACGCCGACGCCGATGATCGAGCCGATCAGCGTGTGCGAGGAGGAGGCCGGCAGGCCGAAATACCAAGTGCCGAGGTTCCAGAGGATCGCGGCGATCAGCAGCGCGAACACCATGGCGAAGCCGGCGCCGGAACCGACCTGCAGGATCAGTTCAACCGGCAGCAGCGAGACGATGCCGAACGCCACGGCGCCGGTCGAGGTCAGCACGCCGAGGAAGTTGAACAGGCCGGACCACATCACCGCGAATTCCGCCGGCAGCGAATGGGTGTAGATCACGGTCGCGACCGCGTTGGCCGTGTCATGGAAACCGTTGACGAACTCGAAGCCGAGCGCGATCAGCAGCGCGACGACCAGGAGCATGTAGGGGACGTAGCTCGTGACCTTGGTGCCGGTCGCATCAACATCGGAATAGATGCTGTAGGCGACATAGAGCAGGCCCACGGCAAGGATGCCGAAGAAAAGAATCATGGTGAGCGGGTTAAAACCCTTGTCGAGATTGGGCCGCGAAGCCGGCTGGACGGGCGACGGATCGCCTATAGCCCTGTCAAATGTTGCATCGGTCATTTTTGGACGCCCCTTAACTTATTGGAGGGGCTATTGTCCGCGATGGATTTGAAGGCTGGATGACAGCCTGCGTCTTAAAGTCGCTTTCTCACCGGTATTTAGGCGGCGTGTGCGGCTTTCCTCTGCAAACGGGCCGCGATCTTCAAATCTTCGACAAAGCGCTGATATTCCAGCACTTTGGCCTCCGGATCGGGCAGCCGCAGCAGATAGGATGGGTGCACCGTCACCAGAGCCTTGCGCCCGTCGGGCAGGTCTATGAGCCGGCCGCGGGTCTTTCCGATCGGAGTGATCTTGCCGAACACGCTTTGCGCGGCGGTGGCGCCCATGGCGACGATGAGTTCGGGCTGGATTGCCGAAACTTCCCGCTCATACCATTGCCGGCACGCCCGGATCTCCGGCGTCGCCGGCTTCTGATGCAGGCGGATTTTTCCGCGCGGCACGAATTTGAAGTGTTTGACTGCGTTGGTGACATAGACCTTCTTGCGGTCGACACCGGCTTCCGCAAGCGCGCGGTCGAGCATCTGGCCGGCCGGGCCGACAAAGGGATGGCCGGCAAGGTCTTCCTTGTCGCCGGGCTGCTCGCCGACCAGCATGATGGTGGCATCCTTCGGACCTTCGCCGAACACGGTCTGGGTCGCGTCCTTGTAAAGCGGGCAGGCGCGGCAATGGGCGGCTTCCTCGCGGAGCGCTTCGAGATTGTCGGCAGCAAGCTTGCGTGTCATCGGGGCCTCCGGCCGCTTCTGAGGCTTGTGCGGATCGGTTGCGGCATTGGCGATCATGGCGCCGGTCATGCGTTCGGCGTCCTCGATCAGAGGCTTAATGATCGAAGCCTCGGGCAGGTTCCTCCAGTATTTCTTCGGCATCTCGCTCTGCATCGCCTTCACCTTCAACCGCGCCGGATTGAAGATGCTGGCGTAGTAGCGCCGCCAGGTTTCCTCCAGCCGGTCTTCGCCCGGAGCCTCGCTCTTGCTGACGCCCGGTGTGAAGGTGAGGGCGTGGCCGTCCCAATGCGCGCAGAGGTCGGGCGTCAGGATCGACCAGGGCATGTCGGCAAAGCGTTTGGCGAAGAACGGCGCGGCGAGCTCGACGATGTGATGTTCCGGCTCGAACCAGGCGACGTAGTGTGCGGCGCGTTCCCGGCCGATCTCGCGGAAGCGCACGAAGGCATGCATCTTGTGCTCGTCGCGATGGACCGCTCTTGCCATGGCTGTGACTTGCGCGACATCAGGATCGGTCGCGACCTCGATGAGATCGTGATTGTCCTTCAATCGCCAGAGCAGGCGATAGAGGATCGCGAAACGCTCGCTGTCGCGATGCAAGATTGTCGATTTCGCGAGATCGACGAATTTGCCTGATACGTTGAAGGTGCCCTCGTTCACCTCGAGGATCGGAGACGGCGCGGGCGGTGCGAACAACTCCGCTTCGCCGCCTTGCACGGCCCAGGTGACATCGGTGGGCTGCACGTGATGCAGCACGAGGTGACGCGCGGCTTTGCGCCAGCCGGCGAAATCGGTTTCGGTGTCGAGGATGATGTACTGCATCAAAAGCCAAACCCCAATTGTGTTGCCTTCGGCTTGAACCGCTCGATCAGCCGCGCCTCGTCGAGACGATGCGGTGAGGGGCGGTGATCGCTGAGCACGATGAACGGCAGCGCCTTGTTGCGAGGCACGTGCAGCCGCGCGAGATCGGAGAGGCGGATCGTGGTGGTGCGGCGCGTCGCGATGATGCATTCGACCGCCTTGGTGCCGAAGCCGGGCACGCGCAACAGCTCCTCGCGGCTGGCGCGGTTGACGTCGAGCGGGAAGCGGTCGCGGTGGCGCAGCGCCCAGGCGAGTTTCGGATCGATGTCGAGCGGCAGCATCGCGCTGTCGTCGACGATCTCGCCGACGTCAAAACCGTAGAACCGCATCAGCCAGTCCGCCTGGTAGAGCCGGTGCTCGCGCAGCAATGGCGGCGCGCGCAGGGGCAAAGCGCGGCTGGCATCGGGGATCGGGCTGAAGGCGGAATAATAGACGCGCCGCAGCCGGTAGGAGCCGTAGAGATTGGCGCTGGTGTGGAGAATGGTGTGGTCGGAGGCGCTATCTGCGCCGACGATCATCTGCGTGCTTTGGCCGGCCGGCGCAAAGCGCTGCGGTTTTGTCTTTGTTTTCGCCGCGCGGCCTTCCTCTGCTTCGTCCAGCTTCAGCCGCAGCCGGCCCATGGTGCGCCGGATCGCGCGCATATCCTTCTCGGGCGCGAATTGCTGCAGGCTGGTCTCCTCAGGCATCTCGATGTTGATGGAGAGGCGGTCGGCATATTTGCCGGCCTCCGTAATCAGCGCGTCGTCGACCTCGGGAATGGTCTTGAGATGGATGTAGCCGCGGAAGTGATGCTCCTCGCGCAATTTGCGCGCGACGCCGACCACCTGCTCCATCGTGTAGTCGGGGCTGCGGATGATGCCGGAGGAGAGAAACAGCCCCTCGATGTAATTGCGCCGGTAGAAGTCGAGCGTGAGCTTGACCACCTCATCGATGGTGAAGCGGGCGCGCGGCACGTTGGAGGAGGTACGGTTGACGCAATAGAGGCAATCGTAATTGCAGGCGTTGGTCAGCAGCACCTTGAGCAGCGAGATGCAGCGTCCGTCCGGCGCGTAGGAATGGCAGATGCCCATGCCCGGCGCGGTCGAGCCCATGCCCTTGCCGTCGCTGGAATCCCGCTTCTCGGTGCCGCTGGAAGCGCAGGACGCATCGTACTTGGCGGCGTCCGCCAGAATTTCCAGCTTGCGTTGTACGTCCATCCCGGAATCCCTTTGATTTAACGTACGAATCCGGATGAGCACCAATTCGATTGACTCACCCGGTCCCGTTAGCTTTATATTAGAACATATCATGAACAAATGAGCCAGTCGCAGGTTCTTATTTTTGAGAGCCTCGGCAATCACCCCTGAAGGAGCGGCGAGCATGAGCGGCGCACGTCTAAGCGCGCTTGCAACCTTGCGCGGCCAGATCGAGCGCATCGAGACGACGGAGGTCGTGCATCAGCAGGATCGCGTCGCGCTCGGCCACAGCGAGGTTGATGGCGCGCTGCAGGGCGGGCTCGCGCGCGCGGCAATCCATGAAGTGTTTTGCGAAGGGCGTCAGGGGGTGGCCGCGACGGGTTTTGTCACCGGGCTTGCGGGGCGCGTGACGGCGCGTAAGCCGCTGCTATGGGTGCGTCAGGACTTTTCAGAGATAGAGACGGGCGCGCTGTCGATGAGCGGGCTCGCCGAGATCGGCCTCGATCCGCGCCGCGTGGTGATGGTGCGCGCCGCCGATGTCGAGAGCGCGCTGCGTACCGCGGCCGACGCGCTTGCCTGCGATGCGCTGGGTGCCGTCGTGCTCGAGCTCTGGGGCGAGACCAGGCAGTTCGATCTGGTGGCGAGCCGCAAGCTGACGCTGGCCGCGCAATCGTCCGGCGTCACCGGTCTGCTGCTGCGGATGGCGGCGCAGCCGCTGCCCTCGACTGCTGAAACGCGATGGATGCTGCGCGCGGCGCATTCGCCGCCGGGTTCAGCATGGAGCATCTGGGGCGCGCCACGCTTCGATGCCGAGCTGTTGCGCAATCGTCATGGCCCGTGCGGCCGGTGGATCATGGAATGGAAGTGTGATGAGTGCCAGTTCAGTGAACCGCCGGCGTATCCTCAGTCTGTGGCTGCCGCGCCTGCCCATCGACCGGATCCAGCGTTTTTTCAGCAGCGCCGGGCTGGTTAAGAACAATGATCCCAGCATTGTCGTCATCAAGGACAACAATGCGCTGGTGATCCATGCGCTGGACGAGGCCGCTGAGCGCCTCGGCTTGTATATCAGTCAGCCGCTCGCGAATGCGCGGGCGATGTGTCCGGATTTAAAAGTGTTCGACGCCGATGTCGTGGCCGATGCGAAGACGCTCAGCGACATCGCCGACTGGTGCGACCGTTTCACGCCGCTGGTGGCGCTCGATGCGCCGCACGGGCTGTTCCTCGACATCACCGGCTGCGCACACCTGTTCGGCGGCGAAGCCGCGCTGTTGCAGACGCTGATCCGGGCGCTCGATCGGCAAGGCTTTGCCGTCAGCGCAGCGATTGCCGGCACCTCGGTCTGCGCGCGTACGCTGACGCGGCAGGCGCCCGGCATCATCGTCGCCGATGGCGGGGAGGCGGCGGCGATCGACCGGTTTCCGGTGTCCGCGCTCGGTGCGGGCGAGGCCATCACCACCGGCCTGCGCCGTGCCGGCCTGAAGACCATCGGCGATGTCGCCTCGCGCGCGCCGGGCGAAATCACGGCGCGGTTCGGCGCACGGTTCTCCACGCTGCTCGCGCATGCGCTGGGGCAGGGCGATGCGCCGATCAGTCCACGAAAGCCGTTGCCCGACTACATCGTGGAGAAACGTTTCGCCGAGCCGATCGCGACCGACACCATGATCGCGATGACGCTGTCGCGACTCGCCGACACGTTGATCGCGTCGATGGAGAAGCAGGGCAAGGGCGCGCGCCGGCTGGAGGCCGCGTTCTTCCGCACCGACGGCGTGGTGCGCGCGATCATGGTCGAGACCGGACGGCCGGTGACGCAAAGCAAAGTTATCGACCGCCTGTTCCGCGAGCGGCTCGATGCGCTCGCCGATCCCCTCGATCCCGGCTTTGGCTTCGACATGGTGCGGCTGTCGGCAAGCCGGACCGAGATCGTGGTGCAGGAGCAGCGCGATCTCGACGCCCATGTCCACGACAATGACGAGCTTGCCGCGCTGATCGACCGCATCGCCGCGCGCATCGGGGGAAAACGCGTCGTCGTGCATTTGCCTGAGGATACCCATATCCCCGAATGCGCGGTGCTGGCGGCACCGGCACAGCATCATCTCGCCGCCGCCATGCAGGCGGAATGGCCGGCCCGCGCCGAGAGCGAGCCGCCGCTGCGCCCGCTCAGGCTGTTCGACAAGCCCGAGCCGATCAAGGTGCCATTCGCGACCGTGCCCGACGGTCCGCCGCACCAATTCACCTGGCGCCGTGCGCTGCATGCGGTGGTGCGGGTGGAAGGGCCGGAGCGCATCGCGATGGAATGGTGGCGGCAGGACGGCAAGCAGTTGACGCGGGATTATTTTCGCATCGAGGATGCCGAGGGCCTGCGCTTCTGGATTTTTCGCGATGGTCTCTACGAAGGAGAGGTGTTCGACGGCGACGGCAAGCCGGCTTCTCCGGGCTGGTATGTGCACGGTCTCTTCGCATGACGACATCAGCTTATGCCGAGATCGGCATCACCACGAACTTTTCTTTTTTGCGCGGCGGCTCTGATCCGCGGGCCTATGTGCATCAGGCCAGCAAGCTAGGCATTCCCGTGATCGGCATTGCCGACCACAACACGCTTGCCGGCGTGGTGAGGGCATGGAACGAGCTCGACAATGACAAGGTGTTGCACAAGCCAAAGCTGCTGATCGGCGCGCGCATCGTCTTCATCGACGGCACGCCCGACATTTTCGTCTACCCGCGCGACCGCGCCGCCTATGGCCGGCTGTGTCAGCTTCTCACACGAGGCAAGCGCGGCGACGACATCACGCGGATCGAAAAGGGCGAATGTCGTCTTACCTTCGCCGATCTTCTCGAGTTCTCGGAAGGCCAGCTCCTGATCCTGACGTTGCCGCATCGTTTCGAGCCCGAACAGGCGCTGGATGTTCTCGCAAAATTGAAAGCGAGCCGCGCCGAGGGCGTGTGGCTGGCGGCGAGCCTGATCTATCGCGGCGACGACCGCCGCCGTCTGGCAGGGCTCGATGATCTCGCCGCCAAAGCAAAGGTGCCGCTGCTCGCCACCAACGAGGTGCTCTATCACGATCCCGGCCGCCGTCCGCTTCAGGACGTACTCACCTGCATCCGGGAAAAGACCACGATCGAGGCGGTCGGACGAAAGCTGGAAGCCAATGCCGAGCGCTTCTTGAAGACGCCCCGCGAGATGTCCCGCTTGTTCCGCGATGTCCCCGCGGCGATCGCGGAGACGATGCGTTTTGCGGACAAGATCAATTTCTCGCTCGACCAACTCAAATACCAGTATCCGGACGAGCCGGTGCCGCCGGGCAAGACCGCGCAAGGGCATCTGGAGGATCTGACCTGGGCGGGCGTCGACAAATACTTTGGCAGTATCGAGAACATTGACGCAAAGCTGCACGCCACGCTGAAGAAAGAGCTCTCGCTGATCGCCGAGCTGAAGTACGCGCACTATTTTCTCACCGTGCACGACATCGTCCACTATGCGCGCAGCCAGAACATCTTGTGTCAGGGACGGGGATCGGCGGCGAACTCGGCCGTCTGCTACGTGCTCGGCATTACCTCGGTCGATCCGACCAAGGTCGATCTGCTGTTCGAGCGCTTCATCTCCAAGGAGCGGCTGGAGCCGCCTGACATCGACGTCGATTTCGAGCACTCCCGGCGCGAGGAGGTGATGCAATATGTTTATCGCCGCTATGGTCGCCACCGCGCGGCGATCATCGCCACCGTCATCCATTACCGTCCGCGCAGCGCCATCCGCGATGTCGGCAAGGCGCTGGGACTAACCGAGGACGTCACCGCCGCGCTCGCGGATACCGTCTGGGGCAGCTGGGGCAAGGGCCTCAACGACATGCAGGTCAGGCAGGCCGGGCTCGATCCGCAAAATCCCATGATCAATCTCGCGGTCGAGCTTGCGACCGAGCTGATCGAATTCCCGCGCCATCTCTCCCAGCATGTCGGTGGCTATGTGCTGACGCAGGACCGGCTCGACACCTATGTGCCGATCGGTAACGCCGCGATGGACGACCGCACCTTCATCGAATGGGACAAGGACGACGTCGACGCGCTCAACATGATGAAGGTCGACGTGCTCGCGCTGGGCATGCTGACCTGCATCAGGAAATGTTTTGATCTGATCGCGGACCACAAGGGCAGACGTTACGAGCTTGCGGACATAAAATCGGAGGATGACGACGAAGTTTATCAGATGCTTCAGCGAGGGGAATCGCTCGGCGTGTTCCAGGTCGAGAGCCGGGCGCAGATGAACATGCTGCCGCGCCTGAAACCGCGAACCTTTTACGATCTCGTCATCGAGGTCGCGATCGTGCGGCCGGGTCCGATCCAGGGCGACATGGTTCATCCGTATTTGCGGCGGCGGAATGGTCTGGAAAAGGTGAGTTATCCCTCGCCGTCGCCGGACCACGGCGACAAGGACGAGCTTTACAATGTGCTGCACAAAACGTTGGGCGTGCCTCTGTTCCAGGAGCAGGCGATGCGCATCGCGATCGAGGCAGCGAAATTCACCTCCGAAGAAGCCAACGGCCTGCGCCGCTCGATGGCGACCTTCCGCAATGTCGGCACGATCGGCCAATACGAGGAGAAGCTGATCGGCAACATGGTCACGCGCGGCTACGACCCTAATTTTGCTCGTAGCTGTTTTGACCAGATTAAGGGCTTTGGCTCCTACGGTTTCCCGGAGAGCCATGCTGCGAGCTTTGCGCAACTCGTCTACATCTCGTCATGGCTGAAGCATCACCATCCCGACGCATTCTGCTGCGGTCTCCTGAACTCGCAGCCGATGGGCTTTTACGCGCCCGCTCAGATCGTCAGCGATGCCCGCAAGAACGGCGTCGAGGTGCGCGACATCGATGTGTCCTACAGTTTTGCTCAGAACACACTGGAGAATGGTGACGGAAAATACTGCGCTGTGCGTCTGGGCTTCCGTCAGATCGACGGCTTTCATTGGCTCGATCCGGATGAGGAGTTCCTCAAAGAGGAGCAGGCGAAACGGCAAGGCAAGGAATACGTCAAGCAGGAAGATTGGGCTGACTGCATCATCAAGGTCCGCAACCGGCGCAGCTTTACTTCGCTCGAGGATTTCGCCCGCGACACCGGCCTGCCCAAGCGCGCGCTGATCCTGCTCGCGGATGCCGACGCGTTCCGCTCGCTCGGGCTCGATCGCCGCGAGGCGCTGTGGCAGGTGCGGCGGCTGCCCGACGATGTTGCACTGCCGCTGTTCGAGGCGGCGACCGCGCGCGAGCAGCCGGACGAGCACGCGCAGCCGTTGCCATTGATGCCGCGTTCCGAGCAGGTCGTCGCGGACTACCAGACCATCCGGCTGTCGCTGAAGGGCCATCCGATGGAATTCCTGCGCGAGATGTTTTCGCGCGAGCATATCGTCGCCTGCAAGGAGATCAGCCACGACAACGAGCGGCGCCGCGTTCGCTGCGCCGGCGTGGTGCTGGTGCGGCAGCGGCCGGGCAGCGCCAGCGGCGTCGTGTTCATGACGCTGGAGGACGAAACCGGCATCGCCAATGTCGTAGTGTGGCCCAAAGTCATGGAGCAGTACCGCAAGGAGGTGATGGGTGCGCGCCTCATCGAGGTTCAGGGCTATATCCAGAGCAGCCCCGAAAAGGTGACGCATCTGATCGCCCAGCGCATGATCGACCGCTCGCACGATCTGGTCAGCCTCGCCAACGATGCGCTGAGCCGCAAGCATCCGGTGCCGGCAGGCGCCACCGTGATCGAGCCGCTCAACGAAGACCCCCGTGCGCTTGCGGACATGCCCGCGCAAAAACACCGCCACCCCCGCAACGTCCGCATCCTGCCGCCGTCGCGGGATTTTCATTGAAGTGGTGGCGCGGGCTTCCGCCACAACATCATTGCGAGGAGCTCTTGCGACGAAGCAATCCAGACTGTCGCCGCGGAAAGATTCTGGATTGCTTCGCTACGCTCGCAATGACGAGTTTGCGGAGACGACCGAGTACCCAACTCTCGGTCGTTACGCTCCCTAAAAATTCACCCGGTTCGAGATCGCCCCGTCCACGACGAGATTCGATCCCGTGGTGAACCCCGACACCGGGCTTGCGAGAAACACCGCCGCGCTCGCGATCTCCTGCGGCGTTGCCATCCGGCCCGTTGGATTGCGCTTCATCGCGTCGTTGTAACGTTCTGGCGCGTTCTGCTCGATCATGTTCCAGACGCCGCCCTTGAAGTAGACGGTGCCGGGCGACACGACATTCACGCGGATTTTCTTCTTTGCGTATTGCCGCGCCAATCCCTTGGCCATGTGGATCAGCGCCGCCTTGATCGGGCCGTAGGAGCTCGCGAAATCGGCCTGCGCCGCCGCGATCGAGGAGATGATAACGAAGGCGGCATCGCCGCTCTTTTCGCCGCTGGCCTCCAGGAACGGCCGCGCGGCGTCGAACGCATGCACGGCGCCGAGCACGTCGAGCCGGAAATTCTGCTCCCATGATGCGGGATCATGGCCTTGCGCCATGGCGCCGGCATTGGCGAACAGCAGGTCGATGCCGCCGAGCTCCTTTGCCACGCCCTCGACCCATGCCTTCAGCGCCGCGCCGTCGGTGACGTCGACCGTGCCGCCAGCGGCGCGGATGCCGTTCGCCTTCAGCTCAGTGACGGTCGCCGCAACCTGCTCCGCGTTGCGCGCGCACACCGCGACATTGGTGCCTTCACCAGCCAGCGTTGCCGCAATCGCCCGCCCGATGCCACGCGTGCCACCGAGCACGACGGCGATTTTTCCTTTGAGACCGAGATCCATTGTTTGGTTTTCCTTCTTGTTGGTGCAGGGAGTGTAGCCGCTTCAGGAGAGACGCAGAAGCCTCCACAACATCATTGCGAGCGCAGCGAAGCAATCCAGAAGTGCAACCGAGGAAACAGTCTGGATTGCTTCGTCGCAAGAGCTCCTCGCAATGACGGCGGAAAACAGCGCCCCTCACTCCGGCGCCGCGCCCACCGGCGGGCCGCCGGGCGGGCGGTGCAGGAAGGTCAGCGAGGCGTAGGCGCCGGCCCAGGAGCCGATCGCCGCGAAAGCGACATAGAACGCATTTTCCGTGTAGCTGATCACCGCGTAGGAGGAGAGCATGTACCAGACGGCGCTCCAGTTGGCCGCTGGCACGCGTTTTCGCGCGATCACGGCCGAGGTGAACATCACATAGACTGCGTCGGTGGCCGCCGTTGCGACGAACACGGCGCCGGCGGTGAGGGGATCGATGGCGGCCATTGCATTCCTTTATGTGCTAATGCGATGGCTGCAAAACTACAGCATGATCCTGAAAAGTGCGCAGCGGTTTTCCGAAAAGATCATGCTTAGACTTGAAAGGGAGAGAAGCGGACATGCAAAGCCCCGCCGACATTCTCAAGGGTATCTGGACTTCCGCCGGCGGCGATAAGGCCGCGCTCTCGTGCGTGCGGCTGACCGGGGAGGAGCCGCAGATCCCGTCCTCGTTCCGCGTTGCCGTGGCCGGGCAGGCGACGATCGCCGCAGCTGGCCTCGCCGCCGCCGAGATATGGCGCCTGCGCAGCGGCGTGGCGCAGGACGTCACTGTCGACATGCGCCACGCCGTCGCCGAATGCCGCTCCGAGCGTTATTTGCGTCTCGACGACAAGCCGCCGCCTCCGGCCTGGGACGCCATCGCCGGCGTCTACAAGACCGGCGACAACCGCTTCGTCCGCTGCCACACCAATTTTCCGCATCACCGCGATGCCGTCTGCAAGGTGCTGGCTTGCGAGCCTGAGCGCGAGCAGGTGCAGGCAGCGTTGATGCAATGGACGGGCGAGGATTTTGAAACTGCGGCTTATGCTGCCGGCGGCGTCGTTGCCCTGATGCGCTCTTACGACGAATGGTCGGCGCTGCCGCAGGCACGTGCGCTTGCCGAACTGCCGCTGATCTCGATCGAGAAGATCGGCGAAGCCCCGCCAAAGCCGTGGCCTCAAGGCGATCGTCCGCTTGCCGGCCTTCGTGTGCTCGACCTCTCCCGCGTCATCGCAGGCCCGGTTGCCGGCCGCACGCTCGCGGCGCATGGCGCGGATGTGCTGCTGGTGTCAGGGGCGGAGCTGCCTGCCATTCCCTGGCTCACCATCGACACCGGTCGCGGCAAGCTCACGACGTTTATCGCGCTGAAGAGCGAGGCGGGCAGGGCG
Organism: Bradyrhizobium sp. 1; assembly: GCF_023073315.1. Lineage (GTDB taxonomy): Bacteria > Pseudomonadota > Alphaproteobacteria > Rhizobiales > Xanthobacteraceae > Bradyrhizobium. The sequence goes on along the minus strand of NZ_JADPJH010000002.1, from coordinate 480,120 downwards.
CAATTGCGCGAGCTCCTGAAAGAAGCCGACATCTTCTCGCAAGGCTATCGCCCGCGTGCGCTTGCCGCCCTCGGCTTTTCGCCCGAGGACGCCGCGAAGATCAATCCCGGCATCGTCTATGTCACGTTGTCGGCCTATGGCCATGCCGGCCCCTGGGCCGAGCGGCGCGGCTTCGATTCCCTGGTGCAGACCACCACCGGCTTCAACCACGCCGAAGGGCAGGCCGCCGGCATCGATGGTCCCAAGGAATTGCCGGCGCAGATGCTCGACCACGCCACCGGCTATCTGATGGCGCTCGGCGCGATGATGGCCAAGGTCCGCCAGGCCGGCGAAGGCGGCAGCTGGCATGTGCGCGTATCGCTGGCCCAGACCGGGCGCTGGCTGTGGAATCTCGGCCGGCTCGACGGGGGGCTGAATACCCCGGATCTTACGGGCGAAGCCGTACATGCTGCGTTCATCGAGAGCGTGCCATCTGGCTTTGGCACGTTGAAGGCGATGCATCATTCGGCGCTGCTGTCGAAGACGCCGGCGCAATGGAGCCGTCCGGCGATGCCGCTCGGCAGTCATCCCGCGAAGTGGCCGGCGCGAAACTGACGTGAAGCTGACGTGTCGCAAAATTTTAACGTAAACCGAAAGGCGCCCGGCGTTTTTTAGGTTGTTTGAAATCTCAATTCAGCACTATTAGCGCGACCGATGAGGCAGTCGTTTGCCGAGATCGTCGCAGACATGACCGGGCCCTATGGTAGTTGAAAATACCAAGCGATTGCAGGTGTTTACAAAACAACGGGTGATCACATCCGTAGTTTTACTGGCACTTGGCGGCGCCGGCGCCTATGGCTTCCTCTACGCGGGGACCAAGGACAAGAGCCACTCCGAGATCTCCAGCCAGTCGCGCAGGAATGCGCAGAACTTCACGCCCACGCCGTCCGAATGGGCGACGCTGACGATCGAGCCGGTCAAGGCCAAGACCTTCCGGGCCGAATACGTCACCGAAGGCAAGGTCGCGGTCGACGAAGACCGTTCGACGCCGGTGTTCTCGCCCTATGCGGGCCGCGTCACCAAGCTGCTCGCCAAGCCGGGCGAGATGCTCAAGCAAGGCCAACCGCTGTTCACGATCGAAGCCGCCGACACCGTGCAGGCCCAGAACGATTTCATCGCGGCGATGACCTCGCAGAACAAGGCGAAGTCGGCGATCGACCTTGCCGACATCCAGTTCAAGCGCGCCAAGGATCTCTATGAAGGCCACGCCATTCCGCTGAAGGACTATCAGCAGGCGGAGGCGACCCAGGTCCAGGCGCAGAACGACATGCGCTCCTCGGGGACGGCGCTGGAGGCCGCGCGCAACAAGCTGCGCATCCTCGGCTTCACCGACGAGACCATCAAGGTATTCCAGGACAAGGGCGTCATCGACCGGGAGATCACGATCTACTCGCCGATCGCGGGCACGGTCGTGCAGCGCAAGATCGGCCCCGGCCAATACGTCAATTCCGGCGCCAGCGATCCGGTCTTCGTGGTGGGTGATCTCTCGACGGTCTGGCTCACCGCCTTCGTACGCGAGAGCGACGCCGCCGCCGTGTGCATCGGGCAGGACATCAGCGTCAATGTGATGGCGCTGCCGGGCCGCCCGCTGACCGCGAAGATCAACTACGTTGCGGCGGCGATCGATCCGAGCACCCGCCGCCTGCTGGTGCGTGCCACCATCGACAACAAGGACGGTCTGCTCAAGCCCGAAATGTTCGCCAACGTCACGATCTATTCGGCCGGCGACCGCGCCGCACCGGCGGTGCCGAAGCAGGCCTTGATCTATGAAGCCGACAAGGTCCGCCTCTGGGTCGCGCGCGAGGACAAGTCGGTCGAACTGCGTGAGATCAAGATCGGCCTCATCAACGGCAACCTCGTCGAAGTCACGAGCAATTTGAAACCCGGCGAGCAGATCGTCGTCAAGGGCAGCCTGTTCATCGACCGCGCGGCGTCCGGCAGCTGATCGACGACCCAAGAAACTGAAGACAGACTGAAGACCTGAATGGATCGCCTCGTCGCCCTTGCCGTCAACCGGCGCTTCCTGATGGTCGGCATGTTCGTCGCCGTACTGATCGGCGGCCTGATTGCGTTCAACCAGCTCAACATCGAGGCCTATCCCGATCCGACCCCGCCGATGGTCGACATCGTGACGCAGTCGCCGGGCCTGTCGGCGGAAGAGATCGAGCGCTACATCACGATCCCGATCGAAACTCAGGTCGCGGGTCTGAAGAACCTCACGACCATCCGCACCATCTCGCTCTACGGCCTCTCCGACGTCAAACTCCAGTTCTCCTTCGCCTATACTTATGACGAGGCGCTGCAACAGGTGTTGAACCGCCTGGCGCAGCTCGCGCCGCTGCCGGGCAACGTGCAGCCGCAGATCTCGCCGCTGAGCCCGATCGGTGAGATCTTCCGCTACCGTCTGGTCGGCCCGCCGAACTACAGCGTGCTCGACCTCAAGACCATCCAGGACTGGGTCCTCCAGCGTCGTTTTCGCGCCGTACCCGGCGTCATCGACGTCACCGGCTGGGGCGGCAAGAGCAGGACCTACGAGCTCCAGGTCGACAACAACAAGCTTGTCGCCAACGGCCTGACGTTGCCGCAAGTGCTTCAGGCCGTCAGCAATTCCAACGTCAATGTCGGCGGCAACACCGTCAATATCGGCCAGCAATCGGCCGTGGTGCGCGGCGTCGGCCTGATCCGCTCGATCGACGACCTCGCCAACACCATGATTGCCCAGACCAACGGCAATCCGGTGCTGGTCAAGGACGTCGCCACGGTCACCGTTGGGCAGAAGCCCCGCCTCGGTATCGCCGGCATCGACGATGCCGACGACATCGTGCAGGGCATCGTACTGATGCGCCGCGGCGAGCAGAGCTCGCCGACCATCAAGCGCGTCCACCAGCTCGTCCAGACCATCAACAACTCCAGCATCCTGCCGCCGGGCGTACGCATCGAGCGCATCTACGACCGCGGCGACCTGATCGAGCTCACCACCCACACCGTGCTGCACAACATGGTGGTCGGCATTCTGCTGATCGTGCTGTTGCAATGGATATTCCTCGGCGATCTCCGCAGCGCGCTGATCGTCGGCGCCACGATACCGTTCGCGCTGTTCTTCGCCGTGATCATCCTGGTGCTGCGCGGGGAATCGGCCAACCTGCTGTCGGTCGGCGCGATCGATTTCGGCCTGATCGTCGATGCCACCGTCATCATGGTGGAGGCGATCTTCCGCCGCCTGACGCAGACGACGCCGGTGTCGGACTCCGATCATATGTCGCCCGAGACGCTGTTCGGCATGAAGAGCCACGCCATCCTCAGCGCCGCGGCCGACGTGTCGCGCTCGATCTTCTTCGCCGCCGCCATCATCATCGCAGCCTTCCTGCCGCTGTTCACGCTGTCAGGCGTCGAGGGCAATATCTTCGGGCCGATGGCGCGCACCTATGCCTATGCGCTCGCTGGCGGCCTGCTTGCGACCTTCACCGTTACCCCGGCGTTGTCGGCGATCATCCTGCCCGCGCATGTCCGGGAGACCGAGACCAGGGTGATGCGGATCCTGCATCGGCTCTATATGCCGTTGCTGAACTGGGCGGTCGCCAATCGCAAGCTCATGCTCGGTGGTTCGGTCGGACTCGTGCTGATGACAGTCGCGCTCAGCCGGCTGCTCGGCCTCGAATTCCTGCCGAAGCTGGAAGAGGGCAATCTCTGGATCCGCGCTACGCTGCCGCCGACCATCTCGCTCCAGGAAGGCAACAGCTACGTCAACGAGATGCGGAAGTTGATCCGCGCCCGGCCCGAGGTCGAGTCCGTGGTGTCGCAGCACGGCCGACCCGATGACGGCACCGATGCGGCCGGCTTCTTCAACGCCGAGTTCTTTGCCCCGCTGAAGCCCGCCAGCCAATGGCCCGGCACCCACGACAAGGAAGAGCTGACCGCGCAACTGCTCAAGCAGCTCGACGACCGCTTCCCCGGCGTCGAGTTCAACTTCTCGCAATATCTCCAGGACAACGTCTCCGAAGCCGTGTCCGGCGTGAAGGGCGAGAACTCGATCAAGCTGTTCGGCAGCGATCTCCAGGCGCTGACCGACACCGCCAACAAGATCAAGCAGGTGCTGTCGACCGTGCAGGGCGTCACCGACCTTGCGGTGTTCACCTCGCTCGGACAGCCGACCATCCAGATCGACATCGACCGCGCCAAGGCCGCGCGCTATGGCCTTGCGCCTGGCGATATCAACGCCACCATCAAGGTCGCGATCGGCGGCGATACCGCCGGCGATATCTACGAGCCCGGCTCCGACCGCCATTTCCCGATCATCGTCCGACTGGCGCCGGAATTCCGCCGGAGCGCGGAGGTGATCCAGAATTTGCGGATCGGCGCGCCCGGGCCGAACGGCACCGTCACGCAGATTCCCCTGAGCGAGGTCGCCACCATCAGCCTCGTCTCGGGTGCGGCCTACATCTATCGCGAGCAGCAGGAACGCTACCTGCCGATCAAGTTCTCGGTGCGCGAACGCGATCTCGGCAGCGCCATCCGCGAGGCGCAGCAGAAGGTCGCCGACCAGGTGCAGTTGCCGCCCGGCGCGCACATGGACTGGGTCGGCGAATTCGGCAATCTCCAGGATGCGATCCGGCGGCTGTCGATCGTGGTGCCGATCTCGCTGGCGCTGATCGGAATCCTGCTGTGGTTCAATTTTGGCTCGATGACCGACACGCTGCTCGCCATGAGCGTGATCCCGATGGCGATCTTCGGCGGCGTGCTTGGACTGTTGATCACCGGCACCGCCTTCAGCGTGTCCGCGGCAATCGGCTTCATCGCGCTGTTCGGCATCGCGGTGATGGACGGCATCATCATCCTGTCGCAGTTCAATCAGCTGATCGAAGAAGGCATGGACCGCATGAGCGCGGTGATCCGCACCGGCGAGTTGCAGCTCCGGCCCGTGCTGATGACCTGCGTCGTCGCCGGCGTCGGCCTGCTGCCCGCTGCGCTTTCGGAGGGCATCGGCTCGCAGGTGCAGAAGCCGCTCGCGGTCGTCGTGGTCACCGGCATGATGCTGGCGCCGATCGTGATCCTGGTGACGCTGCCGGTCCTGATCTCCTTCTTCTCCCGCCGCGCGCGCTGACGAAGCAATCCAGATTGCTTCCGCGGAAAGATTCTCGGCTCGTCAAAACATACGCTGCGCGATCCGCACCAGCATCGTGGTGCCGAGCCCGAGCAGCATCAGGCTCGCGAACCGGCTGCTGAGCGACAGCACCCGTGGCGTCAGCCGTGATCGCGCGGTTGCGACGATGGTGCTGAGCATCATCCACCAGACTGCAGAGCCCACGAAGACGCCCGCGACGAGCGGTGCGGTCGCAGCCTGCGTGGAAAACGCATGCAGCGCGGCCAGAAACAGGATGGCCGTCAGCGGATTTGTCAGCCCGAGCGCGATGGCGCTGAGATAGGCGCGCGCCAGCCGCACTCTGTCGATCTCGCCGGCCTCTTGAAGCACGACGGCGCTCCGATGCGTGCGGATCGCGAACCACAGCAGCGTAAAGGCCGAGACGACGCCGAAGACCGCCGCATTCGCCTCGACCCATGGCTGTGCGAGCGAGCCAAGTCCCAAGACCGCAAGGGCGCTGTAGGTGAGATGCACAGTCGCCGCACCGAAACCGGTTGCCAGGCCTGTGGCCATGCCCGATGCCAATGTGCGCTGAATGCACAGCATGCCCATGGGCCCGATGGGAGCGGCGACGGTGAAACCAATTCCGATGCCGGACAAAAGCGCGGCAAGATAATGCGATAAAGGCATGCACCCGCACGAACAAATGAAATCCGTGCGTGTGCGTATCGGGATGCGCGGGTTCGTGCCTCAACCGAATGGGTGAAAAGCGAAAGCAAACACGAACACGTTCGTGTGAGTCCGACGTCGTTGTGATTTTGCGATAACAGTTCCGCGATTCGAACACGGAACTGCGTCGCTTCGTTGAACCTAATTGCGCGTGTCGCGACTCAGAAGCCGTAAAGTCGCGCGGGGTTGTCGACCAGGATCTTCTTGCGCACATCCGCATCCGGCGCCCACACCGGAAGCTGGTTGAGCAGGCGGCCATCGTCGATCTGATAGAGCGGCGCGATGTCGGTGGCTTTGCGTCCCTCGACACGACTCGAATCCGGATGCGGCCAGTCCGTTCCCCAGACGATGCGGTCCGCGTTCGCGGCGATCAGCGCCTTCGCGAACGGAACCATGTCCTGATAATCGGGCGCAAGCGTCGACGAACGGTAGGCACCCGAAATCTTGACATAAGCCTTGCCGGACTTCACCAGCGCGACGAGATCGGAAAAGCCCGGCTGCTCCAGGCCGCGCGAGGCTTCGAGGCCGCCGAAATGGTCGAACACGACGGGCACCGGTGCTGTCTCGACAAGGTCCTTGATCGCCGAGATCATCGGCAGCGTGGTGTAGAGTTGCACGTGCCAGCCGCGCGCCTTCATGCGCTCGACGGCAGCGGTGAAGCGCGGCCGGCCGACATTGGGGTCGTTGACGCCACCGGTCGCGAGATTGAGGCGGACGCCGCGGAAACCGTCCTGCTGCATCGTATCGAGCTGGGCCTCGGTCGTCTTGTCGTCAATGACGGCGACGCCGCGCGCATTCGCGCCGCGTGCTTTCATGCCGAACAAGGTCGACGAATTGTCGGTGCCGTAGACGCTGGGCGTGACGATCACCACGCGTTCGATATGCAGAGCCTTGTGCAGCGCGGCCATCTCCTCCGGAGAGGCCAGCTCGGGCGTGTAGACGCGCCCGGCGAAGAACGGAAATTTTTCGGGATCGCCATGAATGTGCGTGTGGCAGTCGCAGGCGTGCGCCGGGACGTCGAAATTGACCGGCGTCGCGGGCTGCGCCGCGCGGGCGTGGGCTCTGTTGGTCATGGCTACTCCGGCGGCGAGGGAGGCAAGCAGGACGTTGCGTCGATTGAGCACGGTTCTCTCCCTGATTTTTATTTGGATATCGTGGAGAACGGTATCACATCAGCCCGGCAGCTGCTCCGCTTCGCTGCATAGCTGCTCGACAAGCTCCGCAAGCGGACGTGAGCCGTCAACGCGCACGACCGGGCAGGGCAGGCCCGCGAGCCAGGATTCATGCTTGGCGAGATTGCGGCCCTCGCGATCGCCGGCTTCGTAATGGGAGGCCCATTCGACGAAGGATTCGGTCTCCTCATGGCGCCAGCCGCCCGGCGCGACGGCGTCAGCGCCGAAATGGGCGGCCTCGCGGGCGCGCAATCGTTTCAGCCGGATGTCGCGCGGCGTGGTCACGTAGACGACCAGATCAAACAACGGAACGAGTTCGTCGCCCCAGCCGGTGATGGATCCGCTCAGCACCCAATCGAGACGCGGCAGAAACATCTCGCGCATCAGGCGCAGGCGCTCGGTCGCGGGACGCGTCGTCTGGTAGGGTGGCACGGTCGGCAGCCAGAAATAGTCGTCGCTGTCGTGATGCGCCAGCGCAAGCCGGCCCGCGAGCGCGCGGCCGAGCGTCGTCACGCCGGAGCCCGAAGCTCCCATCAGATGGATGCGGCAGCGTTTCATCGGCACCAACGATTTGAAACTACTGCCCCGACGGCGTGCGCAGGCCGTGCCAGGCGTCACGGACCTGCTGGTAGTGCACCTCGGGCAAATAGTCCGGCGTGTTCAGGCTCAAGGTCTTGACGTCGAGATGGCCGACGGCGCTGAGCAGCGTGTAGGAGGCGATCACGCGGTCGCGGTTGGCGCCGATCAGGCGGGCCTTGGCCTGGATCAGATCGGCCTGCGAGTTCAGCACGTCCACCGTCGTGCGCTGTCCGCCCGCGGCTTCACGCTGCACGCCCTGGAGCGCGACGGTTGCCGCCTTCACCTCGGACTCCGAGGCCGAGACCGCGATCTTGGCGCCTTCATTGGCAACCCAGGCGCTCACCGCCGCCGTGCGTGCCTGGTTGCGCACCTGGTCGAGCACGAGCCGGCTCTGCGCCGTGATTTCCTTGGCCTGCCGGGTCTGCGCGGCGGCCTGGCCGCCGTCATAGATCGGCACGGTGACATTGGCGACGATCGAGGCCTGGTCCTCGGCGAAGGTGCCGAGCGTCGGGTCGTTGTTGCGGCTTTTGCTGGCGCTGCCCTGGAGGTTGGCGCTCGGCAGCAGCGCGCCTTCGGCAACGCGGATATTGGTGGAGGCGACGTCGACGTCGAAGCCGGCCGCCATCACCGCCGGGTGCTGCCGGATCGCCATCGTCAGCGAGTCCTCGCGGCTCTTCGGCAGATAGCGGTCGACGACTTCGGCAGCCCGAAGCTGCGACGGCGCATTGCCGATCACCTGCGCATAAGTCGCCTGGCTCACCGCGAGCGCGACTTCGGCGGCGTTGAGATCGGAAAGGCCGCGGCTGAGCCGCGCCTCGGCCTGGGCGGTGTCGGTCGGCGTGACGTCGCCCGCGTTGAGGCGGCGCTGGGTCACCGAGAGCGTCTCGCGCAGGAACGCGACGTTGGAGCGCTGCGCTTCGACCAGCGACTGGTTGGCGAGCACGTTGGTGTAGGCGGTGACGGCGTCGAGCAGCACGCCTTGGCCGACATTGCGCAGCGCCTCGCGGCCCGATTGCACCTGGAGTTCGGCGGCGCGCACGTTGTTGGCGGTGCGGAAGCCGTTGAACAGGGTCTGCGTCACGGTGACGCCAATGATCCATGGCTTCAGATTCGCGGTCTGGATGGTGTTGTCGGGCAAGAGATTGCGCACCGATTGCAGGCCGGCGCTGAGGCTCGCCACGATCTGCGGCCGGTAGCCGGCCAGCGCCTGCGGCACGTTCTCGTCCGTGGCGCGCTGGCGCGCGCGCTCGGCATTGAGCTGCGGATTGGTCTGGTAGGCTTTGGCCAGCGCCTCGGGCAGGGCTTCCGCCCATGCCGCCGAGGGCAGGGCGCACGTGAGCGCCAGCGTGGTCCATGTCGCAAGCACAGGACCCACGCCCGGTCGACGCCGCGTCATCACGCGACCAGCTCTGGCGGTACGCCCAATCATGTAATCCCGCTTGACCCCGGCTGTCCGCCCCCGCCGACGGTGGCCTCTTAACTGTTTAACCAGCCGGGGTCCCGCAGGCAAACTGCCGCGGGGAAAACCCCCATCTATTCCGTGCTTGTTGCAGGTGCGTCACAGGGTTTCTGCGGGAAGGTGGCAGAGTCTTACACCAGCCTGACCGTTCGCCGGTATTAGCGGTTCTTGTTCACCGGCTTGCGTTTCTCGATGAAGGCGGCCATGCCCTCGGAGCGGTCTTCCAGCGCGAAGGTCGAATGGAACAGATTGCGCTCGACGCTCATGCCCTCACTGAGCGTGGTCTCGAAGGCGCGATTGACCGCTTCCTTGGCCATGGCGGCGGCGGGCTGCGACATCGAAGCGATCTTCTCTGCCGCGGCCATGACTTCGTCCATGAGCTTGTCAGCGGGCACAATGCGGCTGACGAGGCCGCTGCGCTCGGCTTCCGCGGCGTCCATCATGCGGCCGGTGAGGCAAAGGTCCATTGCCTTGGACTTGCCGATCGCGCGGGTCAGGCGCTGGGTGCCCCCGATGCCGGGAATGGTGCCGAGCGTGATTTCGGGCTGGCCGAATTTTGCGGTGTCGGCGGCGATGATGAAGTCGCACATCATGGCGAGCTCGCAGCCGCCGCCGAGCGCGTAGCCCGAAACCGCGGCGATGGTCGGCTTGCGGCAGCGCGCGACGCGATCGCCGCCGATTGCGGCAAAGTCCTCGGAGAACATGTCGATGAAGCCCTTCGGCTGCATTTCCTTGATGTCGGCGCCGGCGGCAAAGGCCTTCTCGCTGCCGGTCACGACGATGCAGCCGATGGCGTCATCGCCCTCGAGATCGTCGACGGCGGCGGCAATCTCGCGGAAGACGCCGAAGGAGAGCGCGTTGAGCAGCTTCGGCCGGTTCAGCTTGATGATGCCGACCGCACCGATGCTTTCGACGATGATGTGTTCGAACGTGCTCATGCTCCACCCACGCTTTTGATTGGGCCGGCAATGTGCCCGCTGGCGCGGATGGCTTCAAGGGGGCCAATGGTGGCCCGGAACGCGCGGCAAGACGCACGTCCCGGGCGGGATTTCCTCAGGCCAAGAGATCAGGCCAAGAAATCAAGCCATGAACATCCGCGCGGCGGAGGCCAGCGTCAGCAGCGTGCCGACTCCGATGAAGATCTTGCCGATCAGCGAGCTCTGGTCCCAGGCCGAGCTATGGTCGCTGCTCGCCATCACCGGTGCCGGCCGCGGCTGTGCGTCGGTTGCGGCGATCACCGCCTTCTGTGCGGGCGCAGGGTCGGGATCACCGAGCTGATCGGGTGCCGTCGCATGGTTCTCGGCCTGGTTCTCGGCATTCGGCGTGGCGGTATTGTCGGCCGCGGCCTGGACGGTGTCGTTGGCGCGGCCTGTCATGGTGGAGGCCGCAGCCGCGGGCGGCGTATCGGCGGCGGCGAGCTGCGCATGGGCGTTGGCGATTTCGGGCGGCATCTGGCTCGAGGCCGGGATGTCGTTATCGGCCTTATTATTGCCGGTCTTGTTATTAGCGGTCTTGGCCTCGTCCGATTTCGCCTGGTCGGATTTGGGGGCGGCATCGGTCTTGCCGGCCTTGTCGTCGGAGGATTTCTGCGCCGTCTTGCTGCTGGTGCGGCGAGACGTGTGGCGCCGGTGCTTGTCCGGCTTGACCGCGTCGGCCTGTTTGCCTGCGCTGTCCGGTTTGCCGCTCGCAGCCGAACTCGGCGCCGCCTGTGCGGCGCCTCCGAACAGCAGGAAAAGTCCGGCCAGAAGAATCAGGGCGGCGCGCCCGCTCGCTTTCATCATGTTGACGATCTCCCCAATCGACCCATCCCGGGACCGAACAGAGACGCCGGGGCGTGACGACAGCGGGGCAGAAAATGGGAATCTTCGGGCTACACTTGGCAAAAACGGGGCAAGCCGTCCCGTCTGCAGCCGGCGCCGGGTGCGTACGGGACCGATCAGTGTTATGAGCCGTCGCAGATTTTTGGCGGCCGCGCAGACAATGGGTCCCGCATCGATCACGAGTTCGTGATCATGAGGGTGCTCGCGTAACAAACTGAAAGAGCGGCCGAATTGCATGGTGAGGGCGCGCGTGCGCGGACGTGAGGACGAGTGGACCGGCCTGATGCGGTCGGCCATGGCAGGCGATGATGCGGCGTATCATCGCCTGTTGAGGGCGGTCACGCCCGTGCTGCGCGCTGCCGCGAGGCGTGGCTTGGCGCGGGCCGGGCAGCCTCCCGATCAGGCCGAGGATATCGTGCAGGAGATTTTGTTGGCGGTGCATCTGAAGCGGCACACCTGGGACAGCGAAGCCCCCTTCGCGCCATGGCTGTTTGCGATCGCCCGCAACAAGCTGATCGATACGCTGCGGCGGCGCGGCAGGCGCATCTTCGTCGATATCGACGATTTCGCCGAGACCCTGCCGGGCGAAGTGCCGGAGGAGACCGCTTCGCCGGCCGAAGTCGCGACGCAGCTGGGTACGCTGCCGCAGCGCCAGCGCGACGTGTTGCAGTCGATCGCGGTCGAGGCCGCCTCGATCAAGGACACGGCGGCAAGATTTTCGATGAGCGAAGGTGCGGTGCGGGTCGCGCTGCATCGCGGACTTGCGGCACTGACTGCCAAACTGCGGGACCACTAGTCATGGATACCGATCAACTCATTCGTTCGCTCGCGGCCGACAATGCCAGCCGAGCCCCGCGCGTCGGCGCCGTGCTGACGATGGGACTTCTCGTCGGCGCGCCGCTGTCGATCTTGATCTTCGCCACCTTCCTCGGCGTGCGGCCTGACGTGATGAGCGCGATGCACAACCCGTTCTTCGACATGAAGTTCGCAGTCACGCTGTCGCTCGCAATCCCCGCGATCATCATCAGCCTGCATTTGTCGCGGCCCGAAGCCTTGATGCGTGGTTGGGGTTGGCTGCTGCTGCTCCCGGTCGGGCTGCTCGCGGTGGCGATCGGTAGCGAGGCGATGATGGCGCCGGCCATGCCGATGACGATGCGACTCGTCGGCAAGAACTCGCGGTGGTGCCTGTCGGCGATCCCGGCGATGTCGTTGCCGCTTCTCGCGGGCGCGCTGTTCGGCCTGCGCCACGGCGCGCCGTCGCGGCCGGCGCTGGCCGGTGCGCTCGCCGGCCTGGTGTCGGCTGGATTGGCCGCGACGCTCTACGCCTCCCACTGCACCGACGACTCGCCTCTGTTCGTCGCAACCTGGTACACGATCGCAACCGCACTGGTGACGGCGATTGGCGCCGCGGTTGGCTCGAGAGTCCTGCGGTACTAGGGACGTTTCGCGCAAACTGGCGTGACGTCAAATTGCCACGAGTGCCAGGCGAGCTCGATCGCTCTCTCGAGCCCGCATTCATGAATGGCGCTAATAGGTTCATGCGCTTGTGAACGGCTAATACAGGCCACGCCTAGAAACTAACTTCGGTTGGACGACTTCTATCCAGCGCGCCGATGGGCGCTGCTGTAGCGAGGGATATGCCCAACCATGCGAGAACCCAGCGCATTCGAAATGTCGCGGCGGAACCTCTTGATTGGAACCGCCACGTCGGTTGCGATCGGAGCTGCTTCGCACGCGGCCAAAGCTCAGAATTCTGCCACCGCGCTTCCGGCCGCTGCGGAGGAAGCGCCGGCGATGGCGACGGTTTCCTTTAGCGTCAACGGCGAGGTCCGCGCTCTGAAGCTCGACACCCGCACGACGCTCCTCGACGCTCTTCGCGAGCATCTCCATCTTACCGGCACCAAGAAGGGCTGCGACCACGGTCAATGCGGCGCCTGCACCGTGATCGTCGGCGGGCAGCGGATCAATTCGTGCCTGACACTTGCGGTCATGCATGAGGGCGAGACCGTCACGACCATCGAGGGGCTTGGTACGCCGGAACAGATGCATCCGATGCAAACCGCCTTCGTCAAGCATGATGGTTTTCAATGCGGCTATTGCACGCCCGGGCAGATCTGCTCAGCGGTCGCCGTGCTCGACGAGATCAAGGCCGGAATCCCAAGTCACGTCACGGGCGACCTGAATGCCGTCCCGCACCTGACCAACGCCGAGCTGCGCGAGCGCATGAGCGGCAACATCTGCCGTTGCGGCGCCTATTCCAACATTGCCGAGGCGATCACCGAAATTGCCGGGAGGCCCGCATGAAGCCCTTCACCTATGAAAAGGCAAATTCGCCCGCAGCGGCGGCATCGGCGGCCGCTGGGCGCAGCAACGCCAAATTCATCGCCGGCGGCACCAATTTGCTCGATTTGATGAAGCTTGAGATCGAGACGCCGTCCCATTTGATCGATGTCAACGGCCTGGGATTCGACAAGATCGAACCAACGTCCGACGGCGGACTTCGCATCGGCGCGCTGGTGCGCAACACGGCGCTGGCGGCCGATGCACGGATCCGGCGTGACTATGGCCTGCTGTCACGTGCGTTGCTTGCCGGCGCGTCCGGACAATTGCGCAACAAGGCGACCACCGCCGGCAATCTGCTGCAACGGACACGTTGCCCATACTTCTACGACACCAATCAGCCCTGCAACAAACGTAACCCCGGCAGCGGCTGTGCCGCCATCGGCGGCGTAACCCGCCAGCATGCGGTGATCGGTGCGAGCGACGCCTGCATCGCGACGCATCCGAGCGACATGGCGATTGCCATGCGTGCGCTCGATGCGACCGTTCAGACGGCGCGCCCGGACGGCTCGATCCGGGACATTCCGATCGCCGATCTCCACCGTCTGCCCGGCGATACCCCGCACCTCGAGACGACACTGACCCCGGGTGAACTGATCACGTCCGTCACGCTGCCCAAGCTCGTTGGCGGAACGCATATCTACCGGAAGGTCCGCGACCGCGCTTCCTACGCGTTCGCATTGGTCTCGGTCGGAGCGATCATCCAGCGCGACGGGACGGGACGCGTTGCCGTCGGAGGCATCGCTCACAAGCCGTGGCGGGTCGAAGCGGCCGAAGCCGAAATGCCGCACGGTGCAAAGGCCGTTGCCGCGCGTCTGCTCGAAGGAGCCAGTCCCACGAAAGAAAATGCATTCAAGCTTTCGCTGGTGGAGCGAACCCTGGGCGCGGTCCTGACCGAAGCGAAAGGTTGAGCCATGAAGTTCGACACGCCTGCGACCACCAATCCGATCGATCAGCTCAAGGTCATCGGTCATGCGACCAGCCGGATCGAGGGTCCGCTGAAGACCACCGGACGGGCTACCTATGCCTACGAGTGGCACGATCGCGCCGCCAGCGCCGCCTACGGCTACATTGTCGGCTCGGCCATCGCCAAGGGCCGGATTGCTTCGATGGATCTGTCTCGTGCCAAGTCCGCGCCCGGCATCATCGCGATCGTCACGGCGGAGAATGCCGGCAAGCTCGGCAAAGGCAATTACAACACGGCAAAGCTGCTCGGCGGGCCCGACATCGACCATTATCATCAGGCGGTCGCGGTCGTCGTCGCCGAAACCTTCGAGCAGGCCCGCGCCGCAGCCCAGCTCGTCAAGGTCGATTACACTGCGGCGAAGGGTTCGTTCGACCTTTCAGCCGGACGGGACGGGGCCGCCAAGCCTCCCGGACGCGGCGACAATCAGGCGGACACGACTGTCGGCGATTTTCCCGGCGCGTTCGCGTCTGCGCCGGTGCAGCTCGATGCGACCTACACCACGCCGGACCAGGCCCATGCGATGATGGAGCCGCACGCGTCGATGGCTTCGTGGGAAGGGGACAAGCTCACGCTCTGGACCTCCAACCAGATGATTGCCTGGACCACCGGGGACGTTGCGAAGACGCTAGGCCTGCCCAAGGAAAACGTTCGCCTGATTTCGCCCTTCATCGGCGGCGGCTTTGGCGGCAAACTATTCCTTCGCGCCGATGCTGTCCTCGCAGCGCTCGGCGCCCGTGCCGCCAACCGTCCGGTCAAGGTCGCCATGCAGCGGCCCCTGATGTTCAACAATACGACGCATCGTCCGGCGACGATCCAGCGCATTCGTATCGGTGCTGGCAGGGACGGCAAGATCACGGCGATCGGACACGAGAGCTGGTCGGGCAATTTGCCGGAGGGCAGGCCGGAGACGGCGGTCAACCAGACCCGTCTGCTCTACGCCGGCGAGAACCGGATGACGGCGCTGCGTCTTGCCATGTTGGATTTGCCCGAGGGCAACGCCATGCGCGCGCCCGGCGAGGCGCCGGGCATGATGGCGCTGGAGATCGCCATGGACGAGATGGCGGAGCGGCTGGGTCTCGACCCCATCGAATTCCGTGCCCGCAACGACACCCAGGTCGATCCCGAACACCCGAACCGTCCGTTCTCGCAGCGGCAACTCGTCGAATGCATGCGGATCGGCGCGGAGCGTTTCGGCTGGAGCAAGCGAAATGCCGAGCCAGGCAAGCAGCGCGACGGCCGTTGGCTCGTGGGCATGGGCGTGGCTGCCGCGTTCCGCAACAATCTGCTGATGAAATCGGGCGCGCGCGTTCGCCTCGACGGGCAGGGGCGCGTGACCGTCGAGACCGACATGACCGACATCGGAACCGGCAGCTATACCATCATCGCCCAGACCGCGGCGGAGATGATGGGCGTGCCGCTGGACAAGGTCGTCGTGCGTCTCGGCGATTCCAGCTTCCCGGTATCCGCAGGCTCCGGCGGGCAGTTCGGCGCGAACAATTCAACCTCGGGCGTCTATGCCGCCTGCGTGAAGCTGCGCGAGGCCGTGGCGCAGAAGCTCGGCTTCAACTCCGCTGAAATAGCCTTCACGGATGGCCAAGTGTCATCGGGCAACCGAAGCGTTCCGCTTGGGCAGGCGGCGTCGGGCGGTGAGCTGTCGGCAGAAGATTCGATCGAGTACGGCGATCTCGCCAAGACCCACCAGCAATCCACGTTCGGCGCGCATTTCGTCGAACTCGGCGTCGACGTGGCGACGGCGGAGATCCGTGTCCGCCGCATGCTGGCCGTCTGTGCCGCGGGCCGCATCCTCAATCCGAAGACGGCACGCAGCCAAGTCATTGGCGCCATGACCATGGGCGTCGGGGCGGCGCTGATGGAAGAGCTGGCGGTGGACAAGCGCAACGGCTTCTTCGTCAATCACGATCTCGCCGGCTACGAGGTTCCGGTGCATGCCGACATCCCGCACCAGGACACGATCTTTCTGGATGAGACGGACCCGATGTCGTCGCCGATGAAGGCAAAGGGAATCGCCGAACTCGGGATATGCGGCGTCGCTGCGGCGCTGGCCAACGCCATCTACAACGCGACCGGCATACGGGTCAGGGACTATCCGATCACGCTCGACAAGCTGCTGGATCACATGCCTGACGCCTGAGGCCGTTCGCGGCGGTCTCAGGCCGCCGGCGTTGCGCCCTGCTGCATGCGGTGGAAGCGCAGCACCTGCTGTGCGGTCGATGAGCGCAGCGCCTCGTAGGTCTCGCGCAGCGTCGGCACGTCGGTCTGCGGGCCGCCTGAGAGCTTTTCGCGCATGGCGATGATCGCGCGCACGCTCGACCATTGCATGCCCGCGACCTTGGCGAGGATCATCACGCCCTCGGTGCGGCTCTCGATCATCATGTTTTCGGCGGTCTCGACCGCGACGCCTGCCAGCGCCGCGAGCCCCGCATTGGTCTCGTCGAACTTGCCGTGTTCGGCGAAGGTGGTGACCTGGAATTCGTTAAGGCGGCCGTCCTCGTGCAGCGATCTCACCAGCGCGCGCGCCATCTCGGTCTGCCGGGTCATGGCAGCGGCGCGGACCCGCTGGGCCACTTCCTGGACCACGCTCGACACTTCGTCTGCGAGTTCCGGATGTGCGGCCTCCAGCTTCCTGCGCACGCTCAAGGAGGCCTTCGCGACCAGCTTCAAATAGTGATGGCGCGGCAAATCGGGCCGCAGGCCGATGCAGGCGGCAAGATCATCGTCGCGTTCGGCGCGCGTGACGAGGTCGGTGAGGCGTCCCTCGGAGAGCCGCGCACCCGGATTGCTGACGGTCGATTGCACCACGTCCTCGTCGCCGCGCGTCACCAGCACGTCGGTCAGCGCTTCCGACAGCACCCGCCGCAGCGAGATCGCCTTCAGATGCGCCTGGCCGCGCGTGCGCGCGATCTCGATCAGGGTCGTCTCGTCCAGCCGCTCCGATTTCGACAGTACGGGACCGGCGACCTCGATCACCTCGTCGAGCGCGAGCGTGCGGATGATCTTTGGCGGTGCGGCCGCGATCGGCGCGAGGCGGTCGGCCAGCAGTGCCCGGGCCGATGTCTCGATCTGCTCGACCAGGCACTGGAACACGTCGTCGAACACGCGGACGTGCTCGTCTGAATAGTCCACCAAATTGCCCACGAAGAGATCGGTGACGCGGCGCAGCGTCTCGACCCGGCGCGAAACGGTCCCGTGCGAGAGCGCAGCCTGCAATTCCTCCAGCAGGTTTTCGGATGGTTTGGCGGATTTCGATCTCATGGCCCTGTCCTGGAGCGTTCGGTCCGGCGGCAGATTCTCACGCACCGGGAGAAAATGGATTGGTCAGCTTGTTGCAACTCGGTTGCGCCCTTGCGCCTTGGCGGAATAGAGCGCGCAGTCGGCGCGCGCGAGAAATGTATCGGCAGTATCGGCGTGGCGGAGCGTCACGACCCCCGCGGAAATCGTCACCCGCATGCCCGGGGAAAATGCGCTCCAGTCGAGATCGGCGACGATGCCGCGCAGCCGCTCCATCATGCGCGAGGCGGCATCGCCTGCGGTGTCCGGCAGCAGCAGCAGAAATTCCTCGCCGCCGTAGCGGCCAAAACAGTCGGACGGGCGAATGTTGGCGAAGATGGTGATGGCAAAGGTGCGCAGCACCTCGTCGCCGACGGGATGGCCGTGGGCGTCGTTGATGCGCTTGAACCAGTCGAGATCGATCAGCGCGATCGCGCAAGGCGCGGACGTCTGCCGCGACTTTTCCATCTCTGCGTCGAGAAGACGCATGATGCAGCGGCGATTGTAGGATCCGGTCAGCTCGTCGAGCTCGGCCAGCTCCTCGATGCGCCGATAGGCATCCTTCAGCTCGATGCTGCGCCGGTACAGGACCTTGCGCAGCGTGGCGCCGAACAGGCCGAGGAAGGCGCACTGGCCGATCACCAGCACGAAGCAGAGCATCGAGGCGGTCCGCTGCAGCTTCGTGGCAACTGGCATGCCGATCGGCAGGTCGGAGCCGAGGAAGACCGCAGCAAGGCAAGCGGTCGCGATCGTCCAGGTGAACATCGCCTGCGCCGACGTCATGCGCAGCGTGCCGAAGGCGAAGATCAGGAACAGCACGCTGATGAAGGCGACGCCGATCGCCGGCACCGACACCAGGAACACGAACTGCAGCGCCATATGCGCCGAGATCTGGAAGACGGTGAGATAGTGATCGGTATGCCGGTCGCCGACGCCGGCCTCCGACATCACGACGAAGATGCCGATGATGGACAGGCCGCCGATCCAGAACAGCGACGGAACGTGCATCGCAACGGTGCCGTCATAGCCGTAGAGCAGCAGGACGAAGGCGCCGAGCGAGTAGCTCGCGACCTGGCCGACATACATCTGCCGGCGCTGCCGGGTCCGGCGCGCTCGTACCTCGGGCGCAGCCGCATCAGGCATGAGAACGAGATCCGCGACCTCAGCGGCATTCCTCTCCGGTAAGGACGTCGCGGCCGTGCTCATTGTCCCGCCAATGGTGGAGCTCAGCCTAAAAATCTACGTGGCAAGCCTTTAGGTTTGGTATCCTTTGAAACCGAATCCAAACGGTGCAGCGCAGTACAGGGTCAAGGCGGCCGGCAGGTGCAATCTGCCGGCAATTAGGCATCGCGGGCGATGCGGTCGAGCCAAAACAGGGCTTGGAGAGACATATGTCGTGCAGGGCTGCTATGGTTCCATGCATGTCAGGCCGCCTGCACTGGGGCGGCGTTGCGCAGGAAAGTGCTTCATTACTATGTTACCGTTCTTGAGCGAAGCGGCCAGCCGCCGCGGGTGGAAAAAGGAAAGTTCGCGTATGTGGGGTAGATCACACAAGCCCCCGTATGACCGCGGTAGGTTGAAGAATTTCGCTCCGCCCGTCGAACCGTCCGCCGCGCCGCCCCGACCAACTTTGCGAGACGGGCATTGAGCGTGACACAGGCGGCTACGGACGAGGTCCTCATCGCCAGGATCGCTCAGGGTGACCGGCTCGCCATGCAGGTGCTGTACGGGCGGCACCATGTCAGGGTTTACAGGTTCGGGCTGAGGCTCGTGCGGGACGAGCAGGCGGCGGAAGACCTCATCAGCGAGGTGTTTCTCGACGTCTGGCGTCAAGCCGGCAAATTCGAAGGCCGATCCGCTGTTTCCACCTGGCTGCTGGCAATCACCCGATTCAAGGCCCTCTCGGCGCTCCGGCGCAGGAAGGATTTTGAGTTGGACGACGACGCCGCGAACGCGATTGAGGATTCGTCCGACAATCCGGAAACGGTGGTGCAGAAGAAGGATACCAGTGAAGCGTTGCGGGAGTGTCTGACGGGCCTCTCGCCGGACCACCGGGAAATCGTCGATCTCGTCTACTACCACGAGAAATCCGTGGAAGAAGTGGCCGAAATCGTTGGCATTCCGGAGAACACTGTGAAGACGCGCTTGTTCTACGCGCGCAAGAAATTGGCCGAACTGCTGAAGGCAGCCGGCATTGAGCGAGGCTGGCCATGATGGCATTGAGCAAGAAGATGCTGGAGCAAGAGCCCAGTGAAATTGAACTGCTGCTGCCCTGGCATGCCGCCGGCACGCTGAGCGCGCGCGACGCCCACCGCGTCGAGGAAGCGCTGGCGAATGATCCGGCGCTCGCGAAGCAATATGCCGCGATCCGCGGCGAGTACGAAGAGACCATCCATCTGAACGAGAGCTTAGGGGCGCCGTCGGCCCGTGCGATGCAGAAGCTGTTCGCCGCGATCGACGCCGAACCGGCGCGTGCAGCCGCTTCGCTGCCGCTCTCGGCCCGCATCGCGACCTTTTTCTCGGGCCTGTCGCCGCGCACGCTGGCCTGGTCGGCGAGCCTGGGTGCCATCGCGCTGCTGCTGCAGGCCGGCATCATCGGCGCTGTGCTGATGAAGACCCAGACCGCGACCTTCCAGACCGCCTCGCTCTCGACCGGCGCCCCGATCACGCGCGAACTCGGTGCATCCGCAGCATCGGCACGTGCGCTGGTGCGTTTCACGCCCGAGGCGCGGGTTGCCGACATCACCGCGTTGCTCGACAGCTACCAGGCGTCGATCATCGGCGATGCCAAGGGCGGCATGTTCCGCCTTCAGTTCGACAAGGCGATGAGCCAGGACGAACTCGCCGCGCTGCTCAGCAGGATGTCGCGCGAGAAGTTCGTCAACCTCGCCGTCGCGGCGCCGTAAGGCGCCTCTAAACCGATGACGCGCAAGTCCGAGAGCAAGTCGCGAGCCGCAGCCTACGCTTCGTCGGTCGGAGCGACGCTGCTGCTGGCCGCCTGTCTGGGTGTCGAGGTTGCGCAGGCGCAGGCGATCATGCGCACGCCCACCATCAGCGTCCCCTCGCGTACGCCGACCATCTCTCCGAGCATCGCTGCGCGGGCGGTGAGCGTCGACCGCGGCCCGCGCACGATCACGACCGCGCGGATCTCTGCGACCCGAATGGGTCCGACGCCGGTGCTGCCCTATGCGCGCTACTCGCCGAACCTCTATCCGGCCTGCACGGCTGCCTACCGCGACGCCGGGGGCGAATGCCTCGCCCGGCCAAATACGGGTGGTGAGGGCACCGGCAAGTCCGGCAAGAAGAGCGTCGGCAAGGGGCGCGGCAACAACACGCCGGTTGCCGTCGACCTGCGCACCATCGCCAACGAATTCGTTGCCGAGATCGACGGCGCGCTGTCGGTGACCGAGGCCGACGCGCTTGCGCGCCGCCACGGCCTCGCGCGCATCGCATCCGAGAATTTCCCGCTGATCGGGGCCACGTTCGGCCTGTTCCGCATCACCGACGGCCGGCCCTCCGAGACGGTGCGGCGCGAATTCGCCACTGACGCCAGCGTGCGCTCGGTCCAGCCGAATTTCCGTTACGTGCTCCAGGATCAGAAATCGGCTGTGCCGACCGAGGGCGATCCGGCACAATACGCACTGGCAAAGCTGCGCCTGCCACAGGCACATACGCTGGCACACGGCGCCAACGTGACGGTTGCCGTGATCGATTCCGGCATCGACGCCAAACATCCCGAGCTCGCCAATTCCATCTCCGACAACTTTGATGCGCTCGGCAGCACCGAGGGACCGCACATCCACGGCACCGGCATCGCCGGCGCCATCGTGGCCCATGCCAAGCTGATGGGCAGCGCGCCCGAGGCGCGCATCATCGCCATCCGCGCTTTCGGCGGCACCACGGGCGGCGCCGAGAGCTCGTCCTACATCATCCTGCGCTCGCTCAACTACGCCGCGGAGCACGGCGCCCAGATCGTCAATATGAGCTTTGCCGGCCCGAAGGATGCCGTGATCGAGCGCGCCATCGCGGCCACCGCCGCGCGCGGGCTGGTGCTGATCGCAGCCGCCGGCAATGCGGGCGCGAAATCGCCGCCGCTTTATCCCGCCGCCAATCCCAACGTCATCGCGGTCAGCGCGACCGACCAGCAGGACAGACTGTTCTCGGCATCCAACCGCGGCAACTACATCGCGCTGGCGGCGCCGGGCGTCGACATCTTCCTGCCGGCGCCGGACGGGAAGTACCAGATGACGTCGGGGACCTCGTTCTCGGCCGCCTATGTCTCCGGCGTCGCGGCGCTGCTGCTCGAGCGCAATTACGCGCTGAAGCCGGAAGCGCTGCGCATGACGCTGGCGAAGACCGCGCGCGACCTCGGCTCACCCGGCCGTGATGATCTGTTCGGCGACGGCGAGGCCGATGCTTTTGCCGCAGTCATGGCTGTTCCCGCCGACAGCGCGACGCCGGTTGCGGCTGTGTCCGGTACAACAAAACGTGAAGATGCGCAGCCACGTCGCGACGAGCCCGGCATCCGCGCGATCGAGCAGCCCTCGCTGTCGAGTGCGGCCGATAAATCCGCGGTTTCTCAGGCGGATAGGCCGGCGACGCGCTAGCGGCTGCGACAACATTGCGCGCCGCGCGATGGTCGAAAAATCGGACGCCGCATTGAACATTCAGCCGGCTGCCACGACCAAATTATGTGGGAGCGGTCATCCCTCCCCATAAGTCATATTAGGCGCGAGCGCCCATCCACCCCAAGCGCCCATATGGCTCGACCCGTCCGGTTGTCCCCCCGGACGGGTCTTTTCTTTTCGGGCATCCGATTCCTCGAAGCGATGTTTCGGATCAGCCTGCGGTTGAGCGGGCGCGGCTGCGCCCATCGCCGACCTCGTTGAGGTCCACCGCAAGCCCGTCATGCTTGTGCGAAGCTTGACTCGGAAATGCCTGAAAACTCCGCACGACTACGGTCTTTCATGACGAACGCCGTGTCGTTGCTGGACAAGTCAAAACTTTTCCACAAAATATTCATGTCGCGTCTAAATTGATTCGTGTGCGTTGCGTCCCCGCGTCCGTATTTCTCTCCTGACGGGCTGGTTCATGACACATCGCCAAAGTGCCGGTCACCGCGACCTTGCGGTGCGCTGGTGCGCTCTCGCCGAGCAGCGGCTGGAACATCTCTCCGAAATGTTCGAGACCGGACGCTGGCGCCGCTATCACTCCGAGATCGCATTCCTCGAGAACATCCAGGAAGCCAAACGCGCCGTCCAGACCTGGCGCGCCATTGCCACCGGCGGGGACGTCGCTGCGGCCGCCGCGAGCGTCACCTCCGCCTTCGGCTGGTCGCCGGCGACCATGCCCCGCGTGTTTCCGCGTGAGCAGGCGCAGGCCGCGCCGGCGCAGACCGTGCAGCCGAAGGCCGTGCACATCGCCGCCGAGACCGCCGTGCCGGTCAGGCTCGATCCCAAGCCGGATGTGCTGGCCGAAGTGACGGAAGCGCCGCTCGCCCCGGCCGCACCGCTTGCGGCGCGCGCTGCGACGGCCTCGTTCACCTCACCTGCCGAGATGCCATCACTCAGGGCCCCCGCCGCGAGGGCACCGTTCATCGCACCTGCCGTGAGGTCGCCAGTCGCCGCGTCTGCCGCGAGGGCGTCACTCGCTGCGCCCGCCGTAAGGCCGCCGCTGGCCACGCCTGCCGCCATGGCAACGCTTCTGCCGCAGTTCGCCCCGCCCGCCGCCGAAATCGTCGCAGCCCCCGAGCGCGTCGTCGAATTCACCTTCAACCTCGACGGGCTGGAAGCGAAGTACCCGCTGCTGCGCAACGCGTTCTGACGTTTGGGAGCTGGACGCGGGGGCCGGTAACTACCGCCGCACCGCATTCCCGCCGATCACCACCTGTGCAAAGCGCTGCGCGCCGTCCGCCGACAGGTCGGACGTCACCGCACGGGCGTGGTCGAGGCCGACCACGGCGCCGCGCGGGGTTTCCGAGATCATGTTGTTGTTGACGAGCGCGGTGCCGGCCCCTGGCACCACGGAGACGCCGATGCCGGCCAGCGCCTTGCGGATCACATTGCCCGTGATCGCGACGTCGCGCAGATATTTGCCCCAGCCGGCGACGATGCCGTAGGACGGCGCGTTCTCGATCACGTTGCCGGTCACGGAGGTGTCGGCCTCGATGTAGATGCCGACGCCGGCGTCGTCATCCGGCGCGGTGCCGATCGGCCGTTTCGGGATCAGATTGCGGATGATGTTGCCCTGGAC
This sequence comes from Bradyrhizobium sp. 1, assembly GCF_023073315.1. Lineage (GTDB taxonomy): Bacteria > Pseudomonadota > Alphaproteobacteria > Rhizobiales > Xanthobacteraceae > Bradyrhizobium. The sequence continues at coordinate 456,395 of NZ_JADPJH010000002.1, read as the reverse complement.
CACCGCGATGCGGCCGCCTTCGTTGAAATTGCAGACGGAGACGCCGACCGCGGCGCCATCGACCGTGTTGTTGGCGATCACCGCGGCTTCGAATGCGAATTCGGAATAGAGGGCGACCTCGCGGACGTCGCTGACGCTGTTGCCTGATATGTGGATGTTGGAGGCGGAATTGCCGCGCACCGCGGAGTAGTCGCAGTTTCTGATGCGGTTGCCGCGCACGATCACATTGCCGGCGCGGAAGGCGTTGATGGCATTGCCGTACTGGCCCGAGCCGCCCGGCCCGGCCTTGATGTCCTCGATGCGATTATCCGTGACCAGCGTGCCGTCGTCGCCGATCGCGTTGCGCAGGATCTCGATGCCGTTGTCATTGGTGCCGATGATGGTGTTGCGCGACACGCTGAGCCCCTTGGCGTCGAACGAGACCACCGCCGTCACTGCGATGTTGGTGAAAATGTTGCCGGAGATGTCGCCCGAAACCTGCTCGAGCCAGATCCCGCTGCCGCCGGAGTTCGTGATCTCGCATTCGGTGATGCGGACGTCGCGGCCGCCGAGCACATGGATCAGTCCGCGCCGCGTCGGCAGCGGAACGCCGCCGCCGTCGAAAGTGATGCCGGCCAATCCAATCGAGTCGGAACCGTCGCTCTGGATAGCGGATGCCCCGCCGGTGAAGACGAGTTTCGTTGCGCCGCGTACGCCGATCAATTGTGCGCCGTTCGGCAGGCGCAGCAATCCGGTGCGATAGACGCCCGGCGGCAGCGCCAGCGGCATCTGCGTGCGCGCGGCCTCGTCGATCGCGCGCTGGAGCGCACGGGTCTGATCCTCGGCTATACCGGGGCGCACGCCATATTGCGTGGCATCGCGGCCGAGCAGGGACGTCAGCGGCGCCGCGCGCGCGGCGTCGGCCGGCATGGCAAGTGCGCCGGCAATGCCTGCGGTGGAAGCTCCGATGAGATGGCGGCGATTGAGGTCCATGACGCGTCCTCCGGCGGACGCGGGGTCCGCAGCGGATTAGGTAGCGCAGGGCAGTCGGGCTCGTGGGGATTGTTCGCGGTAGGGTTAAATGTTTACCGCACAGACGGTGCCGTAGGGTGGATTAGCGAAGCGTAACCCACCAATGTCTCTGTCAGCGGAAGCAGAAGAGGTGGGTTACGCCTTCGGCTAACCTACCCTACGAAGCGCGCGCCTTCCGCGCCAACTGCACAAGCTCCATCAGCATCGCTTCCCCCGCATCCACCAGCTCATCCAGCGTGATCCGCGGCGCACCTTTGCGGCGCACGGCGCCGCTGCGCGCAAGCAGGGGGATATGGATGAACCCCGCAAGCTGCGGACCACCGGCCCGCACGTTCTCGATCGCGCGCCAGCTCAGGTAGTTGCAGAGATAGGCGCCGGCATCGCGCGAGGAACGCGCATCGATGCCGGTGAGGCGCGCGGCGCGCAGCAGTTTTGCGGTGTGCGGGCCGAACATCATTGCGTCCGCATGGTCTGCGATGCCGCGCTTGCTGGAGCGGGTGTTGGCGGCATCCGGCCACAGCATGGTGACCGCGTTGCGCGCGCGGGTCTCGATGCGCAGGTAAGGCGTGCGGGAAGCGAGGCCGAACATCAGCAGCGCATCCGGCTTCTCCTTTGCGAGCACCTCCGGCAATTGCCGGTCGACCGCGGCATAGGTCACCGGGAAAATGTGGCTCGACAGCGCGACATCGTCGAGCGCGGGGCGTCGCAAATGCGCCAGACGCGCCACCAGCGGCTGCGTCGGATTATAGGGCGCGCCGGGAAACGGCCCGAAGCCGGTGAGGAGAATGCGCAGCTTGTCGCTCATTGCAGCAACTCCAGAATCTTCTCGGCGGCAAGCGCCGGCGTGAGATGGCCTTCGGCGACTTCAGTCTCGATCTTCTTGACCTTCGTACGAACCGACGCCTCACTGCGCAGTCGTGAAAGCATCCGCTGCTCCAGCATCGACCACATCCACTTGACCTGCTGGTCGCGTCGCCGCGCGGCAAAATCGCCGGATGCGTTCATCGCCTTACGGTGATCGAGCACCTTCTGCCACAGCTCGGCGATGCCGGTGCCGGCCAGCGCGGAGTAGGTGACGACAGGCGGATGCCAATGTTCGGACCGCGGCGTCAAAATGTGTAGCGCGCCGCGATAATCGGCGGCGGTGATGTTGGCACGCTTGAGGTTGTCGCCGTCGGCCTTGTTGATGGCGATCATGTCGGCGAGCTCGACGAGGCCCTTCTTGATGCCCTGCAATTCATCGCCGCCACCCGGCAGCATGAGTGCGAGGAAGAAATCGGTCATGTCGCAGACCGCGGTCTCGGATTGGCCGATGCCGACGGTTTCGACCAGCACGACACCGAAGCCGGCCGCCTCGCACAGCAGCATCGCCTCACGCGTTTTCGACGCGACGCCGCCGAGCGTGCCTGACGATGGCGAGGGGCGGATGAAGGCATCGTCTGATGCTGACAACTGCGCCATCCGCGTCTTGTCACCAAGGATCGAGCCGCCGCTGCGCGCCGAGGACGGGTCGACCGCGAGCACCGCGACCTTGTGGCCCTGCTCGATCAGATAGCTGCCGAGCACATCGATGGTCGTGGATTTGCCGACGCCGGGCGATCCGGTGATGCCGACGCGGAACGCCTTGCCGGTGTCGGGCAGCAGCATCTGCACCAGCTCGCGTGCCAGCGCCTGGTGGTCGCCGCGCCGGCTCTCCACCAGCGTGATCGCCCGCGCCAGCGCCGCGCGGCTGCCGGCGCGCAGATCGCGGGCGAGGGATTTGATGTCCAGCGAGGGCTTCTTCTCAGTCATGCCCTGCTTTACAACGCCACGGCGGGGCAGGCGAGGGCCGCCCAGCTAAGGATGTTGCCGCAGCTGGGCGCTCGGGATGAGGTGTCAAATCAGGCCTTCGCAAAACCCGCTGCCTTCATGGCTTGCCCCATCTGGGCGTCGGCCTGGTCCATGAAGGTCGCGAACTGGCCGGCATCGCGCCACACGGTGCCGAAGCCGCGCCTGGTCATGAAATCCCTGAACTCGGGGGAGTCGTAGACCTTCTTCAAGGCCGCGGTCAGCTTGGTGGCGACCTCCGGAGCCAAGCCCTTGGGCGCGCCGATGCCGCGCCATGAGCTGGTGGAATAGTCGATGCCGAGCGTCTCTTTCAGCGTCGGGACGTCGGGGAAGATCGGGTTGCGTGCGAGCGCCATGATTGCGAGGCTGCGCGCCTGGCCGGCCTCGATGGTGGGCCGCGCTTCCGGTACCGAGCAGGTGGTGAGATCGAGGCTGCCCGCGACGAGATCCTGCATGGCCGGTGCTGCGCCATTCGACGCTGACCACGAGACCTGGTTCACCGGCAATCCCATCGCCTGCATCCAGCCGACGAGTGCGAGATGCCAGATGCCGCCTTGTCCCGTGCCCGATGCCTTGAACCTTCCGGGCGCCGCCATCTTGATGGCATCCATGAGCTCCTTCAACGTCTTGTACGGCGATGACGAGGAGACCTGGATGCCCGGCGGGTCTTCGTTCATCAGCGCCAGTGCCGTGAAGTTCCGCGGCGTCAGGTGCGTCAGGGCCTGCCAATGCAGCATCGAGATTTCCACGGTCAGCATGCCGATCGTGTAGCCGTCCGGTGTCGCGGTTGCGATCTCGGCATGGCCGACGACGCCGGACCCGCCGGTGCGGTTGACGACGTTGAATGGCTGGCCCAGCTCCTTCTCCAGGAGCGTCGCGACGACGCGCGCGGTCGCGTCCGTGCCGCCACCCGCACCCCAGGGCACGATCAAGCTCACCGGCCGCGCCGGATAGGCTTGCGCGCGCGCAGGCGTGAGGAGAGCGGAAGTGGCCGCAGCCATAGAAGAGGCCGCGAAAATGCGGCGCGTGATCCCTGACATCAATGATCCCGGCGGCGCCCTCGGGAATCGGGCTCTTGTCGATGCAATATTTTAGGCGGATTTGCGCCGATGTCGCAAGAAGCCGCGCCACTACGTTGTGAGCAAATGGTCCCGTCCAGATTTATTGCTGCTCGTCCGCATCGCCCTTCGGCCGTCCACCGCCGAAAATGCGCGCGCCTTCTGCGGTCAGGAACGGCTTCAACGTCTCCCACGGCACGAATGCGACATATTCGCCCTCGGCGTAGGGGCCGACCGCGTAAGGCGGGTAATGGAAGGTGAGGCCGGAACTCTTGCCGGCTTCGGTTGACGGCGCCAGCGTCACCGCGCCGATCTTGACGAGGCTCGGCTCCACGCTCTTGAACCATTCGTCGGTCGCGGTCTCGCTGGTGTCGCGCTTCTTTTTCTCGGCCCTGAGCGAGACGACCACGGCCTTCACCATCGCCTTCATGGTCGGGCCGCCATCGGCGGTCTCGGTGAAGAACGGCCGGATCGAGATGCGCTTGCTCTCGGCCTTGTCCCAAAGGATCGTGTTCACGTCCGAATTGGGATGGGCGCCATGGGTGTCCATGTAGTCGTTGCGCAGCACGCTGACATAGCGATCGGCGACGACGGAGCGGATTGAATATCTGCGCTCAAAATCCCAGCCGCCGTCCTTGAAGAACTGCGGATCCTCCTTGCGCGAGGCGGCAGCGTCAGCGGCGTTCTTGTCGAGCCACTTCTTGCCCTCGGCAAGGCAATCCGCTGCCAGTGCTGCGTTGGCTTTGATCTTGTCGTCGAGGAAGATGCGGGCGTCGATGCTCTTGGTCTTGATGGCGGCTTCGGGCTTCGGATCGGCCGCGACGGCGGTACTGAACAACGCGCTGCAAGCTGCGACCACAGCGAGCGCGCGCATGAACATTGGCGCGGAAAAAATCACGCAATATCCTTCCTGTCGGAGATTGGTGGCGGCGGAATTACTCCGCCGCCTCGCTATGCCCGAGCCGGGCGTTCAGCTTGCGGATCAGCTCTTCGGCCGCTTCCGCGATCACGGTGCCGGGCGGGAAGATCGCTTCGGCGCCGGCCGCATAAAGCGCATCGTAATCCTGCGGCGGCACCACGCCGCCGATGATGATCATGATGTCGTCGCGGCCCTGCTTCTTCAGCGCGGCCTTCAGTTCAGGCACCGCGGTGAGGTGGGCCGCTGCGAGCGAGGAGACGCCGAGAATGTGCACATCATTTTCGACCGCCTGGCGCGCAGCTTCGTCGGCGGTTGCAAACAGCGGCCCGATGTCGACGTCGAAGCCGATATCTGCGAAGGCGGACGCGATCACCTTCTGGCCGCGGTCGTGGCCGTCCTGGCCGATTTTTGCGACCAGGATGCGCGGGCGGCGGCCTTCGGCCTCCTCGAAGACGTCGATCAGTGTTTGAACCTTCTCGACCTGATTGCCCATGCTGGATGCTTCCCGCTTGTAGACGCCGGTGATGGACTTGATCTCGGCGCGGTGGCGGCCGAACACCTTTTCCATCGCGTCCGAGATTTCGCCGACGGTTGCCTTCGCCCGCGCCGCGTCGATGGCGAGCGCGAGCAGATTGCCGTTGCCTTCGCCGGCCGAGCGCGTGATCGCGGCGAGCGCGGCATCGACGTCCTTCTGGCTGCGCTCGGATTTCAGCCGCGTCAGCTTGTCGATCTGCAAGCGCCGCACATTGGTGTTGTCGACCTTGAGGATGTCGATGGCGGCTTCGTCAGTCGGCTTGTACTTGTTGACGCCGATCACGGCCTGCCTGCCGGCATCGATGCGGGCCTGGGTCTTGGCCGAGGCCTCCTCGATGCGCAGTTTTGGCACGCCGGCCTCGATCGCCTTGGCCATGCCGCCGAGCTCCTCGACCTCCTGGATATGGCCCCAGGCTTTTGCGGCGAGATCGCGCGTGAGGCGCTCGACATAATACGAGCCGCCCCAGGGATCGATGATGCGGGTGGTGCCGCTCTCCTGCTGCAGGAACAGCTGGGTGTTGCGGGCGATGCGCGCCGAGAAATCGGTCGGCAGCGCCAGCGCCTCGTCGAGCGCATTGGTGTGCAGCGACTGGGTGTGGCCCTGGGTGGCCGCCATCGCCTCCACCGTCGTGCGCATCACGTTGTTGAAGACGTCCTGCGCGGTCAGCGACCAGCCCGAGGTCTGGCTGTGCGTGCGCAGCGATAGCGAGCGCGGGTCTTTCGGATTGAACGGCTTCAGCAGCTTCGCCCAGAGCAGGCGCGCGGCGCGCAGCTTGGCGACTTCCATGAAGAAGTTCATGCCGATCGCCCAGAAGAACGACAGCCGCGGCGCGAAGCGGTCGACGTCGAGGCCGGCGGCAAGACCGGCGCGCAGATATTCGACGCCGTCGGCCAGCGTATAGGCCAGCTCAAGGTCCTGCGTCGCGCCGGCCTCCTGCATGTGATAGCCGGAGATCGAGATCGAATTGTATTTCGGCATCTTCGTGGAAGTGTAGGCGAAGATGTCCGAGATGATCCGCATCGAGGGCGCGGGCGGGTAGATGTAGGTGTTGCGCACCATGAACTCTTTCAGAATGTCGTTCTGAATGGTGCCCGAGAGTTTCTCCGGCGGCACACCCTGTTCCTCGGCGGCAGCGACGTAGAGTGCGAGGATCGGCAGCACCGCGCCGTTCATGGTCATCGACACGCTCATCTGGTCGAGCGGGATGCCCGCAAACAGGGTGCGCATGTCGTAGATGGAATCGATGGCCACGCCGGCCATGCCGACGTCGCCGCCGACGCGCGGATGATCCGAGTCATAGCCGCGATGGGTGGCAAGATCGAAGGCGACCGAAAGGCCCTTCTGTCCGGCCGCGAGGTTGCGGCGGTAGAACGCGTTGGAATCCTCCGCCGTGGAGAAGCCGGCATATTGCCTGACGGTCCAGGGCTGGTTGACATACATGGTCGGGTAGGGGCCGCGCAGGAACGGCGCGATGCCGGGATAAGTCTCGAGGAAATCGAGCCCGGCCAGATCCGCCTCGCCATAGGCCGGCTTCACCAGAATGCCCTCGGGTGTCAGCCATGGCTCGGAGCTGCCGGTTGGGGCGCCGGTGGCGCTGCGCTCGAAGGCGACGTTTGCGAAGTCCGGAATGCGGCTCATGGCTTCAACCATATCATAGGCGCTCAATCATGGTCCGGATGCTGATGGCTGACGATGGTCGCCATCTTCTCCGGTCCGTAATTCTGCTGCGTGGTCTGGCTCGGCAGATTGGAGATGCCGACCACCCAGCCGAGGCGCGACTCTGTCCCGTATTGCCGGGTCGGCACCAGCCGGTCGGGGCGGTCGAAGGCGCCGGTCATGATCTCGATCCGGTCGCCGTCGATGCGGCCGAAACTCAAAGGCGTGCCGCAGGCGGCGCAATAGCCGCGGTCGGCGATCGAGGAGGAGCGGAACAACGCCGGCTCTCCCTTGGTCCAGACGAAATCGGTCCGGTTGATATCGGCGAAGGAGGCGAACGGCGCACCGCTCGCCTTCTGGCACATCCGGCAATGGCAGATCGAAATCTTGTTCGGCGCGGCGGTCAGCGCAAAGCGCACCGCGCCGCATTGGCAGCCGCCGGTGAGAACGGGTTTGCTCGCCTCGGTCATGCCTGCTCCATTCGTCGATAGGCGTCCTGCAACGTCGCAAGCGCATCGCCGCCGGCAAAGACAAAACCCGTGACGCCGGCGGCACGCAGCGCCGCCTCGGCATCAGTCGGGCGGCCTGCCAGATAGATATGTCGTGCGCCCGCCGTTTGCAGGGCCTTCGCCGCGGCTTCGGCGTGTTCCGCATAGGCCTTGTCGCTGGAACAAAGACAGGCAAGCCCGGCACCGGAGGCCTTGAAGGCGACGGCCAGCGTGGCCGGATCGGCAAAGCCCTCGCTGTCGACGGCCTCGATACCGCCGGCCTCGAAGAAGCTTTTGGCGAAGGTGGCGCGCGCGGTGAAATCTGCGGCCGTACCGAGATTGGCCAAGAAGACTTTCGGCCGTGCGCCGCGCGCCTTCAGTGCCGCGTCGGATTTGTCGCGCAACGCCTCGAACGGTTCCGCGAGCCGGATCGGCGGCAGCGCGTCAAACTTGTATTTTGGCTCGCCATACGGTGCGAGCGCGATCGGCGTTGCCTTCAGCACCGTCGTCTCGCGCTCATGCAGGTTCGGAAACTCGCTGGCGCCGGTCAGCACGTCGCGGCGCTTTGCGATGTTGGCGTCTCGCGCTTTGCGCGCAGCCGCGACCTTGCTCTGGAACAGGCCTTGCTGAAGGGCGGCAAAAGCGCCGCCGGCCTTCTCGCTCTCCTGGAACAGCGCCCAGGCGGCGTCGCAGAGCTGCGCCGTCAGCGTCTCGATGCCGCCTGCACCCGCGGCGGGATCGCTGACCTTGGCGAGATTGCTTTCTTCCAGCAGCAGGGCTTGTGTGTTGCGCGCCACGCGCCGCGCGAACGGATCGGGCAGCCCGAGCGCCAGCGTATGCGGCAGCACGGTGATCGCATTGGCCCCGGCAAGGCCCGCGGCGAATGTCGCGATGGTCGCGCGCAGCATGTTCACGTAAGGGTCGCGCTGCGTCAGCATGCGCCAGGCGGTATCGGCGGCGACGAAGAGCGGCTTCGGCGTCAGCCCGCACGCGGTCTCGATGCGTGCCCACAACAGCCGCAATGCGCGGAATTTTACCATGGTCAGAAACTGGTCGGCGTCGGCGGAAAGCCGCGCATAGACCATGCCCTGCGCGGCTTCCAACGGAACGCCGGCACCTTCGATCGCGCGCAAATAGGCAACGCCGCAAGCGAGCACGAAGGCAAGCTCCTGCACCTCGGAGCCGCCGGCATCGTGGATCACGCGCCCATCTGCGGACGCGAACGGCCCCTTGAAGCCGAGTGCGGCAAGGCCCTTGATGCCGCCGGTGACGGCGGGAACGATCTCGTCCCAGGTATAAGGGCTGTGGCCCCAAACCGCGCAGGCCGCGAGCGGATCGAGGCCGAAGCGGATGTTGCAGGCGGCGGGATCGATGCTGTTGCTCTTCACATATTCCGCGACATGGATCGCGGCCATCCGCGATTGCGGACCGACCTGGAGTTCGATGCCGATGCCGGCGTCGAGATGAATGTCCTTCAGGATTTTTGCGACGGCATCGGCCGTCGGTTCCAGGCCGAAACCGTAAGCGCCATTGCCACCGGCGAACACCAGCGCGAGTCCGGTCGCGCCATTCTCCAGATCGGTCAGCGCCTGCGCATTCGCGGCCACCGCGTCGGGATGGTCGATCCGCTGCACGATCTGCCAGGGTGCAGTCGCCGGCCGTCCGACCACGGGCGCAACGCCCTTGGCGCGCGGATAGAGCGGATCGATCTTGATGCCGTCATAGGTCTTGCCAACCAGCTTCTCGAACGGCGCGCCCTTCAGCACGCCGTCGACCAGCTTGCGCCAGTCCTCGACGGTCGCCTTGGGGAAATCGGCCGCCAGGGGCAGGTCGTCAATCACGGAGGTCATGCGGCCAGGGGCTCCCGAAAATCTTGTTGTTCGCAGCCGAAATTGCCACGGCCGACCGTCCCTGCAAACGGTTGTTTTTGGTTAACCGGTATCCGGAAGCCGCTCAATGCCTTGCGTCGAGACGCTGGCAAGCCCGTCACGTACACGAATGCCTGATATCACACGGTCCGGCGCGATTTCCGCCAGCGGCACCAGCACGAAGGCCCGCTCGAACAGGCGCGGATGCGGCAGGGTCAGATCGGGCTTCTGAAACGACACATCGTCATAGGCGATCATGTCGAGATCGAGCGTGCGCGGGCCCCATTGCCGCTCTTTGTTGCGCGTGCGGCCGAACTTCTGCTCGACCTTCTGCATCACGAACAGCAGCGCGTGCGGATCGAGGTCGGTCTCGATCTCGACGCAAGCATTGATGAAGGGATCCTGGTCCTCGTCGCCCCAGGGCGGGGTGCTGTAATCCGAGGAGCGCGCGATCATTGCGGCTTGCGCCATGCCGCAGATGTGGGAGATCGCCTTGCGGAATGTCGTGCGGACATCGCCGACATTGCCGCCGAGCGCGATCAGCACGCTCGCCATATCAGGGATGCCGCGCGCGCGTCAGCATGATGCCGACGTCGTCGAAGATCGCCGCGATCGGCGCATGCGGCTTGTGCACGGTGATCTTCACCGCGCGGATGCGCGGGAAGTGCGACAGGATGGCATCGGCCACCGCACCGGCAGCGCGCTCCAAAAGCTTGTAATTGGTGTTCTTGAAGGCCGCCGTCGTGGTCGCCACGACTTCGGCGTAGGACACGGTGTCGGCGAGCTTGTCAGAGCGCGAGGGCTCCGACAGGTCTGTATAGAGTTCGAGATCGATGATAAACCGCTGGCCGACCTCGGTCTCGTGCTCCATCACGCCATGGCGGGCGTGGATCGACAGGCCGGTGACGAAGATCGTATCGGTCATTGCTTGCTCACTGGCTTGCTCTCGATTGCGTTGGCGACCCGCAGGGCCTGCAAGGTCTCGGCGACGTCATGGGTCCGGATGATTTTTGCGCCGCGCTGCGCGGCAATCAGATGCGCGGCGATCGAGCCGGCGAGCCGCCCCGATGGCTCCGACGGCGATACCGAAGCGATGAAGCGTTTTCGCGAGGCACCAACCAGGATCGGCAGGCCGAACATGTCGAGCTCGCCGAGCCGCGCCAGGGCGATCATGCTCTGCTCGGCGGTCTTGCCGAAACCGATGCCGGGATCGAGCACGATTTTCTCGCGCGCGATGCCGGCCTTCGCGGCGATATCCAGCGAGCGCAGGAAGAACGCTTTCATGTCCACGACGATGTCGATGGCGGGATCGGCGCTGTCGCGGTTGTGCATCACGATGATTGGGACAGCTTTCGCGGCGACCAGCCGAGCCATGCCGGCATCGCGTTGCAGGCCCCAGACGTCGTTGGCGATAGCCGCGCCCTGGTCGAGCGCGAAGGCCACCACCTCCGCCTTCATGCTGTCGATCGACACGGGAACGCCGAGCGCCACCACGCCTGCCAGCACCGGCTTCAGCCGCGCAAGCTCGTCCGCCGCCGTAACCGCCTTCGCGCCGGTGTAGGGCCGGGTGGATTCGGCGCCGATGTCGATGATGTCGACGCCAGCCTCGATCATGGCCCGCGCCCGCTTCAGCGCCTGCGCGGGCGCGATGAACTGGCCGCCGTCGGAGAAGGAGTCCGGGGTGATGTTGAGCACGCCCATCACTGCCGGGATCGGTCGTTCCAGCAGTTTCCGCAACGTATCAGCCCCGGCCGAGCCGGCCGGCGGGACGGATGGGGAGGGCGAGGCATTCATGCGGCCCGCTTTAGCGGTCGGGGAGGGGGAGTTCAAGGCGGGAAGGGGGGAATGGTGCTCGAATGAGGCTTGGGTGCGCGTCCCGTTTCGACGCTCTCGTGCCCCGGACGCAGCGCAGCGCTTCTTTAGGGGGGCGCTGCTGAGCCGGGGCTCATGTCACGGGCGAACACTCGCGTAGTATGGGTCCCGGCTCTGCGCAGCAACGCTAAGGGCGTTGCAGCGCGTCCGGGACACGAGACCTATTGTCGAGTTCGCTAGTGAGAGTCCGCCTCAATACGTAATCTTCGGCTGCAGCTTCTTCGCCTTGGCGATGATGTCGCCGACCGACTTCTCCGACGGCAGGATGCGGACGAGCTTCTTCTTTTCGTTGGCGTCCCGCATGCTCTGGGCGAGCCTTGCCGGATTCCGATAGGAGAGCTCGCGCACGGTGGTGACGCCGGCGGCGCGGACGAGGCCGACCTTGGCGCGGCCCATCCCGGGGATGCGCATGTAGTCGGAGACGTTGGCCCATTCGAGCAATTGCTGCTCGCTGATGCCGGTCTTGGCGGAGAGCGCCTTGCGGCCCTTCACCGTCGAGGCCGCATCGAGCAGCGCATCGGTGGTGCGGATTCCCTGTGCCTTCAACTTGTTGGCGGCAAAGGCCGGCAGGCCGTCAATCTCGGAGATCGGATATGTCATGATACTCAATATGAAAAGCGTCGCTCAGGCGAACTGGCTAAGGCCCGGAGTGCCGGCGATGATCTTGCCCATCTGATCCGCTCCGATTTTGTCTCGGCCGTAGCGGAAAAGTTCACGGGCAATGTTCTGAATCTCGGACATGCCAAGGCCCAGGCCCATCAGGCGCGTGCCGACCGCCATCAGGCCGCCGCCCATCAGCCGCGACAGTCCACCGCCGCTCCTGGATGCCTCGATCACCGCTTCCGCACCGGGAATATGATTGATCAGGGCTTCGACGTTCTCGGAAGGACCTTCGTTGCGGAGGAAGCCCAGGATGATGCCGACGGTTTTTTCAGCGACAGCACTATCTACGCTGGCGTTTGTCGCCAGCCGCCCGATCAGCTCGTCCATATGGCCTGCCCCTCAGCCGGTTCACATGCTGGAGTATTGTTTTCGAAAATGATCTTGAGCCGGTGTGATGTGAAATACAAGCGATGAACGCAGCCAACGTTCCGATTCAGTCTCGAACACGCGAAAGGTGTTGCAGCGATGCAAGAGCAGAGATGGAATCAGCAAAAAATTGCCGCGGTGCGAACGCCGCGTTCCTACTTTCGGCTGATGTCGTTCGTTTGCTTCCGGTAATGTCGCATGCTTGAGGCGCGTTGAACGGTTTTAATCGGCGCGACATGCGCTAAACTACGGAACTGGTGCATTTGAGTTTCAATACGCGAAACACCGCAGAGAGATCAGAGAGAATAATGACCGCACAGGACAGCAAGCTCGGCGATACCGACGACAAGATCTTCGTCGGCAAGGGAGACGAGCAGGCATGGCTGACGCTGGCGCTCGCCAATCGCCATGGTCTCGTTACCGGTGCAACCGGAACCGGCAAGACCGTGACGCTGCAAGTCATGGCGGAAGGATTTGCGCGCGCCGGTGTCCCGGTCTTCGCCTCCGACATCAAGGGCGACCTCTCCGGCATCTCCGAGGTCGGAGAAGCCAAAGATTTCATCGTCAAGCGTGCCACGGAGATGGGGCTGACATTCCAGCCCGACCAGTTCTCCACGGTGTTTTGGGACGTTTTCGGCGAGCAGGGGCATCCGGTGCGGGCGACCGTCACCGAGATGGGGCCGCTTCTGCTCGCGCGCATGCTCGACCTGAACGATGTGCAGGAAGGCGTGCTCAATGTCGCCTTCCGCGTCGCCGACGACGCCGGCCTGACCCTCATCGATATGAAGGATCTGCGCGCGCTGCTCGATGCCATCGTGCCGGATGCCGGCAAGAAGGGCGCGGACGCCGAGGAAAGTCCGCTTGCCGACATCAAGAAGGCGGCGCAGGGTTTTGGCAACGTCACCAAGGCCACCGTCGGCACCATCCAGCGCCAGCTTCTGGTGCTGGAGAACCAGGGCGGCACCAAATTCTTCGGCGAGCCGGCGCTGACGCTGAAGGACTTCATGAAGACCGACCGCGACGGCCGCGGCATGGTCAACATCCTTGTTGCCGACAAGCTGCTTCAGAGTCCACGGCTTTACGCGACATTCCTGCTGTGGATGCTGTCAGAGCTGTTCGAGGAGCTGCCTGAAGCGGGCGATCTGCCCAAGCCCAAACTGGTGTTCTTCTTCGACGAGGCGCATCTGTTGTTCAACGACGCGCCGAAGGCGCTGATGGACAAGATCGAGCAGGTGGTGCGCCTGATCCGCTCCAAGGGCGTCGGCGTCTACTTCGTGACGCAGAACCCGGTCGACGTTCCCGACCGCGTGCTCGGGCAATTGGGCAATCGGGTGCAGCATGCGCTGCGCGCCTTCACCCCGCGCGATCAGAAGGCGGTCGCGGCCGCGGCCCAGACCTTCCGCCCCAACCCGAAGCTCGACACCGCCAAGGTGATCATGGAGCTCGGCAAGGGTGAGGCTTTGGTGTCCTTCCTCGAAGGCAACGGCACGCCTGCGATGGTCGAGCGTGTCATGGTCCGGCCGCCATCGGCCCGGATCGGGCCGATCACGCCGGAAGAGCGCAAGGCGATCATGGATGCAAGCCCGGTGAAGGGCAAATACGACACCGCTGTCGATGCAGAGTCCGCCTATGAGATGATCCAGAAGCGCATCGCCGGCACGGCGGCGACGGCGGATGCTCCCGCGGGCGGCGGCGGAGGCATCCTCGGCCAGATCGGCTCGATCGTCGGCACCATCTTCGGCACCAACGTCAAGCGCGGCCGCCTGTCCGCGGGCCAGGTCATCGCGCGTGACGTGACGCGATCGGTGACCAACCAGGTAATCGGAGGAATGGCGGCCAATGTCGGCAAGTCGGTTGCCGGCCAGCTCGGCGGCTCGATCGGCCGCACCCTGGTCCGCGGCGCGCTTGGCGGGTTGCTGCGGAGGTAGGCAAGCCAAGCCCTGTTTGGGGCAATTCGTCTGCCAGGGGCGAGCGCGCGACGGGTACAAATTCGGGTGAGGGGGGTTCTCCAAGCGTCCGTTGGTCTGCTACGTGCTAGATGTTGCCGACTGGATATAATGTGACATCACCGAATCTATCAGACAAACCGGGCGCATTCCGGACCCTCTCGCTGCGTGCGCCGCTCGACCTGCTCTTCGTGCTGTGCTGCCTGATCCTGACCGCTGATGTCCTCGGTCCGGAGATCTTCGGCCACGGCAAGACCAAGGATTATGGGCTCTGGTATTGGGCCGGACAGCAGGTCTTGCAGGGAAGGCCGCTCTATCCGGGCAATCTCAGCGAGTACTTCGAGTTCATCTATCCGCCATTGCCGGCGATCCTGCTGGCGATCCCGAGCTGGTTCGGCAAGATCGCGCTCTACGCCGTCCTGTCGATCCTGAATGTCGTGGCGTGGTGGTACACGGGCATGTTCTCCAATGCCATGACGGGATCGGGCCAAAGGGCCGGCCCGTGGCTGGAAGCTTTACCGGCACTCGTCACCGTGACCTTCGTGTTCGACATGTTCGACCTCGGCCAGCCGAACCTCGTCCTGCTGGCGATGATGCTGTGGGGCTTCTGGTGCTTGCAGCATCAGCGGCCCTGGTTCGCGGGCTTCCTGTTCGCGCTCGCCACCGCCATCAAGGTATTCCCGATCGCGGTGCTGCCTTATCTCATCTGGCGGCGGAAATGGTCGGCCGTGGTCGCGACGGTCGCCTTCACCGGAATCCTTCTTTATATCGTGCCGGCGCCGATCCGCGGCTTCGAGCGCAACGCGGCCGAACTCAAGACCTGGTATCAGGGCATGGTCGGCGCGAGCTCGGAAAAGGGCTTTGGCCAGCGCGACGAGCAGAACTGGTCGTGGGTCAACCAGTCCCTTATCGCCGTGACGCACCGGCTGGTCCGGCCGATCAACTACAATCAGGAAGATCCCAACAAGCCGCCGCGCACGATGAATGTCGTCGACGTCGACTACAACACGGCGAACTTGATCGTGCTGGCGGTGTCGGCGTTGCTCGGGCTCGGCTTCCTCGCGGTGATGCCGCCGCAAAGACGGCGGACGGCGCGCTCGGATGCCGAAGAGCTCGGCATTCTGTTCTGCCTGATGACGGTGGCCTCGCCTTTGGCGCGGCAATACTACTTCATGTGGCTGTACTTCCCGATGACGGTGCTGATGCATCGCGCCGCCTTTGACGAGCGGGCGAATGTGCGCCTGGGAACCTGGCTCGCGCTGGGCGCCGCCGGCATCCTCATGCTGCTG
This sequence comes from Bradyrhizobium sp. 1, assembly GCF_023073315.1. Taxonomy (GTDB): domain Bacteria; phylum Pseudomonadota; class Alphaproteobacteria; order Rhizobiales; family Xanthobacteraceae; genus Bradyrhizobium. The sequence continues at coordinate 440,897 of NZ_JADPJH010000002.1, read as the reverse complement.
GCGCTGCCGTGGTTTCCCAATGTCATCCAGGCCTGGGGCAATAATCTGATCGCGACCGCCATTCTTGCAGGTAGCCTCGCATGGCACATCCGGCATCCGCCGGTTGCGGCTGGCTCCGAGCCTGCGACAGCGCTAAAACCCGGGACCTCCTAAGACTCGAACGCAGGGAATCCGACCATGGCCAATGCACAGCTTCAATCCGTGCTCGATCACATCGACAAGGATTTTGATAACAGCCTGGAGCGTCTGTTCTCGCTGTTGCGGATCAAGTCGATCTCCGCGGATCCGGCCTTCGCGGCCGACTGCAAGGCGGCGGCCGAGCATCTCGCCAAGGATATCGCGAGCCTGGGCGTCGCAACCGAAGTGCGGCCCACCGCTGGCCATCCGGCGATCGTCGGCAAGACCAAGGGAGACGACAAGGCGGGCGGACGGCCGCATGTGATCTTCTACGGCCATTACGACGTGCAGCCGGTTGATCCGGAAAATCTCTGGAGCCGTCCGCCGTTCGAGCCCGTGGTCACCGACCATGCCGACGGCCGCAAGATCATCGTCGCGCGCGGCGCCGAGGACGACAAAGGCCAGGTGATGACCTTCGTCGAGGCCTGCCGCGCCTGGAAGAAGGTGACGGGCTCGCTGCCGATCGACATCACCTTCCTGATCGAGGGCGAAGAAGAAGTCGGCTCGAAGAACTTTGTCCCGTTCATCGAGGCCAACAAGGACGAGTTCAAGGCCGACTACGTGCTGGTCTGCGACACCGGCATGTGGGACCGCAACACGCCGGCGATCACGACGTCGCTGCGCGGCCTGCTCTATGAAGAGCTGAAGATCACCGCCGCCAATCGCGATCTGCATTCCGGCGTGTTCGGCGGCAGCGCCATGAACCCGATCCGGGTGCTGACCAAGATTCTCGGCGGTCTGTTCGACGACGACAACCGCATCACCATCCCCGGCTTCTACGACGGGGTGCAGGATTTGCCGCCCGATATCCTGGAGCAGTGGAAGAAGCTCAATCTCACGCCGGAGATGTTCTTGAAGCCGATCGGCCTGTCGATCCCGGCCGGCGAAAAGGGCCGGCTGCTGATCGAGCAGGCCTCTTCGCGTCCGACCTGCGACGTCAACGGCATCTGGGGCGGCTATATCGGCGAAGGCTCCAAGACGGTGATCCCGTCGCACGCCTCGGCAAAAGTCTCGTTCCGTCTGGTCGAAGGGCAGGACCCCCAGAAGATCCGCAAGGCCTTTCGCGATTACGTGTCGGCTCGCATTCCCGGCGACTGCAAGGTCGAGTTCGGCGACCATTCGGCCGCGCCTGCCGTTGCGCTCGACTGGAACATGAAGCCGCTTGCGGCGGCCAGCAAGGCGCTGACGGAAGAATGGGGCAAGGAGACCGTGCTGATGGGCTCCGGCGCCTCGATCCCGATCGTCGCCGACTTCAAGCGCACGCTGGGGCTGGACTCGCTGCTGGTCGGCTTCGGCCTCGACGACGACAACATCCACTCGCCGAACGAGAAATACGACCTCCGCAGCTTCCAGAAGGGCATCCGCTCCTGGGCAAGGATCCTCGCCGCGCTGGCGGAGGTGAAGTAAGGGCACGGTGCCGTAGGGTGTGGATTAGCCCGCGGCTGCGCGAAGCGCAGTCAGCTGGCGTAATCCACCAACTTCGTTCCGCATTCTCGGATGCATGGTGGATGACGCTTCGCTAATCCACCCTACGAAGCTCCCCCTCAAATAAAAACGCCGCCCGGAATTGGGCGGCGTTTCATTCCGAAACGTGCAGAGGGTGTTGACGACTACCCTACACGAAATCCCGAAAATCTCAAGACCGGTAGCCCGGAAGCTCGCGGTCGAGCTTGCGGAGCAGCGGCGGCCACACCAGGTTGGTCGCGCGCAGCTCGGCGCGGTCGCGGTTGGCGAGCAGCTCGGTGTTCTTGTCGATCGCGATATCATCCACCGGATAGACCGGGGTGCCCAGCGCGCGGGTGCGAACTTGCATCGAGCAGGCGCGCTCGAGGTGATACATGCGCTCGAAGGCGGAGGCGACCGAGCGGCCGACCGTCATCGTGCCGTGGTTGCGCAAGAGCATGTGGTTGTGGTCGCCGAGATCCTTCTGCAGCCGCGGCCGCTCGTCATGGTCGAGCGCAATGCCTTCATAATCGTGATAGGCGAGGTCGTGGGTGACGAGCTGCGCGGTCTGGTTCAGCGGCAGCAGGCCTTCGGCGCTGCTCGACACCGCGGTGCCGTCGAGGGTGTGGAGATGCAGCACGCAGATCGCGTCCTCGCGCACTTCGTGGATCGCCGAGTGGATGGTGAAGCCGGCCGGGTTGATGCTGTACTCGCTCTCGGAGAGCTGGTTGCCGTGCAAATCGACCTTGACCAAGCTCGACGCCGTGATCTCGTCGAACATCAGCCCGTAGGGATTGATGAGGAAGTGATGGTCGGGGCCCGGCACGCGCGCGGAGATGTGGGTATCGACCAGATCGTCCCAGCCATAGAGCGCGACCAGACGATAGCAGGCGGCGAGATTGACCCGTTGCTGCCACTCGGCCTCCGTCATATCAGACGGCACTTCCTTCAGGCGCGCTTCCGCTGGTGACATGGCAGGTCTCTCCGAAACATCGTTGTTGCGGGGAGGGAGCCTAGTCTCGGTGGAGGTCGGCGGCAAGGCGCCGGGAGCGTGGCAGTTCAGCGTAGCCCGCATGCTTGTCCGCCGTAGCTCGGAGAGCGAAGACGGAAGCGCGAGAAACCCGGATGTCGCTTTCGTTCATCCGGGCTTCGGGCCAGGAGAAAATTATTACGGCGCCGGGATCGAGAGCAGGCTGGAAATGCTGCTGCCGCGGATGTCGTAGACGCGGGCGAATACCACGTCGTCGCGCTTGATCTCGACTAAAACGGGCGCGGTCAGGCCCTTGCAGTAGAACTCGCCGAGCGTCATGGCGAAATCGGCCGCATTGGAATCCCAGCCGATGGTGAAGTCGGGCCCGAGCGCGACCTGCGCCGGACGCTGCGGACCGCACACCGCGACCTTCCATTTGCGGTTGCGCGGCGGCGCTTCCTGGCGCTCGACGAGCTGCTCGCGGAGTTCGTCGGAGGCCTGCTTCAGCGCGAGACCCCAATAGTCCAGCATGAAGCGGTCGTCGGCAGAGCGCACCGTGCCGGCGATGTGGTTGAAATGCGTATATTGATAGGGATGCAGCCGGATCATCTCCGCGAGCGGCAGCGCGAGGCCAAAGCAGAAGGTGGCGAGCACGACCGGCTGCCAGGCGCGATGATTGGCGCGCAGGCGCTCCATGGTCCATGCGAAGGCGACGCCGCCGAGCACCGCCATCGGCGGGATCACGAAGACGAAATGGCGGATGCCGTTGTAGAGCGCCGGACGCTTCACCATCGCGATCGCGAGCGGCAGGGTCGCCGCCAACGTCAGCATCAGGAGGATGGTCTTGCGGCGCGCCGGAACCTCGCTTCGCGGCAGCATGGCGAAGGTGCTGAACACCGCGCCGCCCATCAGCAGCAGCATCACCTCGGACAGCTGAAGCGCGAACAGCGTCGGCAGATAGGACCAGGGCATGTCGGGCACGGACACGATCGCGCCGTCGAACATCTCCTTCCAGGGCTTTTCGAAGAAGTGCGAGAAGTAGGTCAGCGCCTCGAAGGGATTGCCGGGCTCCATGATCGACCACGGCCAGATCAGGCCCATCACGAGATAGCCGAGCGCAAGGCCAGGCAGCAGCACATAGACGACATGGGCGAAGCGGCGGGCTGCTTCGCGGACGCCTTCAGTGCGCAGCTCCTCGAGGAACAGCGGCATGAAGCCGATCACGGCGTAGACCAGCGCGAGCCCGCCGAGGATGCGGCAGCCGAGCGACAGGCCCGCACCCAGACCGACGATCAGGATGGTGCGGGGCGAGGGCTGCGGATACTCCTCCGCGAGCCGGATCAGGCCCAGCATCAGGATGATCATCGCCACCGCGAAGGGCGCATCCTTCGGGTTCATGAACATGTGGCCGTAGAAGATCGGGCAAAGCGCGAGCAGCAGCAGCGCCGCGAGCCCTGCAAGCGGTCCGCCGACGCGGCGGCCGAGCCGCCACGTCACCGAAAGCCCGATCAGGCCGACGATCGCACCGACCAGACGGCGCGTCTCGAACAGCTCTAGCGGGATGACCTTGTGGAGGAGGGCGGCGAACATGTCGAAGCCGCCGCCATACATGTAGAGATTCGCAAAGGAGAGCGCCGCGGTGTCCCTGAAGCCGGAACCGTACATGCGCAGCAACAAGTCGGCATATTCAGCGTGGGTGTAATCGTCCCAGCCGAGCCCGTAGTCGCGGAAGGTCAAGCCTGCGATGACGGCGACCGCAGCCAGCACCAGCATGGCGAGATCGTCGCAAGTCCGTTCGACCGAGCGCCGCAGAGGCGTGTCGATCGCCGAAGTCGTGATGGCTGTCATGGCTATTGGTGACCCGGAATCCCCTCTTGGCCCTGCCGGTGCGCGCGGGCCACTTCCCCGGAATCCCTATAGCGCAGTTCCATTACCAAGTAATTGGGCATTATGGCTAAATTCCTGATGCGACGCAGCAAATCCTTGCAACTGGTGGCACGCTAGCAGTAACGATCCGTAGCTGAAGGGAATGTGAATAAGTCCCTGATTTCCTTCCTCTAAGGAACGCTGCCAACAATTGGCCGTTGGCGTGGAACACAGTATGACGGTATCGTGGCGTAGAGGATGTCGCGCGTGGATGCGCGGCTTGGGGTGAGTTCGATGACCTTGGCATTGTTGATCGCGGGCATCGTCGCCGTCGTGGCGGGCCTTCTTGCGGTCGCTTTTGGCTTTACCGTCAGGGAATTCAGCCTCGGCAGCACCCTCATAATCTCCGGCACGATCGGCGTCTGCTCCGGGATGTTACTGGTCGGCCTGTATTTCGTGTTGCTCGAGCTGAAGGGCCTCGCCCGACGACTGGCCGGCGCATCCTCCGAGGTTCGGGTCAGGCCCGTGCTGCCGGGTCTCGCGACGCCTGGAGCTGCTGTGCCCGAGCCGGCGCTTGCTCCGGTGATGCGGACCGAGCCAATGGCACCGCCCGCCGCGCCGCCGCCATGGCAAGGCGAAGCACCGCTGCGGGAGCGACCGCGGGTCGAGCCGCCGCCAGCGCCGGAGCCGGAAACGCCACCCGCAGATCCGGAAGCGCCGCGCCGGCGCAATTTGCTGTTCGCCTCGACCTCGCGCAAGGAACGCGAACGTGCGGAGGCAAAGGTCACCGACGGTACGCCGCCATCGCAGCCGCACGCAGAGCCTGCCGCCCCGGACACGCCGCCCGCGAGCTTCGACGACGCCTGGCCGAAGCAGGATCGGATGCGCCCCCCTGAGCCGCCCGCCGCAGCGCGCCGCCCGCCGCCGCGCTCGCCATCGACCTTTGCCGAGGCTGCCCCGCCGCCGCGCGCACCCGAGCCGGAACTGGAGGTCGAGCAGGCGCCGGTGACCGTGCTCAAATCCGGAATCGTCGATGGCATGGCCTATTCGCTCTATTCCGACGGCTCGATCGAAGCGCAGATGCCCGAAGGCATGATGCGCTTTGCCTCGATCGACGAGTTGCGCTCGCATCTCGACCAGCGTGGCTAAGCCGGCGCCTCACAAGTAAAGTGCCGCCGCTGTTATCAAATCGTCAGTAATCGACCCATATTCGCCGATCGTCTTATTTCAGCCGAACGTATTGTTGACACGGAATACTTTGGCGTCGTCAATCCGCTGGGACGCAAGGTTTAGGCAAGGTTGAAGGAAGGTCGGGCCATGTCGGATGCCGGGGCCAAGAATTTCATCGAACTGACGGCGAGCATCGTGTCGGCCTATGTCGGCAACAACCCGACGCCGGCCGCCGAGATTTCGAACCTGATCAGCCAGGTGCACGGCGCCCTGGTGCGGGTTGCGTCAGGGCGCGCCGAGACGGCGCCACTCGAACCCGCAAAGCCCGCGGTCTCGCTGAAGAAGTCGATCGCGCCGGACTATCTGGTGTGCCTCGAAGACGGCAAGCGCTTCAAGTCGCTGAAGCGCCATCTGCGCACCCAGTACAGCATGACGCCGGAGCAATATCGCGAGAAGTGGGGTCTGCCCGCCGACTATCCCATGGTCGCGCCGAACTACGCGGTGGCGCGCTCGCAACTGGCAAAGCAGATGGGTCTGGGACAGCAGCAGCGGAAGCGGAAGTAGCGAAGCTTCTTACGATGCCTCCGCGAGCGCCTCTTTCGCGTCGGTCTTGATGCGCTCGACCATCGAGCGCAGGCCGTTGGAGCGCTGCGGGGATAGATGATCGCGAAAACCGAACTCGTTGAACACCGCGATCGCGTCGGTGGCGAGGATCTCCTGCGGCGTGCGGCCGGAATAAAGCGAGAGCACGATCGCGACCAGTCCGCGCACGATATGCGCGTCGCTGTCGCCGCGATATTTCAGGATCGGCGCGCCGCCATCGCGGTCGACCAGCTTCTGGAGCCAGACCTGGCTGACGCAACCATTCACCTTGTTGGCGGCGGAGTGCTCGGCCTCGGGCATCGGTTCCAGGGTGCGGCCGAGCTCGATGACATACCGGTAGCGGTCGTCCCAATCGTCCAGAAGCTCGAAATTGTCCCTGATGTCGTCGATATCAGTCATGCTGGCCCAGTGTTCCCGTTCAGGCCAATATAGGGTCGCGAAGCCGCGAAATCGATAGGGTTTGGAGGCTAATTCGCCGCTACCGGTCCGCGCCATTCCAGCGCGAGGTCGTCCTGGCTCAGCGTGTCGCGCGGCGCCTCGCCCGATGCGGCATCGCCTTCGCCGGCCAGTTCGATCGAGCCGGTGTGGTCGGGCGCCTTCTTGTCGGGCTTCTCGAGCTGCTCTTTCTTCTCGTTGATGATCTGGTAGATCTTGCGCGCGCCGTCCTGGGCGCGCTGGCCGATGATGGTCGCGGCCTGTCCGCCGACTTCGCAGGCCGCCGGCTGGCGCTTGCAGAACTGGGTCATGTCGGAGACGGCCGCGGTCGCAGCCTGCACCGCATCGGCAGCACCGATCTGCGGCAGCTTCTCCGATTCGGGTGTCTTGTCCCGCGGCAGGAGCACCAGCACCAGCCCGAGCCAGAATGTGATGCGGAGCAGAAAGCGCATCTTATCGACCTGTACGTTAGATCCCGCCGCGGCGATCTCCGCGAGGTGTCGGACCTAGCAACTCTCGATAAATCGCAAGTGATTGCCTTCCGCTTAATTCGCGGAGAATTTACGCAAAAATTGTCGCAAGTCGCAGTCTCGTAAATTTTCGATTGACGCCCATGCCCGTAATTCCGCCGGGTTCACATATCCACCAATTCGAAACCATGAGATGGAAGGTGAAACCCTGTGTTCACCATCCTCGCTGAAGACGTCGTCAAATCGTCTAAAAAGCTTCGCGACGACACGGTGTCCGGCCGCACGCGGCATCGCCTTAGCACTCGTTTAAGGTCGCTCTGACACGGTGGCTCAACGATAAGGAGGCGTTCCGGCGCGTCTTCTCGACGAGTGAGCCGAAGCGCGAGACCCGTGACAGTTTTGAGTATCATCCGCGATTGTCTCGATGCGCTGCTGCATCCCTCCGCGCGTTACGATGCGCTGACGCGTGCACGCCATCGTGCCTTCATGGCGCCGCGGCTGCTGGGCAGCCTGGCGGCTTTTGCCGCATTCCCCGTTTATCTCGCCATGCGTGGCGCGCCGAGTGCGGTCGAGGTCGCAGCCTTCGCCTGGCTGATCGCACCCATCATGCTGTCCTGGTTCCTGTCGCGCACCGGACGCTACGAAGGCGCGCATGTGCTGTCGTCGCTGGCGCTCGCCGGATTGATCATGGCGGTTGCGATCACGACCGGCGGCATCGAATCATTCGCCGCGGTCTGGCTGGTCGTGGTTCCCCTCGAAGCTGCGTTGTCGGCCTCGCGCCGCGTCGCGGCCTTTGCCTCGCTGCTCGCGCTCTCCTGCGCCGGAATGCTGATCCTGGTCAGCCAGCTCGGCTGGCTGCCGGTGCAAGAGCCGGGCGCCGCGCAGCGCGGCGTGCTGATGGCATTCGGCGTCGCCTCGGCCACTCTTTATGCCGCGGGGCTCGCTTTCGGCGCGGAATCGCTTGCCCGCACCAGCGTTGCGCTACTGTCGCGCGAGGAGGAGCGTTATCGCCTGCTCGCGCGCAACATGAGCGACGTCATCTCGCGGCATCAGCGCAACGGCGCGGTTCAGTTCATCTCGCCGGCCGCCGAAGCCATGGTTGGCATATCAGTGACGCAGTTGCATGGCCACGGCCTGTTCGACCGCGTCCATGTCGCCGATCGTCCGGCCTATCTCACGGCTTTGTCGGATGCCGCGCGCGGCGACGTGCGCAGCGTCGAGTTCCGGTTGCGGCGCGAGCCTGCCGGTTCCGAGCGCAGCCAGGTCGATTTCATCTGGGTCGAGATGCGCTGCCGGCCGCTCGACCAGGATCCGGGCCGCCGGAATCTTGACAGTGATGCCACGCGCGAGGCCGAAGTCGTCGGCGTGATGCGCGACATCACCGATCGCAAGCTGTCCGAACAGACGCTCGATCAGGCGCGCAGCGCGGCGGAAGCGGCCGATGCCGCCAAGACGCGCTTCCTCGCCACCATGAGCCACGAGCTGCGCACGCCGCTCAATGCCATCATCGGCTTCTCCGAGATGATCGCGCAGGAGCAGACTTTGATGCTGGGTGCGGCCCAGCGCAGGGAATACGCCCAGCTCATCAATGATTCCGGCCAGCATCTGCTGTCGGTCGTCAATGGCATCCTCGACATGTCGAAGATGGAATCGGGCAATTTCGAGATTGCGTCGGAACCGTTCGCGCCGCGCGCCTCGCTGATGCATTGCTGCAATCTGCTGGCGCTGAAGGCGCGTGAGAACGGCATCGACCTCATCACCGACGCGCCGCAGGATTTGCCTGTGATGACCGGCGATCCCAGGGCCTTCAAGCAGATCGTGCTCAATCTCGTCGCCAACGCCATCAAGTTCACCGAGCGTGGCGGCCAGGTTTCGGTGACCGCCGCGGTGACGGGCTCGCAACTCACGCTGCGCATCAGCGACACCGGCGTCGGCATTGCGCCGGACGATCTCAAGCGCATCGGTGCGCCGTTCTTCCAATGCGGCAAGACTTATCAGCGCCGTCACGAAGGAACCGGTCTCGGCCTTTCGATCGTGAAGAGCCTCGTGGCGTTGCATATCGGTGAAATGACGGTACAAAGCAAACTCGGCGAGGGCACTGCCGTCACCGTCAAGCTGCCGCTCGTCTACACGCCGCCGCAAGTCAAGCCGGCCGAGAGCAAGATCGCGACGCTGACGCCGGTGCTGCGCCAGGAACTACATAACGAACTTCAGGACCACGCTCACGATCAACTTCACGACCAACCTGCTCCGGTGAAGAAAAGTGCCTAAGAAGTCTGCCAAGGGCGAAGCCGCTCCGCGCCGTCGTGGCGCCAAGGCCGCGGTTGTCGATGTCGAGACCGAGCGCAACCTTGTGATGCGCGTGCTGCTGCACAGCCCCAAGGACACGCTGGCCGGCCTGGTCGCCGTCGCCGCCATCAGCGCGATCGTTGCCAACGCACTGTTCCTTCAGACCGGCCGGCATCCGGCGCCGATGTTCGGCACCGTGATCAATCTTCCCGCGCCGTCGTCGGTGCCGCTGTCCAATCCCTTGCCGCGTCCGCGCCCCGTCGGCGCCGATACCTCGCCGCTCGAGCCGAAGGCGACCGAGTTTCGCGTCGAGCCGAAACCTGCCGAGAGGGCCCTGGAAAAACCGGTCGAGGCGACCGCATCGACGCCACGTTCGGGCAGCGATCCCATGACCAATCTGGTCAAGCATACGGCGTCGGTGCCGCAATCCGTTGCCGTCGCGCGTCCGCCGGCGCCGATCCCGGTGCAGCAGAGCCCGGCCGCGCGGCGCATCGCCGGCGTGCAACGCGCGCTGTCCGAATACGGCTACGGCAATTTGAAGATCACGGGCACGATGGGCGGAGAGACCCAGTCCGCGATCCAGAAGTTCGAGCGCGAGCACAAGATGCAGGTCACCGGCCAGGTGTCCGACCGCCTGCTGCGCGAGCTCGGCGCCGCAATCGGCCATCCCGTCGAATAAGTTGTCGCACAAAGCTGAAGGCTGGTGCTGATTGCAGCACTGGCCTATCGTGCGCTCATGCGTTTGAAATCAAACATCTGGGTCTCAGCCTACCTGCGCCGGTGCCAGACCGAGGGCGTGTTCGGCGCGGTGCGTCGTCGCGGTGCCGAGGAGGCGGGCGCGGTGTTCGTGAAAGTGTCGCTGCTCGACGGCAATGCGATGCTCTACGTGCCGGCGCCGCAGACCTCCTATGATGACGGGCGTCCTGTCGATCGCTTCTTCGTCCCGCTTGCGCCGCAGCCGATGCCGGAACCTGCTGTCGAAGAGCGGCTGACCAAGGAAGTCCGCTTCGATCCCGATGCCTGGATCGTCGAGACCGAAGACCGCGCCGGGCGGCATTTCCTGGAATTGGCGAAGATCTAACTCCGTCATTGCGTGCCAACGGGTCCGCGCGAAGCGCGGCCCGATGACAGGCTCCGCGAAGCAATCCAGAATCTTTCCGCGGAGGAATTCTGGATTGCTTCGTCGCACGGGCTCCTCGCGCTAGCGATCCGATGATCCGTCGGTGCCCGTCCGTACCGGAGGCGCTGAGCCCGGCTGCACCGTGGGCCGCGATTGGCCGGATGTGCCCGCACGCGCGCGCTGGCGTTCGCTGTCATGCAGCGACGGCTGATATTTTGCGCGCGTGACCGCGAGCGTTGAGCCGCGCCAGGCCGCCAGCATCACCAGCGCGGAGCGGTCGCCGAGGCGATCGTAGAGCCGCGACAGCCGGTACACGTTGTTCACGGAGTTGCCGATCTCCGGCTTGAAGAACAAGAGGATGCGCTGGAAGTTCGGGCTTGGCATGTCGAGCGCGCGCGCTGCGACCGCGAGCGCTTCGCCGCCGGCATCGTCGACGATCTGAGCTGCGACGCGCGAGGGCAGGATCAGGCTGTCGCCGAGCTCGTAGGTGAAATTCTCGATGTCGCCCGCGATCGCCGCCATCTCCAGGATCTGGATCGCGCGCTTGGCGTGCATCGTCGGAATCTGCGGTGCGGCCTTCAACGGCGTCTGTGCGAGGTTGTGCAGGATCATCGCACGCTGCGTCGCGTCGGCGCGGAAGAACATGTCGTGGATCTCGGCCGCTTCCTTCGGCTGCATCGCCATGCTGGCGGCCATGCGCTGCTGGGCCTCGGTCGGTGGGCGCACCGGGGAGGGCGCCTGCGGGCTTGCGGGAATTTCGCGGGCGAGCGGAACCCTGCGGCCTTCCTGGGCCGCGACCAGTCCGAGTTTCTGCAGCACGGGAACGGGCGTCTGCGGATAGATCGCGAGCTTCGCCTTGACGGACGAACGCGTCGCATCGTCGACCTGGTCGATCAGCCGCGTCGCGAGCGCGATGAACTGGCGCTGCTCGTCGTCGCTGTGGGTGGGTGCCTGGACATAGAGGTCGGTCAGCACGCGCAGCAGCGTCGGCCGAACATCGACGCCTTCGCGACGGGAGAGGGACATCAGCCCGTCGAATCCGGGAAACAGCGATTTGGTCATGGAGAGATACGCGACCTGAAAAGATACTCGGCCCAAGCCTAGCGCAGGGTCCTTTAAAGGCTCGTTAAGGAAAACGAGGCGTGAAGCCGGCCCGGCAATTTAGGGGCTTATCGTGCCGCGACGGGACGCCTTGGCCGGCCCGTGCGGTTACGGTCCAAAGCCGATGTTTACACCCCGTTAACCATAAACTGATCCTAATGCCCCTCATGTTGCAGGGGCGCATTTCATCGCGCGGCAATTGAGAGAGCTGACATGGGGACCATCATCGAATTCCCGGCCGGTCGCCGGGTAGGCTCGTCGGGGGACGTCACGCCGCGCGCGGACATGGGGACGATTCTGATCCTTCCCGTGATCCGCATCGAGCGCGAGGCGGACGAAACCAGCGGCGATCACGGGCCGGAAGCGGGCACTGCGCCGGGGCGCCGTCGTCGTCGCCGCTGACGTCAGGTTTCTGCAATGCCGGGCACCATCCGCCATATCCGGCCTTTCGGTACGGCCATCCTGCTCGCAGCTGTGGGCGCGAGCCTTGCCGCCTGTAGCGGCGGCGATTTCGGCCGCACCCGCGAGAGCATGCGCAGCGATGACATGCATAGCTGGCTCGGCTCCGAGGTCACCGGCAGCCTCGGCCTGAAGCCATCGCAATTCCAGCTCACCGACGAGGAGCGCCAGCTGCGCGACCTCGCTTATCCCCTGATCGAGCCGCCGCTGTCGCGCCCCGCATGGAAGAGCGTGTTCGGCGACTACAAGGCCTTGCCGTCACCCTGGCAGCAGAAGGTCGTGTTCGACCGCACCATGTATGGCCGCACGCTGATCGACGAGCCGCACCGCTCGCATTCCTCGCGCTATGCGCAGATGATCGAGGACGTGCGCAACGACATCACCCGTTTCGAGCCGTTCTTCGCTTCCGCCATTCGCGTCATCGATCTCGACAAGAAGCGCAATGCCAGCATGGCGCGCGTCTCCGCCCTCTCGCCGAAGGAGAAGGAAGATGCGGTCGCGCGCATGCAGGAGAACTCGCTGATCATCCAGTGGGTGCAGCAATGCCTGGAGCAGCGCGTCTCGTCCTATCGCTGGGGGCTGGAGCGCCTGGTGATCCAGGCGCCCGACGGCATGGCCGCCGATGCCGATCGCCTGATCGGCGAGCTCGCCGCCCAGACCACCAACCCGCCGGTCGCAGCACAGCCGCCTTACGGCCGCGCGGTCATCTCGAAGGGCTGAGCGTCCGCGTCGTCGTAAGCCGCTAATCGCACAAGGGCGATATCGTCGTCGCCTGCACCGGAAGCGGCGCCTCGCTCGCCGAGGCACGTCGCCAGATCATTGCGGCGACGACGTGCACGATGAGAAATGCGGCCGCGACGGCCACAAGCCAGCGCATTTCACTCCGCTCGACCGACCGGACGGTCAATCTTGCTCGAGCCGCCCTGTTCGCAACGACCATTCCGTTCTCCTGGATCCTGTTTGAGTTCGTATGTGAACAAGTGCTCGTACTGATGTAGAACGAGGTTTGCCTGGCGTCGTCGCGAAGCGTGCAGCGCCGACATGATGAAGGCGAAGAGGCCTTGCGTTTTCGCTTTGGCGGCCTGAGGGGCCGCGCTGGAAATGGTCGAGATGATGCTCATCAGTGCCTCGGGATCGTACGGTTAGAAAAATCCGACGCTGAGATCCAACCCATAGGTGAGCGACAGCAGCCACACGAATAGAACGGCTGCGCAGAACAGCGCGAACTGCTTGAGAACGCCTGTGCTGAGCAGGCGGACAAACGAGTTTGCGAGGGCGGCAGCGGCGAAAGCTCGCATCACGACCTCCGGAAGTCGGCTAATGACCAGGCTCTAGCAAGCGTCGTGCTTCGTGTACGAGCTCGCGCTGTCGTTCCTGGCGCCGGCGGGCTTCCTCGATCTCCCAGAACGCCCAGATGAAACACGCTCCCAGGCAGGTTGAAATCAGAATGAGCAAGAACGCTTGATCGCTCGCGGTTTGAATCATGAAATGTCCAATGCAAATAAAGACTGAAACGATGCAAAGTGCGCGCCAACACAATCATATCTACGGCTAGGGAATGTTCACCGCCGGCAGCGGACCGGTCGGATGAATCAGGACGTCGGAGGGTTGCTTCTGCACGTATGCGGCCAGCACGATCAGTGCGACCAGAAAAACGTAAGGCGCGAGGCGCCAGGTCCCGGACTGGCTCGAGTCACCTGACGTCGCGAGATGGCGCATCCCACTTGCTGCGGACATTGACGGATCTCCTGACGTCTCGCTGCTGAACCTCGACGGTCAGCATGGATGCGAGACTTTGCTCTGTTGAGCGTGGAGAAAATCAGTCATCCCGTATTGCAGCATCATCGGAACCAATGACGCGCACATGTCGTTGCGTGAATTTCTTGTGTCAGTCTGTTTCCATGCGCGTTGCCGCGCAGACGAGCGCAGACGAGCGCAGGCGCGTGGCGACGATTCAGGCGCAGGCTGGCGGATGAATCAGCTGACTGCCTGCTGCGCGGGCAGCAGCGGCGGCGTCGAGCTTTGCAGCAAGCGAAGCAGGTCGGCTTGCCTCGTCGTATTCGTCTTGGAGAAAATGCGCTGCAGGTGGGAGCGCACCGTCGGCTCCCCGATGCCGAGCATGTCCGCCGTCTCCTTCGCACCCAAGCCCTGCGCCAGCGTCATCAGCACGCGAAGCTCGCCGCCGGTCAGCTTGTAGAGCCTGGCAAAAGCCTCGCCGGGCATCATCGGCACCTCGGCGGGGTCTTTCATGAAGATTGCGACCGATGCGGCAAACGGTGCGAGAATTCCGCTGCGCTGGCCGCGATCGACCGGAAGCAGCGTTGCGATATAGCCGGCACCGTCGACATCGGGGATCGCGAGCGAATGTCCGCTCAAATCCGCATCGTCGCGGGAGGCCTCGTCGATGGCCTTGGACAGCGCGGCGCGTGCGGCGGCATCGGTCGGAAAAACCCGGTTGCCGACGACGCGAACGGCGTTGCCGGTCTTGATTTGTCGCTCGGCCGTTTCGTTCATGTAGACGACCCGGCCGTCGCGGGCCGTCAGGAAAACGCCGACCGAGAGCATGTCGAATGTCCGCTCCAGCATGTCCGACCGCAGCGTCCTGAGATCGAGCGCATCGGAGATGGTGAGCGTGCGGCAGACATGGGGGGACAGCAGCTTGAACAAATTGATATCGAGCTGCTGGTAGCGCGGAGCTTTTTCAGTTCGGGAAGCGTGCATGGAGGCCATGCGGCCACCGGTTCGCAAGGCCGGAAACCAGATGATGTCCTGCAATCCGTGCGGCTGGAGAATGTCCCGGTAGAACCGGCTGTCCAGCAACTCGTCGAGATCGTTCATTGACAGTGCGCTGACATGGCCGACGTCGGCGACGATGTCCGCTGCCGCCATCGGCGTCTTGGCGTAGTTCTCGCCGAGCTTCTCCAGGAATGCCTGCTCGTACCCGAACACGAACAGCTGGTCGTTCTGGACATGCCGCATGTCGTGAACGCAGATGCCGCCGGCGGTGCTCTCGCAGAGATCCGCGATCTTCCGGCAGGTGGCCGCCCAAAGCTGCGGATTCAGTGCGCAGTCGTAGACGGCACCGATCGTGTCGGACAAGGCTTGGGCAGTGACGCCATCCAGACCGATCATTACGACCTCATTCCATTATTCTTGTTTATTTTTTAGGCATTCTATCGAACTAATATACACTACATCAAATTTGGCCGATTTACGAGCATCATTTTTGCGCTGCAATAACGATGCGCTGCTGCTGGTGGGCCGATTCTTCGCTACCGTTTGCCATTGACGCGTTGCTTCCGGAATTTTGGGACAAAGTCTTTCAGCGCGTCGGCTGGCGGCCTGAAGCGCGCTAAGCAGGCCCGACCTCACGCCTGACTTTCACTCGATCTCGCGCACCACGATATCGGGATTGCATTGGTCGAGCCGCTGGCGCCATCCGGCTAGTGCGGCAGCATATGCGCGATCGCAAACAGCGTTGCCTGGCGTTGTTGCGGATTGCTGAGTTCGCCCGCGAGCTTCAGCGCTGACGTAACATCGCCCTCTTTGGCCGAATAAACCGCGATACCTCGCAGCATAGCCGTTCGCGCGAATGTCTCCTGGGTGCTGCTCATCGACGCAAGCAGCGCACGGGCATGCCGTGGCCGCCGGCTTCGTGCCAGACCGCGCCGTGCTCGAGCTCGCCGTCCTCGCCGACGATGATGCCCTTGCCATAGGCTTCGACGAGCGCCGCGCCGCCGAGCTGCGCGATCAGCCGCGTTGCAAGCTCGCGCCTGAATGGCGGTCGCTGGAGAGGGCGATGCGCTTGTTGGCGGTCATGTTGCAGAGCTCTCGTCAGCCGGGATGAAGCGGAGTGTGCCGGCCCGGCGCGTCGGCTTGCCGGTGTCGTTGGTGTGATTGATGCCATCCATGACGGGCACGTCGGCGAAATCGAACGGGCTGACCCCGTCGAGGCAAGCCACGTTGACGGCATAGAGGGTGGTGTCGGATCGCCGCTGATGATGTGTGTAGATTCCGCAAGTCGAACAGAAGAAGTGCTGCGCCGATCCCGTGTGGAAGCGGTAGCTCGTGAGCGCATCCTCGCCTTGCAGGAATTTGATCCCGCCCATTTCCGCCATGGTGACGACGGCGCCTCGCATGCGGCAGTAGGAGCAGGTGCAGCGGCGGATCGAATTGAAGCCGTCGCTGAGCGTCACCTCGAAGCGCACCGCGCCGCAATGGCACTGTCCGGCCCGAACGTTTACCTCGTCCGCCATGTAGCCTGTGTCTCCTGTCTGGATCGCTTCCGCCGACGAGCCATCAAGATCCGCGCGGACGGGCCTGTCTTTTGATGATGGCCTTGTTTAGCTGCTTTGCCCGACCTGTCAAAGGACGTTGCGGAAGCCTGGCTCTCTAGCCGAACAACGCCTCGAGGTGATATCCGAGTTCGTTTTGCAAGTAAGGTTTGGACAAGAAGCGCGTACCCGGCGGCATGTGGTCGGCCATGGGTTTGACCTGACCCGATGTCACCAAAAGAGCGATCGGTGGCCATCGATCCCTGATGACCGCGACCAGCCGAAGCCCGTCCATCGATCCCGGCATCTGGATATCAGTGAATACAGCGTCAATCTCGTTCGGCCGCTCGAGCAGCTCGATGGCTGCGTCGGCGTCGGCGGCTTCAATCGCCTCGAAACCCAGATCCCTGACCATATCGGCGGCGCCCGCGCGGATCAGGAAATCATCTTCCACGACCAAGACGATGTGCTTGCTGTTCACAATGCGGTACTTGAACCTCTGACCAACGGATCATAACAATCATCGACTTGATTGGTTCCTGCGAACATTGTTCCAGCTACGACGTTATGACACGGAAGTCAGGAGTTTCGGCGGGGCTTGCCATGACGAGCGATCTTAAGGCGGATGTCGATGCTGTCCAGCAAATCGACGGAGTCCCCAAAATTCTGGATTCTGTGGGCCGTATCACCGGCATGGGCTTCGTTGCAATCGCACGGGTCACGACGACCCATTGGGTTTGCTGTGCGGTGCGGGACAACATCAATTTTGGCTTGACCGAAGGCGGTGAGCTTCGCGTCGAAACGACGATCTGCAGCGAGATCAGGGAGCACGGCGAAGTCGTCGTCATCAATGACGTTCAAACCGACGGTGCCTACTGCAATCACCCGACGCCTGCGCAGTACGGCTTTCGAAGCTACATCTCAGCGCCCATCAAGCTTGCCAACGGTACGATCTGGGGCACGCTCTGTGCCATCGATCCCGAACCGCGAGATTTGAATCGTCCCGAAGTCATCAACACATTCGAACTGTTCGGTGAGTTGATTGCCGCGCAGCTGGAGATCAGCACGCGGTTCGAGAAGAGCCAATCTGCTCTGTCTGTCAGCGAGGCCAGTCTGCGCACGAGCGAGCATGGTCGCTTGTCGGCCGAACAAAGCCTCAGGGCCAGCCAGGCCGATCTGATCGACGAGAGGAAAACTGCCGAATTGCGCGAACAGTTCATCGGTGTGCTGGGCCATGATCTGCGCAATCCATTGGCCTCGGTCGAGGCCGGTCTGCGCATCCTCACGAAGAATCTCGACAATGGTCGAGCTCCCGCCATCATCACCGAAATCCAGAAGCCGGTTCTGCGGATGGCCGGTCTCGTCGACAACATCATGGATTTCGCCCGGGGGCGTCTGGGCGGCGGTTTGACGATCAAACGTGACGCTCAACAGCCGCTTGCTCCGGTTCTCGAGCAGGTGGTGAACGAGATCAGGCTGGTCTGGCCCGCGCGAGAGATCGACACGGTGATCGAGATCGAAGAACCAGTCCGCTGCGATCGAGGCAAACTGGGGCAGCTTTTCTCCAACCTGCTGGGCAACGCCATCACGTATGGTGATGCGGCCAGGCCGATCCTGGTAACTGCAAGAACGGCCGGCGTTGAATTCACGCTGTCTGTGACGAACTACGGCACGCCGATCTCTGAGAGGGCGATGCAGAACCTGTTTCAGCCGTACACACGCGGCGATCGGCCCAGTCAGCAGGGTCTGGGTCTTGGCCTCTATATCGCCTCGGAAATTGCGCGTGCCCACGATGGCACCCTGGACGCCGTGTCCACGCCGGAAAAGACGATCTTCACATTCAAGATGCCCTTGCAGCGCTAGACCGGGTTCGACGCCGCTCTGCCGGATCTCTTTCACGCGGCGGATTTATCTAAAACGTCACGAACTTCAGCTGCGCCAAGGTCAATCGGCGACTTCTGCTTCGTGAGCATCCCCTTGCCTTTCGCCGCCGTCAGAGCGTCGAGCTGCTCGGTACCGGCCGGGCGACAGGCCGTGATGTCGATTGAATAGTTTCGAAAACGCCGCCGCAGTCTCGTAACCGGCCCGGCTGGCAATCCGTGCGATGGGCTCATCGCTGGTTTCCAGCAGGAACGCCGCTTCCGCCATCCGGCGTTCGATCACATAACGATGCATGGACTGGCCGACGAGCTTGGTAAAGCGCGCCGAAAATACCGAGCGGCCAAGCCCCACGCGGTTGCCAAGGTCGCTCAGGCTCCAGGGCCGCTCCGGGTTTTCGTGAATTAGCTTGAGCGCCGGCCCGATATGCGGGTCGGATATGGCCCCGAGCCAGCCGCCTTGTCCGGGACTGAGAGACGCGATCCAGCTTCGGAGCACCTCGACAAAGAGAACTTCCGTCAGTCGTGAAAGCGCGACGCTTTGGCCAGGACGCTCGAGCGCGGACTCGGTGATCATGCGGCGCAGGATTGCTTCAAGCCAACCACCGTCCGCCGTCGGCTTCAGCAGAAGCACGGGCGGAAGTAGCTCCAGCAAGCTGCCAAGCATCGGCCGGGACACCGTGAAATTGCCGCAAAGCATGGTCGAGAGCGGCTTTGCAAGTCTGCCGTGGCGAATGAAGCCAAGACGCGGCGACGATCGATCAATATCCGCAATCCGCAAAGGCTTGGCCCGGCGATCCGAATAAAGCACATGGGGCTCGCCGCGTGTGATCACGACGAAATCGCCCTCGGTCATCTGGACTTCCTGTCCCTGCTCGAGCGCGAGGGTCGCGGAGCCTTGGCTGAGATAGTGAAACAGCGCGTAAGGGCGCGCCGGCAGCTCCAGATTCCAGGGATGGCCGAGCTCGAAGTGGAAGAGCAGCGTCCCTCCGAGACGAACGCGATCGAGCACCTGGGCGAGGATATCCATGCCGCCGAGGTTAGACCGGTGGACGATCGGACACAACATCCGGACGATTGATGCCTACTGTCCGGGATGCCTGCGGACTACCTCATCCCGCGGCGGGCCGACGTCATGTGCGGCGATCATTCGTCAACGGCGGATGGAAGAACCGCGACCTCACTGGAAACGCCCGTCCATTCCCCCGGACATTATTCCGTCCAACATACCAACAGGAACATTCAATGCGAAATATCCTCTTCTCAGCCGCCGCCGCACTTCTTGCCGGAACGACATTGGTCGGCTCCGCCCATTCCGCCGAACTACCGCAGGGAGCAGCCCACAACATCGTGCTCGTCCACGGCGCTTTCGTGGACCAGACGAGCTGGCAGCCCGTCGCCGGCATTCTCACGAAGAAAGGCTACAAGGTCACGCTCGTCGAAAATCCGCTCACCTCCCTTGCCGCCGATGTCGACGCCACCAAGCAGGCGCTCGCAAAGCAGGCCGGCAGGACCGTTCTGGTCGGCCATTCATGGGGCGGCGTGGTGATCACGCAAGCCGGCAACGATCCCAAGGTTTCGGCGCTGGTCTATGTCTCCGCCTTCGCGCCGGACGTCGGTCAATCCCTGGAGGCGCTGTCAAAGGCCGGCCCACCGACCGAAGGCGGCAATGCGATCCATCCCGACGCGAAGGGCAATCTGTACATCGATCCCAAGGTGTTTCCGTCGGCCGTCGCGGCTGACCTTCCTCCTGAGATCGCTGAGCACCTCGCCAACTCGCAGCTTCCGCTGAGTGTCGCCGCGTTCAAGGCGCCGGTCGACATCGCAGCCTGGCGTGACAAGCCGACGTTCGATGTCATCACCACGAAGGACAAGGTCATCGCGCCCGAGGCCCAGAAGTTTTTCGCAGCCAGGATGAAGGCTCAGGTGACGGAAGTCGCCGGCAGCCATGCCTCGCTCGTGGTCCATGCGAAGGAAGTCGCCGAGGTCATCGAAAAGGCAGCGCTCGTGAAGTGAGGGTACCGCTCCCGGCGCGAAAGCGCCGGGAGCGCGCACGCTCGCTCAGAGGAATGCAGAACGCATCGGACCGCGATCGCAAACCAGCCAAAGCCGCCGAAGCGCCAGCGACATCTCGAAGCAACGTCCCCGGTCGCTGCGCCACACCGGTCTCCCCACTCGATCATTTTACGCCAAGCATCCGGAGGATGACATGACTCAACTCGACATCGCGGGCCAGGACGCCGCCACGCTCGAAGCCGCGCCCACCCGTTACATCGGAGGCGTCGGAATACGCTTCGCCTATCGCCGCCTCGGCCCCGCGATCGGAACGCCGCTGGTTCTCCTGCAGCACTTCTCGGGCAACATCGATGGATGGGATCCCGCCGTCGTCAACGCTCTCGCCACCGATCGCCCAGTCATCGCGTTCGACAACGTCGGTGTCGGTCGCTCGACCGGAAAAACGCCTGACAATATCGCAGCGATGGCGAAAGATGCGGTGGACTTCATCGATCTGCTCGGCTTTTCCAAAGTCGACTTGCTGGGCTTTTCTCTCGGCGGCTGCGTCGCCCAACAGATCGCCGCCGAGCACGAACGGCTGGTCCGCAAGCTCATTCTCGTCGGCACCGCGCCGAAGGGCGGAGAGGAACATCTGTTAGCGGTTCTGCAGCAAGCGTTTTCCCAAGCCGATGCGCCGGACCCCCGCCTGCCGCTGTTCTTCACAAACTCGTCCGCCAGCCGGTCGTCGGGCCTGGCATTCCTGAAGCGGACGAAGGTGCGGAAGAGCGATCGGGACACCGATAACGGCAGCGCAGTGACCGATCCGCAGGCCAAGGCGTTGATCACCTGGTGCGCCACGCCTGATCCCGAGCACGCCATTCTGCACGCCATCCGTCAGCCCACGCTTGTGGTCAGCGGTAGCCACGACACCATGCTGCCCGCAAACAACGCTTACGCAATGTCTAGGGAGCTCAGCAACGCCCAGCTGGTCCTCTATCCGGATTCGGGGCACGGCGCCTTGTTTCAGCACCACGAAACGTTCGTCAGTCACGTCCGGACCTTCCTGGATACACAGCCGGCGGCTGCGTGACACCCGCTTCGACGCGATCAGGCGCACTTATCCATGAGAGTTGTTACGGAGGACAAAATGACAATCGCCAAAGTCGAGGTAGAGCGTTTCAGTCTCACGAGCTTGAAACCATTCGACACTGTTGTGGCCGCGTTCAAGTCGGCGGTCGGGCAACCCGACATGCTGGACTTTTTCAAGGAGACGAGGGCGACAAATTCCTTCCTGGATTTGGAGCGCGTTGTACAAGGCGGCCTCGGCCGAACGGACCTTATGCTCTTCGCGGAGTTCGACTTGGGCGACATTCTGCGTCGTGAAACTGGATCCAGGACGCCCAAGATCATACGGTTCGTGGTCGGCAATCCACTCATCATGAAAGAAATGGTCAAGCACGTGCCCGATGCTGGATCTTATGCTCCAGTCACAGTGCTCATCGATGAGCGTCGCGATGGCGTGCACGTCTCTTATGACAAGATGGAGAGCTTTCTGCGACATTATGGCAGTTCGGAGGCCCTTGCCGTCGCCCGAAATCTCGACGCGAAAATCACAACCTTGCTGCGCGAATGCGCGGGCTAAAACGTCCTGACGACGTTTTCGTCCGATGGACGTGAGTAACTCATACCAATCGCGGAACGCGACAGGCGTTGTCATGACGCAAGCCAGGCGTTGGAAGCGTCTGCTCCCGCCGTCAGGAAAGAGCCGCTGGAGCGAGTTCCTATCTGGTGAAAGTGCCGTCTTTCGATTGTAGCAGCCGAAGCTTCACCGTCCGCGCGATCGCCGCCGGGGCTTCGTCGGGGATCGCGAAGCAGGAACTGGCGTTGATTTCGCACAAGACGTACGTGTCGGCGCCGGCCGCGTCTTTCGGGCCGTAGAGGAAGTCCGCGTCCCAGATGACGGGCAGCGACGCCTCATCGATACCCAGTATCTCCATCATGCCCGGCGTCCATTCCTCCTCCATCGACCTTCGCAGCGACTGGAGTTGCGGCACATCGGGACCGTGCATGATCCGCAGGCCCGGTTGAGCCTCAGGGGCATCAGGGCCTTCCGGCGGCGGCGGGATCAAGGCCTTGATCCGCTGCTGTCCAAAGCCCGCGACCCTGGTTCCGCTCATGTAGCAGCGGATCATGCCGTCGGGCAGGCGGGGTTGAAAAATCTGGTCGATGATGCAGCCGCCCCAGCCGAAATACGGTTCACATCGCGCGATGAAGGCTTCGAGCGGCACGTCTTCGGGCATGCTGCCGCGTTGCGCGTGGAGCACCCGAACGATGGAGTCCGTGTTTGGCAGCGCCTCGACCTTCCAGACGCCCTGACCTCCGTTGCCGCGATTTTGCTTCAGCACGCGCGGGCCGTTCGTTTGAAGGCGTGACGGAAATTCGGCGAGGAACGCCGCAGCGGTGTCATAGCGATGGGTATCCGTACCCCAGCCCAGATGACGAGTTCGGTACAGCACCTCCTTGACGCCCATCTTCAGGATGATGTTGGGATGCGCGCTCACCCATGGTCCCTGTGCCGCAATTTCGCGAAGCAGGGGATCGAGCTCGGCGCGCGTCTTGCCCTGATGGATCGGATCGACCCACACGAGCACGCCGTCGGCGGCGAGCAATTGATCGCGCGCGGCGTCGGCGAAGGCTTCGTCGTAGATCACCGGCCGGGCTTCGATGCCGACAGCGGCGAGTGCCTCGAAGACGCGGACGAAGCGGCTGTTCTGCGCCGTCGCGTCGCGGCGTGCGGCAGCGTCCCCGCGTGAAAGGATGGCGATCGAATATTGGCGAGAAGGGTTTCGTTCGGTGTCCATGCGCAAGCTCCACGAGTGGCGTGCTGCGCAGAGCTTGGACCGAAGTCTCACGGGGAGTCTGCTTCGTCCCCGTGCCGGCCACTTTACGTGAGATCGCCCTGACGTTTCAAGGCTGTATTTGACACTGTCCATGTGTCGGTCTGAAGCCGGACGATGTGAAAGCCTATCGTGCTTCGACCACCTCGCCGTCCTCCTTCACAAACCGGCCGACGGGATTGTCCAGGAGATCGACGACGGCCTCGGAGGGCCGGCACAGTCGCGTGCCTTTTGCGGTCACCACGATCGGACGGTTGATGAGAATGGGATGCGCCATCATGAAGTCGAGCAGTTCGTCGTCCGTCCATCTGGGGTCGGCGAGGCCGAGCTCCTTGTAAGGCGTGCCTTTCTCGCGCAGCACTGCGCGGACCGAAAGTCCCATCGCGCCAATCAATTGCTTCAGCGTCTCACGTGACGGCGGCGTCTTGATGTATTCGATCACGATGGGCTCGACGCCGCTCTGCCGGATCATGGCGAGCGTGTTGCGCGAGGTTCCGCAGTCGGGATTGTGATAGATCGTGACGCTCATGATCGGGTCTCCACAACGGCAATCGGGCTCCGTCCAGCGGCGCGCCCGAGCAGCCAATTCATCAGCAGCATGCCGGCGACCGCCCCGCAGAGTTCTGCGAGAATGAACCCGGGAAGGTCAGACGGCCGAATGCCGGAAAAACTGTTCGTCAGCGAACGCGCGATGGCCACCGCCGGATTTGCAAACGACGTCGATGCGGTGAACCAATACGCGGCGGTGATGTAGAGGCCGACCAGCCAGGGAACGGCTGCGCGCTGGAAGCGGATGCCGGCGAGGATGGTGGCGACCAGTCCGAAGGCGGCCACCGCTTCCGCGAACCACTGCGCTCCGCCGGTCCGGACCTTCATCGACAGGTCGATCAACGGAAGCGCAAACATCAGATGCGCGACCATCGTTCCGATGGCGCCACCGGCGATCTGCGCGAGAATGTAAAGCCCAGCCTCACTCACCGGCAACTCGCGCCTGCCGGTGAACACCAGCGTGACTGCCGGATTGAAATGCGCGCCGGAGATCGGACCGAGTACGGTGATCAGGACAACGAGAATGGCTCCGGTTGGCAAGGTATTGCACAGAAGCGCAAGCGCGACGTCCTTGGTCAGCGTTTCGGCCATGATGCCGGAGCCGACCACGGTGGCGACGAGAATGCCGGTGCCGAGCGCTTCGGCCACGAGGCGCCGCGAGAGGTCGAAACTATCCATCAGCCGGCCTTCGGCGCTGGACGAGTTGCGCCTTCGGAGCGGCCGATTTCGCGCAACTTGGTGCCAAGCGAGAGCTTGTCGATGCTCCGCAGGGGGAGGCTTACGAAGGTCCCGATCCGATTCTTGAGATAGCGGAACGCGGCGTTGAACGCCGCCTGCCTTTCCATTTCTGTGCCTTCCACCGCGGCGGGGTCCTCAATGCCCCAGTGCGCGGTCATCGGCTGTCCCGGCCAAAGAGGGCAGGCCTCACCTGCGGCGTTGTCACAGACGGTGAAGACGAAATCCATCACTGGCGCATCGAGGGGAGGGGCGACTCCATCCAACTCTTGGAGCGCATTCCGTCGATTGGGTAGTCCATGGTTTCGAGCGTGCGCAACGCCAGCGGGTGCACCGCGCCTTTTGGCGCGCTGCCCGCCGAAAAGGACTGAAAGCGGCCGGCGCCGTCCTTCCGGAGGATCGACTCTGCGAGAATCGACCGCGCCGAGTTGCCGGTACACAGGAACAAGACGTTAAACATGCGATCGGGCACGGCTTCGCTCCTTTCGTTTTGGCGAGCGGCAGCTTTGGAGGCTGTCGACGACCGGCTCGCAAACCTCCGGTCGCCCGCCGCAGCAATCCCGAAGCAGGAAGACCGCGATGTCCCGGAATTCGGCGAGGTTGGCGCGGTAGACGATCGAACGGCTGCGCCGCTCGGATGTCACCAAACGCGCGCGCGTCAGGATCGACAGATGGGCCGAAAGCGTATTCGACGGGACTTCCAACAGCCGTGCGAGGTCGCCGGCTGCCAGGCCATCGGGCTCGTGCTTGACCAGCGTCCGGAAGGCCTCCAGGCGGGTCAATTGGGAGAGGGCGGCGAGCGCAAGGATAGCTTCTTCAGTTTCCATACATCCAGATTTATCGAAATCACGGCGGAGCGTCAATTGAGTTTGCCCGACCGGCCGCGTTTGGAATGTGCCATGTCTTACGATCGAGGAGGGCCGGCGATGCAAATGCAATCGGTTATTTCGTATCCAGTCTGTCGTCACGCGTCAGCCGAAATCATGCCGACTGACGCCTGTCAGTTCTTCTACGATTGCAAGGGATGCGGCACTCGGCTCAAGCCCAAGAGCGGCGATTGCTGCCTCTACTGTTCGTACGGATCGGTTCCCCGTCCACCGATCCAGCAGAACGGAAGGTGCTGCTGAGATCAGCTTGAGGGGACCATAATTCCAATATTCTAGAAATACGGTTGACGGCGGGGGCGAACTGGTGCACTGTACCCGCTATGAAGATCGACGACGCAGCAGGACGCTTGGAAGCCTTGGGTAACCGCACGAGGCTTCAGATTTACCGCGCACTGGTCCGGGCTGGACAGCCAGGCATGTCCGTCGGCCGCCTACAGGAAAAGCTGAAGATTCCCGCATCGACGCTGTCCCATCACATCAAGTCTCTGGTCGCGGTCGGACTCATCAGTCAGGTCCGCGAATCCACCACCCTGGTCTGCCATGCAAACTACGACTCGATGCGCGGCCTGGTGGATTTCCTGGTGTCGGAGTGCTGTGCGGATGAAGCCGAATGCAAGGATGCCAAGACGGCGGCCTGATTTTTTTGGCTAACTTGTTCGATGATTCTAGAATGACGGGAGTAGTGGAATGAGCGACGGAAAAACGGTTGCCGTCATCGGGGCGGGGCCGGTCGGCCTCGCAGCGGCCGCGCATGTGCTCGAACGCGGCATGTCACCCATCGTTCTGGAGGCCGGCTCCGAGGCGGGACATGCGGTTCGCCAGTGGAGCCACGTCCAGCTGTTCTCGCCATGGGAGTACAATGTCGACAAGGCCGCCGCGCGCCTGCTCGCGCCGACGGGGTGGAATTCGCCGGATCCTCAGTCCTATCCGACCGGCGGCGAGCTGCTCGATCGATATTTGATGCCGCTTGCGACGCGAACGCCGTTGCGCGAGGTGATCCGGACGTCCAGCCGCGTCGCGGCCATCAGCCGTGTCGGCTTCGACAAGGCGAAAACCAAGGGCCGGGAGCAGGCGCCTTTCGAAATCCGCTACCAGAACGGCAAGGGGCCCGAGGTTCTGCGTGCAGATGCCGTGATCGATACGTCGGGCACATGGTTCTCCCCCAATCCGGCCGGCGGCAACGGTTTGCCCACCATCGGTGAGCCCGAGTGCGGCGACCGTATCGCCTATGGCATGCCGGATGTGCGGGGCGCCGGCCGCTCCCGGTATGCTGGCAAGGCGGTTGCCGTCCTGGGCGCGGGCCACTCCGCGGTTGGTACGCTCATTGATCTCGTGCATCTCGCCGACGAGGTGCCCGGCACCCAACCGGTCTGGCTATTGCGTGGTGCCGACCCCGCAAAAGCGTTTGGCGGCGGCCGCAACGATAAACTCGCTGCTCGTGGTGAGCTTGGCAGCGCCTTCGCTGCGCTTGTTGCCTCCGGGAAGATCAAGGTCGAAACTGAATTCGGCGTCACGCACCTGTCGGACTCCGATGGCCGCCTCAAGATCGCGGCAGGGTCCTGTTGCGGTGGGCGAAATGTGGTCGTGGACGAGCTGATCGTGTCGACAGGTTTCCGTCCCGACCTCTCGTTCCTGTCTGAGTTGCGTTTGCGGCTCGATCCCGCCATCGAAGCACCGGTCGCCCTGGCGCCGCTGATTGATCCCAACGAGCATAGCTGCGGCACCGTACGCCCGCACGGCGCGCGCGAGCTCGCGCATGATGAAGCAGGTTTCTACATGGCCGGCATGAAGTCGTACGGCCGCGCTCCGACCTTCCTCATGATGACGGGTTATGAGCAGGTACGCTCGATTGCCGCGGATCTCGCCGGTGACAAGGAAGCCGCGGCGAGGGTGGAGCTTGTACTGCCGGAGACCGGCGTGTGCACGCGCGGCGGTGTCGAAACAGCCAGCGCAACAGGTTGCTGCGGCGGTCCGGCGAAGGAGGAGGCGTCAGCCTGCTGTGCCGCCGATGAATCGGCAAAGAAGGCTGGCGCTGCGGGGTGCGGCTGTTCATGACGGAGGTCCCTGCGGGGCAGGCCCGAGGTCCGCTCGCCACCGTGCTCGCGCTCGGCACTTCGCAAACCGTTGCGTGGGCGTCGAGCTACTATCTTCCAGCCATCCTGGCCGCGCCGATTGCGCGCGATCTCGGTCTTGCGCCGACTTACGTTTTCGGCGCGCTATCGGGAGCGCTCGTCCTCTCTGGTTTGCTCGGCCCGCGTGTGGGGCATGCCATCGATACGTTCGGGGGGCGCAGCCTGCTAGCCATATCGAACCTCGTGTTCGTGGCAGGCTTGCTCCTGCTGTCCGTCGCTCATGGCGTGGCAGTGCTGGCCGCGGCCTGGGCGTTGCTCGGGATCGGCATGGGCATGGGTCTTTATGAGGCGGCCTTCGCGACGCTTGCGCGCATCTATGGCACCCATGCGCGGCGAACCATCACCGGCATCACCCTGATCGCCGGCTTCGCCAGCACGCTCGGCTGGCCGCTCACGACCTGGCTGGATTCCGAGTACGGCTGGCGTGTGGCCTGTCAGGTCTGGGCGGCGATCCATCTTGCTCTCGCGTTGCCACTCAATCTCTCGCTGCCGCGCGCCGTCCCATTGGACCAGCAGCCGCGACCGGGCACGAGCGTGAGCCGGCAATCCGGACGTCAGAGCGAGACCTTCGCGATGGTGCTGCTGGCCTACATGTTCGCGGCAGCAAGCTTCGTCAGCTCGGGAATCTCGGCCATCCTGCCGACCATGCTGGTTGCGTTCGGCGCGACGCCGCCTCAGGCCTTGCTCGCGGGCGCGTTGGTTGGGCCTGCGCAGGTCGGCGCGCGCCTTCTGGAAGCAGGATGGCTCACCCGGTTTCATCCGCTGCTCTCGGCGAGGCTGGCCATGCTGATGAATCCGATCGGTGTCGTTGCACTCGTCGCGGGCGGACCATTGCTCGCGACGACCTTCACGGTGCTGTATGGAGCAGGCAACGGCATCATCACCATTGCCCGCGGGACGCTCCCCTTGGCGCTGTTTGGGCCGGCTGGATTCGGCAAGCGCGTCGGTATGATCTCGCTGCCTTCCAGACTGACCGGTGCCGCCGCGCCGCTCGCACTGGGCCTGATGGTGGAGCACATCGGCAGCGGCGCGCTGTGGCTCAGCGCGCTGGTCTCGGTCTCGGCCTTCTTTGCGCTTCTGCTGCTTCGCACGGAGCAGACAACATCGAAGCCGCTTCAGGTGGGAGAACAAAATTCGTAAGCTCGGCGGCCGATCCCTGATTGCGGTGATGTGCCTCGGCCAGGTCGGCAACCTCCTGCCGCATGTCACCTTGTCCGCAAACCTGGCGCAGCATTTGATGCCGGAATGGGGACTCTCCGCCGCCGAAGGTGGCTTGATGGCAAGCGGGTATGCGTTCGGCTACATGCTCGCCGTGCCCGTGCTGACGACGTTGACCGACCGCATCGATGCGCGGCTCGTCTTGCTCTGGGGTTCGATCGTCAGCGGGCTGGCGACCGTAGCATTCGGAATCTTCGCGCAAGGGTTTTGGTCTGCGACCGCGATCTGGGCCCTTGCAGGGCTTGGATTTGCCGGCGCCTACATGCCGGGCCTGAAAGCGCTGACGGACCGGCTTCCCGCCGGCGATACCTCACGGGCCGTCACGATGTACACGTCAAGCTTTTCTGTCGGCGTCGGCCTCTCGTTCCTGGTGGCGCAGGTGATCGCTGACCGCTGGGGATGGCGAACCGCTTTCCTCGTCACCGGCTTCGGTCCCATCGCAATGGTCGTTGCATGTCTTCTGATGCAGGAGCATCGGCCCGCGCCGAAGGCGGGGCGTCTCCTCAACTTCGCGCCCGTCTTCGCCAATCGCGAGGCGCTCGGATACATCCTCGGCTACGGTGCCCACTGCTTCGAGCTCTACGGCATCCGCACCTGGCTGGTCGGGTTCTGGACCTTCGTTGTCGCGCATCAGGGCGCGCCGTCGTGGCTGAGCCCAGTGGTGCTGAGCTTCTGCTTTGCGGTGATCTCGATGCCGGCAAGCATTCTCGGCAACGAGGCCGCGCTGAAATTCGGCCGCCATCGGGCGATCACGATTGTGATGATCACATCCGCCTGCGTCGCGCTGGTCATCGGGCTCAACGCCACGGCCCCGGCATGGGTGCTCGCGCTGCTGCTGCTCGTCTATGGCCTGACTGTCCCGGCCGATTCAGGTGCGTTGACCGCTGGCATGTCGGCCGCCGCTGTATCCGAACATCGCGGCGCGACACTGGCTTTGCATTCGACGATCGGTTTCGGCCTGTCGGCACTCGGCGCGTGGGGGACCGGCGCTGCGCTCGACATGGCCGGCGGCCCGCAGAGCGCGACCGGCTGGCTGCTGGCGTTCATCGTTCTCGCAATAGGGATCGCGCTGGGTCCGTTCGCGCTGCTGTGGGCGCGGATGGCTCAGCCGAGGAAACAACTATCGTGAGCGAGCTTGCCCCGGCATGAAAAAACCCGCGTTGGATTGCTCTGTGCGGGTTTGACGAATTCTCGATGATGCCAGTATGCCAGTGTTTTGCCCGACGTGTCAAAGCGCAACATCGCGGCGCTCCGGCACGGGTGCGCCCGTCCGCGAAGCGCGTTTGGCACGAACTTAAAACAGCGAATGATTTCAATGCCCCCGCTACTGTGCATGGGGTTGTTTTCGCATTTTTGTTTTGAGCGTGCCGAAACGCCCGCGCGTCAGCGCCGTCCGCGCGGCGCTTCGGCCTTGGCGGGCTGCTCGGTCTGCGGCCCGCAACTCGCTGCCGCCAGCGAGCCTTGCGCCTGCGGCATCAGGCCGGGCTCGGCGGCGAGCGCCTTCATCACGATCAGGCCTGTCGCGGTCGGGGAATCGATGATCAGGCGGTCGGCCGCGGTGATCTCTTCGTCCTCGGGTAGCTCATTGTGCTGCGCTTCCGTCATCAGGTCGAGCTCGATCACCTTCTTGCCGGCGGAGCGGTCGTTGATGGCGTAATAGGCGATCTCGTTGCGGGTGTAGAACGACACTGACGTGTAGGCCTGGCTCACCGGCACGGTGAGCTTGATCGGCCCGCTTGTGAGGTCGTAGCGGCAGATCGCCAGGGCAAAGGCGGGATCCATGAACGGCATCGGCGAGGTGTTGGGATCGGCGAGGGGCAACTGCGTCACGCCGTTGAGCTTGGTCATCGGCGTCAGCCGTGAGTAGGCATCCTGCGTCGCGATCCGCGGCAGCGCCAGCACGCTGACGAGATGGACCACGAGTCCCAGCACCACGCCCGCGACGATGGTGAAGAGAAGGCGGATCATGAGCAGCCCACCGTCTTGATCGTGGGCATCGGCGCATCGCGCTGGGTGCGGGTGGCAACGCCGACAGGGGTGTCGTAGAGGCGCAGCATCAGTGCGTAGCGCTCGATGCCGCCGGTCGGCAACCAGTTGCCTGCGCGCGAGCGCGAGGCGATGCGGATCTCGAACGAGCCGTCGGACTGCCGCACGATCTCCTGGCTGGTGAAGCCGTAGCGGGCAAGCGAATTGGCGACGAGGTGGCCCTTGCGGTCATACAGCGTCAGCGTCCAGAACCGCGCCGGCGGCGTCACGCCGGAGACGACGATATCGCAGCGGCCGTCGAGCGCCTTCTTCTTGTCGTCGGCGGTCGCGGTGAAGGCGACGCCGTCGCCGGTGCCGATCGGCAGCTCGCCGTTGCGCGCGATGGTGGCGCGCGAATAGGGATCGACGTCGGCGGTGCCGGTGCGCGGCCGCGCGGTCCAGGGGCCGATGGTCAGCGCGCCGATCTCGGTGCCGCGCGTCGTCGTCACCCAGGTCGCGCCGACGCCGACCACGCTCGCGAGCAGAAGGGCCGTCAATGTGACCAGGATCAGACGCACGGGTTTCGATCAGTTCTTGCGCGGGGTGGATGAGTTCGCATTCTCTTCCGCCGCATAGTTCTGCGGGAAGGCCAGCGCGCTGGTCGCCGAGGCCGGCTTGGCGTTCTTGCCGTCGTCGGCAGCCGCCTTGGTCGCAGTCTTGGCGGCGTCGTCGAGCAGCTTCTCGACGCGCACCAGAATGTCGGCGCCGCGCTTGGTCAGCACCGGCGGCGGACCGGGCTTGGTCTCCAGCACTTTTGGCGCCGCATTGGCCTGCGCGTTCGCAACCTGCTCGCGCGGCAGCTTCTGGCCCATGCCGATGCCGGGGATCTCCCGGACCTCGACGCCTTGATGTGCCGCGACCATGATGTCGTGCCAGGTCTGCGCCGGCAGCGAGCCGCCGGTCATGCGGTTGGTCGGCGAGTAATCGTCGTTGCCGTACCAGACCGCGCAGGTGAAATTGCCGGTGTAGCCGACGAACCAGGCGTCACGATAAGCATTCGTGGTGCCGGTCTTGCCCGCGGTCGGAATGCCGTCCAGCGCGGCGCGGCGCGCGGTGCCTTCGCTGACGACGTGGCTCATCATGCCCGCCATGTCGGCGGCGATGTTTGCAGGAATGGCCTGCCGCGGCTTCGGGCCGTCGCGGTCCCAGCGCCAGACCAGATCGCCGGCGCCGGTGCGCACCTCCAGCACCGAATGTGGCGTCACCGATTTGCCGCGGTTGGGGAAGGTCGCGTAGGCGACGGCGTGTTCGAGCACGGTGACTTCGTCCGAGCCGATCGGCAGCGACGGCGTATCCGGGAGCGGCGCCTTGAGGCCGAACCGGCGCGCGACCTCGACGATCTTGGCGCGGCCGATCTTGGCCGGGTTGGGCGCCTTCGGCTGTTCCTTCTGGCCGATCGCGATCGACAGTTTCACCGGCACGACGTTGATCGAGCGCGTGATCGCCTGCGTCAGCGTCACCGCGCCGGAATAGGAATGGCCATAGTTCTGCGGACACCAATTGCCGATGCAGACCGGGCCGTCGACCACGATCGAGTTCGGTGTGAAACCGTTGAGGAGGGCCGTGGTGTAGACGTAAGGCTTGAACGACGAACCGGGCTGACGATAGGCGTCGACGGCGCGGTTGAACTGGCTGGCGCCATAATCGCGGCCGCCGACCATGGCGCGGACGCCGCCGTCGAGATCGGACACCACGGTCGCGGCCTGCGTCGCGTGATAGTCACGGCCGAACTGGCGCAGCTGGTTCTCGATCGCGTCTTCCGCGGCCTTCTGCACGTTGGCGTCGATCGCAAGACGCACCACGAAGACGCGCTCGGTGTACGACTTCGGGAAGGTGTCGACCAGCTTGCGCATCTCGTCGAAGGCGTAGTCGAGATAATAGTTCGGCGAGGCCTCGTCGCGGCGGTCGACCGCGAAGGCCGGGTTGCGGCGGGCGCCGAACACCTGGCCCTCAGTCATGAAGCCGGCATCGACGAGATTGTCGAGCACGACGTTGGCGCGGGCACGGGCCGCGGGCAGGTTGATGTGGGGTGCGTATTTCGTCGGCGCCTTGAACAGGCCGGCGAGCATCGCGGCTTCCGACAGCGTCACGTCGCGCGCGGATTTGTTGAAGTAGAAATGCGCCGCGCCGTCGACGCCGAAGGTGCCGCCGCCCATATACGCGCGGTCCAGATACAGCTTGAGGATCTCGTTCTTGGTCAGGCGCCATTCCAGCCAGACCGCGAGGAAGGCCTCGTTGACCTTGCGCTCGATGGTGCGCTCGTTGCTCAGAAACAGGTTCTTGGCGAGCTGCTGGGTGATCGAGGAGCCGCCCTGGCGGACGCCGCCGGCCTGCGCGTTGGTGACGAGCGCGCGCGCGGTGCCGGCGATGTCGATGCCGAAATGCTCGTAGAAGCGGCGGTCTTCGGTGGCGAGCGTCGCCTTGATCAGCACGTCAGGAAAATCTTCCAGCGGGATGGAGTCGTTATGCTTGATGCCGCGGCTGCCGATCGGGTTGCCGTAGCGGTCGAGGAACGACACTGCGAGGTCGGACTTCTTCAGCCAGTCCTCGTCCGCGGTCTCGCGGAAGGCGGGGATGGCGAGGGTGAGCATCAGCACCAGGCCGCCGAGGCCGATGGTCGCTGCCTCCGACAGCGGCTCGATGAACACCCAGCGCTTCCAGCGCCCGACATAGAACCGGTCCATGAAAGTCGAATAGCGCTCGTAGAGCTCGCGGATGCCCTTGGCCGAGGAGAACAGCGAGGAGTCGATGCGCGCGTCGAGATCCAGAAAGAAATTCCGGATGCGGCTCTTCCAATTGGATGGTGTGTTCTGGACCACCTAGAACCCTTGCGGCTCGCTTCGACAGCGTTCAAGCACCCGGCCGGGCGGCATCGAGACGTCTTGCGGGAGTGTTGCGGCAAACCCAAGGCGCC
This sequence comes from Bradyrhizobium sp. 1, assembly GCF_023073315.1. GTDB lineage: Bacteria > Pseudomonadota > Alphaproteobacteria > Rhizobiales > Xanthobacteraceae > Bradyrhizobium. The sequence continues at coordinate 407,291 of NZ_JADPJH010000002.1, read as the reverse complement.
CGGTTCGCGTCCGAGGGGGACTCTATGTTCCTTCTAGCCGAGCGGGGGCTATAAACCAATGGTCAGGCTCGCGATTTTGAACAACAGGACTAATTGAACCCCGGTTCATTACGGGCCACACGGGAGCGTTGCTTGCGGCGTCATGGTCCCACGCCCTAGATGGGATCAACCGTAGCTCTTTCGAACCTTTGTTGAGGCGCATGACCGCAGCTCCCAAACGACCTTCAGGCCAGGAAGGATTCTTCTGGAAAACCAAGACGTTGGAAGAGCTGTCGGAGGGCGAGTGGGAAAGCCTGTGCGACGGCTGCGGCCGCTGCTGCCTGAACAAGCTCGAGGAGGAGGATACCGGCGAGATCTATTTCACCCATGTCGGCTGCAAGCTGCTCGATGGGGCGACCTGCGGCTGCAAGGACTACCCGAATCGTTCCGCCCAGGTTCCGGACTGCGTCCGCCTGACCCCGGCCAATGTCCGCACCCTGAACTGGCTGCCGCCGAGCTGCGGCTACAAGCTCGTGGCTGAGGGCCGCGACCTCTATTGGTGGCATCCGCTGGTCTCCGGCGACCCGAACACCGTGCACGAGGCCGGCGTCTCCGTGCGCGGCCGGGTCGAGGGCAGTGAGGTTGAGATCCCGGACGACGAGCTTGAGAACCACATCGTGCAATGGCCCGCGCAGCTGCCGAAACGGGCACGCCTGAAGCGACGCCCGAAGGACTGATCCGCCTTCGGATCTGGATCACGTCTGCGGGATGACCCGGCGGCGGGATGCTCCCATGCGCCGCGGTGCCTGCCTGAGAAGAATTTTGCTGTCTACATTGGCTGCATAGAACGAATCCTTCGCGGCATTGCGCCGCCTCACGGCTTCCGATCGAGATGAACAAGTTCGAACGGCAGAACAGTTCTGCCGACATTCAAATGTTGCCCGACGATATCGCCGAAGAGCTGTCCCGCCTTCCGAGCGAGGTCTTGAGCGTCGATGACGCTCCTTCGATCGCGCCGCCGGCGCCGCTCTCTCCAGATGAAGTCCGCACCATCGTCATCAGCCTGATGCTGACGATGTTCCTGGCAGCGCTCGACCAGACCATCGTCGCGACCGCGCTGCCGACCATCGGGCGCCAGTTCCACGACGTCTCGAACCTGTCCTGGGTCATCACGGCCTATCTGTTGGCGTCGACCGCGGTCGCGCCGGTGTTCGGGACGCTGAGCGACATCTACGGTCGCCGCGTCATGATCATCATCTCGCTCAGCCTGTTCGTCGCAGGCTCCGTGCTGTGCGCGATCGCGCCTAATCTGCCGATGCTGATCCTCGCGCGCGGCCTCCAGGGGCTTGGCGGTGGCGGCATCATGCCGGTCGTGCAGACCGTGATCTCCGACGTCGTGAGCCCGCGTGAGCGCGGCCAGTACCAGGCCTATTTCTCCAGCGTCTGGATGGTCGGCGGCATTTTGGGCCCCGTCATCGGCGGCGTCTTCGCCGAGCATCTGCACTGGTCGATGATCTTCTGGATCAATCTGCCGCTCGCGGCCGCGGCCATCGTGATGCTGCTGCCGAATATGAAAAAGATCCCGGTGTTCCACCGCAAGCGCAAGGTCGACTGGCTCGGCGGCGTGTTGCTGATGGCGTCTGCGGTCGTCTTCATGCTGGTGCTGACCTGGGGCGGCACGCGCTTCCCATGGCTCTCGCCGACGGTGCTTGCGATGGTCGGCGGCGCGGTCGCACTCGCGGTCAGCTTCGTCTGGCACGCGCGGCGGGCCGACGAGCCGTTCCTGCCGTTGAAGCTGTTGACGGGATCGGTGGCGCCGTTCGCGCTGACGGCCGGCGGCTGTGGCCTCGGTGCGATCACGGGCCTCACCGTGCAGCTGCCGCTTTATTACGAGTCGGTCTACCATCTCAGCGCCAGCGAGGCCGGCCTTGCGCTGATCCCGCTCGCAGCGGTCTCGACCTGCGGCGCGGCGATTGCCGGCCGCACCATGGCGCGTGCGAAGCACTACAAGCGCGTCGCCATCATTGGCACGTCGTGGGCGGCGATTTGCGCGCTCGGCCTGACGCTCACCACCTTGCCGCTATGGGGCCTGTTGACGCTGATGGCGGCGTTCGCGCTCGGCCTCGGCACCACCTTCCCGGTCTGCGTGGTCTCGCTGCAAAATTCGGTCGCGCGGCCGCAGGTCGGCACCATCACCGGCGCGATGAATTTCTTCCGCTCGCTGATGTCCTCGTTCACGGTCGCGGCCTTCGCCGCCATCCTGCTGATCGCGCTTGGCGCGGACATTCCGCTCGCCGGCGAGCATCACGCCGCGGGCGTTCCAGCCATTCCCACTGAGGACATGCGGCACGCGTTCCGCTATGTCTTTGGCGCCGCCACCGCGCTGATGACCACCGCCGCGCTCTGCCTGACCATGATGGAGGAGCGGCCGCTGGCCGGTCCGACCGTCACGCAGCAGGTGGAGATGGCGGAGTAGGGCACCTCACCCGCCGCGGTCAGGATCGTCGTCGGCATTGCCCGCGCCCGTCGTTCGCGCTTTCGCCGCCAGCTGCTCCTTAAGCTTCGCCAACGCGTCGGTCGACCAATCCCGGACATCGGTCACGGCAACCCAGGCATCGACGTAATGCTCGGGTGCGTAGACATGGCCAAAGCCCATCGGCGTGCCATTCGCCATCCCCATGTCGAGGGCGAGCTGGAGCATGGTGACGATCGGATACCATCGCAGCTCCGGCGACACATCCGGCCCGCGGGGCGCCTCCATCCAGGCCGGACGCCGGTAGGCATCCCGGTAATTGAAGAACGTGATCGCGTCGCTCGCATATTGCAGATAGACGATTCGCATCGGGCCCCAGGGTGCGTCTCGCGGCACCGTCGGTCCGTTCTGGTTCATGAACCGCACGAAGCGGCCGTCGCGGAATTCCGGAAGCCACGCCGGCGAGCCCGGATTGCGGTTCGCGGTGACCCAGCGCCAGATGCGGCTCTCGAACGGTGCCCCGCTCCACACCGCGCCGGCGATGGGATCGCCGATCGTCTCGAACAACTCCGCCGATTTTTCCGAGTTCATGGCGCCGAGGCTGAGCCCATGCAAATAAAGCTTCGGCCGCTCGTCCTTCGCCAGCGTCGTCCAGTAGCCGTAGATTTCCGCAAACAGCGCGCGTGCCGCGTCCGCGCCGTATTCGGGTTGAAACAGCAGCGACAGCGGGCTGTTGAGGTAGGAGTATTGCATCGCGACGCTGGCGACGTCGCCATGGTGGAGATATTCGACGCTGTCCATCGCGGCCGGATCGATCCAGCCGGTACCGGTCGGCGTGATCACGATCAGGACTTTGCGTTCAAAACCGTGCTGTCGCTTCAGCTCGTCGAGCGCAAGCCTTGCGCGCGCTTGCACTGTGTCGCCGCTGTTGAGGCCGACATAGACACGCACGGGGTCCCGCGCGGGCCTTCCCGTGATGGCGCCGATCTCGGTCGCGGTCGGACCTGAGGCAATGAACCTGCGCCCGGTACGCCCGAGCTCCTGCCACTTCACCAGTGACGCCGCGCCTCCTGTTCGACCGGGATCGGTCGGCTGCGGCCGCTCGGGCTCGTGCAAGGCATCAAGTTCGCGAAAGGACGAATCGAGCGCGTTAAACGCGACGCGGATCAGGACATTGCTGGCAATCGACCAGAACAGCAGGGCTGCAATGAGCACGCCGATGACGTTCGCGAGTCTCTGCGGAATAAGCCGCCTCGTGCACGCGGCGAGGAAGCGGGCGACAAGCTTGAACAGCCGCGCCAGCACCAGCAGCACCACGAATGTGACCAGGGCGATGGCGCAGACCTTGAACGGATGCGCGCTCTCGACCGGCGCCATCTTCATGACGGCGCGGATCGAGTTCTGCCATTCGGCGGCACGCCACAGAAAGACGATGACGACGAGCAGGCAGCCGGCCGCGACCAGCGCGTTCGCAATCGATCTCGCGCGCGCCGACGGCTCGGGCAATTCGAGATAGTGCCAGAGCCGGCGCCACAGGACGCCCGCGAGATAGCCGATCGCGAAGCAGGCGCCGGCGAGCGCGCCTTGCGTGAGATAGCTTCGCGGGATCAGCGTCGGCGTCAGTGCGGCTGCGAAGAACAGCGCGCCCAGCATCAGGCCGACGCCGGACAGCGAGAGCAATTGTTGCCGAATGAGCCGCACCAGCTTCATGAAATCCTCCGAGCGACGCTATCCTTTGTTGTCTGAAAAATTGCTCTTTCGCGGCAGCAGAATCGTGAATTCCGTGAACGCGCCGGGCTCGGTCGCGACGTCGATCGTGCCGCCGTGCTGCTTCACTACGATGTCGTGGCTCATCGACAATCCGAGGCCGGTGCCTTCGCCGGCCGGCTTGGTGGTGAAGAACGGATTGAACATTTTTGCCTTCACCTCGTCCGGAATGCCGGTGCCGTTGTCGCGAATGCGGATCTCGATACTGTCGCCGCGGTCGCGAGTCGTGGCTGTCACCACCGGCTCGTAACCGCCGGAGCCATTGTCCGCCTTGCGTTTCGCCACCGCATGAAACCCGTTCGAGATCAGGTTCAGAAGCACCCGGGTGATCTCCTGCGGAAACACTTCGGCAGACCCGGCCGAAGGATCGAGCTCGCGCTTGAGTGTCACGTCGAATTGCGGCTTCTCGGCGCGCGCGCCGTGATAGGCGAGGCTGAGGCTTTCCTCGACCAGCGCGTTGACGTCGCTTTCCCGATGCTCGCCGCCGCCCTCCCGCGAGTGCAGCAGCATATTCTTGACGATGGAATCGGCGCGCCTGCCGTGCTGCACGACCTTGCCGAGATTGTCCTTCAGGAGTTCGGTCAGCTCGTCGACCTCCTTGCGGACATCGTCCGCGAGCGGAATAGGCGAAAGCACCTCGTTCAGCTCATCCGTGAGCTCGGCCGAGAGCGCGGCAAAATTGTTGACGAAATTGAGCGGGTTCTTGATCTCGTGCGCGATGCCGGCGGTGAGCTGGCCAAGCGAAGCGAGCTTCTCGGTCTGCACCAGACGATCCTGCGCTGCGCGCAGATCGTCGAGCGATTTGGCAAGCTCCCGCGTGCGGTCCTGCACCTCGTTGAATAGCCGCGTGTTCTCGATCGCGATCACGGCCTGGTCGGCAAAGGTCTTGAGCAGGCTGATCGCCTTCTCCGGGAAGGGACCGGCCTCGGGCCGTGTCACCCCGATGGTGCCGATCGCAACGCCGTCGCGCAGCATCGGGATCACGAGGATGCTGCGATAGCCGCGCGTCCGCGCCAGTTCCCGCATGGCCTCCGTCAGGTCGGGTTCGTTCTGCATGTCGCTGCGGAAGGCATACTCACCGGTCGTTGCGACCCGGCTGTGAATGCCGGACGCCGCCAGCGGCGCTGGAAAGGAGCTGCGCAGTTCCTCGTTGCCCGCCTTGTTGTCGGTGGTGAAAGCCGCCAGATGCAGCATGCCGTTGATGACGCGGGTGACGGTGGAGGAGTGTCCGCCGACCAGCGCCTTGGCGCTGTCGGAGATGGCCTGGAATACCGGCGTGACGTCCGCAGGCGAGGCCGCGATCACCTTGAGGATATCGGCCGTCGCGGTCTGCCGCTCCAGCGCTTCCCTGGTCGTGTTGAACAGGCTGACATTCTTGACCGCGATCACCGCCTGGTCGGCAAAAGTCTGCAACAGCCGCACATGATGTTCGGCGAAGCTGCCGGTCGCGCGCCGCGTGGCGATGATGACGCCTTTGGCCTCGCCCTCGCTCATCAGGGGGGTGAACAGCATGCTGCGAAAGCCTCGGGCACGCGCGATGTCGCGCGCGGCCGGCTCGAGTTCGGTGTCAGGCAGCTGCGCCGATTCACCATGGGCGACGAGCTGGTAGGCCGGGAACTGCGCGAACGGCACCGGGAACGAGGCCTGGAGCACACGGTCGCCAGCGGGATCTCCCGGCGTGAAGGCCACAAGATGTGCGGCGCCGTCGATATAACGCAACACTGCGGTGGAGAAGCCCCCGATCAGCCGGTTGGCATTGGCGGCGATGGCATCGAACACCGGTTGCACGTCGGACGGCGTGGCGGCCATCACCTTCAGGATGTCGGCGGTGGCGGTCTGGCGCTCCAGCGCCTCGCGCGTCTCGTTGAACAGGCGCGCATTCTCGATCGCGATCACGGCCTGGTCGGCAAAAGTCTGGAGCAACTGCACGAGATCGGCTGCGAACGCGCCGGGCTCGGCCCGCGTGACGCTGATCATGCCGACCGGCGCTCCCCGGTTCATCAGCGGCATGAACAGCACGCTGCGGAAGCCGCGCAGCCGCGCGAGATTCCGGTTCAGCTCGGGGACGTCGGCAGCCTCGCTGTCGGGGAACTGGATCGTCTCGCCGCCGCGCACCAGCGCGAAGGTCGGGAAGTCCGCGATCTTGCGTGGGAACGAGGCTTTCAGTCCTTCGTCCGCTTCCGGGCTGGTCGGTGTGAACGCCACGAGATGGAGCTCCTCGCCGATGAACTGAAGCACGGTGGCGGAGAAGCCGCCCAGCAGGTGTTTCGAACTGGACGCGATCGCCGCGAAAACCGGCCGCGCATCGGAAGGAGAGGCCGCGATGGTGCGCAGGATCTCCGCGCTCGCGTTCTCTCGATCGCGCGCCATCGCGAGCGCGCTGCGCAGCCGCGCATTCTCGGCCGCGAGCCCGTCGGCGCCATCGTTGGAAAGGTTGGTCATTCGCAATCCGGCTGGATGCCGCGACATGCGCGGCACCAAGCCGGATTATCACATCTCCGGCAGCTGGAGCCAGCGTCCGCGGCCGTGGATTTGCCGCCGAAAACCGGCTCAGGTGCCCGGCCGCGACACCTCCGTCTCCTTGCTGGTGATGAACTCCAGCAGCACCGGCACACCTTCCTTCGTCTTCTGGATGCCGCGCTTGATCGCGGGAATGATATCCTCCGGCCTGGTCACCCGTTCGCCATAGCCGCCGAAGGCGCGCGCCATCGCGGCGTAGTCGCCGGAAATGTCGGTGGAGCGATATTTCTCGGTCGAGATCGGCATGACCTTCAACTCGATCGCCATCGAAAAATTGTTGAGGAGGATCGACATGATCGGGATACGCTCGCGCACCGCCGTCTCGAAATCCATGCCCGTGAAGCCGATCGCGGCATCGCCCCAGACGTTGATGCAGAGCTTGTCGGGCTTTGCGAGTTTTGCGCCCATCGCGAGCCCCAGGCCGTAGCCGAGCTGCGTCGTCTTGCCCCAGCCGAGATAGGAGAGCGGTGTTACCGCCTTCCAGAACGGCGAGAGCTGGTCGCGCGGGCTGCCGGCATCATGGGTGATAATCGTGTTGTTGACGTCCACGGTGTGCTGCAGGTCCCACAGCACGCGATAGGGGCTGAGCGGCGCGTCGTTGCTGGTGAGCTTCGGCATCCATTTCGCCAGCCACTCCTTGTGCGAGGCCGCGATCTCGGCTGAGACCGCCGAGGCATCGCGATCCCCAGTGACCGTCTTGCCGATCTCCTCCAGCAGTGCATCGAGCACGAGACCGGCATCGCCGACGAGGCCGATCTTCGCCTCGACATCCTTGTTAAGATGGTTCGGGTCGAGCGTCGAATGGATGATGGTTTTTCCCTTCGGCATCGCGATGCCAAAGCTGGTCTCGGTGAAGGAGCAGCCGATGCCGAAGATGACGTCGGCCTCGGCGAGAAACTTCGGCACCGCGCGCGGCACCGCGAGCCCGCCGGAACCGAGCGAGAGCGGATGCGTTTCCGGAAACGACGATTTGCCGCCAAGACTTGTCGTGACGGGAATCGCGAGCCGCTCCGCCAGCTGTTTCAGCTGCGGCCAAGCTTGCGCGTAATGCGCGCCCTGGCCGGCATAGATCACCGGCCGCTTGGCGTTGACGAGCAGGCTGGCCGCCTCCTTCACATGCACGGGGTCGGCGCCGTAGCGCGTGCGCAGCACCGGCGTGTAGTTCAGCGGCTCCGGCACCTCCTCGTTCCACATGTCCGCGGGGATCTCGACGATCACGGGCCCGCCGCGCCCGTTCTTCAGTTTTGTAAATGCGCGGCGAAAAATGTTGGTGACCTCGGCGGCCAGGATGATCGGCTCGGAGGATTTCGAAAACGGCTTCATCGCCTCGCTGGAATTGAAATTCGGCTCGATATGCGCGAGCCGGCGCTGATAGCCCATCGGCAGCACCAGCACGGGCACGGATTCGCCAAAACATTGCGCGACGCCGCCCATTGCATTCTCCGCTCCGGGCCCGTGCTGCATGCAGAATGCGCCGATCGTGCGCCCCGACGTCACCCGCGAGATCGCATCCGCCATGTGCACGCCGACGCGCTCCTGCCGCACCATCACAGGGCGGATCTCGGCCTTCGCCGCATGCTCGATCAGGTGGTTGACGGGATAACCGCAGAGGATCTCGATCCCCTCGCGCTTCATGATTTCCGCAATGGCGGTGCCGAGCTTCATGGCGTCTCTCTCCTCAGGCGATGCCGGTTGGTCCCGGCTGGTTGGGGGAGAGAGGATCAGGAATCTTGGGGACGGTAAAGCGTGGGCAGGCGACGGTCATGGTAGGTCAGCTATGCATCCGGAAACGCGATGCCCGATGGGCACGAACCCCGGCGAAACCCTTCGGTCATCGCGTCTGCCTATGTGATTGTGGATTTCGCGTCGCTTTTTATTCGTCTGCGGGCTCCATCGCTATTTGCCCGTTTCGGGCGCGGCGCTTGCAGATTGTCCGAACTTGAGATTCTCCTTGGAGCAGTTCGTCCTCATGGGGACGCACAGCACCGCCAAGCGCGAAGCATAATAATCTCTATCGACAGTTCGGCCATTGGAGAACGTTTGCGATGGCGTAAACGTACTGCGTGAGGTCGTCCAGCGCGGCCTGATGGGCGCGACTTATCTGTCGAATAGTTCGCTCGCACGAAAGTCGCGATTTCGCCACTCAGAAAAGAATCCTCGGATTCGAGTGACAAAGCATTCCGGCGCAATTCGTTGAGCTTTTCCATCTCCGCTGGGCTGAGCCCCCATTGTCGAATCGTCTTCTCGGGAATTGCGGCAAGCGGTGCGCTCCGCTCAGATTACCGAAAGAGGACGTTCAATCCGGGCAGCGAGCCTATTTGCAGTTCTTGCAGATCGTCAGCTTTCGTCGCAACGCCTCGTCTTCCTGATCGATCGGCGATTGTCCGGCTGCATCCGGATTGGATTTGGCGCCCATTGCTGCGCGTGACCTCACAGGCGGCGTCACTTGGCTTGGGGTGTCATTGTCGTCCGTGGCGCTGAAGCCATCGTAGTCGGCGGCCGGATTCGGCGCCGGAGCAATCACGCCCCGCACGGGTGTCGAAGTCTCTCTGCCGGACGCCGACGGAATTGTCGAATTTTTGGCGTTCGCATGCGGCGGAGAGGCATTGGGCGGGGCAAGCGAAACCGGCGGCGCGGTCTGCCCGCTCGCGCCGTCCAGCGACCAAACGCCGACAACCATGAGACTGAGAGCCAATAGCGTCGCGCTTCTCATCCGCATCCCTTGAGTAACTGTGGCCCAGCGATTGATAGCACCGGAGCCCGGATCGAGCCAACGGGTCGGCGCAAAGCGCCGCCGATGACAGGCTCAGCGTAATCCGGGATGATTGCATCCGCGGGAGCCGACTGCCGGATTTCGCTCCGCTCCATCCGGGCAACGCTCCCTTGGGCTGCCCGACGGGTATGTCCACGAATGAAATGCGAGCCGTTGGAGCGGCCCGCTGTCTCTCCACACTCCGTCATTGCGAGCGCAGCGAAGCAATCCAGAGTCCTTCCGCGGAGGGATTCTGGATTGCTTCCGCCTTCGCTAAAGCTTCGGCGGACAATTCGCTGCGCTCGCAATGGCGATTTGGTGGGAGTGCCGGTTACTTCGTGGCGGCGTCGATCGAGTTGAACTTGTTGTTGAGGAGGGCGCTGCCCGTGTTGTTCACGATGGTGACGATCGCGAGCGCAACGCCGGCGGCGATCAGGCAATACTCGATAGCGGTGGCTGCACTTTCATCGGCAAGAAATGACCTGAGCAAAGCCATCGTCAACTCCTGTTCATCCGTCCAACGTAGGCTGGTGCCGTTTCCGGAATGGTAAATTGATTCACTAACTTTTCGGGGGCGCGCACGCGCCAAAGTACAGGTGGGGCGGACCCGACCTCAGGCCTTATATGTTGCCATTCGTTGACTTAAGGTTTCGTCACCCAATTCGGCTGGATTTGACGCTGCCCTCTCAAGGCTTGATCGTGCGTCCAGGCGCGGCCTTGCGCGGGCGTTTCAGCACGGCTGCGAGGCGGGTGACCAGATAGCGCATGCCGCGCGGCAGCGACCGCGCCGCGCTGTCGGCGAGGTGCTTGTCCTCGGTCGTGTCGCTCACGAGGCCGATATAGTTCTTTCTGGCGTCGCGCTGCTGCACCGTGTGCAAACCTTGGGTTCAATCGACGGCGCGACCTTGTTGCACGCAACGGGAACCGACGGTTAATTTTGTCTTCCGTAGGATTACGTAGCGCCGCGCGGGCGCGAGGCGGGCGCCGAAAACGATGGTGCGTTTTAACGGATTGTTGAGGCTACTTGCGGCGCGCGTCCGCGTTGAGTGCCCGCAGCATCGCGATGTGGGCGAACATCATCCAGCCGCCGCCCGTCTCGGCCGCGTTGATCAGGGTCTCGACCGCGGTCTGCCAGTGGCTCGCATGCTGCGCGTCCTCGGGCAGCTGCATGATGTGATCGGCCGCCTCTTGCAGCGTCCGCAGCTTGCGTCCGCTGGCTAAGGAAATGGGATCGTCGAATGCCGCCGACCAGGGCATCTCAGGCCGGCCGATCGGCGAGGGGAGAGATCACGGCGTGATCGAAAGGTGCGCTGCTAGCCGGCCTTCTTCGCCCGCGCCGGCGCGCGCACCGGCTTGTCGGCCTTCTTCGCAGTTTCCCTTGTCGCTTCCTTGGGAGCTGCTTTCGCCGCAGCATCCTTGCCGCCCTTGCCGGAGATCGGCAGCAGCATCTCGCGCTGGCCCTCGACGCGCTTCTTCGGCTTCTTGGCCTTGACGGTCTCCTTGACGACCTTCGTTGCGGGCGCGGCGTCCTTCTCGTTCGCGATGCTCTTCTTCAGCGCGTCCATCAGGTTGATGACGTTGCCGCCGGTCTTGGGCGTCGCCTTCGCCGCGATCGGCGCGCCCGAGCGCTTCTTGTTGATGAGATCGATCAGCGCGGTCTCGTAATGATCCTCGAACAGCTCGGGTTCGAATGCGCCGGACTTCTTCTCGACGATGTGTTTTGCGAGGTCGAGCATGTCCTTGGTGAGCTTAACGTCCTGGATATCGTCGAAATAGTCCTTCTCGCTGCGGACCTCGTAAGGGTAGCGCAGCAGCGTACCCATCAGGCCGCTCTCGAGCGGTTCCAGCGCGATGATGTGCTCGCGGTTTGTCAGCACCACGCGGCCGATCGCGACCTTGTCCATGCTGCGGATGGTCTCGCGGATCACCGCAAAGGCGTCGTGGCCGACCTTGCCGTCGGGCACGAGGTAGTAGGGGCGGATCAGATAGCGGCTGTCGATGTCCGTCTTCGGCACGAACTCGTCGATCTCGATCGTGTGCGTGGAGTCGAGCGCGATGTCGTCGAGCTCGTCCTTGGTGACCTCGATGTAGGTGTCGGTGTCGACCTTGTAGCCCTTGACGATGTCCTCGGAGGTCACCTCGTCACCGGTCTCGGCGTCGACCTTGAGGTACTTGATCCGGTGTCCGGTCTTGCGGTTGATCTGGTTGAACGAGACCTTCTCGGTATCCGAAGTGGCCGGATACAGCGCGACCGGACAGGTCACGAGCGACAGACGCAGAAAACCCTTCCAATTGGCGCGGGGGGCCATGGGCTACTCCAAACGCAACGGGGACAGACTTATGAGGATACCATCGGGGAACACCGAATCATACTCCGCGGCCGGCGGAATCTTGCAACTGCGTTAACCGGTCGCCGGGCGCGTGGTTGCCACCGGGCGAATGGCAAAAGGTCGGAACATCGCAACCGATCACGCGTTGCCACGGGATATCACGCCGCGAGGAGGTCGCGGCCATCCGACGCGACAGCCAGAGATTGAGGTCACCATGGCATCCACGCGAGACCAACATCAGACCGTCGAGACTGCGACCGAGGCGCGCCAGGGCGAGCCGGGACCTTCGGTGCTGGCGCTGCTTGCCATCTCGACCGGGCTTGCGATCCTGATCCTCGCCGTCATCTGGTTCGTGTTCTTCCGGACCTGACGGCGGAATTGACGGGAAGGGCGGACCTTCCGACTCGCCGCATAACGCGGCACATTGCGCCCGCCATGCCTCCGGCTCGTCCGGTGGCCTGGCGGGCGCAGTCGCGCAGGCTGCGAACAAATCGTATATGACCAAAAAGTAACGCAGCCAGTTCCCCGCGTTCATATTCAGTTCACGCCGGAATTGCTCATCTATGGCGGTGTTCATGCGGCCTATTTTTGGAGAGAAGCGTGCGCCTGCTCGTCGTTGAGGACGACCCCGATCTCAATCGCCAGCTCACCAAGGCGCTGACCGACGCCGGTTACGTCGTCGATCGCGCCTTCGACGGAGAGGAGGGGCACTTCCTCGGTGACAACGAGCCCTACGACGCCGTCGTGCTCGACATCGGCTTGCCCAAGAAGGACGGCATCTCGGTGCTGGAGGCCTGGCGCCGCAACGGCCGCACCATGCCGGTCCTGATCCTCACTGCACGCGATCGCTGGAGCGACAAGGTGCAAGGCTTCGATGCCGGCGCCGACGATTACGTCGCAAAGCCGTTCCATCTGGAGGAGGTGCTGGCGCGCATCCGCGCGCTGCTGCGCCGCTCCACCGGCCATGCCCAGAGCGAGCTGAGCTGCGGTCCGGTTATCCTCGACACCAGGACCGGCCGGGTCAGCGTCTCCGGCAATCCCATCAAGATGACCTCGCACGAATATCGGCTTCTGGCCTACCTCATGCACCATTCCGGGCGTGTCGTGTCCCGCACCGAGCTAGTTGAGCATCTCTACGACCAGGACTTCGACCGCGACTCCAACACCATCGAGGTCTTCGTCGGCCGCATCCGCAAGAAGCTCGACGTCGACATCATCCAGACCGTCCGTGGGCTCGGCTATCTCCTGACCCCGCCGCCACAAGGGGCTTGAAGTGATCTGGGCTTGACGCGCGGTCGGACACGGGCCTTGGTCGCGTCATGACCGCCGACGCCATGCCACCTCGCGCCCCCGGGATCATTCCGATGCCCGCCAGCTCGCTTGCCAACCGACTGTTCCTGTCGGCGACGGCGTGGCTCGTGGTGATCCTGGCCATCACCGGCGTGGTGTTGTCGTCGGTTTACAAGAACGCCACCGAGCGCGCCTTCGACCGCCGGCTCAATCTCTATCTCCGCACCCTGATCGCCGAGGTTGCGACCCCCGACGAGCCGCCGGATCGGCAGTTCCAGTCACTCGGCGAGCCGTTGTTCGATCTGCCGCTGTCCGGCTGGTACTGGCAGATCACGCGCACCGACACCGAAAAGCCGGAGGTGCGCTCCTCGCGTTCGCTCTGGGACAAGAAGCTGCCGAAGCTGGACGAGCAGGGCGCCGAGATCACTGCTGCCGGCATTCGCCTCGCCTATGTCGACGGGCCCGAGGGCCAGAATTTGCGCATGGTGGAGCGTCCGGTCGATCTCGGCGCCGACGGCAAATTCCTCGTCAGCGTCGCCGGCGATGACACCGAGATTTTCGACGAGACGCGCAGCTTCGACTACTACCTCGGGGGCACCTTCACCGCGCTCGGCATCGTGCTGCTGCTGACCACGGTGTTCCAGGTTCGCTTCGGCCTCGCGCCGCTCAAGCGCATCTCGGAATCGATCGCCGACATCCGCTCCGGGCGGGCGGAGCGGCTCGAGGGCGAATTCCCGGTCGAGATCGCGCCGCTGGCGCGCGAGACCAACGCGCTGATCGATGCCAATCGCGAGATCGTCGAGCGCGCCCGCACCCATGTCGGCAATCTCGCCCACGCGATCAAGACGCCGCTCTCGGTCATCGTCAACGAGGCCGGCGCGAATGCCGCCGATCCGTTCGCGGCCAAGGTGATGGAGCAGGCGGACGTGATGCGCAACCAGCTCGCCCATCATCTGGAGCGCGCCCGCATCGCGGCCAGGGTCTCGGTCGTTGGCACCGTGACGGAAGTGGCGCCCGCCATCGAGGCGCTGCGGCGGACCATGGAGAAGATCCATCGCGGCCGCGGCATCATGGTCGAGGCCAAGGCGGATCCGTCGGCAAAATTCCGGGGCGAGCGGCAGGACCTGGAGGAGATGGTCGGCAATCTCGTCGACAACGCCTGCAAATGGGCGGCGTCGCGGGTCTTCATCGAGGTTTTGGCGGAGGCGCCGAGCCAGGCGGGGGCTGGCCCGCGGCTGCGGATCGTCGTGGACGACGACGGCCGTGGCCTGTCGGAGGCCGAGCGCGCCCAGGTCTCCCGGCGCGGCCAGCGCCTCGACGAATCCAAGCCCGGCTCGGGGCTCGGTCTGTCCATCGTGACTGACTTGGCCGCCCTCTATGGTGGCAGCCTCTCGCTCAGTGGCGCGCCGATCGGGGGCTTGCGCGCCGAACTGATGCTTCCCGGAATATAATCCTCTGTTCCCAAGGGGTTATTTGGTCTGCGGGGCGCCGATCCGGAGCAAAAGGCGGGCATTTGAGCCAACGTCCTCAACGGCTTCTTAAGGCGCAGCCTCCTATGATTACGCCGGACGCATCCCATGTCCGCCATTTTACCGTGCATTACCCGGGCGCATGAGCCAGACATCGATCGAGCGGCTGAGGGAATATCTCGCGCAGCTCCCGCCGCAGGCGCAGGCGCTGCTGATGCGGGAGTTCGAGCGCGCGCTCGAACGCGGCCAGGACACGGCTGTGGCGACCCTCGTGCTCGAGCAGCTGCGCAAGATCGTGCGCAAGACGGAATCCGATGAGGCCCCGCCGCCGCGCACCGACGACCTGTCGCGGCTGCTGTTCCAGGCGCTGGAACCTTTCCTGGTCGAGGCGGGCGTCCCGATCCGGGCCGGACAGATCCGGCGCTCCTCGCTCCCGCCGATCTGGCAATGGCTCGGCCGTGATGGCGCCCCCGACAAGCTGAACGAATTCGAGACGGCGCTGGCGCGCATGCCGGCGGCCGACAGTGGAGGGCAGGTCGAGGCCCTCGCGCAAAAGCTCCAGGCGGTGGCTGCGGATGCCATCTTCGCGCTGACGGGACCGGGCGGCGGCGACAAGTCGCGCGCGCTCGCCCGCGTCGGCCCGCCCAACGTGATCGAGGACCTCTATTCGGTCGGCGCGGTGCTCGCGGTCCGCGACGCCATCGCCACCCTGAATGAGAAGCTGCCGCGCTTCCTGCGCACCTTCGGCGATCCCCAGATCGCTTCGGTGACTACTGCGCTCAACATTCCCGTTCTGCAGACGCCGCAGATGCTGCCCTTCGCGCTGTCGACGGTCGTGCAGCGCATGACCGCGCCGTGGCAGATCATCCGCCTCGCCATCAAGATCGCCGCCTCCGACGACGAGATCCGCGTCGCGGCCACGCCCTATGGCGTCGCGGTCACGATCGCCCTGCACGATTTGTCATGTGTCGCTGCGATCCTGCGCATGGATATCAAGCGCGGCCAGTTCGAGACCGTCGCCGACAACCTCAAGGCGCTGCATGACGGCGCGCGCGGCCTGCGCACGGAACTCGACCTGCGCAACGATTCCGCGTGGGGCAAGCAGTTGACCTCAATTCGGGCCGACATCTCGAACGCGCTCCAGTCGGAGATCGACAGCGTTCCCGGCCGCGTTCGCCGCATCCTGCGCCAGCGCCCCGAGAAGGACATTCCGCCGGGCGCGCGGATCGACAGCACCGAAGTGGAGGAAACCGCGGCGCTGATCGATTTCGTCGCGACCTGCCGCAATTACGCCAGCGAGCTTGCGATCAACGAGGTGACGCTGCGCACCTATTCCGACCTGCAGCAATATGTCGAACGCTCGACCGAGCAGCTGGTGCAGGCGTTGCGCTCGGCCGATCACAAGGTGCGCACCTACAGGCAGCAGCAGGTGCAGGCTGCGATTCGCTTCTGCCAGGTATTGTTCGGCGACGATTATGCCTCGCTGATGAGCCGGGCCGCGGAGAACGCAGCGACCGGCGAGCGCAAATCGTCGCGCGCAGGCTGATCCAGGCGCGTATTTTTGCGATCACAATTTGAGGTTGACGGTGCCGGTGGCGGGCCCTACGGTCGGCGTGCAAGCTTTTGGAATTTCTATCTGTGCGCGCATGAAACCCATTATCAGCTCCATCGAAATTGAAAACAGGGTCATTGTTGCCAAATATCAAAGGCTGATGATTGGTGCGAAGGTGGTGCTGGTCGAGAAGGCAAGCGGTCGGCAGCTGCCTGAGACCGTCACGAGGGTGGCCTCGCCCGTTCCCGTGGGGGCGTTGCGCATCAGATTGCCTGAGGCCATTGAGCCGGGAACATACTTCCTGAGGGCCTTCAACGGGCACGGCGAGGACGCCGCTCAAAGCGTGGACTTCGAGATCGGCTAAGCCGTTGGATTTTCACCGTTTCGGGACTGTGTGCGCTCGCGCTGAATTGACAATTGTCAATTGCCGCATCGTCGGGCCGTGGTGTAAAGCCACCTGTGGGCGCGGCTCGCGCGCTGCCGGAAGCTTGCCAGATGACGCTATGGTTCGTGTTCGCGCTGATGACGGTCGCGGCGATTTTCGCCGTGCTCTGGCCGCTCGGCCGCGGCGCGCGCGCGGAAAATCAAGGCAGCGAGGTTGCGGTCTACAAGGATCAGCTGGCCGAGATCGAGCGTGATCTCGCCGCAGGATTGATCGCCGCACCTGAAGCCGAGGCCGCGCGCGTGGAGATCAGCCGCAGGCTGCTCGCCGCCGCCGCCGCCAGCGAGCCTGCCTTGGAGCCGAAATCCAGCGTCAAATGGCGCCGCGCGGCGGCCGTGCTGGCCCTCGTCGGCCTGCCGCTGGTTGCGATCGGAATCTACATGCCGCTCGGCTCGCCCCTGCTGCACGACTTTCCGCTGGCGCAGCGGGAGCGCGGGTCCGGCTCCGGCATGGCGCAATCGCTCGAAAACCTCGTCGTGCAGGTCGAGCAACATCTCGAAAACAATCCGACCGACGGACGCGGCTGGAACGTGCTGGCGCCGGTGCTGGAGCGGCTCGGCCGTTTCGACGATGCGGTGCGTGCCTATCGCAATTCGATCACCTACAACGGCGAGAGCCCGGAGCGCCGGTCCGATCTCGGCGAAGCCATCGCGGCCGCCGCAAACGGCGTGGTGACTGCCGAAGCCAAGACTGAGTTCGAGCGCGCGCGTGCGCTGAACGCCGACGATCCCAAGGCGAACTACTTCCTCGGCCTTGCCGCCGAGCAGGACGGACGCAAGGACGATGCCGCCAACATCTGGCGCGCGCTGCTGGCCAAGGCGCCGGCGGATGCGCCGTGGCGTCCGCTGGTGCAGACCTCGCTGGCGCGGGTTGGCGGCGGCGGCGCCACCATGCCGGCGCTCTCGGACGAGACCATCGCAGCCTCCAAGGACATGAACGCGGGCGATCGCAACGCGATGGTCCGCGGCATGGTCGAGCGTCTCGCCACGCGCCTCAAGCAGAACGGCGACGACGTCGAGGGTTGGCTGCGCCTGGTGCGCGCCTATCTCGTGATGGGCGATCGCGACAAGGCGGTCGGCGCATCGAGCGATGCCCGCCAGGCCGTCGCCAACGACGCCGCGCGGCTGAAGCAGCTCAACGAAGGCCTCAAGACACTCGGGCTCGACGGATGATGAGTTCAGGGCGAGACGAGCAGGGAACGGGTACGCCATGACGCGCAAGCAGCGACGTATGACCATCATCGGCGGCTCGCTCGCCGTGCTCGCGCTTGCCGCCGCGCTGGTGCTCAACGCGCTTCGAGACTCCATCGTGTTCTTCTCGACCCCGACGATGGTTGCCGAGAAGCATGTCGCGCCCGGCAAGCGGTTTCGCCTCGGCGGACTGGTACAGCCCGGCTCGCTCCAGCGCGGTGACAATCTCGCGGTGACATTCGAAGTCGCCGACGGCGGCGCAAAGCTTCCGGTCGCTTTCAAGGGCATTTTGCCTGATCTGTTCCGGGAAGGGCAGGGCGTCGTCGCCGAGGGCGCGCTCGATGCCAACGGTGTGTTCAAGGCGGACACCGTGCTCGCCAAGCATGACGAAACCTACATGCCCAAGGACGTCGCCGATGCCCTGAAGAAACAGGGACACTGGAAGGACGATTACGGCGCCAAGGCGTCCGATGGCGTCAAGCCCGCGGCGACGACAGCGCAGGGCAACTCGCAGGGAGCGGTGCGGTGATTGCGGAAGCCGGACATTATGCGCTGGTGCTGGCACTCGCGCTGGCACTGATCCAGTCCATCGTGCCGCTGATCGGTGCGCGCCTGCACGATGCCGCGCTGATGAACGTGGCGCGCTCCACCGCGCTGGCACAGCTGCTGTTCGTCGGTGCGTCATTCATCGCGCTGGTGACGTTGCATGTGAACTCGGATTTCTCCGTCGCCAACGTCTACGAGAATTCCCACTCGATGAAGCCGCTGATCTACAAGATCACCGGCGTGTGGGGAAACCATGAAGGCTCGATGCTGCTGTGGGTGTCGATCCTCGCGCTGTTCGGTGGTTTGGTCGCGGCCTTCGGCAACAATCTGCCGCTGTCGCTGCGCGCGCATGTGCTGGCCGTGCAGGCCTGGATCGCCAGCGCCTTCTATCTCTTCATCCTGATGACCTCGAACCCGTTCCTGCGCATCGTCAATCCGCCGATCGAAGGACGCGATCTCAATCCGGTGCTTCAGGATATCGGTCTCGCCGTGCATCCGCCGATGCTCTATCTCGGCTATGTCGGCTTCTCGATTTCGTTCTCCTTCGCCATCGCGGCGCTGTTGGAGGGACGCATCGACGCGGCCTGGGCGCGCTGGGTCCGGCCGTGGACATTGGTCGCCTGGATCTTCCTCACGCTCGGCATCGCCATGGGCTCCTACTGGGCCTATTACGAGCTCGGCTGGGGCGGCTGGTGGTTCTGGGACCCGGTCGAGAACGCCTCGCTGATGCCGTGGCTTGCCGGCACCGCGCTGCTGCATTCGGCGCTGGTGATGGAGAAGCGCAACGCGCTGAAGGTCTGGACCATCTTGTTGTCGATCCTGACCTTCTCGCTGTCGCTGCTCGGCACTTTTTTGGTGCGCTCGGGCGTCATCACTTCCGTGCACGCCTTCGCCACCGATCCGACCCGCGGCGTGTTCATCCTGCTGATTCTCTGCCTGTTCATCGGCGGCAGCCTGTCGCTGTTTGCGGGCCGCGCGACCTCGTTGAAGCAGGGCGGCCTGTTCGCGCCGATCTCGCGCGAGGGCGCACTGGTGCTGAACAATCTGCTGCTCAGCGTGGCCTGCGCGGTCGTGCTGTTCGGCACCCTCTATCCGCTGGCGATGGAAGCGCTCGACCTCAAGATTTCGGTGGGCGCGCCCTTCTACAATCTCACCTTCGCCCCGCTGTTTGCCATCTTGCTGCTCGCGGTGCCGTTCGGGCCGATGATGGCGTGGAAGCGCGGCGATCTGCTCGGGGTGACGCAGAGGCTGCTCGCAGCCGGTGTTACCGGCCTCGTGGCCGTCGCCATCGTCTGGGGCTGGGTGAGTGGCGGCAGCACCTTGGCGCCGCTCGCAATCGGGCTCGGCATCTTCGTCATCGCCGGCGCCATCACTGATATCGTCGAGCGGACCGGCCTCGTGCGGTTGCCATTCGCCACAGTGCTGCACCGGGCGCGCGGCCTGCCGCGCTCGGCCTGGGGCACGGCGTTCGCGCATGCTGGTCTCGGCGTGGCGCTGATCGGCATCGTCTGCGAAACCACCTGGAACAGCGAATATATCGCGACCATGAAGCAGAACGACGTCGCCCATGTCGCCGGCTATGATCTGAAGCTCGACGGGCTGTTTTCGCGCCAGGGCCCGAACTTCCGCGAGATGATCGCCGAGTTCAACGTCAGCCGCGACGGCGAGGCGATCAGCGTCATGACGCCATCCAAGCGCAGCTTCACCACGCGGGGCTCCTCGACCACGGAGGCTGCGCTGCTGACCCGCGGTGCGAGCCAGCTCTATGTCTCGCTCGGGGACACCACCGCCGAGGGCTCGATCGCCGTGCGCATCTATCACAAGCCGCTGGTGCTCATGATCTGGTGGGGACCGGTGCTGATGGCGTTCGGCGGCATGCTGTCGCTGTCCGATCGGCGTCTGCGCGTCGGTGCGCCAAAGCCGGCGCGGGCCAAGCAGCGCCTCCAGCCGGCGGAGTGATTTTGATGCGGCGGATGATGACTGCGATCGTCGCGCTCGTGCTGCTGGCTTTGCCTGCGGCATACGCCGTGCAGCCCGACGAGATCATGTCCGATCCCGTGAAGGAGTCGCGTGCGCGCGATCTGTCGCGCGAGCTGCGCTGCATGGTCTGCCAGAACCAGTCGATCGACGATTCCGATGCGCCGCTCGCGCGCGACCTGCGCCTTTTGGTGCGCGAGCGCATCGCGGCCGGCGACAGCAATTCGCAGGTGCTCGATTTCCTGGTCGCACGCTATGGCGAGTTCGTGCTGCTCAAGCCGCGCTTCGAGCGGCAGACCATGGCGTTGTGGCTGCTCGCACCGCTGCTGCTGATCGGCGGCGGTCTGGCGCTGTGGCTCCAATTCCGGCGTCGCGCACGAAGTGGTGGAGACCTACCAGCTCCGCCGCTCACGCCCGAGGAAGAAGCGCGGCTCGCCGCGTTGATGTCGGACGAGGCCACTTCGCGCTAATCACGTCGCGTCGCGCGCAGGGGCTTGAAGCGCGATGACCGAGCGAGATAAGAGCGACGAAAAGGGAGCTTTCCTGCTGATCACGGGAACCTGCATAAGTTCCTGTCGGATCACGCTTTTCGGCCTGCGTTAAACCGCCGCATCGGCTTCGCCCTTCATTACAAAAGTTTAACCCCGCCGCCAGCGCACGGTAAGGCGCGAGTCCCCATGTTCAGGTCCGCAAGGTGCTGGCATCCGGCACCAAAATGAATTCAAGGCCCTGGAGATCCCTGCATGAGCGACCGTATCGACCTCTCGAACCTTCCGTCCTACCGGCAGCCGCGCCGGTCGATTTTCTCGGCCCGCAGGATCGCGCTGATGGCGTCGGTCCTCGCTGGTCTCGGGATTGCCGTCCACGGCTTCAGCCCGTCGACCTCGCCGGCCGATTTGTTCTCCAGCCCGGCACATGCGCAGGTCAACAACGAGGTCCGCAAGGTCGAGCGTCCGATCGGCTTCGCCGACATCGTCGAGCGCGTGAAGCCGTCGGTGATCTCGGTGAAGGTCAACATCAAGGAAAAGACCGCGAGCAACGATGACGGCGATGACGCGCAGTCGCCGTTCCAGCCGGGCTCGCCGATGGAGCGCTTCTTCCGCCGCTTCGGCGGTCCCGATGGTATGCCGGGCCTGAAGGGTGGTGGTCGTGGCCGCGTCGTGCAGGGCCAGGGCTCCGGCTTCTTCATCTCGGCTGACGGCTTTGCCGTGACCAACAACCACGTGGTCGACGGCGCCGACAAGGTCGAGGTCACGACCGATGACGGCAAGACCTACACCGCCAAGGTGATCGGCACCGATCAGCGCACCGACCTCGCTCTGATCAAGGTCGAGGGCGGCACGAACTTCCCGTTCGCCAAGCTTGCCGACGGCAAGCCGCGGATCGGCGATTGGGTGCTCGCGGTCGGCAATCCCTTCGGCCTCGGCGGCACCGTGACGGCCGGCATCGTCTCGGCCAGCGGCCGCGACATCGGCAACGGTCCCTATGACGATTTCATCCAGATCGACGCGCCCGTGAACAAGGGCAATTCCGGCGGTCCGGCGTTCGACACCAACGGCGAGGTGATGGGCGTCAACACGGCGATCTACTCGCCCTCCGGCGGCAGCGTCGGCATCGCGTTCTCGATTCCCGCGAGCACCGTGAAGAGCGTGGTCGCCCAGCTCAAGGACAAGGGTTCGGTCAGCCGCGGCTGGATCGGCGTTCAGATTCAGCCGGTGACATCGGATATCGCCGACAGCCTCGGCATGAAGAAGGCCGAAGGCGCGCTGGTTGCAGAGCCGCAGGCGAACGGTCCGGCGGCCAAGGCCGGCATCGAATCCGGCGACGTGATCACGTCGGTCAACGGCGAATCCGTCAAGGATGCCCGTGAACTCGCCCGCACCATCGGCGGCCTGGCGCCCGGCGCGACCGTGAAGCTCAACGTGCTCCACAAGGGCCAGGACAAGGTCGTGAATCTCACCCTGGGCCAGCTGCCGAACACGGTGGAGGCCAAGGCCGACACCGACACTGACAGTGGCAAGGGTGCGAGCAAGGGCACCGACGTGCCGAAGCTCGGCATGACCGTGGCCCCTGCCAATTCCGTCGCCGGTGCCGGCAAGGACGGCGTCGTCGTCACCGAAGTCGATCCGAAGAGCGCCGCGGCCGAACGCGGCTTCAAGGAAGGCGACGTGATCCTCGAAGTCGGCGGCAAGAGCGTGGCCACCGCCGGCGACGTCCGTGATGCCATCAGCACGGCGCGGACCGACAACAAGAACAGCGTCCTGATGCGCGTCAAGAGCGGCGGCCAGTCGCGCTTCGTCGCCGTGCCCATCGCCAAGGGCTAACGCCAGGAGGCCTACGAGATGAGGGGTGTCGGCCGGCATCAGTCGCCCCCGCCGCCGACGCCCTTCGGGGGAGCAGCGTAAATTCGCTTCCCCAGTCTACCTTCCGGTGGAATACGCCCCCCTCCGTCGGAAGGCCTAGGGCGGTGAGGTCCCCCCAGCTTCACCGCCCACCTTTTTGCCTACCCAGGTTTTCGCCCAAGTCCCGTTTGCTTGGCTTGCATGCGATTGCCGCCCGCGCCATGTTCAGAGAAGGTTGACCCCCTTGACCGCCGCCGAACGCACGATGCGCCTCCTCATCATTGAAGACGACCGCGAATCCGCCGACTACCTCGTGAAGGCGTTTCGCGAAGTCGGACACGTTGCCGACCACGCCGCCGACGGCGAGGAGGGCCTCGTCATGGCCGAGAACGGCGAGTACGACGTGCTGGTGGTCGACCGCATGCTGCCCAAGCGCGACGGCCTGTCGGTGATCGGCGCGCTGCGCGACAAGGACGATACGACGCCGGTGCTGATTCTCTCGGCGCTCGGCCAGGTCGACGACCGCATCAAGGGCCTGCGCGCCGGCGGCGACGACTATCTGCCAAAGCCCTATTCCTTCGCCGAGCTGCTGGCCCGGGTCGAGGTGCTGTCGCGCCGCCGCGGGGGACCCGCGGAGGACACGCTCTACCGGGTCGGCGATCTCGAGCTCGACCGGCTCTCCCATCGCGTTGCCCGCGGCAAGGACGAGCTGACGCTCCAGCCGCGCGAGTTCCGCCTGCTCGAATATTTGATGAAGCACGCCGGCCAGGTGGTGACGCGCACCATGCTGCTGGAGAATGTCTGGGACTATCATTTCGATCCACAGACCAACGTGATCGACGTGCACATTTCGCGGCTGCGCTCCAAGATCGACAAGGGTTTTGAGCGGCCGCTGCTGCACACGATCCGCGGCGCCGGATACATGATCCGTGACGGCATTCGGTAAACTCGTCCGCACCACGGCATTCCGGCTGACGCTGGTCTACCTGTTTTTGTTCGCGATTTTCGCGGCGTCGCTGCTCGGCTATTTCGCCTGGAATACGCGGCGGCTGATCACCGAAGAGATCACGCAGACGGTCAATTCCGAGACCTCGGAGATCAATGAGATCTACGGGCGCGGTGGCTTGGTCCGCCTGGTGCGCGCGATCGAATACCGCGCGCTGCGGCCGGGCGCCAACCTCTACCTCGTGACCACGCCGACCGGGCAGGCGATCGCCGGCAATGTCGGCTCGCTGGCGCCGGGCGTGATGGCGACGTTTGGCTGGACGGAGACCGCCTATCGCCGGATCGAGGACGCGGATGACCGCGACCACCGCGCACTGGTGCGCGTCACCGAATTGGAAAACGGCTTCCGGCTCCTGATCGGCCGCGACCTCGCCGAGCGGCGGCGCCTCTTCGGCATCGTCGCCAAGGCGGCGCAATGGTCGGTCCTGATCGTCGTGGTGCTTGGCCTCGGCGGCGGCATCTTCGTGGCGCGCCGCGTGCTCACGCGCATCGACGCCATGACCGGCACCGCGCAGCGCATCATGACCGGTGATCTCAGCGGGCGCCTGCCGGTGGGACGCAGCGGTGACGAGCTCGACCGTCTTGCGGAAAACCTCAACGCCATGCTGGAGCGGATCGAGGCGCTGATGGCGGGGCTGAAGGAGGTCTCCGACAACATCGCCCACGACCTCAAGACGCCGCTGACGCGCCTGCGCAACCGCGCCGAGGAGGCGCTGGCGAAATCGGGCAGCGAGGCCGATTACCGTGCCGCGCTGGAGCGGACCATCGAGGAATCCGACGGCCTGATCCGCACCTTCAACGCGCTGCTGATGATCGCGCGCGCCGAGTCCGGACAGGCGCGCGGCAACATGGATGATTTCGACGCGGCCGATGTCGCGGGCGGCATCCACGAGCTCTACGAGCCGCTGGCCGAGGACGACGGCATGACGCTCAAGGTGAAGGCCGACCCGACGCCGGTTCACGCCAACCGCGAATTGATCAGCCAGGCGCTCGCCAACCTGGTCGAGAACGCGATCAAATATGGCAAGCCGGTCGCGCTAACAGGGGGAACCGTGGTCAGCATGGACTCCAGGCAGATCACCATCGAGGCGAGACGCGAGGGCGACCAGGTGTTGCTCAGCGTCACCGATCGTGGACCCGGCATCCCCGAAACCGACCGCAAGCATGCTATCGAGCGATTCGTGCGCCTCGAAGCCAGCCGTACGCTGCCGGGCTCCGGCCTCGGCCTCAGCCTCGCCTCCGCGGTTGCGACGCTCCATGGCGGAGAATTGCGGCTGGGTGATGCCCATCCGGGTCTCGTCGCCACGCTGGTGCTGCCGGCGCGCGCAGGCGACAGGGTTGCTCCTCCAATGCCGGATGTGCCACAGAAGGTGGCATGAACCACTCCGCGCCGGGAAACGCGGACAAGCATGGTGAGAGCCTGGCCGCGCGCTTCGCGGAGGCTCCCCATATTGCCGCTTCCGCCACCGACGAACGACGTTTTGACGATTGGCTGGCCGAGCTCGAGCCGGCACAATCGAACCGTCTTGGAGCGTTGCTGGCTCATCCGTTCGCCCGGAATATCCTGGCCGGCATTGCTGAATTCTCGCCCTATCTGTTCGATCTGGTGCGCGCCGATGCGCTGCGCCTGATCCGGCTGCTCGAATGCGACCCGGATCTGCATCTCGCCGCATTGATCGCCGAGGCGAGGGACGCCGTGTTAGCTGCAGGCGACGAGGCCGAGGTGATGCGGCTGCTTCGCCGCATGAAGGCGGAGGCGGCGCTTCTGATCGCGCTGTGCGACATCGGCGGGGTCTGGCCGGTGATGCGGGTGACGGCGGCGCTGACCGACGTCGCGGTCTCCTCGGTGCAGGCGGCGCTCCAGTTCCTGCTGCGGCAGGAAGCCGCACGCGGAAAGATCCTGCCGCCGAATCCCGAGGCGCCGGAAGAGGGCTGCGGCCTGATCGTGCTCGCCATGGGCAAGATGGGCGCGGGCGAGCTGAACTATTCCAGCGACATCGATCTCATCGTGTTCTTCGACCCTGATAACACGACGCTGCCGCCCGACATCGAGCCGCAACCGTTCTTCGTCCGGGTGACGCAGGGGATGGCGCGCATCCTTCAGCAGCGCACCTATGACGGTTACGTCTTCCGCGTCGATCTGCGCCTGCGCCCCGATCCGTCCTCGACGCAAGTTGCGATCTCGCGGGACGCCGCGCTGCATTACTACGAACGGGAAGGGCGCACCTGGGAGCGCGCCGCGATGATCAAGGCGCGCGCCTGCGCCGGCGATGCGAGGGCGGGCGAGGCGCTGCTGGCCGAGATCGCGCCGTTCGTCTGGCGCAAGCATCTCGACTTCGCAGCGCTCGCCGACGTCCACGACATGAAGCGGCAGATGCAGACCTATCGCGGCCAGAGCGAGGTCGCGGTCGAAGGCCACAACGTCAAGGTCGGCCGCGGCGGCATCCGCGAGATCGAGTTTTTCGCGCAGACCCAGCAGCTGATCGCCGGCGGCCGGCATCCGGAATTGCGGGTGCGGCCGACGCTGGCCGCGCTCGACATTCTGGCTTCCAGCAACTGGATCACGTCCGCGGCACGCGACGAGCTGACCATTGCGTATGAATTCCTGCGCCGCGTCGAGCATCGTCTCCAGATGATCGCCGATGAGCAGACCCACGCGTTGCCCGACGACAAGGATGCGGTCGAGCGCTTCGCGCGCTTCTTCGGCTATCCAAACCGCGAAGCGTTTGCGCGCGATCTGTTGCGGCAACTCGGGATCGTCCAAGGCCACTACGAAAAGCTGTTCGAGGGCGACGATCCGACCGGCTCGGCAAGTCTGCCCGCCATCGACTATCGCGCCGGCCCCGACGATCCGCGCCTGCTCCAGCACCTGACGGCTCTCGGCTTCAAAAAGCCGGCTGCCGTGGCGCAGACCGTTCGCGACTGGATCACCGGCGATTATCGCGTGTTTCGCAATGAGGCGACGCGAGGCGCCTTCATCGAATTCGTGCCGGCCCTGATCGACGGTCTCGCGCATGCCGAGGGGCCGGATCGCGCTGTCGTCGCGTTCGATCATTTCCTTGGTGCGCTCCAGCGCGGCGGCCGGTTGATCACGCTGCTCGGCCAGAACCGCGACCTCGTCGCACTCGTGGCGCTGGTGCTGGGCGCGGCGCCCCGGCTCGGCGAGATGCTGGCGCGGCAGCCGCAACTGATGGACGGCCTGATCGACCCGCGCTTCTTCGGCGCGATGCCTGACAGGCAGGAATTGTCGGCGCGGCTTGCGGCCACGGTGCAGGATGCGGCCTCCTACGAGGAGTTTTTGGACCGCCTGCGCCTGTTCGGGCAGGAGAGCCTGTTCCTGATCGGCACGCGCATCCTCTCGGGCACGGTGTCGGCGCAACAGGCGAGCACGGCCTTTGCCGACGTCGCCGAAGGCGTGGTCCACACCGTGCACGGTCTCGTCGCCGATCGTTTTGCCGCCCAGCACGGCCGCATCAAGGGGCAGGAGACCGCGATCATTGCGATGGGCCGGCTCGGCAGCCGCGAGATGACGGCGTCGTCCGATCTCGATCTGATCCTGCTCTACGATTTCGACGGCGAGAATCCGGACTCCGACGGCGCGAAATCGCTCCAGGGCGCGCATTATTTCGCCCGCTTCACCCAGCGCCTGATCAGTGCCTTCACGACGCGCACCAATTACGGCGTGCTCTACGAGATCGACATGCGGCTGCGTCCGTCGGGGCGCGCCGGTCCGGTCGCGTCGAGCCTTGTTTCCTTCGCGGATTATCAGGCCAACGAGGCCTGGACCTGGGAGCACATGGCGCTGACGCGCGCACGCGTGGTGTCGGCATCACCTGAATTTGGCGACCAGATCGGGCGCGTCATCCGCGACGTCCTGACCCGGCGCCGCGATCCCGTCATCATCGGCAACGACGTCGCCGACATGCGGCGCGCGATCGCCCAGGAGAAGGGCGAGAGCGACCATTGGGATCTCAAATATGCCGCCGGTGGCATGATCGACATCGACTTCATCGCGCAATATCTTCAGCTCGTGCATGCCCATCACAAGCCTGACATTCTCGACGTCAGCACGCTTCAGGTGCTGGACAATGCCGCCAGGCTCGGTGTGCTCACGCAGTCGGAGGCGGAGATCCTGCGTGCCGCAGCAAGGCTCTATCACGATTTGACGCAGATCCTGCGGCTCTGCGTCAGCGACGGCTTCAAGCCTGATACCGCCGGCACCGACCTCCAGCGCGTCATGGCACGCGCTGGCGATGCGCCGGACTTCTCGTCGCTGGAGGCGCGTGTGAAGGAGACGCAAAGCGAGGTGCGGCGTATCTTTAGGACGCTGCTGGAAGGCTCTGCTTCAGCGAGGTGAGGGCCTCGAGCACGTTCGGCTCCAGACCCGTGCCGCCTGCATCGAGATGCGCGAAGATTGCGCGCTTCATCCGGGGATCCCAGAATTTCTTGATGTGATCGGCGATCCCCGGCACGGCCTTGTCGTGGCCCTGGCTGCGGAAGAACGTGCCGATCTGGTTGGCCATGTAGACGAGGCGGTCAGGCGACGACATCGATGATCTCCCGGGCACGAAGAGCCGTGACGCGGCCCTGGTGCGTGAACACTTCAAACCCGTCGCTGCGGGCAATCGCGATCAGCGTGATGCCGGCGGCCTCCGCAGTGCGGACCGCGAGCGCGGTGGGGGCGGAGACCGCGACCAGCACCGGCGCGCCGATGGCGGCCGTCTTCTGCACCATCTCGACCGAGACGCGGCTGGTCAGCAGCACCATGCCGCCGCTTGCGTTCGTCCGGCTGCGCGCCAGCGAACCGGCAAGCTTGTCGAGCGCGTTGTGGCGGCCGACGTCTTCGCGTAAAGCGGCAATGCCGCTCGACGGCGACCAGAAGGCGGCGGCATGGACCGCGCGGGTCTGCATGTTGATCGCTTGCAGCGGCGCGATCGCCTGCATCGCGGTCATGATTTGCTGCGGCGTGAAGCTGGTTCCTTGCGGCACCACGGCTGCGGGCCGAATTGCCTCCGCAATCGAATCGATGCCGCAAATACCGCAGCCGGTCGGGCCGGCGATGTGGCGGCGGCGCTCGCTGATGCGCGCGCCATCCTCTGACGCAAGCCACATGCGCAGCTCGATGCCGTCGTCGAGGCGGACCACCTCGAGCGACTTGATGTCATCGACCGATTTGATGATGCCTTCGTCCAGGCTGAAGCCGACGGCGAAATCTTCCAGGTTCTGCGGCGTCCCCATCATGACGGCATAGGTGCCGCCATTATAGGTCAGCGCCAGCGGCGTCTCCTCGGGTATCAGCCGCGTCCCTTCAGACGCGACACCATCGCGCCAGATTTCGCGGTCGATGGCCTGGACCGGCACGTGCATGCCGTTACTCCGCAGCCTCGGCCGGCGCGATGCGGCGGGAATGCCGCGCCTGCTCGTCATAGGACTTCTGCCAGTCGGACGGACCGTTCGACGGCGAGATCTGCACCGCCGTGACCTTGTATTCGGGACAATTGGTGGCCCAGTCCGAATATTCGGTCGTGATCACGTTGGCCTGTGTGTCCGGATGATGGAAGGTGGTGTAGACGACGCCCGGCGACACGCGGTCGGTGATCTCCGCGCGCAGCGTGGTCTCGCCGGCGCGGCTCTTCAGCCGCACCCAATCGCCGTCGCGCACGCCGCGCTGCTCGGCATCGTGCGGATGGATCTCCAGCCGGTCCTCGGCATGCCAGACCACGTTCTCGGTGCGCCTTGTCTGCGCGCCGACATTGTACTGGCTGAGGATGCGGCCCGTGGTGAGCAGCAGCGGGAAACGGGGACCGGTGCGCTCGTCGGTCGCGACATATTCGGTGACGATGAACTTGCCCTTGCCGCGGACGAAGCCGCCGATGTGCATCACCGGCGTGCCCTCCGGCGCCTTCTCGTTGCAGGGCCATTGCACCGAGCCGAGTTCGTCGAGCTTGGCGTAGGAAACACCGGTGAAAGTCGGCGTCAGCGCCGCGATCTCGTCCATGATCTCGGACGGGTGGCTGTACTTCATCTCGAAGCCCATCGCCTTGGCAAGGCCGATGGTGACCTCCCAGTCGGCCATGCCGTTCTTCGGCGTCATCACCTTGCGCACGCGCTGGATGCGGCGTTCGGCGTTGGTGAAGGTGCCGTCCTTCTCGAGGAAGCTCGAGCCGGGCAGGAAGACATGGGCGTAGTTGGCGGTCTCGTTCAGGAAGAGGTCGTGAACGATCACGCATTCCATCGCCGACAGCGCCGCCACCACATGCTTGGTGTTGGGATCGGATTGCAGGATGTCCTCGCCCTGCACGTAGATGCCCATGAACGTGCCTTCGATCGCGGCGTCGAACATGTTGGGAATGCGCAAGCCCGGCTCCGGGTTGAGCTTGACGTTCCACAGCGCCTCGAACTGGTCGCGCACGGCCTCGCCCGAGATGTGGCGATAGCCCGGCAGCTCGTGCGGGAACGAGCCCATGTCGCAAGAGCCCTGCACGTTGTTCTGGCCGCGCAGCGGGTTCACGCCGACGCCGGGACGGCCGATATTGCCCGTGACCATTGCGAGGTTGGCGATCGCGATCACCGTGGTCGAACCCTGGCTGTGCTCGGTGACGCCGAGGCCGTAATAGATCGCGCCGTTGCCGCCGGTCGCGTAGATGCGGGCCGCTTCGCGCAGATCCTTCGGATCGACGCCGGTCAGGATCGCGGTCGCTTCCGGGCTGTGCTTGGGCTGGGCGACGAAGGCGGCCCATTCCTCGAACTCGCTCCAGTCGCAGCGCTCGCGGATAAAGGCTTCGTCGGCGAGTCCCTCGGTGACGATGACATGCGCCAGCGCGGTGACGACGGCGACGTTGGTGCCGGGCATCAGCGGCAGATGCAGCGCCTTCACGTGCGGCGATTCCACCATCTCGGTGCGGCGCGGATCGATCACGATCAGTTTTGCGCCTTGGCGCAGCCGCTTCTTCAGCCGCGATGCGAACACCGGGTGAGCCGAGGCCGGATTGGCGCCGATGATGACGGCGACGTCGGTATCTTCGACCGAGTCGAAATCCTGCGTGCCGGCCGAGGTGCCGAAGGTCTGCGACAGGCCATAGCCGGTCGGCGAGTGGCAGACGCGAGCGCAGGTGTCGACATTGTTGTTGCCGAAGCCGGCGCGGATCAGCTTCTGCACCAGATAGGTTTCTTCGTTGGTGCAGCGGGAGGAGGTGATGCCGCCGATGGCGTCGCGGCCGTATTTTGTCTGGATGCCGCGCATCTTCGCGGCGGCAAACGAGAACGCCTCATCCCACGACACCTCGCGCCAGGGATCCTCGATCCGGTCGCGGATCATCGGATTGAGGATGCGTTCCTTGTGGTTGGTGTAGCCCCAGGCGAAGCGACCCTTGACGCAGGAATGGCCGCGATTGGCCTTGCCGTCCTTGTAGGGCACCATGCGCACGACTTCCTCGCCGCGCATCTCGGCCTTGAAGGTGCAGCCGACGCCGCAATAGGCGCAGGTGGTGACGACGGAGTGCTCGGGCTGGCCGATCTCGATCACGGATTTCTCCGTCAGCGTCGCGGTCGGGCAGGCCTGCACGCAGGCGCCGCAGGAGACGCATTCGGAGCCGAGGAAGCTCTCGCTCATGCCGGGCGAGACGCGGCTGTCGAAGCCGCGGCCCGAGATGGTCAGCGCGAAGGTCCCTTGCACCTCCTCGCAGGCGCGGACGCAGCGCGAGCAGACGATGCACTTGGAGGGATCATAGGTAAAATAGGGGTTGGACTCGTCCTTCGGCATCCAGGCGGCGTTGATCTCGCCATGGGATTTTGCGAAGACGTGGTTCTCGCCCTCATAGCCGTAGCGCACGTCGCGCAGGCCGACGGCGCCGGCCATGTCCTGCAACTCGCAGTCGCCGTTGGCGCCGCAGGTGAGGCAGTCGAGCGGATGGTCGGAGATGTAGAGCTCCATCACGCCCTTGCGCAGCTTCTTCAGCCGCTCGTTCTGGGTGTGCACGACGAGACCGTTCATCACCGGCGTGGTGCAGGAGGCCGGCGTGCCGGCGCGGCCCTCGATCTCGACGACGCAGAGCCGGCAGGAGCCGAACGCGTCGACCATGTCGGTCGCGCAGAGCTTCGGGATCTGGTGGCCGGCATCCATCGCGGCCCGCATGATCGAGGTGCCCTCGGGCACCGTGACCTCGTTGCCGTCGATGGTCAGCGTCACCATCGTTTCCGATTTCGAACGCGGCGTGCCGAAGTCGATTTCTTCGATCAGAGACATCGTTGTTCTCCTATTCCGCGGCCTGAAGCGTGGTCGGGGCCGGGATGAAATCCTCCCGGAAATGCTTCAATGCGCTGAGCACGGGGTAGGGCGTGAAGCCGCCGAGTGCGCAGAGCGAGCCGAATTTCATGGTGTTGCAGAGGTCTTCGACGAGCGCGAGGTTTTCGCTGACGCGCTCGCCGTTGATGATTTTCTCGATGGTCTCGACGCCGCGGGTCGAGCCGATCCGGCAGGGCGTGCACTTGCCGCAGGATTCGATGGCGCAGAATTCCATCGCGAAGCGCGCCTGCCTGCGCATGTCGACGCTGTCGTCGAACACGACGATACCGCCATGGCCGATCAGGCCGTCGCGCGCGGCAAAGGCCTCGTAGTCGAACGGGGTTTCGAACAGCGCGCGGGGGAAGTAGGCGCCCAAGGGGCCGCCCACCTGAACCGCGCGAACCGGGCGGCCCGTGAAGGTGCCGCCGCCGATGTCGTCCACGAGCTCGCCGAGCGTAACGCCGAACGCGGTCTCGAACAGGCCGCCATGACGGATGTTGCCGGCGAGCTGGATCGGCATCGTGCCGCGCGAGCGGCCCATGCCGAAATCGGCATAGGCCTTGGCGCCTTCGGCAAGGATGAAGGGGATGGCCGCGAACGACAGCACGTTGTTGATGACGGTCGGCTTGCCGAACAGGCCGCGATGCGCGGGCAGCGGCGGCTTGGCGCGCACCAGGCCGCGGCGGCCTTCGAGGCTCTCCAGCAGCGAGGTCTCCTCGCCGCACACATAAGCGCCGGCACCGACGCGCACTTCCATATCGAAGCTGTACGTCGATCCGCCGATCTTGTCGCCGAGATAGCCGCCGCGCCTCGCCGCAATGATGGCGGCATTCATCGCCTCGACCGCGTGCGGATATTCGCTGCGGATGTAGATGTAGCCCTTGGTGGCGCCGACGGTGATGCCTGATGTCGTCATGCCCTCGATCACCAGGAAGGGATCGCCTTCCATGATCATGCGGTCGGCGAAGGTGCCGCTGTCGCCTTCGTCGGCGTTGCAGACGATGAATTTGCGGTTCGCGCTGGTTTGCGCGACCGTCTTCCACTTGATGCCGGTCGGGAAGCCCGCGCCCCCGCGGCCGCGCAGGCCGGATGCAGTGACCTCGGTGAGGATCGCATCGGGGCCGAGCGACAGCGCGCGCTCAAAACCCTTGTAGCCGCCATGGGCGCGGTAGTCGTCGAGCGAGCGCGGATCGATCACGCCGCAGCGGGCGAAGGTGAGGCGGGTCTGGCGCTTCAGCCAGGGGATCTCTTCGGTCGCGCCCAGCCGCAGCAGATGCGGCGTGTTGCTGGCGAGCGCGTCGAGCAGCGAGGGCACATCGCTCTCGGTGACGGGGCCGAAGGCGATCCGGCCCTGCGGCGTCGCGAACTCGACCAGCGGCTCCAGCCAGTATAGGCCGCGCGAGCCGGTCCTGACGATCTCGATGGCAACGCCGCGCTTGGCTGCAGCCGCTTCCAGCGCCAGCGCAACCTCGTCGGCGCCAACGGCCACGGCACCCGCATCACGCGAGACGAATAGACGCATGCTCATCGCTGGGCCTCCGCAACCAGTGCATCGAGGCGCTTCTCGTCGAGCCGGCCAATGAGGCGGCCGTCGAGCATCGCGGAAGGCGCGGTCGCGCACAGGCCGAGACAGTAGATCGGCTCCAGCGTCACGCGATCATCGGCCGTCGTATTTCCAAGCGAAACGCCGAGCCTCGCTTCCGCGCGCGCAGCCAGCGCATCGCCGCCCGCAGCCTGACAGGCCTCCGCGCGGCACAGCTTCAGCACATGACGGCCGGCCGGCTTGTGCCTGAAATCATGATAGAACGTGAACACGCCGTGCACCTCGGCGCGGGACAGATTCAGCGCTTGCGCCACCATCGGAATCGCCGCTTCCGGCACGTAGCCGAACGCCTCTTGAAGCGCGTGCAGGATGACGAGCGTCGCGCCTTCTTGCTTGCCATGTTCGGCGATGATCTCGGCGCCACGCGTCTCGTTCCAAGGCTCGTATGAAGGCTCGTAAACCGCTGTCATTCTTCGTTCTCAGATTGAGCGTCCCTTCCTCGCAAACTATTTGGAATCGTTCGAAGATCAATAAAGCTGTCTCATGCTGCGATTGCGAATTCAGATCGATCCGGAAACGCAATCGACCGATACGGAAATGCCATTAACCGCGTTCCTCTTGCCGGTTTTTCCGTGTTGGTAACGACCTGCCGTGCTAGCTTGTATGCCACCACATCATCCGAGGGGACGTCCAGTTGCTCGACAAGCTTGAACTGCTGCTGGCCCTGGCAAAGGAGCGGCACTTTGGTCGCGCGGCAGAGGCTTGCGGCGTGACCCAGCCGACCATGTCGACCGGGCTGAAGCAGCTCGAGGAGATCCTCGGCGTGATGCTGGTCCAGCGTGGATCCCGGTTCCAGGGTTTTACCCCCGAGGGCGAGCGGGCGCTTGACTGGGCGCGGCGGATCGTGGGCGACGCGCGCGCCATGCGCGACGAGATCAACGGGCTGAAGCATCAGCTCTCTGGCGAGATCCGCATCGCGGCGATTCCGACCGTGCTCGGCATGGTTGCCCAACTGACGACGCCATTCCGCGCCAGGCATCCCGAGGTGCGTTTCAGCATTCGCTCAACGACCTCATCGGAGGTGCTGGGGCTGCTCGAAAATCTCGAGGTCGATGCGGGGCTGACCTATATCGAGAACGAGCCGATCGGCAAGGTGCGGACCATTCCGCTCTACAACGAGAGCTATCGCCTGCTGACTGCGCCGGATGGAATGTTCGGCGACCGCGAGACGGTGACGTGGAAGGAAGTCGGCGAGGTGCCGCTGTGCCTGCTCACGCCCGACATGCAGAACCGCCGCATCATCGACCGCGCACTGCGCTCGGTCGGCGCGGAGGCGACGCCGACCCTGACCTCGAACTCGCTGCTGGTGCTGTTCACGCATGTGAAGACCGGGCGCTGGGCGAGCGTGATGCCGGCAAAGCTCGCCGAGACGCTCGGCCTGTCCGACACGGTGCGCTCGATCCCGATCACCGATCCCGATGTCAATTACAGCATCGGCCTGGTGATCCCGCAGCGCGACCCGATGACGCCGCTGATCGCGGCGCTGGTCAACGTCGCGCGCGAGGTCGCGCCGTCGTTGCAATCGTAGGGCATGGTGAGATCAGGTTCGAATGCCGCAACGAGGGAGGTGTGCTCCCTCCCCCGCTTGCGGGGGAGGGCTGGGGAGAGGGTATCTCCGCAATCGAGAACCCCCAAGAGGAGAGAACCCTCACCCGGCGCGTTGCGCCGACCTCTCCCGCAAGCGGGAGAGGTGCACCGAGTTCGCGGCCGCGTGATTCAACCTAAGCCCATTCCACGCTAAAGCGCGATGAGATTGGGATGAATCGTCATCGCGCTTTAGGTTGTTGTTTGCGCATGATCTTTTCGGAAAACCGCTTCGCACTTTTCCGGATCATGCTTTAGGCCGCAGCCGATATCCCGGCCGCTACCTTGATCGCATCGCGCGGCAGGGTCACGCGGACGACGGTGCCGACATCGATCTTCGAGCGCAGCTTCATCGAGCCGCCGTGCAACTGGGCCAGCGAGCGGGCGATGGCGAGGCCGAGGCCAGAGCCGTGATAGGTCTTGGTGAGCTGGCTCTCGACCTGCTCGAACGGGCGGCCGAGCCGCGCCAGCGAGTGCGGCGCGATGCCGATGCCGGTGTCGGCGATCATCAGCACAATCTTGTCGTCGAGCTGCCGGCTGCGCACCACGATGCGTCCGCCGTCGGGCGTGAACTTCACCGCGTTGGACAGCAGATTGACGATGATCTGCTTGGTGGCGCGGCGGTCGGCAACGACGGAGATGGACGTCTCGATGTCGGCGTCGAGCGCCAGGTGCTTGTCCTGCGCCCGGCCGGCAACGACACGCAGGGATTCTGCTAGCGTCTGTGCGAGGTCGAGCTCCTCCATGTCGAGCTTCATGCGGCCGGCTTCGATCTTGGACATGTCGAGGATGTCGTTGATGACTTCGAGCAGATAATGGCCGCTGGTCAGGATGTCGTGGCAGTATTCCTGGTACTTCTCGGAGCCCAATTCGCCGAACATGCCCGAGCCCATGATCTCGGAGAAGCCGATGATGGCGTTGAGCGGCGTGCGCAGCTCGTGGCTCATATTGGCGAGGAATTTCGACTTGGTCTGGTTGGCTTCCTCGGCGCGGGTCTTCTCGCGCTGATACTTTTCGGCGAGATCGGCGAGCTCGTTGGTCTGGCGCTCGAGGGCTGCCTGCGAGCGCTTGAGATCGATGACGGTGGCGCGCTGGCGCAGATCGTTGTCGACCAGCTTCTGCTCGTGCTCCTTGATGCGGGTGATGTCGGTACCGACCGAGACGTAGCCGCCGTCCTTGGTGCGGCGCTCGCTGATGTGCAGCCAGCTGCCGTCGTCGAGCTGCGCCTCGAAGGTGCGCGCGCCGGGGCCCTGGACGCCGGTCTCGTTGTGGCGGGTGCGCACCTCCGGCATGCGGCCGACTTCGAGCACGGTCTCGTAGGAGGTGCCGGGAAATACGGCCGAGTCAGGCAGCTTGTGCAGGCGCTGGAAGTGCGAGTTGCAGAGCACGAGGCGGTCGCTGGCGTCCCACAGCACGAAGGCTTCCGGAATGGTCTCGATGGCGTCGCGCAGCCGCAGATCGGCTTCCTCCGTCCGCTCGGCAAGGCTCTTCTGTTCGGTGATGTCGACCGCGATCCCGATCAGATGCACGCTGGAATCGGTCGCCCCGCTTGTCTTCTCGCAGCGGACGCGGAGCCAGATCCAGTGGCCGTCGACATGCTGCATGCGGAAGGTCTGGTCGATGTGGTCGATCTTCCCGGAGATGAGCCGGTCGGCGATCTCGAACAGGTCGATGTCGTCTGACTTCACCAGCGCGTTGACCTCGCCGAAGGTGAGGAGCTCGTTGCGGCCGTCGAGGCCCAGCATCGAGAACATCGATTGCGACCAGAAGATCCGGCCGCGCGACAGATCCCAGTCCCACAGCCCGCAGCGGCCGCGGTTGAGCGCGGTGTCGATCCGGCCGCGCACGGCGTCGTTGATGAGGTCGCCCTCGCGGGCGCGGGTCGACTGCCAGTGGAAGGCGAAGCCGAGGATCAGGACGACGAAGCCTGTCGTCGCCGACAGCGTCACCGAGAGTGCTGCGTCCGAGCCCCAGATCGGCTCGTTGCGCTCCTGGATCACGGTGACGAAGCCGGGCAGCGACTTGATCTGCCGCGAAGTCGCCATCGCGGCGTTGCCGTTCGGCAGCGTCATGTCGGAGATGTTGCCGTCGCGCGGCGGCGCTGCGAGCAGCTGCGCGGTGGTGATGGCATCGAGCAGGCGGTCGTTACCGGAGGGATCGCTGTCGATGGGAATGCGGGCGAGGATGCGGCGGTCGACACCGGCCGAGGTGACGATGACGTGGCGGCCCGTGGCCGTGCCCCAGGACGGGATCAGGTCGGGCAGCAGCATCGGCAGGTTCTCGATGTTCTTCAGGCGTTCCTGCCGCGAGGAGGCGAGGCGGTCGATGCGTTCGGCGAGCAGATCGGCGAGCGCGGAGATGTCGTGCCGGATCACCAGCCGCTTCTGGCGCGTCTGATCGACGACCTGCACGAACGCGCCGAGGCAGATCGTGATCAGGAACGCGATGATCAGCGTCGGCACGGCGCGGCGCAGCGCCGGCTCCGCGATCAGGAGCCGATGATAGGCAGGTTTCGCGATCGATTGCGCCAATCCTTTGATCGAATCGGATTGGACGCACGCGTTCGCGGCGTCTGCACGCGCCATGCCTTAGGCCCCCTGAAAACCTGTACGACGAATTTCGAAAGCAGCCCCACGTCGCTTTCGAATCAAAGCGATTTGAATCCACTTTGCGCGGGCTGTCGAGAGTCAATGAATCGTTAACGCGGAATAATTCTTATCCAATGGAGAGTTCGCGCCTCTCGCGTCCGTAAATCGACGTGAGCGATGAGTCCGAAACGAGAACGCGTGACTCCCCGCACATTCTGCATCACGCGCGCGGCGGCTCGGCGTGACTGATGACGCGCTTCACGCTCGGGAACGCACGACGCAGCCTGCGCTCGATCGCATCGACATGCTCGTGCACCTTGATCACGCTCATCGACGGCGTGGCGCGGCAGTGGAAGTTGACGATCTCACCGCCCTCGGTGTCGCGCACGCGCACATTATGGATGTCGTGGATCTCGCCGCCGGCGGCATATTCGGTGAGCGCGGCGGCGATGGTCTGCGCACGTTCCGGCGCGGCGTCCACGCCGAACGGCAGTTCCGGTTCCAGCGGCTCGATATGGACGTCGACCTCGACGTCCTCGCCGAACTCCTCCTGGATGTTGCGCTCCAGCGTGTTGGCGACGTCATGGGCGGCATCGAGCCGCATCCCGGCGTCGACCTCGAGGTCGATACCGACGATGAGTTTTCCGCCCAAGTCGTGCACCGTGACATGGTGGATGGCGAGGCCCGAATTGTGCGCGATCACCATGATGCGGTCGCGCACGGTCTCGTTGTCGCGCGCGACCGGGACCGCGGTGAAGGTGAGATCGGCGTCGCCGAATGCCTTGTCGACGGCCGCCTGCGCATTGCGCTTGATCTCCTCGACCCGGTCGATCGGATAAGTCCGCGGCACCTTGGCGATGGTGTCGATGAAGGTGGTGGCGCCGACCATGCGCACGCGCAGGCGCTCGACGCCGATCACGCCGGGGACGCTGCGGATCGCGGCGGTGGCCGCCTCCTGTGCGCCCTCCGGGGCGCGGTCGACCAGCGTCTGCACGGTCGAGCCGGCCATGCGCAGGCCGAGCAGGGCGATCATCACGGCGACCGCGGCGGCCGCGGCCGCGTCGCCCCACCAGAAGCCGAGCGCGGCCAGGATCAGGCCGATGATCACGGCAAACGAGCCCATCACGTCGGAGGCGAAATGCAGCGCGTCGGCCGCCAGCGCCTGGCTCCGTGTTTCCCGCGCTGCCTTGTGCAGCGTGCGGGCGCGCCAGAGATTGACGACGATGTCGATCACCAGCACCACGAACGGCACGGCCGAAATGGTCGGCGGCGGGGTTCCCTCGCGCAGGCGGCTATAGGATTCGACCAGGATGCCGCCTGCCAGCACGTAAAGCAGGGCGGTGACGCCGAGCGCGGAGATGCTTTCCAGCTTGCCGTGGCCGTAATGGTGCTCGTCGTCCGCCGGCTTGTCGGACACCCGCACCACCGCCCAGGTGATGATGGTCGCGATCAGGTCGACCGAGGAGTGCAGGGCTTCGGAGATCAGCGCGAGCGAGCCGATCGCAATGCCGACCACGAACTTGGCCGCCGCCATGCCGCCGCTGGCGAAGATCGAGATGGCCGCGACCGATGTCTTGCTGTGCTGGGAGGTCATGGCGGGGATTTAGCAGGCCATGGGTGAACATCAAGCGATGATCCACAGCCGTAGTCGCTAGTGATTTGCAGGAGCGCAGGTCCCCGGTTTCGTAGGGTGGGCAAAAGCGCGTAGCGCCGTGCCCACCATCCTTCCGCGATCGCTGACACATGGTGGGCACGCTTCGCTTTGCCCACCCTACGAGACCAAGACTGGAACGACGTCTACGGCACCGTCACGACAATCTTCCCCAGATGCTTGTTCGCCTCCATGTGCTCGAACGCCTTGTCGATGTCGTCGAACGCATAGACCTTGTCGATCGGCAACTGGAGCTTGCGCGACTCGACCGCGCCCCAGATGTCCTTGCGGACCTCCTCAAAAATCTCGCGGACCTCCTCGATGGTGCGGGTGCGGAAGGTAACGCCGATATAGTTGATCCGGCGCGCCGCATGCAGGTCGAAGTTGAAGTCGGCATGGGTGCCGCCGAGCCGGCCGACATTGACGATGCGGCCCTTGACCCGGGTCGCCGCCAGGTTCTGGTTGGCGACTTGGCCTGAGACCTGGTCGACGATGAGGTCGACGCCTTCGCCGTTCGTCGCCTTCAGCACCTCGTCGATCCATTTCGGGTCCGAGGAGTCCACCGCGAGGTCGGCGCCGTATTCCCCAAGCCGGCCGCGGCGATAGGCATCGGTCGACGAGCCGATCACGAGCCTGGCGCCCTTGAGCTTGGCGATCTGCATCGCCATCAGGCCGACGCCGGAGCTCGCGCCCTGGATCAGCACGGCCTGGCCCGCCTGCACGCCACCGACCATGACGACGGCGTTGTACATGGTCGCGAGCGCGACGGGCAGGGTGGCGGCCTCCTCGAAATTCATGTTCGAGGGCGCGCGGAACAGCCGGCCGTGGTCGGCGAGCGTGTACTCGGCGAAGGCCGCGCCGCCCGAGCCCATGATGCGATCGCCGACCTTGACGCCCTTCGCGTCCGGTCCGAGCTCGGCGACTTCGCCGGCCCATTCCATGCCGAGCACGGCGCCGACGCCGCCGGCCGCGCCATGCGCGTGGCCCTTGCGCATGCCGGTGTCGGCGCGGTTGAGCCCGCAGGCGCGGACTTTAACGAGCACCTGCGTGCCTTGAGGTTTTGGTTGAGCGACGTCGGAAATCCGAGCGCCGTCAGGGCCGTAGACATAAGCCTTCATGAATTACTCTCGCTTCTTGCAGTGATTATTCCGCGGCTTGCGCGTTTGGATGAGCGATCATGCCTTCGAGCCGACTGCGGATGATGGCCTCCGCTTCGCGCACGATCCGGGAGATGAGCTCGCCGCAGCTTGGGATGTCATGGATCAGGCCCTGCACCTGGCCGGCCGACCAGATGCCTTCGTCCGAATTGCCCGATGCATAGACCATCTTGCCGCGGGCGCCGGCGACGAGCTCGCGGATGTCCTCGAACTTGGCGCCATCCCTCTCCATGGCAACGACCTTGGTCGAGATCTCGTTCCTGGCAACCCGCGAGGTGTTGCGCATGGTGCGGAAGATCAGCTCGGTCTCGCGCTCGTCGTTGGCGACGATCTTCTCCTTGATGAGCTGGTGGATCGGGCTCTCCTTGGTCGCCATGAAGCGGGTGCCCATGTTGATGCCTTCGGCACCCAGTGCCAGGGCAGCGACGAGGCCGCGGGCGTCGGCAAAGCCGCCGGAGGCGATCATCGGGATCTTGATCTTGTTGGCGGCGGCCGGGATCAGGATCAGGCCGGGGGTGTCGTCCTCGCCGGGGTGGCCGGCGCATTCGAACCCGTCGATCGAGATGGCGTCGACGCCCATCCGCTCGGCCGAGAGCCCGTGGCGGACACTGGTGCATTTATGCACGACCTTGACGCCGTGCTTTTTGAATTCGTCGACATGCTCCTGCGGCTTGTTGCCGGCGGTCTCGACCACCGTGATGCCGCTCTCGATGATGGCGGCGCGGTACTCGGCATAGGGCGGCGGCTTGATCGCGGGCAGGATGGTGAGGTTGACGCCAAACGGCTTGTCGGTGAGGTCGCGGCAGCGCGCGATCTCCTTGGTGAGGTCCTCCGGCGTCGGCTGGGTCAGCGCCGTGATGAAGCCGAGCGCGCCGGCGTTGGCGACGGCGGCAACCAGCTCCGCCCGTCCGACCCATTGCATGCCGCCCTGGACGATCGGGTGCTCGACGCCGACGAGCTTTGTGAACCGTGTTTGCAGCATGATCTGTCTCCCCCTGGGCGGCCCGCAGGCTCTGTTATCGATTGATGCCGGGAGGATGCCGCCGGGGGTGGCAAATGTCTATCAGCGCGGACGTGCGGTCAGGGCGGGGCGATCATGCGGGGAGCGAGGAGATTCCGCGAGGCGGATAATCCGAGGGCTCGTGTCCCGGACGCGCTGCAACGCCTCTTGGCGTTGCGGCGCAGAGCCGGGACCCAGAAGGCCGCGCAACGTGCTGATGCATGGGCCCCGGCTCCGCAGCGCATCACTTCGTGCTGCGCAGCGTCCGGGGCACGAGACCTACGTTTTCGAGCGCAACTGCGCGCAATAACCGTAGCGCTACTCCGCCGACAGCCGCACCATCTGGCGGCCGCCATTCATTTCCTTGAGGCGGTTGACGAAGTTTTCCGGGCGCTGCCAGCGATAGGGGACCTGCAGGCCCATGAACTCGGCGATGTCGCCGATGAAGCCGGTGCAGTTGGTGGTCTCGGCATTCCAGACCGGCGAGCTCGCCTGCAATTTCTTGATGTAGGCGAACACGCGTTTGGCGTCGGCCTCGTTCAGATAGACGCGGTAACTCGCGGTCAGATAGTCCGGATCGAGATCGCCATAGCTCGCGCCGGTCTCGGCTGGCACCCAGGTGAGGTGGCCGAGCACATAGGCCCAGGTGTCCCCGGACGGTGTGAGCCCTGCGACCTCGACGGCGCGCTCGCTGGTCTTGCCGTACCAGACGAAGGCATGGCCCCAGCTTGCCGCGGTCCGTGCGCGGAAGTCGACGTAATAGGGACCTTTTTCCGCACGCGCGATCGGGCGCCGCGACTGCGGCGCCGGCCGTGATGCGGTGTCGGTCGTGGCAAGCGCATTTGCGTCGGCAACGCGCTTGTTCGCTTCGTGGGCCGAGGCCGAGGGCATCGTGCATGCGATCATGGCCGCGAGGGCCAAGCCCGCAAGGATGCAGGATCCCGATCGATCAGGTTTATTCGTCACGCTATGCCCCTCGACTGTCGGCCGCTTCCGCAGACTTTGCGCGTATCAGTAGCGCGCTGCGACCGGGCCGGGCGCCTTGCCGATCGGGGCCTTGCCAATCGGGCTCTTGCCAATCGGCATCTTGCCGATCGGCGCCTGCTCCGAATAGACCGGCACGGGCTGGCGGCGCGGCAGATCCGCGGCGTTCGCAACCGTCACCAGAGCAAGCGTGGCACCCAGAACAAATACAATCTTCTTCACGTTCATACCCCTAGAAGGTTTGGTTTGGTCCAAACACGGCACCGCCGTGCCCCCAGACACGCCTCACAGAAGGGCGGCGGAATGCGACCAAGTTGCGGCGCGCGCGGGACATGTTGGCGGCATTGATCGGGCGCGCGGAGATGTGATGTGTCCGGATGTTTCGGAGTGGCGCCGAGCGCTCCTCAGCGGTCGGCGCTCAGGCGAAAATTCATCTCGACCTTTGCGGATGGCGTGCCCTCCGCAACGTGCCAGTCCGAATAGCCCGGTGTCGGATCGGGATCGGAGGAGAGATCGAGCCGCCACGATTGTGGGGGCTGGTTGGGCAAGGTGAGGGTGACGAGGCGGTGGGGTGTCTTGTACATCAGCGAGGCTGAGGTGAGGATTACCTGACGGTCACCGTCATGACCGTGCCAGCGGTTGGTCAACTCGGCCACGGTATATCCCTGTCGTTCCTGCACCTCGATCCGCACGTCCTCCCTCGCCGGCAAGGGCATGCCGGCTGGCAGCTTGAACTGGAGCTCGAGCGTCATGAAGCCGTGCGAGAGGGTGGGCGAGC
This sequence comes from Bradyrhizobium sp. 1, assembly GCF_023073315.1. Taxonomy (GTDB): domain Bacteria; phylum Pseudomonadota; class Alphaproteobacteria; order Rhizobiales; family Xanthobacteraceae; genus Bradyrhizobium. The sequence goes on along the minus strand of NZ_JADPJH010000002.1, from coordinate 364,028 downwards.
GGATGAGCTCGTACCACGCCCACCAGCCGAGCCCCGCAATCAGCAGCACAAGCGTGACGGCAAAGGGGAACGAGATGCGGCTGCGCGAGGCCGCTGCGGTGCCGGGCACCTCCGCGTCGGACGGAGAGACGCTCTTTCTGACGACGCCGATCCTGCTGAACAGCCACACGCCGACAATGAAGCCGATGACACCGCCGATCGGCCCGATCTGGAAAAAAGCCCCCATGGCGGTGCCGCCATCCCGGTCCGGCCCCGCGAGGGTCGCCACCAGGATCGCAAGTCCGGACCAGCCGGCCAGCATGCCGAGGAGACCAGACAGAAGGCCGAGGATGAAGCGCATGGGGGGTTAGTCGCGCCGAGAGAGATCGCGGTTCGAGCTCGACGCTTGTTTCGATCATCCAGCTACGGACCGCCTTCACCCGATCCGGTTCAGGCTGTTGCGGATCGTCGAGAAGATGCCGCCGATGTCCTTGCGCAAGGCATCGAGCGCATTGAAATTGTCGAAGATGCGGGTGAGGCGGTCTTCGACCTCGCGCTTGCCCTTGGTCAGCGTCTCGACGCGCGAGGCCAGCGTCACGCCCGCATTGGCCTCGATCTCGCCGACGGTTTTGGCCAGAAGGTCGTGGGTGGTGCTGACGTCGGCGATCATCGCCTCGATGCCGAACACCGGGGCCTTCAGCGGGACGAGATCGGCCTGCGACTTCGACAATTCCGCCTTGAAGGCGTTCAGCGTCGTCAGTGTCTCCTGCAGCGCAGCCAGGCGCTGGCGCGACTGGAGCACGAAATCGTTCAGCGCGTTCTGGCGCTCGGTAAGGGTCTTGCCGTCGGAATCGATCTCGACCTCGCCAAGCGAGCGTTCGAGCTGGGCCTGGCGCTGGCCGAGCTCCTCGAAGTCGAGCCTGACGGCCTTGAGAATGTTGAAACTGTCGTCGATGCGGGCGAGGCGCTGCTCGATCTCGAGCTTGTTCTTCGACAGCGCCTCGACGCGGCTGCCGAGCGGTGCGTCGCCGCCGGTCTCGAGCTCGTCGATGTTCTTGGCGAGGCGGTCATGACCGAGGCCGAGCTCGCCGATCAGGGCGTTGATGCCGACATCCGTGGATCGCAGCGGCACCAGCTCGGCGTGGGATTTCGCCAGATCCTCCTTGTACTGGTTCAGGGTCGCAAAGGTGGTCTGGACCGTGTCCACCCGTGACAGCAGCGTCGATACGTCGCGCGCGATGTCCTTCAGCCGGTCGGCGAGATTGTTCTTGCGGTCGTCGGTCTCGAGGTCGTGCAGGGAGCGTTCGAGCTGGTTCTGGCGGTCGCGGATCTCGGTGAAGACGGGCTCGACCGCGCGGCGTTGATCGGCGACCTTGCCGACCATGTCGCGCACGCCCTGCTGGCGGCGGCGGATCTCGGCGAGCTGGTCGTGCATGTCGGTGGATTCGTTGCGGCCCTGCTGGAGCAGCGCGCGCTGCTCGGTCTCGCCCAGCTTGTCGTGGAGGGCGGAGACGGCCTCTCTGGGGTCGCTCTCGATCAGGTGCTGGACGGTGGCATCGAGATGGTTTTGCAGGGCATGGGCGACGACGACGTCCTCGCGGGTCTTCTTGAGGCGGTCGCGCAGCTTGTCGAGGCGCCGGTCCTGGCGCGACAGCCGCCAGGCGGTTGCACCGATCAAGGCCAGCGCGAGGACCAGCAGCGCTCCGGTTGCAATGCGCTGCGGCATGGACAGGCCCGCGAACAAAGCGGGCAAATGGGCGATATCGTAACCAAACGCCTGCTGGGCGAGAAGCGCGATGGCGGCGAGCAGGACAAACCAGGCAACCAGGACAAACAGCCACATCGTGACTTCCTCACGCCGGCACACAATCTCGCCATAGTTGCTATTGGAGAGCGGAACCGAGATCAAGAGGCGCGCGGGTTGCCGACCGCATCCGGGGAGCGCGATCCACGGCTGGTTGCATCGGCCGATCGGTGGAGGGGGTGCAGGGTTGCCGGGTTTTCCCGAGGAGGCGGGTAGCGTCACGTCCTCCTTCGTCATTCCGGGCTCGCGCTGCGCGCGCCCCGGAATGACGGGGAGGGCTACAGCCGAAACTCGTTGGTCAGCTCACCAATCCCGTCGATTGCGACCGTCACGATATTCACCGGCTCCTTCATGACGCCGATACCCACCGATGTCCCGACCGCGATGAGGTCGCCGGGGAGCAGGGTCATGTCGTGGGAGATCTTGCTGACCAATTCCTGCGCGGTGAAGATCATGTCCGAGATCGGATAGTTCTGCCGCTCCGCGCCATTGAGGATGGTGCGGACCACGAGTTTCGCCGGATCAAGGCCGGTCGCGATGACAGGGCCGAACGGGCCGTAATCGTCGATGCCCTTGGCGCGGGCCCATTGCGGGAAAGTCGCGTCGCTGGTCAGGATGTCATTGGCGGTGATGTCGTTGACGCAGGTGTAACCGAAGATGAAGCCGTCGGCTTCCGCCGGCGAGACGCGCGCGCAGGACTTGCCGATGACGATGCCGAGCTCGCCCTCATAGGTGGTCTTGCCGTCGTAATAAGAGGGGCGGCGGATCACCGCGCCCGGCGTCGTGATGCTGGTGGTGGCCTTCAGGAGATAGAGCGGCTCCGGCGGCTCGGGCTGGTTGAGTTTCGCCGCGAGCGCGTGAAAATTGTTCCAGAGCGCGACGATCTTGCTGGGCGCGCAGGGCGCCAGCAGCTCGACCTCCGACAGCGCCAGAATCTTGCCGGTCGCTGCATGGCGGCCGAACATCTCGCCTTCGTGCACGCTGATGCCTGATGGCGTCAGCGTGCCGAAGCCGGTCGCGCCATTATTCCGGAAACGCAGCCATTGTTTCATCTCGCCCGCCATCATGCCACCGCCAGTGCGCGCGGATCGGATGGCGCCGAGACGCCGTCATAGAGACCGGCGATGCGGGCGCGCTGGGTCACCATCGCCAGCACCGAGTCGAGTGCGGGCGTGGCGATGCCGGTGAGGCGGCCCATCTCCTGCACCACGGTGACGAGCGGGTCGATCTCCATCGGGCGGCCGCGCTCGAGGTCCTGGAGCATCGAGGTCTTGTGCGCGCCGACCTTGCGGGCGCCCTCGATGCGGCGTTCGACGTCGACGCGGAATTTGACGCCGAAGGTCTCGGCGATGCCTTGCGTCTCGACCATGATGGCGCGCGACAGCGCGCGCGTGGACGGATCGGTGCAGATCACGTCGAGCGTCGCGTGGGTCAGCGCGCTGATCGGGTTGAAGCAGACATTGCCCCACAGTTTCAGCCAGATCTCGTCGCGGATGCGGTCGAGCACCGGCGCTTTCAGCCCGGCGGCGACGAAGAGATCGGCGAGGCGCTGCACGTCGGACGTGATCTCGCCGGAGGGCTCGCCGAGCGGAAAATTGTTGCCGTAGACGTGGCGGATCACGCCGGGCGCCTCGATCTCGGTGGCGGGATAGACGATGCAGCCGATGGCGCGCTCGGCGCCGATCTCGCGCCACTGGCGGCCGCCGGGGTCGATGCTCTCCAGCGTCGCGTTTTCGTATGGGCCGCCGTGCTTGTGGAAGTACCAATAGGGGATGCCGTTGACGGCGGTGACGATGCGGGTGTGGGGCCCGAGCAGCGGCTGCATCTTCTCGATCACGCCGGTGATCGAATGCGCCTTCAGCGTGATGATGATGTAGTCCTGCACGCCGAGCTCGGCGGGATTGTCGGTGCAGCGCGGATGCACAACGTGCTTTTCTTCGCCCGTCAGCAGCGTCAGCCCGTGCTCGCGCATCGCGGCGAGGTGGGCGCCGCGTGCGACCAGGCTCATATCGGCGCCGGCGCGCGCGAGCTGAACCCCGAGATATCCGCCGATCGCGCCGGCGCCGTAGATGCAGATCTTCATGAAATCCTCGCGGGTGGCCGGAATTTTGGGACGAAAGATCCGGTCCGGCTCGGAAGGATCCGAGCCGGGGCCGGTAGTCGCAGGGGAAGGGTCGTGTTGCTTAAGCTGCCGCTTGCGGCGTGCCGTTGAGCGCTTCGTCAACGACAGCGGCGATGTCGCGCATGCTGATGACGGAGACGAGGCTGTAATCGTCGATCACGGGCAGGTGCCGGATGTGATTGCGGTTCATCACATGCCGGACGTGCTCGATCGTGTCCGAGGAGGTGCAGGAGATGAGCTGCTGCACCGAGACGAGCTGCGAGACCTTGATGTTGACGGCGCCCGCGCCGTGCTCGGCGACGGCGCGCACCACGTCGCGCTCGGTGAACATGCCGACCGCGGTGTTGCCCTCGGAGCGGACCACGTCCTTCACCACGAGCGCGCTGATGTTGTTGGCACGCATCAGCTTGGCCGCGATACCCACCGTTTCGTTCATTCGCACCGTAACAACGCGCGGCGTCTTCTTGCGCAGAATGTCTCCGACCAGCATTGCAACCTCCCTGGGTGAATGATGGGGTCAAGTGTGGTATACATAATGCCAATCGTCAAGCATTCGATTTGGCTGATCCGAAAATTCTTGCGGCAGGAATGCTGACGTTTGTCGTCGCTCCAAAACAAAAAGGGGCGCATCGCTGCGCCCCTGTCTCAACCGTGCAAGATGTGTGGCGGCTTACGCCGTCTCGGTCTTGGCAGTGCCCGTTGCGGCATTGGCGCTCTCGGCTTCCTTGCCGAGGATGAAGGAGCGGCGCATCGGCTTGATCACGAACAGCGCCATCAGCGCCGCGGTCGCATTCAAGGCCACTGCCACCACGAACACGGCCTTCCAGCCATAGGTCGCCGAGATCACGCTTGCGAGCGGGACAAGCAACGCGGCGGTGCCCTTCGCGGTGTAGAGCATGCCGTTGTTGGTGGTCGCGTATTTCGAGCCGAAGGTGTCGCCGCAGGTCGCGGGGAACAGGGAGTAGATCTCGCCGAACACGCCGAAGTAAACTGCGGTCGCGAGCACGAACACGATCGGGATGTGGCCATAGGCCGACAGCGTCAGCAGCATCAGCGCCGCCGTGCCAAAGGCGATGAACATGGTGTTCTCGCGGCCGATATTGTCGGAGACGAAGCCGAAGAACGGACGGCCGAAGCCGTCGAAGATGCGGTCGAGCGAGATCGCGAACGTCAGGGCCGCCATCTGAAAGCCGAGGAGCGTGACCGGCGTGTCGGCAATCTTGAAGTCGTGCGCGATCGGGGCGATCTGCGCCGCGGTCATCAGGCCGCCGGAGGCGACCATGACGAAGACGAGGTACATGACCCAGAAAATAGGCGCGCGCAGCACTTGCGGCGGGGTGAAGTCGATCTTGGTCTGCGGCAGATTGAGCTGCTTCTTCTTCGGCGGGATCGAGATCCGCGGCGGCTGGATGAAGAAGGCGAGCACGAACACGATCAGGCCCTGGCCGATGCCGAACTTCAAGAACGCGGTCTGGTAGCCGCTCGATGCGATCATCATCGCGATCGGCACCACGGTCAGCGCGGCGCCCGCGCCGAAGCCTGCGGCAGTCGCGCCGGCGGCGAGGCCGCGGCGATCGGGAAACCATTTCAGCGCATTGCCAACGCAGGTGCCGTACACCGCGCCCGCGCCCATGCCGCCGACGACCGCGGCCGCGTACAGCAGGGGAAGCGAGTCAGCATAGGAGTTGAGCACCCAGGACAGCGCGATCATCACGCCGCCGAACATGATGACAATGCGCGGGCCGTATTTGTCGACGAACCAAGCTTCGATTGGCACCAGCCAGGTCTCGGTGACGACGAAGATGGTGAAAGCGAGCTGGATCGCCGCGCGACCCCAATGGTGGGCCGCATCGATCGGATCGACAAACAGCGTCCAGCCATATTGCAGATTGGCGATCATCGCCATGCAGACGATGCCCATGGCGAGCTGAAACCAACGGAAACCGGTGCGAAGAGGCGCGGCCGTGACGGCGCCATCCGTGCTGGAAATCATCAACAACCTCCCATGGCGCCTGATTGAATGCGACCTGGGATTGCAAGATGACCCAGTGTCGCAAATATTGTGGCTTATCGTCGCAAGCGCGGCGCGGAGCTTGGTATACCATATTCCAGAATGCAAGCCCTAACTTGTGACGCAGCGCAAGAAAAATGCGCGATTCCCTTCGGATTTCGTGAAGTTGAAAAGATTCGTACAAAACGAAACGCCCGGCCGTGAGGCCGGGCGTCGTGCTCGAACGAACTGTGATGAAGCGCGTCAGACGGTCGATTTCGCGACCACCATCTTGCGCCAGGGTTTCAGCACCACGATCGCCAGCGCCGAGGCCAGGATGTTGGCGCCGGCCGCGATGATGAACACGCTGTCCCAATTGCCCGACGATTGCTGCATGTAGTTGGCGATCGGGACCAGGAGCGCGGCGGTACCCTTTGCGGTGTAGAGCAGGCCCGCATTGGTGGTCGCGAACTTGGCGCCGAACGTGTCGGTGCAGGTCGAGGGGAACAGCGAGTAGATCTCACCCCAGGCGAAGAACACGAAGCCCGAGAGCAGCACGAACCAGAGCGGGTCGTGGCCCCAGAGATAGAGCATCCAGATGCCGACACCTTCCATGCCGAAGGCGATGAACATCGTGTTCTCGCGGCCGATCATGTCGGAGATCCAGCCGAAGAACGGACGCGTCAAGCCGTTGAGCACGCGGTCGATCGTGGCCGCGAAGGTCACCGCCGTCATCGTCACCGCCATCAGCGTCACCGGAACGCTGTCGACCTTCCAGTCGACGGCGATCGGCTTCAAATTGGCCGTCACCATCAGGCCACCGGCGCCGACGATCACGAACATGAAGTACATCAGCCAGAAGATCGGCTGGCGCAGCACCTCGGTCGGCTGATAGTTGCGGCGCGTCTGCACCAGCGCGGCGTTCGCCGCCACGGCCGGCACCTGGCCTGCTTTCGGCGCCAGCAGGAAGAAGGCGAGGATGCAGATGATGATGCCTTGTCCGAGGCCGAAATAGAGGAAGGTGGTCTGGAAGCCACTGTCCTTGATCATGGCCTGGATCGGCGCGACGGTCAGCGCGGAGCCTGCACCGAAGCCGGCCGCCGTGATGCCCGCGGCAAGACCGCGCTTGTCGGGAAACCATTTCAGCGCGTTGCCGACGCAGGTGCCGTAGACGCCGCCCGCGCCGATGCCCGCGATGATCATGCCGAGATAGAAGCCGTTGAGCGTGGTCGCCTGCGCGTTGATCGCCCAGCCGACGGCGCAGAGCACGCCGCCGACCAGGACGACAAGGCGCGGACCGTATTTGTCGACGAACCAACCTTCGACCGGCACGAGCCAGGTCTCGAACAGCACAAAGAGCGTAAAGGCCCATTGGATCGACGCACGATCCCAGCCGAATTTTTTCTGGATGTCGGGGACGAAGAACGTCCAGCCATATTGATAGTTGGCGATCATCACCATCGCCGCTACACCGACCGCCAATTGCGCCCAGCGATACGTATCGCTAACGCGCGCCGCTGTAGGAGCCGTTGCCTGCACCATGTCCGTCATAAAGCCTCCCGTGGCGCCTCTCATTTTCTGCGAGCGCTGGAGAGGCATTCTTGTATTCATTATGCCAAGGTTCAAGCGCTGGTCCGGTCACCGTGCGCAAATGCCGCAGAACCTTGCCGGCCCCGGCTTGTGAATCGGACTGCGCAAATAGAAATGGCCCCGTCGTGCGGGGCCATTCATCAAAAGTAGTACGTCGGCGATTTTGAAACCCGCGCGCCGATCCGGCCGCGCCAGGGTGGTGTCGGCCTACAGACCGAAGCGGGGCAGGTCGCCGTTGTGATTCGAGATCTCGGCGCTCGCCATCAGGAAGCGATCGACCGCCGCCATGAAGCGGGCGAACAGCGAGGTGGTGGGCGCGAGCGCGACGGAAGCGGTCTTGGACATCGGAATTCCCTTTCTCAAGACAGTCAGTAGTGCTGTCTCATTTCGAAGGGCAATCTACGTATACCAGATGCCAGTGTCTATGCATGCCATTGCATGGCAGCATGTTCTCTACCGCATTGCAGCATAATGATGCGTTAAAGCGACCGATCGGGGCATGAAACATCCCTGACATGGTCGAATCCGCGTCGTCTGACTGTCGCAGTGCACAATCTGGCCTTGGCAGGGCAGTCCAAAGCCGTTAGTGGTCTGCCCCCTTTTCCAATCATCTATCAGAGTGGTTCATGTCGAGCGCCTTGCCCGCCGTCTCGATCGGCATCGATTTTGGGACCAGCAATACGGTCGTCGCCATCGCCGCGGACGACCGCCGGGTCGAGGCCATCCGCTTCGACCATGGCGGCCAGCGCCACAGCGTCTTCGTCTCGGCCCTGTGCTTCTGGGAGGACCGGCCGGGCGCGGGCGCCCAGGCCGAGGGCGGCCCGTGGGCGATCGAGACGTTCCTCGAGGGACGCCACATCTATCGCTTCCTCCAGTCGTTCAAGACGTTTGCGGCGAGCTCCAGCTTCAACACCACCCAAGTGTTCCGGCAGCGCTTCAAGTTCGAGGACATTCTGGCGGCGTTCCTGCGGACGCTGGTGCGCCATGGCGGGGACAAATTCGGCTTCGAGACATCGTCCATCACGGTTGGCCGCCCCGTGCGCTTCGCCGGAGGCAATCCCGACGAGGCGCTGGCGATGCAGCGCTACCGCGCCGCGTTCGAGAGCCTCGGCGCCGGCCACGCGCGCTATGTCTATGAGCCCGTGGGCGCCGCGTTCTCCTTTGCGCGCCGGCTGGAGCGTGATGCGACCGTGCTGGTTGCGGATTTCGGCGGCGGCACCAGCGACTTCTCCGTGATGCGGTTTTCGCGCGCGGGTGGCGCCTTGCGCGCCGAGCCGCTTGGCCACGCCGGCATCGGCATCGCCGGCGATACGTTCGATTACCGCATCGTCGACCACGTCGTCTCGCCGCGGCTCGGCAAAGGCTCCAGCTTCCGCTCGTTCGACAAGGTGCTGCCGGTCCCGAGCGGCCATTACACCAACCTCGCGCGCTGGCATCAGCTCGCGATGATGAAGAGCAACGGCGATCTGCGCGAGCTCCGGGATCTCGCGCGCTCCGCGCTGAAGCCGAAGCTGCTCGAAGATTTCATCACCATCGTCGATCTCGACCTCGGCTTCTCGCTGTACCGCGCGGTGTCCGACGCCAAGGTTGCGCTGTCGGGCCACGACGAGGTGGACTTCCGCTTCAAGGGCGGCGGCGTCGATATCGGTGCGGCCATCACGCGCAAGAATTTCGAATCCTGGATTGCCGACGATATCGCTCGCCTGGGTGCCACCGTCGACAAGGTGCTGGCCGAAGCCGGCATCACCGCGCGCGAGATAGAGAAGGTGTTTTTGACCGGCGGCACCTCGTTCGTGCCCGCCGTGCGAAAGCTGTTCGCCGACCGATTCGGCAATGAGCGGCTGATGTCGGGCGACCAGTTCGAGTCGATCGCCTACGGCCTCGCACTGATCGGGCACAGTCCCGATCCCGATCGCTGGACCGCAGGCGGCGGGATCGCGCCGAAGCCGGGCGCGTAGCAATCGTTCTCCGCAGACTTAATATGAGTTGTCCTCGCGGAGAGTTCGCCATTCTCCGTCATTGCGAGCGCAGCGAAGCAATCCAGACCGTCTCCGCGGAAAAGATTCTGGATTGCTTCGCTGCGCTCGCAACGACGACGCGGGGAGATCTGCGCGTCCAATCCAACAGTGCCGTAGGGTGGGCAAAGGCGCAAAGCGCCGTGCCCACGATCTGTTGGTGGGCACGCTGCGCTTTGCCCACCCTACGGCACTGACGCCTTTGCTACTGATTGATCTCGGGCTCCACCAGCTTCGCCAAATTCCGCAGCGATTCCTGCCAGCCGAGATAGCAGGCCTCCGGCGGGATGACGTCGGGGATGCCGGCCTGCGTGATATCCACTTCAGTACCGACCGAGACCTTCTTCAGGATCACGGTCACCTGGATCTCGCCGGGCAGATTGGGATCGTCGAACTTGTCGGTGTAACGCAGGCGTTCGCCAGGCACGAGCTCGAGATATTCGCCGCCGAAAGCGTGGCTGTTGCCCGTCGTGAAGTTCCGGAACGACATCTTGAACGTGCCGCCGACCTTTGGCTCGAGGTGATGCACGGTGCAGGTGAAGCCGTTCGGCGGCAGCCACTTTGCAAGCGCATCCGCCTCCAGAAAGGCGCGATAGACCTTCTCCGGGCTGGTGGTGAGAACGCGGTGCAGTCGGACAGTGCTGGGCATATTCATCATCCTCTTGAAGTGATCGGTTCGACAGGAACCTCTCTTGCCCGTCGATGTCCCGAGGACGAGCGGGATAGCGCCGATCCGACACGGCGTCGCGGTTTTTCTTTGCTGGGTGATGCGATAACGGAAGGCGGCCGGATTTTGTTGGCCCGATAGCTGCTCAGAGCCGCCTCTGAACAAGTCGTTCGATCCATGTTGTCCCCGACGGCTTCGTTGTCTTTGATCACCCTTGGCGGAATTTCCATGATGGCTTTCGGTCTTTGGCGACCAGACATTTATCGGCGGAGCGCCGACGATGCCGCAAGACTAGGGCGGGTAATCATAAACTCGATCAGCCCCGCGGAAGTAGGCGTGTCCGTTCAGTCTTCGAGACCGGACATGGCCAGCCGACACGACACGCGCTCAATCGACCTCCGGCTAAGGGCCAACAGGCGACCAAAAACATTTGCCCGGACGTGAACCAATTCACACATGGCGAGGCTGCCCGGCTGGAATATGAAAGCAGTACGCTCATTAGAACCGCGGAGCTGGGGCGATGATTCGCTTTTTCGCTGTACTCGCCATTCTGTGTGCCGCCGCAACGAGAGCAGCCGCCGAGACGCCGATCGAGCGCGGCAGCTACTTGGTCAACGCGGTCATGGCTTGCGACGGCTGCCATACGCCGCGCGGGCCCAGCGGTCTCGACATGGAGCGGCGGTTTTCCGGAGGGTCCATTGTCTGGGACGGACCGGCCTACACTGTCCACGGGTCAAACATCACGCCCGACCGCGACACAGGCATTGGAGCTTGGAGCGAGGTCGACATCAAGCGACTGCTGATCAGCGGTGTGCGACCGAACGGCGTGTCGGTTGCGCCGCAGATGCCCTATGGCTTCTACAGAATTCTGACGCCCGGCGATCTCGATGCGATCGCGGCCTACTTGAAGACCATCAAGCCGGTGAGCAACGAGATGCCGCCGCCGGTCTACAAGGCCGCGGCGTATCCTGTGGCACTGTCGGGCGCCGAAACATCGATCGGTGACGCGGTCCCTCAAGATCCGGTCAAGCGCGGCTTCTATCTCGCCACCCTCGCGCATTGCATGGAATGCCACTCGCGCAAACCCGATGGCACTCAAGACTTCAAGAACTGGTGGGGCAAGGGCGGTCACGAGATGAAGGGCCCCTTTGGCTCCGTCGTCGTCGCCAACATCTCCTCCCACAAGGAGAAGGGCATCGGCGCGTGGACGGACGCCGAACTCAAGCGCGCGCTGACTGACGGCATCAGCCGCGACGGCCGCGTGCTCAAAATGCCGATGGCCCGGCAACGCTATTTCAGCAGGATGACCGAGCAGGATCTCGACGCTATCGTCGCTTGGGTGCGCACCATTCCGCCGATCGAATAGTTCATGATCACTCTTTCGAAGTGTCGAATGTCGCAAATGGGTCAAACGCGCCGTTTTGGCTACGGCCCGCGCACTTCCGGTCTGCACCGCCAATCGGACGGACGCGGTGTCGGCGGCCGCTTCGCAAAAGGGCCATAAGAGAGACTTGTTCAACGGGCATCCGCCGAGCACAGTAACCAGCGTCTTAGCTTCCTCTCCTACGGAGGTTCTTGTGACATCCAACCCTTGGCTCACTCTCCTCGGACTGATCAACGGCTTTCAGGTCACACAGGCAATTCATGTCGCGTCAACTCTTCGTATCGCAGACCATCTGAAAGGCGGCTCTCGTTCGGCAGAGGAATTGGCGCCCTTAACGCAAAGCCATGCAGGCGCTCTCTACCGGCTGCTGCGGGCGCTCGCCGCAGTGGGCGTTTTTGAAGAAGATGAAAACCGAAGGTTTGCGCTGACACCAATGGGAGATTGTTTGCGCACTGACTCCGCGACGCCGATCGGCGCGTGGGCGGAGTGCGTCGGAAGTCCCTACGTTTGGAGCACATGGGGCCATCTGCTGCACAGCATTCGAACCGGCGAGAATGCCTTTCAAAGTCTCAACGGTAAGGACATTTGGAATTATCGCGCCGAACGTCCGGAGGAGAGCGCGGTCTTCGATCGCGCTATGACGGAGTTTTCGCGCGGCGGCGCTGAAGCCGTTATCGGCGCGTATGATTTCTCCGCTTTCCATCATGTTGTGGACGTGGGTGGCGGACGCGGTTTAATGCTGGCAGCCATTCTGACCGCTCATCCCAGGATGCAAGGCACGTTGTTCGATCAGCCAGGGGTCATTGCCGGCGCCGAGGCGGTTCTGGAAGCGCACGGCGTCGTCGACCGTTGTCGAATGGTGGGCGGAAGTTTCTTCGAATCGGTACCTGAAGACGGAGATGCTTACGTGATGCGGGTAGTGATTCACGATTGGGACGATGACGAAGCGATCGCCATTTTGAAGGCGTGCCGGCGTGCGATGCGTGAGACGGCGAAGTTGGTTCTCATCGAGCGAATTATCGCGCCTGCGAACGAAGTACCGGCGACAAAATTCATGGACCTCCACATGTTGGCTTTGCCGGGTGGGCGGGAGCGAACTCGTGACGAGTTCTCTGACCTGCTTGCCAAGTCTGGCTTCGAGCTGACGCGCGTTGTGCCAGCGGGTAGAATCAACGTCATCGAGGCCCGGCCATATTGAGCACAAGGCGGCTCGCCCTCCGGTGACGTCCATTCCGGGTCACAAGCCGCCGAACACGTTCGAGGAGGTAGGCTTCCGCTTTGCGTTGGTAAGCTGATTTGAGTGCAAACCTTAGCCCGAGCGACTAGCCTGATCATTGAAGCCACATTTCCGCTATCGTTCCTCGCTCAACTCCCGCGAGAAATCAGGGGGCTCCGTTGCGCAGGACACTTTGGGCTTTCGCTATCGCACTCTGCTGTCTTGGCTCATCCGCCAGGGCCGCAGGCATTCAGCTCCTCGACTCCGATCCGGCGCTGTCGGGCGCGATCTGGTATCCGTGCGCGGCCGAGCCGACGCATGTCGTGCTCGGCAGTCTTTCGGTCGGCGCCGATTTCGAACTGAAGGGCGTGAAGGATTGTCCCGTCACGGGGGCAAAGCTGCCACTGGTAATCTTCTCGCATGGCCGGGGCGGGTGGTTCGGTGCGAACCACGACACCGAGGAGGCGTTGGCCGATGCAGGCTTCGTCGTCGCCGCCATCAATCATCCCGGTGACACCACCAACGATTCCTCGCGGCGCGACACTCTCTCGGTTTGGAAATCGCGTCCGGCGGACATCGTGCGCCTGCTCGACTTCGTCTTGAACGAGTGGAAGGACAGGGCGGTGATTGATCCCGCCAAGGTCGGCTTCTTCGGTTTCTCGCTGGGCGGTGCGACCGGCTTCGTGCTGATGGGCACCAGGCCGGATTTCGCGCGGGTCGCCGGTTTTTGCAAGGAGACGACCGGCGCTTGCGCAGAGCTTCACAATGGCGAGACTCCGCCTGAGCCGATCCAGGATGCGCGTATCCGCACTGCCGTCATCGTCGATCCTGCGCCGGGCACCCTGACGCGGGAGAATCTCGCCGTGGTCAAGGTGCCGTTCCAGTTCTGGCGCTCGCAGTTCGGCGGCCCCGGCGTCGGCGACGGTTCGGGTACGGAGCGCGTCGCGGAGGGATTGCCGGGCAAGCCCGAGATTCATGTCGTGCCGGCCGGGCATTTTGCTTTCCTCGCGCCTTGCTCGGCCGAGCTTGCGGCAGCCGTCCCGCGCATCTGCACCGATACGCCGGCGGGATTCGACAGGGTCGGCTTCCACCGCGCGTTCAATGCGGCGGTCGTGAAGTATTTTCGCGAGCAGCTCGGAGAGCAATGAGCTTCGCGATCGGTGAGGCGCCGCGAAGTGCTGTTCGCCGGGCAGACATCAGCTTTTCCGATGATGGCATAATGCCCCTGTTTTGCCCGACGCGTCAACGCTTATTCGTAAAATACGAAATCATGCCCCCCATGGCAAAAACCCCGCTGAGCGCGTGGGGCAATTGAATCTGGTCCAGCCTTGCAAATGACGGTGATCAGGTATACGCTAGAGCCGTTCGTTCAGCCGCTGTGCCTTGTTGAATGCGCCCGCGGGCTCCTTTTCCATAGACATCGACGAATTGAATTGGTTCTGCGTGGGTGTCACGCGGAACCCCCGCGCGTATGCGCTTTGGAGAAGAAAATGGCGACAGGTACTGTGAAGTGGTTCAACGGCCAGAAGGGCTTTGGATTCATTCAGCCCGACGACGGCGGCAACGATGTGTTCGTTCACATCAGCGCGGTCGAGCGGGCTGGTCTTTCGGGTCTCGCTGAGGGCCAAAAGGTCAACTTCGAGGCCAAGACCGACAAGATGCGGGGCAAGGTCAGCGCAGAGAACCTCTCGCTGGCCTAAAGGCTCTGGCGCCGTTTCACGGATGTACTGAAACGGCCTTGCTGCCCGCTCGATCCCCGGATTGAGCGGGTTTTGTCCGTTGCCGAGCCAGGATGAATAATGAGCGCCAAGAAATCGGCCGAACAGTCACCCGAAGCTATCGCCCGTTCCAATCGCCAGCGTTTGGCCGCTGAAGAAGGCGCGCGGGCCATGGCGGATGCCGAAAAGCAATCCGTCGACGTTCGCAAGAACATGGCGCGGCTTCGAGAATTGCGTCAGGCCAAGGAAGCGGCCGACGCGACTCTTGAAGCATCGTTGCCCGGGCCTGCCCCGACGAAGCGCAAGAAGAAGCTGCCGCAATAGTCGGCTTCCACAGCGTCAGACGAAAATCTGGAGAGGACCGGTCACATGCTAAAGAGTGCGGGTCTTGCCTAGAATCAAGTCGGACAGCGGTGGCACAATCACCTTTTTCCTCGCGCTTGGCGCGGGCCGACAGATGTGCCGGCTTGCGACGACATTTCTGACGCAGAAGCAGGCCTTCAGCTATCTTCAGAAGAATCGAACCGAATTCGAGCGCATCGCGCGGACGCGGCTGGCTTCAGGCGAGCTCGAAGACGGGATCGTCGTGCTCTCGATGCTTTAGCTCGGGCGCAGATTTCGACGCAGCGCCTTGGTTCGCGCCTCAAACGGGACCATGCATGGAGCGCTTCCTATTCGGAGCGGCTGCCCGGCTTGGCCTCACGCGCCAATCGCTCGGCTTTCAACCGCTCTCGGTTCTCGTCAAAGGAGTGCTGGGCCTTCACGTAGTCATTCACCGGCTTGTGCGCTTTGACGGGCTTGAACGCCTTGTCGGCTTCACGCTTGGCGCGATCAGATGATTGATCTCTCAACATTTCGACCTCGATTTAATCAACGAACTCGGTCCCGGCACGTGCCGGACGCGACGACTCCCGCTCGCAAGCGATCAATTCTTTAACGCTGGGCGATTCTTTGACGCAGGGCAATTCTTTGACGCTGGGTAAGTCATTTGCGAGGCGGCCAGCGACTCGCTGCGAAGGCGGTGCGCTGTCACTTATGAGATCACACCGCTCAAACCAATAACAGGCCGCGGCGGCATCGGTTCCTCGGAATTTCTTGAATTGAGCGTTGGCTCGCCCGACGCGGCAAGCCTTGAGCGCTCTTTGCCGGTCAAGGACATTCGCTTCTTTGGATGATGGCATCATACCCCTGTTTTGCCCGACGCGTCAAATGAATTTCGTAAAATACGAAATACGTTTGTCGCCAAGGGGTTGGCTACTGTGCATGGGGTTGTTTTTCAGTTTTTGGTTTGAGCCTCCACCCGCGACGGGTTTCTCATGCAAAAAGGCCGCCTCATCAGGCGGCCTTTTCGTCTCTTCGATCTGAAGTCCGCTTACTCGGCGGCCTGCTTCTGCGGCGGGTCAAGTGCGCCGGACTTGTGGATATCGGCGACCTGGTGATCGCTGAAGCCGAGCACTGCGCGCAGGATCTCGTCGGTGTGCTCGCCGAGCAGCGGCGAGCGGGTGACGTCGCTGGCCGAGTCCGACAGCTTGATCGGATTGCCGACCGAGATGTACTTGCCGCGGGTGGGGTGGTCGACCTCGACCACGGTGCCGGTCGCGCGCAGCGACTGGTCCTCGGCGATCTCCTTCATCGACAGAATCGGGCCGCAGGGGATGTCGTCCTTGTTGAGGATTTCCATCGCCTCGAACTTGGTCTTCGTCATGGTCCACTGTTCGATGCGACCGAAGATTTCGTTCAGGCGCGGCAGGCGGACCGCCGGCTTCGAATAGTTCGGATCGGTCTTCCAGGTCGGCTCGCCGATCACGTCGCAGATCTTCTCCCAGACCGGGGCCTGGGTGATGAAGTAGATGTAGGCGTTGGGATCGGTCTCCCAACCCTTGCACTTCAGGATGCGGCCGGGCTGGCCACCGCCGGAATCATTGCCGGCGCGCGGCACGGCATCGCCGAACGGAATGCCTTCGCCGAACTGGCTGTATTCCTTGAGGGGGCCGTGAGCGAGGCGCTGCTGGTCGCGCAGTTTGACGCGCGCGAGGTTCAAGACACCGTCCTGCATCGCGGCGGTGACCTTCTGGCCCTTGCCGGAATGCGTGCGCTGATAGAGCGCGGTGACGATGCCGAGCGCCAGATGCAGGCCGGTGCCGCTGTCGCCGATCTGCGCGCCTGTGACGAGCGGCAGGCCGTCGCGGAAGCCGGTGGTGGAGGCGGCGCCGCCGGTGCACTGCGCGACGTTCTCATAGACCTTGCAGTCTTCGTACGGTCCGGGACCAAAGCCCTTGATCGAGGCGACGATCATCTTCGGA
The DNA here is from genome assembly GCF_023073315.1 of Bradyrhizobium sp. 1. Lineage (GTDB taxonomy): Bacteria > Pseudomonadota > Alphaproteobacteria > Rhizobiales > Xanthobacteraceae > Bradyrhizobium. The sequence continues at coordinate 347,240 of NZ_JADPJH010000002.1, read as the reverse complement.
TTGATCGACTGGATCTTCTCCCAGGGGAAGCCCATGCGGTCGAGCACGCCGGGGCCGAAATTCTCGACCAGCACGTCGCACTTCTTGATCAGCTCGGTGAGGACTTCCTTGCCCTTGGGGTTCTTGGTGTCGAGCGTGATCGAGCGCTTGTTGTGGTTGAGCATGGTGAAATACAGGCTGTCCACGTTCGGGATGTCCTGCAGCTGGCCGCGGGTGATGTCACCCACGCCCGGACGTTCCACCTTGATCACGTCGGCGCCGAACCAGGCGAGCAACTGCGTGCAGGTCGGTCCTGACTGGACGTGGGTGAAATCGAGAATGCGAACGCCCTCGAGCGCTTTGGTCATGGTGTTGCTCCGTACTCTGTCTGCCCCCGCCAACCGCAGGGATTAAAGGGTTGAGGGGTGGACTTACTTTTTCTTCTGCAAAACGCTCTGCGGATTGAGGTTGCCGATGCGGCCGCTCTCCGAGCCGGCGGCCGGATCGATCACCGCGTTGATGAGGGTCGGCTTGCCCGAGGCCATCGCCTCGTTGACGGCGCGCTTGAGCTCGTCCGGCGAGGTCGCGTTCACGCCGACGCCGCCAAAGGCTTCCATCATCTTGTCGTAGCGCGCGCCCTTGACGAACACCGTCGTCGCGGGATCGGCGTTGACGCTGTTGACGTCGGTGCCGCGATAGATGCCGTCATTGTTGAAGATGACGATGCAGATCGGAAGGTTGTAGCGGCAGATGGTCTCGACCTCCATGCCGGAGAAGCCGAAGGCCGAGTCGCCTTCCACTGCGAGCACGGGGTGACCGGTCTCCAGCGTGGCCGCGATCGCCTGGCCCATGCCGATGCCCATCACGCCCCAGGTGCCGACGTCGAGACGCTTGCGCGGTTTGTACATGTCGATGACGCCGCGGGCGAGGTCGAGCGTGTTGGCGCCTTCGTTGACGAGGATCGCCTCGGGGTGATCCTTGATCACGTTCTTCAAGACGCCGAGCGCGCCGTGATAATCCATCGGCGATTTGTTGTTCATGAGCTTCGGCGCCATCTTGGCGACGTTCTCGTCGCGCTTGGACGCAATCGCTTTGGTCCATTCGGCCGGCGGCGCGGTCCAACCGGTGGCAATCGCCTGGTTGAAGGCCGAGACGACCGAGCCGATGTCGCCGACGACGGGCGCGACGATCTCGACGTTGGAGTCCATCTCACGCGGCTCGATGTCGACCTGGATGAACTTCTTGGGCGCTTCGCCCCAGCTCTTGCCCTTGCCGTGCGAGAGCAGCCAGTTCAAACGGGCGCCGATCAGCAGCACGACGTCGGATTCTTTCAGGACCGTCGAGCGGGCAGCGCCGGCGCATTGCGGGTGCGTGTCGGAGAGCAGGCCCTTGGCCATGCTCATCGGCAGGAACGGCACGCCGCTCTTCTCGACGAAGGTTTTGATTTCTTCGTCAGCCTGCGCGTAGGCCGCGCCCTTGCCGAGGATGATCAGCGGACGTTTTGCGCTCTTCAGAACATCGAGCGCGCGCTTGATCGAAGCGGGCGAGGGGATCTGCGCAGGCGCTGCGTCGATCACCTTCACCAGCGACTTCTGGCCGGCATCGGCGTTCATGACCTGGCCGAACAGCTTTGCCGGCAGGTCGAGATAGACGCCGCCCGGACGGCCCGAGACCGCGGCGCGGATGGCGCGGGCGAGACCAATGCCGATGTCCTGAGCGTGCAGCACGCGATAGGCCGCCTTGCACAGCGGCTTCGCAATCGCGAGCTGGTCCATCTCTTCGTAGTCGCCCTGCTGGAGGTCGACGATCTCGCGCTCGGAGGAGCCCGAGATCAGGATCATCGGATAGCAGTTGGTGGTGGCGTGCGCGAGCGCGGTGAGACCATTGAGGAAGCCGGGCGCGGAGACTGTGAGGCAGATGCCGGGCTTCTTGGTGAGGTAGCCGGCGATGCCTGCCGCATAACCGGCGTTCTGCTCGTGGCGGAACGAGATCATGCGAATGCCTTCGGCCTGCGCCATGCGGCCCAGATCCGTGATCGGGATGCCCGGCACATTATAGATGGTGTTGATGCCGTTCAGCTTGAGCGCGTCGATGACGAGATGAAAGCCATCCGTCAGCTCCTGCTCGGTGCCCGGTGCTTCGGACTTGGTCGCGGTGTTCAGCATGGGCCTTGTCTCCCTGGTCTCAATAGTGGGGCGAATTTTTCGCCCTTCTGGTGAACGTTGCTAGTTGAACAATTCCTGGCCGTGCGCTTCGACGTAGGCGGCAAGGCCGAGGGTGTGGTCGCGGGTGCGCTTCTCTGCGAGCTCGGTGTCGCGCGATTCCAGCGCTTCGATCATGCCGAGATGTTCGGGCAGGGACGTCGCGGTGCGATCCTTGCGTCCGATGGTCAGTTGCCGGTAGCCGCGCACGTGCAGCAGGAGGTCGTTGGTGAGATCGACCAGCACCGACGATTCCGACAGCGAGATCAGCGCCTGATGGAAGGCGATGTTGGCGCGCGAATATTCCTCGACGTGATCTTCAGGCAGGCGGTCCTTGCTGAAGTCCTTGAAATAGTCGCGCAGTGCCGTGATGTCTTTCTTGCGCGCGGTGGTGGTGATGAGGCGGGCCGCCATGCTCTCCAGCGCCGCCCAGGCGCGGATCATGTCGACGATCTCGGTCTTGGTCCGGCGCACCACCATGATGCCGCGGCGCGGAACGGTCTTCACGAAACCGTCCTGCTCGAGCATCGCGATTGCTTCGCGGATCGGGGTGCGACTGACACCCAGCCGTTCGGACAGCGCGCGCTCGTCGAGCATGACCGGCTCGGGCGTCGAGTAGATGTCCATCTTGAGGATGGCTTCCTTCAAGGCGTCATACGCCTTGTTCTTGAAGCTGCTCTCCGGGGCAATACGAACGATTGAGATGTCCGCCTCGGCCATGTTCGGCAACGCCTTGGTTGGTTTCCGCAGTGACACGACGATTCTCCTCCAGTGGGAGTCGTCTTTTACAGGAATATTAACTGGAAAGTTTTTGGCATACCAAATACCAGAATGTCAAGCTGCCTATTTTTTGCAGCGTTCTAAGCTGCGCTGCAGCTTGACAAGTTGGCTTCTGGCATACCAAATGCCATCGCCAGCCATTTTTGATCCAAAGCGGCGGAGTAATCTTGGCTTTATGCCACTCCATTCCGCGACATGGAACAGAGCGCGGCGAATGGCAAGGATCACGGGCAGCCGCAACATGCGCGCGCTTTGAGAACGCAAGAACCAAGGTCAAGGGAGAAGCCACATGTCCAATTCCAAAGACGCCGTCCGCAAGGTGCTCGACCAGGTCAAGGCGGACAACCGCAGCAGCCTGACGGCGCCGGAAGGCAAGCTGGTCTGCGACGCCTACGGCATCCCGGTGCCGAAGGAGGGCGTGGCGAAGTCGGGTGGCGAAGCCGCCAAGATGGCGTCGTCCATGGGCTTCCCGGTGGTGATGAAGATCGTCTCGCCGGACATTCTCCACAAGACGGAAGCCGGCGGCGTCATTGTCGGCCTCAAGACGGCAGAAGACGCCGAGAAGGCCTACGAGACCATCCTCTCCAACGCCAAGAAGTATAAGGCCGACGCCAAGATCGAGGGCGTCCAGGTGCAGCAGATGCTGGCCGGCGGCACCGAAGTCATCGTAGGCTCGATCACCGACGGCTCGTTCGGCAAGCTGGTCGCCTTCGGCCTCGGCGGCGTGCTGGTCGAAGTCTTGAAGGACATCACCTTCCGCCTCGCGCCCGCGACCAAGCAAGACGCGCTCTCGATGCTCGACGGCATCCAGGCACATGAAATCTTGAAGGGCGTTCGCGGCGGCGAGCCGGTCAACCGCACCGCGCTGGCCGACGTGATCGTCAAGGTCTCGCAGCTCGTCACCGATTTCCCTGAGATCGTCGAGCTCGACCTCAACCCTGTCTTTGCGACTGCAAAGGACGCGATCGCCGCCGACGTCCGCATCGTCGTCGACTTCGCCTATGTGCCGAAGCCGAAGCCGCGCCCGACCGAAGAGATCGTCGCGGCCATGAACCGCATCATGCAGCCGAAGGCGGTCGCCGTGGTTGGCGCTTCCGCCGAGGACGGCAAGATCGGCAACTCCGTGATGAAGAACCTCATCAACGGCGGCTACAAGGGCGACATCTATCCGATCCATCCCAAGGCCGCCGAAATCCTCGGCTACAAGGCGTACAAGAGCGTCAAGGACGTGCCGGGTGTGATCGACACGGCGGTGTTCGCGATCCCTGCGAAGTTCGTGGCCGGTGCGCTGACCGAATGCGGCGAGAAGAAAATCCCGGGCGCCGTGCTGATCCCGTCGGGCTTTGCCGAAGCGGGCGCGCCGGAATTGCAGGCCGAGATCGTTGAGATCGGCAAGAAATACGACATCCGCCTGATGGGGCCGAATATCTATGGCTTCTACTATACCCCGGCCAATCTCTGCGCGACCTTCTGCACCGCCTACGACGTCAAAGGCTCGGCCGCGCTATCGTCGCAGTCCGGCGGCATCGGAATGGCGATCATCGGCTTCTCGCGCTCGGCGAAGATGGGCGTGTCGGCGATCGTCGGCCTCGGCAACAAGTCCGACATCGACGAGGACGATCTGCTTGCCTTCTTCGAGCAGGATCCGAACACGACGATCATCGCGCAGCATTGCGAAGACCTGAAGGACGGCCGCGCCTTCGCGGAAGCCGCCAAGCGCGTCTCCAAGAAGAAGCCGGTCGTTGTGCTCAAGGCCGGCCGCACCTCGGCCGGCGCCAAGGCCGCGTCCTCTCACACCGGCGCGCTCGCCGGTAACGACAAGATCTACGAGGATGTGCTGGCGCAGTCGGGCGTGATCCGCGCCCGCTCGTTGCGTCAGTTGCTCGAATTCGCCCGTGGCGTGCCGGTGCTGCCGACGCCGAAGGGCGAGAACGTGCTGATCATCACCGGTGCCGGCGGCTCGGGCGTGCTGCTGTCGGACTCCTGCGTCGACAACGGGCTTTCGCTGATGTCGATGCCGGCGGATCTCGACGCGGCCTTTCGCAAGTTCATCCCGCCGTTTGGCGCGGCCGGAAATCCTGTGGATATCACCGGCGGCGAGCCGCCGATCACCTACGTCAACACGGTCAAGCTTGGCCTGACGGACGAGCGCATCCATTCGCTGATCCTCGGCTATTGGCACACCATCGTCACGCCGCCGATGGTGTTCGCCCGCAACATGGTCGAAGTGAAGAAGGAGATGGAGGCCAAGGGTTTTGTGAAGCCCATCGTGGCCTCGCTCGCCGGCGACGTCGAGGTCGAGGAAGCCGCCGAATATCTCTACCAGAACGGCATCCCGGCCTATGCTTACTCGACCGAGCTGCCGGTCGAGGTGCTCGGCGCCAAGTACAAATGGGCGCGTGGGGCAGGGCTGCTCTGAGACGTTGACGTTCACCTCTCCCCGCGTGCGGGGAGAGGTCGAATTGCGAAGCAATTCGGGTGAGGGGGCTCTCCGCGAGTCCGTCTCTCACCTTATTTGCGGATAGCCCCTCACACCGACCCTCTCCCCGTAAGAACGGGGCGAGGGAGAAGAGGCGGCTCGCGTCTTGTCCGATTGGCAATGCAGGTCGCGATGAGCAAGAACGTGATCCGGCGCAAATCGCTCGAGCCCCGATCGCCATCGGAGGCTGACCACGACGCGCGTGACGGCGGTGTGCAGTCCGTCGACCGCGCGCTGTCGATCCTCGAGACATTGGCAGAAGACGACGAAGGCTATCGCCTCAGCGATCTCGCGGTTCGCACCGGCCTGTCGGCCTCCACTGTGCACCGGCTGCTGGCAACGCTGGAGAGCCGCCGCTTCGTGCAGTTCGACCGCGCCGCATCCAAATGGCATGTCGGCGTGCGCAGCTTCACGGTCGGCGCCAGCTTCGCGCGGCGGCGCAATTTCTCCACGCAGGCGATTCCATACCTCCGCAAGCTGCGCGATCTCACCCGCGAGACCGCCAACCTCGCCGTGGTCGACGACGAATACATCATCGTGCTCACCCGCATGGAGAGCCGCGAGATCATGCGCTCGCTGACCCAGGTCGGCGGCCGTGTGGCCATGGTGACTTCTGGCGTCGGCAAGGCGGTGCTCGCGACCTATTCGGATGACGACGTCGGAGCGGTCATACGCCATCACGGCATGCCCCGCCTGACCGAGAAATCGATCGTGCGGCCGGGCGATCTCTTCAAGGAGCTCGCGACGATCCGCAAACAGGGTTTTGCGATCGACGACGAAGAGGCCTCCATGGGCCTGCGTTGTATTGCCGCAGTTGTCTACAACGACTGCGCCGAGCCGCTCGCGGCGATCTCCGTCTCGGGCATGACCAGCCGTCTGACCGATGAGAGATTGCCGGAAATCGGGCAAATTGTGCGCGATGTCGCCGGCGAGTTGACGCGCGCACTCGGCGGAGTGATGCCGAATTCTGGCTAACGGGGAACTAGGTGCCGTCGCTGGACAGCATTGGCCGTTTTGGCTGATATGCGACCAAACGACACGATGCGGCAAAACATCAACAACGTCCGCACGAGCCTGGAGAATGCCCTCATGTTTCGATTTTCCGCGCGCCTTGTCGGCGCAGCCGTCACGCTGACCCTCGCTGCGGCGACGCCAGCCGTCGCCCAGCAGCTTGAGCTCAAGCTGATGGCGCCGGCGGCTCCGGGCGGTGGCTGGGATCAGACCGCGCGCTCGATGCAGCAGGCGCTGGTCGCCTCCGCCGTCGCGCGCAGCGTGCAGGTCGTCAACGTTCCCGGCGCAGGCGGCAGCGTCGGCATTGCGCAGTTCGTCAACAGCGCCAAGGGCGACGGCAACCAGCTGATGGTCAACGGCTTCGTCATGGTGGGCGCACTCGCCATGAACAAGTCGCCTGTCACCCTCGAGCAGGTGACGCCGATCGCCCGCCTCACCGAGGAAATCCAGGTGATCGTGGTGCCCGCGAACTCGCCGATCAAGACGGCGCAGGATCTGGCCGCCGCGGTGAAGGCCGATATCGCCAAGGTCACCTTCGCCGGCGGTTCGGCCGGTGGCGTCGATCATGTGATGGCCGCGTTGTTCGCGGGCGCCGTCGGCGCCGACGCGAAGAAGATCAACTACATCCCGTTCTCCGGCGGCGGCGAGTCGCTCGCCGCCATTCTTGGCGGCAAGGTCACCGCGGGCATTTCGGGGTTGAGCGAATATGACGGGCAGATCAAGTCCGGCAAATTGCGGGCGATCGGCGTGACCTCGGAGAAGCGCATCCCGGGCAGCGACATCCCGACCTTCAAAGAGCAGGGCATCGACCTCGTGATCGCCAACTGGCGTTCGGTGGTCGCGCCTCCCGGCATCACGCCAGAGCAGCGCAAGACCTTGAGCGATGCAGTCGAGAAGATGGTGAAGTCGGACGCCTGGAAGGAGATTCTCAAGCAGAAGGGCTGGGAAGATGCTTATCTCGGCGGGGATGCCTTCACCGACTTCCTGAAGAAGGAAACAGTGCGCGTCACTGACGTGCTGAAATCGGTTGGCCTGGTCAAATCATGACCCAAGATCACGCGTCTGGCGACCCCGTCCAGCCGCCGCGGCGCGTCGATCGCGCCGGCATCGTCATCGCCGCATTGCTCGCAGCCATCGCCGCGGTGCTGGTGTGGGACGCGCGCGGACTGCAATCCACTTCGATGTACGGGATGGGGCCGGAGGCGATGCCGGTCGTGATCGCCTGTGGCCTCGCGCTGCTCGCGATCGGCAATTTTGTTGACGCGCTACGCGGTAATTTGCCGGCGCGCGAGAGTGCCGATCCCGTGCCGGTGGTTCTGATCCTCATCGGTCTTGCCTTGCTGATCGCCATCATCGGCTTCGGCGGCGGCTTCATCATGGCGACGTCGGCGCTGTTCGTGACGACGTCGGCGGCGTTCGGACGCCGCGCCATCGTCGTCGACAGCGTCATCGCCCTCGTGATGTCCACTCTCATCTATCTCGCGTTCGACCGCTTGTTGACGCTAAGCCTTCCGACCGGCCCGCTGGAGCGACTGCTGTGATGGACACTTTTGCGGCGCTGGCCCACGGCATGGCGGTCGCCGTCCAGCCAATGAACCTGCTGTACGCGCTGATCGGCGTGTTCCTCGGCACGGCCGTGGGCGTGTTGCCCGGCATCGGCCCGGCGCTGACGGTCGCGCTGCTGCTGCCTGTCACCTACAAGCTCGATCCCGGCGGCTCGCTAATCATGTTCGCCGGCATCTATTATGGCGGCATGTATGGTGGCTCCACCACCGCGATCCTGATCAACACGCCCGGCGAGAGCGCCTCGATGGCGACCGCGCTCGAAGGCAACAAGATGGCCAAGGCAGGCCGCGGCGGGCCCGCGCTCGCGACCTCCGCGATTGGCTCCTTCGTGGCCGGCACCATCGCCACCATCGGGCTCGCATTCCTCGCGCCATGGCTGGTCGATTTCGCCGTGCGCTTCGGGCCTGAGGATTACTTCGCGCTGATGTGCGTCGCCTTCGTCACGGTGTCGGCGACCTTCGGCGATTCCCCGATCCGCGGCCTGACCAGCCTGTTCATCGGCCTGACGCTCGGCCTCGTCGGCATCGACAAGCTGACCGGTCAGGCGCGGCTTGCGTTCGGCGTCCCCGAGCTGCTCGACGGCGTCGAGGTGACGACGCTTGCGGTCGGACTGTTCGCGGTGGGCGAGGCGCTCTACGTCGCATCGCGCCGCCACCACACCGAAGAGAAGCTCGAGCCGGTGCGCGGCTCGCTGTGGATGACCAAGGAAGACTGGAAGCGGTCGTGGAAGCCGTGGCTGCGCGGCACCATGTTCGGCTTCCCGATCGGCGCGCTGCCGGCGGGCGGCGCGGAGATTCCGACCTTCCTCTCTTATTCGACCGAGAAGCGGCTCACAAAATACCCGGAAGAATTCGGCAAGGGCGCGATCGAAGGCGTGGCGGGACCTGAAGCCGCCAACAATGCCTCTGCCGCCGGAACGCTGGTGCCGCTGCTGACGCTGGGATTGCCGACCTCGGCAACGGCCGCGATGATGCTGGCGGGCTTCCAGCAATACGGCCTCAACCCGGGGCCGCTGCTGTTCGCCGAGCGGCCTGACCTCGTCTGGGGCCTGATCGCCAGCCTCTTCATCGCCAATTGCATGCTGCTGGTCCTCAACCTGCCGCTGGTTGGGTTGTGGGTGCGGCTGCTCGCGATCCCGCAGCCCTGGCTCTATGCCGGCATCCTCGTGTTCGCGACCATGGGCACCATCGCCGCAAAGCCGTCGGTGGTCGAATTGTCGATGCTGGCCGGTTTCGGCGTGCTCGGCTTCCTGATGCGCCGGTTTGATTTTCCGATCGCACCCGTCGTCGTCGGCCTGATCCTCGGCCCGATCGCCGAGGCCCAGTTGCGCCGCGCGCTCGCGATCAGCCTCGGCGATCCCATGACGCTGCTGCAGAGCCCGATCTCGGCGACACTGCTCGGCCTCGCACTGGTTGCGCTGCTGGCCCCATTCGTGCTGAAGGGGATGGGACGCTTCAAGGCGAACGAGGACTAACCGTCCCGGCGCGCGCGTCCTTGAAGGCTGCGTCCATCTGGTAGAGGAAACGTCATGCCGTCGGAACTTCGCTCGCCCCGTCTCGCCGTCCTGATCGATGCCGACAACGCTTCCGCAAAGATCGCGGATGGATTGTTCGAGGAGATTGCCAAGATCGGCGAGGCCAGCGTCCGCCGCATCTACGGTGACTTCTCCAATGCGCGATCGAGGGGCTGGGCCGACATCCTGTCGAAACACGCCATCATCCCGCAGCAGCAGTTCGCCTATACGACGGGAAAGAATGCGTCCGACATCACCCTGGTCATCGACGCCATGGACCTGCTTCACAGCGGCCGGTTCGATGGCTTCTGCCTCGTCTCATCTGACAGCGACTTTACCCGTCTGGCCGCCCGCATCCGGGAGCAGGGCATCGATGTCTTTGGGTTCGGCGAGCAGAAGACACCGGAAAGCTTTCGGCAGGCCTGCCGAAGGTTCGTTTACACGGAGAACCTGCTTGCCGTCCCGGCGAACACCCAGGACGCCGCTTCGAGATCGACGTCGCTTCAGCCACCCGATGCCGCCACGCCCATCATCAAGAAGGTCATTACCCAGATGGAGAGCGAGGATGGATGGGTTTCTCTCGGGGAAGTCGGAAAAGGGCTTACCAACCTCGCCCCTGATTTCGATTCGAGAACCTACGGCTCCCGCAAGCTGAGCGATCTCGTGCGAAAGACGAATTCGTTCGACATCGATGAATCGAAGGGCCGGTCGATCCGGATACGGGTCAAGCCTGCTGCCGCAGCACCGCCGAGACGGCGGAACCCGCGCAGACCTGCAAGGCCGGGGACGGCAGGCGGTTCGGCGCCCAAGGCGTAGGCAGGGCCTGCCGTTATATTTGAGCTTGCCCGGCTTGGTGCAGGGCGTAACCATCGCGCGGCCGTAACGCCATGCGAGGGTTCCGATGACCAGACTTACCCGCTTCACCGTCGCACCGCTGCACGCGATGACCCGGCGTCTGGCCGATGTCGCCTCCGCGCGCGTCGCGCCGGATCTCGTCGTCACGGGAGCCCGGGTGCTCTCGACCTATTCGGAGCGCATCCACCCGGGACGGGAGGTCTGGATCACCGGTGGCCGTATCGCGGCGGTGAAGCCGGCCGGTGCGGCGAAAAAAGTGTGGAGCGACGTCGCGGTTTATGACGCCGCGGGCGGGATCATTGCGCCGGGCCTCGTCGATCCGCACATCCACATCGAATCCTCGATGGTGACGGCCTGCGCCTATGCCGAGGCAGCGCTGCTGAACGGCACCACCACGATCTTCTGCGACAGCCACGAGATCGGCAACGTCATGGACGTCGCCGGCGTCGAGGCGATGCTGGAGGACGCGCGCGAGGCGCCGCTCTCGATCTTCCTGACCGTGCCGAGCACGGTTCCGGCGACTTCGGCGTCGCTGGAGACGGCCGGCGGCGATCTCACGCCGGACAAGATCGCCGGCCTGTTCGACCGCTGGCCCGAAGCCGTAGGGCTCGGCGAGAAGATGGATTTTGTGCCCGTGACACTGGGCGACGAGCGCAGCCATGCGATCCTGGCGGCCGCGTTGAAGCGCGGCCGTCCGGTGTCCGGCCACGTCTACGGCCGCGAATTCGTCGCGGCCTATGCGGCGTCCGGCGTCACCGACACCCATGAAGCGATCGACCGCGACATCGCTGACGACCTGCTCGACGCCGGCGTCTGGGTCTTCCTGCGCGGGGGACCGCCGACCACGCCCTGGCATTCACTGCCGCAGGCGATCCGCACGATCACCGAGCTAGGGGCCTCGCACAAGCGCACGGCCGTGTGCACGGATGACCGCGACGCCGACGATTTGCTCCTGTTCGGCCTCGACTGGGTGGTGCGCGAAGCCGTGAAGGCGGGGATGTCGCCGGAGCAGGCCTGGTCGATGGGCTCGCTGCATGGCGCCACGCGCTTCAACATGGACGGCGACATCGGGGGTCTCGGCGGCGGCCGCCGTGCCGATCTCGTGTTGATGGACGACAATCTCAAGCCGCAAAGCACCTGGTATGGCGGCGAGCTGGTGGTCGAGAACCGCAAGATCACGCCACGTCTCGATCAGGCATTGTCGCAACGCTATCAATACCCGAAGGCAGCCTACGCAACGGTGAAGTTGCCTGAAAAGGTGAAGCTGACGCCGGAACTGCCGGCGAAGGCCTGCACCGTCAACGCGATCAAGACTGCGCTGCCCGGCATCACACTGATCCACGAGAAGGTCGCGATCGAACCGGCCAAGGACTGGCCGTCGCTGTTTGAGCGCTACGGCCTCTGTTTCGTCACGGTGGTCGAGCGCCACGGCAAGTCGGCCGGCAACGTCGCCTACGGCCTGCTCAAGGATTTCGGCCTGAAGCGCGGCGCGGTCGCCTCCAGCGTCGGCCACGACAGCCACAACATCATCGTCGCCGGCATCAACGAGCCCGACATGCAGGTGGCTATCGCCGCCATCAAGGAGCAGCAGGGCGGTGTCTGCGTCGTCGCCGACGGCGAGGTGAGGGCACTGATCCCGCTGCCGATCGCGGGCCTCTTGTCTGACAAGCGCGTCACCGAAGTGGCTGAAGAGGTCAAGGTACTGAAGAAGGAGTGGACGGAGGCCGGCTGCACCATCCCCTACATGGGCTTCAATCTGATTCCGCTATCGGTCATTCCGGAAATTCGCATCACCGACAAGGGCCTTGTGCTGGTGCCGCAGATGGAACTGACGCCGCTGTTCGAGTGAGCGCTTTCACGCATATCTCGATCTAACTGCTTGAGACGCCCACGATTTTTCCGCGGCTGCCGCATCGTGGAAAATAAAATCGATCTCGTTGAGATCGCATCTTGCACACCCGATGATCTCGCTCGCTGACACCACCTAAGCGAGGTCCGATATGGCGAAGATGCGAGCTATCGATGCTGCCGTGCGAATTCTGGAGAAGGAAGGCATCTCGACGGCCTTCGGGGTTCCCGGGGCTGCAATCAATCCGCTTTACTCGGCGCTGAAGAAGCGCGGTTCGATCCGCCACATCCTCGCGCGCCATGTTGAGGGCGCCTCGCACATGGCCGAGGGCTATACGCGAGCCAAGGCCGGCAATATCGGCGTCTGCATCGGCACCTCGGGGCCGGCCGGGACCGACATGATCACCGGGCTCTATTCGGCGATCGCCGATTCCATTCCGATCCTCTGCATCACCGGACAGGCGCCGCGCGCGCGCCTCTACAAGGAGGATTTTCAGGCCGTCGACATCGAGTCGATCGCAAAGCCCGTAACCAAATGGGCGGTGACGGTGCGTGAGCCGGCGCTGGTGCCGCGCGTGTTCAGCCAGGCCTTTCATGTGATGCGCTCGGGGCGTCCGGGGCCGGTGCTGATCGACATGCCGCTCGACGTGCAGCTTGCCGAGATCGAGTTCGACGACGAGACCTATGAGCCGCTGCCGGTCTACAAGCCGGCCGCCTCGCGAAAACAGGTCGAGAAGGCGCTGGAGATGCTCAACGCGGCCGAGCGGCCGCTGATCGTCGCGGGTGGCGGCATCATCAACGCCGACGCGTCCGACCTGCTGGTGGAATTCGCCGAGATCGTCAACGTGCCTGTTGTCCCGACGCTGATGGGATGGGGCGCGATCCCTGATGATCACGTGCTGATGGCCGGCATGGTCGGTCTTCAGACCAGCCACCGCTACGGCAACGCGACGATGCTGGAGTCCGATTTCGTGCTCGGCATCGGCAACCGCTGGGCCAACCGCCACACCGGCTCGGTCGAGACCTACACCAAATGCCGTACCTTCGTGCATGTCGACATTGAGCCGACCCAGATCGGGCGCGTGTTCAATCCCGATCTTGGCATCGTCTCGGACGCGAAGGCCGCGCTCGAGCTCTTCGTCGCCGTCGCCAGGGAGTGGCGCCGGTCAGGCAGGCTCCGCGAGCGCCAGGCGTGGCCCGCGTCCTGCCGCGATCGCAAGAAGACGATGCTGCGCAAGAGCCACTTTGACAACGTCCCGATCAAGCCGCAGCGCGTCTATGAGGAGATGAACAAGGCCTTTGGCCGCGACACCACTTACGTCACCGTGATCGGTCTGTCGCAGATCGCCGGCGCGCAGTTTTTGGGCGTCTACAAGCCGCGCAACTGGATCAATGCCGGGCAGGCCGGGCCACTCGGCTGGACATTGCCCGCCGCGCTCGGCGTGCGGGCGGCGTGTCCTGATCGCGAGATCGTCGCGCTGTCGGGCGACTACGACTTCCAGTTCCTGATCGAGGAGCTCGCGGTCGGCGCGCAGTTCAATCTGCCCTACATCCACGTCGTCGTGAACAATTCCTATCTCGGCCTGATCCGCCAAGCCCAGCGCGGCTTCGACATGGACTATCACGTTCAGCTCTCGTTCGAGAACGTCAACGCGCCGGAGCTCAATGGTTACGGCGTCGACCATGTCGCAGTCGCCGAAGGCCTCGGCTGCAAGGCGATCCGCGTCACCGACCCCAAGGACACGCAGGCGGCGTTTGCCACGGCACGCGAATTGATGGCCAAGCACCGCGTGCCCGTGGTGGTCGAGTTCATCCTCGAACGCGTCACCAACATCGCGATGGGCACCGAGATCGACAACATCGTCGAGTTCGAGGAGGTGCTGGATCTGCCGCTCGACGAGGTCGGGATCAAGCGGCCCGGCGTACTCCAGCCCGCGGAATAGGGGGACAGCATCATGCCGAAATTCGCCGCCAACCTCACCATGCTCTTCAACGAGATGCCGTTCATCGACCGCTTCGCAGCGGCGAAAGCGGCAGGCTTTGCCGGGGTCGAGTATCTCTTCCCCTATGATTTCGACAAGGTGCTTTTGCGCGAGCAGCTCAAGGCCCACGGGCTGACGCAGGTGCTGCACAATCTCCCCGCAGGCAATTGGGCTGCCGGTGAACGCGGCATCGCGATCCTGCCCGATCGTACCGCCGAATTCCGCGATGGCGTGTTCCGCGCCATCGACTACGCCAAGGCGCTCGATTGCGAGCAGCTCAACTGCCTCGTCGGCATCGCACCTGTCGATGCCGATCCGCGCGAGCTCAACGAGACGCTGGTCGGAAATTTGCGCTTCGCCGCCTCGACGCTGGCGCGCGAGAACATCAAGCTGCTGGTCGAGCCGATCAACACGCTCGACATTCCCGGCTTCCACCTCAACGGCACCGAGCAGGCGGTGCAGTTGATCTCCGAGGTGCGGTCGAACAATCTGTTCATCCAGTACGACATCTATCACATGCAGATCATGGAGGGCGATCTCGCCCGCACCATGCAGGAATATCTGCCAGAGATCGCGCACATCCAGCTCGCCGACAATCCCGGCCGCCACGAGCCGGGTACGGGCGAGATCAACTATCCCTTCCTGTTCCGCCATCTCGACGCGATCGGCTATCGCGGCTGGGTCGGCTGCGAATACAAGCCGCGCACCACGACGCTGGAAGGCCTGTCCTGGCACGCCGCGCAGACATTCGAGACCTGAGGAAATCTGGACATGATCGATATCGGCTTCATCGGACTTGGCACCATGGGACGGCCGATGGCCGGCCACCTTCTGGCCGCGGGCCATCGTGTTCTCCTGCATGACGTTGCGCCTGTTGCCCACGAGCTGATCACGGCCGGCGGCATCGCCTGTAAATCGGCCAAGGAGGTCGCGGAGGAGGCGGATGCCGTCATCATCATGGTGCCTGATACACCGCATGTGGAAGCGGTGCTGTTCGGCAAGGATGGCGTCGCGGCCGGAATCTCAAAGGGCAAGATCGTCGTCGACATGAGCTCGATCTCGCCGCTCGCGACGAAAGAGTTTGCGAAGAAGATCGAGGCGCTCGGCGCCGATTATCTCGACGCGCCGGTGTCAGGCGGGGAGGTCGGTGCGAAAGCTGCGAGCCTTACCATCATGGTCGGCGGCCCCGAGCGCGCCTTTGGCACCATGAAGCCGATCTTCGACAGGATGGGCAAGAACGTCACGCATGTCGGCGCCAATGGCGATGGACAGACGACGAAGGTCGCCAACCAGATCATTGTCGCGCTGACGATCGAGGCAGTGAGCGAAGCGCTGCTGTTTGCATCAAAGGCCGGTGCGAACCCCGCGCTGGTGCGCAAGGCATTGATGGGCGGGTTTGCCGCGTCGCGCATTCTCGAAGTTCATGGCGAACGCATGGTGACGCGCAATTTCGATCCCGGTTTCCGCATCGAGCTGCACCAGAAGGATCTCAACCTCGCGCTCGAAGGCGCGCGTGCGCTCGGCCTGTCGTTGCCGAGCACGGCGGTCGCGCAGCAATTGTTCTCGTCCTGCACCGCGCATGGCGGCAAGGCCTGGGACCATTCTGCGATGGTGCGCGCGCTGGAACTGATGGCCGGCCACGAGATCGCCGCGGCATAAGTGTTACGCAGTAACACTCTCCAGATTTGCTGCGTCTTTCGTCGCGCGGGAACCGGAACTATGGTCCACCTCCGCGGTTGAAGGCGCACAACAATACTGGAGAGTGTGGACATGAAAACCCGTCTTGCGATTTCGTTGGCTGCCGCGTCGCTGCTGGCGTCGAGCGCAGCCTTTGCCCAGTCGACGACCGAACAGGGCGCCAGGAACGGCGCGCGCGCGGGCGGCGACGTCGGCGGCCCGGTTGGGGCGATGGTCGGCGGCACCGTCGGTGCGGCCGTCGGCGCCGGCCTGGAAATCCCGAATGCGATCCTGGGCGGAATCCCGCGCGATGACTCCGTCGTGGTGCAGGAGCGCGTCGTGGTCGGCGAGCCGCTGCCGCCGACCGTGGTGTTGCGGCCCGTGCCGAACTACACCGAATACCGCTATGCGGTCGTGAACGATCGCCGCGTGATCGTCGAGCCGCGCACGCGCCGCGTCGTCAAGATCATCGACTGATTGGCGCAAGCATCAGCTTGAGAGAAACGGGCCCTGCGGAGCGTTACTCCGCGGGGCCTTCGCTTGTGACGGTGGAGCTGGCACGAAGCCGCGTCATGGCCCAATCAGCGATGGCTGCGAGCGCAAACCCGACGCAGGCGGTGGCGGCATCGACCAGAAAATCCTCCAGCCGCGCATGCCGGCCCGGCGCCCAGAATTGCATCAGCTCGAGGACGCCGATCAGGACCACCGCGACGGCGGCGACGGTCCAGCGGCGATTCCGGTAGGCGAGGCCGAAGGCGAGCCCAATCAGAATGAAGGCCAGCGCATGTTCGCCGTCCTGACCGAGGTCGGAGTGAGGCCGCAGGCTTGGCGGCCCGAGGGTTGCGAAAGTGACGGCGGCGGCCAGCAGCCAGGCAAAAAAGCGAACAAAAATGGACATGCAAAGCCGATAGCACGGAATCGCGACAGCCTGTTGCGGCGGGAGGATCAGATCGCCGTGTAGTTAATGACGAAACGTTAAAGTGGCTCGCGTACGCCGAGGCCGTGCATGAACCGTTCCCTGATCTGCACGGGATCCCTGCGGGTGGCGCCGACGCCCGGCTTGTCGTCGATGCGCACGGCGATCAGGCTCGGCGCGGCGGCGGACATGGCCTCGTCGACCAGACGCTCGAAATCCTCCTCGTCCGCGGCCCAGGAACTCCTGGCGAGCCCCGAGCCTGTTGCGATGGCGACGATGTCGGCCACGTTTGCGGCCGGTGTCGGCTGCGCCCCGGTGATCTGGTAGATGCCGTTGTCCATCACGATCATGATCAGGTTCTTCGGCTTCAAGGCCGCAATCGTCGAGAGCGCGCCGAGCTGCATCAGCAGCGAGCCGTCACCTTCCAGCGCAAAGACGCGGCGATCGGGTTGCGCCAGCGCCACGCCGAGCGCGATCGGGAAGGCGAGCCCCATGCTGCCGAGCATGTAGAAGTTCTGCGGGCGGTGACCGGCGGCCCAGAGGTCGAAATTGGTATTGCCGATGCCGCCGACCACGGCTTCCTCGTGCTTGAGCTTTGCGATCAGGCGCGAGGTCACATCGAAGCGGTTCATCACCTTGGTATTGCGCGTATTCATGGGGCGCTCACTTGTCGAAGGTCTTGCCGCCGGTGAGCAGCGGGTTGAGGATCAGCGCCACCGGCGCCTGTGTCGTGACGGCCTGCTTGATCGAGCGGTCGGCGATGAATTCGAGCTCGTCGAGCCTTGTGATGGTGTGGTGCTCCAGCGCCAGCGAATCCAGCACCGGCCGCATGGTGCGGCAGACCAGCGCCTGGCCGTAATTGAACTCGCCGAGCGTACCGCGCTCGGAGACGAACATGATCAGCGGGATCTGGTAGGGCACCGCGAGCGAGGCGAGCGTGTTGGCCAGCGTGGCAAAACCCGAGGTCTGCATCAGCACCGCACCGCGCCGTCCGCCCATCCAGGCGCCGGAGACGATGCCGACGGCCTCTTCCTCGCGGGCGGTGGCAAAGGTGGTGAAGAAGGGATCGGCGTGCAGGTTCTTGATCAGCGGCGTCAACACGCGGTCGGGCACGTAGGGGATCAGGCTGATCTCGTTCCGCTTCAGGGTTTGCAGGACGATGCCGTGCCAGCTTTTTTCGCCGGCCCCCTGTTTCTGCTGTTCCGCAATCGCCATTGCGTTCTCCCTTGAGCCGCGCATGCTTCTTGGTTTTGGCCGTCGCGGCGGCCTGCCGAACTTGACGGAGCGGGCGGGATTGTCAACATGTCCCGGCCGGCACCGTGATCTGCGCCAGGCGGCCTGCCGTGACCGGCACCGCCATGTCATAAGTCCGGCAACGAGAAAACGGGAGGGACGCACGGACGGAGCGCGCTTTGCGCTGGCCTTGGCGGATCTCCTTGAGAGAGAACCGGAAGGGACCTGATGTCCGTCAACAGCAAGCGCGTCTTCTACGTCAAATATCTGGCCAATCCTGTTTATATCGACATCATGAAGGCGCGGCCCGACGTTCGGCTCGACCGCATCGAGAACGAGAGTCCTGAGGACTTCTACGCGCCGATCATGAGCGCCGCCCATGTCTACCAGATCGGTGCCGCCCGCGACGAGCTCGCCCCGCATTTCCATGTCGATGCCGCCCTCCTGAAGCGCACGCCGAACCTGTTGCTGGTGTCCAGCAACGGCGCGGGCTTCGATCCCGTTGACGTCGAGGCCTGCACGGATGCGGGCGTGCTGGTCGTCAACCAGTCCGGCGGCAACGCCCATTCGGTCGCCGAGCACGCGCTGGCGATGATGCTGACGCTGTCCAAGCGCATCATCCAGTCCGATCGCAAGCTCCGCAGGGAGTCCAACGTCAACCGCAACGAACTCGTCGGCAACGAGATCGAGCACAAGACCGTCGGCATCATCGGCCTCGGCAATGTCGGCCGCCGCATCGCAGCACTCTGCAAGGGTCTGTTCGGCATGAAGGTGCTGGCCTACGATCCCAACCTCACGGCCGAGGTGATGGCCGAGCGGGGCGGCGAGAAGGTCGAGCTCGACGAGCTGCTGCGCCGTTCTGATTTTGTCTCGATCTCCTGCCCGCTCGACAAGCGCAGCCGCAACATGATCAGCACGCGCGAGTTTGCGCTGATGCAGCCGCATGCCTACTTCATCACCACGGCGCGCGGCTTTATTCACGACGAGGATGCGCTGCTCCAGGCGTTGCGCGACAAGCGCATTGCCGGTGCCGGTCTCGACGTCTGGTCCAAGGAGCCGCCGCCGCCGGAGCATCCGCTGCTCCAGTTCGACAACGTGCTGGCGAGCCCGCATACCGCAGGCGTCACGATCGAGGCGCGCCAGAACATGGGCCGCATCGCCGCCGAGCAGGTGCTGGATACGCTCGACGGCAAGCGCCCGCCGCGCATCATCAATCCCGAAGTCTGGCCGCGCTATGCCGAGCGCTTCAAGCAGGCTTTTGGCGTGATGCCGGGGTAGGGCGCGCGAAGTCTGATCGCGCTCCGATCGTTGGTTACGAGCATCAAAACAGAAAGCGGCGGATTTTACCGATGGCGTGAGTGAACGCGTATGACTTGTCCTGTAGATGTGAGTCCATGAGCATATTTTCGATTGCGACCTCAGGACTTTCTGCTGCGAGCTTGCGTGTGAACGTGGCCGCGAGCAACATCGCCAACGTTCAGACGACCGGCCCGCTGCCGGCGTCAGGCGCAAGCACATCGGCCGGTGCGGGCAGCTCGGGCATTGCTCCGACGTTTCCTGCGGCCTATGTGCCGCTGCGAGTCGATCAGGTCTCCCAATCGAGCGGCTCGACGCCGGGCGGTACGATCGCGACCGTGTCGACGGTTTCGCCGAGCTATATCGCGCAATCCGACCCGAGCGCTCCCTTCGCGAACCAGGATGGCCTGGTCGCCGCGCCGAACGTCGATCTCGCCAGCGAATTCGTTGAGCTGGCGACCGCAAAGTACAGCTTCATTGCCAATGCGAAGGTCATTCAAGCCTATTCTGAAACGACAGATTCGCTGCTCGATATCAAAACGTAATCGTCGACCGGTGCCAGGATCGGCGGCGGGAACCTCGCCGGCCTTGATCCGCGTCAAAATCTCCTTCCCCGGTTCCGGCTAAATGGGATTAGAGTGCCGCCGGGGCAGCAGGGAGGTCCCATGTCAACTTATGTCATCAGGTTCATGAAGGACGTGCTTGGCGAGTACGGCCGGCAAATCGAAGTGTGCCAGGGCTCGCTCGAAATCGACGCCACCGACGAGAATGAAGCGACGGAGCGGGCGAAAGCAAAGTTCTGCAAGGACCAGGCGTTGCATCACTGGTCGCTGCATGCCGACCGGATCCAGGTCAGACCGGCTGACTTTCCCTCGTAGGGTTCAACGGCCGGGTGTCGTGAGCGATGGCGGCGCGGTGACACCGGCGCCGAGCGAACGCTGCACCATGACGGTGTCCGACCAGCGGCCGTGGCGATAGGCGACGCCGCAGAGCAGGCCGGCGCGGGCGAAACCGAACTTCTCGTGCAGCGCCAGCGAGGGCGCGTTGTCGGCATCGATATAGCCGATCATTTGGCGAAAACCGGCCGCCGCACAAGCGTCGATCATTCCCTGGAGCAGCAACCGTCCGACCCCGCGGCCGAGATGCTCATGATGGACGTAGATCGAATGCTTGGCGGTGTAGCGATAGGCCGGGCGCTTGCGGAACAGCACCGCATAGGCATAGCCGACGACCTCGCCGCGCCAGGTCGCGACCAGATGCGGCAGGCGCGTCTGCTTCAGATTCTTGCGCCGGTCGCGCAGATCATCCGGCTCCGGCGCGCCGGTTCCCTCGACATCGCGCGGCACGCCGTTGCGGACGTGATGGCGATAGATCGCCAGCATCGCCTCGACGTCGCTCTCGCGTGAGGGGCGGACTAAAACCTGTTCGTCATCCGAACGGGCAATCGCAGTTTCGTTCATCGGCACTTACTCGGCAACGACGTAGGTATAGAGCCCGATGCGGCCCTGCGCATCGATCTCCTTGTAGATGCCCTGGATCTCTACCTCGAAGCCCGGAAATGTGTTGAAGCAGGTCTCGAACATCTTGAGATAATCCACCATGGGCTTGGCGCGTTCCGTCAGGCGCTCGCCGGGCACGATGGTGGCGATGCCGGGCGGATAGACCACGAAGGGCGTGGTGGCGATGCGGCCCGCGATCGCTTCGATCGGCAAATAGTCGACGTCGTTCTTGAACAGATAGCGCGCGGCATCGCGCGGCGACATCGCGATCTCGGGCATATGCTCGGGCATGAACTGCCGGGCCTGGAGCGCGCTGACGTCGGCAGCGCGGAAGAAGCGGTGCATCTCGCCGCAGAGGTCGCGCAGCCGCACGCCAGCATAGCGCGCCTGCCGCCGCTGGTAGAACTCCGGG
The DNA here is from genome assembly GCF_023073315.1 of Bradyrhizobium sp. 1. Classification (GTDB taxonomy): domain Bacteria; phylum Pseudomonadota; class Alphaproteobacteria; order Rhizobiales; family Xanthobacteraceae; genus Bradyrhizobium. Next base: position 325,993 of record NZ_JADPJH010000002.1, on the reverse strand, counting down.
ATTGCATCTGCCAGCAGCGCATTGTCGTCGTGCAACCTCTTGAACGCGACGAGACCGGAGATCAGCGTGCCGGCCTTGCTCGCCTCGACGCCGGGGGTGAGCAGGAACAGCAGCGAGTTGAGGTCGTTCTTTTCAGGCACGATGCGGTTTTCGCGCAGATATTGCGCGACCACAGGCGCGGGGATGCCGTGCTCGGCATAGGCACCGGTGGCGCGATCGAAGCCGGGCGTGAGCAGCGTCAGCTTGTTCGGATCGGTCATGGCAAAGCCTTCCGCGAGATCGGGAAAGCCGTGCCAGTTGGTATCCGGAGAGAGTTGCCACAGCGCGGGATTGGTAGCGATCTCGTCGGTGGACAGTGTTTCCCAAGCGACGTTATGCGCGCCGCCGGGGCGGCTGACGTCGGGGATAGCGACACGATCCGGCACGAACGGCTCGAAGAACCAGCGCCGATCGGAGTTCTGCTCCTTCTCCTCGAACTCCCGGCGCATCGCGCGGATTTTTTTGCGCAGCTCGATGCCGAGGCGGATCGTGTCGTCCCACAGCACTTCGCCGGAGCGACCCTTCATCATCTGCGCGCCGACGTCGAGTGAAGCGAACAGCGGATAGAACGGCGAGGTCGAGGCGTGCTGCATGAAACTTTCGTTGAAGCGGCGGTGCTCGACGCGGCGCTTCTGGCCACGGATGTGGCGATCCTTGATATGGATTTGGGATGCCTGCGAGAAGCTCGCGAGCTGCTTGTGAGTCGACTGCGTCGCGATGATACCCGGCGCCTCCGGGGGAAGATTAGTAAGCCCCATGGCGAAGCGGCCGGCATAGAGCGGGTGGAATTTCATGAATCCGGCCCAGGCCTCGTCGAACAGGATGTATTCGCAGAGATGGCCGATGCGCTTCAGGATCATCTCGGCGCTGTGGATCGTGCCGTCGTAGGTGCACTGCTCGACCACAGCGACGCGGAACGGCCGCTCCTTTCGCCAGGTCTCCTTGTCCGTGACCAGCGGATGGTTGCGGATCGCCTCGCGCAGGGCCTTTTCGTCCAGCGCGTCCCAGCGCATCGGGCCGATCAGGCCCCAGGCGTTGCGGACGGTCGGCACGTAAACGGGGATGCCGCCATTGATCATCAGCGCGCCGTGATGGGCGGCCTTGTGGTTGTTGCGGTCGAACAGCACGAGGTCGCCGTCGGTGACGAGCGCGCCGAGCGCGACCTTGTTCGAGGTCGAGGTGCCGTTCAGCACGAAATAGGTCTTTTCCGCGCCGAAAATCTGGGCGGCTTCCTTCTGCGCCTTCAGCGCCGGCCCCTCATGGGTGAGGAGGTCGCCGAGGTCGAGCACGGAGTTGTCGAGGTCGTCGCGGAACACGGACTCGCCGAGATGCTCGACGAACACCCGGCCGATCGGGCTGCGGTTGTAGAACACGCCGCCATTGTGGCCAGGGCAGGTCCAGAGCTGGTTGCCTTCCTCGGCATAGTCGACCAGCGCACCGAAAAACGGCGTCTTCAGCGTCTCGGCATATTGCTTGAGCCGGCTGATCAAATTCTTGGCGATGAAGGTCGGCGTCTCCTCCGACAGGAAGACATAGCCGTCGATGAAGTCGAGCACCTCGACGGGGAGGTCCTCGAAGCGCTTGCGCCGGATCAGCAGGATGATCGGGAAGTCGAGGCCGCGGCGCCGCATCAAATTGATCAGCGCTGAGGTCCTGCCCTCCAGGCCCTTCTTGCCCCAGTCCACCACCATGCAGCCGATCGCGGCATCGGTCTGCACGGCGATCTCGGCGTCCTCCAGCTTGCGGGCCCGGACCACCTCGAACCCGGAGCGCTGGATCTCCTCGACGATCTGGTTGAAACGGATGCCCTCGAGGTCGTCGGCATCGAACACGGGTGCGGCGAACAGGAAGTTGAAGCGCTTGAAATAGTCCATGTCAGGTCCTGAATATGCGAGAGAAATAGCTCTCGGCACATTCGATGACAGTTCGATGACAATTGCCGATCGAGCAGGGACAGTGTGACGGCGCGATCAGTCCAGCAACTTGTCCAGCGTGATCGGGAAACGGCGGATGCGCTTGCCGGTGGCATGGTAGACGGCATTTGCGATCGCCGCGGGAACGCCGACGACGCCGATCTCGCCCAGCCCCTTGATCCCAAGTTTGTTGATGTGCGCGTCCGGCTCGTCGACGAAGATCACGTCGATGTCGCGCACATCGGCATTCACGGGAATATGGTACTCGGCGATATTCGGGTTCATGATCCGGCCGAAGCGATGGTCCATCACCGTCCCCTCGTGCAGCGCCATCCCGATTCCCCAGACCACGCCACCCATGACCTGGCTGCGGCCGGTCTTGGTGTTGAGGATCCGCCCGGCTGCGACGGCGCTCACGATCCGGCTGACGCGAATGACGCCGAGCTCCTCGTCGACCTTCACCTCGGCGAACACCGCCGAATGGGTGTTGCGCGCGTGTTTCTTGTCTTCGTCGAACTGGTTGAGCTTTTCTTTCGCAATACGTTCGATATTGCCGTGGCGCATCGCGTCGGCGATCGAGACTGCGCGGCTGTTGTCGTTGGTCCTGGCAATGGTGCCGTCGACCAGGACCGTATCGGTCAACTCGGCGTCGGCGAGTGGCGAGCGATGCATTTTCGAGGCAAGGCTCAACAGTTCCTTGCGCACCTCCTCGGCGGCGGCAAGCACCGCATGTGCGCTCGAGGCCGCCATCCAGGAACCGCCTTCGACCGGCGCCTGTGGCAGGCTTGAGTCGGCTAGTTTGACGCTGATATTTTCGATCGGCAGTCCAAGCGCATCGGCTGCCACCTGCGCGACGATGGTGTAGGTGCCGGTACCGATATCCGATGCGGCACAAGACACTTCGGCGTGGCCGTTCGACGTCAGCACGATACGAACTGCAACCGGCATCTGGAGTGCTTCCCACACACCTGTCGCCATGCCCCAGCCGACCAGCTCCTTGCCGTCGCGCATCGAGCGCGGCGCCGGATTGCGCTTGCTCCAGCCGAAGGCGTCGGCGCCGCGGGCATAGCATTCACGCAGCTGCTTGCTGGTGTAGGGGAGATTTTCGCTCTGGTCACGGTCCGAGTAGCACTTCAGCCGCAGCTCGACCGGGTCGAGCTTGAGCGCGACGGCGAGCTCGTCCATGGCGCATTCGAGCGCGCAGACACCGGAAGCGGCGCCGGGCGCGCGCATGTCGCAGGGGGTAGAAACATCGAGCTGGACCAGCTTGTGGGAGAAACGGCTGTTCGGGCTGCTGTAGAGCTGTTCGGCCCAGCCGGTATCGTTGCGCGCAAAATCCTCGTAGCGTGAGGTGACGGCAATGGCTTCGTGCGTGACCGCATCGAGCGCGCCGTCGGTCTTTGCGCCGAGCGCGACGCGCTCGATGGTCATCGGCCGGTAGCCGAGCCCGTACATCTGCTGCCGCGTCAGCACGAGGCGAACGCTGCGCTTCAGCGCCAGCGCGCCAAGCGTTGCCAGCACCACCTGGTATTGCGGCCGCAAGCCGGAGCCGAACGCGCCGCCGACATAGGGCGAGACGACGCGGATATCATCCGGCTTCTTGTCGAACACGCCGCAGAGAAATTTGTGGACGTTCTGGACGCCTTGCGTCTTATCGTACACCGTGAGCTTACCGTCGCCGTCCCAGACCGCCGTGGTCGCGAACAGCTCCATCGGGTTGTGATGCTCGGTCGGGATGACGTAGTCCGCCTCGTGACGCACGGCAGCTCGGGCAAGGGCTCCCGCGGCGTCACCGCGCGGCTCATGCGGCTTGTCGAACTCGACTGCGCTGCCGCGCTCGCCTTCGAGATCGGTCGCAAAGCCGTGCGGCTCATATTCGACCCGCACGAGCGTGGCTGCGAATTTCGCGGTTTCCCACTCTTCCGCAACGACAAGCGCGATCGGCTGGCCGTTGAACTTGATCGTGTCGTCATACAGCGGACGGAACGGCGAGCCTTTCTCGGGCGCGACCTCGTCCTTCCAGGCTTCGTCGTTGCCCGCGAGCGGCGGGCGGTTCGCATGCGTCAGCACATCCAGCACGCCCTTCACCTGCAGGGCCGCGCTGGTGTCGAGGCGGGCGATGCGCCCGCGTGGAATAGTGGCTTCGACGACGAAACCATGAACGAGCCCGTCGGCAGGGAATTCGCCGGCGTATTTGGCGGCCCCGGTGACCTTGGCCCGGCCGTCGACGCGGGACGTTGGTGTTCCAACATAGGCGTTCATCGGTCCCTCACGCGATCTTCTTGTGAGCCTGCGATTGTGGTGTGGCGTTCGCAGCCTGCGTCAGCGTCCGCACGATGGCACGGCGTGCCAGCTCGATCTTGAAGCCGTTATGCGCGCGTGCGGTCGCGCCCGCCAGCAGCAGATCGGCAGCGTGCGAAAAATGATCCGCTGTTGCCGCCTGGCCGCGCAGCGCCGCTTCGGCTTCGAGGCTGCGCCAGGGCTTGTGTGCCACGCCGCCGAGCGCGATGCGAGCCTGACTGATTGCGTTACCCTCGAGTTCGAGCGCGGCCGCGACCGATACCAGGGCAAAAGCATAAGACAGCCGGTCCCGGATCTTCAGATAGCTGTAGTTCTGGGCGAAGCCGAGCGGCGGCAGTTCAATCGCAATGATGATCTCGCCGGTGCCGAGATTGGTGTCGAGATGCGGCTTGTCGCCGGGCAGACGATGGAAATCGGCCAGGGCGATGGTGCGCTCGCCGGACGGCCCGGCGACGTGCACCAGCGCGCCGAGCGCGGCCAGCGCCACGCTCATGTCCGACGGGTTGGTCGCGATGCAAGACGGGCTTGTGCCAAGGATCGCGTGGTTGCGGTTGAGGCCGTCGATCGCCGAACAGCCGCTGCCGGGATTTCGTTTGTTGCAGGGCGTCGCCGTGTCATAGAAATAGGCGCAACGCGTCCTCTGCATCAGATTGCCGCCAACGGAGGCCATGTTGCGCAATTGCGCCGAGGCGCCGGCCAGGATCGCACTGGCGAGCAGGGGATAGCGCTGCTCGATCAGCGGATGGTAGGCGAGATCCGAGTTGGGCACCAAGGCACCGATGCGCAAGGACCCGTCGGCCGTCTCCTCGAGCTTGCGCAATGGCAGGCGGGAAATGTCGATCAGCCCGGAAGGACGCTCGACATTCTCCTTCATCAGGTCAATCAGATTGGTGCCGCCCGCAATCAGCTTGGCGTCTGGATCGGCGGCGAGGAGGCGGATGGCATCGGCGACGTCGGCGGCGCGCGAATAGTGAAAGTTGTTCATGGCCGGCCCATTGCCTGCTGGATGGCGGCGACGATGTTGGGATAGGCGCCGCAGCGGCAGAGATTTCCGCTCATCAGCTCCCGGATTTCGTCGGCATCCTTGGCGTGGCCTTCGGCCAAGAGGCCGGCCGCTGAACAAATCTGGCCCGGCGTACAATAGCCGCACTGGAAAGCGTCGTGGTCGATGAAAGCCTGTTGCAGCGGGTGCAGCGTGGCATCCTCGGCAAGACCTTCGATCGTGGTGATCTCGGCGCCATCCTTCATGACCGCGAGCGTCAGGCAGGAATTGACCCGCCGGCCGTCGACCAGCACGGTGCAGGCTCCGCACTGACCATGATCGCAGCCTTTCTTGGTGCCGGTCATGCCCAGATGATCGCGCAGGGCGTCGAGCAGCGTCGTCCATGGTGCGAGGTCGAGGTCGCGATTGGTGCCATTGACGACGAGATTGACCGGAATGCGCTCCGGCATCTGGTGTGAGGCTTGAGCCATGTTGGAACACCCTACGCCTTGTCGAAAGCCGGGCTTCCTCAGGCGCTTCGGCCGCGCATGCAGGTTCCGCCAGGCGATAGCGCCCAACGGGCGGTGGGCCGCTTTGTTCCCAACGACGTCCGTGGCCGAAATGACTAGCGTTTCGCTTCGCCGAACACCACCGTCGGCACCGCGCGGTTGACCACCTCGCGCAGCGCGAAGCTCGACTGCACCCGCGCGACGCGCGGCAGGCGCGACAGCTCTGTGCGGTGGATGCGTTCGAAATCCTGGATGTCGCGAGCGAGCACGATCAGGATGTAATCGTCGGTGCCCGACATCAGGAAGCAGCGCACGACGGAGGGGCACTTCACCACCTCCGCCTCGAACGCCTTCAGCGCCTCGTCGCTCTGGCTCTCCAGCGCGATGCGCACCAGCACCGTCGTGGTGAGGCCGAACTGCGTCAGATCGAGCGCAGCCTGGTAGGCCTGGATGTAGCCGTCGTCCTCCAGCGCCTTCTGCCGCCGCGCCAGCGCGGTGCTTGACAGCCCGACCTTGTTGGCGAGCTCAGTGTGGCTGGCCCGCGCATTGGTGGTGAGTTCCGCGAGGATGGCGAGATCTTTCCGGTCGAGGGCCAATGTTTTGTTTCCAGCGTGAAATGGCATTTCCGCGCCGGAAACCGGCGCGGACGCCATCAAACTAGCGGATATTTGCACGAAACCAAACCGGCCCTCTCGCTACGATCAACGGCAGAATCAACGTATTGGCGAAGGAGCTTGAGGATGCGTGTCGGTGTGCCCAGGGAAATCAAGGTGCAGGAATATCGCGTCGGGCTCACCCCGGGCGCCGTCCGCGAATATGTGGCGGCCGGGCACCAGGTGACGGTCGAGACCGGCGCCGGCGGCGGCATCGGCGCGTCCGACGATGTGTATCGGCGGGCAGGGGCCGCGATTGCCGAGCGCGCGCGCGATATCTTTGCCACGTCCGACATGATCGTGAAGGTGAAGGAGCCGCAAGTAAGCGAATGGGCCCAGCTCCGCGAAAGCCAGATCCTGTTCACCTATCTCCATCTTGCGCCTGATCCCGAACAGGCCAAGGGCCTGCTCGCCTGCGGCTGTACTGCGATCGCCTATGAAACCGTCACCGACGCGGCCGGTCACCTCCCCCTGCTTGCGCCGATGAGCGAAGTCGCCGGCCGCCTCGCCGTCGAGGCCGCCGGCGCCGCGCTCAGGCGGTCGGCCGGCGGTCGTGGATTGCTGCTCGGCGGCGTGCCCGGCGTGCAGCCGGCGCGGGTCGTCGTGCTCGGCGGCGGCGTGGTGGGAACGCAGGCGGCGCGCATGGCCGCAGGGCTGGGCGCGGAAGTCACCGTGATCGACCGCTCTCTTCCCAGGCTGCGCGAACTGGACGATCTCTTTGCAGGCCGCGTGCGCACGCGCTTCTCGACGATCGAGTCGGTCGAGGAAGAAGTGTTCGCCGCCGACGTCGTGATCGGCGCGGTGCTGGTGCCGGGCGCGAGCGCGCCAAAGCTCGTCACGCGCGCGATGCTGAAATCGATGCGGCCGGGTGCGGTACTGGTCGATGTCGCGATCGACCAGGGCGGCTGCTTCGAGACCTCGCATGCGACCACGCACGCTGAACCGACGTATGAAGTCGACGGCGTCGTGCATTACTGTGTCGCCAACATGCCGGGCGCGGTGCCGGTGACGTCAAGCCAGGCGCTGAACAATGCGACACTGCCGTTCGGATTGATGCTCGCGAGCAAGGGCTTTGCCGCGGTGCTGGAAAATCCTCACTTGCGCAACGGGCTGAACGTGCATCGCGGCCGCATCACCAACAAGGCGGTGGCCGAGAGCCTCGGAATGGACTTTGCTCCGGTGGGAAGCGGGCTCGCTGCTTAGCGTTTACGCCGGCTTGCGATGACGGCTGCCGAGTGCGGCCTCGATCGTTTCGGGATTCTCGATGCGTTCGATCAGCATCTCGATGCGGTCGCCGCCCCAGAACAGCTCGCCGTTGAACACCATGGTCGGAACACCGAACACGCCGAGCGCTTCGGCCTCGTCAATGATGCGGTCGTGCTCGGCGCGGGCAGGGCCGTTGACATAGGCCTCGAATTCGCTGGCTGAGCCGCCGCATGCCGTAACGACATCGGAGATTGACGCGAGATCGTCGATCTCCAGCTCATGGCTCCAGAACTTGCGGAACACCATGTCGTGGTACGGACGGAAGAAGCCGTGGGCCTGCGCGAACAGCATCCCGGCGCTGGCATAGAACGCGTCGTAAATCCGTCGCGGCCCCTTCATGACGAGCCCCTGCGCATTGGCATAGCGCCGCGCGTCCATATAGGCGTAGCGCACCTTGCGCCAGAAATGCGGCGTACGTTCCTCCACCGTGCCCATGAACTCGGCGACGCGGAGTGTATAAGGCAGCCATTCCAGCTCGACGCCGTGGCTCTCCTCGAGCGCGAACAGGCGCTTGTTGGCGACGAATGCATAGGGGCTCTTGTAGTCCGTGTAGATGCGAACGCGCGGCTTCGGCATGGCGGGCTCCCTTTCTTCCTTCCTTCCCCCCTTGCGGGAGAAGGTGGCGCGAAGCGCCGGATGAGGGGTTCTATCCACCCGCGCTATCGTTCGTAGGGATAGAACCCCTCACCCGGTTTCGCTTCGCGAAACCACCCTCTCCCGCAAGGGGAGAGGGTGCACTGTCGTCGTGGCGCGATCAACGCCTGGTCTCTACGCCTTCGTCAGCCGATACTGCCCCAGATCCGGATCGTGTGTCATGCGCCAATAGTCCACGAACCGCCAGGGCATCGCCGAAAACACGCGGCCGCTGGAGTTACGATAGTAGGTGCTCATGCCCGGATGGGTCCAGATCATCCCCTCGTGCTCGGCATCGACCTTGCGGACGTAATCGTCGAGCACGTCGGGGCGGACATCGATCGCGGCGACGTCCTGCTCGATCATGCCGGCGAGGCAGGCGGAAATGTAGCGGCTCTGGCATTCCGACTGGAAGATCACGCTGCCGCCATGCGCGGGACCGGAGTTGGGGCCAAGCATGCAGAAGAAGTTGGGAAAATCCGGCACGGTGAGGCCGAGGAACGCCTTCGGATTGTCGTTGGCCCAGGCCTCGCGCAAATCCTTGCCGTCGCGGCCGCTGATATTGAGGCGCGCTGCCATCTCCGTGACCTTGAAGCCGGTGGCGACGACGATGATGTCGGCGGGGCGGTGCTCGCCGTCGGCGGTGACGATGCCGCCCGCGTCGAAACGGTCGATCGCGTCGGTGACGAGCTCGACATTGTCCCGCGTCAATGTCTTGAACCAGTTGTTGTCGAGCAGGATGCGCTTGCCATAGGGCGGATAGGTCGGGACGCACTTCTCGATCAAGTCCGGCCGGTCCTTCAGCTCGGCGTGGATGAAGTCCGTCAGCTCCTGGCGGTGCCGGTCGTTGCCCTTGTTGACGGCGCGCGCCGGATGCGGCCAGGTCGGGTCCTTGCGCAGGAAGGGTAGAAGGCCATCGCCGTAGCGCCAGAACATGTTGAAGCGGTACCACTGCACATAGAACGGCAGATGTGCCAGCAGCCAGCGCGCGCCCTCGCTGATCGGATCGGCATAGCCCTTTACCGGCCGCGCCCATTGCGCGCTGCGCTGATAGACCGTGACCGAGGCGACGCGGCCGGCGATCGCCGGCACGAGCTGCATCGACGTCGCACCAGTGCCGATCACGGCGACATGCTTGCCGTCGAGTGCGATATCGCCGGACCACATTGCCGAATGCAGGATCGTTCCCTTGAACTCTTCCTCGCCCTTGAAATGTGCGCGCGAGGGATCGTTGAGCTGGCCGATGGCTGAGACCAGCGCGGTGGACTCGAAGGTCTCTTCGCCATTCTCAGTCTTGAGCGTGGAGATCCAGCGCCGCTTGCCGTCGTCCCAGCGCGACGAGGTGAGCTCGGTATTGACGCGCAGATGCTTGCGGATGCCGTATTCGTCTGCGACCTTCAGCAGATAGCCAAGCAGTTCCTCGCGCTGGCAGAAGTAGCGCGTCCATGCATTGCCCGAGCCGAACGAATAGGAATAGGAATGGTTCGGCGTGTCGACCCCGCAGCCTGGATAGCGGTTGATCCACCAGGTGCCGCCGAGCTCGTCATTCTTCTCGACGATGGTGTAGGGGATGCCGAGATGGCCGAGCGCCACGCCGAGCGCGATGGCGCAGACGCCGGCGCCGACGATCAGCACGTGCTGATCGGCGAGTTTCTCGTCGGAGGGGCGCCTGGTCCAGCGCGGCTCGCGCGGCACAAAGCCCATCTCCTCGCGCATCAGGGGCGCGTATTCCGGCGCGACGTTCTCGCCGAGGCAGGCGCGCATCATCCTGAGCAGCAGCCCCTCGCCGGGATCGGTGATCACGGGTTTGGGCATGCCGTCGGCAAACAGCTTGACCACCGCGGCGCGGATTTCATCCTGGACCTCCCGAGGCACCCCGGCTTCGGGATCCGGGATGAGGCGGATGTCACGCTTGGGCAGGTAAGGCGGTTCGAGCCATTTCTCGTCGCCGGTCATGTGCACGAGCACCATCAGCAGACAGCGGATGTCGCCCTCGGCGATGGCGGAAGCGATATCGAACGGCTTGTGTGGAGATGCGATGTTCATGGCGTGTCCTGATCTCCGGATGAACTGAAGAGGCCGCGCGTCATCAGCTTGCGATAGGCCGAGATGACGTGGTCGGGTACTGCGGTGACACCGTCGGCCGAATAGGAGTAGCGGCGGCTGAGATAGCCGCGCGAGCCCATCAGCATGTGGACGATGGCCTCGAATTCCTCGTCGCTGTAATCCTCGATCGCGCCTGACCCTCGCGCGCGACGCAAGATGCGGACATAGGCGACCGAGATGTTGTCGAGATGCTTCTGGTAGCCGATGGGTGCGAAGAACTCGGCCTCGTTGAGGATGCGCAGGAATTCCGGAACCTCGCGGATGAAATCGAAGAAGGCCGAGAAGCGCGCGATCTCCTGCCGCGCCGCATCCGCATCGCCGGTGCGGGCACGGATGAACTCGACCATGTCGAGGCCGATCTTGGGCAGCAACTGGTCGAGCAGCTCCTGACGGTTCTCGAAATGATTGTAGAAGGTGCCCTGCGCGACGCCGGCCTCCTCGGTGATGCGCGCGACGGAGGCTTCGGCATAGCCATGCTTGCCGACGACTTTCGTCGCGGCCTCAAAGATCTTCTGCTTGGTCCAGGCGTTGCGCTCGACGCGGTTGAGCTTTGTGATCTTGGCGTTGGCTTGCGTCATTCAGACGTCTCCAGCTCGGCGCGCAGCACGCGCTTGAGAATCTTTCCCGACGGATTACGGGGCAGGCTGTCGCGGATGATCAGCTGTTTCGGCACCTTGAAACTCGCCAGCCGGGCGCGGCAGTGGTCGGTGAGGGCAGGGAGCTCCAGCGTCGCGCCCTCGGCGAGCACGACGATGGCGACGGGACGCTCGCCCCAGCGTGCGTCGCGCAGGCCGATCACCGCGACCTCGCGCACGTCAGGCAAATCGTAGATGACACGCTCGACCTCGGAGGAGGCGATGTTCTCGCCGCCGGAGATGATCATGTCCTTCTTGCGGTCGGTGAGATACAGGAAGCCCTCGTCGTCGAGATAGCCGACGTCGCCGCTGCGGAACCAGTCGCCGAAGAAGGAGGCTTCAGTCTTCTCCGGATCCTTCCAATAGCCGCGCGTGATTTTGGGACCACGCAGGCAGATCTCGCCGTTGACGTTCGGCGGAAGCGCATTGCCATCTTCGTCACGGATTTCGATCTCGACATGGGCGATGGCGCGGCCGGTCGAGCCGATCTTTTCGATTTCGCGGCTGGCTTCCATGAAAGTGTCGCCGCCGACGGTCTCGGTGAGACCATAGGCGTCGATATAGCGCGCATTGCGGAAATAGTCCGAGAAGGCGCGGATGCGCAGCTCCGGCGTCTTCTCGCCGCCGCCGATCGCCCATGTCAGGCTGGAGACGTCGTACCGGTCGCGCGTGGGGCAGGTGAGCATCGCGGTGGTCATTACGGGCGCGAACCAGGCGGCGTTGAGCTTGTCCTCCGCGATGGCCGCGAGCGCGGCTTCCGGCTCGAAATTACGCTCGATGCGGATCAAGCCGCCATGCCAGAGCACGGCGATGCCGGGCAGATCGAGCGCGCCGACGTGGTAGAGCGGGCCGACGACGAGAAGGCGCGTGTCGGCGCCAAGGCCGAGCGCGATGGTCTGGTCGGCCGACTTCCAGTAGAAATTATCGTAGGTGAGCATCACGCCCTTGGGGCGGTCGGTCGTGCCCGAGGTGTACATCAGCCGCATCAGGTCGGATGGCTGGCGGACGTGCATCGGTGCAGGCGCTGCGTCGCCCGCGAGACATGTGACGCTTTGCTGTGCGGCTTCGTTCAGCACAACATTCTTCGCGCCGGCTGCGTTCGGCGCCAGTTCCTCATCGACGATCAACAGCCGCGCGCCGGCATTGCCGGCGATGTAGCCGACCTCGTCGCGGGACAGGCGAAAATTGATCGGCAAAAACACCGCGCCGAGATGGCTGGTGGCGAAGACGAGTTCGAGGAAAGCCGCGCTGTTCTTCATCAGCACGGCCACGACATCGCCGGCGCCGATGCCTTGCGCCGCGAGCCAGCCGGCCACGTGCCGGATGCGCGCGTCGAACACGGCATAGGAAATCTGCTCGCCGCGGTATTTCAGCGCGGGCCGTTCCGGCGTTCGTCGGGCGTGGAAGGCGATGAAGCTTGAAAGGTTGATCATTGTGCGGTTTCGGGCCGATTGCCGGCCTCGTTTCCTCCTGGATGAATAATGACTCATAATTCATGTTTGGCTTGACGTCACCCCCTGCCTCTGAAATCCTTGGAGCCACGGAGACGCGACGATCTCCGGCAAGGGACTGGAACGCCGACCCGACAAAGGGAGGGGAAAATGACGAGAACCCGCACGCCGGGCATCAGCCGCCGTTCAACATTGGCGCTGATGGGCGCCGGTGCGATGAGTGTTGCCGCGCCGTGGGTGGCGCGCGCGCAAGCCAAGACCGTCAAGATCGGCATGCCGACGATTTTGTCGGGCCGCGTCGCGCAACTCGGCACGTCGTCGCGCAATGCGGTGATGCTCGAGGTCGACAAGGTCAACGCGGCCGGCGGTCTTGCCGGCCGACAGATCGAGATGGTGGTCCGCGACTCCAAGGGCGCGCCGCAGGAAGCCGCTCGCGTCGCGCGCGAACTCGTCAATACCGACGGCTGCGAGCTGCTGCTCGACGGCGAGGCGTCGTCCGGATCGTTCGCGGTGCACGAGGTCGCGCGCGATCTCGGCGTGCTCTGTATTCACACCAACTCAGAAGCCTCCTCGCTCACGGCCGATCCGAAGCAGCACATTCCGAACGCGTTCCGCTGCGTCCGTCAGGGCATTCACGATTCCATCGTCGGCGGCAGCTACGCGGCCGGCATTGCCAAGGCCAAGGGCCTGAAGAAATGGGCGACCTGCTCGCCGGATTACGCCTATGGCCGCGACACCACCGGCGAGTTCACGCTGTACCTGAAGCGCTTCGCACCCGATGTCGAGGTGATCAGCGAGTCCTGGCCAAAGCTGTTCCAGCCCGATTACACCGAAGTCGTGACGAAGATCCTGCAAGCGAAGCCGCAGGCGCTGTATTCGTGTCTGTGGGGCGGCGATCTCACCTCCTATATCGACCAGGCCAACATCTACGCGATGTTCGCCCAGATGGAGGTGTTCGCGGTCAACATGGCCGACTACACCGCGCTCACTGTGGTGAAGAACCTGCCCAAGGGCATCCACTCCGGCAACCGCTACATCAAGACCTATCCGTCCACGCCGGAGAACGCCGCCTGGGGCGATGCCTACAAGGCCAAGTACAACGAATATCCGACCAACTGGTCGTGGCAGAACGCGACCGCGGTGATGTTCCTCGCTGAAGCCGCCAAGAAGGCGAACTCGACCGACGGCAAGAAGATCGCGGAGGTGCTGGCCGGCCTCACCATCAAGTGCCCGTTCGGCGCCGACGGCACGGTGACGATGCGCGGCGACGATCACACGCTGGTCGGCTACGCCATCGGCTGGGGCACCACGATCCCGCAGGAGCCTTATGTGCCCGAGGTCAAGGCCGGCGACTGGAAGACGATCTTCGAGCTCGAGGCCGAGTGGAAGAAGAGCAAGGGCTACACCTGATCACGCGTAGGGCGGAGATGGGCAACCGCCTCCGCCTTCATTTGGCTTACAGCGCCGCGTCAGGCGCACGACAATGAAAGTGCTCCCGTGGATCTCGACGCGCTCACCGGCTGCCTCACCAGCTCCGCCTGCCTGGTGACGCAAACCACCAGCGGCCTCATCATCGGCATGCTGCTGTTTTTAGTGGCGGTCGGGCTGACGCTGATTTTTGGCGTGCTCAAGATCGTCAATTTCAGCCACGGCGCTTTCTATATGTTCGGCGCCTATTTCGCGATGACGACCTATCACCTCACCGAGAGCTTTGCGCTCGCGATGCTGGCGGGCGCGGCGGGCACCGCGATCCTCGGCCTGATCTTCGAGCGCGTCTTCATGAGCCGCGTCTATGGCGCCGACGTCTTGATGCAGCTCCTCGTCTGCTACGCTTTCGTGCTGATCTTCGACGACGTGGTGCGGCTGATCTGGGGACCTGAATTCAAGTCTATGGGCATGCCGGCGGCGTTCCAGGTGATGCCGCTGTTCATCGCCGGCGGCGTGGTGCCGCCTTATTATCTGCTGCTGATCGGCGTCGCGCTTGTCGCGGCGATCGTGCTCGGCATCGGATTGTCGCGCAGCCGCATCGGCAAGGTGATCCGCGCTGCCGCACACAATCCCGGCATGGTCTCTGCGCTCGGCATCAACACCGGCCTGATCTACGGCGGCGTGTTCGCGCTCGGCGGCATGCTGGCGGGACTGGCCGGTGCGCTTGCCGCCCCCGTGCGCTCGCTGACACCTGGCATGGGATTTTCGGTCCTCATTGAGTCCTTCATCGTCACCGTGATCGGCGGCATGGGCTCGATTGTTGGTGCGCTGGTCGGCGCGTTGTTGATCGGGCTGATCCGCTCGTTCGGCTCGCTCGGCTTTCCGCTGTTCACGGAAGGCCTGATGTATCTGTTCATGGTGATCGTGCTGGTCTCAAAGCCCACTGGCCTGTTCGGCAAGGAGGCGGCATGACCGAACTCGAGGCCGGACGCGCGCAAGCGCTGCTGCCGGTGCGCAGCGGCGCGGCGCTGCAACGCTATCGCGACGTCCTGATCGCGCTGATCGCCTTCGCCGTGCTGGCGAGCTTACCGATGTTCACCGGCAGCGAGGCGCTGCTGGATTTCGTCATTCGCTGCTCGGCCTATGGCCTATTCGCGACCTCGCTCAATTTACTGGTCGGCTACACCGGGCTGACCTCGTTCGGCCACGGCATGTTCTTCGGCCTCGGCGCCTACAGCTTTGGCCTGATCATGCAGAAGCTCGGCGTGCCCATTCCCGTGGCTTTCGTCGCGACGCTGGCGATCACGGCGGTCATCGCGGCCGTGATCGGCGCGATCTGCGTGCGGCTGAAGGACATCTATTTCGCCTTCGTCACGCTGGCCTTCCAGATGCTGATCCACTCGACCATTTTGTCCTGGGCCTCCTTCACCGGCGGCGACCAGGGCCTGCGTGGCGGCATTCCGCGCCCCGTTTTCCTCGGCATTGATCTCGCCAACCACGTCCATCTCTATGTCGCGAGCTGCGCGCTTTTGATCCTCGGCCTGCTCGCGATGCGCCAGATCGCGCAATCGCCGTTTGGCTACACCTTGCGCATGATCCGCGACAACGCCGCGCGTGCGAGCTTCCTCGGCATCGACGTCTGGCGTGCAAAACTCACGGTGTTCGTGCTGGCGGCGCTGTTCGCTTCGATGGGCGGCATGGTGATGGCCCTGTTCGTCTCCGGCGCCTATCCCGAATTCGCCTATTGGACCATCTCGGGCGAGGGCATCTTCATCAACATGCTCGGCGGCGTCTCGACATTCCTCGGGCCGATGGTCGGCACCGTGCTGCTGCTGTTGCTCAACGACACCGTCACGCGTTTCACCGAATACCACGGCATCGTGCTCGGCGTAGTCATCCTGTTCTTCGCGCTGGGCCTGCGCAAAGGCCTGCTCGATTTCGTCGCCGAATGGTACACGCACCGGCGCGACGCAGGCGAGGGGCGCTAGCCATGCTCGAAATCCGCAATCTCGCAAAATCCTTCGGTGGCGTGAAGGCGACCAACGACGTCTCGCTGGACTTTCCCGACGGCTCGCTGACCGCGGTGATCGGCCCGAACGGCGCCGGCAAGAGCACGTTCTTCAACCTGATCACAGGGGCGTTGAAACCGGATTCAGGTCAAGTGTTGCTCGACGGCGTCGATCTCGCCGGCCGCTCGCCGCCGGAAATCGTGCGTCACGGCATCGGCCGCGCTTTTCAGGTGGCCAGCATCTTCAAATCGCTCACGGTGCAGGAAACGATGCTGGCCGCCGTCAGCGCCGACCAGCGCTCATCGGCCGTGCTGCATAAGCGCTTTCCATTGCCCGAGACGCGCGACCGCGCCGAGCATGTGATGGAGCTGTTGAGCTTGGCCAGTAAGCGCCATCGCACGGCCGCAACGCTGTCGCATGGCGACCAGAAGCTGCTCGATATCGCGCTCGCGCTGGTGCTTGAACCAAAAGTGCTGCTGCTGGACGAGCCGACCGCCGGCATGGGTCCGGAAGAACGCTGGCGCATGATCGACAAGGTGCGCGAGCTCTGGGAGACGCAAAAAATCACCGTCGTCTTCATCGAACATGACATGGACATCGTGTTCAAGATCGCCCCAAAAATCGTCGTGCTCTGCTATGGCCGGATCCTCGCAACCGGTACGCCCGACGAGATCCGCAGCAACAGCGCGGTGATCGACGCCTATCTCGGCACCGAACATGCGGGAGCCGCCGCATGAGTGCAGCCATCATCGAAGTCGCCGATCTCGACGTCTACTATGGCACCAGTCAGATCCTGTTCGGCGTCGGCCTCTCCGTGCGGCAGGGTGAGACCATGGCGCTCTTGGGTCGCAACGGTGCCGGCAAGTCGACGACGATGAAAGCGATCATGGGGCTGGCGCCGCCGCGGCGGGGCAGGGTGAGCCTGCGCGGCGCGGTGATCTCCGGTCGGAAGCCTCACCACATCGCGCGCGCCGGTCTCGGCTTCGTGCCGGAGGACCGCCAGATCTTTCCCGAGCACACGGTCGAGGACAATCTCGTCATCGGCAAGAAGAAGGGGCCGGATGGACAGGACGAATGGTCCATCAAGCGTATTTACGAGGTCTTCCCGCTCCTTGAGCCGCTGCGCCATCGCATCGCCGGACGCCTCTCCGGCGGCGAGCAGCAGATGCTCGCGATCGCGCGCACGCTGATGGGCAATCCCGCACTGCTGCTGCTGGATGAGCCGAGCGAAGGGCTCGCGCCGATCATCGTGCAGCGGATCGGCGAGCTGCTGCGGCAGCTCCGTCAGCTCGGTTCGACCGTGCTGATTGCCGAGCAGAACATGCATTTCTGCCTGGGGCTGGCGAGCCACGCCACGGTCATCGACAAGGGCCAGATCGTGTATGCCGCCGGAATCGACGAGCTGAAGGCCAACGACGCCATTCGCCGTCGTTATCTGGCGCTTTAGCCCGCCCCCGGACCGCCAAACCGGTCAAAAGAAGAAAACCATTGCCTCGGGGGTATCAGGCGGAAGGAGTTTCCCCGCCATGGGCCAAAAACGCCAATCGCTTCCATTGCCGTTTTGGGTCGAAACGACGACATTCCATTCAGAATTTGATGGATTGGCACGGCCATGGAACGCACTGGATTTGAACCCTTCGGCGAGCAGCTGGTGTCCGCAACGGACACCCAGCCGAAATCGCGCGCCTCGAAGCTCCTGCTGCGGGCCGGCACCACGGTGTTCTGGTCGCTGGTGGCAGGCATCGTGATCGCGCGCGCCGCCTTCTTCGAGCCGGGCATCTATGACGGCTTCAGCCGCGTCGCCTCGCTGGCCAAAGGCCTGATCTTCTGACCCCGATTATTCCGGGCCGAGCACAGAACTTCTCTCGGCCCTGATATGCCGAAAACTTATTCCCCAATCGGACATCGCTGCGTATAAATCTTTCTCCTCTGGGAGAAATTTGTGTCGCAGAATCAAGCATCCAGCCCGGCCGATTCCAAGCCGGCCACGGCAATCAGCCGTATCATCGGGCTTGTTCCCGGCATCCTCCTCTGCATCGCCGTCGCGGGCGTCTCGGCCCTGCTCGAACGGGCGGAATTGGGCGTTTTCGAGCACCCCTATGTCGAGGCGCTGGTGATGGCCATCCTGCTCGGAATGGCTCTGCGCAGCTTCTGGAAACCCGCGCCGCGCTGGCAGGCCGGCATCGCCTTCAGCGCCAAACAGCTGCTCGAGGTCGCGGTGATGCTGCTGGGGGCCTCGATCAGCTTTGCCGCCATCGCCGCGTCGGGCATCGCGCTACTGGCGTCGATCGCCGCGGTCGTCGTGATTGCGCTCAGCGCCTCTTTCGGCCTTAGCCGCCTGCTCGGGCTCTCGACGCGATTGTCAATCCTGATCGCCTGCGGCAACTCCATCTGCGGCAATTCAGCGATCGCCGCCGTAGCCCCGATCATCGGCGCCAACAACGACGAGATCGCCTCGTCGATCTCCTTCACCGCGATCCTCGGCGTGATGATGGTGCTGGGCCTGCCGCTGCTGATCCCGCTCCTTCAATTGTCGGCCACGCAATACGGCATCCTCGCGGGGCTCACCGTCTACGCGGTGCCTCAGGTGCTCGCGGCGACGGTGCCGGCGGGTCTGATCTCCACCCAAATCGGTACGCTCGTAAAACTGATGCGCGTGCTGATGCTCGGTCCGGTCGTCGTCGGCCTCTCGCTGACGGCCTCGCGCTGGCAGAGCGGCGCCAAGAAGACCAATGTCGGCTTCTTCCGCCTGGTCCCCTGGTTCATCCTCGGCTTCCTCGCGCTGGCGACGCTGCGCTCCCTCGAGATCGTGCCCGCAACAGTGGTGGCTCCGATCACGCGGATCACGGGTTTCCTCACCGTCGTGTCGATGGCGGCTCTTGGCCTCGGCGTTGACGTGAAGGTGCTGGCGAATGTCGGCGGCAGGGTGACGGCGGCCGTGACGCTGTCCCTGATGCTGCTGCTCGGCATCAGCATCGCACTGGTGCACTGGTTCAAGTAAGATAGAGCTGCAGCCGCGAAAGCCTCTTCCTTCTCCCCTTGTGGGGGAGGGTGGCGCGAAGCGCCGGATGAGGGGTTCTATCCACGAGCCCGAACTGTGAGAGGCGAGCTGGCGGAAGCAACCCCTCATCCGCCTTGCCTTCGGCAAGCCACCTTCTCCCACAAGGGGAGAAGGGAAGTAAGAGCGCCAGCGTCGAGAGTGATTCTAAATCACATCCGCCAGCGAATGGCCGTGCAGCTCGATGTTCAGTCCCTGCAGGCCCATGTCGTTGAGCTCGCCGCCCATCGCCTTCAGGCTTTCCTCGCGGATCAGCGACATCAGCCCGCGGCGCAGGGCCAGGAACTCCGACGACATCATCATTGATTGCTGCCGCGGCCGCTCCAGCGGGATCGGGATTTCCGCCTTGATGGAGCCGGGACGCGCGGTCATGCAGTAGACGCGGTCGGAAAGGAAGATCGCTTCGTCGATGTCGTGGGTGACGAACAGCACCGAGATTTTCAGCCGCTGCCACATGTTGGTGAGGATCTGCTGCATGATGACGCGCGTCTGTGCGTCGAGCGCACCGAACGGCTCGTCCAGCAGCAGCACTTTCGGTCCCGTCGCCAGTGCGCGGACGATGCCGACCCGCTGCTTCATGCCGCCGGACAGCTTTTCCGGATAATGCTTCTCGAAGGCTTCGAGGCCCGCGAGTCCCAGCAGCGTCCGCGCGGCGCGTTCGCGCTGCGAGCGCGGCATGCCACGCATCTTCAGGCCGAACTCGACATTCTCCCGCACCGTTTTCCAGGGAAACAGCGAATATTGCTGGAACACCATGCCGCGTTCGGCACTGGGGCCGTTCACGCGCTCGCCGTCGACGGTGACGATGCCGGTGGTTGGCTTGAGGAAGCCGGCGACCGCATTGAGCAGCGTCGATTTTCCGCAGCCGGAGGGGCCGACGATCGAGACGAACTCGCCGGGCTTTACATGGATCTGCGTGTCGGTGACGGCTTCGACCGGTCCCTCGATGCTGTCATAGCTCAGGGAGAAATTCCTGACGTCGATATGGCCCTGCGGTGCTTTGGTCAGGATCTCGTTCATTTCAGCCTCCACGGCATCACCAACTGCCCCGCGCCCCGGATCAACAGGCTCGATCCGAGGCCGAGCACGCCGATCGCGATCATGCCGAGCGCGATGTCGGCATACTGGACCAGCGAATAGGCTTCCCAGGTGAAATAACCGATGCCGTATTGGCCGGAGATCATCTCGGCGGCGATCAGCGACACCCATGCGACGCCCATGCCGACGGTGAGGCCGGTGAAGATGTGCGGCAGCGAGGCCGGAAAATACACCTCGCGGAAGATCGAGCGCTCGCGTGCACCGAGACATTGCGCGGCGCGCACCAGCACGGGGTCGACCAGCGACATGCCGTGCAGCGTATTGATGAGAATCGGGAAGAACGAGCCGAGGAAGGTGATGAAGACGATGCTCTGTTCGTTGGTCGGCCACAGCATGATCGCCATCGGCACCCAGGCGATGGCCGGGATCGGCCGCAGCACTTCCGCCACGGGGAAAACGATCTCGTGCACCAGCTTGAAGCGGCCCATGATCAGGCCGAGTGGCACGCCGACGATGGCGGCAAGCGAGAAGCCGAAGATGATGCGCCGGCAGCTGAGCGCGATGTGCAGCAGGAATTTGGGATCGTGGATCGCCTTGGTGAAGCTGGCGTAGACCGCAAGTGGCGAAGGCACGTTGGTGAAGCGCACGAAGAACACGACGCGATAGGTCGTGAGCAGGTGCCAGACCAGCAGGAAGGCGAGCAGCGAGATGATGCCGATTGCGATCGCGCGCAGGCCGCCTCGGTTAAGTCGATACCAGCGCAGCGCAACAGTGCCGAACGAAGGCGGCGTAACGGCGGGCGCGGGGGCCGCCTCTGCAATGGCCGGCATGCTGTCTTCGGGATGTCTGACGAGGGCGGGGCTGCTCACGTCTTGCCTCCGCCGACCGCCGCCTTCACCGCGTCGTCGAAGCCGAGCACTTTGCCGCTGATCTTGGCAGCATAAGCCTCTGCGTCCTTCTTGAGCAGGAACGGTGCGACTTCGCTATTGCCGACCGCATAGAAGGCCTGGTCGGCGAATAGCTTGATGCCGCGAATGGTATCGAAGACGTAGGCGACGTTGATCTTCTTGCCCTTGGCCTTGAAGTCGGCATAGGCGCCCAGCGTGCAACTGGCCGACGAGAACGGCATGATGCCCGAAGCATCCACCCAGACTTCGCCGGCCTTGCGCGGATCGGTGATCGGCTTCTTGCAGAATGAATCCTCGCCGGAGATCTCGTAATTTTTCGTGCTCGCGAGCTGCGCGTCATAGTCGAGCTTCATCTCGGCATAGGCCTTGCGGATGTAGCTGTCGTCGACCCACTTCTTGGGATCGAACTCCTTCATGCGGCCGAGGTTTTGCAGCACCTTGACGTCGGTTGCGGCCGCATCGATCAGCGCCGGCTTGACCGTGGGATCGGTCGTCATGTTGCCGCTCGGGCCCAGGAAGATGTAGACGACCTCCTTGTTGATGCCGGTCCATTCCTGGATTTTTTCGGCCGCAAGTTTCGGATCGTCACGCAGCCACTGGTTGGCGGCGATCAACGCCTTGAAATAGGCGACGACGACCTCCGGATATTTCTCGGCGAAGTCGGTGCGGACCACGATGCCGTGGAATGTCGGCAGATTGGTCTCGACGCCGTCAAAGATCTTCCGCGCGAAGCCGCGGAACGGCAGCAGCTCGGCGAAAGGAACGAAGTCGGCATGCGCGTCGATCTTCTTTTCCTGAAGGTTGGTCGAGCCGACCTCCGGGCTCTGGCTGACGAGCTGGAAGAAATCAGCCGTGTAGCCGCGGTCCTGCATCGCTTTCAGCACCATGCCGTGCGCGGCGGAGCCGAAGGGCACGCTGACGAGTTTGCCCTTGAGATCGGCGAGATCGTAATAGGGCGAATCCTTGTGAACGACGATGCCGTTG
This sequence comes from Bradyrhizobium sp. 1, assembly GCF_023073315.1. Lineage (GTDB taxonomy): Bacteria > Pseudomonadota > Alphaproteobacteria > Rhizobiales > Xanthobacteraceae > Bradyrhizobium. Next base: position 304,080 of record NZ_JADPJH010000002.1, on the reverse strand, counting down.
CCGGAGCCGGACAGGCTATAGGCGGCGATGCCGATCAGCCGGCTCTTGCTCTCGGGGTTGCTGTCGAAAGTGAAGCCGTTCACGATCAGCGGGTAGTCGCCCATCATGCCGATCTGCAGCTTGTTCGCCATCATCGCATTGGTAACGGGCGGACCGGACGTGAAGTTCTGCCACTCCAGCTCGAACTTGATGTTGGAATATTTGCCGTCCTTCGGCAGATATTTTTCGAGGAGATGGAGCTGGCGGATGACGACGCCGGCGGTCACCGTGTTGGTGGTGGTGTCCTGCGTCCCGATGCCGAGGGTGACGGTTTCCGCCGAGGCCGGCTGCGCGAGGATTAGCGCCAGCGATGTCACCGACATCGCGATCGAGAGCGTGGGAAGATGGCGGACCATTCTCATCCTCATTCGGTTGGATGTGCTGTGGTTGCCATGATTGGGTGAGGGCACCGGCAGGGCAAATCCGGAATGAGTGCCGCAGTCGATTAGTTGCCGGGAAAAGCTGATTGCATACTCCTTGGGCAGTCCTGCACTATAAAGCCGCTTGCCTGTGCACCACGCCTAGTCGGCGCCCTGACCGCGCATCTCCTCCAGCACGTCGGTCCGGCACACCACGATTTGCGAGCGTTTAGTGACGACGATCCCCTTCTCCTGCATGCGCTTCAGGCTGATCGTGACCCATTGCCGGGTCGCGCCGACCATGTGGGCGATGTCGGCATGAGTGAAGGCGGCTGCGATCACGCGGCCGTCGGCGTCTTCGACACCATAGAGATCGACCAGGTGCAGCAGGAGGTGCGCGAGGCGCTGCGTGATCGAGCGCGTTCCCAGCATCTGGGCCAGTGCCGAGTAGCATTTGCCCTTGAAGGTCAGGCCCTCGATCAGGCCGATCGCGAGGTTGGGGATCTCCACGGCAAGCGATCGCAGCTCCTTGCCGGGCAGGTGCACCACGCTGCAATTGCTGGATGCGACGCCGGACCATTGATGCACGGTGCCCTCGAACACTTCGGGTCCGCCGACGAAATTGCCGACATGCCAGTAGGCCAGCGTGATCTCGCGCCCGAGCGGCGAGGTGTAGAACACGCGAATGCGGCCGCTCTCGATCAGCCAGATACCGTCATGCTTGCCGCCCTGGCTGAACAGCGTCTGGCCGCGATTGAGCACTTTTCGCCGGCCCTGCTTCAGCACCAACTCCCGCTCGCGCGCCGTGAGCTTGTCCATCAGCGGTGGCGGTCCGCCGATCCATTGCTGGTTTTCGGTAAGCAGCAGCGAGGAGCTGCCGGCAGGCCGGACTGCCGGGGGAACCGCCCCGCGAACCGCATTCGCCGCCTGCAACATCGTCTGCCTCCGGAACGTTCAAATCGTTCTAAAGAGGAGCAATGTCCGTGCCAGATGGGGGCGGGCCGCTCACGCGGTGTCATCGCCCGTCTTGCGCGCACTTGCGCGCTGGGGCGGGCGATCCAGTATTCCAGAGACGTCAATGGGATACGGGGAGGCCACGGCGTACTGGATTCCCGCCTGCGCGGGGAATGACAGCGGAGTGTGCAGGGAGATTGAGGCCTAGCGCCCCGCCAAGCTCAACAGATACGGCTTCGGGTAAATCCCCCGGTTATGCCCATCCGAAAACGAGATGTTCAGCCCATAGCCGAGATCGCCGATCTCCGTGATCGCGATGCCGGGAAACGCTTCAGGGAAGCGGCCGTCGAAGCGGGCGCGCGTGCAGTGGGCGCATTTACAGGAGAGACGGAGTTGTTCCGCGGGCACGCTCAGCGCGTCGCCCTCGGTGGTGCGCACGAGGAGCGCCGCGAGATCGGTGCTTGTCTCATATTCGGCCACGGTCGGCGCCACCAGGGTCATGGTCATGACGAACCTCCGATTTCTTTCTACGCCGTCGCGGGCGCGCACGAATAGCAACTAATTGCCAGCGTGGACGCGGCAGCACTGCCTGCTCTTCCATCACCGCCCGCGAAATGTGAAACTAATCGACCGGGAATTTCACTTCCGAATTGCCGGACTCTCCTCTCTCCGAAACCTTGTGCGTCATCGAGGGCCAAGGAGAGACCATGAGCGCATTTCAAAAGGAAACGGTTTTGTCGGTCAGGCACTGGACCGATTCCTTGTTCAGCTTCACCGCGACGCGCGATCCCGGCTTTCGCTTCCAGAACGGCCAGTTCGCGATGATCGGGCTTGAGGTCGAGGGCAAGCCGTTGATGCGGGCCTATAGCATGGCCAGCGCCAATCATGAGGAAGAGCTGGAGTTCTTTTCGATCAAGGTGCAGGACGGTCCGCTGACCTCGCGGCTCCAGAAGATCAGGGAAGGCGACATCATCCTGGTCGGCCGCAAGGCGACGGGCACGCTGATCACCGGTAATCTCATTCCGGGCAAACGCCTGCTGCTGCTCTCGACCGGCACGGGGCTCGCGCCGTTCGCCAGCCTGATCAAGGACCCCGACGTCTACGAGAATTACGAGACCATCGTGCTCGCCCATGGCTGCCGCCAGGTCTCCGAGCTCGCTTATGGCGAGCACCTCGTCGACGGCCTGCGCAATCACGAATTCTTCGGTCCCCTGATCCGCGACAAGCTCGTCTATTACCCGACCGTCACCCGCGAGCCCTTCAAAAATCGTGGTCGCATCACCGATCTGATCGCCTCCAACCAGATGTTCGACGATATCGGGCTAACAGGCCTCGATATCGAGACGGACCGCATCATGCTGTGTGGCAGCCCGGCGATGCTGGAGGAACTCCCCGCGATGTTCTCCGCGCGCGGCTTTGTCGAGGGCAATCACAGCCAGCCCGGCCATTTCGTCATCGAAAAGGCTTTTGTCGAGCGCTGAGGCCAAATCGCTGCCCGGCGACAACTAATTGCTATCGCCGGGACGTCACCTGAACAAATCTGATGCAAAGGCGCCGGACCTTTCGGCGGACCAGGAGCAAGCGATGGCACTAGATCAGATCGTCGACGGACTTTCGGAGGTTTCCTGCGACGTGCTGGTGATCGGCGGCGGCACCGCCGGCCCGATGGCGGCGCTGAAAGCAAAACTGAAGAACCCGAAGGCCAACGTCGTCCTGCTCGAAAAGGCCAACGTCAAGCGCTCCGGCGCGATCTCGATGGGCATGGATGGGCTGAACAACGCCGTCATCCCCGGCTATGCGACGCCGGAGCAGTACACCAAGGAAATCACCATCGCCAATGACGGCATCGTCGACCAGAAGGCGGTCTATAAATACGCGCAGAATTGTTACAAGATCGTCGAGGAGCTCGACAGTTTCGGCATTCGCTTCCTGAAGAACGAGAACGGCGACTACGCGGTCAAGAAGGTGCATCATATCGGCAGTTACGTTCTGCCGATGCCGAACGGCGAGACCGTGAAGAAGGCGCTGTATCGCCAGCTCCGCCGCGCCCGCATCCTGATCTCGAACCGCTACATGGCGACGCGGCTGCTCAAATCCGCCGACGGCCGCATCGCCGGCGCGATCTCGGTCAACACCCGCACCGCCGAAATGCTGGTGATCAAGGCCAAGGCCGTTATCCTGTGCATGGGTGCCGCCGGCCGGCTCGGCCTGCCGACCTCCGGCTACATGTTCGGCACCTACGAGAACGCCGCCAATTCCGGCGACGGCTATGCGATGGCCTATCACGCCGGCGCGGCGCTCGCGAACCTCGAATGCTACCAGATCAATCCGCTGATCAAGGACTATAACGGCCCGGCCTGCGCCTATGTCGCCGGTCCCTTCGGCGCCTTCACTGCCAACAACGAGGGCTCGCGCTTCATCGAATGCGACTACTGGTCCGGCCAGATGATGCTGGAGTTTTACAACGAGCTTCTCTCAGGCAAGGGCCCGGTGTTCCTCCAGCTCAAGCATCTGCATCCGAACACCATCGAAGAAATCGAAACGACGCTGCACAAGGTGGAGCGTCCCACCCGCGGCCTGTTCCAGCAGGGGCGTGGGGTCGACTACCGCAAAGAATCGATCGAGATGCATATCTCGGAGATCGGCTTCTGCTCCGGCCACAGCGCCTCCGGCGTCTTCGTCGACGACAATGCCCGCACCACCGTGCCCGGCCTGTACGCCGCCGGCGACATGGCGAGCGTGCCGCACAATTACATGCTGGGCGCCTTCACCAACGGCGCGGTTGCCGGCGTCGACGCGATGGAATTCGCCGACAATCACGATTTTGCGGAGTTCGATGCGGCCGATGTCGCGGTGGAGCGCGACCGCGTGATGGCGCCGACCAAGCGCGAGGACGGCATTCCGCCGAACCAGGTCGAGTACAAGACCCGCCGCCTCGTCAACGATTATCTCCAGCCGCCAAAAGTCACGCGCAAATACGAGCTCGGCATGCGCCGCCTTGCCGAAGCGCGGCAGGACATGCAGGAACACATGATCGCCCGCAACGCGCACGAGCTGCTCCGCGCGCTCGAAGTGCAGTCGATCATGGACTGCGCCGACATGGCCGTGCATGCCTCGCTCTACCGCGAGGAGAGCCGTTGGGGCCTTTATCACTGGCGCACGGATTTCCCGGAGAAGGACAACGAGAATTGGTTCTGCCACACGCTGCTCTCCAAGCAGGACGGCAAGATGACCAGCGAGAAGCGCGCGGTCGAGCCTTACGTCGTGCCGATCGCCGACGACGAGAAGGACCTCTACGACAAGCAGCGCATCCGCGCCACCGCGTGATCCACCGTACAAGCAACAGGAGACATCAAATGCCTCTCGCGTCCTATCAGACATCGGTTCCGGTGGTCGTTGACGACGCCAAATGCATCGCCGACAAGGGCTGCACCGTCTGCGTCGACGTCTGTCCGCTCGACGTGCTGCGCATCAGCGACATGACCAACAAGGCCTACATGGCCTATGACGAGTGCTGGTACTGCATGCCCTGCGAAGCCGATTGCCCGACCGGCGCCGTCACCGTCAACATTCCCTATCTCTTGAGGTGATCATGTCGAGCCCGTTCGAATCCTACGACGATCTCGAAGACGCCGACGAGCGGCTCCAGGCCGCCGATCCCGGCGAGCGCCGCGTTGCCATCATCGCGCTCGGCCATTCCGGCGATCCCGCTGCCGTCGCCCATCTCGCCAACATGGTTGCCGATCCCGATGCCGGCGTGCGCCAGCAGGTCGCGATGGCGCTCGGCGAGTTCGATGGGCCGGACGCGGCGAGCGCGCTGGTGAAGTTGCTGGTCGATCCTGAAAGGATCGTCGCATCTGCCGCGGCCGACAGCATGGCCGAGTTCAAGGATCCCGCCTGTGCCGAGATCGTTCTGCCGCTGGTCAAACACGCCCACGCCTTCGTCCGCATGGGCGCACTGCGCGCGCTCAAGGAGCTGCGCTGCAAGGACACGCTGAAGCCGGCACTGGAAGCGCTCCAGGACTCCGATGCCGCCGTCCGCGTGCAGGCGATCGGCGTGATCGGCTTCCTCAAGCTGGAAGAATCCATCCCCGCGCTGACCGCGTTGATCAACGATCCCGACGCCCATGTGCGCCGCGCTGCCGTGAGCGCGCTGGCGTTCTCGCACCTGAAGCCGGCGGCCGAGACGATCACGCGCGCTCTGAAGGATAGCGACTGGATGGTCCGCGAGATGGCCGCGGAAACGCTCGGCCTCAACGTCAATGGTTCGCTCGCCGCCGACCAACTCGTCGGCTCGCTTGCCGACGAGTTCTGGCAGGTGCGATTGAAAGCAATCCGCAGCCTCGGCAAGATGAAGATCGAGCGCGCAGTGCGCCCGATCGGCAATTGCGTCAATCACGACCAGGCCAATTTGCGGAAGGAGGCGGCGGCCGCGCTTGGCGAGATCGCTCATCCCGATGGCGAGGCGTTCCTGGCCGTAATCGCCGACGATGCCGATCCTGATGTCCGCAAGAACGCGCGCTGGGCGCTCCAGCAGATCGCGGCCCGCAAGGCGCGGGCAGGGGCATAGCCGAGGGCGTCCTGCCGCTCTGGACTTCCGGGACCAGACGTTTATTGGTCTTCGCCAAGAAACAGCGAGGACGCGGCCATGACGACACTGACAACCAAAGACCTTCTCCCCGAGGATGGAACGAAGGGGACGCTGGTCGGGCGCGTCTGGCTGCCGCAGGCAAACGGCCCGGCCGTGGTCGCCGTGCGCGCCGACGGCGTCTTCGACGTCACGGCCAAATTTCCGACTGTCAGCGCACTCTGCGAAGAGGACAGTCCCGCCAAGGCGCTTGCCGCGACCAAGGGCGAGCGCATCGGCGATCTCGACGCGATCGTGGCCAATACGGCACCTGATGGTCGTGACTCCAAAAAGCCGTGGCTGCTCGCGCCGGTCGATCTCCAGACCTTGAAGGCCGCCGGCGTCACCTTCGCCATCTCAATGCTGGAGCGCGTGATCGAGGAACGCGCAAAAGGCAATCCGGCCTCGGCCGAAGCGATCCGCAAGGAAGTGACGCGGCTGATCGGCGACGATCTGTCAAAGCTCAAGCCGGGCTCGGACCAGGCGATGCATCTGAAGCAGGTGCTGATCGACCAGAACGCCTGGAGCCAGTATCTCGAAGTCGGCATCGGTCCTGATGCCGAGGTCTTCACCAAGGCGCCGACCTTGTCCTCGGTCGGCACCGGCATGGATGCCGGGCTGCATCCGAAGTCGACCTGGAACAATCCGGAGCCGGAGCTGGTGCTGTTCGTGTCGAGCCGCGGCAGGATCGTCGGCGGTGCGCTCGGCAACGACGTCAATTTGCGTGATTTCGAGGGACGCTCGGCGCTGCTGCTGTCGAAGGCCAAGGACAACAACGCGTCCTGCGCGATCGGTCCGCTGCTGCGCCTGTTCGACGACAGTTTTACGCTGGATGACGCGCGAAAACTCGACATCAGCCTGAACGTGAAGGGCGCGGATGGCTTTGTCCTCGACGGCCATTCCTCGATCAGCATGATCAGTCGTGATCCGACTGACCTTGTCGAGCAAACGATCGGCAAGGTGCATCAATATCCCGACGGTTTTGTGCTGTTCCTCGGCACGATGTTCGCACCGGTCAAGGACCGCGATGCGCCGGGGCAGGGGTTCACCCACAAGCGCGACGACATCGTCACGATCGCAGCGCCGCAGCTCGGCAAGCTCGTCAACCGCATGCGCACCAGCGACGAATGCGAGCCCTGGACGTTCGGCATCGGCGCGCTGATGAAGAATTTGGCGCAGCGGAAGGTGATCTAATTTCTTCG
>NZ_JADPJH010000002.1:286958-296822 GCF_023073315.1 Bradyrhizobium sp. 1 | reverse complement strand
GAGGGGGACTCTCCGCGAGTCGATTTGGTCGAGATGCGCAGAACTCCATCTACATCGTCATTGCAATAAAGGGATTGAGCAGCGAGCGCCTATCTCTCCCCGCCCACCCCCGCGCAATGGCTTCGCCATTGCGCGGGGGTGACGGAAGGAGAAGCTGTGGGTTCGTCTGTCACCGTCTTCGCGGCGACTACGCCCATAAATTTCCTTCATCTCCCCGTTGTATCTCGGGAACAAAATCGCGCTGGGTGTGTCATTAGACCACCCATTCCGCCAGTGCGCGGTCCCTCCAATTAGTCAGATAATATGACTATACGGAACCAATCTTCCGTGAAATAGTCCCTCCCGCCGCCTCAAAGGCCGGCCTTTAGGTGCCATGCTACCAACCGGCGCCAGAGATAAACATTTGGGAGACACGCCTGATGACCCCTAAAGCCCTCTTTGCGGCCAGCGCCACGGCCGCGTTGCTGCTCGCGCTGCCGGCGAATGCCGCCGAGCTCACCATCGGCTTCTCGCAGATCGGATCGGAATCCGGCTGGCGCGCGGCCGAGACCTCGGTCTCCAAGCAGGAGGCCGCCAAGCGCAAGGTCAATTTCAAGATTGCCGACGCGCAGCAGAAGCAGGAGAACCAGATCAAGGCGATCCGCTCCTTCATCGCGCAGAATGTCGATGCGATCTTCCTCGCGCCCGTCGTCTCGACCGGCTGGGACTCGGTGTTGAAGGAAGCCAAGGAAGCCAAGATCCCGGTCGTGCTGCTCGACCGCGACATCGATCCCTCCGGCAAGGAGCTCTATCTCACCGCCGTGACCTCCGACAGCGTGCACGAAGGCGCAGTCGCCGGTGACTGGCTGGCCAAGACTGTCGGTGACAAGGCCTGCAATGTCGTCGAGTTGCAGGGCACGGTCGGCGCCAGCGTCGCCGCCAACCGCAAGAAGGGCTTTGACACCGCGATTGCCAAGCACGCCAATTTGAAGGTGGTGCGCAGCCAGACCGGCGACTTCACCCGCGCCAAGGGCAAGGAAGTGATGGAGAGCTTCATCAAGGCCGAAGGCGGCGGCAAGAACATCTGCGCGGTCTATGCCCACAATGACGACATGATGGTCGGCGCGATCCAGGCGATGAAGGAAGCCGGCCTCAAGCCCGGCAAGGACATCCTCACCGTCTCGATCGATGCGGTCCCCGACATCTTCAAGGCGATGGTCGCCGGTGAGGCCAATGCAACGGTCGAGCTGACGCCGAACATGGCCGGTCCGGCCTTCGATGCCGTCGCGGCGTTCAAGGAGAAGGGCACCGTTCCGCCGAAATGGATTCAGACCGAATCCAGGCTGCTCACGGCCGCCGACAATCCGCAGAAGGAATACGACGGCAAGAAGGGCCTCGGTTACTGAGGCGGCACCTTGCCGGACCGCGTCTCGTGGTCCGGCAAGCCCCTTCGAATCCGCTGTGCCAACGAATAGGCTGGGTGTCCGCGTCACAAGCGGGCACCGGTGGGAGTGAATTTGCCATGGAGAACGGCCTTGATCCTGCTCCGCCCCTGCTGGAGGTGCGCGGGATCAGCAAGAGCTTTGGTGCGGTGCGTGCGTTGCAGGCGGTCGACTTCACGCTTCGCGCCGGCGAGATCCACGCGCTGCTCGGTGAGAACGGTGCCGGCAAGTCCACGCTGATCAAGGTCGTCACCGGCGTATTCCCGCGCGATGCCGGAATTGTCAGGCTGGGCGGTGAAGAGGTCGCGCCGCGCTCGGCGAAAGCTGCGCTTCAGGCCGGCATCGCTACCGTCTATCAGGAGGTCAATCTGCTGCCGAACCTCTCGGTGGCGCAGAACCTGTTCCTCGACCGCCAGCCGATGCGCTTCGGCATCGTGCGTGAAGGCGAGATGCGTCGCCGCGCCAAAGCACTGCTCGCCGACTTCGGTCTCGACATCGATGTTGCCGCACCGCTCGGCAATTATTCAGTGGCCATCCAGCATGTCACCGCGATCGCCCGCGCGGTGGATCTCTCCGCGCGCGTGCTGATCCTGGACGAGCCGACCGCGAGCCTCGACCGCCACGAGGTCGAGATCCTGTTCGGCATCATGCGCCAGCTGGCGAAGCGCGGCATCGGCATCGTCTTCGTCAGCCATTTCCTCGATCAGGTCTACGAGATTTCCGACCGCATCACGGTCTTGCGTAACGGCCGCCTCGTTGGCGAGCGCGAGACCGCCTCGCTGCCGCGGCTCGAGCTGATCCGGATGATGCTCGGGCGCGAGCTCGCGGAAACCACCAGCGCGCGGGCCTCGGAAGGTGAACACAAGGCGCGCGAAATCTGCGCCAGCTTCGAGAATTACGGCAAGGCCGGCTATGTCGCCCCGTTCAATCTCGAGCTGCGCCATGGCGAGGTCGTCGCTCTCGCCGGCCTGCTCGGCTCGGGCCGCACCGAGACGGCGCGGCTGGTGTTCGGCGCCGAGCGCGCCGATCGCGGGCAGGCGACGGTCGAGGGCGCACCCGTGCGGCTCCACTCGCCGCGCGACGGCGTACGCCACGGTTTTGGCTATTGCCCGGAGGAGCGTAAGACCGACGGCATTGTTGCCGAGCTCAGCGTGCGCGAGAACATCGTGCTCGCGCTCCAGGCCAAGCGCGGTCTGCACCGGCCGCTGTCGCGCCGCGAGCAGGACGAGATCGCGAAGCGTTATGTCAAGATGCTCGACATCCGTCCGCCCGATCCGGAGCGCTCCGTCGGCCTGCTCTCCGGCGGCAATCAGCAAAAGGTGCTGCTCGCGCGCTGGCTCGCGACCTCGCCGCGGCTGCTGGTGCTGGATGAACCCACGCGCGGCATCGACGTCGGCGCCCATGCCGAGATCATCCGCCTGATCCGCGAGCTTTGCGACGACGGGCTCGCGCTGCTGGTGATCTCCTCCGAACTCGACGAGATTGTGACCTATTCGGACCGCGTCGTGGTGCTGCGCGACCGCGTCCATGTCGAGGAGCTCGCGGGTGAGGCGATCGACGTCGGCAACATTCTCGCAGCCATTGCTGCCGACAGCGTCACTGTTGCGCTTGAGGCCCACACATGACAGCGCTGTTGCCGCGCCGTGGCCTTGCCCAGATCCTGGCGCTGATCGTGATCCTCGCGGTCGACCGTGTCGTGTCTCCGCAATTCTTTGACCTGCGCCTCCAGGACGGCCGTCTGTTTGGCAGCCTGATCGACGTGCTCAATCGCGGCACGCCGGTGGCGCTGCTCTCGCTCGGCATGGTGCTGGTGATCGCCACGCGCGGCATCGATCTCTCGGTCGGTGCGATCATGGCGATCTCGGGCGCGATCGCCGCGAGCCTCGCCGACAGTCACGGCCTGCCGGTCGTGCTGGCGGCGGCACTCGGCGCTGGCCTCGTCTGTGGCTTGTGGAACGGTTTTCTCGTCGCCGTTCTCGGCATGCAGCCGATCGTGGCGACCTTGATCCTGATGGTCGCCGGCCGCGGCATCGCCCAGCTCATCACTGAAGGGCGCATCGTGACCTTCTCTTCGCCGGACCTGGTCTGGCTCGGCAACGGCTCCATCCTCGGCATTCCGATGCCGGTCGCAATCGCGCTCGGCATGCTGATCCTCACCGGCGCCGTGGTGCGCGGCTCCGCGCTCGGCCTCCTGATCGAGGCGACCGGCGGCAATGCGCGCGCGAGCGAACTTGCCGGCGTCGGCACGCGTGCGATGATTTTGGCGGTCTATGTCTGGTGCGGCGTCTGCGCCGCGCTCGCCGGCGTGATCGCGGCCGCCGATATCATGGGTGCGGATGCCAACAATGCCGGTCTCTGGCTCGAGCTCGACGCGATCCTTGCCGTGGTGATCGGCGGCACCTCGCTGTTCGGCGGCCGCTTCAGCCTCGTGCTCGCGGTATTGGGCGCGCTGATCATCCAGACCATGAACACCGGCATTCTGCTGTCGGGCTATCCGCCGGAATTCAATTTGCTGGTCAAGGCGGTGGTGGTGCTCGCAGTGCTTCTGCTGCAATCGCCGAAATTGTCCGGCATTTCGGGCGTCGTGGCGCGGCTACGGGGGACCAAACCATGAAAGGCCTGCCGCCGGTCCTCATCACAGCATTCGTGCTCGTCGCGGGTTTTGCGCTCTGCGCCGTGCAGTTCCCCAACATCGCCTCGACCCGCGTGGTCGGCAATCTCCTCACCGACAACGCCTTCCTCGGCATCGTCGCGACCGGCATGACCTTCGTCATCATCTCCGGCGGCATCGACCTTTCGGTCGGCTCGGTGATCGGCTTCACCACCGTGTTCGTGGCGCTGGCGATCGAGCGATGGGGCGTGCCGCCGCTGCTGGCCTTCGTCGCCATTCTCGCGCTCTCGGCGGCCTTTGGTGCGGCAATGGGCGCAATCATCCATGTCTTCGACCTGCCGCCCTTCATCGTGACGCTGGCCGGGATGTTCCTGGCCCGTGGCGCGAGCTTCCTGCTCTCGACGGAATCGGTGCCGATCACCGCGCCGGTCTATTCGACGGTATCGGACTTTGCGCTCCGCATGCCCGGCGGCGGCCGGCTGACCGCGATTGCGATCATCATGCTCGTGATCGTGATCGGCGGCGTTCTGCTGCTGCGGCTCACGCGGTTCGGTGCCAATGTCTACGCGCTCGGCGGCGGCCGGTCGACCGCAAGCCTGATGGGCGTTGCCGTCGGCAAGATGACGGTCAAAATCTACATGCTGTCGAGCCTGCTCGCAGGCATCGCCGGCATCGTCTTCTCCTTCTATACCAGCGCCGGCTATTCGCTCTCCGCCGTCGGCGTCGAGCTCGACAGCATCGCAGCCGTCGTGATTGGCGGCACGCTGCTCACGGGCGGGCAGGGCTCGGTGATCGGTACCTTCCTCGGCGTGCTGATCCAGGGCATGATCCAGACCTACATCAATTTCGACGGCACGCTGTCGAGCTGGTGGACCAAGATCGCGACCGGCGTCTTGTTGTTTGCCTTCATTGCCTTGCAGCAGGGACTGGTCGCGCTGGCGCGCCGGCCGGTGACGAAGCGTGCGGGAGCAACCACATGACCTCGCGCATCGTCGTCATCCCGACACGGCGGGCTCACTCCAACCACGCGGAAGTGGCCCGTTCGATCGGCGTCGACATCATCGCCGGCCGCTACGCGGAGGGGACGCGCCTTCCTGGTGATGCCGAGATGATCGCGATGTTCGGCGTGTCGCGGCCGGTGCTGCGGGAGAGCGTGAAGACCGTGGTCGCAAAAGGACTGCTCACCACCAAGGCGCGGGTCGGCACCGTCGTGCGCGAGCGTGCGGCGTGGAACATGTTCGACGCCGACGTGCTAGCCTGGCATCTCGACGCCGGCATCGACAAGCGCTTCCTCAACGATCTCGCCGAGATCCGTCTCGCGGTCGAGCCGCGTGCAGCCATCCTCGCAGCACGACAGCGATCCGAGGAGGATATCGCCGAGCTTCGGCGCAGCATGGAGCGCATGCGCCGCGAGGCGTCCGATTCCGTCAGCTTCGCCGACGCCGATCTCGCACTGCACGTCGCGGTAGCGCGCGCGTCCGGCAATCTGTTCATGCGCTCGATCGGGCATGTCATCGAGGCCGCCTTGCGCGCCTCGTTCCTGCTCAGCGCACCGGTTGAGACCGAAGACCGCGACACCGTGCTGCTCTGGCATCAGAAGATCGTCGATGCCATTGCGGCCGGCGATGCCGAGGCCGCGTCGGAAGCAATGGTCTATGTCATTCACAACGGCATGCGCCGCCATGAGGGCACGGTGATCGTGACCGCGGACCTGCTGCCGTCTGCCGAGACTGGAGAATAAGCGTGCCCGACCTTCGCATCGCCATCGTCGGCTTCGGCAAGATCGCGCGCGATCAGCATGTCGGCGCGATCGCTGCCGTGCCGGGCGCGACCCTTGCGGCCGTCGCGAGCCGCAATGCTTCGCTGCCGGACCTGCCGCATTTCGCCACCATCGAAGAATTGCTGGAGAAGGGACCGCCGATCGACGCGGTCTCGCTCTGCACGCCGCCGCAGGTGCGGCGCGCTCAGGCGGCAGCAGCGCTCGCCGCCGGCAAGCATGTCATGCTGGAGAAGCCGCCCGGCACCGGCGTTGCCGAACTGGACCCGCTGACTGCCATGGCGACGGAGGCGAAGCGCACGCTGTTTGCGACCTGGCATTCGCGCTACGCACCCGCGGTCGAGCCGGCTCGCGAATGGCTGGCGAGCCGCCGGATCAAGTCCGTGCACATCAACTGGAAGGAAGACGTCCGCGTCTGGCATCCCGGACAGGCCTGGATCTGGGAGCCCGGCGGGCTCGGCGTGTTCGATCCCGGCATCAATGCCCTGTCGATCCTGACCCGCATCCTGCCCAAGCCGGTGTTCGTCACCGCGGCCGAATTGGCCTTTCCCGCCAATTGCCAGGCGCCGATCGCCGCCAACCTGACGTTGACTGACATTGGCGGCCTGCCAATCACCGCCGAGTTCGATTTCCGCCAGACCGGGCCGCAAAGCTGGGATATCGTCGCGGAAACCGATCAGGGCCGGATGAATTTGTCCCGCGGCGGTCGGATCATGGCGATTGACGGCAAAGCCGTTGCCGAGGCGCCCGATCAGGAATATCGCGAGCTGTACCGGCGCTTCGTCAAGCTCACCGCAACAGGTGCAAGCGACGTCGATCTGGCACCACTTCGTCTCGTCGCCGACGCCTTCCTGCTCGGCAGGCGCAACATCGTCGAACCTTTTGTGGACTGAACATGGCCGGCTCAAAGAAGATAGAAAAAGACGTTTTTGGAACGCTGCCGGATGGCCGCAAGGTCGAGCGCATCGTGCTGCGCGGGGAGGGCGGGTTCGAAGCCCGCATCATCACTCACGGCGCGGTGATCCAGGCACTGATCGCGCCGGATACCAAGGGCGGCTATGACGATGTCGTGCTCGGCCATGACGCCTTTGCCGGCTATCTCGCCGAACGAAAATTCTTCGGCGCCACCGCCGGCCGTTACGCCAACCGCATCGCCAGGGGACAGTTCTCGCTCGACGGCGAGAGCGTGCAGCTTCCCGTCAACAGCGGCCCGAATGCGCTGCACGGCGGCCTCGACGGCTTCGATCGCAAGCTCTGGGATATTGCCGCGATCGAGGAGGGCGCCGAGCCCGCAGTGACGCTCACTTATACGAGCCCGCATGGCGAGGAGAATTATCCCGGCAAGCTCGATGTGCGCCTGACCTATCGCGTCACCGGCCCGGCCGAGCTGTCGCTCATGATGGAAGCGCGGACGGATCGTCCGACCATCGTCAATCTCACCAACCACAGCTTCTTTAATCTGGAAGGCGCGACCTCAGCCACGCCCATTCTCGACCACAAGCTGACGGTCGCAGCCGAGCATTTCCTCGCGATCGATCCGACTTCGATCCCGCTGCCGGAGCCGCCGCGCGCAGTGGCCGGCACGCCGTTCGACTTCCGCGACAGCCAGACCGTGGGCGCGCGCATCCGCGAAGGCCACGAGCAATTGCGTAACGGCAAGGGCTACGACCATACCTATTGCCTCGGGCGCGATGGCGAGCTTGCCCTCGCGGCGCGGCTGGAGGCGCCGCGTTCGGGGCGCATCATGGAGCTCCTCACCAATCAGCCCGGCTTGCAAGTCTATTCCGGCAACTATCTCGACGGCACGATCTCGGGTAAAGGCGGCAAGCTGATCCGGCAGTCGGACGCCATGTGCCTTGAGCCACATATCTGGCCCGACGCGCCGAACCGGCCGGATTTCCCGAGCCCACGCCTCGATCCCGGCAAAGTCTATCGGCATCACACCGTTTATCGCTTTGCAGTGAGGGCGCCATGATGGAACAGGTGCCGACCTCCGTTCTGTCGGCCGAACAATGTCATCTCGGCGAAGGGCCGACCTATGATGTGACCACCGATACCGCCTGGTGGTTCGACATTCGCGAGGGGCGTCTGTTCGAGGCGCATCTCGGCAGTGGCGCGATCCGCATCCACGCGCTTGGCCGGATGGCGAGCGCACTCGGGCGCATCGATGCCGAGCGGCAGCTGATCGTGGCGGAGGATGGCCTTTACATCCGCATGCTCACAGACGGCGCGATGACGCTGTTCTGTCCGCTCGAAGCCGACAATCCTACGACGCGCTCCAATGATTGCCGCGTGCACCAGTCCGGCACGTTCTGGATCGGCACCATGGGCAAGAACGCCGAGCGCGGGGCGGGCGCGATCTACGCGTTCCATCGCGGCAAGATCTCGACGCTGTTTCCCGGCATCAGCATTCCCAATTCGATCTGCTTCTCGCCTGACGGCGCGACCGGCTACTTCACCGACACCGCGCGCGCGGTGCTCTATTCCGTGCCGCTCAATCCCGCGACCGGATTGCCGCGCGGCGAGCCGGAGGTGCTGCTGCGCCACTCCGGCATCGGCGGCCTCGACGGCTCGGTGTGCGACGCCGACGGGCAGATCTGGAACGCGTGCTGGGGCGCCGGCCGTATCGACGTCTACTCGCCGCAAGGCGAGCGCCTGCGTTCGCTCAGCGTGCCGGCCACGCAGTCGAGCTGCCCCGCTTTCGTCGGTCCTGATCTGTCGCGCCTGCTCGTCACCTCGGCCTGGCAGGATATGGACGCAGCAGCCCGCGCCGCCGATCCGCAAGCCGGCTGCACTTTTCTACTCGAGGCATCCGCTCGCGGTCGCGCGGAGCCTGACGTCAAGCTCGCATAGGAGATCCGAAGCAGCCCACCCAAATTCTCGACGACACGAAGAAACTGTCTGACACCCAAGGGAGTGAAACATGCTGAAACTGAAGACGACATTTTTGGCGCTGGCGCTGGCCGGCGCTGCAACGATGGTAGCAGGCGTCACCGCCTCCGCGCAGGACAAGGCGACCGTCGGCATCGCGATGCCGACCAAATCGTCGGCGCGCTGGATCGACGACGGCAACAACATGGTCAAGGTGCTGAAGGAGCGCGGCTACAACACCGATTTGCAATATGCCGAGGACGACATTCCGAACCAGCTCTCGCAGATCGAGAACATGGTGACCAAGGGCGCCAAGGCGCTGGTGATCGCCGCGATCGACGGCACCACGCTGTCCGACGTGCTCAAGCAGGCCAAGGCCAAGGGCATCACAATCATCGCCTATGACCGCCTCATCCGCGGCACGCCGAACGTCGACTATTACGCGACCTTCGACAATTTCCAGGTCGGCGTGCTCCAGGCGCAGTCGATCGAGAAGGGGCTCGGCCTCAAGGAGGGCAAGGGTCCGTTCAATATCGAGCTGTTCGGCGGCTCGCCCGACGACAACAACGCCTATTTCTTCTACAACGGCGCGATGAGCGTGCTGAAGCCCTACATCGATAGCGGCAAGCTCGTC
Organism: Bradyrhizobium sp. 1; assembly: GCF_023073315.1. GTDB lineage: Bacteria > Pseudomonadota > Alphaproteobacteria > Rhizobiales > Xanthobacteraceae > Bradyrhizobium. The sequence goes on along the minus strand of NZ_JADPJH010000002.1, from coordinate 287,508 downwards.
GTCGCCTCCGGCCAGATGGGCATGGACAAGGTCGCGACCTTGCGTTGGGACGGCGCCACCGCGCAGGCCCGCATGGACAATCTGCTCAGCGCCTACTACGGCAACAAGAAGGTCAACGCCGTGCTGTCGCCCTATGATGGTCTCTCGATCGGCATCATCTCCTCCCTGAAGGGCGTTGGTTACGGCAGCGCCGACCAGCCGATGCCTATCATCTCCGGCCAGGACGCCGAGGTGCCCTCGATCAAGGCGATGCTGCGCGGCGACCAGTACTCGACCATCTTCAAGGACACCCGCGATCTCGCCAAGGTGACCGCCGACATGGTCGACGCTGCCCTCGCCGGCAAGCAGGTGACGGTCAACGACACCAAGACCTACGAGAACGGCGCCAAGACCGTGCCGTCCTACCTGCTCAAGCCGGTCGTGGTCTATAAGGACAATTGGGAGAAGGTGCTGGTCGACAGCGGCTACTACAAGAAGTCGCAGTTCCAGTAAGGGTTCTTCTTTCCCCTCTCCCCGCTTGCGGGGAGAGGGTCGGGGTGAGGGGGAGCCT
>NZ_JADPJH010000002.1:0-286879 GCF_023073315.1 Bradyrhizobium sp. 1 | reverse complement strand
CGATCGCTTCGCGATCGACCTCTCCCCGCAAGCGGGGCGAGGTGAAGCAACGGATGGGACAAGATGCGATGACCGCCATGCTGGAAATGCGCAACGTCAGCAAGAGCTTTGCAGGCGTCCAGGCGCTGCGCGACGTCAACTTCTCGGTTCAGGCCGGCCAAATCCACGCCCTTGTCGGCGAGAACGGCGCCGGCAAGTCGACGCTGATGAAGGTGCTGAGCGGCGTCTATCCCGCGGGCAGCTACGAGGGCACCATCGTCTTTGACGGTGAGGAGCGGCGCTTCCGCGACATCAATGATTCCGAGGCGCTCGGCATCATCATCATCCACCAGGAGCTCGCGCTGATCCCGCTGATGTCGATCGCGGAAAACATTTTTCTGTCGCATCCGCCGTCAAAGCTCGGCGTGATCGACCGCGACGAGGTCTACCGGCGCACGCGCGAGCTGCTCGCGCAGGTCGGCCTGAAGGAATCCCCTGATACGCTGATCACCGATCTCGGCGTCGGCAAGCAGCAACTGGTCGAGATCGCCAAGGCGCTGTCCAAGCGGGTGCGGATGCTGATCCTTGACGAGCCGACCGCGAGTTTGAACGAGGCCGACAGCGCCGCGCTGCTCGAACGCCTGATGGCGTTCCGCGCGCAGGGCATCGGCTCGATCCTGATCTCGCACAAGCTCAACGAGGTCGCCAAGGTCGCCGACCACATCACCGTGCTGCGCGACGGCCGCACCGTCGACAGCATCGATTGCCGCGCCGAGCCGATCCAGGAAGACCGCATCATCCGCAGCATGGTCAACCGCGATCTCGCCCATCGCTTTCCCGAGCGCAACGCGAAAATCGGCGATCCTGTCCTCACCGTCGAGAACTGGTCGGTCTATCACCCCATTCATCCCGAGCGGCAGGTGATCAAGAACCTCGATTTCAGTGTCAGGCGCGGCGAGGTCGTCGGCATTGCAGGGCTGATGGGCGCCGGCCGCACCGAGTTTGCCATGAGCCTGTTCGGCCGCTCCTGGGGCAGCAATATCAGCGGCCGTATCCGCCTCGAAGGCCGTGAGATCGCGCTGACGAGCGTCGCGGCTGCGATCGATGCGGGCCTTGCCTATGTTACCGAGGACCGCAAGCAGCTCGGGCTGATCCTCGCCGACGACGTCCGCAAGAACATCACGCTCGCGAGCCTCAAGCAGGTCGCGCCGGGGCGGGTGATCGACGACATCGCCGAGCTGAAGGTTGCCAGCGACTACCGCAACCGGATGCGCATCCGCTGCTCCGACGTCTACCAGGAGACCGGCCAGCTCTCCGGCGGGAACCAGCAAAAGGTCGTGCTGTCGAAATGGCTGATGACCGACCCAAAAGTGCTGATCCTGGACGAGCCGACCAGGGGCATCGACGTCGGTGCCAAATACGAGATTTACTGTATCATCAACGAGCTTGCGGAAGCCGGCCGCGGCGTCGTGGTGATCTCCTCGGAGATGCCCGAGCTGCTCGGTATCTGCGACCGCATCTGCGTCATGAACGACGGCGCCTTCGTCGGCGAGTTCAAGGGCCTCGATGCGACGCAGGAAAAGATCATGCGCGCCATCATGCGCAACGAACGAAGCAACAGCGTGCCTGAGGCCGCGGAGATGGGAGGATCGCAGCCATGACCGACAAGACGGTTTCGCTGCCCGAGGAGCGCCGGCACGGCAGCTTCATCAAGAACAATCTGCGCAATTACGGCATGCTGATGTCGCTGATCGCGATCATGCTGTTCTTCCAGGTCATGACCGGCGGCACGCTGCTGCAGCCGCTCAACCTCACCAATCTGGTGCTGCAGAACAGCTACATCGTCATCATGGCGCTGGGCATGCTGCTGGTGATCGTGACCGGGCACATCGACCTCTCGGTCGGCTCGGTCGCGGGCTTCGTCGGTGCGGTCGCTGCCGTGCTGATGGTGACCTACAAGGTCGATTACACGCTCGCCTTCATCGTCTGCCTCGTGGTCGGCGCTGCCATTGGCGCGGCGCAGGGTTATTGGGTGGCCTATTTCAAGATCCCGTCCTTCATCGTCACCTTGGCGGGCATGCTGGTGTTCAAGGGGCTTGCGCTTGCGGTGTTGCAGGGCCAGTCGCTCGGACCGTTCCCGGCGACCTTCCAAAAGCTGTCCTCCGGCTTCATTCCGGAGATATTGCCCGAGGCCGGCACGCTGCATCCGACCTCGATGCTGATCGGTGCGGTGCTCGCGCTGGGCCTCGTTTACGCCAGCGCCAGGGGAAGGTCGCGCGAACTGTCGCACGGCATCGAGGTCGAGCCCTACGCGTTCTTCCTCGGCAAGAGCATTTTGCTGGCCTGTGCCGTGCTCTATTTCACCTATCTGATCGCCTCGCATCGCGGCCTGCCCAACGTGCTGGTGATCATGGGCGCGCTGATCGCGCTCTACGGCTTCGTCACCCGCCGCACCGTGATCGGCCGGCAGATCTACGCGGTCGGCGGCAACGCCAAGGCGGCAAGCCTGTCGGGCATCAAGACCGAGCGGCTGACCTTCCTCACCTTCGTCAACATGGGCGTGCTGGCAGCCCTTGCCGGCCTCGTCTTCGCCGCGCGCCTCAACACCGCGACACCGAAGGCGGGATTGGGCTTCGAGCTCGACGTCATCGCGGCCTGCTTCATCGGCGGCGCCTCGGCCTATGGCGGCGTCGGGCGCGTCGGCGGCGCCGTGGTCGGCGCCATGATCATGGGCGTGATGAACAACGGCATGTCCATCCTCGGCATCGGCATCGACTATCAGCAGGTCATCAAGGGCCTGGTGCTGCTGGGAGCGGTGTGCATCGACGTGTACAATCAGCGACGATAAACGCATCGGGAGTGCCGTAGGGTGGGTTAGCCCCGCGGCTTCGCGAAGCGCAGTCCGCTGGCGTAACCCACCACTTCTGTTTCCGCGGAAACGAAGGTGGTGGGTTACGCTTCGCTAACCCACCCTACGAATTATTGCGTCGTGAACAGCACCGTCGCGATCGCGACGGAGAGGCTGGCCCGGCGTTGCGGGCGATCTACCGGCAGGTGGCCCATTGAACAAGGGCACGCGGCGTCGTGTTCCCCGGCTGAACTATTGCCCATCAACTGGGTATATGATCGTATGCCGGGATGGACCAAATCCGGCCAAAGCCTGATCTCGTCATTTTCGATTGCGACGGCGTGCTCGTCGACAGCGAGCTGCTGAGCTGCCAGTGCCTCTCCGACGCGCTGTCCGAATTTGGGATATCGCTGACACTTGCTCAGGCGCTCGAGCTGTTCCTCGGGAGAAGCACGGGCGCGGTCACGCAGCATTATTGCGAGCTCGGCCAAATGGTGCCGGTCGATTTTCCGCTTCGGCTGAAGTCGCGCGTGCTGATCGCCTTCGAGAGGGCGCTCCAGCCGATTCCAGATGTCGATACAGTCCTGTCCGGCTTGCGCGCGCCATCTTGCGTGGCTTCGTCGAGTGATTTCGACCGCGTCGCGCTGTCGTTGAAGCTGACCGGCCTCGCGCCGCATTTCGGCGACCGGATCTACACCGCGCAAATGGTCGCGCACGGCAAGCCCGCGCCGGATCTCTTCCTTTACGCGGCTGACAAGATGGGCGTGCAACCCGCGCGCACGCTGGTGATAGAGGACAGCGTCAGCGGTGTGCAGGCGGCCAAGGCAGCCGGCATGATGGTCTGGGGATTTGTCGGCGGCAGCCATTATCGCGGGCGCGACGGGCAGGCTATATTGTCCGGCGCCGGAGCCGATCGGGTCTTCGCGCAGATGAGCGATTTCTGGAAGGGGGCGTGACGCCTTGGCCGCCGAGAACGACAAATCCAGACTCGACGATGCCGCGCGCGCCGGCTGGCTCTATTTCATTGCCGGCCACACCCAGGACGAGATCGCAAAAATGCTTCAGGTCTCGCGTGCGTCGGCGCAGCGGCTGGTCTCGCTGTGCCTTGCCGAGCGGCTCATCACGTTCAGGCTCGAACATCCCATCGCCGCCTGCATGGAATTGGCCGCGCGCCTGAAGGAGCGGTTTGACCTCAGCCATTGCGAAGTGGTGCCTGCTGATCCTGCCGCGCCGCAGGCCACAGCTGGCATCGCGGAACGATGCGCCAATCTGCTCGACGCGACGCTGCGCTCGGAGACGCCCGTGATCGTCGCGCTCGGCACGGGGCGGGCGGTGCGCGCAGCGGTCGAGCGCGTCACGCCGATCGACCGGCCCAACCACCAGATCGTCTCGCTGGTCGGCAACATCTCCGCCGACGGCTCGGCGAGCTTCTACGACACGGTCGGCCGGCTCGCCGATCGCACCGGCGCGCGGCATTATCCGATGCCGCTGCCGTTCCTGATGTCCTCGGAAGACGAGCGCAACAAGATGGTGCGGATCGAGCCAATCGCGAAGGTGAAGGCGGTCGCAGCCAAGGCGGATTTGCGCCTCGTCGGCATCGGCCAGATGGATCAGAAGGCCCAGGTCCATGTCGATGGCTTCGTCACCCGCGACGAATTGTTCGAGATGATGCGGCAGGGCGCCATCGGCGAGATCACCGGCTGGGCCTATGATTCCAAGGGCCGCCTGCTCAAGGCCGGCACCAACAAGCGCCTGACCAGCATTCCGCCGGAAGTGCCGGCGAAGACCACGACGATTGGCGCTGCGATCGGCGCGGCCAAGGTGCAGGCGATTACGGCGGCGCTGAACGGGCGCCTGATCAACGGCCTGATCACGGACGAGACGACGGCAACGGCTATCCTGGAACGGTAGGCATTCGCTTTTTCAGCGTGGCGGCGAGGCAGCGGGTCTCTCCACGCCGCTGTCATCGTCCGCCTTGTGCGCAATTGCGCACTGGGGCGGACGATCCAGTGCGCTGCGGCCCCCTTGAGGCAAACCAACAGACGGAACGGAGTACTGGATGCCCCGCCTTCGCGGGGCATGACGGGGAGGGTATCGCACCGCAGCACTCATAAGTTGCGGGAACACCCTCCCGCCTGCTTGACAATACCTCCGCCATAAGTTGAACATACGCCCAACGCGTGGGCATATGCTCAAAAGCGCGAGCTTAGGGAGGTCACCGTGAAACTCGTCCTCGGCGCCGTCTGCGGCGCGTCCATCCTGCTGGCTGTCCCTGCGATGGCCGAAACGACCCTGACGATCGCCACCGTCAACAATGGCGACATGATCCGCATGCAGGGGCTGACGGCTGAATTCACCAAGAAGAACCCCGACATCACGGTCAAATGGGTGACGCTGGAGGAGAACGTGCTGCGCCAGCGCGTCACCACCGACATCGCCACCAAGGGTGGCCAGTTCGACGTGCTCACCATCGGCACCTATGAGGTGCCGATCTGGGCCAAGAAGGGCTGGCTGGTGCCGCTCGCCAATCTCGGCGCCGATTACGACGTCGCCGACCTGCTGCCGAAGATCAAGGATGCCGTCTCCGCCGACGGCAAGCTCTATGCCGCGCCGTTCTACGGTGAGAGCTCGATGGTGATGTACCGCACCGATCTGTTCGACAAGGCCGGCCTGAAGATGCCGGAAAAGCCGAGCTGGGATTTCGTCATCGACGCCGCCAAGAAGCTGACCGACAAGAGCGCAGGCACATATGGCATCTGCCTGCGCGGCAAGGCCGGCTGGGGCGAGAACATGGCGTTCCTCTCGGCGATGGCCAATTCCTACGGCGCGCGCTGGTTCGACGAGAAGTGGGAGCCGCAGTTCAACACGCCGGAATGGAAGGCGACGCTCACGACCTACGTCAACCTGATGAAGGATTCCGGCCCTCCCGGTGCGAGCTCCAACGGATTCAACGAGAACCTCGCGCTGTTCAACGCCGGCAAGTGCGCGATGTGGATCGACGCCACGGTCGCGGCATCCTTCGTCACCAATCCGAAGGACTCCAAGGTCGCCGACAAGGTCGGCTTTGCACTCGCGCCCAATACGGGCCTTGGCAAGAATGCCAACTGGCTGTGGGCGTGGAATCTCGCCATCCCCGCCGGCTCGAAGAAGACGGAAGCCGCGGAAAAGTTCATCGCCTGGGCGACGAGCAAGGATTACACCAAGCTGGTGGCGTCGAAGGAGGGTTGGGCCAACGTGCCGCCAGGCACGCGCACCTCGCTCTACCAGAACCCCGACTATCTGAAGGTCGCACCGTTCGCCAAACTGACGCTGGCCTCGATCGATGCCGCCGATCCGAACAAGCCGACGGTGAAGCCGGTGCCTTATGTCGGCGTGCAATATGCGGCGATCCCGGAATTCCAGGGCATCGGCACGCAGGTCGGCCAGCAATTCTCGGCCGCGCTCGCGGGATCGATGACGGTCGATGCCGCGCTCACCGCGGCGCAATCGGTGACCGAGCGCGAGATGAAGCGCGCCGGCTACATCAAGTGAACCCGAGCTCTCCCTGAGCTCAAACTGGCGGCCATCCACCAGCCCAGCCCCGGATGGATGGCCGCCTTCTTCCCCAAGCGGAGAAGTTAGGGATGGCAACCCGGCAGACGCAGCTTCTTGCGCGCTCGCTCCTGACGCCGGCCGTCGGGCTCCTGTTTATCTGGATGATCGTCCCGCTTGCGCTGACGATCTATTTCTCGACGCTGCATTACAGCCTGCTCGATCCCGGCTCTGAATCGTTCGTGGGCCTTGAAAACTTCCGCTACTTCCTCACCGATCCCGCCTTCCTCGCCTCGCTCCAGAACACGCTGGTGCTGGTCGGCTCCGTGCTGGCGCTGACCGTCCTGCTCGGGATTCCCCTGGCGCTGCTGCTGGATCAACCCGTGATCGGCCTCAATGTCGTCCGGCTGATGGTGATCGCGCCGTTCTTCGTGATGCCCACGGTGAGCGCGCTGGTCTGGAAGAACCTGCTGATGCATCCGGTCTCCGGGCTGTTTGCCTGGATCGCTTCGGTGTTCGGGCTCACCCCGATCGACTGGTTCACCGATGCGCCGCTGTTGGCCGTGATCCTGATCGTGTCCTGGCAATGGCTGCCGTTTGCGACCCTGATCCTGCTCACCGCGATGCAGTCGCTCGACGAGGAGCAGAAGGAGGCCGCCGAGATGGACGGCGCCAGCGCCATCTCGACCTTCATCTACATCACGCTGCCGCATCTGGCGCGCCCGATCACGGTGGTGATCCTGATCGAGACCATCTTCCTGCTCACCGTCTTCGCGGAGATCTACGTCACCACGGGCGGTGGCCCCGGATTGTCGACCACCAACATCGCCTTCCTGATCTATTCGCAGGCACTGATCCAGTACGATGTCGGCACCGCCTCGGCGGGCGGGCTCGTCGCTGTCGTGATCGCCAACATCGTCGCCTTCTTCCTGGTCCGCATCGTCGGCCGCAATCTGGAAGCCTGAAATCATGGCGCGCAAGTCAACGACGCGGCGGGTGGTGGTCTCGACGATCGGGGCGTGGTTCTTCGGCTTCCTGATCTTCTTCCCGATCCTGTGGATGGTGCTGGCGAGCTTCAAGACCGAGCTCGAGGCCTTCGCGATCCCGCCGTCCTTCCTGTTCTTCCATTGGACGACAGAGAATTACGCCACCGTGCAGGAGCGCAGCGACTATTTCCACCACGCGCTGAACTCGATCATCATCGCCGGCGGCTCGACCTTGATCGCGCTCCTGATCGCGATCCCCGCGGCGTGGTCGATGGCGTTCTCGCCGACCAGGCGCACCAAGGACATCCTGCTCTGGATGCTCTCGACCAAGATGATGCCGCCGGTCGGCGTGCTGGTGCCGATCTACCTGATCTTCAAGACTTTCGGCCTGCTCGATTCCCGCATCGGCCTCGTCTTCATCCTCTGCCTCGGCAATTTGCCGATCGTGATCTGGATGCTCTTCACCTATTTCAAGGAGATCCCGCGCGACATCCTCGAAGCCGCGCGCATGGATGGCGCCACCATCGGCCGTGAGCTCGTCTACGTGCTGACGCCGATGGCGATCCCGGGCTTGGCGTCGACCATGCTGCTGAACCTGATCCTCGCGTGGAACGAGGCGTTCTGGACGCTGAATCTGTCGACCTCGGAAGCTGCGCCGCTCACCACGTTCATCGCGTCCTATTCGAGTCCGGAAGGGCTGTTCTGGGCAAAGCTGTCGGCGGCCTCGACGCTGGCGATCGCGCCCATTCTCGTCCTCGGTTGGTTCAGCCAGAAGCAGCTCGTGCGCGGGCTCACCTTCGGCGCGGTAAAGTAAGAAGGGCTGCCATGGGTCAGATCACACTTCAGGGCGTGCAGAAATCATTCGGCCCCGTGCACATCATCAAGGGCGCCGATCTCGAGATTGCCGATGGCTCCTTCGTGGTGTTCGTCGGTCCCTCCGGCTGCGGCAAGACCACGCTGCTGCGGTTGATCGCGGGCCTCGAGGATGTCTCCGGCGGCAAGATCCTGATCGACGGCAAGAACGTCGTCGACACGCCGCCGGCCAAGCGCGGGCTTTCGATGGTGTTCCAGTCCTACGCGCTCTATCCGCATATGAGCGTGCGCGGCAATATCGGCTTCGGCCTGAAAATGGCCGGCTTGTCGAAGGACGAGACCAACCGCAAGGTCGAGGCCGCGGCCACCACGCTGAACCTCACGCCCTATCTCGACCGCAAGCCACGCGAGCTCTCCGGCGGCCAGCGCCAGCGCGTCGCCATCGGCCGCGCCATCGTCCGCGAGCCCAAAGCGTTCCTGTTCGACGAGCCGCTCTCCAATCTCGACGCGGCGCTGCGCGTCCAGATGCGGATCGAGGTGACCCGGCTGCAGAAGCAGCTCGGCACCACCGCGATCTACGTCACCCACGACCAGGTCGAGGCCATGACCATGGCCGACAAGATCGTCGTGCTCAACGGCGGCAAGATCGAGCAATACGGTTCGCCGCTGGATCTCTACGAAAAGCCCGCCAACCTCTTCGTCGCCGGCTTCATCGGCTCGCCCAAGATGAATCTCGTGACCGGCGAGAACGCCTTGCAACTTGGCGCGGCCACCATCGGCGTGCGTCCGGAGCATCTCAAGATCGAGCGTAACGGCGCCGGCGGCTGGCAGGGCACGATCGCGGTCGCCGAGCATCTCGGCAGCGACACCTTCCTTTATGTCGATGCCGGCTCGCTCGGCATGTTGACCGCGCGCTATATCGGCGAATTGAGCCTGCATGCCGGCGACCACGTGTCGCTGCTGCCGGACCCCGCGCGCATCCACCGCTTCGACGCGGACGGCAACGCGCTTCGGAGCTGACAAGAAACGGCAAGAAAACGTCAAGAAACGGGAATACCAAAATGTATCTGGAAAAATTCAAGCTGACCGGCAAGACCGCGTTCATCACCGGCGGCGGGCAGGGCATCGGCCTTGGTTGCGCCGAAGCGCTGGCCGAAGCCGGCGCGAAAGTGATCATCGGCGATCGCGACAGCAAGGTCGCCGACAGCGCGAAGGCCGAGCTGAAGGCGAAAGGCTACGACATCGAGACCGCGATCATGGACGTCACCGACACCAAACGGGTGGCGGAGGTCGCGAACGATCTCGTCGCCCGTCACGGCAAGGTCGATATCCTCGTCAACAACGCCGGCATTGCCCGCAGCGAGACCCCGGCCGAGACCGTCACCGATGAGCATTGGCTCAACGTCATCGACGTCAATCTCAACGGCACCTTCTGGTGCTGCCGCGAATTCGGCAAGCACATGCTGAAGGCGAAGAGCGGCGCCATCGTCAATGTCGGCTCGATGTCCGGCTTCATCGTCAACAAGCCGCAGGAGCAGTGTTTCTACAACGCCTCCAAGGCCGGCGTGCACCATCTGACAAAATCGCTGGCCGCCGAATGGGGCGCACGCGGCATCCGCGTCAACGCGGTGGCGCCGACCTATATCGACACGCCCCTCAACGCCTTCGTGAAAAGCACGCCGAAAATGTACGACGCCTGGATCGGTGGAACTCCGATGGCGCGGATGGGGCAGGTCGAGGAGATCGCCTCCGTCGTCTTGTTCCTCAGCTCAGAGGCCGCGAGCCTGATGACCGGCAGCATCGTGCTGGTGGATGGCGGCTACACTTGCTGGTAGGCTTGCGTCAAAACTGACGGAAGCCACCGGGAGTGACAATGCCGCGAGCGTATATCGGCGTCGATGTGGGGACCACGAGCACACGGGCAGGGGTGTTTGACGAGGCCGGGACGCTGCTGGCGACGGCGAAGCATCCGATCCGGATCTGGCATGAGGCCGGCGACATCGTCGAGCAATCGTCCCAGGACATCTGGGACGCATGCGTGACATCGGTGCGGGCGGCGATGGCGGAGGCTGCCATTGCTCCCGATCGTGTCGGCGGCATCGGTTTCGACGCCACCTGTTCCCTGGTGGTGCTCGATCGCGAGGGCGAGCCGGTCACCGTCAGCGCCTCCGGCGACAGGCAGCGCAACGTCATCGTCTGGATGGACCATCGTGCCACGGCCGAGGCGCGGCTGATCAACGAGACTGAGGATGCCGTGCTGCGCTATGTCGGCGGCTCGATCTCGCCCGAGATGGAGATGCCGAAACTGTTGTGGCTCAAGCGGCATCTGCGCGCGAGCTTCGATGCCGCCGGGCATTTTTTCGATCTGGCAGACTATCTGACCTGGCGCGCAACCGGCTCGCTGCAACGGTCGACCTGCACCGTCACCTGCAAATGGAACTACCTCGCGCATGACGGCGGCGGCTGGAGCGCGCCGTTCTTCAAACGCATCGGCCTGTCGGACTTTGTCAACGAGCAATACACCCGCATCGGCACCGACATCGTCGCGCCCGGCACGCGGCTTGGCGAAGGTCTCAACCGCACAGCCGCGGCCGAGCTCGGCCTGTCGCCGGGCACGCCGGTCGGCGCGTCCCTGATCGATGCGCATGCCGGCGGCATCGGCGCGATCGGCGGCCGCGACGGCTCCGGCGGGACCAGCGATGTCAGTGACCGCCTCGCCTACATCATGGGAACGTCAGCCTGCATCATGGCGACGACGAAGGAGCCGTGCTTCGTGCCGGGCGTATGGGGCCCCTATTATTCCGGCATGGTGCCGGATGTCTGGCTCAACGAAGGCGGCCAGTCGGCCGCGGGCGCCGCGATCGACCATCTCCTCAAGTCGCATCCTGGCCACACTGATGCCAGCGCGGCGGCGCGGAGTGAGGGCGTCGACCTCATTGAATTCCTCGAGCGCCGCATCATCGCGCGCACGGGTGATGCCAGCCGCGCCGCGCTGCTGGCCCGCGACATCCATGTGCTGCCTGAATTCATCGGCAATCGCTCGCCCTATGCCGACCCCGATACCCGCGCGGTGATCGCGGGCCTCGACCTCGACACCGACGTCAGTTCGATGGAACGGTTGTTCGTCGCCGGCCTGTGCGGGCTCGCCTATGGGCTTGCAGAGGTGATCGAGGCCTTTGCCGCGCATGGCGTTCACTCCAGCATCATGATCATGGGCGGCGGCGCCAGCCGCAGTCCGCTGGTGCGGCAGATCATGGCGGATACCACCGGCCTCACCGTTGCGCTGCCGCAGACCAGGGAGCCGGTGCTGCTGGGCGCTGCGATGCTCGGTGCAGTCGCCGGCGGCGCTTACGCCTCGATCGGAGAAACCATGGCCAAGATGTCGACGCTGGGGCGGAAGAGCGAGCCGACCGCGCCCGACATGGCCGCGTTTCACGCCCGCAAACGCGAGGTCTATAAGCTGTTGCGCGAGGTCGATCGCGGCAGCCGTGCCGCGATGCGCGACATCGCCAGAGGTTGAAACGAATGCTGTTATCCTGCGGCGATGCGCTGATCGATTTCGTGCCGACGCGAAACATTGAGGGGCGCGAGGCGGTGATGCCCGCCGTCGGCGGCTCCTGTCTCAACGTCGCGATCGGCATGGCGCGGCTCGGTGGGCCCTCCGGCTTTGTCGGCGGCATCTCGACCGACCTGTTCGGCCGCATGATCGCCGATCACGCAGCCGCCTCGAACGTCGAGCTCGGCCTTGCCACGCGCAGCGATCACCAGACCACGCTCGCCTTCGTCCGCATCGTCGCAGGCGAGTCGCACTACGCCTTCTATGACGCCGAGACCGCGACGCGGAGCTGGACCTACCGGCGCGGGACAATTCCGTTTGCAGATGTCGAGGCGCTCCATGTCGGCTCGACCACGCTGGTCAACGACCAGGGCGCCGCCGAGACCAAAGCGCTGATCGCGGACGCACGGGCATCGTCCACGATCTCCTTCGATCCGAACTGCCGCCCCAATCTGGTCAAGGACAAACCGGCCTATCTCGCGCGCATGGCGGAGTTCGCAAGGACCGCCGATCTCATCAAGATGTCCGACGTCGACTTCGCCTATCTGTTCGGCGAGGAGCCGTATCAACAGCGGGCGAACATGCTGCTTGCGCAGGGCGCCGGCCTCGTCGTGATCACTCGCGGTAACAATGGCGCCATCGCCTGGCATGCGGGAGCAGGGCAGATCGAGGTTGTCGCGCCCAAGATCGAGATCGCCGACACGATCGGGGCCGGCGACAGCTTTCAGGCGGCGCTGCTGTTCGCCCTGCACAAGCAGGGGCGTCTTGCGCGTCAGCAGCTTAAGGACATCAGCACTGAGGAGCTCCGCCGCGCGCTGTCCATTGCCGCCAATTGCGCAGGTCTCACCTGCACCCGTCCGGGCGCCGATCCGCCCTGGAGCCGTGAGGTCAATTCGATTCGGTAGCGCGCTCTTCCTTCTCCCCTTGCGGGAGAAGATGGCGCGAAGCGCCGGACGAGGGGTTGTCTCCGCGAACTCACATCGAGAGATTTGCTAGCGGGGTGAACCGCTCATCCGTCTCGCCGCTTCGCGGCGATCCACCTTCTCCCCCAAGGGGCGAGGGGAAAACTTCCCCGCCTCACAGCCGCGCGACGGCCTTCTCGGCGCATTTGAGAAAAGTCTTGATCAACGGGCTCTGCGAATCCCGCCGCCAGCACACCGCGATGTCGAGGGAATCGGTGACGTCACGCAGCGGCCTGAACACGATGCCGCGTGGCGCGCCGAGCTGCGCACAGGCCGGAAGGATCGCAAGACCTTCGCCCGCCAGAACCAGGCTCATTGCCGAATGCACCGTCTCGACCCGGCTCGCGATCGGCATCACCACCTGGTGCCGCCGCAGCAGAGGGACCACGGCGGACGATGCGGGCCCATGGTCCGGATGCGGCAGTGCGATCAGCGGACGGCCGTGCAACCGGGCCATCGGCACCGGGCCCAGGCGGGCGAGTGGCGAGCTGGTTGGCATCACGAGCATGAAGGGCTGCGCGCCGATCCGCGCCACCTGGATCTCGGGATGGTTGATGGCCGGCATGCACAGCGCGACCGTGACGCCGCGGTCGAGCACCCGGGCCTCGCGCGTCGTGGCGCTCAGCTCGGCGAATTCGAGGTCGACGCCGGGAACCGACCGGCGCAGCTCGGGAATGAGCCGCGGCAGCACGGCATTCGCCAGCACGAACATGTAGCCGACCGACAGCCGCCCGCGCCGCCCCGAGGCGACCGCGCGCGCGGCTTCGGCGCCGTCGACGGCCAGCGCCAGCGCTTCGCTGGCGCGCGCCAGCAGCGCCTGGCCTGCTTCGGTGAGGTCCATGCCGCGCGTGCCGCGGCGGAACAGCGGCGCGCCGATCTCGGCCTCGAGCTTGCGGATCTGCACCGAGAGCGGCGGCTGCGCCATGCGCAGGCGCTCGGCGGCCTTGCCGATGCTGCGCGCCTCGGCGACGGCGACGAAATAGCGGAGCCGGCGAAGATCCATTGGCATACCGAAAACGTATGGGTTGGCGACAAAAATCGTATTGGACGAAGAGTTAACAAAACTGTCATGATCGCTGTCAATGCTATCGGCCAGTGGCGGCCGGCTTCGGAGCGATGTGACGATGAACGGCGATCCCTGTCTGCTGTCCGCAACCGAGCTGCGCGGCCTCATCGCGACAAAGCAGATATCCCCCGTCGAGCTCGCCCGCGCCGTGCTCGCCCGCGCCGAGGCGCTCCAGGGCGAACTGAACTGCTTCATCACGCTCTGTGGCGATGAGGCGCTTGCCGAGGCCCGCGCGGCTGAGCGCAAGATGATGGCCGGCGAGCCGCTCGGCCTGCTGCACGGCATCCCCGTCACCGTCAAGGACATCGTCAACACCAAGGGTGTGAAGACCACTTTCGGCGCCGTTCCCTACAAGGACAATGTGCCCACCGAGGATGCGGTGGCGGTGGCGCGGCTGCGCAGCGCGGGCGCGATCCTGATCGGCAAGACCACGACGCCCGAGTTCGGCAGCAAGTGCCTGACGGATTCGCCCCTGTTCGGCCGCACCCGCAATGCGTGGGACGCCTGCCGGTCCTCCGGCGGCTCCAGTGGCGGCGCGGCGGTGGCGGTGGCGAGCGGCATCGCACCGCTGGCGATCGCGACCGACGGCGGCGGCTCGACCCGAATTCCCGCCGCCTGCAACGGCGTGGTCGGGCTGAAGCAGAGCAACGGCATCATTCCGCACAGCCAGGCGCTGGATGTGTTCGGCAACCAGACCTATGTCACGCCGATGACGCGCACCGTCGCCGACACCGCGCTGATGATGCAGGCGATGGCAGGCGAGGA
Organism: Bradyrhizobium sp. 1; assembly: GCF_023073315.1. Classification (GTDB taxonomy): domain Bacteria; phylum Pseudomonadota; class Alphaproteobacteria; order Rhizobiales; family Xanthobacteraceae; genus Bradyrhizobium. The sequence goes on along the minus strand of NZ_JADPJH010000002.1, from coordinate 272,373 downwards.
CCCTGTCGATCCCTGGTCGATCGGCGTTCCCGTGCCCGACTTCATCGGCACCGCCGCTCCGCACGGCGATCTGCGCGGGCAGCGGATCCTGTACTGCCTGACACCGCCGGGCCGTCCGGTGTCCGCCGAAGTTGAAGCCAGCTTCAAGGCGAGCCTCGACCGGCTGGCGGGTCTTGGCGCCGAGCTCGAGGAATTCTCCGGCGAAGGTTTTGACATCGAGCCGATCTGGCGCGCCATCAACCATACCCTCTGGCGCACGCGCTTTGCCAAACTCGCGGCCGAGCATGGGGACGCGCTGAGCGAGGCCTTCCTCAAGCAGCTCGCGCTCGCCACCGAAGTCAGCGGCGTCGACTACCAGGAGGCGATGTTCGCGCGCACCGCGCTGTTCCGCCGCGTGCAATCCCTGCTTGCGCGCGGGCACTTTCTGGCGATGCCGACCCTCACCCGCACCGCACTGCCGATCAGCCAAGATTTATTCGGCACCATCGAGATCGACGGGGTGCATTTCGACAGCGTGCGGCCGCACTGGTTCCCCTGGACCATGCCCTTCAACATGACCGGGCATCCCGCCATCAGCCTTCCCTCAGGCTTTGGCCGCGACGGCCTGCCGATCGGCCTCCAGCTGGTCGGCCGCTTCCGGGCGGATGCCGAATTGCTGCGCGTCAGCGCGCTGTTCGAGGCGTCAGGCGACCTTCTCTCCCGCTGGCCGGAATGACGGCATGCGCATGCAGCAAAGCCCTTGCGTCCGTCGTCCGGACATGGTGTTCGTGCCGCTGATGAGCCCTGAAACCGAGCGCGCATGAGCGTATTTGTCCTCCGACGTCTGTTGACCTTGCTGGCGACGCTGGTCGGCGCATCCCTGATCATCTTCCTGGTGCTGGATGCGCTTCCGGGCAACGCCGCGCAGATGCTGATGGGCGCGGATGCGTCAGTGGACGCGGTCCGCGCGCTCACGGTCAAGCTCGGGCTCGACCAACCGCTGGCGGTCCGCTATCTGCAATGGATCAAGGGACTTCTGATCGGCGATCTCGGCAACTCCTATGTGTACGGCACATCTGTCGCCAGCCTGATCGCGGAGCGGATGGTGCTGACCATTCCGCTCGCGATCATGTCGATGCTGATCACGGTGACCTTGGCGCTCTCGGCCGGCATCTACACCGCGGCCAATCACAACAAGTTCGGCGATGTCGGCGTGATGTCGCTGACGCAAGTCGGCATCGCGCTGCCGAATTTCTGGTTCGCGATTCTTCTGGTCCTGCTGTTCTCGGTGCGGCTGCAATGGCTCTCGGCGGGCGGCTTCCCGGGCTGGGAGGACGGCATCTGGCTCGGGATCAAATCGCTGCTGCTGCCGGCAATCTCGCTCGCGGTGGTGCAGGCCGCGATCCTTGCGCGCGTCACGCGCTCGGCGGTTCTGGAGGTGTTGCGCGAAGACTTCGTCCGCACTGCGCGCGCGAAGGGACTCGGCAAGCGCGAGGTGCTGTGGAGCCATGTGCTGCGCAACGCCATGATCCCCGTGATGACGGTGATGGGGCTGCAATTCGCCAACCTGCTCGCCGGCACCATCGTGATCGAGAACGTATTCTACCTGCCGGGCCTTGGCCGGCTGATCTTCCAGTCGATCGCCAACCGCGACCTGATCGTGGTGCGCAATTGCGTGATGCTGCTCGCGACCATGGTCGTCATCGTCAATTTCGTGGTCGACGTGCTCTATGCCTATATCGATCCTCGCATCAAGGTGCACGATTTGTGAGCGCGCCCTTGACCAGCCCGATTGACGCAACCGCCGCGACGCGGCGTCTGCCGGCCAAGACCTTCTGGGGCCGCGCGCTGCGCCATCGCAGTTTTGTGCTGGGCGGTGCGCTCAGCCTTCTGGTGCTTGCCTCGGCACTGTTGTCGCTGGTCTGGACGCCGTGGTCGCCCTACGAGATCGATATCGCCTCAAAACTCCGGCCACCGTCGATGGAGCACTGGCTTGGCACCGATTCCTTCGGCCGCGATATCGTCTCGCTGCTGCTTGCCGGTGCCCGCTCCACCATCATGGTCGGCATCATCGCGGTCAGCATCGGTCTGACCTTCGGCGTCTGCCTCGGCCTGATCGCGTCGGCCAGGCGCGGCTGGACCGAAGAGATCATCATGCGCTTCTCCGACTTCACATTCGCCTTTCCGGCCGTGCTCTCGGCGATCATGCTCGCCGCCGTCGTAGGGCCCGGCATGGTGACCTCGATCATCGCGATCGGCATTTTCCAGATCCCGACGCTGATCCGGCTGACGCGCGGCTCGGCCAATGCGATCTGGGCGCGTGAGTTCGTGCTGGCCGCGCGCGCCTCGGGGAAGGGCAAGTTTCGCATCACCATCGAGCATGTCCTGCCCAACATCCTGTCGATCCTGATCGTGCAGGTCACCATCCAGTTCGCGCTCGCGATCCTTGCCGAAGCCGCCTTGTCCTATCTCGGCCTCGGCACGCAGCCGCCGCAGCCGTCCTGGGGCCGCATGCTGAACGACGCGCAGACCTTGCTGTTCCAGTCGCCGATGCTTGCGGTCTATCCGGGTGCGGCCATCGCAATCGCCGTGCTCGGCCTCAATCTGCTCGGCGACGGATTGCGCGACCTGCTCGATCCCCGGCTGGCGCGGGAGCGATGACGATGGCTGATCCCGCAACCGCACCGCTGATCGACGTCAGCAATCTCGGCGTCCGCCTCAACACCAGCCGCGGGCCGGCGCAGGCCGTGCGTGGCGTCAGCTTTGCGCTGAAGCGTGGCGAAACGCTCGGGCTCGTCGGTGAATCCGGCTGCGGCAAATCGGTCACCGCACTGTCGCTGATGGGCCTGTTGCCCGACAGCGCCGTCATCACCGGCAGCATCAGGCTCGATGGCAACGAACTCGCCGGCCTTGCCGATGCCGATTATTGCAAGCTGCGCGGCAACCGCATCAGCATGATCTTTCAAGAGCCGATGACCGCGCTCAACCCGATGCACACGATCGGCCATCAGGTCGCCGAGCCGCTGCGGCGTCACAAGAAATATTCGGCGGCGCAGGCGCGGCGCGAGGCGATCGCCTTGCTCGACCGTGTCGGACTGCCCGATCCGGCAAAGCGCATCGATGCCTATCCGCACCAGTTCTCCGGCGGCCAGCGCCAGCGCGTCACCATCGCCATGGCGCTCGCCTGCGAGCCCGATTTGCTGATCGCGGACGAGCCGACCACCGCGCTCGACGTCACCATCCAGGGCCAGATCCTCGACCTGATCGCCGATCTCGTCGAGGAGCGTGGCATGTCGATGATCCTGATCTCGCACGATCTCGGCGTCATCGCCGAGAACGTGCAGCGCATGATGGTGATGTATGGCGGTACCGTCGTCGAGAGCGGGCCGACCGACGAAGTCTTCCGCCGCATGGGCCATCCCTACACGCAGGGCCTGTTCCGAGCCCGCCCAAAACTCGGCGCACGCAAGGGAACGCGGCTGATGACGATTTCGGGCACCGTGCCGGAGCTTGCCGATCTGCCGCCGGGCTGCGCCTTCGGCGACCGCTGCCCGCTGGTCGAGGACAAATGCCGCACGGCGCTGCCGCCGATGGTCGAAGTCGGTCCCAGCCACGTCGTGCGCTGCGTGCGCACCGATGTCTCGATGGCCGCGAATGTGGGAGCGCTGTCCGCATGAGCACTGCGCCTCTTCTCGATGTGACGGATCTCGAGCAGCGCTACATGCTGCCGCGCGAGAGCCTGTTTCGTCCGCCGGGCCAGGTGCGCGCGCTGAACGGCGTCAGCGTACAGGTCCAGGCCGGCAAGAGCCTCGGCATCGTCGGCGAGTCCGGCTCCGGCAAATCCACGTTTGCGCGCGTGGTGATGGCGCTGGAGCGGCCGACCTCGGGGCAGGTCGCGCTGCTCGGCCGCGACCTCAACCGCATCCCGGCCGATGAGCTGCGCCGCGCCCGCCGCGATTTCCAGATGGTGTTCCAGGATCCTTATGGGTCGCTCGATCCGCGCCAGACCATCGCGCGCATCGTCGCCGAGCCGCTCACCGTGCTTGATGGCGCCGACCGCACCACCTTCCGCGAACGTGTCGCAGCGGTGCTGCGTCAGGTGGGTTTGCGCGATGCCGACATGGAGAAATATCCGCACGAATTCTCCGGCGGCCAGCGCCAGCGCATCGCCATCGCGCGCGCACTGATCACCCAGCCAAAACTGATCGTCGCCGACGAGCCGGTCTCCGCGCTCGACGTCTCCGTGCAGGCGCAGGTGCTGAACCTGATGCAGGACCTCCAGGAGCAGTTCGGGCTCAGCTACGTCCTGATCAGCCACGACCTCGCCGTGGTCGACTATCTTTGCGACGAGGTCGCGGTGATGTATCTCGGCCGGATCGTCGAGCAGGGACGGCCGGAGGATCTGTTCGAGCACTGTGCCCATCCCTATACGCGGGCGCTGCTGGACGCCGTACCGCGGGCGCGCGCCGGCGGTCGCCGGCGCCGGCGCGGAGCCCAGGCGATCGCCTCGCAATCGGCGACGGCGACGGGGTGTCCCTATGTCGCGCGCTGTGCGCTGGCCGACCAGCATTGCCGCGAGGTTCCGCCCTTGCTACGCAAGCTGGGCGAGGGCCATTCCGCAGCCTGCCACAAGGCGGAGGCGGTGATGGCGTTGCCGCAGGCGACCATGGAAGGTTAGTGTCTGCTGCAAGATTGGCGTAGGCTGGGACGAGAGAAGGCTGGGAGTTACGCATGTTCAGGAAACTATCGATCATCGCATTTGCCGCCGCGCTTGCCGCAGCGCCGCTGCCGGTACTGGCGCAGAGCAAGAAGGACAGCGTCGTCATGGCGATGGCGCTGGAGCCGCCGGGGCTCGATCCCACCAACGCCGCAGCCGCCGCGATCGCCGAGGTCACGCTCTACAACATCTATGAGACCCTGACCAAGATCAACGAGGACGGCACGGTCTCGCCGCTTCTGGCCGAGAGCTGGACCGCTTCGCCCGACCTCAAGACCTATACGTTCAAGCTGCGCAAGGGTGTCAAATTCCAGAACGGCGAGGCTTTCGATTCCGCCGCCGTGAAATTCTCGTTCGAGCGCAACGCTGCCGCCACCAGCACCAACAAGGACAAGAGCCTGTTTCAGGCTTTCGAGAAGGTCGACGCGCCCGACGCCGACACCATCGTGATCTCTATGAAATATTCTGAGCCGAACCTGCCGTTCCTGATGGGACAGGCGAGCTCCTCGATCGTCGAGCCGAAGAGCGCTGCCACCAATGTCACGCAGCCGGTCGGCACCGGACCCTATCAGCTGGGAGCCTGGGCCAAGGGCTCCTCGATGACCCTGACCAAATGGGCCGACCACCGTAACGCCGCCGCGATCAAGCTCGCGAAGGTGACGATCCGCTTCATCTCCGATCCAGCGGCGCAGGTGGCGGCGCTGCTGTCGGGCGACGTCGATGCATTCCCGCGCGTCGCCGCGGCCCGTGCCTTGCCCCAGTTCAAATCCGATCCGCGTTTCTCGGTGCTGGTCGGCGGCTCCAAGGCCAAGACCATCGTCGCGATCAACGAGCGCAAGAAGCCGCTGGATGACGTCCGCGTCCGCCGCGCCATCCTCGCCGCGATCGACCGCAAGGCCATGATCGATGGCGCGGTGGACGGGTTCGGCACGCCGATCGGCAGTTTTTATGTGCCGGGTGCGCTCGGTTTCGTCGATACCACGGGCATCAACCCCTACGACCCCGAGAAGGCCAAGAAGCTGCTCGCTGAAGCCGGCGTCACCACGCCGCTCGAACTCTCGCTCAAGCTGCCGCCGCCGTCCTATGCGCGGCAGGGCGGCGAAATCGTCGCGGCCCAGCTCGCCAAGGTCGGCATCATCGCCAAGATCGAGAACGTCGAATGGGCGCAATGGCTGTCGCAGGTGTTCGCCGGCAACGGCCCGCATAATTTCGACCTCACCATCGTCAGCCATGTCGAGCCGTTCGATCTCGTCAAGATCACCGAGCCCGACTATTATCTCGGCTACAACAACGAGACGTTCAACGCGCTCTACAAGCAGATCGTGTCGACGCCCGACGAATCCGCCCGCGCAAAACTCCTCGGCGACGCCCAGCGCATGCTCGCCACCGACGCGGTCTCCGCCTACCTCTACCAGCCGCAGCTGATCACCATCACAGCCAAGAAGCTGAAGGGCGTCTGGAAAGACGTGCCGCAATACGAGAACGATTTCTCGACTTGGTATTGGGAGTAGGGGGCCAGTCTCGTCGTTCGAGGCGCGCGTCGCCCGTTGTAGCGCCCTCTCCCCTTGCGGGAGAGGGCAGCGACGCTCGTAGACGCGGACTCACTAGGGTGAGGGGTATGTCTCCGCACACGAATCTCGCGAGCCGAGCGCGGCACACGAATCTCGCGAGCCGATCGCGCGGATAGAGACCCCCATCCGGCGCTACGCGCCACCTTCTTCCACAAGGGGAGAAGGACGAGGCGACCGTAGCGATTTCGGAATATTAGCATCATACCCCTGTTTTGCCCGACGAGTCAAATCGGGGATGCCCGTTGCTGCGTGGGAGAGGGCATCGGCGCCGGTAGACGCAGACTCACTCGGGTGCCGGGTCTGTCTTAGCCTCGTGGCCTGCCCGCGCACCGCCCCGCGTAAGCCGTTGATTTCGCTATCCCCGGCTACTGTGCATGGGGTTGTTTTCACACTTTTTGTTTGACCGCGTCGCCGCGCTCCCTAATTCAGCGTGAACGACGCGCCTGCGACGGCACCGAAATCACCCACCTGCGGCGCCGACGTCACCGCCGCATTCACCCGCCAGCGATCCGACACCGCGTAGCCGAAGCCGACGGCGAGGCTGGATTGTCCCTTGTAGTTGGCGACCGCGCCCGAGATCGAGGCTTTGCCCGGGCGATGATCGTATTGCAGGCCGGTGGCGGCGAGTGCGAGTGCCGTGCCGGCGCGCGCCTCGCGCTGGTTGGCGGTGACTTCGGCCTGGAGGCCTGAGAGCTGCGACTGGAAGCCGGCGGTGAGGCCGGTGAGCTGGCTCATGTTGACCGCATCGGTTGGGTTGATGCCGGCGGCGACATTGGTGAGGCGGCGCTCGTTGCCGGCCGTGCCGAACGACACCGTGTTCGCTTGCGTCGCGACCGAGTTGGCACCGATGGCGACGGAGTTGGCGGCCGCCGCGTTGGCGCCGGTGCCGATCGCCGTGCCGTTGACCCCGGCCACGCCTGCATTGGCACCGATTGCGGTGGCGCCGTCGACGACTGCCGTACTGGCTACGCCGAGCGCAGTGGTGTTGATGCCCGTTGCGCGGCTCGACGTGCCGATCGATGTCGCGGTCTCGCCATTGGCCCTGCTGTCGTTGCCGAGCGCCGTTGCCGAATCCCCGTTTGCGACGCTGCGCGTGCCGATGGCCGTGGCGCCGGTTCCGCTCGCGGCACTGTCGTAACCGAACGCGCTGGCCGCGGTTCCAACGGCGCTGCTGCTCGCACCGGTCGCGGTCGTGAACTGACCTTGTGCGACTGCGACCTGACCCGTTGTGGTCGCAAATTCGCCGTTCGCGATGCTGGACTGTCCGATCGCCGTGGCGCTATTGCCGGTGGCCGAGTTGCCCTGTCCGATTGCGGTCGCGTTGGTGCCGATCGCGGTGCTGTTCGTGCCGACAACGGTGGCCGAAGCCCCGTTCGCGCTGGCGTGCCCCCCGAGTGCGATCGCGGCGCTGCCGATCGCGGTGCTTAGCGAGCCGACCGCCACCGCAGCTTCGCCATTGGCGCTGCTGGAATTGCCATAGGCGGTGGCATCCACACCGGTCGTCGTTGCGGTGTCGCCGACCGCGGTCGCATGGCCGGACGGGGCGTTGATCAGGCCGCCACCCGCAGCATAATCGGCCGCGCGGGCCGGGCCCGTCTGAAACACGGCCGTTGCGGCAACGAGAGCAAGGCAGGAGATGCCCACGCGAAACAGCCTGCCGGGGGAACCACCCTCTCTTCCGCTTCCGATAGCTGCGCGCATGACCGACTCCATTCCCGTTGCCGCGGCAATCTGGGGGAGGGATGTCGGTCCGGCATCAACCGAAGAGTTGAAGAAGACTGAATGCGGGTATCCGGCGGTGGTTTTTCGACCACCTGTTGCAGGGATGCATCGGCCGACTTTGTCAGGCCGCCGCGGGCAGATCCGGATCGGCAATCGCCCCTGCAACACGGACGCGCACGCGGAGCGCATTGCCGGGCAGATAGGCGATCGGCATGTCCTCGACATCGACGGTCTTGAGGCTGTCACGTGCGGCGCCGGCCTGGACGGCGCGGTCGGCTGCGATATCGCGCGCCGCTGCGATCGCATCCTCACGGCTGAGGTCGCGGAACACCTGATCGGCTTCGCCAGAGACCTGCGCGATCGCGGCGCCCACCGCATTGGCGCAGTCGCCATGCGGCACGCGCACGATCTCGGAAATACCCGGCAGGCGATCCGGCACCAGGAAGGCGCCGCCGCCAACCGCAAGCAGCGGCACGTCGCCGGCCTCGGTCTTCATGCGGTCGATGTCTTCCTCCAGCTTGCGCCAGGCATCGCGCATCGCGGCCTCGATCAGCCGCTTCGGTAGATTGGCGACGCGCGAGCGGTCGCCGATGTCGATCAAGCCCGCCGCGACCGCGATGTCGGTGGCGGTGAGGCGCGAGCCGCCGAACACCAGTGCATCCGACGTCAGGCGGTAGCCGACGCTGAGTGGGCCGACGCGAACCGGATCCTCGTCGACATGGCTGCCGCCGCCGAGCCCGATCGAGAGGAGATCAGGCATCCGGAACAGCGTGCGGACGCCGCCGACCTCGACCACGGCATTCGCCTCGCGCGGAAAACCGTGACGGAGCTGGCCGATGTCCGAAGTGGTGCCGCCGACGTCGACGACCATGGCGTCGTCGAGGCCGGACAGATGCGCCGCGCCGCGCATGGAGTTGGTGGCGCCGGAGGCAAAGCTCATCACCGGGAAGGCGGTGGCGATCTCGGCCTGCATCACCGTGCCGTCGTTCTGGGTCAGGAACAGCGGCGCATCGATGCCGCTGTCGGCAATCGCGTTGCGGAAGGCTGCGACCGTGGTGATGGCGAGATCGTGCAGGGAGGCGTTGAGCAGCGCGGCGTTCTCGCGCTCCAGCAGGCCGATGCGGCCGAGATCGTGCGACATCGTCACCGCGACATCAGGGCAGATCTCCGCGAGGATCTCGCGGGCCGCCGTCTCACAGGAGGGATCGAGCGGCGAGAAGCTCGAGCACACCGCGACCGAGCGCAGGCCCGAATCCTTGATCTTTCGCGCCGCGTTCTTGAGGCCGGCGATGTCGAGCGGCATGAACGGTCGGCCGTCGTAATCGTGGCCGCCCTCCAGCATGAAGATCTCGCCATTGACGAGGGACGCGAGGTCGCTGGGCCAGTCGCAGAACGGCGGCAGCGAGGCGCTCGCGGGCATGCCGATGCGGATCGCGGCGATCTTCTGCACGTGGCGGCGCTGCACCACCGCGTTGATGAAATGCGTGGTGCCGATCACCACCGCGTCCACCTTCACCGCGGCCGCAGGTTCCGCGCGGAGCGCCTTCAGCGCGTCCAGGATGCCCGAGGTCACGTCGGCCGTGGTCGGGCGCTTGACGGAATGAACGACCTTCTCGTCGACGATCAGCACGGCGTCCGTGTTGGTGCCGCCGACATCGATGCCAATACGCTTCATGGGGTCTTAAGCTCCGGCCGCAGCGGGCGAGAAGAGTGAACGGAAGTCGAGGTCGTAGCCGAAGGCGCGTGGGCCGACGAATTCGAGACCTCGGGGGCTCGTCAGCACCGGTGGTGCCGGCAGGGCGACGACGGTGACGCGCTGGCCGTAGCGGATGGTCTCAGTGCCGATGCCGTGGCCGTTGACGCTGTCGAGCACGCAGATCAAATCGGGCGACGTCGCGATGGCGTCCTCGCCGCGCCAGGCCACGATCCATTCGTTCTGGAACGAGAGCTTGAGCTTCGTGCCGCGATCCGCATCGCTGCCATCGACCATCGCCGAGCCGCGCAAGAATCCCTCCGTGGTGCGCCGGGCGACGTCGACGATCTTGCCGGTGAACAGTTTCTTGCCGCCTTCGGTTTCGAGCAGCGCCGCGATCGGATCCTCGTGACGACGGTTCGCCTCCTGCACGGCGCGACCGATGCCGATTGCCTTGGTGGTGGTGAAGTGGATGCCCCAGTCCTTGACCTCGCGTCCGGTGCGCGGCGCCTTGCTGGTGGAGGCGATCGAGCCCATCTCGACGCAGATCTTGCGGCTCGCCCGCTCCATCCACTTCCAGGTCGGCACTTTCGTTACAACCGCTTCGATGCCGCGCGGATCGTAGAGCGTGCAGGGGTAGGGGCGCAAATCGCCGATCGCGACCGATGTCATCTGCGCCTCTGGGAAGGCGCGCCCCATGCAGTCGGCGTCAACCACGGGGATGCCGAGATGCGCGGCCGCCATCAGCGCCTGCACGCCGTTGCCGCCGCCGATCTCCACCGACATCACGGCGCGGAACTTGATGCCGTTGATCTCTTCCTGCATGCGTACGGCGCGCGCGATGTTGCGGCTGTCGGCGAGGCGTTCCTGTCCGACCAGCGGTGCACCCATGTTGGAGACCACGGCGACCCAGTCGTCGTCATCGAGGTCGAGCGGGGACATCAACTGCACGCGGGTACCCTCGGCATAGAGCCGACGCAGATTGAGCAGGCCGAGATAGGGGCTGCCGCCGCCGCCGGTGCCGAGAATCCAGGCGCCGACCGCGAGCGACTCGATCTCCTCGAGGCTGATCGTCTTCAATTCCGCTTTGCTCACGACACCAGCTCCTCGACGATACGGGCCGCGGCGGCGATGCCGAGGATAACAGGACCGGGATAGGCCTTGCGCACGCGCGCCTTATTGGCGCTGGTGTAGCTGATGCAGTCCATCACCACGAGATCGGGCTCGAGCTCCGCCATCGTGCGCGCGGCTTCGTCGACCGCGGTATCGTCCGAGCCGGGACGCAAGGTGATGCCGACCACATCGACGCCCTCGCGCTGCCATTTCTTGTCGATCAGCGCTGTCTGTTCGGCCAGCGGCGAAAACACGCCGAGCCGGCCGTTCGGCAGCACGGCCTCGACGAGATTGTGCAGGATGGCCGAGGGCAGGATGACGAGGCCATCGGCCGCAAGATTGGGAAATTTGCCGGTGCACGCCATCAGCGTCACGCCGACGCCCTCGTGCTTGAAGCGGGTGATCTGCTGGCTGGCGCGGCGCTCGACTTCCTTCTTGCTGATGGTGACGCCATCGCCGTTCGGCAGCAGCGTGAACAGCGTGTCGTACCCGTCCATCGGCGGGATGGCGTCGATCTCGGCGCGGCTCATGCCATCGAGTGCGCCGCGCAGCTCGATCTCGATGCCCGGCGTCAGCACGGCGGCGATTTCGGAGGCGACGGTGGGGCGCGGGCTCTGGCCGATCACGACCACTCCGATGCGCTGGTGCTTCAATGGCATGTTCATGTGGGCTAGTCCTTCAAGACGACGAGATCGGCCGGCGTCCAGTCGAGCGTGACACCGTTGCCGGGAACGAACAGGCGGCTCGTGCCTGCATTGGGCTGCTGCACGAGGACGCGATGGCCGCCCTCGAGCGTGACGCGATAGAGCACCGCGCCACCGAGAAAATTTGTGCTCTCGATGACGCCGCGGGCGGCGCTTCCCGCTGTGACGGCGGCGTCAGTACGCGGCGAGAGACGAATTTTTTCAGGGCGCAGCGCCACCGAGAGAACGCCAGTGCTCTGCATCTCCGAAGGCGGCAAGGCGAGGATCAGGCCCTTGCCCACATCGAGGTTCGGGCCGGCGCGCTCGCCGCGAAAGATGTTGGTGTCGCCGATGAAGTCGGCGACGAAGCGCGTGGTGGGCTGGTTGTAGATCTCGGTTGGCGTGCCGACCTGCTCGACGCGGCCGCCGTTCATCACGGCGATGCGGTCGGACATCGCCAGCGCCTCCTCCTGGTCGTGGGTCACGAACACCAGGGTCAGGCCGAGCTTCTTCTGGAGCTGCTTGAGCTCGAACTGCATCTGCTGGCGCAGCTTCTTGTCCAGCGCGCCCAGAGGCTCGTCGCAGAGCAGGACGCGCGGGGCGATCACGATGGCGCGGGCAAGCGCGACACGCTGCTGCTGGCCGCCGGAGAGCTGCGCCGGGCGGCGGTCCTCGAGGCCGGACAGCTCGACCATGGCAAGCGCCGCCTTCACCTTGGCCGCAATGGTCGCCTTGTCGAGCCCGCGCATGCGCAGGCCGAAGGCGACATTCTCGGCGACGGTGCGATGGGGGAAGAGCGCGTAGTTCTGGAACACCATGCCCATGTCGCGCTTGTGCGCGGGCACGTGGGTGATGTCGGCGCCGTCGACGCGGATCGCACCCGCGCTCGGGATCTCGAAGCCGGCGATCATGCGCAGTGTCGTGGTCTTGCCGCAGCCGGACGGGCCGAGCAGGGAGAAGAACTCGCCCTGCCTGATGTCCATCGCGACCGCATCGACCGCGCGCACGCCGCCGTCATAGACCTTGCTGACGCCGGCGATCTCGATCGACGCGCTCATGCGCGGAAGATCCGGTTGACGCGCTGGTCGATCTCGTCCTTGCGCTCGTTGTACCACTTCCAGTCGACCTGGATCAGCTTCGAGACCTTCTCGGGCGTGGTCAGCAGCTTGGCGTCGTATTTGGCGTCGAGCTTGACCTTCTTGTTGGCCGGCGAATACCACACGGTCTCGGCAAGGCGCTTCTGCACCTCGGGACGGAGCATGTAGTTGACGTAGGCGTTGGCGAGCTCCTTCATCTTGCTGCCGGGCGTGATGGTGAGGACCTGCTCCAGCGAGAGCACGCCTTCGCTCGGCGAAACGAAATCGGTCGGCTGGTTCTGCCCGTCATAGCGGTAAATGCCGGAATCGTGGATGACGCACATGCCGACTTCGCCCGACAACAGCATCTTCTCCATCGCGCCGGTGAAATCGACGATCTTGATCGGCTTCAGTTTCTCCAGCGCCATATAGGCCGCGTCGAGATCGAGCTGGCCCTTGCCGAACAGCGTGCCGCACATCATCAGGAAAGCCTGGCCGAGACTGTTGACGGGGATGACATAGCCGCCGCGCACGCCGTTGTATTTCGCGTCCCACAGCTCCTTCCAGGAGGTGACGCCGCTGTAGCCCTTGTCGGTGCGCATGCCGAGGCCGATGGCGCTGGTGAAGATCGAGACGCCGACGATCTTGTCGCTGATGGCGTAGGGATAGACGTCGGCGAGGTTCGGCACGAGCTTCGCGTCGATCTTCGGCTCGACCAGGCCCATTTCGGCCGCGGCCCATTGCTCGTTGGAATTGGTGTGCATCACGTCGTAGATCGGCGCGGAGCGCGAGCTCGCCTGGAGTTTTGGCAGATAGGGAAACGCGGAATCGATCTGGAGCTTGCACTTGAACTCGCTCTCGAAGGCGGGGCCGATCTCGGCCTTCATCACCTCGCCCCACTTTCCGCCCCAGCCGGTGATGCGCAGCGTCGGATCGTCGGCGCGCGCGACGTAGGGCGCGGCCATCGTGCCGATGCCGAGCGAGGCGCTCGCGGTCAGAAAGCGGCGGCGGCTGAGCGGTCCCAAAGCTTTCATCATGTCTCGAATCCCTAAGGTTGCAATGAGCGGTTACAATTTTACGTAGGAGCGCAAGCCGACGGTGCGGTCGAGCCCGATGACGACGACAAAGGCGAGCACGATCGAGACGACCGAGGCCGCTCCGATGGTGCCGTCCAGATCGAACTTGAGATAGTTGAACAGCGTGACCGGCAGCGTCTCGTTGCCCGGGCTGACCAGGAACAGCGACACCGGAAACTGGTCGAAGGAGACGATGAAAGCGAAGATCGCGCCCGCGAGCACGCCGGGCTTGATCAGCGGCAGCGTCACCTCGAAGAAGGTGCGCAACGGACTTGCGCCGAGATTCTGTGCGGCCTCTTCCAGGCGCGTGTCGAAATTATGCAGCACGGCGAGCGTCGTGCGCACCACGTAAGGCAGCGTCACCAGCGTGTGGCCGGCAACGAGGCCCCAGGTTGGACGTCCCACGTCGAGCAGCACATAGGTCTGGAACAGCGCGAGCCCGGTCAAGATCGCCGGCAGCATCAGCGGCGAGAGCATGGTCGCCACGATCAGCCTTGTGCCTGGCAGATTGCCGCGTGCGAGTGCCAATGCCGCGGAGGCGCCAAGCGCGGTCGCGGACACCGTGGTGAGAACCGCGACTTCGAGGCTGAACCAGAGCGCGTGCATGAAGTCGCGCGAGGCGAAGAACTTTTCGAACCAGCGCAAGGACACACCGACCGGCGGAAACTGGATGAACGGCGTCGGGTTCAGCGCGAACACGACGACGACGGCGATCGGCGCCAGCAGGAAGACCAGGATGGCGATGTTGATGGCGAGATAGAGATAACGACCGTAGGGCCGCGCGGCTGCGGCCGTGCGCGTTGCCTGTTGAGGTGCCGCGAGCGAAGGACTGTGTGAGGCCGTGCCCTGCATCATCGGCCTCACTGCAATTCGCGTTGGCCGGAGACGAGGCCGAGCGCGCGGTTATAGGCGATGACGAGCAGAAGCGAGATCATGAGCAGGATGATGCCGAGCGCGGCGGCGAAGCCGACGTTGAAGTTCGCGGAGATCTGCTGGTAGATCAGGATCGGCAGCGTCATGATCTGGAAGCCGCCGAGCAGGATCGGTGTGACATAGGCGCTGATTGCGAGCGCGAACACCAGAAGCGAGCCGGCGAGGATGCCGGGCAGGCTGAGCGGCAGTGTCACTTCGAGGAAGGCCCGCAAGGGACTCGCGCCGAGATTTTCCGCGGCCTGCTCCAGCCGCTCGTCGATGCGGCCGATCACGCCGGTCAGCGTCAGCACCATGAAGGGGACGTAGATGTGGACGAGGCCGACCACGATGCCCGTTTCGGTGTACATCAGCTTCAGGGGCTGAGAGATGAGGCCGAGCGAGATCAGGGTCTGGTTGATCACGCCCTTGTCGGACAGCAGCGTCATCCAGGCGAAGGTGCGGACCACGATGCCGGTCAGCATCGGCGCCAGCACCGCCATCAGCAGCAGCGCGTGACCGGTGCGGCTTTTGATGCGCGCCATCCAGTGCGCCAGGGGATAGCCGATCAGAAGCGCGACCAGCGTGGTCACGAGCCCGATCCGGATCGTGGTCCAGATCACTTCGAGATAAAAGGGATCGCCGATCATGCGCGCGTAGTGACGCGTGGTGAAGGCGACCTTCGGCATCACCACCGGATTGCCGGTGAGCACGCTCATCACCGCCATCAGCCCGATCGGCAGGAAGAAGAACAGCGCGAACAGCAGCGCGCTCGGAAGGATGAAGAGCGCAAGTCCGTTGGGGCGCGTGGTCGCGGTGCTGCTCATCGCGTCCCCGTCCGGATGCGCGCGGCGGAGTCCTGATCGAGCGCGTCGCCGGTCAGCCGTCGCAATTTCGCGGCCATTGCCGCGAGCTCGCGGCGGACATTGGCGCGCTCGGCGGCGGTGGTCGCCTGCACCGAATAGGACACCGCGATCCCGACCATCTCGCCGGTCTCGCCGCTCTTGAGCGCGAAGCCCTGCGAGCCCACGCCTTCGATCGATTCATCGGCCGCTTCCGACACGCCGCTGCCGCGGATCTCGTTCAGGCGCAGCATCAGCTGCTTAAAACTCTGCGGCGAATTGCGCGGCAGCTTTGGATAGGTCGCCGGCACGCGCGTGCGGATGTCCTCGTCGGTGAGACGCGCGAGCATGGCGCGGCCGTTCGAGGTCGCGAGCGCCGGTGTGCGCTGGCCGGGCGGATTGACCACACGCAGCGGATTCGAGCCCGGCACGATCCGGAGCACGACCTGCTCGTAACCGTCGAGCACGGCGATGTAGCCGGTGTGACCGGTGCGCGCGCAGACCTCGCGCAGCTCACGCTCGGCCATGCTGATGAGGTCGTCATGGGCGCGGTGCAGCCGGCCGAGCTCGAAGGTGAGAAGGCCCGGCCGGTAGCGGCGGGTGTGCGGGTCCTGCTCGAGCAGGCCGCAGTCGCGCAAGGATCGCAGCAGCCGCGAGGTCGAGCTCTTCGGCTTGCCCGTCAATGCCATCACGTCCGCAAATGACAAATCCGGCCGCGCGCTGGAAAAGCAGCGCAGGATCTCGATGGCGTTGGTGAGGGCGCTCATGAAGGTCGGTCCAAGGTAGTTCCATATTTCGGAACCTTGTCCCAAATTCTAAGCATGGCGCAGAAACGGGCAAGCGAAAATTTCGCGCAAGGTGGCGCCCGATTGCGCAGCTGCGGCGGAAGGTCGCTCGGAAGAAGACGCGGCGCACTGACAGGCGCGCCGCGTCTTGGGATCAGGCCGCCTCAGTGGCGACGGTGCCGATCCAGTTGCGGGCGAGTGTCACATCAGCCTGCGACAATTGATGGCCTGCCGACAGGACCTTGTGCTCTACACTCGCTCCAGATTCCGACAACAACGCCGCAAGCTTTGCCGAATTAGTCGCCGGCACGATAGGATCGGTCTGCCCAGACAGCAGCAGGATTGGTTTGCCGCCGAGCTCCGGCTTCGGCGGATCCGACAGCGGCAGCATCGCGCGCAGCAGGATCGCGCCTGCCATCACGTCCGGCTTCAGCAGCAACAGCGCGGCCGCGATGTTGGCGCCATTGGAGAAGCCGACCGCGACGGGCGCGGCGATGCCGTAGCGCTGCCGCGCATCGGCCACGAATTCGCCGAGTTCGAGTGCGCGCCGGCGCACGTCCGCCTCGTCGAACACGCCTTCCGCAAGGCGGCGGAAGAAGCGCGGCATGCCGTGCTCGAGCACGCGACCGCGCGGCGAGAGCAAGGCGGAGCCGGGCGAGATCATCTTGCCGAGCCCGAGCAGATCATTCTCGTCGCCGCCGGTGCCGTGCAGCAGCAACATCGGAGGGGAGCCCGCGTTGGTCGCGGGCTCGAAACGATGGATAAACTCGGTCATGACGCGCTCTCTTCCAAATTCGGCAGAACACCCTCGATCTGCTTGCGCTGTGCTTCGAGGAAGCTCGGCAGCTTCAGGTCACGTCCCAGCGTCGCCACGGGTTCGTCGACGGCGAAGCCTGGGATATCGGTCGCGATCTCGAACAGCACGCCGCCGGGCTCGCGGAAGTAGATCGACCGGAAATAGTTGCGGTCCCGCTGCTCGGTCGGGTGCAGGCCGTGATTGCTCACGAGCTTTTGCGCCATCTTGCCTTGCTCGGCATCGTCAGCCGCGCGGAAGGCGATGTGATGCACCGAGCCGCCGCCCTGATGCCCGCGCAAAAAGCCCTTGGCCTCGTAGATGTCGACGACGCTGCCTTCGACATCGCCCGGGGCCTTGAAGCGGATCACCGAGCCTTCGCGGCCCGTTTCCTTGAAGCCGAACACGTCGGTGAGGACGGCGGCCGTCTTCGCCGCGCTGTCGAGCAGCAAGGTCACGCCATGGAAGCCGCGGATCGCATGCTCGGCCGGCACGTCGCCATTGCTCCAGCCCGGCTCGTTCTCGGCGCCGGAAATCCCGACCAGCGCGAGAGCCATGCCATCGGGATCGGTGAACGGGAGCACGGATTCACCAAAGCGCTTCTCGAGCGCCTCGTAGGCGATGCCCTTTTCGGTCAAGCGCTGGGTCCAGTAGCCGAGCGAACGCTGCGGCACGCGGAAGGCGGTCTGATGGGTCTCGCCGACGCCGCGGCGGCCTGGAGCCGCGCCGGCCCAGGGGAAGAAGGTCAGGATGGTGCCGGGGCGGCCGGTCTCGTCGCCGTAATAGAAATGATAGGTGCCGGGATCGTCGAAATTGACGGTCTTCTTGACGAAGCGCAGGCCGAGATCCCGGGTGTAAAAGCCGAAATTGCGGATGGGGTCGCCGGCGATTGCAGTGACATGGTGCAGTCCAGACATTGTCGTCCTCCAGAATTCGGGGAGCGGTCTTGCTCTCTGGCCGGAAATATCATTCCGCTTTGGATTGGAGACAATCCATGCAAATATGACGTCTATGTCTACGATTTGGAAACAATCGAGGCCGATCCTTGGATAAGGTCGCCAGCCTCCGGGCCTTCGTGAAGGTGGTCGAAAGCGGCAGCTTTGCCGAAGCCGGCCGGCAGTTGCGGCTGTCGCGCTCGGCGATCAGCAAATACATCGCCGACCTCGAGGAGAGCCTCGGCGTCCAGCTGCTGAACCGGACCACCCGCCACGCCAGCCCGACCGAGAACGGCCAGCGCTATTTCGAGCGCGCGGTCGTGATCCTCTCGGAGATCGAGGCCGCCGACCAGGCGGTGGCGCAAGCCCAATCGGCGCCGCGCGGATTGTTGCGCGTCAATGCGCCGATGTCGTTCGGCACCATGCGGCTCGGGCCGGTGCTGGCCGATTTCATGGCGCACTATCCGGAGCTTCAGCTTCAGATCGTGCTCAGCGACGATCTGCTCGATCCCGTCCAGGACGGTTTTGACGTGACGCTGCGGATTGCGGAATTGGAATCGTCGAGTTTGATCGCGCGAAAAATCATGCCGGTGGCGCGCATGATCTGCGCCGCGCCGGATTATCTTTCGCGTCACGGCACGCCAAAACATCCGCAGGATCTGCGCGAGCACGCCTCGCTGACCTACGGCTTCCTGCTCACCGGCAATCAGTGGAAGCTCACAGGCGCCGACGGCGATCACTGGATCCAGCCGGCCTGGTCGCTCTGCGTCAACAATGCCGAAGTGCTGCGCGATGTCGCGATCAAGGGCAGAGGACTTGCGCTGCTGCCGGAGTTCATCGCCGCCGACGCGTTGAGACAGGGCCAATTGCGCACCGTACTGGAGAGCTATTCTGCGCCGCCGCTCGCACTCTATGCGGTCTATCCGCCGACGCGGCATTTGTCGGTGAAGGTGCGGCTGTTCATTGATTTTCTGGTGGAGCGGTTTGGGCGCGAGGATGAGGCCGTCGCGCGCAAATCCGCTGCGGCTAAGTGACCGGGCGCTGCTCGGCAGGTGCGAGCAATTCGTCCAGCGCGCTCATCGAGGCCTTCTGAAGCGTGGCGAGTTCGCGCGCGGCGCTCTGGCACTCGGGCGGAGACATCGAGCTGGTTGCCAGCTCGACCTCGCGGCAGCGCTCGAACATGCGGACGAGGCCGAGCGCGCCGGCGGCGCTGCCGAGCTGGTGCGTTAGCCGCGCAAGCTGCTTGTGATCGCCGGTCGCGGCGGCCCTGGCGATATCAGTGATCAGCTTGTCGCTGGTCTCCTGCAGCAAATGATGCAGCTTTTCGATTTGCGCGGGGCCGAGGAGTTCTTTCTGGTCGTCGAGGAAATGCCGGTCGATCAACGCGCCGGCGGCGAGTTGCGTCGTGGCGGGCTCCTCGCCGAACTCGTCCTCGATCGCCTCGCGCAGCGCATTGATCAGGATCGGCTTGCTCACGATCTTGGCGATGTCTGCGCCGGCGAGCCGTTCGCGGGCGCTGGTGGACACGTCGGCGGTCACGGCGATGATGCGCGGCGTCTTCGACAGACCGAGCTTGCCGATGCGCGAAGCCGCCTCGACGCCGTCCATGTCCGGCATGTGTAGGTCCATCAGGATGATGTCGAACGCTTGATCGCGAGCGAGCGCGACAGCCGAGGCGCCGTTTCCTGCAAGGGTGGGACGATGGCCGAGCCGGTTCAGGATGGCTTCGCCGACCTCGCGATTGACGAGATCGTCGTCGACCAGCAGCACGCGGAGTTGCCGCGACGGCGGCGGAATCGCACCTTGCGCGATGCCGCTGGCGGCACGGCCGAGCGGCACTTCAAGCGTGAATGTGCTGCCCGCGCCGGGCGTGCTCGTCACCGTCAGCTCGCCTCGCATCAGGCGTGTCAGGCGTCGCGCGATCGCTAGGCCGAGGCCGGTGCCGCCGAACCGCCGCGCGATGCTGTCGTCGGCCTGGACGAAATCCTCGAAGATGCGTTCATGCATGTCGGGCGCGATGCCGATGCCGGTGTCGCGAACGGTGATGTGAAGCAGGACGTGGTTGTCGTGCCGTTCGGCCGCCGCCATCAAACCAATTCCACCGCGCGGGGTGAACTTGATCGCATTGCCGATCAGATTGAGCAGGATGCGGTTGAGCCTGACGGGATCGCCGTGCACGGAGGTGTTGACTGTCGTATCGCAGGCGAGGTCAAATGTCAGCCCCTTGCCGAAGGCCTGCGGGCGCATCAGGTCGGCGGCGGTCTCGATCAGCTGGTCGAGGCGGAAGTCGCGCGTCTCCAGCGTTTCGGTGCTGGCCTCCAGGCGGGCATATTCGAGGATGGCGTCGACCAGTGCAATCAGCGTTTCGCCCGATGCTGCAGCGGTCGCGAGGTGGCGGCGCTGCGCCTCGCCGAGGCTGCCGTCGTCCAGCAGTTGCAGCACGCCCATGACGCCGTTCAGCGGCGTGCGCAGCTCGTGGCTGACGACGGCGAGGAAGCGCGACTTGGTTTCGTTGGCCAGCACGGCTGCCCTGCGTGCGCGCTCGGCTGAGTCATGCTCGGCAAGGGCGTGATCGCGTGCCTTCTCAAGCTCGGAGGTCCGCTCGATCACCTTGCGCTCCAGCGTCGCGTAGGATTCGCGCAGATGTGCAGCCATCCGGTTGAACTGGTCGCCGAGCGCCTCCAGCTCGTCGCCGGTCTTGATCGCGAGCCGCAGGCCGAGATCGCCGCTGCCGATCCGCCGGGCGCCCTGCGTCAGGATCTGGATCGGCACGGTCATGCGCCGGCTGAGGAACAGGGACACCAACACCGCGCAGACCAGCAGGGCGACCAGGAGAAACGTCGAGCGGCCGATCGAGGCGTAGATCGGTGCGTAGGCTTCGGTGAGCGGAAGCTCGACGAACACCAGCCAGCCGAGCGAGGGCACCGTCGCATAGGTCGACAGCACGCGTTGACCGGATAGATCCTCCTTGACCAGCCCCCCCGCGAGCGGCCCGACGCCATCGAGCGCGGCGCGTACGTCCGCATGTCCGGAGAGGTCACTGCGGCGTAGCGCCGGCCACAAATCGGGATGCGCGATCAACAGCCCCATGCGGTCGACCACATAGGCCTTGCCGGTATTGCCGACCCTGATCCCGGCGACGAGGTCCCAGATGAAGCGCAGATTGACTTCGGCGACGATGACATGAGGATCGCGGCCGGCTCCGCGCGCGGCGAGCGTCATGAACGGTTCGGTGTCGCCGGAGAAGTAGACCGGCCCGTAATAGGTCCGGCTTTCATTGGCACCGCGGAAGGCGGGTGAAGCGGAAAGATCGATCCTGCTGCCGATCCTGTCCGCGACGCGGCGCGACACGCGCACCTGCTCGCGGCCCTGTGCGTCGAGCTCGGCGATTTCCGCGATCGCGGGCGCGAGGCGCAGGAGGCGGATCGCGTTCAGGCGCTCGTCCTCGTTGCTCGACAGTTCGGGAGGCAGGCGCGAGAGCCATCTGATCTGGTTTTCAATCTGGCCGATGAACTGGCCGATCTGGATCGCCGCGCTTGCGGCCTGCTCGCGTTGGGTCGCAGCGAGGAGCTGCTTCTGCTCGCGATATGAGAACCAGACGTCGAAACCGGTGCTGATGGCGAGCGCGGCAAAGGCGAGGGCGACGATCGAGTAGAGATATTTTCGGAACAGCCGGCCAGGAGGCGTCGGCAAATGTTCCTGGTCGATCGTCTCGTTCACTCGCGGATCTCGTCGGCTCGCGCGAGCAGCGTGAATGGAATGGTCAAACCGAGCGAGCGGGCGACCGTGCGGTTGATCAGGAGCTCGTATTTCCGCGGTGATTGCACCGGCAGATCGCCGGGCTTGGTGCCGCGCAGGATGAGATCGACATAGTCGGCCGAGCGTACTTCGAGCGTCGGCCCGTAGCTCATCAGTCCGCCCGCATCCATGAAATAGTGGAACGGATAGATCATGGGGACGCGATACTTCGCCGTTGCTTCAATGATCGCCTGGCGGTTCACCACCAGGAAGCTGTCGACCAGCGAGATCATCGCAGCCTTTGGCGGCTGGGAAAAGCGGCCGATCGCCGCCTCGATCTCCACCGGCTTGCCGACGGGGGCGAGCACCACGTCGACACCGGATGTCGCGGCCTCCTGTTCAAGCGAGTCGAGATAGTAGCGCCCGGCGCGAGGCGTTGTCGTCGGATTGAACAGCACGCCGACACGCGCGATATCGGGAACGGCCTCCTTGATGAGCTGAAGCCATTTGCCGCCCATCTCGGGGGTGCTGCTGGTGAAGCCTGTAACGCTACCGCCGGGATGCGCGAGGCTCTCGACGAAGCCGTTGCCGACGGGATCGTTGGAGGTCGCGAAGACGATCGGAATCGTTTTCGTGGCGGCCAGGACGGCCGCGGTTTCACCTGTCGAGCCGGTCAGGATGACGTCGGGTTTGAGATCGATGAGCTCCTGGATGGCGCTCTTCAACTTGTCTGGTCCGCCGAAGCTCGAGCGGAGCTCGAAGCGGAAATTGACCCCTTCGACCCAGCCTCGTTGCCTCAAGCCTGCGATG
The DNA here is from genome assembly GCF_023073315.1 of Bradyrhizobium sp. 1. Classification (GTDB taxonomy): domain Bacteria; phylum Pseudomonadota; class Alphaproteobacteria; order Rhizobiales; family Xanthobacteraceae; genus Bradyrhizobium. The sequence goes on along the minus strand of NZ_JADPJH010000002.1, from coordinate 249,931 downwards.
AGACCGCCAAGTCGCGTGGTCGCAGCTTCGGTCATGCTCCGTCTGGTCAGTTCGTCGTCGAGCGACAATGCGGTCAGCGAGGCGACGACCCGCATGCGATCCGGCGTTGCGCCAAGCGTAATCCATCCCGCAGCGGTTGCGCCCGCAAGGCGAAGGAAATCGCGGCGCGCGACCGCCGGCACAACGCGGGCAGGAGCGGTCCGCTCAGTCATGAAATATTTCGCAAAAGTTGGCCCTGACCATGTGCATAACGCGAAAGCCTGACGACCACAATTGATGAAAAAGAGCGTTTATGAATGTTCATTCGCAGCATTCGGCAGCCCGTTACCGTATTCCTACGCCAGCCGAAGAATCGCTGTTTCGAAATTTGTCTGCTTCGCGATGCTTTGTAACGCCTTGTGGCGTTGCAACAATTTCCGTCTCGGTTGCGACGACGGTTCGGAGAAGTCGATTCGCAGCTGTTGATTTTTGAAGTGTTGTTTCAGGTTTGTTTCAAAGGTTTTCGATGCGCAAAATCTATCTTGTGCCGGCTCTCGTCGGTCTCCTCACATCCGTTGCAGCCGGGCCGCTTGCGGCACAGCAGGGAGTTGTGCCGAAGCAAAAGGCCGCACCCAGAGCCGCCGCTGCCGGTGCGGCACCTGTTGCCGCCGGTGCTCCGGTCGCTGCTGCGACCGAGGCGCCGACCGCCGGTGCGGACGACAAGACGATCAAGGCGATCGACGGCTTCCGCTCCGCGAGGTTCGGCATGACCGAAGCCGACGCGCGCGCGGCGATGGTCAAGGACTTCAGCGCCAAGCCCGATGCGATCAGGGCCCAGGACAACGCGTCCGAACTGACGCATAGCCTGCTGCTCTCCGTTCCCGAATTGCTGCCGAATGGCGGCACCGCCGAGCTCTCCTACGTGTTCGGCTACAAGTCCAAATCGCTGATCCAGGTCGGTGCGGTCTGGTCGAAGGGGACCGATGCGGCGATCACGCCGGAGAAGCTGTTCTCCAACGCCAACATCCTGCGCGCCCATTTCATGGGCGAGGGCTTCAAGCCCGACTCCATCGCGGTCAACATGCCCGTCGCCGGCGGCATCGTGATGTTCCGCGGCAGCGATGCCAAGGATCGCTCGGTGATCCTGCTGCTCCAGGGCACGTTCGAGAACAAGGAGAACAATCAGCGTGTGCTGACGCCGACCAGCCTGCTGCTGTTCTACGTGGCCGACGCCAAGAGCCCCGACATCTTCAAGCTGCCGCCCGGCCAGTTCTGATGCCGGACGCTTCGCTCGACATTCTCCCACCCGGTTGTGGATCGGCGCCAATGCCGATGACGAGGATCTGAAATGCGCGGACCGTCTGCGACGCGAGACAATAGCGAGCTGACGCTGCGGGGGCTTGCGCGCTTCCGCTCGATGTCACTGCTCTGTGCGATGCAGATGGTCTTCCTGCCGGTATACAGCGTCCGCGTTCAGGCGCAGACGGCGAACGTGATCACGCCGGACGGCCGTACCGGGACCAGCCTGCAGACCTCCGGCGGCGTCACCAACGTCACGACGTCGACGGTCTCGGGCAACAACGCCTTCAACTCGTTCTCGCAGTTCAGTGTCGGCCAGGGCAATACCGTTAATCTGCAACTGCCGACGGGGGCGCAAAACCTCGTCAATATCGTTCGCGACGCGCCGGTCTACGTCAACGGCACGCTCAATTCGTACATGAACGGTGCGATCGGCGGTAACGTCTATTTCGCCGATCCCAAGGGCTTTGTCGTCGGCCGTTCCGGTACGGTGAACGTCGGCAGCCTCAATGTCTCGACGCCGACGCGCGAGTTCACCGACAGCCTGATCGGCCCGGGAGGGGCAATCAACGGCACGGCGGTCGGCAATTTGATGGCGGGTTCGTTTCCGGTCTCGCCGGACGGTAACATCCGCATCTACGGCCGGGTCAACGCGATCGATGGCGTGCGCCTGACCGGGCAGAACGTGTTTGTCGGCGGCGCCACCCAGCGCGACATCGCCAATCTCGATCACGCCGCGAAGTTCGCCGCCTCGGTCAATTCCAAGGGCCTGCGCAGCGCCAGTTCGATCAGCGTCAGCAACGGCTCGATCCATATCGGCGCCGTCAACAATGCCAGGGTCAACGGGCGCCTGACCGCGCAGAGCAAGACCACGACACCGAGCAACATCACGGTCCAGGCCGGCAACAACATCGATATCGGCAAGAAGGCGAAGCTCGATATCGCCAGCACGACCGGCGGTGCCGGCGAGATCCGGCTCAAGGCGGCGCAGAACCTGACGGTGGCGGGCGGTGCGGTTTTCAATGCGAGTGCGAAGACCGGCAACGCCGGTCTGGTCGACTTCAGCGCCAATGGCGTCATCGACGTCGGCAGCGGAGCTTCCATCAACCTGGCGGCGGAGAACGGCAAGGCCGGAACGCTGCTGTTCGACCCGACCGACGTGGTCATCGGAGACGCCAGCCAGGGCGACACCGGGGTGACCCTGTCGAACGCCTCGATCGCCAACGCGCTTGCCGGGCTGAGCGCCGGCGCCACCTATCTCGTCCAGGCCGACAATTCGATCACGATGCTGGCACATGCGCTGATCGATGCCCGGCGGCTCGATGCCAATGGTCATTCGACCGGCAATGCCAACAACGTCACCATCGACGCGCCGAATATCACCATTTCGAACGGCGCCAGGATTCTAGCCAAGGTGGTCGATTTCGGTGGCTCCAACTACGCCAACGGTAGCGTGACGCTGACGGCGACGGCGAGCGACACCAAGCTGTCGGGCCAGGCGACCGCGACCACAGGGATCATGGTCGACGGGCAGATCACGGGCGGCGACATCACGATCGGCGCGACGTCGACCGCGACGTCCAGCTTCACGAGCTCGGTCCCCGGCCTCTTCACGCTGGTGGGCACCACGCTTGCGGCCTCGCTGCTCGGCATCAACGGCGGCTATGTGGCCGCGAGCGCCACGGCGACGGTCAACATCAACGGCAACGCCAACATCAACGGCGCCGGCAACATCCTGATCGCCTCTCATGGCTCGGAAACGGCGCAGGATCCGGCACTGGCGAGCACATTGCTCGGCGGCTCGCCGATCGGCGCCGCCGCTGTCGTCGGCAAGCTCGACGCCAACGTCACGACCAACGTGGCCTCGGGCGCCACGATCAGCGCGGGCGGCGACCTCGCCATCCACGCCACCAACGACGCCACGCTGAACGTGACCGCGGTCGCGGCGACCTCCAGCGCACAATTCGTCGAGACCGTTGCCTATTCTACCGGCTCGGTCTCGACCACGGCTAATGTCGCGACTGGTGCCAACCTTTCCGTCGGCACCGTGATTGCATCCGGCAATTCACTGACGCTGCGTGCGATCAACAACAACTCGTTCTCGACCGGTGCCACATCGGTTGCGCTGAGCACGCCGAACGCGAGCGGGGGCATCGGCGGAGCGCTCGCCATCAGCGACGTCACCACGTCGGCGACCGCAAAGCTCGGCTCGTCACTGGGCACCAGCGCGTCGTCCCGGATGAACGGCTCCGTGACGGTCGAGGCGACGTCGAACACCACGAGCAACTCGACCATGGCCTCGACCATCGTCGGAACACCGGCCCTGATCGGCGCGATCCAGGAGTTCATGGTTTCCTCGCCGACCCTTAGTCCGTTGATCGCCCAGCAGATGGTCCCGCTGTTTCCGGTGAACTTCGATTTGAAGGCGGCTGCCGCGCTGTCGCTGGCCAACAGCACCGAAAACGCGACGGCATCGATCGGACAAAATCCAAGCGGTGGCGCACCCAGCCTCTATGTCAGCGGCAACGTCGCCGTCGTCAGCAATCTCGTCGACCGGGGCGTGCGGAGCAACGCGACGGCTGCTGCGATCACGTCGAACGCATCAACCGGCGAGGGCGTCGCGATCAGCGCCGCGGTTGCCTGGGGCAATTTCAACCACAATTCGAACGCCTATGTCGGCGGCGGCACCCTGATCAATGCGGCCAACGTCGCCGTCGATGCCAGCACCTGGATGCCGATTACCAATACCTGGCTGAAGTGGGACGGATTGACCGAGGTTATCAGTCACCTCAATGGCAATCTCGGCGTCGGCGGCAACATCCTGACAAGTTATGCCAACGCCACGGCCGACGCCGGCGATACCGCCGCCGTCGCCGGATCGATCAACCATTTCGTCGTGAACAACAACACCACGGCGTGGGTGGCCGGCAGCGCCCGCCTGACCGCAACATGCACGACAGCGGCTTGCGGCAGCAGTTGGTCCGCGACGGTGAACAACGGCGACGTCCACACCTACGACGCCAGCATCCAGATCGCGGCGACGACGACGACGGCGTCGATCGACGCCGCCGGCAACGTCGGCACACTCGGCTTCCTGCCCGGCAACACGTCGGGCGGTTCCTCGGTGGGCGGCTCGCTCAATTTCGTCCAGTTCAACACCAGCACGATCGCCGGCGTTTCTGACCAGGCGACGCTGCGGGCGGCGGATGACATCGCCGTCAACGCGATCACCTCGGACCAGTTCGTCGCGGTGGCGCCGTCGTCCGGAAAAGCCGGCGGCGCGCTGGCGCTGAACGGCATCACCTCGCTCGGCTTCCTCAACAACACGACGCACGCGTCCATCTCCAGTCAGGCCAGTGTGTTTTCTCCGACTCTCAACATCCTGGCACAGCAGGATCTGTCGGTGGTGACGATCGCCGGTGCGGTGAATGTCGGCGGTGGTTCGGCAGTCGGATTGTCCGTTGCCTATATGGGCGCGAATGCCGACACGGCCGCCTATATCGGCGACAACCATTCCGACATCCGGCCCGGGCCGTTCAGCACCAACGATCCGTTTGCCGGCAGCAGCGGCGGAAGCGGCTTGGTAAACGTCGATAACCTCGCGATCAGCGCCACCACCACAGGCCGGATTACCGCAGCTGCCGTCGCGGCTTCGATCTCCGAGCCGTCATTGTCCAGCTTCGCCGACAAGGCGGGTGCCGCCGGTGCCGTCGCGACGGGCGGGCCGGCTGGGATTGCGTTGGCGGCGAGCAAGATCAGCTCGAGCTCGGGGGCGAGCACGAGCGGCTTCACACTCGATCTTGCAGGCAGCTCGTCCGTGAGCGATGTCTCGCTCGGGACCAGCGCCTATATCAGGAACAGCTCGATCAACAAGTTCACCACGGCCAGTGCGGTGACGACGAATACGGTCGTGCAGGCGCTCAATGACACGATCCTCAGCAACGGCTCCGGCTCCGCCGCAGCCAACATGTCCGGGTCTGACTCCCAGGGAGCCGCCATCGGCGGCGCCATCGCGGCGGCGATGTCGAAGAACGCAACGCTCGCCTATATCTACGGCACCACGATGCAGAACCAGAGTTCGGTGACGGTGCAGGCGCTCAATGGCGGGTCCGAGACCGTCGTGGCCCTAGGCGTTGCCGGCGGAACGTCAGCCAATGCGGTCGCGCTGTCCGCATCCGTCGGCATCATGACGGACAGCGCCAATGCCTACATCGAGAGCTCGACCGTCACGGGCCAGTCGACAGGGGTAAACCGCGCGATCGAGGTCGATGCCTATCAGACCACGAACATCGCCATCGGCGGCGGATCGCTCTACATGTCCGGCGGCAAGGTCGGTATCGGCCTCGCGCTGACCTATGCGTCGATTGCCGATCCAGCGGGCGGCAATGCCACCGAGGCGCATATCCGCAGCACGTCGATCTCGAACTATGACAGCCTGCTGGTGCTCGCCGACAGCGCCAGCGTGATTGCGGCCGGAGCGGCCTCGGGCGGGGCAGGGGCCAATGCCAACGGGCTTGCCGGCGCGATCGTCGTCGACGAGATTACGCCCACGACGACGGCCTATATCAACGGTGCTGCGATGGTGATCAACGTCGGACGCGTCACCGTGCTGGCCGACAGCGGCGCGGTGTCGGCGCTCGATACCGCGCTCGGTAACCTCGTCAAGAAGTCAAACAACAATCATCTCGCCTCGGACACCTGCACAGCGGCCAACGGCTCGGGCGGGCAGAACTGCGTCGATTTCAGCGCGGCGGCGCTCAACGACGGCACGGCTAACGGTCCGGGCGCCAGCATCGTCTCCGTTGCCGGCACCATACAGGCCGGCAAGAACAATGTCGGCGCTTCGATAGTCTACAATACTATCGCGACGACGCATTCGGCCTATATCGCCAACGTGCTGCTGACGGCGGGTGTCAACGGCAATGTCAACGTGAGTGCGCTCGACACCACGAAGATCCAGTCGGTCACGATCGGATTCGGCCTGGCGACCGGTCAGTTTGCCGGCGTCGGCGGCACGACGATCAGCTCGATCGCCAATACCGTTTCTGCATCCATCGGCAACAATCTGTCCAGCGCATCGCAATCAGCCATCACCGCCAAAAGTATCTCCGTCAGCGCGAGCGACAATTCCAGCATCACCGGAACCGCCGCCGTCGCGGGCGCGTCGACGCAAGGCAGCGCCGCCGGCCTGGCGCTCGTCTACAGCAGCATCGCCAACAATGTCAGCGCCGGCGTCACCGGCTCCAAGCTGACCGCCTCGGGCAACGTCGCCGTCAGCGCGAACTCGAACGCCAGTATCTCGACCGTCGCCGTCGGTATCGCGATGTCCTCGCAGGTCGGGCTGGCGGGCTCGGTCGCTACCAATCTGCTGGGGACCAATGTTACCGCCAGCATTTCCGCTGCCGGCGCCAACGGTATCAACGGCGCCGACGTCACCGCCACCAACAACGTCGGCGTGGTCGCCGGCAACAACGACAAGGCCGCAGTGTTCGCCGGCGCCGTGTCGATCAGCAAGGGCGCGGGCGGCGGGGCGGGCTCGCTGGTGACCAACCGGATCACCGGGGCCACCGCGGCCTATATCAGCGGCGCGAACACCCAGGTCGATGCGCTCGGAACCAGCTCGACCGATACGCTGTCGGTCAACAACGGCACGCTCGTCCATGCGTTCGATCTCGGCACCGCCCACGCGCCGAGCGACAGCACCCCCGACCTCTCCGAGAACCAGGATACCGTCCGCGGCCTCGCCGTGGTCGCGAGCTCGCACCAGGCGGTCGTGGCCAACGTCGCTTCGCTTGCCGCCAGCAGCGGCATTGCCATCATGATCAACCCGATCACCAATGTGATGAGCGGAGCGACCCGGGCCTATATCGACAGCGCAGCCATCGACACGCGCCTGACCTCGTCGACGCTGGCGCCGCAGATCGAGGTCGCCGCATCGAGCTTCTCCTATTCCGGTACGCTCGGCGCCGGCATCATCCCACCCACCGGCAACGGCGGCGGCGGCGCCACCATCATCAGCACCACAATGTCGCGCGACACCCGCGCCTACATCACCAATGCCACCGTCGGCGGCGTCCAGTCGACGAGCCCGACGGTCGGCGCCGTCACCGTGAAGGCCAATGCCGAGCAGGATGCCTCCTCGATCGCGATCGGGTTCAACACCGGCTCGGTCGGGCTGAACGTGTTCCAGGCGACCACGGAGGCCTATTTCGACGGCGGCGCGCTGACGGCTGCGTCACTGACGGTGAATGCCAACAACAACACCGGCATCTTCTCCGCGAACGGCTCCGGCGCCTATGGCAGCCAGGCCGCGATCGGCGCGGCGTTCCTGGTCCAGGTCTCCGCGAACCGGACCGAGGCCTATGTCGGCGACGAGTTCCACTATCAGGGCAATGGCGCCGCGCACACGACCGCGCTCAATCTGAGCGGCGCGCTCGACGTCGAGGCCAACACCAAGAACCGCTTCGAGGCCTATGCGGTCGGCGGCGCGCTCTCGACCGGGACGGCCGCCATCGCCGGCATGGCGAACATCGAGATCGCCAACAACACCACCATTGCCGGCGTCTACGACACCACGCTGCAATCGGCCACGGGCGGTGCGGCCGGCGCGGTCACCATCAATGCCAACGAGGACGTCGCGATCAAGGAGATCGCGGGCGCGCTCGCGATCGGTGCCAGCGGAGGAGGCGTCGGTGTCGGCGCCGCCGCGAACGTCATCGTCTTCAAGAGCCAGACCGTCGCGGAAAGCCGCAACAGCAATCTCAACTCGTCCGGCGCGATCAACGTCAATGCATTGAGCACGAAGGAAGTGCTGTCCTACGCGGTGACAGCAGGTATCGGCGGCAGTGTCGGCATTGGTGCGACCGTCGGCGTGATCATCATCGGCACCAACACCGCCGATCCGGATACGCAGGGCGAGCAGACCGGGCAGCTCAATCAGGGCGGCAACGGCACCATCGCGTCGGTGAACGCCGGCACCAACAGCTCGCATGGCAGCAACGCGGTCGCCAGCGGCACCGCCGGCAATCCGAACAATGCCAATGTGACCTCGACCTACAATGTCAGCAGCGTGCTGACCGGCGGCAATGACGGCGTCACCGCGCAGATCGCGGGCGGCAACGTCACGGGTACGCAGGTCAATGTCACTGCCACCAGCGCCAACGCGGCCAAGATGTATCTGCTCGGCGCCGGCTTCGCCAAGAACGTCGGCATCGGTGCCGGCATCGGCTACACCAGCGTCAGCAGCAGCGTGTTCGCCAATCTGAGCGCGATCGTCGCCGCGCCGTCCGTCAACGTTGCGGCGGTCGTCAAGGATGCAACCACCGGACCTTATGCCGGCAAGACCATCGACACCGAGGCGATCGCTGGCGGTGCGGCGCTCTACTTCGGCGCCGATGCGGCCGTGGCGGTTGGCAATGTGGCCAACACCGTGACGGCCCAGCTCGGCGGCGAGGTCACCGGCACCGGCGGCACCGGCGTCGCCGTCATGGCGCTGGACTCCTCGACCCAGGTCGTCTTCACGGGCGGCGTCACCGGTGGCGCCGTCGCCGTCGGCGCTTCGATCGCCACCGCGGGACGGTCGAGCTCGGTCGCAGCGAAGGTTCTGGACGACGCCACGGTCGATACCTCGACGCTGGCGGTCGGTGCATCCGGCGCCGGCACCTTGACCACGACTTCAACGGCGCTCGGCGGCGGTATTGTCGCCGGCGTTGGTGCGGACGCGGAGGCTCACGAGAACTCGACCGTGCTGGCCGAGATCGGCTCGGGCGCCTCGATCACCACGTCAGCGGCCGGTGTCGGCACCCTGGTGACCGCGTCGATCATGCCCAATCTTTCCAGCAGTGCGATCGGCGTCTCGGTCGGCGGCGGTGCAGTCGGCGTAGCGGTCGCCAAGTCCACGGTTGGAGCCACGGTCACCGCCGATGTCGGCGACAACGTCACCTTCTCGGGCGGTGCTCTGGCCGTGACCGCCATGGCGCTGGTTCCGACCGGCGGCACGACGACCTACGCCTGGGCACTCGCGGGCGGCGGCGGCTCGTTGATCGGCGCGCAGGGCAGCTTGGCCCAGGCTTCCGAGAACGCAACGGTCAGCGCGTACGGCGGCACCGGGATTACGCTTCCCAATGGCGACGTGGTCATTGCGGCCCAGAACGACAGCGCTCAGTACGCCCAGGCGACCGGCCTTTCGACCGGCTTCCTGGCACTGGGTGCAACCGTCGCGCAGACGTCGTCCAGCGCGCACACCTACGCCTATCTGGGCGCGCCCGCGAATATGGACGCGACGCATCTGAATCACACCGACTACACCGGCATTCTCCAGATCACGGCTACCGGCACGGACACCAATGTCTCCAACGCCACGGTCGGCGCGGGCGGCACTTACGCCGGTGCCGCGGCGGTCGCGACGACCAGCTCGACGGCCGTGACCGATGCGCGGTTCGACGGTGGCACGACGGATGATACGCTCTATTTCGGCGGCCTCAGCGTCAAGGCCAAGCACACCACGAATTATGCCGCCAGCGGCGACGCCTATCAGGCGTCCACGGCCGGCGTCTCCGCCGGCCAGGCGCAGAACGACGTCGACTCGACTACCACTGCCGAGATCGGAACGCATCTGATCATCAACTCGGCCGGCGGCAACATCGTCGTCATCTCCAACGACATCGTCAACCAGGCCGGCGGCGGCGCGCGGTCGGGCTCCGGCGGCTCGTTCTCGGGCGCTGCCGCGCTCAGCGATTCCCATGTCACCCAGACGGTCACCACCAATATCGGCGCCGGCACCGTGCTGAGCCTCAACGGCGATCCGCGGACCGCGACGGGGGTGATCGACATCGAGGCCTACAACACGCTAAACACCCAGGACACGGCGAGCCTGGCCACGGCCAGCTTCTTCGCCGGCGGCGGCGCCGAATCCAACATGACGGCGAACGCCACGCTCGCGGTCAACATCCATGCCCGGGAGTTGTTCAGCGTCGGCAAGATCTATGTCGGTACGGCTGCGAAGATGGCGGCGTCCAATAACGCCAATGCCAGTCTCTATGGCGCGATCGCGGGCGTCGGCGCCAGCACCAACACGTGGGTCCACGCCGACCAGGACGTCACCGTCGACAGCGGCACGACAATCCAGGCCTGGCGCGACATCAATATTTTCGCCGGCATGTCGGGCGACACCATCACCTTCAGCAGCATACAGGCGACTGCGACCACGGTCGTTTACAACAACACTGCCATTCCGATCTCTGCTCTCTATCGCGGCACGGCGAATGCCAGCGGCGACAGCAGGCTGACGCTGGCCGACGGCTCGCGGGTGCTCGGCGTACGCGACATCTATCTCGGCGCAACGCAGGGGCAAGTCACGGCGTCCGGCAACGGCAGCAACTACAATCCGTATCTGGACATCTTCAGCGCCAAGAACAGCGACAATCACAGCCACACCAGTGGGACCGGCGATGTCGCGCTCAATGGCATGGTGGTCGCGGGCATCAACGACGACGTGACGATCACGATCGATCTTGGTGCAAGCGCGCCGACATTGAGCACGACGAGTCCGTACTCCTCACTGTCGACCACCCTCGAATACGTCGCCGACGTCGATCATTTCAGCCCGGTGATGACCTGGAACCACCAGGCGCTCCAGTACACCATCGTCGGCAGCTTCAATCCCTACCAGAACATCGTCAACCAGCTCGCTACGCTGACCGGCTTGACTGCTGCGCAGATCCGAACCCAGCTCGCGGCGTCGACGTCCGCACATCCCGCCACGATGTCGCCCTCCGGCGCCGATTCGACCGGCGACTTCCAGCGCCAGATCAACGCCCTAATCCAGCAGGCGCCGTATACCTCGGACGCCGCCGGCAACGCCTTCGCGTTCGGCGACATCCTGGTGTCCGCCGGCAATGTCTCGATCCTGGCGCAGAAGCTGACCGGAAACAGCGTCTCCGGTCACACGGCGCCATCGGTCACTGCGCTGAGTTCGCCGAAGATCAAGGTCGAGAACCGCGGTCTCGACTTCATGGACTTCGCGAACCTCACCGTCACCAATGTGACCGGCGGAAACATCACCTACCGGCAGATCGACCATGTCGACCCGGATTCGCATTCCAACGTGACCTTCACCGCTACGCCGAGCGCGACGCCGATCATCGACATCTCGGCGACCTACAATCGCATCGATCCCAGCACCGGACTCGGCGTCGACGACAACGGTAACCAGCTGACCCGGAAGCCCGACATTTATTTCGACGGCATCGTCACCAATGAGGGGGGGCTGCTCAAGATCACCAGCCAGCTTGGCAGCGTCGTCGCGTCGCAGTCGCTCAATGCCGCGACCATCCAGATGGTAGCGCCCAACGGCTCGTTCATCTTCCTCGGCGGCCTCGGCAGCTTCTACAACTCCAACCACGATGTCACCTCGCAGTGGGCCGGGGTCGAGTACAAGCCGGCCGACAACGACACCCTGACGGCGGTGATGGCCGCGGCGACCTATCTCGGCGCCTATGGCGCCTACGCGTACAGCCCGCATATCGGCGACGGCGGCAATCACCCGTATTTCTATTATTGCTGCGTCGACGGCCATAGCGGCGTCCAGCAGACGGCCGCCAACAGCACGGTCTTCACTGCCCGCATGCTGATGACCTATTACGACGGCCTGTCGCTCTATTCGGCGATATTCCTGCCGATGGGCAACGGCTCGCCCAACGGAGGCGGCGGCAGCGTGGGCAGCACCGCCACGCTTGCGGCGATGGAAGGCCCGACGGTCCAGACCATCTCGACCGCGCCGTGGGAGCAGAATACCTATACCGGCCAAGGCGTCTACAGCAACACGACCTACGACTATACGACGACCTCGACAGACGCCCAGGGTCACACCACCACCACCAACCACACGTCCACGTTCTACTCGCCGTTCAATTGCTCGGGGTGCTCGGCCTATTTCCAGGTCGTCAATATCCAGAACGACGTGATCACGCCGAGGACCGCGAACACGAACGCGAGCTCGAACTGGAGTTCGACCACACCCTCGGGGTACCAGAACCCCGCCAACGCGCCCTTCATTCTCGGCCAGGCGATCATCATCTCGGCGGGGGTCATCAACGTCAACGGCCTCATCCAGAGTGGCACGAGCAGCAATTACTCGGTCGACATCGGCGGCGGGGTGCTGTCCGCCATCAACAGCCTCAAGACCAGTAATAATGGCGCGGACTTCGCCCAGGCCCAAGCCAATGCGCGGAACGGCAGCTATTACGACATCACGGCGGCTGCGACGACGCAGGTCTCCAGCGATATCAAGATCGGGGTGAAGTACAACGCGCTCACCGACCAGATCATGGTGAACGGCGTGGTGCAGGGCTCGGGCGGCTATGTCTATCTGAACGGCAAGATCATCTCGACCTCGACCGACGGCACTGCCCAGGGCACGATCGCGGTCAAGGGTGGTGCCGGCACGATCAATGTCAACAACTCGACCGGACTCCAGCTCGTCACCAACACGATCAATACGGGCGTCAGCGCGCCCAGCGTGATCCAGATCGTCGATCAGCTCCAGCAGCAGACGACGTGGTACGTCTACAATCCCTCCGCGTCGGGCGGCCAGCAGGTGTCGACGTATCGGACCAATAGCGTCAATGCGAGCCAGTACACAGGCTCGATGCTGACCGGCCTCAGCGGCACGGCAGGCATCCAGTACGCCGTGAAGCCGAACATGTACTACCAGTGGGTCGATACGGCGACGCTGGATCGTCCGACCACCAGCACGCAGTTCGATTATGGCTGGCACTACACGCCGAACGCGTCCGGAGACAACTGGACTCGCACCGTCAGCCTGGTCGAGAACGTGATGCAGGCCACGGGCGGTGGCGGCAACACCGGCCAATTACAGACCGCGAACTTCCAGGAAGTCGTCACGGCGACCGGCAGCTATCACGGGGGTGGCTACAACACGTCGGCTGGCTTGTGCTGCGGTGCGGACGGTCATTACGACTGGTTCCAGCAGATCTACGATCACCTGACCCTGACGCTCACCAACACGGTGAAGGCGTCGAACCCGATCAACATCCAGTTCAGCGGCGGCGGTGCCAGCACTGTCAATGTCAGTTCGAATTCCGGCATTGTCATCAACGGGCCAATCAACAACCTCTCGGGTGACACGACGGTCATTGCCACCGGCGCCAATTCGGCCATTACATCCGGCGCGAACGCCAACAACCCGATGATCTCGGGCAATAACGTGACGCTGTCGGCGGATGGTGGCATCGGTACGCGCGGCACGAACGGTGTTCCCGTCCAGGTGCAGGTCTATGGCGGCAGCCTGAAGGCCGATACGATCGACCGTGACATCGCGATCGCGGCCATCGGCTCGCTTTCGATCAATCAGGTGAAGGTGAATTCGGCAGGCAGCACGCCGCAGGGCAGCGTGTTTATCTCGGCGACCGGCGACATCAACTCGGCGTCCCCCTACAACGTCGCCAACCCCGTCGTGATCGGCAAGAACGTCGAGATCAACTCCACTGCCGGCGCGATCGGCGCGACGAGCGCCGTCGTCAACGGCGCGTCCACCCTGACCAACATCAATCCGCTGGTGATCCAGGCGACGGGGACGGTTCAGGCGAGCGGCGCCGTCGATGGCGGCGTTCTCGACAGCGCCTCGGCCACCGGCGCCTACATTGTCCAGTCCAAGGGTGATCTGCGCCTCGGCACGATCCAGTCGACCGGCGGGCCGGTCTTCCTGGAGGCGGCAGGCTCCGACGGCAACCCGGCCAGCATCCTGAACGGCCGGGCGGCGGTCGGCCTGACCCAGGCACAGAGCCAGCATCTTCAGGACGTCTGGACCAGCCTCGACCTGCTCAGCGGCAGCGCCGCGACCAACGCCGTCAACAGCTACCAGTCCATGGTGACGTCGGCCTACAACGACTACTTCCAGCTCAAGAACATCGCGTTCCAGAACGGTACCTACAACCTGACGTCGGTTGGGGAGACCGTGCTGCGGGCTCAGGTGGCCGCCAAGCTCGGCATCGCTCCCGCAAGCGTCTCGACGACGGACATCAAGGTCGAGGCCACGACGCGGTTCCTGAGGGACCAGTTCCTGCTCGGCAAGCTCACCACCGACGAGCTCAAGAGCTCGTTGACGACATTGCTCGGCACCGCCCAGACGGATCCGCTGGGGACAGTGTTCGGCAGCTCGTTGTCCACGACCCTGTTCACGAAGCTGTTCGACGGCGTTTCAACCGCCAACCAGCGCATGCCGAGCAATACGGCGCTGCAAACGGCGCTGAACACCTACAATGCTAACTACACTTTCACGCTTGCATCGACCGAGCGGGTCTACGGCATCATCACCGCGGGCGCGCAGTGGACGCAGAGCCAGCTCGCCTACACCGTGTCGTCGTCGGCCCTCGGCGCGGCCCCGCCGCCGATCGACGAGAACGTCGTGGCCAATGTCAGCGCGAACCAGATCATGCTCTATGCGCCGCACGGCTCGGTCGGCAATTCGGCGGCGCCCCAGACGTTCACCTTCACCAGCGTCGATTCCTCGTCGTTGACACCGGAGCAGAGGGGATTGCTGGCGACGGCCGGTCCGGGTCAGCTCACCGTCGGCGCGATTACCGACCCGACGACCCATGTCACGACCTATACGGTCAGCCTGTCGCAGCAGAACCTCGTCGTCGTCGACAATCCGATCGCGATCTCGGCCAAGGCGCTGACGAACGTCTATCTCGGCAGCAAGAACAGCCTCACGCTCGGCGGCATCACCGCGAACTATGGCCCGATCGCGGCCGCGCAGGCCAACGGCATCGAGGTCATCGGCCGCGGCGACGTCAAGCTCGACGCCGTCAACAGCATCACCGCCGCCGCCGGCGTGACCGGTACCCCCGTGATCTCCGGCGATATCGGCAACCTGACCCTGATCGCCGAGCATGGCAATGTCGGTGCCCCCGGGACCGCAGGAAGCAATCCCGCGACCAACGCGAACGCGATCCAGATCGCCTTCGCCGATCCGAGCAACGACCAGCTCGACCAGGTCTCGTCGGCGCAGGGCATCTATCTGAAGCAGACCACCGGCGATCTCATCCTCGGCAACATCTCCGCCGGCAATGCGATCCAGCTCGCCGCGAGCGGCAGCATCTACGCCGAAGCCGGCTTCACGGACCGTTCGGCGATCCACATCCTGGGCACCGACCTCGACTTGCGCGCCGGCGGCAGCATCGGCTTCAACGGCTCGACCTTCCAGCCGCTGCAGGTGAACATCTCCGGCGCGGTCACCGGTTCTGCGGTCGGCGACCTCAGCATCCTCGCCGTCACCGGCGACCTCATGGTCGGCACGAGCGGCGCTTTCGGGACGCTGACGGCCGGCGGCGCATTGACGCTGAACGTGCCGCGCGGCGCGCTCACCATCAATGCCGACATCACCAGCGACGGCCTGATGCAGTTGCTCGCCAACCGCGGCATGACCTTCGCAGCCGGCACCAGCGCCGCGCCGGTGGTTGCGACCAGCAATTCCAATGGCGTGACACTGGTGGCCGCGACGCTGTCGATGGACGCCTATTCGGCCATCAACGCGGCCGGCCTGATCTCGGTGACCACCACCGGCGATGCGACGATCGGCCAGCTGAATTCCTCGCTGTCCTATGCGGCAGCCTCGAACGCGCCCTCGATCATCGTCACCGCCGGCGGCGTCGCCTCGCTGGGTGCGATCATCGACAATGGCGATGGCCAGATCAAGTTCGTCGCGTCCGGTTCAGGCGCCGGGCTGTCGCTGAGTGCATCGAACGGCATCGGCAGTGCTACGAGCCGGTTCGGCTTCAACGCCGCGCGGCTGTCGGCAAGTGCCAGCGCCGGCGGGCTCTACCTGAAGGCTCTCACCGACACCGAGGCGAGCCTGCTGTCTGCCGTGAAAGGCAACGTGGACATCCTCGGCACCGGCGGCCTGACGCTCGACCAGGTGCTGGCGGGCACGGCGACCGGCGCGAGCGGCAGCTTCAAGGCTGTCGCGAACAATGGCAGCATCGTCATCGGCACCGCCGAGAGCAGCGGCTCGCAGACGATCCGCGCGACGCAGAACGTGACGTTCAAGGCGCTGACGACGACCGGCAATAGCGGCGACGTCGGCAACATCAACGTCAACGCCGACAACGGTTACATCCGGGCGCAGATGGCGCTGGCCGGCGGCGTCGTGACCCAGGGCTCGGTCTTGGCCAACGGCTCGGCGAGACTGATTGCGGCGGGCACCAACACCGGTCATAACCTCACGGCCACGACCGGCAACGCGGTCCTGAGTGGCACGGTCGTTCATTGGGATAATCTTACCGCCGGCGGCACGCTCGACGTCACCGCGACGGCCGGAGGAATCACCGTTGGCACCGCCATCAGCGGCGGCACGCAGACTCTCCATGCCGTCAACGACATCGTCTTCAGCCAGCTCACCACGACGGGCATCCCGGGCGATGCCGGCGACCTCATCGTCAAATCCGACACGGGCTCGCTCCGCGGCGGATCGATCTCCGCCCACGGCGATACGCATTTCGAGGTGGCTGGATCGGTCTCGCTCGACCGGATCAGCGGCGACATCGTCAAGATGACCTCATCGGGCGACCTGACGATCGGCTGGATCAGCGTCGTGAGGGAGCTCGACCTCGCGGCTGATACGATCAACGTCAAGGGCGAGCAGATCCGCTCGAACCCGGCGATCCCGCTGATCATGAATGTCACGGGCTATAACGGCGGTGTCGCGAAGTCTGCCAACATCTCGATCGATCCGGACAGCATCATCATCAACCAGTTCAGGGTGGTGGATGCGAACTTCTGGACCGACGCGCACGCGGTCGCGATCCTGAACGGCTATGTGCCGGGCCAGCTCATGCTCACCACGGCGACCCAGCAGGTGCTGCTCAACAACCGCACACCGGCGCCGTCCAACTGGCCGACGCTGCAGCTGTACCAGCCGGGCGGTGTGTTCACGATGGCTCAGATCGGCAACGCTAACGTCACCAACGCCTATGTTGTGCTCTACACCGGCGACGTTTCGGCGAGCGTCACCAATTACGGTCCGGGCCACACCTGCTGCTACGGCTTCACCGGCGCCAGCATGGTGCGCAATATCCCGGTCGACGGCGAAGGCAGGGAGAGCATCGAGACCTGGCTCGCGAAGAGGGACGGGGGGACGTTCTACCTGCTCGGTCTGTCCGGTCAGGCACGGCTCGATGCGCTGCTGATGCCGCGGCCGGTCGAGACCATCGGCTCCGGTCCCGCCGTCAACATCGAGGGACTGAATGATCTGCGCAAGCTGCGCCGTCAAGGACAGCGCGTGGGACGCCCGGGCTGGAAGGATGCGGCGGTTGAGACGGCGAAGCCGGCCGTCGGCCGTCTGGCCCAGGCATGGTAACGGTATCAGGGATGCGGATTCTCAGCGCAGCGTTGGGGGTCGGGCTTGCAGCTTGCTGCATCGCCTCTTCGCGCGCGCAAGTGCCCTCGATCAACCCCGGCGTGATCCAGAACGACGTCGACCGGCAGCGCCGCCAGCTCGAACAGCAGAGCGCGCCGCCAAAGCTCAACGGTCCGGCGGTAATCGGAGGCGAGCGCGAGAAATCCCAGCTGCTCAAGCCGGGCGGACCGAAATTCCGCCTGCGCAAGATCGAGTTCGGCTCCTCCAAATTTATCACGCCGGCGGAGCTCGACGAGATCGCGAAGAAATATGTCGGCCAGAACGTCGACATCGCCGCGCTGTTGCAGCTCGTCGCCGACATCAACGCCGTCTACGCCGCGCGCGGCATCGTCACGGGCATCGCGACGCTGCCGGAACAGGATCCGAGGGACGGCGTGGTCAAGATCAAGCTGACCGAAGGCCGGCTCCAGAAAACGACCATCGAGGGTAACAAGCAGACGCGCACCGATTACATCTTGCAGCGCGTGAAGGAGCCCGAGGGCGAGGTCCTCGATGTTCCCAAGCTCAATCGCGACGTGATCTGGTTCAACCGCACCAACGACGTGCAGATCAAGGCGCTGCTCCAGCCCGGCACGAGTTTTGGCCTCACCGACCTCCAATTCGCGGTGATCGAGCCGCCGATCGACACCTTGCAGCTCTTCACCGACAACCAGGGTGCCGAGAACACCGGGCGCTGGGAAGGCGGGGCCTTCTACAAGCGCCACGGCCTGTTTGGCGTCGACGACCGCCTGACTTTCTACGGCGTTCGTTCCGACGGCAATCTCAACGGCAACGTCGCCTACAGCATTCCCGTTAATATCTGGGGCGGCCGCGCCGGCGTCAGCTACACCGAAGGCAAGATCAAGATCGTCCAGGGGCCATTCGTCGCGCTCGACGTCACCGGACGATCGAGCCAGGCCGCGGTGAATTTCAGCCAGCCGCTCTGGGTCACACAGGACTGGCTGGTGCTGTTCAACGCCGCCGAGACCGAGGGCAAGACGGTCAGCCGCTTCGCCACGGTCGACGTCACCAACGACCATTACGACAAGGCCACCGCGGGCGTTTCGGTGACGAGATCCGGCAACACCTATTCGATCACGGTCTCACCGGCGGTGAACTACGTCGCGTGGCAGGATCATGTGCTCGGCAACAACCGCGCGTTCAACACCTATACCGGCTCGCTGCTCGCGAGCAGCACCGCGGGGCCGGCGAATTTCAGCACCAATTTTCTGGCGAGCTGGCAGTACACGCAGGAGAAGCTGCTGCCGGGCGACCAGATCTTCTCGATCGGCGGCCCCACCACCGTGCGCGGCTATCCCTCCAACTCGGCGTCCGGCGACAGCGGTTATTATTTCAACGCCGAGCTGCACTACAACTGGTCGCAATGGCTGAGGGGATTTGACACCTACATCTTCACCGACTGGGGTGCGGTGTATTCAACATTCCCTGGGATCACTGAACTCGCCTCGGTCGGCGTCGGCTTCTCCTGGACCTACGCGTCGTTCATGACGTTCGAGGCGAATTACGCCACGCCGCTGAAGATGGCGGTGTCGACCCAGAACCATTACGAGGCCTATGGCCGCGTCATCTTCCGACCGCTGTTGATGTTCCAGAAGCCGGAAAGCCCCGCGCCGGTGGCGGCCGTTGCGGGCAAGAGCAAGTCGTAGCGGCAGGTTTCCGCTCTCTCCTCGTCATTGCGAGGAGCCCTTGCGACGAAGCAATCCAGACTATCTCTGCGGCAAGATTCTGGATTGCTTCGCCGCGCTCGCAATGACGAGGATGGCGCGATCAGCGCCGCAGCGTGAACTCGCTCGCTCCCCGCCGGTGTTCCCATTTCGCTTGCTCCAGCTCCGGCTGGTCGCACTCTGCTTCCGGATAGCCGATGCAGAGATAGGCGATGAACTTCCAGGTATCAGGCACGTCGAGAATGGCGTGCACGCGCGCCGGGGTCAGGATCGACACCCAGCCGAGCCCGATGCCTTCGGCACGCGCGGCGAGCCACATCGCGGTGATGGCGGCGACCACGGAGTATTCCGTCGTCTCCGGCATGGTGGCGCGGCCGAGGCCGTGACCGATATCGCTGGCCTTGTCGGCGAACACGGCGAGGTGGCCGGGCGCCCGTTCGAGGCCGGACAGTTTGAGCGCGGCATAGCGCGCTGCGCGTTCATCGGAGTAACGGGTCAGGGCATCGGCGTTGCACGCCCTGAAGTCATCGATCACGGCGCGGCGCCGCGCGGCATCATCGACGATGACAAAACGCCAGGGCTGGCTGAGGCCGACCGAGGGCGAGAGGCAGGCGGTCTCGATCAGGCGGTCGATGGCGCCATCCGGCAGCGGGTCGCTGCGAAAGCGGCGCACGTCGCGGCGCCAAACGAACAGCTCGCGCAATTGCTGGCGAAAGGCGTCGTCGAATTCGACCATGACGTCAGCGTCCCATCTGGAAGGCTGCGGCAACCAGCAGGATCAGGATCTCACCCGTCTGCTCGAGCGCGCCGAGGATATCCCCGGTCTGCCCGCCGATCTGGCGGATGGCGAGACGCGCGAGCAACAGGCCGGCGAGCGACAGCAGGATCAGGCCGACCAGCGCTTTGCCCGGTCCGAGCGCGAGGGCAAGCGCGAGCGTTCCAAGACCAAATGCGACGGCCACGCTGCGGCCCGGCGGCGCTCCGGCGCTTGCCGAAAGGCCGTCCGGCCGTGCCGGGGGGACCAGCGACATGAAGGCCGGCACACCCGCACGCGCCGCGGCATGCGCAGCGCATAGCGCAAGCGTAACGGCCCACGGATTCGCGATCGCCGCGAGTGCGCTCCAGCGCAGGCCGAACGACAAGATCAGCGCGCAGACACCGTAAGTGCCGATCCGGCTGTCGCGCATGATCTCGAGCTTGCGATCGCGCGTGCGGCCACCGCCGAGCCCGTCGGCCGTGTCGGCAAGCCCGTCCTCATGCAGCGCGCCGGTGATGAGGGCGGTCGTCGCCAGCGCGAGCAGGGCAGCAAGGTTCGGTGTCAGTCCGAACCGGATGGCGATCTTGTAGATCAACGCGCCGGCAAGACCGACCAGCAGTCCCGCGACGGGAAGGGCCCAGGTCGCGCGCGCGACGGCGCCGTCGCCCGCGGGCTTCGACGATGCGACGGGAAGGATCGTGACGAACGACGCCGCCATCCTGAGATCGGCGATGATGTCTTTGAGAAGCTCTATGCGCGGCATCATTTCAGTTTCATCGGCAAGCCGGCGACAACGAACTCGACCTCGTGCGCAACGGCCGCGATAGTCTGGTTCATGATCCCGGCGGCGTCGCGAAAGCTGCGCGCCAGCGCGTTGTCAGGCACGATGCCGAGGCCGACTTCGTTGGTGACGAGAATGACCGGGCTCTTGAGACGGGGCAGGGCGTTGGCCAACTCGCTCACCTCGCGTTCCCAGTCGTGCTCCGCGTGCATCAGGTTGGAGAGCCACAGCGTCAGGCAATCGACGAGCCTTGCGCCGCCGCCATCGGTTGCGACCAGCGCGGGCACGAGATCGAGCGGCACCTCGCGCTCGATCCAGTCGGTTCCGCGGCGAGCGCGGTGCTTCGCGATGCGCGTCTCCATTTCCGCATCGAGCGCCTCGGCCGTCGCGACATAGACGGGCTGTCCGGGAAAGGCGCGCACGCGCGTTTCCGCACGCTTGCTCTTGCCCGATCGCGCTCCGCCCGTGATCAAGATGACGGCCATAAACTCTCCTGTGGGCCTGACTAATCACCAAACGCGGCCAAAGACAAAGCCGAAATCGGGCGGCCGGGGGCTTGCGCTCACCCCTCGCTTTGCGCAACAGGGGCGGGACAGGAGACGAATGTGGGTTTTGCGGGCGCGATGGTGGTGGCGATGGCGGTGGATGCCCTGCTGGGCTGGCCGTCGTGGCTGTTCGCCTGGATCGGCCATCCCGTAACCTGGCTGGGTCGGCTGATCGGCGCCATCGATACCGCCTGGAATCGGTCGTCCGCACCGCCGACATTTCGCCGCGCTGCTGGCGTCGCCGGAGCGCTCCTCGTGATCGTGTTCGCTGTCGCGCTCGGCTGGGCGGTTCAGTCCTTGCTTCCTTCGGGTTGGATTCAAATCGTGCTGGTGGGGGTCCTCGCCTGGCCGCTGGTCGCGCTGCGCTCATTGCACGATCACGTCGCGGCCGTCGCCAATCCGCTGCGGGGCGACGACATCGCCGGTGCGCGCGAAGCGGTCTCGCGCATCGTCGGCCGCGATCCCGCGGCGCTCGATGAGGCCGGCATCGCGCGCGCAGCGATCGAGAGCCTCGCCGAAAACGCCTCCGACGGCATCGTCGCGCCGGTGTTTTGGGGCGCGCTGTTCGGCTTGCCGGGTATCCTCGGCTACAAGGCGATCAACACGCTGGACTCCATGATCGGCCATCGCAGCGAACGGTACGAAGCCTTCGGCTGGGCGGCGGCGCGCATCGACGACGTCGCCAACTTCATTCCGGCGCGCCTGACCGGATTCTTGTTCGTGCTGCTCGCATCGCGCCGATCGGAGGCCCTGTCGTGCATGACGCGGGATGCGCGCCGTCACCGTTCGCCCAACGCGGGCTGGCCGGAGGCGGCGATGGCCGGCGCGCTCGGCGTGCGGCTCAGCGGTCCCCGTATCTATCACGGCAGTGCCACCAACGAACCGTGGCTCAACGAAGGCGCGCGCGATCCGCTTGCCGCGGACATCGGGGAGGGACTGACGGTCTACCGCCGCGCCATGTTGCTGCTCGCAGGCCTCCTTGCGATCCTGGCTTTCGCGTGAAAGAACAGGGCATGCGCGAGCACGGTGGAAATCTCGATCTGGCCCAGCAGCGTTTTGGCGGGCGCGCGGAGGACTGGATCGATCTGTCGACCGGGATCAACCGGTTGCCTTACCCTGTAGGCGAGATCAGCGCGCGCGCGTGGAGCGCGCTGCCGTCGCACGCCGAGATCGATGCACTGCATCAGGCGGCGCGGCACGCCTACCGCACGAGCGCGGCGATCGTAGCCATGGGCGGCGCGCAGGCCGCGATTCAATTGTTGCCGCAACTAGCGGCGCCCGGCCGCGCGCGCATCTTCGCGCCGACCTATAATGAATATGCCGGGGTGCTGTCGGCGGCGCGCTGGGATGTGCAGGAGGTCGAGGAGCTTGACGCGCTGGCAGGCGCGGACCTTGCGGTTGTCGTCAGCCCTAACAATCCCGATGGCCGGCAATTTGCACCAAAGGAATTGCTGGCGCTGCTGCCGCGCGTCGGCCGTCTCGTCATCGACGAGAGTTTTACCGATGCCGTTCCGCAGCTGTCGCTGGCATCTGAGGCGGATCGGCCGGGACTGGTGATCCTGCGCTCGTTCGGCAAGTTTTATGGCCTTGCCGGTCTGCGGCTGGGCTTTGCGCTTGGCGATGCGGCCGACGTCGCAAAGCTCGCTGCGATGTCGGGGCCATGGCCGGTCTCGGGTGCGGCGATCACAGTCGGTTGCCGCGCGTTGCGCGATGATGCCTGGGCGGAGGCCACGTCAGCGCGGCTTGTGCGTGACTGTGCCCGCCTCGACGAGATGGCGCAAGCACAGGGCTGGCGGTTCGTCGGCGGAGCGCCGCTGTTTCGTCTCTATGAAATGCCTGACGCGCTTGTCGCGCAGGAGAAGCTGGCACGTGGCCAAATCTGGTCGCGTGTGTTCGCGCAAAGACCGGCATGGCTGCGGCTCGGGCTTCCGGGCAGTGAGTCCGAATGGACCCGCCTTGCCGAGGTTCTAACGCGCTAGCGCGAGGAGGCCGTCGACGTCGAGATACTTTTCGATGTGATCGGCGAGCGCATCGAGCGCGCTCTCGACCCTCGCATGATACGGCTCGTTACCCGCGGGAATGTCGAGCTTGGCCAGGAACGCCCTGCGAAAATCGTCCGACGTGAACAGGCCGTGCAGATAGCTGCCTTGCACGCGTCCATCCCTCGAGATCGCGCCCTCCGGCTCGCCGTTCAGCTTCGCGAACGGACGCACGCGATCCGGCCCATCGGTGCGCCCGATGTGGATTTCGTAAGCCTCGATCGGCTGCTCCGTGGCGGCATGTACGGCCGCAACACGCGTCAACGTTTTCTGCGGGCTCATTACCGTCTCAACATCCAGAAGTCCGAGACCCGGCGTATCGCCGGCCGGGCCTTCGATGCCATCGGGGTCGGCAACGCTGCGCCCCAGCATCTGATAGCCGCCGCAGAGACCGAGCACATGGCCGCCCCTGCGGTGATGCGCGAGCAGATCAATGTCCCAGCCCTGTGCGCGCAGGAAAGCGAGATCGCCTCGCGTCGATTTTGAGCCGGGAATGATCACGAGCCGGACATCGCCCGGAATCGCTTCGCCCGGACGTACCATGATGAGGTCGACACCAGGCTCGAGCTTGAGCGGATCGAGATCGTCGAAATTGGCGATCCGCGACAGCGCGAGGCAGGCGATCTTGCATTGGCCCGGCTTGCGCGCGTCGGTCAGGCCAAGCGCATCCTCAGCCGGCAGCTCGCCGGCGCGGGTGAACCAGGGCAGCACACCGAGGCCACGCCAGGCTGTCTTCTCTTCGATCAGTCTGTAGCCGTCGTCGAAAAGCGTGGGATCGCCACGAAACTTGTTGATGACAAAACCCTGGATCATCGCGGCATCGTCGGGGTCGATCACCGTCTTGATGCCGACGAGCTGGGCGATGACACCGCCACGGTCGATGTCGCCGACCAGCACCACCGGCACGTCGGCCTTGCGCGCAAAGCCCATATTGGCGATATCGGCCTTGCGCAGGTTCACCTCGGCGGGGCTGCCGGCGCCTTCGACCAGCACCAGATCAGAGCGCGCCTTCAGTCGCTCGAAACTCTCCAGCACCGCGCCCATCAGCGAAGGCTTCATGGCCGCATATTCGCGCGCGCGGGCGGTCGCGACGCGCTTTCCGTGCACGACGACCTGTGCGCCGACATCGGTCTCGGGCTTGAGCAGCACCGGGTTCATGTCAGTGTGTGGCTCGACGCCGGCGGCGAGGGCCTGCAACGCCTGGGCGCGGCCGATCTCGCCGCCATCGACGGTGACAGCCGCATTGTTCGACATGTTCTGCGGCTTGAAGGGGAGCACGCGCAGGCCGCGCCGCGTGAAGGCGCGCGCGAGGCCGGCGACGATGAGCGACTTGCCCACGTCCGAGCCGGCCCCCTGGATCATCAATGCGCGTGCCATAGCGAGTATCTTCAGAACTCGACACCGGCTTGCGCCTTGATGCCGGAGCGGAAGGGGTGCTTGACCAGCGTCATCTCGGTGACGAGATCGGCGATCTCGATCAGCTCGTCCTTGGCGTTGCGTCCGGTGAGCACGACATGCGTCATCGGCGGCTTGTGCGTTTTCAGGAAGTCGACGACCTCAGCGATGTCGAGATAGTCGTAGCGCAGCGCGATGTTGATCTCGTCCAGCACGACCATGCGGAGGTTCGAATCGAGGATCAGCTCCTTGGCCTTCGCCCAGCCGGCGCGCGCGGCGGCGATGTCACGGGCGCGGTCCTGCGTCTCCCAGGTAAAACCCTCGCCCATGGCGTGGAACTGGCAGAGCTCGCCGAAATGGCCGGTGAGCAGGCGCCGCTCGCCGGTATCCCAAGCGCCCTTGATGAACTGCACCACCGCGCAGGGCAAGCCATGGGCGACGCAGCGGACGATCATGCCGAAGGCGGAGGAGGACTTGCCCTTGCCGGCGCCGGTGTGGACAATGATGAGGCCCTTTTCGCCGCTCTTGGTCGCCATGATCTTGTCGCGGGCGACCTTGATTTTCGCCATTTTCTGGGCGTGACGGGCGTCGGTTTCCTGAGCTGTTTGGGTATCCGGTTCAGGCGTCATCGGTCCCGGTCCTTCGGCTTGACAAGAGGCGGCCGGGGGCAAATGGTGGCCCGGCGTTGGTTCCTGTCCTATGACAGGCGAAGAGGGAATGCGATAGGGTCCGAATCGGCAAGATTTGGGTTCAAACTGCAGCCGCCCCCGCGACCGTGACCGGAGAGATGCCCGAAGCCACTGGTTCCCTTGGGAATCGGGAAGGTGGGGATCGAAGGGTAAAACCCTGCTCCGCAAGCCGGGAGACCTGCCAGCGCGGACGAGTTTTGGACCGGCGGACGGGGTGTTCCGCGACGGGGAAGCGGACTCTCAAGCCAGGTCCGTGCGCCTCTTCGCCTCCCGCTGTTTTTTCTGGAAGAGGCGATGACCGTCACACTTCACGTCTGCATCACCTGCCGCGCCGGCGAGACGCCTGGCGAGGGCGAAGTCGCGCCGGGCAAGCGTCTGCATGGTGCCATCCTCGAGGCTGGGGTGCCCGACGGCGTCAATGTGGTTCCCGTCGAATGCCTGTCTGCATGCAGCCAGGGCTGCTCGGTCGCGCTCAGCGCGCCCGGCCGCTGGTCTTATGTCTATGGTCGTCTGTCGGATGCGAATGCGCAGGACGTCGTTGCCGGCGCTGCGGCGTATGCAGCCGCGCCCGACGGCCTCGTGCCCTGGCGCAGCCGTCCCGAGATTTTCCGCAAGCAGTCGCTTGCGCGTATTCCCCCCATGGCCGTCGTGCCGGAGGCCGCTGAATGAATTCGCTCGCAAAAGTCCCGGTCACGGTGGTCACGGGTTTTCTCGGCTCCGGCAAGACGACGCTGATCCAGCATCTGCTCGCCAACCCGAACGGCATGAAGCTCGCCGTGCTCGTCAACGAGTTCGGCAGCGAAGGCGTCGACGGCGAGATCCTGAAGTCCTGCGCCGATGCCAATTGCCCGGAAGAGAACATCATCGAGCTCGCCAATGGCTGCATCTGCTGCACGGTGGCCGACGATTTCATTCCGACTATGGAGAAGCTGCTCGCGCGCCCGGTACGGCCCGATCATATCCTGATCGAGACCTCGGGCCTGGCGCTACCCAAGCCGCTGCTGAAGGCATTCGACTGGCCGGAGATCCGCTCGCGCATCACGGTCGATGGCGTGATCGCGCTGGCCGACGCCGAGGCCGTGGCCGCCGGCCGCTTCGCGCCGAATCCGGCTGCGGTGGAAGCGCAGCGCGCGGCTGACGAGAGTTTGGATCACGAGACGCCGCTGTCGGAAGTGTTCGAGGACCAGATCGCCTGCGCGGACATCGTGCTGCTGACCAAGGCCGATCTCGCGGGCACCGCGGGCATCGAGGCCGCCAAGGCGGTGATCACCGCCGAGATGCCGCGCCGCGTGCCGATGCTCGCCGTCACTGACGGTGCGATCGACGCCCGCCTCATCCTCGGCCTCGGCGCTGCCGCCGAAAACGATCTCGCCGCGCGTCCCTCGCATCATGACGGCGAGGAGGAGCACGAGCATGATGATTTCGCGTCCGTCGTGATCGATCTTCCTGAGGTGGCCGATGTCGACGCGCTGGTTGCATCGGTCCAGAAGCTGGCGCGCGAGCAGAACGTTCTGCGCGCCAAGGGGTATATCGCTGTCGCGGGCAAGCCGATGCGCCTGTTGTTGCAGGCGGTCGGCGAACGCGTGCGCCACCAGTTCGATAAGCCCTGGGGCGCAGGTCACAGGCAATCGAAGCTCGTTGTGATCGGCGAGCACGGCGATATCGACGAGGCCGCCATCAAGGCAGGACTTGGTATTTAAAGACTTGGTATTTAAGGACCTGGGATCTGATGCACGTCGTCTTCCGCGAGAGCCGCGGTCTGGAGGAGACCGCGACGCCCAGAGACATCGGCCAAGACCCGGCCGATCTCGTGGTGCTCTCGTATTCGGATTCCGATCTTGCGGCGTTCGCAGCCGGATGGCGCAGAGGCCGTAACAGCCTGCCATCGCTGCGGCTCGCCAATCTCGCAGAGCTCCGTCATCCGCTGTCGATCGACACCTATATCGAGCGGACGCTGTCGCAGGCGCGGGGCATTCTGGTGCGCCTGATCGGCGGCGAGTCCTATTGGGCGTATGGCCTTGCGGCGTTGCAGCAGCTCGCGAAGGATCGCAATATCGTGCTGGCCGTGCTGCCGGCCGATGGCCGTGACGACACGCGGCTGGACGCATACTCGACCCTGCCGGTCTCGACGCTGCGGCGGCTAAAAGTGCTTTGCGACACCGGCGGCCCGGTCGCGGCACAGGCGGCGATTGCGCAGCTCGCGCTGGCTTCGGGTCTTTATGCCGGGCCCATCGTCGGCGAGACGACCGTGCCCGAGATGGGTCTTTACGATCCCGCGCGCGGCGTCATCGCTGCGCCGCTGGCGGATGACGGCAAACCGCGCGCGCTGGTGACCTTCTATCGCTCCTATCTCACCGCCGCGGATACCGGCCCGATCGACGCCTTGATCGCAGCGCTGCGCGAGAAAGGCTTTGAGGCATACGGCGTGTTCGTCACGTCACTAAAAGCTCCGGGCGTTGCCGATTGGCTGCGCGGGCATCTTGCGCGAAATCCTCCGGCCGCGATCGTCAATGCGACGGCGTTCTCGGCAATGGGCGAGGACGGCACGACACCGTTCGATGCTGCTTCATGTCCGGTCTTCCAGGTCGCGCTCTCGTCGGCACGTCGCGAGGACTGGGCCGAATCGCTGCGCGGCCTGTCGCCCGGCGATCTCGCGATGCATGTGGTGCTGCCCGAAGTCGATGGCCGCGTGTTCACCGGCGTTGTGAGTTTCAAGTCAGCGTCGGTGCGCGATCCCGATCTGCAATTTTCGCACCTGGCACACAGGCCCGATGAGGAGCGTGTGACGGCTGTTGCCGCGCGCGTCGCGGCCTGGCGCAGTCTCGCCGAGAAGCCCATCGCTGAGAAGCGGATTGCGGTCGTGCTCTCGAACTATCCGGGCCGACCGCACCAGATCGCGCACGCCGTTGGTCTCGATGCATTGGCGTCGGTCAAGGCCTTGGTGTCCGATCTCGCGGAAGCCGGCTTCGATGTCGCGACGGTCCATGCGCTCGGCGAGACACTGCTGAAGCAGCAACTGACCTGGAGCGTCGCCGACTACCGCGCGGCGCTCTCGCGCCTGCCGCAATCCTTGCAGGATGATCTCGCGCAAGCCTGGGGCGCGCCGGAGGCTGATTCGAGCTGCCGCGACGGCATGTTCCACTTCGCTGCGATCCAATGCGGCCAGTCGATCATCGCAGTTCAGCCGGAGCGCGGCGATGCGACCACGCGGGATTCCGACTATCACGATCTCGCCCGCACGCCACGCCATGCCTATGTCGCGTTCTATCTCTGGCTCCGCGAGCAGGACTGTGACGCCGTCGTGCACATGGGCGCGCATGGCACGCTCGAATGGCTGCCTGGAAAATCGGTGGCCCTGTCGTCGAGTTGCTGGCCGGAAGCGCTGATCGGCGATCTCCCCGTCATCTATCCCTTCATCGTCAACGATCCCGGCGAAGCCGCGCAGGCCAAGCGGCGTCTCGGTGCCGTCACCATCGGTCATCTGCCGCCGCCGCTGGAACCATCCGCGGTGCCGGAGGGGCTGCGCCGGCTTGAACGTCTCCTCGACGAATATTCGACCGCCGATGGTCTCGACCCGGCCCGGCGCCAGCGCTTGATCGCCGCGATCCGTGATGAGGCGCGCGTCGCGGGCCTTGAGGACGATCTCGGCCTCGATGCCTCGGCCGCTCCGGCCGAAGCGATCCCGCGGATCGATCGCTTTGTTTGCGACCTCAAGGAAAGCCAGTTCGGCGACGGCCTGCACGTGTTCGGCCGCGGCGCCTGCGGCGCCGCCGAGCGGGATGCCCTGCGTGCGGCGCTTGCGGGCGAGCGCGTCGCGCCGGGACCGTCGGGCTCGCCCTATCGCGGGCGGCAGGACGTTTTGCCCACGGGGCGCAACCTCTTCGCCGTCGATCCGCGCGCGGTGCCGACACCGTCGGCGCATGCGCAGGGGATAAAACTCGCAGAAGAGCTGCTGCGCCGTCACTTGCAGGATCACGGCGACTGGCCGAAGGGCCTCGTCGTCGATCTCTGGGGCTCGGCGACGATGCGTACCGCGGGTGAGGAATTTGCGATGGCGCTGCATCTGGCCGGGCTCGCGCCGCGCTGGGATCACGCCTCCAGCCGCGTCACCGGCTACGACATTATCGTCCCGGCCGAGCTCGGCCGCCCGCGCATCGACGTGACGCTGCGCGTGTCGGGCCTGTTCCGCGATGTCTTCTCGGGCCTCGCGCAATTGTTCGAAGCCGCCTCGGAGGCGCTCGCAGAGCGCGAGGAGGAGGGCGACGAAAATCCATATCTCCACCGTATCTCTCGGGTGTTCGCGCCGCGCCCCGGACAATATGGCGCCGGCCTCTCGGCGATTCCCGACACCTTCACGCCCGAGACGCGCGACGCCGCGGGCGAAGCCTGGCTGTCGGCATCGTCCTGGGCCTTCTCCGCCGACGGCGAGATCAAGGCGAATCGCGCAGGCATCGAGCAGCGGATTGCGTCTGCTGATGCCTTCGTCCATATCCAGGATCTGCCGGAAACCGATCTCCTGCTCGCCGCCGATTACGCCGGGCATGAAGCCGGCGTTGCGGCCGCCGCCGCACATCTCGGCGGGACCGGGCCATCGCTCTATCATCTCGATACGACGCGCCCGGAGCAGCCGCATGCACGTACGCTGACGGAAGAAATCTCGCGCGTCGTCCGCGCGCGCGCGGCCAATCCGGCCTGGATCGCCGGCATGATGCGCCACGGTTTTCGCGGAGCCGCCGAGATCACGGCGACACTCGAACACATGGCGGCTTTCGCGCATCTGGCGGGGGCCGTGCCGCCGCATCTGTTCGATCTCTACTACGATGCGACGCTCGGCAATGACGACGTCCGCGCCTTCATGGGCCGCGAAAATCCGGCGGCGCTGGCGGCGATGGAGACGTGCTTCACCCGCCTGCACGAGGCCTCACTCTGGCGAACGCGCCGCAATTCGATTGCAGCGGCGCTGCGGGAGGCCTCATGAGCGCTTCCATGGTCAAGGGCTGGTGCCCGGGCGCGCTGCGGCCGATGCAATCGGGCGACGGGCTCGTGGTTCGCGTGCGTCCGTTCGGCGGACGGCTTGATGCGGCGCAGATTTCCGGCCTTGCGCATCTGGCCGAGCGCCATGGCAATGGCCTGATCGACGTGACCAGTCGCGCCAATCTCCAGATCAGAGGCGTCAGCGAAACCAGCCACCGCTTGCTGCTCGACGGTCTTTCGCGGCTGGCGCTGCTTGATCCGGACGCCGAGATCGAATCCCGTCGCAACGTCCTTGTCACGCCGTTCTGGCGCGATGGCGACGAGACCCAGGCGCTGGCCGCCGAGCTCGAGGAGGCTCTCGAGGCGTGCGTGCTCGCGCTTCCGACGAAGTTCGGCTTTGCAATCGATGACGGCACCTCGCGCGTGCTGGCCGGCGATTCCGCTGACGTGCGGATCGAGCGCGATCGCACCGGAGGACTGCTGGTGCGGGCCAATGGCGCCAAGCTCGGCCGCTCCGTTACGCGCGGCGAGGCCGTGACGATCGCACTCGCACTTGTAAATTGGTTCGTCGCCTCCGGCGGTGCCAAGGACGGAAGAGGGCGCATGGCGGCGCATCTCGCTGCCGGTGCAATCTTGCCTGAGACTTTGCGCGGCGAGGCCGAGCCGGCGCCGATCATGGCAGCAGTGCGCCCCGGCCTTTATCCGCAGGGCGCGATGGTCGGCGTTGCCTTCGGGCAAATGCAGCACGCGACGCTTACCCAGTTTGCCGGCTGCGGGCATGCGCTGCGCATGACGCCATGGCGGATGGTGTTGAGCGAAGGCAAGCGGACGATGCCGTCCGCCGCCGGCCTCATCACCGAGGCCTACGATCCGGCGCTGCGCGTCATCGCCTGTAGCGGCGCGCCGCGTTGCCGCGAGGCCCATGCCGATACCCGCGCACTGGCCGCGGCGCTTGCTCCGAACATTGGCTCTGCCGCGCGGCTTCACGTCTCAGGCTGTGCCAAGGGGTGTGCGCATTCCGGAGCGGCTGCGATCACGCTGGTTGCGACCGGCGCCGGCTTCGATCTCGTGCGCGGCGGATCGACGCGCGATGAGCCCATTCTGCGCGGCCTGGATCGCGACGACATCATTGGCAATCCCTCTATCCTGATGGGAGGGCACTGATGCCGCACAGCTACGAAACCGACGGCGCGGCGATCTACCGGCAGTCCTTTGCCACCATCCGCGCCGAAGCCGATCTTGCGCGCTTCACGGCGGACGAGGAGCAGGTCGTGGTGCGGATGATTCATGCCGCCGGCATGGTGGGTCTGGAGGCGCATATCCGCTTCACGCCCGGCATGGCGACTGCTGCGCGCGCGGCCTTGCAGAAGGGTGCGCCGATCCTGTGCGATGCGCGCATGGTCTCGGAAGGAATTACGCGTGCGCGATTGCCCGCGGCCAACGCTGTCATCTGCACGCTCAGCGACGAGTCCGTCCCCGCGCTGGCGCAATCCATGCGCAACACGCGCTCAGCCGCAGCGCTGGAACTGTGGCGGCCGCATCTCGACGGTGCGATCGTTGCGATCGGTAACGCGCCGACCGCGCTGTTTCATCTGCTCAACATGCTGGACGATCGTGACTGCCCGCGGCCGGCGGCGATCATCGGCTGTCCCGTCGGCTTCGTCGGGGCGGCTGAATCCAAGGCCGCACTGATGGCCGAACCACCGGTGCCGGCGCTGACGGTCGAGGGCCGCCTCGGCGGCTCCGCGATCACGGTTGCCGCGGTGAATGCGCTGGCGAGCCGGAGCGAATAGCGATGGGACGCATCATCTGCTGCGGTCTCGGCCCCGGTGATCCCGACCTCATGAGCGTGCGCGCGGATCGTACCGTGCGTGCCGCGAAGCACGTCGCGTATTTCCGCAAGAAGGGCCGGCCGGGCCAGGCGCGCCGGATCGTCGAGGGCATGTTAGCTTCCGACGTCACCGAATACGCGATGGAATATCCGGTCACGACCGAGATCGCCTTCGACAGCCCTGAATATGTGCAACTCCTCGCTGGCTTCTACGACGAATGGGCCGAGCGCCTCGCTCGGCTTGCGCGTGCGGTCGATGTCGTCGTGCTCTGCGAGGGCGATCCCTACTTCTACGGCTCGTTCATGCATCTGCACACACGCCTGCAAGGCCGTGTCGAGATCGAGGTGATCGCGGGCATTCCCGGCATGGTCGGCTGCTGGAACGGCGTGGGACAGCCGATCGCGCTCGGCGACGACGTGACGACCGTGCTGATGGGCACGCTCGCCGAGCCCGAGCTCGAACGGCGCATGCGCGATTCCGATGCGCTCGTCATCATGAAGACCGGCCGCAATCTCGCAAAAGTGCGTAGCGCGCTTGCGGCCGCCGGCCGGCTGGATGATGCCTGGCTCGTCGAACGCGGCACCATGCCGGGCGAGCGCGTCGTGCGGCTCGCCGAGATCGATGCCACTGAGTGTCCGTATTTCGCGATCGTGCTCGTGCACGGCAAGGGCCGGCATCTGGACGCCGCCGAATGACGGGCACGCTGACCATCGCCGGTCTTGGCCCCGGCAGCGAGGCGATGGTGACGCCCGAGGTGTCCGCCGCGCTGGCATCCGCGACGGATATTCTGGGCTATGCACCTTATGTCTCGCGGGTGCCGCCGCGACCGGGGCTCAAGCTGCATCCATCGGACAATCGCGAGGAGCTCGCGCGAGCGAGCGAGGCGCTGCGGCTTGCGGCCGAAGGCGGCCAGGTCGTCGTTGTCTCCTCCGGCGACCCCGGCGTGTTCGCGATGGCCTCCGCCGTGTTCGAGGCATTGGAACAGGCGCCGCAATGGCAGGAGTTGCCGATCCGCGTGCTGCCAGGGATCACCGCGATGCTGGCGGCGGCCGCGCGGGCCGGCGCGCCGCTCGGCCATGACTTCTGCGCGATCAATCTCTCCGATAATCTCAAGCCCTGGGCTGTGATCGAGAAGCGGCTGCGGCTGGCTGCTGAGGCCGATTTTTCGATTGCGATGTACAATCCGCGTTCAGCGAGCCGCCCGGAAGGATTTGGCCGTGCGCTTGCGGTGCTGAAAGAGGTCGGCTGCGGCGAGCGCCTCGTGATTTTCGCGCGCGCGGTTAGCGCTACGGACGAGAAGGTCGAAACCGTCACGCTGAACGAAGCGACTCCCGAGATGGCCGACATGCGCACGCTGGTGATCGTTGGCAATTCGCAGACGCGCCGCGTCGGCCGTTGGGTCTATGCGCCGAGGCAAGTCCGATGACCGAGCCACTGCATGATCTCGGCCACGCTTTCAACCCGCTGACGCTCGGGCAGTTGCGGTCGCGCGATCATGATCACGGGCAGGCCGAGCATGCGGGCCGCATCGATCTTGGCGCGCGCGCCGTCGCCACCGGAATTGCGGGCAACGATCCAGGCGATGCCGCGCGTGCGCAGCATCTCCAGTTCGCCATCGAGCATGAACGGTCCGCGCGACACGATCATTTCGGCCGCGAAGGGCTGTGGCGCCTCGGGTGGATCGACGAAACGCAGCGTGTAGGCGTGCTGCGGCTTGGTCGCGAACGGCGCGATGTGCTGGCGGCCGATGGCGAGGAATATTTTTGCGGGCGACTCGGGAAGCGCGGCGACCGCGGCGTTGACATCGGCGACTTCGATCCAGTTGTCGCCGGCCGCTTTCGTCCAGGGCGCGCGTTCGAGTGCGATCAGCGGTGTGCCGGTTTGCGCACACGCTTCGACTGCATTGCGACTCACCTCGGCGGCGAAGGGATGCGTTGCGTCGATCACACGCGTGATGCCTTCGCTGCGGATGTAATTGGCAAGCCCGTTGGCGCCACCAAAGCCGCCGATTCGGGTCGGCAGCGGCTGATCGGCGGGCGCGCGGGTGCGGCCGCCATAGGAATAGACGGCACCCACGCGCGCGCGCGCGATCGCCGAGGCGAGCAGGCTCGCATCGGCAGTTCCGCCCAGAATAAGGGCGCGTATCATGGCTGATCCCTGGCTGACCATCATCGGCATCGGCGAAGATGGCCTTGCCGGGCTGTCCGAGGCAAGCCGAAAGGCGCTTGCGAAGGCGGAAACTGTCTTTGGTGGTGAACGGCATCTCGCGCTCGCCGGCGTGGGGAGCCGCGGCCGCCCTTGGTCGGTGCCGTTCGATACGGAGATCGTGCTGAGCTGCCGCGGCCGGCCGACGGCGGTGCTCGCCTCCGGCGATCCGTTTTGGCACGGCGCCGGCGCAAGTCTTGCCGAGAAGCTCGGGAGTGACGAGTGGATTACGCATTCGGCGCCGTCGACCTTCTCGCTCGCCGCAGCGCGCCTGGGCTGGCGCCTCGAGTCCGTGACGTGCCTTGGCCTTCATGCTGCGCCGTTCGAGCGCCTCGTGCCGCACTTGTCGCGAGAAGCACGGATCATTTGCCTGGTGCGCGACGCGAAGGCGGTCGGCGATCTCGCGAAATGGCTGACGGAACGCGGATGGGGCGCGTCGATCTTGTGGACTCTCGCCGCGCTCGGCGGCCCCCACGAATATATCGACCAGCATCGCGCTGATCTTTTTGCTGAGGATGTTCCCGGAAATCTGGTCGCAGTGGCGGTGCTGGCGATGGGGGCGCCGGGCATTCCGCGCAGCTCGGGACTATCAGACGATCTCTTCATCCATGATGGCCAGATCACCAAGCGACGGATGCGGGCGCTCGCGCTCTCGGCGCTGGCACCGCGCCCCGGCGAGCGCCTGTGGGACATTGGTGCCGGCTCGGGTTCGATCTCGGTCGAATGGTCGCTGTGCGGCGGGACGGCGGCCGCGATCGAGGCACGCGAGGACCGCGCAGCGAACATTCGCAGCAATGCGGCGGCGTTCGGTTTGGCGCATCGGATCACGGTCATCGCGGACAATGCGCCCGAAGCTCTCGTTGCGTTGGAAGCACCGGATGCCGTCTTCATCGGCGGCGGCCTCGATGGCACGATGTTCGACGCCATCTGGTCACGGCTCGCGCCGGGGACGCGACTCGTTGCACATTCAGTCACGCTGGAGACGGAAGCGCTGCTCGGCGAGTTGCATCAGCGCCATGGCGGCGAGTTGATGCGGGTGGAGATTGCGCATGCCTCCCCGCTCGGCCGCTACCGGTCCTGGGAGGCGGCGCGCCCCGTGGTGCAATGGAGCGCGGTGAGATGAAGGTCGCCGGACTCGGATTCAAGAAGGATGTCACGCTGGCTTCGCTGCGCGAGGCGCTGCTGGCGGCCGGCGGCACTGAAGGCCTTGCGGCGGTGGCGACCGTCAGCGACAAGGCCGATGCCGAGGCGCTAAAGCAGCTCGCGCAGGAATGCGGCGTACCGATCAAGGCTGTCCCGGCAGATATACTGGCCGGCATCAATACGCCGACGCAGTCAAAGCTCGTCACGGAAAAGTTCGGCACGGGATCTGTTGCTGAAGCTGCGGCGCTCGCGGCGGCTGGTCCTCGCGCGCGCCTGATTGCAACACGAGTGGTCTCGCAGGACCGCACCGCGACCGCGGCGATCGCGGAAGGAGACGGCGCATGACGGTGCACTTCATCGGCGCCGGGCCGGGTGCCCCTGATTTGCTAACGCTGCGTGGCCGCGACTTGATCGCGTCATGTCCAGTCTGTCTTTATGCCGGCTCGCTGGTGCCTGAGGGCGTGCTGGCGCATTGCCCGCCGGGAGCGCGGATCGTCAATACCGCGCCACTGTCGCTGGACGAGATCATCGCGGAGATCTCCGCCGCGCATGCGCAGGGCAAGGACGTCGCGCGGCTGCATTCCGGCGATCTCTCGGTCTGGTCGGCGATGGGCGAGCAGCTCCGCCGTCTGCGTGCGCTCGGCATTCCCTACACGGTCACGCCGGGCGTGCCGTCCTTCTCTGCTGCGGCCGCCGCGCTGGAGGCCGAGCTGACGCTGCCCGGCCTTGCCCAGACCGTCGTGCTGACGCGCACGCCGGGCCGCGCCAGCGCGATGCCCGAAGGCGAGACGCTCGCCGCCTTCGCCGCCACAGGCGCGGTGCTCGCGATCCATCTGTCGATCCATCTGCTCGACAAGGTCGTCGCCGAGCTCACGCCGCATTACGGCGCGGACTGCCCGGTCGCGATCGTCTGGCGCGCAAGCTGGCCCGACCAGCGCATCGTCCGCGCCACGCTTGCAACGCTCGATGCCGCTGTCGGTACCGAGATGGAGCGCACTGCAATCATTCTGATTGGCAGGACACTGGGCGCGGCGGATTTTGCCGAGAGCCGACTCTACGCCGCCGACTACGACCGCCGCTATCGCCCCGTCGGCGCCGAGCCGCGTTTTCCGGAGGCGTCCTGATGCCGGCAAGTCTTGTCATCTCCGCACCTGCCTCCGGTGTCGGCAAGACCACGCTGACGCTGGCGCTCGCACGCGCCTGGCGTAATCGCGGATTGAACGTGCAGTGCTTCAAGAGCGGTCCTGATTACATCGATCCCGCTTTTCATGCGGCCGCCACCGGACGCGCCTCCGTCAACGTCGATAGCTGGGCGATGGATCGCGGAGCGATCGCGCATCTCGTCAGCCGCGGCGCTGATGCAGACGTCGTGCTCGCCGAGGGCTCGATGGGCCTGTTCGACGGTGTGGCCGCGCGCGGCGTCTCCGGCACCGGGGCGACCGCTGACATCGCGGAGATGCTGGGCTGGCCGGTGGTGCTGGTGATCGACCCTTCCGGACAGGCGCAGACGGCAGCCGCGATCGCCGCCGGGCTTCGCGATTATCGCCCCGGTCTGCGCCTTGCCGGCGTGGTGCTCAACCGCGTCGCCAGCCCGCGCCATGAAGCTCTCGTGCGGCATGCGCTGAACGACGTTGGTATCGCCGTGTTCGGCGCGCTGCCGCGCCATGCCGAGATCAACCTGCCGAAGCGGCATCTTGGTCTCGTGCAGGCCGAGGAGCAGGCGGAGATCGGCAAGCTGATCGACGAGGCCGCGCGTTTCGTCGCCGAGCATGTCGATCTCGATGCGGTGCTGCGATCGGCTGCCGCTTGGTCGCTGCAACCAGCAGCGAACGGGATAAACGTGACGCCACCTGGGCAGCGCATCGCGCTTGCCCGCGATGCGGCGTTCTCGTTCGTCTATCCGCACATGCTGGAAGCCTGGCGCGCGGCTGGAGCGGAGATTTCGACATTCTCGCCGCTTGCCGATGAAACGCCCGATGCGAATGCCGACGTGTGCTGGCTGCCCGGCGGCTATCCCGAGCTTCATGCCGGCAAGATCGCCGCCAATGATCGCTTCCGCGGCGGCCTCTGTGCTTTCGCCGAGACACGGCCCGTGCATGGCGAATGCGGAGGCTATATGGTGCTGGGCGCAGGTTTGACCGACGCCGACGGCCTTCGCCATGAGATGACGGGACTGCTCGGCCTGGAGACGAGCTTTGCCAAGCGCCGCATGCATCTGGGCTATCGTCTCGCCGCGCTCGCAGCCCCAATGCCGGGGCATCAGGCGGGCGCGCGCCTGCGCGGCCACGAGTTTCATTATTCGACCATCCTCGCCCAGCCCGATATGCCGCTGGCGGTCGTGCATGACGCGACGGGCGCGGTCATTGCCGAGACCGGCTCGCGGCGGGGACACGCCACCGGCACGTTCTTCCATCTGATCGCGGAGGACCGGTGAGCGGTTTTGTTTCCTTCATCTCCGCCGGCCCCGGCGACCCCGACCTTCTCACGCTCAAGGGTGCCGCGCGGCTGCGCGAGGCCGATGTCGTGCTCTATGACGACCTAGCTTCGGGTGCGATCCTCGATCTCGCCCGGCCCGGGGCCAATTTGGTGGCGGTGGGGAAGCGGGCAGGGCGGCCGTCCACAAAACAGCATCACGTCAATCGCCTGCTGGTCGACTATGCCGCCACCGGCGTGCGCGTCGTTCGCCTGAAGTCCGGCGATGCCGGTATTTTCGGCCGGCTCGAAGAGGAGTTGGAGACGCTGCGCGAGGCCGGCATCGGCTACGAGATCATTCCCGGCGTCACAACGGCCTGCGTCGCTGCGGCCCGGGCCGGCATTCCCCTGACCCGGCGCCATACCTCGCGCCGGGTGCAGTTCATTACCGGGGCCGATGTCACTGGCGAGCTGCCGCAGAATCTGAACTGGGCGGCACTGGCCGATCCCGAAGCGACGACCGTGGTCTATATGGGCCGGCGCACCTTTCCGGCGCTTGCCGCGAAATTGATCGAGCATGGCCTCGCGCCCAGCACCCCGGCGCTGTTCGCGGAATCCCTCGGGCGCGACGACGAGCGCCTGCTCCGCACCACGATTGCCGAGTTGGCCGAGCAGCTTGCCCGGGGAGGCGCGGCTTCGACCGCCGCCGTGATCCTGTTCGGAGCGCTGGCGGGAGACTATCCGTCATAATTGCGTCGGCCGCCCTTCGCCCCTTGACGCCCGGCTGGCGAAAGGGGCACACAGAGGAGATGCATGGTGCTCGACGCGGCGCAAACCGCTGGAGCATAATCGGGAATGGGGGTGGGCGGACTTAGCGCTGCCCAAAACCCCAGCCGCCCCCGCGACTGTAAGCGGTGAGGGACTTCGATCAGCCACTGGGCCGTAAGGCTCGGGAAGGCCGGAGAACCCAGTGAACCGCGAGCCAGGAGACCGGCCCTGCATTTTTTGAGGCCAAGGCCGTCGGGTGTGACGGCAGGAAGGATCTGAGCCATGCATATCGAACCCGGACTGGTGTCGGACGCCAAGCTTGTATTGAGTTACGCAACCGGCGTCGCCGTCGGCGGCGTTGCGCTGAAGCTCGCGGTCGAGACCGTGCGCGAGCAGGGACTTATCTCGTTCGCCGCGCGGACGCTGGCCACTACAGGCCTCGTGTTCGTCTTCTTCGAGATTCTGCCGCACTTTCCGGTCGGCGTGTCGGAGGTACACTTCATCCTCGGCTCGACCTTGTTCCTGCTGTTTGGCGCGGCGCCTGCCGCCTTCGGTCTCGCGTTCGGACTGCTGTTCCAGGGCATCTTCTTCGAGCCGCCCGACCTGCCGCAATATGGCATGAACGTCACGACGCTGCTGGTGCCGCTGTTCGCAATCCAGGCGATCGCCACACGGATCATTCCGCGCGCCAACGCCTATGTCGATTTGCAGTACCGCCAGGCGCTGGCGTTGTCGACCACGTATCAGGCTGGCGTCATCGCCTGGGTCGCGTTCTGGGCGATCTATGGTGCGGGCTTTGGCGCGACGAACCTCGTCAACATCGCGACGTTCGCGGCCTCCTATGCTCTGGTCATCGTGATCGAGCCGCTGGCCGATCTTGCCGTGCTGGCACTGGCGAAGTCGCTGCGCGGTGTCACGGCGCCCGGCTTCGTCACGCCGCGCCTGCACAACGCGGCTTAAGAGACCTGGGGGCGGCCGCGATGGCCGCCTCCACAAGCGATGCTCACGCTCTCCCTGATAGGCATCGGTTGCGGCGATCCCGCCCAGCTCACGCGCGCCGCGATTGCGGCGATCAACGCGGCCGATCTCGTCTTGATCCCGCGCAAGGGGACAGCGAAATCCGATCTCGCCGATCTCAGGCGGACGATCTGCGCGGATGTGCTCGCCAGCGACAAGACGCGCATCGCCGAGTTCGATCTTCCGGTGCGCGATGCCGGTGACGCGGACTACCGCAAGGGCGTCGACGATTGGCACGATGCGGTCGCTGCGACGTGGTCGCAGACGATTGCCAACCATCTCGACGACAACGGCAAGGTCGCGCTGCTGATCTGGGGCGATCCCTCGCTCTACGATTCCTCGCTGCGCATCGCGCGACGGCTCGATCCCTTGCCTGAGATCGAGGTCGTGCCCGGCATCACCTCGATCCAGGCGCTCTGCGCGGCGCATGCGCTGCCGCTCAACGACATTGGCGAGCCTTTTCTCGTGACGACGGGCCGTCGCTTGCGCGAAGGCGGCTGGCCGCAGGGCGTCGACACAATTGTCGTGATGCTCGACGGCGGCACCGCATTCCAGTCGCTCGATCCGGAAGGTCTTCATATCTGGTGGGGCGCCTATCTCGGCATGCGCGATCAGGTCATCATGTCCGGCGCGCTCGCCGAGGTCGGCCCACGCATCGTCGCGCTGCGGCAAGAGGCGCGCGAGCGGCACGGCTGGATCATGGACAGCTACATTCTCAAGCGCAGGCCGTAAGCGAGGCAGCATGCTCCCCGATTGGGTCTCCCAAAAATGCCCCGATGTCTCCGTGATCCATCGCGACGCGGCGATTGTGCGCCAGGCGCAACTCACAAAACCGACCGGCGCGCTTGGCCGGCTGGAGCAGCTCGCGATCGAGCTTGCGGGCCTGCAAGCGACCGAGCAGCCGCGCGCCGCGCGGGTGCCGATCATCATCTTCGCCGGCGATCACGGTATCGTCGCGCAGGGCGTCTCGGCCTATCCGCAAGCCGTGACCATCGCGATGATGGCGAATTTCGCCTCCGGCGGCGCGGCGATCTCGGTGCTCGCACGCGAGCTTGGTTCCAGCCTGGAGGTGGTCGACGCCGGCACACTCGCGCAGGAGCAGCTGCCGGGCATCGTCACCGACAAGCCGTGCAACGGTACCCGCGATTTCAGCGTCGAGCCGGCGCTCGCGCCGTCCGAACTGGCGTTCGCCTTTGAAGCTGGCCAGCGCGCGGTTGCGCGCGCCGCGACCAGCCAACCCGATCTTCTGATCTGCGGCGAGATGGGCATCGGCAACACCACGGCTTCGGCAGCGATTGCAGCAAGCCTGCTCGGCATCAGTGCCGAGGAGATTGCGGGCAGCGGCACCGGTGTCGATACGGCCGGCCGCGCGCACAAGGCGCGTGTGATCGATGCCGCGATTGCACATCATGGTGTTGCTGGTGCTGCGCCCGAAAAGATTCTCAGCGCGGTCGGCGGTCTCGAGATCGCGGCGATCTGCGGCGCGATCATCGCGGCTGCACAGCGCCGCATTCCGGTGCTGATCGACGGCTTCATTGTCTCGGTCGCGGCTTTGGCGGCGACGCGGCTCAACCCGTCGTGCCAGTCGTTCCTGCTGCCGTCGCACCAATCGGCCGAGCAAGGGCATCGGCTGGTGCTGCGCGCGCTGA
Organism: Bradyrhizobium sp. 1; assembly: GCF_023073315.1. Classification (GTDB taxonomy): domain Bacteria; phylum Pseudomonadota; class Alphaproteobacteria; order Rhizobiales; family Xanthobacteraceae; genus Bradyrhizobium. Next base: position 208,345 of record NZ_JADPJH010000002.1, on the reverse strand, counting down.
ACGTGCAGCCGCTGATCAGCCTCGATCTCAGGCTCGGCGAAGGATCGGGTGCGGCGATCGCGCTGCCGCTGGTGCGGTTGGCATGCAGCCTCCACAACGGGATGGCGACGTTTGCGCAGGCCAACGTGCCTGACAGACCTAGCTGATCCTCTGATTGACGAAGACGACGCGCCAGCCGGTCGCGAGCCGGTCGATCCGGGTCAGCGACAACGGATCGATCACGAAGCGCAAGGCTGCTTGTGGCGTGAGATCCAGTGCAACACAGAGCGCGGCGCGGATCGTGCCGGAATGCACGACGAGCGTTGCGGAGCCCGCATCGATGCGCGAGAGCCCCAGCCGGACGCGCGCGACCTGGTCCTCGAAGCTCTCGCCGCCCGGCGGCTTTCCGCGCGCCGGATCGCTCCAGAACCGCGCATAGGCCTCGCCACCGGTCGCGGAGAGCTCGTCATGCTTCCGTCCGGTCCAGTCGCCAAAATTCTGCTCGCTGAATTCGCTGACCAGGGCCGGTTCGAGCCCCAGCGCCCGCGCGGTCTCGACCGTGCGCCGTGACGGACTAGCATAGCTGGCGACATCCCGCGGCAGGCGCTGCCGCAGCGCCTCGAACGCCGCGCGGTCGCCGAGATCGGCCGGCGCGTCGGCGGCATGGATCGTCCCTTTGACGCCATCGACGGGCGCATGCCGTATCAGCCAGAGGAAGGTCTCGCCTTCCATGCAGATCTCCCAAGGAAGTTGGTCGCTGTGGCAATAGCGCCGCAGCTTGCACATTGACTCTGTCTTGCTCGTAATCCTAGATGGCTTCGACGGTTTCCCCGCGAGGGGATGAAAAGGGAATGCGGTGCGGGGACATTGTCTCCAATGCCGTGGCTGCCCCCGCAACTGTAAGCGGCGAATCTTGTGTCACGAGCCACTGGGTATCTCGGTCCCGGGAAGGCGATGCAAGGTAATGACCCGCGAGCCAGGAGACCTGCCGTCAGCCGTGGTCACACGCGAAGATGTCGGTCGGGGAGTACAGACATTTGGCTTCATTGGAAGGCTGCAAAGCCAGAAGATGAGACCTTGGTTCGCTGTGACGTGCCACTGACGTCATACCGAGGTCCAAGACCGTGTTGTCCATCCGTATTCTACGCTCGCGCAGATTCCTGCTTGCCTCCGCCGCACTCACATCCTTTGCCGTTCTTGATTGGCCCGCCGCACTGGCGCAGCAGGCTCGCGAGCCGCTGCGGCCCGTCGAGGTATCGCCCGCCCAACCCCGCAAGCAGGCGAGGCCCGCAGGCCGGGACGTGCAGAGCGCACGCCGCGCAGCAGCGCGCAGGCACGCGACCACAACGGCAGCGCCCAAGCCTGTCGTGCCGACGGCAACGGTGCAAACACCGCTCAACAGCAACGCGGTCGCCGAGAGCGCCTCGCGTCTCGGCCTGACCGTGCGTGAGACGCCCGCAACCGTCGAGGTGATCTCGGCCGAGACCATGCGCGAGCAGGGCTATCGCACCGTGTCCGACGTTGCGCAGGGCGCGGTCGGTGTCACCGCCGGCGACAATCCGGCCGAGCCCTCCGCCTTCTCCATGCGCGGCTTCACCAACAGCCAGATCAACACGCTCTACAACGGCATCAAGATCGGCCCGCAGAACATGACCTCACGGGTGATGGACACGGCCAATCTGGAGGCCGTGGAAATCCTGAAAGGCCCGGCCTCGCTGATGTCGGGCGAGGGGGCCGCCGGCGGCGCGATCAACTTCGTCACCAAGCAGCCGCACACCGGAGCGATCCGCAACGAAGCGGATTTCTCGTATGACTCCCTCAACTCGTTCCGCACCCATTACGGATCGGGCGGCAGCACCAATGTGCAGGGCCTTGACTACCGCTTCGATATCGGCCGCTCCTCGCTCAACGGGTTTGCCGACGACACCAACACCAAGACGCTGGATGTGTCGGGCCAGCTCAATTATCGCATCTCCGACAGCCTGAAGGTCTGGGGCGCGGTCGAGTACCGTGAGGATCACTCAAAAGCCTATTGGGGGGCGCCACTGGTGCCGGTTGCCTATATCGGCTCGCATGCCACGACGGGGATCGTCTCCGGCAGTTATTTCAACAGGACTGATCTTGGGGCCGTCACGATCGACGACCGAACCTTCAACACCAATTACAATGTCCTCGACAACAAGAACGTGGCGCAGGAGGTCTGGCTGCGCGGCGGCTTCGAGCTGAAGCTCGCCCCTGACCTAACCTTGAAAAGTCAGGCCTATGCTTACGGCGCTGAGCGCACCTGGTTCAACAACGAGATCGAGGCATTCGATTCCACTAGGAACGAGGTGTATCGCGAGCGCTTCTATGTCGCGCATAGTCAGCGCCTGGTCGGCAACATCACCGACCTGATCTGGGACGCGAATGTCGCCGGCTTCGACAATCGCCTGGTCACGACGCTGTCGTCGAGCTATCTCGATTTCGTCAGGCCGGGCGAGGCGATCTTCCCGAACGACTATGTCCCGCTCGTCGATCCCGTGCGCGGCTATTACGGCGATCTCACGACCAAGCAGCAGACCGCACGGATCGACAACGAGGCGCTGTCGTTCGAGGACCGGCTGAAGCTCACGCGCAACTTCGCGCTGATCGGCGGCCTGCGCGTCGAGCATATCGGGCTTGACCGCAATTCGACCGACGTCGCCGGCCTTGTGAACGCCGGCTTCCCGTTCTCGAAATCATGGGTCCCGATGACGGGTCGTATCGGCTACACCTGGGAGGCCGTGCCAGGCCTGACCTTCTTCAGCCAGTACGCAACCGGCGCGGACATCTCCGCCAACAACATTTTTCTGCTCGCGCCGACCCAGCCGCTCGACCTGACCACCGCGCGCACCTATGAGACCGGCGTCAAGCACCTGTTCTGGGACAACCGGGCGGAATGGTCGTTCTCGGCCTACGACATCCTGCGCAAGAACGTCTATGCGGCTGCCGGCGGCATGGCGCTCAACATCGCCGGGCGGCAGGAGTCGAAGGGCGTCGAACTCGCCACCTCAGTGCGTCCGATCGAGCCGCTGCGCCTGTGGGGCAACATCGCCTATGTCGATGCGCGCTACGCCGACTTCAATTTCGTCGGCGGCTCGTTCTCCGGCAACACGCCGCCGAACGTGCCGCGGGTCGTCGCCAATGCCGGCGCGTCGTACCGCTTCTTCACGCCCTGGCCGGTGGAGTTCGGCATCACCGGCCGCCATGTCGGCGACCGCTACAACACCGACGCCAACGTCGTGACGCTGAAGGCGTACACCGTCGCCGACGTCTATGCCTTCGTCGATATCCCCAAGACGGTGTTCAACGCGGTCGACCAGGCCCGCCTGACTTTTCGCGTGCGCAACATCGCCGACAAGCGTTACGCGATCTGGGGCGATCCGTTCTATCCCGATCAGATCCTGCTCGGGGCGCCCCGAACCTATGAGATCTCGGCGGCGTTCAGATGGTAGGGCGCTGATCACATGATGAACGCGATCGTCCTGCTGCATCGCTGGCTCGGGATCGCGTTCTGCCTGCTGTTCGCGATGTGGTTCGCGACGGGGATCGTGATGCACTTCGTTCCGTTTCCGTCATTGACGGAAGCGGAGCGATTTGCCGGGCTTGTCGCTGTGGATCGTGCACAGGCGACCATGGCGGTTGCCGATGCGGTGGCGGCGAGCGGCCTGACTGAGGCGACGCGCGTGCGCTTGATCCGGCGGAGCGATGGACTGGTCTATATCGTGTCGGGACCGTCGCGGCTTGGTGCGGTCCGCGCTTCCGACGGGCAGGGCGCGTCGGTGTCGTCGCCCGAGGTTGCACTTGCCATCGCGCAGGCTCATGCGAGCCAGCGCGGGCTCGATGCTGGCCGTGCGTCGATCGTCGCGCGTTCGGACGACGATCAGTGGAGCGTGCCGAACGGCTTCGATCGCCACCGGCCGCTGTTCCGTGTCGCGCTTGGCGATGCCGCCGGCACCGAGGTTTACGTCTCGTCGACGTCCGGCGAGATCGTGCTGGACACGACGCGGAGCGAACGCGGCTGGAATCTTGCGGGCAGTGTCCTGCACTGGATCTACCCGACGATCCTCAGGCGCAATTGGGCGCTGTGGGACGGCGTGGTCTGGACGCTATCGCTGCTGGCCTTGATCGCGGCGGTGCTGGGTGCGGTGCTCGGTATTGTCAGGCTGAGGCTCCGCGATCGGAAAATCACATCGCCTTACCGTGGCTGGCACGCCCTGCATCATGTCATTGGTCTGGTCGCGACGACTTTCGTCCTGACCTGGATATTCAGCGGCTGGCTCTCGATGGACCACGGCCGGCTGTTCTCGCGCGGCCAGTTGACCCCGGCTGAGGCCGGCGTGATGAATTCCTCGCCGGACTGGAAGACAGCCGCATCGCTAGATCGGACGCCGATATCGTCCTCAGCGCACGAGGTCGAATGGCTTGGCTTTAACGGCACGATCTATCGGCGAGAACGAATTGGTTTCGACAAGCAGGTTTTGGTTCGGCCGGACGAGCGAGAGGCGGACGTGTTCAATGCGGATGAGGCCGCGCGTTTGGTGAGCCGCTTCGCGACCGGCTGCGGCGCGCCGTCCGTTATTACAGTCGACGACGATTATCCCGCGCAATCCATCGTCCCGGGTGCGCCTGTCTTCCGGTCCCGTTGCGGCGATCTCTGGTTCGATATCGACAGTGCGGATGGCAGCGTGGTGCAGAGGCTCGATGCCTCGCGGCGGGCCTATCGCTGGGCCTATAGCGCGCTCCACACGCTCGATTTTCCGATCCTCGTGTCGCATCCGCGTTTGCGCGATGTCGTGATCGTGGGCCTCTGCGCGCTCGGGCTGGCGTTCTCGATCACCGGGATCGTCATCGGTTGGCGGCGGTTGCGTCTGTCTTTCGCCGGCTAAACGCTCAATCAAACAAGAAATGCGAAAACAACCCCATGCACAGTAGCCGGTGATAATGGAATCAACGACTTACGCAGGTATCGATTTGAGTTGACCCGTCGGGCAAAACAGGGGTATGCTGCTATTATTCCGAAATCGTTATCTCGATCTGCCGAGCGGCGCGCAGCAGCGTGCGGTCCTCACCGCGCCGGGTGATGATCTGAAGGCCGAAGGGAAGCCCGCGTCCGTCGGTCCCGCACGGAATCGAGATCGCTGGCAGACGGGCATGATTGACGAAGGGCGTGAACACGGCGTGCGCGCGTGGGCTGGCTGCACGGCCGCCGATCATGTCGGGGCCGAGCTGGGTGAACGGCCAGGCGACGCAGGGGACTGTCGGCGTCAGCAGAAGATCGACCTCGCTGAAGAAGGCCGCGAAGGCATTGGCGATCGCGGCGCTTGCGACCAGTGCGCCCGCAACGTCCGTGCCCGACCAGGACAGCCCCCGCTCGATCTGCTTGGCGATGTCGGGGTCGAAGACATCAGGGTCCTTGCGGAAGGCGTCGCCATAGAGGGCCGCGAGGCCGGCATGCTGAAGCGGCATGATGGCCTCTTCCGTCGCGCCCGCCGGCCAGAGAGGATCGCGGTGGGTGATATGCAGGCCCGCGGCGGAGAGGTGCCGAATGGTGGAAACGAGTCCATCGGCGACGACATCATCGACGGCGACATCAAGTCCAAGGCGCGGCGAGAACGCGATGCGCAGGTCCGCGATGTCGTCCGCCTCTCGCGCAATGGCGGCTGAATCCGGGTCTCGCGGATCGGCGCCGGCCATAACGTCGAATGCCAGCGCGATATCGGCGACGTCATTGGCGATCGGCGCGATCACGGAGAGGCCGAAGAACGGCTCGGCAAAGCCGGGCCCGTAGGGGATCGCGCCGTAGGACGGCTTGAAGCCGGCGATGCCGACATGGGCCGGTGGCCTGCGGCTGGAGCCGCCGGCATCGGTACCTATCGCGAGCGGCACGAGACCGGCTGCAACCGCAGCAGCAGGGCCGCCCGATGAGCCACCCGGTGTCAGCGCGGGATCGAGCGGATGACGCGTCGGGCCGTACAGCCGCGACGTCGTGACACCCTTGCTGGCGAACTCGGAGGTCGCGCCGATGCCGACGATGACGGCGCCGGCGTTGCGCAGGCGCTCGATCGCAACCGCATCGCGCGGCGCGATGAAATCTGCGAACAGGCGCGAGCCTTGCGTGATGCGCCAGCCGGCGACCCAGATGTTGTCCTTGACGATGATGGGGACGCCGGCAAGCGGCATGGTCTCGCCAGAACGCACGCGCTCGTCCACCACGGCGGCATCGGCCAGCGTGCGCGCGGGATCGATCGTGACCACCGCGTTCAACGCACTGGCAGCCTCGATGCGCGCGAGGGCGGTCTTGGCGGTCTCGACCGCGCTTGTCCGCCCGGCCGTGACGTCCGCTGCAATCTCGCGCGCGCTATTGACGGGCTTTGTCATGGCCTCCCCAAATCAGCGCCAATGTGCCGCACAACGCAAGGCACGCCAAGGCGAAGAAGGCTGCGCCAAGGCTCGCCGTTTTGTCCAGGATGGAAACCAGCGCCGGCGCGGCCAGCAGGCCCATATAGGACGCCGTCAGCACCGCGCCCGTGGTCTCGCCAATCCGGTCCTGCGGGGCGAGGCGCGCGATTTCAGCGATGAAGACGCCGTTCCACCCAGAGGCCGTCAGGCCGAACAGGGCGGCAATTGCGAACTGCGCGGGGCGACTGAGCGATGCGCCATCGAGGCCAAGCAGCGCGGCGCAGAAGGCCATGCCGACGCCAATGACGATGAGCACTGCGCGTGACGCATCGAGCCGCATGGCGACAAGGCCCCAGCCGAGACGGCCGACCAGGCCGCCGACTTGCGCGCAGGCGAGCGCCATGCCGGCCTCGATGTGGCTGAGGCCAAGCTCGCTTGTGCCGAGCGTGACGAAGACGGTGTTGAGCGACACTTGCATCGCACTGAACGGCATCGAGGCCAGCGCCAGCATCGCGATCCGACGGTCCGCGGTCATCAGCGCCAGCCGTGCGCGAAGATCAAGCTTTGGCGGCGCGACGATTTTGACGGCATAGGCGGGGCGCAGCCATTCGAACAGCAAAATCCCCAGCAGCGCGCAGGCGCCAACGGCGGCATAGCACCAGGCGGGCCCGAGCGAGATCGCGATTGCGGGCAGGACCAGCGAGCCGCAGACGGCGCCGATCTGGTTGCCGGTCTGGCGCACCGAGAACACGAAGGCGCGCCGCTCGGCGGTCACGAGCCGCGCCAGCAGCGCTGCGCTCGCGGGCGTCTCCGGTCCCATGGCAAGTCCGAGGCAGAGCCCCGCGGCAAGGAGAGCGGCGCTCGATCCGAGCGAGGCCAGCGCCATGCTGACGACGATGGCCGCCGCGCACAGGCTTGCGATCCTGAGCGAACCGAGCCGCGCGATGAAGCTGCCGCCCCAGAACGAGGCGGGGATGCCGACGGCGAACACCGCGCAGGAGAATAGCGAGAGTTGCCAGACCTCGATATGGGCGCGCGGCGCGACCACGCCGGGCGCGAACAAGGCGAGCGCCACCAGCGCCTGCAGCGAGGTCATCGCCCCCAGGGCCGGCAGCAGCGCGGGCGCTGGCCGAACGGCGGTGTTTGCGTCTACCATGGCGCAGTGCTCAAGGGAGGAACGGCAGGGTGGCAGGCGGCATTTCCATTCACGCGGTCGATGTGGCGAGCGGACGGCCCGCGCAGGGGCTGCGCGTCGAGATCTGGCGGATCGATCCGGAGCAGCAGCGCATCGCCGACGGGCGGCTCGGCGCCAACGGCGTGCTCGATCATGCCGTCGTGCAAGGCGCGGGCGTGACGGCTGGCGTGTACGAGGTGCTGTTTCATCTCGGCGAGTTCTTTGGCGAGCGCGACGGTTTTCTCACGGTGACGCCGTTCCGCTTTCGTATCAAGGATGTCAACGAGCATTTTCATCTGCCGATGAAATTCACCCGCTGGGGCTATTCGCTGTTTCGCGGCGCGTGAAGCGTAATGGCTTCAAGTCGAATCGAGTTCGGCGGCTAGCGGTGCTCTCTCCGTTCCCTCCCCCCTTGCGGGGGAGGGACAGGGAGGGGGGTGCCACACGGGGACTCTTTCGGTTGCGCACCTACACGCGATGCATCAACCGGCACCTTTTGCTGAGCCACCCCTCTCCCTAACCCTCCCCCGCAAGGGGGGAGGGAACGCACCATCATTGCGGAGCCAGGCGAGGCTCATCGCATCAGTCTTTAGTTCGTCAGCCGTCGCGACAGGCCGGTGACGCGCTCCATCACCGCGACCAGCGCGACGGTGGCGATGATCAGCACGCCCGACAGCGCGGCAATGGTGACGTCAAGCTTGCCTTCGAGGTCCTGCCACATCCGGATCGGCAGCATGTCGGTGGCGGCATCGCGCAGGAACAGTGAGACCGGCACATTGTCGAACGACGACATGAAGGCGATGAAGGCGCCCGCGATGATGCCCGGCCGGATCAGCGGCAGCACGATGCGGCGGAACGTGTAGAGACGGCTGGCGCCAAGCACGGCCGAGCTTTCGAGCAGGGTCGGCTCCAACTGGGCCAGCGCAGCAACGGTGTTGCGCACGACATAGGGCACGCAGACCACGGTGTGGCCGATCACCAGCGTCAGCAGCGACACCTGCATGCCGACCAGCGAGAACAGCATCAGGGCGGCGAGGCCGAAGGCCAGCGCCGGCAGCACGAGCGGCGACATGAAGAGCGAATCGAGCAGTCGCGCCGACAATGTGGGCGATCGCGAGATCGCGAGCGCAGCGGCGACGCCGAGCACGACCGACAGGCCCGTCGCCCACAGCGCGACGATGAGGCTGTTCTTGGCCGCGAAGTGCAGCTGCCAGGCATCCCAGAGCTCGGCGTACCAGCGCAGCGAATAGCCGGGCGGCGGGAATCGCAGCGAAAAACCGCTGGTGAAGGAGACGATCAGCACCACGAGCGAGGGCGCGATGATGATGATCAGCGCGATCAGTGCGACGACAGTCATCACAAGCTCGAAGCTGAACGCTTCCAGTGTGCGCTTGCGTCCAGCCATCACGCGCCTCCATAGCCGCGCGACAGGCGGCCGAGCGTGGTGAAGACGGAGACGACTACGAGCACGGCGAGCAGGAAGATGATCGAGATCGCCGACGCGAACGGCCAGTTCTGCAAGGTCGAGGCCTGCTGATAGAGATACATCGGCATGAACAGCATCTGTCCGCCGCCGATCAGTGACTGGGTGATGAAGGCGGTGATGGCCGCGGCATAGGTCAGCGTGCATCCGGCGATGACGCCCGGCAGCGACAGCGGCAGCACGATCCTGACGAAGGTGCGCCAGCTTCCGGCGCCGAGCGAGCAGGAGGCATCGTCGAGATTGGGGTCGATCCGGCCGAGCGCAGTGATCAGCGGCAGCGTCATCAGCGGCATTTGCACTTGCGCGAGCGCAATCACCACGCCGAACTGGGTGTAGAGCAGCTTTAGCGGCGTATCAATGATGCCCAGCGATTGCAGCGTCGCGTTGATGATGCCCTGGCGACCCAGGATGACGATCCAGGCGAAGGTGCGGACGACCACGCTGGTGAGAAGCGGCAACAGCACGATCAGGATGATGATGGTCTGCAGCCGTGGCCCGACCCGCTGATAGAGCCACGCAATGGGAAAGCCGAGCACGAGGCAGACGGCCGTCACCTCGGCGCCCAGCAGCAGCGTCGAGCCGAGCACGCTGAGGCTGAAGGGGTCGGTGAGGAAGTGCAGGTACTGGCCGAGCCCCCAATGCAGCGCGGCCGTGTCGTTGTGCAGGGAGAGCCAGAGCAATTGCAGCAGCGGCGCCACGAAGAAGAACAGAAAGAACAGCGCCAGCGGCGCTGCCAATCCCATTCCGTAGGACGTCACGTCCCGTGATGCCGGTGCTGTGCCCATCGCCAAGCCCCCACTGGTTTTAGATCTTGATCTCGCGATTAAAACGCTCGATCCAGGCCGAGCGCTGCTCGTTGATCTTCTTCCAGTCCTGGAACACGAATTTCTGCTTCAATTCGGTGGTGTCCTTGGCGAGCACGCGCGCGATCTCGCCGCCCATCGTGACCTTGGAATTGGTCGGCACGATCAGATAGGGCGGGTTCATCAGCGTGGTCTGCACTTCAGGCGTCAGCGACGCCTCGATCAGCTTGAAGGCGAGCTCGCGGTTGGACGAGTTCTTGACGATGTGGATCGTGGTCTTGAAGGCGATGGCGCCTTCCTTCGGCGCCACGAACTCGACCGGCACGCCGCGCGCCTTGAGGATCTGGATGGCGTTGAAATTGCCGGGCGAGATGTCGATCTGGCCCTGCTGGAACAGGGTCGCGAGCGCGCCGGGATTGGCGGCGACGGCGGCGAGATTGGGCTTGAGCTCTTCGATCGCCTTGAAAGCGGGATCGACGTTTGCTTCAGAACCGCCGCGCATCTTGGCGATCTCGACCAGCCAGCCGGTGCCGAGCGTCGAGTTGAGGTTGGTGATGCCGACGCGGCCCTTGAACTCCGGCTTCCAGAGATCGGCCCAGGAGGTCGGCGGCGTCTTGATCGCTTCCGGATTGTAGGTGAGGCCGACGACCTGGAAGAACGGGGCGGGGCCCATCGGCTCCTGCGCTTCGGAGATCAGGTCCTTGTAGTAAGCGCTCTTCTCGACGGGGTAAGGCTCGACCAGATCCTGGCCGATCGCGACGAGAGCCGGACCGGGATCGTGCAGCATGACGTCGATCGGCGGATTGGCCTTGGCGGCATTCACCTTCGCGATCTGGTCGACCGAGAGCATGGGGTCGAGCACCATCGCGGCATCGGCGTTCGCCTTGCGGAACGCCGGCACCAGCACGGCCTTGTGCGCTTCCTCCCAGCTACCGGTGAAGGTCGCAAACACCAGCGGACGGGCCTGGGCGTAGCTCAATCCCGGAAACGCCTTCATGGCGCCGAGTGTCAATGCGGTCGTCATCAGGCTTCGGCGGTTCATGATCATGTTCGAACTCCCTCTGGACAAAGACTGGATCTAAAGCGTTGCGGGAAAAGCGTTGGCGAGCGATGGCGCAAGCGGTGCGAGGCGCACCGCAGCGCCACTCTCCAGCGCGCGCGTCTCGCCGATGCGCGCCTGGGAAACCTTGACGCCGGAGCCGTCGGCGGTGGTGACCTCGTGCACGACCGTGGCGCCCAGCGGCAGCGACATGCCGACGACGCCGGCAAAGCCGGTCTCGTCGGCGACGAATTGCAGATGCTCGGGGCGGATGCAGACGGTGACGCGGCCACCCTCGGTGAGGACGCCGCCCGCAGGCCGCGCAATGATCTCCGCGCCGGCATCGAGGCGTACTTTGGCGGCGGTGCGGTCTGCCGATATCACGACGCCGGGCATGCGGTTGCTGGAGCCGACGAACGTGTTCACGAACAGGGTCTGGGGCCGGTCGTAGACGTCGGACGGCGTGCCGAACTGTTCGAGCTTGCCATGGCCCAGCACAGCGACGCGGTCGGCCATCGACAGCGCTTCTTCCTGGTCGTGGGTCACGATCAGCGTGGTGATGCCGGAGACGCGATGGAGCCGCTTGATCTCGATCTGCATGTCGAGCCGCAGATTCTTGTCGAGCGCGGCAAAGGGCTCGTCGAGCAGCAGGATCGACGGCTTGATCGCGAGCGCACGGGCGAGCGCGACGCGCTGCTGCTGGCCGCCGGAGAGCTGCCGCGGCAGCCGCTCGGCCATCGCTGGCAGCTGCACCAGCTCCAGCAGGCGCTGGGCCTCGCGCTGGCGCGTCGCCTTGTCGATGCCGCGCGCGGCGAGGCCGTAGCCGACGTTCTCGCTGATCGACAGGTGCGGAAACAGCGCGTAGTTCTGGAACACGATGCCGACCGCGCGGCGGTTCGGCGGCAGCGCGTCGACGATGTCGTCGCCGATGATGATGCGCCCTTGCGACTGCGCGATGAAGCCGGCGATGATGCGCAAGAGCGTGGTCTTGCCGCAGCCGGAGGGGCCGAGCAGGGCGATGATCTCGCCGCCCTTGACGTCGAGATTGATGTTCTCGACCGCGAGCGCACCGCTCGGATAACGGTGGGTGACGGCGTCGACGACGAGCGATCGGCCGCCTTGCGCTTCAGCCATGGTGTTGCCTCCCGTGACCCCCTAAGAGAAAGCAAGTCTCGTGCCCGCCGCGCTCGCCTTTCGATGCGCGGTTTGGCATTGTGGGGCGATGACATCGATCTGCGACCTCACCGCCACAACCCTTGCGCGCGCCATCGCCAGCGGCGAGCTCTCTTCGCGTGACGCCATCGAGGCGCATCTCGCGCGGATCGCGGAACAAGACCGGCAATTGGCGGCGTTCGTCACGGTCGATGCCGAGGGCGCCCGCCGTGCCGCGGAGATCTGCGATGCCGCGTCCGCGCCGGTCGGCCCGCTGCATGGCGTGCCCGTCGGGATCAAGGACCTCACCGACACGGCGGGGCTTGCGACCACCTACGGTTCGGTGCTGTTTCGCGATCATTTGCCGGCCGAGGACGATCTCGTGGTGGCGCGGTTGCGGCGTGCCGGTGCGATCATTCTGGGAAAGACCAATACGCCCGAATTCGGCTTCGGTGCCGTCTGCACCAATAAATTGTGCGGACCGACGCGCAATCCGTTCAATGCCGCGCTGACCTCCGGCGGATCGTCCGGCGGCTCTGCCGTCGCGGTCGCGGCCGGCATGGTGCCGCTCGCGCATGGCACCGATTTCGGCGGCTCGGTGCGTACGCCCGCGAGCTTCTGCGATGTCGCCTCGATCCGGCCGACGCCCGGCCGCGTCCCGTCGCCGCGTCGTCCGCTCGGCTGGGACATGCTCGCCACCCACGGCTTCCTCGCCCGCGGTGTCGATGATCTCGAACTTGCGTTGTCGGTATGCTCGGGACGTGACGCGAACGATCCGCTCTCGATCGGCATCACCAATGACGATAGGCCGATCGCGGGACGTCCGCGGATCGCAGTGACGCCCGATTTCGGTATCGCGCCGGTATCGCGCGATGTCCGTGCGCGTTTTGCCACCGCCTGCGAGGCGCTCGCCGGCGTTGCCGATGTCGTGCCATCCTCGCCCGATTGCAGCGGTGCGATCGAAACCTTCCGCACGCTGCGCGCCGCGCACGTCGCCAGCAGCTATGGTGAGCTGCTCAGCACGCGCCGCGCCGAGCTCACGCCCACCGTGATCTGGAATATCGAGGCGGGCGCAAAGCTCTCCGCGGAAGATTATCTGAACGCCGAGCGCCGCCGTACCGCGATCTACCGCAGTTTTTGCGAGCTGTTCACCCGTGCCGATGTCCTGGTCGCGCCAGCCGCGTCCGTGTTCCCGTGGCCGAACGAGATCAGCGATGTCACCGCGATCGACGGCACGGCGCTGGAGACGCCGATCGACTATCTCGCCGTCACCTTCATCGTGTCGCTGGTCGGCTTCCCGGTCCTGACCTTGCCGGTGCGGCGGAATGTCAGCGAGCTGCCCTTCGGCATCCAGATCATCGCGCCGCCCGGCTGCGAACCCCGTCTGTTTGCGTTTGGCCGTATGATCGAGAACGAACTGGGTTTTTCGCATCGCCGGCCAAAGCTCCCCTAGCTGTCGCGATGCTCGAGCCGCGCGGCGAGCGCGTCGGCAAGGCCAACGGTGGGTTTGGCGGCGGGCCGGCGGAACGTGCCCGCTGTCGCCTTGCGCAAGCGCAGCGCCACCAGCGCCTCGGCTTGCTTCACGGCAGCGACGACCTGATCGACGACGGGGACGGGGATCCGGTCGGCGACGCGCTCGGCAAGGCCCGACAACGGCGCGCCCGCAAAGATCAGGACGTCAGCCTCGTCTTCGACGATGGCGCGCTGTGCGAGCGCGACGAGCAGGTCCTCCTTCTCCGTGCCGACGTCGGAGATCGCCTGGAACGGCGTATCGAGCATGCGGATGCCGGCGCAGCGCTCGCGCAGCCCGTGATCGCGGACGCATTCCTCGTACCAGGGGCCGAGCGCCTGCGCGAAGGTGACGATGGCGAAGCGGCGTCCGGCCATGCAGGCGGTCAGCATCGCGGCTTCAGCCAGGCCGATGACGGGAATGTCGAAGGTTTCGCGCGCGGCGAACAGGCCGGGATCGCCAAAGGCAGCGATGATCGCGGCATCGACCTTGGTGTGCTGCTCAGCCAGCATCTCCAGCGCGATAGCGCCGCCGATCTGCGCCTCGGTGCGCGTGGAGATATAGGGCACACCACGGGACGCCGTGCAGGGGATGATCTCGGTGCCGGGAGAGGCTGCGCGCTGCCCGACATCCGTCATCAACCGGGTGACTGCGGTGCTGGTGTTGGGATTGAGCAGCAACAGCTTCATGGTCACGCCGCCGTCAGCTTGGGTTGTGAGAGGGCGAGCGTCTCGAGCAGCGCGGTGCCGGTCTGGCGGACATGGGCGCCGAGCAGGCGTCCCGCCGCTTCGCTGTCGCGCGCCTCGAGGGCCGCGAGGATGCCGGCATGCTCGTCGACCGAATTGCTCCAGCGGCGGTCGGCGCCGAGTGCGAGATAACGCGCGCGTTCGGCGCGGGAAATCAGCGTCTCGTGCGCCTCGCGCAGCGGCGTGTTGCGCGCCATGCGGACAATGGTGTTGTGGATTTCGCCATTGATGGCAAAATATTCGTCGAGCTTGCCGCTGCGGTGATGCCCCTCCATCCGGGTCTGGAGCGTCCGCAGGCGGGCGAGATCGCGTTCTGTGGCGCGCACCGCAGCAAGCTCTGCCGCCAGCCGCTCGATGCCGGCGAGGGCCTCGAACAGCTCCGAAATTCCGTCGATCGCGATGCCGGCGATGCGCGGACTGCGGTTGGGGCGAAGCTCGATCAATCCCTCGGCGGCCAGCACCTTCATCGCCTCGCGCAGCGGCGTGCGCGATACGCCGAGCTCCTTCGACAGTTTTGTCTCCTGGGTCTGCGACCCCGGCGGCAGCTCGCCGCGAATGATCATCGTCCGCATCCGCGCGGCGGCGCGCTCGTGCAGGCCCATCCGCTTGAGTTTGGGCGACTTTCGTCCCTTCGGCGCTTCCGATTTTGGTTGCACGCGTGCCTCACTTCCCGGCTTGATCCTAGCCGTTTCCGGCCCCTTGGCTTGCCCAAAATACCGACGCATCTCGCTGAAAACAATGGCATACCGCGCAAATTGTATGCAGCATGCAGAAACCGGATTGCGCTGCGGCAAAGCTCGACCGATGATCTCGGCAAGACGCGCGAGATCTCGCGCCTTCGAAACGGAGTGAGCGATGCGGACGAGTTTGCGACTGGGCCTCGTGGTGATGGCGGCAATGTTCGGCGGGGGCGACCTGGCCATCGCGCAGACCGCGAAGATCAAGCTCGGCTATGCCAAATGCGCGCACTGCCTGCCGATGTCGCTGATCTCAGGCATGGCGAAGGGCGTCGAGGTCGAGGCCACCGGCTTCAACTCGGGCAATGACGTGCTGACGGCCTTGGTGTCGAAGAGCATCGACGTCGCGCAGGTCACCTACCTCCACTACATCACGGCGCTCGACAAAGGCTTTGATGTCGTCGCCGTGTCCGGCCAGATCAACGGCGGCTCGGAATGCTTGTCCTCGGCGAAGCTGAACCTGCCGCCCGAGGACTGGGCCATTTTCAGGGCCACCGTTGCGAAAGCGAAGAGCGACGGCCAGCCGCTGAAGGTCGCGGCCTCCCGCGGCAACGCGCAGGACATCCACATGCGCGGCGCGTTCCTGAAGCAGGGCGTCGATCCCAACAAGGACATCCAGTTCATCAACATTCCCAACCCGTCCGATCATCTCGCAGCGTTGCAGCGCGGCGAGGTCGACATGATCTGCACGGTCGAGCCGTTCGCCTCGCAGATTCGTCTTGCCGGGGCCGGCAAGCATTTTGTGCTGCCGTATGACCAGGCCGCGGGCAATCTGACCAATCTGATCGTCACCCGTTCGGACGTGATTGCCAGCCAGCGCGCCGGGGTTCAGGGCGTCGTCAGTGCCGTGGTCGAACTCGACAACAAGCTGATCGCCGACAAGACGCTGTGGATCGACGTCATCAACAAGCTCACCGGCCTCGACAAGAATGTTGCGACCGAGGCGCTGAAGAATGCCGCGCCCGACCCTGCGATCCATCGGTCGCAGACGCTCGCGATCGCTGCGATGATGCGAGACCTCAAATACATCTCGAAGGACGTCTCCGCGGAAGCGGAGAAGAACATGGATTATTCGTTCCTGGAGCAGGCGACCGGAAAAACCAAGAATGACCTCGGTTATTGATGCAGCTCCAGCAAGGCGCGCGTTTCGGCTGACGCGGCTATTCCAGGGGCTCGAACGCGTCGTCGTCCCAGGGCTGTTGATCGCGGGCTGGGAAGCCTTTGCCCGCAGCGGCGTGCTGCCGCCGGCGCTGCTGCCGGCGCCGAGCGCGGTGCTGCATGCGCTCGGCGACTGGGTGTTCGGCTTCGACGAGACCACGCAGACCTATTCCGGGCACTGGCTGCGCGATGCGATGGCCAGCGCCCTTCGCGTCTTCGGCGGCTTTGCACTGGCAAGCCTGCTCGGAATCCTCGCCGGCGTCGCCATCGGCTGGTCGCGCCTGTTCGAGAAGACGCTGGAGCCGACGCTGCAGATGCTGCGTCCGATCCCGCCGGTGTCCTGGATTCCGCTCGCGATCATCTGGTTCGGCATTGCCGACAAGCCGGCGATCTTCCTCGTCTTCCTCGGCGCCTTCTTTCCGGTGCTGATGAACGCCATTCACGGCGTCAAGACGGTCGACCACAATCTCGTGCGTGCCGGTGCGATGATGGGCGCCAACCAGCGGCAGATGCTGACCGACATCGTGTTGCCGGCGGCGCTGCCCTCGATCTTTGCTGGTCTGCGCATCGCGGTCGGATCGGCCTGGATGCTGACGGTCACGGCCGAAATGGTCGCGGTGAAAAGCGGCCTCGGCTACGTGCTGTGGGATTCCTATTATTTCCTGCGCTATGACATCGTGCTCGCGGCGATGATCTCGATCGGGCTGCTCGGCTATCTCTCCGATTTCGGCCTCAAGGCGGTCATGGCGCGCACGCTGCGCTGGCAGCAGACGACAACAGTGCAGGGCAGGGCGGGCTGATGGCGGCAATCGAGCTTCGCAACATCGTCAAAGTGTTTTCCGACAAGCGGCGCGGCCGCGACCTGCTGACACTGGACAACATCGATCTCGACATCGAGGCCAATGATTTCGTCTGCCTGCTCGGCCCGTCCGGCTGCGGCAAGTCGACACTCCTGAACATCATCGCCGGCTTCGAGCAGGCGACGTCGGGGCGGACGCTGGTCGATGGCAAGCAAGTGGAGCGGCCGGGCTCTGATCGCGGCGTCGTGTTCCAGCAGCCGACGCTGATGCCGTGGCTCACCGCAATCGACAACATCGCCTTCCACCTCAAGCTCAAGGGCGTCGGCAAGGCCGAGCGGTACGATCGCGCGATGGAGTTCATCGATCTCGTCGGCTTGCGCGGTTTCGAGCACCACCATCCGTCCGAGCTGTCCGGCGGCATGAACCAGCGGGTCGGCATCGCCCGCGCGCTGCTGATGAACCCGAGCGTCATCCTGATGGACGAGCCGTTTGCGGCGCTGGACGCCCAGACCAAGCTCGAAATGCAGGAAGAACTCGTGGCGATCTGGCAGAAGCGCCGCTGCACCATCGTGTTCGTCACCCACAGCGTCGACGAGGCACTGGTGCTCGGCAACAAGATCGTGGTGATGACGAAGCGGCCGGGCCGGATTCGCGAGGCCGTGAACTTCGGCATGCCGCGCCCACGAGATATCACCAGCCCCGAATTCAATGACGCAAAGCGCCGCATCCTGTCCCTGATCCGGGAGGAGTCGACGCGCCTTGCACAGGCGTCGTAAGGTAAGGCCATGCGTAAACGTCTCGGCATGATCACGCCGTCCTCCAATTCGGTGCTGGAGCCGATCACCAGCGCCATGCTGTCCGGTGTCGACGGCGTCACCGCGCATTTCTCGCGCTTCCGTGTCACCGAGATCGCGCTGGACACGGCGGCGCTGAACCAGTTCGATGCTTCCGTGATGCTGCCGGCAGCGGATCTGCTGGCGGACGCCAAGGTCGACGCGATCGCCTGGAATGGCACCTCGGCGAGCTGGCTCGGCATCGGCCGCGACCGGAGCCTGTGCGAAGCAATCACCGCGCGCACCGGCGTGCCCGCGACGACATCGACGCTTGCCTGCATCGATGCCGCCCGCGCACTCGGCGCCGAGCGTGTCGGCCTGGTCTCGCCCTATACGGATGATGTGCAGCGGCGGATTGGCGATGTCTGGGCCGATGAGGGGATCGCCCCGCATGCCGTGCGGCATCTGGGCCTGCGCGACAATTTTTCCTTTGGCGAGGTTGAGCCCGCGACCATCGTGGACATGATCCGTGCAGTGGCGGCGGAGGGCGCCGATGCCGTCGTCATTCTCTGCACCAATCTCGATGGCGCCGCGCTGGCGGCCTCGCTCGAACGGGAGCTGGACATCGCCGTACTGGATTCGGTCGCGGTCACGCTGTGGCGGACCCTCGAGCTCGCCGGTGGCGACATCGAGGCTCTTGCGGAGTGGGGCCGGATATTCCAGACATCTTCTATCAAGTGACGGAGACTCCTGTGACGCAGCTCGATCTCGCCATTCGCGGCGGCACCATCGTGACGGCCAGCGACGAGTTTCGCGCCGATATCGGCATTCGCGACGGCCGCATCGTCAGCATTGCCGAGAGCATCGAGGGCGCAGCGCGCGAGATCGATGCGACGGGGCTGCTGGCGCTGCCGGGCGGCATCGACAGTCACGTTCACATCTCGCAAGCCTCGGGCCCCGACGTGGTGATGGCGGACGATTTTGCCTCGGCGACGCGCTCGGCGGCAGCCGGCGGCAACACCATGGTGCTGCCCTTCGCGCTCCAGGAGAAGGGCACCTCGCTCCGAACCTGTGTCGAGAACTACCGCAAGCTCGCCGAGGGCGAGTGCTACATTGACACGGCTTTTCATCTCATCATCTCCGATCCGACCGCGGTCGTGCTCGGGCAGGAGCTGCCGGCGCTGGTCAAGGATGGCTACACCTCGTTCAAGGTGTTCATGACCTATGACGACCTCGTGCTCAGCGACAAGCAGCTGCTCGAGGTGTTCGACGTCGCGCGCCGCGAGGAGGCGCTGGTGATGGTCCATTGCGAAGGCTACGACGCCATCCGCTTCCTCACCAGCAAGCTGGAGCGCGAAGGCCACATCGCGCCCTATTATCACGGCACCTCGCGGCCGCAGGCCGTCGAGCGCGAGGCGACGCATCGCGCCATCAGCCATGCCGAGGTGATCGGCGTTCCCATCATGATCGTGCACGTTTCCGGGCGCGAGGCGATGGAGCAGGTGCGCTGGGCGCAGCAGCGCGGATTGCCGGTGCATGCGGAGACTTGCCCGCAATACATCACGCTCACGGCCGACGATATGAAGGGCCTGAACATGGACATCACGGGCGCGAAATATGTCTGTTCGCCGCCGCCGCGCGACGCCGAGAGCCAGCAGGCGATCTGGGAGGGCATCACGACAGGTGTGTTCCAGACCTTCTCGTCCGACCATTGCCCGTTCCGCTATGACGATCCCAAGGGCAAGCTGACGCCGAATTCGCGGACGTCGTTCCGCTGGGTGCCGAACGGCATTCCCGGCATCGAGACGCGGCTGCCCATTTTGTTTTCCGAGGGCGTCTCGAAAGGGCGCATCAGCTTGCAAAACTTCGTCGAGCTGACCGCGACCAACCATGCACGCATCTACGGCCTCTATCCGCGCAAGGGCTCGATCGGAATCGGCTTTGACGCCGATGTCGTGCTGTGGGACCCGAAGCTGACCAAGAAGATTCAACAGGCCGATCTGCATCACGGCGCGGACTATACACCATGGGAAGGCTTTGACGTCACAGGCTGGCCCGTCACCACCATCGCGCGCGGTCGCGTGGTGTACGAGCAGGGCAGAATCGTCGGCGACAAGGGCGCGGGCGAGGTGCTGAGCCGCGGCAAGTCGAGCCTGGTGTGACCATCATATCGCTCGATGTGATTGATCACATCGGCTCGATGCCGATCTTCTTGATGATCCCGGCCCATTTCGTGGTCTCGGACGTCATGAAATTCGTCAGGCCTTGCGGGTCCATCACCAGCGGCTCGGCGCCCTGCTCGACGAAGAGGGCGCGCACCTTCGGATCGTTCACGGCTTCGACCATCGCTTTATAGAGTTTGTCGACGACGGCCTTGTCGGTATTCGCCGGGGCAAGCAGCGCAAGCCACGCGGCACTCTCGTAATTCTTCAGCCCGGCTTCGGCCGCGGTCGGCACATCGGGCAGCGCCGTCATGCGCTTGTCGCTGGCAACCGCGAGTGGGCGCGCATCTCCGCTCTTGATCAGGCCAAGAACGTTCGGCAACAGCTGGAAGCCGAGCGGGACCTGGCCCGCGATGAAATCAGGCGTGTAGGCGGCGATGTTGCGGTAGGGAACGTGCGTGAGCTCGGTGCCGGTGAGCTGCTCGAAATAAGCGGCCGACAGATGTTGCGACGAGCCGACGCCGACCGTGCCGTAATTCAGCTCCCGCGGGTGCGCTTTGGCGTAGTCAATCAGCTCGGCCAGCGATTTCGGCGGCAGCTTCGAGTTGATCACGATGACGTTCGGCAGTGTCGCGAACAGCCCGATCGGGGCGAGGTCCTTCAGCGGATCGTAGGGGAGATCTTTGTACAGCGATTTGTTCGCAGCCAGCGGGCCGGAGGTGCTCATCAGTAGCGTGTAGCCGTCCGGCGCGGCATGCGCTGCGGCCGCGGTGCCGATATTGCCGCCGGCGCCGGGGCGATTGTCGACGACGAAAGCTTGCCCGAGTGTCGTGGACATGCGGTTGAGCAGGATGCGCGTGATGACGTCGCTGGCGCTGCCGCCGCCAAATGGCACGAGCACCTGCACCGGCCGGGCGGGATAATCTTGCGCGTTTGCAGTCCGCAGCCCGGCGGCTGCGAGCAGGGCGCCGCCTCCGAACGTGAGCAGCGACCTTCGGTCGGGGCGAAACCCCTCGCTCTGCTGCTGAACGATGTCCGTGATCTCTCTGCGACCAAACCGTGTCATCTCGGACTGAATCTCCCGACTGTGTCTTGTTCTGCGAACGGGGAGTGTCCGGGACACGAGTCGGGGATCAGCGCCAGGTTCGCGATTTTCTGCGCCTGGATCGTAATTAGCAGGTCGATGCGACCGTCATGCCTGCTCGTCTCAAAACTTACCAACCCGTCTCATTCTGCAGTGGGCGCGACATCTTGTCCGAGCGAGACGAGGCCTAATCGAGTCCAGTCTTGCCCGGTGCCCAATAGGCCTTTGCCTTGATCTGTGACGATGCGACACCCGCAGCTTTCAGCGCGCGGCTGATGCGCTGGATCGAGGATGCCTTGCCCGTCAGGACGAACTGCGCTCCGTTTGCAGCAAGCCGCAGCAATTCCGCTTCGATGGTCGCGAGATGAACATCGTCGGCGCTGCGCGCGATCAATCTCGCCTCGCTGAGGTTGATAGCCTGCAGCACTTGCCGCGACTCCACGACGTCACTGGCTTCGAACATGTGGAGCGTACCGCCTGCTCGTAGAGACTCGCGCAACGCCGCCGCAAGGCCGAACGAGGTCTCATCGCCGAACAGAATGACAGGCGCATCCAAGTCGGCAAGATCGAGCGAGCGGCGCGGACCGAAGAACTGGCAGATATCGCCTTCGCGCAAGCCGCTTGCCCACCGGCTGCCGGGGCCATCGCCATGCGAGAATGCGAGCAGCCGTGTCTTGCCGCTGCCTGCGTCCCACGACATCGGCGTATAGGTCCGCGCGCTCAGGCCCGCGCCCATCGCGACCTGGATCTTCTGGCCGGTGGTCCAGGGGACCTCCCTGAGTGCTTCGCCTTCGAGCTCCGCGAGCCGAAAGCGCGGCGAGAGCGTTTCGACGGCAGCGACGCGCGCAGGGCGCATCAGCCACCGCAGCAACATCCGCGTGACGCGTCCCTGCGCGGCCTGCGATCGTTCAGAGAGTTGCGGCTGCTGGCTGGGTTCGTTCAAGGCTTGGCTCCTGGATGATCAGGTCTTGATCGTGAGTTCGTTGCCGCGCCCCGGATTGAAAGGTAGCGACAGCGAGAGATAACCGTTCCGGGGATCGCGGACGTAGTCGATGTAGCCTGAGGCTTCCTCGAACGCGTTCTCGCCGACGATGAGCGCGCCGGGCTTCAGGTGCGGCTCCAGCAATTTGAGAATGGGAAGGTAGAGCGTGAAGGCGCCATCGAGCATCACCATGTCGATGTCGCCGCCGAGGTCGGAGTTGAGGGTTTCGCGCGCATCGCCGAGCCGAAACTCGACGAAATCGGCGAGCCCCGCTGCGGCGACGTTCGCCCGCGCCCGCTCAATCTTGCCGGGTTCGAGATCGCTCCCGATCAGGCGGCCGCCGCCCATGTCGCGCAGCGCTGCTGCCATGTAGATCGCGGAAATCCCCATCGAGGAGCCGAACTCGACGATGCGTTTCGCCTTGCAGGAGCGGACGCACATGTAGAGAAAGAGTCCCAACCGCGGCGAGACGCTCAGGAAGTTGTCTGCGAAACCGTTGTAGAGCCCCTTCAAGTCGCGGCCTTCGGCCTCGATGATCCGGCCAATGATCTCCTCGCGGCTGCTCGTCCCATTTGTGAAGGTCTGTGCTAGCGGCGCATCAGCGGCTTCCGCTTCCTGATGGAGACGACGGAGAACGTCGGCGGCAAGGCCGTCAGTGAGTGAATCCATGTCTGTCGGCTCCTTTGGAATGCGCACGGTGCGCGTCGGAGCCTGGATACGAAATTGTCCCTCCGGCCGCATTCCGCGGACGGGACAATCGATTGCGATTTCCGGTCAATGTGCAGCGATGCGGCGTTCGGCCAGATATCGCGCCGGTGGCTTGCCCAGCGCTTTGCGGAACATGGTGACGAAGGCGCTCGCGCCCTCATAGCCGAGATCGAGCGCCACGGTCTGGACCGAAGACCCCTGGTCAAGGCGTTGAAGCGCGATGAGGATGTGGAGCTGCTGGCGCCAGCGGCCAAAGCTCATGCCGGTCTCGCGTTGCAGGATGCGCGTGAGGGTGCGCGGCGCCATTGCGATACGCCGGCCCCAATCGTCGATGGTCGCGCGGTCGGAGGGGTCGGCTATCATCGCGCTCGCCATCCGGCGCAGCCTGGTATCTTCAGGCATCGGGAAGCGCAGCTCTTCGGCGGGTGCCATCGACAGCTGGTCCAGCAGCACCGTTGCGATCCGGCCATCGGCGCCGTCGATGTCGTACATAACAGGCATGTGGGTGGCATGTACCAGCAGCCGTTCCAGCAAAGGAGAGATCGTCAGCGTACAGCATTGCCGGGGCAGCCTCAGTGCCGCATCCGGCGCGACGAACAGGCAATAGACCTCGACATCGCCGGCGACATTCACGCTGTGGGCGATATCACGGGGAATCCAGACCGCGCAGCGCGGTGGCACGATCCAGACGCTTTGCCCGGCTTCCAGCCTGACGACGCCGCGCAAGGCCAGGACAAGCTCGTCCTTGCGATGCGTGTGCATGGCGACTTCCGTGCCCTTCGTCACCATCTCGCCGCCGAATGCGGCGATGGCACGCGGTACGTCCTCGGGATTGAAATCGATGGTGTGATCGGGGCGAAGATCACCGTCATTGAGCCGGAAGAAGGGCATGGTGTGCGAATGATCGATCCGGGAGGTGAGCTGAACCCAACCAATATCAGGCCGACGACCACGACTTTCAACGCGTCGAGATCAAATCTCGACGGGTTCTAACCAGCTCGCTTCCGTGGCTTCCTGCGCGAGGACGGCTCCACGAACTCCCTCGCCACGGCTGCGGCCTGGGCGAGGTCGTTGCTGATGACATCCAGCACGGCCTTTGCCGCGACCGACACCGCTCGCCTGGGGTGATGCACCCAGGCAATCGAGCGTACGATCCGCTGTTCGTCGAAGCGATGCGCGCGGATGGTGCCGCTTGCAAGCGATTGCCGGAGTGCGATGGTCGGCAGCACGGTTGCGAAATCGGTGGTCGCGATCACGTCGCAGAGGGCAGGCAGGGTGTCGAGCTCCAGCCGCGGGCGCAGGTCAATGCCGATTGCGGCGGCGTGCTCATCGAGGATCAGGCGCAGGCCGTGGCGCTTCGAGGGCAGCACCAGATCGAAATTCGCGATGTGGTCGAAACGCAGTTTGGCGGGCGGTTTGATCGGGCTGTCCTTGCGGCAGGCGAACACCATCTCCTCGTCCATGATGTGATGCGCGGCCAGCGGCGTCTTCCGGCGCGGCACGTTGATCAGCGCGAAATCGAGCTGGCTGGTGTTGACCCAGTCGACCAGCGTCTCGGTATAGCCCTCGCAGGCCGACAGCGTGATTTCGGGATAGCGGCTGGCAACCGTCGCCGACGAACTCGCCATCGTGCTCTGCGCGACCGACGTGATGAGGCCGACCGAGACGCGGCCCGAAATGCGCCCGCCGAGCTGCGCCATCTCCTGGCGCGCATGCTCGGCGTCGCGCACGATCGGCGCCGTCAGCCGCGCCAGCGCCTCGCCGGCGCTGGTCAGCGTCATGCCCTGGACGCTGCGGTCGAACAGCTTTTGGCCGAGCTCGGCCTCGAGCTTGGCGATCTGCATGCTCAGCGCCGGCTGCACGATGTTGAGCTGGCGCGCGGCCCGGGTGACGTTCTTTTCCTCGGCCAGGCACAGGAAATATTGCATCTGCCTGAGTTCCACGGACTTGTCCTTTGTTCGCCGGTCTCGCTCTCGATCCATCATTTCAGATGATCGATGATATAATCAATCATTATTTGTGGTGATGGCTTGGAATGCCTAGTCTCATGACGGAGCGCAGCCCTCAAGGACGCGTGCCCAAGGAGCGAAATCCTAAATATGCAGGACGCTACGCCCAAGCGGATGATCATCGGCATCTCCGGCGCCTCGGGCGTCACCTATGGCGTGCGCCTGCTGCAACTCCTGCGCAATGCCGGTGTCGAGACCCATCTGGTGATGTCGAAGACCGCCGAGCTGACTTTTGCCTATGAAACCGATTTGAAGATCGCGGAGGTGAGGGAACTCGCCAATGTCTGTCATGCGATCGACGACATGGCCTCCGCAATCTCGAGCGGTTCATTCCGCACCGCCGGGATGATCGTGGCGCCGTGCTCGATGCGCTCGATGTCCGAGATCGCTTCGGGCGTGACCACGACGCTGCTCACGCGCGCCGCCGACGTCGTGCTGAAGGAACGCCGCCGCCTTGTGCTGATGGTGCGCGAGACACCGCTGCACACCGGGCACTTGCGGACGATGACCGCACTGTCCGAGATGGGCGCGATCATCGCGCCGCCCGTGCCCGCCTTCTACGCCAAGCCCGAGAATATCGAAGACATGGTCGAACACACCGTCGGCCGCGTGCTGGATCTGTTCGACATCGATATCGGCGTGGTGCGCCGCTGGGGCGAGGATGAGGCGCTCAAGCGCCGCTCGCCGTCGCTGCGCAAGATCGCGCCCTGACCTGAAGACTTGAGGAAAGTCATATGCAAATGGAAACTCCGACCAAGCAGGGTACGCCGTCGGATCTGCGCGCCTGGCTCGCTTATCTCGCCGAGCGCGGCAAGCTCGCCATCGCCCGCGAGGGCATCGGACTTGCCGACGAACTCGCTGCCGTCGCCAAGCGGCTGGAGCGCGACAGTGCGGTGCTGTTTCCGCGCCCCGACGGGCATGCGATTCCTGTTGTCGCCAATCTGTTCGCCGGCCGCGACTGGGTCGCCGATTCCCTCGGCGTGACCGAGGACCAGCTGCTGCCGCGGTTCCTTGCCGCCGCAAGCAATCCGCTGCCGACACATGAGGTTCCGAGCGGGCCGGTCCAGGACGTCGTCCTTGAGGACGTCGACCTGCTGCGCCAGCTTCCGGTACCCAAGCACAATGAGCGCGACAGCGGTCCTTACATCACGGCCGGGCTGCTGATCGCCCGCAACCCCAAGACCGGCGTTCAGAACGTCTCGATCCACCGCTGTCAAATCAGCGGCAAGAACCGCATCGGTGTGCTGCTGCTGCCGCGGC
Source organism: Bradyrhizobium sp. 1 (assembly GCF_023073315.1). Classification (GTDB taxonomy): domain Bacteria; phylum Pseudomonadota; class Alphaproteobacteria; order Rhizobiales; family Xanthobacteraceae; genus Bradyrhizobium. Next base: position 182,366 of record NZ_JADPJH010000002.1, on the reverse strand, counting down.
ACACGTTTTCCTACTATCGCTTCGCTGAGGAGATGGGCCAGGCGCTGGAGATCGCGATCGTGATCGGCGCCCATCCGGCGCTGATGCTGGCATCGCAAGCCATCGCCGCGCTGGATGAGGACGAGATGGCGATCGCTGGCGCGCTGCTCGGTGCACCCGTGGACGTCGTCAAGTGCCGAACCAATTCGGTTCGCGTTCCCGCCCATGCGGAGATTGTGATCGAAGGGCGCATCCTGCAAGGCGTGCGCGAGCCGGAAGGTCCGTTCGGCGAATTCCCCCAATATTACGGTCCGCGCGCCAATCGCGAGGTGATCGAGGTCGACGCGATCACGCATCGCAAGAATCCGATTTTCCACACCATCGTCGGCGGCGGTTTTGAGCATCTGATCCTCGGCGGCGTGCCGCGCGAGGCGACGCTGCTCCAGCATCTGCGCCGCAGCTTTCCCAATGTGCTCGACGTCCGCCTGACGCGCGGCGGCACGTGCCGCTACCATCTCGCGATCAGAATCGACAAGACCAATGATGGTGAGCCGAAGAACGTCATGATGTGCGCTTTCGGCGCGCATTACGACATCAAGCAGGTGATCGTGGTCGACAAGGACGTCGACATCTCCTCTTCCGAGGAGATCGAATGGGCGGTGGCCACGCGCTTCCAGGCCGATCGCGACCTCATGGTCGTGTCAGGCGCGCTCGGCTCAAAGCTCGATCCGACCACCGACAACGGCATCAGCGCCAAGATGGGCCTCGACGCAACCGCGCCGGTCAGCGCGCCCGAGCTTGCTTTCAAGCGCATCCGCGTCAAGGGCGAGGAGGAGGTCAATCTGGCCACCGCCTTGCAGGCCGACCCGAGCGCCGCGGTCGCGCGGCTGCTTGCAGAGGCGCGGACATGAGCGGGTTATGGGCCGATCAAGACTTGCGTCGGTTTGCGCGGTTGGAATATGTAGCTGGTGCTGCTTATAGTGCTGCGCCAACAAGCCAACCATTTTGCGGCGCAATGCCGGGAGGAAGGAACTGATGTCGACGGCCCTGCGCATCGCTCATGGCGCTTTTGGCAGGGTCGCGCTGCTCGACATGGATCGTTCACTGGTCCGCCACGCTCATCATCACTGCCACGTCCTGCTCAAGGTCGAAGGCGCCGACACCCAGTTCATGGTCGGGGACCAGGTGACGCCGCTGACGGACACCGCCGCCGTGCTGGTCGACGGCTGGAAGCCGCACGCTTATGTGCATGACGTCAATCGCCCGAAAACCCTCATCATGGCGCTCTATATCGAACCGGAATGGTTGAAGGAGTTCCGTCCCGGCTGGGCCGCGAGCGGCGCACCGGGCTTTTTCGAGCGTCCCTCGGGCGAGGTGTCGCCGCGCATCCGTCAACTCACGCTGCATTTGGCGGCCGAAATGATGGCGAATCCGGATGCGGTGCGGACCCACGAGCAGACGCTGTCCGACCTTATGATCGCGGTGATCGAGCGCTTCACGCCCTGGCGCAGCTTCCCGACCTCGATCCGCGGCATGAGCGCGGTGAGCTGCGACTGGCGCATCCGCCGCGCGATGGATGCGATGCGGGTGCACGATTCCTATGCCAATGTCGATCAGTTCGTGAAGGGCGCAGGGCTGTCGCGCGCGCAGTTCTTCCGCCTGTTCGAGACATCGCTCGGCGTCTCGCCAAAGCTCTATCTCAACGTCGTGCGCATCGAGCGCGCGCTCGATGCTGTCATGCGCGAGGACACGCCGCTCGGCGAGCTCAGCGAGCGGTTTGGCTTTCCGGAGCCCGCGCATTTCACGCGGTTCTTCCGCGATCACGCCGGTGTCAGCCCGCGCGAGTTTCGCAACGTCTCGCGTCTTGCGGGTTGAGGCTTGCAGGCTGATATTGCGCTGCACGCGCGCGAATGAGACGATTTGGTAAGTCGTGAGAGCGGGCGGTATGGCCCCCGCATCCCCTGTCCTGACATCTGTCACCGTCGCGTCAAAGAACGCGTCGGGAGGTATGCCGGGACATGGTGCAGGCTGCGGTTCAATCCGCAAATTCAGTCGATCAGGGTGACGACAGGCCGTGGGTCGGGCGTTCGATCGAGCGCGTCGAGGACGCCGCGCTGCTCTCTGGCGGCGGCCGCTTCATCGACGATCTCGGCGTTGCGCCCGGCACGTTGCACGCGACGATTTTGCGCTCGCCGCACGCGCATGCCGATATTCTTTCCATCGATATCGAAGCCGCGAAGCGTCTGCCGGGCGTTACCGCAGTCCTGACCGGCGAGGCCGTCAAGGCGGTCACGACAACCCTCGTTGTTGGCGTGAAGGCGCCGGTCGAGTGCTGGCCCATTGCGATGGACCGCGTGCGCTATGTCGGCGAGCCCGTGGCTGTGGTCGTCGCAACTGATCGTGCGCGCGCCGAGGATGCGGCGGAGCTGATCAACGTCGAATACCGCCCGCGCGGCGCCGTGGTCGATCCGCTCGGTGCGCTCGTATCAGGCGCCCCGGTCCTGCATGACGGCTTCCCCGGCAATCTCGCCAGCGAACGCGCGTTCCGTTACGGCGATCCTGAAAAGGCCTTTGCCGATGCGCCGCATCGCTTCTCGATCGACATCCGCTATCCCCGCAATTCCTGCACGCCGATCGAGACCTATGGCGTGGTCGCCTCGCATGATGCCGGCGAGGACGCCTATGAGGTGCTCGCCAATTTCCAGGGCCCGTTCAGCATCCACACGGTGATTGCGCGCGCGCTGAAAGTGCCGGGCAACCGGCTGCGGCTGCGCACGCCGCCGGATTCTGGCGGCAGCTTTGGCGTCAAGCAGGGTGTGTTTCCCTACATCGTGCTGATTGCCGCTGCCGCACGCGTCACGGGACGGCCGGTGAAGTGGATCGAGGATCGGCTCGAGCACCTCACCGCATCGGTGTCGGCGACCAACCGCGCGACGACTTTGTCGGCGGCGGTTGCGGCTGACGGAAAAATCCTCGCGCTGGATTGGGACCAGGTCGAGGATTGCGGCGCGCACCTGCGCGCACCGGAGCCGGCGACGCTCTACCGCATGCACGGCAATATGACCGGTGCCTACGACATTCGTCACGTCAAGATCCGCAACCGCGTCGTCGTCACCAACAAGACGCCGACCGGCCTCAACCGCGGCTTTGGTGGACCGCAGGTCTATTTCGCGCTGGAGCGATTGGTTCAGAGGATCGCAATAAGTCTCAAGCTCGATCCGCTCGATGTGATCAAGCGCAATCTGATCGACGCGGGCGCGTTTCCCTATCGCACCGCGACGGGTGCCTTGCTCGATTCCGGCAACTACCAGGAAGCCGTCGCGCGCGCGGCCGCGCAGGGCAGGCTCGCGGAACTCAAAGCGCGGCGCGACGAGGCACGCGCGCAGGGGCGTCTCTACGGCATCGGCTTCACAGCGGTGGTCGAGCCCAGCGTCTCCAACATGGGCTACATCACCACCGTGCTGACGGCGGCCGAGCGCCGGAAAGCCGGGCCGAAGAACGGCGCGCAGGCGACAGCGACGGTCGGGCTCGATCCGGTCGGCAGCGTCACGGTTCATGTTGCCTCCGTGCCGCAAGGACAGGGCCATCGCACCGTGCTGTCGCAGGTCGTTGCCGACGTCTTCGGCCTCCAGCCGAAAGACATCCGCGTCAACACCGAGATCGATACCGCCAAGGATGCCTGGTCGATCGCTTCAGGGAATTACGCCAGCCGGTTTGCGGCAGCCGTGGCCGGCACGGCGAAGCTCGCGGCCGAGCGTGTCGCCGGCCGTCTCGCGCGCATTGCCGCCAGCCAGCTGAACGTCGAGGCCGCGGACGTCGTATTCGCGCGCGGCTTCGTTGCCTCAAAACACAATCCGGAGAACCGCATCGCGTTCTCGCGCGTCGCCGCGCTCAGCCACTGGTCGCCGGGCTCGCTGCCTGATGATGCCGGCCAGACCATTCGCGAGACCGTGTTCTGGACACCGCCGGAACTGACGCCGCCCGACGAGGACGATCGCATCAACTCCTCGCTTTGCCACGGTTTCATTTTCGATTTCTGCGGCGTCGAAATCGACCGCGTTACGCTGGAGACGCGGATCGATCGTTACGTCACCATGCACGATTGCGGCACCATTTTGCATCCCGGCATGGTCAACGGCCAGATCCGCGGCGGCTTTGCGCAGGCACTCGGTGCTGCGCTCTACGAGGAATATGCCTACGCCGAGGACGGCAGCTTCCTCACGGGAACGCTGGCCGACTATCTGCTGCCGACCACGACCGAGGTGCCGGAGCCCGAGATCTTCCACATGGAGACGCCGTCGCCGTTCACGCCGCTCGGCGCAAAGGGCGTCGGCGAAGGCAATTGCATGTCGACGCCGGTGTGCCTCGCCAATGCGGTCGCGGATGCGCTTGGCGTTGCCGACATCACCCTGCCGCTGGTGCCGGCGCGACTGGCTGAGCTCGTGCGTGGCGCCGAGCCGCCGGCGCCCGCTGGCGGTGCGACGGCTGCTCCCGCGCGCGAAGGCGACCGGCAATTGCGCGGCGAGGGACAGGCGTCCGTCAAAGGCGCGCCCGAGCAGGTCTGGGCGATGCTGCTCGATCCGAACACCTTGCAATCCGTCATTCCCGGCTGCCAACGCGTCGACAAGGTCACCGACACGCATTTCCGCGCCGACGTCACGCTCGGCATCGGCCCCGTCAGCGGACGCTACCGCGCCGATGTCGAGCTGTTCGATCTCGATCCGCCGCGCGCGGTGACCTTGCGTGGAGGAGCGACCGGTGCGCTCGGCTTCGGCAACGCGGAGGGGCGCATCACGCTCGCGCCCGATGGCAATGGCGGGACAAAGCTGACCTACAACTACGACGCCGCCATCGGCGGCAAGGTCGCGAGCATCGGCGGCCGTCTGCTCGACGGCGCCACGCGGGTGATCATCGGCCAGTTTTTTACCGCGCTCGCGCGCAGGGCCGGCGGCGGTGGCGCCGAGGGCGGCGGCTTGTCGCTGTTCGCGCTGCTGGCCAAGGTCGCCAGCCTGTTCGGGGGGCGCCGATGAAGCCGCCCGCATTCGACTACCTCCGTGCCGAAACCGTCAGCGACGTGCTCGAAGGGCTTGCGCAGCAAGGCGGCGATGCGCGCGTGCTCGCGGGCGGGCAGTCGCTGATGGCGATGCTCAACATGCGCCTCGCCAAGCCAAAACTGCTGATCGACATCATGCGGCTCAAGGAACTTCGCCGGATCGAGCGGAAGGGCGACGCCGTCGTCATCGGCGCAGGTGTGCGCCAGGCTGACCTGCTGGCGTGGCCCGAGCTTGCGGACGCGCTGCCGCTGGTGGCGCTGGCGCTGCCCTGGGTCGGGCACATGCAGACCCGCAGCCGCGGCACCATCTGCGGCTCGCTGGCGCATGCCGATCCCAGTGCCGAGATGCCGCTGGCGCTGGTCGCGCTCGGCGGCGAAGTGCTTTTGCGCAACGCCAAACGACGTCGCCGCGTCGCGGCCAAGGACTTCTTTGCCGGCATGATGCTGACCGCGCGTGCAGATGACGAGCTGATCGAGGCCATTTCATTGCCCGTCATCAAGGGATCGCGCTTCGCATTCCGCGAGGTCGCGCGCCGTCACGGCGATTTCGCCATCGTTGCCTGCGCGGCGATGAAGATTCCGACGGGTGTTCGCCTCGCAGTCGGGGGCGTCGCCGATGTCCCAACCGCGCGCAACTGGCCGCGGCTGGAAGGCAGTGCGCTCGACGATGCCCTCAACGCCTTTGCCTACGACCTCGGCGCTCGCGACGACGTCCACGCCACCGCGCGTTACCGCCGCGATCTCGTGCGGATGATCGGCCGTGATCTGATCGGCGAGGTGCTGCAATGACCCGTCTCAAGGCCGATGCCCGCCATTCCGTCCGTTTCACACTCAACGGCAGGCCCGCCGAGGGCGAGGCCGAGCCGCGCATGCTGCTCTCCGACTTCCTGCGTCACCAACTTGGCGCGACCGGCACCCATGTCGGCTGCGAGCACGGCGTCTGCGGCGCCTGCACCATCGTCGTCGACGGCATGCTGACCCGGTCCTGCCTCACGCTCGCGGCGCAGGCCGATGGTTGCGATCTCAAGACGGTCGAAGGGCTCGCGCCCTCGGCCGACCGGCTCGGCGTGCTGCAGCAGGCGTTTCGCCGCAACCACGCGCTCCAGTGCGGCTTCTGCACGGCCGGCATTTTGATGTCGCTCGACCATTATCTCGCGAAGAACTCGGCGCCGACCGAAGCGGAGACCCGCGATCTCCTCAGCGGACATATCTGCCGCTGCACCGGCTACACCCCGATCATCCAGGCGGCGCTCGAAGCTGCCGCGAAACTCGCTTCATCCAAAAAAGAGACGTCCGATGCTTGATCTCGCCAGCAGCTTCATGGCCAGCGCCGCGCGCGATCCCCACGCCGTCGCATTGGTCGACGGCGATCTCCGCCTGACCTACCGGCAATGGTACGACAAGATTTCGGCGCTGGTGCTGTCGTTCGACCGCCTCGGCCTCAAGCCCGGCGACCACGTCGTCACGCTGCTGCAAAATCGCTGGGAGGCCGCGACGCTGCACTGGGCCTGTCAGTTCGCAGGGCTCGTGATCACGCCGATCAACTGGCGCGCCAAGGCCGACGAGCTCGACTACTGCATCGAGGATGCCGAAGCCTGCGCCATTGTCTATCAGGACATTTCCGCCGAGGCGGTGCAGGGGTCGGCGCTCGCAAGCAAGCTGCTCCGCGTGTCCGTCGATCCCGGGACCGGCGACGCCACCAGCTTCGCGGACCTGATCAGGGACAGCGCGCCGGATGCCGAGCCGCGCGTCGGCGCCGATGCCTGGTCTATCATGCTCTACACCTCGGGCACGACCTCACGTCCGAAGGGCGTGCCGCGCCGGCATCGTGCCGAGCGTGCGGCGGCGATCGCCCATGTCGCGCAAAATCTCTACGGCCGCGGCGAGCGTACGCTCGGCGTGATGCCGCTCTACCACACCATGGGAGTCCGCTCGCTGCTGGCGATGTCGCTGATCGGCGGCAGTTTTAGTTGCCTGCCGCGCTATGACAGCCGCCAGGCGCTGGCGCTGATCGAGAAAGAAGGGATCACCAACCTCTATCTGGTGCCGACGCTCTATCACGACCTCGTTCACCACGACGCCTTTGCCAAAACCGACGTGTCCAGCGTGCGCAAGCTCGGCTTTGCCGGTGCATCGATGACGGATGGACTGCTCAAGAAGCTGAACGATGCATTCAAGCCAAACCTGTTCGTCAACCACTACGGCAGCTCCGAGATCTACACGTTTACGATCGACCAGAATGCAGCCGCAAAACCTGGCTCGGCCGGCAAGGCGGGGTTGAACCAGCACGTGAAGGTCGTGCGCATCGGCGCGCGCTCGGTTGCGGAGCTTGCGGCGGTCGGCGAGGAAGGCGAGATCATCGCGACGCTCGCCGGCGACGAGTCCTTCGAAGGCTACTGGCGCCGCCCCGAGGCCGACGCAAAATCGCTGCGCGAGGGCTGGTATTTTACGGGCGATACAGGCTTCGTCGATCCCGACGGCGATCTCTTCGTCACCGGCCGCGTCGACGACATGATCATCACCGGCGGCGAGAACGTCTCGCCGGTCGAGATCGAGAGCTGCCTGTCGCTGCATCCCGCCGTCGATGAAGTCGCGGTGGTCGGCGTCGCCGATGAGAAGTGGGGCAAAATCGTCGCCGCCTTCGTCAAGCGCAACCGCGCCGTCTCCGAGGTCGAGCTGGAGCAGTTCTGCCGCACGTCGGGCCTCGCCAATTTCAAGCGGCCGCGCCGCTACGTCTTCGTCGACGCGATCCCGAAATCGCCGGTCGGCAAGCTGCTGCGGCGACTGCTCGTCGCCGGAGAATACGAGACCGAGCGCCTGCCGCCGTCTGACGCCGCCTGAAACGATCATCAACAGAAGGAAACCAACATGCCGTCGCCCTACAATTTTGCCGATCCAAGGCTCGCCAAGCTCGACGGATTCAAGGTCGAGATCGACGAGGCGCATGAGCGCGCCGACATCATCCTGGGACGTCCGCCCTACAACATCGTGGCGATGCCGCAGCGCGACCAGCTGCGTCTGACCTTCGAGACGCTGGACGAGGATCCGCGCGTCCGCGTGATCGTCGTGCGCGGTGAGGGCGAGCATTTCTCCAGTGGCGGTAATATCGGCGGCTTCATGGAAGCGAGCCCCGAGCACGTCTCCAAGCTCGCCTGGAATATCGCCGCGCCCGCGCGCTGCGCCAAGCCCGTGATCGTCGCCAATCGCGGCTATTGCTTCGGTGTCGGCTTCGAGCTGTCGCTGGCCTGCGATTTCCGTATCGCGTCCGAGACCACGCAATACGCGCTGCCGGAACAGAAGCTCGGCCAGATCCCTGGCTCCGGCGGCTCGGCGCGTCTGCAGAAGATGGTCGGCATCACCCGCACCAAGGACATCGTGATGCGCTCCAAGCGGATCTCGGCGAAGCAGGCGCTGGAATGGGGTATCGCCACCGAATGCGTGCCGGATGCCGAGCTTGAGAAGGCGACCGACAAGCTGGTCGACGAGCTCCGCACCTTCTCGCCGCTGGCGCAGCGCACCGCCAAAAAACTCCTCAACGACACCGAGGATTCGACGCTCGCCATCGCCATCGAACTGGAAGGCCATTGCTACAGCCGGCTGCGCCAGTCGGAAGATTTCAAGGAAGGCGTCGAGGCCTTCAACGCCAAGCGTCCGCCGAAATTCGCCGGCCGCTGAGACGCGACAAAACTGCCGCGGTTCGCAATGGCGCGGACCGCGGCTCATTCAAACGGGGGAGGTAAAACAAAATGGCTGAGATGGATATGCCGGTCGCAGGTGCACAAGCGTCCGCGGATAACAAGCAGATGGTCAATGCGATCATCGCGTCGGTGCTCGGATGGGCGCTCGATCTGTTCGATTTGTTCATTCTTCTTTACGTGGCGCCTGTTATCGGCGCGCTGTTCTTTCCGTCGAGCAATCCGGCGCTGTCGCTCGCCGCAGTCTACGGCTCGTTCGCCGTCACGCTGTTGATGCGCCCGCTGGGCTCGGCAATCTTCGGCCACTATGCCGACGTCCACGGCCGCAAGCAGGCGATGCTGATTGCCATCATCGGCGTCGGCATCAGCACCGCGGCGTTCGGCCTGTTGCCGACCATCGCGCAAGTCGGTGTCTTTGCACCGATCATCTTCCTGATCCTGCGCCTGGTACAGGGCATCTTCGTTGGCGGCGTCGTGGCATCCACCCATACGATCGGCACGGAATCGGTGCCGGCGAATTGGCGCGGCGCGATGTCGGGCCTCGTCGGTGGCGGCGGCGCCGGCATCGGCGCGCTGCTGGCGTCGTTCATCTTCCTGATCACGTCCTCGATCTTCCCCGGTGATGCCTTTGCGGTGTGGGGCTGGCGCTTCATGTTCTTCTCGGGGCTGCTGAGCTCACTGCTCGGCTGGTTCATCTTCCGCAACCTCGAGGAGTCCCCGTATTTCAAGGAACTCAAGCGCCAGCAGGGCAACAAGCAGGCAAAAGTCTCGAAGGCGCCGGTCAAGGACGTTTTCTCCGGCGAATATCGCAGCGTCTTGCTGATCAATCTCCTGATCACCTTCGGCGGCGGCGCCGGCTACTATCTGACCTCCGGCTATTTGCCGAGCTTCCTGAAGGTCATCAACGCGGTCCCAAACCAGACCTCGTCGTTGATCCTGATGGGCGCGAGTGTGTCGGCGTTCTTCTCGGCGGTGCTGGTCGGCGCGCTGAGCGATCGCATCGGCCGCAAGAAGACGTTTCTCGTCATCGGCATCCTGGCGGCCGTGCTGCTGCCACTGTGCTATCTCAATCTTGCTGCCACCAAGGACACGACGCAGATCACGCTCTATGCGTTCGCCATCGCCTTCATCGGTAATGCCGGATACGCGCCGGTGCTGATCTTCCTGAACGAGCGCTTTCCGACTGCGCTGCGCGCAACCGGCACCGGCTTGTCCTGGAACATCGGCTTTGCGTTGGGCGGCATGATGCCGACCTTCGTCTCGCTGGTGAGCGGGAGCACCGCGGAGATTCCGATGTCGCTGGCCTACTTCTCAGTCGGTGTCTTCGTGATCTATTTGATCGGCGCGGTCGTGATCCCTGAGACGAAGGGCAATTTCCGCTGAGGCAAATGGGCGCGGCTGCATTTGTAGCCGCGCCGATCCATGACGCACGTGGAGGTAGAGGTGCGATGTATACGGAACCATAGGATGTCGTGCCGCGACTGCCCGCGGCCAATACCAGCATCTCCGTGATCATGGCCGCCGAGAAGATCAGCGATGCGCTGCTGCGGCATCATTGATCCCTTTGCGCCGGCCGCCTTTCGGTGTAGCTCTGCGCCCGCTTATTAGGCGGTGGGCGCCCAATGCTCATTGCTGCCGAAATCATGTGAGGAGACACGATGTACCCGAAAGTTCAGATGTTCATCGCCGGCGAGTGGACCGACGGCACCTCCGGGAAATCGGAGGACATCCTCAATCCCGCCACCGGCCAGCCGATCGGCAAGACCCCGCACGCCTCGCGCGCGGATCTCGACCGGGCGCTTGAGGCCACCAAGGCCGGCTTCGACGTCTGGCGCAAGACCTCGCCGTTCGATCGCTACAAGCTGATGCGGAAGGCCGCCGACATCATCCGCTCGCGCGCCGCCGAGATCGCGCCTGTGATGACCATGGAGCAGGGCAAGCCGGTCGTGGAAGCGCAGGGCGAGACCATGCTCGCCGGCGACCTCATCGACTGGTTCGCGGAAGAAGCGCGCCGCGCCTATGGCCGCATCGTGCCGCCGCGGATGGGCAACGTCTCCCAGCTCGTGATCAAGGAGCCGGTCGGTCCGGTCGCAGCGTTCACGCCGTGGAATTTTCCGATCAACCAGGCGGTGCGCAAGATTTCGGCTGCGCTCGCCGCCGGCTGCTCGATCATCGTCAAGGGTCCGGAAGAGACGCCTGCGAGCTGCATGGAGCTGGTGCGCGCCTATGCCGACGCCGGCATTCCGGCCGGTGTCGTTCAGCTGGTGTTCGGCGTGCCGTCGGACGTGTCGGAATATCTCATCCCGCATCCGATCATCCGCAAGATCAGTTTTACCGGCTCGACCGCGGTCGGCAAGCATCTGGCCGCGCTCGCTGGCCTGCACATGAAGCGTGTCACCATGGAGCTCGGCGGCCACGCGCCGGCGATCGTGTTTGCCGACGCTGACCTCGACAACGCCGCCAAGATTTTGTCGACCAACAAGTTCCGCAATGCCGGCCAGGTCTGCGTTTCGCCGACGCGCTTCCTGGTGCATGAAAGCGTCTACCAGCCCTTCGTCGAGAAGTTCGTCGCGGCGGCCAAGAGTCTCAAGGTCGGCAGCGGCCTCGACAAGGATACCCGCATGGGCCCGCTGGCGAACCCGCGCCGTGTCGATGCGATGGAAGGTCTCGTTTCCGACGCGGTCCAGCGCGGCGCCAAGATCCAGGCCGGCGGCAAGCGCATCGGCAATGAAGGCTTCTTCTTCGAGCCGACTGTCATCACCGACGTGCCGCGCGATGCCCGCATCATGAACGAGGAGCCGTTCGGACCGCTCGCCCCGATCACGTCCTTCCGCAGCTATGACGAAGTGGTGGCCGAGGCGAACCGCCTGCCTTACGGCCTTGCGGCCTATGCCTACACCACCTCGAGCAAGACGATGCAGGCGATCGGCGCCGACATCGAGAGCGGCATGGTGTCGATCAACCATCACGGCCTCGCGCTGCCGGAAGTGCCGTTCGGCGGCACCAAGGATTCCGGCTACGGCTCCGAAGGTGGCCTCGAGGCGATCGAGGGTTATCTGAATACGAAGTTTGTGACCCAGGCGAGCTCGTAACTATCCTACGGCTCTCGTGCCCCGGACGCGGCGCAGCGCTTCTTCAGCGGTGCGCTGCAGAGCCGGGGCCCATCTCACCGCGAGTTCCTTGGTTGCCATCTGGGTCCCGGCTCTGCGCCGCAACGCCGAGAGCGTTGCAGCGCGTCCGGGACACGAGAGTGCGCATCTCGCGGGATCGAAGCGCGCCGGCGCTTTCCTCAATTCGTCGGCCCATCGCCCCGGATGGCGAACGTCGTCGTCTTCAGCTTGGTCATGCCGAACTTGTCGAACAGCTTGTCATAAGTACCGTCGGCGCGGGCCGCCGTCAGCGCGTCGGCGAAAGCTTGTGCGAGCAGCTTGTCGCGGAAGGCGAAGGTGATGTCGGTGCCCGCGATGTCGCGCACCCAGATCTTCGCGATGCCCTTCTGCTCGAGCGAATTCGCGGTCTCGTTGATGTTGAGGGCTGCCTCGAGCTGGCCTGCGCGCAGCGCCGCCGAGGTCGCGGTCACCGTGGTGAAGGTGCGGAGCTCGATCGGCTTCAGGCCCTTGGCTTCCATCGCGGCGCTGAACTCGCGCGCCTTGCGTTCGGTGTAGGTCGCCGATTCCATGCCGACGACGCGGCCGGCGAGGTCCTCGAATTTCTCCAGCTTCAGGCTGGAGGCGGGATCGGTGTAGATGCTGATCGCCTGCTGCGCGTAAGGCACGAGGTAGAGCATTTTTGAACGCTCCTCGGTCCAGAACAGGCCAGTGTTGATGGCATCGAAGCGGCCAGGTTCGAACGCCGCAGCGGTGAGGTGTTCTCGCTCCCCGCTTGCGCGGGAGGGCTGGGGAGAGGGTATCTCCGCAATCGAGAACCCCCAAGAGGAGAGAACCCTCACCCGGCGCGTTGCGCCGACCTCTCCCGCGGGCGGGAGAGGTGCACCGAGCCCGCGGCCGCTTGATTCAACCCAAGTCCATTCCGCTCTAGGCCGCGAAAAACGGATTCGCGGGACGCGCGAGTCCAAGGTGATCGCGCAACGTGGTGCCCTCATAATCCGCGCGGAACAGCCCGCGCTCCTGCAAGATCGGCACGACGAGTTCGACAAAATCCTCAAAGCCCTCGTGGAAATAGGGCGGCATGACGTTGAATCCGTCGGCGGCGTGCTCCTCGAACCAGAGCTGGAGCGTGTCGGCGATGCGCTCGGCCGAGCCGCACAGCACCCAATGGCCGCGGGCTGCGGCCGTGAGGTTGTAGAGATCGCGCAGCGTCATGTTCTCGCGGCGACCTTTGGCAAGCATGACGCTGGCAAAACTGTGATAGCTGTCCGATGGCGCGATATCAGGGATCGGCCCGTCGAGATCGTAGGCCGACATGTCGCGGCCGAAGCGGTCGGACAGTATGGCAAGGGCGTTACTGCCGCTGACAAAGCTTTGGAGCGTGTTGAGCTTCTCGAACGCTTCCTTGTCGGTGCGGCCGACGACGGGCATCACGCCCGGCAGCACCGTGACATCCTCAGGCTTGCGGCCGAACGACGGCAGCCGCGTCTTCAGCGAGGCGTAGCCGGCCTTGGCTTCCTCGATGTCCTGCACCACGGAGAACACGATATCGGCGGTGCGCGCGGCGAGCGCTTGGCCGGCCTCGGAGCCGCCGGCCTGGAGCACGACGGGGCGGCCTTGCGGGCTGCGGCCGATGTTGAGCGGACCCTTCACCTTGAAGAACGCACCGTCATGGTCGATCGCGCGCAGTTTTGCCGGCTCGATGTAGAGACCGCTGCTGCGGTCGGCGACAATGGCGTCATCCGCCCAGCCGTCCCACAGGCCCTTGACCACGTCGAGGAATTCGCCCGCCATCTCGTAGCGGCGGGCGTGATCGGGATGGGTGGTGCCGAAATTCGCTGCCGTCGCCGGATTGGCCGTGGTCACCGCGTTCCATGCCGCGCGCCCTCTCGAGATGTGATCGAGCGAGGCGAAGACGCGCGCGACGGAGAATGGATCGCTGTAGGTGGTGGAGACGGTCGCACCTAGCCCGATATGGCTGGTCGAGGTCGCGAGCGCGGCCAGCATGGTCAGCGGCTCCAGCCGCAGTGTGTAGGAGGGATGGGCGGCGGCATCGGCGTAGAGATTGTCGCCCATGAAAATCAGGTCGAACTTGCCGCGCTCGGCGGTTCGGCCGATCTCCTGGATCGCGGCAAAATCCTGAAAGCTGTCGACCGCGCCGGGATAGCGCCAGCCCGCGACATGGCTGCCGGTCCCGAGGATGAACAGGCCGAGATGCATCTGTCGTTTCATGGCGTATTTCCTGGCGTCATGTCCAGAACAGGATCTTGCGTTCGAGGAAGCCGATCAGGCCGAAGAAGGCGAGGCTCGCCGCGGAGGCGACGAAGATCGCCGCCCAGACCTGGACGAAATCGATCTGCAGCACGGCCTGGTAGATCACCCAGCCGAGCCCGCCCTGCGCGCCGAGCATTTCGGTGACGATCGCCACGATGACGCTGCGCACCGTGGAGACGCGCATGCCGGCGAGCAGCAGCGGTAGCGCAGTCGGGAGGCGCAGGCGCCACAGCACGCCAAAACGGCTTGCGCCAAAACTCTTCATGAGATCGACGGCGCGGCGATCGACACGGTCGAGCCCGGCCAGCATCGACAGCAGGATGGTGAAGCTCACCGCCATGGCCACCATCACGATCTTCGAGCTGATTCCGATGCCGAACCAGAGCAGGATCAGCGGCGAATAGCCGACCACGGGCACCGAATTGATCGCGGTCGCGAGCGGCAGGATCGCGCTGCGCAACGCCGGCGCCAGTGCGATGGCGACGGCAAGGCCGACGCCGATCAGGCAGCCGAGCCCATAGCCGACCAGCGCTTCGAGCAGGGTGTAGCCGGCGGCGTCGATGAGTGTTGCGCGCTTGGACCAGAGGCCGACCAGGATGTCGCTGACGGCGGGCAAAACATAGTCCGGCAGGTGCAGTCCGCGCGCCGCGCCTTCCCAGCAAGCAACAAGGAGGACGGCGCCGAGAATGCCGCGCTGGACGGCGAGCGAGGGGGCGGCGATCGCGCGGCTCATTGCTCGGCGTTCCAGAACACCAGCCGCCGCTCGACTGCCGCAACGACCGCATAGAAGCCGGTGCCGAGCAGCGCCGCGGCGAGCAGGGCGGCCCAGATCGCAACGACATTTTCGGTGAACATGGCCTGGAGCAGCAGCACGCCGAGCCCTGTGGTGTCGCCGAACCATTCGCCGACGATGGCGCCGACGAGGCTCAAGGATGCGGCCAGCCGCAGTGCGACGAAGATCTGCGGCAGCGCGGTCGGAAGCTGCAGGCGGAGCAGGAGCTGGCGGTTGGAGGCGCCAAAGCTGCGCATCAGGTCGACCTGCCTGGGATCGACGGTCTCGAGCCCTAGCAGCGTGTTCACCGTGACCGGAAAGAAGGTCAGATAGAACGCGATGATCGCCTTGGCGAGTAGCGTATTGCCGAACCACAGCACCACCAGCGCGCCAAAGGCGATGACCGGAATGGTCTGCGACACCACGAAGATCGGAAAGATCATCTCGCGCAGCGCGCGGACACGGAAGAACAGGACGCCCATGAGCACACCGAACGCGCCGCCGGAGGCGAAGCCGATCAGCGTCTCGGCAAGCGTACGCAGGAAGCCGTCGATGTAGGCCCGAGGCGTCGCCGCCATTGCCATCAGGATCGTGCTGAGGCGCGGCAGATAATAGGGCCGGATGCCGAACAGCAGCACCGCGCCTTCCCAGATCACCGCCGCGACGGCGAGGCCGAGCAGAAGCCGGATCAGCTTGCGCAGCCAATCCGGCATCATTACCGACCGCGCAGCCGCGCGGCCGTCACCAAGCGATGTCGCGGCAGGGCTGCTCACGGCAGCCGGTCCGCCGCCGGGATGCTCTGGATGAAGCTGGCATCGTAGGCCGTAGCGAGATCGACCGGCTTGGAGATCACGCCGTATTTCAGGAAGAAGTCGTGAGCGGTCTTGACCGCGTCGGCGTCGATCCAGAACATGCCGTTCTTTGCCGCCGCACCCGCCGTCATCAGGCGCTTCACCTCGGTGAGCATGAACTCCTGCTGGGCACGGTCGAGCGTCGGCGCTGCGGCCATCACGGTGTCGACGGCGCCCTTGGGATCGGAGAATGCATCCTTCCAGCCCTTCAGCGAAGCGCGCAAAAACGCCTTGACCAGCTCCGGCTTCTCCTTGGCGGTCGCCTCGGCCGTGATCAGCGTATCGCGCGGGAAGGTGATGCCGTAATCCTCGGCGACGAAGGTCTTCAGGCTGTCCTTCGGCATGCGCGACTGGATGGTGTAGAACTCGTTGTAATAGGTCGCCGTGATCACGTCGACGTTGCCGTCGACGAAGGGCGTCACCGAAACCTGCTGCGGCTGGATCTTCAACTCATCCGGCTTGATGCCTTCCTTGGCCAGCATGCCGTTGAGCACGTGATTTGCGCCGGTGAACCAGGTGGTGACGGTCTTACCCTTGAAGTCCTGGATCGTCTTCACCGGACCATCTTTGCGGGTGACGAAGATGAAGGGCGTGATCTGGTGGGACACGCCGATGCAGACGATCGGCAGTCCTTTGTCGCGCGCCGCGAACACGCTGTCGGTGCCGCCCGACAGGCCGAATGTGTCGGCGCCGGTCGCGACCAGATTTTCGGTGAGCAGGTTGGGCCCACCCGGATTGATGGTGAGGTCGATCCCTTCGGCCTTGTAATAGCCCTTGGCCGCCGCGACGTAGAAGCCGGCAAACTGTGCCTGCGGCAGCCATTTCAGGCGCAGGCTCGCCTTCTGCAATTCGGCGGCGGGCGCAGCCGTGACCAACGAGCCGGTCGCCAGTGCGACCGCGGAGAGGATGGAGAAAGCGTGGCGTCGGCTCAACATGGTCATACTCCAGGCGGTGAAATCAATTGCGATAGGATGGATCGGTGCGGTCGAGCTGGCGCATCAGCGCCGGCCATTCGCGTTCGCCGGGCACGAGGATGTCGCCCTGCAATTCCCAGAACTGGCGGGCGGCTTTCTCGCAGACCTCGTGCGGCGGCATCACCAGCCTGGCGCCGGAAGCTGTGGCGGCCTGCATCTGGAGCTGGATCCGCGCGGCGCGCTCGAAATAATAGAGCAGCATGAAGGCTTCGCCCGGCGTCCGGCCGACGGTGAGGATGCCGTGGTTGCGCATCAGCATCACCTTGTGCGGACCGAGATCGCGCACCAGGCGGACCTGCTCGTCGAGGTCGATGGCGACGCCTTCGTAATCGTGGAAAGCCTGCCGGTCGTAGAAGCGCATTGCGAACTGGCTGAGCGGCAGCAGTCCGTTCTCCTGCCCTGAGACCGCGACGCTCGCGTCGGAATGGGTGTGCAGCACGCAGGCCGCGTCGTGGTTCGACGTGTGGATCGCGGCATGGATCACGAAGGCCGCGACATTGACGGCCTGTGGCGTGTCGTCGAGCTTGTTACCCTCAGTATCGATCTTGACCAGGCTCGAGGCCGTGATCTCGTCGAACAGCAATCCATAGGGATTGATCAGGAACTGATCGTCGTGGCCGGGCACGCGCAGGGAGATGTGATTGTAGATCAGATCGTCCATGCCGAGCCTGGCGACCATGCGATAGCAGGCCGCGAGCTTGATCCGGGCATCCCATTCGGCCGGATCGATGCCGCGCGGCTCTTTCGGCGACATCGCGTTCATTGCGACTTCTCCTGCGCGAGGGAGGATTGGAACGATTTCATGCTTTCCTCCTCGATCGCATCGAGCAGCGTGCGCTTGAGGCGGATGAATTCAGGGGAGGTGACGATCTCGGGCCGGCGCGGGCGGGGAAGGTCGACGATTTGTTCGAGCTTCACCGCGCCGGGACGCGCCGTCATGACCAGCACGCGGTCGCCGAGGAAGATGGCTTCGTCGACGTCGTGGGTGATGAAGAGAATGGTGCGGCGGTATTTCTGCCAGACGTCGAGCAGCCAGCGCTGCATCATCGCCCGCGTCAGCGCATCGAGCGCGCCAAAGGGCTCATCGAGCAGCATCAGGTCGCGCTCGAACAGGAAGGTGCGCATCAGGGCGACGCGCTGGCGCATGCCGCCCGACAATTGATGGGGATATTGCTTCTCGAAGCCGGCGAGGCCGAACTCGGGCAGCATCTTGAGTGCCTTGGCGCGCGCCTGGTCGCGCTTCATGCCCTCGACCTCGAGCGCGAGGATGGCGTTGTCCACCACGTTGCGCCAGGGAAACAGCAGGTCGCGCTGCGGCATGAAGGAGACGCGGCCGAGCAGGTCGGCGGCATGACAGCTCTTGCCCTCGAAGCGCAGGATGCCGCCGGCATCGGGCTCTTCGAGGCCGGCGACAATGTTAAAGAGGGTGCTCTTGCCGCAGCCGCTGGGACCAACGACGGTGACGAACTCGCCGGGGGCGATGGTCGCCTGAAGTCCCGATAGTGCCGCGACGGTGCCGAATGTCTTGTTGATCGCGCGCAGCTCGAGCAGCGGCTCGGGCTTCGGCTGAGCCTGCGGGGCGTCGGTAGCCGGTCCGGGATGGGGGAGGCGGGCAGCCTGCACCGGGATGTCCTTGTATAATGGCGGCGGCCATTCGCATACGAAAGCGGGGCTGCGTTAAAATCTCTTAGCAACTCGTGTGCCAGCGCGATCTCCGGGCAAATCAGGCATAAGACTTGCGAGGTCGACGGCGAACATGTCTCGGCGGCGTGCATCTCCGCACGAAATCGGCCGTTTCGCTGGAAGATGAGCGCTCTTTTTGTATACGTGTATCGATACCGGAGAAACATAATGGCGGATGTTGGTGCACATGGCGGAGGCAGGCGCGTGAAAAATGGGCATGAATCCCTCAGCGCGGGCCCCGGCGTGACGCTGGCGGAGAGCCTGCGGCAGAAGCTCGAAGGGGCGATCGCTGCGGGTCATCTGGAGCCGGGCAGCCGGCTCGACGAGCAGGAGATCGCGCAGCGCTTCGGCGTCTCGCGCACGCCGGTGCGGGAGGCGTTCCGCCTGATGGCCGCCAACAATCTGGTCGAGCTGCGGGGACGGCAGGGCGCGACGGTCCGCAGCATCAAGGCACAGGCGCTGATCGAGATGTTCCAGGTTATGGCGGAGCTCGAAGGGCTCTGCGCGCGGCTTGCCGCAAGGCGCGTCTCTCAGGCCTGGGGCGCTGAAATAGGCGAGGTTCACCAGCGGCTTGTGGCCGCAGGCGAAACCGGCGACATCGATGTCTTCTACGACATCAACCAGGAATTCCACGAAGCGATCTATGAAGCCTCGCGCAACATTTTCCTGGCCGACCAGACCCGCAAGCTGCGCAACCAGGTGGCGGCGTATCGCCGCCGGGTGACACGGATGCCGAACCGGATCGCCGACACTGTCCGCGAGCACGAGGCGATCATGCAGGCGATCCTGGCGCACGATCCGGAGCGGGCGCACAGCGCCATGCGCGACCACGTCAACCTGCTCGGCGACAACCTGCTGGACTTCCTGGCCGCCTTCGAATGACCCGGGGGATCGTCTGGTATGCAAATTGCTAGACCTTGTATATCTAGCCTGCATTCTGGAGACCCCGTGTGGACCTGAAGCTGACGAACAAGACCGCGCTGATCACCGGCGCGTCGAAAGGAATTGGACTTGCGGTGGCCGAACTCCTCGCCGCGGAGGGGTGCCATTTGCATCTCGCGGCCCGCAACGGCGAGGCGATGCTCGAGGCCAAGAAGCAGCTCGAATCCCGCTTTGGCGTGAAGATCACCATCCACGCACTCGATCTGTCGAGCACGGCTGCGATGGAGAAGCTAGCGGCCGAGGTCGGCGATATCGACATCCTCATCAACAATGCCGGCGATATCCCCGCCGGCTCGCTGGAAATCCTCGATGACGCCGCCTGGCGGCGCGGCTTCGATCTCAAGGTGTTCGGCTACATCACGCTGTCGCGGCTTTATTATCCGCGCATGAAGGGCAAGGACGGCGTCATCATCAACATCATCGGCAATTCCGGCGAGAACTGGGACGCCAGCTACATCGCGGGCTCGACCGGCAATGCGGCGCTGATGTCCTTCACCAAGGCGCTCGGCGGCCGCAGCCTCGATCACGGCGTCCGCGTCGTCGCCGTCAATCCGGGGCCGGTTGCCACGGACCGCATGCTCAAGATCATGAAGCGCAAGGCGATCGACATGCTCGGCGACGAAAGCCGCTGGGAGGAGCTGTTCGACAAATATCCGGGCAAGCGGCCGGCGACGTCGGAAGAAGTCGCCGATCTCGTCGCGTTCCTGTCTTCGCCGCGATCCGGCTACATCACCGGCACCGTGGTGACGATCGACGGCGGCATCGCCGCGCGCGGCTCGGTGATCTGAGGCGCCAATGTCTGGAGTGCAATCGGCGGCACTGGTCCGCAACCGCTATTTCGACGAGCTCTCGGCGACGCCGGGGCTCTATTGGCTCGGCCAGAACACCAACCATATCGAGAGCCATCCCGCCGTGCGCGAGGCGATGCTGCGCTCGATCGAAGCGGGCGAGTTCAACGCCTATGCCCCGCCGCTCGGCTTCGAGGCGCTGCGCGCCGCGATCGTCGCCGACCTCGGGACATCAGGCGCAGAAGCGCTGGTGACGGAAGGCGGCGTCAATGCGCTTGCGATGATCTGCCGCGCGCGCTGCAAGCCCGGCACCACGCTGGTCACGACCGATCCGACCTGGAAATGGCCGTGCCTGTTCGCGCGCCAGCAGGGCGCCGAGGTGATCGAGATTCCGATCTACGATCCCGCCTGCAACTACCGCCTGACGCCGGAAGCGTTGAAGGCGAATGTCGACGAGCGCACGGCGATCATCTATCTGGTCGATCCCAACAATCCGCTCGGCATTCGCTACACGCGTGAAGAGATCGAGAGCTTTGCCGCGATCGCGCGCGATTGCGGTGCGCTGCTGGTGCACGACTGCACCTACCGCGATTTCGCCGACGGCCACACGCCGGCGCTTCTCGTCGCGCCGCAAGGCACGGTGGTCTCGACCAGCTTCTCGAAATGGCTCGGCCTTGCGGGCTTGCGGATCGGCGCGCTCGTCGCGGCGCCGGATCTGTTGGAGGAACTGGCGCAGACTTCCACGAGCGTGCTCGGCGCGAGCGTCATCGCGCAGCGCGCGGCGCAGGCGGGGCTGTCGGTCAAGGCCGAGTGGATGAAGAAGGTCCGCAGCACCGACCGGTCCAACAAGGCGATGATCCAGGAGGCGGCGGCGGGAATCGAAGGGTTGGAGCTGCCGATCATGCCGTCGCACGGAAACTTCCTGGTGCTGGAGACCATCGCAGCGGGCATCCGCCCGGAGGCGCTGGTCGAGTGCTATCGCCGGCAGGGCATCATGATCCGCCAGGGCACCTATCACACCCAGCGCTTCGGCGACCGTTTTGTGAAGATCAGCACCTCGGTGCCGCAAGCGTGGGTCGAAAAGCTCTGCACGCTGCTGCCGGACATGGTCGCGCAGGCGCGCACGCTCAACGACCTGCCGCCGCAATTCTAGGGACGATGCCGATGACGATGATCACGACCAAGGATGGGGTGAAGCTCCATGTCGAAGAGGCCGGCGAGGGTACGCCGATCCTCTTCATCCACGAGTTCGGCGGCAATCACCAAAGCTGGGAGCCGCAGCTGCGCTATTTCAGCCGGCGCCATCGCTGCATAAGCTACGCCGCGCGCGGCTATCCGCCGTCGGACGTGCCTGACAGTGTGGAGGCCTATTCGCAGGCGATTGCGGCGGACGACGCGGTCGCGGTGCTCGACGCGCTCAAGATCGAGAAGGCACACATCGTCGGCCTCTCCATGGGCGGCTTCTGCACGGTGCATTTCGGCCTGCGCACGCCGGAGCGCGCTTCGTCGCTGACGGTGGCCGGCGCCGGCTATGGCTGCGAGAAGGAGTTCGAGGACTATTTCCGCGGCGTCTCGCTCGAAGTTGCCGACAATTTCGAGAAGCAGGGCGCGAAGGAATTTTCCAAGGTCTACGCGCTCGGTGCGAGCCGGGTGCAGTTCCAGAACAAGGATCCGCGCGGCTGGCAGGAATTCGCCGACCGCCTCGCCACCCATTCCGATCGCGGCGCCGCCAACACCATGCGCGGCGTCCAGGCACGGCGTCCGTCCTTCTACGATCTCGAAGACGGCCTGAAAACAATGATGGTGCCGACACTGGTCGTCGTCGGCGACGAGGACGATCACTGTCTCCAGCCCGGCATCTTCCTGAAGAAGACCATTCCGGCCTGCGGCCTCTCGGTCTTCCCCAAGACCGGCCACACGCTCAATCTGGAAGAACCCGCGGCGTTCAACGCGCTGCTCGCCGAGTTCATCGCCCAGGTCGAGGCCGGGCAATGGCTGCCGCGCGATCCGCGCGCGTTGCCGGGCCAGATCATGCGCACGAAGTAGGTCGATGGGATCGGGCACCTTGATCAACGCAGATCGGCTCTGGACGCGCTTGATGTCGCTTGCCGAGATCGGCGAGACGCCTGCCGGCGGGGTCAATCGACAGGCGCTGAGCGACGGCGAGATCGCCGCATGGCGCCGCGTGATCGGCTGGGCGGTTGAAGCGGGTTTGACGCCGTCGACGGATGCGGCGGCAAACCTGTTTTTGACGCTGGCCGGCCGCGATCGCTCCGCGCCACCGTTTCTCCTTGGCAGTCATCTCGACAGCCAGCCGACCGGCGGCAAATTCGACGGTGCGGCGGGCGTGATGGCGGCGCTGGAGGCTGTGGTGTCGCTCGCCGAGCAGGGCGACAAGCCCGCGCGCGACGTCATCGTTGTCGCCTGGATGAATGAGGAAGGCTCGCGCTTCGGCCCGGGCATGATGGGCTCGGAGGCCTTTACCGGGGAACGCGATATGGATGCGATCCGCGCCGCGCGCGATGCTGACGGCGTCAGTGTCGGCGAAGCGCTCGATCGCCTCCACCAGGCTTTTCCTGATCTGCCGCACAGGCCGCTCGGTTTTGCCACTGGGGCCTATCTCGAATTGCACATCGAGCAGGGGCCGCTGCTGGAGGCCGCCGACTGCACGATCGGGGTGGTCACTGGCATCCAGGGCAAGAAGACTTTTCAGGTGGTCGTCGAGGGCGCCGAGGGCCACGCCGGCACGCTCGCGCAGTCAGAGAGGCGGGATGCGCTTGCGGCCTTTGCACGGATGGCCTCAGTGCTCCATGCTGAGATCGGCGCCATCGATGCCGACATCAAATTCACTATCGGCCGGATTGCGGTCGTGCCGAACGCGCCGTCGGTGGTGCCGTCGCGTGTCAGCTTCAGCATCGATCTACGCCACCCTGACAATGCAGTGCTCGATGCCGCCGGTGCGCGCATCATGGCTCTCTGCCGGGAGAACGCCCCGCCTTGTACAGTCACGGTGACGCCGCTCGTCGATGCGCCATCGAACGCTTTCGATCCGCAGCTGCGGGCCAGCATCGCAGAAGCCGCGCGCGAGCAGGGGCACTCCGCCATGGCCATTCTATCGGCCGCCGGTCACGACGCCCGCCATCTCGCAAAGATCTGCCCAGCGGCGATGATCTTCATTCCGTGCCGCGACGGGGCGAGCCACGTCGAGCATGAATGGGCCGAGCCCGATCATGTCGCGGCCGGCGCCTCCGTGCTGGCGCAGGTGCTGTGCGGACTCGTATCTGCGCCTGCGATCGAGGCGTGAGGACATTGATGCAGGACGTCGCCCCTCAGGACTACCGTGACGCGATGGCCTGTCTTGGTGCCGCCGTCAACATCGTGACGACCGACGGCAGCGCGGGCCGCGCCGGATTTACCGCATCGGCGATGTGCAGCGTCACCGACGATCCGCCGACGCTTCTGGTCTGCATCAACCGCGGCTCCTCCGCCTATGCCAGCGTGACGCGCAACAAGGTGGTGTGCGTCAACGTGCTTTCGGCCCGGCACGAGCAATTGTCCCGCCTGTTCGGCGGCAAGGTGCCCGCCGACGAACGGTTTGCCGCAGCCAATTGGTCAACACTTGAAACCGGTGCGCCGGTGCTGGCCGATAGTGCCGCTGCGTTCGACTGCCGGATTACCGATATCGTCAATGTCGGCACGCATGACGTGCTGTTCTGCCGGGTCGTCGCGCTGCAGAGATCCGGCTGCACCGACAATCTGATCTATTTCGGCCGCGCCTACCACACGGTCGGGGTGACCGATCCGGCGGAGGCTGGACCCGAATCCGCTTCTAGCCCATCCTGAGGGGAGGCCGGCGGCTATCGCCGCGCGTTCCAAACAGCCGCCTCCACGTGATGGACAGAGATCGTCAGCCGCACCAGCGCGTCTCCCTTGCGGGGATGCATATCGACCGGACGTCGGCCGTGCCGCTGCATTTGCAGATCGCGGCTCATATCCGCGACGGCGTTTTGCGCGGCGCCTTTCCGGCCGGAACGCAGTTCCTGGGCTCGCGCGAGATTGCGCGGGAATTGGGCTGCTCGCGCACGGTGGTGCTGAGCGCTTGGGATCTGCTCTATGCCGAGGGCTATCTTGAATCGACGCCGCGTGGCAGCGTCATGGTGGCGTCCGTTGCAACACCACGTGTCGGGCCTCCGTCCACTAGGTCGCCTACGGCCAAGCCTGCGCATATGTCGCAGCGTTGGCGATCGCTGCTCGCCTTCGACTACGAGACCAACTGGCCGTCGGAGTTCAGCCCGGGTGCGCCTGACATCTCGACCTTTCCTTTCAAGGACTGGTCGCGCCTGCTGCGCCAGACCTGGCAAAATCCAAGAGAGCACGAGTGCCTTGATCTTCCGCCCGAGGGACATCCGCGGCTGCGTGCCGAGATCGCGAATTTCCTCGGCTCGGTGCGCGGTCTGGTCTGTTCGCCGAAAGAGGTTGTCGTCACCTCGGGCACCTCAGGCGCACTGGATTTCTGCAGCCGGATGATCCTCGATCCCGGCGACGAGGTCTGGGTCGAGGAGCCCGGCTTCGTCGAGGCGCGGTGGGCGCTCACGGCGGCGGGCGCGAAACTCGTCCCGATTCCGGTCGACGAGAAGGGGCTGGTCGTTTCGGAAGGGATTCGGCGAGCGCCGCGCGCGAAGCTGGTCGTCGTCACGCCGTCGCATCAATATCCGCTCGGCATCAGCATGGGCCTGGAGCGGCGTCTCGAGCTGCTGGATTGGGCCAACAAGAACGACGTCTGGGTGATCGAGGACGATTACAATTCGGAGTTCAGGCATCAGGACAGCATGATCGCGTCGTTGCGCTCGCTCGATCGCGAGGGCCGGGTGATCTATTTCGGCACCTTTTCGAAGATCATGATGCCGAACCTGCGGCTCGGATACATGGTCGCCAACCGGCATTTCATCGACGGCTTTTCGAAGGGCCGCGCGCGCATCGACGTGCATACGTCAGGCATCGGGCAGCTCGCGCTGGCCGAGTTCATGCGGGAAGGGCATTTGCTGCGGCATCTGCGCGGGATGCGGCGGATCTATGCCAGCAGGCGAAAGGCGCTGATCGATGCGATCGCGGCGCTGATGCCGGACGATCTGACCGTGTCCCCCGCCGTCACCGGATTGCATCTGGTGGCGCTGTTCACCAACGCGATGCAGGCGCGGATGAGCGACCGCGAGGCGGCCGCGACCTTGAAGCAGGCCGGTATCCACGTGCAGCCGTTGTCGCAGAATTTTCTGGAAGCGCCGACGCGGCAGGGGCTGGTGTTCGGCTACGGCCGGCTGCGCGTCGAGGATGCCGCGCCGCTGCTTGCGAGAATCGCGGCTTGCATCGGCAGCGGCAACGCACCATTGGGACCGGCGAAACCCTCTCTTACTGTTCGTACAATAAAGAGAGGCTGAGCCGACCGGTATGCATAGCTCCTAGGCATGTGGCTATCCCGCGCTGCCGTCCGATCGCCTGCAAAATAGACAGGCGATTTGAGGCGATCGGATTGCAGTGCAGCGAGTCTGACGATTTACTCGGAAAATTCCGTGGTGCGCCGCACGTGTCTCGTGCAGAGCGGTGTGCACTCTGCGCAGGCAGCGCTGCTCCAAAACGTGCAGCAGGTGGCGCGGCGCGCGGCGGCGTGCACGCGCTGGTCTAGCGGTTTGCGACAAGTCTGGCCCTATCCCGAGCCCATCGCTCTGTCGCACGCTCGCTCATGGTGGCATGACAGGGGATGCATGATGAGCGGTCTCGGTTTGGCGTTGGATGTTGCGATGGACGGCAAGGACCCGGCGTTCGGTCTGGACGTCATCCGTAGCTGACTGTGCACATGAGCTCTTCGGACAATCACTGGGAAGTCGGCACCGATATCGGTGGCACCTTCACCGACATCATCGCCATCAGGCGTGACTCCGCTGAAGCGCGGATCGCGAAAGTGCCGTCGCGCCCCGATGCGCCGGTACAGGCGATGCTGGAAGCGATCGAGGCGGTGGGCCTGCGCAAGAGCGAGGTCAAGCGCTTCGTCCACGGCACCACCCGCGTGACCAATGCCATTGTCGAGAACCGGCTGCCGAAGGTGGCGCTAGTCGCGACGGAAGGGTTTTCCGATGTGCTGGAGATCGCGCGCTATCGCCGCCGCGATCTCTATCGCCTCGATATTCCGCCGAAATCACAGCCTTTGGTGCCGCCTGAGCGATGCTTTGGGCTAGCCGAACGCCTCGATCACGAGGGGCAGGTGCTGAAAGCACTCGACGAGGCCGAGATTGAGCGTCTGGTGGTCTGGCTGAAGCAGACCGGCGTTCAGAGCGTCGCAGTCGCCCTGCTTCACGCCTATGCCAATCCGGTCCACGAAAAGATGCTGGGCGAGCGCCTCAAGAATGTCGTCGCCCACGTTTCGCTGTCGCATGAGGTCAATCCCGAGGCGCGCGAATACGAGCGGACCTCGGCGACCGTCTTTAACGCCGCCGCGATGCCGATCGCGGTCGAATATCTCAGCGAGCTGGAGCAGCGGCTGCCGATCGGCCCCGGCTTGCAGGTTTTTCATTCGGCCGGCGCCATGATCCCGATCTCGGCCGTGAAACGGCGGCCACTGGTGATGGCGATGTCGGGCCCGGCCGCCGGCGTCTCGGCCTCCGTCAGCATCGCGCGTCAGCTCGGTACATCGCGCATGTTGACCTTCGACATGGGCGGCACCACGACGGATGTCTGCCTGATCGTCGACGGCCAGGCCGAGATGACCGACGGCCGCATGCTCGGCGACAAGCCGCTGCGCCAGCCGATGCTTGCGGTTCATTCGATCGGGGCAGGCGGCGGATCGATCGTTCGCAATGGTCCCGGCGGCCTCACGGTCGGACCGGAGAGCGCAGGCTCCGAGCCGGGCCCGGCCTGCTATGGCCGCGGCGGCACCAAACCGACCATTACCGATGCCAATGCCGTGCTCGGCTATCTCAATCCCGAGACGAAACTTGGCGATCGCATCGGCATCGACATCGACGCAGCCAAGCGCGTGATCGAGCCGATCGCGCGGGCGTTGGGGCTGAGCCTGACCGAAACCGCGCTCGGCATCATCAAGGTCGCCAACGCGACCATGGCCCGCGCGCTGCGCCGCGTCACGGTCGAACGCGGCGTCGACGGCCGCGATTGCACGCTGCTCGCGTTCGGCGGCGGCGGTCCGATGCATGCCGCAGGTCTTGCCGATCTCTACGGTATCGCAGAGGTCGTCGTGCCCAGCGCGTCGAGCGCGTTCTCGGCGCTGGGTTGTCTCACCGCCGATTTCAGCTTCCTCCAGCAGCAGACTCTTCGCGCCGCCCTCGACGGCATCGATCTCGCCCGGGTATCGGAACGAATCGTGACGCTGATCGACGATGCCTCCGCGCCGCTGATCGCCAACGGCGTTGCACAGGCCGAGATCCAGGTCGAGCTCGTTGCGCTGATGCGTTATGCTGCGCAGAACGATGCCATTCCGGTGCCCTTCACCCTGCCGCTTGATGTGGCGCTGCTGAAGAAGGGCTTTTTGGCAAGGCATCACGAGCTGTTCGGCTATGCGACCAGCGAGCCCTGCGTCATCGAATCCGTGCGCGTGCAGGCACGCCGCCCATCGACGACCGTCGTCGGCCGGCCGGCGACTGCGGTGAGATCGGTTTCCACCGGCAAGCGCATCTGCTCGTTCGATGGCCTCCACGATGCAGCTACCGCGATCATCGATCGCGCCTCGTTGACCGACATCGTCAGCGGCCCCGCCATCATCGAGGACGCATGGTCCACCGTGGTGGTGCCGCCCGGCTGGCAAGCCAAACCGGATGTCTCAGGCAATCTGTTCCTGACGCGGAGGGCGGCATGAAGCTCGATCCGTTTGTCGTCGAAGTCATCAGGCACGGGCTCTCGGCCGCGGCCGAGGAAATGAGCCTGGTCATGACACGCTCAGCGCGCTCGCCGCTGTTGCGCGAGGCTGGCGATTTGTCGTCGGCGATCACGGATGGTCACGGCGGTCTGGTCGGGCAGGGCCGCGACATCCCGATCCATCTCGGCGCGATGGCCTACACCATTCCCGAACTGCTGAAGGTCGTGCCGCGCGACAGCCTGAATGACGGCGACGTGGTGATCTACAATGTCGGCGCGCTCGGCGGCAATCATCTCAACGATGTCAAGGTGGTGCGGCCCGTGTTCGTCGACGGCGACATCGTGGCGTTCGCGGTCAGCCTCGCGCACTGGCCCGATATCGGCGGCACCTGGCCCGGCAGCTATTTCGCCAAGGCGATCGACACCTTCCAGGAGGCGATGCGGATTCCGCCGGTGCTGATCGCGACCGCGGCCGGCGTCAATACGCCGATCGTGCAACTGCTCAAGGCCAATGTTCGCGACCCTGAATCCTGCGAGGGTGATCTTCTGGCGCAGATCGCGGCGACGAAAGCTGGCGAGAAGCGTATCGTCGAACTCTGCCGCGAGCATGGCAAGGCGATCTTCACAGCGACGCAGTCGCGCCTGCACGATCTCTCCGAAATCGAGATGCGCGAAGCGATCCGCGCGCTGCCGGACGGCGTCTATGAGGGCGAGGATCATCTCGACGACGGCAGCGTGAACGACGCGCCCGCGCGCATCCATGTCAAGATCACCATCGCGGGTGATGAAGCGACCTTCGATCTTTCGGGAAGCTGCGACCGCGTCTCGAATTTCTGCAATACCACGCCATTCATGGCGCGCTCGGCTGTCGCCTATGCCGCGCGCATCATGAGCGGGCGCGACATGCATCAGAATGCGGGTGCGCTGCGGCCGCTGACCATCATCACGCGCCCGGGCTCGATCCTGGAGCCGGGCTGGATGGCCTCCGTTGCCGCCGGAAACCACGAGACGTCGATGCGCATCGTCGATGCGATTTTTCGTGCGATGCAGGACACCATTCCCGAACGCCTGTCGGCTGGCGGCGCGACCACCGCCGGCGTCTTATTTTTTGCCGAGCCGCGGCCAAACGGCTCCTGGAAGATGCTCTACGAGGTCCACGGTGGCGGCGAGGGCGCGCGGCACGATCGGGCCGGCATGTCGGCGACCCGGGTGCATCTCTCAAATACCTCGAACACGCCGGTCGAGGTGATCGAGGCGAGCTACGCGATCCGCCTCGAGCAGCAGGCCATTCGCTGGAATTCCGGCGGCGCGGGGGCGCATCGCGGCGGCGACGGCTCCGTTCGCACCTACCGCATCCTGGCGCCGTCGATGCACCTGACCACTTGCATCGAGCGCATGGTAATTGCGCCGTTCGGCATGCAGGGCGGCTTGCCCGGCAAGGCCTGCCGCATCTCGCTTGTCAGGCAGGGTGCCAATGTTGCGATCGACGGCAAGTCGAACCTGGTGTTGCAGCAAGACGATCTCGTCACCATCGAGATGTGCGGCGGCGGTGGCTACGGCGCCGTGGCCGCAGAGTGAGGGGACCCGCGATGAGCAAATTGTTGCGAACCGGACTGAATGCGGGCGAAGCTGCGCCCATGGCCGTGGTCGGCGGCGAGGGCGTCTATTTCCATTTGTCGGATGGCCGCAAACTGATCGACGGCAGCAACACCGGCGGCGGGCTCGGCCATCGCCATCCCGCGATGGTGGAAGCAATCCGCCGCGCGGCCGATACGCCCGTCGTGAACGAAGGCTGGACCTGGGTCGGACGCGAGCAGGCCGCGGACGATCTGATGTCCACCGCCTTCAAAGGTGAAGAGGATTGGGTCGGTGCTGTCCGCTTCTGCATCAGCGGCAGCGAGGCCAACGATATGGCGCTGTCGCTGTGCCAGGCGCTGACGCAGCGCTCTGCATTGGCGACGCGCGAGCGCGCCTATCACGGCATCACCGGACTGTCGCGCAGCATGACCGTGCAGCCGCAATGGCATGGCGGGCTCGCGGTGCACGCGGGTGGTTCGAAGCTGCCGGCTCCGATGGCGCCAGTGCGAGTTTTGCCCGCGCCTGATGGTGGGATCTATGGTGCGCCGGCCAACAACAGCCCGCCGAGCGAATATCTGGCGGATGCCGGGCGGCTGCTCTCGGACACCGCGGCGACGATCATCGATTACACGCAAGGCGGCATCTATTACGACGGCGCCTATCAGGACGAGGTGGCACGGTGCGCACGGCAGGCAGGCTCGTACTGGATCGCGGACGAGGTCGTGACCGGCGCAGGCCGCGCGGGACGCTGGTTCGCGTTCCAGGGCGCCGAAAGCCGCCCCGACATCGTCACGCTCGGAAAGTCGCTCGGCGGCGGTGCGGCGGCTGTCGCTGCGGTGGTGGTGTCGAAAGACATCGTCGAGCGGCTCAGGGGTTCGAGCTGGCAGAACTACGGCACGCTGCGCGGCCATCCCATCAGCATGGCCGCGGTCAGCGCTTATCTGAGGGTCATCACCGACGACAAGATTCTCGAGCATGTCCAAAAGCTCGAAAGGCTGTTCACACGTCGCCTGCTCGCGATCGCGCAAAAGCATCCGAGCGTGCAGCGCGTGGCGGGGCAGGGGCTGCACTGGACGGTGGAGCTGCACGGCCCGGACTGGCGCACCTGGCGTGCCGACACCACTGAGGTGCCGATCGCCTCGCGCGTCGCGGAGCGTGCGCTGGAAGCCGGCGCGGTGATCGGCACCAGCGGCGAGCAGACCTCGCTATTCCTGGCGCCGCCACTGGTGATCTCCGAGCGGGAAGCGACGCTGCTGCTGGATGCGCTCGACCACGGCCTCGATATCGCCGACGCGGAGCACGGGTGAGCGCGGACGACGCAGCATCCCGTCGTTCGCCGGCCTGGCCGGCAGATGAGCCCTGGCATCTCGCGATGCCGGAGGGGACGCTATACGACGCGTTGGTCCGTGCGGCGCGCGATCGGCCGTCGCATCCGGCGACGGTGTTTTACGGCGCGAGCCTGAGCTATGCGGAGTTACGTGAGCGCGTCGACGCTATGGCCGGCTTCCTGCAGCATGCTTGCAGCGTGAAGCGCGGCGACCGCGTCATGATCGCGCTTCAGAACTCGCCCCAATATGTCATCGCTTATTATGCGGTGATGCGAGCGGATGCCGTGATCGTCCCCGTCAATCCCATGAACAAGACCGCCGAGATTGCGTATCTCGCCGAAGACAGCGGTGCGAAGGTCGCGATCATCGGCAGTGAGCTGAACGACATATTTGCCCCGCTGACAGGCGAAGCCATCACGCATGCGATCGTCGCGCAATATCGCGACGAGGTCCCTGATGCCACGCCCTATACGCTGCCTTCATGCGTCACCGAAGCGCCGTCGGACGTGCCGTCATCGCCAGGCTGGCATTCCTGGTCATCTGCGATCGCGCAGGGTTTGGCACCCGCGGCGATGCGTGCGGGCCCGGACGATCTCATGATCCTGCCCTACACCTCTGGGACAACGGGAAAGCCCAAGGCGTGCATGCATACCCATCGCAGCGCGCTGTTCACTGCCGTGTTGCAGGCGCGCTGGTACGGGCTGGACGGCGACGATGTGATGACCGGCTTCATGCCGCTGTTCCATGTCGCGGGCATGCAGGGCTCGATGAATGCCGCTGTTGTCACCGGCGCGACGCTGCTGCTGATGGCGCGCTGGGACAAGGATCTGCTGCCCGATCTGTTCGAGACTTATGGCGTCTCTTTTTGGAACGCAGCGCCCACCATGATCGTCGACGTGCTCGCGAGTGCCAGGTTCCGCGACCGGTGCTTTGCAAAACTCAAGGTGCTGACCGGCGGCGGCGCGGCAATGCCGACCGCGGTGGCCGAGCGTCTTAAAGGCCGCTTCGGTCTCGATTTCGTCGAGGGCTACGGCATGACCGAGACGATGTCGCCGACGCATCTCAACCCGATGGCTGCGCCCAAGCGGCAATGCCTCGGCATTGCCGTGCACGAGACCGATGCGCGGGTCGTCGATCCCGAAACCCTGACCGAGCTCGGCGACAATGTCGTCGGCGAAATCGTCGTGCACGGGCCGCAGGTGCTGCAAGGCTATTGGAACAGGCCACAGGCCAATGCCGAATCCTTCATAAAACTCTCGGGGAAACGGTTCCTGCGCACCGGCGATCTCGGCTATCGCGATGCTGACGGATATTTCTTCGCGGTTGATCGCCTGAAGCGGATGATCAATGTCAGCGGCTTCAAGGTATGGCCGGCCGAGGTAGAGGCCGCGATGTACCAGAACCGCGCCATCCGGGAGTGCTGCATCGTCTCGGCGCCGGACAATTATCGCGGCGAAACCGTCAAGGCGCTGGTGGTGCTGGACGATGCCGCGCGTGCAACGACATCGCCGGACGAAATCGTGAGCTGGGCGCGCGGCGCGATGGCGAGCTACAAGGCGCCGCGCGCGGTCGTTTTCGTCGACGAGCTGCCGCGGACCGCGAGCAACAAGATCAACTGGCGGGTTTTGCAGGACGCCGAATGGGGGCGGACGGCATGAAAGCTGCTTGGCTGGAAAACCGGCGCAAGACCGCGTTATGCTGCGCGCGCCGACACATCCCAGAAGCTGCCGTCCCCAGCCTCGCCCAGAAATCAGGAACTCGCTGATGCGTATCGTCAATGTCGCCGCCGCCCAGATGGGCCCGATCCAGAAGGCCGATAGCCGCGAGGCCGTGGTCAAGCGCATGATCGCGCTGATGGACGAAGCCAAGGCCAAGGGCGCCGACCTGATCGTCTATCCCGAGTTGGCGCTGACCACGTTCTTCCCGCGCTGGTATTCGGAGGATCGGGCCGAGTTCGACACCTGGTTCGAGCGCGAGATGCCGGGCGCTGCGACAAAACCGCTGTTCGAGCGCGCGGCGCAGCATCAGATGGCGATGAATTTCGGCTATGCCGAGCTGACGCCCGACGGCCATCACTTCAACACCGCAATCCTCACCGACAAGTCCGGCAAGATCGTCGGCAAATATCGCAAGGTCCATTTGCCCGGCCATGTGGAGTACGACACCAAGCGTTCGCACCAGCATCTGGAAAAGCGCTATTTCGAGCCGGGCGATCTCGGCTTCAAGGTCTGGCGCGAACTCGGCGGCATCATCGGCATGGCCATCTGCAACGACCGCCGCTGGCCCGAGACCTATCGCGTCATGGGCTTGCAGGGCGTCGAGATGGTGTTGATCGGCTACAACACGCCGTCGGTGAATGCCGAAAAGAGCGAGGAGGGCGTCGAGAAGCGCCTGTTCCACAATCGTCTCTCGGTGCAAGCCGGCGCTTACCAGAACGCGACCTGGGTCGTTGCGGTCGCCAAGGCCGGCAACGAGGATGGCCACCCGCTATTCGGCGGCAGCCTGATCGTCGATCCCAATGGCGAGATTGTCGCAGAGGCCAAGACGGAAGAGGACGAGGTTCTGGTTCACGCTTGCGACCTCGACGCCACCATTTTCGGCAAGACCACGATCTTCAATTTTGCGCAGCACCGCCGCATCGAGCATTACGGCCTGATCACCAGCCAGACCGGCGCAGTGCCGCCGCCGGAGAAGTGACGCCGATGGCGGATAAAGGCATCTCCCTGCGCGAGCTGGACCCGCGCGACCGCTACAAGCTGCTCTGCGGCGTGGTGGTGCCGCGACCGATTGCGCTGGTGACGACGCTGGACGAGAACGGCGCGGTGAACGCCGCGCCGTTCAGCTTCTTCAACGTCTTCTCCGAGAGCCCGGCGCTGATCGTGCTGGGACTTCAGCACAAGCCGGATCGCAGCCCAAAGGACACCACCCGCAACATCCATCGCGACGGCGAGTTCGTGGTGCACATGGTCGACGAGGCGCTGTCAGCGTCGATGAACGACTGCGCGATTGATTTCCCGTCCGGCGACAGCGAGGTCACTGCGACCGGGCTGGCGACGCTTCCCTCGGTCGATGTGAAGGTGCCGCGGCTCGCTGCCGCGCCGTTCGCGCTCGAATGCCGCCGCCATGTCGTGCTGAATTTCTCGCCCGATCGCGAATTGCTGGTCGGTGAGGTCTTGCGGGTTCACGCCCGCGAGGGTCTGGTCGACGAGGCCAACATGTATGTGGATCTCGACGCCTATCGGCCGATCGGCCGCATGTTCGGCAATCTCTACACGACGCAGCGGGACACGTTTGCGCTGTCGCGCGAGAGCCATGCGCAATGGCTCACGCGCCAGGACGCCAAAGAGCTGAAGGACGCCTAGTGAGCCGAGAACTGCACCGTACCCAGCGCCATGGTGACGGCCGCCTGTGTCGGGTCGATCACGGCGATGCCGAGCGCGTCTTCGAGCGGTCGGCGATGCCGCGCCATGCCGGCGCAGCCCATCACGATGGCGCGGGCGCCGTCCTCGTCGCGCAGCGCGCGGCCGACCTCGATCATTTCGGCCAGCGTGCCTTCGCCCGAGGCGGTTTCCGCAACGCTCATGTTAAGGGGACGTTCGCCGGCGAGGCGATCGGTCAGCCCCATCTGGCGCAGGTATCGCATGTGGCGCGGGATCGAGCGCTGGGCGATGGCAATGACGCCAAAAGTCTCGGCGCGCGCCAGCGCCGTCAGCACGCCGCACTCGGCGATGCCGAACACGGGCCTCTCGGTGCCTTCGCGGCAGACCTGAAGCCCGGGATCGCTGTAGCAGGCGATGACGAAGGCGGCAAAACTGTTGTCGCCTTCGACCAGCTTTCGCAGTGGCATCGCAACGCCGTCGACATCCGCCTGGCTTTCAATGCCGAACGGACCCTCGGCCAGCGACTGGCAGACGAGTTCCGGCCCGCCCTCGAAGCCGAGCGGCTTCAAGGCTTCCTCCAGCCCTTGCGTGACCGCAGGGTTGGAGTTCGGATTGATGATAAGAATGCGCGGCCGGGCCATGGTGGTATTCCCCAGAAATGGCGATCACTTGGCTCTAGGCTATCACGGAGTGCCTCATGACTGAACCAGTTTACGACCTGATCATCCGCGGCGGCCGCGTCGCGACCACGAGCGATGTGTTCGAGGCCGATGTCGCCATCTCCGGCGAGACCATCGCGGCGATCGGCCGCGGGCTCCCGGCGGCCAAGCGCGAGATCGATGCGCGCGGCAAGCTGGTGCTGCCCGGCGGTGTCGACAGCCACGCCCATATCGAGCAGCTCTCGGCGGCCGGCATCATGAATGCCGACACTTTTGAAAGCGCGACCGTCTCAGCTGCTTTCGGCGGCACCACCACGGTGATCCCGTTCGCCGCGCAGCATGTCGGCATGAAGCTGCCGCAGGTGGTCGAGGACTATCACACGCTCGCCAAGAAGGGCGCCGTGATCGATTACGCCTTTCACATGATCGTTGCGGATGCGACCAGGGAGACGGTCGAGGAGCACATTCCCGCGCTGGTGAAGCAGGGACACGCGTCGATCAAGATCTTCATGACCTATGACCGGCTCAAGGTGGATGACGAACCGCTGCTCGACATCCTGCTCGCTGCGCGCCAGTCCGGTGCGATGTTGTGCGCCCATGCCGAAAATCACGGCATCATCGCCTGGATGGTGAAGCGGCTGCTCGCGCGCGGCTACACGATGCCGAAATACCACGCCGTCAGCCACGCGCGCGTATCGGAGGCCGAGGCCTTCACCCGGCTGATCGGTATGGCGGCGCTGATCGACCAGCCGATCATGATCTTCCATGTCTCGACCGCCGAAGGCGCCAAGGTGATCCGGGACGCGCGTGGGCAGGGGTTGAAGGTGTTTGCCGAGACCTGTCCACAATACCTCTTCCTCACCGCAAACGATCTCGACAAGCCCGGCGCGGAAGGCGCCAAGTGGATGTGCAGTCCGCCGCCGCGCACGCATGCCGATCAGGAGGCGCTGTGGCAGGCGCTGTCGCTTGGCGATCTCCAGACCATCTCGTCGGACCATGCGCCGTATCGCTACGACGAAACCGGCAAGCTGCGCGCCGGGCCCAACCCGAACTTCAAGCAGGTCGCGAACGGTCTTCCCGGACTGGAGCTGCGGCTGCCGCTGCTGTTCGACGCGATGGTGTCGAAGGGGCGGCTGGGTCTCGAAAAATTCGTCGAGCTGACGTCGACCGCGCCCGCAAAGATCTACAATCTGCATCCGCGCAAGGGCTCGATCGCGGTCGGAGCGGACGCCGATATCGCGATCTGGGATCCCAACCGCGAGACCGTGATCGCCGACGAGATGATGCACGATCTCACCGGCTACACGCCGTTCGCGGGCCGCAAGCTGAAGGGCTGGCCGTTGCAGGTGCTGTCGCGCGGCCGCGTCATCATCGACGGCGACAAATGTCTCGCGAGTGCCGGCAGCGGAAAATTCCTGGCCCGCAGCGGCGGCGAGGCGGCCAAGCCGACCGGCCGGCTTGTGGCCGACATGGATCCCGAGCGGAATTTTGGAGCAAAACTGCTGTGATGGTGGATTGCGCGCGATGAAGATCGTCATCTTCGGCGGCACGGGGTTTGTCGGTCTCAATGTTGCGGAGGCGCTGCTCGCGCGCGGGCACGACGTGACGCTGTATGACCGTGCAGAGTTGCCGCCATCCGCGCGGCGATGTCTGGCTGATTACGGCGCGCGGCACAAAGCCGTGCAGGGCGACATCACCGACGCAGACACCATCGAGGCTCTCATCGCGGAGGGCTGCGATGCGATCGTGCTGGGTGCCGCAGTCACCGCCGGCGATGAACTCGAGCGTGCCTCGACTGCGCGCGTTCTCGAGATCAACGTGATGGCGCAAATTCCGATCCTGCTCGCGGCGATCCGCCATGGGGTCCGCCGCGTCGTCAATCTCTCGTCAGCATCAGCTTACGGCGCCGCGGGTGCGCGGGTCGAGATTTTGGACGAGGACACGGCCTGCGATCCCGTCTCGTTCTATGCCATCAGCAAGTTCACCTCGGAGCGCTCCGTCGCGCGCCATGCCGAACTCTTTGGCGGTGATTTCCTGAGCGTGCGCTTGAGCGCCCTATTCGGCCCGTGGGAGCGACCGAGCTTCGTACGCGATACGCCAAGCCTCCAGTTCCAGATTCTGGCCGCGTTCGCGCGCGGCGAGGCGGCGGTCATGCCTGAACCGGGCTTACGGGACTGGATCTATGCGCCGGATGCGGCTGAAGCCGTGGCGATGTTGATCGAAGCCGAGCGGCCGCGCCATCGGCTCTACAACATCTCCAGCGGCGGGCTATGGCCGGCGCTGCAATGGGGCGAGGCGTTTGCGGCATTAAATCCCGGCCTGCAATGCCGGCTCGCGGGGCCCGGCGAGAAGACCGTCATCAAGCTGCATGGACCCTATCGCGCGCCGCTGTCGGTGACGCGGATGGCGGATGAGTTCGGCTGGCGCGCGCGGTTCGGCTGCGCCGAGTCCGCCGCCGCGATGAGCGCCTGGCTGACGCAGCACAAGGAGTGGATCTGACATGCGGCTGCAGGGGCGCACGGCCATCATCACGGGAGCAGCTTCAGGCATCGGCCGCGCCAGTGCAAAACTGTTTGTGGAGGAGGGCGCGCGTGTCGTCCTCGTCGATCGCGACGCTGCGGGTCTTCAGGAGACGCTGAGCCTAGTGGGGGAGGCAACGACGCATGTCGGCGACGTCGGCGATGCCGGTTTCGCAGAGACTGTTGTCAGCGATGTCGTGGGGCGTCACCGCCGTCTCGACATTCTGATGACCGCCGCCGGCTTCTCCTGCGGCGGCACGGTGCTGACGACGAGCTTGGAAGACTGGGACGCCGTGTTCCGCGCCAATGTCGGCGGCACCTGGCTGTGGGCGCGGGCCGCCGTGCCTCAGATGCAGCGGCAGAACAGCGGCTCGATCATCACGCTGGCATCGCAGCTTGCGCTCGCCGGCGGCAAGGGCAACAGCGCCTATATCGCCGCCAAGGGCGCCATCGTCAGTCTGACGCGAACGATGGCGGTGGATTTCGCCACCGACGGCATTCGCGTCAACGCGATCGCACCCGGCGCGATCGACACGCCGATGCTTCGCCGCAGCTTTGCTCGCCATACCAATTCGGAGGAAGTGCGCGAAGCCTCCCGCAATCGCCACGCCATGAAGCGGTTCGGCGAGGCCGAGGAGATCGCGCAGACCGCGCTGCATCTCGCCAGCGATGCGTCCTCGTTCACGACCGGCACTGTGATGGTGGTCGACGGAGGCTGGCTCGCGGCATGAGTGACGCGCTGACGGAGCTTGAAGCCGATATTCGCGCCGATCTCGCCATGATCGCGCATCCCGGCGCCGCGTGGCTCGAACCGAAGATTGGAACCGACGGCAAGCCCGCGCTGGATGTGCTTGTCGTTGGCGCCGGCCAGTCCGGCATCGCCATCGGCTTCGGCCTGCTGCGTTCCCGCGTCAGCAACATCCTGCTGCTCGACAAGGCCGAGGAGGGCAAGGAGGGCCCGTGGCTCACCTACGCCCGCATGCCGACGCTGCGCAGCCCAAAGGATTATACGGGGCCGGACCTCGATATTCCGAGCCTGACCTACCAGTCGTGGCACGAAGCCCGCTTCGGCAAGGAGAACTGGCAGACGCTGAATCTGATCGCACGCGAGCATTGGGCGGAGTATCTGCTCTGGCTGCGCCGCACGATCGATTTGCCCGTGCGCAACGGCTGTGAGCTCTTGGAGATTTCGCCTTCGATCGATGGCCTGCTCGCCGCGCGCGTGAAGCGCGCTAATGCCATCGAGACCCTTTACGCGCGCAAGATCGTGCTGGCGACAGGGCAGGAGGGCATGGGCGACTGGATGATTCCGGAGCCGCTGCGCGCTCTGCCAGAGAGCTCGGTCGCAACCGTCGCGGACGATATCGATTTCGAAAATCTCCGCGGCAAGCGCGTCGCCGTGATCGGCGCCGGTGCTTCCGCCTTCGACAATGCGGCGACAGCGCTGGAGGCGGGCGCGGCGGAAGTCCACCTGCTGTGCCGCCGCGCGAAAATCCAGGTGATCCAGCCCTATCGCTGGCTGACCTTTCGCGGCTTCCTGCGCCATCTCAGCGATCTCGACGATGCCTGGCGCTGGCGCTTCATGCGCACCATCCTCGAAATGCGCGAAGGCTTTCCGCAGCCGACTTACGATCGCTGCGCGCGTCACGCCAATTTCACATTGCACGAAGGCGCTCCGCTTGAAGGCGCGCGTCAGACGGCTGATGGCGTTGAATTGCAAACACCGCGCGGCGCCGTCGTCGCGGATTTCGTCATCTGTGGCACCGGCATCGATATGAACTTTGCCGGCCGCGGCGAACTCTCAAAATTTGCCGCCAACATCGCGAGCTGGGCCGACCGCTACCAGCCGCCCGAAAGCGAGCGCAACGCGCGGCTCGGCCGCTTTCCCTATCTCGCCGACGATTACGCCTTCACCGAGCGCGTGCCGGGTGAGACTCCGTGGATCCAGGACATCCATCTCTTCGCCATCGCCTCCACCATGAGTTTTGGTCCGTCGGGATCGTCGATCAATGCGATGACGACGGCCGTGCCGAAGCTGGTGAATGGCCTGACGCGCGGGCTGTTTCGCGCGGATATCGCGCGTCATTGGGCCTCGCTTAGCGCCTATGACGTGCCGCAGGCCGTAGTCACGCGGCCTGCGCGAAAAATGGGGGATTTTCGGTGATCATCCATGCGCCGCCGCGACGAAGCGTCCCCCAAAAAGCCCCATGAGACTGGCGCGCAACTTGCTTCTTTCTTAACCTGCCTTGCTGGCGGTTCTTGTCGAAATTCAGGGAAAAACCAATGCGTTTTGTGTCTTTCAGGCCCGCGGCCTCGGTCCTCGCCACCACTGCGCTGTTGCTCATCGCCGCCGCGCCTTCGCAGGCCCAAACCCGGGCGGAGACGTTGCGCTATGTCACGGGCTCGTCGGTCAACACACTCGATCCCAACATCCCCGGATCGACCCGCGAGTCCTTCGCGCTGAGCATGAGCACCTATGACCGGCTGGTGGCGTTCGGCCGCAAGCAGCTCAACGGCAAATGGGTGTTCGATCTCGACACGATCACGGGCGAGCTCGCCGAATCCTACGACGTCAGCCCTGATGGTCTGAAGCTGACTTTCCGCCTGCGCAAGGACGCAAAGTTCCAGGATGGCTCGCCTGTCACCGCCGAGGACGTGAAATGGTCGCTCGATCGCTGCGTCACCGCGCCGATCCTCGGCAAGGCGCAGCTGCTCACGGGTTCGCTCACGTCGGCTGACCAGTTCAAGGTCATCGATCCGCTCACCATCGAGGTGACGCTGCCAAAACCCGACAAACTTGCGCTGCCGAATCTCGCCACCGTCTATCCCTTGATCATCAACTCGAAGGTCGCCAAGGAGCACGCGACTGCTGATGATCCCTGGGCGACAGCATGGCTGAAGGAGCACACCGCGGGCAGCGGCGCTTACATTGTCGAGACGTTCAAGCCCGGCGAGCAGGTGATTCTCAAGCGGGACGAGAGCTGGAATCGCGCAACGGCCAACAAGCCGGCGTTCTTCAAGCGCGTGATCGTGCAGTCGGTGCCGGAGCCGGCGACCCGCGCCAACCTCGTCGAGCGCGGCGATGCCGACCTCGTCGTCGATCTCCAGGCCAGCGACGTGCAGTCGCTCGAGGCCAAGGGCAAGCTCAAGGTGGTCTCGACGCCGCAATACAATGCGATCACCTTCGTCTCGATGAACAACCAGATGCCGCCGTTCGATAACGCCAACGTCCGTCGCGCCATCGCTTACGCGCTGCCCTATGACGACATGTTCAAGGCCGCCCTGTTCGGCCGCGGCTCGCCGCTGTTCGGCGCGACCTGGGCAGATGGAAAACCGGCGAACGGCATCTATCCGTTCCAGCAGCCGGTGAAGCTCGACCTCGACAAGGCTCGCGAATATCTCAAGGCCGCCGGTCTCCCCGAGGGTTTTTCGACCACCTTCAGCTTCAACGTCGGCCAGTCATCGACTGCGGAGCCAATGGCTGCGCTGGTGAAAGAGTCGCTCGGCAAGATCGGCATCAAGGTCGATATCCAGAAGCTGCCGGATGCGCAGATGTCGACGCAGATCAACGAGAAGAAGCTTCCCTTCTACACCGAAGGCATCGTCGCCTGGCTACCCTCGACCGATTACTTCTACCGCAATTTCTACACCGGCAATCAGCGCTGGAATTACAGCTCGATCAACAATCCCGATCTGGCCGCGATCGCGCAGGAAGCCCGCTTCGAGCCGGATAAAGCCAAGTACGAGGAAGCCGGCCGCAAGCTCAACGCGATGCACGTCGATTTGATGCCGCAGATCATGCTGTGGCAGCCGAACCAGGATGCGGTGATGGCGCCGTCGGTCGAGGGCTACACCTACGAGTTCCACCGCCAGGTCGACTATCGCGACGTCAGCCGCAAGTGATAGCGTCGAAGGCGGGGAGCTCCGAATGGTGAAGACCGGTCTTGGCGCAACGATGGTGCGGGCGGGCAGGCGGCTTTTGTCGTCGCTGCCGGCGCTGTTCGGTGTGCTGGTCTTCACCTTTCTCTTGATGCGCGTGCTGCCCGGCGACCCCGCGGTGTTCTTTGCCTCGGGGCCCAATGCCGGCAAGGAGGAGATCGAGCTGATCCGCAAGCAGATGGGGCTCGACAAGTCAGTGCCGGAGCAGCTCGTGTTCTATCTCTCCGACATCGGTCGCGGCAATCTCGGCCGCTCCATGATGACGGGACAACCGGTGCTCAAGGATCTGCGTGAGCGGCTGCCGGCCTCGCTCGAGCTTACCTTCACGGCGCTGTTGATCGCGCTGGTCGCGGCGGTGCCGCTGGGCGTGGTCGCGGCGCTGCGGCCGGGATCGGCGGTCGATCACGGCGTGCGGCTGTTCTGCGCGCTTGGCGTCTGCGTACCGACCTTTGTCTCAGGCTTGCTGCTGATCTACGTCTTCTACTATCTGCTCGGGCTCGCGCCTGATCCGACCGGGCGGATTGACGTCTTCGCGTCGGTGCCGCCGCAGCGTACTGGTTTCCTGCTGATCGACTTTCTGCTGGCTGGAGATTTTGAGGGCTGGTGGGCGGCCTGCAAGCAGCTGATCCTGCCGGCGGTGAGCATGGCCCTGTTCGTGATCGCGCCGCTGGCGCGGATCACGCGCGCCTCGATGCTGGTGTCGCTCGGCAGCGATTTCGTGCGCACCGCGCGCTCGGTTGGATTGTCCTGGCACAAGGTCGTGGTCACCTATGCGTTGAGGAACGCGATCCTGCCCGTCATCACTATCGCAGGCATCGTGTTCTCGACCATGCTCGGCGCCAATGTGCTGGTGGAGAAGGTGTTCTCCTGGCCGGGCGTTGCGTCCTACGCGCTCGATGCGCTGCTGTCGTCCGACTATGCGCCGGTGCAAGGTTTCGTGCTGCTGATGGCCAGCCTGTTCGTGGTGGTCAATCTGGTGGTCGACATCTGCTACGGCATCGCCGATCCCAGGGTGTCGATCGGATGACCAGCGCAACGCTCCGTCATTCGGTCTGGATTTTGCGAGGCAATCCGCTCACGGCCGTTGCCGCGGCTGGCGTCGCCCTGTTCGTCCTGGTTGCGATCTTCGGCCCCTGGATCGTTCCTTACGATCCCGTGGTCTCCAATGTCTCGGAGGCGCTGTTGCCGCCGAGCGCGGCTCATCTCGCCGGCACTGACCAGCTCGGCCGCGACGTGTTCAGCCGCCTCATCGTCGCAGCTGGGCTCGATCTTGCAATCGCGATCTCCGCGGTCGGCATCTCCTTCCTGATCGGCGCCGTCGTCGGCGCGTTCTGCGGCTATGCGGGCGGCAAGCTCGATCGCGCGGTCGGCCGCTTCGTCGACGTGATGATGGCGTTTCCGTTGTTCGTGCTGGCGATGGCGATGGTCGCCGCGCTCGGCAACCGCATCGAGAACATCGTGATCGCAACCGCGATCATCAATCTTCCCTTCTACATCCGCTTCGCGCGGGCCGAGGTCAACGTCCGCCGCAACGTCGGCTGGGTGGAGGCCGCGCGCGCTTGCGGCGAGAGTCACTTCTCGGTGGTGCTGCGCTTCCTGCTGCCGAACATCCTGCCGGCGATGGCGGTGCAGATCTCGCTCAATCTCGGCTGGGCTATTCTGAATGCCGCCGGTCTTTCCTTCATCGGCCTCGGCGTCAAGCCGCCGACGCCGGAATGGGGCATCATGGTCGCGGAGGGCGCGCGCTTCATCTCGACCGGGCGGTGGTGGCTGGTCGCCTTTCCCGGCCTTGCGCTGATGATGGCCGTGTTGTGCTTCAATCTCCTCGGGGACGGGATGCGGGACATTCTCGACCCGCGCATGCGCACATGAGCGAGGACCTGCTCAGGATTGACAATCTCCACGTCTCGTTCTCGACGCGGCGTGGACTGGTCGAGGCCGTGCGCGGTGTGACGCTGACGGTGCAGGCCGGTGAGATGCTCGGCCTCGTCGGCGAGAGCGGCTCAGGCAAATCGGTTACCGGCTTTGCAACGACACGGCTGCTGGATGCGGCCGGGCGCGTTACCGGCGGCAAAATCCTGTTTCGCGGACAGGATGTGACGAAGCTTGGGGGAGACGATCTCCGTCATCTCCAGGGCGCCGCGATGTCGATGATTTTCCAGAATCCGCGGGCGGCGCTCAATCCGATCCGCGCGATCGGTTTGCAGATCGCGGACGCGATCCTCACCCACAAGCGCATCTCGAAGGACGCCGCGCGCGCCGAGGCTTTGGAACTGCTGCGCGCCGTCCAGATTCGCGATCCCGAAACGCGGATGAACGCTTATCCGCACGAGCTCTCCGGCGGCATGTGCCAGCGCGTGATGATCGCGATCGCAATCTCCTGCAATCCCGCGCTGCTGATCGCGGACGAGCCGACCACCGGCCTCGACGTCACCACCCAGAAGGTGGTGATGGACCTGCTCGCGGATATCGCCGCCGCGCGCGGCATGGCGACGATTTTGATCACGCACGATCTTGGGCTCGCAGCGCGCTATTGCCGCCGCATCGCCGTGATGGAACGCGGCCGCATCGTCGAGGAGGCAAGCCCGAAGACACTCTTCAGCGCGCCGCAGCATGCCTATACCAGGCGCCTCGTCGCGGCTTCGCCCACCGCAACCTCCCGGATCGAGGATCTCGTGACGGAAGAGGAGCGGGAGCGCACCGCGGCCGTCGTCGGCAAGCCGAGGCCCGCGCCCGCACACGGTACGCCGCCGCTGCTGGAAGTTCGCAAGCTCGCAAAACGTTTCGACGAGGGCTCTGC
Organism: Bradyrhizobium sp. 1; assembly: GCF_023073315.1. Classification (GTDB taxonomy): domain Bacteria; phylum Pseudomonadota; class Alphaproteobacteria; order Rhizobiales; family Xanthobacteraceae; genus Bradyrhizobium. The sequence continues at coordinate 138,185 of NZ_JADPJH010000002.1, read as the reverse complement.
GGCGGTCGCAGATTTTTCGATGACGATCGCCGGCGGCGAAAGCGTCGGCCTCGTCGGCGAATCCGGATCCGGCAAGAGCACGACGTCGCGGATGATCTGCCGCCTGATCGACCCGAGCGAGGGCGATATCGTGTTCGACGGACAGTCGATCGGCCATGTCGCGGCGCGCGATTTCCACCGCTCGCGCTTCCGCAAGGACATCCAGATGGTGTTCCAGGATCCCAACGAAAGCCTCAACCCGCGCTACACGGCGTTCGATTGCATCGCCCATCCATTGATGCGTCTCGACGGCATGCGTGGCGGTGACGGCTTACGCAAGCGGGTGGAAGAGTGCGCCGAGCGGGTGGGATTGCCGCTGGATCTGTTGCCGCGCTTTCCGCATCAGCTCTCCGGCGGGCAGAAGGCCCGCGTCGGCATTGCCCGCGCCATCGCCTGCCGGCCGCGGCTGCTGGTGCTGGACGAGCCGACCGCCGCGCTCGACGTCTCGGTGCAGGCGGTCGTGCTGCAACTGCTCGATCGTCTCAGGCGCGAGAACGACATCGCACTGCTGTTCGTCAGCCACGATCTCAACGTGGTGCGCATGCTGTGCGATCGCACCATCGTGCTGCGCAACGGCGGCATCGTGGAGCAGGGGGAGAGCCGGGCGCTGTTCGATAATCCAAAGACGGACTACACGCGCAAGCTGGTCGAGGCGATCCCGCATATCGAGACCGGGCCTGCACTCGCGGCCGCCCTCTGAGGCCGTGGTCAAATCAACTTGGCTTGGTCCAAAAGTCGATGAGATCGCGCTGGCGGAGGCCCATTTACTGGCATACCATTTGCAGGCCAATGAGCTCTGTTTCACTCGCCTTTGGCCAATGATTGGCCGGTATCACGGCATTACTGGGAGGACTTCATGGATCGCAGGACCGTATTGAAGGGACTGGCTGGCGCCGGCGGCTTGGCATTGTCGGGTGGCCTCTCGGCTCCTGCGATTGCACAAGGCGCGGCGGCCCGCACCCTGCGATTTGTGCCACAGGCCAACCTTGCCAATTTCGACCCGATCTGGGGCACGCAATATGTCGTGCGCAACGCCGCCGCGCTGGTCTGGGACACGCTTTATGGCGTCGATTCATCGCTCCAGCCGCAGCGGCAGATGGTCGAGTCCGAGCAAGTGAGCGACGACGGCACGATCTGGACGTTCAAGCTGCGATCGGGACTCAAATTCCATGATGGCGAGCCGGTGCTGAGCAAGGACGTCGTCGCGAGCCTGACGCGCTGGTCGGCGCGCGATCCGATGGGGCTGATGCTCAAGGCGCTCCAGCAGGAGTTCACCGCCGTCGACGATCGCACCTTCAAATGGGTGCTGAAGCAGCCTTTCCCGAAGATGCTCTACGCCCTCGGGAAGGGCAACTCGCCCTGCGCCTTCATCATGCCGGAGCGCATCGCGCAGACCGACCCGTTCAAGCAGATCTCGGAATATATCGGCTCCGGCCCGATGAAATTCGCCAAGAGCGAGTGGGTCCCCGGCGCGAAAGCCGTGTTCGAGAAATTCGCCGATTATGCGCCGCGGCAGGAGAAATCGTCCTGGCTCGCCGGCGGCAAGCAGATCCTGGTCGACCGCGTCGAGTGGGTGATCATGCCGGATCCGGCAACCGCGGCGGCCGCGTTGCAGAATGGCGAGATCGACTGGTGGGAGAACCCGATCGCCGATCTCGTTCCGGTCCTGAAGAAGAACAAGAACATCAGTGTCGATATCGGCGATCCCCTCGGCAATATCGGCTCGTTCCGGATGAATTTCCTGTATCCGCCCTTCAACGACGTGCGGGCGCGGCGCGCCGTGCTGATGGCGCTGAACCAGGAAGACTACATGCGCGCGCTCGTCGGCGACGACAATTCGCTGTGGAAGCCGCTGCCCGGATTCTTCACGCCCGATACGCCGCTCTACACCGAGGTCGGTGGCGAGGTTCTGAAGGGCAAGCGCGATCTCGATGCCGCCAAGAAGCTGCTCGCCGAGAGCGGCTATTCCGGCCAGCCGGTGACGTGCCTGGTGGCGCAGGACCAGCCGATCACCAAGGCGATGGGCGACGTGACCGCCGATCTGCTGAAGCAGCTCGGCATGAATGTCGACTTCGTCGCGACCGACTGGGGCACCGTCGGCTCCCGCCGTGCGGCGAAGACCCCGCCGGGCCAGGGCGGCTGGAACATGTTCCACACCTGGCATGCGGGTGCGGATTGCATCAATCCGGCGCCCTACACCGCCATTCGCGCCAATGGCGACAAGGCCTGGTTCGGCTGGCCCACCAGCGCCGGCACCGAAAAGGAAGTGACGTCCTGGTTCGAGGCCAAGAGCATCGACGAGGAGAAGGCCGCCATCGGCCGCCTCAACAAGGCGGCGCTCGATGACGTCGTCTACGCCCCGACCGGCTTCTTTCTGGGCTACACGGCATGGCGCAAGAACATCTCCGGCATCGAGAAAGGGCCGCTGCCGTTCTTCTGGGGCGTGTCGAAATCCGCATGATCGTACGCTGAAGCCAGATGCTCTCTTACATCCTCCGGCGTATCGTCTCGACCTTGCCAGTGATGGCAATCGTCGCGCTGTTCGTGTTCAGCCTGCTCTACATCGCGCCGGGTGATCCGGCCGTGGTGATCGCGGGCGACCAGGCAAGCCCGGAGGATGTGGAGCGCATCCGCCAGAGCCTCGGCCTCGATCGGCCCTTCCTGATCCAGTTCGGAAGCTGGGTCTGGCGCATCCTGCACGGCGATCTCGGCACCTCGATCTTCACCAATCTGCCGGTCTCGACGATGATAGGCCAGCGTCTCGGACCGACGCTGTCGCTGATGATGGTCACGCTTTTTCTCACGATCGTGATCGCGGTGCCGCTCGGCGTGGTGGCGGCATGGAAGGCCGGCAGCTTCATCGACCGCGCCATCATGGCATTCGCCGTGTTCGGCTTCTCGCTGCCCGTCTTCGTCGTCGGCTATGTCCTCGCCTATATCTTCGCGCTCGAGCTCGAATGGCTTCCCGTGCAGGGCTACACGCCGCTCACGGAGGGCGTCTGGCCGTGGCTGCAGAACTTGATCCTGCCGGCGGTCGCGCTTGGCTGCGTCTATATCGCGCTGATCGCGCGCATCACCCGTGCCACCATGCTCGAAGTGTTGCAGCAGGATTATATCCGCACCGCGCGGGCCAAGGGCCTCGGGCAAGGCGGCATCCTGTTCGTTCACGCGCTGAAAAACGCGGCGGTGCCGATTGTGACCGTGATCGGGATCGGCATCGCGCTCCTGATCGGCGGCGCGGTCGTCACCGAAAGCGTGTTCGCGATCCCGGGCCTTGGGCGGCTCACGATCGATGCGATCCTGCGCCGCGACTATCCCGTCATCCAGGGCATCGTACTGCTGTTCAGCTTTGTTTACGTGTTGGTCAATCTGATGATCGACGTCGTCTATACTATCGTTGACCCGAGGATACGCTATTGACCGACATGACCGTCAATCCGCAAGCGATGCCGGCCGGCTTCGTCCTCGCGCCGCAACTGCCGGAGATTCTTCGGCCGGTCGTGATCCGGCGCGGTTTCATCGGCCTCCTCCGTGGCCATCCCACCGTCGCGATCGGCGGCGCGCTGCTGCTGACTCTCGTCCTGATCGCGATCTTCGCGCCTTATCTCGGGACAGTCGACCCGACCGCGCTCGCGCCCGCCAAGCGCACGCGTGCCCCATCGGCCGCTTTCTGGTTCGGCAGCGATGTGCTCGGCCGCGACATCTATTCACGCGTGCTCTTTGGCGCGCGGGTTTCGCTCACGGTCGGACTATCAGTTGCGATTTGCGCCTCCGCGGTCGGTCTTGCCATCGGCATCGTCTCCGGCTTCATCCGCTGGGCCGACGGCATCTTGATGCGCTTCATGGACGGCCTGATGTCGATCCCGCCGATTCTGCTCGCGATCGCGCTGATGGCGCTGACGCGCGGCAGCGTCGGCAACGTCATCCTGGCCATCACCGTTGCCGAGATCCCGCGCGTTTCTCGCCTCGTGCGCAGCGTCGTGCTGTCGCTGCGCGAGCAGCCCTACGTGGATGCCGCGGTGGCGTGCGGCACGCGCACGCCGATGATCATTTTGCGCCACATCCTTCCCAACACGGTGGCGCCGATGCTGGTGCAGGCGACTTACATTTGCGCCAGCGCCATGATCACGGAGGCGATCCTGTCCTTCATCGGCGCCGGCACGCCGCCGACGATTCCGTCCTGGGGCAACATCATGGCCGAGGGCCGGGCGCTGTGGCAGGTCAAGCCTTACATCGTGTTCTTCCCGGCGGCCTTCCTGTCCGTCACCGTGCTTGCCGTGAATCTGCTCGGCGATGGCCTTCGCGATGCGCTCGATCCGCGCATGGCCAAGAGCCTTTGATGTCGAGAGGCTGATCACGATGGCGCTGCTCGAAGTCGAGAACCTCCAGACCCACTTCCGCACGCCCAGCGGCATCAACCGCGCGGTGGACGGCGTGTCCTTCCATGTCAACGAGGGCGAGACGCTCGCCATCGTCGGCGAGTCCGGCTGCGGCAAGTCGGTGACCTCGATGTCGCTGATGCGGCTGATTCCGGAGCCGCCGGGCAGGATCGCCGGCAGCATTCGTTTTGCGGGCAAGGATCTGCTGCAAATGTCCGACCGCGAGATGCGCGCCATCCGCGGCAACGACATCTCGATGATCTTTCAGGAGCCGATGACGAGCCTCAACCCGGTGCTGACGGTCGGCCGCCAGATCCGCGAGACGCTGATGATCCATCAGGGCCTCGACAAGCAGGCGGCGGAGGCGCACGCGGTCGAGATGCTGACCCTGGTCGGCATTCCCGAGCCGGCGCGGCGCGTGCGCGAATATCCGCACCAGCTCTCCGGCGGCATGCGCCAGCGCGTGATGATCGCGATTGCGCTCGCCTGCAATCCAAAACTCCTGATCGCGGACGAGCCGACCACGGCGCTCGACGTCACCATCCAGGCGCAGATTCTCAAGCTGATGCTCGACCTCAAGAGCCGGGTCGGCGCAGCGATCATCCTGATCACCCACGATCTCGGTGTCGTCGCCGAGATCGCCGAACGCGTCATGGTCATGTATGCCGGCCGCAAGGTCGAGGAGGCGCCGGTGGCCGAACTGTTCCGTTCGCCGCGTCATCCCTATACGCAAGGCCTGCTTGGCGCGGTGCCGAGGCTCGGTTCCTCGCTCGACGGCACGGCGACGCGGCTCGCCGAGATTCCCGGACAGGTGCCTGATCTCCGCAAGCCGATCGTCGGCTGCGTGTTTGCCGGGCGCTGCGCGCTTGCGACCGATCTCTGCCGCCAATATGCGCCGGGGCTCGAGGAGAAGGGGCCGCGCCATATCGCCGCCTGCCATTACGCTGCCAAGGGAGCCGTCGCGGCATGAGTCCCCCGCTGCTCCAGGTCAACGACCTCAAGAAACATTTTCCGGTCAACAAGGGCCTGTTCGGGCGCAAAACCGAATGGGTTTATGCCGTCGACGGCGTTTCTTTCGAGATCGCGAAGGGCGAGACGCTGTCGCTGGTCGGCGAGTCCGGCTGCGGCAAATCGACGGTCGGCCGCGCCATCCTGCGGCTGTTCGACATCACCGCGGGCCAGGTCATCCTCGATGGCCAGCGGATCGACGATGCACATCCGAGCACGATGCGCCAGATGCGGCGCCGCATGCAGGTCGTGTTCCAGGATCCGTTCTCCAGCCTCAATCCGCGCATGCGTGTGCGCGACATTCTCGCCGAGCCGATCCGCAATTTCGGCCTCGCCAAATCCAAAGAAGATCTCGAGGTCCGCGTCACGGAGCTGATGGACATCGTGCGCCTGCCGCGCGAGGCGCTGAACCGCCGGCCGCACGAATTCTCCGGCGGCCAGCGCCAGCGCATCGGCATCGCGCGGGCGCTTGCGGCCGAGCCCGAGCTGATCGTCTGCGACGAGGCGGTCTCGGCGCTCGACGTCTCGGTCAAGGCACAGGTCGTCAATCTGTTGCAGGACCTTCAGCAGAAATTTGGCCTGGCGCTGCTGTTCATCAGCCATGACCTCGCCATCGTCGAGCACATGACCCATCGGGTCGCGGTGATGTATCTCGGCAAGATCGTCGAAGTCGCGCCGCGCCGGGAGATCTTTGCCGCGCCGAGGCATCCCTACACCAAGGCATTGCTCTCGGCGGTGCCGCTGCCCGAGCCCGGCGCCCGGCGCAATCCGATCATCCTCAAGGGCGACGTGCCGAGCCCGATCAATCCGCCGAGCGGGTGCCGCTTCCACACCCGCTGCCCCTACGTGTTCGATCGTTGCCGCACGGAGGAGCCGACGCTCCGCGCCGTCGAAGGCGAGCAGTGGGTGGCGTGCCACCTCGATGCATTGCCGGCGGTGTAGAGCGCTGCGTTATGCGTGGTCAGGTGGCTTTGGATCGAGTGTTTGAACTGGCCGGGCTGCGCTTGAGCCTGGCGGCGCCTTCGAGATGCCGGCGCAGCAGCGCGGCGGCGGCCTCGTTCTGGCCGACTTCGAGCTGGTCGAGGATGGCGAGGTGCTCGCGGCAGTTCACGATCACGCGCTCATGGCCGAAGGTCCAGTCGTAATTGCCGAAGCGCCGCAGCCGGTTCTGCTGCTGAACCGCGACCAGCAGATAGCGGTTGCCTGATGCTGCGGCGAGGCCTTCGTGAAAGGCCGCATTCATCTCATAGAGCGCGATGCTGGCCGTATCGCTCCACGGCATCGCCAGCATCTCCCGATGACGGCGCCGCATCTCCGCGGTCCAGGCCGGATCGAGTTGAAATCCCGGCTCGAGCAGGCCGGCCGGCTCGATCAGCAGGCGGTAGCGATAGCTCTCGTCGCGTGCCTGTGTATCCGCAAGCGTCGGCTGAAAGCGCCAGCCATGTCCCGGCTTGCGCTGGACCGCAGCGACTTCGGCAAGCCTGGCGAGCACGCGCTGCACGATCGGCCGCGTCGCATCGTAGCGCTGCATCAGGTCGCGCTCGGATACCTCGTCTGGGAGCCGGCCGGCGCGGCGATCGCGCGCGATGGCAAGGAACAGCCGATCTGTATCGTCGGGGCTCGGCTTTGGCGGCGTCTTGTGCAGAGCAGGGGCCGTCTCGGCGACGAAATAGCCGCGGCTGGTGCCGGCATGCACGAGCTTGCGCCGCGCCAGCAGTTTCAGTGCGGCGCGCACCGGCGTGCGCGAGACCTGAAGGCGCTCGGCAAGCGCGACTTCGGCAAGCCGCGTGCCCGGCGCGAGCCGCTCGCTCCGGATCAGCTCCATGATCCCGGCGGACAAGTCGCGCTGAAGGCGGCTCGGGGAAGCCTGCTCGCGGGCGGAAGATTTTTGTTTCATGTCATTACAAAATACATTAGGCTTTCCGCGAAAGCAAAAGGAACTTGGCATCCTCATGGTCGAACCCTTCCCCCTGATCGAAATTTCGGGTCCGCCCCGTGAGCGCGGACGTCAGTACGGACAGAGGGCGGCGGGCCGCATCAAGAAGGGGACCACGCATTACTTCGCGCAATTGAAGGAGCTCTCGCTCGATGCGAAGGGCGTGTCCGAGTTGGTGCGGGACTATCTGCCCGTCATCGAGGCCTTCGATCCGAACTATATCGAAGAGATGCGCGGCATTGCCGAAGGCGCCGACGTTCCGTTCGAGGATGTCGTTCTGCTCAACGCCCGCACGGAGATCCTCAAGCTTGCCGATCCGAAGATCCGTGCGCGCCTCAAGGCGCCCGATGAACCCGATGGCTGCACCGGCGTCGTTGTGCTGCCGACGGCGACCGGCAACGGTCGTTTGATCCACGCCCAGAACTGGGACTGGAAGCGCGAATGCGCGGAGACCGCGGTGGTGCTGAAGGTGCGCCGCGATGACGGTCCTGATCTCATGACCTTCACCGAGGCCGGCGCGCTCGGTCGCTGTGGCTTCAATGCGGTTGGCATCGCGATCACTGCGAACTATCTCCAAAGTGACCGTGACTATCGCCAGGTCGGGGTGCCGCTGGCGCTGATCCGTCGCAAGGTGCTGGAGCAGGAGCATGTCGCGCTTGCCATGCGTGCGGTCTATTGCACGAAGAAATCCGCGGCGAACAACATGATCGTCAGCCACCGTGAGGGCGTGGCGATCGATTTCGAATGCGCACCGGATGAGACCTTTCAGGTGCATCCGCAGAACGGCCTGCTCGTGCACGCCAATCACTTCGTGAGCCCGGTTGCGCTTGGCAAGCTCAAGGACGCCGGTATCCAGGATACGCCCGATAGTCTCTACCGCGACATTCGCGTTCGCGATCTGCTCCAGCCGCACATCGGCAGCATCACCTTCGACACCGTCAAGAACGCACTGTTCGACGAGTTCGCCTATCCCTGGTCGGTGTGCCGTCCGCCGCGCCGCAATCTCAGCAACAATCTCAGCGCCACCGTGGCGATGATCCTGATGGAGCCGGCGAGCGGGTTGATGCAGGCGGCGCCGCTGCCGGCGCTCAATCGCGAGTTCACCGAGTACCGGCTCGAGATCGACGAAATCGGGCGGGCCGCGTTCGAGCGGTCGGCTGCGGCGGGGGCGGCGTGATGCGGCGGCCATCGCCGGCATGGGCGGTCAGTCTGGCCGCGTTAGCTCTGCTGGCCATGCTGGGGAAAGCCGGCGCCGAGACATTGTTGCGGACGCGGCTCAACGCCGACATCCGCTCGACCGATCCCGGCACCAATCGCGACGCCAACACGGACGGCGTGATCGCGCATGTGGTGGAGGGGCTGGTCGCCTTCCGTGACGATACCTCGGTCGGTCCGATGCTGGCCGAGAGCTGGGCCGTCTCGAATGAGGGCAAGACCTACACGTTCCGCCTGCGGCAAGGCGTCAAGTTCCACAACGGCGCGACCATGACCGCGGACGATGTGGTCTGGTCGCTGAAGCGCTGGCTCGATCCGGCGACGCAATGGCGCTGTCTGTCCGAATTCGGTGCCACCGGCATCGCGCGGATCGAGAAGGTCGAGGCGCCTGATCCGCAGACCGTGATCATTGCGCTCGATCAGCCGACGGCCTTGTTCCTTTCGACTCTGGCGCGGCCCGATTGCGGCCAGACCGCTGTCATTCACCGTGACTCCGTCGGCGCAGACGGCAAGTGGATTTCTCCTGTTGGCACCGGCCCGTTCAAACTCGCCGAGTGGAAGCGGGGGCAATATGTCGATATCGTCCGCTTCGACGGCTATGTCTCGCGCGGCGAGCCGCGCACCGGTTACACCGGCGCCAAGGACGTCAAAGTCGACCGCGTGCGCTTCAACGTGATCCCGGACAGCTCGGCGGCGAAGGCGGGGCTGCTCAGCGGTTCGCTCGATGTCATCATGAGCCTATCGATTCCCGATCTCGAAGAGCTCAAGTCGCGTCCCGAGGTGCAGCTCAGCATCACGCCAGCGCTCGGCCTCACCGGCATCCTGTTCCAGACCAAAGACCCGCTGCTGAAGGATGTGCGGATCCGCCGCGCCATTGCGCTCTCGATCGACACCGCGCAGATCGTCGAGGCCGTGATGATGGGCACGGCGCGGCCGAACAATTCCGCGCTGCCGCTCGGCAGCCCGTTCTACAGCGAGCCGCAGTCGCACGGCTACGTGCAGAACATCGCCGAGGCCAAGAAGCTGCTGCTGGAGGCCGGTTATCGCGGCCAGCCAATCAAGATGATCACCAACAAGCGCTACAGCTTCGTGTTCGATTCCTCCGTGCTGGTGCAGGCGATGGCGCAGACCGTCGGGATCAATATCGAGCTCGAGGTGCTGGACTGGGCGGCGCAGCTCGACCGCTATAACCGCGGCGACTACCAGTCGATGGCCTTCGTCTATTCGGCGCGGCTCGATCCCTCCTTGAGCTTCGAGATGCTGACTGGGCCGAAAGCGACGCAGCCGCGCAAGATCTGGGACAATCCGGAGGCGCAGGAGATGCTGCGCCAGTCCATGATGATCGACGATACGGCCAAGCGACAGACGCTGTTCGACGAGATGCACAAGCGCTTCATTGCCGACGTGCCGATGATCGTGCTGTTCAACGGTGCCGAGCTGACGGCGTTGCGCAAGGGCATCAAGGGCTATGCCGGCTGGCTCTATCCGCAGCCGCGGTTCTGGGGTGTCACGGTTCAGTAGGCAAGGGGCGCACCATGTTGGGTTACCTCGCACGACGGCTGGCCATGACGATCCCGACGCTGCTGCTGGTCGCGATCGCCGTGTTTGCGCTGGTCCGGCTCATCCCCGGCGATCCCGTGCAGGTGATGCTCGGCGATGCCGCCGATCCCGCGCAAGCGGCGCAGCTCCGCGCCCAGCTAGGCCTCGACCAGCCGATCCCGGTCCAGTTCATCCACTGGATCGCAAAGCTCGCCGCCGGCGATTTCGGGCACTCCATCACCAACAACCTCGCGGTGCTGCCGCTGATCCTCGACCGCTTCCAGGTCAGCGCCGTCATCGTGCTGGTGGCGGTTGGGCTTGCTGCCTGCATCGCGGTTCCGGCGGGCCTCGTCGCAGCGTGGAAGCAGAACAGTCTGGTCGATCTCTCCGTCGTCGGGGGCGCCACGCTGCTGCTATCGATCCCGAGCTTCTGGCTCGGCCTGCTGCTGTTGCTGCTGTTCGGGCTCAAGCTGAAATGGCTGCCGGTGATCGGCTATGTGCCGTTCGCGGAAAACTTCTGGCAGGCGGCAAGTTTCATCGTGCTGCCGATCGCGACGTTGACGATGGTGGAGATCGGCGTACTCACGCGGATGGCACGCGCCGCCTCGATCGAGGTGCTCAGGTTCGAATATGTCACGCATGCGCGCGCCAAGGGCGTGCCGGAATGGCGCGTGCTTGCCCGGCACGTGCTGCCCAATGCATTCGCGCCGACCTGGACGCTAATCGGCCTCGTGCTCGGCCATCTCCTCGGCGGCATCGCGGTGATCGAGACCGTGTTCACACTGCCCGGCCTCGGCCGCCTCCTGGTCGATTCCATCTTCGCGCGCGACTATCCAGTCGTGCAGGGCTGCCTGCTCTTCACGGCCGTGATCTACGTCGTGGTCAATTTGATCGTCGACCTCTGCTATCCGCTGTTCGATCCCAGGGTGACGGTGGCATGAGGATGCGCGCCAACACTGCGATCGGCGGCGCCCTGATGGCGCTCCTGCTCGGCGCGGCCCTCACAGGGGCGTTCTGGACGCCGTTCGATCCGTTGCGCATCAATCTGCGCGCGCGGCTGCAGGCGCCGTCGTCTGTCCACTGGCTCGGCACCGATGAATTCGGCCGGGACGTGCTGAGCCGCATCATGGTCGGTGCAGGCGCCAGCGTGATCATTTCTCTGGTCACGGTGCTGCTGGCGATCGGGGCCGGCATGGTGGTCGGCTGCACGGCCGGTTACATCCGCGGCTGGGCCGACCGCGTCATTATGGCGGTCAACGATGCGCTGCTCGCGTTCCCCGGCATCCTGCTGGCGCTGGCCGTGATGATCGTGGTCGGCGCCAACAAGGTTGGGCTGATCCTGGCGCTCGGCCTTGCCTACATCCCTTCGGTCGTCCGCGTGGTGCGCGGCACCGTGCTGTCGATCCGCGAGAAGGAATATGTCGAGGCCTCGCGTGTGATCGGCAACTCCGAAGTCTATTCGATGATCCGCCACGTGATGCCGAATGCGATGGCGCCGGTCGCGGTGCTCGCGACCAGCATGTTCGGCTGGGTGCTGCTGGCCGAGAGCGCGCTGAGCTTCCTCGGCCTTGGCGTGCCGCCGCCGGCGCCGACCTGGGGCAACATGCTGGCGGCGAGCCGCCCGTTCATGGAGACGGCGGCCTGGCTCTCGATCGCGCCGGGCCTGTGCATCGCGCTCACACTGCTCGGCATTAATCTGCTCGGCGATTCCTTGCGCGATCGCCTCGACCCCAGGATGGCGCACGGATGACGCTGCTGTCGGTCGAGAATCTCCGGATCGAAGTGTCGGCCAGCAAGGCCGTGATTGTGGAGGACGTTTCCTTCGCGGTCGAGCGCGGCGAATTCCTCGCCGTCGTTGGCGAATCCGGCAGCGGCAAGACGGCGGCGGCACGCGCCGTGCTCGGCCTGTTGCCGCCGGGGCTGCGCAAGGCCGGCGGCCGCATTGTGCTGGATGACGTCGATCTCGCGAACGTCTCCGCGCGACAGATGCGGGCGCTGCGCGGGCCGGTTGTCGGCATGGTGTTCCAGGAGCCGATGGTCTCGCTCAATCCGGCCATCAGCGTCGGTGCACAGATGGCGGAAGGGCTCGGCCTGCACGAGCGGCTCGGCAAGCGCGAGATCAGGCGCCGCTGCCTCGACATGCTCGCGCGGGTGCAGATCCGCGATCCCGAGCGGACGTTTGACGCCTATCCGCACGAATTCTCCGGCGGCATGCGCCAGCGCATCATGCTGGCGTCGGTGATGCTGCTGAAGCCGAAACTCCTGATCGCAGACGAGCCGACCACTGCGCTGGACACCCTGACCCAGCGCGAGGTGCTCGACCTTATGGTCGGGCTCGCCCGCGACCACGGCACGTCAGTGCTGCTGATCACCCACAATCTCGGCCTGGTGTCGCGCTATGCGCAGCGCGCGCTGGTGCTGCGCCAGGGCAAGATGGTCGAGACCGGCACGACCCGGCAAATTCTGTTCTCGCCGCAGGACGCCTATACCAAACGGCTGGTCGAGGCCCTGCCGCGCCGCGGCGCCACGACCAAGGTACGACAGGGCGGCGAACCCCTCGTCAGCGTGCGAGGCCTCAAGGTCGGTTTCGCCGGGCGGCAGCGATTGTTCCGCCGCGATACCGGCGTCTCTGCCGTTGGCGGCGTCGATCTCGATATCGCTGCCGGAGAGACAGTCGCCGTGGTTGGCGGTAGCGGCTCCGGCAAGACCACGCTCGGCCGCGCCATGCTGCGGCTGATCCCGACATCGGGCGGCGAGATCAGATTCCGGGGCAGGGACGTAACAACGGCCTTCGATCGCGACTTCCGTCTCGCCTCGCAACTCGTCTTCCAGGATCCCTATTCCTCGCTCGACCCGCGCATGCGCGTCGGCGACATCGTGGCCGAGCCGTTGCGGCACGTGCCGCAATTGACGACAGTCGAGCGTGACAGGCGGTTGGAGGCGATGCTGGACGAGGTCGGGCTTGCCGGTCTCGGCAAGCGCTGGCCGCACGAATTGTCCGGCGGTCAGCGCCAGCGGATCGCGCTCGCGCGTGCCATCGTGCGCCAGCCCGCCTTCGTCGTCGCCGACGAGCCGGTTTCTGCGCTCGACATGACCATCCAGGCGCAGGTGCTGAAACTGTTCGAGCGGCTCCAGGTACAATACGGCTTTGCCTGCCTGTTCATCAGCCACGACCTTGCCGCCGTCGAGCAGGTCGCCGACCGCGTCGTGGTGATGCAGGGCGGCAAGATCGTCGAGCAGGGCTTGCGTGACGACATATTCGATCATCCCCAGCATGACTACACCAAGGCGCTGCTCGCGGCCGCGCCTGTGCTGGACTTCACCGGTGCGGCGGCGGAGCCTGCCTCGGGCTGAACGGGATTTGCCGGGAAACAGCGCCAACGAGGTCGTCGGGCGATTGGGCTCCTGAGCCCGCCGGCAGCCGTCACGGCATGCGGGATTTCGACAGCACGCAGTGAATGCCCTTGTTGCCGTCGACCAGCTGCGTGACCCTGAGGTCGGCGGCGACCGAGCAGAGCGTATAGGCATCCTGCGCGCTGAGGCCGCTTTTCTCGCGGATCAGCGCGATCATGTCGCGCAGTGCGGCCTTGGCCGCGTCGTCGAGATCCTCGTCGAAGCCCATGGTGATCCAGTTCGACGCCGTCTCCGCGCGCGGCGAGGTGAGGCGGAGATCGCGGCGGACGTGGAATTCGAAGGTGCCGGTGAGCGCGGCCTCGATCGCCGTCAGGCAGACTTCGCCATCGCCCTGGAGCGCGTGGCCGTCGCCGGCCGAGAACAGCGCGCCCGGCACGAACACCGGAAAATACAGCGTGCTGCCGGCACCGAGCTCCTTGTTGTCCATATTGCCGCCGAACGCGCGCGGCTCCTTCGAGGACAGCCGGCCCCATGACGGCGGCGGCGCGACGCCGAAATTGCCGAAGAAGGGCGCAAGCGGCAGCTCCTGTCCCCACGGGAGTTTTGCGACGTTGCGCGCGCGGTCCAGGGGAATGTGGATGCGGCGGAACTCGGGAAAATCCTCCGGCAAGGTGCCGAGGGTCGGGACCTGGATATTCCAGCCCCAGTTGCAGCGCAGCTTGATATCGAGGACGCGCACTTCGAGGACGTCACCAGGCTCCGCGCCCTCGATGTAGACAGGCCCGGTGAGGAGATGCGGCCCCGGACCGCGAAAGGTGCTTGCCAGCACCTCCGCATGTCCGGGAACGATGTCATAGCCCAGCGACGGATCGGGCAGATCGTCCGGCTCGCCCGACAGCGTCTCGATCGTCACGCGGTCTCCGGATGCGATCCGGAGCACCGGTTTCGATCGTCCATCCCAGAGGCCCCATTGGACATTTCCGGGCGTGGATTGCAGAACGAAGTCCATGATGCGTCGTTACCTGCCTGCGCTGCTCGCAACGACCGGGGAGGGCGAGGTCGCGAACTTGCCGAGCCCGAGATAGACGAGGCCCGCCACTCCGATCCCGAACAGCCAGCTCAGATCGGCGCCGCCGAGCAGGTTGGTCGAGATCGGCCCTTGCAGCGCGCCGACCAGACCGTCTTCCACCAGCCATCCCGCGACGAGGCCGGCAAAGAACGCGATCATGCCGGCCCAGTTGATGTCGCCATAGGCGCTGGTCTCCGGCGAGCGATAGAGCTCGGCGACCTCGATCTTGCCCTTCCGCTTGATGAAGAAGTCGGCCAGCACGACGCCGGCCCACGGGCTCATCCACAGCAACAGGCTGATCATCCAATTGTCGAACGCTTTCGCGAATGACGGCGCGAAGATGAAGTACAGCGTGACCAGATAGCCGGCGAGGCCGACGATGACGGTGAGCCAGAAGCGCGAGAGTTTTAGCCCCGCGCTCAGCGCCGCCAGCGTCGCCGAATAGACGTTGAGGATGTTGGTGGCGATCGGGCCGTGCAGCACCATCAGGAGCACGAGGATGCTGACGGGACCGCCGAACACCGCGCTGACCATTTTTGCGGGATCTGTGTCCAGCGTCGTCGAGGCGATGGTCGCACCGAGAATGCCGAGCCAGACCGTCGGCACGAACATGCCGACATAGCTGTACCAGAACACGGATTTCGACGACACGCTGCGCGGCACGAAGCGCGAATAGTCGGAGGCCCAGGTCACCCAGGAAATACCCCAGCCGATGCCGATCGCGGTCGTCAGCAAGGTCAGCATCGCCAGATGCGCGCCCGGCGGCAGCGACGTCGTCAGGCTCCAGTTGACGACGCCGGGGCGCGTCCAGGCCAGCACGCTCATCAGCGCCATGACGGCGATGGTCGGCGGCACCGTGTATTTTTCGAAGGTGCGGATCGCGTAGAAGCCGTAGATGCCGATCATGACCTGCACCACCATCACCAGCGTGATGACGACGATCTCGATCAGCCAGGTATCGGGAACACCGAACTGGCCGAGGATGCCCATCGAGACCTTGACCGGGAAGTAGGTGTTGACGCCGATCCAGCCCAGCGTCATCACGAACATCAGGATGCTGGGCAGGTAGGCGCCGCGGACGCCGAAGGCGGAGCGGCTCAAGACCATCTGGTTGACGCCGGTCTTGTGTCCCATCACCGTGAAGGTGGCGAAGATCGCGCAGCCCACGATGTTGCCGAGCACGATCACCGCGATCGTCTCCATCAGGCCGAGCTTGAGAATAATACCGAGCGCGCCGAGCGCCCAGTTCACCGGTGCGATGTTGGCGCCGGCCCAGATCCACATCTGCTGCGGCCCGGTCGAGTCCCGGTCCGCATCGGGAATTGGCTCGATGCTGTGAATATCAGCGCGAAGTTCGGAATCCGTCATGACATCCCCCAAATACGAAGCACGCTTCGCATCATCGCAGCATAAATCGTGCCATCGGTTGCGGACCGGCCGGAGCGGGGCGTGCACGGACGCCGGATGCAGCATGCCTCGCGCCGGATTGCACCTGAAATTTCAAGCGCGCTTCGACGTCGCGCGCCGGCTCGCCGCTGCATGTTTGAGGCAGCGCTGTTCTGCTCGGGCCAGCTGGCAAGAAGCGGAGGACGTTGCACGGCCGGGCAGTGGTACGATGATAAATTGAGCAGCCCAACTCAAAACTGCAGCAGGTGCGTCTAATCGAATAGGGCAGCGGAGCTGTCGCGACTGGGGTTGCCGGCCACGATGCGCTGCATCATCTCGATGAAGAGCACCTGTTCCTTTTCGCTGAGATCGCCGAGCGTCGCGCGATGCGCCCGCCGTGCCGCGCCCTCGATCTTGACCAGCAGCGCGGCACCGGCCGGCGTCAGACGGCACAAACGCGCGCGGCGATCGTCCTTGTTGACGGCGCGTTCGACCAGGTTTCGTGCGGCGAGCCGCTTCAATGCACCGGTCGTCGTGGTCCGGTCGAGGGCGATATCGGCCGCCAAACTGGTCTGATCGGCGGTTTCGCGCACCGCCAGCGCCGAGAGCAGGCTGTATTGCAGCGGCGTGACCTCGAACGCGCCGCAGGCGTCCTGAAACAGCGCGACGTGAATCTGGTGCAGCCGCCGGATCAAATAGCCGGGACGTTGCGACAATGGCCAGGGCCGGTGCTTGACCCCGCCGCGACGCTTCTGTGCTTGCCGCAATGCACGCTCTCCCAACCCAAAACCCTGCCGCGCTTAGCTCGATTCGAGAGCGCCCGCCACCGCTTGATCATGGCATGATGCTTGCTTTTGTCAAAATACGAAGCATACTTCGTATATCGAAATGCGAAGCATGCTTCGTATTCCCGGGGCGCGAAGCAATCGCCCGTGTGAGGAGAGGAGACCGTCATGTCCGTCACAGCCAGCTTCGACCTTCTGTTGCGCGGCGGTCGCGTGATCTGCCCGGCCTCGGGGGTGGACGGCATCAGGGACGTCGCCATTCGCGGCGGCAAGATCGCGGCGGTCGCGCCTGATATTCTGCCGACCAGTGCGAAGGAGGTCGTCGATGTTGGCGGCAAGCTGGTGCTGCCCGGGCTGATCGACACCCACGCGCATGTCTATCAATATGTCTCGGGACGCTTCGGCATGAACGCCGATATGGTCGGCGTGCAATCGGGTGTGACCACGGTGATCGACCAGGGCGGTCCGTCCTGCATGACGCTGCCCGGCTTTCGTCATTTCATCGCCGAGCCGTCCCGCACGCGCGTCTATGCTTTCCTGTCGGCCTATCTCGTCGGCGGGCTTGAAGGGCATTTCTATCCGCAGCTCTATAGCCCCGATGGCGTCGACATCGACGCGACCGTGAAGTCGGCAACCGCCAATCTCGACATCGTGCGCGGCATCAAGGCCCATGCCGAGATCGGCGGCTTCGCGCGCTGGGGCATTCGCGTCATCGAGATGGCGGCGGAGATTGGCAAGCGCGCCGATCTTCCGGTCTATGTGCATTTCGGCCAGCTCTGGGGCCTGCCCGAGAGCGGTGCCAATGGCGAGGATGCCGACACCATCCTCACGCGCGTGATCCCGCTGTTGCGCGAAGGCGATGTTCTCGCCCATCCGTTCACGCGACATCCCGGCGGCTTCGTCAACCGCGAGGGCGAGGTGCATCCGGTGATCCAGGCCGCGCTCGACCGAGGCCTCAAGGTCGATGTCGGTCACGGCAGCCACTTCTCCTATCGGTTGGCGAAGAAAGCGATCGCCGCCGGCATCGTTCCGGCCACGCTCGGCGCCGACATTCACGGCTACAACACCCATGTGCCCGCACCGGCGGGAACACCGGACCAGCACGAGGACGAGGAGAACCATCCGTTCGCAGGCCAGGCCAAGTTCAGTCTTGTGCAGGCGATGAGCTCGATGATGGCGCTTGGTCTGTCGCTGGAGCAGGTGGTGCCGATGGTCACCTCCAACGCTGCAAAAATGCTCGGCCGCAGCGAGGAGATCGGCGCGCTCAAGGTCGGCATGGAAGCCGACGTCTCCGTGCTCTCCGAGAAGAACGGCCGCTTCGTCCTCAAGGACAACGAGAAGAACGAGGTGATCGCCGAGCGTCTGCTGCAGCCGGCGTTCTGCCTGCGCGCCGGCACCCGCTTCGACGCGGTCGCGCCGATCCTGCCGCAAGCCGTCGCGGCGTAAGGCCGGGCGGTGAAGGAGGGCGCGGATTTGCGCAACGAGCGAGAGTTTCCTTCAGGCAGCTCCGGGCAGGGCGTAGGCGCACGGCTGCCGCGGAAGGAAGACGACCGCCTGATGCGCGGCCGCGGCCAGTACGTCGCCGACATCAGGCTCGCCGGCCTGCACGATGTCGCCTTCGTGCGCAGCCCGCTGGCGCATGCGCGGATTCGCGGCATCCACGTGCCCGAACACCATCGCGGCAGCGTGTTCACGGCAGCAGACCTCGTCGGCATCAAGCCGATCCGTGCGGTCTCGGGACTTCCGGGTTTCAAGATTTCCGAGCAGCCGGTGCTCGCCACCGGCAAGGTCCGCCAGGTTGGCGAGCTCGTCGCGATGTGCCTCGCGCCGACGCGCGCCGAGGCCGAGGACATCGCGGCCTCCGTGACGCTCGATCTGGAGGAGCTGCCTGCGATCACCGACATGCTGAAGGCGCGTGAGCCCGGCTCGGCGCTGGTGCACGAGCATTGGGGCGACAACGTTTTCCTGGAGACCAATTACGAGGTCGATATTTCCGCAGCATTCGACGCGCCGATCAAGGTGACGCGCGAGATCTCGACCGCGCGGCAATGCATGTCGCCGCTGGAGGGGCGCGGCGTGGTCGCGACGTTCGACCGGCGGCTCGACCAGCTGACGCTGCATTCGGCGGCGCAGATGCCGCACATCACGCGCAGCGGCCTTGCCGAATGCCTTGATATGGAGGAGGGCCGGATCCGCGTCATCTCGCCCGATGTCGGCGGCGGCTTCGGCCACAAGGGGATTTTGCTGCCTGAAGAGGTCTGCCTGTCCTGGCTGACCATGCAGCGCGGCCATCCCGTGCGCTGGATCGAGGATCGCCGCGAGCATCTCGTCGCCAGCTCCAATTGCCGCGAGCATCATTACAAGATCACGCTCTATGCCGACCGAGACGGCACGTTGCGCGGCATCGATTGCGAGGCGACGGTGGATTCCGGCGCCTACTCGTCCTATCCGTTCTCCGCCTGTCTCGAAGCCGCGCAAGTCGCGAGCATTTTGCCCGGCCCCTACAAGATGCCGGCCTATCGCTGCCGCACCTTCTCGGTCGCCACCAACAAATGCCCGATCCTGCCCTATCGCGGCGTGGCGCGCACCGGCGTGTGCTTCGCGCTGGAATTGATGCTCGATCTCGTCGCGGCCGAAGCCGGCCTTGAGCCCGGTGAAGTCAGGTTGCGCAATCTGGTGCTGCCGGAGCAGATGCCGTTCGACAACATCACCAGGAAGCATTTTGACAGCGGCGATTATCCGGAAGCGATGCGCCGCGCGCTGGCCGCGATCGACATCGATTCCATTCGCGTCAGGCAACGCGAGGGCGAGGCCGACGGCCGCCGCATCGGCGTCGGAATCTCGATCTATTGCGAGCAGGCCGCGCACGGCACCTCGGTTTATGCCGGTTGGGGCATTCCGATGGTGCCGGGTCACGAGCAGGCATCCGCACGGCTGACGCCGGATGGCGGTCTCGAATTGCGCGTCGGCGTGCATTCGCACGGGCAGGGCCTGGAGACCACGCTCGCCCAGGTCGCGCACGAGATGCTCGGCATCGACGTCGCAAAAATCCGTATCATCCTCGGCGACACCGCGATGACGCCCTATTCGACCGGCACCTGGGGCTCGCGCTCGATGGTGATGGCGGGCGGTGCGGTGGCGACTGCCTGCCGCGAGCTCGGCGAACGCGCCAGACGTATCGGCGCAAAACTGTTGCAGCACGATCCGGCCGCGGTGGTGTTGCAGAATGGCGAGGTGCGCGGCGTCAACGGCAGCGTCAGCCTGAAGGCGATCGCCCACACCTGGTATCGCCGCCCGCAGGACCTGCCGGCCGACGTCGATCCCGGCGGGCTGGAAGTGACGCAGGGCTACAAGCCCGTGCGCGACAGCGGCACCTTCAGCTACGCCGCGCATGCGGCGCTCGTCGCGGTCGATCCTGATCTCGGCGAGGTGGAAATTCTTGACTATGTGATCGTCGAGGACGGCGGCGTGCTGGTCAATCCGCTCGTCGTCGACGGCCAGATCTATGGCGGTCTCGCGCAAGGCATCGGCACCGCGCTCTACGAGGAAATGCCGTTCGATGCCTCCGGTCAGCCGCTGGCGACGACGCTCGCCGATTATCTGCTGCCGGGCCCGACAGAGGTGCCGGCCGCGCGCCTCGATCACATGGAGACGCCGTCGCCCTATACGCAGTTCGGCGTGAAGGGCATCGGCGAGGGCGGGGCAATTGCGCCGCCGGCCGCGATCGCCAACGCAGTCAACGACGCGCTGCGTCCGCTCGGTGTCGAAATGATGCAGTCGCCGATCACGCCGCATCGTGTAGTCGCAGCCGTGCTGGCTGCACGCGCCGCCGAAAGGAGCGCGGCATGAAGCCGGCGCCCTTCAGCTACGAGCGCCCGCGCGATCTCGATGCGGCCCTGTCGATGCTGGCCGCAAGCACCGGCTCTGCAAAGATCATCGCGGGCGGCCAGTCGCTCGGTCCGATGCTCAATCTGCGGCTGGTGCAGCCGGAGCTGATCGTCGACATCTCCGGCCTGGCCGAGCTCAAGCGTGCCGAGGTCTCCGGTGGCGAACTCGTGCTCGGGGCCCTGGTCACGCATGCCGACATCGAGGACGGACGCACGGCCGACGTGACGCGCGGCGCCATGCGCGCCGTCGCGGCCAACATCGCCTATCGCGCTGTGCGCAATCGGGGCACCATCGGCGGATCGCTCAGCCACGCCGACCCCGCCGCGGACTGGGTTTCGGCGCTCGCCGCTTTGGGCGCGCGGGTCACGCTGCGCAGCCTCACGGGTGCGCGCACCATGGCGATCCAGGCCTTCGTCGTCGGCGCGCTTGAATCGGCGCTGCGTGCCGGCGAGATCGTCGAAGCCGTTCATGTGCCGACACGAACGGTTTCGTCCCATTGGGGCTATGCCAAGAGCTGCCGCAAGACCGGCGAGTTCGCCCATGCCATCGGCGCGGTGCTGGTCGATCCGGCTGCCGCTTCGGCGCGCGTCGTGATCGGCGCAATCGACACGACGCCGATCGTCGTGACCGATGCCGCCGAGCTGTTCGGCGGGCGTATTGCGGCCGACTACAAGCAGCGTTTCGACGTCAGCGTCGCCGATGCGCTTCTGACCAAGGCCGGCATCGACGATGCCGCGCAGCGCCATATCCATGTCAGCGTGCTCAAGCGCGCCGTCCTGGAGGCGGCGGCATGACCATGATCGCGCTTCACGTCAATCGCCGCGCGGTCGAGCTGTCGGCCGAGCCGCGCACCAGCCTGGCCGATTTCGTGCGCGAGAGGCTCGATTTGACCGGCACGCACCTTGGCTGCGAGCACGGCGTCTGCGGCGCCTGCACCGTGCTGCTCGACGGCGTGCCGGCGCGCTCCTGCATCACCTATGCGGTGGCTTGCGAGGGCGCCGATGTCACCACGATCGAAGGCCTCGACGCGGACGAGGTCACCACCGAGCTGCGCGCGGCCTTCACGCGGGAACACGCCCTTCAATGCGGCTATTGCACGCCCGGCATGCTGGTCTCGGCGCGCGACCTGGTGCTGCGTCTGCCCGACGCCGACGAGCGGCGCATTCGTGTCGGCCTCAGCGGCAATCTCTGTCGCTGCACCGGATATGTCGGGATCGTGCGGGCCGTGCAGTCCGTCATCGAGGCCCGGCGCGCACGCAACATCGCGCCGCAGGCCGATGGTGGCCGCACCCATCTCGGCCCCGCCGGATCGGGGCGAGCCACCTCCAGCCGAGAAGAACTGCAACGTGCGCGGCAGGCGTTGGCACCGGCATCGGAGAGTGCCACGCCGGGTCGAATCCCGGACTTCACTCCGGCAACTGTGCTCGACCAGCGCTTCACGCTGCCGCACCCGCCGGCAAAAGTGTTCGCGATGTTCGACGATATCGCGGCCATCGCCGCCTGCCTTCCCGGCGTATCGCTGACGGCACCGCCGAGGCCCGAGCGCGTCGAAGGCTCGATCCGCGTCAGGCTCGGGCCGATCGCGGCGGCCTTCGAGGGCGCCGCGCGCATCGAACGCGATCCCGCAACGCTCGCCGGCCGCATTGTCGGGATCGGCACCGACCAGCGCAGCCATTCGGCGACGCAAGGTGAAATCCGCTATCGCCTCGTTCCGCTCGAAGGCGGCGCTGCGACCGCCGTCGAACTGTCGATCGGCTACACGCTCACGGGAATGCTGGCGCAATTCGGCCGGCCCGGCCTGGTGCGCGATCTCGCCAGACGCCTGATTGCGGAGTTCGCGGGAAATCTCGATCGCCACATGTCGGGCGCACCATCGAGGTCGGCGGCCGAGCTCAGCTTCTGGTCGATCGCATCGGACGTTTTGCGCGCCCGGCTTGCGCGCATGTTTGGCCGCGTCTTCACCGGAAAAGGTAGCGCGGAATGACCGGCGCGGTTCGCGCCGAGTGGCGAGGCCTGAACTGCAAGATCTGGACTGCAAGACCTGACTGCAAGACCTGGACTGCAAGACATCAACAGCGTGGGATTTGGAGAGACAACATGACACGAGCACTCGGATTGGTTGGGACAATCGCGCTGGCCACGGCCTTGTTCGGCGGCACGGCAGGGGCGCAGACCATCAAGATCGGCGTCAATGAGCCGCTCACCGGCGCCTTCGCCGCATCAGGTACCTACGTCGTCAACGGTGCCAAGATCGCCGCCGACGAAATCAACGCCAAGGGTGGCGTTCTCGGCAAGAAGATCGAGCTGGTCATCGAGGACAACAAGAGCAACCCGACGGAAGCCGCCGCCGTCGCCGAAAAGCTCATCACCAGCGACAAGGTGCCGGTGCTGATGGGCGCCTGGGGCTCGAGCCTGACGCTCGCGGTGATGCCGAAGCTGATGGAATACGAGACGCCGATGGTGGTGGAGACGTCGTCCTCCGGCAAGATCACGACGACCGGCAATCCCTTCATCTTCCGCATCTCGCCGCCCTCGGCGATCGAGGCCGCCGCGTTCAAGGGCATCGTCGACAAGCTCGCGCTGAAGAAGGTCGACTTCCTCGTCATCAACAACGACTGGGGCCGCGGCACCGCCGAGGATTTCAGCAAGATGATGAAGGACAAGGGCATCACCATCGGCCTGGTCGAGACCATGGATCAGGGCGCGCAGGACATGAGTGCCCAGCTCTCCAAGATCAAGAGCTCGGATTCCGAGACTGTCATCGTCACCACCGCGGTGGATCAGCTCACGCTGATCTTCAAGCAGGCGGCAGCACTCGGCTTGAAGAAGCGCATCATCACCACCGGCGGCTCGCAGAACCCGGACCAGATCATCGCCCAGGCGGGAGCAGCCGCCAACGGCACCATGCATCTGACCACCTTCCTGCCCTGGTTCCCGGACAAGACGCCGAACCCGGAGGCGACCAACTACTTCATCACGGAATGGAAGAAGCGCGGCTTCGAGTTCGCCGGCTGCACCGAGAGTTTCCGCGGCTATGACGGCATCCGCACCGCGGCAGCCGCGATCGAGAAGGCCGGCAAGGCCGAGCCTGCCGCGATCAAGGCGGCGCTCTGGGACATCAACGTCAAGGGGCTGAACGGGGACATCGTGTTCCGCAAGTCCGGCCCCGAGGGCAAGGAGAGCGGCCAGAGCCAGCCGAACGTCTATCTCATCGAAATCAACGACGGCAAGGTCGAGATGAAGACGCTCTGACGTCCGGTCAAGGGCGAGGGCGGCATACCGCCGCTCTCGCCAGATTGTGGATTATTCGGGAACGGCTTTGAGCGAGTTTCTCCAGCATCTGGTCAACATGCTCGTGCTCGGCGGCACCTATGCGCTGCTGGGCATCGGGCTGACCTTGATCTTCGGCATCATGAACGTCGTGAATTTCACGCACGGCGTGCTCTACACGTTCGGCGCCTACATCATGTTCATCGTGGTGCAGCAGTTCGGACTGAACTTCTTCCTGGCATTGCCCGTGGCGGTGCTGGCCGGGTGGCTGCTGGGAGCCGCCATCGAGCTGACATTGCTGCGGCCGCTGCGCGGCTCCGACATCGACACCACGATGCTGGTCATGATCGGCGCCTGGATCGCGATGCAATCGGGCACGCTGTGGATCTGGGGCGGTGTCGCCAAATCGGTATCGACGCCGTTTCCCGATGCGCCCCTGGTGCTTGGACCGGTGTCGGTATCGTGGCTGCGCCTGTTCGTCCTGGCCGCCGCGGCGCTGCTGATCGTGGTGACGTATCTGCTGATCAACAAGACCAGCCTCGGACGCGCGATGCGGGCGACGTTCCAGGATCACGACACGGCCTCGCTGATGGGCGTCAATGTCGACATGATCTACACTTCGACCTTCGCGATTGGCTCCAGCCTTGCCGCCGCGGCAGGCGCTCTGCTCGGGCCGGTCTACGTCATCTTTCCGCAGATGGGTGACCTCGCCGCCGTCAAGGCGTTCGCGATCGTCATCCTCGGCGGCCTCGGCAACATCACGGGTGCGGTGATCGGCGGCTTCATTCTGGCGCTGGCCGAGGAGCTCGGCGCCGGCTATGTCTCATCCGGCTACCGCGACGCCATGGGTTTTGTGATCATCATCGCGGTCCTCATCTTCAAGCCGACCGGCCTGTTCGCGCGCGCGGAGCGCGTCGGATGAAGGTAGCCATCACCATCCTCGCCGTCGCAGCATTGGCCTCGGTGCCGCTCTGGCTGCGCGATCCCTATCTGCTCAACGCGCTGATCACGACCGGCATCTTCGTCATCGGCGCGATGAGCCTCAATCTGCTGCTTGGCTTCACCGGCCAGCTCAGCCTCGGTCACATCGCCTTCTTCGGCATCGGCGCCTATGTGAGTGCGCTGACGTCGCTCGGCTTCGATTTCGGCCTGCCCGGAGGCTTTCGCGTGGTCCACGAACCGTGGCCGCCAATCCTGGGGCTGGTGTTCGCGATTCTGGCTGCCGGATTGTGCGGTTATTTCGTCGGACTGCTCTCGTTCCGGGTTCGCGGCGCTTATTTCGTCATCGTGACGATCTCCTTTGCCGAGGTCGTGCGGCTGGTCGCGCTGAACTGGGTCGAGCTGACGCAGGGACCGCTGGCGCTGACCAACATTCCGTCCATCGCGCTGCCGTTGCCCGGTTTCGGCGAGTTGACGCTGCGCACCAAGATGCAGAACTACTATTTCGTGCTGGTCGTCGCGCTGATTGCCTATCTCCTGATCGCCCGCCTCGTTCGTTCCCATTTCGGCCGCGCCATGCGCGGACTGATGGAGAACGAGACGCTGGCCGTCTCCGTCGGCATCGACGTGACCAAGACCCTGACGATAGCCGCGGTGATCTCGGCTGCGATTGCGGGCGCGGCCGGCAGCCTTTATGCGCATTACATCCGGATCATCGACCCGGAGGTGTTCGCCTTCATCAACACCGTCACCATGGTGATCATGGTGATCAGCGGCGGCAAGGGCTCGCTGGCAGGTCCCGTCGTCGGCGGCCTCATCTTCGGGCTGCTGCCGGTCGCGCTGCGGCCGGTGATGGCGCCGGAGGCGCAGTGGATCGCCTATGGCGGTGTGCTCATGGCGATCCTGTTCGTGCTGCCGCGTGGCATCGTGCCTTCGCCGGCGCAGCGTTTGTCGAGGCGGCGGAGCGGGGCGAAAGCGTTGGCGCTCACCGAGACCGGCATCGAGGAGCGGGCGTGATGACGGCGCGCAGCGTTGCCATGACGATCGAGCAGGTTGCCGTCCGCTTCGGCGGGCTGGTCGCGATCTCCGACATGAGTTTTACCGTGGGCGACGGCGAGATCGTCAGCCTGATCGGGCCGAACGGCGCGGGCAAGACCACCGCCTTCAACGTGATGACCGGTTTCCTCACGCCGAGCGCGGGCCGCGTCACCTATCGTGACACCGCGCTCAACGGATTGAAGCCGCACGAGATCGCCGACCTCGGCCTGATCCGTACCTTCCAGCGCACCAGCGTGTTTCCCAACGACACCGTCTACGACAATCTCCTGATCGGCTTGCATCGTCAGGGCCGGGTCCGGCTGCTCGACGCCATCCTCGGGCTGCCCAGCGCACGCGCCTCGGAGCGCAAGCTGCGGCAGCGGGCGAGCGAATTGATCGAATGGGTCGGTCTCGAACGCCGCGCGCATGACGCGGCCGGCTCGCTCTCCTATGGCGAGCAGCGTCTCGTCGGCGTCGCGCTGGCGCTCGCGGCCGAGCCGTCAATGCTGCTGCTCGACGAGCCCGTCTCCGGCATGAATGCCTCGGAGACGCACCGGTTCGTCGAGCTGATCCGCAGCATTCGTGACCGCGGCATCACCATCCTGCTGGTCGAGCACGATATGCCGATGGTGATGACGGTGTCGGATCGCATCGTCGTGCTCAACTATGGCCGCATCATCGCCGAGGGAACACCCGATGTGATCCGCAACGATCCCGCCGTGATCGAGGCCTATCTCGGACATGGAGCGGCGCGTGCTTGAGATCCGCGACATGGTGTGCGGCTATGGCGGCGTCACCGCGCTGCGCGGCATTTCGCTGAACGTCAAGGCCGGGCAGCTGGTCGCGCTGATCGGCGCCAACGGCGCCGGCAAGAGCACGACGCTGCGCGCGATTTCCGGCCTCGTGCCGCCGCGCTCCGGCCAGATGCGGTTCGAGGGCGCCGACATCACCGGGGCGAAGCCGCCGCGCGTGCTGGCCAGCGGCATCGCGCATTGTCCGGAAGGGCGGCGCGTGTTTCCACACATGAGCGTCGAAGAAAATCTCGACATGGGGGCTTACCTCCGTCGTGGTTCAAGAGAGATCGCTGCCGATCGCGACCGCATCTATACGGAATTTCCGCGACTCGCCGAGCGGCGCAAGCAGGCGGCGGGCACGCTGTCCGGCGGCGAGCAGCAAATGCTGGCGATCGGGCGCGCGCTGATGTCGCGGCCGCGGCTGATCATGTTCGACGAGCCCTCGCTCGGGCTCGCGCCCAACATCGTCGAGCGCACCTTTGCGATCATCCGCGGCATTCGCGATGCCGGCACCACGGTGCTGCTGGTGGAGCAGAACGCGTTTGCCGCGCTCGAGATGTGCGACCACGCCTATCTGCTCGAGAACGGCCGCATCGTGCTGTCAGGCGCAGGCTCCGAGCTGATCGAGAACGAGCATGTGCGGAAGGCCTATCTCGGTGGATGATGCGGATGGCCACGCGGATACGGGGTGGATTCCGGTCTGTGACCTCAGCCGGTTGAAGGCAGAGACGATCGTTCGCGTCGCCGGGTTCGACCTGCTCGTGATCTGGAACGAGGGCGATGTCGTCGCCTGCGAACGCGCCTGCCCGCACGAACAGGCCGATCTCGGTCTTGGGCATGTCGCCGAGAAGCGCCTGTTCTGCCCGCGCCATGCCGCATCATTCGATTTGCACGACGGGGCGATCACTGCGGGATGGCCGAGCCCGCCGCTGCGGCTCTATCCGGTGCAGGTCAGGGCAGAGCAAGTGTGGATCAAGGCTCCGAAGCGACGATCGGTGCGATGACGGCATCATGCGCCTGTTTTGCCCGACGGGTCAAAGCGATGCGCGTTAGAAATTCGGCTTTGAAGACAAAGGCGTTCTACTGTGCATGGGGTTGTTTTCGCACTTTTTAGTCCAACAATGCCCGAGCGGCATCGACCAGAATGCCGTCCGGGCGACGCAATGCCTCGAGAATGGTGAAGTGGTCGGCGCCTTCGACCGCAATGAGCTTGCCGGGCGCGTTCGCGGCCGCGCGCTTGTCGTGGAGAGCGATTGAATCGCAGACGAGGGCCGGCAGCTCGTTGCTGCCATAGGCGATGTCGAGCCGCTTCTGCGTCACGGGCAGGCGGAGCGGTGAGAGCCTGGCGATCTCCTCATCCGTCAGCTTCAGCGCGTTGTTGAGGCCGGTATCGCGGATCGGCGCGAGATCGTAGACGCCCGATAGCGCCAGCCCGGCATGGACGCGCGGATGGTCCAACGCCATCGCAACGAGATGGGCGCCGGCAGACCAGCCCGACAGCACGACCGGTCCGGCAATGCCATAGGCTGCGCCGTGCGCGGCGAGCCAGTCGAGCGCGCGCGGGATTTCGGCGACGATGTCGGTAAGGGAGACCTCAGGCGCCAGCGAATAGCCGGGAATGGCGACCGACCAGCCATGCGCGGCGGCGCCTTCGACCAGCATGGCAAACAGCTCGCGGGAATTACGCTGCCAATAGCCGCCATGCACGAACACCAGGCAGGGGGCACCGGGCTTGGCAGCCGGGTAGAGGTCGATCTTGTTGTTCGCACGCTCGCCGTAGGGCAGGTCGAGATGGGACTTCAGCGTCGCCCGCATCCGCCCCGAAGCTTCATTGCGTTCGGCGATCAGGGCTGGGCTGTTCTTGACGGCGGCGTTGTTGTCGTAAGCAGCGTTGCGTTCCGCCTGGGCGAGTTCCGCCCATGTGCTGCGGGGATCGAAGGGCCGATGTGTCGAGCTTGTGTCGTTTGCCATGGAGTCTCCGCGCGGCCCGTTGCGGCGATGATCGGTGCCACTCACTCCTGTCTGCCACGAATCCCGTTCGAATTGAACATCGCTCGCGCTCAGGCGAGCAATGCGTCGTTCGCGGGTCGCTCTGCGCGACGCGCTCATTCCGTAAATCGAGCTAGATCTGAAAAACCCGTCGCGGTGCGCGCGTCAGGCATTCGTGGCCGGTTGCCGTCACCAGCACGGTCTCGCTGAGCGCCAGGCCATCGGCCGAACCATACATGTGGAACACCATGCCTTCCTCGAGCGTCCAGTCTGCCGTGGGCAGGAAGATGCGCGAGAAGTCGCTGGTGCGCGGGGTGTGGGAGGGATAGCAGCCGAGCGAATAGCCGGTGATGTTGGGATAGTCGGGCCGCAGGCCTTCGGCGAGCATGGCATCTCTCGCCAATGCGTCGACATCGGCGGCGCTGGCGCCAGGTTTCATTGCCGCGAACTGCCGGTCCTGGATCTCGGTCAGGCGGCGAGCGAGCTGCGAGCGGCGCGGATCAATCTCTCCGATCACGGCCGACCGCATCAGGCGCGCGCTGTAACCGTCGATATAGGGCAATAGCTCCATATGCAGGATGTCGCCTTTGGCGAGGGGCTCGCTGGTCAGCCCGCCGTGCAGAAAGGCGTTGCCGACGCCAGCGGTCATGATTCCCGCGCGCGCTGCGTCCGCGCCTTGTTGCATGAACACTTGATAGACGGCTGCCGCTGCGTCGCGGGCCGATCGGCCTTCACCGGATGCTTTCAGAGCGGCATCGATGCCGAGGTCGCCGATCCCTGCGGCGCGCCGGAGCACGGCGATCTCCCTTGCGCTCTTTCTGGCGCGGAGTTGAGCCATCACGCCGGAGAAGTCGACGAAGCGCGCGTCCGGCAGTTGCGCCGCGAGATCCTTGAAGCGGGACAGCGGCATGCAATAGGAGTCTTCATCCAGCCCGACGCGGCCGTTCGCGCAGCCGAGGCTGCGCACGGTGTCGGCGAGCACCTTGATCGGGTCTTCCCAATCGGCGAAGGCAACGGAACGCGACAGCCACGAGCTCTCGGTGAACGGGCCGAGGTCGACGGCGCGAAGAATCATGACCGGCTCGCCATCGCGCGGCAGCAGGCAGGCCCGGTACATGTTCTCCGAGATCAGGAAGCCGGTGAGATACGCGAGGAACTCGCTCTGGTCGATAATCAGGACATCAAGATGTCGCGCGGCCATGTGCTCGCGGACGCGCTTGACGCGTGCATCATATTCGTCGATCGGAAACAACATCGTCATTCGCCTTCTCGAGCGCCGTCAGCCGCAGATCTCCAGGATGGCGAGCATGTAGATGCGGATCATGTCGGTGAAGTCGACGATATCGACGCGTTCGTCGGGCATGGTGTTGTAGCGGCCGCCGGGGCCGCAGACGATGCCTTCCATCTTGCCGAAATAATGCAGATGACCGGCATCGGTGCCGTAGAAGCAGCTCGGCGCAACGGCTCCCGTCGGCTGGTCCTCGCCGCGCACCGTGCGATAGGCGCGGTTGACCGCCGCGACGATCGGGCTGGTGCGCGCCACCTCGAATGGCGGCATGGTCGGCACGCCGGAACGGTCCTCCGACATGATCGCGGCCTTGAGGCCCGGAAACCGCGCTTCCAGCGCATCGAGCTCGCGGCGCATGTCGGCCATGGCGCCGGCCTCGGTCTGTCCCGGCGCATAGCGGCCCGAACCCTTGATCCGCACGAAGTCCGCGACCTGGGGCGTTCGCCATTCGTGCAGCTCGCGCCCGAGTGCACCGTGGAGGACGCCGACATGGACACGATTGATCCGTTCGTGCTCCGGCGAGAGCGCGCCCGAGAATTTCATCGCATTGAGGCGCGGGATCAGGTCACATGCGGCCGTGATCGCGTCGACCGCCTCTTCGCGCTTGGACAGATGGCGGGTATTGCCTGTCAACTCGATGATGAACATGAACGCCGCGGCGTGCATGGTCATCGCCTTCAGATCGGTCGGCTCCGAATTGATGAAGTAGTCCGCGCGAAGCCCCTGCTCGACAAGCGAGTAGGTGCCGACACCGCCCTGCAGCTCGCCGACGACGTAGGTGAGGATGACGTCGCCCCGGAGCTTGACGCCGGCGTCGATCAGCGTTCTCACGGCGCAGAAATAAGCGGCGTCGCCGGCCTTCATGTTGGATACGCCGATGCCGTAGATGAAGGCGTCATCGACCTTGCCTGCCCAGGGATCGACGGTCCAGCCCTCGGTCACCGGATTGGTGTCGAGATGGCCGTTGAAAAGCAGGCTCTTGCCGCCACCGGATCCTTTCCAGCGGCCGACCGCGTTGACCCGGCCTTCATTGCCGAAGGACGTGAGCTCGGTCGCAAGGCCGATTTCACGCATGCGGCCGGCCATGAAGGAAGCCAGCTGCTTCTCGCCGTCCGACTTGGAGTAGCTCTTCTGCTGCACCATGCGTGACAGCAGATCGAGTGCCGCGGGCACGTCGATGCCGGCGAGAAGAGCGTTGTGATCCATCGGAAAAATCCTTGTCGTCAGCCGATCGGTACGGGCGAGGCGGCCATCAGTTCGCTTGTGTAGGGATGAACATGGTCGGTATCGAAATCCTCGATCGGCAACAGGTCGACCATTTCGCCTTGCCGCATCACGGCGATGCGGTGGGCGATTTGACGGATCAGGTTGAGATCGTGGGTGATGAAGAGAAAGGCGGTTCCGGTCGCCGCGCGCAGCGCCAGCAGCAGTTCGATGATCTGCGCCTGCACCGAGACATCCAGCGGCGCGGTGATCTCGTCGCAGATCACGAGCTTCGGCCGTGCGGCAAAGGCCCGTGCAATGGCGACGCGCTGCTTCTCGCCGCCCGAAAGCTGGTGGGGCCAGCGACCGGCATAGGAATCCGGCAGGCGAACCTGCTCGAGAAGGCGGGGGATCTCGGCGGTGCTGCCGCCATAGAGTTTTAGGGGCCGCGACAGGATTTCGCCGACCTTCTGGCGTGGATTGAGCGAGGCATCCGGATGCTGGAAGATGATCTGCACGTCGCGGCGATAGGCCGCGTTCATGTCGCGCGCGCCCGTGATCACGCGATTGTCGAAGCGGACCTTCCCCGAGAAGCGGGCAAGTCCGGTGAGCGCGCGCGCCATGGACGATTTGCCCGACCCGGATTCGCCGACGAGGCCGAGGATCTCTCCGGCCCGCACGTCCAGCGCGACGCGCCTGGTCGCAGGCGGCGGTGCATGGCCGAAGAGTTTGGCACGACCGTAATGAACTTCGATGTCGGAGGCTGCGAGCAGAACGTCGTCACTGGATTTGTCGTGAACGAGGCGCCGTTCCGGCCTCGGCACGGCTTGCACCAGGGCCTGCGTATCGGCATGCTGCGGTGCGCGAAAGATATCCGCGGCCGGTGCCTGCTCCACCAGACGGCCGCGTTTCAGGACGGCGACGCGATCCGCGACCCGCGTCACCAGCGCGAGATCGTGCGAAATATAGAGCGCGGCAACGCCGGTTTCCTCGCGCAGCCGGGCAAACAGTTTTAGGATACGTGCGCCGGTGATGACATCGAGCGCCGTGGTCGGCTCGTCGAACAGGATGACGTCCGGCCGGCAGCCGAATGCCGTGGCAATGATGACACGCTGCTTTTCGCCGCCGGAGATTTCGTGCGGATAACGCCGCATGATCGCAGCGGGGTCGCGCAGCTCGACATGACCAAGCAGGTCGATGGCCAGCGCATTCGCTTCGCGCTGGCTGAGGCCGCGATGCTGGATCAGCGTCTCCGTCACCTGTCGCCCGATGGTGAGCGTCGGGTTGAGCGCGGTCGACGGATCCTGGAACACCATGCCGAGCTGGCGTCCCCGGATATTTGTCAGCTCCCGAGGGCTCAGGCGCTGAAGGTCGGTGTCGCCGAGATGCAGAGAGCCCGCGATTTCGCGGGCATTGTCCGGCAGATGGCGCATCAGCGCCCAGGCGAGCGAGCTCTTGCCGGAGCCGGATTCTCCGACGAGGCCGAGCACCTCGCCGGGCGCGATCTCCAGCGAAATGTCGTGCAGCACGCGCACCGGTCCCGCGGCCGTCGAATAGTCGAGCGTATAGTCCTTGATGGCAAGCGCCGGGGTCATCGCTCGTCCTTCGGATTGAGAGCGTCGCGAAGGCCGTCGCCCAGGAGGTTGAAGGCAATGGCGGTGAGCGCGATCGCGGCGGACGGCGCGATCAGGCCCCACGGCGCCTGATACATATATTGCCGGGCATCGGCGACCATGAGCCCCCATTCGGATGCAGGCGGCTGCGCGCCGACGCCGAGGAAGCTGAGCGTTGCGAACAGCATGACGGCAAAGGACACGCGGATGGTGGATTCGATCACGATCGGCGCCATCACATTGGGCAGCATCTCGCGGAAGATGATCCACACCGCGCTTTCGCCGCGCGCGATGGCCGCCTTGACGTAGTCCTGGTTGCGGATGTTGAGCGCGACCGAGCGGGTCACGCGCGCCATGCCGGGCGCATAGGCGACCGCGATGGCGACGACAGCGTTGCCGGCGCCGTTGCCGAGCGTCGAGACCAGCAACAGGGCCATCAGAAGCCCGGGGATCGCCATCACGGCATCGTTGGTGCGCATGATGGCCTCGTCGATGCGGCCGCCGAGATAGGCCGAGCCGACGCCGATGATGGCGCCGGCTGCGCTGCCGGCCAAGGTTGCAACGAGCGCCATCGGCACGGTCGAACGCGCACCGACCATCAGGCGGCTCAGGATGTCGCGGCCGAATTGATCCGCGCCAAGCCAGTTCTGCCAGCCAGGTGCGCGAAACCGGCCGAGAAAGTCGATCTTCTCCGGGGCGTAGGGCGCGAGCGCCGGCCCGAACAGGCAGGCAATGGCGATGAGCGCCAGCAGCGCGACGCCGACAAGACCCTGCGGCCTGCGGATCAGGCGGATGAACAGCTCAGTCATAGCGGATCCGCCGGTCGAGAAGAGCGTAGGCCATGTCGGCAAGCGTGTTGGTGATCGCGTAGGTCGCCGCCATGATCAATGCGCCTGCCTGGATCGATGGCAGGTCGCGCGTGGTGATGGCGACCATCAGAGCGCGGCCGATGCCGGGAATGGCAAAGATTTCTTCGATTACGATGATGCCGCCGAGCAGGTAGCCGACGTCCAATGCGATGATCGTGACGACCGGCAACATGGCGTTGCGCAGCGCGTGGCGAAACAACACGGTGCGTTCCGGTAGTCCTTTCAGTCGTGCAGCGCGGATGTAATCCGATTTCAGCACGTCGAGCGTCTCGGAGCGCATCATGCGCATGACGTGAGCGATGAGGATCACCGAGATGGTCAGCACCGGCAGCGCCAGATGACGGAGGCCGTCGCCAAAATCCTCCAGCAGCGAGATGTAGCCGGTTGCCGGCAGCCAGTGCAGCGTGTCGGCCAGCAGAAGCGCAAGCAGCGTCGCGGTGACGAATTCGGGCAGCGAGACACCGAGATAGGCGATCAGGCTCACGCCCGCATCGGTCAGCCTGCCATGCCGCAGCGCCGCCACCACACCAAGCGGCACGGCGACGAGCAGCGTGACGAGGATGGAGGACACCGCGAGCAGCAGCGAACGCGACAGCGCCGTCAGCATATCCGGACCGACGGGTTGGCTCGTTCGCATCGAGATGCCGAAATCGCCGCTGAAAACGCGGCCGGCCCAGCGCAGATATTGCTGCCAGGCCGGAGCATCGAGTCCCAGTTTTGCCCTGAGCGCAGCCAGCATGTCCGGCGTCGCGTTCTCGCCGAGCAGCGATTGAGCCGCGTCGGCCGGCAGGATCTGCGTGATGGCGAACACCAGCATCGAGACCACGATGAGAGTGTAGCCCATCAACAGCAGACGGCGTGCAAGCCAGGCGAGTGACACCCGATATCTCCGGCGTCAGGCGCGCTTCGGCGCGCCGGTACCGAGCGAGACCATGTCGAGCCGGAACACCGAGCCGCGCGGATGCAGCGTGTAACCTTCGACATAGGCGCGCTGTGCGGCCAGAAGATCGAAGAACGCCGAGATCACGCTGGGAACCTCCGTGTTCATCAACTCCTGCGCCTTGGCATAGAGCGCGTTGCGTTTCACCTCGTCGGTCTCGACGCGGGCCGCATTGATGAAGGTGTCGAACTCGCTGTTGTTCCAGCGGGTCTCGTTCCAGGTCGCATTCGACGTGTAGAGCAGGTTGAAGATCGCGTCAGCGGTCGGCTGCATGTTGTAGAATCCGACGTAGAAATTGCCCTTCTTCCAGACCTGGTCGAGATAGGTCGCGTGCGGCATCGTCTGCACGTTGATGCGGAAGCCCGCCGCTGCGGCCATTTCACGAACCGCGACACCGAGCTGGGTGCGGGTGGCTGGCCTGTCGGAAGCGATCAGCGTCAGATCGATCCCGTTGGGATAACCGGCCTCTGCGAGAAGCTGCTTCGCCTTGGCGACATCAGGCTTCTTCATCGGGATATTCTTGTAGAAGTGATAGGCGGAATTCAGCGGCGTGTCATTGCCCGGCGTTCCGTAACCGCCGGCGACGAAGCCGACGGTGGCCTCGCGATCGACCGCCAAAGCGAGAGCCTGGCGGACCCTGATGTCGTTGAACGGCTTCTGGTCGCATCCGAGATTGATATTGAGGAATTGGCCGGAGGGCGTTCGCAGCGCCTTGACGCCGCTGGCCTTCACGAGCCGCTCATACTCGCCGGGCGTCGTCGTCAGGAGCAGGTCGATCTCGCCGGACATCATCGCCGACGCTTCGGCGGTGCGATCGGGATAGACGAGCAATTCCACGCGGTCGAGGTAAGGGCGCGTCGGGTCATAATAGGCGGCGTTGCGTTCGACGACGATCTTCCGGTCGGGTTCATAGGACACCAGCTTGAACGGCCCGGTGCCGTTCGCCGTCGTCGACAGGCTGGCGAGGTCGGATGCAATGATTTTCGCCGGAACGATACGCGCGTTGAGATAGGTGAGGGCCACCGGCAAGTCGGCATAGGCGCCGGTGAGCGTGAACTTGACGGTCAGGGGATCGATCGCTGCGACCTCCTTGATCGGACCGACATTGGTTCGGCCGGGGGAGGCGGTTTTCGGATCGAGGATCGCATTGATGGTGGCGACGACATCTTCCGACGTCAGCGGCGAGCCGTCGTGGAATGTCACGCCCGGGCGCAGCTTGAAGATCCACTCCGTCCGTGTCTCGTTCGGCTCCCAGGAGATCGCGAGGTCCGGCTCGACGGTCATGTCCGGCTTCAGCCGGGTGAGGTTGGAGTAGAGCAACTCGGTGACGAGATATTCCGGATTGACCCGCGCCAGCATGGGATGAATCACCGATGCCGCCTGGTCCAGCGACATCCGCAGCACGCCGCCGCGCTTGGGGGTCTCGGCGCTGGCAACCCTGGGAAGGGTGACGAGGCTTATGGCAGTCCCGGCAAGAAAGAGGCGGCGGGTGACGGACAGCATCGGAGTACGCTCCTGAGTTAGCGAATGGCGGTTGCTTCGGGCGAAAGATCGGAACGGAATTCGGCGGAGAGATAAGCGAGGACCGACTTCGCCAGCGCGACGATGTCGGTGAGCGCAGTGAACTCGCCGGGTGCGTGAATGCGGCTGTCCGGCCGGCCGAGGCCGCTCAACAGGATCTCCTGCATGCCGGTGGCTTGCACCCAGCCGAAGTCCGAACAGCTCGTCGCGCCCCATTTGGCGAATGCGTCGGGCGCGTAGCCGAACCCGGCCGACATGGCTTCCTGCCAACGCGGCCAGTGCGGACCGGTTGGATCGGACGTTGGCATCAGATGACCGGTGAGGACGATCTCGATCCCGGCGTGGGGCGCGGCCTTGCGAATCGCCTCCTCGATCTCGCGATGCGCGGCGGAAAAGTCCTCTTCCGGCGCGTAGCGGCGGCAGATGAGGATCTCGAACTGCGAGGGAATCTGACCGCCGCATTGGCCGCCATGCGCGGCGGAAATGTCGAGCTGTGCGGCGAGCGGGCGTGTCGCGCCCGGCGGGGCGGGCAGGGCGGAGGTGCGCCCTGCGATCTCCGGTTTCAGTACGGCGAGCGCATTGAGGATCGGCAGGGCGGCCTCTATGGCGTTGGCTCCGGCCCCTGCGCTTGCGGCCTCGCTCGCATGAACTGTCCTGCCATGGACGCGCACCAGAAGCGTGAAGAGACCGAAGCAGCCGGCCCAGATGCGTGGCGCGGCCGCACCGTTGAAATTGAGGATGTGACCTTCCAGCAAGCCCTGTTCGGCGAGATAGCGTATGCCGGGATAGAGCCCGCCTTCCTCGTCGGTGCAGAGCAGCAGCATCGGATCGTAACCGAGCGGCAGACCGGTTGTGTCGGCGGCCCGCAGCGCCAGCAGCACGGCGGCGATGGTGCCCTTCATGTCGGCGGCGCCAAGGCCGATCAGCCGGTCGCCATCGCGCGTCGACCGCAGCGGATCGGTTTTCCAGCCCGGCGAAGCAGGCACGGTATCGACGTGGAAATACAATCCCAGCGCCGGCTTGCCGGAGCGGCGGCGTGCGATGAGATTGGTGCGCGCGCCGTGCGCCGGGCCGCCGTCGACGCGCCACAATTCCTCGGGCACGGCGACGCGCCGGCACTCAAGGCCGAGCGTTGCGACGGCGCTTTCCATCAATCCGGCAAATGCGTCGTATCCCGCGCCGGGCGGAAAGCTGGTGTCGATGGCCACCATCCGCGCGAGATCGTCGACCGCAGTTTCGGCGGTCCGTCCGATTTCGGCAAAGCCGTCGGCCAGGGTCGGCCCGGCCAGCCGGGGGCTTGATGGAGGCGAAATCATTTGCGGTGGTTCATTTCTATATTCTATAAAGAAATAGACGATGGACGCCGACTGCTGTCAATTCCAAAGAATGAGGCATACGTGACCGGTAAACAGGCAAAGGCAGCGGCCAGCGGCGCCTCGAGCCTGCCGGTTCCGCTGTACGAGCACGTCAAGCGGCAGCTCGCCGAGGCGATCCTCGTCGGCGAATTATCCCCCGGTACTGTCTTGCCGGGCGAGGTTGCGCTTGCGGCGCAATACGGAGTTGCGGTCGGTACTATCCGCCGCGCTCTCGCGGATCTGACGGCCGACGGCATGCTGGTGCGCCGTCGCAAGACCGGAACGGTCGTAACCGGTCGCGCGCCGCAGCACAGCCTGCGTTTCTTCTTTCAGTACTTCCGGCTGCACGGAGAGAACGGAAGCCTGCAGCGCTCCGTGCCCGAAGTCCTGGCTGTGGCGATCCGGCCGGCAAGCTCCGAGGAGGCCGCGCTCTTTTCGGAGGCAGCCGGAGAGCCGCTGCTACATCTCCACCGCATCCGGCGCGTCGGCCGTGTACCGGTCATGCATTCGCACATCAGTCTGGTTGCACGCCGCGTCCCGGATTTCCCACGCTCCGCGGCGCGCGTGCCGGCGCTGCTCTATCTTCATCTGCTCGATGCCTACGGCATCCGCATTGCCGCCATCCGGGAAAAGCTGCTGGCTGAGCTCGCGGACGCGGAGGATCGGCGTCTGCTCGGCCTGCGATCGCCGAGTGCCGTGCTGGTCATCCGCGAGGAAGCCTACGACCAGACCGGGGCATTGGCGCTGCTCAGCGAGCACCGCGCGACGACAGCGCATCATCAGTACGTGAATGAGATCCGCTGACTAGCAATTGCTGCGCTCCGTCAGTCCAATCAGTGCAGAGGGCTTCCAGCCGCCGTGGACTGGATGGCCGAGGCGGAGCCGGATCTGTTCAACCAGGACGGAGGCTTCTGAGCAGGACGGTTGCCCGGCTCGCCGAATTGCACCATGCCCTCACATCGTGAGATATAGCGGCGGGCGGCTTGTCGCGCTCGTGCAAGCCGCTACCGCAACGCTAAGGAGCAGGGCGATATGGTCAATGGTCTGCCAAGCGAAGTTGAAGTCATCACGTTGTTCGTCGATGACATTGCGTCGTCGAAAGCCTTTTACGCCAGGGTTTTCGCATCTGAGACGGTTTGGGAGGACGCGGTCTCATCCGTGCTCAGATTTGGCGGGCTGCTGATCAATCTTCTCGACGTGTCTCAGGCACCGGCGCTCGTTGAGCCGTTGCCCGTCGGGCCGTCTTCGGCAGGAGCGCGGGTCTTGTTGACAATCAGGGTTCGTGACGTGGACCAAGTGTGCAGGTCCCTGCGGGAGATCGACGTCGATCTGCTCAATGGGCCGGTTGATCGCCCTTGGGGACGACGGACCGCGTCCTTTGCAGACCCTTCCGGTCATGTCTGGGAGATCGCGCAGGCAATTGAACCGCGATAGAGAGCAGTCGCAGAGCAATTGGCAGACCGCTTTGTGAACCTAAACAGCGGGTGACCGACCGACGCCGGAGGCTGTGCTTTGCAGGCGAAGCGAACGGCCTCGCTCCAAGGCGCTCCGGACTACCGGCGAGCTCGTGTGGATCGAGGTGCAGGGCGACAATTGCTGATGATCGCATTGTGCTCCTGTTTTGCCCGACGTGTCAAAGCTGCGCGCGGCGAAAATTTGTAAGTCAAAACAACGTCGTTCTACTGTGCATGGGGTTGTTTTCGAGATTTTGTTGTGCGGCCTTCAGCCTTGGCGCCGGAGGAAGCCCGTGATCGTGACTTTTTCCCAGATACCGGCCGCCGCAAACGGATCGGCGCGGTTGAAGGCCTCGACCTCGCTACGACCCGGCGCTTCGATCAGGAACAGGCTGCCGATCATGGTCGCGCCGTCGTCGGAGACGAGCGGGCCCGACATCACGATCTTGACGCCAAAGCGCGAGGTATCGCTCAGGAAGGCCTTGTGGGCGTCGTAGTTGGCGAGCCGGGTCGGCAATGCGCCGGCGCGGTCCACGGCATGAATTGCGAATAGCATGATGTCTCCGTTTTCTTGGGACGGCCGCAAGAGCGGCCGTCCGTGCTTGTGGTGATGGACTGATTTACTTGGCGCCGAGCTTGCTGGCTTCCTCGAAGGTCGGGCACGTCCGCTGTTCCAGCGGCACGTCGAACGGCTGGTAATTGTCCTTGGTGATGACGGTCGGCTTCAGCACGATCTCGGCGATGACCGGCTGGTTGCGCAAGGAGCGGATCGCCATCATGGTGCCGAGGCAGCCCTGCGCAAATCCGTTGTAGTCGCCGCTCGCGAGCAGCTTGCCGGATTTGATCGCGTCGATCGCTTCCTTAGTGCCGTTGATGCCGATCACCTGGGCCTTGCGGTTGGCGCCGTCGAGCGCCTCGATCGCGCCGACTGCCATGGCGTCGTTGGCGGCGAGCACGCCGTCGATCTGCGGATTCGACTGCATCAGGTTTTCCATGACTTGGAGCGCCTGGAGCCGCTGATAGTTGCCGGGCTGCGAAGCCAGCAGTTTTGCACCAGCATTTTCCTTCAGCGCGTCGTTGAAGCCGCGGACGCGGTCGACATTGGTCAACGAGCCCTTGACGCCCTCGATGATGACGATGTTGCCCTTGCCGCCCAATGTCTTGAGCATGAAGCGCGCGGTCTCGAGCCCGAGGCTGTAATCATCGGCGCCGACGAAGGACAGGAACTTGCCCCCGGCCGAGCGGTCGGTGATGTTGACGACGGGGATTTTTGCTTCGTTGATCTTCTCGACGCCCGGAACCATGGCCTTGTAGTCGACCGGCGTGAAGACGATCGCGCTCGGCTTCTTCACCACGACGTCCTCGATCTGGCTGAGTTGCTCGGGGATCGAGTCCGGCTTGGTCGGGATGTACTGAAGCGTCTTCGCGTTCAGCGTCTTCGCCATGTTATCGGCGCCGACCCGCACCGTCTGGAAGAACGGGTTGGTCTGGTTCTTGGTGAAGACGGCGATGGTCTCGCCGTCCGCACGCACTTCGGTGGTGAGCGCAGCCGCCATCAGCAGCGGCAGCGTAAGGTAAGCCAATTTCTGTTTCATGTTGCCTCCATCCCTCATTTTGCTTGTTGGACTTCTAAGTGCTCACTGCGCGCGGCGGCGGGTCTTCATGTCGAGCCAGACCGCGAGAATGACGATGATGCCTGTGACCAGCGGCTGCCAGTTGGCGCTCACCGACAAAAGGTTCATGCCGTTCAGCACCAGCGTCAGGATCAGCGCGCCGATGAAGGTGCCGAACACCGTGCCGACGCCGCCGAACAGCGAGGTGCCGCCGATCAGCACGGCCGCGATCGCGGGCAGCGTCAGGCTTTCGCCGATATCGGCCTCGGCCGAATTGAGCCGCGACAGGAAGATGATCGAGGCGAGCCCCGCCATCGTGCCTGATACTGCATAGACCAGCAGCAGGCGCCGGGCCACCGGAATGCCGGAGAGGCGCGCCGCAACCGGATTGGCGCCGATCGCATAGATCTCCTGGCCCCAAATCGTCCGCTGCGCAAACAGCGTCCCGATCCCGAGGAACACCAGCAGCAAATAGACCGGAATGGGAAGGCCGAACAGATAGCCGCTGCCGATCTGGCGGAATCCTGCGGGGAAGCCGTGCAGGGTTTCGCCGGCCATGTACCAATAGGTAAGGCCATTGAGCACCCAGAGCATGCCGTAGGTGGCGATGAAGGAGGGGATGCGGAGTGCAGTGACCATCACACCGTTGAGCAGCCCGACGAGGCCGCCGCAAGCGAGCCCCGCGAGGATGCCGAGCGCCGGCGAGCCGGTCTTGTGGATCACGGTGCCGGCGATGCAAGCGGACAGTGCGACGTTGGCGCCGACGGAGAGGTCGAGGCCGGCGGTCAGCACCACCAGCGTCAGGCCCGAGGCGATGAAGAAGGTCAGACTCGCCTGCCTCAGCACATTGAGGATGTTGCCGAGGCTCAGGAAGGAATCGCTGAGCACCGCGAGCACCGCACAAATCAGGAATGCGGCGAGCAGGCGATAGAACACCTGGATGGCATCCTGCGACAGGAAGGAGCGGGGCGGCATCGTCGCGTCTTTGGTGATGTCGGTCATGCCCGGCTCCTGAGGCCATCGAGGAACAGGGCAACGATGACGAGGATTCCGACGCTTGCGACTTGCACCGAGGAAGGCATCGAGATCAGGTTCAGGCCGTTGCGCAGCACGCCGACCGCGATCACGCCTAGCAATGTGCCAAGCAGCCAGCCATTGCCGCGCTCGAACGAGGTGCCGCCGACCGCGACGGCCGCGATGGCGTCGAACTCGAGCCCGAGGCCGGCCGTTGGGTGGCCGGAATTCATCCGCGCGGTCATCAGCAGCCCTGCGATGCCGGCCATGGCGCCGCCGATCGCGTAAACCATGATCAGTAGCCGGTTCGGCGACAGGCCGGCATAGCGCAGCGCCTCGCGGTTACCGCCGAGCGCGAAGATGTAGGTGCCGAAGCGGGTGTGATAGAGCAGGCCGTGGAACGCCGCATAGGTCACCAGCGCCATCACGATCGGCACGGGAATGCCGAGCAGCGTTGCAGAATAGATGTCGCGTACGCTGTGGGGAATTCCGACCACGCTCTGGCCGTCACTGACGATCAGCGACAGGCCCTGCGCCATGCCGAGCGTGCCCAGCGTCGCTACGAAGGGCGGGATGCCAACAATGGCGACGAGCCAGCCGTTGGCGAAGCCGAAGGCCGCGCCGACCAGCAGGCCGGCGCCTAAGCCCAGCAGCATTGAGTGGGTCGCGAGCGACACGATGGCGACGCACAGCGACGTCAGCGTCAGCACCGCGCCCATCGACAGGTCGAGCCCTTCCGTCATGATGATCAGCGTCATCGGCAGCGCCAGCATGGTCAGGATGGTCGACTGCACCAGCACGTTGGAGAGGTTGGCGACCGACAGGAAGCCGGGTGCGATGGCGCTGAACAGCGCGATCAACAGCACCAGCACGATGGCAACGCCGGGAATCCGTTGCAGCGGATTGGGTTGAGAAGCGACCGCGGCCTCACGCATGATGCATCCCCAGTCGCACGATGTTCTCCTCGGTCAGTTCGTTGCGGGTCAGGTGCCCGGCGATGCGGCCCTCGCGCATCACATAGGCGCGGTCGCAGACATGGCAGATCTCGACCTGCTCGGACGAGATCATCAACGCCGCCGCGCCTTCGGCGACGAGGCGGTCGATCAGGGCAAAGATCTCGGACTTGGCGCCGATGTCGATGCCGCGCGTCGGCTCATCGAAGATGAAGAGCTTTGAGCCGGCGGCCAGCCATTTGCCGATCACGACCTTCTGCTGGTTGCCGCCCGAAAGCAGGCCGACGGTCTGGCGCGCACTTGGCGTCGCAATCCTTAGCTGCCGAATCAGGCCGTCGGAGGTGCGTTGTGCCGCGCGCTGGTCGAACAGGCCGCTCGGAAACAACTTTCGCAGCGCCGAGACCACCAGATTGTCGCTCACCGACCGCAGCAGGGCGAGGCCTTCGCTCTTGCGGCTCTCCGGGATCAACGCGATGCCGCGGCGGGCGGCGAGATCGGGCTCGCCGGACATGCTCTTGCCGTCAAAAATGATTTCGCCGGCGCTCGCGGGATCGGCGCCGAAGATGGCGCGGGCGACCTCGCTGCGGCCGGAGCCGACCAGGCCGCACAGGCCGACGATCTCGCCCCGGCGCACCTCGATGTTGATATCGGAGATACCTGTCGACGAGCTCAGGCCCTTCACCTCGAGCAGCAGTTCGCCAGGCTTCTCGGCAAAATTGCGCGGATAGGTCATGTCGACGTTGCGGCCGACCATCATGCGGACGAGCTGGTCCGGCGTGACGTCGGCGGGTTTGACACCGTCGATGCGACGGCCGTCGCGCAGCACCGTGATGCGGTCGCCGAGCGCGAATACTTCGGCCATGCGGTGCGAGATATAGACGATGGACGCGCCGTCGGCCTTTAGCCGCGCGATCAGCGCGAACAGCAGCTCGGTCTCGCGGTCGGACAGTGCCGCGGTCGGTTCGTCCATCACCAGGATGCGTGCGTTCTGGCTGATCGCTTTGGCGATCTCGACCATCTGCTGCTGGGCAACACCGAGCTTGTCGATCGTGGTGGAGGGATCGATGTCGAAGCCGATCATCCCAAGTACGCGCCGCGCGTCAGCCAGGATCTTGCGGCGATCGATGGTGCCGGGGATGCGCCCCTTTGGCTCGCGGCCGAGGAAAATGTTCTGGGCGATATCGAGATGGGGGACCAGCGAGAATTCCTGGAAGATCACGGCAACGCCGAGCTTCTGCGCGTCCGCGGTCGAAGAGATCGCGACCTTCTCGCCCTTGTACCAAAATTCGCCGGCATCGGCGTGGTAGGCGCCGCACAGCACCTTCATCAGGCTCGACTTGCCGGCGCCGTTCTCGCCAAGCAGCATGTGGACTTCACCGGGATAGACGGCAAAGGACACGTCATCCAGCGCCTTGACGCCGGGAAACTCCTTGCTGATGCCGCGCAGCTCCAGCAGCGGCATGGCGGTGGTGGGCTCGATGGCCGATGCGGCGGTGCTCATGCCTTGGCTCCGCTCGCAAAAATCTTTCCGGGGTTCATCAATCCAGCAGGGTCGAGCGCAGTCTTGATCGACCGCATCACGTCGACGGCCTCGCCGAGCTCATCGGCGAGATAGTCGATCTTGCCGAGCCCGATGCCGTGCTCGCCCGTGCAGGTGCCGTCCATGGTGATGGCGCGGGCGACCATGCGAGCCTGCAGCGCCTTGGCGCCCTCGGTTTCCTCGGGCTTCGCCGG
This sequence comes from Bradyrhizobium sp. 1, assembly GCF_023073315.1. Lineage (GTDB taxonomy): Bacteria > Pseudomonadota > Alphaproteobacteria > Rhizobiales > Xanthobacteraceae > Bradyrhizobium. The sequence continues at coordinate 94,000 of NZ_JADPJH010000002.1, read as the reverse complement.
ATCGATCAGGATCAGCATGTGAAAGTTGCCGTCGCCGACATGGCCGACGATCGGGGCTGTGAAACCGTGCTCGTCCGCATCGAGCCGCGTTTCGGTCAGGCATTCCGCGAGCCGCGAGATCGGTACGCAGACATCGGTGATCACCGCGCGTGCGCCGGGCCGCAAGCCCAGGCCCGCATAGAGTGTATTGTCGCGGGCGTGCCAGAGCCGGCTGCGGTCCTCCGGCGCCTTGGCCCAGGCAAAGCCATGGCCGCCATGGTCGGCGGCGATCGCTTGCGCGGCCTCGGCCTGCTCGGCGACCGATGTCTCGGAGCCATGGAATTCGAAGAACAGGGTAGGGGTCTCGCGATAGCCGAGCTTTGCATAGGCGTTGATGCCGCGCATCATGACGTCGTCGAGCAACTCGATGCGCGCCACGGGGATCGCGGACTGGATCACGGCAATCGCGGTGTCCACGGCATTGTGCAGGATGTCGAAGCTACAGACCGCGGCCGAGATCGCCTGCGGCACGGGATGCACTTTCAACGTGACCTCGGTGATCACGCCGAGCGTGCCCTCCGCACCGACAAACATGCGCGTCAGATCATAGCCAGCGGCCGACTTGCGGGCGCGCCTGGCGGTCCGGATGACGCGGCCGTCGGCCAGAACGACTTCCAGCGCCATGACATTGTCCTTCATGGTGCCGTAACGGACCGCCATGGTGCCGGACGCTCGTGTGGACGTCATGCCGCCGATCGAAGCGTCGGCGCCGGGATCAATCGGGAAGAAAAGTCCGGTGTTGCGCAGCTCTGCATTGAGCTGTTTGCGCGTGATGCCGGGCTGCACTACGACGTCCATGTCGCTGTCGTGCACCGTTAGCACCTTGTTCATGCGCGCGAAGTCGAAGCAGACGCCGCCTGCGACCGCGGCCGCATTGCCTTCGAGCGAGGTGCCGGCGCCGTACGGAACGATCGACATGCCTGCGCTTGCGCATAGCTTGACGATTTCCGCAACCTCCTGCGTCGTCTCGGGGAAGACGACGATGTCAGGCGGAAAATTACGATAATGCGACTCGCTCTGCCCGTGCTGCTCGAGCACGCCACGCGCAACGCTCGCGCGCGGGCCGATCATGCCAGTGAGGCGTTCGGCCAATATGCTCGTGCTGACCCGCGGTCCCATCCTTGCTCCCGTCTGCTCCCTGTTGCCGGACTCTTGTCGGTCCACCGCCGCCTAACCTTAGGCGGCTCTTGCGTTGCTCGCGACCTGCTTCAGGCCAAAATCGTAATTGAGGTGAAAATACTCGCTGTCGACCATGCGACCATCCGGCGCACGGCCGGCGGGATGGTGAGCGAATTCGCGGATCAGGCTGTCCTTGACGCCGAACACCACGTCAGAATCGAGATATTCGTCGCCCGCGACGAACACATGGGTCACGAGCTGCTCGAAGCCGGGCGCCGAGATCATGAAATGCACATGGGCCGGGCGCCAGGGGTGGCGGCCTTGGACTTCCAGCATGTCGCCGACCGGCCCGTCATGCGGAATCGGATACGCCGCCGGTTTGATCGACCAGAAATTGAAGCGGCCGTTGGCGTCGGTATGGAAGCGTGCGCGCATTGCGAGACCGCCGATCTTTTCGAGCTGCTGCACGTCGTAATAGCCGTCATCGTCGGAATGCCAGACGTCGACGACCGCACCCGCGAGCGGACGCCCGTCGACGGTGGAGACCGAGCCGGTGACCAGCATCGGATCACCCTCCATCGGACCGGAGATGTCCGCGCCGTTCTCTTTCTCGGGCGATGCCTGGACGAAGAACGGGCCGAGCACTGTCGTCTCGGTCGCGCCTTCCGGCACCGGATGGTTGATCGCATCGACCAGCATGGAGACGCCCAGCGTGTCCGACAGCAGGATGAACTCCTGGCGCTTGTCATCGCACATGTGGCCGGTGCGGGTCAGGAAATCGATGCCGTATTCCCATTCCTTCTGCGTCGGCCGGACCTCGCGGACGAAGGCATGAAGATGCCGCACCAGTGCCTCACTGACCTGCCTGATGCGCGGATCGGTCGCGCCGGCGATCCGCTCCAGCGCCGCGTCGGTGATCGTGGTTTCGTTGAAGTTACGCATGCGTGTCTCCGCCGATCAGAGTTTGGGTTCGCCAAGCCCGGACAGCCGTTCCAGGTGCTTGACGGTCGCGATGAAGTCGGTGTCGCCGTCGCCCTGCGCGACGAGGGATCCATAGGTCTCGCGCACTTGCGCGGCGAGCTGAAGCGGCACGCCGACGGCGTGGCCGGCGCCGAGGATGAGGTCGAGGTCCTTGGCCATCTGCTTGCAGGAGAAGGTGGACTCGAAATCGCGCGTCCGCAGCGGCGCAGTCTTGTACTTCACCATCGGCGAGGCGACTGCGCTGTCGTCGAGTACTTTCAAGATGTCCTGCCAGGCGATGCCGCCCTTGCGCGCCAGCGCCAGGCTTTCCGCCATCATCGCAGCCGACACCGCGATCATCAGATTGACCGAGAGCTTTGCGTAGCGGGCTTCCTCGGCCTGCCCGAGATAGGTCTGGGCGCGGGTGAAGGCGGCAAACAGCGGCTTTGCGTTTTCGAAGGCGTCCTTCGGCCCCGAGACGAAGCAGCTCAACGCGCCGGTATGGACGATGCTGGCGTTGCCGGAGACCGGCGAACGCAGATAAGCAATGCTGCGCGCTTGAGCGGCGACCGCAACTTCGGTGGAAGCTTCGACGCTCACGGTGCTGGTCTCGATCAAGACAGCTCCGGGCGCCATCGCGGCGACGAGGCCGGCGGGACCGAGCAACGCTCCGCGCAAAGCGGCATCATCGGGCAGGGAGGTCACGACCGCAGCCTTGCCGCTCACGGCATCGGCCGGCGAGGCGGCAACCGAAATGCCTTGCGTCCGCGCCTCGTTGATCCGCGCCGCGCTCTGGTCGAATGCGGTGACGGCGTAGCCGGCCTTGGCGACGAGCACTGACATCGGCAGGCCCATCTTGCCGATCCCGATGAAAGCGACGTTTTTTGGAATGTCTGTCATTGTTCTTGCCCTTGGGACGCCTAGGCGGCGTGTCCCTGTCGTTCGATGTCCTGCACCAGTCGCCGGCCGGATTGCGCCAGCAGTTCTTTTTTTGCGTCGAGCCCTTCGACCAGCAGCCGGCCGTTCCGTTTCTTCCAGACACCACCGATCATGACGGCCTCGATATTGGCAAGGCTCGTCTGCATCACCACCGTCGCGACGGGATCGTGCACCGGGACAAGGTTGAGATCGGATGCGTTGATGACGACGAGGTCGGCGAGCTTGCCTGGCGTCAGCGATCCGATCTGGTGATCACGGCCGAGCATGCGGGCGCCTTCCGTGGTGATCCAGCGCAGCGCCTCGCGCACCGGGATCGTGGTTGTCGCCGGAATGGTGCCGCTTGCTTTGCGCGACTCCGCATTGTCGAGCGCTCGCTGCATCGAAAGCGCGAGGCGGGCGACGGACAGGAGATCGCCGGCCAGCACGGATTCGAGATCGATGCCGATCGTCGGGCGCATGCCGCGCTTCAGCAGCCGTCCGGTGATCGGGAAGCCATGACCCTGGATCATCTCGTTCTCGGGCGTCACCGAGAAGGACACGCCGAGTTCGACCATTTTGTCGAGCAGGTCGTCGGGCAGATCGTTGCCATGGACGATGTTGATGCCGGTGCCGACGAGACCGGCCTCGATCAGCTTCTCCCAGCCGCCGGGCGTCTTGGCCGGACCGCCGCCCTGATGCATCGATGCGATTAGCTTCAGCTCCCGCGCCAGGCGGAAATCCTGCATGGCGACGTCGAGCGTCGAATAATGCGGACCTAAGATGGCGAGCCCGAGGGTGACGAGGCCATCGCGATCGGCGAGGGGGCCTGCCAGCAGCCGCTCGACCTCGCGGCGTGGATGCGGGATCTCGGAGAAATGCGGCTCGCCAGGTTTCGGCTCGGGTTTGGGCGAACCATGGAAGAACGCGGCGCGGATGCCGCTTTCGATCAGGCCGCGCACGGCGGCGTCGGTATGGTCTGGCGTCGGGTTGTTGTGGCACCAGTCCACCAGCGTGGTGGTGCCGCAATTGATCTGGTTCAGCGCGCCAGCCAGCGTCGCGATATGGATGTCCTCGGGCCGGAAAACGGTCGCGAGGCCAGCATGCATGCGGCGGAAATATTCCAGCAGCGTCCAGTTCGCGGCATAGCCGCGCAAGGCCGTCTGCCAAGTGTGCATATGCGCGTTGATCAGGCCCGGGATGACGATCCGGCCGTTGCCGTCGACAATCTCGGACTCAGCGGCGCTGCTGCCGAGATCGATCGATGGGCGCACGTCGACGATGCGATTGCCTTCGACCAGCAAATCTCCGGTGCTGAGGTCGCCGATGGCGTCATCCATCGTGATAATCGTCGCGGATTTGATCAGCGTGCGCTGCATCGTTTTACGCCGCCGCTTTGATGGCGCTGGGCGGCTCGCCGGCCCAGGCGCGCGCAATGAGGTCGCGGATGGCGTTGCGCTCGAGCGGTCGCGGATTCCAATAGGCGTTGATGACGGCGAGATCGGCCGCTCTGTCGATACCGCCTTCGGGCATGCCGACGTCGCGTAGCGCCGTCTTGGCACCCAGCCGCTTCGCAAGGTCGAAAAGTCCCTGCGAGGCATCGGCGGCGCCAATCGCGCGAGCGATGCGGGCCATTGCGTCCGGCACGGCCGGCGCGTTGTAGGCCAGCGCATGCGGCAGCACGATCGTATGCGTCTCGGCGTGCGGCAGATCAAAAGTGCCGCCGAGTGTGTGGCAGAGCTTGTGATGCAGCGCCATGCCGACTGTGCCGAGGCAGACGCCGCACAGCCACGCGCCGTAGAGTGCTTCGGTGCGTGCCTCGCGATCGTCGCTCTTCGCGGCAATGGCGGGCAAGGCTCGGGCGAGCGCGCGGATGCCTTCCTCTGCCATCAGCGATGTCACGCGATTTGTGTCGCGCGCGTAGAGCGCTTCAACTGCATGCGCGATCGCGTTGATGCCTGATGTCGCGGCCATGCTCGCCGGCAGCGTCAAGGTCAGATCGACATCGTAGATCACAGTCTCCGGCAGCACCGCCGCATCGCGCACCGTGGTCTTCAGGCCGTTCTCGGTCTGGCCGACGATCGGCGTCATCTCCGAGCCGGCATAGGTGGTGGGAATGCAGAGCTGGTTGATTCCGGTGCGCAAGGCGAGGGCCTTGCCGAGGCCGGTGGTCGAGCCGCCGCCAAGCGAGACGACGCAGTCAGCCTCGCACGCCTTCATCGCCGCGAGTGCTCGCTCCGTGACTTCGACCGGCGTGTGCATGGTCGCGCCCGGAAAGATGCCGGCATAGAGCGTGCCGAGCGCCGCACCGAGGCTCTTGCCCTGCGCTTCCTGCTGCGGCGTCGTCAGCACCAGCGCGCGCTTGCCACCGAGTCGCTCGACCTCGGCTTTGGCCGTGGCCAGCGTTCCGCTGCCGAACACGACGCGGAAGGGCAGGTTTTCAAAGGTGAACGTACCGATCATGCGCCGGTCTCTTTGATGGGATAATCGACCTGGAAGCGTCCGATCCGCAAGTCGCCCAAGGCCTCCCGCACGCGCAAATGTTCGGGGTGGGTGGCATAGGCCGCAAGCGCCGCGTGGTTGGTGAATTCGGAGAACAGCACCACGTCGCAGGCGTAGTCGACATCGCTGACATCGACGCCGACTTCGATATGGGTGAGGCCGTCGATCCGGCCGCGCAGGCCTTCGAACAGGGTTTTGACCTTGACCCGGGCGGCGGAACGCTCCTCGAGGGTCTCCCCGCGCAGCCGCCACATCACGATGTGCCTGATCGGGCCCGACATTTCCTGATTTCCTCGCCTACTATCTTGTCTGTGTTGGGCCCATTTTGACTTGCGAGATACGGAAATAAAGGCCAATAATTGTAAGTCTCTTTTCCTAAAAGTGGAAAAATGGATCGCTTGCTGCAGCTGGAGGTCTTCGCCAAGACGGCTGAGCTCGGCAGCCTGTCCAAGGCAGCCGAGGCCTTGCGCATGTCGAATGCCGCCGCGAGCCGCCACCTCAGCGCACTCGAGGAGCGTCTTGCCGTCCGGCTGATCGAGCGCAACACGCGCCGTTTGTGGCTGACGGAGGCGGGGCAGGAGCTGCTGGAACGGTCCAGCCGGGTCCTGAGCGAGCTGGCGGAAGCCGAGGACATCGTCAGCGATCGCGCTCTGTCGCCGCAGGGCACGCTGCGGGTCACGAGCTCGCTTTCCTTTGCGGTGATCTATCTGGCGCCGATGTTGCCGGCGTTCCGCGCGCGCTATCCAAAGCTCAACATGCAGATCACCACCGCCAATCGCTATCCCGACTTCATCGAAGCCGGCATCGACGTTGCGATCCGCACGCGCGAGCAGGAGCCGGATTCGAACATCATCGTCCGCCGCATCGGCCAGATGCGGCGCGTGCTGGCGGCCGCGCCGTCATATCTCGCAAGCGCCGGCGAGCCCGCGCAGCCCGCCGATCTCGCGCGCCACAACATGCTGGTCTACAATCTCGCCAACGATCCCTATTCGCTGCGCCTGCGCAAAGGCCATGGCGCCCAGACCGTCCGCATCACGCCGACGCTCGACAGCAATGACGGCCAGGTTATCCGCGGCGCGGCGCTGGCGGGCCTCGGCATTCTCATCCAGCCGCTCTATATCGTCCAAAGCGACATCGCGGCGGGCAAGCTGGTCCCGGTGTTGATGGATTGGGAGTTGCCCTTGCTCACAATGAATGTCGCATATCAAAATCGTGCGGGGCTGCCCGCCAAGATCAGGGTGTTCTCGGACTTCCTGGTCACTCATATCCGCGAACATTCACAGCCCGGGATCTGGATCGACGCAGCGAGATGAAGAGCATCACCATAGGCATCATTGGCGCGGACTGATCGGGCGCAAGCACCTCGCCAAACTTGCGGAGCGAGGGGACTATGAGCTCGTCGGCACCGCGGGATCCTTTGCTGCCCCTCATGATGCCAGTACAAGGCTCGCCATCATCAGGCCGATGGCCCCGATCCAGCCTCCAAGAGCACGAACGGCGATGGCTCGCCACGACGTGACGCTGTCCGATGTTCGCTTGAATACGACGGTCAGCGCCATTGTCAGCGTGACGACCCCGTAGCCCACACAGGCCAATCCCGCCGCAAACAGCAGCCGGTCGGTTTCGGGCCCGAGCTCGGCGCCGTTTGCGGCGCCCCGAATGACGGCGACTGCGAAGGCAATTGCGCACAGCACAAGCGTGGGAACCTGCGCGGCTGCCGCGAGCAGCATGCCTATCGCGAGCATCATTGTCGCGTCCGCGAGCTGCGTGGAAACCGTGCCGAAAACTGGCGCGAGAGACAGACCAACCAGCAGTCCGATCGGAAACACCGGGATGAGCCAGCGCCCCTTGGAGGCGCCGAGCGTACCGGCCAGCACGCCTGTCGCGATCCAGAGAACGACATCCTGAAGATCGGTGAGCGGGTGCGATGCCCCCATGTAGAAATCGCCGAGCCGGGCCGCGACGACATGTGCATCGGCGGCACTCGTGCCAGTCAGCAGTATCGCTACCGCCATCAAGACCCGTACGGGCTTCAGTTTCATGCGACGGCTCCGAGGCCTTGAGCGAGGAAGTAGCAGCCGACCCCTGCGATACCGGCCCCAAGTCCTTGAATGACGCGTTCGCCGAAAGGCCAGCGCGTCAGCGCGCCGATCGCGATGCCGAACAGGTGCAAGAGGCCGGTGGCGGTGACGAAGCCGACGCCGTAGGCCAGCGCATTCGCCGCGCGCGGAAGCTCGGCCCCATGCGCATGACCGTGAAAGATCGCGAAGATCGCAACGACGAGAGCGGCCGCGGGGAAGGGCAGGCGCAGCCGGGCGGCAACGGCGACCCCGAGGATCACGGCCGAGACGGCAATCATCACCTCCGGCATCGGAAGCGGAACATGCAGCACGCCCAGCACCCCGCCGACCGCCATGACGAGCGGGAAGGTGATCGGTAGAATCCAGATTGCGGGCGCGCCGAGCTGCGCGCCCCAGATTCCGACGGCCACCATTGCGATCAAATGGTCGATGCCCGTGACCGGGTGAAGCAGGCCGCTGACGAGGCCGCCCGCTACGCCAGCCTGCTCGTGCGCGAGAGCCGGCTGCGCCAGTGCGAATGAAACGATCGCGGCCGTGAGGGCTCGGGGGACATGTAAAGCCATTGTATGCGACTCTCGCTCAGATCGCGGCGAACACGCGCGCCAGACGGCCGAAGAACCAGAACATCGACACCGACCCGATGAGGTAGGCCGGAACGGCCTCGCCCCAGCGCGGCACGACGGCGTCGAGCCGTCGGTGCGCCCAGATCAATGCGAGCACGAGCAGCACGAAGGCGAGCTGTCCGATCTCCACGCCGACGTTGAAGAACAGCAACGCTGCGGGAAGGAGGCGACGTTCGAGGCCAAGTCCGGCCAGCGCGCCTGCGAAGCCGATGCCGTGAACCAGCCCGAAGGTGAATGCGACGATCCAGGGATAGCGGGCGGTGAGTCCGGTCTCGCCGCGCTGCTGCTTGACGATTTCCACGCCGATGAACGCAATGCTCAACGCGATGCAGGCATTGAGCGGGCGTTCCGGCACGCCGATCAGGCCGAAGGCCGCCGCGGCAAGTGAGGCGCTGTGTCCGATCGTAAAGGCCGTGATCGTCTTCACCAGACGCCAGCCGCCGCCCACGATCCAGATCAGGCCCAGCACGAACAGCAGGTGATCGGCGCCAAGCAGAATGTGGTCGATTCCGTAGTTCACATAAGTCTTGGCCAGTTCGACCCATGCCTCGAGCGTCGGGGCGCCGGTGCCAAGGACGGAGACGACGGGATTGGCCGTCGAGATCGTGTAGCTGCGCGGCTCGCCCTCGATCGGGATGACCTTGATCAGGACGACCGACATGTTGGAGCCGAGATTGGAGATGGTGATCGGACCGACCAGACCCTTCTCGCCGCAGTTCATCTCGGGAAGGCGGAGAAAACAGTGGGGCGGCATTCGCAGATCGACCCGCGATGCCCCGATCGAGGGCTCGATGCTCCAGCGGCCGACGAATGCGCCGGGACGGACTTCGCGGAATTCCAGCACGCCCATTGCCGCCTCATGCGCACTGAGTGCCGAAGGCCGAATGAGCGCCGTCAGGGCCAGGGTCAGGCCCAGCAGCCCCAATCGCAGATATCGAATCACGCTCACGGCTCGTACCGCACTTGATAGGACGCCTTGAGCCGCTTCACTGCTTCCCAGGCCAACTTGCGGGTCTCTTCCGTATGCCAGATCCTGGCGGCGTCATCCCGAACCTTGTCGAGGCTGGCAAGATTTCCCGGCCGCCGGGAATCCAACCGAGTGACGTGCCAGCCGTCCTTGGATTGCAGCAGCTTCCACTCGCCCTCGGGCATCGTGAGTAGTCCGTCACGAAAATTTTCGCCGAAGGATGCCGTGAGACTCGCGACCGGACGGGCGAGGATGGCGCGCGTGAGATTTTGCAGCTCCTCGGATTCGCGCTGTTCGACGATGTCCTCGAGCTGACGCTGTGCCGTGGCCTGATCGGTGGGCGGAGTGATGTAGAACGACACGCGCTCGGGCTCGTCGAAGCGGGCGTGATTTTCCGCAAACCACGCTTGCAACTGCTCGTCCGTGGGGCGCGGGACGCGGATCTGGTCGAAGATCAGCAATTGCATCTTGTAGGCGATCCGGTCGCGGATCGTCTCGTCGCCGCGGTCCACGCCGAGCGTCTTGCCTTCGCGGTAGAGGATCTCGCTCGCGACCCAACTGTCGATCATCTTCTGGAGCTGGTCGTTGGAAGGGGCGCGCTCCTTGTCCTCGTCGAAATTGTCGATGAAGGACTGGCGCATCGCCTTGGTCACCGTGATGACCTTTTCATCTTTGACGGGTGGATGGAGTACGGCGTCGATGCCGAAGATGATTGCCCCGAGCAAGGCGAAATGCAGCAAAGGTTCGCGCGAGAGCCGCGCGATCACAGAGACAAGGGAGCGCGAAGGCTCCATTGTGCCAGGCGCGACATCGGCGTCCAAGTTCGAACCTCCGGTGTGCGATATCGGAAAGGACTGCACTTCAACTGGTGTGGCTGGCATTGACATGCGGTTGTCACAAACTCTCGCGGCGCGTTGTTTCGCGTGGCAGAGCATTTCGTCTGCCGTCGTCTATCGCTCACACGACGCACGAAAATGCAATGGACAAATGCAAGAGACAAGATGCCGCACGGACAACGCGGACCTGCGACGACCGAACACAAATCTTTCACGAAGCTGTATCGGAACTCTGGTCACTATCGCGGCGCGCAGAGAGGCCGCTCATGCAGTTGGGGCAAATGGTCTTCGTCTCTGCTGTTTCGCGATGTCCGACTTGAATGAGGAATGAGGGCGATCGATGTTTCCATCTAGCAAGACGATCCTGTTGACCGCCGCATCGGCATCCTTGGCTCTGACGCAGAGCGCTGCAGCCGAGGGGCTGGGGCACAACGAGCGTCGCGGCAATCCGTATGTCGCCGGTGACATGCACAATCACAATACCTGCACGGACGGTTCGGTCGCCGCCGGCTACACGATCGACCGCGCGGTCGGGCGCGGCACCGCGTCCGCCGGTGGAAACAATTTCGATCTGGACTGGTTTACGCTCGGCAACCACGGCGGTTCCGGTAATCGCGACTGCCGCTTCAGCGACACCAGCGCCAATCTTCCGGGACAGACCACGACGACCTGGAGCCAGACGCTCGGCCAGACCATCGACGGAATCACGATCAGCAGCCTGAAGGGCACCCCGAACGGTACCGGCACCGGCGCGCAGATGTGGCGCTGGCAGTCGATCCGGGAGGTCGAGTATCCGACGATCGTCGATCGCTCGGCGAAGTACGACAAGGTGCTGATCGAAGGTCTTGAGTGGATCGCGCCTGGCCATGAACATGTCGACGTCGCCGTCATCACCGGGCAGCACCCGCGCAAGAGCACCGGCAACGCGGACAAGGTTGCAGAATTCGAATACCGCTTCGACCGCGCCGACGTCGATGCGATCGGTCCCGTCATCGACGCCGGTGGCAATCAGCTCTGGCCGGGCAAGGACAACGTCAACAACACGGGCACGGCGGGCCACCAGAAGGCGCTTTCGGGCGTCAAGTGGCTGCAGGCGAACTATCCGCTGCAATCCTACATCATCCCGACTCACACCGAACGCCAAGGGCCGTTCAGTGCGACCGCCAATAAGGGTTACAACATCGAGCACTTCCGCGACTTCAACAATGCGGGCCCGACGGTTGCGTTCGGCATTGAATCGCCCGGCCACTTCGCCGAAGGCGGAGCCACCGGCGGTTCCGGCTCGTACACCCCCGCCGCGGTGGGTGGCGGCACCTACGGCATGAGCGGCATCTACACGGCGAAGGTCGGCGGCCTGTGGGACGGCCTGCTTGGCGAAGGCCGCAATTTCTTCGTATATGTGAGCTCCGACTGGCACAGCCGCGGTGCGGGCGGTGCGCGCGACTCCTTCACGACGGCCGACTTCATTCCCGGCGAATACACCAAGCTGTATGTTCCGAACGCCGGACGGTTCTCGTCGCAGCAAGTCATCGACGGCATGCGTTCGGGCAACTCGTATTCGGTCAACGCCGACCTGATCGGTCCGGATATGGTGTTCCGCGCCAAGACGCGTGGCGACGACTGGAAGACCATGGGCGAGACGCTGGTCGTGAGGCCCGGCGAAAAGATCACGGTCGAGATGGAGCTGACCGTTCCGAACGAGAACAACAGCCCCTACAGCTTCGATAACCCCCTGCTGGTGCCGGTGGGAATCAAGCAACCCCTCAACAAACCGGCGCTCGACCACGTCGATCTGATCACTGGCCAGATCACCGGCGTTGTCGCGCCTGACGCGGCGAATTATGCGGTGGCGAATGTCGCAGGCACGGCCGGTGCGGCGATCGTGTACAATTCGTCGGCGACCATCGCCCGGCAGATCCAGGCGACGCAGATGCAGCGCGGGCATGGGAGAGACCGCGACGGCGTGCGGCTGCGGTTCACGACCACGTTTGTCGCGGGGACCAAGCCGTTCTACATCCGTGCGCGCGGAACCAACATTCCGAATGGCACTCCGAACGTGTCCGACACCGCTGGAAATCCGGTGCTCGATGCGAACAACGCGCTTGTCAGCTGTATCGATCCGGCGTGCCCGGCGCATCTCGAGACAGTGAATGGCGCCAAGAAGGTGACCCACGACGTTCAGTCCTACTCGAACGTCTGGTTCTATGCCAACCCGATCTTCGTCAGGCCGGAAGGCTCGCCGAAGCTCCTGGTCGAGACCAACGCCGAGCTGGCGCGCCGGCTCGGACGGCAGGCCGATAACGATCACGATCATGACCACGACGACCATCATCACGACCACCACTGACGTGATGTGAGGCCATCCGGCGGGGCGCATCGATCGGTGCGTCCCGCCGCCATCGTTTTGAAGCTGGCTGGTCCTGCCCGGCACGACTGACATGCATCTGTTTCGTATCACCTTCTGCGCACTGAGCCTTCTCGCTGGCGCCGGCTGCGCTGTGGCTGCTCCCGGTGTTGCCGCGTCTGCCTTGGGCGAACCGACCCGGGAAGATTGCAACGCTGCGGTCGCGGAGGCGCGCGCATTGGCGGGGGCTTTGCCGGCTGACCATCTCTCGCGCTACTTCGCCGAACGGCACTTGCTTCAGGCCCTGGCCGAAGCCGGCAACGGCGAGTTCGACGAATGCCTCGACATGGCCGCGCGGGCTTCCGACGAGGTGCGTGAGCGGCGGCACGAGCTGCGGCCGGGCGAGAGGCTGAAAGTGCTCGGGGCTGACGAGTAGCGGGACCCGGGAATTTTGGAGATCCTGCACGCTGTCATCGCAGCGTCATCTTTGCGCGGGCATTGTCTGCCCGCGTTTCAAGAACAGGTAGACGTTGCGACATGGATCAGATCGAGCCGCTTTTTCCGATTCCCCTGCTGCGCTCGCCCGGGCTGCTCCCGCCGTCGCTGAACGAAGCCGCTGCGGCGGCGATCCGCAACACCCGGATCGAGGGCAATCTGCGGTCGGGCCAGCTCTTCCACACCGAGGTCGCCGACCCTCGCGATAACGAGCTGTTTCGCCAGATCGCCGAGCTTGCGGTTCCAAAGCTGGTCGATTTCGGCGTCCTTCTGTTCGGCGAGGAGCTGCGCTGGACCGTGAAGGAGATGTGGACCAACATGCTCGAGACCGGCGGCAACCAGACACTGCATTCGCACGCCAATAGTTTCGTCTCGGGCATCATTTATCTGACGCCCTCGCATCCGGCCTGCAAAACGGTCTTCGTGCGGCCGCCCGGCGGCTCCGACTTCTCCTTCCGGCATCACACGCGAAGCGCCGCCATGGGGCCCTTCAATGCCGGCAAGTACGTGCTGCCGGAGGCCGAACCCGGCGATCTCGTGCTTTTTCCCAGCTACCTCTACCATGAAGTGCCGAGGAATCAGGGCGAGCAGAGAATTACGATCGCCTTCAACGCCATTCCCGATCATCTCGACTGCTGGGGCTATCGCGTCAACTTTGCGCCGTGAGGCGGTCGGTCACTCGTTTCTCAGGCCGAATTCGCGAAGCAGCAAGTCTCGTGCCCCGCGGCGCAACGGCGCCACCTCGTTGATCTTGCGCAGCAGGCGAGCAGCGGCTGCTCGGTCCGAGCCGAGCAGGGATCTCGCCATCGCCATCAGCGGCCCATACGCCGGATCGAACTCGGGGCTCAGGCGAAGCGCGTCGATGAGGCCTGGCGAAGCCGCCTCAATCAAGGCGACACCGCGCGGTTCGCCCGGCAGAGACGCTCCAGCTTCGAGAAAGCGGTTGCGCGCGGCCCAATAGGCATTGAGGCGCGCGCCCATGGAGTTGCGCTCGGCGGCGCGCGCGAGGAGCTCATTCGGATCGGAGCGAATGTCCTTCGTGACCGCAAGCAGCAGTGACCAGGGTGCTGCGGTGAGCGCGCGGACGTTCCGCCGCGCATCGAAGGTCACGAACGGATAATCGTCCGTGTTGCGCGGGCCTTCGCCGGCAAATGCGGAGAGAGCGTGCGGGTCCGCCAGATATTGGCCAAAGAGATCGATCGGGGTCTCGAACCCCAGTGGCTGTACGATCCGCGCGATCGCGGGATCACGAAGCCGCGCAGCGAGCGCCTCGGTATCGAGATGGCGGCCATCCCGCGTTCCGATGAGCGCAAGCATCGGTGTGCGGACACTGTAGTGATTGAGCCAGGCCGAGCCGTCGGGATAGACGTCGAGAAAGCCACGGACGATCGCGCGTAACGAGGGAAGATCGAGCTGGTACAGCGGCAGCCATTGGCAAAAAATTCCGCCAGGCGCCAGCCGACGTTTCACGGCCTCGAAATGCTCCACCGTATAGAGCGCGCCGCTGCCGTCGAGTGCGGGATGAAACAGGTCGGCGATGATCACGTCATGCTGGCTCGTATCCGCAGCGACGTAGCGGCGGGCATCCGCCACAGTCACCCGCGGTACCGATGCCGGCGTGACGAACCAGGGCAGCAGCTCCACCACTTCGCGGGAGAGTTCGACACCGTGCACGCTGACGCCTGGCATCTGCGCCCCGCCGACCATGGTGGCGCCAGTGCCGATGCCCAGGAACAAGGCGTGGCGCGGGGCCTCGTGAAGCAACAGCGGCAACATCGCTTGCCGGTAGTCGGATCGCGTCGAACTCGTCCCACCCATGCGGAAGTGGCCGTTGACCTCGAGGTAGCGCGTACCTGCGGCGTCATCGACGACGCTCGCCGTCGCCATCGGCCCTTCACGGACCGCAAGCAGCGCTCCACCTGCCGGCACGCGCGTCAACGACGGCGCGGGATTGAGCCACAGGAGGAGCGCGGAGATCGCCGGTGCAGCGGACCACAGCAGCGCCGATCGACCGGGCGGCAGCAACAGCAGATAGCCCAGCGTAACGGCAAGCAGTGCCGTCCAGGCACCAAGGGTGGGAATCAGGAATTGCGCCGCCACCAACGGCGCGATGCAAGCGCCAAGGCTGTTGATGCCGACCGCGGATCCGACGGAGCCGCGCTGATCGCTCACCCGTTGCGCCAGCAGGCCGAACAATGCGCCCATTGCGGTCGCGGGCAACAGGAACAGTGCGATTGCCACCGCCAGTTCGCCGAATACATCCGCAAAGGCTGCGGTCTCGACCAGGCGGCCCGCATAGGGCGCCAGCACCGCGGTCGCGATGCAGGCGAACGCCGTTGCGGCGAGCAGGCCGCGGAGATTTCCATCGTCCGCATCTCGCCCGGTCCGCTGCCAGAGCAGGCTCCCCGCTGCGGTGCCGAGCAGATATGCAGCCAACAGTCCGGCGAAGGTGTAGACGGTATCCTCCATCACCTGCGCGGCAAGCCGGATCACGAGGACTTCGAAGGTGACTCCCAACAGTCCCGTAGCGAACAAGGTGAGGGTGAGCCGCAGATCGCGAATTCGTTCCGGCCGCCGCTCCTCGACATCAGCCTCATCCGCCGCCGATCCGAACGCGAGCGCGCCGAGGGCGCAGAACGCGTTGACGCCGGCGAGGCAGAGCAGCGTTCCCGAAAATCCGAGCGCCGGGATCAGAAAGAATGTCGAGGCGAGCGTGCCGGCCAAAGCTCCGGCCGTATTCGCCCCGTAAACGCCAGCCGTGACACGGCGCTCGCCACGTGTGCCCCGCATCATCCGTTCCAGGGCGGCCAGGGTCCCGCCCATGGCCATCGTCGCCGGCAGCAGCACGAGGGTCGGCAGCGCCAGGCTGCCGGCCCAAAGCAAGGCGGCAGACGGTTCGGTGCCGAGCAGGGGAGGCAGAGCCCGACCGGCCGCGGGCAGAAGCCAGACGCTGATCAGGCCCCAGACAGCGATCACGGCTTCCAGCACCGCATAGACGCGCCATGGCGATGTCGCGCGGCGGATCAGCCGATCGAGCGCGAAGGCGCCCAGAGCCAGGCCGCCGAAGAATCCGGCAATGACACCAAGCACCGCCATCATCTCGGTACCCAGCGCAAGGCTCAACTGGCGAGTCCACACAATCTCGTAGCCCAGGCCCGCAAAGCCCGACGCGGTGACGATCGGGATCAGCGTCCAGGTACGGTTTGTCGCCTGACGTGCACGCGCGAATGCGGCCTCGTCCTGCACCACGTGCGTGAACCGGTCCGCCGAAGCGATCGCAGTGCTGTCCGGCTCAGATTGCATTCCCTTACTCCTGCCGCAACCCGCCCGGCCGTTTGCGTCAGGCTGGGATCCGATCGCCCATTCCATCGGCCGCATCGGCGTTCTCGGCAGACAGAAGCATCCGCTTCATGTCAGATTTTTTTAGGATTTGTGACGGCCAGCCGGTTCCGATTGCCTTGGGTGGCGTCGATCAGAATCGTGCCGCCACAGTTAGGCGCACCGCGAGCGGCTCGGCCGGATGGACGTGGCGATCGGCTACGCCGTCAATGGGCTCTCCCGGCAGTCGCGACAGATAATAATATTCGATCTGGTTGGTCTGGGCGTTGAAGAGGTTGAGCACGTCGAGCTGCACCCTGAGGCCATTGTCGAATTTGTACCCGGCGCGCGCATTGAAGATCAGCGACGACCGCGAACGGACGCTATCGTCCTCAATGAGAGGACGCGGACCGAAATAGCGTGCCTTCAGACTGCCGAACCAGCCGGTGTCGCCCCCGAGCGTGATCGCGCTGCTGGCCACCCATGCTGGTGCGCCGGGAATGTGGGGCCCGACGGGGTCGAAATCGGTGAAGCGCGCATGGGTCTGGGCGACGTCGAGATCGATCGTCATCCACGGCAATGGCTTGTACTGGTTCGTCCACTCCACGCCGACGCGGCGGCTGGGCCGGCTCGGCTCCGTGGTGCCGGCGTCCCCGACGAACAACAGCTCCGAGTCGAAGTCGAGCACGAATATTGCGAGCGAGCTGGTGAGACCCTCGATCACCTTGGTGCGAATGCCGAGTTCGGCCCCGCGAGAACGCACGAGCAGCGGCACGCGGTCGAGCGGGGTCACCTTGTCGTTGGGGTCGACGGTGATGGTCGCGCCGCGGATGTCGTTGCTGTGCAGGCCGTAACCGGCATTGCCGTAGAACTCGGTCTTGTACCAGGGGCCGAGCACGAGGCCGGCCTTCGGGCTTGCCATCGACGCCTGTGCATTGCCCGAATTCTCCGGCGTGTCGCTGAAGACGTGTCCGGCGAAAAAATCCTCGCGGATGCCGACCGTGGTGCGCAGCCAGTCGGTCCAGCGCGTTGTCGTATCGGTCCAGAGGCCGACATTGCCCTCCTGCACGCGGTCGTCGCGCACGGTCGACAGCCATGAGCGCTGCTCGGTCTTGAACAGGCCGACATGGATATCGTCATAGCGGCTCTGCATGCCGACGCGGGTCTGCATTTCGAGAGCGGCAAAGCGCCAATCGAACGTATGTCGCGCATCGACGCCGCCGAGCGTGCGACCGTCGAGCTGGCTGAACTGGTCGCCATTGACGGGATTGTCGAGAAAGTAGGTGAAATTGTTGAACAGCCGCAGGTCGGAGCGCACGATATAAGCGCTGACATTGGTCTGTCCGTAGTTGCTCGACTGCGCCCAGTTGCTCGACAGGCTGAATCGGCTGGAGGTGCCGCCATCGGTCGGATCGAGCGTGCCGAGGCGGTTGATCAGGCCCTGGTCGATCGCGCGCTGGGCGACCTGGTCGGTCGAATTCCAGCCGTTGGAGTAGGCCATCGCCGTCAGCGTCAGCCCGTCGGTCGCGGTGCCCTGGCTGTAGCGCAGGACGCCGTTCAGCTTGCGGACATCGTCCGGCACGTCCCAGGGCCCGTCATATTTGGCGGCCTCGACCGCCGCCAGCAACGTGCCATCGCCAATGCGGGTCGATCCTGCCGCCAACGCGCGGCGATAGCCGAAACTGCCGAAGCTCATCTCCGCGATGTTGTGCGACAGCTGGTTGACATAGTCGATCGCCACGGCGCCAGCGGATGCGAAGTCACCCTGATTGGCGAAATACGGTCCCTTGCGCACATCGACGGACCGAATGAGCTCGGGGATCAGGAAATTGATGTCCGCGTAGCCTTGTCCATGCCCATGGGTCGGCATGTTGACGGGCATGCCGTCAACGCTGATCGCAAGATCGGTGCCATGATCGAGATTGAAGCCGCGCAGGAAATACTGATTGGCTTTTCCCTCGCCGGAGTGCTGCGTGACGATCAGGCCCGGCACCACCTCCAGCGCCTCGCCGGGCCGCGAGAACGGAACCGCGTTCACCTCCGTGCCGCTGATGCGTACTGCACTGGCGGCGGTCGGCTGCAAGGCGGGTGTGCCAACGGGCGCCGCACCGGTCGCACTGCCACTCTCGGTCGGGTTGTCCGTGCGAGCGGCAGTCCGGTTGCCCGAATTCCCGCTTTTCGGCGGTCGTTTGTGGGTGTGCTGCTTGGGATGCTGATGTTCCGGCGCCGTAACGGCGACTGGCGGAAGCTCGCCGGACGCGGCCGCGCTGAGCTCGTGAGCCGCTGCCGGAAGCACACACAGGCCAGATGATGCGACGGCGGAAATCACCCGCAACACGGCCCCACGCACTACCACGTCCCCACCCGACAACCAGTTTCAGCAAAACCACCCTATAGAGGGTGAGTATGACGATCCAGCAACAATATCATACTGGCGTTTGACGGCAACCGGGAGGCCGCGGAGTGTCGGAATCGCGATAGGTCGGAGAAACATCAAAGAGGTGGCCGCCACTTCGCACGGGTGTCACATCGGCAGTCGATAAGCCTTGCTTCCCTTGGCCCTGTGCTCGCCGAACCCTATTTGCCGCGAACGCAAGCTGCCGGCTTTTCCTGACCGAGAGTCCTCTGCGCGTTGCTGTGAACTGACCGATGACGAGCGACATGAGAGGGCAGCACAAGGCGAGGCGGCGGATATCGGCGCCGTTCGCGTTCGTGCCGGCGCTTCTGCTCGGCGTTTCGGCCTCGGCGCTCCCGGCGGATTTCTCGGACGTCGACGTCCCAGTCACAGGCTTCGCCGAGCCGGCGCCCAGCCGTCCATTTGGGGAGTCTCCCGCGAGATTGGCACCGGCCGATCCCGCTGCGCCATCGCGGTCTCCCGTCAATCGGGAGGCAATGCGCGGCAATCCGCTCTGGGCAGTCCCGCTTGCGGCACTGCCGGACACGAACGAACGGCCGATCTTCTCGGCCTCGCGGCGGCCGTCACCGCCACCGGTCCTTTCGGTGCTTGCGTTGAATGCGCTGCCAATACCGCCGGGCCCGCCGCCGGTTGAGTTGCGGCTCGTGTTGGTCGGGACGGTTGTCGGCAGCGATCAGAGTGTCGGAATTTTTGTCGACGAGACGAGCAAGGCTACGTTGCGTCTGAAGCTCGACGACGATTATCAAGGCTGGAGACTCGGCTCCGTGAATCGCCGCGAGGTGACGATGGTGCGCGGTGAGCAGACCGAGACGCTGACATTCCCGAAAGGAGGCGGAGCCACGTCCGCGACAGGAACGGCGGTTGCGGAAAGTGCAGTGAAGCGAGGCAGTTCGCACACCGCTCAATATGACTGAACCAGTCGGTTCCAGATGCTGTGAACTTGCTCGGATGAACGCAACTCAGAACCGCTTGGCTATCTCTGCGAGGCGGCGGTGCGCGGTCTCGCGCGCGGCGCGGATCGGCTCGGCCGGACCCGCCGTCGGTCCGATCGACACGAAGCGCACGTCGCTGACGCCGATGAAGCGGAGCGCTTCGCGCAAATAGGGCGTCGCCATGTCGATGCGGCCGCGGTTCATGCCGGTGGCAAAATCGCTGCCGGAGGCGAGGATGACGATGGTCGGCCGGTCCTTCAGCAACGGAAGATAGCCCAGCGCCGGATCGAAGCGGAACGTCAGGCCGGGTTGGATGACGATATCGAACCACTGCTTCAGCTTGTAAGGGATGCCGAAATTCCACATCGGCGTCGAGATCAGCACGCGTTCGGCCAGCGAAAATCGCAGCGCGATCCGCTCGGCCTCGGCAAAACTGTCGCGTTGCGCGTCGTTGAACGCCTGCGCCTTCATGCGCGCATATTTGGCCTCGACGATAGGACCGGCAAATTCCGGCAGCCGCTCGCGCCAGAGATCGACAACGTCAATGTCCCAGTCCGGCCGCGCCTGGCGAAACCCGTCAAGGAAGATGCGGGCGCCAGCGCTCGACTCGGAATCGGTGCGGGGCGAACAGGACAGATGCAGGAGTTTTGCCACTGCTCATCCCAGCGCTCTAATGACCGCGTCCGCGCGGGTGACGATTGCGACGTTCTGCATGGCGAAATTGATCGAGGCGCTATGCCAGTCGGCATTCATGGTCGAGCAGCAGTCCTCCGGCACGATCATGAAATAACCCTTGTCGGCGCCGGTGCGTGTGGTGTGCTCGACCGACATGTTGGTCCAGGCGCCGGTATTGATGATCATGTTGCGGCCGGTTGCTTTCAGGATCGTCTCCAGCCGCGTGCCTTCCCAGGCGCTCATCCGCATCTTCTCGACGACGAAGTCGCCGGGGCGCGGCTCCAGTCCTGAAACCGGCGCCGCACCCCAGCTTCCACGTACCATCGCCTTGCTGTCGACCAGCCCCTCGAACAGCGGCGCGTTCAGCGTCACGCCCGGCGCGCCGGGCTCGACCACGAACCAGACATGAATGATGGGGACGCCCCGCGTGCGAGCAGCCTCCGCGAGGCGACGGACATTTTCCACGACATGCTGTTGCTTCGCATGGCCAGGTGCGCCGGAATCCGCGAATGCGCCGCCGTCCATGATGACGTCGTTCTGAAGATCCTGGATGATCATCGCGCAGCGGCTTGGGTCGAGCCGCATCTCGCCGTCGGCGACGATAGGGGCTGCGGCTGCGGGGCCAGCGTTCTGAGCTCCGCCGCTGCTGCGCCTGCCGCTCATATAGGGCTCGTGGCGCGGTCCGGCCTTGGTCGGGATGGCATAAACCGAATGCGTCGAGGTCAGGTACAGCGTACGAAAATCCGATCCGCCCCAGGCGAGATTCGCGACCATCTCGGGCACGCGAACTTTTCCCAGGAGCTCCCCGCGCGGCGAATAGACCCAGACACCGCCGGGCGCGGTGACCCAGACATTGCCGTGCTGGTCGCACTTCATTCCGTCGGGCAGGCCCGGCTCGAGCTCGGACCGGATGCCACTCGCGAACACGTGCGCGTTCGACAGTGAGCCGTCGGCATTGACATCGAACACACGGATCAGCGCCTGCACGGTGTCGTTGACATAGAGCAGAGTCTCGTCGGGCGAGAAGCACAGCCCGTTTGGCTGGTCGAACAGATTGCGGTCCACGACCAGCTTCGGCTCGCTGCCGGGCACTACGCGATAGACGCCCTGGAAGCCAAGCTGGCGCGGCCGCTCGACGCCATAGACCGGCATGCGGCCGTACCAGGGGTCCGAGAAATAGATCGCGCCGGATGAGTGCACGCAGGCGTCGTTGGGGCTGTTGAGCTCCTGTCCGCCGAAGTGCGAGGCCAGCACCTCGCGCCGCCCGTCCGGCCGCTCGCGGATCAGCGACGATGTCGCGTGCTCGCAGACGATAAGATTGAGCTCGGCATCATAGGTCATGCCGTTGCATTTGTTCGACGGGCGCTTGACCTCGGCGACGCCGCGCCGCGCATCCCAGCGGCGGCGCACGTCGGCTGGCATGTCCGAGAACAGGAGGTAGTGATCGGTCGGATGCCAGATCGGGCCTTCCGTGAAGTCAAACCCCGTTCCGACCTGCGCGACGGGCGCGTAAGGATCGATCAGGGTCTCGAAGTCGGAGCGCAAGGTGACGTGCGTCATCGGTTCGATCCTAGGGAAGCGTCAAGCAGGGAACCAGTTGCGTGCGGGTAGCGATTGCACGATCGGTCCGGGGACCTGGTCATGCAATCGCCCGACGACAATGCCGCCCTCGATCTTGGCGGGGCGATCGTGCACCGGCAGCAGGTACCGCGAATTGCTGAGCAGCTTTTTGATGGAGGCCTTCTCCGCGCGCTTGGAGGTGCCATGGTTGCCGGTGGTGCGCGGCTCCCAGTCATGGATCTCGTTGAAGGGCGTGACGATCTGGTCGTTGAAGTCGTAGATGACGTCGCCGCAGATGGTTGCTATGCCGTCGGCGGTTTCGACGATGATGTTCATCGAGCCTTCGGTGTGGGCGTTGGCGGCGTCACAGTAAACCCCGGGCATCAGTTCGATCGGACCGGTGATTTCCAGGTCGAGGAAGCGCAGCGCGCTCTTGGTGTGCAGACGGTCGATCAGATGCTTGATGTCGGGCGCGGGATATTGTGGATGCATCAGGCCGGAGACGGAATATTCGAGCTCCTTTCGGTTGAGAACGACGGTCGTGTTCATCGGAAACAGGTCGTCCTTGCCGGCATGGTCGATGTGGAGATGGGTGTGGCAGACGAAGCGGACGTCGCCCATGCGCACGCCATGGCGCGCGAGCTGGTTCTCGATCATGTGCTCGTGGTACTGCAGTCCGCGCATGCCCAGCGTCTCCATGATCTGGTTGGAGCGATAGCCGGTGTCGACAACGACCGGATACTTGCCGCCGAGGATCAAAAAGCCCAGCGTGAGGACGCGGCGGGTGCGGCCGCAATCGCGGCCGAGTACCAGAAAGCTCGATTCCAGCTCGATATCGCCATAGTCCAGGATCTTGATCTCCAGCGCCATTCGTTGCCCTCCCTGTCTCGCTTTTTATCTGTCAAAGCCGGTAGACGCGCGTTGCCGTCGTCCTGAAGATCGCGTCCTGCTGCTCGGTACTCAGCGGCGCAACTGCCGCGCGAAACGCATCGACGAGCTCGCGGTAGCTGGTCCATAATTTCTCGATCGGAAAGTTGGAGCCGAACAGGCAGCGATCGGCGCCGAAGATTGCGACAGAATCCATGACCACGGCGGCGATATGCGCGGGGTCGTTGCGGTGAATGAAGGTGCCGAGCCCGGAGAGCTTCGTGATGACGTTCGGACAGGCCGCGAGCCTCGCGATCCCGGTGCGCCAGGCCGCACGTCCCGCCGGCGAGAGATCCTCGAGCATGCCGGCGTGCTGGAGGATGAAGGTCACCCTCGGGCAGGATTCCGCGAGATGCGCCGCATCCGGCATCTGCGGCGTGAACACCTGGAGATCGAAGCTCCAGCCGTAATCGGCGAGGTGCGCAATGTTGCGGCGGACTACGGGATCGACGCAGAGATCGGGTTTGGCCGCGAAGCGATAGAGCGGGTTCTCATGCCAGTGGAGCTGCATCCGCACGCCGCGCACCAGCGGATAGGGCTTGAGACGGTCGAGCTGCGGGCGCACGTCGTCCACGGCGAAATTGGCGTAGGCGACGATGGCGTGTGGCCAGTCATGTTCGTTGGCGGTCCGCTGCACCCAGGCAGTCTCGTCCTCGAAACGGTCATTGGCCCAATTGGTCTGGACGTAGACGGAGCGGGTAACGCCAGTGCCCTTGAGGTCGTCGAGATATTCCTCGATCGGATAATCGCGCCGGATCGGCTC
This sequence comes from Bradyrhizobium sp. 1, assembly GCF_023073315.1. Classification (GTDB taxonomy): domain Bacteria; phylum Pseudomonadota; class Alphaproteobacteria; order Rhizobiales; family Xanthobacteraceae; genus Bradyrhizobium. Next base: position 70,528 of record NZ_JADPJH010000002.1, on the reverse strand, counting down.
GTACGGACCGAAGATGCGTGGCTGCATCGGGCCGATCAGCCAGGGCAGGTCGGCCTGCCGCCAGATGTGATGATGCCCGTCGACAATCGCGGTCACGCAACTCTCCTTCGTCCCAGTGCCAGCACATGCGCGACGATCGACGCGCTCGATCCGCCGTCGACGAGATCGTCGACGAAACGCGCGATGGCGACGAGCGCTTCGGTCTGCGGACGGAAACCCGGTCCGGTCGCGAGCGGCGTCAGCCAGCTCACGCGCCAGGCCCGTCGCGACAGTTTTGCCACCGCGTCGCGCAGCGCATCGACTTCGCCGCGCTCCAATCCGTCCGAGACCACCACCACGGCTGCCCCGCGCGCATAGCCGCCGAACCGGGGTACGGCGAGGAAGGCCTGCAGCGCATCGCCAATGCGGGTGCCGCCGTCCCAGTCGCTGACGAGATGGGCGGCTGCATTCAGCGCCTGCTCGCGGCGCTTCAGCCGCAGCGCGCGGGTGACGCGGGTCAGCCGGGTGCCGAAGGTGAAGACCTCGACATTGGGTGCGGCCTGCACCAGCGCATGGGCGAGCTTCATGTTGTCCTCGGTCCGGCTCTTCATCGAACCGGAGACGTCGATCAGCAGCAGGAACTTTCGCGGGCGCTGACGCCGCTTCATGTGGCCGAGCCGCAAAATCTCGCCGTCGCTGCGGACGCTGTCACGCAAGGTGCGACGGAGATCGGCAAAGGGCCCGCGGCGGGCGCGCATGCGCCGATGGCCGCGCCGCCTGGGCAGGCGCTGTGGCGCTTCGCGCGAGAGGCGGCGCAGCGCCTCGGTCGTGGAGAGCTGCGCGAAGCGGCGTTCGACCAATGCCTCGGTGCGCGTTGCGGTCAGGCCGGAGTCGTTGGTGTCATCGGACAGCAGCGGCTCCTCGTCGCCGCGGCCTTCTTCCTGGAGCCGGACGGTCTCGTCGTCCTCGCCGTTATCGGCATACTCGATGGTCTCGCTGCCGCGAAAGTGAAGATCGAACAGCCGGTCGAAGGTTACGCGCCGCTCTGGCGGCGGGGCGAGGGTGGCCAGTGCCGCCTGCCTGATATCCCTGAGGTCGCGCGGGCCGAGCAGCTCGATCGCAGTGAGGAACGCGGTAGTCTGTTCCGGCGCGACGGCAAAGCTGTTGGCGCGCAGCAAGGCGACAAAGGAGAGAAAGATGCGCGCGGCGCGCGGAAGCTGTGGCTCGGTGCTCATGCGGTCGCCTCCGCGAGCATCGCATCGAGCCGGGGCGAGATGAAGTGCAAATCTTCCTCGTCCTTCAACGCCACGCCGATCGATCGCTTGAAGGCATCAGGCCAGCGCGCGCCCCCCTTGTTGAGCAGCGTTGCGGCTTCAGCCCAGTCGACGGCCTCCGCGATGCCCGGCGCCTTGCTGAGCGGCTCCCGCCGTAATTTGCCGACGGCGGCGACGACGGCGCGCGCGGTCGCTTCGGCGACGCTGGAGGCCCGCAGCATCACGATCCGTGCTTCACGTTCCTCGGTGGGGTAATCGATCCAATGATAGACGCAGCGGCGGCGCAGCGCCTCGTGCAAATCGCGCGTCCGGTTCGAGGTCAGCACGACGACCGGGCGCTCGGTAGCGCGTACCGTGCCACGCTCGGGGATCGAGATCTGGAAGTCGGAGAGGAATTCGAGCAGGAAGGCCTCGAACTCCTGGTCGGCGCGATCAATTTCGTCGATCAGCAGCACGGTCGAGTCAGGCGCGCGCAAGGTCGCCAGCATCGGCCGCTCGATCAGGAACGTTTCACCATAGATATCGATGCTCTCGTCGCCGGCCTGGCGGATCGCGAGCATCTGGCGCGGATAGTTCCACTCGTAGAGAGCCGTGGAGGCGTCGATACCCTCGTAGCATTGCAACCGGATCAGCCGGCGGCCGAGCACGGCGGCGATGGCCTTTGCCGCCTCCGTCTTGCCGACACCCGGCGCGCCCTCGAGCAGCAGCGGCTTGCCTAGTGCAAGGCCCAGATAGGCGGCCGTCGCTAGGCCCTCGTCGGCGAGGTAATAGGCCGCACGCAACGCCTTCTCCAGCGCCTCCGGGCTGTCGATGCCGACGATGTTGCTGCGAACCGCCATGAACGAAGACCTCTAGCGCCGCGCCTGCGGCCGCGCGCCGCCCTGGGCCTTTATCGCGCGCAACACTTTTTCAGGCGTGATCGGCAGGTCGTCGATGTGTACGCCGACCGCGTTGAAGATCGCATTGGCGACCGCTGGCAGCACCGGATTGGCGCACATCTCGCCGGGGCCTTTTGCGCCGAACGGACCGTCGGGAGCAGGGCGCTCCAGCACGGCGATATCATGCGGGCAGATGTCGCCGGGGCCGGGCATCAGATATTCGACGAAGTCGCGCGGACCATGCAGGGGCTCGGGATAAACAGGCTCCGTCGTCTCGTAGAGTGCGTGGCTGATGCCCATCCAGGCGCCACCGACGAGCTGCTGCTCGACCAGGCGCGGATTGAGCGCGCGGCCGAGCTCATAGGCCGAGTCCATCCGCACCATCGCGACTTCGCCGGTCTCGTCGTCGACATCGACCTCGGCAACGAGGCAGGCATGAGCGTAGCAGGTCGCTGGCGACATCTCGCCGGTCTCAGGGTCGACGGCGGAGAGCGGCACCAAGAAGATCCCGCGGCCCGAGATCGTTTTGCCCTGCTTGAACTGGGCGGCGATCGCGACGTCCTTGGTCGAGATCGAGCGATGCGGCGCGCCCTTGACGTGGATGTTGCCGCGTCCGTCGGTTTCGAGATCGGCGGCGTTGACCTCGAGCTCCTCGGCGGCCGCCTCCATCATGACGCCGCGTGCCTCGCGCGCGGCCGCCATCACGGCGTTGCCGACGCGGTGGGTGCCCCGCGAGGCGAACGAGCCCATGCAGTGCGGACCGGTATCGGAATCCGCGGTGTCGACATAGACGTCCTCGACCGGCACGCCGAGCGTTTCCGCGCAGATCTGCCGCGTCACCGACTTCATGCCCTGGCCGAGGTCGATCGACGACAGCGCCACCGTGAACTTGCCGCTCGGGTTGGAATGCACCAGTGCCTGGCTGGGATCGCCGCCCAGATTCATGCCGATGGGATAGTTGATCGACGCGATGCCGCGTCCGCGATGCCGGGTCATCTAGCGCCTCCTGGTGCCGAAGACGGAGGAGAAGCGGGTTGCTCCGTGCGAGGGTGCTGCCGGCCGCGGCGAGGGCGGCGGCGGAGCTGGCGGTGGTGGCTCGCGCGGCGGTTCGCGGGTGACGGTGGGCGGAAGCCGGTCGTAGCTAGTGCGCTGCTGCGCTGGAGCAGTGGGCCTCGTGCGCGAAGAGTCCGCTGGCGTCGGCGGGATGACGGCACGACTACCGCCGCCGTCCTTTCGTGAGGAGGCCCGCTTGAACTCCTCGCGGAGCGGCCACTTTGCCTTTTCGGCCGCGACCTGCACGCATTCGATCAGCGCGGTGTTCTTGGCCTCGCGCCGGTGCGCCTTCATATCGCCGTCGCGATAGGCATTCAGGATTCGGAACTCCATCGGATCCATGTTCACGAGGTTTGCCAACTTGTCCATCTGGCACTCGATTGCAAAGTCCATTGCGGTGACGCCGAAGCCGCGCATGGCAGTGGCCGGCGTGCGGTTGGTGAAGACGCAATAGACGTCGCCATAGACGTTCGGGATGGTGTAGGGGCCCGGCAGATGCGCGGCACATTTCACGGCGGCGTAGCTTGACAGCCGCGTATAGGCGCCGCTGTCGAAATAGCATCGGATCTTGCGCGCGACGACGCGGCCATCGCGCATCACGCCGTCCTTGATGTAGATGCGCTCGGCGCCGCGCGGCGGGCCGTATTGCATCTCCTCCTCGCGTCCGAACACGTAGCGCACGGGCCGCCCCGTCAGCATCGCGCCGAGAATCGCGAGCGGCTCGGTCAGCGTGTCCACCTTGCCGCCAAAACCGCCGCCGACGGTGCCGCCGATGAAGTGGAAAGTGTTGGAGGGCACGTCCAAAATCTTCGCGCAGGTGTCGACCGAGAAGAACAGCGCCTGCGTCGAGGTATAGACGACATAGCGGCCGTTGGTATCAGGGGCCGCAATCGCGCCGTTGGTCTCGGTCGGCGCGTGCTCGATCGGCGACATCTGGTAGCGCTGCTCCAGCACGTGATCGGCGGTCGCGAGTGCTGCGTCGGCATCGCCGAAGCGCAGCTTCTGGTGATCATAAGCTTCGTGATAGGTGAACGTGTTCTTCGGGTAGGTTTCGTTGACCACGGGCGCGCCCGGCTTCAGCGCATCCTCGACGTCGAACACGGCCGGCAGCGGTTCGTAGTCGACCTTGACCTTTGCGACCGCCTCGAACGCCTCGCGCTCGCTGTCGGCGACGATGGCGACGATCGGCTCGCCCTTGTAGCGGACCTTATCGACGGCAAGCGACGGCTCGTCGTCCTTGCCGAAATTGATCAGGCTGAGAAGCGTGTTGAGATTGACCGGCACGTCGGCGCCGCGGATGATCCGGCGCACGCCGGCCGAGCGTTCGGCCTCGGCGGTGTCGATGCGGCGAATCCTCGCATGCGCATGGCTCGATCGCACCACCTTCAGATGCAGCATGCCTTGGAGCTTGTGGTCGTTGAAATAGCTCGATGTGCCCGTGACGTGGCCGAGCATGTCCTGCCGCTGCGTGCCCTTGCCGATCTCCTTCAAATTATCGTCACGCTCGTCGGCGAAAATGTCCTTGCGCAGTTCCAGCATGGTCGACTTCCCTTAAGCGCTGGCCCTGCCGCCGGCGGCGGCGAGGATGGCATTGATGATCGGCTCGTAGCCGGTGCAGCGGCAGATGTTGCCGGAGATCGCCTCGACCACCTCGTCGCGGCTCGGCGAGGGATTACGGTCGAGCAGGGATTTTGCGGCCATCAGCATGCCCGGCGTGCAATAACCGCACTGGGCAGCAAAATGGTCGGCGAAGGCGCGCTGGAGCGGGTGCAGGTTGAGGCCCTGCTTCATGCCGTCGAGCGTTTCGATGGAGCGACCGGCAACAGTTTCCGCCAGTGTCAGGCAGGAGAGATGAAGCTCGCCGTCGATCAATACGCTGCATGTGCCGCAGCCGCCCTGACCGCAGCCGAATTTCGGCGTCATGTCGCCGATCAGCTCGCGCAGTGCGACCAGCAGATTGGTGCCGCCGTCGACGAAGATCGCGACGTCGCGGCCGTTATGACGAAATTGCAGGGGTATCTTGGACATTGGCTCTATTCCTGTCCCGACAGCAGGCGGCGCAGATACACGCCGACGATCTCGCGGCGATACCAGGCGCTGCCGAGTGCGTTGTCGGCTGGCGATGTTCCCTCGGTCGCCGCGGAGGCGGCGGCCGCGATGGATGCCGTATCCAGCGAGCGCCCCTCCAGCGCGCGCTCGGCGGCGCGGGCGCGGATCTGCGTCGGTGCCATCGAGCCCAGCGCGATCCGCGCGCCAGCGATCCGGCCACCGCTGATCGGCACATGTGCGGCAAGTGTGATGACCGAGCCGCCCTTCGGCTTGATGCGGGCAATCTTGCGATAGCGGAACGCCTCGGTGCTGGCCGGCCGAGTGCAAGATACGGAAAGCACCAATGTCCCAGTCTGCCGTTCGCGTGCCTGCAAGAACTCCTCGATCGGGATGTCGCGTGCACCAAAGCCGCCCGCGACGGTGACGGTGGCATCGAGCGCAAGCAGCGCGACGGTGAAATCGCCGTAGGGGTTTGGCGCAAACAGATTGCCGCCGACGGTCCCCATGTTGCGCACGGCGGGGCCGCCGATGGAGCGGGCAGGGGCGTGCAGGAAGCCGAGATCGCGTTCGGCGAGGACGCGCGCGAAGGTGACGCCGGCACCGAGTGTCACGCGCGGACCGGAGGCTTCGATGCGGGTCAGCGCCTGATCCTGCGCCCGGACGACAGTCGAGATGGCAACATCTCCCTCGTTCAGCGCTCGCATGATCAGCGTGCCGCCGCCGAAATAGCGGGCGCTGCGGTCGGAGGACAGCGCGCCTGCCGCCTCGCTGGCGCTGGTGAAAGTCTTCACGGTTACGGCCATGCCTATGCGGCCTCCTTCAGATGCCGGCGGATTGCTTCGAATCCGGCCTGATAAATGTCTTCCGCGACCATATGAGTGAGGCGGTCGCGGTCTTCGGGCTTGGTCGTAAAGCGCGACTCCCAGTGCCAGAAGGTGCGGTCGCCGTCGGTGACCGGCAGCAGGCGGACATGGGCGACGTAGTTGAACATCGGGATCGGGGTATCGAGCAGGCAGTAGCTAAAACTCTGTTCGAGGTCTGACAGCGCCAGCAATTGCTCGCGCAGCTCGGCGCCGTCCTTGAGCTTGAACCGCCTGATGCAGCCGATCTTGTCGGAAGAATGCGCGCGCTCGATTGCGGAGGTCGCAACCGCCGGGTGCCAGCGGTCGTGCCCGTTGAAATCGCGCAGCATCGCCCACGCGGCATCGGTCGGCGCGTCGAGGATGGTGCTTTTGACGATATGCGGCACCTTCGTTAGCCTCCGAACACGCGCTTCAGCGCATCGAACCCGCCCTGGAACACGCCGCCGCCGATATTGCCGACAAGCTCGGTCTCCCGCTCGGGCGCGCAGTCGAACTCGGCGGTCCATTCGACAAAGGTCTGGTCGCCGTCGGTGACGGGCGTCAGCCGCAAGGTCGCGACATAGTTCTCGACGCCCATCGGGGATTCCAGGATCGAATAGGTGCAGAACATGTCGTAATCGGAGAGGCCCAAAAGCTTCTCGCGGATGCGGTCACCATTGCGCAGGCGAAAATCTCGCACACATCCGATCTTGTCCGCGGGCTCGCCGCCCTCGATGCGACTTTCGGCGATCGCGGGGTGCCAGTTCGGCAGGCCGTTGAAGTCGCGCACCCGCGCCCAGACGCGGTCGTTGCGCGCATTGACGACGGTTGAGACGTAGACGCGGGGCATAGGTCAGACCTCAGCTCTTTTTCCGCGGACTGCGCTCGACCGGCGGTTCAGCGCCGCCCTCAGTTGCGGGCAGGGAGGTTGCCTGCTTTTCGCCGCCGCCCTTGCGCGCGGACTCCTTGATGCCCTGCATGTCGCGGGCCTCGCGGATCAGACCCGGCATCCTTGAAAGGCTCCCGCCCTCAACGCCAATGTCGGCAAGGAGGGAGTCGATCAGCGGCGCCTGCATGCGGTAGCGTAGCGCCGAGTCGATCACCTCGTCGGTGGCGCTGCGGCCGCCATTGCCCCCGCCGCCATTACCGTTGAGGCCGTCGACCTGGAGGATGCGAATGCCCTCGATCTTCTCCATCGGCTTGACGCTTTCGCGCACGATGCCCTCGATGCGGTCGAGCAACTTTCGGCGGAACAGCGAGTAGCGCGCCTGGTCGGTCAGCACGTTCTCGGCCTCGTTGAGCATTCGCTGAGCCTCGGCCTCAACGGTGGCGCGGACGCGCTCGGCGTCGGCGGCAATCCGGGTCTCCTCGGCCTGCTTCTCGGCGAGCATCACCTCGACCGTCCTGCGCCGCTTCGCGATCTCGCTTTCGCGCGCGGTGATGACGCGCTCGGTCGCCTCGGTGGCCCTCATCCGCGCTTCCTCGGCCATCGCCTTGGCGGCGGATTCTTCCAACGATTTCTGGTGAATGGCGATCGCCTTCTCCATCAGGACCGTCTCGACCTCCTTCTCGCGGTTGATCTCGAGCTTGCGCAGCTCGCGTTCGCGGCCGATGCGGGCCTCGTCCAGGCCGCGATCGGAGGAGATGCGGGCGCGCTCGACTTCCTCGCGAGAGGCGATCTCGGCCTCCTGCAACGACTGGACGCGGGCGACCTCGAGCTGCTCAATCGCGCGGCGGCGTTCGAGGCGAGCGGCTTCCAGCGCCTGCTCGCGCGAGACGTCGGTGGTTTCAACCTCCTTGCGGGCGACGATTTCGGCCTGCCGGACCTGGCGGTCGGCGTCGATCCGCTCGGACTTCTTGGCGGACAGCGCGATGACGCGGTCTTCATCGGCGATCTCGATTGCCTTCTTCTGCTCGATGTTGAGCACCTCGCGCGTCTTGGAGGAGGTGATCCGCTCGGCCTCCAGCGCGAGATCGACGGTGATCCGCTGGCGCTCGATCGCATCGCGCCGCTTCAGCTCGGCTACCTCCAGCACGCCGGTTCGCTCGATTTCGAGCGAGCCGGTGTCGCGCTCGGCCTGGATACGCTCGACCGCGACCGCTTTCTCCTGGGCGATGCGGGCCGCCTCGATCGCTTCGCGAGAGGCGATGTCGGCCTCCTCGACGGCGCGGTTGCGGGCGATCTCCAGGGAGCGGACGCGCTCTTCCTGTGCGATGCGCGAGGCCTCGGTGGTCTCGCGTGCGGCGATGCCGGCGATTTCGAGGGTCTGGTTACGCTCGATCTCCAACTGGCGGGTGTTTTGCTCGGCGGCGATGCGTTCGGCGGCGAGCGTCCGCTCGCGGGTGATCCGGGCCGCCTCGACGGCGCGCTGCGCCTCGATCTCGGCCTCCTGGATGGTGCGGACCTGCTTGATCTCCAGCGCGCGGGTGCGTTCGTCGGAGGAGATGCGCTCGATATTGACGATCAAGGTCTGGGCGATACGGGCCTTTTCGGTAGTCTCGCGTGCAGCGATTTCGGCCTCATCGACGGCGCGGGTGCGCTCGATCTCGCGGCGGCGTGTTTCTTCCTCGTTGGCAATGCGAGCGTCGGTGACGACGCGGTCCTGCTGGATCCGGGCTTTTTCGATCGCCTCACGGGCCGCGATCTCGGCTTCCTCAACCGTACGCATCCGCTCGATCTCGCGCTGGCGGACCTCGCGTTCGCTGGCGATCCGCGTGGTGTCGATCGAGCGCTGATTGGCGATACGAGTCTTCTCGATCTCCTCCCGCGCCAACAGCTCCTTCTCCTCGATGGTGCGGGTGCGCTCGATCTCCTTCTGGCGGGTCTCGCGCTCGGAGGCGATGCGGGCTTCGGCAATCGCCTGCTCATTGGCGATACGGGCGCGCTCGATGGTTTCGCGCGCGGAGATCTGCGCCTGCTCGGCTTCGGTCTCGCGCAGCGCGCGTTCGCGGGCGACTTCGGTGCGCTGGAGCGCGCGGCGCATCTCGATGTCGCGTTCCTGCTCCAGCCGCGCCGTCTCGCTCTCGCGCTCGATGTCGAGCGCCTGCCGCTCGGCCTCCAGATTGCGGGTACGGATTTTGATCATCGAATCCTGCTCGATGTCATTGCGCAGCTTGCGCCGGGCCTCGATGTCCTGCATCAGCTGGGTCAAGCCTTCGGCGTCGAAGCGATTCGAAGGATTGAAGAATTCGAGGTCGGTCTGGTCGAGATCGGTGATCGCGACGGATTCGAGCTCGAGGCCGTTCAGGGCGAGGGCTTCGGCCGCATTGGTCTTGACGCGCGCGACATAGTCGCCGCGACGTTCATGCATCTCTTCAAGGGTCATTTCGGACGCGACCGAGCGGATCGCGGAAATGAATTTGCCGGCCAGCAGCGCATGGAGCTTTTCCGGCTCCATGGTGCGGCGGCCGAGGGTGGCGGCAGCGATAGAGACGGCTTCGCGGGTCGCCTGGACCCGGACATAGAAGTCGGCCTCGATGTCGACGCGCATGCGGTCGCGGGTGATCACGGCGTCCTGCCGCGAACGCACGATTCCCATCGGCTGCACGTTCATGTTGACCGGCGTGTAGTCGTGGATGAAGGGCAGCACGAAGGCGCCGCCGTTGATCACCACGCGTTCGCCGAGGAGGCCGGTGCGGACGAACGACACCTCCTTGGAGGAACGGTGGTAGAGCCAGTTGACGATGTAGACGCCAACCACGATCACGATGATCGCGACGATCAGCCAGAGGATCAATTCACCGACCAGCATCCCTGACATCTTTTCCTCCCTCGAACCTTCCGGCGTTAACGCGCGCCGATCGCCTTGAATTGACGCACCTGTTCCGTCAGCGCCCGCTCCACCGGCAGCCGCTCCATCGAGGACGCGCCGTAGAAGCCGTGGCAGTGGCGGGTGTTCTTCATGATGAAATCGGCATCGGCGGGATCCGCGATCGGCCCGCCATGAGCCAGCACCAGGATGTCCGGATTGACGCTGAGTGCGGCCGAAGCCCAAATGTCGATGCGTGCCGGGCAGGCCTTCAGCTTCAGTGCGGTCTGCGCGCCGATCGTGCCGCCGGTCGTCAGTCCCATGTGACAGACGATGATGTCGGCGCCGGCGATTGCCATTGCGGCGGCCTCTTTCTCACTGAACACGTAAGGCGTGGTCAGCATGTCCTTCTCGTGCGCCTTGGCGATCATGTCGATCTCGAGCGCATAGGACATGCCGGTCTCCTCGAGATTGGCGCGGAAGGTGCCGTCGATCAGGCCGACCGTCGGAAAGTTCTGGACACCGGCAAAACCGAGTGCCTTCAGCTGATCGAGGAAGACGTCCATGTCGCGAAACGGATCGGTGCCGTTGACGCCTGCAAGCACCGGGGTCTGGCCGACCACGGGTAGCACCTCGCTGGCCATCTCCAATACGATGGCATTGGCGTCGCCATAGGCCATCAGCCCCGCGAGCGAGCCGCGGCCGGCCATGCGGTAGCGGCCGGAATTGTAGATGACGATGAGGTCGACGCCGCCGGCCTCCTCGCACTTGGCTGATAGGCCAGTGCCGGCGCCGCCGCCGACGATTGGCTCGCCGCGCCTCGCCATCTCGCGAAACCGTTTCAGGAGTGCTGCGCGTTCAAACCGGGCCATCGGTCACCTCGCTAGTCTCCGGCGCGCCCCGGCGCGTCCGAATAGTGTTCGGAATGCGCTGACGATGGTCGAGGCGAACTCGGGATCGTTGATGTTCTGCTTGACACGGATGAGCTGGCGATTGCCGGTCGCACGCACCGTGCGCTCCAGTGTGCGGAACAGGGCGGCATCAGCCTCGGGGTCCCAGAACGGCTGACCGCGGCCATCGAGCGCGGAGACGCCGCCCTCCGGCAGGAAGAAGCGTACCGGCCCGTCCATCTGGTTGAGCCGCTCGCCAATCCAGCGGCCCATGCGCTCATTCTCCTCCACGGTCGTCCGCATCAGAGTCACCTGCGGATTGTGGACGTGGAACTTTCGCGTGCGGTAGCGCTCGGGAATGGTGTCTGGCGCGCCGAAGTTGACCATGTCGAGCGCGCCGACCGAGCCGATATAGGGCACGCGCGTGCGGATGATCGCGCCAAAGCGGTCGTCGGTAGCCGGAAACACGCCACCCATCAGGAGGTCACAGATTTCCGTTGTGGTGAGATCGATGATCCCAGCTAGCTGGCCGGAGTCGACCAGCTTCTCCATCGAGCGGCCGCCGACGCCGGTGGCGTGGAAGACGAGGCACTCGAAGTCCTCGCGCAGATCGGCCGTGATCTTCTGCACCGCCGGCGTGGTGACGCCGAACATGGTGATGCCGACCGACGGCAGGCCGGCGCTGGCCGTGCGTTCCCTGGCCTCGCGCTGATCGAGACGTGCCTTAACCATGCCGGCGATGGCGTTGGCGCCATTCGACAGCACAGCGCGCGAGATCGAATTGAGGCCCTGCACGTCGGTGACCGAATGCATCATGGTGATGTCGGCGGGACCGACATAAGGCCCGACGTCGCCTGACGCGACTGACGAGATGATCAGCTTTGGCAGGCCGACGGGGAGGGTGCGCATTCCGGGGGCGACCAGCGAGGCCGCGCCCGAGCCGCCCGCCGAGATCACGCCGGCGATGTCGCCTTGGCGCTTGATCCAGTTGGCAAACGCATCCGCCATCGCCGTCACCGCGGCGCCGCGGTCCGGGCCGAACACGGCGGAGCCGCCGCGGCCGTGGTTCAGCGCGATCTCCTGTGCGGAGACATCGCAAGTCGCGTGTTTGCCGCTGGTGGAGACGTCGACTAGCCGGGTGCGAAGGCCGCTTTCGGCGATAATGTCGCGGATGAAGCGCAGCTCCGTGCCTTTGGTGTCGAGCGTGCCGACAACCAGCACGACGGGGGGCCCGGAGGTCTGCGCCGTCGCCCGCTCGCGCTTGCGCCGCGCGGTCTCGTCGAGGCGGGCAACCTGGGTCGACAGCGTGCGGGCCGCCGCTTCGATCCGCCCGATCGGGACCGGCTGGGACCAGCGTGTCGGCGGTGTCGGGTTGGAGATGTAGATGCGAATCGGGCCGCTCGCGCGCGCGCGCTGTGGCGCCGGGTTCGTTTCGCCACCGGCCGCGGGCGCATCGACATCCGGCTCCAGCTCGGCGTGCAGCCCGACGCCAAGCAGGCGCTGCTGAAGCTCGCGGTCGGCGGCGAGGCGCGCCGAGTCGATGATGCGGTTGATCCGACCGTTGACCATGATCGCGACATTGCGCGAGATCGCGGTCGCGACGCCGATGTTCTGCTCGATCACGAGCACGGACATATCGCCGTCTTCGCCCAACTGCTGCAGCATCTCCTCGACTTGGGCGACAATCACGGGCGCGAGCCCTTCGGTCGGCTCGTCCATGATCAGGAGATGCGGATTGGTTACCAGCGCGCGCGAGATCGCAAGCATCTGCTGCTCGCCACCAGAGAGCTGGCCGCCGCCATGGTCCTTCCGTTCGGCCAGCCGCGGGAAGGTGTCGTAGATGCGCTCGACGGTCCAGGCGCCGGAGCGCATCCCGCCCGCGAGTTGCAAATGCTCGTCAACGGTCAGCGAGCGCCATAGGCGGCGACCTTGGGGCACATAGCCGACACCGAGCCGCGCGATGTGAGCAGGCGGCCGCCGGGTGATGTCCTCGCCGCGGACGCGGATCGAGCCGCCGCTCACGGGTACAAGGCCCATGATGGCCTTGCACAGCGTGGTCTTGCCCATGCCGTTGCGGCCGACCACGGAGAACACGCCGGCATCGAGCGAGAGGTCGACGCCCTGCAGCGCGTGCGAATGCCCGTAATAGACGTCGAGGCCGCGGACCTCGAGCGCGACGGGAGCGCGGCGGACCTCACTCATGGCCACCTCCGAGATAAAGTTCCTGCACCTCGGGGTCGGACTGGATCTCCTCCGGCAAGCCCTCCTTGAAGATGCGGCCGTTGTGCATCATCGTCACGCTCTCGACGACGCGCAAGGCCACGTCCATGTCGTGCTCGATGATGATGTAGCCGATATGCGCCGGCAGCGAGGTCAGGATCTCGACCAGTTCGGCGCGCTCGGTAGGCGAGAGGCCGGCCGCGGGCTCATCGAACAGCACGAAGCGTGGCGCGCCGGCAAGCGCCAGCGCGATCTCGAGCTGGCGCTGCTGGCCATGCGCAAGCTCGGCGACGCGCCGGTCCTTCACCGCAGTCAGATGTACCGCCTGCACGAGATTATCGGCGGCGTACATCAGCGCGTCGTTCCGTCCGGGGCGCAGGAACGAGAATCGGCCGCGGGAAACGCCGCGGCAGGCGAGATAGACATTGTCCTGCACGGTGAGACCGGGGAACAGCGCCGAGATCTGATAAGTTCGCCTGAGACCGCGGCGGATGCGTTCATAGGGCGGGAAGTGCGTAACATCCTCGCCGAAGAAGCGGATTGTGCCGGAGGAGGGCGGGAAGTCGCCGGTGATGCAGTTGAACAGCGTGGTCTTGCCGGCACCGTTGGAGCCGAGCACGGCGCGGCGTTCGCCGGGGCGGACGGTGATGGTGACGTCGGTCAGCGCCGCGAGCGCGCCGAACAGCCGCGTCACGCCGCGCAGCTCCAGCGCGGCACCGGCGCCGACGGCGGAGAGGCGTTGCGCGACGCTATCCATGGCCGCGCCCTCCGCCAGCGCCATCCGCCTGAGGACGCTGGCTCCGGCGCCAGCGCTGCCACAAGCCGATCACGCCGTCCGACGACCAGAACACGATGGCGAGGAAGCCGAGCCCGATCAGCAGGCGGAAGCGATTACCGTCGAGCCCGATCTTGACCAGAAAGTCGAGCGCGAAGGTGCGCAGGAGAACGAAAACCAGCGCGCCGATATAGGGGCCGACCGGACGGGTGATGCCGCCGACGATGGCGATGATCAGGATGTCGATGCAGGCGCCGACACTGACCGTGCCCGGGGAAATCTGCCGATAGTTCCAGACCTGAAGCACGCCGGCGAGGCCCGCGATGAAGGAGGCCACCGCATAGGCCGCGACGCGGTGCGCATTGACGTTGAAGCCGAGCGCGGCCATGCGGCGCGGATTGTCGCGCACGCCCTGAAGCGCCAGCCCAAACGGCGCCCGTGAGACGTAATCGACGGCGAAGTAGCAGATTGCTGCGACCGCAAGCACGACATAGTAGAAGGGAATATCCCAGCGCCAATTGACGCCCCAGAAATGCGGCGTGGCGACATTGTTGATGCCGGTGTGGCCGTTGAAGATCGCCCAGTTCTGGTTGGTGAAGTAGTAAAACGCTGCGCCGATCGCTAGCGTAATCATGATGGTGTAGATGCCCTCGGTGCGCACCGCGAGCGCGCCGCCGAGGGTGCCGAAGATCGTCGCCAGCGTTAGCGCCATCGGCACCGCCAGCCACCACGGCCAACCCAGGCTGATATTGGCGTTGCCGCTGGCGCCGAACACCGCGACCATGTAGGCGCAAAAGCCCGCGATGGTGAGCTGCATCAAGCTGACCATGCCGCCATAGCCGGCCAGGAACATCAGACTGAGCGCGATGGTGCCGAGGATCAGCGTCGTCGCAAAAATCTCGATCAGGAAGAAGCCGTTGGCGATCAGCGGCATGATCAAGAGAATGATCGCCACGATCCAGGCCGCGGGATTGTTGATGTCGGGCGAGCCGCGCGCGGCCGGACGCTCTGCCAGAGAGGCGGCTTTGCGAACCTGAATGCCGGCATCGTGGGTGACGGACATCTCAGCGCCTCGCCAGCAGGCCCTGGGGCCGCACGGCCAGTACCAGCACCATGATCAGGAACGTCACGACGATGGCGTAGGTCGGGATGTAGACCGAGCCGAGCTGCTCGGCGAGGCCGATGATCAGCGCGCCGAGCGCGGCACCGGGGATCGAGCCCATGCCGCCGACGATCACGACGACGAGGGATGCGAGCAGAAAGCGGATGTCCTCGCCAGGCGAGAGCGACTGGAAAGTGCCGCCGACCACGCCGGCGATGCCGGCGAGCCCGGCACCGAGCGCGAAGACGAGCACGAAGACGACCTGAATGCGGACGCCGGTGGCGGCGAGGATGTCGCGGTCATCGACGCCGGCGCGGATGATCATGCCGATCCGGGTGCGGTTGAGTGCC
The DNA here is from genome assembly GCF_023073315.1 of Bradyrhizobium sp. 1. Lineage (GTDB taxonomy): Bacteria > Pseudomonadota > Alphaproteobacteria > Rhizobiales > Xanthobacteraceae > Bradyrhizobium. The sequence continues at coordinate 55,367 of NZ_JADPJH010000002.1, read as the reverse complement.
AGCCACATCGCGACGCCGATGATTACGGAGGCCAGGAAGATCACGAGCCGCACCAGCGGATAACGCAGATACACCGGCTCGCCCGAGGATTTGATCGCGGTGAGCAGCGGCAAGTCGATCGGCCCGATCAGCCAGCTCGGGGTCTGGATCTGGTAGAAATCGCCGCCGCAGGCCCACAGCATCAGATCGGCGAACACGATCGAGAGCCCGATCGTCACCATGGTCTGGCGCAGATCCTGCCCCTCCATGCGACGGAAAACGACAACCTGAAGCAGGACGCCAACCAGCGCTGTCAGGATGAAGGCGACGATGAATGAGAGAATCCAGGACCCGGTCGAGGCGCTGATGGCGTAGCCGACATAGCCACCGAACAGATAGAGCGAGCCGTGCGCGAGATTGACGTTGCGCATCAGGCCGAAGATCAGCGTAAAACCGCTGGCGACGAGGAAATAGAGACCGCCGAGTGTAATGCCGTTGAAGACGGCGTTGAGGAAGACGCGCTTGCGGCCGACGGCCTCTTCGAGACCGGGCGGCCACACTGCGAAGATCAGCCACAGCGCCACTGCGACCGCGATGATGACAATCAGCGCCCAGGCAGGATGACGCTCGACAAAGCGGATCATGATCGCCGCTCCGCCGTCACGTCGCTCCAACCCTCTCCCCGCGAGCGAGGTGAGAGGGCACGCAGACCGTTACCGGCCGCAAGCCCTGCCATGAACGTACGCTCCCTATCGCGCGGTCCTCTTGTCGGGACCGCGTTCCGCACATCCTAATGGGGCTGTAAGGGAGGCGTTTGATCGTGAGTATCTTTTCGCACGCCCGTCAGGCGCGCAAAACTTTGGCCGCGCGGCGATAATCGGTCGGTGCCATCCCGACATTGGCGGCGAAGAAGCGGGTGAAGCCGCTCTGCGAGGAGAAGCCGAGATCGAAGCCGATATCGGCGATCGGCGCCTCGCTCGCCACGAGTGCTTCCAGTGCGTGCTCCATCATCAGCGTGTTGACGTAGAGGTGTGGGGTGACACCGGTCTGGGTGCGGAACAGCCGGTAGAAATGTGGTCGGGATAGCCCGGATTCTCGCGCGATGGTGTCGAGTTCGATCTCGGCACCGGGGCTCTCCGACATCATCTTGATGCACTTGCGCACGCGAAAATCGGTGATGGAACCGCTTGCGCGCGGATCACGCGCGAGCGCGGCCTGCTGCCAGCTTTCGTCGTAACAGATATCGATCAGACCTCTCAGCTCGCCATCGAGGCTGTTGAGCGAGGGGGCGCCGCACACGAGGGCAGCTGCGTGCCTGATATGCTTGTCCAGCGCAGCCGACCGCGTGAACTGAGTGCGTCCAAAGCGCAGGCGGTCGGTGCCGGGCGCATCGGGGGCGAACCACTCCGCGTTGACATAGAGCACGAAGAATACGGCGCCGCCGTCGAGATCTGACGGCAGGAAATTATGCGGTTCCCATGGATTGATCGCGACCACGGAACCTTCGGTGAGCTCGTAACGTCCATCGTTGACATCGATGCATGCCGAGCGCCCCCCGACATGAAAGATCAAATGACCTTCGCGATGTGCGTGGATGTTGAAAGGGCGGTTCAACTGATAGACCGTCGCCCGGCCAAAACGGCCGTGGAAGACGGCGAGCGCCCGGCTCATGCCTTCCCTCCCAGAAGCTCTTGTCTTTTTTTGGTAGCGTTCAACAACCGGGGAGAGAATGCAAGGGCGCACGATGTCCGCCCCTCGCAAATCTCTCTCCAGTCAGGCATCGCTCGCGAACGATACTGCGTCAGTACTTCTTACATTCCGGTACTGTACGGCTTGGCAAACCAATCTTGGCGAACACCGCGGGGTCATAACCCAGCGTCTGGTTCACGTTCGGGATCACCTTCACGACCTTCGAGAACAGCGCGCCCTTGCCGTCGTCGACGACCTCGGTGACGAAGTTGGTGCCGATTGCTTGGCGATTGGAATCGAGCTTGATCTTGCCGTTGGGTGCGTCGAGCTCGATCTTTGCGAGCGCCTCCTTGTACTTGGCCTGGTTGTTGGAGAGGTCGCCATTGACCTGACGCAGCGCCAGGATCAGCGCCATGGTCGAGCCGTAATAGTTGGTCGCGAGCAGCGACGGGCTCGGGAAGCGCTTATTGGGCGGGAAGGCGTCCTGATAGTCCTTAACGAACTTCTGCCAACTCGGATTTTCCCAGGTGTCAGCCTGGCCGCTCGCGGCGAGCGTGCCGACCAGCGCGTTCTTGGCGTTGCCCTTCGACGACAGAATGGTCTGGTCGATCATGATCGAACCACCCATCAGATGCGCCTTACCACCGGCCTGCTGGTACTGGTTGAGGAAGTTGACGGCGTCGGCGCCGCCGAGGCCGAGATAGATCGCGTCGACATCATCGGGCAGGGCGGCGATGACCGAGGCAAAGTCCTTGGTGCCGAGCGGCACCCATTGCCGGTTGGTGACCTGTCCACCGGCGCCGCAGAACTCGAGCACGAGGCCGAACACCTGGGTGTAGATGAAGGAATAATCCTCGCCGACGGTCGCGATCTTGCGATACTTCTTTTCGTCATAGGCGTATTTGCCGAGGCCCACCTGCCACTGTGCGCCGTCCATGTTGTAGCGGAAGAAGTTCGGGGCCGGATCGACATAGGTCGTTTCCTGGGCGCCGGAGGCGGCGTTGATGAATGTCAGCTCCGGATGGGTCTTTGCAAAGTTCTTGACCGCGATGCCTTCGTCGCCGGACAGCGGTGACAGCAGGATCTGCACCTTGTCCTGCTCGATCAGCTTTCGCACGGCCCGGACTGCGGAGTCGGGGGTCGCATCGGTCGAGGCGATGATGAATTCGAGCTCCTTGTCGCCGACCTTCTTGCCGAGCACGTTGAGTGCGGTCTGGAAGCCGCGGATGCCGTCCTCACCGAGCACGGTGTAGGTGCCTTCGAGCGTCGCCGTAACGCCGACCTTGATCTTCTCCTGTGCGAAGGCGGTGCCCGAAAGTAACAGGCTGCTCAACGCGATCAGTCCTAAACTGCCCTTCAACATTGTTCTCCTCCCTGGGTGTCTTGTCGTTGCTTTTTCACCGCAACCTCACGCGTTCGCCGCGCAGTGCGGCGTTTTGATAAGGTCAGCGGTTCTTGCGATGGAGGCTAACCGAACTCGGATGCAGCGCGGACGTCGGGGCTATCTGCGGTTTAACGAACAGTCTCATTTTGAATGGTGCGTCGCAAATCGTTCCGCGGTGCAATAGACCTTTCTGCGCGGACGTTTAACTGTTTGCAGGAAGGAGCGACTGAGCGGGGCCGCGCGAATACTTGTTTCGACATCTGTGCGGTCGAGCGCTGCGACATTTCCAGAAACTCGGCACCTATGATTGCAGCGTCCGTTGCCGCTGACGATGGTCGGGCAGGCGATAGCTGCTATCGCGCGCTAGGCTTCGTTTCATCTCCGGGCTTAAGACGAAGTTCGAGCGCTGGCATCCGACCTTGCGTCGCAGAAAGCCAGCGTTGCTTGCAATGTTTAGTAAATCGTGCATTACTAAACAAATCGAGCCTGCCGGACCGCTAGAATCCGGGTGGCGCGAGGAAACGCCAGTTTAGCTATTCAGCTCGTCACGGACTGTGTCGCTCTGCTCGAAGCATTCGAGCCGGTAGGAAAGCCGCGCCATGTCGATGGCCGGCCCACTCGGAGGGAACGCGTAATGAAACGGACATTGAAGGCGCTTGTTGTTGCATGCGGGGCTGTGGTCTCCGCGCTCGGCGTCGGAGCGGGGACCACACCCGCACAGGCGCAAGGCAAAACCATCACGCTGTGCTGGGCCGCGTGGGATCCTGCCAACGCGCTGGTCGAATTATCGAAGGACTTCACCGCCAAGTCGGGCATTGGTATGAAGTTCGAATTCGTGCCGTGGACCAATTATGCCGATCGATTCCTGAACGAGCTCAATTCGCACGGGCAGCTATGCGATCTCATCATCGGCGATTCACAATGGATCGGTGGCGCCGCGGAGAATGGCCAGTACGTCAAGCTCAACGATTTCTTCAAGAAGGAAGGAATCAGCATGGACGACTACATGCCGGCAACGGTGGTCGGTTATTCCGAGTGGCCGAAGAACACGCCGAACTATTGGGCGCTGCCGGCGATGGGCGACGCGGTCGGCTGGACCTATCGCAAGGACTGGTTCGCGCGGCCGGACGTGCAGAAGGATTTCAAGGCCAAGTACGGCCGCGATATCGGCGTGCCGAAGACGCTCGATGAGCTCAAGGACATCGCGCAATTCTTCCAGGGCCGCGAGATCGACGGCAAGAAGGTCTATGGCGCCTCGATCTATACCGAGCGTGGCTCGGAAGGCATCACCATGGGCGTCTCGAGCTACCTCTACGACTACGGGTTCAAGTACGACGATCCGAAAAAGCCCTATGCGATGGACGGGTTCGTGAACTCAGCCAGCGCCGTGAAGGGGCTCGAGGCCTACAAGGATCTCTACAAGTGCTGCACGCCTCCCGGCGCCTCCAATTCTTACATGTCGGAGGGGCTTGACGCCTTCAAGTCCGGCCAGGTCGCACTGCAGATGAATTTCTTCGCCTTCTTGCCGGGCCTCTACAAGGACCCGAATGTCGGCGGCGACAAGATCGGCTTCTTCGTCAATCCGGCCGGTCCTGCCGCGCAGGCGACGCAGCTCGGCGGACAGGGAATCTCTGTTGTTTCCTACTCCAAGAACCAGGCCGAAGCGCTGCAGTACATCAAGTGGTTCGCCGGCGGCGACGTTCAGAAGAAGTGGTGGGCGCTCGGCGGCTATTCCTGCGCCAAGTCCGTGCTGAACGATCCGAGCTTCCCGAACAGCGCGCCGTTTGCGAAGGAGTTTTTGCAGTCGATGGGAATGGTCGTCGATTTCTGGGCCGAGCCTTCCTACGCCCAACTCCTGCAGGCGGAACAGAAGCGCGTGCATGACTATGTGGTGGCCGACAAGGGCACCGCGCAGGAAGCACTCGACGGTCTGGTGAAGGACTGGAAGGCCGTCTTCAAGGAAGAAGGCAAGAAGTTCTGAGGCAAGCCGCCCGGAGCGCGTGCGCTCGCGCTCCGGGCTTTCCTTCGAGACCACCGGAATTCGTCGGAGGGTCGATGATCCCGGTACCAGGATCGGTCCACGCAATGAATGAATTGAGTGCCTCTTCGCGGATTACCTATCGGGCCGTCAGGGTCCGGCCAGGCGTGGCGCGTCGCATCCGGGGCTTGTCGGACAAAACGCTCGCCTGGCTCTTCATCACGCCGACGATCGTGCTGCTGCTGGCAATCAATATCTTTCCGTTGCTCTGGACAATCTATCTGTCGTTCACGAACTACCGCGCCAACCGGGCCAACGTGCCGACGATCTGGTTGGGCGCTGATTGGTATCAGTCGATCCTCACCGATCCGGACATCTGGGCGGCGATGCAGGTGACGGCGCATTTCGTGATCTGGACCGTGGTGATCGAGACCGTCCTCGGATTTGGCCTTGCCTACCTCATCGACAAGAAGTTCCGCGGCCACGGCCTATGGACCACGATCATCCTGCTGCCGATGATGCTGTCGCCGGCCGTGGTCGGCAATTTCTGGACATTTCTCTACCAGCCCCAGATCGGATTGTTCAACTACGTGGTCGCCTTCTTTAGCGGTCGCGACGCCTCGTCATTCCAGATGCTGGGCGACGTCACGTTGAGCCCCTGGGCCATCGTCATCGTCGATGCCTGGATGTGGACCCCCTACGTGATGCTGATCTGCCTCGCCGGCCTGCGTTCGATTCCGGACTACATTTTTGAGGCGGCGGAGGTCGACCGCGCATCGAAATGGCGGCAGTTCTGGTCGATCACGTTGCCGATGGCGCTACCATTCATCATGCTGGCGGTGCTCTTCCGTGGCATCGAGAATTTCAAGATGTTCGACATGGTCAATCTGCTCACCGGGGGTGGGCCGGGATCGACCACGGAAGTTGCCTCGATCACGCTCAAGCGTGCGGCGTTCGAGAGTTGGCGCACCGGCTATTCCTCGGCCTTCGCGATCATCCTGTTCGTGACGGTCTTCGGCCTCGCCAACATCTACGTGAAGGCGCTGAACAAGGTGAAAAGCCGATGACCTCAGCCACTGCAGCCCATTCCGTCGTCGAGCCGACGACCGCTACGCGGCGTTTTGCCGGTTCGCTCGTCGTGCTCTATGCCATCATCACCATGATCCCGCTGGCCTGGATCATGCTCACCGCGTTCAAGTCGCCGGACGATGCGATTTCCTATCCGCCCAAGGTGATGTTCAAGCCATCGCTCGAAGGCTTCTGCAATCTCTTCACGACCCGCTCGCGCCAGACACCGGAGTTCATCCGTTCGCTGGGGCCGCCCCAAGGGCTTTGCGACAGCATCGCCCGCAGCCGAAACATGGTAGTCGCCGGTCCCTCGAACTATGTGCCGCGCTTCATCAATTCTCTGATCATTGCGTTCGGCTCGACCGTGCTCGCCGTCGCACTGGGCACCTTGTCGGCCTACGGCTTCTCGCGTTTCCGTGTGCCCCTGAAGGACGATTTGCTGTTCTTTATTCTATCGACCAGGATGATGCCGCCGATTGCGGTCGCGATCCCGATCTATTTGATGTACCGCACCATCGGATTGTCGGATACCCGGCTCGGGATGATCCTGCTCTACACCTCGGTCAACGTTTCGCTCGCCGTTTGGCTCCTCAAGGGCTTCATCGACGAAATCCCGCGCGAGTACGAGGAAGCGGCGATGATCGACGGGTATACCCGCTTCCAGGCGTTCGTGAAGGTGGTGCTGCCGCAGGCCACGACGGGAATCGCGGCGACGGCGATCTTCTGCCTGATTTTCGCCTGGAACGAATACGCCTTTGCGGTGCTTCTCACCTCTGGCAACGCGCAGACGGCGCCCCCTTTCATCCCGATCATCATCGGCGAGGGCGGACAGGACTGGCCCGCGGTGGCCGCCGGCACGACGCTGTTCCTGGTGCCGATCGTGGTCTTCACGGTCCTTCTTCGCAAGCATCTGCTGCGCGGCATCACTTTTGGAGCCGTCCGCAAATGATTGTCGATGCCAACCCATCCATCGCGCGTCGCGGTTTTTCGGACCGCGTTCTGCGACGCGGCCCGCTCGAAGCCTTGGCGACGACGATCATTGCAGCCGGCGTCGTGATGCTGATGCAACCGTTCTCCCTGACGCTATATTCGTGGTCGTTTGCGACGACGCTGTTCGGCACGGTGATGTTCACCATCGTGTCGAAAGTCCGGGAGTAGGGCGCGATGGCACAGATCAAAGTCGAGGCGCTGGACAAGTCCTTCGGGTCGTTTCATGCGGTCAAGTCTGCCAGCTTCGCGGTCGAAGACGGCCAGTTCCTTTGCCTGCTCGGACCGTCCGGCTGCGGCAAGACCACGACGCTCCGCATGATTGCAGGCCTGGAGCTACCGACATCAGGCACCATCCGGCTCGACGGCGAAGACGTGACGATGAACCGCGCATCGGCGCGCGACATTGCCTTCGTATTCCAGCTCTTTGCGCTCTATCCGCACATGAATGTCCGGCGCAACATCGGCTTTCCCTTGAAATGTGAGGGCATTAGTGCCGCCGAACGCGACCGTCGGGTCGTCGAGGCCGCGCGCATCCTGCGGATTTCCCATCTCCTCGACCGGTCGGTCTCGGGCCTTGCCGGCGGCGACCGGCAGCGCGTCGCGCTCGGACGAGCCATTGTGCGCAAGCCAAAATGTTTCCTGATGGACGAACCGCTCGGCGCGCTCGATACCGAGATGCGCGAGGCGATGATTCATGAGCTGCGGGCCCTGCATGACCGGCTGGGTGCGACGACGGTCTATGTCACGCATGACCAGCTCGAGGCCATGGCGATGGCCGACAGGATCGCGGTGATGAACAATGGTGTTGTCGAGCAGGTCGCGAGCCCGCGCGACATCTACGACCGGCCTGCTTCACTGTTCGTCGCGGATTTCATCGGTTCGCCGCCGATGAACTTTCTGCCGTTCCGTGGCGGGCTCGAGACCGGCACACAGGCAATCCGGATCGGCGAGCGCGACGTTGCAATTCCTGCTGCGCGTGAGGTAATGGCGGAGAGCGAGCTCGTGCTCGGGGTGCGGCCCGAGCACGTGCGGTTCACCGATCGCGGCATGGTGCGCGGCGAAGTTTATGGGACAGAGTATCTGGGCACGACGCAGATCGTGACCGTGACGACACACTACGGCACGCTCAAGGCCCGCTCATCCAGCAGCAAATCCTTTCGAACCGGAGAGAATGTCGGGCTCGACTTTCGGCCCGATACGCTATCGATCTTCGACAAGGCGTCGGGACGTGCGATCCGCACCGTGCTGCATGAGGGAGGCGCGCATGGCTGAGGTCGAGATCAACGCCGTCTCCAAGGCATTCGGCAAGACCCAAGCCGTGAGCGATCTGTCGCTGACAATCGGCGACGGCGAGTTCGTTGCATTGCTTGGACCGACTGGCGCCGGCAAGACCACGGCGCTGCGTTTGGTAGCGGGGTTGGAGCAGCCGGACACGGGTTCGATCCGCATCGACGGGCGCGACGTGACCGGCGATGCACCGGCCGATCGCGATGTGGCCTTTGTGTTCCAGCAATATTCGCTGTATCCGCACCTGACCGTGTTCGAGAACATGGCCTTCGCGTTGCGCGCGCCGACCCGCCGTGTGCCGGAAGCCGACATCCGCGCGAAGGTGCAGGAGGTTGCACGTCTTCTTCACATCGAAACCAAGTTGGACAACAAGGCGACGCAACTGTCGGGCGGGCAGATGCAGCGCGTCGCAATCGGCCGGGCTCTGGTCCGGTCGCCCTCGATCTATCTGATGGACGAGCCGCTCTCCTCGCTGGATGCCAAGCTGCGCGGCGAGTTGCGCATCGAGCTCAAACGGATCCAGGTCGATCTCGGCGCGACGATCCTCTACGTCACCCACGATCAGACCGAGGCGATGACCATGGCGTCGCGCATCGGCGTGATCGAAGGCGGACGGCTGATGCAGATTGGATCGCCGCGCGAAATCTACGAGAATCCGATCAACGCGCATGTCGCGGCCCGGCTGGGCCAGCCGACAATCAATTTGCTGCCGGCGACATTGTTCGGCGGCGCGCCGGCTGGCGCGGAGACAGTCGGCGCGCGGACCGAGCACCTGGCGATTGCGCGCGGCGGCGGCGACGTCTCGGCAACCGTCAAGCGGGTCGAGCATCTCGGCGACCAGAGCCATCTCCATCTCGACCTCGCCGGCCGGCCAGTCGTGACCCTGGCGGATCCCGAGGCGGGCTTCGGCGCCGGGGATGTGGTGTCGCTCCGTCTGAACAAACCGCTGTTTTTCGATGCGAGGGGCTGGAGGGTAGCGGCATGAGCCTTGATCGGGTAGCCAGGGAAAGACTGGTGCGAGCGCTGGCCGGGGCAGTGATCGAACACGCGGACGAGCTGACGAGTCTCGACCAGGCGATTGGCGATGGGGATCATGGGCTGAACATGAAGCGCGGTTTCGAGGCTGTGCTCGCGGCGTTGCCGGGCCTGGCCGACAAGCCGCTCCCTGACATGCTGAAGGCGATCGGAATGACCCTGGTCATGAAGGTCGGCGGTGCTTCTGGGCCGCTGGTCGGGACTTTCTTCATGGAACTGGGCAAGGCACTTCCGGAGCAGCCGAGCCGGGCCGATCTCGTCGTGGCGACGGAGAAGGCGATCCACGCCGTTAAGGCGCGCGGTCGTTCAGAAGCGGGGCAGAAAACGTTGCTGGATGTCCTGGTGCCGGTGCACGCCGTCCTGGCGGGAGGCGGCGACGCCAAGGCGATCGCGATCGAGGCGGCGCAAGCGGCCGATCGCACCACGCCCATGCTGGCGATCCGCGGCCGCGCCTCCTTTCTAGGCGAACGTTCGATCGGTCATATGGACCCCGGCTCGCGCTCGGCATCCCTTCTGATCGGCGCAGCAGTTGAGACACTGGAGTTCGAGGTCAATACATGAGCAGTTTACGTCCCGGCAATGTCGGAATTGTCATCGTGTCGCATTCGCCGAAGATAGCGGAAGGTGCGGCCGATATGGTGCGCCAGATGGTCGGAGACGCCGTGCCGCTGGCCTGGACCGGTGGCGATGTCGATGGCGGGCTCGGTACGAACGTTGCAGGCATCCTCGAGGCGATCGAGACAGCCTGGTCACCGGCAGGTGTCGCGATCCTTGTCGATCTCGGCGGTGCCGAGACCAATTCGGAGATGGCGGTGGAAATGCTCCCCGAAGACCGGCGCGGGCGCGTCCTGGTCTGCAATGCCCCGGTGGTCGAGGGTGCCGTGATCGCTGCGACCGAGTCTTCGGGCGGCTCGCCGCTTGCCGCCGTCAAACGCAGCGCGGAGGAATTCTATGCATGATGCCAACGCCAACCGGGCGGCTCAGACGTTTGCCCCGCTGACCGCCTCTGCGGTCCTGGTCAATCCGGTCGGCCTGCACGCGCGGCCATCGGTGAAGCTCACGCAATGCGCGAAGGGCTTTGCCGCGAAGATCGAAATCGCGCTTGCTGCCGACGGACCCTGGACGGACGCCAAGAGCCCGGTGAAGGTGATGCGCGTGAAGGCGCCGCAAGGCGCAACGCTGCATTTCCGCATCAGTGGTCCCGATGGCGAGGCGGCGCTCGCGGCCATGCTCGCTCTGGTGCATGATGGTTTCGGAGAGGCGTGAAATCGTGGGCGAGATCCATCTCATCGGCCATCCCGCCTCGCCAGGCCTCGCCGTCGGCCCGGTCGCGGTGCTGACGCATGCAGCGCCGCGCGGAGCGGCGAAGGGCGATCCCGTTCAGGAGGCGGCAGCTCTGAAGGCGGCGATCGAGAAAGCGGCAGCGGAGCTTGCCGAACTGATCGCGACGGTTCACGGCGAGGCCGCGGAAATCCTGGAATTCCAGGTCGCGATGCTGGGCGACGATGCGCTTGCGGAAGGAGCCTACGAAGCTGTTACAGCTGGTGCCGCCGCCGATGAGGCTTGGCGCGCGGCACTCGACGCGGAGATTGCCGGCTATCGCGCGGCGGAGGAGGAGTATTTCCGGGCGCGTGCCGCCGATCTGGTCGACATTCGCGACCGCGTGCTCGCTGGGTTGAATGGTGCTGATGCGACCGCAAGGATTTCCGGCGATTCCGTCGTCATGGGTGACGACATTTCGCCGTCGACGTTCCTGGCCGTTGACTGGGCTCGTGGCGGCGCCATTGCGCTCGCCGCTGGATCGCCGTCGTCGCATGTCGCGATGCTCGCGCGGGCGCGCGGGGCTCCGATGGTGGTTGGATTGGGTCCGTTGCCCTGGAACGGACAGCCGTCATTGGCGCTGGTTGACGGCGACGCCGGCACCGTGATCTTTGATCCCAAGCCCGAAACGCGCCGCCTGTTCGAGCACCGCATGGCGGCTGCGAATGCCGCACAGATCGCTGCTGACGCCAGCCGCCTCAAGCCGGCGCTGACGGCCAATGGCCGGCGCATCGCGGTGCTTCTCAATGTTGCCGCGCCCGAAGACCTCACTGGTCTCGATCCCGCGATCTGCGACGGCATCGGTCTTGTGCGAACTGAATTTCTGTTCGAAGGGTCGAGAGGGTTGCCGGGCGAGGATGCACAATACGCCGTCTATCGGCGCATGCTCGACTGGGCCGCGGGACGGCCGGTGACGATCCGCACCCTCGATGCCGGCGGCGACAAGCCGATCGCCGGCCTGACGATCGATGGCGAGCGCAATCCGTTCCTGGGCTTGCGCGGGATCCGGCTCTCGCTTGCGCGACCGGAGGTGTTTCGCGTGCAGTTGCGAGCGCTGTGCCGTGCGGCCGTCCATGGAACGCTGAAGGTGATGCTGCCGATGATTGCAGTCCCCTCGGAGCTCGAGCACGCCAACGTCATGCTGGACGCGGAGTTTGCGGCACTCAAGGCAGAGGGGATCGCCTGCGCGCGGCCGCCGCTTGGCATTATGGTCGAGGTTCCTGCGGCAGCGCTGTGCGCGGAGAACTTTGGCGCGGCGTTCTATTCCATCGGGTCGAACGACCTGACCCAATACACGATGGCTGCGGCGCGTGATATCGGCGCTGTCGCCGATCTCAACGATGCCGGTCATCCGGCGGTGCTGGCATTGATTGCGCGGACGGTCGAGGCCGGATGCAAGCGTGGTGTCGAGGTCTCGCTCTGCGGCGATGCCGCGGCCGATACTCGGTTGACGAATGCGTTGCTGGCGACAGGCCTGACGACGCTATCGGTCTCGCCGATTGCGGTGGCCCGCCTCAAGGCTGCCGTCGCCGCGGTGACCACATGACGGACGATACAGGTGAGGACACGAGCCGGACGGGCGATAGCAATGTCGCGGACTACAAGCTCATCCTGCGGCGGGTCCTCGACAACCGGCCGTCTGGGACGCGGCTGAAGCTCGCGGCGGCGCTCGGCAAGAACCGCTCCTTTGTCAGCCAGATCACCAATCCGGCGTATTTGGTGCCGATCCCGGCGAAGCATGTCGCGATCATCTTCGAGGTCTGCCATCTCTCCGGTGCCGAGCGTGCGGCTTTCCTCGAAGCTTATGGTCGCGCGCACCCCGGGCGGCTGCGCGGAGCCCACCGCGAGGCGCACACGCGCACTGTTACGGTGACGGTGCCCGATCTCGGTGACGACAAGAAGAACCGCGCGCTCGAGCAGCTCATCGTCGATTTTGCCGCGCAGCTCGCGCGCTACGCCGAAAGCATCGGGTAACGGATCCGGCCTGCAGAAAAGACAATCGGGAGAACGCCATGAAGAAGCTGATCAACAGCACCGATACGGTGCTCGAAGAGAGTCTCGACGGGCTGGCAGCTGCACATGCCGATATCCTGCTTCTAGGCGCCGAGCGGAAGTTCGTGCGTCGCCGTTCCCTGAAGCCGGGCAAGGTCGCGCTCATCTCAGGCGGCGGCTCGGGTCATGAACCGCTCCATGCGGGCTATGTCGGCCTCGGTATGCTCGATGCCGCATGTCCAGGCCAGATCTTCACGTCGCCGACGCCAGATCAGATGATCGAGGCGGCGGAGGCTGTCGACACTGGGGCAGGCGTGCTCTTCATCGTCAAGAATTACGAAGGCGATGTGATGAATTTCACCATGGCCGCGGAGATGGCCGGCCGTGAAATCGCGAGCGTGGTGACCAATGACGACGTCGCGGTCGAGAAATCGACCTATACGACCGGCCGTCGCGGAGTCGCGGGAACGCTGATCGTGGAAAAGATGGTCGGCGCCGCGGCCGAAAAGGGAATGCCGCTAGCTGCTCTCAAAGCGCTCGGCGATGATGTCAATCGGCGCACCCGCTCGATGGGCGTGGCGCTCCTGCCGTGCACCGTTCCGGCCGCAGGTCGACCGAATTTCACCCTGGCTGACGACGAAATGGAAATGGGTGTCGGCATTCACGGCGAGCCGGGTCGTCGCAGGGTGCCGCTGGCATCTGCCGATGCGATTGCCGCCGAGATGCTTAATGCGATCCTGAGTGATCTCGCACCGAGCAAGGGCAGCGAAGTCCTGCTTCTGGTCAACGGGTTTGGCGCAACGCCTCTGATCGAACTCTATCTCATGGTCAATAGCGCCAAACAGATTTTGGACGGGGCGGGGATTGCGGCGGTGCGTTTCCTGACCGGTTCTTATGTGACGTCGCTCGACATGGCCGGTGCCTCGATCACCGTCTCCGTGCTCGACGGCCCGTCAAAAGAATTGTGGGATGCCCCAGTGCATACCGCAGCGCTGCGCTGGGGTGCCTGATAAGGATTGAGCCTCTCGAAAAGCGAAAGTCGACCTGGGCTCAAGCTTGGTCATTTGCAGGTCGGCACAGACGAGACATCGACTAAATCCGGCCCGCTTATGTCACGATGACACCGTCATGATACAACAAGCGCCAAGTGTCTCACCCCGCTAGAAATCCTCCATCTACTGCGACAACCGCGCCAGTCGCGTATTGCGAGGCCGGCATGCAGAGGAAGGCGACCGCGCCGGCAATATCCTCCGGCCGTCCCCAGCGCTTGAAGGCAGTGCGGTCGGCGATGCGCTGATAATGCGCAAGGTCAGTGCGGCCGGCAGCGTTGATTGCCGTTTCGATATAGCCGGGCGCGACCGCGTTGACGCGGATGCCTTCCTCGGCCCACTTCAAGGCCAGCGCCTTGGTCAGCATCACGACGCCGCCCTTGCTGGCGCAATAGGCGGGAATCCGCGGCAGCGCCAGCGTCGCATTCATCGAGGCGATATTGATGATCGAGCCTTTCTTCTCGGCGAGAAGAGCGTGGAACGCCATGCAGGTCCGGAACGTGCCGGTGAGATTGACGTCGAGCACCTTCACAAAAGTCTCGATCTCGAATTCCTTGTCGCGCGCGAGAATGCCGGCGCAGTTGACCAGCGCGTCGACGCGCTTGTGTTGCCGGGCAAAGGACGTGACGGCCGCATCATCGGTGACGTCGAGCGTCGCGAGCGAGAGGCCCGCGCGCGGCTTGAGGAGGGTGCGGGCGAGATCGGCCTCGTTCGCGCCCGTTGCAGTCACCGTCGCGCCGAGATCGCAAAGCTGGTTGCTGATCGCAGCGCCAATGTCGCCGGCGCCGCCGATCACGACGGCATGAAAGCCGGGGGCGAGAGAGAAATTCGAGCTCATCGTTAGGGGTCTCACTTCAGGGATTTCGGCGGCGGAGCGGTCGACTCGCGGACCACCAGCGAGAAGTCGATCTCGCGATGCATAATGGTCTGTTCGCCGGCAAGGCTGCGCACCAAATATTCGCCGGCGCGCTGCCAGGTCTCTCCGGTCGGAACGTGGATCGTGGTCAGGCTCGGCCGCAAATGGCGGCTCCAGTCGAGGTCGTCGAAACCGACCACCGAGAGATCGCGCGGCACGGAGAAGCCGTCGCGCTCCGCCTCAAGCAGCACGCCATAGGCGATGACGTCGTTGCCGCACACCACGGCCGTGGGGCGGTCCTTCAGGCTCAGGAGATAGCGCGCCGCCTCGCGCGCGTCGTCCAGCGTATAGGGCACCTCGACATGCCATTGCGGGGGAATCTCGAGCCCGTTCTCGCTGAGCGCGCGGCGAAACCCAGCGACGCGGGCGCTGGCGCGGTCGTTGTTGCGCTGGAGCGCCGAGACGATCCCGATGCGGCGGTGGCCGAGCTCGATGACATGTGCGGCGGCGCGATGGGCCGCGGCTTCGTTGTCGGTACCGACGCAAGGGTAGGGCCGGTCAGGCTGGTAGATGCCGACATTGATGAACGGCACCGCATTGTCGGCGAGCAGTTTTCGCAAGCCGTCGTGGTGGCAATCGCCGCGTAGCACGAGACCGTCGACACCGCGGCTGATCAGATTGCGCGCCTGCTGCAACTCGGCGTCGAGATCGTAGCCGCTGGTGGTGAGGAACAGCATGTATCCGACCGACGACAGATATTGTTGCAGCGAGGCGATGCCGCGCGCGAACATCGTGTTGTCGATCGTCGGCACGATCGCGCCGAGTGTGCGTGAACGCCGTGACGAAAGGATGCGCGCCGGCGCATGCGGGATGTAGCCGAGCGCGTCGATGGCCTGTTCAATGCGTGCACGCAGGGAAGGGCTCACCGCATCGGGATTGTTGAGGGCGCGCGAGACCGATGCGGTCGAAGCGCCGGCGCGGGCTGCCACGGCGCGGATGCCCTGCTTCACAGACTTGGCGTTGGTCAGTCTCATGAATGTAACGTTACATCTTGCGTCGCGAGCCGCCCGGTAGCGGTGATTTCGTAAATCTGCCGTAGATTGTGTTGCTTGTCCATCGCTTGACACGGCGGACGTGTTGTCTATTTTGTAACCGTTTTCAAGTGGTGCTCAAACGTGTTCAAATGGTCCGTCAGCTTAAGGCGGCCAGCCGGGAGGAGAGTTCGATGAAGGCCAGGATGCTCGCGACGCATGTCGCGTTGCCCGTTCTCGCGATTGCCGTCAGCGCGCAGGCGCAAGCCGCCGATTTCGACTGGATGAAGTTCAAGGGCAAGACCGTCACCTTTCTCGCCAACAACAATCCGGTCTCGCAGGCGCTGCTGACCTACAAGGCGGATTTCGAAAAGCTGACCGGCATGACCCTGAAAGTCGACGGCTATCAGGAACAGCAGATGCGCCAGCGTCTAGTCACCGTCATGAATGCGAACAGCGACGAGGTCGATGTGTTCATGACGCTGCCCTCGCGCGAGGGCGAGCAGTTCTCCGCCGCCGGCTGGTACGGTGATCTCACCGCGATGGCCAAAAACGACGTCGCCAAGGATTACGATCCCGCCGGCCTGAGCCAGGCGCTACTGAAGGCCGCCACCTTCAGCGGCAAGCTCACCAGCATGCCGATGAATCTTGAAGGGCCGATCTTCTATTACCGTACCGACATCTTCAGGAAGTGCGGCATCGAGGCGCCGAAAACCATCAAGGATGTCGAGGCCGCGGCCGAGAAGATCAAGGCCTGCGACAGCACGGTGACGCCGTTCGTCTCGCGCGGTCTGAAGCCCGCGATCGCCTACACGTTCAGCAACATGCTGCACAATGTCGGCGGCAGCTATATCGCAGGCGGCAAGTCAAATCTCTGCTCGGCCAAGGGCAAGGAAGCGCTCGACACCTATAGCCGGCTGCTGCGCGATTTCGGGCCGCCCGGCGTCGTCAATTACAGCTTCCAGCAGATTTCGGCCCTCTACCGCAGCGGCCGTGCCGCGATGGCGTTCGAATCCTCCAACGAGCTGCGCACGGTGATGGAAGGCGGCGCCCGCTTGAAGGATACCGGCCTGTTGCCGTTCCCGGCGGGTGATGCCGGCCAGGTGCCGACCACGATCGGCTGGGGCATGGCGGTGTCATCGCACAGCAAGCAGCCGGATGCGGCTTGGTACTTCGTGCAGTGGGCGACCAGCCCCGAAGTGCAGAAGAAGATGGCGCTCCAGGGCATTGCGCCGCCGCGTCCGTCCGTCGCCAACGATCCCGAATATCGCAAGTGGATCGACGAGGAGCCGGTCCGCAAGGAATGGCAGGCTGCGCTCGACGTATTCGCGACCAAGGGCTCGTCCGAAGTCGGCTATCCCATCGTCGCAAATCCGCAATCGCGCGAGTTCATCGGACAGGCGGTACAGGATCTGATCCTGAAGCAGAAAACCGTCGATCAGGCTTGCGCTGATGCCGACAAGGCGCTGGACGCACTGATCGCGCTGAACTAACCGCCGACGCCGGCTGGCTTCGCGCCGGCCGGCACCCAACTCGATCGAGAACACGAACATGTCTGATGCGGCTGCGACACTCACGCAGGATCGGCAGAAGCTGGAAATGGCGGCGCTTTCGGCGCCAGCCGTGATCTTCACGGTCGCGATGATCGCGTTTCCGGTCGTCTATACGATCTGGCTCGGGTTCCAGACGTTTTCCTCGACCGGCAAGCAGTCCTTCGCTGGTCTCGCCAATTATGCGAAGCTGATCTCCGATTACGAATTCTGGAACGGGCTGTGGATCACCATTGCGCTGTTCGTGCTGTCGCTGGCGCTCCAACTTGTGTTCGGCGTCTGGCTGGCGCTGGTGCTGTTTCACGCCAAGCGCCTGCCGGGCATCGTACGCTCGCTGTTCATCTCGCCCTTCATGATGCCGCCTGTCGTCGCCGGTATGATGTGGCTGGTGATCCTCGATCCCTCGCTGGGTGCGGCCAATTATATCCTGCAGTCGTTCGGCCTGCCGCCATCGGACTGGCTGGCTTCGCCAACATGGGTCATTCCGACGGTCGCGCTGATCGACAGCTGGCAGTGGACGCCCTACGTGGCGCTGATCGTGCTGGGCGGATTGCAATCGCTGCCGCCGAGCGTCTATGAAGCCGCGCAGATCGACGGCGCGTCCCCGTTCAAGACCTTCCAGCGCATCACATTGCCGCTGCTGCTGCCGACCATCGTCACCGCGGCGATCCTGCGCAGCGTCGATCTCCTGCGCTTCTTCGACATCATCTACATCACCACCCAGGGCGGGCCGGGCAATGCCTCGAACACGCTCAACATCTACGGCTTCCGCGTCGGCTTCGAATTCTTCAACATTGGTTACGCCAGCGCCCTGATGCTGACGCTGACGGCGATCGTGTTCGGCGCGGTGCTTGCCTTCAACCGCCTGCGCGGCGCAGTGGCGTGGTGATGTCATGAACGATGCCGTCAATACCGACCGCTGGATCCGTTGGCTCAACACGGTGCAACTCGTGATCGCCGGCGTGCTCATCATGGCGCCGACGATCTGGATGGTGTTGTCCTCGTTCAAGCCGTCCTTTGAGGTCACGGCCTATCCGCCGACGTTGATGTTCTCGCCGACGCTGGAAAATTACGCTGAACTGACCAGGACCACGCCGTTCCTGAGTTATGCACTCAACAGCCTGATCGTCACCGTCGGTTCGACCGCGCTGGGGCTGCTGTTCGGGATTCCTGCCGCGTTCGCCGTCTCCTGGACGCGAATTACGTGGCCCGCGATCCTGACGCTGGCGGCGCGCATGGCGCCGGGCACGCTTTTCCTGCTGCCATGGTACGTCATGTTCCGGCAAATCGGCATGATCGGCTCCTACACCGCGCTGATCCTGAGCCACGCCGTGATCACGCTGCCGATCGTGATCTGGGTGCTGCTGCCGTCGTTCGACGCTATTCCGCGCAGCGTCTTCGAAGCCGCACAGGTGGATGGATGCAGCGTCACGCGCATCCTCTGGCGCATAGCGATACCGCTGGTGGCATCCGGCGTCGCCGTATCGGCGATCCTCGCCTTCGTTTTCTCGTGGAACTACTTCCTGTTTGCGCTGGTGCTCTCCAACGGCGACACCAAGACGCTGATCGCGGCGGCCTTCAACTTCATCGGCGAAGGCTCGACGCAATGGGGCGCCCTCATGGCCGCGGCAACGCTGATCGCATTGCCGCCGCTGGTGCTGGCGGCCCTGGTTCAGCGTTGGCTGGTGTCGGGACTGACGCTCGGCGCGGTGAAAGGCTAGGTATTTGATGAATATGTCTCCCCGCCCGAACTCGATCATGCAGGCCGCGGTCTTCCACGGCAACGATCGCATCACCATCGAGCGTGTCGCGATGCCTGAACTCGGCACGGGCGAGGTGCTGGTCCGCGTCTCGCGCACGGCGCTGTGTGGCTCGGATTTCAAGCTCTGGCACAAGGGCGCCGAATTCACCGCGGGCCATGAAATCTTTGGCGTCGTCGAGCAGCCCGGTCATCGCCTGCATGGCCGCCGTTGCGCCGTCTATATCCCTTTGCATTGCGACCACTGCGCCGCCTGCAAGCGCGGCGATACCCAGATGTGCCTGGAAGTCTCCAGCCTGATCGGCTGGAACAGGCCCGGAGGCTATGCCGAATACGTCCCGGTGCCGGAAAACTGCCTGCTGCCGGTGCCCGATGATATCGAGGACAGCCTGGCGCCGCTGCTGCTCGACACCATCGGCACCTCGGGCCACGCCGTCCGCTTCGTCAGCCGTGTGGTACCGCCGAACGAGGCCGGACCTGTCCTTGTGATGGGCGCGGGGCCGGTCGGCCTCGGTGTCGTGCTGGCGCTCCGCGCGCTCGGCTACAACGACATCTACGTCGCCGATCCCAACGCGGCCCGGTTGAAGATCGCGCAATCCTTCGGCGCAAAGCCGCATCCCGTCGGGGATACCTCGAAGCGCTTCGCGCTCATCATGGAATGCTCCGGCGCACATGCGGCGCGCAATCTCGGCATCGAGCTGGTCCTGCCGCGCGGCGCGCTGGTGCTTGTCGGCGAGAACGCCGCGCCCTGGACCATCGAGGAAGGCAAGGTGTTCCGCCGCAAGGATTTCTACATGATCCGGACCTTCTACTTCCCGTTCCAGGATTTCGAGCCGAATGTCGAGCTGCTGCGCAAGTACAAGGACGAATACCGCGTTCTCGTCGACGGCGAGTTCGGCCTGCAGGCGTTGCCCGAAAGTTTCGCCCGCTTCGCCAAGGGCGAGCTGATCAAGCCCGTGCTGGCGCTGGATTAGCAATCATGGCCTCGATCTCGATCCGCAACCTCACCAAACGCTACGGCAATTTCACCGTGATCCCCGATCTCAATCTGGAGATCGCGGACCATGAGTTCGTCGTCTTCGTCGGCCCGTCCGGCTGCGGCAAGTCGACCTTGCTACGCATCATCGCGGGCCTCGAGCCGATTTCGGGGGGAGACCTCTATATCGGCGACAAGCGCGTCAACGGCGTGCAGGCCGCGCAGCGCGACATCGCGATGGTGTTCCAGGACTACGCGCTCTATCCGCACATGCGCGTCTACGACAACATGTCGTTTGCGCTGGAGCTGCGAGGCACGCCGAAGGCGGAGATCGACGCGCGGGTGAAGCGCGCCGCAGCCCTGCTGCACATCGAGCCTTATCTGGACCGCAAGCCGAAGGAGCTCTCGGGCGGCCAGCGCCAGCGCGTCGCGATGGGCCGCGCCATCGTGCGCAATCCCAAAGCGTTCCTGTTCGATGAGCCACTTTCCAATCTTGACGCCAAACTGCGCGGGCAGGTGCGCGCCGAGATCAAGGCGCTGTCGCAGCAGCTGAAGACCACCATGGTCTTCGTCACCCACGACCAGATCGAGGCCATGACCATGGCCGACCGAATCGTCGTGCTTCAGAGTGGCACGATCCAGCAATACGACACGCCGGAGACGGTCTACGAGCGGCCCGCCAACCAGTTCGTTGCCGGCTTCATCGGTTCGCCCGCCATGAACTTCTTTGCGGTCGAATGGCGCGAGGAGCGTGCGATCCTCTCGCAGGGTGGCAATGCCGTGCCGCTGGACGGCGAGACCGCGGGCCGCCTGCGTCAGGCCGGTAACGCCGTGATCGGTATTCGCCCCGAACATTTCGCCGTTGCCGCGGATGCTGCCGACGGCATCGCCATCAACGTCAAGCTGGTCGAGCCGCTCGGCTCCGATACGCTGATCCATTTCGATCTTGCCGGCGCGTCCTCGATTGCGCGGGTCGATCCGGCACTGCGGCCGAAGGTCGGCGATCGCCTCACGCTGCGTCCGCAGCCCGGCAAGACGCATCTCTTCGATTCTACCAACGGACAGGTCCTGCGGTGAGCGCGTCAGCCGACATCGGCGATCTCTCGGCACTGGCGGACATCGCGTCCGGCGCAAAGCCCGTGCACGTGATCTGCCTCGGGCTATCAGCGCTCGACCAGGTCTGGCGCGTTGATCGGCCGTTCGCGGGGGGAAGCGAGAAGATCAAGGCCATCGAGTACGGCACGCTCGGTGGCGGCATGGCCGCCAATGCGAGCGTCGCAGTGGCAAAGCTCGGCGCGTCCGTTGCGTTCTGGGGGCGGGCAGGGAACGACGCTGCAGGGCATGAGATGAAGTCGGCCTTCACGGCTGAAGGCGTCGACGTCGAACATTTCCTGCTGTTTCCGGATGGCCGCTCGTCGGTTTCAGGCGTCATTGTCGACAGCAGCGGCGAGCGGCAAATCGTCAACTTCCGCGGGCTTTTCCCTGAAGCCGCGGACTGGCTCGCGCTCGAAGCCGTTGCGCGCGCATCATCTGTGCTCGCCGATCCGCGCTGGGTCGAAGGCGCTGCGACTCTGTTCCGGGAAGCGCGCGCGCGGCGCATTCCGACGGTGCTCGACGGCGACATGGCTGATGCCGAGGTGTTCGAGCGGCTGCTGCCGCTGACCGACCACGCGATCTTCTCCGAGCCCGCGCTTACGTCGTTTGCTGGCTCGGCCAATGATGAATCCCTCGCAGCACTCGCGCGCTTCGGCTGCCGCGTCATCGCCGTCACGCGTGGTGAGGTCGGCGTGAGCTGGTACGAGAATGGCGAACTGCACCGACAGGCTGCCTACGCAGTCGACGTCGTCGACACCACAGGCGCGGGCGACGTCTTCCACGGCGCCTATGCGTTGGCGATCGGTGCCGGCCTGGAGGTGCGCGCCGCCATGGCGTTTTCGGCGGCGACGGCGGCGATGAAATGCCGCCACGCCGGCGGTCGCAACGGAATCCCCGATATCAACGAGTGTCTTGTATTCATGAGGACGAAGCCATGAGAACGATTGGAAAGAACCGCGGCCTGTCACGGCTTGCTGACGCGGATGGCCACTTTCGCATGGTCGCGCTGGACCAGCGGCCGCCACTGTTCGATGCCATCGCGAAAGCAAAAGGCATCACGCGGGATCAGGTCGAATATTCCGACGTCACGGCGGCCAAGCGGCTCCTGGTCGAGAACCTCGCGCCGCATTGCAGCTCGATGCTGTTCGATCCGAACTTTGCGGTGCCAGCCGCGATCGATCTGCTGCCGCCGCGCTGTGGCTTGATCATGACGCTGGAAGAGCATCGCGTCGAGGAAACCGCGGGTGGCCGCAGGTCGCGCGCGATCACCAATTGGAGCGTGGAGAAGATCCGCGCCATGGGCGGCGATGCTGTCAAGGTGCTGGCCTGGTACCGGCCGGACGCCGATGCCGCCGTCAACGAGCACCAGAAGCGGTTTGTCCGTGAGATCGGCGAAGACTGCGCCCGACATGATATCCCGTACGTGCTCGAGCTGCTGGTCTATCCGTTCCTCGGCAGCGCCAATCATACTGCCGATTATGTGGAATCGCCCGGCAAGCTCCCCGGCCTCGTCATCGACAGCGTGCGTGAGTTTGCCAAGCCGGAATATTGCGTCGACCTGCTTAAGCTGGAGAGCCCGCTTGCCGCCAACAGCCTGCCGGCCCGCGACGGCAGCGCAGGAGCGAAGGCCGCGCAGAAGGAGTTCGATGCGATCGGCGATATCTGCCGCGAACGGAACATCCCCTGGGTGCTGCTCTCTGGCGGCGCCGCGCCGGAAAAGTTCGAGCTGGTGCTCGATTACTCCTATGCCGCAGGCGCAAGCGGCTTCCTCGCCGGCCGTACGATCTGGCTCGACGCCGTCCTGAAGAATTTCCCGGATCGCGCGGCGGTTTCGGCCAGCCTGCGCAAGGATGGCCTCAACGTGCTCGAACGGCTCAGCGAACTGACGACGGCCAAGGGCACCGCATGGAAAGCGCGCTATCCGGTCTTCACGGATATTAAGCAGGAAGGTGACTTCGCGCGCGCCTACTGAGATGGTAGAGGCTGCAACATGACTGACAGCTTCACCATCCGTTCGATCGAGGCGATCTGCTATCGCTACCCGCTGGCGACGCCGGTGGTGACATCGTTCGGCAAGATGCTCAATCGTCCCGCCGTCTTCGTTCGCGTTGTCGACGAAGACGGCGTCGAGGGTTGGGGTGAAGCCTGGTCCAACTTTCCCGCCCCAGGCGCGGAGCATCGCGCCCGGCTTGTCAATGAAGTGCTTGCGCCGGGTCTTGTCGGGCGCAGGTTCGACGGCCCAGCGCAGGCTTTCGAGGCCCTGACTGAGGGTACCGAGGTCCTTGCACTTCAATGCGGCGAGCCCGGTCCGTTCGCGCAAGGAATTTCGGGCATCGATCTTGCGCTGTGGGATCTCACCGCAAGGCGGCAGCGCTTGCCGCTGTGGCGGTTGCTCGGCGGCCAGTCGGGCACGATCAAGGTCTATGCCAGCGGCATCAATCCCGGCGGCGCCACACGGACAGCCGAAGCCGCGCTCAAGCGCGGCCATCGCGCGTTGAAGCTGAAGGTCGGGTTCGGTGCGGAGACGGACCTCGCTAACCTTTCTGCGCTGCGCGCCGTCGTCGGCACGGGCATGCTCGCCACGGATGCCAATCAGGGCTGGTCGGTAGATCAGGCATTGGAGATGCTGCCGCGCTTGGCCGCGTTCGATCTGCGCTGGCTCGAGGAGCCGATCCGCGCCGACCGGCCGCGCGAGGAATGGCGCAAGCTGCGGGCGAGCGCGACGATGCCGATTGCCGCGGGCGAGAACATCTCCAGCGTTGCGGGCTTCAAGGAGGTTCTGGCAGAAGACGTGCTCGGCGTGGTTCAGCCCGACATCGCGAAATGGGGCGGGCTGAGCGCCTGCGCCGGCCTCGCGCGAGACGTTCTGAAGTCCGGCAAAACGTTCTGCCCGCATTATCTCGGTGGCGGCATCGGACTGCTTGCCTCGGCCCATCTCCTCGCGGGCACTGGAGGCGACGGATGGCTCGAGGTCGACGCCAACGACAATCCGCTGCGGGATCTGTTCTGCGGTCCAGTCGAGACCGTGCGCGAAGGCACCGTTTTGCTGAGCGAAGAGCCCGGGCTCGGAATTGCGCCAGATCTTTCAGCTATCGCTTGTTATCGCAGCATATAGGTCCGAGGGCACGGTTCGTCAGGCGCGGCGGGCTACCAAGGTGCGATCGCTTGCGCCGGCATCGATGGGCCGGATCTGCCAAGTAGGCGGGAGAGGACGTCGAGCGGGTGATGACGTTGGCCGAGGTACAACGGCAGCCCTCGACTATTTCGCAGCGACATCGATGGTGGTCGGCGCGGTGCCGGCCTCGATGTCCCGAAGAAGCTGCAGCAATCTCGCGCCACCCTCCAGCAGGTCGGCCTGGATCGATTTTTTGACGGCTTCGGGATCTTTCGCCACCAGACCGTCGATCACGTTCAGATGCTGGTGACGCCCTGGATAGGTCGGGGCCGCATGCGGGTAGAGCATGTTGAGCATGGGGCCGTTGCGCAGCCAGATCGTTTCGATCATTTCGAGCAGTTCCGGCGCGTCGGCGGCCTTGTAGAGCGTGTGGTGGAATTGCCAGTTCACCTCCACGGCTTCGCGCCAGCGCTCGCCGCGTTCTGCGGACACCAGCGCCTGATGATATTTCTTGAGGTTGGCGATATCGGCCTTGGAGATCCGGCTGGTCGCGCGCTCGGCGGCCAGTCCCTCGAGCAGGATCCGGATGCTTCGCAATTCCTGATACTGCGATGCGCTGAGGTGTGCGACCTCGATCCAGCGGCTCGCCTGCATGCTGAGCACGCGCGCGCGCACCAGCTGCATCAACGCTTCGCGAATGGGCGTTTCCGAGACGCCCATCGTTTCGGCGAGCTCGCGGATCTTGAAGCGATGGCCCGGACGAAAGCGTCCCTCCATCAGCGCAAGCCGCAGTTCCTGAAACACGCGGGCCGTCAGATTATCGCGGCTGACCAGACCGACAGCGTCGTTGGGCATCGAGGGGGCTGCTTCCAGTTGAATTAGAGCGACCGGTATCTATGCACGCCATGCACGTCCGCAGGCTGTCGTTGCAAGACTAAAAGTCGTGAGACGCTTCCATGGCTGTGATATATCATATATTGAAATGCTGGCGCAACGGCGCGGCCCATCCGAAACGAGGGGACATGCGATGGCACCTCACGCGATACCTGGCTCGCTTGCTCCGGACGAGGCGCTGCGGGCGCGGGCCCGCAAGGTCATTCCCGGCGGCATGTGGGGACACATGAATGTAGCCCGGCTGCCGCCCGGCTATCCGCAATTCTTTCGCAGCGCGCGCGGTTGCCGGCTCTGGGATGTCCAGGGCACCGAATATATCGACCTGATGTGCGGCTACGGGCCCATGGTGCTTGGTTATGGCGATCCTGATGTAGAGGCCGCCGCTGCGGAGCAGCGCGGCCGCGGCGACCTCATGACGGGACCGGCTGAATGCCAGGTTGAACTCGCGGAGCTCGTGGTCGAGACCATTCCGCACGCTGACTGGGTGCTGTTCGCCAAGAACGGCAGCGACGCGATGACGGCTTGCGTGACCATCGCGCGTGCGGGGACGCAGCGGCGCAAGGTGCTGGTGGCGAGGGGCTCCTATCACGGCGCCGCGCCGTGGTGCACGCCCTCGCTGGCCGGCGTCACTGCGGAGGATCGCGCCCACATCCTGCACTATGACTACAATGACGTTGCAAGTCTTGAGCGCGCCGCCGATGAGGCCGGCCGCGACCTCGCGGCTGTGCTGGTGACTGCATTTCGTCACGACGTGAAGCGCCAGCAGGAGGCGCCGACACTCGCATTTGCGCAAGCGGTGCGGCGGATTTGCGATGCGGCCGGTGCGGCGCTGGTTCTCGACGACGTCAGGGCGGGGTTTCGTCTCAATATAGGCGGCAGTTGGGAGCCCCACGGCGTGCGGCCGGATCTGTGCGGCTGGAGCAAGGCGATCGCCAACGGTCATCCGCTCGCGGCGGTGACCGGCAACGATCGCTTTCGTGAAGCCGCGCAGCAGGTCTACGTCACCGGCTCGTTCTGGTGTGCAGCAGTGCCGATGGCGGCCGCGATCGCCACCATCACGAAGCTGCGTGCGACCGGCGCGATCGCAACCATGGAAGCCATGGGCCGCCGGCTCCGCGAGGGATTGGAGCAACAGGCGCGCGCGCTTGATCTGCCGTTGCGGCAGACCGGGCCGGTGCAGATGCCGATGATCATGTTCGACGACGACCCGGATTTCACGCTCGGCCATCGCTTCGTGTTGGAGGCGCTGCAGCGCGGCGTCTATATGCATCCCTGGCACAACATGTTTCTATCGGCGGCGCATCAGGTCGCAGACATCGACCGCGTCCTCGAGGCGACGGACGGCGCTCTCAAGCAGGTCGCCGCGTCCGTCGATCGGCGTCAACCCGCGAAGGTAATCCAGTGAAGCCGTGAACAACGGGTAATGCAGGAGCCCAACAGGAAGGCAGTTGTGATGACAAGCGTTGCTTCCATATTTCGTTCGATCGCCATGATCGGCTCGGTAATCGCCTTCCTCGTTGTGCTTGCGAACCCGCTCCATGCCGCAGAACCACGCCGCGGCGGCAGCCTTGTCTATGCCTACCTGTCCGGACCCGGTACGCTCGACCCCCATGTCGCATCGAGCCTCGTCGAGCTCGAGGTCATCCATCACATCTTCGAGCCGCTGGTGGCGATCGACGGCAACTACAATGCGAGGCCCGTTCTGGCCTCGAAGATCGACACCAATGCGGATGCCACGGTCTTCACTTTCACGCTGCGCAAGGGCGTCAAGTTTCACAACGGCAAGGAGATGAATTCGGCCGACGTGCTGGCGTCGTTCGAGCGATACCGCAAGGTCAGCCCCAATGCGTCCGTGCTCGCCGATGTCGAGGGCTTCGAGGCGCCGGATCCGCTAACTTTCGTGATCCGCCTGAAGAAGCCGAATGCGGTGTTCGTCGACGTGTTGAAGTCGCCGGTCTATCCGTTCGAAATCCTGCCGGCCGAGCAGAAGGACAAGGCGGCGCGCGAGATCGACATCATCGGGACTGGTCCGTTCATGCTGGGCGAATGGGTCAAGGACAGTCACCTCGTCATCAAGCGCTTCGACGCCTATGTGCCCGACGATAGCGCGCCGGGGCCGGATGGGCTGGCCGGACGCCGCACTGCCTATCTCGACCAGGTTCGCTACAATTTCGTGCCTGAAGCGAATGCCCGCGTTGCCGCATTGCAGACCGGCAACGCCGATGTCATCGGCGATGTCCCCCGCGATCTCGCCAAGCGATTTGAAGCCCAGGCGAACATCAAGACGCAGCAGATTTTTCCCTATTGCATGCAGGTGTTCGTCGTGAACACGCAGGCTGCGTTGACCAACAATCCGCTCATTCGCCAGGCAATCGAGGCGGTGGTCAATGTCGAGGACATTACCGGGGCAATGGGGCAGATCTCGCGGCCGGGTCATTCGCTGGTCTACGCGTCGAGCCCCTATTATCAGGGCGATGCCATGAAGCCCTATTACGACCAGCGCAATCCGGCCAAGGCCAAGGCGTTGCTGAAGCAGGCCGGATACAATGGCGAGAAGATCGTACTCCAGACCAACTCCAATTATCCAAATTTCCGCGACGCCATCCTCGTTCTGTCCGAACAGATGAAGGATGCCGGCATGAACGTCGCGGTCGACATCGTCGACTGGACCACCAACGCCAGCAACATGCAGCGCGGCACCGGCGTCTGGAATGTCTCCACCACGGGTTATTGCTCGAATCCGCTGCTCGGGCCGCAGCAATGGAAGGTGATGATCTACACCTTCCCGCATGTGAAGGACGATCAGGTTCTCGATACGGCCTATGACAAATTCTATGCCTCGCTCGATCCGAAACAGCGCATCGCGGCCTGGGCCGACATCGAGAAGCGCGTGCTGGATCAGGCCTACATGATCAAGATCGCCGACATGGGCACGATGCGAAGCTTCAACGCCGCCAAGGTCGCGAACTTCGAGCCCTATTACATCGTTCATTTCTGGGATGTGTGGCTGAAATAGCGTCGTTGGCAAGCCAGCGGCAGGGCAGGGACTGAAAGCGTCATATCGGGTATCCCATGTTTCGCGCGATCATCGTCCGTCTCATGCAATCCATACCGGTCCTGCTGCTGGTCGCGGTGCTGTCTTTCATCCTGATGCATCTGTTGCCGGGAGATCCGGCGGTGGTGATCGCGGGTGCGGACGCCACCCCTGCGGCGGTGGAACGGATCCGCCGCGAGCTCGGCCTTGACCAGCCGATATGGGAGCAATTGCTGTCCTGGTTTCTCGGTCTTGCCCAAGGCAAGTTCGGGAGTTCGCTGGTGCTGAACCAGACCGTGCTGTCGGCAGTCGCCGAGCGCCTGCCGGTGACGCTGTCGCTGGCTGCGCTGTCGCTCACCATCACGCTGCCGATCGGTATCACCCTCGGCATCCTCGCCGCTTATTTCCGTAGCAGCTGGATCGACGCCGGTGTGATGATGATCGCCTTGATCGGGGTGTCAGTCCCGAGCTTCTGGATCGCAATCCTGTCGGTCATCCTGTTCAGCGTGACGCTCGGCTGGGTGCCGTCGTCCGGCTATGCGCCGTTGCTGACGGCGGGTCCCGGCCCCTGGTTCGCCTCGCTGATCCAACCGGCCATGGTGCTCAGCCTGTTCCAGATCGGCTTTCTGGCGCGGATGACGCGCTCGGCAATGCTCGACGTGCTCGATCAGGATTTCATTCGTACCGCGCGCGCCAAGGGTGTCAGCGAGTGGCGGACGGTCGGTAAGCACGGCTTCCGCAACGCGCTGGTCGCGGTCGTGACCGTCAGCGGCATCATCCTGAGCCTGTTGATCGGCGGCTCGGTCGTGGTCGAGCAGGTGTTTGCCTTGCCGGGCATCGGCCGGCTGGTGGTGCAGGGGATCATGGCGCGCGACTACCCGCTGATCCAGGGCACCATGCTGCTGTTCGGCTTCGCTTTCGTGCTGATCAACGTTGCCGTCGATATCATCTACACCCTGGTTGACCCGCGGGTGCGCTATGACTGATGTCATGCTCGCCGTAACGCCGCCCCAGATGCTGGCCAAGCGCCGGCGATTTCGCGTTCTGCGCAAGCTTGCCGCGCATCGCTCGTTCAAGATCGGGCTGGTGCTCGTGACCATCCTCGTGCTGTGCGCGATCATCGGACCGATGCTGACCGGCATCGATCCCACGGCGATGAGCATCCGCTCGCGCTTCAAGCCGCCGTCCGTGCGTTTCCCGTTCGGCTCGGACCAGTACGGGCGGGACATCCTCACGCGCGTGCTCCATGGCGGTCGGCTGTCGCTGTCGCTCGGGCTTTCGGTGGCGCTGATTTCGGGCGTCTTCGGCGCGCTGATCGGGGTAACGGCCGGGTATTTCCGTGCGATCGATCCCTACGTCATGCGGTTGATGGACGCGCTGATGGCGTTCCCGGCGATCCTGCTCGCCATCGGTATCGGCGCCGCGCTCGGCGCGCAGGCCAGCAGCATCGTGGTGGCGCTGTCGGTTGCCTATGTGCCGCGCACGGCGCGCATCGTGCGCGCTTCCGTTCTGGTCATTCGCGAGATGGAATATTTGCAGGCCGCGCGGGTGAGCGGCGCCGGTGACCTGCACATTATCGTCAAGCACGTGCTGCCCAATTGCCTCGGGCCGCTGATCGTCCAGCTGACCTTCATCTTCGCCTACGCCATTCTTGCCGAAGCGGCGCTCAGCTTTCTCGGCATCGGACCGCCGCCGCCGACCCCAAGCTGGGGCAACATCATCGCGGAAGGGCGCGACTATTCGGTCGAGGCGTGGTGGGTGATGCTGTTTCCCGGCCTCGCGGTCAGTCTTGCCGCGCTTGGCATGAACCTCCTGGGTGACGGTTTGCGCGATGTGCTCGATCCGCGACTGAAGATCGAGACCTGAATGGCGGAGAAACCCCTTCTCAGCGTCGAAAATCTCACGGTCCAGTTCCGCGGCGATGCAGGCTGGGTGAAGGCGGTCGAAGGCGTGGACTTTGCGGTCGGCGCCGGCGAGTGTCTCGGCATCGTCGGGGAATCCGGCAGTGGCAAGAGCGTCAGCGCACTCTCGATCCTCAAGCTGCACAACCAGTCCAACACGCGTTATGCATCGGGCGCGATCCGCTATGGCGATCGCGACCTGCTGACGCTGCCACAGCGCCGGCTTCGCCAGGTTCGCGGCGGCGAGATCGCGATGATCTTCCAGGATCCGATGTCGTCGCTCAATCCGGTCCTGACCATCGCCGACCAGATTATGGAGCCGTTGCGCCAGCATCAGGGGCTTTCCGTCCAGGCCGCCCGGCGAAAGGCCATCGAGCTCCTGGAGATGGTGCGGATTTCCGACGCGTCGCGCCGCATCGACGACTACCCGCATCGGCTTTCGGGCGGCATGCGCCAGCGCGTCATGATCGCCATCGCGGTGGCATGCCGCCCCAAGCTTCTGATCGCGGATGAGCCGACCACTGCGCTCGACGTGACCATCCAGTCGCAGATCCTCGAACTGCTGCGCGAGCTCCAGCGCGAGATCGGCATGTCGGTGATTCTGATCACCCATGATCTCGGCGTGGTCGCGCAGTTCGCCCAGCGCGTCGTCGTCATGTACGCGGGGCGGGTCGTCGAAACCGCGTCCGTCCCGGCATTGTTCGAACGGCCGATGCATCCCTACACGGAGGGCCTGATCCGGGCGGTGCCGAATCTCGATGAAGATGTGCACCGGCTGACTACGATTCCCGGCAACATCCCCGATCCGTCGATGTCGATTGCGGGATGCCGGTTCAGTCCGCGCTGTCGTGAGGCCGTCAAGTCCTGCCTGTCGGAGCCGCCGGCTCTGGTCGACGCCGGTGCGGGCCATTTTGCGCGTTGTCCACCGCGCATCGCAGCGGGAGGGATCTCGTGAGCGTGGCCCCCATCGTCGTCGTGCGTGACCTGGTGAAGACTTTTGCGGCACGGGGCGCTCTGTTGCGTGCGGTCGATGGCGTTAGCTTTGATGTCAGGCAGGGCGAAACGCTCGGCCTCGTCGGCGAGTCCGGTTCGGGAAAATCCACAACAGGACGGATCCTGGTGGGGCTCGAAGCGGCGACCAGCGGGTCGATCAATCTGTTCGGGCAGGAGATTTCGTCGACGCGCGGCAGGGTGACGCCAGGCGCGGTGCGCCGGCGCCTGCAATTCGTGTTTCAGGATCCGCAGAATTCGCTCAATCCCCGCATGCGCGCGCAGGATGCCATCGCCGAGCCGCTCGATGTCGCAGGCGGATGGTCGCGCAGCGGCCGCAACGATCGCGTCCGCGAGCTACTGGAGATGGTTGGCCTGCCGCGATCCTGCGGTGATCGGTTTCCCCATGAGTTCTCCGGTGGCCAGCGCCAGCGCATTGGTATCGCGCGCGCCCTGGCGTTGAAGCCGGACTTCGTCATCTGCGACGAACCGGTTTCTTCGCTCGACGTGTCGATGCAGGCGCAAATCGTCAATCTGCTGCTCGATCTTCAGGAGCGGCTCGGCCTCAGCTATCTCTTTATCGCCCATGACCTCGCGGTCGTACGCAGCATTTCGGCGCGCGTGGCGGTGATGTATGCCGGCGGCATCGTCGAGATCGCGCCCAAGCGCGAGCTCTACACCTCGCCCCGGCATCCCTACACGCAAGCGCTGCTGGCGGCCGTCCCCCGAATTACATCGAACCGGGCGCATACCGCGGTCATCACCGGCGAACTGCCGAGCCAGATCGACACCGTCGCTGGTTGCACGTTTCATCCCCGTTGTCCGCTCGCGTTCGAACGCTGTCGAGCGGAGAAGCCGAAGCTGCGCGAGATCGCGCCCGGGCATCTCGCCGCCTGCCACCTTCAAAACACACCTGCCTGATGGCTGACGCCGCCTCAATTGATGGAGTTCTGGGATGACTGATCGCGATCTTCTCTTCATGCCGGCCGCGGCGGCCGCGCACCTGATCCGCAAGCGCGCTTTGTCTCCGGTCGAGTATGTGGATGCTGTGTTGGCTGCGCTCGAGAAGACGCAGCGGACGATTAACGCCTATGCGACGGTGACAGCCGATGCCGCGCGGGCGGAGGCGCGTGTTGCCGAACAGGCCGTCATGTCAGGCAAGGAACTCGGGCCGCTGCACGGCATCCCGGTCAATATCAAGGATCTCTTTTCCACCAAAGGGGTACGCACCGCACATGGATCGGCGATCCTTGCCGACAACATTCCCTCGCAGGACGACATCCTGGTGACGCGCCTGAAGCACGCTGGCGCGATCATGGTCGGCAAATCCACGACGCCCGAATTCGGCCACAAGGGCCACACCGATAGCCCGAGTTTCGGTGTCACGCGCAATCCCTGGAATCTCGAACGCACCGCCGGCGGATCGAGCGGTGGCGCCGCCGCCGCAGTCGCGGCCGGGCTAGGGCCGCTGGGCCTTGGCACCGACGGCGCGGGATCAATCCGCATTCCCGCCGCCGCTTGCGGCGTGGTCGGACTGAAGCCGACCACGG
This sequence comes from Bradyrhizobium sp. 1, assembly GCF_023073315.1. GTDB lineage: Bacteria > Pseudomonadota > Alphaproteobacteria > Rhizobiales > Xanthobacteraceae > Bradyrhizobium. Next base: position 22,845 of record NZ_JADPJH010000002.1, on the reverse strand, counting down.
GTGCCGTGCCCTACGAGCAGACTTCGGACTCGTTTTTTAATTATGCCGCGGCCGGTCCGCTGACGCGCACCGTCGCCGATGCCGCGTTGATGATGGGCAGCCTTGCCGGTCCATCGTCGCTCGATCCGTGGTCGCTCGGTGCACCCGGTCACGGAGCGCTGCCGCCGAGCCTGATCTCCGAGGATCTGTCCGGTGTGCGGATCGGATATTTGTCTGGCATGAGCGACTACGGCGCCGATGTCGCGGCCAATGCCAAGGCCTCGCTTGCGGCGCTTGCTGCGCTTGGTGCCGAGGTGGAGGAGGCGGGCGCCGAAATGGACTGGATCGCTGGCGCCGCGCGGGTGATGTATCTCGCCAATCTGAACGTCTATTTCGGCCACCATCTCGAGAAATGGCGCGACCGCATGGATCCGGTGCTGGTGGAATGGATCGCAGCCGGCAGCCGCGCCAATCTGGTCGATTTTCGCAAGGCTCAGGTCGCGCGCTCGCGGCTTTATCGTGGCGTGCAGAAACTGCTGGAAACCTATGATTTCCTGGTAACGCCGACCTTGCCCACCACCGCGATTCCTGCAGAGGCCGGCAAGACAGTCGATGCGCTGTTCAACCGCGGCTGGAACGCCTTCGTCTACCCCTTCAATCAAAGCGGCAATCCGGCGCTGTCGATACCCAACGGCTTCGGCGCAGATGGATTGCCGACCGGGCTGCAGATCGTCGGCCGCTGGTGGAAGGACAGCGATGTCTTGCGGCTCGGCGCCATCCTGGAACGGAGTCAGCCCTGGGCGGATCGCCGGCCGTCGCTCTGAAACAGATCGGATGACGAAGTCTCGCGTACCAACCTGAGAATGGAGAAAGAGCGTGCCAAACGCTGCCGAAGATCATCAATCACGCCTGCCTCAAACCAGCGGTGTCGTCACGCTGCGCGGCCTCAATGCTGGCGTCGACGTCCACAGGGATGCCTGGGGCATTCCACATGTCCGTGCGCGCGGAACGACGGATGCTTTCTTCGCACAGGGCTATGTCCACGCCCAGGACCGGCTCTGGCAGATGGATGCTGCGCGCCGACGCATGCTCGGTCGCTGGGCGGAATGGGAGGGCCGCGCGGGCATCGCAGCCGATACATTGGCGCGCCGGCTCGATGTCGCGGGCGCGTCGCAACGCGATTACGCCGGTTTGTCCGGCGAAGCGCGTGCGATGCTCGAGGCCTATGCCAGCGGTGTGAATGCATTCCTGGCGCAGGGCGCGCCGCTGCCGTTCGAATACGGCCTGGTCGGCGGCGAAGTCGAACGATGGGAGCCATGGCACTGCATCCTCGTGATGCGGCAGCGCGGTTATCTGATGGGTTCGGTCTGGTTCAAGCTGTGGCGTGCGGCGGCACTGCGTGCCATCGGGCCGCACCACGTCGCCAAGCTGCGTTACGATGACGGCGGCCAGGATTTGCTGGCAACGCCGGCAGGCGCGGAAGGCAAACGATGGATCGCCGCGCTGGAAGATCTGGCGCCGGCTGTCGAAGCGCTGGCGGCGCTCGCCGGGCCGGAGGCGACTGATGGCGGCAGCAACAATTGGGCAGTTGGGCCGTCGCGGACGGCCTCCGGCCGGCCTTTGCTGGCCGGCGACCCGCACCGTGCCTTCGAGATGCCGAGCCTGTACTCGCAATTCCATCTGGCCTGCGACGGCTTCGATGCCATCGGTCTTTCCGTGCCCGGCGTGCCTGCCTTCCCGCACTTTGCCCACAACGGCCATGTCGCGTTCTGCGTGACCCATGCCTTTGTCGATATCCACGACGTCTATGTCGAGAAATTCAAACTCGGCGACGCCTCTCGTTACCTGTTCCGGGACGAATGGCGCGAGGTGAATATCCGTCATGAACGCATCGCGGTGCGCGGTGGTCCCGACGTCGACATCGAGGTCGTCGCCACCCACCACGGGCCCGTGATCGCCGGGGATCCGCGCAAGGGAGCGGCATTGACGTTGCGGTCGGTGCAGTTCGCAGAGCTCGATCTGTCGTTCGATTGCCTGCTGCCGATGCTGCGTGCCACCAACGTCGATACGCTCTATGATGCCACGCGGGGCTGGGGCCTGATCGATCATAATCTGGTTGCGGCTGATACCGCGGGGAAGATTGGAAATCTCGTGCGCGCCGTCGTGCCGCGCCGCCCCCGCCTGAATGGCTGGCTGCCGGTGCCCGGCTGGACGGGAGACTATGAATGGCAGGGTGCCATTCCCTGGGAAGACATGCCGCGCGCCTTCGATCCGCCTGATGGCATCCTGGTCACCGCGAACAATCGCGTCGCCGCCGACGATCGCCCGGACTACCTCTGCACCGATTGTCATCCGCCGTACCGCGCAAAGCGCATCGCCGAGCGGCTCGCCGAGCTTTCGGCCGCGTCCGTCGACGACATGAGCAGCATTCATGCCGATACGCACAGCTTCACGGCGCGCGAATTCATCGCCCGCCTCAGCCGCCTCCCGGCGATCGAGGGGCCGACCGCCGCGCTGCGCGATCTCATCACTGGATGGGACACGCGTATGGCGGCGGATTCAAAGGCAGCCGCGGCCTATGCGCGGACGCGCCGCGAGCTGGCGCGCATAGTTCTCGAACGATCCGGCTTGAGCGCGGTGACGCGCGATCCAGTCAGCCAGGTTGCCCCGGGCGTGGTGCCGCTCAATCAGATCTGGTGGGCGCTGCCGTCATTGCTGCGCAATGACGATACCGCGTTTCTCGGTGGCTGGGATTGGGATCGCGCGCTGGCAACGGCGCTCGCGCGCGCAGCGGAGATCGACGACGGTAAGGCATGGTCGGAACTGCATCATGTCCGCATGGCGCATCCGCTGTCGGCGTCCTTCCCGCAGGCGGTCGCGCAGCTCGAACCGCCGGGGCTTCCGGTCGGTGGCGACAACGACACCGTCATGGCGAATGGATGCTATTGGGCGTCGTCCGGTCTGACTGCGGCCTATGGCGCGGTCGCACGCTACGTCTTCGACGTCGGCAACTGGGACAATTGCGCTTGGGTCGTGTTTCACGGCGCTTCGGGACACCCCGCGAGCCCGCATTATGCCGATCAGCACGCTGCATGGGCCGCCGCCGAAATGGTCCCGATGCTGTATGACTGGAGCGTCATCGCGAAGACGAGCGATAGGCTCGTTCTGCAGCCGGCGTAGGCTGAATGTCCGGCCATCGTGCCGACGCCGGACTTCGTATCCTCCAAATCTCACGTGAAGTCGTGCAATCCGGACAATCCGATTGACGTTTAAGCATCCAAAGGTTGTACTGGGTCACTCCAGTGGCGAGTGAGGTGAGGTCATGGTGATCGCGTCAACCTGGGATACCGAGAGAGCCGATTATCGCGCCATCGTCAACGAATGGCACGTGGTCCGCCGGAGCGAGGAGGTCGCGGAGGACGCCATCGTGCCGGCGCGCTTGCTTGGCGAGGATATCATCCTGTGGCGCCATGACGGCGAGGTTCACGCGTGGAAGGATTATTGCCGTCATCGCGGCGCGCGCTTGTCGCTCGGTTGGGTGAAGGATGGTTGCGTCGTCTGCCCCTACCACGGCTGGGAATACGGCACTGATGGTGCGTGCCGCCGCTACCCGGCCCATCCGACGACCCGGCCGACGAGCCGAGCCGCGGCATTCCGCCATCACGCAGTCGAGCGGTATGGATACGTTTGGGTCTGTATGGGCAATCCAGTCTCCGCTGTTCCTCCGTTTCCTGTCTGGGAGGATGCGACCTATCGCAAGGTTCAGGCGGGACCGTACCACTATAACGCAAACGCCCTTCGTGCCGTGGAGAACTTTCTCGATCCGGCGCATTTTCCGTTCGTGCACGCCAACCTCAATGGCAACCCCGATGATCCCGACGAGCTCGTGGATTACGATGTCGTGTTGACGGATGAGGGCTTGCGTACCAGCGAGATCACCTTGTTTCAGCCTCACGGCGATCATCGCGGCATTCCCATTACCGCGCGTTATCATTACTACTGCTTCCGCCCCACGACGGCCTATTTCAACAAGAAGACCGGGGAGGTTGAGCGCTTCTGCACGTTCATGGCCGTCACGCCGGTCGATCTCGAATACTGCGTGCTGCATCTGACCGCCGCCGTCAATTTCGGCCTGGACATCGCCGTCGAGCAGATCGTGGCGCGCATGGACAAGGTGTACGAGCAGGACCGCGTGATCGTCGAGTCGCAACGCCCGAAGACTCTACCGCTTCATCCCAAGGACGAGATCCACCTGAGAAGCGATCTTCTCGGCGTCGAGTATCGCCGCTGGATTCGTGCATTGGCGGGTGACGGACCGATGCCGGATCGCGCGCAAGATCCGGCGGCCGAGGACGTGATCGCAAACTGAGTGACCGCGGCGCTTGCGAAACTGAGCACGCCGCGTGCCCTGCACATATTTGCTACAGGCCGATATGAATTGCGGCAATTTCCGCTGCAACAACGCGCTTGACATCGCATTCGATCTCAACGACCGTAACACGCAAGCGTCGGGCAAGGCAGCCCGTCAACGCGAACAAGTTCAAACCATTTCCAACGCCACGCTCAAGCGTGTTTGGTTGGCGGCGAAAGCGCCCTCGGCTTGACAGCCGGCGGGTGCTTTTTTGTTTTTGGATCGAGTGATGACGCGGAAGCATTATCGGATCGGCGTGATGTTCTCGACGACGGGCTCCTACAGCGTCGTCGCGCGCTCGATCCTCAATGGCGCGCTGCTGGCTTTTCAGGAGGTCAATGCGGGCGATCTCGATATCGAGCTCGAGCCTGTCGTGGTCAATCCGTCGGGTGACCTTGCGCGCTATCGTTCGCTCAGTCTCGAGTTGCTCGGTTCCGGCATTCGCCAGGTGGTCGGCTGCTACACTTCGTCCAGCCGCAAGGAGGTGATCCCGTGCTTCGAGAAGTTCGACGGGTTGCTTTGGTATCCCTCCCACTACGAAGGCTTCGAGAGCTCCGATAACGTCATCTACACCGGTGCGGCGCCAAACCAGCACGTACTGCCGCTGGTCGATTATCTGGCATCCCGCGTCGGCTCGCGCGCCTTCTGCGTCGGCTCCAACTACATCTGGGCCTGGGAGAACAACCGCATCTTCCGCGAGGCGCTGATTGCGCGCGGTGGCACCGTGCTCGCCGAGCGCTATCTCCCGGTCGGGGATACCGAGGTCGACCAGGTCATTGCGGCGATCATCGACCAGCGGCCGGACTTCGTCTTCAACAATCTGATCGGCACCAGCGCCTACGCCTTCTTCCGAGCGTTCCGTGCCGCCTGCCAGGCGCGCGGGATCGATCAGGCCGCCGAAATTCCCGTTGCGAGCTGCACATTGTCGGAACCGGAATTGCCAGAGATCGGGCCGGACGCCGTCGACGGGCATCTGTCCTCAAGCGTCTATTTCTCGTCCTTGAATTCGCCGGAGAATGCCGCCTTCATCGATGCCTACACGCAATCATTTCCGGAGGGACCGGTCTCGTCGGCCGACGCCGAGTCCTCCTACATCGCCGTCAAGCTGCTCGCCGCAGCGTTGTCGCAGGCCGGCACGGACGACGCGCGAAAAGTGCGCGCCGCCGTGGCGGATCAGCGGCTGCGCGCGCCGCAAGGGGAGGTCCGCATCGACCGGCAGACCTTTCACGCCTGGCTCACGCCGCGGATCGGCCGCTCGTCTGCCAACGGACAGTTTGAAGTGCTGCTGGAATCCCGCGAGCCGATCGCGCCGGACCCTTATCTCATCCAGTCGTCGCCGCGCTTTGCCAGCGCAATGCGCTCTCCGCTTTTGAAAGTGGTGCAATCATGAGCTCTCGACTGCTTCAGAATTTCAAGGGCGGCCGTGCCATCGTCGTCACCAAGCGGGGCGGCTGGGAGAGCACGCTCGAAACGACGCTCGCCAAGCTCGGCGTCTCCACCGAATATCCTGAGATCATCGACGGCCGCGCGCAGATCGACATTGCGAACCTCCAGGCCGACCGCGACATCCTCTTCATCGATGGCGATCTCGAAGGCGCCGTCGCGATCGAGCTCAATCCGGCCTCGCATCTGCCGCCGGTGCCGGTGATCGGCCTCGTCGGCGTCGAGGCGCCGAGCCGGCTGAAGGCGCTCGTCAATCTCGGCGCGACCTCGTTCCTGCGCAAGCCGGTACATGGCGGCGCGGTCTACACATCTCTCTTCATGGGCATCAACCAGTTCCTGCTGCGCGCCGAAATGAGCGACCGCCTGCAGGACCTCGAGGAGCGCCGCCGCGGCCGTCGCGCGGTGATCCGGGCCGTGGTCCTGCTGATGCAGCAGGGCGGCCTCGACGAGGAGGGTGCCTATTCCCAGCTCCGTCGCGAAAGCATGCGCGCGCGGCAGAACATGGAACTCTACTGCGAGGAGTTTCTGAGCAAGCGGGCGAGGCCGCCCGACCCGACCGGCCGCACGACCGGCATCACGCTGCAAGGCGGCAACAAGCAAGCCATCTAGGAGAAGCAAAATGAGCAAGTCTGTATTGCGGGGGCTGCGTGCCGCAGCCCTCACGGGGACGCTTGTCCTCGGATCATCGATCGGATCACAAATTGCACTGGCGGCGGAAAACCCGATCAAGATGGGCGTGCTGGAGGATCAGTCCGGCGATTTCGCCGCGGCCACGATCGGCAAGGTCCACGCCATCCAGCTCGCCGCCGAGGAGATCAACAAGGCCGGCGGCATCATGGGCCGGCCGCTCGAACTGGTTCCTTACGACACGCAGTCCGACAACACCCGCTACCAGGAGTTCATGCGCCGCGTACTCCAGCGCGACAAGGTCGACGTCGTGTTCGCGGGCTTCTCCTCGGCCTCGCGCGAGGCGTATCGGCCGATCGTCGACCAGTTCAACGGCTTTGCTTTCTACAACAACCAGTATGAAGGCGGCGTCTGCGACGGCCACATGATCGTGACCGGCGCGGTGCCGGAACAGCAGTTCTCCACGCTCATTCCCTACATGATGGAGAAGTACGGCAAGAACGTCTACACGCTCGCCGCCGACTACAATTTCGGCCAGATCTCGGCGGAATGGGTGCGCAAGATCGTCAAGGAGAACGGCGGCAAGATGGCCGGCGAGGAATTCATCCCGCTCGGCGTGTCGCAATTCTCGCAGAGCATCCAGAACATCCAGAAGGCCAAGCCCGACTTCGTGGTCACGCTGCTGGTCGGCACCGCACAAGCCTCCTATTACGAGCAGGCGGCCTCCGCCAACGTCAACCTGCCGATGGCCTCCTCGGTCAACGTCGGCCAGGGCTACGAGCACAAGCGCTTCAAGCCGCCGAGCCTGAAGGACATGTACGTCACCACCAACTACATCGAGGAGATCGACTCGCCGAAGAGCAAGGAGTTCTACGCCAAGTTCAAGGCGAAATTCCCGAGCGAGCCCTATGTGAACCAAGAAGCGGAAAACTCCTATCTCGCCGTTTATCTCTACAAACAGATGGTGGAGCGGGCGAAGTCGACCAAGCGCGAGGACATCCGCAAGGTGATCGCGATGGGCGACGTCTGCATGGATGCGCCGGAGGGCAAGGTCTGCATTGACCCGAAGAGCCAGCACATGTCGCACACGATCTATCTCGCCAAGGTCGGCGCCGATCATTCGATCTCCTTCCCGAAGACCTGGGAGGACATCAAGCCGTACTGGCTGGGTGAAGCCGGCTGCGACCTCACCAAGAAAGATCCGATGGCGCAGTACACGCCGTCGAATCCTCCGCCGAAACCCTGACCCGGGGCTGATCGTCTCGGCGCTCGCGGCGCGCCGGGGCGATCACGGACATCTGCGACGGCAGTTTCTTCCCTCACACTGGTTGATTCATGGACATCGCGACCCATTTGTTTTCGGCGCTCTATCAATTCGGCGACGCCTTTGCGTTCCTGGTGCTCTCGGCCTGCGGGCTCGCGGTGATCTTCGGCATGATGGGCGTGATCAATCTCGCCCATGGCGAGTTCATCATGTGCGGGGCCTATGTCACCGCGGCGACCGTGCACGCGGGCCTGCCGTTGCCGCTGGGCATTTTGGCGGGCACCCTCGTGTCGGCGCTGGTCGGTGTGCTGGTGGAGCTCGCGGTCATCCGCCATCTCTATGACCGGCCGCTCGACACCATCGTCGCGACCTGGGGTCTCAGCCTGATCGCCACGCAGGGCACGCTGATCATGGTCGGCTCGACCATGGCAGGCGTCGGCACGCCGTTCGGCAGCTTTCAGGTCGGTGACTACTCCTATTCGATCTATCGTATCGTGCTGTTCTGTTCGGCACTCGGCGTGCTCGCCGCGCTTTATGCGTTGTTCAACTGGACGCGCTTCGGCGTGCTGGCGCGCGCCACCATCCAGGTGCCGCACATGGCGGCGGCCCTCGGTGTCGATACGCGCCTGATCTACAGTCTCACATTTGCTTGCGGCGCGGGGCTCGCCGGACTTGCCGGCGGGCTCTACGCGCCGACCATGACCCTCGTGCCGACCATGGGCGCAACCTTCATCATGGAGGCCTTTGTCACGGTCGTGATCGGCGGCGCCGACGTCTTCCTCGGCACGGCGCCCGCCGGCGGCCTGCTGGCGATCGTGAAGTCCGGGATGACATCCTGGCAGGGGCAGCTGTTCGGCCAGATCGGCCTGCTGGTCGCCGTCATCATCGTGGTCCGGGTCCTGCCGAAAGGCATCTCCGGCTTCGTGCTGCGCGAGCGCACCTGACGGAGTGATGGCGTCGTGACCGGTTTCCTTTCCTTGTTGCGCCGTCTCGAAGGCCCGCAGACCGTCGGTCGCGGTCGGGGCTTCTGGGGCCTGTTTGCCGTCGTGCTAGCCGTGGCACTCGCGTACCCGCTGTTCAGCGACGGCTACACCGTCGGCAACACCGTCTACTTCTTCGTCTGGGTGTTCATCGCCCTCAGCCTTTGCGTGATTTGGGGCTATGGCGGTTCGCTGTCGTTCGGGCAGACCGCGTTCTTCGGGATCGCCGGTTATGGCTACGGCGTTCTCACCCTCAATTTCGGCTCGGCCTATGGCTTCACGCTGGTGGCGTTAGTGCTTGCGGTAGGGATCGCTGCGCTGTTCGCGGTCTTGCTCGGCTATTTCATGTTCTTCGGCCGTATCGCCGGCGTCTTCCTCGGCATCGTCACGCTCGCCGTGACCTTGATGCTGGAGCGCTTCATGGCGCAGACCGCGGGGCCGGAGTGGCATATCGGCAGCGCTCGGCTCAACGGCTTCAACGGCATGAGTGCGATGCCGCCTTTGACCATCCCCTGGCCGGGCGAGTCGATTGTGCTGTTTGCTGATGTTGGGCTCTATTACTTCGTGCTTGGCCTCCTGGTCTTCGTCTATCTCGCCTTGCGCATCCTGATGAACTCGTCGTTTGGCAACGTCATCGTCGCGATCCGCGAGAACCCGGAGCGGGCGGAGATGCTGGGCTACGACATCCGCAAGTACCAGCTCATCACCTTCGTCATCGGCGCCGCGCTGGCTGGAGTCTCCGGCGTGCTCTACACGGCGTGGGGCCAATACATCACGCCGTCGAGCATGGGCATGACGGCGGCGGCGTTGCCGCTGATCTGGGTCGCGGTCGGTGGCCGCAGCGATCTGACCTCGACCGTGGTCGGCACGCTGGTGGTGCTGGCCGCGTTCCAGGCGCTGACGATCTACGGCAGCCAATATGCGCTGGTCTTCATGGGCGTGCTGCTGGTGCTCACGGTGTTGATCGCCCCGAACGGGCTCGTGCTCGGGTTCATGAATTGGCTCGGCCGCCTCGCGGCTCGTTTCACGCAGAGGGCCGGCTGATGTCGCTGCTCGAGCTGCGCGAGCTAAACAAGCATTTTGGCGGACTTCACGTCACCAACGCCGTGAACCTTACGCTCGAACCCGGCGAGATCCATTGCCTGATCGGGCCCAACGGCGCCGGCAAGAGCACGTTGTTCCGCCTGATCCTTGGCGAGCATCATCCCGGCAGCGGCGAAATCCTCTTCGCCGGCGAGAACATCACGGCGCTGAAATCCTTCGCGCGCATTCACCGCGGTCTCTCGGTCAAGTTCCAGGTGCCTGGTGTTTTCAAGGGCCTGTCCGTCCGCCAGAACCTCGAGATCGCCCTGCAAAGCCGGCATCGCGGCGCCGAGCTCGAATCCGAGATCGACCGGCTGCTGACATTTCTCGGCCTCGAATCCGAACAGAAGCAGACGGCGGGCAATCTTAGCCACGGTCAGAAGCAATGGCTGGAGATCGGCATGGCGATCAGCCTGAAGCCACGCCTCCTGCTGCTGGACGAGCCGACCGCCGGGATGTCGCCCGAGGAAACCCATATGACCGGCGAGATGGTGCAGCGGCTCAATGCCGACGGCATGACTGTGCTGGCGATCGAGCACGACATGGCGTTCGTGCGCCAGGTCGCCCAGCGCGTCACCGTGCTGCATCTTGGCCAGGTGTTTGCCCAAGGCTCGATCCAGGAGATCGTGGCCGACGAGCGCGTGGCTGCGATCTATCTGGGGCAGGCCCATGCTTGATGTTCCGCGCAAGGAAGTGATCCTCTCGACGCTGGCTCTGCGCGCCGGCTATGGCGGCAAGCCAGTGCTTCAGGGCCTCGAGATCGAGGTGCGGGAAGGCGAAATCGTTGCGGTCATCGGGCGCAACGGCGTCGGCAAGTCGACGCTGATGAAAAGTCTGATCGGGCTCGTGCCGGCGATGAGCGGCTCGATCGTCTATCGCGGCGAGGCTGTGGACTCGCTGCCGGCGCACAAGCGGGCACGCCTCGGCATGGGCTATGTGCCGCAAGGGCGCGACGTGTTTCCGCGCCTGACCGTCGGCGAGAACGTCGCGGTCGGCGCGGCGATCAAGGGCGGCGGCATTCCGGAGGCCGGCCGGCGCAGGATCGTCGAGGCCTTTCCAATCCTTGAAGAGCGCTGGCATCAGCGCGCCGGCACCATGTCAGGCGGCCAGCAGCAGCAGCTCGCGATCGGACGGGTCCTGATCGCCGATCCCAGCCTCATCCTGCTCGACGAGCCCTCGGAGGGCATCCAGCCTAACATCGTCCAGGACATCGCACGCAACATGGTCGAGCTCAACCGCAGGACCGGCGTGACCATCATCCTGGTCGAGCAGAATCTCGACATGATCCGCGCCATGGCGCAGCGATGCTACGTCATGGACAAGGGGCGCATCGTTGCAAGTCTCGACCGCTCCGCGCTCGACGACGAGGCGGAGATGCGCCGCCATCTGGCAGTCTAGAAAAAACGACGCCCAACCAAGGAGAACGGCAATGGCCTGGCAAAACGATTCCATCATGGCACGCAAAGGTGTCGCCAAGGGCGAACGGGGCAAGCAGTACACGATCACGGAGGCCGAGCAGGGCAAGTACCATTATGTCTACGGTCCCTATGTGGGTCCGGTGCTGACCGTCGACCCCGGCGCGGTCGTCGCCGCCGAGACGCATGACGCGTTCGAAGGCGCTATCAAGCATGAGACCGACAGTCCGTCGAAGATCCTCAACTTCCCGTTCCTCAATCCGCAGAACGGGCCGATCCACGTCAACGGTGCGGAGAAGGGTGATACGCTCGCGGTCTATATCGAGAGCATCGTGCCGCGCGGGCCGCAGCCGTGCGGCACCACCGTGGTCATGCCTGACTTCGGCGGCCTGGTCTCGACCGGCCAGACCGCGCTGCTCAATCCGGCGTTGCCGGAGCGTGTCAAGAAGCTCGTAATCGACGCCAAGACCGGCACGAAGTGGAACGACAAGATCACGATTCCCTATGAGCCGTTCATCGGCACCATCGGCACTTCGCCGGAGATCGAGGCGATCTCGTCGCTGGTCCCCGACTATTACGGCGGCAACATGGACTTGCCGGATGTCGGCGTCGGCGCCGTCATCTACCTGCCGGTCAACACCAAGGGCGCGCTGCTTTATCTCGGCGATTGTCACGCGGCGCAGGGGGATGGCGAGCTCTGCGGCGTCGCCATCGAGCATCCGACCGTGACCACGGTGCAGATCGATCTCATCAAGAACTGGACCATCGCCTGGCCGCGGCTCGAGACCAGGGATTTCATCATGACCATAGGCTCGGCGCGGCCGATGGAGGATGCGGCCCGCATCGCCTATCGCGAGCTCTGCCGCTGGATGGCGGCCGATTACGGTTTTGACGAGATCGACGCCTATATGCTCCTGACCCAGGTCGGACGCGTCCGCGTCGGCAACATGGTCGATCCCAAATACACGCTCGGCGCCTCCATCAAGAAATCCTATCTGGTTTGAGGCCGGCCTGATCATGTCCACCACCCACAAGGTCGCCGCCGTCCAGTTCGAGCCCACCATGTTCGAGAAGGAGCGCAACATCGCGCGCCTGCTCGAACTCTGCGAGCAGGCGGCGGCGGCCGGTGCAAGGCTGATCGTCACGCCCGAAATGGGAACCACCGGCTATTGCTGGTTCGATCGTGCCGAGGTCGCGCCCTTTGTCGAGACAATCCCGGGGCCGAGCACGAACCGCTTTGCGGCACTGGCGCGCAAACATGATTGCTACATCGTCGTCGGCATGCCGGAGGTCGACGAGGACGCCATCTATTTCAACACGGCCGTCCTGATCGGGCCCGGCGGCATCGTCGGCCGTCACCGCAAGACGCATCCGTATATCTCCGAGCCGAAATGGGCCGCGGCGGGCGATTTGCACAATCAGGTGTTCGAGACGCCGATCGGGCGGATCGCGCTGCTGATCTGCATGGATATCCATTTCGTGGAGACCGCGCGGCTGATGGCGCTGGGCGGCGCTGACGTCATCTGCCACATCTCGAACTGGCTGGCGGAGCGCACGCCGGCGCCATACTGGATCAGCCGTGCCTTCGAGAACGGCTGCTATGTCATCGAGAGCAATCGGTGGGGGCTGGAGCGCACGGTGCAGTTCAGCGGCGGCAGTTGCGTCATTGCGCCGGACGGGCAGGTGACGGCCGTGCTCGACAAGGGCGATGGCGTGCTGATGTCCGAGATCGATCTCGATGCCGCGCGCGCGCGTCGCGTGCTCGGCGAGACGGTGTTCGCGCAGCGGCGGCCGGAGCTCTATCCGGACCTGCTCACCGACACCTTCAGCTGGAATCCGCGCGACTTCTTCAGCCTCTACGGCCACGAGCCCTGGCCAACCGGAAAGGTGTCGCGGGTCAGTGTCGCACAATTTGCGCCCGGCGATGACGTCGGCCTGAATCTCGGAGAGATCGCGGCACTCGCGGGCAAGGCCAAAGCCGAGGCTGCGGAGCTCGTCGTCTTTCCGGAGCTTGCACTGACGGGACTTGCCGATCCCGCGACATCCGCGCAACCGATACCGGGAGCGGCGACCGACAGCCTTGCCATGCTGGCGAGGGAACTGGACCTTTACCTTGTCTGCGGCCTTGCCGAGCGCGACGGCGATCTGGTCTACAACAGCGCCTGCCTCGTCGCGCCCGATGGAACCATCTCGGTCTATCGCAAGACGCATCTTTCCGCCGACGAGCGAAGCTGGGCGACGGCCGGTGACGGTTGGACCGTCGTCGACACACCGATCGGCCGCATCGGGCTGTTGATCGGTCACGACGCGTCGTTCCCGGAGGCGGGAAGAGTGCTGGCGCTGCGCGGCTGCGATCTCATCGCGTGTCCCGCCGCGATCAAGGGGCGCTTCAGTTCGTCGCATGCCGGCACGGAGGTCGGGCAGCCAAAGCCGATTCCGACCGGCCCGGATCCGCATCACTGGCATCATTTCCGCGTTCGCGCGGGCGAAAACAACCTGTTCTTCGCCTTCGCCAATGTGGTCGATCCCGAGCGCGGTTATCCCGGGCTGAGCGGCGTGTTCGGCCCTGACACGTTCGAATTTCCGCGGCGGGAGGCTATCGTGGCCGGCGGCACAGGCCTTGCTAGCGCGCTCGTCGACACCACAAATCTCGACAGTGTCTATCCGACCAACGTGGTGCGGCGCAAAGATTTGGTGTCGATGCGGATGTCGCACAGCTATCGTGGGTTGGTCAGGGCGAGCGCGACTAACTACTGAACCAAGAAAAGGAAACAGGGCCATGGATCTGGGACTCAAGGGCGCGAAAGTTCTCGTCACGGGAAGCACCAAGGGCATCGGTCGTGCGATCGCCGAGACGTTTGCGGCCGAAGGCGCCGATGTCGGCGTCTGCTCCCGCAATCTGGCCGAGGTCGAGAGCACGGTCGCAGCAATCAAAGCCAAGGGCGTCGCGGCTTATGGCGGCCCAGTCGACGTTGCCGACGCGGTTGTGCTGAAGGCCTGGGTCGGTGATATGGCGACAAAGCTCGGCGGCATCGACGTCGTCGTCGCCAATGTCAGCGCGCTCGCGATCGGACAGGACGACGAGAGCTGGGAGAAGGAATTCTCGACCGACATGATGGGCACGGTTCGGCTCGTGAACGCGGCCATGCCCTATCTGGAGAAGAGCGCCGCCGGCGCGATCGTCACCATATCAAGCGTCTCCGGGCGCGAGGTCGATTTTGCCGCCGGTCCCTACGGCACGTTCAAGGCAGCGATCATTCACTACACCCAGGGGCTCGCCAATCAGCTCGCGGCGAAGGGCATTCGCGCTAACTCGGTCTCTCCGGGCAACACCTATTTCGACGGCGGAGTCTGGAACATGATCAAGGACAACAACCCCGAGCTCTACAAGACCGCGCTGGCGCTCAATCCAACCGGGCGGATGGGCACACCGCAGGAAATGGCCAATGCGGCGGTGTTTCTTGCGAGCCGCGCGGCGAGCTTCATCACGGGCACGAACCTCGTCGTCGATGGGGCGTTGACGCGCGGCGTGCAGTTCTAGCCGTGGTCAAAGGGCGCGTTAGGCATGCAGGATTTGCCGGAACGCGACGTGCGCTCCAAACCGGTGTCTCGTCGACGCGCCGAGCCAGCTAGGGCCGGGGGCGGGCGGCTCTCATCTCAGACCCAGCCGCCGTCGACGATGTAGTGCTGAGAGGTGCAGGCGGAGGCCTCGTCGGACGCGAGAAAGACGGTGAACTTCGCGACTTCGTCCGGCACCAGCCTGCGCTTCAAGCACTGTCGCTGCTGCAGCTCGATTTCGCCCGCCGGCGTCATCCATTTCTCGAGCTGCCGCTCGGTCATGATCCAGCCCGGCGCGATCGCGTTCACGCGGATATTGTAGGGACCGTAATCGCGCGCCAGAGAGCGCGTCAGGCCGATTACGCCTGATTTGCTGGCGGTGTAGGCGGCCATGCCGCCTTGTCCGGCGATCCACGATACCGAGCCGAAATTGATGATGGCGCCGGCATTCGCGGCCTTCATGTCCGGCAGCACGGCCTGCGACGCAAAGAACTGGTGCTTCAGGTTCACCGCGATGCGGTCGTCCCAATTTTCCGGCGTCATATCCTCGGTCTTGTGCCGTTCATCATGCGCGGCGTTGTTGATCAGGATGTTGATCGCGCCGTGCGCCTTGCGTGCCTCGACTACGGCGGCGCGCAGCGCGGGGATGTCGGTCAGGTCGACGCGCTGGAAATGCGCAGCCAGTCCCTGATCGGACAGCTCACGTGCCAGGCGTTGGCCTTCGTCGACCTTGATGTCGAAGAAAACGACCTTGGATTTCTGCTCCGCGAAGCGCCGCACGATCGCAGCGCCAATTCCCGCTGCACCTCCGGTAACGAGCACGACTTTGCCGGCGAGGTCGGAATAGATGGCAGCCATGGGCACCTCTCAGTCTGTTGCGGGCGACGCGACGGACCGCCCAACTCTTCTCCAAACCTTAGCCACTCTTCCCGTGAGGTGCACAGATCAGAATTTTAGTTGCGCACCTCAAAAATGAAGGGCAGGATTGCAGCCAAAGAATAAAAGCCGGTTGGGAGGATGTGATGAGACTGCTCGGGAAGCTGGGACTCGCCGCTGCCGCATGCCTGCTTTGGACCAACGCCGCCGCGGCCGACACGACAGTAAAGTGGCTCCACATCGAGGCCAATCCGGTCCAGGTGAAGATCTGGGAGGAGGTCGCGCGCGCCTATGAGGTGTCGCATCCGGGCATCAGGGTCGAGATGCAGTTCCTCGAGAACGAGGCCTACAAGGCCAAGCTGCCGACCATCCTGCAATCCAGGGACCGGCCAAACATCATCTACAGCTGGGCCGGCGGCGTCCTGAAAACGCAGATCGAGGCCGGTGTGCTCGAAGACATCACCGATCAGGTGAAGGGCTATAGCGACAGCCTCACGCCGGCGGCGCTTGCCGCGTTCACCGGCAACGGCCGCGTTTATGGTCTGCCGACCGCGCTGTCGCAGGTCGGCTTCCTCTGCAACAAGGAGCTGATGGCCAAGGCGAAGGTCGATCCTGCCGGAATCAAGAGCTGGGACGATCTGCTCGCTGCCGTGAAAACGTTGAAAGCTGCCGGCGTGACCCCGATCGTGGTCGGCGGCGCCGATAAATGGCCGCTGCACTTTTACTGGACGCACCTTGCGGTGCGCATCGGCGGCAAGGCGGCATTCGATGCGGCGCTGCGCGGCGAGAATGGCGGCTTCGCCGGCGAGACCTTCCAGAAATCCGGCGAACTGTTCAAGCAGCTCGTTGATCTCCAGCCGTTCCAGAACGGCTTCCTTGGTTTCAAGAATCCGCAGGCCGTCGGCTATTTCGGCGACGGCAAGGCGGCGATGACGCTCGCGATCAGCACGGTCTATCATTTGCAGCGTGCGCTCGCCGCCGACAAGGTCGGATTGAGCGAAGACAAGATCTGCTGGTTCGACTTCCCGATCGTACCAGGCGGAAAGGGCGCGCCGACCGATACGCTCGGCGGCATCACCGGCTGGCTGATCACCAAGGGCTCGCCGAAGGAGGCTGTCGATTTCCTGAAATACTTCGTCTCGAACGACGTGCAGACGCGGCTCGCGGCGGGCAACTTCATCATCCCGGTGGTGCAGGGCGCGGACGCCGGCCTCAACAACTCCTTCATGAAGCTGATCGCGGCTAATCTCGCGAAGTCGAATTACCACCAGAACTTCTATGACCAGAGCCTCGGTCCCTCGGTCGGTCGCGTCGTCAACGACGTCACCGCCGAGATCGCCGGCGGCAGCATGAGCCCGCAGGACGCTGCGAAAGCGATCGAAGCGGCGTGGAAGCAGGGTAACTGACGGTGGCGCGGCGGATCGCGATCGTGTCGGCGATGGACGTTGCCGGCGAGTCGGTCCCGCAGGTCGCGGTCCGCGGCCCGAGCTGGGATGGCCGCTTCACCGTCCTGATCCTGTTCCTGCCGCCGGCGCTGCTGTTGTTCACGCTATTCGTGGTGCTGCCGATCGGCGAGGCCGCCTGGTACTCGGGCTTCAACTGGAACGGCTTTGGCAAGCCGACCAACTGGATCGGCTTCGACAATTACCGCTTCGTGCTGGGGACACGCGCCTTCTGGCTCGCGTTGCGCAACAACGGGCTCATCATCGCGGTCTCGCTCGCGATCCAGCTGCCGCTTGCGCTCGCGCTGGCCTTGACACTCGCGGAACGCTTTCGCGGCGCGGTGGCGCTGCGCATGCTGTTTTTCATGCCCTATATCCTGGCCGAGATCGCGACCGGGCTGATCTTCAGTTTCGTCTATGACGGCGACTATGGCCTCGTCGCCTCGATCTGGCGCAGCTTCGGCGCCGAGCCGCCGCATCTGCTGGCCTCGACCGACACGGCGATGCTGGCGGTGCTGATCGTGATCGTCTGGAAGTACTTCGGCTTCCACATGATGCTGTTCATCGCGGCGCTCCAGAGTCTCGACAAGACCTTGGTCGAGGCGGCGCGGATCGACGGCGCAACGCGCTCGCAAGCCCTGCGCCATGTCGTCATCCCTTTGCTCTATCCGACGATCCGGCTCTCCGTGTTCTTCGCCATCATCGGCTCGTTGCAGCTGTTCGATCTCGTGATGCCGCTGACGCGCGGGGGACCTGCGGATTCCTCCAACACGATGGTGAGCTTCCTTTACAACAACGGCATCTCGCGTATGCGGGTCGGCTACGGCAGCGCTATCGGCGTCATTCTGTTCGTGATCTGCGTGACTTTTGCCTTCACCTACAAGCGATGGTTCATGCGCGATGAGTAGTGCCGAGACCACCCGCACGCCATTCGATTTCGCAGTGCCGGTCAAGGCGGTGTTCCTCGCGGTCGTTGCCATCTTCGTGCTGGTGCCGCTGCTCGCGACCTTGCTCGGCGGCTTCAAATCGCTCGGCGAATTGCGTGTCAATCCGTTCGGCTGGCCCGCCCATTGGGAGTGGCAGAATTATGCCGACATCCTGTTCTCAGGGCGTTACTGGCAGCTCCTGCGCAACTCGCTGATCATCTCGACGCTTACGGTGATATTGACCCTGATCACAGCGTCGATGGCGGCGTTCACCTTCGCCCATGTCAGGTTCTACGGTTCATCGATGCTGCTGAGCTATTTGACGCTCGGCCTGCTGTTTCCAGCCGCGACCGCCGTGCTGCCGCTCTTCATCAAGGTGCGCGATCTCGGACTGCTCGATACCTATTTCGGCGTCGCGCTGCCGCAGGTGGCCTTCAGCCTTGCCATGAGCGTGTTGCTGCTGCGACGTTTCTTCAAGGACATTCCCCATGAACTGCTCGAAGCGGCACTGGTCGACGGCTGCAGCTATATCAAATTCTTCCGCTACGTGACGCTGCCGCTGTCCCGGCCGATCCTGGCGACCGTCGGCACCATCACCTTCGTCAACAGCTGGAACGCCTATCTGCTGCCGCTGGTGATGCTCAACACCGATGCGCTCTATCCCTGGCCGCTCGGCATCATGATTTACCAGGGCGAGTATTCGTCCGAGTGGCACCTGATCCTGGCCTTCATCACGCTGACCATCCTGCCGACGATCATTCTCTTCCTGCTGGCACAGAAGCACATCGTCGCCGGTCTCACCGCGGGAGCGGTCAAGGGATGAGCGGCACCTCGCGGAGATCACAATGAGAAAAGTCGGCATCGGAATCATCGGCTGCGGTGTGATCAGCACCGCCTATCTGAAAGCTGCTCAGCGCTTCCCCGTCATGGAGGTCAAGGCGTTGGCTGACATGCGTAGCGATGTCGCCGAGCGCCAGGGCGCCGCCTTCGGGCTGCCGGCCATGCGGGTCGACCAGCTGCTCAAGCGCGACGACGTCGAGATCGTCATTAATCTCACCGTGCCGCTCGCCCACACCGATGTCAGCCTCGCGGTGCTGAACGCCGGCAAGCACGTTCACTCCGAGAAGCCGCTTGGCATCAACGTCGCGGAAGCCCGCAAGGTGATGGAGCTCGCCGCGCAGAAGAACCTGCGCGTCGGCTGCGCGCCCGACACGTTTCTGGGTGGTGGGCACCAGACCGCGCGCAAGCTGATCGACGACGGAGCGATCGGAACGCCGGTGGCGGGCAGCGCCTTCTTCGGTTGTCCCGGCCACGAGCGCTGGCACCCGGCGCCGGGCTTCTATTATCTGCGCGGTGGCGGGCCGATGCTGGACATGGGGCCGTATTACATCACCGATCTCGTGCAGCTGCTGGGCCCGGTCGCGAGCGTGATGGGCTCGACCTCGCGCCCGAAATCCGAACGCCTGGTCACCAGCCAGCCGATGAACGGCGCCTTGATTCCGGTCGAGGTTTCGACCCATGTCGCTGGCACGCTCGAATTCGAGAGCGGGGCGGTCGTCTCGATCGCCATGAGCTTTGATGTCCCGAAGCACCGGCACGCGCCGATCGAGATCTATGGCGACAAGGGCAGCATGCTGGTGCCGGACCCGAACCGCTTCGGCGGCGAGGTGCAGGTCGCCAAGACCGGCGGCGAATGGGAGACGGTGCCGCTGACGCACGGCCATGTCGACGGTGAGTTCCGCTCGATCGGTGTCGCCGACATGGCCGCCGCGATCCTGAACAACCGGCCGCATCGCGCCAGCGGCGCGCTCGCTTTCCATGTGCTGGAAGTGATGGAGGCGTTCCAGACCTCCGCCGACGAAGGCCGGCGCGTCAAGATCGAGAGCCGCGTCGAGCGGCCGGCGATGCTGCCCGCCGGACGCGACACCGGACAGATCGACTGAGGACAGAAACATGCGCAAGGCAATGATAGTTTGGGGCGGTTGGCCGGGACACGATCCCGATCTCTGTGCCTCGATGATCCGCGGTTGGCTGAAGGCGGAAGGTTTTGAGGTGCGGATCGAGACGACGACAGAGGCATTCGGCGATCCGGCGATCCGCGATCTGTCGCTGATCATTCCGATCTACACCATGGCGAAGATCGAGAAGGCAGACGCGCTCAATCTCTGCGCGGCGGTGCGTAGCGGTGTTGGGCTCGCCGGCCATCATGGCGGCATGGGCGATGCGTTCCGCGATTCCGTCGACTACCAGTTCCTGTGCGGTGGGCAGTGGGTAGCCCATCCCGGCAACATCATCGATTACAAGGTCGACTTGACGAAGCCGGATGACCCCATCATGAAGGGTCTGAAGAGTTTCGAGCATCGTTCCGAGCAATACTACATGCATGTTGACCCCGCCAACGAGGTGTTGGCGACGACGACCTTTACCGGCGAGCACGCATTCTGGATCGATGGCGTGGTGATGCCGGTGGTCTGGAAGAAGCGATACGGCGCGGGCAGGGTGTTCTATTCCTCGCTCGGTCACCGCGCCTACGAGCTCGACGTACCGGAGATCCGGACGTTGATGACCCGCGGCATGCTGTGGGCGGCGCGCGAATGACAGCTGGTGCGGCGCTGCCGGCGGTTCGCGCCACGCTCGAGGACGTCGCGCGCGCGGCGGGCGTTTCGCTCGCCACCGTCGATCGTGTTGTCAATCGGCGCGAGGGCGTGCGGGCCAAGACCGTCGCGCGTGTCGAGGCCGCCGTCGCCAAGCTCGGCTACGTCGCGGACGTGGCGGCCGCCCGGCTCGCGCGCGGGCAGAGTTTTCGCTTCGCCTTCGTGCTGCCGACCGGCAGCAACAGTTTCATGACCAACCTGACCGAGCAGGTCCAGCGTACCGCGGAGTGGCTGGCCGGCCAGCGCGGCTTCATCGATATCCTCCATGTCGACGTGTTCGATCCGGATGTGCTGGCCCGCGCGCTGGAAAACCTGTCGCCGGCCTATCAGGGCGCGGCCGTCATCGCGCTCGACCATCCCAGGGTCCGGGCCGCAATCGACGAACTTGCCGCGCGCGGGGTCGCCGTGGTGACCCTTGTGTCGGACGCGCCGAGTTCGCGCCGCTTGCACTATGTCGGTATCGACAACCCGGCCGCGGGTCGAACTGCGGCAACGCTGATGGGACGTTTCCTCGCCGGCCGCGAGGGGATGGTTGCCGTCATTGCGGGATCGTTGTCGCTGCGCGATCACAGCGAACGGCAGTTCGGCTTCAACCAGATCCTGTCCAGCGAGTATCCGAACCTGCGCGCGCTGCCGGTGATCGAGGGCCGCGACGACAGCGAGCGCACGCGGGAGCTCACGGCCGCGCTGCTGGCGCGCTATGCCGACCTCCGCGGTATATACTGCTGCGGCGCCGGAAACCGCGGCATCGCCGATGCGCTTGAAGCCTCGGGCCGCGCCCGCGAGGTCGTCTGGATCACCCATGAGCTGACCCAGCACACGCGGCGTTTTCTCGTCCGCGGCACGCTCGATGCGATCATCAACCAGGATCCCGGCCACGAGGCACGATCTGCTGCGCGCGTGCTGCTCGCGCATTGTTCAGGCGAGCCAATCAGCCCCGACCAGGAGCGCATCCGCATCGACATTTTTCTGCGGGACAATCTGCCGTAACTTCGAGTTCGTAGTCGATGCGCACCTTGCTCGGGTAGACGATAACGAGCGCGTCGTGCACCGGACGATCGAGAAAAAATACGACGAAGCCAGTTTGGGTCGGCCATCTGAGACGGGCCGGGGCCCGGTCACGGAGGTCTTGGCGATCATGCGCGCCCGGCGGCTATACTATTTTCGCGAAACCAGTATAACGAGGGCGGACGAGAAGAGGACTCGGTAACAGATTGAAATCGCAAGCCTATCGCTTTTCCGTGGCGCCCATGATGGACTGGACCGAGAGTTCAAGCTTTTCAGCTGGTTAGAAGGCGGCGTGTGCGCGACGTGTGCATGGGGAGATCAAGAAAAATCCATTGAGGACCTGCGTTGGCCATCGAGATAGAAGTGGGTTGCTGTCCCGAAAAGCGTAGAGGGCCTGAGAGCTAGGTGACGGCGAAAGGGTTTTCACCATCCCTTCGTGCCAGGAGAGGGCGTGGAGATCGACCGAATCCAAGAGCGTCCCGTCTACGTCGAAAATTGCAGCTTTGGTCAATTCAGGATCCTCCCGAGCGTGAGCGACCGATCTTCGCGTAACATTCAGCGTAGGTTGTGTTTTTGGCCATGTGCCGGTTGAGATCAGGCGAGCCGTCTTTCCACCAGACGGGGCCTCTCAAGCGCCTTACGATTTCCTGCATTTCTATATTCCGGTTGAAGATTTTCCTCGGCGTGAATCTGACTTCCGACCGGAGCTGATTGACCAGCTAAATGATTTGATCTTGCTGCGTGATCCGTTTGCCGAGCAACTTGCAAAGATGCTCGTCGAAGAACGGAAAATAGCCGATGGGATGTTCTTACCTTGCATCGGCCAGACGCTGGCAATGCACGTCGCTTACCTCGAAGTTCACAAGCCCAAAGTGAATGCGCTCCCTAAATGGCGGCTTAGATTGGTGGAAGATCACATCAAGTTGCACTTCGACCGCAACATGCGCCTATCCGACTTGGCCAAAATTGCCGGATTATCCCGGATGCACTTCGCAGCTCAGTTTCGCGCAGCCACAGGATATAGGCCACGAGAATACATACTTTACCAACGCGTTGAACGCGCGAAGGCGAAGTTGTCGGATACGGACATGCCCATAGCCGGCGTGAGGCGCGCGGGGCATCTCAAGTCGCAAGGCGGAATGAGCGCCGAAAGCGAGAAGAGTTTGAACCGAAACCCGT
>NZ_JADPJH010000010.1:535864-571407 GCF_023073315.1 Bradyrhizobium sp. 1 | reverse complement strand
CCCCACCCTCTCCCCGCAAGCGGGGCGAGGGAGCGCGAGCGTCTCCCGTCCCTTACGAGGCAAGCCTCACGGGTTGTTGCCAACCGCCGCCCATGACATCATCCGGATCCCGAGTCATCTCTGCCCTCTGGATGCCTGATGCCACGCCGGAAATTTGCCTGGGAGAAGCTGTCGGACGACGAGTTGCTCAAGCAGCGCCTCTCCAGCCTGAGGGTTACGGTCGAGGGCACCTGGCTGGAGGATTGCGTCGCCACGCTCCACGAGGAGCTCGAGGAGCGCGGCATCCGGCTGCGGCCGCACACGTGGATCTCGAGCGAGTGGTTCAGTCCGGGCGGTGTGCCCGGCATCGCTGTCCCCTTCTATCTCGCCCATCCCCGCCTGATGAAGCTCGAGAAGAAGATGATGTTCGACGTCGAGGGCGGGACCTGGCGCGAATGCATGGCCATCCTCCGTCACGAGGCGGGCCACGCCATGCAGCACGGCTATCAGTTGCAGCGCCGCCGGCGCTGGCAGCAGCTGTTCGGCCCGTCATCGAAACACTACCCGCGCTACTACCGGCCCAACCCGGCCAGCAGGCGGTACGTGCAGCATCTTCGGCTGTGGTACGCGCAGAGCCATCCGGATGAAGACTTCGCCGAGACCTTTGCGGTGTGGCTGCGGCCGCGTTCGAACTGGCGAACGCGATATGCCGGCTGGCCCGCGCTGAAGAAGCTCGAATATGTCGACGAGCTGATGAGCGAGATTGCGGGAAAGCGGCCGCTGATCACGACGCGGGAGCGTGTCGATACGCTGGGGCGGCTCAGCCAGACGCTCGAAGAGCACTACAAGAAGAAGCAGGCGTTCTACGCCTTCACGCCAGCGAAGACCTACGACCGCGACCTCTCCCGGCTGTTTTCCGCCGATCCGCGGCATCACCGCTCAAAGCCGGCTTCGGCCCTGATCAGGCGGCATCGCGCCCAGATCAGGCAATTGGTCGCGCGATGGACGGGCGAGAACCAGCTCACGCTCGATGCCGTGCTCGACGAGATGATCTCCCGCTGCCGCGAGCTCGATCTGCGCGCCGTCGGCTCTGAACAGAAGCTCGTTCTCGACTTCACCGTCCTCGTGACCGCCAAGACCATGCATGCGATGTTTGGCCCGTCTCGGCGGAAATGGATCGCGCTATGAGACGCCTCCGTATTCTGGTGCTGATGCATCCGGACTTCCTGCCTCCGGACTCTTCCGACGGCTACACCGCGCAGGAAATCAACAACTGGAAAACGGAATACGACGTCGTGAGCAACTTGCGCGCGTCGGGCCATGAGGTTCGCGCGCTCGGCGCGCAGGAGGAGATCAGGCCGGTCCGCGAGGCGATCGAGGAGTTCAAGCCGCATGTGGTTTTCACGCTGCTGGAGGAATTCCACAACAACGTCGCCTACGACCAGCACATCGCGAGCTATCTCGAGTTGATGAAGGTGCCTTATACCGGGTGCAATCCGCGCGGCCTGATCCTGGCGCGCGGCAAGGATTTGTCCAAGACACTGGTGCATCATCGCCGGATCGCGGTGCCGACCTTTGCCGTTTTCCCAATGCGACGCAAGGTGAAACGTCCGACGCGTCTTGCGCTGCCGCTGATCGTCAAGAGCCTGAACATGGATGGGTCTTCCGGCATTTCTCAGGCCTCCATCGTCGATACCGATGAAAAGCTCGCAGAGCGCGTCGCCTTTATCCACGATCGGAGCGAAACCGCCGCCATCGCCGAGCAGTTCATCGAGGGGCGAGAGCTTTACGTCGGCGTGCTCGGCAACAACCGCCTGCGCGTTCTGCCGGTTTGGGAATTGAAATTCGGCAGCATGGGCGGGCGCAGGTCCCGGCACATCGCCACCGAGAAAGCCAAGCATGACACGGACTATCAGGAGCGCGTCGGCATCGTCGACGGTCCGGCGAAGGACCTTGCGCCCGAAGTCACCGCGCGCATCCAGCGCGCCGCGAAACGCATCTACCGGGCGCTTGGACTCGACGGCTACGCGCGCATCGATTTTCGTCTGGCCGCCGACGGCACACCGTATTTCATCGAAGCCAACCCCAACCCCGAGATCGCGAAAAACCAGGAGTTCGCCACGGCGGCGCAACACGACGGGCTGAAATACCAGGACCTCCTGCAGCGCATCCTGACGCTCGGGATCAGCCGCGCCAAGGCAGGCGTGTCGTTGGGGTGACGGTGGGCGTAACTAGCTCGCCTCGGCCTTTGCGCTCACCACCTCCGCAAACGACTTGAAGAACTCGCCGGCGAGCTTCGTCGCCGTCGAGTTGATCAGCCGCGCACCGAGCTGCGCAAGCTTGCCGCCGATCTGCGCATCGACGTCGTAGTACAGCACCGTGACATCGGCGCTCTCGGATTCCAGCCGCACGAGCGCGCCGCCCTTAGCGAAGCCGGCGACGCCGCCGGAGCCTTCCCCCGAGATGCGATAGGCGTTCGGCGGATCAAAATCGGACAAGGTCACCTTGCCGCTGAACGTCGCTTTCACCGGGCCGACCCTGAAGACCACCGTCGCGGTCATCTCGTTGGGTGCGGTCACATCGAGCGACTGGCAGCCGGGGATGCACTGCTTCAGCACTGCGGGATCGTTCAGCGCCGCCCAGACCTCTTCGCGTGAGGCTGGGATACGCTGGCTGTCGTTCATCTGCATGATCAATCACTCTCTGCTTGCTGTTTGACTGGCGGCGCGCTGGCCGCGCCGCCGCTCCCTTGTGATCTCGGCGAGGATCGACATCGCGATCTCCTCCGGCGTGATGGCGCCGAGATCAAGCCCGGCCGGCGCCTTGAAATCATCGATTGCGGCGCTACTCACGCCTTCCGCGACCAGTTTTGCACGCAGCGAGGCCATCTTGCGGCGGCTGCCGACGAAGGCGTGGTAGTCGGCTTTGGTCGCGACCGCCGCACGCAGCGCGGCCTCGTCACCCTTGCCCTGCGTCGACACCACGACGAAGCGCTTTGCCTCGTTGAGCTCGCCGAAGCTGTAGCCATCGATGATCTCGTCGGCATCCGGCCGTACCGTGAGATCGGCGGAAGGCGCGGCGAGCGTGACGTGATAGCCGAGGGTCCGCGCCTGTGCAGCGAGCGACAACGCCACCGGGCTCGCACCCAGGATGACGACCGAGGGATGCGGCAGCACCGGCTCAACGAAAATGTCCATCGTGCCCTTGCTCGGGCACATGTTGCTGGCGAAACGGACGCCGCCGCGGCTCTCGCCCGCGCTGACGCCGAGCTCGGCCAGCAGGTTTTCCGGCTGCACCGAGACCATGCGCGGCTCTCCGTCCGCGAGCGCCTCGCGCGCCGCTTTCAGCACCGCGCCTTTGGCGCAACCGCCGCCGATCCAGCCCGCGACGATGGTGCCATCGGCGGCGATGATCGCCTTGGCGCCGGCCTTCGCCGCGGTCACCGACACCGTACGCACCACGGTTGCCAACGCGAAGGCGCGCTCGGCAGCCTTCATCTGCGCGACGAGATCCAGCACTTCGACATGGGCGGTCATCGGACTATCCCTCAGAGCTTCGCCAGATAGGGTTCGAGCGCACGCAGGCTTTGCAGCGAATTGGCGGGCGCATAGAGATCGACATGCGGCAACGCCGCCTTGATGCCCCGCGCCTCCGGCGCATAGCCCTCCCAGGCCATCATCGGATTGAGCCAGACGATGCGGCGGCAGCGCCGGCGCAGCGCCGCCATCTCGCGGCCCAGCAATGCTGCATCGCCGGTCTCGTAACCATCCGACACGATCATCACGCAGCTGCGCGAATGGATCACGCGTGCGGCATGCCAGCGGTTGAAGGTCTGCAGGCTCTCGCCGATTTTCGTGCCGCCGCCCGCGCCCTGCGCCATGATCGAGAGCCGGTCGAGCGCGCGGCCCGCATCCTTCTCTTTCATCGCATCGGAGACGTAGGCGAGCCGGGTGTGGAACAGGAACGCCTCGGCCTCGCGGAACTGATCGAGCACGCCGTGGATGAAGCGCAGGAACACCGCAGTGTACATGCTCATCGAGCCCGAGGCATCGAGCAGCACGATCAGCCGCAGCGGCTTATCCTTGCGCTGACGCTTGACGAGGCTGATCGGCACGCCGCCATGGCTGATGTTACGATGGATGGTACGGCGAAGATCGAGCCGGTAGCCGCGGCGGCGCGCGAGATCGCGCCGCGTCAGCCGCGTACGCATCACTCGCGCCAGCTGCGCTGCGGCCTCGTGGGCCCGCGCGACCTGATCGGGATCACTGAGCTTTCGGAAATCGACCTCCGCAAAATTGTCCGCGCGTGCGGCGCCTTCCATGCGGCCCTCGCCGGAGCGGCCTTCTGGAGCATCGTCGGAAGACGGAAGCTGGTCCGTGATGGATTGGCTGCCGCCCTGCTCGGCTTTGGTCTCCTGCAAGCTCTTCAGCGACGGATTGCTGGCGCCCGGCGCCGATCCCATCGTTCGGGAGCGCGAGCGCACGCGCTTGCCCAGCCAGAACGCATCGAACAGGCCATCGAACTTGTCCCAGTCGGACTTGCGCGCCGAGAACAGGTGCTTGAACGCCGCGCGCAATAGCCCCGGTCGCGCCGCGTAACCCTCCGACATCAGCGTCGCCGCGTCCTGCCCCTCGGCGAGTCCGATGCGGAAACCGGCATCTCGCAAGGTCCGCAGGAACGCCGCAAGCTTCGCGGACACGAGGCGCGAGACCGCGTCGAGATCGTCGTATCCGGGGCTGGAGCCGCAGCAACTCATGCGACCTTCCCCAGCAGGCGCTGCGTTACCTTCGGCGTGACGCGGGCGCGGTCCTCGTGGGTCTTCAACAGGCAGATCAGCGTCTCATGCACCGTCTCGGGCGCATCGTGGAGATCGCTGATGTCGAGACCGATCAGCGCCGCCGCCCAGTCCAACGTCTCTGCGACGCCCGGCACCTTTCGCAATTCCTCCTTGCGAACGCCCTCGACCATACGGGCGACCTGGAGCGACAGCGAGGAGCTGGCACCCACAACGCGCGCAAGGATGATGCGGGTCTCGCGGTCGACATCGGGGTAGTCGACATAATGATAGAGGCAGCGGCGGCGCAGCGCGTCGGAGAGCTCGCGCGTGCCGTTCGAGGTCAGCACCACGTGCGGGATGGTGACGGCGGGAATGGTGCCCAGTTCGGGAATGGAGACCTGGAAGTCGGACAGCAGCTCCAGCAGGAAGGCCTCGAACTCGTCGTCCGCGCGATCGATCTCGTCGATCAGCAGCACCGGCGCCTGCGGCCGGCGGATCGCGGCGAGCAACGGACGCTCCAGCAGGTATTTTTCCGAGAAGACCTGGTCCTCGATGCTGTCGGCCCCGCGATGCGCCTGGATCGCCAGCAACTGGCGCTGGTAGTTCCACTCGTAGAGCGCCGAGGACTGGTCGAGGCCCTCATAGCATTGCAGGCGGATCAGCTCGGTCGCGTGCACTTTTGCAAGTGCTTTGGCGACTTCCGTCTTGCCCACGCCCGCTTCGCCTTCGAGCAGCAGCGGACGCCGCAGCAATTGCATCAGCGAGATCGCGGTCGCAAGCTCCGCATCGGCGATGTAACCCGATGCGGACAAAGCTTGCGCGATCTCGTCACGGCCTCTCATCGTTACGCCACCGCCCCCAGATCCTTCGCCGCCTTCCAGTTGCGCCAGAAGTCGTGCGGCATCTGGATGTGCGTAGACCCCAAGAACGAGAACGCATCATTGACGGCGTTGGAGAAGGCCGGAACGCCGCCGACATTCGGGCTTTCGCCGACCCCCTTGGCGCCGATCGGGTGATGCGGCGACGGGGTGACGGTGAAGTCGGTCTCCCAATGCGGCGTCTCGACCGCGGTCGGCATGAAGAAATCCATGAACGAGCCGGTGACGACGTTGCCGACCTCGTCGTAGCGGATCTCCTGTCCCATCGCGATGGCGAAGGCTTCGGTGAGGCCGCCATGCACCTGGCCCTCGATGATCATCGGGTTGATACGGGTGCCGCAATCATCCAGCGCGTAGAAGCGCCGGACCTTGTAAACGCCGGTATCGACATCGATGTCCATCACGCAAAGATAAGCGCCGAACGGATAGGTCATGTTGGGCGGATCGTAGTAGCTGACCGCCTCCAGCCCGGGCTCCATACCCGGCGGCACGGAGTTGTACGCTGCCCAGCAGATATCCTTCATCGACATGAACTTTTCCGGCAGGCCCCGGACGCGGAAACCGTCGATGTCGAATTCGAGATCGTCCTCGTGGACCTCGAGCTTGTAGGCCGCGATCATCTGCGCCTTGGCCTTGATCTTTCGCGCAGCCATCGCGATCGCGGCGCCAGCAACCGGCGTCGAGCGCGAGCCGTAGGTGCCGAGCCCATACGGCGCGGTATCGGTATTGCCCTCTTCAACCATGATGTTGTCGGCGGGAATGCCGATCTCGGTGGCGATGATCTGGGCCCAGGTGGTCTCGTGGCCCTGGCCCTGGCTCTTGCTGCCGACGCGCGCGATACCGGCACCGGTCGGATGCATGCGGATCTCGCAAGAGTCGAACATCGCGATGCCGAGGATGTCGCAATTCTTCGACGGGCCGGCGCCGACGATCTCGGTGAAGAAGGAGATGCCGAGCCCCATGATATCGCGGGTCTCGCCACGGGCGAACGCGGCGCGCTTGTCGGCCTGCTCCTTCCGGAGCGCGGCGTAGCCCGTCGTCTCCATCATCTTGCGCATGGCGGTGTGGTAGTCGCCGGAATCGTATTCCCAGCCGAGCGCCGAATGATACGGGAATTGCTCCGGCTTGATGAAATTCTTCAGCCGCAGCTCCGCCGGATCCATCTTGAGCTTCTGCGCCAGAATATCCATGGCACGCTCGATGCAGTAGGCGGCCTCCGTGACGCGGAACGAGCAGCGGTAGGCGACGCCGCCCGGCGCCTTGTTGGTGTAGACGCCGTCGACAGCCAGATGCGCGGTCGGGAAGTCATAGGAGCCGGTGACGATATTGAAGAATCCGGCCGGCCATTTCGACGGATCGGCGCAGGCGTCGAACGCGCCGTGATCGGCGAGCACGTGGACACGAAGCCCCGTGACCTTTCCGTCCTTGGTCGCGGCGACTTCCGTCGTCATGTGGTAGTCGCGCGCGAACGAAGTCGCAGTCAGGTTCTCGATGCGGTCCTCGACCCATTTCACCGGCTTGCCGGTGACGATGGAAGCCACCGCCGCGCAGATGTAGCCGGGGTAGGCGCCGACCTTGTTGCCGAAGCCACCGCCGATATCAGGCGCGATGACGTGGATCTTGTGCTCCGGAATCTTTGCGATCAGCGCCACCACGGTGCGGATCACATGCGGGGCCTGGAAGGTGCCGTAGATCGTCAGCTCACCCTTGATCTTGTCGAACGAGCAGACGCACTGGCAGGTTTCCAGCGGCGACGGATGGGTGCGGTGATAGGAGATCATCTCCTTGATCTTGACGTCAGCCTTGCCGAAGGCCGCGTCTGTGAGGTCCTTGTCGCCGACTGTCCACTCAAAAATGTGGTTGTTGTGCTTGCGCGGACCATGCGCGCCGGATGTCTTGCCGACGAGGTCCTCGCGCAACACCGGGGCATCCGCATCCATCGCCTTGAAGGGATCGACCAGCGGCGGCAGAGGTTCGTATTCGACGATGACCGCGTTGATGCCGTCATCGGCCGCATAGCGGTCGGTCGCGACCACGAAGGCCACTTCCTGATTCTGGAACAGCACCTTGCCGTCGGCGAGCACCATCTGGACGTCGCCGGCCAAGGTCGGCATCCAGGCGAGGTTGACCGTCTTCAGCGTCTCGGCGGTGATCACCGCGAGCACGCCCGGGACCTTCAGCGCCTCGCTGTCGTCGATCTTCTTGACCCGCGCATGCGGATGCGGCGAGCGCACGAAGTCGCCATGCAGCATGCCCGGCAGCTTGACGTCGTCGACGTAATTGCCCCTGCCTTGGGTGAAGCGGATATCCTCGACGCGCTTGCGCTTGCAGCCCATGCCTTCGAGCGCGGCGGTGCGTTGTTCCCGCGTGGGAGTGAGGTCATTCATTCTGCGGCCTCCTGGAATTCCACACCGTTGATCTTGGCGGCGGCGTATTGAATGGCTTTGACGATGTTCTGGTAGCCGGTGCAGCGGCAGATGTTGCCGGAGATGCCCATCCGGATTTCCGGCTCGCTTGGCGAGGAGTTCTCTTTCAACAGCCGATGCGCGCGGACGATCATGCCGGGCGTGCAGAAGCCGCATTGCAGGCCGTGCATCATGCGGAAGCCCTCCTGCAGGGCCGACAGCGTGCCGTCGGCGTTGGCCATGCCTTCGACAGTGATGATGTCGCTGCCCTCAGCCTGCACCGCGAACATCGTGCACGACTTCACCGACATGCCGTCGATATCGACCGTGCAGGCGCCGCAATGCGTGGTCTCGCAGCCGATATGGGTGCCGGTCATCTGCAGATTTTCGCGGATAAAGTGCACCAACAGCGTGCGTGGCTCTACGAGGCCTTCGACCTCGGCGCCGTTCACCTTCATGGTTACGTGTGTCTTTGCCATCGGTCCCCTCCCCTTACTTGGCGACGGAAGCGGCGCGCTGCAGCGCCCGCGTCACCATGATGCCACCGACATGTTTTCGGTATTCGACCGGCCCTCGCGCGTCCGCGGCCGGCGCCATGATCGCTGAGGCTGCCGCAGCCGCCTTCTTCAGCGCGGCTGTATCGAGGCTGGTGCCGATCACAGCCTTGGCGGCGTCGACGGCGAACAACGGCGTCTCATGGACGTTGGTGAGACCGATCGAGCAGGTCGCGACCTTCCCGCCGGACATGGTGAGGACAACGGCCGCCGCCGCCGTGGCGTAGTCGCCGACCTTGCGCTTGAGCTTCTCGTAGGCGTAACCGTGTCCGGCTGCGGGTACCGGCACCGAGATGGAAGTCAGGATCTCGCCGGGCTCGAGCGCGGTGAAATAGGCGCCCTGATAGAAATCGGCCGCCGCGACATCGCGGGCGCCGCCTGCGCCTTCGAGGCGATAGCTCGCCCCCAGCGTCATCATCAACGCCGGCATGTCGTTGCCGGGATCGCCATTGGCGACATTGCCGCCGATCGTACCGCGGTAGCGCACCTGCGGATCGGCGATCAGCAAGGCCGCTTCGTGCAGGATCGGCACGGCCTTGGCGACGTCGTCGGAGGCCAGCAGCTCATGCTGGGTGGTCATCGCGCCGATGACGAGATTTTGGCCGTCGCGGCTTATGCCTTTGAGTCCGGCGATGCCGTGCAAATCGACCAGATGGGTGGGGGTCGCGAGCCGAAGCTTCATCATCGGCACCAGACTGTGCCCGCCGGCCAGTGGCCGCGCATCCTCACCGAGGTCGACCAAGAGTTTGACGGCGTCGGCGACACTCGCTGGCCGGTGATAGCTGAATGATCCCGGGATCATCGTCTCCTCCTCGTCGTCCTTGGCGCGTGAGGGCGCGGACGTTGGAGCGGACGGTCACTCCCGGCTTGGCTGCCTGCAATCTCTGGGGCACGGAACAGCGGATTTCGCACGAGTTGAGGGTTTGGGCGCACGAATTGCGTCAGGTGCCGCGACGTATGGCGCTTCCCTTCACCTCGCCCGCTTGCGGGGAGAGGTCGGATTGCATCGCAAGATGCAATCCGGGTGAGGGGGTACAGGTCTATCGACGATCTCACTCGCGGAAAGAGCCCCTCACCCCAACCCTCTCCCCGTAAGAACGGAGAGAGAGAGTTTTAGGCCTGCCGCCTATTCA
The DNA here is from genome assembly GCF_023073315.1 of Bradyrhizobium sp. 1. Classification (GTDB taxonomy): domain Bacteria; phylum Pseudomonadota; class Alphaproteobacteria; order Rhizobiales; family Xanthobacteraceae; genus Bradyrhizobium. The sequence goes on along the minus strand of NZ_JADPJH010000010.1, from coordinate 561,681 downwards.
CCAGCCCCAGCCGCGCCTTCACCTCGGCGATCTTGGCCCGGCTGACCGGCACCCGGTGCGGAGACGGGCCGTCGAGCTCGAGCACGGCGCCATCGCCCTCTTTCCGCACCAGCGCGACATGGGGGATGGCGACGATATGGCTGCGGTGCACCCGCAGGAACAGCGAGGGATCGAGCTGCGCCTCGGCCTCCGAGATCGACCAGAGGCACATCCGCTCGCGGGTACCATCGTGGACGCGGGTGTAATGCGCATCGGCCCGGACGCTGCGCACATTGGCCGTCTCGATGAAATGGGTTCCGTCGGCACTCTCGACCGGCAACCGCGGCGCCGGTGCGCGGGGCGGCTGGCCAAGGCCGCCGAGCGGCCCCATCGGGCGCGGAGCCGCAACCGGCGCAGCAATCAGTTCGATGGTGGCCGCCGCAACCGGCGCAGCAACCGGTTCGGCGGCCACAGAGTTCGAAATCTGACGCCGCTGATCGGGAACCAGCGACAACAGGAAGCCGGCCGCAATGACGAAGCACAGCACCGCTACGATGATCGACAGGATTTGCTGCGATGCGGCAAGGCCGCCGCCGACATGGTGGTGCGCTGCGCCCGTCAGCGGCTCAAAATGCATGCCGAGCATCGCCGTATAGTGCATGCCGGAGACGGCAATACCAAAAGCAATCGAGCTGACGATCAGCCGAACGCCCTCCTGCTGCGCCAGGAAGGCGCGCAGGCCGCCATAAGCGGTGACAATCGCAACCGCGACCGACAGCAGCACCATCGTCTGGTCGTGCACGATGCCGAAGGGACCGGCCAGGCCATGGATCCCGACATAATGCATGCTGACGATGCCGACGCCGAGCAGGACGGCCGACGAGGCCACCCTCTTTAATGAGGGCTCGCCGATCGAGACAAAGAACAGCGAGATGCCGACCACCAGCGCGCAGATCAGGAACGAGATGATGGTGGGCAGGACAAGATAGGTGGTGTCGGGCGGCAACGGCGCGGCCAGCATGCCGACGAAATGCATGGTCCAGATGCCGACGGCCAGAAACGCGGCCGCACCCGCGAGCAGCACGCGGTTACTGACGCCGGGCGTGTTGCGGATGCGAGCCGCAAGCGCAAAGCCGGTATAGCCACCCAAGCTCGCGATCGCCACTGAGAGCGCAACGAGATAGGGATCGTGTCCTTCGAACATGATCTTGTCGGCCGCCCCGTCTCCACGGCACGGCCTCCTCCCGCCGCCGACCTTATAGGGACGGCGGCGGGATTGACAATCAGCGGCGTGTGACTTGGCACGGTGCCAGACCCTCATGGTGAGGAGGCGCGCAAGCGCCGTCTCGAACCATGCAGGCCCACTGAGGCCTTCATCCTTCGAGACGCGCTACGCGCTCCTCAGGATGAGGAGCGCGAGGCATTGTGACGGCTACACAATTCCCGCCGCGACCTGGCCGCGCAGACGCTCTAGGCCGAGCAACGTCTCCGCACAGGCGGCCGCGACCTCGACGCCCTTGATCGCAAAATGCCTGCGGAAGAAATCGTAGTGCACCTCGGTCTCGTGGAATTGCTGCGGCGTCAGCACGGCCGAGAACACCGGCACCTCGGTGCGGAGTTGCACGTCCATCAGCGCCTTGATCACGGTGTCGGCGACGAACTCGTGGCGATAGATGCCGCCGTCAACGACAAGACCGGCCGCGACGATCGCGGTGTAGCGCCGCGTCTTGGCGAGGATCTGCGCGTGCAGCGGGATCTCGAACGAGCCTGGCACCTCGAACACGTCGACATGGGTGAGATGGCGCGCCTCGGCTTCCTTGATGAAGGCGATGCGGGCCTCCGCGACCACGTCACGGTGCCAGCAGGCCTGTATGAAGGCGACCCGCTGCGGCTTTGCGAAGCGCGGATGCTCGGTCGCCGGGCCTTGCGGAACCGGCGGTTGGGTGACTTCAGAAGTTTCGGTCTGGGGATCTTGCAACATCTGATTCATGGCTTTCCTCTTAAGGACCAGAATCAGGGCACACGGAACGACAAACAGCCGCATCTCGCGATGCGTCCGCCACCGACCGTTCTCTTTCATCCGGACTTTAACCGTCGGCTTCGGAGTCGCACCGAATCTGCTGACCCTTCCCTTCGGTAAAATCCTTTTCAGGAAGAACCTGGGGGAAGGCGCTCGCGGGCTTAGGCCTTTCGGCCCTTACCGCCGGTGGGGACTTTCACCCCGCCCTGAGAACATCGGCCGTCCGGAATGAACGGCCTAAGGCGAAATATGACGCCGGTTCGGGGCCGCAGCAAGCGCGTTCCGCATGGGAAAACCGCATGGTCCCATGCCGACTTGGAGGTTCTCTTGACGGGCTGGCCCTCGCGCGGCGGAATTAACGATTTGCGCGCTTCCTGCGAGTCCGATTCCGATTTGTTCTTTTCGTTAATAATTGTGGCCGAGATGAGCTGTGGACGAACGAGTCATGGCTTGTGGACGGACTCGGCAGCCGGTTGCGCAGATTCCGCAAATCACATCAGTTGATCCGCGACAAGCCGCGCTGATCCTGGGATCGCGAGCGACTCCGAGAAGATCGCACCAGCGACTTCGAGGGAATCGCCTTAGCGATATTTAAGGGAGCGCGCGCCGGACCAACCGCGTGCGTATCAAAGACAACAAAAAGGCAAGAGGTCGAGACGGCATGTCCCTGCTCGAAGGCACTATTGATTCCCGAAATCACCCGCTCGCGGTGGTCGAGGATATCGCTGCCAGCAACAACTGGCCGTTTGAACGCTCCGGCGAAGACGAGCTCACCATTGTCTCGAAGGGACAGTGGACCGACTACCAGATCTCGTTCACCTGGATGGGTGAGATCGAGGCGCTGCATCTTGCGTGCGCCTTCGACATGAAGATTCCGGTCGCCCGGCGAGGCGAGGTGCAGCGGCTCGTTGCTGCCGTCAACGAGCAGTTGTGGGTTGGCCATTTCGATCTGTGGACCAGCACCGGCATGGTGATGCACCGCCAGGCGCTGGTGCTGCCGGGCGGGCTCACTGCCTCCACTGCGCAATGCGAAGCGATGCTCGCCGGTGCTATCCACGCCTGTGAACGCTACTTCCCGGCGTTCCAGTTCGTGGTGTGGGCGGGCAAGAGCACGACGGAAGCCATGAACGCCGCGATGTTTGACACGGTGGGTGAGGCGTAAGGCCTCTCTCAAGAAGTGAGGGAGCCATAACTCCTTCCCCGCGTCGTCCCGGACAAGCGAAGCGCCGATCCGGGACCCATACCGCGTGATTTCTCGGTATCGCGGAATGCTTGTTGCCAACACCTCCATCCACTAAAACCGCTCGTGGTTACGCGACGAGCGCAAGCGCTCGCGCGGGGGTCCCCGTCTTCGCGGGGACGACACCGAGCAAGTGGCAGCAGCGATGGCGAACAGCACTCTCAAAAACATCACCGGCACCATCCTTCTCGCCGGCGCCGGCAAGATGGGCGGCGCGATGCTGACCGGATGGCTGGCGGGCGGGCTCGATCCGCGCCGCGTCGCGGTGGTCGATCCGTTCATCTCGCCCGAGATCACCGCGCTTGCGGCAAAAGGCGTCGCGCTCAATCCCGATGCGACGGCGGCAGGCTTTGTCGAGACAATGGTCGTCGCAGTGAAGCCTCAGATGTTCCGCGAGGCCGGCGCGAAACTGAAATCGTTCGTCTCGGAAAAAACATCAGTGGTCTCGATCATGGCGGGAACCACAATTGCATCGCTTCAGGAGGTCTGCGGCGGTGCCGTGGTGCGCGCGATGCCGAATACGCCAGCCGCGATCGGCCGCGGCATCACCGTGGCTGTCGCGGCGAACAATGTCAGCACCACGCAGCGCGCGGTGGCCGATGCGCTGCTGCGCGCCACCGGCTCGGTCGAATGGGTCGAGGATGAAAGCCTGATGGACGCGGTGACCGCCGTCTCCGGCTCGGGCCCGGCCTATGTGTTCCTGCTCGCCGAAGAGCTCGCGCGCGCCGGTGTGGAGGCGGGCCTGCCCGAGGCGCTCGCGACAAAACTCGCGCGCGAGACGGTCGCCGGCTCGGGCGAGTTGCTGCATCAGTCGGATCTGCCCTCCGCCACGCTGCGCCAGAACGTCACCTCGCCCGGAGGCACCACCGCCGCCGCACTCGGCGTGCTGATGGGCGAGCCGGGCTTGCGCGATCTGATGATCCGCGCGATCGCGGCGGCGACGCAGCGATCCAAGGAGCTAGCGAAGTAAGCAGGTGTCGTAGAGCCTGTGAGCCAATACGTTTTTCTTTCGGCCTTGGCCATCAAGGGGCGTTAGTGCTCCGTGATGGCAAAAGGCGGAGGTGCCAGCCGTCTGGTTTGGTTCCTGGATTATGGTTTCGCGAGACGATGTCCTTGCAGGATGTTGTTGGTGAGGGCGTACCAGAGCACGACGGCGCGAACCTTCTCGATGCCGCGCACGGTCAGTTGTCTGAGGTTCCAGTTCCGCCATCGGGCATGGATGCATTCGCAGATCGTGCGGGCTTTGTACTGTGCCTTGCCGGCTTCGCTGGCCATGCGCGCACGCCAGACCGCTACTCCAGGACCGTCGCTGCTCCGGGGTAAAAAGGGATCGACACCGCTCCTGGAGTTGGGGGGAGGACAGTAGACCTCGATCCCTTCGCCGTGCGCCCATTCGATGTCCTCGCCACTGCAGAACCCGCCATCGGCGAGGTAGCGGCGTGGCAAGCGCTTCAGCCGAGCGCGGGTTCGCTCCAACATCGGCCGCATCAGGCCGCGATCTGATCCATTGTTGTCGACATCGATCGCGACCACGATCAGTTCGCCGGCCGCGCTGGCCACCTGCACATTGTAGGCCGGACGGAAGCCGGCATCGGCCATTTTCATCACCCGGGCCTGCGGGTCGGTGGTGGAGGCCCGGGGCTCCTTCGGCTTCTTGCCGTGCCGCCCTTGTCGTCGAGTTGCTTTCGCTTGCGCTTGATCTCGTCCAGAGCCCTCTGCGCAGCCTGCACCCGCTCACTGCGTTCGCGCGCCGCGCGCTCTCTGGCGGCCCGGATACGCCGATTGCTGGCTTCCGGATCCGCATCAATCTCGCGCTTAAGTTCTTCCACCGCGGCCGTCGCCTGCGCCATCTGCCGCTCGAGCGTTGCCTCCCGCCGGAACGAGCCGGTCCCCGCATTTGCCCGTATCCGCACCCCGTCCTGAGCCAGTTTCTCCAGATCGACCAAGCCCGCCGCGTTCAGGGCGACCAGATGTTCGACCAGCAAACGGTCGAGCAATTCGGCACAGCCGACCCGGAAGTCAGACAGCGTGTGATAGTTCAGCGAGACCCCGCCACAGAACCAGCGATAGACGTCGTGACTGTCGCAGAGCCGATCCAACGCCCGCGCGCTGCCGACGCTGTCGCTCGTCCCGTACAACCAAAGCGCCAGCAGCAACCGTGGCGATGGCGCCGGATGACCCGGCCGGTTCTCCCGCGCCTTGACGCGATCTTCCAACTCGCTCAGGTCGAGCCCTTCGACATAAGCCCAGATCACCCGCGCCGGATGATCCTGCCCGATCAGGCTATCGATATCGATCGCCCGCAATTCGACCTGATTGCGTACTGGCTCGCGCAGCCGAGGCGCGCCCCGCGGCACCGCTTCGGTTCGCGGTGCCGGCTGTTCCGGCAATTCGCCAAAAAGTCCGTCGTCAGCCATCATTCTCTCCAGCAAAGCAATCCGCTTAGAGAATCATATCCGCTCGACCCTCGGTATGAAAAAGATTCACAGCCTCGTAGGGTGGGCAAAGCGGAGCGTGCCCACGATCTGTATCTATCACAGAGAGATCGTGGGCACGGCGCGTTGCGCCTTTGCCCACCCTACGGCACCGCGCCCTTGGCTAGCCGCTTGTTGAACATCTCGACATTGACGAGCCCGCGCGCGTGGCGGCCTTCGCCGAGCCTGCGCGCGCCCTCGAATGCCTCGACCTCGAAGCGGATGACGCGACGCTCGACCGCGACCACCTTCGCGGTGGTCCGCACCGTCGCGCCGACCAGCGCTGCTGCGAGATGGCGGATATCGACCTCGGTGCCGACGGTGACCCAGCCAGGCTGAAGCGCGGCGCGGATCGCGTCGCCCGACGTCATCTCCATCTCGAGGATCATCATGGGCGTCGCATACACAAAAGGCATGCCCGGCACGAAATGCCCGACCGTGCGCTCGGCCGGCACCAGCAGCTTGCGCTCGGCGCTCATGCCAATTGTGATGAAGTCGCGTGCATCCATGGTGCTTACTCAGTGTCGTCCCGAACGAGCCGGGACGACAGCCATGATTGGAGCTACCGCGGTGGCTACTTCTTCGCAGCCGCCGCGCGCTCCACGAACGTCTTGCCACCCTTCATCTTGTGGCGAAGCGGGGCTTCGTTGATCTGGATGACGACGGCATCGGCATCGACGCCGAGATTCTTCACCAGTGCCTGGGTGATGTCGCGCATCATGCCGGCCTTCTGTTCGTCGGTGCGGCCTTCGGCCATGCTGACGGTGATCTCAGGCATTCTTCTCTCCCTTGCGGCCGAACACCGGCCATTGACGGTCGCCATCAAACAAGTCGTGGATGCCCGGGACAAGCCCGGGCATGACGACATGCGGGAATGGCTATCCCCACTTTACGTCATGGCGGGCCAGGACCTCGCGCACTTTTGCGACAAGATCAGACTCGCTGCACGAGAACTGCGCCGGCCGCGTCTCGCGCCATTCCTGGTTGGAGGCGATCGCGGCGGCGGCCTTGGCACCCTCGATCAGATCCTTGATCTGGAGCTCGCCGCGCGCCTTTTCATCCGAGCCCTGGATGATCACGCAAGGCGAGTTGCGGCGGTCGGCATATTTGAGCTGGTTGCCCATGTTCTTGGGATTGCCGAGATAGAGCTCGGCGCGGATGCCCGCGGTGCGCAAGGACGCCACCATCTTCTGATAGTCGGCGACGCGGTCGCGATCGAACACGGTGACGACGACGGGGCCGAATTCGGGCCGCGTGTCGAGCTTGCCGAGCAAGGTCAGCGCGGCCTGCAGGCGCGAGACTCCGATGGAGAAGCCGGTCGCCGGCACCGGCTCGCCGCGAAAGCGCGAGACGAGCCCGTCATAGCGCCCGCCGCCGCCGACCGAGCCGAAGCGTACCGGGCGGCCCTTCTCGTCCTTGGTCTCGAGCAGCAGTTCGACCTCATAGACGGGACCGGTGTAATATTCGAGACCGCGCACGACGGAGGGATCGATCTTGATGCGATCCGCGCCGTAGCCCGACGCCGTCACCAGTTTTGCGATTTCTTCCAGCTCGCTCACACCGGCCTGACCGACTTCGCTCTTGGCGAGGTAGGTCTCTGCGGCAGCAATCGCCTCTTTCCAATCGTCGCGCGGCCTAGTGATGGCGAGAACAACGTTGGCCTCGGCTTCGCTCAGGTTAGCGCCTTTGGTGAAGTCGCCCTTGCCTTCTTCACCGCCATCCCACCGACCGGGGCCGAGCAGCTTGCGCACTTCGTCGGCGGAAAACTTGTCGAGCTTGTCGATGGCGCGCAGCACGGTCAGCCTGCGGCCTGCGTTCTCGTCACCGCCGAGGCCGATGGCTTCCAGAACGCCATCGAGCACCTTGCGGTTGTTGACCTTCACGACATAGGAGCCGCGCGCGATGCCCAGCGCTTCCATCGTGTCCGCCGCCATCATGCAGATCTCGGCATCCGCCGCCGGCGTTGCCGAGCCGACCGTGTCGGCGTCGAACTGCATGAACTGGCGGAAGCGGCCGGGGCCGGGCTTCTCGTTACGGAAGACGTAGCCAACGCGGTAGCTGCGATAGGGCAGGACCAGACCGTCGGTGCCGTATCGCTCGCCGACATAGCGCGCCAGCGGCGCGGTCAAATCGTAGCGCAAGCTGATCCACTGCTCGTCGTCATCCTGGAACGAGAACACGCCCTCGTTGGGACGATCCTGGTCGGGCAGGAATTTGCCGAGCGCGTCGGTGTATTCCATCGCCGGCGTTTCCACGGGCTCGAACCCGTAGAGCTCGTAGACGGCGCGGATCTTCTCGACCATCTCGCGCGTCGCCCGGATCGCGGCGGGATCGCGATCCTCGAGCCCACGCGGCAGGCGCGCCTTCAGTTTCTGCGGTTTTTTGGGTTTTTCGGCCATGCGGGCGTTTACCAGCCAGGGCGCGAAGCGGCAACCGCTGGCTTCCCCCCTACGGCTGCTCCATCCGCGCCCGAAGGGCATCGGCGTCCGCTTTCGGCAATGACTTCAGTGTCGGCTTGATGGTTTCGCCGCCGACGATCTTGCCGTTGCGCATGAACATCCAGTCCGAGATGTCGGCTTCAACGAACTTGACCTCGTCGCCCGCCCGTTTGCCGGGCAGATCACGCGGTTCGTTGGCGAACAGGCCCGAATAGGTGCCGTCGGGCTGCTTCTTCACCTCGGCGATCCAGATGTGCTCGCCGCCCCGGCGGGTCGAAAAGCGCACTTTCAGGGAATGCCCGCTCTCCGACGGTTTGGGCGATTCATAGGAGGCCCAGAAAATGGGGAGCGTGCCGCGGGCGCGTGCGATCGCGGTGTTCATCTCGGGATCGGTGGTGCGCACATCGACGATCGGCGAGTGGTCATCCGCTGCGACCTCGTGCGTGGGGCCAATGGTCAGGATGCCGAAGACGGAGATGCCGGTAACGACGGCAAGAATGACCCATTTCAGGGGCTGGGGGAGTTTAGCCATGATCGCTGTCCAGGATGCCTCAAGGTATTGGGCTTTGTCGCGTGATCACAGCGGTGCGTTCATGGCGCCGATGCCAGCCAGCGTTCCCCGGATGCTGCGCAGCGCGCCGCCTCTTGGCGGCGTGGTGCGCTGCTGATCCGGGGTCCATCTGCGGCGAGATGGGTCCCGGCTCTGCGCAGCAGCGTTCCACGCTGCAGCGCGTCCGGGACACGAGATCTCAATCCAGCTTCCTGATCCAGTTGTGGGGATCGTTGGTGCGGCCGTACTGGATATCGACGAGTTGCTTGCGCAGGCCCATGGCGACGGGGCCGGCGGTGCCGCCGCTGATGTCGAAATCGCCGCTGACCGAGCGCACCTTGCCGATCGGCGAGATCACGGCCGCGGTGCCGCAAGCGAACGCTTCCTTGAGCTTGCCGCTGGCCGCATCCTTGCGCCACTGGTCGAGCGTGTACGGTTCCTCGCGCACGGTCTTTCCGGCATCGCGGGCGAGCGCGATGATGGAATCGCGGGTGATGCCGGGCAGGATGGTGCCGAGCGGCGGCGTCGACAGCGAGCCGTCGTCGAACACGAAGAACACGTTCATGCCGCCGAGCTCCTCGATATAGCGGCGCTCGACCGCATCGAGGAAGACGACCTGGTCGCAGCCGTGCTGGATCGCTTCGGCTTGCGCGCGCAGGCTCGCGGCATAATTGCCGCCGCACTTGACGGCACCGGTGCCGCCGATCGCAGCGCGCGTGTAGTTCTCCGAGACCCAGATCGAGACCGGCGCGGGGCCGCCCTTGAAATAGGAGCCGACCGGCGAAGCGATCACCGCAAAAATATATTCGGACGACGGCTTGACGCCGAGGAAGGTCTCGCTCGCGATCATGAAGGGCCGCAGATAAAGGCTGCCCTCGCCGCCCGGCATCCAGGCGCGGTCGATGCGCACGACCTGCTCGACCGCCTCGATAAAGACGTCCTCGGGGATCTGCGCCATCGCCATGCGGTCGGCGGAGTCCTTGAAGCGCCGCGCATTGGCGTCGGGACGGAACAGGTTCACGCCACCATCGTCGCGCTTGTAGGCCTTGAGGCCCTCAAAGATTTCCTGGGCGTAGTGCAGGACGGCGCCGGCGGGATCGAGCTGGAAGTTGGAGCGCGCCTCGACGCGGGCCTCATACCAGCCGCCCTTGGCCTGGTTGTAGCGGACGACCGCCATGTGATCGGTGAAGACCCGGCCGAAGCCGGGGTCCACCAGCTTGGCGACGCGGTCCTTCTCGGGGACTGGATTGGATGCGGGCTGGATGTCGAATTTCATGCTCATGTCCTTAGGCCTCCCGCTGCCGGTGGCGGCGCTGTTCTGGCGCCTGCCGACCCTGTTCGGGCCCGGCTGGCTTGATGTGGTTTCTGGCCGGACCGCCGCCAGCCTTGTTACGGCCGGTTTCCGTGGCCAGCATGTCCGCGGAGGACATGCTTTTGCGGAAGGCAGAAGTCCAGTATGTTTTGCCGAAATGCCGCTCGACAATCGCACGGTAGATCTGCTTCGGCCGTCGTCGCCTGTCCGGCTTACCCCGGCCGCTCCTAGAACTGCCAGCCCACACGAAACGATCTAAAATTTCGTGCGGACTGATCGTTTTGTAACATTGAACCCAAGATACGTCAATATGCCTGACATAAATTTCGCGACTCCCTCTCAAGACGCTGTCGAGCCAAGGCCGGCCGCAGGCGAAGGAGGCAATTTGCGCTGGGATATCATCGAGCTGCTGTTCTTCGCTTATCGCGACTTCGTCGGCGATCCCGACCAGGAGCTGGAGGCGTTCGGCTTCGGCCGGGCCCACCACCGGGTCATGCATTTCGTCTTTCGCTATCCCGGCCTCAAGGTCGCCGATCTGCTCGACGTCCTGCGCATTACAAAACAGTCCCTCGGCCGGGTGCTCAAGCAGCTGCTGGACGAGGGCTATATCGTGCAGAAGACCGGCGACAATGACCGCCGCCAGCGCCTGCTCTACGCGACGCCGAAGGGCGAGGCGCTGGTGCAGAAGCTTGCAGGTCTCCAGACCACGCGGATCACCAAGGCGCTTGCCGAGATGGCGCCGCAGGATGCCGAGACCGTCAAGCGCTTCCTGCGCGCGATGATCGACCGCGAGGATCCGGACAAGGTGCTCGAGACGATCTTCGCCACCACCGTCAATCAAGACGGAAAGGAGTGATCGTGCCGTTCGCTGCCACGCTCGCCCGCCCGCCGGTCGAACCGGCCGACGATGCTCCGCATCTGCTGCTGGTCGACGACGACCGCCGCATCCGCGATCTGTTGTCGCGTTTCCTCGCCAGCGAAGGCTATCGCGTCACCACCGCGGCAAGCGCCGGCGATGCGCGCTCGAAGCTGCTGGGTCTGCATTTCGATCTCTTGATCCTCGACGTCATGATGCCCGGCGAGACCGGCTTCGATCTCGCCCGTTTCATCCGCACGTCTTCCTCGGTCCCGATCGTGATGCTGACGGCGCGCCATGAAGCGGAAGCCCGCATCGAGGGGCTCCAGATCGGCGCCGACGACTACGTCGCAAAGCCGTTCGAGCCGCGCGAGCTTGCGCTGCGCATCAACAACATCCTCAAGCGCGCCGCCCCGCCGCCGCAAACCGCGGCGATCGAGAAGATCGTCTTCGGTCCCTACGTCTACCATCTCGAACGCGGCGAATTGCGCCAGGGCGAGGAGGTCATCCACCTCACCGACCGCGAGCGCGAGATGCTGCGGATTCTCTCGGAGACACCCGGCGAGACCGTGCCGCGCAGCGCGCTGACCGGCAACGGCAGCGTCAACGAGCGCGCCGTCGACGTGCAGATCAATCGCCTCAGGCGCAAGATCGAGACCGATCCGGCCAATCCGCTGTTCCTCCAGGCGGTGCGCGGCATCGGCTACCGGCTGGTAGCCTCGCCATAAATCAGTGAAGCGCGACCAATGAGCACGATCGATACCGGCCTGACGCTATTGAAGAGCGCGGCCGGCCGCGTCTCCGCCGCCAATGGCTGGATGGGCAACGCGTTCAAGGGCTGGATGCCGACCGGCCTCTACGCCCGGGCGCTGCTGATCATGATCGTGCCGATGGTGATCCTGCAATCGGTCGTCGCCTTCGTGTTCATGGAGCGGCACTGGAACACGGTGACGCGGCGCCTGTCGGCCGCGGTGGTGCAGGACATCGCCGCGCTGATCGACGTCTACAAGGGCTATCCGCAGGACAAGGATCGCAACGAGATCCGCCGCATCGCGCAGCAGCGCCTCGGCCTCGTCGTCGACTTCCTGCCCGCCGGCGACATGCCGCCACCGGGACCAAAACCGTTCTTCTCGCTACTCGACCAGACGCTGTCGGTGCAGCTCGGCCGCCAGATCGGCCGCTCGTTCTGGATCGACACGGTCGGCCGCTCCAATCTCGTCGAGATCCGTATCCAGCTCGACGACGCCGTGATGCGGGTGTTCGCGCAGCGCAGCGCCGCCTATGCCTCGAACTCGGAAATCTTCCTGTTCTGGATGGTCGGCACGTCCTCGATCCTGCTGATTGTCGCAGTGCTGTTCCTGCGCAACCAGATCAAGCCGATCCTGCGGCTTGCCGATGCCGCGGAAAGTTTCGGCAAGGGCCGCGAAGCGCCGAACTTCAGGCCGCGCGGCGCGCGCGAGGTGCGGCGCGCGTCGATAGCCTTCCTCGAAATGAAATCGCGCATCGAGCGCACGATGGAGCAGCGCACCGCGATGCTCGCCGGCGTCAGCCATGATCTCCGCACGATACTGACCCGATTCAAGCTCGAGCTGGAGCTGATCGGCGACAGCCCCGAGCTCGAGGGCATGCGCAAGGACGTCGACGAGATGTCGATGATGCTGGAGGATTACCTCGCCTTTGCCCGCGGCGATTCCGGCGAGCAGTCGCAGCCGACCGACATGTCGCAGGCGCTCGAGGAGCTGCGCAGTGACGCCGAGCGCCACGGCCATACCGCCACCGTCGCCTTCCATGGCCTGCCCGTGGTCACCGTGAAGCCGGCCTCGTTCAAGCGCTGCCTCGCCAACCTCGTCACCAACGCGGCGCGCTACGGCAAGACCATCGCCATCACCGGCCAGCGCGATCACCGTTATTTGACCGTGACGATCGACGACGACGGCCCCGGCATTCCCGCTCATCTGCGCGAAGAAGTGTTCAAGCCGTTCCTGCGGCTGGACAACGCCCGCAACCAGGACGAAGGCGGCACCGGCCTTGGCCTTGCCATCGCCCGCGACATCGCCCGCTCGCACGGCGGCGACATCACCCTCGGCGACAGCCCGATGGGGGGATTAAAGGCCAGCGTGCGGATACCCGTGTAGGCGTCTTTTTCCCCGCCCCCTTGTGGGGAGAGGGAAATACCATCCGGCGCTACGAGCACGCCTTACTTCGGCAGCAGCGCCTTCAGCTTGTCCATGTCGCGCACGTTCATCTTGAAGCCGCCGGGCATCACGATGTCGCCGGGCTTCTGCTCCGGCTTGCAGGCGCCCAGCCACTTCGCTTCAAGGGTCATGGCGGTATCGTGGCCAGCCGCGCCGGCCGCACCGCCTTGCGCGTGCGACGAGGTCTTCACCGTGTAGGCCGAGTTGAAATCGCCGGTGATCTCGGCATGCGAGGTCGTGCTGATGCCGGCGACGTTGCACTCGGAATCGCTGACATAGCCGGTCGCGGTCTTCTTGACGTCCTGCTTGGCGCAGATCTGCTTGGCCATCGGGGAGACGTTGTTGCTCATCTCCTTGTCGACGGTCTCGTCGGTGCAATGCTGCATGGTCATCTCCGGCATCGCCGAGCCGCTCCTGACCATCTTCAATTCCCACAGGCCGGCCTTGCGTACCGGCAGATCGTCGGCGCTGGCGCTGCCTGCCGACAAGACAAGGCAGAAGGCCGAGCCGAGCAAAGCGAGTTTGCGCGTCATGTGGGAAGCTCCCGGCTGAGAGATTGCGAGGTTACGAAAGCGCCTCAGTACAACGTGCGGATCGGCTGGTCGGCGGCGCCATAGGGCACCCAGCGGCAGGAGAACGAAATGTAGCCGCCCTCATAGGCCTGCACCGCGAGGAATTTGGCGACCTTGCCGTAGCGCGCGCAGTGATCGACCGCGACCTGCCGTGCATCGGTCTGGGTCGCCATCGAATAAGCGATGATGCCGCCGGTGTCGTTGCCCTTGAACGGAGGCACCGGAAGGAGATCGGCGCGCGCCGGCTGGCTCGCCGTCATAGCCGAGACAACCAGGCCGGCAAAAAGGCCCGCGGCCGCAATGATTCGCATTCCCGTTACTCCAATTGGTTGGGGCCAGTTTACGGTGCCGGGACGGAAGTGAAAAGAACTGATGCCCTGTCGGCCGCGACGTTATGGTCAACTCCTGGCGAAGTGTTGCCGCGCTGCACTTGACCCCGCCCGGCCTTCGCGGCACCGTCCGACCCTCGCAGATCATGCTGTCTGGATTGCCCATGCGCGCCCTCTCCCTGAAATCGCTCCGCTTTGCCGCCATACTCGGCCTCATGTTCGGGGCGCTCTCGCTCGGTGAGGCCAGGGCCGCCAATCCGCTGGAGCTGAACTTCTGGCTGAGCGGGCCGCGCTATGACGGCGCCGTCGCCGATTGCGACAAGGCGCTGCCGACGATCGCCACGCAGTTCTGGGAGAAGGAAAGCTCGTTCTGGAATTCCTCGTTGAAGATCACCGGCTTCGCCGCCGTTCACGAGGTCGCGTTCCGGCCCTGGCAGTCCGACAACATTCCTCGCCGCTTTTGCACCGGCGAGGCCATGCTCACTGACGGCAAGATGCGCAAGGTGCATTTCTCGATCGTCGAGGATGGCGGCTTCGCGGGCTACGGCCAGGGCGTCGAATGGTGCGTGGTCGGCCTCGACCGCAACTGGGCCTACAATCCGGCCTGCCGCGCCGCCAAACCCTGATTCGAAAAGCCCTGATTCGAGCTGATCAAGCGGCCGACAGGTTGCCGCCCGAAATTTGTTCTTGAAATGTTCTTGTTGCCTGCTAGGCTTATTGCACAGTCTAGTTGAGGGGCGTCGCCATGTTTGATTTTAGATTGCACTCGTTTTCCCGCCTGATGATCTCGCTGACCTTTGTCCTGGTCGCGCTGGCGGGCGGCGCGAAAGGCCAGGACAGGCGGCAGAACGCCCCCGGCGAATTCGATTTCTATGTCCTGTCGCTGTCTTGGTCGCCCTCGTTCTGCGAAGAGGCGGCCGAGCGCGGCGGCCGCTCCCAGGTTCAGTGCAGCGGGCGGCCCTACGCTTTCGTGGTGCACGGGCTGTGGCCGCAATATGAGAACGGTTTTCCGGAATATTGCCAGCGGCCGTCGCCGCGGCTCAATCGCAACATCGTCTCCTCGATGCTCGACTTGATGCCGGCGCCGGGCCTGATCTTCAACGAATGGGACAAGCACGGCACCTGCTCCGGGCTGACCGACCGCAATTATTTCGAGACGATCCGGAAAGCGCGCGCCGCGATCAAGATTCCGGCCGAGTATCTCGACCTGTCGCAGGCCAAGACCGTGGCGCCTGCAGACGTCGAGGAGGCCTTCATCAAGGCCAATCCGGGCCTGAGCAATGCCGCCGTCTCGGTCACCTGCAACCGGACTCGACTTTCCGAGGTCCGCATCTGCCTCAGCAAGGATTTGCAATTCCGCGCCTGCGAGGAAATCGACCGCCGCGCCTGCCGCCGCGACCAGCTGACGATGCCGCCGATCAGAGGTGGGTAGTTCCTCCAGCCTCCGTCATTGCGAGGAGCTCTTGCGACGGGCAATCCAGACTGTCTCCGCAGAAAGATTCTGGATTGCTTCGCTGCGCTCGCAATGACAAGGGGTTAGGATCACGCAAAACAACGTAGTCCTATCCCATGAACTATCGCCACGCCTTCCATGCCGGCAACTTCGCCGATGTCATCAAGCACATCGTGCTGGCGCGCATCATCACCTATCTCCAGGACAAGCCGGGGGCGTTCCGCGTCATCGACACCCATGCCGGCGCCGGGCTCTACGATCTCGAAAGCGACGAGGCGCAGCGCAGCGGCGAGTGGCTGACCGGCATTGCGCGGCTGATGCAGGCGCGCCTGTCGAACGAGAGCGTGGCGCTGACAAAACCCTATCTCGACATCGTGCGCGCCTTCAATCCGAAGGGCGAACTCAAGGCCTATCCGGGCTCGCCGCTGATCGCGCGCGGCCTGATGCGGCCGCAGGACCGCCTCGTCGCCTGCGAACTCGAGCCGAAGGCGCGGAAAGCGTTGATCGGCTTGCTGCGCCACGACGAACAGGCCCGCGTGGTCGATCTCGACGGCTGGATGGCGCTGCCGGCCTTCGTACCGCCGAAGGAGCGGCGCGGCCTTGTGCTGATCGATCCGCCGTTCGAGGCAAAGGACGAGTTCGAACGGCTGGCCGAGGCCTTCTCGGCCGCCTTCACCAAATGGCCGACCGGTATCTATGTAATCTGGTATCCCGCCAAAAGTCGCCGCGCCACCGACACGCTGGTGCAAACAGTGGCGCGGCTCGCAGCCGCAGCAAAGCCGCCGGGGAATTGCTTGCGTCTCGAATTCAGTGTCGCGCCGCAAATCGATGGCGCAGCCCTCACCTCGGCCGGGCTGCTGATCGTCAATCCGCCCTACACATTGCAAGGCGAGCTGAAGACCATCTTGCCCGAACTGGAAATGCCGCTCGGACAAGGCGGCGCTGCCAGATTCCGATTAGAGGTGCCGAGGCCGTAACACTCCGGCATTCTTGGGAAAAATATGCAGTAGCGGTAGTCAATCTGCAAAGAACCGTATTATGCTGCTTCCGTGACTGGCTTTACGTTCCGCTTCCGCGAATGGTTGCGGCGGAGTGAAGGCCTAAGAAAGATCCAACCGGGCCGATAAGGCCCGCCCAAGGATGGCCAGCTCTCCCGGGCTTCGTAAGGCCCGGTCATGTCGTGACGTGAGTCTGCGTCGCGACGGAGGAGCAATGAGGGGGAGTTTCCCGATGGCCATGACGGGAACGGTTAAGTTTTTCAACGGCGAGCGCGGCTACGGCTTCATCAAACCGGATGACGGTGGTCGCGATGTTTTCGTCCACATTACTGCTGTGGAGCGGGCGGGACTAAAGGACCTTGCCGAGGGACAGCGCATTACTTTCGAAGTCGAGCCGGACAAGAAGGGGAAGGGACCTAAGGCGGTCAACTTAGTCATCCTCTCCTAGCGCATTTTCAACGCGAACACCTGGCGCAAAAAAATCCCGGCCGCGAGCGGCCGGGAAGTTGTAGTCCGGTCTTTTCTTCTTCAGCTATCAGAAGTGATAGTTCACGCCTGCGCGCACAACGCTGGCGCTATAGCCGTTTGACACGCCTGTAATTGCGAACTGGCTCGTCGACAGATCGATGTAGAGATATTCGAGCTTGGCGCTCCAGTTCTGCGCGAAGCCCACTTCCGCGCCGGCACCGATGGTCCAGCCGGCGCTGGTGTGCGATTCCGTCCAGCCGAAGGTCTGCGAACGCAGCTCGCCGAAGGCGAGACCCGCGGTGCCGTAGACCAACACGTTGCTGAAGCTGTAGCCCGCACGGCCACGCAGGGTGCCGAACCAGGGATTGGAGAACTTCCACGGCGCGAAAGTATCGTCGGCGCCGGCGGCCTGGATATCGCCCTCGACGCCGAACACCCATGGGCCGCTCTGGAAATTGTAGCCGGCCTGCACGCCACCGACGAAGCCCGACGGCTTTGCGGGATTGCTGCTGACCGAGCCCCACTCATAGCCGAGATTGGCGCCGAGATACGGGCCCGCCCAGCTATAGGCGTTGAGCGGCTGATTGACGGTATAGGGCGCGCGCTGCCCGTAATTCATATCCGCGGCGCCTGCCGAAGCTGTCCAGCCGGCTGCAACCAACGCGGCTGCGCCCACAACGAACCTCTTCATCGGTACTCTCCAACGCAACTGCCGTAACCCGTGCGATGCCTGCGCCGCCGCGCGAGGCAAAACCGCATGGTTACGAAACCACCACTTTTTCGCGTAAGATTTATCGAGAGTTTTAAGTTAAAGGCCTGTTAAGCCGGGTTACCGCGCTGTTAACAGGCTTAAGCAAGCGTTACCGGGAACTGCGCCGCCATCCTGTGCGTGCCGCATGGCCGGAACTTCAAATCCGCACCCCCAGCGCCTAAATTCGCACCATGGTTCACGATTCCACCGACGATCCGGACGACCGCGCGCGCAAGGCGCCGCGAACTGCTGCGACCGACGCCCCGCCCGAGGCGCCGGCGGCGCCGGACGTCGATCCCGCGGCAGCAGGCGGCGACGACGAGGACGATGCGCTGCTGCCTGATATCCTGGAAGAGAGCGGCGCCGTCGGCGAGGAGCCGCTCGCAACCGGTCACGAGGCGATCGAGCGCGCGGTCCGGCTCGCCCCGACCTCGCCCGGCGTCTATCGCATGCTCAGTGCGAACGCCGACGTGCTCTATGTCGGCAAGGCCAAGAACGTCAAAAAGCGCCTGTCCAACTACGCGCGCCAGAGTGCGCCGCAGCCGGCGCGCATCCTGCGCATGATCGCGGCCACGGTGACCGTGGAGATCGTCTCGACCAACACCGAGACAGAAGCGCTGCTGCTGGAAGCCAACCTCATCAAGCAGCTGCGGCCGCGCTTCAACGTGCAGCTGCGCGACGACAAATCGTTTCCCTATATCCTGATCACCGGCGACCATTGGGCGCCGCAGATCCTCAAGCACCGCGGCGCGCAGTCGCGGCCCGGGCGCTATTTCGGCCCGTTCGCCTCCGCCGGCGCCGTCAACCGCACCATCACGGCGTTGCAGCGCGCGTTCCTGATCCGCTCCTGCACCGATTCCTTCTTCGAGAGCCGCTCGCGGCCCTGCCTGCTCTACCAGATCCGCCGCTGTGCCGGGCCCTGCACCCGCGAGATCGACTTCCCCGGCTATACGACGCTGGTGCGCGAGGCGAGCGACTTCCTCTCCGGCAAGAGCCAGGCGGTGAAGCAGGAACTTGCCGGCGAGATGGAGAAGGCGGCCGGCGAGCTCGAATTCGAGACCGCGGCGCTCTACCGCGACCGCCTCGCCGCGCTGTCGGCGATCCAGTCGCAGCAGGGCATCAATCCGCGCACGGTGGAAGAAGCCGACGTGTTCGCGATCCACCAGGAAGGCGGCTTCTCCTGCGTCGAAGTGTTCTTCTTCCGCACCGGCCAGAACTGGGGCAACCGCGCCTATTTCCCGCGCGCGGAAAAGACCTATACGCCGGAAGAAGTGCTGGGATCCTTCCTTGCCCAGTTCTACGACGACAAGCCGCCGCCAAAGAACATCCTGCTCTCGCACGAGATCGAGGAGAGCGAGCTGCTTGCGAACGCGCTGTCGATCAAGGCCGGCCGCAAGATCGAGGTCACGACGCCCAAGCGCGGCGAGAAGAAGGAGCTCGTCGCCCACGCGCTGACCAATGCGCGCGAGGCGCTCGGCCGCAAGCTCGCGGATACCGCGACGCAGAGCCGCCTGCTCGACGCCATAGCCGCTACGCTGAGCCTGCCCCATTCGCCCAAGCGCATCGAGGTCTACGACAACAGCCACATCCAGGGCACCAACGCGGTCGGCGCCATGATCGTCGCCGGCCCCGACGGCTTCGTGAAGAACCAGTACCGCAAGTTCAACATCAAGTCGGAAGGGATCACGCCGGGCGACGACTTCGCCATGATGCGCGAGGTGCTGGAACGCCGCTTCAAGCGCCTGATCAACCCACCCGAGGAGGGCGCGGCCAAAACCAAGGACGACGATTTCCCGCAATGGCCCGACCTCGTCATCATCGACGGCGGCCGCGGCCAGCTCAACGCCGTCCGGGAGATCTTTACCAATCTCGGCCTGACCCAGGTGTCGCTGATGTCGGTCGCCAAGGGGCCGGACCGGGATGCCGGCCGCGAGACCCTGTTCATGCCGGAGCGCGAGGCGATCAAGCTGGAGCCGCGCGACCCCGTGCTCTATTTCATCCAGCGCCTGCGGGACGAGGCCCACCGCTTCGTCATCGGCTCGCACCGCAAGCTGCGCAAGAAGGACATCCGCGAGGCCGGTTTGCAGGAGATTGCGGGCATCGGCCCGTCACGCAAACGTGCCTTGCTGCATCATTTCGGAACCCTGAAGGAGATCGAACGGGCCTCGATTGCCGATCTCGGCAAGGTTCCGGGGGTGAGCGCCGAGAGCGCCCGCAGGATTTTCGAATATTTCCATCCCCAGCCGGGGTGAACTTAGGGGACGGTAGTCATATGGTCGTCGCATCCCGCACCCCATTTGGGAGCGGACGGTTGACCTTCAGGCTTGAGCGGTATTGGTAGGACGGATGAACATCGCCACGACACGAGGGACGACCAGCCGCGCGATGTCCCTCCCGAATCTCCTGACCTATGGCCGGATCGCCGCGATCCCGGTCGTGATCGGGTGCATCTATGCACAGTCGATCCTGGATCAGCCGCTGTGGTTGCGCTGGGTCGCGGTCGCCATCTTCATCGCGGCAGCAGTGACCGATTACCTCGACGGCTATTACGCGCGAATCTGGAATCAGCAATCGGCGTTCGGCCGGATGCTCGATCCGATCGCCGACAAGCTGCTGGTCGCCTCCTGCCTGCTGATGCTGGCCGCCGACGGCATCATCCATGGCTGGTCGCTGTGGGCCGCCATCGTGATCCTGTGCCGCGAGATCCTGGTCTCGGGCTTGCGCGAATATCTGGCCGCGCTGCGGGTGAGCGTTCCCGTCACCAAGCTCGCCAAGTGGAAGACCACCGTCCAGCTCATCGCCATCGGCTTCCTGCTCGCCGGCCCGGCCGGCGACGAGGTGTTGCCCATGGTCTCGATGATCGGACTGGCGCTGCTGTGGGCCTCGGCGATCCTGACCATGTACACCGGCTACGACTATTTCCGGGCCGGCATTCATCACCTCATCAAGGAGGATGAGGGATGAAGGTGAAGTATTTCGCCTGGGTGCGCGAGCGCGTCGGCAAGGCGGAAGAAACCATCGAGCCGCCCGCGACCGTGCGCACCGTGGAGGAGCTGATCGCCTGGCTGTCCGGCCGGAGCGAAGCCTATGCCTACGCCTTCGAGAAGCCGAAGGTGATCCGCACCGCGATCGACCATACCCACGTCAAATCGGACGCCGCGATCGCGGGCGCACGCGAGATCGCGTTCTTTCCGCCGATGACCGGCGGCTAGGCCATGAGCTGTTCCATCACCGTCCGCATCCAGCAAGATGATTTCGACATCGCGCGCGAGATCGCGGTGCTCACCAAAAGCCGGACCGACATCGGCGCGGTCGTCAGCTTCTCCGGCATCTGCCGCGCGGACGACGACAGCGCGAAGGTCTCGGCGCTCACGCTCGAACATTATCCCGGCATGGCGGAAGACGAGATCAAGCGCCATGCCGACGAAGCCACATCGCGCTGGCCGCTCAACGGCGTCACCATCATCCACCGCGTCGGCCGGTTCATGCCCGGCCAGAACATCGTGTTGGTGCTGACGGCGTCGCAGCACCGCCAGGCCGCGTTCCAGGCAGCCGAGTTCCTGATGGATTACCTCAAGACCAGCGCGCCGTTCTGGAAAAAGGAAGAGAGCGCCACCGGCACCGGCTGGGTCGAGGCCCACGCCCGTGACGATGCGGCCGCCGCACGCTGGACGAAATCCTGATGGCAAGAGTTTCGAAGAAGACCGCGCGCGGCCGCGCCGCGCCAAAGCTTGCGAAAGTGGCCAGCGGCGAGCTGCTCACGCTGCTTGATTTCGTCCGCTATGCGGTGAGCCGCTTCGTTGAAGCAAAGCTCGCCTTTGCCCACGGCACGACCGATCCGGTTTCGGAAGCCGCCTTCCTGATCGGCGAAGCGCTGCATCTCAATCCCGACCAGTTCGAGGGTTTTGCCCACGCCCGCGTCACGGCCGCGGAGGGCAAGACCATCCTCGACCTGATCCATCAGCGCGTCGCCACGCGCAAACCAGCCGCCTATCTCGTCAACAAGATCTACATGCGCGGCCTGCCGTTCTATGTCGACGAACGCGTCATCGTTCCGCGCTCTTTCATCGGCGAACTGCTGGAGTCGCATTTTGGCGGCGAAGAAGGCGCCGGCGCGCTGATCGACGATCCCACGGCGGTCGAGCGCGTGCTCGATCTCTGCACCGGCTCGGGATGTCTCGCCATCCTCGCCGCGCATCATTTCCCGATTGCCGCGGTCGACGCCGTCGACATCTCCAAGGGCGCGCTCGAGGTTGCCACACGCAATGTCGGCGATTACGGGCTCGATGAACGGATCACGCTCCATCGTGGCGATCTGTTCGCCCCGCTCGGCGGCAACAAATACGACCTGATCATCACCAACCCGCCCTATGTCGATGCCGAAGGCATGGCCGCGCTGCCGCCGGAATGCCGGGCCGAGCCAAAACTCGCCTTCGACGGCGGGGCCGACGGTCTCGACGTGGTCCGCCGGATCCTGCGCGACGCACCCGATCATCTCACGCCGGATGGCGGGCTGATCTGCGAGATCGGCCGCGGCCGCGACCTGGTCGACGAGGCGTTTCCGGAACTGCCGTTGCTCTGGCTGGATACCGAAGACTCCGAGGGCGAGGTGTTCTGGATTTCGGCCGCCGATCTCGGCTGATCCGCAAGAAGTGCACCGCCTCGGAATCCTCGGAACAAGTCAAATTCCGCCACGTTCATCCCCGACGAATTCTTGCTCGGAGGATGTTCCGCATGCTTGCGCCATCAGGCGAATTGCTGCGCGCCGGCATGGCGCTCAAGATCAACCACCTCAAGCGTGCCACGCACTCCTATCTGCGCGACCGCACAACCGAGGCTACCGGACGTGCGACATCCTACGCCGTTGCGGCCGGACTGCTGGCCGTGGCTGGTTTGTTCGTCGTCGCAGCCTTTTTCGTCGGCCTCATTGCCTTGTACCGCTGGGTCGCGATCAGCTACGGACAATTTTGGGGCTTCGGCGCCGCCGGCGCTGTGCTGCTGGTGCTAGCCGCCGCCTGTGCCGGCTTGGCCATGGGTCAGATGAGGCGCAAGGCGAAACCGATCGTGCCGCTCGCCAGCCGCCTCCGCGTGGCGATCACCACCCCTCGCATTCCGCGCGGAACAGTCAAGCAGGCCGTCAAAGAGGTCGCAACGAACATTCCGCTCGCACCCCTCGCGCCGGGCGAGGGACACGACGGCAGCAAGGTTTGGCCGGTTCGCGGCCGCCGCCCCGTGCAGCTCGGTCTGATGCTCGCCGCGCTCGGGCTGGTCAGTGTCACCGCAGCCCGCCGTAGGCGTCAGGGGCGAAGGTCGGCGACCGATATGAGATCGGATGCCTGACGTGCCGGCGCGACAGTCCGGCCAAGTTGACAATTGGGTGCTGGTGGCGTCCACGGCGATCTTCGTGCTGGCGGCCGAGCGCTATCTCCAGGAGTTCCGGTTGGCCGGGTCGGCGCCGCCGCAGGAGCATCGCAACGGCGAGGCCAATTCATCCGAGACGAACCCAACGCGCGCGGTCGCACAGCCCGGCCACGGCCGCCGTTCGAAAAGCCCGTTCGCGATCCCTTGGGCCGGCTGGAAAGATATTTTCTGGCGCACCTATCAGCGCATCGGTGACGATCGTCTGCTCGCGACCGCCGGCGGCGTCGTCTTCTTCGGGCTGCTGGCGATCTTTCCGGCCGTGACGGCGCTCGTCTCGTTTTACGGTCTGTTTGCCGATCCCTCGACCATCAGTTCAAATCTCCGGACGCTCGCATTGATGCTGCCCGCCGGCACCTTCCAGATCGTCGAGGACCAGGTCGCGCGCGTGGTCTCGAACGGGAACACGGCGCTCGGCACCGCCTTCCTGTTCGGCCTCGGGCTTGCGATCTGGAGCGCCAATGCCGGCGTCAAATCCATCTTCGACGCCCTCAATGTCGCCTATGAGGAGCGCGAGAAGCGAAGCTTCATCAAGCTGAACCTGATTTCCCTGACCTTCACGGTCGGCGGCATCGTGGCCCTTCTGGTGATGGTCGGCGCCGTGGTGGCCTTCCCGCTCGCGCTCGATCATCTCGGCATCGCCCCCGAAGCCAAGCTGATCGTCGCGCTCGCGCGCTGGCCGCTGCTGCTGGTCATCCTGCTCGGAGCGCTCGCGATCCTCTACCGCTTCGCGCCAAGCCGCGATGCGCCGCGCTGGCAATGGCTGAGCGTCGGCGCAATGACGGCCGCCCTGCTCTGGATCGCAGGGTCGTCGCTGTTATCGTGGTATCTCTCGGCCTTCGCCAATTACAACGCGACCTACGGTTCGCTTGGGGCTGCGATCGGCCTGATGACGTGGATGTGGATGTCAGCGATCGTGATCATGTTCGGGGCCGAGCTGAACTCGGAGATCGAGCGGCAGACCCTGCACGACACGACCACCGGACCGCCGAAGCCGCTCGGCACCCGCGAGGCCGTCTCGGCCGACACGGTCGGCGCCGCTGCGCCGTCTTGATGGCCATGGTCAGGCCGGAGATCATCCGGCCTGACCGAACATCATCTCAGCGCTTGGTGATCACCGCTTCCAGATATTCGCTGTGCACGACGATCGTGCCGTCATCGGCATGGTTGAACTCGCCGAGCAGCGTCATGAGATCGCGCTTCAGCGCGGCCTGCCCGGTCTCGTCCAGCGCGGCAAACGCCTTCAGCGTCGGCCCGTAGAAAGTCTTGAAGATTTCGAGCCAATGCTCCGGCGAGCGATAGCGGAACACGAACATGCGCGGCTCGGCTGATATCTCCGAGGCTTGGCTTCCGAACATCTCCTCGAGCCGGGCCTGCGTGCCCCAGAGCGCCGGCGACTTCACGCCTGCTGGCGGTGGCAAATGCTTGCCGATGGTTTTGAAGAGCTGGCCAATAAAACCCTGCGGCGTCCAGTTGGCGAGGCCGATCTTGCCGCCGGATTTGCAGACCCGCGCAAGCTCGGAGGCCGCCTTGTCCTGGTCCGGCGTAAACATCACGCCGAAGGTCGAGACAACGACGTCGTAGCTCGCGTCGGCAAACGGCAGCGCTTCGGCATCCGCCTCGCGGAATTCGACCTTCAGATGGTCCGCCGCCGCGCGCTCCTGTCCGCGCTTGAGCAGCTCCGGCACATAGTCGGTGGATGTGACGTCACACCAGCGCCGTGCCGCGGCCAGCGTCGCATTGCCGTTGCCGGCGGCGACATCCAGCACCTTGCTGCCGGCGCGTATGTCGAGTGCCTCACAGAGCTGCTCTCCGACGATCTGCAAGGTGGTGCCGACGACGGCATAGTCGCCGGACGACCAGGCGCCGTGCTGGCGCTGCTTGACGGCGGCGAGATCGGGTGCGGCTGGCTTGAGTGCGGCAGATGTCGACATGGGCAGTCTCCTGCGGTTGAAAACGCCGGGACGATAGGGCGCATGCGCATCGCTGGCCTTGAGAGCGGCGTTATTTTACGCTGAGAGCGCCTTGATTTCCCAGCGGGAGCCGAGGAGGACGAGTGACGTTTCAGTTTGAGGATTTTTTGCTCGACCCCGAGCGACGCGAATTGCGGCGTGCGGACTCGCTGATCGCGCTCGAGCCCCAGGTGTTCGATCTCCTCATCTACCTCGTTCGTAACCGCGAGCGCGTGGTGACGCGGGACAATCTGCTCGACGCGATCTGGAACGGCCGCGTCGTCTCGGAATCGACGCTGACCAGCCGGATCAACGCGGCGCGACGCGCGGTTGGCGACAATGGCGAGGAGCAGCGGCTGATCCGCACCATCGCACGCAAGGGCGTGCGGTTTGTAGGTGAGGTCACAGAGCTTTCTTCGGCGGCCACGCAAGCTGCGCCAGCCAGACCGTCCAACGCCGCACCGGCGGGATTGCCGTTGCCGGATCGTCCGGCGATCGCGGTGCTGCCCTTCACCAACATGAGCGGCGAGGCCGAGCAGGATTACTTCTCCGACGGCATCAGCGAGGACATCATCACCGCGCTGTCGAAGCTACGCTGGTTCTTCGTCATCGCGCGCAACTCTTCCTTCATCTACAAGGGCCGCGCGGTCCACCTGCGGCAGGTCGCGGAAGAACTCGGCGTGCGCTATGTCGTCGAGGGCAGCGTCCGCAAGGACGGCGACCGGGTCCGCATCAACGCGCAGCTCAACGACGTCGCCACCGGCAGCCATCTCTGGGCCGAACGCTACGACCGCGAACTGGCCGACGTTTTC
>NZ_JADPJH010000010.1:502008-535854 GCF_023073315.1 Bradyrhizobium sp. 1 | reverse complement strand
AGATCACGGAAGCGATCGTCGCCGCGATCGAGCCGCAGCTCTACGCGGCGGAAAACTTTCGCGCCCAGCGCAAGCCGCCCGACAGCATGGATGCCTGGGATCTCGTGATGCGCGCGCTCTCCCACTACTGGCGTGTGACGCGGCAGGATCATGTCGTGGCGCAGGCCCTGCTCGAAAAGGCCATCGCGCTCGACCCGAACTATGGCAAGGCGCTCGGCCTGCTCGGCACCAGCTACATGTTCACGGCGCATATGGGCTGGATGGAGATGGCGACCGCCATCTCCGCCGCCGAGCGCGCGGCCAGGGCGGCGATCCGCGCGGACGACGAGGATGCGTGGGCGCATAATGCGCTCGGCCACGTCAATTTGTTCGCGCGGCGGTTCGAGGACTCGCTGGCCGAGTTCGAGGCCGCGCTGCGGCTCAATCCGAACTTTGCGCTGGCGCAGGGCTATTATGGCCTGACGCTCGGTTATTGCGGCCGCTGGCAGGATGCCGACGAGGCTGCGCGGCGGGCGATCCGCCTCAGCCCACGCGACCCCTATGCTCCCGTCTATTTCGGCATCGCCGCCTTTGCCCGCTACCTCGGCTGCGATTACGAGGAAGCCATCCGGCTCGCCCAGGAGTCCTTGCGCCAGCGCGGCGACTTCGTGGGCGGGCACCGGGTGCTGACGGCAGCCGCCGCCATGGCGGGGCACATGGAGATCGCCCACGCAGCCCTGAAAGAACTCCGCCGCGCCCAGCCGAACGTCTCGCTGGCCTGGATCGCCGAATTCATGCCCATCAAGCTCGCCGCCGACCGCGAGCACTACCTCGAGGGCTTTCGCCGGGCTGGACTGACATGAACAGCAAAGAGGCTGCTATCCCCTCGAATCAACAATGATGTTAGGGTCATGCCGGCATGGGCAAGCATGAGGCGCGACGCGGTCACACAGCGGCCCGTGTTTTCCCGGTGAGGCTGTCAGCTCTTTGAGGCGTAACGCGCGGCATGATTCGCATTTCGACGGTCTTCATCGCCATCTGCATGGTTCTGGTCGCGGCCTCGCTCGGGCTGGTGCTCTACGCGGTCGCGGGCATCAGCGGAACTGAATCCGCGATCGTGGCGCTGACGGCGCTGACCTTCCTGATCCTCTACAACGCGGTGTCGATGCGGCTGCGCGATCGCAGCGACGTCGGCGGCCAGATCGCCGACCTCTCGCGCGGCACCGCCGACCTCGCCCGCCAGGTCGCCGAGTTCGGCCGCCGGTTGGCGGCGATCGAGGGGCGCATCGCCTCGTCCAATTCGACCAATTCCGACCGCGTCCAATCGGTGATCGGCGAGATCAACGAGCTCGGCGGGCTGGTCAGGCAGCTCGCCACCACCGTATCGACCCATGAGGATCTGCTGGCCGGCGCCGCGCCGGCACCGACCCCCGCTCCGGTCGCCAGAATAGAGCCGGAGGCGCCGCTCGACCTGGTTGCAACCTTCGAGGAGCGGGTGGCTGCCCCTCCCCCACTTCCCGCACCGCCGCCAAGGCCGGCCCCACCGGTGATCCAGACCCAGGCCGCCAATCCCGTTCAGGTCGCCAATGGACGCAACCAGCCCCAGATGCTGGCGACGCTACGCAACGCCATCGACGAGAACCGCATCGACATCTTCCTCCAGCCGATGGTGACGCTGCCGCAGCGCAAGGTGCGGTTTTACGAAGCCGTGACGCGCCTGCGCGACGAGCGCGATCAATTGATCGCCGCCGAGGAGTTCATCAGCATTGCCGAGGCCTCCGGCCTGATCGGGCGCATCGACAACATGGTGATGCTGCGCTGTGTGCAGGTGCTGCGGCGCCTGATGGTGCGCAACAAGGATGTCGGCGTGTTCTGCAACGTCGCGGCCTCCACGCTCGGCAATTCCACCAGCTTCGCGCAGTGCCTGGACTTCCTCGAGGCCAACCGGGCGCTGGCGCCGTCGCTGGTGCTGGAGTTCAAGCAGTCGACCTTCCGCAACCTCGGTCCGGCCGAGACCGAGAATCTCGCAGCGCTCGCCCAGCGCGGCTTCCGTTTTTCGATGGACCACGTCACGGATCTCAGGATCGAGCCGCGCGAGCTCGCCGACCGCGGCGTGCGCTTCATCAAGGTGCCGGCCTCGCTGCTGCTCGACCCCCGGCAGGCCTCGACCTCGGACATCCACCCGTCCGACCTCTCCGACCTGCTCGGCCGCTTCGGCATCGACCTGATCGCCGAACGGATCGAGGGCGAGCGTGCGGTGGTGGACCTGCTCGACTATGACGTGCGGTTCGGCCAGGGCTTCCTGTTCGCGCCGCCCCGGCCATTGCGGCCGGATGGGGCATCTGCTACCGGCGGGGCCTCGCCGAACCAGGCGCAGGACATTCAGGGATCCAATGGCTCCGCTTCCCCCAGCCCAGGCGCGACGTCAGCCGCGTCTCCGGCCCAACGCGTCAGCACCGGCAACGCCGCGCTCGCACGCCGCATCTGATCGGCCGCACGCATCATGACCACGCTGCATTTCGCCGAAACCCTGCGCGAGCTCGTAGGCGGCGTCGACGTCGTGCTCAGCGACATCTGGGGCGTGGTTCATAACGGCCTGGAAGCCTTCCCCGAAGCCTGCGAGGCGCTGCACACCTATCGCAGCCGCGGCGGTACGGTGATCC
This sequence comes from Bradyrhizobium sp. 1, assembly GCF_023073315.1. Taxonomy (GTDB): domain Bacteria; phylum Pseudomonadota; class Alphaproteobacteria; order Rhizobiales; family Xanthobacteraceae; genus Bradyrhizobium. Next base: position 533,212 of record NZ_JADPJH010000010.1, on the reverse strand, counting down.
TGATCACCAATGCGCCACGCCCGGCCGACTCCGTGCAGCGGCAATTGCGCAAGCTCGGCGTCGCGGATGAGACCTATGACGCGATCGTCTCGTCGGGTGATTTGACGCGGCTCTATGTCGCCGAGCATCCCGGAAGCAAGATGTTCTGGCTCGGCCCCGAGCGCGACAACTCGATCTATCGCGGCCTCGATGCGACGACCGCGCCGCTCGAAGAGGCCGACTATATCGTCTGCACCGGCCTCTATGACGACGAGACCGAGACGGCGGAAGACTATCGCGGCATGATGCTGAAGGCGCGCGAGCGCAAGCTGACGCTGGTCTGCGCCAACCCCGACATCGTGGTCGAGCGCGGCGACCGGCTGATCTATTGCGCCGGGGCGATCGCGGAGCTCTATCGCGAGCTCGGCGGCGAGGTGATCTTCTACGGCAAGCCGCACCGGCCAATCTACGAGCGCGCGATGCGGCTGGCCGGCGAACGCCAGGGCCACATGATCGACCGGAAGAAGGTGCTGGCGATCGGCGATTCCGTCCGCACTGACCTCACCGGCGCGCGCGAATTCGGCATCGACTGCCTGTTCGTCACCCGCGGCATCCATGCCGAGGAGTTCGAGGGTCTCGACCAGCTCGATCCTAAATCGGTGACGGAATTGTTCGGCCACCCGCCGAAGGCGCTGATGCGCGAATTGAAGTGGTGACCTCTGTCGTTCCTTAGGAACGACGCAACGCAGAAGCCCGGGACAAGCGCCCGGGCCTTCCGAATTCAGGTGATGGCTTTGAGCGCGCTTACGCGCTCGCCATGTCCGGGAAGACCGCCTCGATCTTGGTCTTCAGCGTCGCCGCGTTGAACGGCTTGACGATGTAGTTGTTCACACCGGCCTTCTTGGCCGCGATCACGTTCTCGGTCTTCGATTCCGCCGTGATCATGATGAAAGGCGTGGTGGCAAGGTTCGGATCCGCCCGCACTTCGCGCAGCAGGTCGTAACCCGTCATCGGCTCCATGTTCCAGTCGGAAATTACGAGCCCGTACTTCTTGCCGCGCATCTTGTTCAGCGCAGCCGAACCGTCGCTGGCATCATCGATATTCTCGAAACCAAGCTGCTTCAGGAGGTTCCTGATGATACGGATCATGGTGCTGTAGTCATCCACCACCAGAACCGACATCGACAAATCAACCGCCATCTCGACTCCCCCAACGCATACCCAGGAAACATTACGATCGGACCTGCCTGGCTCCAGCCCCGCAGTTCCACGTTTCAAGGACTAGCACCAAGGCGTTAAACAGCGCGTTAATCGCGGGCGCCCCCCGAAGGACTGAAATCATGTTCAATGCGGCCGCCCCCCTGCCGCTTGACTTCATCCGGCCGGTCAAGCCACGGTCCGCGAGGTCCTGCCGCTTCGAGAATTCCCCTGATGGCCCCGCATTTTACCGTTATCCGCGACTCCACGCCGGATTCCGCGATTTTGAGGGGCTCCGTGGTCGCCATGGGCAATTTCGACGGCGTTCATCTCGGCCATCGCGCTGTGATCGCAGCCGCGCTGGAAATGGGCCGGACGCATGGCCGCCCTGCGCTGGCGTTGACCTTCGAACCGCATCCGCGGCGATTTTTCAGCCCGAACACCCCGCAATTCCGCCTGACGGACGAGCCGGCCAAGCTGCGTCTCCTGGCCGGCACCGGGCTCGCCGGCGCCGTGGTGATGACCTTCGACAAATCCCGCGCCGGGACCAGCGCGCAAGACTTCATTCACCATGACCTGATCGGACGCCTCGGCGTCAGCGGAATTGCGGTCGGCTACGACTTCCATTTCGGCAAAGGACGCGTCGGCTCGCCGAGCCTGCTGGTCAACGAGGCGCCCCGGCTCGGCATCGAGGTCGACGTGCAGCCACATGTCGATATCGACGAGCGGCCGGTGTCCTCCAGCGCCATCCGGATCGCGCTCGCCGAAGGGCATCTCGACGAAGCCACGACAATGCTCAGCGCCCCCTGGTTCATCACCGGTGAGGTGATCCACGGCGAGAAGCGCGGCCGCGACCTCGGCTATCCCACCGCCAACATCCGCCTCGATGCCAATTGCGGCCTCAAGCATGGCATCTATGCCGTGCGGGTCGGCCGCGGCGCCGAGCGCCTCGACGGGGTGGCAAGCTTCGGCCGCCGCCCGACCTTTGATAATGGCGCGCCACTGCTGGAAATCTTCCTGTTCGATTTCAAGGGCGACCTCTATGGCGAGGTGCTCGACTGTGCCTTTATCGGCTTCATCCGCGAGGAGCTGAAATTCGACAGCCTGGACGCCCTGATCCGCCAGATGGACGACGATTCCGCCCGCGCCCGCACCATGCTGGCCGCCGCCCCGGACGCGTTTCCGAGGCTTGGGGCGATCGATTGAGGCCCAATCCGGCCCGCCGAACCTTTTGCGCTTCCCTTAGCCCCCTGCTATGGAGTGCCCATGTTTGCGCGGCGCATCATAGGGATTAGCGGCCCGGCTTCCGCCTGAGCCTAAAGGCTCGGCGCAAGACCGGGATTTGGTCGTTTCACCCCGCGATCCCGCATCGTCATCCGTTCCCGCGCCATTCCGAGCCAGTCAGCCCCATGTCCGATAAGCCGCAAAAGTCCGACTCCAAAGACTATTCGAAAACCCTGTTCCTGCCGCAGACCGAATTCCCGATGCGCGCCGGCCTGCCGCACCGCGAGCCGGAAATCCTGAAATACTGGAACGACATCGGCCTCTACGACAGGCTGCGCCAGGAAGCCGAGGGGCGCGCCAGATTCGTGCTGCATGATGGCCCGCCCTACGCCAACGGCAACATCCATATCGGCCACGCGCTGAACAAGATCCTCAAGGACGTCGTGACCAAGAGCCAGCAGATGCTCGGCTTCGACTCCAATTACGTGCCCGGCTGGGACTGCCACGGCCTACCGATCGAATGGAAGATCGAGGAGGAGAACTACCGCTCAAAGGGCAAGCAGAAGCCGGATTTTCGCGACTCCACCGCGATGGTGGCGTTCCGTAAAGAGTGCCGCGCCTATGCGACGCACTGGATCAACGTGCAGCGCGAGGAGTTCAAGCGGCTCGGCATCATCGGCGACTGGGATCATCCCTATCAGACCATGAGCTATCCGGCCGAAGCGCAGATCGCTCGCGAGTTGATGAAATTCGCGGCCAATGGCACGCTGTATCGCGGCTCCAAGCCGGTGATGTGGAGCGTGGTCGAGAAGACCGCGCTTGCCGAGGCCGAGGTCGAGTACGAGGACTACACCTCCGACATGGTCTGGGTGAAATTCCCGGTCACCTCGCCCGCGCATGGCGCGCTGGCCTCGGCAAGCGTCGTAATCTGGACCACCACGCCCTGGACGCTGCCCGGCAACCGAGCGATCTCTTTCTCGCCGAAGATCGCCTACGGCCTTTTTGAGGTGACGGACGCGCCCGCGGACAATTGGGCGAAGAACGGTGATCTCCTGATCCTGGCCGATGCGCTGGCCGCAGAGGTGTTCAAGCAGGCGCGCGTCACGTCTTATAAGAAGGTGCGCGACATTCCCGGCGACACGCTGGACGTCGTCGAATGCGCCCATCCCTTGCGCGGTTTCGACGGAGGGTACGAGTTCATCGTGCCGCTGCTGGCCGGCGACCATGTCACCGACGACACCGGTACCGGCTTCGTGCACACCGCGCCGAGCCACGGCCGCGAGGATTTCGACGTCTGGATGGCCAATACCCGCGAGCTCGATGCGCGCGGCATCAATACCGCCATCCCCTACACCGTCGACGAGAACGGCGCCTACACCGCACAGGCCCCCGGCTTCACCGGCAAGCGCGTGCTCAACGACAAGGGCGAGAAGGGCGATGCCAACGAGGCCGTGATCAAGGCGCTGATCGAGGGCGGCAAGCTGCTCGCGCGCGGCCGTCTCAAGCACCAATATCCGCATTCCTGGCGCTCGAAGAAGCCGGTGATCTTCCGCAACACGCCGCAATGGTTCATCGCGATGGACAAGGACATCGCCGAGGATGGCCATGCGAAGAAAGGCGACACGCTGCGCGCCCGCGCGCTGCACGCGATCTCGGTCACGCAATGGGTGCCGCCGTCGGGCGAGAACCGCATCAACGGCATGATCGCCAATCGCCCGGACTGGGTGATTTCGCGCCAGCGCGCCTGGGGCGTGCCTATTGCCGTGTTCGTGCGCGAGAAGAGCGATGGCTCGGCCGAGATCCTGCAGGACGAGACCATCAACCAGCGCATCACTGAAGCCTTCATGGAGGAAGGCGCCGACGCCTGGTACATGGACGGCGCCCGCGCGCGCTTCCTCAGGGAACGCGCGAGCGAAGACTGGAAGAAGGTCGACGACATCTGCGACGTCTGGTTCGATTCGGGCTCCACGCACGCCTTCGTGCTCGAGGATCGCCAGAACTTCCCGCAGCTCGGCAACATCGTCCGCAAGATCGACGGCGGCACCGACACCGTGATGTATCTGGAAGGCAGCGACCAGCATCGCGGCTGGTTTCACTCCTCGCTGCTCGAAAGCGCCGGCACGAGGGGCCGCGCGCCCTACGACATCGTGCTCACCCACGGCTTCACGCTCGACGAGAACGGCCGCAAGATGTCGAAATCGGTCGGCAACACCGTCGAGCCGCAGAAGGTGATCAAGGATTCGGGTGCAGATATCCTGCGCCTGTGGGTCTGCGCCACCGACTATGCCGACGACCAGCGCATCGGCCCGGAGATCCTGAAGAACACCATCGAGACCTACCGCAAGCTGCGCAACACCGTGCGCTGGATGCTTGGGACGCTGCATCACTTCAAGCCGGCCGATGCGGTCGCGTCTGCCGAGATGCCCCAGCTCGAGCGGCTGATGCTGCACGAACTTGCGGTGCGAGCCGACGTGATCCGCAAGGCCTATCAGGAGTTCGACTACAAGACCGTGGTCGCGACCCTGTCCGCCTTCCTGAACAGCGAGCTCTCCGCGTTCTATTTCGACATCCGCAAGGATACGCTTTATTGCGATCCGCCGTCCTCGCTGACACGCAAGGCGGCATTGACGACGATCGACCTGTTGTGTGCCTCGGTCCTGAAATGGCTGGCGCCGATCCTGAGCTTCACCGCGGAGGAATCCTGGCGGATGTACAGGCCAGACGCCGAACCCTCGGTGCACCTGACGCTGTTCCCTGAAGGTCTCGAAAAGCTCCGCGACGATGAGCTCGCCGCAAAATGGGAGACGATCCGCAACGTCCGCCGCGTCGTGACCGGTGCGCTCGAGCTCGAACGCGCCGCCAAGAACATCGGCTCTTCGCTGGAAGCCTCGCCGGTGATCTATGTCGCCGACCGCGACATGCTGGCGACGCTGTTCGACACCGATCTCGCCGAGATCTGCATCACCTCGAACTACGAGGTGCGCGAGGGCGAAGCGCCGGCGTCCGCATTCCGTCTCGATGCGGTGCCCGGTGTCGCGGTCGTCGTCGAGAAGGCGATCGGCACCAAATGCGCCCGCTCCTGGAAGATTTCGCCGATGGTGGGCGAAGACCCTGAATACCCCGACGTCACCCCGCGCGATGCCAAGGCGTTGCGCGAATGGAAGGCGTTGGGCGTGAGCGTCTGATCGGACGGCCATGACCCCGCTCCGCGCCGGCATCCTCGCAGCCGTGGTCACGCTCGTGGCCGATCAGGCCTCGAAGCTGTGGCTGCTGAACGTATTCGACCTCGCCCGTAAGGGCGTGGTGACGGTGACGCCGTTCTTCGACCTGGTGCTGGCCTGGAACATCGGCATCAGCTTCGGCTGGCTCCAGAACGACAGCCAGGCGGCGCAGATCGCGCTGATGGCCGTGAAGGTCATCGCCGTGGTCGCGCTGGCGATCTGGATGGCCCGCTCTCACACCTGGCTTGCGACCATCGCGCTCGGGCTGATCATCGGCGGCGCGATCGGTAACAGTATCGACCGCTTCGCTTATGGCGCCGTGGTCGATTTCGCCCTGTTCCATATCGAGATCGGCGGAAATACCTATAATTGGTACGTTTTCAACCTCGCGGATGTGGCCATCGTTGCTGGGGTGGCGGCGCTATTGTATGATTCCTTCCTGGGGATACCCGCCGCAAAAGCGCCCTGATCCCGGCCGATACGGGCGGTGAGGCGGAACCTTGCTTTTTTGCAGGACTGGCCGCGCGCGAGCGGCGATCTGTCACAATATGGAACAGGTACAGTGATGCGCAGCTCCGAGACCAGCAGTTCGATGGTTCGAGACCCCAAATCAGGGTTCTGGCGGGCGTTGAAATTGTCTGCTGTCGCGATCGGCATCGGCCTCGTCATGTCGGCAGGCGCGGCCCGCGCCGGTGACGACGATGAGGATGATGACGGGATGACCTTCGAAGAGAAGATCATCGACAATCTGATGTCCGGCATCGGCGCCAAGAGCATGGAAAAGCCCGGCATCGAATACCGCGAGCGCTCGCCGCTGGTGGTGCCGCCCAAACTCGACCTTCCGCCTCCCGCGACCCAGGCCAAGGCCGCTCCGAACTGGCCCAAGGACCCCGAGGAGAAGCGCCGCAAGGAAGCCATCGCCGCACGGAAGAAGGCCACCAAGGAGACCGAGAATTGGCAGGCCGCCCGGCCGCTGACCCCCGCCGAGATGAAGGTCGGCCAGACGGCCGCTCCCGAGCGCACGAGCAATGATCCCATTCAACCAGGCACCAACTCCAACCCGTCGCTCAGCCCCGCCCAGCTCGGTTTCACCGGCGGTCTATGGGGCATGATGACGGGCGGTCGCGGCTCCGAAGAGACGAAGTTCACGACGGAGCCTCCGCGCCAGTCGCTGGTCGAGCCGCCGCCTGGATACCAGACGCCGTCCTCGAGCTACGCCTATGGCGCCGGCAAGGACAATACGAAAAAGACCTATTTCGACATCATGTCCGGCAAGGACAAGGAGCAATAACGTTCCTTGCCGGGTGCAACATGCTGGCAGACGAACTCGGCGCCGGCGGCTGATGCACGCCGGACGCGGTCCGTAAATTGCTTATCAGTAACTTGCCTAAGCGTTGAGTTCTCTGCTTCGTGACGCGAAGCCTCAGCCGCACGGTGTAGCATGCCGTGCCTCCGAGCCGGACATCCGGACCTCGGCCTTTCACCAGGGATCATGATGTCTGCAAACCGATCGGTTGCCCGCCTCCTTGCCGCGCTGCTTTCGACGAGTGTCCTGTCGGCCGGCGCCGCCCTCGCCCAGACCACGGTGACATCGGCCCCGCCCGCCAGCTTCACACTCAGCAACGGCCTCCAGGTCGTGGTGATCCCGGATCACCGCACGCCCGTGGTCACCGAGATGATCTGGTACAAGGTCGGTTCGGCCGACGAGACACCGGGCAAGTCCGGGCTCGCGCACTTCCTCGAGCATTTGATGTTCAAGGGCACCGAGAAGCATCCGGTCGGCGAATTCTCCCAGACCGTCCTCCGCGTCGGCGGCAACGAGAACGCCTCGACCTCGGTCGACTACACCAACTACTACCAGCGCGTGCCGAAAGAGCAGCTGCCGACCATGATGGAATTCGAGGCCGATCGCATGACCGGCCTCGTCCTCAAGGACGAGAACGTGCTGCCCGAGCGCGACGTTGTGCTCGAAGAGTACAACATGCGCGTCGCCAACAGCCCTGACGCGCGGCTCAACGAGCAGGTCATGGCCGCGCTCTATCTCAATCATCCCTATGGCCGGCCGGTGATCGGCTGGCACCAGGAGATCGAGAAGCTCAATCGCGGGGATGCGCTCGCCTTCTATCGCCGCTTCTACGCGCCGAACAACGCGATCCTGGTCATCGCCGGCGACGTCGAGGCCGCCGATGTGCGCCCGCTGGTGGAGCGCAATTTCGGCCCGATCCCGGCCCAGCCGGCGATCCCCGCGCAGCGCATCCGCCCGCAGGAGCCGGAGCCGGCCGCACCGCGCACCGTCACGCTGTCCGACCCGCGCGTCGAGCAGCCGAGCCTGCGCCGCTATTATCTGGTGCCCTCTGCAACCACGGCCGCGGCCGGCGAGAGCGCCGCTCTCGACGTGCTCGCGCAACTGATGGGCAGCGGCAGCAACTCCTATCTCTACCGCGCTCTCGTGGTCGACAAGCCGCTCGCGGTCTCCGCCAGCGCCAGCTATTCCAGCATCTCGCTCGACCCGACCCAGTTCGCGGTCGCGGCCTCGCCAAAACCCGGCGTCAGCTTCGCCGACGTCGAGCAGGTGATCGACGGCGTCATCGCCGACATCGCGCAGAACCCGGTCCGCGCCGAGGACCTCGAGCGGGTGAAGACCCAGCTCATTGCGGAGGCGATCTACGCCCAGGACAATCAGGCCGTGCTGGCGCGCTGGTATGGCGGCGCGCTGACGACGGGCCTGTCGATCGAAGACATCAGGAGCTGGCCTGACCGCATTCGCGCGGTCACCGCCGAGCAGGTTCGCACGGTTGCGCAGAAATGGATCGAGAAGAAGCGCTCGGTGACGGGCTATCTGATCAAGGACACCAGTGCCGCCAAGCGCGAGGAGAAGCGTTCGTGACCTATCCCTTCCTTCGACGCGTTGCCTTCTCTCTTGCCACCGGCGCAGCGCTCGCGCTCGCAACGGTCTCGCCGTCGCTCGCCGCCGCAAAGATCCAGCGCCTGGTCTCGCCCGGCGGCATCGAGGCCTGGTTCGTGCAGGACGCGACCGTGCCGCTGATCGCCATGGAATATTCCTTTGCCGGCGGCTCGGCCCAGGATCCCAAGGACAAATCCGGCGTCGCCAATCTGGTCGGCGACCTTCTCGACGAAGGTTCCGGCGATCTCGACTCCAAGACCTTCCACGAGCGGCTCGACCGCCGCGCCATCGAGCTCTCCTTCAGCGCGACCCGCGATACCTTCCGCGGCAGCTTGCGCATGCTACGCGACAACAAGGACGAGGCCTTCGATCTGCTCAGGAGCGCGCTGACCTCGCCGCATTTCGACACCGCCGATGTCGAGCGCATCCGCGCACAAGTCCTCTCCGGCCTGCGCCGCGAGAGCACCAACCCGACCTCGCTGGCGAGCCGCAAATTCCTCGAAGTCACGTTCGGCGATCATCCCTACGGCCGGCAAACCAACGGCACGATCGACAGCGTGCCGACCGTCACGGTCGCCGACATGAAGGATTATGTCGGCCGCGTGCTCGCCAAGGACACTTTGAAGGTCGCGGTCGTCGGCGACGTCGATCCTGCGACCCTCGGCAAGTTGCTCGATCACACCTTTGGCAGCCTGCCCGCCAAGGCCAATTTGACGCCGGTCGCCGACATCGAGGCCGCAAAGCCGCCGCAGCGCGCTTTCGTGCCGCTCGACGTGCCGCAGACCGTGATCACCTTCGGCGGCCCCGGCGTGAAGCGCAGCGACCCGAGCTTCATGGCGGCCTATGTGGTCAATCACATCCTCGGCGGTGGCGGCTTGTCCTCGCGGCTCTATCGCGAGGTCCGCGAGAAGCGCGGCCTCGCCTACTCGGTGTACGAGTCGCTGCTGTGGATGGAGCATTCGGCGATCTTCATCGGCAACACCGGCACTCGCGCCGACCGTGCCGGCGACACCATCGACGCCATCGACAAGGAAGTGCGCCGCATCGCCGAGGAGGGCCCGACGCAGAAGGAGCTCGACGAGGCCAAGTCCTACCTCAAGGGCTCGCAGATGCTGGCGCTCGATACCTCCTCGAAGCTCGCGCAGGCGCTGCTGCAATATCAGCAGGACAAGCTGCCGATCGACTATATCGAGAAGCGCAACGGCGTCGTCGATGCGGTCACCCTGGATGACGCCAAGGCGGCCGCCAAGCGCCTCTGGGGCCAGGGCCTCCTGACCGTCGTCGTCGGCCGCGCCCCACAGGCCGCCGCGCAGCCGGTGGCGGCACCGGCGACGAAGTCGAACTGATCCCCTGACCTTTACTGAAATGGCCGGGCTCGCCCGGCCATTTGCGTTTCCAGGATGCACCATTGCCGAACGTGGACGTCCGCGATATGTCCGGACAACACGAATGGTGCCATCATGCTGCGGATATCCCGCGATCTCGTCATCGACGAGGACGACATCGAGATCGGCTTTGTCCGCGCCTCCGGCCCGGGCGGGCAGAACGTCAACAAATTGTCGACAGCGGCCCAGCTGCGCTTCGACGCGCGCAAGCTGACCATCCCGGAAGATGCGGCGATCCGGCTAACCCGCATCGCCGGCCAGCGCATGACCAAGGACGGCGTGATCGTGATCCACGCCCAGCGCTTCCGCACCCAGGAGCGCAACCGCCAGGACGCCATCGACCGCCTCGTCGAGATCCTCGCCGAGGCAATGATACGGCCAAAACCGCGCCGCGCGACCAAGCCGACTTTCGGCTCCAAGCAACGCCGGCTCGAGGGCAAGAAACGCCGCAGCGACATCAAGTCGAAGCGCGGCGGGCACTTCGACGACTAGGATCGCACCGCATCATCGGCGCAAGGTGCACTGCGAGCGTTCGCTTTGTTCTCATCCGAAACAGCCCGCTACTACCACCGCATGTTTAGCCGCGCCTAGAGTTTGCGCACGCTGAATTTGACGTGGATGGGCGAGCTCTTAGCGATGCGCGCGATCGTGCTGGGATTGGGCACCGCGGTGGTGCTGTTGGTGCGGGTTGCCGATGCGCAAATGCCCTTGCCGGCCGCAAAACCGCCGGATGGCACGACGCTGTTCAAGCAGCAATGCGCGGTGTGCCACACCTTGAACCTGTCGGAACCGATGCGGCAAGGCCCGCCGCTGGTGAAGATCGTTGGCCGACCTGCCGGCAAGGTCGAAGGCTTTCATTATTCGGAGCCCCTCGCGAAAGCGGACTTCGCCTGGGACGAGACCAAACTCGACGCCTGGCTCACTAATCCGCAAGGAGTCATTCCCGGCGTGACCATGGTCTACCGGCAGGCCAAGCCGGAGACGCGCGCGGCCATCATCGCCTATTTGAAGGAGCAGAACTGAATGGCGAAGCCCGTCCATTCCATGATCCGCGTGCGCGACGAGGCACGCTCGCTCGACTTCTACAAGCGCGCCTTCGGCCTCGAAGTCGCCGATCATCTGAAATTCGTGGACTTTGCGCTGATCTATCTGCGTCATCCGTCCTCACCCTTCGAGGTCGAGCTGACGGTGAATTTCGATCGAAAGGAACCGTACCAGCTCGGCGATGGCTACGGACATCTCGCCGTGGTGGTCGAGGATCTCGATGCCGAGCATGCGCGCTTCGAGCGCGAGACGCTCGCACCGGGGCCGCTGCGCGACTTCAAGCACGAAGGCAAAACGCTGGCGCGCTTCTTCTTCGTCAGCGATCCCGACGGCTACAAGATCGAGGTGATCCAGCGGGGTGGACGTTTCAATTGATCAAAACGACAAAAATAAAAATCACAAAAATCGAAGGAGGAATGCCATGAGAGAAGTCGATCGCCGAAGCAAGCACAGCCGCCGTGTCTTTCTCAAGGGTGCGGCGACCGCCGTGCCGGTCGTCGCTGTCGCGACCAGCGTCACTGTGAGCATCGAAGACGCCTGGGCCGATGAGGCCAGCACGCTCTCGCCCGCGACGATGAAGACGCTGCTGAAGGTCGCACGCGACATCTATCCGCACGATGTGCTCGGCGACAGCTACTACGTCACCGCGATCAAGCCGTGGGACGGCAAGGCGGCGAAAGACCCCGCCGTCAAGTCGTTGATCGGCGATGGCATCGCGCGGCTCGATCAGAACGCGCGGGATCGTCACAAGGCGCCTTACGCCGAAGTGCCTTGGGAAGCCGACCGCGTGGTGCTGCTGAAAGAGATCGAGGGAAGCGACTTCTTCCAGAAGGTGCGCGGCGACCTCATTGTCTCGCTCTACAACCAGAAAGAGGTCTGGCCGCGGTTCGGCTACGAGGGCTCCTCCGCCGAGCATGGCGGCTACATCAACCGCGGCTTTGCCGACATCGACTGGCTGCCGAAGGCTTAAATCGCACCCAACGGTTCAGGAGAACGCATATGGCAAAATTCGATCTGAACGACTCCAGCGTTGCGGTGATCGTCGGCTCCGGTGCCGGCGGCGGCACGCTGGGCAACGAGCTCGCGCAGAAGGGCATCAAGGTGGTCATCCTCGAAGCCGGCCCCCGCATCGAGAACCAGGACTTCGTCAACGACGAATGGGAAAGCTTCACGCAACTGGCCTGGACCGACGCACGCACGACGTCGGGAACATGGCGCGTCGCCAAGGATTTTTCGGGTCTTCCCGCCTGGATCGTCAAGGCGGTCGGTGGCTCGACGACCCATTGGGCCGGCGCGTCGCTGCGCTTCGATGAGCACGAATTCAAGGTGAAAAGCACCTACGGCAGCATTCCCGGTGCCAACCTCCTGGACTGGCCGGTCACTCTCGCCGAGATGGAGCCGTGGTACGCCAAGGCCGAGAACAAGATGGGCGTGACCCGCACCAACGGCATTCCCGGGCTTCCCGGCAACAATAACTTCAAGGTGCTGGAGGCCGGCGCAAAGAAGCTTGGCTACAAGACCGTGCATACCGGCAACATGGCGATCAACAGCCAGCCACGCGACGGTCGCGGCGCCTGCCAGCAGATCGGCTTCTGCTTCCAGGGCTGCAAATCCGGCGCGAAATGGTCGACGCTCTACACCGAGATCCCCAAGGGCGAGGCCACCGGCAATCTCGAAGTGCGGCCGAGCAGCATGGCGGTCAAGATCGAGCATGATGCCAGCGGCAAGGTCACCGGTGTCGTCTACGCCGACGAGAGCGGCGCGATGCAGCGGCAGAAGGCACGCATCGTCGCGGTCGCCGGCAATTCGATCGAAAGCCCACGGCTGCTGCTCAACAGCGCCTCGAGCATGTTCCCCGACGGCCTTGGCAATTCATCGGGACAGGTCGGCCGCAACTACATGCGCCACATGACCGGCAGCGTCTATGCGGTGTTCGAGAAGTCGGTCCACATGTATCGCGGCACCACCATGGCCGGGATCGTCCGTGATGAAGCCGCCAACAATCCGAAGCGCGGCTTCGTCGGCGGCTACGAGATGGAGACGCTGTCGATCGGCCTGCCGTTCATGGCGGCATTCCTCAATCCCGGCGCCTGGGGCCGTCCGTTCACCGCGGCGCTCGACGGCTATCCACGAATGGCCGGCATGTGGCTGGTCGGCGAGGACATGGCACAGGAGACCAACCGCATCACGCTCGACCCGGTCGTGAAGGACAAGTTCGGCCAGGCCGTCGCGAGCGTGCATTTCGACGATCACCCCAACGATCTCGCGATGCGCGCGCATGCCTACAAGCAGGGAGCAGCGCTCTATGACGCGGTCGGCGCCACCGTGAGCTATCCGACACCGCCCTATCCAAGCACGCATAATCTCGGCACCAACAGGATGAGCGAAAAGCCGCGGGACGGCGTGGTCAACAAGTTCGGGCAGAGCCACGACGTCAAGAACCTGTTCGTCTCCGACGGCAGCCAGTTCACCAGTGGTGCTGCCTGCAACCCGACGCTGACCATCGTCTCGCTCGCGATCAGGCAAGCGGATTACATTGCGGGGGCGATGCAGAAGAAGGAGATTTGAGGCGCGACATCATCGGTTCAGGATCGAGCACACCGCTCTCTCCCCGTCATTGCGAGCGAAGCGAAGCAATCCAGAGATATCTCCACGGAGACAGTCTGGATTGCTTCGTCGCAAGAGCTCCTCGCAATGACGGCGGAGGCGGTCTCTTACCCCTATTCGGCCGCATCGAGGATGGGCGTCGCCGTGCCCTTGAATGCCTGCACCGGCGCCATCGTCCTGGAGCGATAGATCAGGCAGGAGCAGCGTAGCAGCGAGGCGAAATTGTTGACCTCGCCGTGATGGTCGAGCACCTCGTTGTAGAGCGTGGTCAGGAATTTTCCGACGCTCATATTCTCCTTGGCCGCGATCTCCTCAAGCGTGTCCCAGAACGCCATCTCCAGCCGGATCGAGGTGCAGTGGCCACCGATCCGCAGCGAGCGGGTCTGGGATTCGTAGTCGCGTTGGGGCTGGTGCGCGAAGAGATGGCACATGGCGTCCTCCCGTCCTGTTGCCATTTTTTCACAATGCTACACCGCGACCCGGCACCCCACAATCAGGACGGCAGCCGGAAGTCGCATCATCCAGCTTGCGCGATTTTCTCGAAGGCCCAATGTCTTCAATGTGATAGACCGCCTTCTTCCCCAGGCCGCCACGTGGCTGTTGCCCAACCCATGCTTTTGACGCAACACGGCCTAGAATAGCGCCCTTAGCGAATCCCGATCCGAGCCCATGCCCGTCCGCCAATTACCAGAACAGGTCGTCAACCGCATCGCCGCCGGCGAGGTGGTCGAACGGCCCGCGAGCGTGGTCAAGGAGCTGGTCGAGAACGCGATCGACGCCGGTGCCAGCCGGATCGACGTCTTCACCGATGGCGGCGGACGGCGGCGGATCGGCATCACCGACGACGGCAGCGGCATGACCGCAAAGGACCTCGCGCTCGCGGTCGAGCGGCATGCGACCTCAAAACTCGACGACGAGGATCTGCTCCAGATCCGCACCCTCGGGTTCCGCGGCGAGGCCCTGCCCTCGATCGGTTCAGTCGCGCGCCTCTCGATCACCACGCGGCATGCCGGCGAGTCGCATGCCTGGGCGCTGACGGTCGAGGGCGGCGAGAAGTCCGAGATCATGCCGGCGGCGCTCGCCCACGGCACCCGCGTCGAGGTCAACGACCTCTTCTACGCGACCCCGGCCCGGCTGAAGTTTTTGAAGACCGACCGTACCGAGGCGGAGGCGATCCGCGAGGTGGTCCGGCGCCTCGCCATGGCACGGCCGGACATCGCCTTCACGCTCGCCGGCGAGGAGCGCGCACCGGTGACCTGGGCCGCCGCCCTGCCCGGCGCGGCAGGACGGCTGACGCGGCTCGGCGATATTCTGGGCGCGGAGTTTCGCAGCCATGCCTTCGAGGTTCATGCCGAGCGCGAGGGCGTCGTCGTCTCCGGCTATGCGGCAGCGCCCGCACTGACCAAAGCCAACGCGCTCGGACAATATCTCTTCGTCAACGGCCGTCCGGTCCGCGACAAGCTGATCCTGGGTGCGGTGCGCGGGGCCTATGCCGATTATCTGCCGCGCGACAGGCATCCGGTGCTGGCGCTGTTCGTCACGCTCGATCCGCGCGAGGTCGACGCCAACGTGCATCCGGCCAAGACCGAGGTGCGCTTCCGCAACGCCGGCCTCGTCCGTGCGCTGATCGTGCACGGCCTGAAGGAAGGGCTCGCGCGCGAGGGCCGCCGTACCGCGGCCAACAGCGGCGAGAGCGCCTTGTCATCGTTCCGGCCCGCGTTCACGCCGCCGCGTCCGGCAAGCTGGGACTGGCGCGCCTCGCCATCCGCCCCGATGCCGTCATTCGACGGATCGGCGGCACCGGCCTTCGCCGAGCGCGCGCAGGCCGCTTTCGATGTCGGCGCACCGAGCGCGGACGTGCGGTTCGAGACGCAGCCCGCAGGCGACCTCGTCGATCGCCCGCTCGGCGCGGCGCGCACGCAGATCCACGAGACCTACATCGTCGCGCAGACCCGCGACGGCCTCATCATCGTCGACCAGCACGCCGCGCACGAGCGCATCGTCTATGAGCGGCTGAAGGCCTCGCTCGCCGCCAACGGCGTGCAGCGGCAGATCCTGCTGATCCCCGAGATCGTCGAGATGGACGAGGCCACTGTGGAGCGCCTGCTCGATCGCAGCGAAGAGCTCGCCTCGTTTGGACTAGCGATCGAATCCTTCGGCCCCGGCGCGGTCGCGGTACGCGAGACGCCGTCGCTGCTCGGCAAGACCAATGCGGGCGGCCTCTTGCGCGACCTCTCCGAGCACATGGCCGAGTGGGACGAGGCGCTTCCGCTCGAACGTCGCCTGATGCACGTCGCCGCTACCATGGCCTGCCATGGCTCGGTGCGCGCCGGCCGCAGGCTCCGGCCGGAAGAGATGAACGCCCTGCTCCGCGAGATGGAGGACACCCCGAACTCCGGCCAGTGCAATCACGGCCGGCCGACGTACGTGGAATTGAAGCTGAGCGATGTGGAGAAGCTGTTCGGGCGAAGGTGAGATAGTAGGGTGGATTAGCGAAGCGTAACCCACCACTTCTGTTTCCGCGGAGAAAGACAGCGGTGGGTTACGCCTTCGGCTAACCCACCCTACGCACCTACTACGAAGCTACGGCTTCCTCAAAAACACGAACTCCGTGGCGTCATACGCACGCCGCTCCAGCTCCTCGTAGCCTTCCGGCGTCACGAACTGCGCAGCCTTCGCCTCTTCCACCACCAGCAATGCACCCGGCGTAAGCCAGCCGCCATCGCGCAAGCTCGCCAGCGCCTTCTCGGCAAACCCGTTGCCATAGGGCGGATCGAGGAACACCAGCGAGAACGGCTCGACCGGATGCGCAGGGCCGAGATCGGTCGCATCGCGACGATAGACTTTTGTGGTGCCGCCGAGGCCCAGCGTCTCGACATTGTTGCGCAGCAGCGCGCGTGCTTCCGCGCCATTGTCGACGAACAGCACGAACTTCGCGCCGCGCGACGACGCCTCGATGCCGAGCGCGCCAGTGCCGGCGAAGAGATCGAGCACGCGCGCATCCTGAAGCGGATCGTCGTAGGCGTGCACGAGGATGTTGAATACGGACTCGCGCAGGCGGTCCGCCGTGGGGCGGATGTCGCGCGAAGACGGCGAGGCGAGATTGCGCCCCTTCAAACGACCGCCGACGACGCGCAACTAGTCCTCCTTCGGCGTCAGGTCACGCTTGCCGTGGTAGCCACGCTTGGGACGGCGCGGCGGGCCGTAGCCGTTGGCCTCGGACTCGTTGCGCTCGCGCGCTTCTTCGCTGCCGGTGCGATGCACCACCACGCGGCGACCCTTGCGGTCGTTGATCGCGCCGCGCTTGATGGCGGGCTTGGACGGTTTCTTCTCGCTCGGTGCATCGTCGTCGCTCGACGATGATTTCTTCGGTACGTCGAACTGCGCGCCGGACTTCTCGATCACCTTGTCGCCGAGCTGATCGCGCAGCACGCGCGACTTGATCTCCTCGACCTGGCCTTCGGGGACCTCGCCGAGCTGGAACGGGCCGTAGGAGACGCGGATTAGCCGGTTCACCTCGAGCCCGAGATGGGCGCAGACGTTGCGGACCTCGCGGTTCTTGCCTTCGCGGATCGCGAACACCAGCCAGACATTGGCGCCCTGGTCGCGCTCCAGCGTCGCTTCGATCGGGCCGTATTTGACGCCCTCGACTTCGATGCCGTTCTTGAGCTCATCGAGCTGCGCCTGCGTGACGTCGCCATGGGCGCGGACGCGATAGCGGCGCAGCCAGCCGGTGTCGGGCAGCTCGAGCGTGCGCGCGAGCCCGCCGTCATTGGTGAGCAGCAACAGGCCTTCGGTGTTGAAGTCGAGCCGGCCGATCGAGATCAGCCGTGGCAGGCCTTCGGGCAGATTGTCGAACACGGTCGGACGGCCCTCGGGGTCGTCATGCGTCGTCATCAACCCGCGCGGCTTGTGATAGATAAACAGCCGCGTGCGCTCCCGCTCGGGCAACGGCTTGCCGTCGACCAGGACGACGTCGTTCGGAGTAATGTCGAGCGCAGGCGAGTTGATGATGCGGCCGTTGACCGTGACGCGGCCCTGCGTGACCATCTCCTCGGCATCGCGACGCGAGGCGAGCCCCACGCGTGCCAGCGCCTTGGCGATGCGCTCGCCGGCTTTCTTCGGCTTCGGCGCCTCTTCGCGGCGCGGCCGTCCCTCAAAATCACGATCGCGCTGGCGATAAGCGCCGCGGCCGCCGAAGGCAGGACGCTTCTCGAAGATCCTGCTCTCGTCCTCGTTTTCACGGCGCGGACGATCGCCAAAACCACCTTCGTTGCGCGGATGCTCGTGCCAGTCGGAGCGGCCTTCGGAGCGCTCGCGCGGCCGAGCGAATTTCGGGCGGTCGCCGCCACGTTCGCCATCGCCGTCGCGGCGGGGCCGATCGAATTTGGGACGGTCCTCGCGCGGGCGATCGAACTTGGGCCGATCACGGAACGGACGATCGCCCGACGGACGATCGTCACGCGAACGCGAGAAGCGCGGACGATCCTCGCCGCCTTCGCGCTTCTGCCAGGGCTTGTCCGCACTGCGATCACTGCCGCCAAAATCCTTGCGCGGCCCTTTGCTGAAATCCTTGCGCGGCCCGCGATCCGGCGCACCCCGCGAAAATTTCCGCTCGCCGTCGAATTTGCGTTCGGGGCGCTCACCACGAGGCGCGCGATCACCGCGATCGAAATTCGGGCGGTCTCCACGCGGCTTGAAGCTGCGCTCGCCACGATCCTCGCGCGGCCCGCGATCCGGCCCACCCCGCGAAAACTTCCGCTCGCCGTCGAACTTGCGTTCCGGGCGGTCGCCACGCGGCGCGTAGGGCTTCTTGTCGCCAAATTTTCTGTCGCTGGTCCGGCCGGCGGGGCGGGAGTCGTCGCGGTCCCGGCGCGGCGGGCGGTCGTCACGGCCAAAAGACGGGCGATCGCCACGCGGCTTGAACGGCCGCTTCTCGCCATCGCGCGAGGAGCGATCCGAGAACGGACGGTCGCCACGCGGCTTGAAGGTGCGCTCGCCACGATCCTCGCCGCGCGGCCGGTCTTCGCGATTGAACTTCGGACGGTCGCTGAAATCGCGGCGCGGGGCATCGCCCTCCTCGCGGCGGCGGAACGGACGGTCGCCGCCAGGCGGACGGCTGTCACGATCGCCGCGGGGCGGGCGGCTATCGCTCTTGCCCTCGACGCCGCGCTTGGCGAACTTCTTGTCGGGACCGCGCGCCTTGCCGGATCGGCCCTTGGGCGGTCCCTTTGACGCTCCCCTGGGGGGGCCTCGCCGGCCGCGGGAATCGTTGTCTTTGTCGCTGTCGCGAGGCATGAATGATCTCACTCAGGGGGTGGCCGGAAAGCATTGCGCGCGCTCACTCGGAGCCGCATGCTCAGGCAAAATCGGTAAGCACTTCTGCTGAAGGCGCAGCTACTAGCAGGTTTCTTCGGATGATACGAGGCTTGAAAGCCCCCTCTTTCATGGATTTGGCGCTCAAAACGGCCGAAAACGCCGGAAAGTCGGGCGAAGTTCCGATCGGATGCGTCGTAGTCCGCGATTACGAGGTCATTGCCACGGCCGCGAACCGGACGCTGACCGATTACGACCCCACAGCCCATGCCGAGATCATTGCGCTGCGCGAGGCGGCGAAAAAGATCGGCAGCGAGCGGCTGGTGGACTGCGACCTCTACGTGACGCTGGAGCCCTGCACCATGTGTGCGGGCGCCATCTCCTTTGCAAGGGTCAGGCGGCTCTATTACGGCGCGGTCGATCCCAAGGGCGGCGCGGTTGAATCAGGCGTGCGGTTCTTTACCGCGCCGACCTGCCATCATACGCCGGACGTCTATTCCGGGGTCGGCGAGAGTGAATCGGCGCGGCTGCTCAAGGAGTTCTTTCGGGAGCGGCGCTAAGGCGCGAGGAAGAACTCGCGCAGCGCCTTCGCGGTGACGTCGGGGTTCTCCTCGGTGAGGAAGTGCCCTGAATCCACCGGCATCCCCTCCACGTTGGTGGCCCATTGCTTCCAGATGTCGAGCGGGGTCGCGGCGGCCTGGGCAATGCCGACGCCACCCCACAGCGCCAGCATCGGCACCGTGATCTTCTTGCCGGCTTCGAAATCGGCCTTGTCGAGGTCGTAGTCGACATAGGCGCCGGCGCGATAATCCTCGCACATCGCGTGCACGCGGGCGGGATCGCGGAACGGGGCGAGGTAGTGTTCGAGCGCGCGCGGGTCGATCGCATCCAGCGTCTTCGACTTGGTCTGGCTCGCCATCTTGAAGCGCAGGAAGAACTCGCCCTGGCCCGAGATCAGCGTCTCCGGCAGCGGCGCGGGCTGGGCGAGAAACGTCCAGTGATAGATCTTCAGCGCGTAGGCGCGGTTCATCCGCTCCCAGTAATTATAGGTCGGCAGGATATCGAGCACGGCAAGCTTTGACAGCCGGCCGGGATGGTCGAGCGCCAGACGGTACGACACGCGGCCGCCGCGGTCGTGGCCGGCGAGCGCGAAGTGGACGTGGCCGAGTTGCTCCATCGCCTCGACCATGGCCTTGGCCATCGCGCGCTTGCTGTAGGGGATGTGCTGCGCGTCGCTGTCGGGCATGTCGGACCAGCCATAGCCCGGCAAATCGGCGATGATCAGCGTGAATCTGTCGGCCAGCTGCGGCGCGACGCGGTGCCACATCACGTTGGTCTCGGAGAAGCCGTGCAGCAGCAGCAGCGGCGGTCCCTTGCCGCCGACGCGGGCGAAGATGCGGCCGGAGGAGGTGTTGATCCATTCGGAGGCGAAGCCGGGATAGAGGTCGGCGAGATCGGACATGGTTGCTCCCATCTGTCACGCGGAGGTGCCTCAACAAAAAATGTCGAAAACAACCCCATGCACAGTAGCTAAGTTCAAGTCCTGCTTGAATAATCTTGAAATGCCGACGGGCCGGCCGCTCATTGCGCGTCGAGCCGAAAAAACGCTGTCAGCCCTTGGCCTTCTCGGCGTCCACCGCCTGCCAGCCGATATCGCGGCGGCAAAAGCCTTCCGGCCAGTTGATGCGGTCGACGGCCTGATAGGCGCGGGCCTGCGCCTCCGTCACGGTCTTGCCCATCGCGCAGACATTGAGCACGCGGCCGCCATTGGCGAGGATCGCGCCGTCTTTCTCGACCGTGCCGGCATGAAAGATCTCGGCGGTCTCGATCTTGGCGGCGTCATCGAGCCCCTCGATGCGCGTGCCCTTCTCGTAGTCGCCGGGATAGCCCTTCGCCGCCATCACCACGGTGAGCGCGGAGTCCGGATGCCAGCGCAGATCGAAATGCTTCAGCTCGCCGTCGCATGACGCCAGGAACGCCGGCACGATGTCCGACATCATGCGCAGCATCAGCACCTGGCACTCGGGATCGCCGAAGCGGACGTTGAACTCGAACAGCTTTGGGCCCTGCGTCGTCAGCATGATGCCGGCATAGAGAATGCCGCGGAACGGCGTGCCGCGCTGCTTCATGCCTGATACCGTCGGCAGGATGATTCTGGCCATGATCGCGTCGTGGATCGCCGGCGTCACCAGCGGCGTCGGCGAATAGGCGCCCATGCCGCCGGTGTTCGGCCCGACATCATGGTCGAACACGCGCTTGTGGTCCTGCGCAGACGCCAGCGGGATCGCGGTCTCGCCGTCGCACAGCGCAAAGAAGCTGATCTCGCGGCCGGGCAGAAACTCCTCGATCACGACCTCGGCGCCGGCCTCGCCAAAGCCGCCCTCGAACATCATGGCGATGGCGTCCTCCGCCTCGCGCACGGTCTTTGCGACGACGACGCCCTTGCCGGCCGCGAGCCCGTCGGCCTTGACCACGATCGGCGCGCCCTGGCTCTGCACATAGGCGCGCGCGTCATCGGCATTGGTGAATCGCTTGTAGGCGCCGGTCGGAATGCCGAATTCCGTGCACAGCGCCTTGGTAAAACCCTTGGAGCTTTCGAGCTGCGCGGGGATCCTGTTCGGCCCGAACGCCTTGATGCCTTCAGCGGTGAGATCGTCGACGATGCCGGCCGCCAGCGGCGTCTCCGGGCCGACCACGACGAGTTCGACCGCATTCGTCTTGCAGAAATCGATCACCGCGGCATGGTCGGCGACATCGAGCGCCACGCACTCCGCCTCGCGCGCGATGCCGGGATTGCCGGGCGCGCACCAGAATTTGGTCACGAGGGGAGAGGCCGCGATCTTCCACGCCAGGGCATGTTCGCGGCCGCCGGAACCAAGCAGGAGAATGTGCATCGAAGGCTCAGGATGAGGGGTTTGCTGGGGGCGGAGGTCGCACGAATCGGGGTGGGTGTGAAGGGGGGATGGCCCCGAACTCCCCGTCATTCAGGGGCGCGGCTACTTGGGGTGCGAGCTCGTATTCATCGTGCCGTGCCATGCGGACCGGTTGGCGGCACTCACGAATTATTCGCTTTCGGCGGAATACGAACATTGCCGAAGCTGCTACTGTCCTCGCCCGGTCGGTGGTTAAGGGTGCGGCTCGATGATTAGATCGCTGGATGATGTAGCGCAGGATGCCTGGCAAGAAGCAGTTTCCAGGCTAAACGGTGTAGGCGTTTTCGGCAATGAAGGCCGCAAGTTTCCCGAGCCATCCTTGCTCCAGAGTAGGGCCTCTGACCTAATCCGCATCCTTCGTGGACATGGCTATGCTGGCGGCGACATTGGATTTGCTGAATTAGACCCTCCACGGGAAGGAGTGTCTCTCCTCGTCTTTGACAGCAATAGAATCACAGATGACACTTCCGCTGAAGTTCATTGGTACGATGACTACCGAAAGCGGTGGAAAGATCGTGTCACAGCTAGAGTGGCTGACTGGCTAGGGCGACTGGAGAATCTAAAGCGGGACATGGCGGATTGGCTGCCAGAAGGATTCCACATTAGGGACCGACCTCCAGTGCCCATGCACGAAGAGCTCATGCGAAAATTCCATGTTGCAAGAGCAAATATGCCCTCTTTTGATATCTTGCGAGAGGGCACGCCCGTAATGCGCTTCCAGCCAAAGGGGCTTTGGACTATTGGAGCCAATGGACGCATCGACCTAGTGCGTCGTGAAGGAACATTTATTTTAGTCGATCAAAGCGAAAACCTCTCGGGGAATCCGCAATGGGAGTACTACGCGCCCGGTAACGCTAGGGCAACGACGAAGCTCAATAAGGATACATTCATTCAGTTGTTGGTGTGAAAGTGTCGATCTTCTCAGACATCAATGATCAGTGGATCGCAGCCGATAATGCATTCAGCGCGGTTGAATCGCGTGCCTTCGCAAGTGATGACGATGTCCTCTTTGACAAGGCCAGCGAGATGCGTAAGCGCAATGATCAGGCGTACTTCCTGTATTTATTTACGCGGTTTGAAGCTGCTGTGAACGACGCAGTCATGGTGGTCCGCGACAATCGTATCTTACCAACGATTGCTTGGTCGGAGCGACGCATGTGGGAAACCCTCAATAGGCGGGAAATAAAGGACGTTGCGTTTCTCACGCGAGTAGAAATCCTCATCGACAAATCGCGGTCAGAATATGCGACCGTGAAGGCGTACTACGAGGGCCGGAACAAGGTGGCGCACGGCGGAATTTGGGAAGAGCAGTTTGTAATACCGGCAATTGCCACCACAATGGAACTTCTCGTGCAGACGTTTCCGACGAGTTAAGTGCAGAACGGAATTACGGTGACGGCACTGTCACCGTAATCGCAGGTCATTCATCGCTCGGGTTCGGGACGTCCACAGCCATGACGGTCAAGATGATCTGCCGCGCGGGGTCGTCCTTGCTGGCGAACACGTAGCGATATCGGGTCTCCGTTTCCTGCACCGGATCGCGTTTACAGTTCGGGTGCTCGCTCGCCGTCTCCACCATCTTCTTGACCATGGCAGTGAAGTTCTTGTTGCGGTTGAACATGATCAGCGCGGCTTTGGTGTCGCGCCACGTCAGGTAACCGAGGAGCTGGTCGAGGGCGTCCGTCAGCGTCTGTGGTCCGTGCCAGTACTTGCATTCAGCGATGAAGACGTTGCGGTTGTTTTCCCGAATCAGGATGTCCGTCTTGCCGCTGGCGTTAAAGGTCTCGCCCGTTGCGCGGCCCTCGTAGTGGCCGTTGAGGACGACGAGGTAAAAATCCCTGAGGTGCTCTTCCTCCAGGCGCTCAAAGGCAGTGGGGCTGCGCTCCATCATCACGGACATGTCGTCGATGATTTTGAGGATGTGCTGGTACTCCGCCTCTTCAAGGGCGGGCTCTGGGGAATAGGCTTTCGAGGTCTGAGGAGGCAGTGAGGGCCTGATCCGGCGGCGCATCTGGGCGGGGACATGGGTCATCGGGACGTGACCGGCGCGCACCAGAGGATAGCCCAGAGATTCAGCGATATTCCGGGCCGCCAAAATGCCCTTCTTCCGCTCCTCCACGAGTTTGCGGACCATAGGCCTCAAGGCTTCGTTGAAGGGCTTCACGACCTTCTCCTGGCCGCTGAGCCGAAGCTTGATGGCGTCGATGACCTTCTTGAAGTGAGCCTGCAGCTCCTCCTTGGTGAGGTTGTACCCCGAGGCGGTGAGAGTGATGCCGTCCTCGTTGGCCTTCGCCCGCGGCGAGTCGCCGACCGACAACGAAGAGGAGTGGCGGAACAGCCCGAGGTGACCCTCAAATGGGACCGTAATCCTATACTGGAAGCCCTGCACGCTAATCATGCGACCATAATCCCGCACCTCACGAGTCACCTCACGCGGGTCGGCCTGAAAGGTCTTGTCCTCCAGCAGAACGGGGACTTCGAGATGGCAAACATCGTAGGCCTGCTCGACGATGTCCTCGGTTGGCGTCGACAGCAACGCATCGCTGCCGTACTCCGCGACGACGTTTTCCGCACGACCGTTCTGCATGTCGATGAGCGTTGACAACGATCGGTCGCTGAAAAGCGTCTCGCTAACGGGTTCTTGGTCGGATAAAAATGGCATAGGTCATCCGGGAAATTGAAGCTTTCCTGCATCTCGGCGAATAGAGATTAGGGCTTTCTGATGAAGATGATCTCTTCTTTGTCGCCTCGTCGAATGACGATCTCCCACTTGTCAGACCAAATACATTTCGCAGAGTCAGGGCTGGTTGATTGCTGCCCACTGTCGACATCGAACACGAGCTCAGGAATTATGGGATTGGCTTGATGCCTTTCCCGTGGCGAGTTCCGGGCGGAGGCCCAAACGGACGGCTAGTTCGCTCAGCTCGAAGCGGAGTTCTAGGAGATTGCGGGCTATGACCTCAATTTCAGATAGCGGCACTTTTTCTGTGACCGCTGATAAGCGGCGGCCTCGCACTCGAATTGCTTTTCGCTCTGCCAAGCCTTGAACCGGACTCGATGACCAAAGACCGTGAACGATTTTGTTACGGTCTTTGCTGCCTGCCTCTATGCGTTTTAAAATGTCGACGAGCTTGTCCGAATCGCCTTCGTCGGGAATTGCGCCGCGCAAGGCTAGGATTTGCAGTATTGTGAGTTTGTTTGGGAAGGAAAGGTTGCTGGTAATTACTAGGCCACGATCCGGGGTGATCTCATAGAGGCCGAGTATCACTAGCTCCATGACCATCTCGATTGCTTGCCAGTTGACCACGACCGCACCAATGGCGCGGAGATGATGGTCGGGCACGATGGAAAGAGGCTGGCTCATGTCAAAAACAGACCGGTTAATACACCGCCAAAGAAGCTCAAGAGCATTTCGAGACTACGCTACGGGGCGCGTTGCGAACGCCGCATGAGCCGTTAAAAGAAAACCCAAAGCGAAGAAGCGGAAGCCCACCTAAGCAAACCCCCGCCCCCCTGTTACATCAACGCTTTTATGATTGCCGCGATGCCAAAGAGGCAAGCGGCAACGTTGACGTTGATGGTTAGTCGGATCTGAGGTTTCATTGCTGATGCCCTCGGATCACGCGCGCGCAATCCGTGAGGGTTGCGTTAAACGTCCCACCGAACGAATAAGCCGTCGTTCATGGGTGCATCGGCCCACTATTGGCGCTCTAGAACCGCCGCTAGGAGACCCTGCGTCACCCCCGAGTATCCTTCCGCTGGATCGTCGTCTGATGGCGAGTGCGTTGGGGTCGGGCCACAGGCCTACAGGTTGCCCGCATCCGCCGTGGTGTACGGCGGCGCTAGCGGACCCGTAGTCCAATAATACTGGGCGACTCGCTACTTTGAGTCGAGCCATTTGCCAAGCTGTCCGCCAGTATTTGACGTGCCGCTTCGCTTGGGCAGCAGATCAAGGCCGGGAAATTACGGTGACAGTGCATTAAATTCCAAAGCCAAAGCAACAGTGGCACCATTTAGTGCACTGTCACCGTAATCCTGAGATGAATAAAAATTAAGAATTCCCGCCGCGTGATAACCTGCCCTGGGGTATTTGGTAATAATATGGTCGACACCGCAGTGAGTGAATAACCTATTTTTTGGCTTTACGCTCCAGTTTACAGGCTCGTTGCGCGTTGATGCGCATGATTTTAGAAGGCCACTCCCACATGCCGCTCAATCTCGCTCTTTTTCATCATCCCGAATTTGGCGGCGAGGGTATCGCGCGCTCTTGGCTGGACAAGGCAGTGCACCTCCGGGGATCGCAAGAATATTATCAGGAGTTTGATCGTTTCAACTATTTGTGGATGGCCTTTAACTCTTGGGGCATGTGTGTGACGCTTGCCGAAACGGACGCCGGGATGATCCGTTCACTCAAAGCCGACCGTGATGTGGCTGAGATATTTGATAACGTCGTTCAGAATCCTCGCTTTCGCGAAGACATCCAACGCGTTGAACGAAATTTTCCGCTCGCGAGTTTTTCGGACCTTTTAAGGCTCGACCCCACATATAATTGGCGAGGCGAGAAGGATGCAGCGTATTGGCAAAAGATTGCCGAGGCGCCACGCGGCAAGAAAGTTCGCCTCAGCCCAAGCCTGGACCATCGCAATCTGAATTGGGCTGATACGCTCGACTGCACCTATAAGGTTCGATGTAATCTGGCCCACGGTGGCAAAATGGCAAACAGGTCCGAAGCCCGCTTTGTGAGGGTGTTCGCGGATTTGCTCGAAGCAATGCTGGTGCGGGCAAACCCCAATCTTTTGACGCTGAGGTAGCCCGCGTGGGTCGCCTTACTTTCAGATTACGCTGACAGTGCACAAAATTCCCTCGGCATCGAACGGTGCCCGTGTGGACAGATCACCCCACCCCGCTCCCGCTGCGCGCGATCGACCCTTCCCCTCCAGGGAGGGTAAGAGGTCGCACCAGCTTCGGAAGATCAGAGCTTTTGGAAGATCAGACCTGCCTCCCCGCAATGATCTCCTGCAACGTCGCAACATGCCGCGCGAAGGCGCCGCGGCCGGTTGCGGTGGCGGTGGCGGTGACCGTAGTCTGCGGCTTCTTGCCGACGAAGGCCTTGTCCACCTGGACGTAGCCGGCCTTGGCCAGCGTCTCGATATGTGCGCCGAGATTGCCGTCGGTGGCGCCGGTGAGTTTCTTCAGCCGTGAGAACTACAGTCCTGCCGTCGCAGGCAGCGCGTTCAGGGCCGCCATGATCTTCAGCCGCAACGGCTGGTGGATGATGTCGCCGAGCTCGGCCATCAGATCCGCCGCATCCAGAGGCCGCCGAGGATCAGGCCTCCGCCGTTGACGAAGGCCATCCAGAGCGGAAACGCCTCGCCGATGTAGAAGTAGCCGATCAGCGTCAGAGCGGAGATGATGACGCCGATCGCGACGGACGCGGTGCCGAGCCACAGGCCCGTTATTCGAAGCCCCTCATTCCACCACGTACCGGCTTGCGCGGGCGACTTTTCGTCGCGCCGGCGATCGGGTACACGAACCGAGATACGCCCGCGGAAGCAAACCTTTATAGGCCTGATGGATGACCCCTGAGAAACTGCAGCCGGGCGCGCCCGCCCTGGAGAAGGGGCTGGACCTTCTGGAGGCGCTGGCGGGTGCCTCACGTGGCCTCAGCCAGAAGCAGCTGGCCGAGACCGTTGGCCGTTCCGTCGGCGAGATTTTCCGGATGCTCGTGGCGCTGGAACGCCGTGGCTATGTCGCGCGCGACCCGGTCACCGGTGAATATACGCTGACCCTGCAACTGTTCCGGATTGCCTCGCAATTCCCGCCGACCGAGCGGCTGTTGAAGGCCGCGCTGCCGGTGATGGAGCAGCTTGCCTCCCGCGTGCAGCTGTCTTGTCACCTCACGGTGTTGCACGGCGAGCAGTTCATGGTGATTGCGCGCATCGAGCCGGAATGGCTGATGGGCTGGTCGGTCAAGGTTGGCGCGGTATTTCCGCTCACCCAGCAATACGCCTCCGCGAAGGTTCTGGCCGCCTTTCAGCTCGAGGGCCGTCGCCAGGAGCTTGCACAAGTCATCGCTGCGCATGATCGCATCAGCGGCAAGAAGGCGATCGCGGCGCTCGACCGCATTTCCTCGGAGGGAGGCAACTTCTCCAACGACGACGGCTACACGCGTATCCTTGCCTATAGCTGCCCGATCATCGAGGCGTCCGGCCGCGCGGTGGCTGCATTGACCGTTCCGCTGGTCAGGCAGGATCGGATTCCCGAAAAGGAAGCCGGCACCATCGCCACGGAGTTGCGTGGCGCCGCGAAGATCGTATCCGAGAAGATTGGCGGCGCTCCCTAAGCCACGGTCATTCCACCGTCGACGACCCAGGCCGCGCCGTTGACATGTGCGGCCTCGTCGGACGCAAGAAAAGCCACGACGTTGGCGACGTCCTGCGACCGCCCGCGGGCAACTTCGCCGTTTCGGCGCAGCGCCACGGCGTTATCGCGCGCCTGCCCCTCCAATTCCCGGATCATGCGCGACTCGACCGGTCCGGGCAGAACCGCATTGACCCTGATCTTCGTTCCACTCACCTCCAGCGCCGCGGTACGGGTCAGTCCCAGCACGGCGTGCTTGGACGCGACATAGCCGGCGAGGCCTGCCCGCCCGCGGATCGCCGACGTCGAAGCGGTGTTGATGATCGCACCCGCTCCACGTTGCGTCATTCTCGCGAGCACGTGTTTGAGGCCGAGAAAGACCCCTTTCACATTGACCTGCAGCAACAGGTCGAACGTTTCGTCCGGATATTCGTGGAGGGGAGCCACGACGCCTTCGATGCCCGCGTTGTTGGCAAATATGCCGATCGGCCCCAACCGTCCTTCGACCGTCTCGACGAAGGCTGCGGTATCGAGGGCACTCGAGACATCGGCGCGGATGGCGAGCGCTCTCCCGCCGGCTTGCTCGACCAGACGCGCGCTTGCATTGGCCGCGGCTTCGTCGCGATCGACGATCGCGACCGCATCGCTCATCTGCGCCAGCCTCAGCGCAATGGCGCGTCCGATATCGCCCCCGCCACCGGTGACGAGTGCCACCGGTCGCCGGTCTCCCACGGTCATGATTTCACGAACTCACAGCCGCCGGCCTCCAGGGGCCGCCAGGCCTCAGACGGTGGAATGGTCTTGACCAGCTTGTAATAGTCCCAGGGGTATTTGGAGTCCGCGGGCGTCTTCACCTCGAACAGATACATGTTGTGCAATTTGCGGCCGTCGGCGCGCACGCTGCCCTTGCCGAACAACGGATCGTCGGTCGGCAGCTTCTTCATTTCCTCCACGACAGCCTTGCCGTCGGTTGAGGCGCCGAGCGCATCGACTGCCTTCAGGTAATGCAGGGTCGTTGCATAGGCGCCGGCATGCAGCGCGGTCGGGTAGCGGCCATTGTTGCGCGGTGCAAATCGCTTGGTCCAGGCGCGGGTATCGTCGTTCAAATCCCAGTAGAAGGCTTCGGTAAATTGCAGCCCCTGCGCAATCTTCAAGCCGAGCGAATGCACGTCGCTGAGATAGAGCACCGTCGCGACCACGCGCTGGCCTCCCTGCGGGATGCCGAACTCCACCGCCTGCTTGATGGAATTGATGGTGTCGCCGCCGGCGTTGACCAACGCGATGACTTCCGACTTCGACGACTGAGCCTGCAACAGGAAGGAGGAGAAGTCCTGTGTATTGATCGGCGTACGAACCCCGCCGAGGACTTTCCCGCCGGACTTTTGCACGACATTCTTGATGTCGCCTTCCATGGCGTGGCCGAACGCGTAATCCGCCGTGAGCAGGAACCAGCTCTTGCCGCCGCTCTCGACGACAGCGCGTGCGACACCCGACGAGAGCGCGTAGGTATCGTAGGTCCAGTGCACGAGATTGGGCGAGCAGGACTTGCCGGTCAGGTCCGACGAGGAGGCGCCCGAAACCAGCAGCGTCTTGTTGTTCTGCTGCACGACGTTGCGCACCGCGAGGGCGACTGCTGAATTCGGCGCGTCGACGATGACGTCGACGCTTTGGCGATCGATCCACTCGCGCGCAATGTTGGCCCCGACGTCGGCCTTGTTCATGTGGTCGCCGCTGATGACCTCGATCGGCCTGGTCATCTTGTGCGCCGACGCCTGAAAATCCTCGACCGCCATCTTGGCGGCCAGCAACGAGCCCGCACCGGTGACGTCGGCATAGAGGCTGGACATGTCCGTCAGCACGCCGATGCGGAGCGGTTTTGTCTCCTGCGCCTGCGCATCGAGCCCCGTCATGCCCAACGCTAGACTTCCGGCACCAGCCAATAGCCAGCGGCGGCTCACCTGATATCGCCCAACCATCTCCAACCCCTCCCTTGTTTAATCCATGCGTTCTCGCATGGCATTTGCAGCCCGCACGTGCTTCGCGCGCGGCTGATATTGTCTTTACGGAGTAAGCCGCTCGATGAGCCGCCGGTCCTCGACCTCAAATCCTCCGCCATAGACCTCCGACACCATGAAGTGCGCACCGAGGATTTCCGGATCGAGGTCGGCGATGGGATCGTACTCGCTGGCGTGCAAGGTCATGGAGGCGCGCCCCGGCAGCGGCGCCGAGTACTTCAGAGGTGTGCGGCGATAGACGATGTCCGCATAGGCCGTGGCGAGACGTTCGGGATGCGGCAAGCGACGCACGTGGATTTCACCGGCGGGCAACTGATCGCCGTCGACGATCCGGACGACCGGCGCGGACGCATCCGGCGCGAAGGAAAACTCGGCGAGCGGAATGCCGCGGCGCCGGACCCATCCGCTGATCGATCCGTCCGGATGCTCATCGAAGGCGTAGTGGGCATCCTTCTTGGTATAGCCGAACACCTCGCGTCCTGCGCAGATCCCCATGGGATCGCTGCAATACATGAAGATATGCGTCTCGGTGAACAGGCCCTTGTACCGAACCGGTACGGAGATCATCAGATCGAACATCTCGCCTGCGTGCACGGCCAGGGAATGGCCGGGCGAGCGCATGAAGCGAAAGGCGACGCGATCACTCGCAATCTCGAACGGCGTGTCGGCAAGCAGCGTTGCGACCTTGCCGGGCGCGACGCGGGTCATGATCTCGACGGTCCGCAAGGTGCAGCCCCACTCCACCGGATAGGCCGGCGAATAGGGCGGATTGACCCCGCTATTCGGCTTGAGCCGGTATTCGCCGAACACGCGTCGACGCGGATCGTTGGGATCGGTGATCGCATCGGTCATGGGCTCGGCTCCCTTGTATTTCATATATGATTTTCTTATTGCATATATGAAATTATACTTGAGTCAAGCCGCGCCCCCGGGGTGTCGGATTCAGAGAGCGCGAGGTCAAGCGAGCGTCGCGGGTCTCGCGGGGTGTTGCTTCCATTCCCCGTCATTCCGGGGCGCG
>NZ_JADPJH010000010.1:475160-501998 GCF_023073315.1 Bradyrhizobium sp. 1 | reverse complement strand
TTGTGGGAGAAGGTGGCGCGAAGCGCCGGATGAGGGGTCTCCATCCACGGGCAAAAATGCTTGCGGAGACAGACCCCTCACCCGAGTGAGCCTGTGTCTGCTAGCGGAGATGCCCTCTCCCACAAGGGGAGAGGGCACAGCAATCGGCGCCGCGATCTGACGACGATATCAGACCTGCTTCCCCGCAATGATCTCCTGTAACGTCGCAACATGCCTTGCGAAGGCGCCGCGGCCAGTTGCGGTCGCGGTGACCGTGGTCTGCGGCTTCTTGCCGACGAAGGCCTTGTCCACCTGGACGTAGCCGGCCTTGGCCAGGGTCTCGATATGCGCGCCGAGATTGCCGTCGGTGGCGCCGGTGAGCTTTTTCAGCCGTGAGAACTCCAGGCCGGCGGATACAGGCAGCGCGTTCAGCGCGGCCATGATCTTCAGCCGCAGCGGCTGGTGGATGATGTCGTCGAGCTCGGCCATGGCTAGCTCCGCCGCATCCAGAGGCCACCCACGAACAGGCCGCCGCCATTGACGACCGCCATCCACAGCAGGAACGGCATTCCCGGAATGTAGACATATCCGATCAGCGTCAGCGCGATGATCGCGGCGCCGATCACGATGAAGGCGGTGCCGAACCACACGCCTGCCAGCATGTAGAACAGCATGATGTAGACCGGCCAGAACGTCGACTGCTGGCGTCCCGTGAATTGGCCGAGCACACAGCAGAAGATGCCGAAGGCGATGATGAACAGGAACGACAGTATGTAACGGCGGTCGAAGGTGCGAATGCGGGATTGCGCATAATTGCGGGCGCTGATCGCGAAGAGGCCCGCGGTCGCGAGGACGTAAACCGCGATCCAGAAATACAGCCCATAGCGAGGCCAGAACCAGCCCGAGATGTTGCCGGCGAAGACGAGAACACCCCACATCAACATGATGGTGCTGGTGAACCGGTAGATTAGCGACTGCCGCAGACGGCGAACGGTATCGTCGATGTCAGCCAGCGCGTCCGTGGCTTGCTTGCTGTCGATCATGACTGCCCTGCCCCGCGCGTTGCCACGTCCTCGGCGATGACCGAGACCGCCTTCGGGTTGGTGACCATGCCCATGTGGTTGATGCCGTCGATGACCTTGACATCGACCGACGGCCTGATCGCCTGCACGGCCTCGGCATATTTGTCCGAGATCATCATCTCGTCCTCGGCGCCGCCGAAGATCGTCATCGGGTGTGTCACCGCAGGCAGATCGAGGCGATAGCCGCGCGTCGCGAAATTGCGCATCAGGCGATCGGAATAGGTGGAGACGAGGATCTTCTCGAAGTTCGGCCTGACCGCGAAGGCCAGCACGGGCAACTGCGAGCAGCAGTCGATGCCGAGCTTGCGGAGTGCGGCGAGCCCCAGGACGCGCGGCACGTCGGCATTGGCCCAGCCGCCGGAATGCGGCCGGTTGGTCGGCGCGTCATAGCCGAGATAGGGCGCGACCAGCACGGTGCGCACGAACATGTCCTGCATGATCGGTGTCGCGGCGACGCGCAGCGAGAAGCCGGCGCCGGCGGAATGGCCGATCAAGGTGAGCGGCAGGTCCGGCGCGGTCTTGCGCACCTCGGCGACGAAATCGACGAGGTCGTCCTCGAGCTGGCCGACGTAACCGATATCGCCATGCGTACCGGAGCCGCCATGGCCGCGCATGTCGAGCGCCCAGGTCTCGACCCCGCGCGAGGCGATCGCGTGGGTCAGCGCGTGATTGACGGCGCCGCTGGAGCCGGAGGAGCCATGGATGAAGATCGCGCCGCGGCCAGTCGTGGAGCCGTTCGGGGCATAGTGGCGGAAGCCGATCCAGGTGCCGTCGCGGGCCTGGAAGCGCTCCAGCGGGGGCAAAGTGGACCAGTCGATCCCCTTGGCGGAGTCCGAGACGGAGCGCATCTCGGGCGGCCGCTCCAGCGGCGCTGCGATCATCGCGGTCAACAGGAGGGCCACGGCGCCGACACCGCACAGACCCCATTTCAGCAAGCTCAGCACCCCTCGCAGCAATCGCATCGTCATGGCGCAAACTCCGTTGAATCGATCATCAATAGAGAACTCTATAATACAGAGTACTCTCCCAATCAATCCCCTAGATAGCGCCGGACGGCGAAAATCCTTAAACAGCGGGTCTGACCCCAACATGCCGAATCGTTTGCGATGCCGCCTGCGGAACAACTGAACAACGCCCCCGAATTCACCGTCTCCGAGCTCTCGCAGTCCCTGAAGCGGACGGTGGAGGACACCTATGGCCATGTCCGGGTCCGCGGCGAAATCTCCGGATTTCGCGGCGCCCATTCCTCCGGCCATTGCTATTTCGCGCTCAAGGACGAGAGCGCCAAGATCGAGGCGGTGATCTGGAAGGGCGTGCACGGCCGCATGCGCTTCAAGCCCCAGGAAGGGCTCGAGGTCATCGCCACCGGCAAGCTCACGACCTATCCGGGCTCCTCGAAGTACCAGATCGTGATCGAGGCGCTGGAGCCGGCCGGCATCGGCGCGCTGATGGCGCTGATGGAGGAGCGCAAGAAGAAGCTCGCCGCCGAAGGCCTGTTCGACGAGGCGCGCAAGCAGCTGCTGCCCTGGCTGCCCGAGGTGATCGGCGTGGTGACCTCGCCGACCGGCGCCGTGATCCGCGACATCCTGCACCGGCTGGAGGATCGCTTCCCCCGCCATGTGCTGGTGTGGCCGGTGAAAGTGCAGGGCGAAGGCTCCGCCGAACAGGTCGCGGCCGCGATCCGCGGCTTCAATGCGATTGCCCCGGGCGGCAGGATTCCGCGGCCCGACGTGCTGATCGTCGCGCGCGGCGGCGGCTCGCTGGAGGACCTCTGGTCGTTCAACGAGGAGATCGTGGTACGCGCCGCGGCCGAAAGCATGATCCCGCTGATCTCGGCGGTGGGCCACGAGACCGACATCACGCTGATCGATTTCGTCGCCGACAAGCGTGCGCCGACGCCGACCGCGGCGGCCGAAATGGCCGTGCCGGTGCGCAGCGATCTCTTTGTCGAGGTCGCCGATCTCGGACGGCGCACCCACGCCTATTGGCGGCGCGCTCATGAAAGCCGCCGCAGCGAGCTGCGCGCCGCGGCGCGTGCCCTGCCGGCGGCCGGCGATCTGCTCGCGATTCCGCGGCAGCGGCTGGATTCGGCGGGCGCGTCGCTGCCGCGCTGCCTCAGGGCCAACACGCATGCGCATTTCCGCAGGTTTACCGCGGCGAGCGCAAAGCTGACGCTGCGGGTGCTGCACGGCCAGATCTCGCAGGCCGATCACCGGCTCACCGTTTGCGGCGAGCGGCTCGGCCTGTCCGCGCGCTCGCTGCTGCGGCGGCGGCGCGACCGTTTTGCCGGGCTCGAGGTTCGCTTGCGTGCTTCAAAGCTTTCGAATGCGCAGGCGCAGCGCAATGCGATTGCCCGCCAGCACGAGCGCACGCAGCGTCTGGCCGAGCGCGCCAATCGCGCGCTGGCGACGCTGTTGCACCGGTTCGATGCCCGCGTCGAAAACAGCGGCAAGCTGCTTTCGGCACTATCCTATCGCGGCGTGCTCGCGCGCGGCTTTGCGCTGGTGCGGGATGAAGCCGGACATCCGCTGCATTCGGCAGATAGCGTCGGGCCCGGCGCACGGGTCGAGATCGAGTTTGCGGATGGGCGTGTCGGTGCGACGGCGGATGCGGATCGCCCGGTGCCCGCGGCAAAGCGTGCGGCGGCGCAGCCGAAGCCCGCAGCACACGACGCCAAGCCCGCGCCGAAGCGCGTGGGCAAGCCGGTGGATCAGGGCAATTTGTTTTAGGCGCGAGGGAAGGTGCTTCCACGAACTCGTCATTGCGAGCGGTGTGGAGGCAGCATGCCCTACCGGCAGGACAATCCCGCGTCGATCGTGGTCCAGAAGCCGCAATGGTCCGGCGCGACCATGGGGGCGCCGGCGTGGGCTTCGAACAGGAAGACCGCGACGGTGAAGACGATGAAGGCGGAGGAGAACAGGACGAAGCGGTTGCGCATGAGAGATGCGTTTAATCGACATCGTGGTCGAATGATGGCGACGCCGCATGTTGAAACCACATCAAGCCGCGATTCGTAGTTTTCCGGTCGGCCATCACAGCCGTGCAGGGCGGTGGTCGATGCGGGGCTGTCCGCTGTTGTTCCTCGGGCGGCCCCGCCTTCGCTTCTCACGAGCTACGGCGTGGCGAGCCCGCGCATCCGAGCTACCGGGCCAGCCACTCCGCGACTTCCTTCTGCGAGTTCGCGCGCGCGACCGCATCGGTGCCGAGATGGCCGTGCTCGGGCGCGGCGGCATCGCTGCTGCCGCTAGCTGCGTGCAGTGGTGTGTTGGCGCGGTCGAAATCGTGATAGGCGCCGGGATAGACGACAATACGCGCGAGCGCGCTGCGGCCGTGGGCGCCGTCCACCATCTGGCGGCAGGCCGGCGGCGACGACACGTCGTCATTGGCGCCGATCAGCACCAGCGTCGGCACCCGCGCGCTCCAGCCAAGTCCGGCGGAGATCCGGCAATCCGGATAGAACGCGATCGCGGCGCGGAAATCCGGACCCTGATCACGCGCCGCGCTCTGCGGGCGCACCGCCCAGAGCAGCGCGCTGGCGCCGTTGGCCCAGCCGATCAGGCTGACACGGTCGCGGGCGACCCAATTCTGCTTCATCAGCCAGGCGCGCGAGGCCGCGATGTCGGCGACGCGCTCGCGCCGCGCCTTGATGTGCATCTCCTTGACGCGGCATTGCGGCCCGAGCTCGCGCGAGCCGTAGCTGTCAGGCAACAGCACGGCATTGCCGGACTTGAGCAGCCGCTCGGTCCAGTCGCGATAGCGCGGCAGCACGGGATCGGCATGGCCGCCGAGTCCGCCGCAGCCATGCAGCGCGATCACGGTCGGGAACGGTCCCTCGCCCTCGGGCTTGAACAGCTGCGCATGCAGGATTCCGGAGGCGAGCGGAATCTCGACCTGATGCGCCGCCGTCTCCGGCGCGGCGCGCGCGGCGGACATCAGCAGCACCAGGAACAGGGCGGTCAATCGAAGGCGCATCGGTCTCTGCCACAAAATTCCCAGGCTGAGCACTATCACGCGGAAACGGCGCCAAAACATCACAAACCGGTGGGTTTACCGGGCGGACAAGCCACCCTATCTATGCTACATCCCGTCCAACACATCGTGCCCTCCGGCGTCTTGACGGATGCGGCCTTCCACGGAGACTTTCGACCGTGCTGAACAAGTTCGGCTCTTCCGGCCATGGCGAAGCGCAGGTGCAATATCTCGACGGCGATTTCCGCGTGATCTCGCCGGGGACTTTTGTTCGCTGCGCCATCACCGACACGCGGATTCCGCTCGACGAATTGAAGTACTGGAGCGTGGACCTGCAGGAGGCCTACGCCACACCCGCCGCCGTACTGCAGCGGCACTATCCCGGCGCGCCGAAGCCGCAGCAATAAGGCTGCGCCCGCGCTGCTATTGCTGCTCGGGACCATCGCCGCCCACGCAGGTCTTGATGAAGTTCTTCCGGGGTTCGCCCACGATCTTCTGATCGATCGCCTGCTTCAGGCAATCGACCCGCGCCTGCGCCATGCAGAGCTGCATCTGGTCGCGCTTGTCCTGTCCCTTCAGGCTTGCCGTGCTGGCAAGACACGTCACCCGCTTGGTCGCAGGAACCGGCACTGTGGTGGGCGCAGCGGACGGCGTCGTTTGTGCAAGCACGGGCGCAACAATCAGACACACAAGGCTGGCGGCCACGGCCGCAGAGGGCAATTTCATCGCATTCTCCTGATCGCCTGAAAACGATAGGAACTTGCGATGAACGTCGCCTGAATAACGAACTGCGTAGGGTGGGTTAGCTCGCGGCTGCGCGAAGCGCAGTCCGCTGGCGTAACCCACCATGCCTCAGCGAATGCGGGACGAAGTTGGTGGGTACGCTTCGCTAACCCACCCTACGAGATCAGCGCCTGGAAAATCGCCGCTCGCGCGCCTTGTAGAGCTGATCGCTGATCAGCTGCTTGAGCTTTGCCGGATCGTCGAACTCGAGCTGAACGGCGAACGGCACGATGCCGTCGGGCACATCATCACGGCCGCGCAGGCGTGAAAAATCCTTTTCCGTGGTCACCAGCGTGAGCTGCTCGCGCTGTGCTTCCGCTGCCATCGCGGCGATCTCGTCGCGCGAGAACATGTGATGATCGGCGAAGGGACGCGTGCGCGCGACCTCGATACCGCCCATGCGCAGGGTGCGGAAGAAGCGCTCGGGATCGCCGATGCCGGCGAAGGCGAAAACCCGTTTGCCGAACAGCGGCGCGAGCGAGGCCGCATCCGGCTTCAACCGCGCGCGCAGCTCCGGCTTGTTGCGCTTGGCAAGCTCGGCGGCAACACCGTCCGCGGCGTGCCCGTTGCCGATCAGCACCAGCGCGTCGGTGCGCGCGAGCTGTGCCTTCAACGGCGCGCGCAGGGGGCCTGCCGGGAACACCTTGCCGTTGCCGAGGCCGCGCTCGCTGTCGATCACGATCAGCGAGGCATCCTTGCGCAGCCGCGGGTTCTGGAAACCGTCATCCATCAGGATCACTGTGGCGCCCTGTGATTTGGCGAGCGCGACGCCTTCGAGGCGGTCGCGCGCGACCGCGACGGGAACGTCGCGCACCATCATCAGCGGCTCATCGCCGACGTCGGACGCGGTGTGGCGCTCCCGGTCGACCATGACCGGGCCCTCGAGGCGTCCGCCATAGCCGCGGCTGAGCACGACAGGCATCTCGCCGAGCTCGCGCAGGAGCTTGGTCAGCGCCAGCACCGTCGGCGTCTTGCCGGCGCCGCCGACATGGTAATTGCCGACGCAAATCACGGGGATGCCGGCGTCGAAACCCGGCAGCGCCATCCGCCGCGCAGTGATCGCGCCGTAGAGCGCGCCCAGCGGACTGAGGAGATGCGCCTTCGGAGAACGTGGCCGGTACCAAAAGGCCGGCTCACGCATTGGCGGCTCCCATCTCGATCCGCAGTTGCAGCAGATAGGGCTCGAGCGCGGCCATGGTGCGATTGAGCGCGCCGCCGAGATCCTCGACCACGCCGCGACCTGCGCGCTGCATCTTGTCGCGCATAGCGGGATCGGCCAGCAGCTGGCCGAGTTGCTTGACCAGAATTTCCTGCGTGTCGGCCTGGCGCGCGCCGCCGCTCGCATCGAGCGCCTCGTAGACATCGGCGAAATTGAACACGTGCGGACCATGGACGATGGCGGCGCCGAGCTTGATCGCCTCGATCGGATTCTGGCCGCCATGGTGGATCAGCGATCCGCCCATGAACACGATCGGCGAGAGGCGGTAGAACAGGCCGAGCTCGCCCATGGTGTCGGCGATATAGACGTCGGTCGCAGCCGTCGGCAGTTCTTCGCGCGAGCGCAAGGCGGGTTTCAGGCCGGACGCCGTGATCATGCCCGACATCTGCGAGCCGCGATCCGGATGCCGCGGCACGATCACGGTCAGGAGTTGCGGGAAGAAACCGACGAGGCTGCGATGCGCCGCGACCAGCATCTCGTCCTCGCCCGGATGGGTCGAAGCCGCGACGATGATCGGACGGCCGCGCGTCATCGCCATCAGCCGCTCGAGTTTTGCGGGGTCCGCCGGCGGCGCCGGCACGTCGAGCTTGAGATTGCCCGTGGTGACGACGTCGCGGCCGCCGAGTGCGGAATAGCGCTCCGCGTCCGTCTTCGACTGCGCCAGACAAATATCGAACCGCGACAGCAGCGCCGAGATAGTGCCGTACATGCGCCGCCAGCGCGGGAACGAACGCGGCGACATCCGTCCGTTGATCAGCACCATCGGCACGCGCCGCGCCGCGCCCGCCAGGATCAGGTTCGGCCACAGATCGGATTCGATGAACAGCGCCAGCGACGGCTTCCAATGGTCGAGGAAGCGCGCGACGTAGCGCGGGGAATCATACGGCACGTATTGATGGATCACGTCGGGCGGAAAGCGCTTTGCAACGACGGCCGCCGAGGTGACGGTGCCCGACGTGAGCAGGATGCGCAGGTTCAGATCGCGCAGCCGCTCGATCAGCGCGGCGGCCGCCAGCACCTCGCCGACGCTGGCGCCGTGGATCCAGACCAGCGGGCCGTGCGGCCGTACGTCCCGGCTAAGGCCCCGCCGTTCGCCGACGCGTTCGGGATCTTCCTTGCCCTGCTTCAGCCGCCGCTTGATCAGCACAGGCGCCAGCGGCAGCAGGCCGCTCGCCAGCCGCTGATACATCCGCAGCGTCATGGGCAGCGAGTTAGTCATCCTGAGGTCCCGGGCGGCCGAGCTGCGCATAGGCGCGGCGGGTCGCTTCGTTCAACGTGTCTTCCAGCTCCTGCCGCAGCGTTTCCATCATGGCAGCGTCGGCATCCGGCGGCACGCTGATTTCCTTGATGCCCACCAGTGCGCCCCGCCCGAACGGCAAATTGATGGTGGTGCGATCCCAGTTCTTGAGCCGGATGAAGCGGCTGGTCGCCATCGCGAAAGGCATGATCGGTCGCCCCGATTCCCGTGCCAGCATGATGATGCCGAGGCCTGCCACGCGCGAGCGCTTGGGGACATCGGCGGTCAGCGCGACATTACAACCGTCCTGGAGCGTCCGCACCATTTCCTTGAAGGCGCCGACCCCGCCTTTGCGGTGAAAGGCGCCGCCATGGTCGCCGGACCCCCTGATGGTGCCGATGCCAAGCCGCTCGGCGGCAATCGCGTTGAACTCGCCGTCGCGGTGCCGCGAGATCAGGACCCTGGCCTTGTAGGACTCCTTGTTCCTGATGAAGGGGGTGAGGAAGTGCTGGCCGTGCCAGAAGGCGAAGATCGCGGGGATCTGCGGCTCGACGATGTCATAGACCTCGGGCGGATCGAAGGTGAATTTGTTGGTCCGCCAGACCAAGCGCAGATATTCGGCCGCCAGGACCCCGACGGCACGCTGAACGAAGCTGCTTCGTAGCGTATTGCGAAGCAGTTTTTTCAACGCGCCGGTTCTTGATTCGGGTCGAGCAGACGGTGGAGATGGACGATGAAATAGCGCATCTGCGCATTGTCGACCGTGCTCTGCGCCTTCGCCCGCCAGGCGGTGTGGGCGGTCGCATAGTTCGGATAGAGGCCGACGACCTCGACATCGTCCAGGTTCTTGAAGGTGTTGTGCTCGAGATCGAGCAGCTCGCCACCAATCACGAGATGAAGCAGTTGCTGCGGGGCACTATCTGGCATGGTTTCTGTTCCTAAAGGGCTGCCCGGCAAAGCAGTGTTCGAGAAGCACGACAAAGGCGCTCAGGCCAAGGGACGGTTTCGAAAATGCGCGACAATGCCCGCATGACGATCGCGCCCCGCTGCCACCAGCACCCCGTGCGTCACTTCCCGGCGGTTATAGAGGATGGGATCTCCGGAGAGGTCACTCATCCTACCATCCGCTTCCTGCACGATCAAATCGGCCGCCGCAAGGTCCCAATCATGGCTGTTGCCCCCCGCAAAAGCCGCATCCAGCACGCTGTCGGCAACCCGGCAGATCCGGAGCGCGAGCGAGCCGATTCGCGGGTGCAGCTTGATATCGCCGCCCAAGGTATTGAGCCGCTCGACCATCGGCTTCGGGCCGGCGATACGGGAAAAGTCGAGCGCGGAGCCGGGCGCCGCCCGCACCGCCTTGCCGTTCAGCGTCGTGCCCCGTCCGCGGGCCGCGAAGAAGAACTCGTTGGTAACAGGCGCGAACACCGCACCCAGCACCGGCGCGGCATCCTCGACCAGCGCGACGCTGACACACCATTCGTCATGACCGTTGAGATAGTTGCGGGTGCCGTCGATGGGATCGACGATCCAGGTCAGCCGCCGCGACAGCCGCGTGGCGTCATCGGCGCTTTCCTCGGACAGCCAGCCATATTCGGGCGTGGCAGCGCGCAGGCGCGCTTCGAGCAAATCGTTGACGGCGATGTCGGCTTCGGACACCGGCGAGGACGCGCCCTTGGTCCACTTCTTCAGCTCGGTGCGGAACATCGATTGCGCGAGGCTGCCTGCCTCCCGCACCGTGTCTCTCAGCAGCGCCGCATCACGCGTCAAAATGGTTTCGAGGGAGTGTGCGTCAACGTCCGCCAAGCGTCAAACCCTCGATGCGTACCGTCGGCGCATTGACGCCGTAGCGGAATTCGAGATTGTTCGCCGGCTGCATCGACTTGAAGATCTCGAACAAATGGCCCGCAATGGTGACTTCGCTGACGGCATAGGTGAGCTCGCCGTTTTCGATCCAGAAGCCGGAGGCGCCGCGGCTGTAATCGCCCGTCACCCCGTTGACGCCCGAGCCGATCAAATCGGTGACGTAGAAACCCTGCTTGATGTCGGCGATCAGCTCGGCCGGCGTCGGCGTGCCCGGTTCGAGATGCAGATTATACGGCCCCGGCGAGGGTGAGGACGATACGCCGCGATGGGCGTGGCCCGTGGTGGCAAGGCCAAGCTCGCGCGCGGTGGCGCAATCGAGCAGCCAGGTCGTCAGCACGCCCTCGTCGATCAGCGCGGTCTTCTTCACGGCGACGCCCTCGGCGTCAAACGTCTGCGAGCGCAGGCCGCGCTTGCGCAGGGGATCGTCGATGATGCGGATGTTTTTCGAAAACAGCTGCTGGCCGAGCTTGTCCTTGAGGAAGCTGGTCTTGCGCGCGATCGAGGCGCCGTTGATGGCGCCGACGACATGGCCGACCAGCGAGCCCGCAACGCGCGGATCGAACACCACCGGCACCTTGCAGGTCTCGACCTTGCGCGGATTGGCGCGCGCCACGGTGCGCTCGCCGGCAGAACGGCCGACGACCTCCGGCGACAGCAAATCAGCGCCATGCGGCGCCGAGGTGAAGTCGTAGTCGCGCTCCATGCCGGTGCCTTCGCCAACGATCGCGGTCGCCGAGATGCCCTGGCTCGAGCGCAGATAAGAGCCGTGGAAGCCGGTGCTGGTAACCAGCACCATGCCGCCCATCCCGGCGGAGGCCGAGGCACCGCCGGATTTGGTCACGCCCTTCACGCTGAGTGCCGCAGCTTCGGCCTCGAGCGCGCTGCGCTCGAGCTCTGAAGTCGCGGGAATATTCGGATCGAGCAGATCGAGATCGGGGAAGTCGCGCGCGAGCAGCGCGGGATCGGCCAGCCCAACGTATTTGTCGTCGGGTGCCACGCGTGCCATCGCGACCGCACGCTCCGCAAGCTTGGTCACGGCATCGCCGCTCGCGTCATTGGTGGAGACCACCGCCTGGCGCCGGCCGACCAGCACGCGCAGGCCGACATCGTCGCCCTCGGAGCGCTCGGATTCCTCGACGCGGCCGTCGCGCACCTCGACGCCTTGCGAGACGCCGCGCACCGCGACCGCATCGGCCGCATCAGCGCCGGCGCGCTTTGCCGCCTCCACCAGCCGCTGTGCGAGATCGGACAGCGCGGATTGATCGAACAGGTCGCGATTGGCTTTTGGCGAAAGCGTCGAGCTTGGTGAAGGGTTCACAAACGAAATCCTGTTGGGGCGAGGTTCGGGACCGGAACCCACAGATGTGCCCTGATGGAGCGGACTTCAAGCATTTTCAGCCCGTCAAAAGCTCAGATTCGCGAGACCTGCGCAACGTCTCGTCAATCATGCGTGCCAAGGTCTTGTCAATCATGACCGCCGGTGACGCTGGGTTAACCAGCCTTTTTAAGCGGTTTCCGAAACTGCCGCGCTAAGGTCCTCGCATCGACCGGGAACATAATCCTGGCGGGGAGAACTAAAGCCGTGAGGCGTCAAACAGCAACATGCGGGGCCAACCCCG
This sequence comes from Bradyrhizobium sp. 1, assembly GCF_023073315.1. Taxonomy (GTDB): domain Bacteria; phylum Pseudomonadota; class Alphaproteobacteria; order Rhizobiales; family Xanthobacteraceae; genus Bradyrhizobium. The sequence goes on along the minus strand of NZ_JADPJH010000010.1, from coordinate 490,247 downwards.
CCGGGTCGAGCCGCTCCCTGCGGCTCGACCCCCTTTCCCTTCCGGTCCGCTTCGATGCGCATGATCCGCGCGCCGACGGATACACAAGGCAGATCGAGCTTCATCGCGAACGCGTCGTGCTGCGTCGTGCCGTCCGCGGCATGCAGATGGCGATCAACGTCCGCGTCAGCGACTTCACCGGCGTCGCGCTGCGCGGCAATGACGAGGCGCAGACCCTCGTGCTCGTGCACCGCGATCCCTCACTCTCCGTTCCGCTGCTGATCAGCGCCGATGGCGACGAACTCGCCGAGGCCTGGGCGATCTGGAGCGAGCTGTTCGCGCTTCCGCAGCTCGACGAAGGTGCGCGTAAGCCCGCAGCCCGCCGTCGCCGCTGCAACGCGATCCGCGACCGCCGTCCGAAATTTCTGATGCGCCGCCGCGCCGGTGTCGCGCGCGAGCGGTCGGTTCATCGCGACGAACGCGAGATCATCGCGCGGAACTAGGCGAGATGCCGTAGGGTGGGCAAAGCGAAGCGTGCCCACGTCTTCTATCCATCATTGAGAGGTGGTGGGCACGGCGCAAGTGCGCCTTTGCCCACCCTACGAGACCTACGACGCCGCCCGCATCGCCGCGTCCGCCAGCAATCCCGTAAACAGCAGCGCCCCCGCATATTTGTTCGAATAGAACAGGCGCTTGCACAATTCCGGATCGTCGATCTTCAAGCGCACGATCTGCGAGGCCAGATGCACACCGAAGGCCATGAGCCCGAGCCAGGCCGGCCAGCGCACATCGCTTGACGCCAGCGCAACGCCGATCAGCATCACCGCCAAGCCATAGAACAGGACCAGCGCCTGGTGCGTATGCGCGCCGAACAGGCGCGCGGTGGACTTGACGCCGATCAGCGCGTCGTCCTCGGCGTCCTGATGCGCGTAGATGGTGTCATAGCCGATCACCCAGGCGATCGACCCGGCATAGAGCACCAGCGCCGTGACGTCGATACGGCCGAAGGTGACCGCAAAGCCCATCAGCGCGCCCCATGAAAAGGCGAGGCCGAGGAAGACCTGCGGCCACCAGGTGACGCGCTTCATGAAGGGATAGATGGCGACGACCACGAGCGAGGCGACGCCGGTCGCGACAGCAAAGCGGTTGAACTGGAGCAGCACGACGAGGCCGACCAGCGCCAGCGCGACCAGGAAGGTCAGAGCCTGCGTCATGGTGATTTGCCCCGCGGGCAGCGGCCGCGAGCGGGTGCGCTCGACCTTGGCGTCGAGGTCGCGGTCGGTGATGTCGTTCCAGGCGCAGCCTGCCCCGCGCATCGCGAAGGCGCCGATGAAGAACAGGACGATGGTGAGCGGCAGGCCGCGGACGTCGTGCGCAATGCCGGCGGCAAGCGCCGCCGACCACCAGCACGGCATCAACAGAAGCCAGGAACCGATCGGACGATCGAAGCGCGACAATCGCAGGTAGGGCCGCGCCCATTGCGGCGCAAGCGTATCGACCCAGTTGCCGGTGGAATCGGCAACGCGGGCGGATGTGCCGCTCATCGAGTGAGGACGTTGCCGTTGAGCGTGTCGAAGGTGCTGCCGCCCTTCTTGCCGGCATTGGCCTCAGGCGCCGAGCCCGAACCCAGCACCTCGCTCAGCGACGGACCGGCGGGACCGCGCGGCTGCTGCTGCATCTGCAGCGCAACGTTGCAGACCTTGGCCTGCGTCGCCTCGGTGTTCTTGTGGCTGGCCTGCAGTTGGTCGCCGACCTGTGGCGGAATTCCGCATTTGGCGGAATTGGCCTGGACGTATTTCATCATCTTGAATTCGGCCTGGCTGTAATTCTTGAACAGCTTGCAGGCTTCGTCCGGCGTCGCGTGACGATCGCTCGCGGCCTTGATCATCTTGCCGCGTTTTTCGGCCTCTTCGCGCAGCGGCACGAATGCCTTCATGCAGTCCTCGCCGGGACCGGCTTGCGTCGGCGGAGCCGCACTGAAAGCGCCAGCGCCGCCCATGGGCGCGGCGCCATTCACGGGAAAGGACCCCTGCGGCGCCGTGCCGACCGAGGCGGTCGGCGCCGAGCCGTTCACGGGCGGGAACGCCGAACTGGGCGCGGTCTGGCCCGGCAGCGGCGCAGGGAAACCCTGGGCATAGGCGCCTGCGGCACCCATGGTGACCATGGCGGCGGCGATCGGAACCATCAAATGACGGATCATCAAGATAGTCTCTCCGGCAGGAGCTTACGGGTTCGGCGTCTTCCCAATTGAAGCGCAACCAGCGTGTTCACGATTTTACGATTCCCGCCGGCGCTTAACAACCCGTCGAATGGGGCAAGAGCGCGGCGCGGAGACGCACCAATTCGGTGATATTTACCCCCAAAAGTACCGGTTTGGGTTAAGAACGGCCGCAAATTGGACCTTTGGACGATGCCCTCCCACGATTTTCGCGCCCCCCGCCTGTTTATCGATGCACCCCTGGCCCAGGACGCCAGGATCCCGCTCGACCGTGACCAGAGCAATTATCTCGGCAATGTGCTGCGGCTTGCCGCCGGGGCCGAGGTTTTGGCGTTCAACGGCCGCGACGGGGAGTGGCAGGCCGCCATCGAGGGCCGCAAGCGGCCGGATGGCCTCGTCGTCCTCCAGCAGACCCGGCCCCAGGACCGGCTGGCCGATCTCGCTTATGTCTTCGCCCCACTCAAGCACGCCCGGCTCGATTACATGGTCCAGAAGGCCATCGAGATGGGCGCCGCCACGCTCCAGCCGGTCGTGACCCGGTTCACCCAGACTTCCCGGGTCAACACCGAGCGGATGCGCGCCAATGTCGTCGAGGCGGCCGAGCAATGCGGCATTCTGAGCATTGCCGCTGTGGCCGAGCCGGTGCCGCTGGATCGGTACCTCAGCCAGCGCGCCGCGGGCCGCCTGCTCGTCTTCTGCGATGAGGCGGCAGAGGTCCAAAACCCTATTCAAAGCCTGCAAGACGCCCGGGAGGCCGGGCATGACCAGGGCGGAATTGGTATCGACGTGCTGATCGGCCCCGAAGGCGGCTTTGCCGAGGAAGAGCGGGCGCTGCTGCTGCGGCAGCCGAAAATCCTGCGGCTGGCCCTGGGCCCGCGGATCATGCGCGCCGATACGGCCGCGGTCGCGGCGCTGGCGCTGGTCCAGGCCGTGCTGGGCGATTGGGGCGGCTGATGCCGAATGGCTCCAGTTTAATCGCTAGAGCCGCCGCGAACTCGGTGCACCTCCCCGCAGGCGGGAGAGGGAGCGCACCTTCGTTGAGACTCAAGCAGAGCCTCATCCCCATCAGGCCCTAACCTATTCCCCTCGCGAGCGGTGCAGGGTCTCGGACGGGAGCTCTGCGAAGGCCGCCCTGTAACTCGCCGCGAACTCGCTGAGATGCCAGAAGCCATGCGAAATCGCGCAGGACTTCACACTGCGCGCCGCCGGGCCGATGCGCAGCTGCTTGCGCACCGACCAAAGGCGCAAGATCCGGCTATAGCGATGCGGGCTCATGCCGCAGATCGCCTGCGTCGCACTCTGGAGAGTCCGAACCGACACTCCCGTCTGCTCCGCCAGTTCTGTCGTCTTGTGCCAGATCATCAGATCGCGCCGGATCAGTTTTTCCATGTCCAGAACGATACGCCGATAGCCATCCGTCGCGGTCGGAACAGGTCCGCTCTTCACGCTGCTGCGAAGCGCGGCATCCATTCTGCCAAGCAGGGCTTGTTCAACGAGCCCTCGCGAAGCCGGCGCGTTCAGGAAGCCCGGGTCATTCGCGGCCGTTTCAAGCGTCGTTGAGATCAAGCCGCACAGGGAGACGAGCGCGTCAGCTGCCGGGTTCAGCAAATGATAGCCATCACTCAGCTGAGCCCAGGGTTCGCGTTTGGGTGGGCTGAAATAGACAACGGCCATCAGACGACCCACCGGCTCGTACACCAGGCAATCGGATGCGCCGGTGAGAATGACGATGGAGCTGCCGATGGATTGCCCGTTGATACGGGAAGAGGTCACGTGATCCATCGGTACGACCACCGCGGCGGCATTCGTCAGCTGATAGCCGCGAATGATCCGCGGGAAGGTTTTCAGCAGGGACAGGGTCATGGTCGGCAGACTGAGCCGTGCGCGCATGATCGCAGTCGTCCCGGCGGACAACGGCATGCTGGATGCGCCGGCATATCTCTCGCTCTCGTCGAAATGATCGGCGTCATACGACTGGAGTTCGAGGGCTGACGACGACTTGAGACGTTGGAATGACATTCAGCAGTCCAGCCCTTTCCTGACGTTGTGCCGCTTACTTGGCTTTCGCGGCGTTGCAGCGCCCTTGGGAATTTCCTTGGGAGTTTCCTTGGAAGTTTCCTTGGAAGCATCCTTGGGCGCTCGCAGATCATCCGGCCCGTTGATGCCGGAGCGTTTGAGGTCGCGAAGGAGCTTTGTCAGCAGCAGCATGTTCGTCTTCTGAAGTTCGTGGTTGTTTCCAAACCTGAATAAGTTCTGCTCGGTCACGATGAGCCCGGCCTTGGTCTCGGCGAGAATCTTTCGCCGCTTGAGTCCCGCCACGCGACGGCGAACTGTCTCGAGCGGCAGGCTGAGAAAGCGAGAGAGTGCTGCCCGGGACACCCCCTGCTTGATGACATCCGGTTCGACCGCATGAATGCTGGAGAATTGCTCGTCCAGCGACGGATCGTTCATCACATTGATGACGTTCGCGTTGAGAATCGCATGAACGATCAGAAGGTCCAGCGGGTCGAATTCGTCGTAGTGCCGGAACATCTCGCTGATCGAGAACAGCATATAGGCCAGCGTATGTCGCGAAACCGTCCGGGTAACATCTGAATCATTGCGCATGAATCGAAACCAACATTCACAGTGTAGACGAAGGCAGCAGCCAACGGATTATCCGCCATACCCAAAATGAGTATGCGACGACTTGCCTATCGTCCTCAATTTCTCATCGTGACGTGGGACCTGTTGTTGCGGTGCGTTGAGGTGCGCGCGTCAAACAAATCGCGATCGGCCGCTGAAACTTTCATCCGCGACGACCGTATCTAGCCGCTTCAAAGATGCCAGCTCCTTGCAGCCGTCCATCGCGCAGGACGCCATGGTCATGGACGGCAACGTTGTATCGGACGCGCGGCGACGCGAGGAGCTGGAGCTCATCAGAGCATTTCTCGGCATACCCGACCCGGGAAGGCAGAGAATTCTCGAACTGGCCGAGCAACTCGTGGATGAGGCTGCGTCCGATACCGCGGAGCTCGCCTTCATCCCAACCGATGCGTCACCTGGTAAAGCGCCCGGAGACGTCCCTGGCCGACTGAATAAAAGCGAAGCACCTCCTCCGATCATGCCTCGATCTGTCTGGGTTGTGTGCTGAGTGCGCCTCTTAGGGTATTAAATTACCTTAAATGCTTACGACCAGGTCGGCGCTTCCCACGTTCAAAGCCGTTAAGCGATTGATCCTTTGGAGGTCGAAACGGCTTTCGGGCCATGCTAAGGGCTGCGCCAATTCGCTTCCTTGCCCTGCCCGGCTCTACCGGGCCGATGGACCCCTGAGATGACCGCGACTGCCACCTCAAATGCTGCCGGCTCCGCCGCCTGGGCGGATACGCTGCTGTTGTCGTTCGCGCAGGCCGGCTATGTCAGAGCCGAGCCCGCGATACTGCAGCCGGCCGAGCCGTTCCTCGACCTCTCCGGTGAGGACATTCGCAAGAGCCTCTATCTGACGACGGATCTTTCCGGCGAAGAGCTGTGCCTGCGCCCCGATCTGACCATTCCGGTCGCGCGCGATTATCTGGCCTCGGGCCGCGCTGGCCAGCCGGCGGGGTTCAGCTATTTGGGCCCGGTGTTCCGCTACCGCAGCGGCCAAGCGAGCGAGTTTTTGCAGGCCGGCATCGAATCGTTCGCCCGCCAGGACCGCGCCGCGGCCGATGCCGAGATGCTGGCGCTGGCGCTGGAGGCGACGGCGGCCTTCGGCGTCCGCGATGTCGAGATCCGCACCGGCGACGTCGCGCTGTTCAACGCGCTGCTCGATGCGCTCAACCTTTATCCGGTGTGGCGCCGCCGTCTGGTCAAGGATTTCAACCGCAAGATCAGCCTGGAGCAGGATCTGGAAAAGCTGGCGGCTGCGACCACCGCGACCCGCAGCGAGTACGAGGGCGTGCTGGCTGCGCTCGCCGGCTCCGACCGCAAGGCGGCGCTCGCCTTCGTCACCGATCTGATGTCGATCGCGGGGACCACCAATGTCGGCGGCCGCACCACGGCCGAGATCGCCGACCGCTTCCTCGAGCAGTCGACACTGAAGGGCGGCGCCCTGCCACGCGAGGCGATCGCCGTGCTCAAGCGCTTCCTGTCGATCGCAGGCAATCCCGACGACGCCATCGCCGAGCTGCGCGCGCTCACCAATGACGCAAAGCTCGATCTCGCGGCTGCCATCGACCAGTTCGAGAGCCGGGTCGGCTTCATGGCCGCGCGCGGCATCGACGTGAAAGCGACGCGCTTTTCGACCGCGTTCGGGCGTGGCCTGGATTATTACACCGGCTTCGAATTTGAGCTGCATCACCGCGGCAACGGCGCCGAGCCGCTGGTCGCCGGCGGACGCTATGACGGGCTGATGACCCAGCTCGGCTCGGTCGAGCCGATCCCCGCGGTCGGCTTCTCGGTCTGGGTGGATGCGCTGACTAAAATTGGCCGCAAGGTGGGAGCTTAAGCCATGAGCGCGCCGTTCGTTCTGGCCGTTCCCTCCAAGGGCCGCCTGCAGGAAAACACCGAAGCCTTCTTCGCCCGCGCCGGGCTGAAGCTGTCGAAAGCCGGCGGCGTCCGCGACTATCGCGGCACGCTCGCAGGCCTCGACAATGTCGAGGTCGCCTATCTCTCGGCCAGCGAGATCGCCTCGCAACTGTCGCGCGGCCTCGCGCATCTCGGCGTCACCGGCGAAGATCTGGTGCGCGAGAACATCGCGGATGCCGACACGCGCGTGTCGCTGATCGAAGGGCTCGGCTTCGGCTATGCCGACGTGGTCGTTGCAGTGCCGCAGGCGTGGATCGACGTCCGCACCATGGCCGACCTCGATGACGTCACCACCGGCTTCCGCGAGCAGCACCACATGCGGATGCGGGTCGCGACCAAGTTCATCAACCTGACCCGCGCCTTCTTCCAGAGCCAGGGCATCACCGATTACCGCATCGTCGAAAGCACGGGCGCGACCGAAGGTGCGCCCGCGGCCGGCAGCGCCGAGCTGATCGTCGACATCACCACCACGGGTGCGACGCTCGCCGCCAACGGCCTGCGGGTGCTCGACGACGGCGTGATCCTGCGCAGCCAGGCCAATCTGGTGGCCTCGAAGGATGCCGACTGGTCGCCGCAGGCACGCGAGACCGCGCGCGTCATCCTCGATCACATCGCAGCGCGCGCCCGGGCCAACAAATACCGCGAGGTCCGCACCCGCTTCCGGCAGTGCGACGAAGCCCTGCTCGGCGAGGCCCATGAGCGGTTCGGCGTCGAGGCCCCGTTCGGCGGGCCGACCTCGTCGGGCATGCTCACCCTGCACTGCCCGCCGGGGCAGCTTTATGCGCTGGCGAGCTTCCTGCGCGAGCATGGCGCCGAGACCGTCTCGGTGGTTTCGCTCGACTACGTATTCGACCGGGAGAACCCGCTGTTCGCCAGGCTCGAGGCGTTCCTGCGGCAGTGAGCCCAAAGTTTGTTGAGCAGGTCCGTTCAGCGTAGCGACAGCAAACGGCAGCTACCATATGCTGTTGAGATGACCTTGCAAGAAAACCTGATCGCCTCTGGAACCTTGATCGATGACGCTGGGCTCTGACGTTTCCGGCATGACAGCCACCGCGGCGAGCGCCGCCGCGAAGGGACTGTCGATTGTCGTCCCCGTCTATAACGAGGCGGCGGGGCTCGACGGCCTGCACCAGCGCATCTGCGATCTCGCAAAGACCTTGCGGCAGCGCTATCGCCTCGCTTGCGAGATCGTCTATGTCGACGACGGCAGCACGGACGCGACGCTGTCGATCGCGCGCAGCCTGCCGGCTGACGCGGTCGACGTCCAGGTGGTGTCGCTGTCGCGCAATTTCGGCAAGGAAGCGGCGCTGATGGCCGGGCTCGACCATGCCCGCCTCGGCGCCGTCATGTTCATGGACGGCGACGGCCAGCATCCGCCTGATCTGGTCGAGCAGCTGGTGCGGCACTGGATCGAGGACGGCTACGACGTCGTCTATACCGCCAAGGCGCATCGCGACAACGAACCGTTCCTGCGGCGCGTCGCCGTGCACGGCTTCTACGCGCTGATCAATTGGGGGGCGCGCCAGAAGATCCCCGAAGACGCCGGTGACTTCCGCCTGCTGTCGCCGCGCGCGGTCGCAGCGCTTCGGCAATTGCCGGAGCGCAACCGCTTCTTCAAGGGTCTCGCAAGCTGGATCGGTTTCCGCCAGATTCGCGTCGATTACGAGCCCGCGCCGCGCACCCACGGTGTGACGACCTTCAGCGCCGCGCGTCTGCTTGGTCTTTCGATCGAAGGGGTGACCTCGTTCTCGGTGGCGCCGCTGCGCTTTGCCAGCCTGCTCGGCGTGATCCTGGCAGGCGGCGCCTTCCTGTTCGGCCTCTCGATCCTCTGGGAGGTCTTGACCACCGGCAAGCAGGTGCCCGGCTATCCCTCGCTCGTGATCGGCCTGATGACGATCGGCGGCGTGCAGCTCATCATGATCGGTATCGTCGGCGAATATATCGGCAAGATCCTCTCCGAACTGAAGGCGCGCCCGATCTACTTCGTCGCCGAGCACAGCGAAAAGCATTTCGAGACCGAGACTGCCGACGACGCTGCGAGCAGGACGGCGGCCGAATGAGCGCCGCCGCGACGCTGCGGCAGATCTGGCTCTGCGCCGACGATTATGGCATCAGCCCGGGCGTCAACCGCGCCATCCGCGACCTGATCGAACGCGGCCGTCTCAACGCCACTTCGGTCATGATGGTGGGACCTGCGATCGAGCGCAGCGAGGTCGAGGCGCTTCAAGCCTCGGCGAAGACAAGCCCACGCTGCGCGATTGGATTGCATGTGACGCTGTCGGCGCCGTTCCGGCCGCTCACCATGCATTTCCGTCCGCTCGACGGCGACATGTTCTTGGCCTTTCCAAAGCTGCTGCGCGCAGGCCTGATGCGCCGGCTCGACCGCGAATTCTTTCGTAACGAGGTGAAGGCGCAGCTGGCGGCCTTCGTGAAAGCGTTCGGGCGCGCGCCTGACTTCGTCGACGGCCACCAGCATGTGCAGCTGTTTCCACAGGTCCGCGACGGCTTTGTCGATGCGGTCAGCGAAGTCGCGCCAAAGGCCTGGGTGCGCCAGGGCGGCCGCGACCTGCCGCTGGCGCAACGGCTGGCCTCACCGAAAGCCATGGTGCTGGATATCCTCAGCGCACAATTCCGCCGCCGTGCCGGCAGCGCCGGCCTCGGCTTCAATCCAGGCTTTGCCGGCGCCTATGATTTTACGCGCGCGGCCGATTTCGGTGGATTGATGCGGCAATTCCTGGAGGGCCTCCCCGACGGCGGCCTCGTGATGTGCCATCCCGGCTTCGTCGACGAGGTCCTCACCGGCCTCGACCCGATGACGGATGTCCGCGAACGCGAGCATGCCTATCTCGGAAGCGAGGCGTTCCCGCAGCTGCTCGCGGCCAGCAACGTGACATTGGGATGAAACTGGCGAAAAGCGGTCACGAGGCAGCTTGTCGCATACCGAAATTTAATCCGGCCGGCACTGTTGGGGCCACAATGGAACCCTACATCCCGGTGGCGCTTGTTTCGCGCGAGGGAGACAGACCATGACGCCGCAGGAACGCCAACTCGTCGACGAGCTTTTCGACCGGCTTTCGAAACTGGAAAACGCACCGCGCGATCCCGACGCGATCGCCGCGATCTCCGACGGGCTGCGCAAGGCGCCCGGCGCCGTCTATGCGCTGGTGCAGACCGTGCTGTTGCAGGACGAAGCCCTGAAGCGCGCCCATAACCGCATCCAGGAGCTGGAAGCGGGACAGGCGCCGGAGCCGGCGCAGTCCGGCGGTTTCCTCGATACCATGCGCGACACGCTGTTCGGCGGAGGCCCTTCGCGCGGCTCGGTTCCGAACGTGCCGCCGCGTGACGCGCGGCCGGTCTGGAACACCGGTCAGGCGATGCAGCAATCGCAGCCCGGTTACGGCGCGCCGCCCCCTTATGGACAGGCTTACGGTCAAGGCCCGGGTCAGCCTCCGGGCTATGGTGCTCCCCCGGTCGGCGGTGGCGGCGGCTCGTTCCTCGGCACGGCGGCGGCTGCCGCGGCCGGCGTCGTCGGCGGCTCGCTGCTGCTCTCGAGCATCCGCGGCATGATGGGCGGCTCGCACCAGCAGGCCTTCGGCGACACCAACGCGCTGGGCGATCGCAGTCCCTGGGGCGGCAGCGACCAGTCCGGCGGCTCGCTCGCGCGCGATGCCGGCCTCAACGACATCGGCTCGAACCACGAGTCCCGCCAAGGCATGTTCGACCAGGCCTCGAATGACCGGGACAACGACAACAATCAGAATGACGACAATCAGAACTACGACAACGGCAATGTAGACCTCGCCGATGATGACAGCGATTTCGGCGGCGGCGACGATGGCGGCAGCGATTACGCGTAAGGCTGCTCGACAGCGCACCAAACAAAAGCGGCCGCCCGGGAGGCGGCCGTTTTCATGTCGGGCGTCAGATGCTCACATCACCACGACCTTGGTGCCGACATTGACGCGGCCGTAGAGGTCGATGACGTCCTCGTTGCGCATGCGGATGCAGCCGGAGGAGACGTTGGTGCCGATGGTCCAGGGCTCGTTGGAGCCGTGGATGCGGTAGAGCGTCGAGCCGAGATACATCGCACGGGCGCCGAGCGGATTTTCCGGACCGCCCTCCATGTGCCGGGGCAGATCGGGCCGGCGCGCGATCATTTCCGCGGGTGGCGTCCAAGCCGGCCATTCACGCTTGGCCGTGATCGACTTCACGCCGGACCAGGTGAAGCCGGGACGTCCGACGCCGATGCCGTAGCGCATCGCCTTGCCATTGCCCTCGACGAGATAGAGGAACTTGTTCGGCGTATCGACCACCAGGGTGCCGGCACTTTCCTTGCCGCTATAGTCAACAGATTGTTTCTCGAATCTCGGATCGAACTGACGCTGTCGCGGGTCGACCGCTTCCTGCTGAACCGCCCCCTGCATCTGCGGGTCGCCCATCGGCGGCAGGCGGCGCTGGTCGTAATAGCCGGGCTGCTGCTGATACATGGGCTGCTGCGGAGCATAGGCCGGACCGCGGCCGGGCCCATCGCTGAACAGGAACTCGATGAAGCCGCCGCCCATGCCCGAACTCGAGGCGACGCGCACCGGCGCCGGCGGCACCTGCGGCTGGTAAAGCACCGCGGGCGGATCGTTCGGCACCGTATTGTCGAAGGCGCGGGCGCTGTTGGCGCCGGCAATGAAGGTGCAAGCGCTGCCAAGCAGCGCGACAGACATCTTTTTGAACATCGACGTACTCTGTACTGTTTCGTCTAGTTGCATTCGCCGTCGAACGCGATGACTGATCCGCGCCCTCGACGTGGTCAATAAAAAGCAAAAGCCGTTTCGTTTGGTAAACGTATCGGGCGTTTTGATTCACCACGTCGCGAGCGAGCCGCAATTTGGCGATCAGCGTTTATTTTCGATGAACGCCGCGCAGCCATGGTTAATCAGCGGTTTTCACGTCGTCGCGCGCGGCCGCACGACAGTTCCTGCTGTGAACTTCGTGTTAAATCGCTTCTGCCTAAAAAGACGCGTGAGTGAGGTGGGGGGAGTTCCTGATGGCGATTCACCGCAAACGTTTTCGTGTCGAAGAGGCTATTGTCGGCGAGATGCCCAGCCCCGAAATGATTGAGGAGGCTGCGCCTATGCATAGCGAGATCATGGCGGAGCTGCGTGCGATCCGCGCCCAGATGGCGAAGGGCATCGCGCCCGTGCCGTTGTCCGGGAGCGCGGCCATGGCGGCGATCGACGCCTCCACGGCTCACGAGCTCTCCGAAGCTCGCACCATGCTTGATACCTACCGGGCTCAGATCGAACAGTGCGAGAAGCTGAAGATCGAGCTCGACCTGATCCACGACGCCATCGACCGCACCAAGCGCGAAATCGCCACGCTGCACGGCAAGAGCTTTGACGGCGCGGAGATGGCCAAGGTCAATGGCGAGCTCGGCGCGGTCGTCGGCGGCACCGAGCAGGCGACCCAGCAGATCCTGGAAGCCGCCGAGTCGATCGACCAGTCGGCATCGGCACTCGCCAAGGTCGATTCGGCCGACCAGCAGAAGCGTCTCGCCGACGACATCCAGGAACGCGTCATCTCGATCTTCGAAGCCTGCAACTTCCAGGACCTGACCGGCCAGCGCATCAGCAAGGTCATGACCACGATGAAGTTCATCGAGCAGCACATCAATGCGATGATGGATATCTGGGGCGGCGTCGACGCGATCAAGTCCCACGTCCAGCCGCAGGTCGACACCCGCAGCGAGGACGATAAACTGCTCAACGGTCCGAAGCTTAATGGCGACGTCGGCCACGCCTCGCAGGACGACATCGACGCGCTGTTCGATTAAGCAGACGCGGACCTACGGAAAAACAAAACGCCGGCGCAAGCCGGCGTTTTTTTGTTTTTGGAGCATCCCCTTGTCATCGTCCGGCTTGACCGGCGATCCAGTATTCCGAGTCGATAGCGATAATCGAGTGGCCGCGGCCTACTGGATGCCCCCCCGCCGTGCGCAATTGCGCACTAGGCGGGGCATGACGAAGGAGCGAGACTACGCCCGCGGCGCGCAGCGGACGTAGACCATGTTGCCATAGCGGGTGGCGGCGTCCTTGTCGATGAAGCGGGTGATCATGACCCGGCCGTCGAAGGAGACGATCTCGCGGTCTTGCTCGCCCGGGGTCGGACCGGCCGGCCCGATATAGTTCTTGCCGCTCGGCGAGCCCTTCAGCCGCAGCTCCTGAGGCGTCGCCTGGTCGGCGAGATGCATGACCACGCCGCCGGAGGAGCCGGCGGTGATCACATAGGGGTTCTTGCACTGCGCCCTCGCCGCAGCCTCGGTGCGGGCGCGGTCGGCCGGGTTCTGGAACGAGGCGAGGCCCCAGCGGCCGACGATCTCGTCGGCGCGGATGCTCGCCGGCATTTCCGGGCCGGTGCCGGGCTCGGCCTCGGGCGGCGGCGAAGACGACGAGAACGACGGCAGGCTCATGCCGCCGCCGCAGGCGCCAAGCAGCAGCGCCAGGCAAGATGCGGCCGCCAGATTGGCAACCCTGCGTGCGTGAGCTGAACTGATCATGACATTCCCCCGAGCAAACCGCCCCCCAAACAAGATCTCGACCACATCCCTCCTGCAGCCAAGCGCAAAACCGCTGTCGGAGCAATGACGTCCTTTATACGCCAGCGCGACCAATAAGTTTCTGTAGACACAATCCTATATCCGCCTCACCAATCGCTTAACCACCTTTGCTTGACAGGATCGCGGCCAAGCCATATTTCCGGGCGCACTATTAGCACTCGGAAAGCCCGATTGCTAAGCGCGCCGTTCGATCCTCGGGAAGAGGGCGGACGGAAGCGCCGCCCCACCCACTTTCCGCTACATCCGAAGCGAGCCTCCAAAGGGAAACGTCATGGCTAAATCCAAATTTCGTCCGCTGCATGACCGTGTCGTGGTCAAACGTATCGACGCCGAGGAAAAGACCAAGGGCGGCATCATCATTCCGGACAGCGCCAAGGAAAAGCCGTCCCAGGGCGAGGTTGTCGCCGTCGGCCCCGGCGGGCGTGACGAGGCCGGCAAGCTGACCCCGATCGACCTCAAGGTCGGCGACGTCGTGCTGTTCGGCAAATGGTCGGGCACCGAGGTCAAGATCGACAATGAGGATCTCCTGATCATGAAGGAGTCGGACATTATGGGCGTTCTGGCCTAAGGCCATTCGCCTGAACGGCCGCTGAATGTCATGCCCGGATCGACCGATCCGGGCATCGATCATTCCGCCGCAGATCACCAAACAAGACACATCACGAAACACAGGGGAATTGCAGATATGACTGCCAAAGACGTCAAGTTTTCCGGAGACGCGCGCGATCGCATGCTGCGCGGCGTCGACATTCTCGCCAACGCCGTCAAGGTGACGCTCGGCCCGAAGGGCCGCAACGTCCTCATCGAAAAGTCGTTCGGCGCGCCCCGCATCACCAAGGACGGCGTCACCGTCGCCAAGGAGATCGAGCTCGAAGACAAGTTCGAGAACATGGGCGCCCAGATGCTGCGTGAGGTCGCCTCCAAGACCAACGACCTCGCCGGCGACGGCACCACCACCGCGACCGTGCTGGCCCAGGCCATCGTGCGCGAAGGCGCCAAGTCGGTAGCCGCCGGCATGAACCCGATGGACCTCAAGCGCGGCATCGACACCGCGGTTGCCGCCGTCATCAAGGACATCCAGAAGCGCGCCAAGCCGGTCGCCGCCTCCTCCGAGGTCGCCCAGGTCGGCACCATCTCGTCCAATGGCGACGCCGCCATCGGCAAGATGATCGCGCAGGCGATGCAGAAGGTCGGCAACGAGGGTGTCATCACCGTCGAGGAAAACAAGTCGATGGAGACCGAGGTCGAGATCGTCGAGGGCATGAAGTTCGACCGCGGCTATCTGTCGCCCTACTTCGTCACCAACCCCGAGAAAATGACCGCCGAGCTCGAGGACGCCTACATCCTCCTGCACGAGAAGAAGCTCTCCGGCCTGCAGGCCATGCTGCCGGTGCTGGAAGCCGTGGTGCAGTCGGGCAAGCCGCTCGTCATCATCGCCGAGGACGTCGAGGGCGAGGCGCTGGCCACCCTGGTCGTCAACCGCCTCCGTGGCGGCCTCAAGGTCGCCGCCGTCAAGGCGCCGGGCTTCGGCGATCGCCGCAAGGCCATGCTGGAGGACCTCGCGATCCTCACCGGCGGCCAGCTGATCTCCGAAGACCTCGGCATGAAGCTCGAGAACGTCACGGTGAAGATGCTCGGACGCGCCGGCAAGGTCGTGATCGACAAGGAGAACACCACGATCGTCAAGGGCGCCGGCAAAAAGCCGGAGATCGAGTCCCGCGTCGGCCAGATCAAGGCC
>NZ_JADPJH010000010.1:337787-475150 GCF_023073315.1 Bradyrhizobium sp. 1 | reverse complement strand
CGGACTACGACCGTGAGAAGCTCCAGGAGCGTCTCGCCAAGCTCGCCGGCGGCGTCGCGGTGATCCGCGTCGGCGGCGCCACCGAGATCGAGGTCAAGGAGAAGAAGGACCGCGTCGAGGACGCGCTCAACGCCACCCGCGCCGCGGTGCAGGAAGGCATCGTCCCCGGCGGCGGCGTCGCGCTGCTCCGTGCCAAGAAGGCGGTGGGTCGTCTCACCAACGCCAATGCCGATGTCCAGGCCGGTATCAACATCGTGCTGAAGGCGCTGGAAGCTCCGATCCGCCAGATCGCCGAGAACGCCGGCGTTGAAGGCTCGATCGTGGTCGGCAAGATCCTGGAGAACAAGTCCGAGACCTTCGGCTTCGACGCCCAGAACGAGGACTATGTCGACATGGTCGAGAAGGGCATCATCGATCCCGCCAAGGTGGTCCGCACCGCGCTCCAGGACGCCGCCTCCGTGGCCGGCCTGCTGGTGACCACCGAGGCCATGGTCGCCGAGACCCCGAAGAAGGAAGCCGCGCCCGCGATGCCGGGCGGCGGCATGGGCGGCTTCTAAGCCCGTCCGTTCCATACCAATGTTGCGAAGGCCGCCTCCGGGCGGCCTTCTTTTTTGCCGACCCTGCCCCTCGGCTTTCCGATTCAACCGGCGGCCAAAACCAACTACGGTGTCGGCCGATTCGATTGCGCGAGGATTTCATATGCGTGCGCTTCTGGTTTGTTCGACAGCCCTTTTCGCGGTCCTGCTTGCCGCGTCACCGCATTCCACATCCGCCCAGATGAAGCTGTCGCCGAAGGCTACGGCACCTGGTGGAACGGAGACGCGGTATTTCACCTCGATCGACGGGTTGATGGACGGCAATGCCGACGTGATCCTGAAAGAAACGCGCCAGGGCAAGACGGTCACGGCGGCGGTGCTCGACGTCTGCTATCCCGTCGCGAAGAATTCCGACCGCAAAGACCGCTTCGTCGTCAATCTCCAGGTCGCGGGCCAGAACCTGACCGGCACGACGCAGAGCATCAGTGCGAAGGCGCCCGTCAGCGTCAAGCTGCTGCGCAAACAGTCCGGGGACAATTTCGAATTCCG
Organism: Bradyrhizobium sp. 1; assembly: GCF_023073315.1. Lineage (GTDB taxonomy): Bacteria > Pseudomonadota > Alphaproteobacteria > Rhizobiales > Xanthobacteraceae > Bradyrhizobium. The sequence continues at coordinate 474,065 of NZ_JADPJH010000010.1, read as the reverse complement.
GGGCCAGATCAGCATCGGCCAGACCGTCACCGAGGTCACCTCGCCCGACAATTCGGACCTCAGTGAAAAAGAGTTTCAGGACAACCAGACCTCCGACGACGGCATCACGCCGCAGCCGAAGGATTTCACCGACGTCTCGCCGGAAGCGATCGCGGTGAAGGTCAAGCTGGATGCCGCGACCGAGTTCCTGAAGAGCCTGAAGGGCCAGGAGGTCGAGGTGACGCTGGCGAGCCTTAACGTCGGTTGCGAGGCGCTGCGCGCCGGCGAGCAGACCATCAACATGTCGGTCGATCCTGAGCGCGCCGGCGCGCTGCTCGCAAAATTCAAGGCGACGCCGGGCGTTACAGCGGCGGGCTGGACCGCCGGCATGACCGAGATGGACCGCACCATCCGCTTTGCCGCCGCCGACTGGCGCGACGGCGACAAGACCAACCGCGACAAGCTCGCGACCACCTTGGCGGGCGTGCTGAGCAAGACGCTCGCGGCAAAGCCGGTCTCGCAAAGCTTCAACCCCGCCACCGGCAAGCTCAAGCTCGTCTTCAAGCGGCCGAACCAGGATTTCCCGGCACTCGAGCTCACCGACACCATCGAGGTCGCCGGCCTGATCTCGCCCGACAAGCCTGGTGCCACCGACAAGCTGATGCTCTGGATCGGCAGCCCCGCGACCACGACCTCCGATGAGAGCAGCGGCGCCAAGCTCAATCTCTCGGACGAAGCCGCGGCCGACGAGGAAGGCGACCAGCCCGACGACAACGGCTCGGTCGATGCGCTCACCAAGGAGCTGAAGGGCCAGCGCTGGGATGCGGACAAGTCGGTTTGGAAGTAGGCTCTCGCGCCCCGAGGGCAACGCAGCACGTCAGTGATGCGTTGCTGAGCCGGGGCCCAGGGGCCACATGCGAGATCGAGGATAGATAACAGGGTCCCGGCTCTTCGCAGCAGCGTTGCACGCTGCAGCGCGTCCGGGACACGAGACCCGATCTAATTCCCGTTGACGCGAAAGCGCAGCGGCCTGGGGCCGACCAGCGTCAGCACGTCGCCCTGGCGCTTCCAGGTCTCGACGCTGCCGAGCGCTGCGACGAGCTCGTCGTCGGCCTGCGCTCTCGCCTGTGGGCAGGACCGGTCCTGGATCTGGCCGGGGACGAAGATCACGGTGTTGCCGGCAACCGAGAACTGGCCCTTGCCGCCCTTGCACCAGAGCTCCAGCACGACCTCGCCATTGTCGCCGATCTCGATGTTCGGGATCCGCTTCGAGCCGGCCTGCGGCTGCGCCTCGAGCGTCATCTCGGTGCCAAAGGGAAAACCGTCCTCCGCGCGCGCGAGCGTGGACACCGCGAGCGTTGCAACCGCCAAACATACCATCTGCCTGAGCAAAACCATGAAACCTCTCGACCGACCTGATTTGCCGCACCTTCTATAAGACGGCGGCGTCGTTGAGAAGGTTCGCCGGCCGCGGATGCAAAAAACCCCGCAGGGTACGAAGCCCTGCGGGGTTTTGATTTGCGTCGAAGCCGAGACCTGGCCTGCTACTTCAGGACCATCGCCGTGAACGGCCAGACATAGGCCTGCAACGTCACGAACACGCCGACCAGGGAGGCCAGCACGATCGAGTGCCAGAACACGAAGCGCAGGATGGTGCCCTCGTGGCCGTACCAGTTGGTCGCGGTCGAGGCGACCACGATCGATTGCGCGTCGATCATCTTGCCCATCACGCCGCCGGACGAGTTCGCCGCCGCCATCAGGATCGGCGACAGGCCGAGCTGCTGGGAGGTGATCTTCTGGAGGTTGCCGAACAGGATGTTCGATGACGTGTCAGATCCCGTCAGCGCCACGCCCAACCAGCCGAGCAGCGTGCCGAAGAAGGGATAGAGCACGCCGGTTGCGGCAAACGCCAGACCGAGCGTCGCGTCGACGCCGGAGAGGCGCGTCAGCGTTCCGATCGCGAGCATCGCCGAGATCGTGATCAGTGAGATCGCGCACAACCGGATGGTGCGGCCATACTCGGTCACTAGCCTGCCGGGACCGACGCTCATCAGGAAGCCGGAGATGATCGCCGCGATCAGCATGCCTGTGCCGGTGAAGGACAGGTAAGTGAAGCCGAAGACCGCGCCCTCCTTCGTCGGCCCTGGCGCGACCGGCGGCATCTTGTTGATCATCTGGTGCAGTTCGGGAACGGGGTAGTTCCAGACAAAGATCGAGTTCGCCCAGGTCTTGAAGGCGCCGTTACCCCAGATCAGCATGACGATGCAGACGATGATCCACGGCAGCAGCGCATTGAACAGCTCGCTCTGCGTGAGCGGGGTTTTGTCGAGCGGCTTTGCGGTGGCCATGGTGGCGGCTGATTCATCACGGCCGCGCAGCGCCGGCGACAGCCAGAGCTGCTTCGGCTGCCACACTTTCAGGAACAGGATCAGCGCCCCCATCGAGATCAGCGACGCCCCGATGTCGACGATCCATGGATTGACGAAGTTCGAGATCACGAATTGCGGGACCGCGAACGACACGCCCGTGACGAGGATTGCGGGCCAGACGTCCTTCATTCCCTTCCAGCCCGCAAACGCCCATACCACCCAGAACGGGACGATCAGCGAGAACAGCGGCAATTGCCGCCCGACCATCGCGCCGAGGATATAGGGATCGAGCCCGGTGACCGAGGCAAGGCCCTGGATCGGCGTGCCCAGCGCGCCAAAAGCGACAGGCGCGGTGTTGGCGATCAGCGACAGGCCGGAGGCCGCGAGCGGCGAGAAGCCGAGGCCGATCAGCACGGCGCCCGTGATCGCGACCGGTGTACCGAAGCCCGAGGCGCCCTCGAAGAACGCGCCGAACGAGAACGCGATCAGCAACAGTTGCAGCCGCCGGTCCTCGGTGACTCCGCCGACCGCGCGCTTGAGCAATTCGAAGCGCCCGGTCGTCACCGTCACCTGATAGAGGAAGATGACGTTGAGGACGATCCAGCCGATCGGAAAGAAGCCGGTGACGATGCCGAGGATCGAAGCGCGGATCGACATGTTCACCGGCATGGTGAACACGAAGATCGTGATCAGGTTGGTCACGATCACGGCGACGATGGCCGCGATATGGGCCTGGACGCGACCGCTCGCGATCAGGACGAGCAGCGTGACGACAGGGATCGCCGCCGCAATCGTCGACAGCACTGGGCTGTGCAGCGGATCATAGACTTGATTCCACATGGTCTTCCTCCCCCACGCGTTTATGTGGCAGGCCAGCCTGCGTGGACGGCGAGCCTGCTTGGCGCAGTGGAGAGTGCCTTTGAACCTGAAGCGAATGCCCCTGCGAACGCAGCGGTTCCCGTCCGCTCACAAGCTCGCGAAGTCCCGGAGGCCCCCACCCCGCGCCGTTATGCCCATGCTAGGGTTGCAAGGCGCGACAAGCCAACGCAAATTGCAGAACTTGCGACTTTAGTCTAAGCGCGCCCGTTTACGCCATTGCCGCAAGCCTTTGGCTTCAGGCAAATGTGCACACCCCTCAGGAGACAGAGCTCTGTGAAGAACATCAGCGCCACGCTCGCGATCGTCTGGCGAATCGCCATTCCCTATTTCCGATCGGAGGACAAATGGGCCGGCCGCGGCCTGCTCGGCGCCGTGATCGCGATCGAGCTGGCACTGGTCGCGATCGACGTGCTGGTGAACCAGTGGCAGAACCGGTTCTACAGCGCGCTCCAGAACAACGATTGGGACGCCTTCGTCACGCAGATCTGGATCTTCATCGCGCTCGCCTTCACCTATGTCGCGCTGGCGGTCTACAAGCTGTACCTGAACCAGTGGCTCCAGATCCGCTGGCGGCAATGGCTGACCACGCATTATCTCGGCGAATGGCTCGAGGGCGCCACGCATTACCACATGCAGCTCAAGGGCGATGCGGCCGACAACCCGGACCAGCGCATCACCGAGGACGTCAAGAACTTCGTCGAGCAGACCTTGGTCATCGGGCTCGGCCTGCTCTCCTCGATCGTGACGCTGTTCTCCTTCGCGCTGATCCTCTGGGGCCTCTCCAACGCTGCGCCGCTGCACCTGTTCGGCACCGACCTGATGATTCCCGGCTATCTGTGCTGGATCGCGCTGATCTACGCGATCTTCGGCACGGCGCTGACGCACTGGATCGGCGCCCCGCTGGTCAACCTCAATTTCGAGCAGCAGCGCTATGAAGCCGACTTCCGCTTCAACCTCGTCCGGGTCCGCGAGAATTCCGAGCAGATCGCGCTGCTCAAGGGCGAAGGCGCCGAACGCGGGCGTCTGCTGGATCGCTTCAGCTTCGTGATAGGCAATTGGTACGCCATCATGGGCCGGACCAAGCGCCTCAGCGCGTTCACCAACAGTTATCAGCAGGCCGCCGTGATCTTTCCCTATGTGCTGGTGGCGCCGGCCTTCTTCGCCAAGAAGATCCAGCTCGGCGACATGATGCAGACCGCATCGGCCTTCTCGAGCGTGCAAGGCGCGCTGTCGTTCTTCGTGGTAGCCTACCGGTCGGTGGCGGAATGGCGCTCGATCGTCGCGCGTCTCGACGGCTTCGAGATGTCGGTCGATACGGCGGCAAACCTGCCGGCGCATGAGGCGACGATCGAACTCAAGGCGGCAAGCGGCGGCCGCAATATCGGGCTCGATAAGCTCTGCGTGTATCTCCCCAACGGCACCCCGCTGGTCGCAGCCGACGGCTTCGCCGTCCAGGCTTCGGAGCGCGTGCTGGTGACCGGGCCGTCCGGATCCGGCAAATCGACGCTGTTCCGCGCCATCGCCGGCATCTGGCCGTTCGGCACCGGCACCATCGTCATCCCTGCGCAGGCGAAGCTGATGATGCTGCCGCAACGCCCCTATTTCCCGGTCGGGGCGCTGGGTGACGCCGTGATCTATCCCGCAGCACCCGGCGCGTTCCAGGCGACCCGGATTCGGGACGCGGTGATCGCGGTCGGCCTGCCCGACCTCGCCGAACGGCTCAACGAGGACGGCCATTGGAACCGGATGCTGTCGCTCGGCGAGCAGCAGCGCCTGGGGCTCGCCCGCGCGCTGCTGCATGTGCCGGACTATCTGTTCCTGGACGAGGCCACGGCGTCGCTGGACGAGCCGTCCGAGGCCCGGCTGTACCGGCTGCTGGCGGAGAAGCTGCCACAGGCCACCATCGTCTCGATCGGCCACCGCTCGACCCTCGACGCCTTCCACACCCGCAAGGTGACGATGGTGAAGGATGGCGCGGTCCACGTCCTCGGCAAGGAGGACGCTTCGGCCGAGAAGGAGCCGACGGCGGCGCGCTGAGGCGAAGGAGCGGCTTGAGGGCTATCACGTTCGAGAGGACCGGTTGGCAACCTCCTCGCGGACATCGAGAGAGCATCCAACTGGGGCCTCGTCATTGCGAGGAGCCCTTGCGACGAAGCCATCCAGACTGCCTCCAGGGATGCATTTCTGGATTGCTTCGCTTCGCTCGCAATGACGGAGTGAAAGCCCAAAGCAAAAGGGCGGCAGGTTGCCCTGCCGCCCTCGAAGTCGTCTCGGGACAAAACTTACTTCAGGTTGCTCATCGCCGTCAGGTCGAAGGACAGCTTGGCAATGCCGGCCGCGCCGCACCAGTTGGAGCCAGCGCCGCCCGGATTGATCGGGGTGACGCTGGTGGTGCCGGTGGCGTTGAAGGCGCTGGTGAAGGCGTTGCAATCACCCTTGTTCAGGTCGGTGTCGGAGTAACGCAGGTCGAGCGTGAACACCTTGTAGGTGAAGCCGATGCCGATGTTCCAGGTGTTGTAGTCCTTGTAGGGGATGCCGTTGGCGAACACGGTGCCGACGCCGGTGCCGTAGAAGGCGTCCGAAGTGCCGAACCACTGGCGGCCGAACTCACCCGACACGTACATGCCGACGCCCGAGGGGCCGAACACCGTGCTGGGCGCCGTGTACTTGGCGGTCAACGAAGCGTAGTTGCCCCAAGCACCCGAATTCAGGAAGTTCGGCGAATAGTACTCGGTCGCACCGACGGTGAAGCTGTCGTTGATGGTGTAGTTCACCTTGCCGTAGGCTTCGAAGAAGCTGACGTTCTTCTTCATGACGTTGCCGTCACCGAGGAAGATCGTGGTGGTGCTGACGGGGCAGACGTTGCCGCCGGGAACGACGCCGCCGCCGACAGCGGTCACAGCGTTGTCGGCGCAGCTCCCGCCCGGATACAGGTAGCCCCAGATGCCGATGTCGAAGGCAAAGGCGCCGAAAGTCGGACGGATACCGCCGTAGATATCGACTTCAGCCGCGGCGCGGTTGGCGAAGGAGATGCTCTCCGCGGACACGCCGACATAGAGCTGGAGGTCCTTGTTGACGTTGTAGCGCGGCTCGAAATAGGCGGCGACCGACGGCTGGTGGTTCGACTGGGTCACGCCGCGGAAGATGTAGTCGCTCATGATCGCGCCGCCGAAGGCGATATCCCAGGGGTCGAACGCAACGACCGGCGGGGCCTTCTTGGCCTTCAACGCCATGTCTGCCGCGAAAGCCGAACCCGTCGTCACCATTGCCAGCGCCGTTGCCAACAAAGCTACTTTTTTCATTTCGATCCCCATCACCAGTTCTAACCCCAGTCGAATTCCCGGAAGCCCCCCGGGGTGCTCGACCTGATTGCAATTTCGTTACCGCGGCAATCTGGATTGAGGGATGCAAACCGTGAAGCAAAAAACACGGGCATTTGCCGACTTTTTAGGCGTTCTGACGATTCTACGAAAGGTTGTCAGCCTGTGTTGCTTCTCGATCACATTATTTTCACTCCAAAGTGCACAGCGGGGCCCGGGTTACTACGTAGGCCCGCGTTGCGTGGCACGCGCGCTACGAATCAGACTATCGCGAAAACCGGCGGCTGACGGGGAGCCCTGCGGCGATGCAAAAAGGCCGCAGCGTCTCCGCTGCGGCCTCGTATTATCTGTCGATCATCAGCGTCGGATTGGACCCGACCTCTAGCTGAGTTCTGGCCGGGCTTGGGCCTAGCCTTGCCCGTCCGCCGGCGTCGGTTCCGCAGAAGACGAAGGCATCGCCCAGCTGGTCTCGGCGACAGGCTCGGGAGCCGGAGCTGCCACGGGCGCTGACGGCTTCGACGCGGGAGCTGCCTTCGCCTTCTTCGGTGCCGCTTGCTTCACAGCCTTCTTGGCGGCCTTCTTCGGTGCAGCCTGCTTGACAGCCTTCTTGGCCGCAGCCTTTTTGGCCGACTTCTTCGCAGCCTTCTTCGGGGCGGCCTTCGATTTTTTAGCAGACTTCTTCGCGGATTTCTTGGCTGCCTTCTTGGCGGTCTTCTTTGCCGCTACAACCTTCTTGGCCTTTTTGGCCTTCTTGCTTTTCTTCTTCTTTGCTTTCGCCATCGTGGTCCTCCTGTTGCCGCCAAACAATGGTCGATCGGGCGTCTTCAGCCGTCACCGCGGGCGAAGACTCAGCTCGAGGCACTCAATGCCGGCCGCGCCCCGCCCGTAGCCCAATCGAGAAGCTCAATCGTGTGTACGACCGGAACTGACGTGCCACTGGCAATCTGCACCATGCAGCCGATATTGCCCGCGGCAATCATGTCCGGCTTGACGCTCGCGATGTTGGCGACCTTGCGATCGCGCAACCTGCCCGCAAGCTCGGGCTGGAGAATGTTGTAGGTCCCCGCCGAACCGCAACACAAATGGCTCTCCGGGACATCTTTCACCACGAATCCATTCTTGGAAAGCAATTCTTTCGGAAGGCCCGTGATTTTCTGTCCGTGCTGCAACGAACATGCGGAGTGATAGGCGACGACGATGTTGTCTTGCCGTGCGACCTGCTCCAATCCGAGACCGGCGACGTATTCGGTGATGTCCTTCGCAAGCGCGGACACCTTCGCTGCATCGTCAGCGAGCGCGGTGTCCTCGCGCAGCAGGTAGCCGTAGTCCTTGATCACTGTGCCGCAGCCGGACGCCGTCACCAGGATGGCGTCGAGCCCCTCGCCTGCGGCCTCCTTCTGCCACGCAGCGACATTGGCGCGAGCCCGCGCCAGCGCATCCCGGTCGTTGCCGAGGTGATGGGTCAGCGCGCCGCAGCACTGCTCGTCCCGGACCAGGACGACCTCGATGCCGTGGCGGGTGAGAAGACTGATGGCGGCCTGGTTGATGCGCGGCGCCAGCACCTGCTGGGCGCAGCCCTGAAGCAGCGCGACCCGGCCGCGCTTCTTGCCCAGCGCTGCGAACACGCTGCCTGGGAGGGCGCCGGGCGGCGGCAGCCGGTTAGGAGCCAGCGCCAGCATCGCCTTGAGGCGCAGGATCAGGCCAGGCGTCGCCGAGGGCCGCGGCGTCGGCAGGAGCACGGCGAGCGGGCGGGCCAGCCGCGCCAGCCACATGCTGATGCGAAAGCGCTGCGGGTCCGGCAGGACGAAGGCCAATACCTGACGCAGCAGCCGCTCGGTGAGCGGGCGCCGATAGCGCTGCTCGATCCTGACCCGGGCCTGGTCGACGAGGTGCATGTAGTTCACCCCGGAGGGGCAGGTCGTCATGCAGGACAGGCACGACAGGCAGCGGTCGACATGCTTGACCACCTCCGCCGTCGGGGTCTGGTCCTTCTCCAGCATCTCCTTGATCAGGTAGATGCGGCCGCGCGGGCTATCGAGCTCGTCGCCGAGCAGCACATAGGTCGGACAGGTTGCGGTGCAGAAGCCGCAATGAACGCAGGCGCGCAGGATCTTGTCGGCTTCCGCGATATCGGGGTCGGCGAGCTGCGCCAGTGAGAACTCGGTCTTCATTCAGCAAGTGCCCCGCGTCAGCCGTCCACGGTTCAAGATGGTCTTCGGATCGAAGCTGGCGCGGACCCGATCACTCAGCGCGGCAACGCCCGGCGCCTGCGGATGGAACACGTCCACCGTCCGCCTGACATCCTCGGCCGCACGGATCAGCGTGGCGTGGCCGCCAATGGCGTTGGCGCCGGCACGCACGGCCGGGGCATGCGCATCGCCCTTCGGCGGCAGCGCCGCCCAGATCAGACCGCCGCCCCAGTCGTAGATCACGTCGCCGCCGGTCTCCCTCGCCAATTGCGTGCCGAGCGCGGCGCCTGAGGCCGGCGGGCAGACGATCCGCCAGACCGGCCAGGCCCCAAGCGCGCCGCTGGCGGCAAAGGGCAGCACATCGCGTATCGCGGCCCACAATGCCGACGACGCCACGTCCTCGATCAGCGTCGCGGTTCCGAACGGTGCCAGCAATTCGCGGAGCGAGCCGGCACGATGCGCGGCCGAGGCCGTGATGCCCTCGAGCCGCAACATGGTCAGCGCTTCGCCCTGGCCTGCGATATCGCCCAGCCCTTCCGTCTTGGCACGGAACGCCGATTTCGGCAGATGCGCGGCGGCGGAGACATCGTAGGGCGAGCCGAGCGCCGCGGTCATGGCCTTGTTGGCCGCGGCATCGTCGAGCCCGCGCAGCAGCAGCGTCCGCTCGGCTTCAGGCTTCGGCATCACCTTCAGCGTGACCTCGGTCATGACCGACAGCGTGCCCCAGGACCCCGCCAGCAGCTTGCAGAGGTCGTAGCCGGTGACGTTCTTCACCACCTTGCCGCCGGTCTTGAAGCTGTCGCCAAAGCCCGAGACGGCGTGCGCCCCGAGCAGGTGGTCGCGCGCCCCGCCCGCCTTGATCCGCCGTGGACCGGCCAGGCCAGCCGCGATCATGCCACCGATGGTGCCGAGTGCCGGCGTGCCGAGCAGCGGCGCGGTGTTCATCGGCTCGAAGGCGAATTGCTGGTTCTTGGCGTCGATCAGCGACAGCACGTCGGCCAGCGGCGCGCCGGCCTGGAGCGTGACGATCAGCTCGTTCGGCTCGTAGGAGGTGACGGCATTGAGCGCGGAGACGTCGAGCACGGCATTGGTCGCCATCGCGTGACCAATGCTGCGCTTGCTGCCATGACCGATGACCTCGAGCGGCTGCTCATTGGCAATCGCCGCGCGCACCACCTCTTCGACGTCTTTGGCGTCTCTGACCCTGAGCGTATCCACGCGTCTAGCGGGTAACGAAATTCGCCGCCAAAATCAAATGCGGCGTGACGCCGGCGACCACCGCCCGCACGTCAGGGATCCGCCACGGGGCCATATCGACGCTTCGATCCCAATCGAAACGTTCACGACATCGACACTTCGATCGCCGGCGAACCAAAGCCGGCAGGCCATCGCTACAAATCAGTGCCGATCGCGATCGAGACCAACCGATGGAGATGGACATCATGAACCACTATGCCACGCAAAAATCGCTCAGCGACGCTGTCGACGGCGGCGGTCTGCTCGTCGTCGCGCAATGGGAGGCCAAGCCCGGCGAGGCCGACAAGATCGCAGGGATCCTCGACCGCTTCCTGCCGGAGGCGCAGCGCGAGGACGGCGTCAAGCTGTTCCTGATCTCGCGCGCCAGGGACAATCCGGCCCAGTTCCTGTTCTACGAGCTGTTCCGCGACGAGGCAGCCTTCAAGGCGCATCAGGAGAGCGCGCATTTCAAGACCTATATCGTCGGTGAAGCCCTGCCGCTGCTGGCGAAGCGCGAGCGGGCGCAATACGGGCTGCTATAGCCTGTTTGCACGCCACGGTTCAAACCGGACCGCGGCGTGCGCCGTCAGATGATCGCGCGCAGCGGCGACTTGCGCAGGATCAACGCCGAGACGGCCAGGCTGCCTATCGCGGCCAGCATGGTCAGCAGCAGCGCCTTCGTGAGGGCAAAGAGCGGCAGTCCGTGCAGGAGCAGGGCGAAGCCGATCAGGATCGGCGGATGGATCAGGTAGACGCCGAAGGCGTTGTCCGAGAGCCATTTCGCGACCGGGCCCTGCGTGTCGAAATGGCGACGGTAGACGGCCAGCATCAACAGACCCATGCCAAGGCAAACCAGCGCCTCCCACAAACACTTCCCGGCACTGATGAGGTTGAAGCCGCCTGCATAGAGCGCCGTGTCGCCGCTCAGACCGCCCCCGAACAGCACGATCGCCGCAAACAGCGGTGCGGAGAGCAACAGCGCGAGCAGTCCCCACCCAATGCAGGAGCGCTCGGCGATCCCGAGCATCCAATTGCCGCGATAGCCGAAGCTGCCAGCTGCGAACATGAGAACATATTGCGGAATGTCGCCGGGATGGACGTTGAGCACCGAGGCATCGGCATGGATCGCGATGCGAACCGCAAAGGTGGCCGCCGCCATAGCCGCAATGAACAGGACAATTCCCGTGCCGCGCAGCGCGAGCTGCGGCTCGCGCCATCCGGTCCGGCGGATCAGGCCATAGAGCAGCGAGACCAGTAGCAGCACCGCGCAGAACCACATCGGTCCCGTCTCTGAGAGCCACTCGCCGTCTTTCAAATGGATCAGCCATTGATGGCCGAAACCGCCTCTGCCCCAGGTCCAGGACAGAAAATACTGCGTCAGCGGCCCGATCACCAACATGTAGACCAAGGTCGGCAGACCGAGCCGGATCAGCCGCTCACGCGCAAACTGCGAAAATCCTTTGCGATCGCAGGCGCCGGCCGCGAAATAGCCGGCGATGAAGAACAGCGCCGCCATGAAGAAGGCCTGGAGGAAGCTTTGATAGACGCCGAAGAACACGGCCGTGCCAAAGCCGGTCTCCTGCCGGTCGACATAGTACCAATTGCCGAACGGAGAGTAGGTGTCGGCGGCATGCATGCTCAGCACGAGGATGATCATGCTCCAGCGGATGTTGTCGATGAAGAGCAGGCGCGACTTCGCCGCCGGCCTGGCCGGTGCTGCCTCCCTGGCACTGATCAGCACGTCCGCCATGTCGCCACAAAGCCGGATGGCCGTCAGAACCGCGGAATATCCGGAAACGCCACCTTCCCGGCATGCACATGCATGCGGCCGAGCTCGGCGCAGCGGTGCAGGGTCGGAAACACTTTCCCGGGATTGAGCAGGCCCTGCGCGTCGAAGGCGCATTTCAGCCGCTGCTGCTGGTTGAGGTCGATCTCGGTGAACATCTCCGGCATCAGATCGCGCTTCTCGATGCCGACGCCGTGCTCGCCGGTCAGCACCCCGCCGAACTCGACGCAGGCACGCAGGATGTCGGCGCCGAAGGCCTCGGCGCGCTCGATCTCGCCGGGCTTGTTGGCGTCGTAGAGGATGAGGGGATGCAGGTTGCCGTCGCCGGCATGGAACACATTGGCGCAGCCGAGCTGGTATTTTTCCGAGAGCTCGCGGATACGTGCGAGCGCCTTCGGCAGCGCGCCGCGGGGAATCGTGCCGTCCATGCAGAGATAATCGGGCGAGATGCGCCCCACCGCGGGGAACGCAGCTTTCCGGCCAGCCCAGAACAAATTGCGCTCGGCCTCCGAGGTCGAGATCTGGCAGGTGGTCGAGCCGCAGCCATTGGCAATCGTCTCGACGCGACTGATCAGCTCGTCGACCTCGATCTTGGGACCGTCGAGCTCGATGATGAGCAGCGCCTCGACATCGAGCGGATAGCCAGCATGGACGAAAGCCTCCGCGGCGTGGATCGCGGGCTTGTCCATCATCTCCATGCCGCCAGGGATGATGCCGGCGCCGATGATGCGCGCCACGCATTCGCCGGCCGCCTCGACCTGTGCGAAGCCGACCATCAGCGCGCGTGCCGTCTCGGGCTTCTGCAGGATGCGCACCGTGATCTCGGTGATGACGCCAAGCAGCCCTTCCGAGCCGGTGATGACGCCCATCAAGTCGTAGCCTGAATTTTCCGCCGATTTGCCGCCGATGCGCAAAATCTCGCCGCTCATCAGGACGATCTCGCAACCCAGCACATTGTTGGTTGTCATGCCGTATTTCAGGCAATGCACGCCGCCGGAATTTTCCGCGACATTGCCGCCGATCGAACAGGCGATCTGCGAGGACGGATCGGGCGCGTAGTAGAAGCCGGCATGCGCAACTGCCTGGCTGATGGCGAGATTGGTGACGCCGGGCTCCGTGACGACGACGCGGTTGTCAAAGTCGATCTCGCGGATGCGCTTGAACTTGCCGAGGCCGAGCAGCACGCCGTCCTCCAGCGGCAGCGCACCGCCGGACAACGATGTGCCGGAGCCGCGCGGCACCACCTTGATGCCGTGCGCGGCACAATATTTCAGGACGAGCGAGACCTGCTCGGTCGTGTCGGGCAGCACCACGACCATCGGGGGCTGGCGATAGGCCGTCAGCCCGTCGGATTCATAGGCCCGCATCTCGGCAAGCGTATCGATCACGCCTTCGCCGGATACGATTGCGCGCAATGCAGCAATGATCTCAGCGCGGCGCGCAAGCACCGCCTGGTCGCTCGCAGGCATCATGATGGCCATGATATATCCTTCCGACTCGTCGCCCACGATCAAATTTGTCGCGGCAAATCAACCACGTCCACGGTGGTTTGGGTAGGCCATCCGAAAGTCGGAACGGCGATCTCTGGCGAGTTCGCTCTGGGACAAGTAGGAAATGGTGAAACCTGTCATGGTTTCGTGGCTTGTCCAAGCCAAGCGGGCCTGCCAAAACCGGCAAGTCCGGAGATCGCCGACCAGGCAAGAGACTGACCAGGCTAGACCCACCAGGGAAGAGACGAAGAGCAACCTATGAAAAAACTGACTTTTGGCGCGCTGATGATCCTCACCGTCACTGCCACAGCATCCGCCGCGATGGCGCAGGATGCCGCGGCCGGCAAATCGTCGTTCAACAAATGCCTGGCCTGCCACGCGATCGGCGAAGGCGCCAAGAACAAGGTCGGCCCCGAGCTCAACGGCCTCGACGGCCGCAAGTCCGGTACCGCGCCGGATTACAATTATTCGGATGCTAACAAGAATTCCGGCATCACCTGGAACGAGGCGCAGTTCAAGGAATACATCAAGGACCCCAAGGCCAAGATCCCCGGCACCAAGATGGCGTTCGCGGGCATCAAGAACGAGAACGAGATCAACAATCTCTGGAGCTACGTCTCCCAGTTCGACAAGGACGGGAAGATCAAGCAGTAAGCGCGCGAACGGCGGCCGCCCGAGCTTCGATTCCGATGGAGTCAGAACCGAAGCTCGGGCTCTTGTCTTGACGCGTATTCTTCACGCGAACCGGTACCCACTTCGCTCGAAAACGCTAATCGGCGGCCGCCTGCGCCGGGACGATCTTCCCGATCATCGTCTCGACCTCCGTCTTCACGAGATCCGGCACCGCGTTCTGCACCATGTGGCCGAGATCGGGCAGCACGATCAGCTTTGCATTCGGCACCTCAGCGGCGAACGGGCGCGCGTGGATGTTGGTCTTCACCGTCTTGTCGGGCTCGCCGGCGATGATCGTGACGGGCACCTTGATCTCGCCGTAGCGCGCGGCTTGTGCTGCCACCGACGCCTTCAGCGTCACCAGATCATAGGCATTGGCGATGAACTCGCGCGGGCGCAGCAATAGCGGCGTCGCGGAGTCCTGCAAGAAACCGTCCGGCATGGTCTGCGGCAGGAAGACGTTGCGTGCGCCGGCTTCGGCAACGAAATACCCGAGCGGCAGCGTGACGGTATAGGCGAGCAGCGGGCCAATCACGGGCGTCGCGATGATCTCGTTGTAGCGGCCGACGCCGCCGCGCCAGGGATGGGTGACGGGCGCGAGCATCACGAGGCCGGCGACGCGGCGGGGATGATCGAGCGCCAGCCGCGCGCCGAGCGCGCCGCTCCAGGAATGCACGACGAAGACCGCGCGATCGATCCCGAGCTTGCCGAGCGCCTCGTCGATCATCCGCGCCTGGATCTCGGGCGTGGAATCCACTCTCCGCGCGCGCGTGCTCCAGCCGTGGCCGGGACGGTCGAACAGGACGACGCGATGCTCCTTGGCGAGGAGTTCGCCAAGCGGGCGCCGCATCACTTCGAGATTGGAGCTCGCGCCATGCAGCATCACGATCGGCAAACCAGCCTCAGGCGGGCCGATGTCGACGACGTGAAGGGTCGCGCCATCAACCTCGATCATCCGGCCCGGGGGCGGAAAGGCGCGTTGCACGGCGACGATTCCGGCTTGCGTGACCAGCGCCAGCAGAACCAGCGCCGTGACGACTAACATCACGATCATGGAAAGAGTCCGGGCAATCCAGGGCACATCGCAGCTACGGGTCTGGCGGCCGGCAGTTTCGCTCCGCAGGCTACTGAAAACGCCGGGGCTGTGGATATGTGCATAATCCAGATCCGTAAAAACGCAATGAAATCAACGACACCCCTTGGCGGCACACAAGCCTCGAACCAGCTTCATGCGGCCGTCATCGCACCTTCCTTATAATCGCCACGGTCGGTTCCGCCATCTAGGCGCGGGTGGGCGCCGATCATCCTCGCAATCCACAGGAACGCAGGAAAGACCGGCAGATTGTCCTGGTTTGAACCGGAGGATTTTCGATGAGCCATAGATCGAACGACAACAGCGCGATCGACGAGATCGTCGCAAGGTGCAGCGGTGACCTTCAAGGCGCCGTGCGGGCGCTGCTCCTGATCAACGAGCATCTCGAGGCGGAGCTTGCAAAGGCTTACGCTGCGGCCGCCGATCAGGGCCTCACTGAGCGCGGCAGCAGCGTCCTGCACTAGATTGGTATCGGCCTAGTTCGTGCTGTCCTCGGCCTTTGCCTCGTCGGGGGTCGGCGCAGGACAGGCGCGGATGGTCGAGCGGGCAAGCTTGGCATCAGCCTTGGACTTGTAGGGGCCGTCGCCGAACCAGATGTCGCCGTCGATCACGGGATTGCTGGTCACGATGTTGCACTTGCCGGTGGCGCGGTTGCCGACCACCCAGAACAGGCCGTCAGCGAGGCTCACCGTTCCCGATGCGAGCAGCAGTACCCCTGCAAAGATCAAACGCTTCATGGCTTTTGCTCCTGCCATGCAGGTAGGCCTGCGGCAGCGCCGGCAATAGTCCTCATGACGCCGCGCTTCCGATCGTGGTTAATCCGCGGGCGCCGCATTCACTCAAGAAATGATCGAGTTGCGCTTTATTTTTTGAGCACGATCTTTTCGGAAAACCGCTTCACACTTTGCGCTAGCGCGGCCTTTCGCGTCCGGATCGTGCTCTAGATGTCGCGTCCCTCGACCTTCTCGGTCAGGGACTTGACCTGGTCGGGGATCTTGTCGAGGTGCGGATTGACGGCGAGCGCCTTGCGGTAGGCCTCGAGCGCACGCTTCTCGTCACCGACCTCCTGCATGATCATGCCGAGACCTGCGAGCGCGCCGAAATGACGGGGCTCGCGGATCAGCACCTCGCGGATGTCGGCAAGCGAGCGGGCGTAGTCATTCTGCATGTAGTAGAGCGTGGCGCGCCGGTTCCAGGCTTCGATGTAATCGGGCCTGAGCTTGATGACGGAATCCAGCAGCTTGATCGCGATTTCGATCTTCTTGGCGTCGACCGCGGTCTTGGCCCGCGCCATCAACAGCGATGCGGTGTCGCTTGGGGTCTGGATCCAGATCGCCCAGATCCGCGCCTCGACATGCTTGGCGCTGGCCTCGTCAGGGGCGGCCTTCAGTGCGCCGAACAGGAAATCGAGATTCTTGGTCCGGTCGACCTTGGGCAGTTTGGCCGGCGCTTCGGGGAGCTTCTTCTGCTCCTTGCCGGGAGGAGCCGGCAGAACGTTCTGCCCCAGGGCGGGAGCGAGGCCAGCTGCTCCCACAACGAGGGCCAGACAAACGGTACGCGCGAAAGGGAATCTCACTGCCATGGGCGAAGTCTAAACGCGTAAAGCCGCCCTTGCATAGCAGGGGCGGCGTCAAACTCGTGTGAAACCGTGGTCTTGCGGGGCGCGCGAAGGCAGCCGCGAGGGCGAAATCAGCCGCTCAGGTCAGCCTTGGCGAGCCTTGAAGCGGCGCTGCACCTTGTTGATCACATAGACCCGGCCCTTGCGGCGGACCAGGCGGTTGGCGCGATGGCGACCGCGCAGCGACTTCAACGAGTTACGGACCTTCATGGCAGAATCCTGAACGTTCGAAAGGCCGTGTTCGGCACACCCGTTTCGGCACGCGCGAATGTGGCAAAATGAGATTTTTCCCGCTGGCGGAAGACCGCCCGGGATGGGGCGGTTCTTAAGGCATGGCGGGAGGTCATGTCAATGTTAACTGCCCGGTTCCGAACCGGCAAATGTGCGAAATCAACCCCATGCACAGTAGAAACGGCCGGATCGGCCTGATCCTCGCGCCTGCGGACAAGCCCAGCAAAGACTTTGGCCGGCTGCGGTTTCGCCTTCGGGGGCGCTTGCCAAGTTCGTTATATCATATAATCAATTTGACAACAGATCGGGAGGAAACCAATGCCGAAGATGAAGCTGCCTGACATCGACAATGTCGTCGCCATCGACATCCACACCCATGCCGAGGAGCCCTGCGGCACCCATCCCGACGACGGCTATGACGATTTCCAGGCGCAGATGGCGGACTATTTCAAGTCGCCGCACAAGCATCCGCCGACCGTCCCGGAGACCGCGGCCTACTACCGCTCCAAGAACATCGCCGCCGTGATCTTCCCGGTCGATGCCGAGCGCGAGACCGGCTTCCGCCGCTACAAGAACGAGGAGATGCTGGAGATCGCCTCCGACCATCTCGACGTCCTCATCCCCTTCGTCTCGATCGACCCGCACAAGGGCAAGCTCGGGGTCCGCGAGGCGCGCAAGCTGATCGAGGAATACGGCGTCCGCGGCTTCAAATTCCACCCGACCATGCAGGGCTTCTACGCCAACGACCGCATGGCCTATCCGCTGTACGAAGAGATCAACAATGGCGGCGCGATCGCGCTGTTCCACACCGGCCAGACCGGCGTCGGCTCGGGCATGCCCGGCGGCATGGGCATGCGGCTGAAATATTCCAACCCGATGTACATGGACGACGTCGCGGCCGACTTCCCAGACCTCAAGATCATCCTCGCGCATCCCTCCTTCCCCTGGCAGGAGGAGGCGCTGTCGGTCGCGACCCACAAGCCGAACGTCTATATCGACCTCTCGGGCTGGTCGCCGAAGTACTTCCCGCCGATCCTGGTGCGCTACATCAACTCGATCCTGCAGGACAAGATGCTGTTCGGCTCGGACTGGCCGGTGATCACGCCGGACCGCTGGCTGTCGGACTTCGCCAAGATCGAGATCCGCGACGAGATCCGGCCGAAGGTGCTGAAGGCGAACGCAAGGAAGCTGTTGGGGATCTAACGCATCGAGGGCTTCGATCGAATCGACCGAAGCCCTCACGCTCACGCGGGTCTCAGACCTGCGCCAGGCCGCCGTCGACGAACACCTCTCCGCCGGTCATGAAGCTGCTGTCTGACGACGCCAGGAACGCGGCCACCGCTCCCGTCTCGCTCGGGTCGCCCACGCGCCCGATGGGCGTCATGCTTCCGAGCGCATCGAAGGCTTCCTCGCCGACGATCTCCAGCGCCAGCTCCGTCTTGGTCGGCCCCGGCGACAGCACGTTGACGCGGATGCCGGTGCCGCGCAGGTCCAGCGCCCAGCTGCGGGCCAGATTGCGGATCGCGGCCTTGGTCGCGCTGTAGATGCTGAACTGCGGTGTCCCCATTACGCCCGTGCTCGAACCGGTCAGGATGATCGACGACCCCTGCTTCATCAGCGGCAGGGCCTTCTGCACCGAAAACACCAGTCCCTTCACATTGACGTCGAAGATGTGATCGTAATGCTCGACCGTGATCTCGCCGAGCCGCGCAAACAATCCCGTCCCGGCATTGGCGAACAGAATGTCGAGCCCGCCGCGTTCCGCCTTCACCGCCGCGTACAGCCGGTCGAGGTCGGATATGTCAGTCACCGAGCCCCTGATCGCACGCGCCGACGGACCCAGCTTCGCAACGGCCGCATCGAGCGGCTCCTGCCGCCGCCCGAACAGATAGACGAACGCGCCTTCGTCGATGAATCGTTTGGCCGCTCCAAATCCGATGCCGGTTCCGCCGCCGGTCACCACTGCCGTCTTGCCTTGTAGTCTGCTCATGATGTGCTCCTTCACTGAGGTTGCACTGAGCTGGCGGCGTACCCACTTATCGACAAGTATGCACCTTTTGGTAAGTGCCCAAAAAATGTCGTCAGATCTTTCAGAGCCAAGCGTCCCGTCCACTCAGACTCCGCCAGCCGTGCAGGGTTGCACGCCGACTCTGCCCGGCTTCACCTGCGGACTCGACGCGACCTTGCGGGTCATCGCCGGCAAGTGGAAGCCGCTGATCCTCTACTTCGTCGCTCAGGGAGGCCCGACCCGCTACGGCGAGCTGCGCCGCGCCGTCCGCGACGTCAGCGACAAAATGCTGATCCAGCAGCTCAAGGAATTGGAGGCCGACGGCCTCGTGAAGCGCACCGACTACAAGGAGGTGCCGCCGCGGGTGGACTACAGCCTCACGCCCTTGGGCCACAGTCTGGCGGAGGCACTGGTGCCGCTTTGCGCGTGGGGCACCGAGCACATGGCGGAGGTCAGCCAGGTCTTCGCCGAGCGGGCGACCTGGACGCGAGGAGGACGACCGCCGGCTGCCTAGCAGACCGTTGAAGAACTGGCTCGTCGGCAGGCGGCCGAGGGAATGTCCGCGCTGCCCTCGAAAGCATATTGCACCTTCAAGGGTCTCGAGCAGCTTCGAAGGGACGCCGCTTTACAATCGGCATCCGCGCGCGACGCGCCGCCTATTTCGACTGCTTTCCCTGAACAGCGGCCGCCGCCTTGCGGATGACGTCGATAACGATTTCGGGCTGGGACAGCATAGTGACATGGCTGCTGTCGGTCTCGACGGTGGTGGCATTGATGCGCTTGGCCAGAAAGCGCTGAAGATCAGGATGCACGGTCTGGTCCTTCCGGGCGAGGATGTACCAGCTCGGCTTGGACTTCCAGGCGACTTCATCGAGATTTTGCTGCTCGAGCAGGTCGGCGGCCGGCGGGTAGTGGGTCGCCCACACCAGCTTCTGCTCCTGCGTGGAAAGATCTCCGGCGAAGTACTTGACGCCTTCGGGCTTGATCCAGACGCGTCCGCCCGCGACCTCGATCCGGGAGAACATCTCGGTGGGATATTTGCTGAGTTCGCTCTGTACGGTCTCATGAACATCCGGAACGACGGCGGCGATATAAACCAGGCCAGCGACGCGCTCGTCGGTCCCCGCGCCCGTAATGGTCGCTCCTCCATAGGAGTGACCGACGAGGATGGCGGGGCTGTTGACCCGCCCCAGCGTGCGCTTCACGGTCGCGACGTCATCCGCATAATTATTGAGCCCGTATTGGACGGCGATCACTTCATGTCCATCAGCTTGCAAGGTGGGGATCACCTTGCTGAAGCAAGAACCGTCGGCCCAGAGGCCGTGACAGAAGACGATGGCGGGTTTGCTGTTGGCAGACATTGCTCTTGTCCCTTTTGGTTGAGGCTGCACGAACGTAAATGCCGCTGTTGCCGAGGACCAAGACCTTGTAGGCTTCGAGCTATGCCTTGAAGATATACGAGGACGAATGGAACTTCGTCATTTGCGCTATTTCATTGCGGTCGCGGAGGAAGGCAGCTTTTTGACCGCTGCCCAGCGGCGCCTGAACACTTCGCAGCCCTCTCTGAGCCGGCAGATCCGCGATCTGGAAACTGAAGTCGGCGTAGAGCTCCTGGAGCGCCAGGCGCGTGGCGTGGCGCTTACCGCCGCCGGACGGGTGTTTCTCGATCATGCGCGGCTCGCCTTGTTACAGGTCGAAGCGGCAGCGGAAGGTGCGCGGCGGACGGCTGAACCGCAAAGGCCTGCACTTTCCATGGGATTCCTGGTCGGGTTGGAGGTCATGTGGCTACCTCACCTGTTACGCATCCTCCGTGAGGAGGCACCGGACGTGGAGGTCACACTCTGCACGCAATCGTCCCCTGAACTCGCACTTGCGTTGATGCGAGGAAGGTTGGACGTCGCCTTCCTGCGCCCTGAAAAAGAGAGTTCGGGGATCATCTTCAAGACAATGGCGAAGGAGCCTCTGATTGCCGTGCTGCCGGCCGACCATCGTTTGGCATCGCGCAAAAAAATTCGGCCGCAGGACCTTGCCGGGGAGATCTACGTGAGTTCGGCGAGAACCTCTCCGGTGCTCCAGGCTGTCATTCAGGATTACGCATCGGCGGTTGGGATCAAGCTCAAGCCCAAATACGAGGGCGAGAACATATCCTCGGCCATGTCACTCGTCGCATCCACGGGTGGAATAAGTCTTGTTCCGCTCTATGCACAAAACATGCTGGCACCCAATGTCGTTGCCAGAGCGCTTGAGGGAGGGACGCCGACAGTCGATCTGGCCCTGGGCTACAACGAATCCAATTCGTCCCCCTTGCTAAGCCGCCTCTTGTCTCGCGCAGATGAGTTGATTGCGAACGTGCGAAATCAAAGCATCATCCGCTATGTCGAAGCTCAATAGCGGGCAATACCACAAGTCCACTTCGGGTCCGAAGCGGAAGGTCTTGGCGCGCAAGGCGCGCGAGACCTGGAATACAAAAGGACGGTAAGCTGAGGACTGCGTCGCGTCCGATCAGTTGACGCTTGCCAGATAGCCCGCCAGAATCGTGCGGCTCTGGCTGAGCGTCTCGATGCGCTCGTCGATCAGGCCGACCTGCTGGGCAAGTATTCTTCGCAGCTCGTTGCAGGGCGTGAAGGCCGGATCGTTGTTGCGCACGCAGGGCAGCAACCGCTGAATCGTTTCGAGGGTCATGCCGGCGGCGCCAAGCATCTTGATCCGCCGCACGGTTTGCTCTTCCTCCGGGCCATAATCGCGGTAACCCGCGTCCGTCCGCTGAGGCGCCAGCAACCCTTCGCCTTCGTAGTAGCGCAGCATTCGGATGCTGACTCCCGTCCTGCGGGCGAGTTCGCCAATTTTCATCTGAAAACCTCTTGACCCTTACAGCGCTGTCAGACCTTACAGCCTCTGCTCATCCAAGTGAATGCCGCTTGAGAGGGAGCAACGATGAAAGCCTACCATCTGAATAGCCATGCGGATGCTGGCCGCCTTGTGCGAGCCGACCTCAGCAAACCGGAACCCGCGAGTGGCGAGGTTCGCATCCGGGTCGAAGCGGTCAGTCTGAACTACCGCGACCTCCTGATCCTCGACCGCGCAGACCAGAACAAGCTCAACGGCCGCGTGCCGCTGTCCGACGGCGCAGGAATCGTTGACGCCACCGGCGCGGACGTCACGCAATGGCAGGTCGGAGACCGCGTCGCGGCATCGTTCTTCCGCGATTGGGTCTCGGGACCGTTCAAGTCCAGCTATGTGCCCTCATCACTCGGTGGCAACACGATGGACGGAATGCTGGCAGAGTATGTCGTGCTGCCGGCAAATGCGCTCGTTCCCGTGCCGCCGCATTTGTCCTCGGTCGAAGCCGCGACCTTGCCCTGTGCCGGGGTCACCGCTTTCCATGGCCTCATTGCACGCGGCGGGATGGGCAAAGGCGATACGCTGCTGGTTCAGGGAACAGGTGGCGTCGCGCTGTTCGGCCTGCAATTCGCAGCCGCGTTGGGGGCGCGCGCGATCGTGATCTCGTCCTCGAATGAAAAACTCGCCCGTGCCAAGGCGCTCGGCGGCTCGATCCTCATCAACTATCGCGAGACGCCCGACTGGGATGTCGCCCTGATGAAGGCGACAGATGGCGCAGGCGCCAGCCATATCCTCGAACTCGGCGGTCCCGGCACCTATGACCGGTCGCTGCGCTCCGTCGCGTCGGGCGGCAAGATCGTTCAAATTGGCGTGCTGACGGGCTTCGGGCCGAAGCCTGATCTGGCGCGCCTGCAATGGGAGAATGCCGACATCATCGGCGTCACCGTCGGATCGATCGAACATTTCGCCACGATGAACAGCCTCCTGACCGAACATGCGATCCACCCGATCGTCGACCGGGTCTACGGCTTCGACGAAGTCCCCGAAGCGTATGCTCACCTCAGGACCGGCTCACATTTCGGCAAGATCGTCGTGCAGCTTTAGAAGCCAAGCGCCCGATGCGTGTTTCCTTCTTGGATCGAAATCGTGGCGCCTTATATAGTCTGTGCGCCTACAACGACCCCAGGGGAACGGGCAATGAGTCTCAAAGCCGTCGTCTTCGACGCCTACGGAACGCTCTACGACATCCAGTCGGTCGCAGAGGTCACCGAGGATGCGTTTCCGGGTTACGGCGAGATCATCACGCAGGTCTGGCGGATCAAGCAGCTCGAATACACCTGGTTGCGCTCGCTGATGCGGCGCTACCAGGATTTTACCAGCGTTACGCGCGACTCGCTTGCCTATACGCTGCGCGTGCTGGGGCTTGCCTACGAGAACGAGACATTCGAGCGCGTGATCGAGAAGTATCTGCATCTCGATCTCTATCCGGATGCGGTGGCGGCACTTGAAGCCTTGAGGCCGCGAAAGCTCGCCATCCTTTCCAATGGCAGCCCGGACATGCTGAATGCGCTGGTGCGCAACACCAAGCTCGACCGCCTGCTCGATGCCACCATAAGCGTCGATGCGAAGAAGATCTTCAAGCCGAGCCCGGAAGCCTATGAGCTGATCGGCGAGACATTCGGCATCGCGCCTGACGAAGTGCTGTTCGTCTCGTCCAATCCCTGGGACGTGGCGGGCGCGAAGGCGTTCGGATTGAACGTTGCCTGGATCGAACGGGTGACGCCGGAGGCGATGGCGCTGGCTTGCGTCGAGAACGAACTCGTGGCACCGCTGACGATGTTCAAGGCTATCCGCACCCAGATGGATGAGCTTGGCTTTGCGCCTGACCACCGCGTCCGCGCGCTCTCCGAGCTGGCAAAGATCGCTTAAGCGTCGCCCCCCCGCCCGTGAGACATGAATGAGCCTGGAATCCGTTCGCGCCTTCTTCGCCGAGAAAGCCCCCGACATATCCGTAATGGAATCACCGATCAGCTCGGCCACGGTGCCGCTGGCCGCCGAAGCCTATGGCGTCGAGCCCGGGATGATCGCCAAGACGCTGTCATTGCGGATCGGCGAGCGCGTCATCCTGATCGTCGCCGCCGGCACCTCGCGCATGGACAACAAGAAAGTGAAAGCGCAGTTCGGCGGCAAGCCGAAGATGCTGGGGCTGGAAGAGGTCGCCGAGATCACCGGCCATGAGGTCGGCGGCGTCTGCCCGTTCGGGCTGAAGTCGCCGCTGCCGATCTATTGCGATGTGTCGCTGAAGGCGTTCGACATCGTCGTTCCCGCCGCGGGCTCGACCCACAGCGCGGTGCGCATCACGCCTGAGCGGATGGCCGAGCTGGTCGCGGCCGAATGGGTCGACGTCTGCGAGCACAAGCCCTAGGCAGCGCTAATCATCGTCATCATAAGGCTGCGGAGGTTGCGGCGGCACGGCGTTGTAGCGCGGTGACGGCGCGGCTCGGCCGCGCGGAACCGCCTGCTGCGGTTGCATCTGGTTGTTGGACTGGAACACTGCGCGACACCCGCTCGACAGTTGCGGCGTGTTCTGCTGCAAACAGGCCGTGATGCGGCTCACGTCCGGAATCTGGTCGCTGCACAGCCGCCAGACATCCGGCGTGCAAGCCATCTGCTGTTCCATGGTTCCGCGATATTCCTCGGCGGACGCGGCGCCCTGCGCAACGATGCCGCCGATCGCAAGCGCCACACCCAGCGCAATCCGCTCTGTTCGCATGTCCAGATTCCTTCCTTTCTCTCTCTCTCAAATTCTCATCAATCAATGAGACCGGAGCTGGTTCTGGACCAACAAAAAAATGTGAAAACGCGACTGGAACCTACTCCACCTTGCCGATCTTCTTCACCGCCGCGATCAGCCGCTTACTGTCATCAGCCACGAATTCGGAGAATGCCGGCGCGTCCTGATAGGCAACAAGACTGCCCGAGGTATCGAAAGCCCTGAGCACATCGGGGCTCGTCATCACCTGCGCCATCGCTTCGCGCAGGCGGCTGGCGATCGGCGCGGGAAGAGAGCGCTGTGCAAACAGCCCGGCCCAGATGTACATCTCGACATCCTTGTAGCCGAGCTCCTGGAAGGTCGGCACGTCGGGGAAGCTCGCGATGCGCTTTGCTCCGGAGTTTCCGAGCACGCGGAGCTTGCCGTCGTCGACCTGCGGCTTCAGCGTGCCAGGAGCCGCCGCGATCGCCTGCACGGTGCCGCTGAGCAACGCGGTGAGCGCCGGACCTGCGCCGCGGAAAGGCACATGCAGCAATTTGATGTCGGCGTTCGCAGCGAACATCTCCATCGCCACATGCAGCGTGCCGTAAGGTCCGGACGAGCCATAGGTGATCTGGCCCGGGCGCTTCTTCGCGTCCTCGACGAAATCCTGCGCGGTCTTCCAGGGTGCCGAGGCCGGCACCGCGAGCAGCGTGGGATCGGCCAGCACGCGCGCGATCGGCATGAACTGCGAGACTTCATAGGCGACCGGACGCTCGAACAGCCGGTCGGCCTCGGGGAGCACCGCGAGCGAGGACAGCGTCATCAGCAGCGTGTAGCCGTCGGGCTCCGCGCGCGCCGCGGCGGCATTGCCGACCGATCCGCCGCCACCGCCGGCGCGGTTGTCGACGATGACGGGCTTGCCGAGGATTCGCTCCAGCGCCATCGCCACGGGGCGTGCCGCGAGATCGGCCTGTCCGCCGGCCGGGAACGGCACGATCATGGTGATGTTGCGCGCTGGATAAGTTTGCGCGAAGGCCTCGTCCGGCAGAGCAGCCCGCAGCAGCGGCAATGCCGCAGCCGCGCGCAAAAGATCGCGTCGATCCATCATAGTCCCCTCGCCCCCGATTTTCTTCTGTTCGACCAGCCTAACGTGTCGCGCGGCAAGAACAAGGCGTTAACGAAGCATTGACCATGTCCGGCCCTGACAGGAACGCATCCGTGACTCCGCTGTTGCCCGCTTGAGGGAGTGCGTGATGCGGAATCTTGCGACTATCGACGTCGCCCTGGACGAGATGCTGGTGAATCTCGCCGCGATCGTCCTGCGGCTTTCGAAGCCCGAGATGACGCCGACGCCGGAAGCGCGGCGCGCCTTGGCGCAATCCGTCCATCAATACGCGGTGTGTGCCGCGCGCTCGGCCGATCCGCGCGTTCACGAATTGAAGACTCAGCTGGAGGGGACGCTGAAGCCAGCCTTGCGCATTGTCGCACGCGATGGCGTGAAGGTGTCGTAGTCGGAAATGGTGGGCACGCTTCGCTCTACCCACCTACGATAGCCGTTCGGAGGACAGACAAGCGAGATCTCGTAGGGTGGGCAAAGGCGCGCTCTTCGCGCGCCGTGCCCACCATCATTCGCCGAACTGCCCTGCAATGTCCCGCATATCCCCTCCCCAATCCAGGGGAAGTGTTCCTTGCTCAACATAGCGATGAAAGCTGCTGAGAGACCAATCGCGCACCCGTGTGACGAGACCGTGCTTCACGGGGTTGAAGTGAATGTAGTCGATGTGGCGCTCCAGGTCCGCGTCGTCGCGGATCGCGTGCTCCCAATAACGGCGCTGTGAGATGCCCTTCTCGCGCTTCTTCAGTTTGCTCATCGAAGGCACCCCAGCCTCCAAGCCACGCGAAAATCCGCCTTTGATCAGATTCCAACGCGATGAAAAATCGACGTCGCCCTCCGGCAACGTCCAAATCGCATGGAGGTGGTCTGGTAAGATGCAGATTGCGACCGTCTCGAATGGCTGGCGCTCAAAGACGGTTCGGTAGATTCGTCTCAGGCGATCAACCTGCTCCACAAGCAGCGTACTTGAACGATCCGCGAGCACGACGGTGAAGAAGAACGTGCTGCCATGTGCCCGCCGATACCGAGACACTTGCGATTCCCTCAGACAAAGTCGTGGGCACGCTTCGCTTTGCCCACCCTACGATAGTTACCCGGTCTTGCCACCTTTCTTAGGCCGCCGCTTGCAGGTGCCCGGCAACTTTGCTGCGAGGAAATCGCCGAGGGCTTCGACGCGGGCGGGGCGCGGGCCGCCGGGTGGGGTCACGAGATGCACGGCGCCTTCGGCCTGCTTCCAGTCCTTCAGGATCACTTCGACCTCGCCTGATGCAATCGCTTCGCCGACGATGAACTCAGGAAGATCGGCGATGCCGAGGCCGGCGATCAGCGCCGGCACGACGGCTTCGCCATTGTTGACGCGAAGCTGTCCGCCCGGGCGGACGCTCGCCTGCTCGCCGGCCGCATTGGTGTAGTGCCAGACATTGGGCGACAAGAGATAGGCGTAGCTGAAGCATTTGTGCTCGGCCAGATGCATCGGATGCGTCGGCCGTCCGTGTTGCTTGAGGTAGGACGGCGCGGCCACCGTGAAGCGCGGCATGGTGAAGAGCCGCCGCGCGATCAGCGAAGAATCCGGCAGGCGCGCGATCCGCACCGCCATGTCGAAACCCTCGCCGATCAGATCGACGGTCGCATCGCTCAGATGCAGATCGACCGAGACTTCCGGATAGGCCTCGAAAAACTCCGGCAGCAGCGGCGCTACCGCCTTGATGCCGAACGTCATGGGCACCGCGAGCCGGACCAGCCCGCGCGGCGCCACCGATTGCGCCAGCGCCTCGTTCTCCGCCGCCTCCCCGTCGGCGAGCAGGCGCGTCGCGCGATCGGCGAGCTTGTGGCCGGCATCGGTCAGCGCGAGCCGGCGCGAGGTGCGGTTGAACAGGCGGGCACCGAGCCGCTCCTCCAGCCGGGTCACCGCCTTGGACACCGTCGCCTTGGACATCGCAAGTTCGCCTGCGGCCCCGGCAAATGACCGTAATTCCACGACCTTTGCGAAAATCGCGAGCGCCTCGAAATCGGGGAGTTTTGCCATGGTGGCCGGCCTCTAAAGGTCTATTTAGGAAACAATACGTTTCAACAGTTTCTATTTCTATACCACAGGCGGAGGCTTATCCAAGGGTCATCAGACATTCAGGAATGGAGAAATCCAATGACCAGGAAGCTCTCAGGCAAGGTTGCCCTCGTCACCGGCGGCTCGCGCGGTATCGGCGCGGCCTCGGCCCGCGCTCTCGCCGATGAAGGCGCAGATGTCGCCATCAGCTACGTCGCTTCGCCCGACAAGGCCGAGGCCGTCGTGGCGGAGCTGAAGACCCGGGGCGTCAAGGCCCGTGCCTTCAAGGCAGACCAGGCCTCGGCCAAGGACGTCACCAAGCTCGTCAACGACGTGGCGAAGGAGTTCGGCCATCTCGACATCCTCGTCAACAATGCCGGCGTCGCCGCGGGCGGCGCGACCGACGACGCCAATGCCGACACTGGCGCGCTGGAACGTCAGGACTCCGTCAACGTGCATGGCGTGATCGCGGCGATCCGCGCCGCCTCGCAATTGATGGGTGAAGGCGGCCGTATCGTCACCGTCGGCTCGATGCTGGCCGATCGCGCCTCGTTCCCGGGCCTTGCCGACTACGTCGCCACCAAGGCGGCGGTGGTTGGCTACACCAAAGGCGCGGCGCGCGACCTCGGCCCGCGCGGCATCACCGTCAACGTGGTGCAGCCCGGCTCGATCAACACCGACATGAACCCGGACGACGACCGCGACTTCGCGGAAGCCCAGCGCAAGCAGCACGCGCTGCAGCGCTTCGGACGCCCGGAGGAAGTCGCCGCCGGCATCGTCTTCCTCGCAAGCCCGGAAGCCTCCTTCGTCACCGGCACCGTGCTCAACGTCGACGGCGGGTTTGGCGCCTGATCAAGGCGCCGACCACTCACACAGGGATTACGCAGATGATCGAACTCAGACCTTTCGACAAGCTCGGCGGCGCCGATCACGGCTGGCTCAAGGCCAAGCATCATTTCTCCTTCGGCGGTCACTATGAACCGGACAACATGGGCCACGGGAGCTTGCGGGTGTGGAACGACGACGAGATCGCACCGAACACCGGCTTTCCCGCTCATCCCCACGCCAACATGGAAATCATCACCTATGTGCGCGAGGGCGCGATCACCCATCAGGACAGCCTCGGCAACGAGGGGCGGACTGAAGCGGGCGACGTGCAGGTGATGAGCGCCGGCAGCGGCATCCGCCACTCCGAGTACAATCTGGAGTCAACGCAGACCCGGATCTTCCAGATCTGGATCGAGCCGACCACGCGCGGTGGACAGCCGACCTGGGGCTCGAAGCCGTTTCCGAAGTCGGACCGCTCCGGCAAGCTCATCACCATCGCGAGTGGCATCGCGGGTGACACGGACGCACTGCCGATCCGCGCCGATGCGCGGGTGCTCGCCACCACGCTGAAGGCCGGCGAGAGCGCGGAGTACGAGCCCGAGAGGTCGCGGCACCTCTATTTGGTGCCGGCGGCGGGTTCGGTCGAGATCAACGGCGTGCGTGTCAACGCCCGCGACGGCGCCGCGATCCGCGACGTGGACAGGCTGAAGATCACGGCTTTGGAAGACACCGAGCTCGTGCTCGTCGACGCGGTGTAACGACACTCTCTCCCGTCATGGCCGGGCTTGTCCCGGCCACGACGATCCCAACATTCAATCAACGTCGATCATAACGGAGACCACCATGACCAAAGTTCTCGTCCTGTATTATTCCGCCTATGGCCACATCGAAGCGATGGCCAATGCGGTTGCCGAAGGCGCGCGCGAAGCCGGCGTCACGGTCGACATCAAGCGCGTCCCGGAGCTGGTGCCCGCCGAAGTCGCGAAAGCCTCTTATTACAAGGTCGATCAGGCCGCGCCGATCGCCAAGATAGAAGACCTCGCCAATTACGATGCGATCATTGTCGGCACCGGCACCCGCTTCGGCCGGATGGCCTCACAGATGGCCAACTTCCTCGACCAGGCCGGCGGGCTCTGGGCCAAGGGCGCCCTGCACGGCAAGGTCGGCGGCGCCTTCACCGCGACCGCGACCCAGCATGGCGGCCAGGAGACGACGCTGTTCTCGATCATCACCAACTTGCTGCATTTCGGCATGACGGTGGTCGGCCTGAACTACGGCTTCGCCGGCCAGATGAAGCTCGATGAAATCACCGGCGGCTCACCTTACGGCGCCACCACGATCACCGGCGGTGACGGCAGCCGCCAGCCGAGTGCCAACGAGCTCGCCGGCGCGCGCTATCAGGGCCGCCAGATCGCGGAGACCGCCAAAAAGCTGCACGGCTGAGCCTCGCAGTTAAGCTTTACGACCGACATCATGGCTGATGCGACGCGGGCGGCATTCTCATTCGGGAATGCCGCCTCGCTTGACGTTGTGACGCACTGGTCACCCGCTAGGCCTGCGTGATGTCTGCGTGAGGCCTGATTGAATCCGTCACGACGGGCGCCGGCGCCGTCGACAGCCACCAGCCCTCACCGGCGAACCAGCATGTCTCGTCGGGAGCGCCCTCTCTCCGCAACGACTGCACGCCGTCCCATCCTCCCGCGAACGCCTTGGCCAGCCGCCGGGCGGCATCCGCATCCTGCAATCCCGCGCAGCCGATGAATTGCGCACGCCCCAGGAATTTGGCGGGCCAGACCGCACCCTCGTCAGGGCGCGTGATCATCAACATGCCGCCGAGCATGCCTTCAGGCGCCAACGGAAATACCAGCCGTCCGCCGGGTCGCAGGGCATCGAGCCATTCCGAGGCCGGCTGCGCCGCGCCGGCGCAGACATAGATCACGTCAGCAGCCGGTAGATCGGACGCAATGCCCGAACGTTCGCGCACCTCGACATGGGCGATGTCCTTCAGATTGTCGCGCGCGAGTCCTGCCAGGCGTTCGTCGATCTCATAGGCATGAACACGGCCACCGGCGCCGACGAGATGCGCGAGGATCGCGGTGTAGTAACCACTGCCCGCGCCGATCTGGATCGCGGTCTCGCCTTCCTTCACGGCGCAGCCGCTGAGCCAATAGGCGTGCGCACCGGGCATCCCGATATTGAGGCCACGCGTGCTGTCGAGCGCCAGCAGCGCGTTCTGATAGAGGAACGCAGGATCATCATCGGGCGTCACGACATAGGGATGGCCACCGAGGGAGATCGACCACGGCCCGGGCCCGACGAAAGGCTCGCGCCGGACGGTTCGAAAGGCCTCCTCGATACGGGGATCCGCGGCCCTTGCCGCAGCACAGATCAACTGCGCGTAGAACGCGCGATATTTGCTCGAACGATCTTCCATGTCGCCTCCGGGAACCGGATGCAACGATAGCACGACCATTGCGATAGTCGAATGACCCGGGCAACCCCCGGCTTTGCACGCTCTAGCGTGCGGCCTTGCCCATCGCGCGCGCCGCGAGGGCGGCCAGCCTTGGATGGCGACGCAGCCCTTGCGCGGCATGGTCGCGCCAGGCGTAAGGCACGCCGCGCCAGGACAGCGCGACGCTGACATCGGTCAGCGGCATCTGTTCGGCGCCGAGGCGGCGCTTGTAGTCCTGATTGCCGATGCTGAGATCGAAGCGGCGCACGCCCTGCGCATGCAGCGCCTCCATGGTGCGTTCAGTCACGAGCAGCCCCGGAGAGAAGTTCGCCAAGGCCCTGCCGGTATGGCTGATGCGCAGCAGGAAATAGGTCGCGCCGTATCTGACGCCGAGCGTGGTGGCAACGACGCCCTTGTCGCAGACCAGCGCGGACACGACGGCATAGCCTTCAGCAACACCTTGCCGCGCCACCTCGCGATAGAATCCGGCGTGAACTTCATCGTTGAGAACGAAGTGCGAGCCAAGCTGCCTCATCCGCTCCTCTTGCTGCACGTCCATCACATCGAGCAGTTCGCGAGCGCGTGCGACATCCGTGGCGATCTCGAACCGCCCGTCGCCAAGACGGTTGAACACGCGCCAGCACCTTGGCAATTGTAGACGCCGGAGCGACGCCCGATAGTCGGCATAGTCGTCGCCCATGAGCACGAGGTTGCCGTTGACCGAGCAGGATCCGATACGGCCGAGCGACACCAGCGGGTTGGGCTTGCCGCCGACATGCGACGGCATCTTCTTCAGGCGCAAGAGGTCGAAGCCGTCAGGCTGGGCGCGCAGGGCATCGACCAGCGCCGCACCGATTGCGCGCGCGCCCGCCGCATCGAACGTCGCATCGCATGCAAGGATCGGCGCGTTGTTGTCGGAGATGCCGAGGTCGGCGAACTCGACGACACGAATGCCGCGCCTGACATGGCTCATCATCGGCACCACCGCGACGTCGTTGCCGGTCGCGGCATCGGAGATCAATGCGATCAGCGGGGCATGTTCGTGAAACGCCTCATACCAGGCGCCGAGCCAGTAATCATGCTGGAAAGCGGTGCGATGGCCAGCCTTCAGGCGCAATGCGGCGTGCTGCCAGTCACGCAGGAAATCGACCGCGATTCCCGACGTGCTGGACACAAGATCATCTGGTTGCTCGACGCTGAGGAACGTCATCCGCGGGGCATGCAGTTACTGAATGTTTCCAGATAGATTATGTTTTGCCGTCGACCACAAGTAACGTCGCTGCTTATCGTTAAGCGGATACCACTTCCCTGTCCCCGCGACAGATCAGCCGCTGCGACAAGCTGTCAGCGGTCGGGTTCCATCGGCTCAACGCATTGGAACCTGGCCAGGAAGTGCAGACCGGCGGCGGCCAGCACGAACATGAACCAGACCGGATTCTGCCGCTCGAGCAGGAAGGTCTCGGTGGTCCCGAAATACAGGCCGAACAGCCATATGGTCAGGAACAGCTTGCCCAGCGCGTTGCTGCGATTGTGGCCCTGGACCGCCTGGAAGTTGCGAAGTGGCGCGAACACGAAGATGAGGATGACCAGCAGCAGGCCCGGCAAGCCGATGGTGACGGCGAGGTCGAGATAGCTGTTGTGGCTGTGCGCCGCCGTCACCGCCCATTCGGAGCCCTTGGCGGTCTGGCGCTCGGTCACATCGTCCCAGAACGCCGCATAGCCGTGGCCGATGATCGGCTTTTCGGCGACCGCTGCGAGCGCGAATTCCCAGATGTCGGAACGGCCGGTGAAGGTGGGATCGACCGGAAGCAGCCGCGTCACGGACCCCAGCGCCGGGCTCAGGACGCTGCCGACAGTCAGCAGGTTCATCACGATCAGCGGCGCAAAGCAGATGATCCGCTTCAGCCACAGGCTTCGCGTGACGTAGACGAGCGAGGCCAGCGCATAGATGGCAAGGCACAGCACCGAGGAGGTCTTGCCGCCGGTGAAGATCAGGAAGATGCCGGCAAGCAGCGCAATCGCCGGTCCCATCACGAACGAGCCGACCGCGGACAGGTAAATGCCGACATAGACCAGGATAGTCATCACCGGCGAGGCGACGTTCTTGTGGCCAAAGCTGCCACGCCAGTCGCCGGCGAGCTGTGGCTCGGTGATGTCGAGCGCGGTGTGGATCGAATATTGCGGCGCGAGGAAGACGCCGAGAAAGCACAGCACCAGCAGCACGAGCGCGGCGGCACCGAGGCACAAATTGAAGCTGCGCTGCGTCGGCGGCAGCAACGGCAGCAGCAGGGCAAGCGACGTCACGCTGGCCGCGAGCGCGAAGCGCTGCATCGAAACGCCGCGGGTCTCCGAGAAGACGATGTTGATCAGCATCCAGCCGACGAGGCAGAGATGCAGCGGTGTGACCAGGCTCTTCAGCGAGGGCGCATCCGTGGCGACGACGAACAGCACCGCGACCGCAGCCAGGAGGCCCCAGGACACATAGCCGAGCGCCATGCGTCCACCGACAACAGTGGCGACATCCTCGCTGCGCAAATCGGGAAACGGATCGAGCGTCACCAGCACGAGCAGCAGGGCTGCCATCGCGACGAGGCAGCGTGCCGCCTGCACAGCATTCAGCCCAGCAAGCCCGTCGCGCAGGACGTGGCCGAGCGATCGGGCCTCGACGTCGGTCATGTCAGCGGCGCTGCGATCCATGGCTTAAGGCGGTGGCTCAGGTGCGGTCTGGTGAACCCTGGAAAGATCGAGGTCTTAGCCCATCCCCGTTAACCATCCGTCAACCAGCATGCCTGATGTGGCGGACACCTTCTGCTGCCGCGCCACGCTGCGCGCGATCTCGTAATATTGCAGCGCTCGCTGTTCCAGCGTGAGATTGTCGAGCACGAAGCCGCGCGGATCGAACGTATTGGCGGCACAGCCGGCCCAGAATTCGTCCCAGCCGGCCTCGAACGCCGCAGTGTCAGCGAATTTGGCGCCGCAACGATCGTCCCAATACGGCACCGACGACACCGGCGCGAACTGCACGCGGTGCGGATAATAATCGGGGTCCCGCCACGGGCCGCCGGGATCCCAGGCGAATACCGGCACGTCGCAAGCCAGCGCCTGCTGATAGGCGATGCCCTGGCTCTCGTTCTGGCACAGGAAAATCATCGCACGGGAACGCGCCAGCGCGTCCTGATAGTCCTCTTCCTTGTAGCTGCCGTAACGCAGCTCCGTGAACGAGCGCCCCTCCTTGCGGAGCCGGGCGCGGACGGGCTCGATCAAGTCAGGCGCATAGCGCTCACGGTCCCAATGGACCTTGTCGTAGATCAGGACGTCGACGGACTTTTGCGAGGCGCGCGACGGCGCCCAGAGATCGGTGTCGATGCCGACCGGCCAGGCCTCGGTGTCCGGCCAATGCGGCCGGTACATGTCGGCGTACCATGGGCCGGGCACCACGACCTTCTTCACCGGCAGACGCTTGAACAGATCGGGATCGTCGAGCGGATGATTGTGGGCGGCGACCCCGAGCAGGATCGGGTTCTTCCACGCGAACTTGTCAAGCAGGAAGGTGCGGCCGATGATGCAGGCGACTTCCTCGGGATGCTGCGCGATATAGCCGTAATCGTTGACTCGGTAGCGGATATCAAGCCGGTCGAGTCCCGCGCACAGATTGAGGAACACGCGCAGCTGGCCGCTCATGCGCGGCTCGCCGAACAGCATGCGGCGCGCCATGCGCCGCAGATGGCGATCGCCGGGAAACCAGCGGTCGTCCTTGTCCTCGTAGAAGAGGTTGAGGACCATGTCGTCGGGATCGTAGTCGAATGTCTTTGCGGGCACTGGGTCCATCCGCGGCAGCCGGATGCGTATTCTCGCATGGGACCGGCTGACGCACTCGTCCAAGTTTGCGACAGGCTTAATGCCATCGGCTTAACGCTAATTGACGAAACCAGCTTTGCGCAGGCCTTCGCAGCAACGATCTGGGCGCTATGCGAGTATCATCCGCAGCGGCCGAGGCTGCGCTCCGCAACTCCAGATGCGGCCTGGTTAACGAACCATTAAAGACGAGCCGCCGCTTGACCACCGCCGACGACATTCTGGATTCACCGGCCGCCGCATTCGCGGCAACAGGCGCGCGCACCGCGTTGCCGGCGGCATCTCACACGCCGGTCTCCGTGATCATCCCTGCCAAGAATGCTGCCGCGTTCATCGGCCAGACCATTGCAAGCGCACTGACGCAAGGCGACGTCACCGAGGTGATCGTCGTGGACGACGGCTCGACCGACGACACCATGGCGATCGTTCGTGCCATCCGCGATTCCCGCCTGCGCCTGATGCCGAATGACGCCTCGGGCGTATCGGCTGCGCGGAACCTCGGCGCACTGAGCGCGCGCGGCGACTGGCTGATCTTTCTCGATGCCGATGACCGCCTGCGCCCCGCCGCGGTGACGACGCTGCTGACGGCAGCCAAGGCCGCTCCCCACGCAATTCTGGTCTATGGCGACTACAACACGATCGCCAGCGATGGCCGTCCGATCGGCCGCCGCGATCTTCTCAAGGGCCGCCGCAAGCCGTCGGGCGACGTGATGGAACGGCTTGCCCGCGGCAACTTCATCGTCAATGGCGGCATCATGCTGGTTCGTGCCGATGCCTTCCGCGCGGCCGGCGGCTTCGACGTCTCGCTCAGATATTGCGAGGACTGGCATTGCTGGTGCCGTCTCGCCGCGCTCGGCGAGTTCGCATTCGTCCCGGAACTTCTGCTCGACTATCGTCTGCACACCGCCAACACCATGAACGCGGCAGTGCGGACACCACAGGACTTCTTCCCGGCGGTCGCGCGCGTATTCGATGATCCTTTGATCCTGGCCCGGCTGCCCGCAAGCGCTGTGCCTCGGCTGCGCCAAGCGGCCGAGATTCATCTCGTGACCTATTCGGCGACGCAAGCGGTCCGCTTCGGCAGGTATCGCGACGCCCTCGCCTATCTCGGCATGGTTGGACAGCGATCGCTCAGAGCGGTGCCACGGTCCGTAATCAAGATCGCGCTCGCTTATCTTGGAATCTAGCCGCCCGGCTCAAGAACGTCAGGACACGATCTTGGAAGCCTCGTAGGGCTTCGGATCGAAACCGAAGGCCGCCAGCGCCGAACCAAACGCCACCATCACGGGATGCATCGCGACGACGGGCTTCGAGGTCGGCAGCAGGCGAGCCGCACGCAGCAGAGACAGCGGCAGCCGCCCGAGCATCTGCACAAACACCCGCACGCGTGCCGCTGCACTCGGCGCAGCCTTGTACTGCACACGATAGTTGATCGCTCCGATGCGCAGGCCACGCTTTGCGATCCAGCTGAGGCTGGTGCGGCTTGGCGGCACGGTCTCGGTGATGACGGCTTCCGCCGTCCAGTGGAAGAGCATGCCGGCATTGCGGCAGCGCACGAAGAAGTCGCAGTCGCCGCCGCCGAGGAAATTGAAGCGCAGATCGAAGACGGGACTTTCGAGCCCGTCGAACGCCGCGCGCGTGATCAGGCAATTGCCGCAGCCATAGATCAGCGGTACCGCGCCGGTGTAGTCGTAGGCCGGGCAGAAGGCGGGGTGACCCGCGAGCCAGGGCTTGCTGTCATCGTCGAAGACCGGCAGCACCGGTCCGCCGACCACGTCGGCGCCGGTTGCCTCCGCGGTGCGGACCATCAGTTCGAGCCAGTCGGGTGACGCGATCTCGTCGTCGTCGATCATCAGGAAGTGGGTCGCGGCGGGAAACAGCGCCTGCGCCGTCTCGAAGGCGGCGTTGATCGCCTGGCAATTGCCCTGCCGCTGCTCGACGAGGCAGATGCCCTGGAGTCTGCCGTCGGCGAGAAACTCGGCGGCGACCGGCGCGCTCTCACGCTTGGCGGCGTCGTTCTCGACCATCACCACCGCGAAGGAGCGCGGGGTACGCTGGTTCACCAGCGAGTCCAGCGTCAGCCGCAGATGCTGCGGACGACGGAAGCAGGGAATGCAGACGACGATGCCGACCGACAGATCGATGATTCGGGAGCTCGCCGCGATCTCCCGGTTGGGATCGCGCACGGCATCCGAGATCCGGCTCGCGGACAAGTCTGTCGGGATCAGTGTCATGGGGTTCTAGATGCCTGAGATATGTTGAAAAAGCCCTGCGCCGGTCGCGCAGTCCCGCGACGGCACAGTGCGGCGGGACAGATGCGTGCCAAAGTGAACAGCCCGACCGAGGCGCGATACGGCACCATCTGGATGAGCTCCCTACAATGCAGACGTGCCACCATGCGCTTAACCGCTCTCACGTGTTTTCCCTGCAAATCCATGCGCGCGTGGTACTGCAATTCGCAGTCCATCGTCCGCCGACGGTGCGATGCGAAGAATGCCGTAGTTAACGCCCATGCGCATTAACCCGACCGTAAGCACCGCGACCGGTGAAGCAGGGCGGCATCAGATTTGCTCTTCGGGCTTGCGAGATTTTTCCTGTAAATTTGAATAGAACAAGCGCGGTCAGAAAATATGAACAAGCCAGCCACCATCGATTTCGCGACAACCACGGCGATCAACACCCCCGCGGCCACCGCACACACCCAGGCACTGCTCGATCTGGTCCCCGGCGAAGCCCGCGACAGCCTGCTCGCCGTTCACGAATTGCTGCGCCGCGAGCTGCCGCAGGGCCGGCTCGCGACCTATGAAGCCGGCGGCGGCTCGTGCAGCTTTCTGCCGACGGAATTGCTGAGCCGCAGCCACGTCACCGTCGTCGACATAGACGAGGACCAGGTCAAGAACAACAATTATGCGGACGAGGCGATCCTCGGCGACGTGCAGACCTACCGCTCCACGCCCGAGAGCTTCGATCTCGTGATCTGCTACAACGTGATCGAGCATCTTCCGGATGTCGAAGCTGCGCTGCTGAATTTCCGCGACGCGCTCAAGCGCGGCGGGATGATCCTGATCGGCGCGCCCAATCCGCGCTCGCTGTCCGGCGTCGTCACCAAATACTCGCCGCACTGGTTTCACGTCTGGTTCTACCGGCACATCCGCGGCATCAAGAATGCCGGCCTGCCCGGCGAGCCGCCGTTCCCGACCTTCTTTCATCCGCTGGTGACGCTGCCGCGGCTCGAAGCATTCGCGCACGCGAACGGCCTCGAGATGATCTACCGCCGCGAGGTCGAGAGCCCGCGCTATCCCGAGATGCGTCGGCGCAAGCCGCTGTTCGCGGCCCTGGTCGACGTCGGCGCCGCCGTGCTGAACGCCGTGCTGCCGCGCGGGACCGACGTCCGCCGCGGCGATTATCACGTCATCCTGCGGAAAAGCTGACAATGCGCGCGCAGCTCGTCGAACGACAAGCGAAGCCTCGCGGCAACGCTGCGCGCGGTAACGAACCGTTAATCTCTGGGGGGCCTCAGCGTCACTGCGACGCGTCGAAGAGTGGCATGCGCTTAAACGCTTTGTTTGCCATTTCGGTGAATAGTCCCTCAATGAGTATGGTTAATTTTCCCTGTTGCGTTGATTGGGCACCTATATCCCGGGTGCGTGGCGTAAAGCGAAGAGTAACCCCTCAGCCCGCGGTAGCTGGAATGGAAGCTGGGGATCATGCTTGACTATAACCAGCCGATAGATCGGGCCAGACCGGAGGGCCCGCAGCAAAGGCTTGAAGCCGGCTTCAGCGTGCTGGAGCTGGTCAATTTGGTTTGGCGCCGCAAGGTCGCGATTGCGGCTGCTGCCCTGCTCGGTGCGACGCTTGCGGTCACGGCCGGCAAGAGTCTGACGCCCCGCTACACCGCCACCGCCCAACTCTATGTCGACCCGCGCGAGCTTCAGCTCGTGGATCGCGAACTCACCCCGCGCGCGCAGGACGTCTCCGGCATGTCCATGGTGGTGGAGAGCCAGGCTCGCCTGATCACCTCCAACAGCGTGCTGCTCCGGGTGATCGAGCAAGCGGGTCTCGACAAGGATCCCGAATTTGGCGGCGGCGGCGACGACAAGAGCCTGACGACGTCGCTGCTCGGCCTGATCGGCCTGCAGCCCCGCGCGCCCTCCGCCACGGAGACGAAGGAAGTGCAGCTTGCGGCGCTCGAGGCGCTGAATCGGCACATCACCATCCGCAAGACCGAGAAGAGCTTCATCGTCGACATCGAGGTCTGGTCGACCGATCCCGCGAAGGCGGCGATGCTCGCCAACACGCTGACCAACGTCTACCTCACGGAGTCTCGCAACTCCCAGGCCCTGGCCGCGCGACGGGCCACCAGCGAATTGTCAGGCCGGCTGAAGGAACTGCGCGAGCGGCTGCGCAATGCCGAGACCGCACTTGCCACCTACAAGGCCCAGAACAATTTTGTCGGCACCCAGGACGCGCTGATCAGCGACCAACAGCTCTCGTCCAGCAACCAGCGGCTTTCCGCGGCCCGCGCTGCGACGATGGACGCGCAGGCGCGGCTCGACCAGATCGAGGCAAGCCGGCGCACGGCGGCGGATGCCGGTGCGAATGCCGAGGTTCTGCAGTCACCGACGATTGCAAACCTGCGCGCGCAATATGCCGATGCCCGCAAGAAATATGCAGAGCAGACCGCCGAGCTTGGGCCGCGGCACCCGGCGCTGCGCCAGACCGAGAAGCAGGTCGAGGATATCAAGCGCGTCATCAGTGAGGAGGTCGACCGCTTCGCCCAGTCGGCCAAGAACGATTTGACGCGCGCCCGCGACTTCGAAGCCTCGCTCAACCGGGCGCTGGAGGTGCAGAAGCGGCAAAGCGTCCAGCTCAGCCAGGCCGCCGTGCGACTGCGCGAGCTCGAGCGCGAGGTCGATGCCAGCCGCGACGTCTACCAGTCCTTCTTCAAGCGTTCGCGCGAGACCGAGGAGCAGGAGACGCTCAACACCTCGGCGGCCCGCGTCATCGGCGAAGCGACCGTGCCGCAGCGGCGCTCGTTCCCGCCGGGGATGAGCCTGTTCGCCATGATCGGCTTCGTCTTCGGTGCGATCGCGGCTTCAAGCTGGTTCGTCGCAGCCGAACTGCTGTTTGCCGGTGCGCCCACGCCGGCCCGCCGTGAACGCACGCCAACGCCGCAGGCTCCCCGGGCTCCGGAAGTTGCTCATGCGCGCGCCGAACTTGCCGCGTCACCGCCGCAACCTTCGACGATGGAAAGGCCCCTGATCGAAAAACCGCTGATCGCGCGCCTCCAGGAAGCCGACGTCATCCACACGCTGGGTGCCATTCTCGCGACTGGTAGCGGCGTCGACCTGACACGGCTGGGCTGGCCGACGCTGCGCCCCGGCTTCCCCTTGACGAGCCTGCTCAATACCTGGCGCGACATGCGCGCAGCCCTGGCCCGGCGTGCCGGCGGCAAGACGATACCGGTGATTGCGCTCCTCGGTGCCGGCGAAACCGTCGGACGCAGCGTGACCGCGCTAAATTTCGCGCTCGCAGCCGCGCGCGACGGCGCTCGCGTGCTGATGATCGATGCCGATCATCAGGCACATTCGCTCTCGAACAAGGTCAATCGTTCCAGCAAGAGCGAGCCGAGCGCACGCGGCTGGCTCTCGATCGGCAGCAACGCTGCCCGCGAGATCAAGACGGTCAACGGCATCTCGGTGCTGCCGGCCGCCGACGGCGATGCCGGCAAGGCGGTTGAAGCGATCCGCAAGGCGATTGCACAGGCGCGCTCCGCCGGCGGCTACGACCTCGTGATCCTCGACGGCCCCGCAATGCCGCTCTCAGCCAGCGCCCGCAAGCTGCTCGATGACGCCGATGCGCTGGTGGCGGTGCTGCCGACCAGTCTCGACATCAACGACAGCCTTGAAGAAATTTTGGGCACGCTCGGCCGTGCCGAGCGCAAGCTCGTCGGCGTCGTGCTCGACGAGCTCACCCCCGCAACCCAAGCGCGCCAGCGAGGTAGACAATATGCTTGAGCGCCGCATCAATCTGGACGGCCGGGCCGCAACCGCAGAGGTGCCGCGGATCACCATCGGCGGCCTTCGCATGGCCGCGCTGGATCTCGAAGCCACCGCCGATTTCATGATCGAAGCCACCGATCCGCGTCATCGCATCGGCCGTCCGCTGCATCTGACCTCGGCCAATGGCGAGGTGCTGGCGCGTTGCTCGACCGAGCCGGAGACCGAACGCCTGTTCCGCGGCGCCGACATGATCAACGCCGACGGCCAGCCGCTGGTGGCGGCCTCAAAACTGCAATCCTGGTTTCCGCTGCCCGAGCGCGTTGCGACCACGGACCTGTTCCACGTCGTCGCGCGCAAGGCCGAAGCGGTCGGCCGCACCTTCTACATGTTCGGCGCCAGCGAGGCCGAGAACGCCGCCGCGGTCGAGAACGTCCAGAAGATGTATCCAAACCTCAAGATCGTCGGCTACAGCCACGGCTATCTGCGCGGCGACGCCCTGCGCGCGAAGGTCGAGGAGATCAACGCGCTCGCGCCCGATTATCTCTGGGTCGCGCTCGGCGTGCCCAACGAGCAGGCATTTGTCGAGGAATACACGCCGCTGATGACCAATGTTGGCGTTATCAAGACGTCCGGCGGGTTGTTCAACTTTTTATCGGGCAGCCGATCCCGCGCGCCGCAATGGATGCAGAAGATCGGGCTGGAATGGGCCTGGCGCACCTTGCTCGAACCACGCCGCCTGTTCTGGCGCTATTTGACCACCAACCCTCGCGCGCTCTATCTTCTCTTCAGAAGCAAACGACCTTCCAATCGCTGAGAGAAGAGTAGAAGACGACATGACCGACCGACCGACTGTCCTCGTCACTGGAGGCGCGGGCTATATTGGCTCGCACGCCTGCCGCGCACTGACCGCCGCCGGCTATCAGCCCGTCGTTTATGACAATCTCTCGACGGGTCATCGCAGCTTCGTTGCCGGGCCGCTCGTGACGGGCGATCTGCTCGACGGTGCGGCGCTGGCGCGCGCCTTCGCCGAGCACAAGATCACGGCCGTGATGCATTTCGCCGCGGCCAGCCTCGTCGGCGAGTCCATGACCGACCCGCAGAAATATTACATCAACAACGTCCAGGGCACGCTATCGCTACTCCAGGCGATGCGCAACGCGGGCTGCCATCGCATCGTGTTCTCGTCGACCGGCGCCGTCTACGGCAACGCCGATTCCAAGGAGTTGCCGGAAGACTTCCCCTGCGCGCCGATCAATCCCTACGGCGCGTCGAAATGGATGATCGAGCGCATGCTGGCCGATTATCGCGCAGCCTATGGCTTCGGCGCATTCTGCCTGCGCTATTTCAACGCCAGCGGCGCTGATCCTTCAGGCGGCATCGGCGAGCTGCGTGACAACGAGACCCATCTCATTCCGCGCGCCATGATGGCGCTGCAAGGCCATGTCGACTTCGCCGTGTTCGGCGACGATTACGACACGCCCGACGGCACCGCGATCCGCGACTACATCCATGTCACAGATCTCGCCGCGGCGCATGTCGCGGCTGTGAGGCTCCTGGAAACCGGACATGCCGGCGGTAGTTTCAATCTCGGCACCGGCTCCGGCTTCTCGGTGCGCGAGATCCTCAACGCCATCAGGCAGGAGACCGGGCGCGAGGTGCCGCATACCATGAAGCCGCGCCGCGCCGGTGATCCCACTTATCTGGTCGCCGACGCCTCCGCCGCGCGAAAAGTCCTGAACTTCGTGCCGCGTCACTCCGACCTCGCCTCGGTGATCCGCACCGCCTGGGCCTGGCACCAGACGGCGCATCCGCGCAAGGCCCGTTAAGCAACCGTAACGCCCGCACCTTGCCTGCCGTACCTCCAAGCGGCTAGAATGGGTCTTCACTGCCGCCATTGGCGTATCGCCGACGGCCGCATTTTGGGCACTGCCGACGATGATGTCGGCATGTGCGGCTCGGCTGATTTGCGCGAGCCGATTTTTTCCGAGCGTCAAGGCCACGATCGAATCCGCGTGACGACCTGCCATCAGACGCGGATTCCGGGAGTATCGACAGTATGCATCAGGCTGCACGCCTGGAGTTCGAGCGCGTGATAGATGAGTTCGTTCGCTGGCATATCGTGCCTGCGGACGAGCGCTCGCCTGCGCCTGCCTGGTGGTGGGGACCCGCCATGTCGGTGGTCGACGACCAGGAGCCGATGAGCTGCGCATGGTGCGCCGAGCTCGGGTTGAACGAGGGCACGAGCTTCGCCGACGGGGCGCGCACGATTTTGGCGCTGTTCGTCGAGCAGACCTCGCTGACTGGACCGCAGGACTTTCCGAGCAAGGCGGAAGGCGCAGACCATGAGGTCCGCGAACTGCACCCGCAGCCGTCAGACGACAGTGCTTTTCAGCCGTAGCGCCACGGCTTCGGCCACCGCGCGATCCGGCTCCGGATCCGGCTGGAGCGGTGGCGCAACCGGCAGAACCATCGGCCGCAACAGATCGGCCATCTGCTTGGCCGGCAGCGGCTTCGAAATCAGGAAGCCCTGCATCTCGTCGCAGCCATGGGTGCGCAGGAACGCTTCCTGCTCGGCGTTCTCGACGCCTTCGGCGACAACGGTCATGCCGAGCGCCTTGCCCATGCTGATGATCGCCTGCGCGATCGCCTGATCTTCCGCATCCTGCGGCAGGTCGCGCACGAAGGAGCGATCGATCTTGATCGTGTCGATCGGAAAATGCTTCATCAGCGACATCGACGAATAGCCGGTGCCGAAATCGTCAATGGCGAGCCGGATGCCCCGGCTCTGGATGGCGTCGAGCACCTTCAGCGCGCGTCCGACATTGCGCATCATCATGCTTTCGGTGACCTCCAGCTGGAGCAATACCGGCGACATGCCGGATGCGGCAAGCGCTTCGTCGACGTCCTGCAACAGATGTTCGTCGACGAACTGGCGCGGCGACAAATTGACCGCCATCGACACCGGTAAGAGACCGCGGCGCTGCCAGGCCATGGCCTGCGCGCACGCCTCCTTCACGACCCAGCGGCCGATCGGCACGATCAGCCCGGTTTCCTCGGCAAGCGGAATGAACTGCGCCGGCGAGATGCTGCCAAGCTCCGGGTGCGTCCAGCGCAGCAGCGCTTCCACGCCCGTGATCTGGCTGGTCTCCATATCCACCTTGGGCTGGTAGTTCAGCGTGAACTGCTCGCGCTCCAGCGCCCGGCGCAGCGCACTCTCCAGCGACAGTCGTTCG
Source organism: Bradyrhizobium sp. 1 (assembly GCF_023073315.1). GTDB lineage: Bacteria > Pseudomonadota > Alphaproteobacteria > Rhizobiales > Xanthobacteraceae > Bradyrhizobium. Next base: position 430,071 of record NZ_JADPJH010000010.1, on the reverse strand, counting down.
ATCGACTGCGTCTTCACTTCCTTGGAGAAGAAGCGATAGCCGTTCTTGCCGTCTTCCTTGGCGAGATACATCGCCATGTCGGCGTTCTTGGTCAGCGTCTGTGCGTCGGAGCCGTTGGTCGGATACATCGCGATGCCGATCGAGGCCGTGGTGTGGCACTCGTGGCCGGCGAGCTCCATGGGCTCGGCGAGCGCTGCGAGCAACCCGGTCGCGATGCGCTGGACGTCGTCGATCTCGCCGCACTGGTCGAGGATCACCACGAACTCGTCGCCGCCGAGACGCGCGACAACGTCGCTTGCCCGCAGCGCGCCGCGCAGCCGTGTCGCCACTTCGAGCAGGAGCAGATCGCCGGCCTCGTGGCCGAGCGAATCGTTGATGACCTTGAAGCGGTCGAGATCGATGAACAGCACCGCAAAACGGTGATCGTGGCGCTGTCCTTCGTCGATCGCCTCGCGCAGCAGTCCGTTGAACGTCTCGCGGTTCGGCAAGTCTGTCAGGCTGTCATGCGAAGCCAGGTACTCGATCCGCTCGTCGGCCTCGTTCTTCTCGTCGGCGCGGTCGAAATTCTCCATCGCGAAGGAGACGTTGTCGGCGAGGCGCTGCAACAGCTCCACGAATTCGGTCGTGAAAGTGCCCGGCTCGGTCGACATATAGATCATGACGCCGACGGCCTGATCGTGCGCGATGAGGGGAAATGCCGCACCGGACCGCGCGCCGTCGCCGCGGACGACGGCGTGGAAGGCGCGGACGCGATCGTCGTTGAGATAGTCGTTGCTGATGCAGGGCTGGCGCGTGCGGAATGCCGTACCGCTCATTCCGCGCCCCTCGGGACGCTCGGGGTCGACGGAGAGGCGGACATTGCGCGTGGTGTCGGCGGATGGACCGGCCGAGGCGAGGATTTCGAGCTGGTCGCTGCCGGCCTTCAGCAGCGCAATCGTGGTCGAGGTGAACTTGGCGCCGTTCGACGCCGCAAGGCAGACGAGGTCGAACAGCTCGGCGCGCGACTTAGCCCGCATGATCGCTTCGTTGGTGGCGCTCAAGGCCGCGAACATGCGGGTCAGGCGTTCCTTCTGCGCCTCGGTGCGGGCCTTTTCCTCGGCGCGATCGAAATTGTCGAGCGCAAAAGAGACGTTTTCGGCCAGGCGTCCGAGCAGTTCGACCAGATCGGGCGTGAACGTATTCGCTTCCGGTGCGAGGAAGAGCAAGATGCCAATCGGCTCCTGGCCTGCCCGCAGCAGCGGGAAGCTGGCAGCGGCCTGGGTTCCATCCTCGGTCGCCTTGGCTCGCCAGTGTGCCGATCTGGGGTCGTTCAGATAGTCGTTCATGACGCTGGGCCGGCGGGTCCGCAGCGATATCCCGATGATTCCCTGGCCCTCAGGATGGTCGGCAGAAACACCACAGGTACGCCCGACCATTCGCTCCTGGAGCCGGCCCTTCACCGCGACAACGCGCACGAATTCGTGGCTTTCGTCCAAGATGCCAATGGTTGCCGAGGCGAACACGTCGCCGAGCACGGCGGCTTGGCATGCGACCTCGAACAGCTCCTCGCGGGTCTTGGCGCGCATGATGGCTTCGTTGGTGGCGCTCAGCGCCTCGAACATTCCGCTCAGGCGGTCCCGCTGCTTGTCGGCCCGCGCTTTTTCGTCGGCGCGGTCGAAATTCTCGAGCGCGAAGGCCACGTTGGCCTGGAGCCGCTGCAGCAGTTCGACGAATTCCGGTGTGAACGTATCGCGCTCCGGCGAGTTGAACAGGAATACCCCTTCGACGCGATCACCGTTGAACAGGGGCAGCGCAGCGGACGATGCGATACCGTTGCGGCGGGCGCTGGCCTGCCAGGGCTTGATACGATCGTCCGCCAGCACGTCGTTGCTGACGGCGGGCTTGCGCGTGCGGAACGCCGTGCCCGTCAGTCCCCGCCCCTCGGGGACCTGGTCCGACGTGGAAAACTTGAAGGTGCGGACCGTGTCCGCGTTCGGGCCGTAGCAGGCGACCACCCGGAGCAGTTCGGCGTCGTGATCGACCAGCGCGATGTTGGCCGAGGTGAACTTGGCGCCCTTCGCCGTCGCCTCGCAAACGAGGTCGAACAGCTCGGCCCTCGAATGCGCGCGCAAGATCGCCTCATTGGTCGCGCTGAGCGCCGCATACATGCGCGCCAGGCGCTCCTCCTCCTCGGCGATCCGGGCCTTTTCGGCTTCACGATCGAAATTATCGATGGCGAAGCAGACGTTCTCGGCGATGCGCAGCATCAGCGCGACGATCTCCTCGTCCTTCGCCCAGGACTGGCTGAGGAAGGCGAGGATGACGCCGACGCTTTCACCGCGCCTGATCAGGGGCGCCGCAACGCATGCGGCAACGCCGGTGTTGGTATTGGCCTGCTCCCACGGCGTTCCCCTGGTGCGGCGCGCGAGATCGCGTTCGACAAAGGGTTTCTGCGTCCGAAACACCTCGCCGGAAATGCCCCGGCCGTAGGGATTCTCGGCATCGACGGAGTAACGGGTCCGAGCCACGATCTCCAAATTCTCACCGCTGCCGGCGACAGGCTTCAGCCAATGCGAGTCCTGCTCCTTGAGCAGAACAAAGGTCGCAAGCGATTTGCCGCCGTTCACGGAGGCGTCGCACACCAATTGATAGAGCTCCTGCTCGGTCTTGGCGCGCAGGATGGCCTCGTTGGTCGCGCTAAGCGCGCCGAACATGCGGTTCAGGCGCCGCGTCGCGCGCTCGCCGGTCTGGCGGGCGGTTTCGCGCGCAAAATTGTCCAGCGCATAGGAAATGTTCGCCGACATGCGCTCGAACAGCGACACCATCTGATCGCTGAGCGAGCCGGCCTCGCTGCGGGTCACGAACAGCACGCCGACGCTCTTGCCATTGCACAGAAGTGGCAACGCCGCAGCGGCGCCGACATGCGCCTTCACCGCACCCTCGCGCCAGGCCAGCGACCGCGGATCATTCAGGAAATCATTGCTGATGCAGAGTTTGTGACTGCGAAATGCCTCGCCGCCGACGCCTGATCCCTCGGCCGTGCCGCCTTCCGTCGTGATCTCGATCGCGCGCAAGCGCGCAACATCCTCCCCGCGACCGGCGGCAAAGTGCAGCCGACGGCCGTCCGGCTCCGCGAGGAACACGGCGACGGCCATAAAATCCCCACTCGCAAACCCGGCGTCGCAGACCTTCTGGTACAGCTCGTCCGGCGATTTCGCGTAGAGGATCGCTTCGTTGATGGCGCTCAACGCTGCAAAGGTGCGCGCGAGGGTCGTCTGCACGATCTCAGCTCCCGGGCATTTCTGCCTATTTCTCCCGGCTGCCTTTATGAACGGCCATCGCCTAAGTGGTCGTTATTGCGTGCCGCAAACCCTCGATCAAAGTGAACGAGCAGCCAACGACTGGCGCCAAACTGTCGGGAATGCCGCCTCACGGGAGGAATCTCCGACCAAAGGCGCGCGCTCTTTACGAATTTGCAGCCCTGTATTGGTTTACGGGAGATTGATATCGCTCCCGCGCTTTGAGACGATGGCACCTAACAACCGCCCGCCAGGTATCCTGACAAGGGCGATGACCGGGGAAACGCCATGCCCATCGTCAAGGCCGATCGTCTCACGCGCATCAGCGCCGCGCTGCTCCAGGCTGCGGGAGCTTCCCCCGAGGAGGCCGATGCGGTTGCCGTCGGCTGCGTCAACGCCAATCTCGCCGGCCATGATTCACACGGCGTGATCGCGGTCCCCACCTATATCGACCGCATCAAGGCCGGCCACATCGTTCCCGGCGCGACATGGACCATCGTTCAGGAATCGCCGACCACGACCGTCATCGACGGCCATTGGGGGTTCGGCTTCCACGTCAACGCCAAGGCGATGGCGCTGACGATCGAGAAGGCGAAGACGGCCAACGTCGCCGCCTGCACCGTGTTCCGGCAAAGCCATGTCGGTCGCCTCGCCGCCTATCCGCTGATGGCGATGCGCGAAGGCATGATTGGGATCGCGACGGCGGATTCCGGGCGCTCGCCGAAGCATGTGGCACCTTTCGGCGGCAAGGAAGCGCGGCTCGGCACCAACCCGATCTCGATCGCCGTGCCATCCGATCTCGAGGCGCCGTTCTATCTGGACATGGCGACCTCGGCGGTTGCGGCCGGAAAAATCCAGCTCGCGGTTGCCCGCGGCGAGGAAATTCCGACGGGATGGATCATCGACGCCGAGGGACGGCACACCACCGATCCCACGCAATACCGCAAGGGCGGCGCGCTGCTGCCGCTCGGCGGCACCGAGGGCTACAAGGGCAGCGGCCTTGCGGCCATGGTCGAGGTGCTGTGCGGCCTGCTGACCGGTCTCGGCTTCGGGGTCGAGCCCACGGGGCGACACAATGACGGATGCTTCATGGCGGTATTCAACGTCGCGGCATTTCGTCCGTTGAAGGAGTTCAAGCGCGAGGTCACCGAATTCGCGCATTACCTCAAATCGACGCCGCCGTCCGAGGGCAGCAAGGGCGTCTACTATCCCGGCGAGATCGAGGGCGTGCGCGAGCAGCAGCGCCTGCGCGACGGCATCGAGATCGAGGATGCGACCTGGGAGAAGCTGCGCACGCTGGCGCGGGAATACAGGCTCGACACCGTCCTCGATCTGGCCTGACAGAATTTTGGAGAACAGCATGAATCGGCAGATGGTACTGGTCGGCTTCCTGCAGGCGCAGAATTGCACCAACTTGCCGAGCTCCTGGCGGCATCCTGACTCGCGCGACGATTCGATGTCGGCGGATTACTATCAGGAGATCGCCAGGATCCTCGAAGCCGGAAAATTCCACATGGCGTTCTTCGACGATCGCCTGGCGATGCCGGACCGCTACGGCAACGACCATGCCCACACCGTCGAATACGGCATCCGCTGCGTGAAGATGGATCCGCTGATCGTGCTGACCACGATGGGGCTGGTCACCGACAAGCTCGGCCTTGGCTCCACTTGCTCGACCACTTACTACGAGCCCTTCGATCTCGCGCGCCGCTTTGCTACGCTCGATCTGATGTCGGGCGGGCGCGCCGGCTGGAACGTCGTCACCTCGCTTAACGACGGCGAAGCCCTCAACATGGGCCGCGACTCCCATCCCGAACATGATTCCCGTTACGACAAGGCCGACGAATTCATGGAAGTCGTGCTCGGCCATTGGGACACCTGGGAGGACGGCGCGCTGATCATGGACAAAAAGAGCGGCCGCTTCGCCGATCCGACCAAGGTGAAGCGACTCGATCACAAGGGATCTGCCTTCAAGTCGCGCGGACCGTTCACCGTGCCGCGCTCGGACCAGGGCCATCCCGTGATCATCCAGGCCGGCGCATCGGGCCGCGGCCAGCGCTTTGCCGGCCGATGGGGCGAGGTAATCTTCACGGCCGCGCGCAATCTCGCCGCCGCCAAGGAGGGTTATGCTTCCGTACGCAACGAGGCCGCAAAAGCCGGCCGCGATCCCGATCAGATATTCCTCTGCAATCTGACGACGCCGGTCTGCGCTGCCACGAAAGCCGAGGCTGAGGACAAGATGGCGCTGATCAACAAGCTGCCGCTCGAGATCGACGCGCTGTCGCTGCTCGCCGAAGCGCTCAATTACGATTTCGCCTCCAAGGATCTCGACGAGCCGCTGACCACGGACGAGCTGAAGAGCATGCAGGGCATTCTGGGCATCCGCGACGGCGTGCTCAAGACATCAGGCAAGAGCAATCCGAGCGCGCGCGACTTCGTCACATTTTCCGGCCGCGGCCAGGTCCATGACGCCTTGGTCGGCGGCCCCAAGGAGATCGCGGACAAGTTAGAGGAGATGTTCATCGAGCGCGGCTGCGACGGCTTTGTCATCGCCGCGACCTATGTGCCGGGCTCCTACGCGGATTTCGTCCAACACGTCGTACCGGAATTGCAGCGACGCGGCTTGTTCCAGAAAGACTATCGCGGCAAGACATTGCGGGAAAATCTCGGGCTCAGACGGCCAGCCGCCGGCGCCTGGAAGGTGCAGCCGCGCGACGCTGCAGAATAAGAACGAGGACACACCATGCGCTGGCTGAAATTTACCGCCTCGGACAAGACATCCTGGGGGATCATCGAGGGCGACCAGGTGATCGCGGTCGACGGCGATCCTTTTGGAGAATGGCAGCGTACCTCGCGCACGCATCCGCTTGGCGGGATCAAGATCGAGTTGCCGCTGATCCCTCGCACCTTCTATTGCGTCGGGCTGAACTATCTGAAGCACCTCAAGGAAGCCGCCGACAAGCGCGGCGAGGTGCCGGCGGTGCCTGACCGCCCCGAGATCGGCTATCGCGCGCAGAACGCGCTGATCGCGCATGACGAGGATGTCGTGATCCCGTCCTTTGCAACGGACAAGATCCACTATGAGGGCGAGCTCGCTGTCGTCATCGGCAAGAAGGTGAAGCACCTCACCGCAGGGAATGCGATGGATTGCGTATTCGGCTACACCATCGGCAACGACGTCAGCGAGCGCAGCTGGCAGAAGGCCGACCGCAGCCTGTGGCGCTCGAAGAATGCCGACACGTTCAAGCCGATGGGCCCGTGGATCGAGACCGAGGCCGATCTTGCGAAGATGGAAACGATTGTCCGGGTCAACGGCAAGGAGACCAACCGCTTTCGCACCAACGACATGATTTTTGGCGTGATTCCGTTCCTGGTCGAGCTGACGAAGTATTTCACACTGTGGCCCGGCGATGTGATCTGGATGGGCACTGATGGTGCCTCGCCCGATATCAAGCACGGCGATGTCGTGGAGATCGACATCACGGGTGTGGGGACGTTGCGGAACAGGTTTGTGCGGGAGAGGCGGTAGAACATCAACTTGCGGCGCGGCCCTTCACATGGTCGATAAAAGCCCGCAGCTTCGGCATGATTTGTCGGTGGCCGGGATAGTACAGGAACACACCCGGCGTCATCGGTGCGAATGGCTCCAGCACGTGGACGAGCTTTCCGGCCGCCATGGCGCCGGTGGCCAGCGGCGCTGGCACTTGCGCGAGGCCCACACCTTCGACGGCGGCTCCCAGCATCGTGGGAAAGTCGTAGGCGATGAAAGGTCCCGAAACGGCAATCTCCATCGAACGGCCGTTGTCGTTGAGCGACCATGACGCGAGCGCACCATTCGATCGCCGCAATCGCAAGCACGCGTGCTCACGCAGATCGTCAGGCCGCTCGGGCCGACCGCGGCGGGCGAGGTAGGCCGGGCTGCCGACGATGATGAGAGGCAGCGGCTTCGTCAGCCGCACCGCAATCATGTCGGGGGTGATAAACTGGCCCATCCTGATGCCGGCATCAAAACCTCCGGCTGCGAGGTCGACCATCTCCTCGCTTGCGGCAAGCTCCACCTCGATCTCGGGAAACGCCTGGCAGAACGAGGCGACCAGCGGCTCCAACAGGATCGGCACGACCGAGCGCGGTACGGTGAGACGCAGGAGCCCCGCCGGTCGCTGTCCGAGCTCACGCGCCGCCCCGCTTGCCGCGACGAGTTCTTCGAAGGCTGGTCTTGCGCGTGCAGAGAATCTTTCGCCGGCTTCAGTCAGACCGACGCTGCGGGTCGTGCGGATAAAGAGCGCGGCGCCGACGCGCACCTCAAGCGTCCGTATCGCCTGACTGATGGCCGAGGGCGTCACCCCGAGTGCAGCCGCAGCCCGGCGGAAACTGCGGTGCTGGGCGACACTCAGAAACGCCTCCACGCCGTCGAGCGCACCGTGCCGGACTGTGAAGTTCTGCTTCATAGCCCGTCAACATTATCGCGAATAGTCGCTCTCGGAAAGCGGCCTTACATCCGAATTGCAAATGAGCCGCACCGGAGAAACGAACCGATGAAGGCAATCCGCAACGTCATCCTGGCACTCACCCTCACACTGACAGGCGCTACTTCCATGGCCGATCCAGCCCTTGCCCAAGCACAAATCACACCGCCGACCACCGGGGTCATGGTCATCCTGACCGTCAAGGCGGGTATCACACGCGAACAAATCATGACCGTCATGCCCGATGAAATCGGGCAGACCGTACAGCTCTATCTCAATGGGAAGATTCGCGAATGGTATTCGCGGTCCGATGGGCGCGGAGCCGTCTTCCTGCTGGATGCCAAGGATGTCGCCGAAGGGCACGCGATCATGGACGGCCTGCCGCTCGCCAGGCAGGACCTGATCGATCACGAATACATCGCAGTCGGTCCGCTTATGCCACTCCGCCTGCTCATGACGAAACCCTGAGCGCGCGTCGACGTCGAGCCGAGTAGACCGGCTTCGATCTCATCCGATGGACGGACCATCACAAGGACATCCGAACGTGCCACCGAGCTTCAATCTTCCATTCGTCCTCAGCGTCGCCGGCGCCTTCCTGACCAGCTCGGTGGTGTCCTACATCTATGTTTGGCCGGCGATCCGCGCGATGGCGCGCCATGACGCCCTGAGACTTCTCGCAGCTTTCCATGCGTTCAGGTTTTTAGGCATGAACTTCATGGTCGCCGGTTTCGTCGCGCCAGATTTGAGTGCGGATTTCGCCAACCAGGTCGGATGGGGCGATCTCATCGCTGCCAGTCTCGCACTCGTGTCAATGGCCGCGCTCTCCTGGCGTTGGTCGATCGCTATTCCCCTGGTCTGGATCTTCAACATCTGGGGCACGTTGGATCTGCTGAATGCCTACTACATGGGGATCACGAAAATCCAGAATCCGGGCCTGTTCGGCGCCGGCATCTATATTCCAGCGCTTTACGTGCCACTGCTGCTCGTCACCCACGTCCTTGTCTTCATGATCTTGTCGGGAGCCGGCCCAGCCGAGGAACGCCGATGAACACCGATGCTGTTTCCACTGCCGTCGTTACGCCGCGTCCCGCGTGGCTCGGTCTGACATGGGCCGTTGCATTCACGGCGCCTTGGACCTGGTTGATTTATGCGCTGCCCGCGCTTCCGGAGAGCGGCCTGCCTGCGCTTGCCGTTCGACTGATTGCCTATGGGCTGATTGCGCTTGGCTTGTGGCTCGGCCTCGAAAGAACCGCGTTAACGCCAGGACAACGCCAAGCGACCTGGCTGGCTCTCATGGTCCCTTTCACGCTTTGGGCCGCCGTCGCCTGGACGGCGGCCATCAACGGCGCGTTCCGCACGGGCGTCTCTGCCTTGCCGCTGCTTCCCGCCGCGATGCTGCTGCCGGTGATCGTCGCTGCTCCGGTGCTGCTGTTGTCGAAGCGGGTGGGACTATTGCTCGATGCAATGCCGCCGACGTGGCTCATTGCCCTCCAGGTTTATCGCGTCTTTGGCAGCCAATGGCTCGCTTTCTGGCTGCGAGGGGAGCTGCCCGGCCTATGGGCGCTGCCGGCAGGAACCGGCGATGTGCTGACCGGCCTTTTCGCCGTACCGGCGGCAATTGCGCTCGCAACCGGAACGACTGAAGGGCGGAAGGGGGCGATCCTTTGGAACATCTTCGGCCTCGCGGATTTCGCCATCGCGATCGCCTTGGGGATGGTCATGTCGCCCGGCCCCTTCCAGCTGATCGTTCCGAACGGCCCGAGCATGGCCGTAGACACCTTTCCAAATGTGCTGACGCCCGCCTTTGTCGTGCCAAGCTCGATCCTGTTGCACGCGCTGTCGCTGCGCCAACTATTCCGGCGCAGCCGGGCGGAGACGGTATGAACCATGGCTGCGTCTCGCGGACGCACGCAGAATCTTGGATTGCTTCGTCGTTAGCCCTCTCGCAATAACGAGCGCGATTGAAGCATCCTCAGAACGGCAGTGCCACGCCTGCCTTGATCTCCTTCAGCACCACGTTGCTGCGGACATAGCGGATACCGGGAATCCGGAACATGAACTCGTCGAGGAATCGGTTGTAGGCCGCCATGTCCTGCACGACGACACGCAAATGATAGTCCGCGTCGCCCGTGGTCGCAAAACACTCCAGCACCTCGCGTCGAGTGGTCACCCTCGCCACGAACTCCTCGACGAATTTCGCGTCATGCCGCTCAAGCGAGACGTGGAGGATGGCCGACATCGTAAAACCTGCCTGCTCTCGCGCGACCAGCGCCGCATAGCCCTGGATGACGCCGTTCTCCTCCAGCGCGCGCACCCGGCGCCAGCAGGCCGAGGTGGACATGCCGACTTCGTCGGCCAGCTGCTGGTTGGTGGCGCGCCCGTCCTTCTGGAGGTGGACGAGAATCCGCGTGTCCTGCTCTTCGATCATGGAAGCCTCTCAATCCGATCAAATCTACCGAATTGCGGCCTATAATGCAAAACTCTACCTGGTTTTGGCTCCGTTTCGGGCAATTAGGTAAGACCTACCAGCCTCGCAGGCATAACCTTCCGCTATTCGGCAGAGACGCCGCGCGAGGTCCGCCATGGACGCCATTCCGTCACTCGATGCTTACGAACTCTCCGACCGCTACGATCGCGAGGAGGGCCGTGTCTTTCTCACGGGCACGCAGGCCATCGTCCGCATCGCGCTCGACCAGATCAGGCGCGACCGTGCGCACGGCCTCAACACCGCCGGCTTCATCTCCGGCTATCGCGGCTCGCCGCTCGGCGGTATCGATCTCGAGCTGTGGCGTATCCAGGAACGGCTCAAGCAAGACCGCATCGAATTCCTCCCCGCGGTGAACGAAGACCTTGCGGCAACAGCGGTGCTCGGCTCGCAGCAGGTCGAGACGCAAAGCGATCGCGAGGTCGATGGCGTGTTCGGCCTCTGGTACGGCAAGGGGCCCGGCATCGATCGCTCCGGCGATGCGCTCAAGCACGGCAATGCCTACGGCTCCTCGCCGCATGGCGGCGTGCTGGTGGTCGCCGGCGACGACCATGGCTGCGTGTCATCCTCGATGCCGCACCAGTCCGACGTCGCCTTCATGAGCTGGTTCATGCCGACGCTGCACCCGGCCGATGTCGGCGAATATCTGGCGTTCGGCGAATATGGCTACGCGCTGAGCCGCTTCTCCGGCATGTGGGTCGGCTTCAAGGCGATCTCGGAGATCGTGGAGTCGGGCGCCTCCGTCGCGCTGCGCGCACCTCGCGCCTTCCGCACGCCCGACTTCACGCCGCCGCCTGATGGACTGCACTATCGCTGGCCCGACCTGCCGGGGCCACAGATCGAGGAGCGGCTGGAGGCGAAGAAGCACGCGGTCTACGCGTTCGCAAAGGCCAACCCGATCGACCGCCACATCTACGACATTCCGGGCGCCACTTACGGCATCGTCACCACGGGCAAGGCGCATCTCGATCTGATGGAAGCGCTGCGGCTGATGGGCCTCGATGAAGCGGCCTGCCGTCGCATCGGCATCGACGTCTACAAGGTCGGGATGGTGTGGCCGCTGGCGCTGCATGACGCCATGGATTTCGTGAAGGGCAAGCGCGAGATTTTGGTGGTCGAGGAGAAGCGCGGCATCATTGAGAGCCAGTTCAAGGAATATTTTTACGACTATCCCGGCAGCAAACCCGAGCGCATGGTCGGTAAGCATGACGAAACCGGCGCGCGGTTGATTTCATGGATCGGCGAATTGTCGCCGCGTGCGCTGGCATCCGTGCTGGCGCGCCGGCTCGATCCGCTGTTTCCATGGCTCGATCTCGCCGCACGCGCAGCCGCCCTGATGCCGGAGGCTGAGCGCACCATCAACGTAGCTGGCGCGACGCGCACACCCTATTTCTGCTCGGGATGCCCACACAACACATCGACGAAAGTGCCGGAGGGATCGAAGGCGCTGGCAGGCATCGGCTGTCACTTCATGGCGAGCTGGATGGACCGCGAGACCTCCTCGCTGATCCAGATGGGCGGCGAGGGCGTGAACTGGGCGGCCTCGTCGAGATTCACCGGCAACAAGCACATCTTCCAGAACCTCGGCGAGGGCACCTATTATCACTCCGGCTCGATGGCGATCCGGCAGGCCATCGCCGCCAGGGCCAACATCACCTACAAGATCCTGTTCAACGATGCGGTGGCGATGACCGGCGGTCAGCCGGTCGACGGCCCCATCAGCGTGCATGCCATCGTGCACAGCGTCCGCGCCGAGGGTGTGACGCGCATCGCGCTGGTATCGGACGATCCCGCGCAGTTCTTACCGTCAGACCTGCCTGATGGCGTGAGCATCCATCCCCGCGAGGAGATGGACGCCGTGCAGCGCGAGCTGCGTGAAATCTCCGGCGTCTCGGTGCTGATCTATCAGCAGACCTGCGCCACCGAGAAGCGGCGCCGGCGCAAGCGCGGCCAGATGGCCGATCCCAAGCGCTTTGCCTACATCAACGACCTCGTCTGCGAAGGCTGCGGCGATTGCTCGGTCGAATCCAACTGCCTCAGCGTGGAGCCGAAGGAAACGCCATTCGGCCGCAAGCGCCAGATCAACCTGTCGTCCTGCAATAAGGACTTTTCCTGCCTCAACGGTTTTTGCCCGAGTTTTGTTACCGTCGAGGGTGCGACACGGCGAAAGAAGAGCGCGAGCCAAATCGATGCAGTCGGCCGCGCCGCCACACTTCCCCTGCCCGCACCGGTCACGCTCGACCGCCCTTATGACCTGCTGGTGACCGGCGTCGGCGGCACCGGCGTGATCACGGTCGGCGCGCTGATCGGGATGGCTGCGCATCTGGAGCGCCGCGGCGTCTCGGTACTCGATTTTACAGGCTTTGCGCAGAAGTTTGGTCCTGTGCTGAGCTTCATTCGCCTCGCCGGGTCACCCGACGCATTGCATCAGGTCCGTATCGACCAGGGTGCGGCCGACGCGCTGATCGGCTGCGATCTCGTCGTCAGTTCCTCGCCGAAGGCGTCCGGCACCTACCGAAGAGGCACGCGCGCTACGGTCAACACCGCGGAGATGCCGACCGGCGACGTCGTCCGCTTCCGTGACGCCGACCTCGCCTCGCCCGCCCGCCTGCGCGCGATCCGACAGGTCATCGGCGACGACAATCTCGACACCATCAACGCCAACGCGCTCGCCGAGCGGCTGCTCGGCGATGCCGTCTATGCCAACATCATCATGCTCGGCTTCGCCTGGCAGCGCGGACTGGTGCCTGTTACGCTGCAATCGCTGCTGCGCGCGATCGAGCTGAACGGCGTCGCCGTCGATCGCAACAAGCAGGCCTTTGCCTGGGGCCGGATTGCTGCGGCCGATCCGGACTTTCTACCGAAGACGGACGAGGCGCCAAAAACCGAATCGCTCGACCAGCTCATCGCCCGCCGCGCCGAATTCCTGTCCGCCTATCAGAACGACGCCTATGCGGCGCACTATCGGTCGGTAATCGAGAAAGTCCGCCGCACGGAGGCCCCGCTCAGCAGCGAGGCCCTGACCGAAGCGGTCGCTCGCTCCCTGTTCAAGCTGATGGCGTACAAGGACGAGTATGAGGTCGCACGCCTACACATGCAGACCGGATTCCTCGACGAACTGAAGCGCGAATTCGAGGACGGCTTCAGTATCGAGTACCATCTCGCCCCGCCGTTCCTGCCGTCCGAACGCGATGCGCGCGGCCGGCCACGCAAGCGCGCCTTCGGCCAATGGATCCAGATGCCGCTCGCCATGCTCGCGCGATTTAAGGGCTTGCGCGGAACACCGTTCGATCCGTTCGGCTACACTGCGGAACGGCGCACCGAGCGGGAACTGATCGCTTGGTATGAAGACCTGATCGAACGCATCCTCGGCCAGCTCGATGCAGCGCACCTACCCGACCTCGTTGCCGTCGCAAAAGCGCCGATGGAGATTCGCGGCTACGGACCAGTAAAGGACACCGCAATCGCCAAGGTGAAGCCGGAGGTCGAGCGGGTCCTTACGAATTTGACGACATCGGAAACGCAAAAGATGCACGCCCTCCGTTGACGCGGCGCCAGTGAGGCCTCACCCTCCGGACCTTAAGTGGCGCCCTGTTGGCGCCTCCGCAATCAGGCGACGCATCATGGATCTCGACCAGTTGACCCTGAGCCAGGCCACGGCCGACCTCCGCGCAGGAAAAATCACGAGCACGGCACTCACGACGGAAGCTCTTGCCCGCGCCAAAGCCAATGCCGATCTCAACGCCTTCGTCACCCTGGACGAAGCCGGCGCCCTGAAGGCTGCGGCCGCATTCGACGCGTCGGGCGACAAGACAAAACCGCTCGGCGGCGTGCCCATCGTGATCAAGGACAATATCGAAGTCGCGGGACTGCCGTGCAGCGCCGGTACGCCTGCACTGAAGGATTATATCCCAAAGGCCGACGCGCCGGTTGCCGCAAAACTGCGAGCCGCAGGCGCGGTGATCATCGGCAAGACCAGCATGCATGAGCTCGCCTTCGGCATCTCCGGCTACAACACCGCATTCAAGACCGGCGCCGAATTCGGTGTCCGCAATGCCTATGACCGCGCCCTGATCGCGGGCGGCTCCTCATCCGGGACGGGCGCCGCGATCGGCGCCCGGATCGTGGCGGGCGGGCTCGGTACCGACACCGGCGGATCGGTCCGGGTGCCGGCCGCGCTGAACGGATGCGCCTCGCTGCGCCCGACCGTCGGACGCTATCCGCAAGACGGCATCGCGCCGATCTCGCACACCCGCGACACCGCAGGCCCAATGGCCGTAACCATGCCGGATGTCGCGCTGCTCGACCGCGTCATCGCAGGTGGCGACGCCATTGCGCCGGCCGATCTGAAACAGGTGCGGATCGGTCTCGTCAAAACGATGCTGACCAATCTCGATGCCGATACAGAAGCTGCGTTTCGCGCGGCGATCGCAAACGTGAAGGCGCAAGGCGTCACGGTCGTCGAGATCGAGATGCCGCAGCTGGCCGAGCTCAACGGTCAGGTCAGCTTTCCCGTCGCACTGTAGGAGGCTTATGACGACCTGATCGCCTATCTCGCGCATACCGGCACCGGCCTCAGCATCGAAGCGCTGGCGCAGGACATCTCCAGCGCCGACGTGAAAGGCACCTATGATGGCCTGGTGATCCCGCGCAAACTGCCCGCCCCCGATGGCACGCTGGTCGACGCCAAGCCGATCTATGATGCCGCGATCAAGACCGCACGGCCCGCGCTTCAGGCGCTGTACAGCAAGACTTTCGCCGACAACCGGCTTGATGCCGTTGCCTTTCCGACCACGCCGCGCGTCGCGATTGCCTCCAACCCGGAATCCAGCAGCTTCGAAAATTTCGGCCTGTTCATCCAGAACACCGATCCCGGCAGCAATGCCGGCATTCCAGGCATCCAGATTCCGATTGCACTCGGCGCCACAAGCAAATTGCCTGTAGGCCTCGAGCTGGACGGCCCTGCCGGAAGCGACCGCCGGCTGCTTGCGATCGGAATGGCGCTCGACGGCGTGTTCGGGCGATTGCCGCCGCCGCGCCGCTCATGAATACGGATTGATCAACTTCTGCTGCTCAGCGCTGTGATGCACGAGCATGTCGATGAAGGTCCTCACCTTCGCCGACAGATGATGTTTGTGCGGATAGACCGCGTTCATCGACATCTCCACCGGCCGGTATTCGGGCAAAAGACGCACCAGCCGACCGGCCTCGAGATCGTCACGGATCAGAAATCCGGCCATCAGGCAGACCGCAGCCCCTTCCAGAGCGACCTTGCGCAAGGCCTCGCCGCTGTTGGTGATGAAGCTGCCGGAGATCCGTACCGATGCCGGCTTGCCCTTGCGATCGAAGAAGTGCCAATCGTCGCCGAACGGATAATTCAAATGGCGCCCGCAATTGTGCGCGGTGAGCTCATCGAGCTTCTGCACGCGGCCATGCCTTTCGAGATAGTCGTGCGAGCAGCACAGCACGTGACGCCAAGTGGCAAGGCTACGGACGATCAGGCTCGAATCCGGCGGCGAGGTCATGCGCAGGGCAATGTCATAACCTTCCTCGATGAGGTCGATTTCGGCTTCGCCCATGCGCAGATCGATCCTGAGCTCCGGATAGGTCGACAGCAGTTTCGCCGCCACCGGCGCGACGAACGGCACCATGTGCGTGGCGACGTGGACCCGCAACGTGCCGCGGGGCACCGACTGCAATTCGCTGGCGATGTCGTCGGCCTGCTCGATATCGGCGAGGATCTGGATGCAGCGGTCGTAATAGGCCTTGCCGATCTCGGTGAGGTTGACCTTGCGCGTGGTGCGCTGAAGCAGCCTCACCCCGAGCCGGTCCTCCAGCGCCTGAACGTGATTGCTCACCATGGTGGTCGACATGTTGAGCTTGCGGGCTGCGGCGGAGAAGCCACCGGTCTCGACCACCCGGCTGAACACTTCGAGGCTGGTCAATCGGTCCATGCTGCCTGGTTATCCGCTTTCGATCGATAATCGCAAGGAATTCACCCCGATTATCCATCAGATCATCCACACAGTCGCTCACCGCCGCGCATGGAGCAGAACGCATGCGTTAGCAGCAATCGCTCGACAGACGCGGCAATCGCTCTGGGGCAGTCGCCGGTCCGGTCCCGTAGACCATCATAAATGCAGGCGATGCCTCCGACTATCCACCCCTGATGGATAATCCTTCCGGCATTTCGCCAATTATCGCTCGAACCAAAAAGACCGATCATCTCAGAACGCCGACAGGAGACTGACATGTCCGAGATGCTCCGTACCGAGAATTTCCAGCAAGCAGCTGAAATCATTCATGATTATCCCAAGGCGCCGACGACTGTCCCGGCCGGGGCCATGGTCAGGCGCGCGGCTTTGGCGCTCGCGCTGCTCTTGGGCACGACAGCCATTGTCTATTACGGATACGACTACTGGACCAACGGCCGCTACCTCGAGACGACCGACGACGCGTATGTGAAGGCCGACTCCACGATCATCGCACCAAAAGTCTCCGGCTACATCGCGAAGGTGCTGGTCGGCGACAACGAGAAGGTCCGGGCGGGCCAGCTGCTGGCCAGGATCGACGACCGCGACTTCAAGGCGGCGCTTGACCAGGCTAAAGCCGACGTCGCCGCCGGCGAAGCCTCGGTGCGCAACATCGATGCCCAGCTCGAACTGCAGCAGCCGGTCATCGAGCAGAGCACGGCCGATGTCACCGCGGCCGATGCCAATCTGAAATTCGCGCAGGAAGAACGCGCCCGCTACGACGATCTGATGAAGTCGGGCTCGGGCACGATCCAGCGCGCACAGCAGACCGACGCGGCACTGCGCGCCAGCAGCGCGCAATTGCAGCACGCCAAGTCGGGCCTCGTGGCCGCAGAGCGCAAGGTCGACGTGCTCACCACCCAGCGCGGCCAGGCCACAGCGCAACTCGAACGCGCTCGCGCTGTCGCGCAGCAGGCAGAGCTGAACCTGTCCTATACCGAGATCACTGCGCCGGTCGACGGCACGGTCGGCGCCCGCAGCTTGCGCGTCGGCCAGTTCGTGCAAGCCGGCACGCAATTAATGGCGGTGGTGCCGCTCGATGCGGTCTATGTGGTCGCCAACTTCAAGGAGACGCAGCTCACGCATGTGCGCCCCGGCCAGCCGGTCGAGCTGCACGTCGACAGTTTTCGCAATCGCACGCTGCGCGGTCATGTCGATAGCCTTTCGCCGGCCAGCGGACTTGAATTCGCACTGCTGCCGCCTGATAACGCCACCGGCAATTTCACAAAAATCGTGCAGCGCGTGCCGGTGAAGATCGTGCTCGACGATTACAGTCTGACGGGCCTGCTGCGGCCCGGCATGTCGGCGGTGCCGACCGTCGATACCAAGCAGACCGTGCTGGCTGAGCGAGAGACGGCGAAGCGCCTCGCCGACAATTCGTCCCGCCAGAACGGCGGCTGAGGTCGGACGACCGGCGGGATTATCAAGTCCTGCCGGACGATCCTTCCCTGGCTTCCTCGATTATCGAAACCATCGGTCCAATGCATCCTGTCTCTGTAACCGAGACGAGGCTTCCATGAACACGCTCCAACCGGCCGTCAACGCCGCCGCCAGCCTTCCTGCTCCCGCTGCGCCCGCCACGCCGGCGGTCTCTGCAAAAACCTGGATCGCGGTGATCGGCGCCACCCTCGGCGCCTTCATGGCGGTGCTGAACATCCAGATCGTCAACGCCTCGCTCGCGGACATCCAGGGCGCGATCGGCGCCGGCATCGACGACGGCGGCTGGATCTCGACCTCCTATCTGATCGCCGAGATCGTGGTGATCCCGCTCTCCGGCTGGCTCGCACAAGTGTTCTCGATCCGGATCTACCTGCTTGCCAACGCGATCCTGTTCCTGGTTCTGTCCGCGGCCTGTGCGCTGGCGCAGGACCTGCCGCAGATGATCGTGCTGCGCGCCGTGCAGGGATTTACCGGCGGTGTGCTGATCCCGATGGCCTTCACCTTGATCATCACGCTCCTGCCGCGTGCCAAGCAGCCGGTGGGCCTCGCGCTGTTCGCGCTGTCGGCGACATTCGCGCCCGCGATCGGCCCGACCATTGGCGGCTATCTCACCGAGAACTTTGGTTGGCAGTACATCTTCTACGTCAACGTCGTGCCCGGCGCGATCATGGTCGGCATGCTCTGGTACGCGCTCGACGCCAAGCCGATGAAGCTGGCATTGCTGCGTGAGGGCGACTGGGCCGGCATCATCACCATGGCCATCGGCCTGTCCGCGCTCCAGACCGTGCTGGAAGAAGGCAACAAGGACGACTGGTTCGGATCGCCCTTCATCGTCAAGCTGTCGGTGATCGCAGCCGTCGCGCTGACCGCCTTCCTGATCATCGAGCTCACCGTGAAGAAGCCGCTGTTGAATCTGCGCCTGCTGGTCCGCCGCAATTTCGGCTTCGGCATGCTCGCGAACTTTTTGCTGGGCGTCGCGCTGTACGGCTCGGTGTTCATCCTGCCGCAATATCTGGCGCGCATCCAGGGCTACAATGCCGAGCAGATCGGCATGGTGCTGGCATGGACCGGTTTGCCGCAACTCGTGCTGATCCCGCTGGTGCCGCGCCTGATGCAGAAGTTCGATGCGCGGATCATCATCGGGACCGGCTTCGTCTTGTTCGCAGCTTCCAATTTCATGAACATCTACATGACCAACGATTACGGGTCCGACCAGCTGCTTTTGCCCAACATCGTCCGTGCGATCGGCCAGGCGCTGGTGCTCGCGCCGTTGTCCGCGGTCGCGACCGCTGGCATCGAGGCGGAGAATGCGGGCTCGGCCTCCGGCCTGTTCAACATGATGCGCAATCTCGGCGGCGCCGTCGGCATCGCGCTGCTCCAGACCATGCTGACCAAGCGCGAGCAATATCACTCCAACGTGCTGATGCAGTCGGTCTCGGTGTTCGAGCAGGCGACCCGGACGCGGCTGGAGCAGCTCACGCAGTATTTCGTCAATCACGGCGTGCTCGATCGTGCCGACGCCGCGCATCGCGCCTATGTCGCGATCGGCCATACCGTGCAGAAGCAGGCCTATATCTTCGCCTTCAGCGACACCTTCTATCTGCTCGGCATGGCGCTGATCGTCGCGCTTGCCGCCGTCCTCTTCCTGAAGAAGCCCGGCCAGACCTCGGCCGGCGGAGCCCACTGACCTCACCCCCGCAAGCAAGGAGAACGACCATGAAACCCCGCATGAACTTCTACCAGGCCGCCCCCGACACGATGAAGGCGCTGATGGCGCTGGAAGAGCAGATCCAGTCGACGGGTCTGGAGAAATCGCTGATCGAGCTGGTCAAGATCCGCGCGTCGCAGATCAACGGCTGCGCCTTCTGCATCAACATGCACACCGAGGACGCCCGCAAGCGCGGCGAGACCGAGCAGCGCATCTATCTGCTCAATGCCTGGCGTGAGTCCCCGCTCTATACCGACCGCGAGCGTGCCGCGCTGGCGTGGACGGAGTCGGTGACGCTGATCTCCGAGACGCACGCGCCCGACGATGTTTACGAGCAGGTGCGTGCGCAGTTCACCGATGCAGAGACGGTGAACCTGACCATGCTGATCGGCGCCATCAATGCCTGGAACAGGATCGCGATCGCGTTCAGGGCGGCACATCCGGTGAAGGTGAAGGCGTCGGTGGCGTAGACCGCAACGCTCCCTCGCAGCCAAGTCTTGTAGGGTGGGCAAAGCGTAGCGTGCCCACCACTTCTTCAGCTAATGCGAGAAGACGTGGGCACGGCGCAAGCGCGCCTTTGCCCACCCTACGACAGCCGAGTGCGGGCTAAACCGCCGTCGCCTTCGCGAACTCCACATAGATCTCGCGGAGCCGCGTCGCCATCGGGCCGGGCTTGCCATCGCCGATCGTCTTGCCGTCGAGTGCGACCACCGGCTGCACGAACGACGAAGCCGAGGTGATGAAGGCTTCCTTGGCGGCGAGCGCCTCGGCGACGGTGAAGGAACGTTCCTCGACGCGAAGCTGGCGCTCCTCGGCAAGTGCGATCACGGCCTTGCGCGTGCAGCCCGGCAGGATCGCGTTGGAGTTCTGGCGGGTGACGATGACGTCGTCCTTGGTCAGGATGAACGCCGTGGACGAGCCGCCTTCGGTCACATAGCCGTCCTGCAGCATCCAGGCCTCGCCGGCGCCGGCTTCGGCCGCGGCCTGCTTCGCCAGCACCTGCGCCAGCAACGCCACGCTCTTGATGTCGCGCCGCTCCCAGCGGATGTCGGGCACCGTGATCACATTGATGCCGGTCTTGGCTGCCGCGGAGCCGATGATGTCCTTCTCGGACGTGAACATCACCAGGCTCGACTTGACCTCGCCCTTCGGGAACGGGAAGTCGCGGCCCTTGTCGGCGCCGCGCGTCACCTGGAGATAGACGAGACCGCTTTCGATCTTGTTGCGCGCGATCAGCTCCTTCTGGATCTCGGTGATGCGCTCGACCGTCTCCGGCAGCTTGAGCTTGATCTCGCCGACCGAACGCTCCAGCCGCGCCAGATGCGAGGCGTTGTCGACCAGCTTGCCGTCAAGCACGGCCGAGACCTCGTAGATGCCGTCGGCAAACAGGAAACCGCGATCGAGCACCGAGATTTTGGCGTCCGAGAGCGGGACGAATGAGCCGTTGACGTAGGCGATCGAGTCCAAGGCAGGTCTCCTGAGGACGAAGGTGGAATTGCTCACCCGTATAGGAGATTTGGCGAGCCCGATAAACCCTCGATCCGTCATTCCGGGGGCATTCGCAAAGCGAATGAGCCCGGAATGACAGAGAAAATTAATGCGACAGAATTTTCGACAAGAACTTCTGCGCGCGGTCGCTGCGGGGCTTGCCGAAGAAATCGTCCTTCGGGGCGTCCTCGACGATCTCGCCGCGGTCCATGAAGATGACGCGGTTGGCGACCTTGCGGGCAAAGCCCATCTCGTGGGTCACGACCATCATGGTCATGCCCTCATGGGCGAGATCGACCATGACGTCGAGCACCTCGCTGACCATTTCAGGATCGAGCGCCGAGGTCGGTTCGTCGAACAGCATGACGATGGGATCCATGGCGAGCGCGCGCGCGATCGCGACGCGCTGCTGCTGCCCACCGGAGAGCTGCGCGGGAAACTTCTCCGCCTGTTCCTTCAGCCCGACGCGCTCCAGCAACTGCATGCCTTTCGCCACCGCCTTGTCGCGCGACCGGTCGAGCACCTTCTGCTGTGCGAGGCAGAGATTGTCGATGATCTTCAGATGCGGGAACAGCTCGAAGTGCTGGAACACCATGCCGACGCGCGAGCGCAATTTCGGCAGATTGGTCTTGGGATCGTTGACCTTGGTGCCGTCGACGCTGATGTCGCCGCTCTGGAACGGCTCCAGCGCATTGACGCATTTGATCAGCGTCGATTTGCCCGAGCCCGAAGGGCCGCAGACCACGACGACCTCGCCCTTGGTGACGCTGGTGGTGCAGTCGGTCAGCACCTGGAAGGTCGGGCTATACCATTTGTTGACGTGGCTGATTTCGATCATGACCGACACGCTCTATCGAATGATGGCGATGCGCGCCTGCAGGCGACGCACGCCAAAGGACGCAACACAGGAAATGGTGAAGTAGACGACGGCCGCGAACAGATACATCTCGACCAGGCGGCCGTCGCGCTGCGCGACCTTGCTCGCCGCGCCCAGGAAGTCCGGGATCGAGAGCACGTAGACCAGCGAAGTGTCCTGGAACAGCACGATTGTTTGTGTCAGCAGCACCGGCAGCATGTTGCGGAACGCCTGCGGCAGCACGACGTAGCGCATGGTCTGGGCGTAGGTGAGGCCGAGCGCGTTGGCCGCGGCCGGCTGGCCGCGCGAGATCGACTGGATGCCGGCGCGCATGATCTCGGAGAAGTACGCCGCCTCGAACATGATGAAGGTGATGAGCGAGGATGCGAAGGCACCGACGCTGATCGGCCGCGAGGCGCCGGTCACCCACTGCCCGATATAGGGCACCAGGAAGTAGAACCAGAAGATCACCAGCACCAGCGGCAGCGAACGCATGAAGTCGACATAGAAGCCCGCGATGCGGCCGAGCACCTTGTAGCCGGACAGCCGCATCAGCGCGATCGCCGTGCCGAAGATCAGGCCGCCGAGGCCCGCGAGCGCCGTTAGCGTCACGGTGAACGTCATACCCTCGTAGAACAGATAGGGCAGCGCGCGGCGGATGACGTCGAAATCGAGATTACTGAACATGGCGCTATTTCCCCGTGATGTAGCCGGGGATCGCGACCCAGCGCTCGAGGAAGCGCATCGCGGTTACCACAACGGCGTTGACGAGGAGGTAGATGAGGGTCGCGGCCGTGAACGCCTCGAACACCTGGAACGAAAACTCCTGCATCGAACGTGCCTGTCCGGTCAGCTCGAGCAGGCCGATGGTGATGGCGACCGCCGTGTTCTTGATGGTGTTGAGGAACTCGGAGGTCAGCGGCGGCAGGATGATGCGGAACGCCATCGGCAGCAGCACATAGCGATAGCCCTGCACGGTGGTCAGGCCCAGCGCGGTCGCGGCCATCCTCTGCCCGCGCGGCAGCGAGCCGATGCCCGCCTGCAATTGCACTGCGACGCGCGCCGACATGAAGAAGCCGACGCCAAGCGCGGCCGTCCAGAACGGCGCGTTCGGCAGTTGCTTCAGCCAAGTGCCGGCCGATTTCGGCAGCAATTCCGGCAGCACGAAGAACCACAGGAACAGCTGCACCAACAGCGGCATGTTGCGGAAGAATTCGACCCAGCAGAAGCCGATCCAGGACGCGGTCTTCGACGGCAACGTGCGCAGCACGCCGACGATCGTGCCGAAAATCAGCGCGATGATCCAGGCGAGCACGGCCGTCTTGAGGGTCAGCGCCAGTCCCGACAGCAGCATGTCGAGATAGTTGCCGGTCCCCATCGGGTTCGGTTCGAAGAAAATTCCCCAGTTCCAGTGGTAGTTCACGTGTCCCCCGCGCGAACGCGCCCATCAGAGATGGCTCGAAAGAAGTCCTTGGCGCCTATGCAAATGTCCGGCCACTCTGGTGTCAAGAGTGGCCGGACATGGTCTCGATCCCTGGATCGAGGTTATATCTTACTTATAGTCGTCCGGGTTCGGCGAGTCCGAAGGTTTTGCGAACTCGTTCTTCAGCTCGGCCGAAATCGGGGTGTTGAGGTTGAGGCCCTTCGGCGGGATCTTGGCCGTGAACCACTTCTCATAGATCTTCTGGCCTTCGCCGGAGGTGTAGAGCGCACCAACCGCGGCATCGACCACCTTCTTGAAGGGCGCGTCGTCCTTGCGCAGCATGATGCCGTAGGGCTCCGGCTTGGAGAACGCATCCTTGGAGATGACGTAGTCGTCCGGCGACTTCGAGCCGGCAACGAGGCTCGCGAGCAGGATGTCGTCCATCACGAACGCGACCGCGCGATCGGTCTCGACCATCAGGAAGGATTCGGCATGGTCCTTGGCCGGGATGATGTTGGCGCCAAGGCTCTTCGCAACGTTGGCTTCGGTGAGCTGCTTGATGTTGGTGGTGCCTGCGGTCGAGACCACCGTCTTGCCCTTGAGATCGTCGATCGACTTCAGGCCGCTCGATTTCTTGAAGACGTAGCGGCTGGCGGTCAGGAAGTGCGTGGGGGCGAAGGCGACCTGCTTCTGACGGTCGGCGTTGTTGGTGGTCGAACCGCATTCGAGGTCGATGGTGCCATTGGCCATCAGCGGAATACGCGTCGCCGAGGTCACGGGGTTGAGCTTGACCTCGAGCTTGTCGAGCTTGAGCTCCTTCTTCACGGCGTCGACGATCTTGTAGCAGATATCCATCGCGTACCCGACGGGCTTCTGATTGTCGTCGAGATAGGAGAACGGGATCGAGGAGTCGCGGAAGCCGAGCGTGATCGCGCCGGTGTCCTTGATGTTCTTCAACGTGCCGGTCAGCTCCTGGGCCCCAGCCTGGCTGACGGCAAAGGTCGCGGCGAGCGCGAGGCCGATGCTACGGAGATGTTTCACTTTTTTGTTCCCTTCAGGATGATGCGGCTGGATGCAAGCACAAATCAAGCCGGATTAGAATGTGACTTTCGGCGGGATCGCAGCTCAGGTTAACGGGCTCAGGTCAGTGGCTTGGGCAGCTCCCCGAGATCCCAGAACAGCCCGGCCATCACCGTCAAGGCCTCTTCGGTCAATGGCAGCAGGATGTGCTCATTGGGCGCATGCTGGGAGCAGCCGGGATAGGAATGCGGGACCCAGATCGTCGGCAAGCCGAGAGTCTCGGAAAACACGTCGTTAGGCAGCGAGCCGCCGAAATTCGGCAGAACGGCCGGCGTCTTGCCGGTGGTCTCTCTCACCGAATCCGCCGCCCATTGGATCCAGGGGCTGTCGAAATCGGTGCGCGACGCCGCAAAGCTCTGCGCAGCTCTCACCTCGACCATCGGAAAACCCTTCTGGGCAAGATGCGCACGCACGGCGTCGATCAGGCCGTCGACCTTGGTGCCGACCACGAAGCGCAGTTGCAGCACGGCATTGGCGTTGCCGGGAATGGCGTTCGCCGGCTTCCCGATATTGCCCGACGACATCGCCAGCACTTCGAGCGTGTTCCAGGCATAGAGCCGTTCGGCCGCAGAAAGACCTTCCTCGCCCCAGTTCTCCGCGAGCGCGGGCTCGTCCTCGGTCGGCACCACCTGCACGTCGGCGAGATAGCTGCGAATCTGGTTGGTGAGGCGCGGCGGCTTCAGCGCGTCGAGCTGAAGACGGCCGTGGCCGTCGACCAGCGTCGAAATCGCGTTGACCAGGATGGTCGCGGGGTTGGCGAGCACGCCGCCCCAATTGCCGGAATGGTGGCCGCCGTCGCGCAAATTCACGTCGAGATGGATGCGGATGCCGCCGCGGCATCCCAGGAACAGTGTCGGGCGGTCGGCCGACAGGCGCGGCCCGTCGGAGGCCATGAACAGGTCGGCCTTCAGCACATCGCGATTGAGATCGCAGACCTTGCCCAAATCAGGCGAGCCGATCTCCTCGCCCATCTCGATGATGAACTTGGCATTGAAACCAAGCTTGCCGCCGCGGGCGTCGCGCACCGCGCGGAGCGCCGCCATGTTGATGCTGTGCTGACCCTTGTTGTCGGCGGTGCCGCGGCCATAGAGCCGCGTGCCCGCAACCATCGTGCGCCAGGGATCACGGCCGTCGCGCCATTCGCCCTCCATGCCGTCGACGACGTCACCATGGCCGTAGATCAGCACGGTCGGCGCCGTGGCGCTCTCCTGATGCTCGGCGAACAGGAATGGCGCTTTGCCGCTCGGGGATTCGACGATGCGGCTGGTAAAATCGAGCGCGGCGAAGGCAGGTATCATCTCCTGTTCCAGATAAGCGCGCAGCTCAGGACCGCGCGAGGCATTCTGACTCTCGGTCTTGAAGCCGACACGGCGGTCGAGTTCAGCAAGGAACGCACCGGATTTGAAGTCGTCCCGGGCGCGGGCGATGGCATCGGCTCTGGTCATTATTTGCTTTTCGAGGTTTCGAGACGAAGGAGCTTACCCGAGACGGGCGGGCCTTCGAAAGTGGCGGGGACTTCGATACTCTTGGGATTTCGTTCTTGCTCTCTTGAGATTAGCTTGCCAAGAGCGGGAGCGCCGCTGATTTTGGCCTTGCCAATGACAAGTTATATGCAAGAACTTCGCCAGATTGGGGCGCACGTCTATCATTCGAAGAGCGCTCAGTACAGGGCGCCGGGGGACTAGCATGGCCAAAGAGATCAGGCTCAACGCCTTCGCGATGAATTGCGTTGCGCACCAGTCACCGGGCCTGTGGACCCATCCGCGCGACCGCACTGCCGAATATAACCGCCTGCCCTACTGGATCGACCTTGCAAAAACGCTGGAGCGCGGACGTTTCGACGGGCTGTTCCTGGCCGACGTGCTCGGGGTCTACGACGTCTATGGCAACAGCCCTGACGCGGCCTTGCGCAATGGGGCGCAGACGCCGTCGAACGAGCCGCTGCTGCTGCTGTCAGCGATGGCGGCGGTGACCAAGAATCTCGGCTTCGGCGTCACCAGCAATTTATCGTTCGAGCCGCCCTACCCGTTCGCGCGGCGGATGTCGACGCTCGATCATCTCACCGAGGGACGGATCGGCTGGAACGTCGTCACCGGCTATCTCGACAGCGCCGCGCGCGGCGCCGGCAAGGAGAAGCAGACCGGCCACGACGACCGCTACGACATCGCCGACGAATATATGGAGGTGGTCTACAAGCTCTGGGAAGGGAGCTGGGAGGACGACGCGGTGGTGCGGGATCGCAAGCGCGGCATCTTCACCGATCCCAGCAAGGTTCATCGCGTCAATCACGAGGGCGCGAACTGGCGCATCAACAATACCATCCATCTCAGCGAGCCATCGCCGCAGCGCACGCCGGTGCTGTACCAGGCCGGCACCTCGCCGCGCGGCCGGCAGTTCGCGGCCAAACACGCCGAATGCGTGTTCATGTCGGGGCCGTCGGCCAGGATCATCGCGCCGCGGGTGTCCGCGATCCGCCAGGAAGCCGCCGCGTTCGGCCGCAACCCAGCCGAGATCCTGATGTTCAACATGATGACGATCATCCTCGGCAACACCGAAGCCGAAGCGGCGGCCAAATATGCCGACTACCGGTCGCATATCAGCCCGGAAGGCGCGCTCGCCCTGATGTCGGGATGGACCGGCATCGACTTCTCCGGCTACGAGCTCGACCAGCAGGTGCGTCACGTCCAGAACGATGCCGGCCGCAGCGCACTCGACAACGTCACCCGCGGCGATCCTGATCGCGTCTGGACCGTGCGCGACGTCATCGAACATGTCGGTATCGGCGGCGCCGGTCCCGTCGTGGTGGGAACGCCTGAGAGCGTCGCAGACAAGATCGAGGATTGGTTCGAGAAGACCGACGTCGACGGCCTCAACGTCGCCTTTGCGATCTCGCCCGGCGATTTCGAGGATATCGCGGACATGCTGGTGCCGGAGCTGACTAAGCGCGGGCGGTACAAGCCGGAATATGCAAAGGGCACGCTGCGAGAGAAGCTGTTCGGCGACGGCCGGGCGAGGCTAGGAGCGCCGCATCCGGCGGCGGGGTATCGGGTGGGGAAGAAGGGGTAGCTTCCTCCTCCTCGTCATTGCGAGCGGAGCGAAGCAATCCAGATGTCACCGCCGAGGGATTCTGGATTGCTTCGTCGCTTCGCTCCTCGCAATGACGCCGGTGGGCAGCCGCGCCTACACCTTCCCGTCCACCATCACCTCGATCAGCTTCGTTCCCGGCCGCGCAAACGCCGATGCCAGGGTCGCTTTCAGCTCGCGGGGATCGCTGATCTTGATCGCCTCGCAGCCGAGTGCCTTGGCGACGCCGGCAAAATCCACCGGCGGATCGATAAAATCCATGCCGACATAATTATCGTCGCCATGGAAGGCGAGCAGGCGCTGCTTGATGATGCGGTAGCCGCCATTGTTGGCGATGACGACGTTGAGCGGCAGCTTGTGATGCGCCGCGGTCCATAGCGACTGGATCGAATACATCGCACTGCCGTCGCCGGAGAAGCACACGACGGGCCGATCCGGATTGGCGATGCTGGCGCCGACCGAGGCCGGCAGGCCCCAGCCGATGCCGCCGGAGGCGAGGCCGTGATAGCCGTAGCGGTCGCGGTGTGGACGCAGCGCCGTGATCTGGCGGCTAGAGGTGAGGCCTTCGTCGACGAGGATGGCGTGATCGGGCATCGCCTCGACCATTTGTAGCACCAGATAGTCAGGATCGATGGGGTTGCGGCCCGCGCTCTTGCCGATCTGCTCGACCAGCGCGGCACGCCGTGCGGTCCAGTTCTTCGGCACGAGTTCGGCGAGGCGCTGCTTGGCGCGGCTCGTCAGTGTCGCGCCGCCCATCTCCTTCAGCACCGGGATCAGCGCGCGCAGCGTTTCCTTGAGATCCGCCTTCAGCGCGATCTCGGCGCCGTAATTCTTGGCGATCTCCCAATCGACCAGACCCACCTGCACGATGCCAAGGCCATCGGGCAGCGCATCGACCTCGCTATAGACAGACATCCGCAGGGGATCGCCGCCCAGCGCGATCAGGAGATCGTAAGGCGCGAGCGTATCGCGCGCGACCTTCTGCACGCGCGCCAGCGTGCCGACGAAGCTCGGGCTCTCCGAGAGGAAGTGCGAGCCATAGGGTGTTGAAGATTGATAGGCGGCTGCACCGAGCAATTCGGCGAGTTCGGCAGCTTCCTTGAGCGCATCGCTCTTGACCACCTCATCCATGGTGACGATCACCGGGCGTTCGGCCTTGAGCAGGCGCGCTGCAAAAGCCCTCAGCGCCTCGTCCGACGGTTTGGTGCGCGCGTCGATGCGGGTGGAGCGGCCGAGATCGATGCCGGCTTCGCTGTTGAGAATGTCGCCCGGTAGCGAGATGAATACCGGCCCGGTCGGCGGCGTCATCGCGACCTTGGCGGCACGACGCACGATGCGCGGCAGATCCTCCAGCCGCGTCACCTCGACCGCCCATTTCACCAGCGGCTCGGCCATGCGCACCAGCGGACCATACAGCACCGGCTCCATCAGCCCGTGGCCCTGCTCCTGCTGGCCGGCCGTCAGGATCATCGGCGTGCCCGTGAACTGGGCGTTGTAAAGCGAACCCATCGCGTTGCCGAGGCCGGGCGCGACATGGACGTTGCAGGCGACGAGTTTTCCGGAGGCCCGGCTATAGCCATCGGCGATCGCGACCACGAGACTCTCCTGCATCGCCATCACATAGGTGAGATCAGGATGGTCCTTCAACGCATGCATGATCGGCAATTCGGTGGTGCCGGGATTGCCGAACAGGTGCGTGATGCCCTCGTCCTTGAGCAGCGCGAGAAAGGCGGAGCGGCCGGTGATCTTGTTCTTCATGTTTCCTCCAGGAGCGGGCGTTGCCGCAGGGCGGAGGCATGATGGCCGAAGTTTTGGGATGCGCGCAATGGAGCGGGGTCATGGCTGCGTTGCGCGCGACGGTCTCGTGTCCCGGACGCGACGCGGCACGCAGTGACGTGGCGCAGAGCCGGGACCCAGATTCGCGCCGGGCTCGCTGCTGCATGGGCCCCGGCTCAGCAGCGCTCCGCCGAAGAGGCGCTGCGCTGCGTCAGGGGCACGAGACGAGAGTGAGTGGCTTCCGCTACATCTCCTCGCGCCCCAGCTCGAACGGGTCCTCACCGCCCGCGCGCTTCTTCTTTTTCGAGCGCTGCCAGACCACACCCGGAAAGCCCTTCAGCGGCACCAGCGGCTCGCCCGTGTAAGCCCATTCCTGGAGTTCTTCGATCGCGATGTGATAGAGCGGCTGGCGGCCGGTGCGCTCGTTGAACAGCGCGCGGGGAATGTTGACCATGTGCGGGCCGCGCGGGCGCTCATAGGCGATCGGCGTGCCGCAATGCGAGCAGAAGCTGCGCGCCGTCTTGGTCGTCTTATCCTCGTAACGCGTGAGCGCGGTCTTGCCGGCGGTGATGCGAAAGCGCTTTTTCCAGCTGCCGACATAGGTCGCGTAAGCCGCGCCATGGGCGCGGCGGCTGGCGGCGGAATGATCGTGCCAGGCCCAGCGCGCGGGGATGTCGATCTCGAAGGTGACCTTGCCGCAGAGGCATTGGCCGGTGGCGATACCTGCGGCGACTGCGGCTTTGGCCATGGTGGCTCTCTCCGTCGTCATTGCGCGTGCGACAATACACGATCGTCATTCCGGGGCGCGACAAAGTCGCGAGCCCGGAATCCATCAGGCGGCAGACCAAGGCGGAATGGATTCCGGGCTCGACGCTTCGCGCCGCCCCGGAATGACGGAGAGAGACTTACGCCGGCGTCAGCTCGTCATAAACAGGATAGTCCGTATACCCCTTCTCCTCGCCGCCATAGAACGTCGTGCGGTTGTACGGCGTGATCGGATAGTCGTGCTCAAGCCGCCGCGGCAGGTCCGGGTTGGAGATGAAGATGCGGCCGAAGGCGATAATGTCGGCGTGGCCGTCTTTTATTGCCGCATTCGCGGTCTCGCCGGTGAAGCCGCCGGCGGTCATCAGCACGCCGCTGTAGAGCGGGCGGAACAGCAGCATCGCCGACGGCACGTTCTGCCAGTTGACTTCGGCTCGCCCCGAGCCGCTGGAGCGCGGCTCGATGAAATGCAGATAGGCGAGACCGAGCTTGTCGATCGCCTTCACCACATGCGTGTAGAGCGGCATCGGATCGGGCTCGCCGGAATCATTGGCAATGCCGTGGGGCGACAGCCGCACGCCGACGCGGTTCGCGCCCCAGACGTCGATCGCGGCCTGCGTGACCTCGAGCAGCAGCCGCGCGCGGTTCTCGATCGAGCCGCCATATTGATCGGTGCGCTGGTTGCTGCGCGACTGTAAAAACTGCTCGAGCAGATAGCCGTTGGCGCCGTGGATCTCGACACCGTCAAAGCCGGCGGCGAGCGCGTTCTTGGCACCTTGGCGGAATGCCTCGACGACGCCCTTGACCTCGTCGGTCTCCAATGCGCGCGGCGTCTCATAGTCGCCGATCTTGCCGTCGGCCATCATCGCCTTCATGCCCTCGGCCTTGATGGGTATCGCCGAGGCCGACACCGGCGGCTGACCGCCATGATAAGATGAATGCGAGACTCGGCCGACATGCCAGAGCTGGAGGAAGATAATGCCGCCCTTGGCGTGCACGGCATCCGTCACCTTGCGCCAGCCCGCAATCTGCGACTCCGAATAGATGCCGGGCGTCGCCGGATTGCCGCGGCCGTGCGAAAGCACGGGTGAAGCCTCGGCGATCAGCAGGCCGCCTTGCGTAGCGCGCTGGCCGTAATATTCGGCGTTGAGCGGCCGCGGCGAAAAGCTGTCGCGCTCGGCGCGCATGCGCGTCAGCGGCGCCATCGCGACGCGATGCGCGAGCTTGTACGGACCGACCTGCAACGGTTTGAACAACGCCTCGAACTTCATGTGATCCCCGGAATGATCGATGAGAGGACGGGGATCATATGAGAAAGAGGGGCAGCTCGGAAGCCGCTTGGGCGGATGGCTGGCCAGCCGAAAGATGCGGTAGAACCAAAAAGCCCCGGGCCGTGGCCCGAGGCTTTGCATCCGTTCAGAACGGCGGATCAGTATTTCGCGACGACCGGGCCCGAGCCGAACTTGTAGTTCAGGCCGACCCGCGCGATGTGGCCGGTGAAATCCGCGGTTGCGTCAAGGCCGCGCGCCGGGCCTGGAGTGAACGGGAACAGCGGATTGAAGATGGTGTATTTCTGGCTGCCGAGATCATAATAGAGGTACTCGAGCTTGACGCTCCAGTTCGACGCAAAGTGGTACTCGCCGCCACCGCCGACGGCCCAGCCCACGCGCCAGCTTTCCGACGTCCCCGCGCTACAGATCACGTTGAGGCATTGCGTGCCGGCCGGAAGCGTGGGATCCATGATCGAGGTCGACGCCTTGACGTGTCCATAGGCAAGACCGCCGGTCCCGTAGAGCATCAAGTCGGGTGTAACGGTGGCACCGATCCGGCCGCGCACGGTCCCCAACCAGTCGACCTTCTGCTCCTGCGTGCTCGTGAGGGTGGGGAAGACCGGCAGGCTTCGCGTGACCGTCGAGCTGCCCTTGATTCCGGCAGCCGCGATATCGGCTTCGACGCCCCATACCAGGGAGCCGGTCTGCACATTGTAGCCGGCCTGCACGCCGCCCAGCACCCCACGCGGGTTTGTTGCCAGGGACGGCGGGACAAGGCCGCCCGCCAGCGCCATGTCGAGCACACCGGCGGTGAAAACCGGATCATGCGGCGCGAGCTTGATCGCATCATCGCTCCAGCCGTACCCGACATTCACGCCGGCGTAGAAGCCCGACCAATTGTAGGCGACCGGCAATTGCGGCGCCTTGTAGAGCGGCGCACGTGCGGCCATATCGGCCGCGAATGCGGGCTGCGCCGAGGCGACGCCCACAGCCACAAGCATGATCGAAGCGAAGCGGAGCATTCTTGATTCCCAGACCCGAACATTGACGTCGACCAGAACTAACCGGCCAACGTTGGAAATGGGATAACAATCCTTGCAAGATCGCGGACGACAGCAGTTTCAAAAATCGCTTGTAGCGTCCGGGCAACAACTCCTGGTCGTCGCAAGCAAGCTGTCGTCGCCGCAAGCAAGACCGTTCGCTGAAGTCCGGACGCGATGGCGCGCTAAGCCGTCTTGATCCAGACGGCCTTCACGTTGAGATATTCTTCAACATGCTGCTTGCCGGACTCGCGGCCATAGCCGCTCATCTTGTAGCCGCCGAACGGCACGGCCGGGTCCATCGCCTGGTAGCAATTCACCCACACCGAGCCGGCGCGCAAGCGCTTCGCAACCGCATGCGCCTTGCTGACGTCACGCGTCCACAGGCCCGAACCGAGGCCGAAAGTGGTGTTGTTGGCGCGCTTGACCAGTTCGTCCATGTCCTTGAACGCGATGGCGGAGATGACGGGGCCAAAAATCTCCTCCTGCGCGATCCGCATGTTGTCCTGGACGCCCGCGAACACCGTCGGTGAGACGAAGAAGCCTTTTGACAGCGCGCCTTCCGTCACCCGGCCGCCGCCGGCGAGCGCCTTCGCGCCTTCCTTCTGGCCGATGTCGAGATAGCTGGTGACGCGTTCGAGTTGCTGTTCGGAGACCAGCGGACCGATCTGGGTGTTGGGATCGAGGCCGTTGCCGACCTGCAGCTTCTTGCCGAACTCGGCAACGCGGCCGACGAACTCTTCGTAGATCGACTGCTCGACGAACAGACGCGTGCCGGCACTGCAGATCTGGCCGGAATTAGCGAACACCGCCATCGCGGCGCCGGGAACGGCAGCATCAAGGTCGGCATCCGCGAACACGATGTCGGGCGATTTGCCGCCGAGCTCGAGCGAGACGCGCTTCAGGTTGCCGGCGGAGGCACGGATGATCGACTGCCCCGTGACATGCGAACCGGTGAAGGCGACCTTGTCGACATCGTGATGCGAAGCGAGCGCGGCACCCGCGGTCTCGCCATAGCCGGGCACGACGTTGACGACGCCGGGGGGAATGCCGGCTTCCATCGCCAGCTCCGCAATGCGCAGCGAGGTCAGCGGCGCTTCCTCGGCGGGCTTCAGCACCACGGTGCAGCCGGTTGCGATCGCAGGCCCAATCTTCCAGAGCGTCGCGGTCAGCGGGCCGTTCCAGGGAATGATGGCGCCGACGACGCCGATCGGCTCCTTCAGCGTGTAGGAGAAGATTTCGCCGGGCAGCGAGTTCTCGATGGTCTCGCCGTGGATCGCGGTGGTCTGGCCGGCGTAATAGCGCAGCATGCCGACGGCGCGCAGGCGATAGGCGCGGGTGCGGCTCAGCGGCGCGCCCATGTCGAGCGTGTCGAGCTGCGACAATTCGTCGAAATTCTTCTCGACGAGGTCGGCGAGCTTGAGCAGCAGATTCTGCCGCTCGAACGGCTTGACCTTGCTCCATGGGCCTTCGAAGGCGCGGCGGGCCGCCTCAACGGCGCGGTCGATGTCTTCCTTGTCGCCCTCGGCGACGGTGGCGAGCAATTCGCCGGTGGCGGGGTTGTGGGTCTCGAAGCGCTTGCCGGAGGCAGCGTCGACCCACTTCCCGTCGATCAGCATCTGCTTGTAGGACCCGTTGGCGAACGGATGGCGCGTGATCGGAATAGCCTGCGACACAGCCATGGCTGCACTCCCTAGTCAGGTGATTGATTGGGTTCGATCTGGGCGGGATCGTTAGGTGGAATAGAATACAGCGCTACCGGATGCGCGTAAAGGCGGCGCGGAACGAAGACCACCCATCCCGACTTGTGCAGGGTCGCACGCGTGCCATGTTATAGCTCGACCAAGCCCCTGCCCGGAGACGAACCATGCCGCACCCCGCCATCGTCAAAGACAATGTTGCCGTGATCACGGGTGGCGCGTCCGGCATCGGGTTTGCCGCCGCAGCAGCCTTCGCGCGCGCCGGCATGAAGGTGTGCATCGCCGATGTCGATGAGGCGCGACTGGCGGAGGCCGCAACAAAACTGTCATCCGTCGCGTCTGCCACACATGTGATGACCTTCGCCGTCGATGTCGGCAAGGCGGAGAGCGTCAAGGAACTGGAACGCGCGGTGGGCGCGCATTTCGGCGGCACCGATATCCTGATGAACAATGCCGGCATCCAGCCCGGCAGCGCGCTGTTCGGCGAACCCGACAATTGGCAGCGCATCATCGGCGTCAACATGTGGGGCATCATCAACGGCTCGCGCATCTTCGCGCCCAGCATGATTGCGCGCGGCAAATGCGGGCTCATCGTCAACACCGGCTCCAAGCAGGGCATCACGACACCGCCGGGCGATCCCGCCTACAACGTCTCCAAGGCCGGCGTGAAGGCTTTTACGGAAGCGCTCCAGCACGACCTGCGCAACACCAGGGATTGCCGCATCAGCGCGCATCTCCTGATCCCCGGCTTCGTCTTCACCGGGCTCACCGCGAAGGGCCGCACCGAGAAGCCGGCCGGAGCCTGGACACCGGAACAGACGGTCGATTTCATGCTGGCACGGCTGGAAGCCGGCGACTTCTACATCCTGTGCCCGGACAACGACGTGACGCGCGCACTCGACGAAAAGCGCATGCTGTGGGCCGCCGGCGACATCGTCGAGAATCGCCCGCCGCTGTCGCGCTGGCACCCGGATTATGCGGAGGCGTTCAAGAAGTTTGTGGAGGGGGAGTAGGCGCTCTGTCACTCCCTCGCCCTGTTCCTACGGGAAGGGGTTAGAAGCCTACAGCGTCTCCTGCTGGTGCCCGCAATTCTTGCAGGCGAACTTAACGCGGCTCTGGCCCTTTTCCGCCTGGACCCGGTTCGGCGCGCCGCACTTGCCGCAGACGGCCTCGATGCGGGTCGCGCCCTGCTTCACGACGATGGTCTTCTTTTCCATCGATTCGCGGATCAGGCGTTCGGCCTCCTCACGCAGGGATTGTTTCGACAAAGCTCGTCTCCGCCATGAATGCGGGCGAGGCTTATCGCACCTGCGTCAAAATCACAATCCGAAACGGCCGCTCAGACCTCGACAATCACATAACTGTCCTCGACATGCACCGGAAACGTCTCGGCCACATACGGGCCTTTCTGCAGTTCCTCACCGCGCTCCACCGCGACGGGATATGAGCGGATCTTGACCCGGTTCGGATCGAACCAGGACTGGCCGTTGCGCATGTCGAATTCCCAGCCGTGCCAGGGACAGCGCAGCATCTCGCCGACCCGCGAGCGCTCGTAGACACCCGGCTCTGGTGAGGTCAGCCGCGCCACGCACGCGGCCTTCTCCAGCGGCGCGCCCTCGTGCGGGCAGCGGTTCAACAGCGCGAAGAATTCGCCATTGACATGGAACACGACGATGT
The DNA here is from genome assembly GCF_023073315.1 of Bradyrhizobium sp. 1. GTDB lineage: Bacteria > Pseudomonadota > Alphaproteobacteria > Rhizobiales > Xanthobacteraceae > Bradyrhizobium. The sequence continues at coordinate 394,505 of NZ_JADPJH010000010.1, read as the reverse complement.
CACGCCCAGCGACATCGACGACCTTGTTGCCGCCGGGCGGGATCTCCGAGGTGGACGCGACGATGTGACGGGCCATATCTCTTCAGAAAGCCTCTGATCAGAACTTGTAGACTGCACGGGCATTGCTGCTGAAGATCTTCCTCCGCTCGGCCTCCGTCAGCGGCGTCTTGAAGGCGAAACGTGGATCGTCGAAATCCCAGTGCGGATAGTCCGACGAGAACAACAGACGGTCGATGCCGACCCATTCGATCAGCGCGCGCAGATGCCGCGCCTCGTCCGGCTCGTCGATCGGCTGCGTCGTGAACCAGAAACTTTCACGCACATATTCCGACGGTTTGCGCTTGAGATGCGGCACCTCGCTGCGGAAGCGTTCGAAATGCTGATCCATGCGCCACACCGCCGAAGGGATCCAGCCGAAGCCGCCTTCGATGAAGACGAACTTCAATTTTGGAAAGCGCTCCGGCACGCCTTCGATGACGAGGCTCGCGAGCTGCGCCGCGATGGTGTGCGCATTGGACTGGTGCTCCTCGACATAGTAGGACGGCCAGCCGCCGCCGGTCGGCGCATGGCCGCCATAACCGCCGACATGGATGCCGAGCGGCAGGTCGAGTTCTTGGGCGCGCTCATAGATCGGCCAGTAGCGGCGGCGGCCGAGCGGCTCGTTGGCGCGCGGCGAGACGTTGATCTGAATGTATTCGCCGATTTTGGCGCAGCGCTCGATCTCGGCGATGGCAAGATCAACGCCGTCCTGTCCAACCAGGATCGAGGCCTTCAGGCGGGAATCGCGATGTGACCAGAACGCCAGCTGCCAGTCGTTGATGGCGCGCTGGATCGCCGCGCCGAACTCCAGATTCTGCTGCGAGAAGATGAAGAGATCGAGCACCTGCAAAATCCCGAACTCGACGTCGAGCGGATCGAGATGCTGCTTCTGCATGAAGGCGAGATCGGAGCCGGGCGGCCCACCGGTCGGCGGCCACGCATCGCGCCGCGCGATCAGCGGCGATGAGCGTGGATAGGGCGTGGTGAAGAGATAGGGCGTGCGCAGATGGCTGCCATATTCCTTCAGATGCTGCTGCCAGCGCTTTGGCAGGAACTCGTTGAGATCGTCCGTCGATCGCAAGCTCGGATGCACGTCGCAATCGACGATGCGCAGCCGCGTCGCGGCGGTCTTTTCCTCGTCCAACAGCGGGCGGTCGATGACGTCACTCATGCGAGCCTCCAAAATCAGTTGATCGACAACCGCGGAAACGTCTCCAGCGGATTGTCGACGCACATTTTTGCGATAATGCTCTTCGGCAAATTCGGCGGGATCGGATCATCGCCGTCGAACTGCCAGTGCGGATAGTCGGACGCGAACAGGAACATCTTTTCGGAGCCGATCTGGTCGATGATGTCTTCGACGCTCTTGGCATCGCCGGGCGCGTCGAACGGCTGCATGGTGACGCGAAAATTGTCGCGGATGATCGCAGCGGGCTCGCGCTCGACCCAGGGCACCTCGACGCGCACACCGCGCCAGGTCTTGTTGGCCCGCCACATGAAGGCCGGCAGCCAGCTGACGCCCGACTCCATCAGCACGACCTTGAGGTCCGGAAACTTGCCGAACACGCCCTCATAGATCAGGCTCAATATCTGCGCCTGAAACGCCTGCGCCTCGACGAAGTAATATTCGTAGCGGTGCGACGGCCAGCCGGCCGAGCTCGGTGCCTGCCGATATTGGGTGCCGGCGTGGATCGCGAGCGGCAGCTTGTACTTCTCGGCGAGCCGATAGACCGGCCAGAAATGCCGCCGTCCCAGCAACGTCTCGCCTTGCGCCAGTACCAGGATCGAAACGAAACGATTGTCGCCGGCGCGGCGCTCGATCTCCTCGATCGCCAGATCCGGGTCCTGCATCGGCACCACGATGGAGGCGCGCAGCCGCGGATCGCGCGACAGCCATTCGGCCGCGATCCAGTCGTTGATGGCCTTGCAGAAATCCGCCGCCATGTAGGCGTCGAACACGGCCTGCGCGCCGTAAAGGACGTTGAGGATGGCGTGGCTGGCGCCGAGTTGCTCGAACGCGCCCTTCTGCACCATCGCAAGATCGGAGCCGGGCCTTGTGCCATTCGCCGGCCGCCAGTCGGCCCGGCCTGACAGCGGCATGCTCGGCGGATAGGAGGTGAGATCGAGCCCGTCGATGGCCCGGCTCACCACCTGCTCTTTCCAGTGATCGCTGAGATAGGGAAGCAATGTCGTGCGGGTGCCACCGACCGCCGGGTGGATGTCGCAGTCGATCCGCGTCACGGCCATGAGCTTCCTCGCCAAGATCTTGTAAACAAGTCTTATTGGCGGCGTTCTTTTTGCCGCCTGCGCAGAGTGCTCCGGCCGCCGCGGCAGCGCAAGAGCACACGCCCGCGCGATCCGTCATGGCTCGGTTGCATTTCGCAGTCGCGATATGAGGCGACGGATGCTCCAGCATCCGCCGCCCTGCATCGCATATAGCCTCGTTCATCGACGCCCTTGTTCAAGCCGCCTTGGAGACTTCCATCAGCAGACGCTCGGCCTTGGCATCCTCGATGCGGTTCACCATCCGGCTGCTCTCGTGATTGTCGCGGACGGTCTTGGTCAGGGTGATACAGGTCTGGATCAGCATCACGATGCCCATGGTGAGATAACCCTTCATCCAGAGATCGATCGGCAGGAAGAAGATGCCGATGGCGACGAGGAAGGCGGAGGCTGCGAAGGACGCGTAAGTGAAGGTCATCCAGGCGCCGCTGTGGGGCTGGCCGTTCTGGTTCATGATGGTCTCCTGTTGGTTCGAATGATGATGCGATTTGAGATCAGGCAATCGGCATGCGCTTGGACTTCAACCGCGCGAGCACGTCGTCCGCGGTCGTCTTGAGCCGCGGGCCAAAACCCTGCTCGGCGAGTCTTTCCGCGGTCGCGAGCGGACCGGTGGCCGCATCGAACTCGACCAACGCGTCATCGGCGGCCTGGGCCTCCAGCTGCCGGTCGCGCAGGCGCCTCAAGGTGCCCTCGGCCTCGGGCAGCGTGGATTCGTAAGGACGCGCCGCCTCGATGCCGCTGCGGCGAAGCGAGCGCACCGCTTCCGAGGCGCGGGCGATACGGCGGCCGCGATCGAGTTCGGTGATGCGGGCCTGCGCGCCTGCAACGTGCCGCTTCAACCTGATGATCTCGGTCGCGAACAATGCGCGCGCCGTCATCGCCGCATCACGGTCGGCTTCGAGACCCGCGATGGCCTCGGCGGCGTCCTTGGCGAGATCCTCGCGGCCGCCATCGAGCGCCGAAACCGCGCGGGTCTCGAGATCGGCGATGCGGGCAACGGTCGTCTCGAGCTTGCGGCCCTCCTGCTGGTCCTGGGCTATGGCCAGCGCCAGCGTCCGCTTGCTGCGCTCGACGGCCGCGGCCGCATCACGCATCTGCTGGTCGAGGATGAGAAGGGCCGCGCGGTCCTCCAGCTCCTCGCCTGCGGCGGCCACGCTGCCGCGGAAAAGTGTCACTACGGTCTTGAACATCTGCTGCTCCCTGTTATGAGCGTTGCTCACAGATACTTTGTAGCAATGAACTTGAACATCGTTCAAGAAATATTTGAGCGGCGCTCAAGAATTTGGTTAACGAATGACTAAAACCTTGGAGCGTCGGGAGAAGCTGCGGTCCGACTTGGTCCGGGCGGCCGAGCAGATGATTGCTGGGCGGGGGTTGGCGGGTCTCAAAACTCGCGATTTGGCCCGCGAGATCGGCTGCGCCAATGGCGCGGTCTACAATCTCGTCGCCGACGTGGACGAGCTGGTTCTGCGCGTCGGCTCACGCACGCTGCTCCGGCTCGATGAGGCGCTCAGCGCGGCGGTACGCGCGGGCAATCCGTCGCCCCAGGAGACGCTGGTCCGCATCGCAATTGCCTATTGCGATTTCGCCGCGGAAAATCTCCAGCTCTGGCGCGCAATGTTCGAGCACCGCATGGAGGCCGACAAGGCCCTGCCCGACTGGTCGGTCGATGACCAATTGCAGTTGTTTCGCCACATCTACAAGCCGCTGGCCGAGCTGCTGCCGAAACGAGGTGCCGACGAGCTCGGCATCACCGCGCGCAGCCTGTTCTCGGCGGTGCATGGCATGGTGGCGCTGGGACTGGAGCAAAGGCTGGTCGCCGTTCCCCAGCCGGCGCTGCGCAAGGAGATCGCTGGCCTTGTACGCGCGATGATCGACGGCTTGATCGCGCGCGAGCTAGCCGGGGCGCCTGACTAAAATTTCGCCTGTCGCGTCGCGCGCGGCACGCTTAGCCTTTGCGGCGTCTCGTCCTCTCTTCGGAGTTCTCCCATGCCCCTCCTCATTCGCGGCGGCACCGTCGTCAATCACGATCATTCACGGCGTGCGGACGTGCTGATCGACGGCGAGACCATCGTCGCGGTCGGGGCATCGCTCGACGCGCCGACGGGCGCTGAGATCCTCGATGCCGGCGGCGCCTACATCATCCCGGGCGGCATCGATCCGCACACCCATCTCGAAATGCCGTTCATGGGCACCGTTACCGCCGACGATTTCGAATCGGGAACCAAGGCGGCGCTGACCGGCGGCACCACCATGGTGGTGGATTTCTGCCTGCCCGATCCCGGCCAGTCGATGCTCGCGGCCTATCAGGAGTGGCGGCACAAATCCGAGAAAGCGGCGGCCGATTACGGCTTCCACATGGCGGTGACGTCATGGTCGAAGCAGATCCATGACGAGATGGAGACCGTGGTCAAGACCTACGGCATCAACACCTTCAAGCACTTCATGGCCTACAAGGGCGCGCTGATGGTGAACGATGACGAACTCTATAACTCCTTCGCGCGCTGCGCCCATCTCGGCGCCATGCCTGTGGTGCATGCCGAGAATGGCGAGGTCGTCGCCTTGATGCAGGAAGCGCTGATCGCGCGCGGCGTCACCGGCCCCGAGGGACACGCCTATTCACGGCCACCGGAGGTCGAAGGCGAAGCCACCAACCGCGCCATCATGATCGCCGATATGACGGGCACGCCGGTCTACATCGTGCACACGAGCTGCCGCCAGGCGCATGAGGCGATCGCGCGGGCACGCGCAGCGGGAAAACGCGTCTATGGCGAGCCGCTCATCCAGCATCTGCTGCTCGACGAGAGTGAATACCAGAACAAGGACTGGGATCATTCCGCACAGCGCGTGATGTCGCCGCCGTTCCGCGACAGATCTCATCAGGACAGCCTGTGGGCCGGTCTGCAATCCGGCTCGCTCCAGGTGGTCGCGACCGACCACTGCGCGTTCACCACCGAGCAGAAGCGGTTCGGGCTCGGCGATTTCAGAAAGATTCCGAACGGAACAGGCGGTCTCGAAGATCGGCTCGCACTGCTGTGGACCGCGGGCGTCGCGACGGGGCGGCTGACCAAGGAAGAATTCGTCGCGGTGACGTCGGCGAACATCGCCCGCATCCTCAACATCTATCCGCGCAAGGGCGCGGTCGCAGTCGGCTCGGAGGCCGATGTCGTGGTGTGGGATCCCGAGGCGACGAAAACCATCAGCGCCAAGCGGCAGATGAGCCGGATCGATTACAACGTGTTCGAGGGCTTTGCCTGCACCGGCGGGCCGGCCGCGACGGTGTCGCGCGGCCGTGTCGTCTGGAAGGACGGCGATCTGCGCGCCGAGGCTGGCGACGGGCACTATGTCGAACGTCCGGCGTTCTCGCCGGTGCATGTGGCGAATTCGACATGGAAGGAATTGACCGCCCCGCGTGCAGTCTTACGTGGAGCGGTCACGCCGTAACCGTCGCTTCAGACCTGCGTGATGCCGCCATCGGCCGCGAGGTCGATGCCGGTGCTGTAGCTGCTGTCGTCCGACGCCAGAAATAGAATGGCGGAGGCCATTTCCTCCGGGCGTCCAATGCGGCCGAGCGGCGTGATCGAGGCGAAGAACGCGCGCGCGCCTTCGGCCTCTTCCGGAGTCTTGAACTGGCCGTCGATGATCGGCGTGTCGATCGCGCCCGGCGACAATGTGTTCACGCGGATGCCGCGATCCTTCAGCTCCATCGCCCAGGTCCGCGAGAACGAGCGCAGCGCGGCCTTGGTCGCGGCGTAAGTGCCGTGCTCCGGCAGGCCCTTCAGATGCAGGCCGGAAGACACCAGCACGATCGAGCCGCCCTTGCGCATCAGCGGCAGCGCCTTCTGCACTGTGAAATAGGCACCTCGCGCATTGATGCCGAAAGTCTTGTCGAAATGATCAGGAGTGACGTCCACCGTGAGCTTGCGCTCAACGAACGCGGCGCTGGCGACGACGATGTCGAGCGCACCTTTCTCCTCCTTCACGCGGGCGTAGAGCCGATCGAGATCCTCGAGAGTGGCAACGTCGGCCTGGATCGCGGTAACATTGCGCCCGATCTCGGCCTTGGCCTTGTCGAGCTCGCTCTGGCGCCGTCCGACGATGAAGATGTAGGCGCCTTCGGCCACGAAGGTCTTCGCCGCCGCGAGGCCGATACCACTGGAGCCGCCAGTGATGACGGCGATCTTTCCTGCGAGCTTTGACATGATACGGTCCTTTGGTTCGGGCGTGCGGGAGCGCTCAGCGCTTGCACGCCGTTCAATGAGAATTTGAGAACGAAGAGAGAGTGACCGGCGCACAAGCCACGCCGGCCGGTTCTTGATCAGGCTGCCTTGCCGGCACGCGGCCGGTCGAGCACCGGCAACAGTTCGGACGGGTTGGGGCGGTGTGTGTAGTCCGGTTCACCTCCGCATAGGCGATGATGCCGTCACGGTAGCTCCATCAATTGCTGTTGGCCCGGCCTATCTGGATCATTTGAGAATGAAGGGGTATATGGCGGTTTCGGAGAACATCTATTTGGATTTCAAATGGGCGACCGGCTCCAGGAATTGACCATCTTCGTGCGGGCGGCAGAGAGCGGCAGCTTCTCGAAGGCCGCGCGCGAGCTCGGCCTTTCGCAGCCCTCCGTGTCGCGGATCATCGGCGAATTGGAGAGCCGGCTCGGCGTCAAGCTGCTGCTGCGGACCACGCGCCGGATCACGGTGACCGACGCCGGCGCGCTGTTTCTCGCTCGCGCGCGCAACGTGCTGGCCGATATCGAGGATGCCGAGGACGCCGCACGCGGCGTCGACTCCTTACGTGGGACGCTGCGCATCACAATGCCGGTCGTGTACGGCACGCGAAACATCATCCCGCGCCTGCCAAAATTCTTGCGCGCCCATCCCCTGCTGCGCGTCGAGCTGTCCGTCGCCGACGAACGGCACAACCTCGTGGCAGAAGGCACCGACGTCGCCATCCGCCTGGGCCCGCTCGGCGACTCCGGCTTTGGCGCACGGATGCTTGCGACGCTACCTCGCTTTCTCGTCGCCGCGCCGTCCTACCTCGCCGAGCGCGGGATCCCGAACACCCCGGCCGACCTCGCCTCGCATGACTGCATTTTCGGGCCCGGCCTGTTCGGCCGCACCACCTGGTCGTTCACCCGCAATGGCGCGGAGACCTCGGTCGATGTCCACGGTCGCATCACCACCGATTCCGGCTCCGGCGTATTCGCGAGCGTGCTGGCGGGGCTCGGCATCGCGATGACCTCGCCGGTGATGGCCGGCCGCGAGATCGAGTCGGGTGCACTGGTGCCGCTGCTGAAGAGCTACAAGCTCGCCCCGGTGGACGTGTACGCCGTGTTTCCGGCGGGTCCGCGTCCCTCGACCAAGGTACGGGCGCTGGTCGACTTCCTGGCTGAGGAGCTGAGATAGGCCGCCGGGTACTGCTTGCGACAATCTGAGGCGCGCCGATGGCATACGCCTTGCCTCTCGATCGCGAGACAACTCTCCGGGGAGGCGCCAATGACCGCATCATCGCTCGATATCAACCGTCGCAATGTCGTGCTCGGCGGTCTGGGCGCGGCCGGCATGACGGCCGTCGCTGCTCGCTTCGCCTGGGCACAGGGGCGCAGCGAGACGCTGCTTGTGGTGCAGGAGCTTGGGCCGAACTCGCTCGACATGCAGGGGGTCGGCTCGAACCAAACCGTGAATGGCTTGTCCTGGAATTGCTACGACCGCCTGCTCTCCTATGCGTCCAAGACATTGCCCGATGGGACCGTGTCCTACGACCGCGAGAAGCTCGCGCCTGAACTCGCCGAGAGTTTTGAGGTCGCCGCCGACGGCATGTCCTGCACCTTCAAGCTTCGCAAGGACGCAAAATTCCATGACGGCACGCCTGTCACGGCCAAGGACGTCAAATGGTCGTTCGACCGCGCGGTGAAGGTCGGCGGCTTTCCGACTTTCCAGATGTCGGCGGGATCTCTGGAGAAGCCCGAGCAGTTCGTCGTCGTCGACGACCACACCTTCCGCATCGACTATGTCCGCAAGGACAAGATGCTGCTGTTCAATGTCGCCGTCGTCGTGCCCTTCATCATCAACTCAGAACTTGCGAAGAAGAACGCGACGGCGGAAGACCCGTGGGCGCTGGCGTGGCTCAGGACCAACGAGGCCGGCGGCGGCGCCTACAGGATCGAGAGCTGGAAGCCCGGCAGCGAAACCGTGTTCACGCGGTTCGACGACTGGAAGAGCGGCCCGCTGCCCAAGCTGAAGCGCATTATCGCGCGCGACGTCCCCTCCGCCGGCACGCGCCGCGCCATGCTGGAGCGGGGCGATGCCGACCTCTCCAGCGGCTTTGCGCCGCGCGATTTCGAGCAGATCATCAAAGAGGGCAAGGTCAAGGTCTCGGGCGTGCCGATCCCGAATGCGCTCTGGTACGTTGCGCTGAACACCGCAAAGCCGCCATTTGACAATGTGAAGCTGCGCCAGGCTATCGCCTAGGCGATGCCGTATGAGCAGATCCAGAGCAGCGCGTTCTTCGGGCGCGCCGTTCCGATGTACGGCGGCGCGGCGGAGGTTTCAAAGCCGGTCTGGCCGCAGCCGTCTCCCTATGTCACCGATCTCGACAAGGCCAAGGCGTTGATGAAGGAGGCGGGATTCGAATCCGGCCTGGAGACCACCTTGTCGCTCGACACCGGCACTGCGACGGTCGGCGAGCCGACCGCGATCCTGATCCAGGAAAGTCTCGCCAAGATCGGCATCAAGGCGGCGATCGAAAAGATCCCCGGCGCGAACTGGCGCACGACGCTGAACAAGAAGGAGCTGCCGCTCGCGCTCAACCGCTTCAGCGGCTGGCTGGATTATCCCGAATATTACTTCTACTGGAATTTCCACGGCAACAATTCGATCTTCAACATCTCCTCCTACCAGAACAAGGAGATGGATGCCCTGATCGACAAGGCGCGGTTCACCGCGGATGCGGCGGAGTACGACAAGACCGTGAAGGATTTCATCGCGCTCTGCATGCGCGACGTCCCTGTTGTTCCGCTCAACCAGCCGATCCACGACGTCGCCATGCAGAAGGCCATCACCGGCTACGAGTTCTGGTTTCATCGCGAGCCGGACTACCGCCAGTTCGCGAAGGACTAGTGCCGGTCGACGACACGAACCACGCTTGAGACGGCTCGCGCCTGTTCTATCGGAAAGCCTCGCGCCAGCCGCGCCTCACTCGCGTGCAGCATCGCGGCATCGAGCCTGCCCCGCCGCGATCCCTCCAGCGCGCATTCAAAGACCCGGTAGAACTGCGCGCCGTCATAGGCGACCAGCAACCTATCGACGCCGGCATTGATGGCCTCGACCACGGCCTTGCAGACGTCGTTCTGGTAGATCGCGCCCATCACGAGGTCGTCGGTCATCACCACGCCCTGGTAATTCCACTTGTCGCGGATGATGCCCTGGACGACACGCTTCGAATGCGACGCGGCGCGGTCAGGGTCGACGGCGGTGAGCGTGACATGCCCGACCATCAGCGCGCTGCGCGAATGCGACAGCACCTCGCGGAACGGGAGCCAGTCGGTCACTTCCAGCTCCCTCACCGGCGTATTGAGATTGGCACTGAAATGATGCGTGTCGGTGCGCACGCGGCCGATGCCGGGAAAATGTTTTAGCGTCGCGCCGACGCCGGATTCTTCCAGCCCGCGAACATAGGCGCTTGCAATCGCGCTGACGACGGCGGGATCGGTCGCAATGGCGCGCTGGCCGATCAGCGTGTGAAAATCGAGGCGGTTGCGCCGAACCGGCGGCTTGAGGTCGAGCACCGGCGCGAGGTTGAGGTTGACGCCGAGGCCGGCGAGCTCACGGCCGTGGATGCGGCCGAACTCTTCGGCCCGGACCTGCTGCTCGTCGGGGGCGAGCCCGGTGAGCGTCGCCAGCGCCGGCAGTTTTGTCAGCGGCGGCGCCAGATGCCCGACGATGCCACCCTCCTGATCGGCGGCGACCACCAGCGGCGGCAGGCCGGCTGCGCGCCGCTTGTCCTGGAGCGCCGCGATCTCGGCCCGCAGCGTCTCGATGGTCCGGCCCCGGATGTTGTGCCGGGTGACATAGACGCCGCCGATCAAGCCTTGCTCGGCGAGGCGCGCGACCTCGGGAAAGGAGGAATAGCCGACCATGAAGTGAGGTCCGAGCTGACGCGCCTCGGTGGCGCTGGCCTTGAGGACATCATGCTTGCGCAGCTCGAACTTCAGATGCGCAGCCGACATCAGCAGCGGTGGCAGGCACCAGAGCACGATGAGCAGCTTGCCCGCGATCGTGCGCCAACGCCCCTGGCGCAGCAGGACGATGACGATCAGGACGCTTGCGACGACAAGCGCGATGTTTCCGGCGCCGCGCAACACGAGCAGATAGGGATCGTTTTTGTTCGCGGCCGCGAACGCGACGAGAGGCGCGGCAAGCCAGAGCAGGATGAGACCGATGCGATGGAGGAGTTGCATGATGCGTCACGTCCAAATTGATGAACGCATCGCACCTATCAGCGCGACTTACGCTGCGCGAGGGGCAAAAGCGCACCTGCACGAAAACTGCAAAAGACTCCTGAAAGCGTGCTGACGAAGGTCCCGGTTTTTGCGCAAGCGCCGTGCAGACTGCACGGTATCGCTACTCACGAAAGGTCATTCGGACATGACGAGCCTGGCTACGACGACGACGGACATCCAACCGATCAGACCTTCGGCGGTCTCGGCCAAGCTCGCAATGGCGCTGGTGCTCGCAGCGCTCGCCGACTTTCTGCTCTACGGACAGCGAATGGGGCTGTCGCTGGCGATCCTGGCCGTCGCGATCGCCTGCGCCTCGCTACTCGTCAACCATGCGACATTGGATCTTCGCCGGGCCGTGACCGGCGGCGTGATCGTCGCGCTCGGTCTGGTGCCGGCCGTGGAAGAGCTCAACGCGCTCTCATTCCTGATCCTCGTCGCGGCGCTGGTCATTGCGCTTCTGCTCGCGACCAACCCGGAGACGACTGGGCTCGCGGATCGCGCCCGGGCGCTGCGAAACTTTGTCCTGTTCGGTCCCTTCAGGTTCTTCCCCGACGCGCTCCAGGTCTTCAACATGTCGGCCTTCACCCGGGGCATCGCGCTCTGGCTGATGCCTGTTGTGCTGAGCACCGTCTTCGTCGCACTTTTCGCGGCGGCCAATCCGGTGATCGAGCAATGGGTCTCCCTGCTCAATCCAAAACTTGTCTTCGAATTTATCAGCATTCCGCGCGTGCTGTTCTGGGCCACCATGTTGGCGCTGGTCTGGCCGTTCATCCATGTGCGCTGGCGGCGCAAGACGGCTGTCACCACCGCCGCTGCCGATGTGCCCCAGCCGCCGCCGCTCCAGTCCCAGGTCTCGGCGGAATTTCTCGGGCCCTCGACGATCCTGCGCTCGCTGATCCTGTTCAATCTGCTGTTCGCGGCACAGTCGATTCTCGACGGCATCTATCTGTGGGGCCACGTCGCACTGCCCACCAGCATGACTTATGCCGCCTACGCCCATCGCGGCGCCTATCCGCTGATCGCCACCGCACTGCTCGCCGCCGCCTTCGTCCTGGTCGCGATGCGACCGGGCGGGCCGGCCGAAAAGTCGAAGGTGATCCGACCGCTGGTCTATCTCTGGGTGGGGCAGAACGTGCTTCTGGTCGCCTCCTCCATCCTCCGGCTCGATCTCTACGTCGAGGTCTACATGCTGACCTATTGGCGCATCGCGGCCTTCATCTGGATGGGGCTGGTGGCGCTCGGGCTGATCCTGATCGTCGCCCGCATCGTGCTCGACAGGTCCAACGAATGGCTGGTCGGCGTCAATCTGATCGCGCTGGCGATCGTGCTCTATGGCTGCTCGCTGGTGAACTTCGATGCCTTCATCGCCAACTATAATGTCGCCCACAGCCGGGAAGCATCGGGCAAAGGCTTGCTGGTCGACATCAACTATCTCTTGACGCTCGGGCCGCAGGCGCTCCCCGCCATCGACAAGGCCATCATGCTCAGACCCGGCAACCCCGAGAGCTGTCTTGTGTCGCGCCGCGACCGCCTTGTAGAACAGCAGCGTCAGGATCTGGCCTGGCGGAGCTGGGGCTTCCGGAACTGGCGGCTCCAGCGCAGGCTGGACGCGCAGGCGCAAAATCTACCGGCGGGCTGACAGGTAGCGGAGAATTTCTTGGCGCATCGCATTCTCATCGTCGACGACGAGGGCCACATCCGCGAGGTCATCCGCGTCGCGCTGAAGAAGGCCGGCATGGACGTGATCGAGGCGCGCGACGGCAAGGAGGCGCTCGCCCGCTTCGCCGCCGACAGGCCTGATTTGATCGTGCTCGACATCGGCATGCCCGAATTCGACGGCCTCGACGTCTGCCGCGAGGTGCGCAAAAGCTCCGACGTGCCGATCCTGTTCCTGTCGGCGCGCGACGAGGAGATCGACCGCATCCTCGGCCTCGAGATCGGCGGCGACGACTATGTGACAAAGCCGTTCAGCCCGCGCGAGCTGGTCGCGCGGGTCAATGTCATCCTGCGCCGGCTCAGCCCGCGCAATGGCGAGATCAAGGCGGGGCCGGCGGCGCTTGCGCAAGGCGGCCTGCTGATCGATCCCGAGCAGCACGTGGCGACCTTTGCAGGCTCGCCGCTAAAACTGACCGCGATCGAGTTCGGCATTTTGCGCGCGTTCCTGACCCGGCCGAATTCGGTCTTCAACCGCGAGCAGCTGATGCGCGCGGCCTATCAGCTCAACATCCAGGTCTCCGACCGCACCATCGACAGCCATATCCGCAACATCCGCGCCAAGCTTGCGGCGGTGAATTGCGAGAACGTGATCGAGACCATTCACGGCGTCGGCTTCAAGCTCGGCCGTTGCGAGAAAGAGGCATGAGCGCGGCCCCCGACAAATGGCGGCCGTCGCTCACGTTCGTGATTTTCACGGTGCTGGCAACGGTCGGTGTGCTGCCGCTGGTCGGCCTGTTCTTCTTCCGCCTCTACGACAACCAGCTGATCCGCCAGACCCAGGCCGAGCTGATCGCGCAGAGCCGCGTGCTCGCGACAATCTATGCGCAGGAGGTCACCGCAAGGCTCGACAGCGGCCTCACGCTCGGCGCGGAGGTGCCGCCGAACGTGCTGCCTGACCCCGGCGACCAGGTCACGCCGATCCGCCCCGAACTCGACCTCACCGCCAACGATCTGCTGCGGCGGCGGCCGGATGCAATCCCCGCGCCCCAGCCGGCACAGCCGGCCTATCTCGAGATCGGCGCAAGGTTCAATCCGATCATCCGCGAAACCCAGAAGGTCACGCTGGCGGGCTTCCGTATCCTCGATCCGCAGGGCGTGGTGATCGCCGGGCGTTACGAGGTCGGGCAATCGCTCGCACATATCGAGGAGGTCGCCGACGCGCTGCACGGGCAATACCGCGCGACCTTGCGCAACCGCGTCCCGGATCGGCCGCCGCCGCCGATCTATTCCTTCAGCCGCGGCCTCGGCGTGCACGTGTTCTCGGCGATGCCCGTCATCGTCAACAACCGCGTCGCAGGCGTGATCTACACCACGCGAACGCCGAGCAACATTTTCGACCATCTCTATCAGGAGCGCGGCAAATTCGTGCTGGCCGGGCTTGCCGTGATCCTCGGCACGATCGCGATCGGCCTCGTGTTCTCCCGCACCATCACGCTGCCGATGCGCGAGCTGATCGAGCGCGCCGCACGGATCGGCCGCGGCGACCGCGAGGCGTTCCGGCCGCTCAGGCACTACGGCACACGCGAGTTCGCCCAGCTCTCGCAGAGCTTCCTCGGCATGGCCGAGCAGCTGGCACGGCGCTCCGACTATATCGCGACCTTCTCGGCGCACCTCACCCACGAGCTGAAATCGCCGCTGACCTCGATCAAGGGCGCCGCCGAGCTGTTGCAGGATTCGGTTCAGGGCAAATCAGGTAGCCTGACGCCCGACGAGCAAAAGACGTTCATCGCCAACATCCTGTCCGACACCCAGCGGCTGGAGGCGATGGCGCAGCGGCTGCGCGAGCTCGCCCGCGCCGAAAGCCTGCCGCAGAACGAGCGGACGGAGCTGGCGCCCGTCATCGCCGACCTCAAGAGCCGGTTTCCGATGAGCTCTATCGAAGCCAGCGGCAGCCTCGACCGTACCATCGGCATGTCCGGCGAGAAGGCGCTGATCGTGCTGTCGCATCTCACTGATAACGCGATGCGGCACCAGGCCGGGACCATCAGGCTGGAGGCGGTTGACGAGCGGACGACCCTGCTGCTGACCGTGAGCAATGACGGCGAGCCGATCTCGGCACCGAACCGCGACAGGATCTTTGATGCGTTCTTCACCACCCGCCGCGACCAGGGCGGCACCGGGATGGGGCTTGCGATCGCGCGCGCGGTGATGGCGAGCCATGGCGGCTCGATCAGGCTGAAGCCGACCGACGACGGCGTCGCCTTCGAACTCCAGTTTCCGGCAGCCTAGATCGCGAACACCCAGGCGGCGACGATGGTGCCGATGGTGACCAGACCGGCGATGGTCCAGCCGGCGGCATATTCCAATTCGGGATGACCGGTCGCCCGCATGATCTCTGCCGGATCGGCGGTATGCTTGTGTGCCATGACAGCCTCGCACGTGTTGTCCCGTGTCATGGATAAGTCGCATCAGCGGCCAAAAGGTTCCGTCACGGACGCGCGAACGACAAAAAACGCGAAAACAACCCCATGCACAGTAGAAACCGCGTTCCGGCACGAGGCTAGGTCGCGCCGCGCAAGCGTTTGACAGATCGGTGCAAAACGCCCGTTTCGCGCCATCGCCGGCCACCCCCGCCTTGTCTTCCGAATCGGCTTGCATGCTAGACTGGTTCCCATCCAAGTCAGGGGGAAGCATGGCCGACGACAAGGCAAAGCGATGACACCCGTTCGCCTGATCCTGGCCTGCGCCCTTGTTGCCGCAACCGCTTCCAGCGTTGCCGCGGCCGCCGACGCGCCCGCCAAGGTCACTGGCTCAACCGCGCTGGCGCTCGCGGGCGTGATCGCGCCGTTGTCACCGGTCCTGTCGGGCGCCGAAAAGAAGGCAATGGCGATGCTGTTCGCCGCCAACCCCGACATTCCCTACAAGAAGCCGATCGTGGTGACCGCCGACCGGATCGTCTGCCGCACCGGCAATGTCGACATCACCGTTCGCAATTGCGAGGTGACCTTCGGCAAGAAAGTGAAGACCGTGAACGGCTCCACCGCCAACGAGATCTTCGCCACGGAAGCGCTGGCCGGCGTTCCCGCGGATGGCGCGGCGGGATCGAATTTCGAGAGCCTGAGCAAATTAAGCTGCACGATCGACCCGAACGCCATCCGACGGAAGGACGGCAGCGGGGCGGATTGCATGTTCCAGCCGGGGAATTGAGCCGGCCGCCAGAGAACCAAGCGCGCCGCCGTCAAATCGCCCCAAGCCCAGCTAACTAATCAAGACCAGCCAACTAATAAGGCGAATAGAGAAGACAGGCCTCAAGAGCGAGCCAATATGGCGCGCAAGGCCACCCACATCATGAAGAATTATCTCGCATTCTTGCTTGTTCTGACCGTCACGACAGCTTCCGCGCATGGGCCGGTATCCATGAGGCGGACGGCACCGTCCGACCTCGTCCTGACAGGCCTCACCGATTCCGACACCACCGCCGGCGGCACCGCGCGGCTGTGCGAGCAAGTCACCTTCTCGCGCGGCCTGCGCTACGGCGAGAGCGAAGCCAATGTGCTCGATGTCGCTGCAAGCAGCACCAAGGCGGACACGCCGCGGCCGGTGCTGCTGTTCGTGGCCGGCGACACTTTTACCGGCGACCGCGGGGCGCCGGACCTGTCGCGCGAGATCCAGGACCAGGCCATGTGCTTTGCCGCGCGCAACGACATGATCGGCGTGCGCGTCAATTATCGCCTGGCGCCGGCGGCGGCCTGGCCGATGGGAGCCACCGACGTGGCAGCGGCGCTGTCCTGGGTCCACGGCAACATCGACCTGTTCAACGGCGATGCCCGCGAGATCGTCGCGGTCGGCTATGGCGCCGGCGCCTTTCACGTCGCCACCCTGCTGGCGCATCCCGAGTTCCAGACCGAGCGCGCCGACGTCGCCGGCGTGGTGCTGGTGTCCGGAATCTACCGTGTCGGCAAGGATGCGAGCGACGGCGAGAAGGCCTATCTCGGCACGGACGCCAACCAATATGACAAGCGATCGGCCTTTCCCGGCATCCTCAATGTCGACGTGCCGATCGTGCTGGCCTGGGCCACGGACGATTCCGCCGGCATCGTGGCGCAGGGCGAGACCCTGAAGAAGACGCTCTGCGGCACCGGCCACTGCCCGCGCGCCTCACTCCTGCGCAGCCGCGACGGCATCGCCGCCGCGTTCGGGCTTGATGGGTCGGGCGACAGTCTTGCGGAGCCAACACTGCTGCTGGTGCGGCAGCTGGAGGCGCGGGGGCTGCCGTAGCTGTTGCGAGCGCTGCGGCTATTGCTCTCACCGTTTGCTGGGCCACCCCTCTCCCCCGCCCTCCCCCGCAAGGGGGGAGGGAGCGCAGCGGAGTGCGCGGCTGCTCTGGACGCTCATCATCGTTCCACAAATTAGTCAGGGTGCACTCACCAGAGCAAAGGTATGTTCCCTCCCCCCTTGCGGGGGAGGGTTAGGGAGAGGGGTGCCACACGGCACACTCTCTCAATCGACAGCGCGTCAACACGCCTGCCGTTTCGTTCGGGCCGCTTCGAAGCGGCCCGTCACGCCACAGCTTTGCCAAACGCTTGACGTAGATCAACTCGCCTGGGTGCGGATTAAGCCGACCTCGTTGGGGGCCAACGACAAGGTGTCGAGCATGCGCGTCACCGGCAGACTGCTGTTCGTCCTGACCGTCGCCTTCGCTTCGCTGGGGGCGATGTCGCAGCAACAGCATTCGGAGCAGCCAGCGACCGACAACGAAATCCGCATCGGCAACGTCATGCCGTATTCGGGGCCGCTGTCGGAATTCGGCGCGATCGGCCAGGCGGAGGCCGCGTATTTCGACATGGTCAACGCGCGCGGCGGGATCAACGGCCGCAAGATCCGCTTCATCACGCGCGACGACAATTCCGATCCGGGAAGCGCGCTGGAGCTGACGCGCAATCTCGTCGAGAAGGACGACGTGCAGCTGATGTTCGGCTCGTTCGGCACACCCGGCAATCTCGCCACGCGCTGGTATCTCAACGAGAAGAAAGTGCCGCAACTGTTCGTCGCCTCCGGTGACGAGGAGCTGAGCCAGGCCAAGGCGTTTCCCTGGACCATGGGCTGGCAGCCGTCGTACCGTTCGGAGGGGCGCATCTACGCCAACTACATCCAGGCCTATTATCCGCACCGCAAGATCGTGGTGCTCTGGCAGAACGACCAGTTCGGGCGCGCGCTCCTCAGGGGCATGGAGGAAGGTCTTGGCGATCTGAACCGTCTCGTTCTCGTCGACATCGCCTTCGACATCAACGACGAGCATCTCGACGGGCACGTCTCGATCCTCAAGCGCGCGGGCGCCGATATCTTCGTCTTTCTCGGCGTGCCGTCGACGGCGGCGAAGGTGATCAAGCTGGCGGCGTCGCTCAAATGGCGCCCGGTCTTCATCGTGAACGACGCCTCGGCCTCGATCGCCAACGCGATGGCGCCGGCGGGCCTGGAGAATTCCTCCGGCGTGATCTCGGCGGCATTTCTGAAGGATCCAAGCGATCCCGCATGGAAGGACGACGCCGCCATGAAGGACTGGTTCGCCTTCATGGACAAGTACCACCACATCGAAAGCACCAACAACAGCGCCGCACTCTATGGCTACGCCGCGGCAGAGGCGTTGACGCAGGTGCTGAAGCAATGCGGCGACGATTTTTCGCGCGAGAACATCATGCGGCAGGCGGCTTCGGTGAAGAGCTATCAGCCCTCGGTGGCGTTGCCCAACATCAGGATGAACACCTCGCCGAGCAGCTATCTGCCGATCAGGCAGATGCGGCTGGTTCAGTTTGACGGGCGCTCTTGGCAGCCGTTTGGTGACGTGATCGAGACGGCGTTCACGGAGGGGGCGGCGAGGTGAGGTGATTCACGTAGCGCGGTTGCCGGCTAGTGCGAGTACTCAATGCTACACTGTATCGACGGCGGAGGTGCGCTCCCTCCCGCGCTTGCGAGGGAGGGCTGGGGCGAGGGTGCATCCGCAATCGAGAACCTCCAAGAGGACAGAACCCTCACCCGGCGCTTCGCGCCGACCTCTCCCGCAAGCGGGAGAGGCGACGCACCTGCCTCCTGGCCACAGCCGGGCACGATCAGAATTGAACTTGCCGCCTCACGCCGGCTTCAGCGAGGCCAGCGCGCTTTCCAGCAGCGAGCGCACCCGTGCCGCGTCGCCTGACTTCACCACGGCGGGATCGAGATAGAGCTCCAGCCCCGGCGCGCGCTCGGTGATGATGCCGCTTCGCTCCGCCGCCGTGTCGTTCAGCGCATCGACCGAATACGGAATCACCTCGCGGCTGATGCCCTTCATCGTGATCGCCGGCAACGCGTGGGCGCGGACGATGTCGCTCACCAGCGCAAAGGTCTCGTAGCTCAGCACGATGCCGCCGGGCTCGGCGATGGATTGCAGGCGCGCGGCGAGATTCGCCTCGGCACCGATGATGGTGTAGTCCATGCGATCGCTGCTGCCGAAATTGCCGACATTGCAATAGCCTGAGTTGATGCCCATGCGGGCCTTGAACGGCAGCTCGATGCCGGACGCCCGCCACTTCGCATTGAGCTCGGTGAGGCGGTGCTGCATGCGCCAGGCCATCTGGAGGCAGGCCTGCGCGTCGGTACGATCGCCCTTGGTCTCGGGGTCGCCGAAGAAGATCAGCATGGCGTCCCCGATGAACTTGTCGATAGTGCCGCCATATTCATGGGCGATCGCCGACATCTCGGTGAAATACTCGTTGAGCAGCTGGGTCAACAATTCGGGCTGAAGCCGCTCGGCGGTCGCCGTGAAATTCTGGATGTCGGAGAAGAAGATCGTGAGCTTCTTGCGCTCGGTGTGGATGGTGACGTCCTTCTGGCCGCTGAAAATACTCTTGTAGACTTGCGGCGGGATGTAGCGCGAGATCTTCATCGAGAGCGAGGCCAGGAAGTCGTTGGCGGATTCGAGATCCTTGTTCATGCCCTTGATGCGGCTCGCCTGGCGGCGCTGGAGCGACAGGAACGAGAGGCCGCAGCCGGCGGCGATCAGGAAATAGGCCAGCAGGAACTTGAACGAAAAAATATTGGCGGCGATCGGCTGGGCGATGATCACCTCCTGGATGCCGCGAACATCGCCCACCTTCCAGTCCTTCTTCGGGCTCTCGGGGTGGCTGTTGTGGCAGCTGACGCAGGCCGGCCCCATCATGACGGGCGCGACGAGGCGGACCTTGTCAGAGAACAGCGAGGTCTCGGTGTCGACGATCTTCCGCTCGGGATCGGCACGCAGTGCAGCGAGCGCGTCCTTCTCGAAGGGATCGAGCTGGTGCGGCGCGCGGTTCTGGAACGGGAAGTCCGAGACGAAGCGGTAGGTGATGTTCTCCTGCTGCGCGCCGATCACCCGGCCAAGCTCGAGCGACAGCGTCGCCGGGATCGGGATCGCGCCGGGGATGGATTCGTAATTGTGCACGACTTTTGTGCTGCCGTTCGGGTTGGCGAGGATGCGCCCAACCACGTTGGTCGCGTAATAGCTGCGTACGCTCGTAATCACCGAATTGAGGTCGACGGCCTGCCGGCGCAGCGCCGTCTTGGAGAGCTCGGTCAGGTCCAGCCACACCGCGAGCGGCAGAGCGAACAGGAGGAAGGCGATCACGGCGCCGATCAAAATGCCGTTCTTGCGCTGTTCTTCGGAGATCTCGTGTTTCACGCTGTGGCTCCGTGGTGTGCGTCTTTGTCGCAAACTTCCGGGATTTGCGGCAAACCATGCAATGGCACTGAGCCGATAAACGCAGGTACGCGCAACCCCATTTTATGGTGGTCGTCGCAAACGTCTTTTCGTTTCATGACGAATGTTTAAGATGGGTATTGACCTGCATTCACTCCGCCGGGAGCCCCCATGACCTCGACCATCCGCATCAAACGCTTTGTCGCGCGGCCCGTAATCGCGCCGATGAATTTGCCGCTCAAGACCTCGACGGGGGTGGTCGCCAAGGCACCGCTGGTGCTGATCGACTGCGAGACCGATCTGGGCGCCGTGGGGCACGCCTATCTGTTCTCGATCACGCCGTCGGCCTTGAAGCCGCTGACGGCGATGGTCACGGAAATGTCGGAGCTGCTCGCCGGCGACGAGCTGCTGCCGTTCGAGATCGAGCGCAAGCTGACCCAGCGCTTCACGCTGCTCGGGCTCGCCGGCCTGCAACGGCTGGCGCAATCCGGCATCGACATGGCGGCGTGGGACGCACTCGCCCGCGCACGCGGCCTGCCGCTCGCCCGCCTGCTCGGCGGCGCGCCGAAACCGGTGCGCGCCTATAATTCGAAGGGGCTCGGCATTATGCCCGCGGGCGCCGCGGTTGAGGAGGCGCACAAGCTGCTGGCCGAGGGTTTTCACGCCGCAAAGATCCGCGTCGGCCGCCCCGATGCGCGAGAGGACCTCGCTGTGGTGCGCGCGGTGCGCAAGGCCGTAGGCGACGAGGTCACGCTGATGTGCGACTACAACCAGGCGCTCACGGTCACCGAAGCGATCCGCCGCGGCGAGATGCTCGACGACGAGGGGCTGACCTGGATCGAGGAGCCGATCCGCCACGACGATTACGAGGGCTGCGCCCGGATTGCGGATGCGTTGCGCACACCGGTCCAGATCGGCGAGAATTTCGACAGCGCCTTCTCGATGCAATCAGCGCTGTCGGCGGAAGCCTGCGACTACGTAATGCCCGACGTGCAGCGCATCGGCGGCGTCACCGGCTGGCTCCGCGCCGCCGCGCTCGGGCATGCCGCCGGCATCGAGATGTCGACGCATCTGTTCTCGGAAGTCAGCGCGCACCTGCTCTGCGTGACACCGACTGCGCATTGGCTGGAATATGTCGACTGGGCCGACGCGGTGCTTTCGACGCGGCTGAAGATCAAGGACGGCTTTGCGCTGCCGAGCGACGAGCCGGGGAACGGGATTGCGTGGGACGAGGCGGCGGTGAAGAAGTATCTGGTCGCCTGACTACAAGCACAACCGCGTAGCCCGCCAAATCGAGTTGAAAATCATGAGCCGCTTCTGGAGTTCCGTCGTCCGCGACCTCTCGCCCTACGTGCCCGGCGAGCAGCCAAAAATCCACGACCTCGTCAAGCTCAACACCAACGAGAATCCGTACGATCCCTCGCCGCATGTACTGGCTGCGATCGCGGCCGCGACGGACCGCCTGCGCTTCTATCCCGATCCCGGCGCGACCGTTTTGCGCGAGGCGATCGCGGCGCGCTACGGCGTGACGGCCGATGAAGTGTTCGTCGGCAACGGCTCGGACGAGGTTTTGGCCCACACGTTCCAGGGCCTGCTGAAGCAGGACGCACCGCTGCTGTTCCCTGATATCACCTACAGCTTTTACCCGGTCTATAGCCGCCTGTACGGCATCCGCTACGAAGAGGTGCCGCTCGATGCCGCGATGCAGGTGCAGATTGCCGACTTCCGGCGGCCGTGCGGGGCCATTCTCCTGCCCAACCCGAATGCCCCCACCGGCATCGCGCTGCCGCGCGACGGGATCGAAGCGCTGCTGAGTGAGCATCCGGACCAGCTGGTGGTGGTGGATGAGGCCTATGTCGATTTCGGTGCCGAGAGCGCCATTCCGCTGGTCGCGCGCCACGACAATCTCCTCGTCATCCAGACCTTCTCGAAATCGCGGGCTCTCGCGGGCCTGCGCGTTGGCTTTGCCGTCGGCCAGCGGCCTTTGATCGAGGCGCTGGAGCGGGTGAAGGACAGTTTTAACTCATACCCGCTCGATTGCCTTGCCATCGCCGGCGCCGTCGCGGCGATCAAGGACGAGGCTTGGTTCGAGCAGACCCGCGGGCGCATCATCGCGAGCCGGGAGAAGCTGGTCCGCGACCTCTCAGGATTGGGCTTCGAGGTCGTGCCGTCCATGGCGAACTTCGTGTTCGCCCGCCATCCCGGCCATGGCGGAGCCGAGCTCGCAGCCGGGCTTCGCAAGCACGGCGTGCTGGTCCGGCATTTCGCAAAACCCCGCATCGGGGATTTCCTGCGCATCACGGTCGGAACCGAGGATCAATGCAGTCGCCTGACCGCCGTGGCGCGCGGCCTGGTCTGATATCTGCGCGCGCCGTGGCGGAGTGCTACCACGCCTCCGCGCCCGGGATCTTCTTGCGCACCGCGATGCGCTGGATCCAGATGCAACGGCGGACGGACCGGTTGGAGCGACCGACGGCGGAAATCCCCTCGCCGGCATGAAGCAGCGGCGCCACATTCTGCCGCAGCTCACGGCAGCGCTGGAGCTCGGCTTGCCAGTCAATGATCGCAGCGTCAGCGCGCGACGCCATCAGCACCAGCGTTATCGTTGCAAGTCCGATCGTTCGGATGGCACTCATGGGCGAGCCTGCGTCGTGGATGACATCGTACCGGGATGGCGCCACGAGATCATAACCCAACTGGGTGTCGGCGGCGAGAGGATGCCCGTTGCGTCCCGCGACATCCGATGGCCCGAAGCAACGCATCCGTGATGTCACGGTTTCCGCCGATCGTGCGATCAGGAAACGTCGGCGAGACCATCAATGGTATGACGAACACCATTCAAATGCCGACGGCAAACGACGAGAGGTAAGCACGATGCGACCCGAGATGTCTCCAGGCAGCGTCAGTCCACGACCATTGGCGCGGCGCCGTCGTCTTGCCGCGACTGCCGCGGCGCTGTTCCTCGGCGCGACGGTCTGGTCGGCCGGACCTGCGCTGGCCGCGGCAAATGACGCCGAGGCGCGAACCATCTTCGAGAAGTTCATTGCCGCGCAGAATGCGCATAATGCGGATGACGTGAAGGCCCTGCTCTGGAATTCGCCGGCCACGCTGTTGTTTGCGAGGGGCATCGAGACGCGAGGGCGCGATGCGGTCGCCGCCCGCTTCAAGGACTATTACGAGGGTACCTGGCACCTCGAACCCGACATGTCGAAATTCCGCGTTGCCGTGATCTCGAACGAGGTGATGCAGGTCCTCGTCCCGATCGTCTTCACGCGCGGCCTTCCCGGCAAGCCACCACAACAGAGTATTTTTCTGATCAGCCAGACCTATGTTCAGGATGCGAACGGCTGGTCGGTGGCCTCCATCATGCCGGTGGCGAACACGGAGCTGAAATAGCGGCGGTCCGGCGTTGGGAGGGGGGGTGGCATGTTCGAGCGAGAGGAGCGTGACGCTCCAGTCCGTCTACGCTCTTCGAGCTACGCCGGACACGCTTCGCGTTGAGATTGCTTGGTGGCTTGCCTGGCCGTAGCTCGCGGCGGCAGCCCGCCTGCGCCCGTTGGGCTTCGGCGTGGCATCCTTCACTCGGCTATCGCGAGCGAAGGATGGTGGGCGCGACAGGGATCGAACCTGTGACCCCTACCATGTCAAGGTAGTGCTCTCCCGCTGAGCTACGCGCCCTAGATGTCGTCTAGATCGGGTCGGGTCCCTATAACGGCTCAAGTGAGCCGGTGCAAGGACGGAAGGGGGCCGATTTAGGCCGCCAGCATCTTGTTCACTTCGCTGACCAATTCGCGCAGATGCACGGGCTTGGAGAGCACCTTGGCGTTCTTGGGGGCGTCCGAATCCGAGTTCAGGGCGACCGCGGCGAAGCCGGTGATGAACATGATCTTGATGTCGGGATCGAGTTCCGAGGCCCGGCGGGCGAGCTCGATGCCGTCCATTTCCGGCATCACGATGTCGGTCAGCAGCATCTCGAACGGCTCTTCGCGGAGCCGCTGATAGGCGGCCATGCCATTGTCATGGGATGAGACCTGAAAACCGGCGTTTTCCAGCGCCTTGACCAGGAAACGGCGCATGTCGTTGTCGTCTTCGGCGAGCAGGATTTTTGCCATGGCAGGAAACGTCGAATCCCCAGAGGATTTCAGCAGAGGTCACTAAGCCCGACAGAGGGTAAATTTGGGGTGAAAATCTTTACCTTCGCGGCTCGCGCTGCCGGCTCCTTGTGAACCCGAATGCGGCCCGAATCAATCGAGCCACACTGGCGTGTCCCCGCCTCCTTGCCCGCACGGTTAAGACATGTTCCAGCGCCGATCACATCTTTTCGCTTGGCAGAATGGTTGTGATTCCGGACAATGACGACACATAAGAGCCGTTGGACGGCCGAATCATTCGATCCAGGGCTCATGCCCGGTCGTGCGGCGCGAAGGGACGAAGCCTGAGAAGATGACCCGGTTTGACGGCGAGGTGTCGCCAGCCTTCGAGATCATGGAGCCCGCCGAGTGGCGCGCGCCCGTCATCTTCAACTCGCCCCATTCCGGCTCGACCTATCCGGACGAATTCCTGAGCGCCTCGCGGATCGACCTGCCGCAGCTAAGGCGCTCCGAAGATTCCTTCATGGACGAGCTGATCGGCCATCTCAGCGCGCGCGGCTTTCCGACCGTGCGGGTCAACTTTCCCCGCTCCTATGTCGACGTCAATCGCGAGCCATATGAGCTCGACCCGCGCATGTTCACCGGGCGGCTGCCGAGCTTTGCCAACACCCGCTCGATGCGGGTCGCGGGCGGCCTCGGCACCATCCCGCGCGTGGTCGGCGACGGCCAGGAGATCTACCGCGAGCGCATTCTGGTCGACGACGCGCTGGCGCGGATCGAGACGCTGTACAAGCCCTATCATCGCGCGCTGCGCCGGCTGATCAACAAGGTGCACCAGATGTTCGGCACCGTGGTCCTGGTGGACTGCCACTCGATGCCCTCGGTCGGCGTCAGCAGAGACGAGCCGCGCCGGCCCGACATCGTGATCGGCGACCGCTACGGCACCAGCTGCACGCCGCTGCTGCCTGACCGGGTCGAGGAGACCATGACCGGGCTCGGCTATTCGATCGGCCGCAACAAGCCCTATGCCGGCGGCTTTATCACCGAGCATTACGGCAACCCCGCGAGCGGCCTGCATGCGGTGCAGCTCGAGCTCAACCGCGCGATCTATATGGACGAGCGGCGGCGTGAACGCGGTCCGCGCTTTGCGCAGGTGGCGTCCGATTTCGGCGTGCTTGCCGACGTGCTGGCGACGACGATCCCGTTCGGCGATCTCGGCCCGTTCCAGGCCGCCGCGGAATAGACGCGAAACTTTTCTTCGATAGATTGGATCGTCTGCGATGGGAGCGAACGCGTTTTCGCTTCGCGTTTCTGCGCGCGCTGAACGAAGACCGATGCTTAAAAGAAAAAAGGGCCGCTTCTGATGAAGAAGCGGCCCAAGTCTAGGGAGGAAACGCCCAAGGAGGGCAGCAGTAACGCGAGAAGCGCTACCGCACCGCAACAATATGCGGCCGCGACGCACAAAGTGCAAGAGCTTTTGAGCTGTTTCCCATGCAATATGCACATGGCTCATTTGCTTATAGCGAAACCCAGATTCAGTTTCTTTGATAAGGAAATTCAATGGGTTGATAGTCATTTGCATACCAACAAGGCAAATTCGGAACTAAGCTTTCAACTCAATGATCGATATTTGGCCAACCTATGACCGAGGTAAGGCAGCGGCCTTCGGCATCCAAAATACCAGGGAGCAAATCAAGACAGCGCTGCACGCGAGAGGCGAATTGAGCTAGGCAGAGATGAGCTTCACCCCACTTTCGTTTTGAGGATGCGCCGTGACGGTGATCGACTTCTCAGCCTTCATCGGACGGCTCGCTACCGCCTCCGGCGAGACCATCCTGCCGTTCTTCCGCACCTCGCTGTCGATCGACGACAAGAGCAAGACCAGGGAATTCGACCCCGTGACGGAGGCCGACCGCGCCGCGGAAGCGGTGATGCGGCGGCTGATCAAGGCGAGCTTCCCCCAGCACGGCATCGTCGGCGAGGAGTTCGGCAATGAGCGGGAAGACGCCGACTACGTCTGGGTGCTCGACCCCATCGACGGCACAAAGTCCTTCATCGGCGGCTTTCCGATCTGGGGTACGCTGATCGCGCTCCTGCACAAGGGCACGCCGGTCTACGGCATGATGCACCAGCCGTTCATCGGCGAGCGGTTTTCCGGCGACAACGGCTCGGCCACATACAAAGGCCCCTCCGACGAGCGCCGGCTCCAGGTCCGCCGCTGTGCTTCGCTCGCGGAAGCCACGACCTACACCACCAGCCCGCTGCTGATGAACGAGCGCGACCGCGCCATCTTCGGCCGGATCGAGAAGGGCGCGCGTCTGTCGCGCTATGGCGGCGACTGCTACTCCTATTGCATGCTGGCCGCGGGCCACGTCGATCTCGTGGTCGAGACCGAGCTGAAGCCGTACGATATCGCAGCCCTGATCCCGATCGTGACAGGCGCCGGCGGCGTCGTCACCACCTGGGAAGGCAAACCGGCCCAGGGCGGCGGTCGCATCATCGCGGCCGGCGACGCCAGGGTTCACGAAGAAGCACTGAAACTGCTCAACGGTTAGGCCACTTAATTGTTTGCGCATGATCCTCTCGGAAAACCGCTGCACACTTTTCCGGATCATGCTTGAAGGAGCCTGCATGAAAAACCGGCGCAAGCTGCTGCTCGCATTCCTGCTGCTGTTTCCCACCCTCGCCTCCGCCCAGAATTTTCCCGCAAAACCGATCAAGCTGATCGTGCCGTTCCCCGCCGGCGGCCCCAACGACATCATCGCCCGGGTGATCGGCCAGCGCATGTCGGAGCTATCAGGGCAGCCGGTGCTGATCGACAATCGCGGCGGCCAGGGCGGCGTGCTCGGCACCGATGCGGTCTCGAAGGCTCCCCCCGACGGCTACACCATCGCGATCTCCTCAGCCGGCGCGCTCGCGATCAGCCCGAGCATGGAGCGGGTCGCCTACGACACCTCGAGCGATCTCACGCCGATAACACTGGTTGCGACCGTGCCGGAAATGCTGGTGGTCGCCACCAATGTGGAGGCGAAAAACGTCAGTGAGCTGATCGCACTCGCCAAGGCGCAGCCCGGAAAACTCAATTTCGCCTCCTCCGGCCCCGGCAGCCTGCCGCATCTTGCCGGTGAACTGTTCAAGCTGACGGCCAAGATCGACATCGTGCATGTGCCCTATCGCGGCGCCGCGCCCGCGGTGAACGATCTGCTGGGCCAGCAGGTGCAGATGACGTTCCTCGATCTCCCCGTGCTGCTGCCGCAGGTCAAGGCCGGCGCGCTGCGACCGATCGCGGTCGGCTCGCCCGAGCGCTCATCGACGGCACCCGACGTCCCGACCACCGCGGAAGCGGGCTTTCCTGATCTGCGCATCGAGAACTGGTACGGCATGGTCGCGCCGAAGGGCACGCCGAAGGAAATCGTCACCGCGCTGCATGGCCTCGCGACCAAGGCCATGGCGGATCCCGCGGTGAAGGAAAAGCTCGCCCAGCAGGGCGCGACGCTGATCGGCGATGAGCCGGAGCATTTTCGCAGCTTCATCGCCGACGAGACCAGGAAGTGGGCGAAGGTGATCAAGGACGCCGGGGTCGAGACGGCGAAGTAGCGCGCGATAAGCGCACGACCTCACACTGCCGCTGCCCTTAAATGCTCCACCAGCATCTTGGCCGGCCGCGGCAGCGTCTTGAAACTGCGCGCGCAGATCACGAGCTTCCGGTTGGCCCAGGCATCGCGCAGGCGGACCATCGCGAGCGGCATCAGTTTTGCGCAGCGGCGGGCGGCGGCTTCCGGCACCAGGGCGACGCCGACATCGGCTGAGACCAGCTGGCAGATCGCATCGAAATCGCGCAGGCGCGCGCGGTAATGCGGGCGCATGCCGAGGCGGGCCGCGTGCTTCGATATGTGCATTTGGAGCGCGGTGGCGCTGGTCAGCCCGACGAATTCGCAATCGTTCGCCTCCTGAAAATCGATCTGGCGGCGGCCGGCGAACGGGCCACGCCTCGACGTCACCAGCGTCAGGCGATCCTCGCTGAACACAAAACGCTCGATATGCTCCGGCAACGCGTGCTCGGCAGCAAAACCGAGATCGGCGGCGCCCGCGGTGATGGCGGCGGCGATGTCGGTGCTCTCGCGCTCCTCGATGTCGATGGCGACGTCGCGATGCTCGCGCAGGAAGCCGGCGAGCGCCTTGGGCAGATGCTCCGACAGGCCCGAAGTATTGGCGAGGAAATGCACGCTGGCGCGCACGCCGCTGGCAAAGCCGGCGAGATCGCCGCGCATGGCATCGATCTGGTGCATCACGACCCGCGCATGGTCGAGCAGGCTCTCGCCCGCAACGGTCAACTCGACGCCGCGGCGGCCGCGCTTGAGTAGCGCGACGCCGAGCGCGTCCTCGAGCCCCTTGATCCGGGCGCTGGCCGAGGCCAGCGCGAGATTCGAGCGCTCTGCGCCGCGGGTGATACTGCGCTGGTCGGCAACGGCGATGAACAGCTGGAGGTCGACGAGGTCGAAACGCATGGCAGGTCTCCTCAGCTTTCGCTCCAGACGAAGGCTGTCTCCGTAACCTGCAGATTGTGCCGGAGCGCTGCTTCGGTCAATGTGGCCGATATGATCGACCCGCTTCTCATTGTCATCGCTGCCGTCTTCCTGGTCGCCGGATTCGTCAAGGGCGTCGTCGGGCTCGGCCTGCCGACCGTGTCCATGGGCCTGCTCGCCGTGAGCATGGCGCCCAGCCGCGCGATCGCCATCGTGATCGTGCCCGCCATCGTCACCAACATCTGGCAGACCTTTGTCGGCCCCCATCTGCGCGACATCCTGAGGAGGCTGTGGCCGCTGATGATCGGCACCGTGATCGGCTGCTGGCTCAATGCCGGCGCGCTGACCGGCCCGCATGCACGCTACGGCACCGTGGTGCTCGGCATCCTGCTGGTGATCTACGCCATCATCGGCTTGAGCAAATTCCAGTTCCGCGTCGCCCCTCGCAATGAGAAATGGGTCGGCGGCATAGTCGGCGTGATCACCGGCGTGATCTCGGCCTCGACCGGCGTGCAGGTGATCCCCTCGATGCCGTTCATGCAGGCGATCGGCATGGAGAAGGACGAGCTGGTGCAGGCGCTTGGCGTGTTCTTCACCACCGCGACGCTGGCGCTTGCCTTCAACCTCACCGCTGGCGGATTGCTGACGCCGGCCAATGCCGTGCCGGGCGCCGTCGGCATGGTCATGGCCTTTGCCGGCATGTTCATCGGCCAGTCGGTGCGGGCTCGGATGCCGGCGGAAGCGTTCCGCCGCTGGTTCCTGATCGCGATGATCTTGCTCGGCGTGTATCTCGCCGGCAGCGCGCTGCTGAAGGAGTTTGCCTGAGAGAAGATCGGAGCCTCATGTCATCCGTTCGGATGAGCTACCGCGTCTCCAGCATGGCGACGCGGATGCCGAGATAGATGAAGAGGCCGCCGAGCGCGCGGTTGACCCAGGCGATCGCGCCCTCGGAGCTGCGCAGGCGGTTGGCGGCCTTTGCCGCGAACGCGGCCAGCACCAGGCACCACAGCGTTCCCGTAAAGATGAAGATCAGGCCGAGCGTCAGGAAGGCGAGCGGCTTGTGCGGGGCATCGGCTGCGACGAATTGCGGCAGGAAGGCCAGGAAGAACAGCGCGACCTTGGGATTGAGCACGTTGGTGAAGACGCCCTGGAGGACACCCGCCGCAGCGAGCTCCGTTCCGGCTCGTCGATGCTTGAGGCCAGCACCGGCCGCGACCACAGCATCTGAAGTCCTGTCACGACGAGATAGGCCGCGCCGACCAGCTTCAGGATCGAGAACGCGGTGGATGAAGCCATCAGCAGGGCCGAAAGGCCGATCGCTGCGCCCGCGACGTGGAAAAAGCAGCCGCAACTGATGCCGAGCGCCGCGGCGGCGCCGCCCTTCCAGCCCATCTGCATGCTGCGGCCGATCACATAGACCGTATCAGGCCCCGGCGTGATGTTGAGCAAGATGCCCGACAGGATGAAGAGCCAGATTTCGTGAATGCCCAGCATGTGAGGTGCCCCGCCGCCCCGCTCCTCGTCTCAAGGCGGAGGGCTTAGTCGGTTCGCTCGTCCCCGTCCACCACCGGTATCGCGTAGGATTTACCTCGAATTTGCAATGCGGATCATACTTTCGCTCGGCCTCATCTGCTCTATAAAGGCAGGGTTCTTGAAATGCGGGATTTCGAGGCGACTGCCACGCCATGGCCGGTCCACGATCCCTTGGAGCTCCGGAATATGGAAAGACGTCTGGCCGCCATCGTCTGCGCCGATGTCGCCGGCTATTCGCGCATGATGGGCAACGACGAAGCCGGCACCCATGCCGCCTTCAAGGCCCATCGCAGCGCGATCCACCCCATCATCCTCAATCATGGCGGCCGCATCGTCAAAAACACCGGCGACGGCTTCCTGCTGGAGTTTCCCTCGATCGTCGGGGCCACCGAGGCCGCGATCGCGATGCAAACGCTGATGGCGGAGCGCAACCATCATCTGCCGGCCGAGCGCGCCATGCAGTTCCGGCTCGGCATCCACATGGGCGACGTCATCGCCGACGAGGACGAGGTGTTCGGTGACGACGTTAACATTGCCGTCCGCCTCGAATCCGTGGCGAGCCCCGGCGGCTTCGCGATCTCGGCCAAGGCCTACAGGGAAGCGAGCAAGCATCTCACCGTGCCGCTGGTCGATGGCGGCAACCATCGCTTCAAGAACATCAAGGATCCGGTCGCCATCTGGACCTGGTCGCCGGAAGGCGCACCGGCGCTCGCGCCCGAGCTCCGGGAAGCGTCCGCGCTTTCGCAGCAATACCGCACGGCGATCGTCGGCGTACTGCCCTTCGCCAATCTCAGCGACGCCCAGGACGAATATTTCTCCGACGGCCTCACCGAGGATCTGATCCACGCGCTGTCCCTGCAATCCTTCTATCGCGTGCTGAGCCGCAACTCGACCTTTGCCTTCAAGGGCAGGAACACCGGCACGCGCCTGATCGCGCGCGAGATTGACGCGACTTATCTGATCCAGGGTTCGGTGCGGCGCGCCGGCGCCAAGATCCGCGTCACCGCCGAGCTGATCGCGCCGGAGACCGGCGAGCAGCTCTGGACCGGCCGCTACGACCGCGACATCGGCGACCTGTTCGCGATGCAGGACGAGATCACCACCAATTTGTCCGCTGCCATCGCCACCGAGATCGTCCGGGCGGAGGCCTCGGCCCCGGCGCGGCTCACGACCGACGTGACCGCCTGGGACCGTTTTCTCAAGGGGCTGTCGCATTACTACAGGCAGACCAAGGAGGACCTCAGCAACGCCGTCGACCTGTTCAGGGAGGCGATCGCGGTCGATCCAAAGCTGTCGATCGCACACGCTTATCTCGCCACGATCCAGATCCAGAGCATCCAGTTCGGCTGGGTCAAGGGCACGCGCGAGATGTGGGCCGAGGCGATGAACCTCGCCGAAACCAGCGTCCGGCTCGACCCGCGTTCCTCCTTCGCGTTCTCGAGCCTGTCCTGGGCCCACGCGATGGAGGGACATTATGAGGCTGCGATGGACGCCGCCAAGCGCGCGGTCGCGCTCAATCCCTACGACATGGGCGCGCGCGGCGTGCTCGGCATCTGCCATTTCGTGATCGGCGAGCATCGCGAGGCGATCGAGCTGTTTTCGATGGCCGCGCAGCGCGACAACAGCGACCCGCGCTACCAATGGGCGGCGCTGAACGCCTTCAGCCATTATCTGCTGGGCCAATATGATGCGACGCTGTCATGGGCCCGCGAGCAGCTCTACATCAACCCGAACCACCTGCAGGCGCTGGCGATCCGTGCCGCGGCGCTGGCGCAATTGGGGCGGAACGATGAGGCCTTCGAGGCCGCCGGCGTGCTGATGGGCAACTACCCGACCCTGAATGTCGACCGCCATTTGCGCAATTTCCACTGGAAGCGGCCCGAGGACCTCGGCCATTACCGCGAAGGTCTGCTGAAGGCCGGCGTGCCGCTCGGCAAATTGACCCTGGTCCAGAGCGATGTCAAACGCGCCGCCGAGTCCTGACGGCGAGCCTTCAACAGTCCTTTGGCAATCTCGCGCCGCCTTTTATTGACACGACAGTGAATTCAGCCACACTTCGTTACACGCTGAAGTAGTATAGCCTGCTGTCGTTTTGTTAGGACTTTCCGCGCTTGATCGGCGCGTCGGTTTTTCACGAATCGCTGTTTTCAGGAATTTGGGCCATGCATGACCCCGCTTCGAAGCCGCCCTTCGATCCCTCGATCCAGGTCTCCCCCAACAACCCCTGCCCGTTCCTGCGCGGCCTCGTCGGCGAAGGTTTCCTCGATGGCGGCACCGTCCCGCTCCGGACAGTGTCGCAGACCATCGCGAATGCAGGCGGCGAGGTTGGGCTGAAGAAGACCTCGGCCCGCATCCAGGTCCGCGGCGTTGCACTGATCGCCAACGGCGCCTGTCACATCCTGCAAAGCATCTTCTGGGGTGTGCAGCTCAATGGCTTGCGCGGCGGCCCGCTCGACAAGCTCGGTGCCGGCTCGCGCATCCTCGGCGTCGACGGGAGCGTCAACGAGGAGCAGATCGCGCGGCTCGCCAGTTTCGGTGGCAGCTATGCCGATCCCGATGGCGGCAGCGAGGTCGGCCTCAACGCCTCGCAAATCCAGACCTTCATGAAGGACAATCTCAAGCGCGCCGGCAATCAAGCGCGCTGGTACTACCCGCTCCTGATGAAATTCGAATGGCCGATCCTGCTCAAGATCATGGGCAAGGGCCAGGGTGACGACCGCTATCTCAGCGTGGCCGAGGTGAGGACATTGTTCAACGAGCGCAAATTCCCTGACAGGGTCACCCAGCGGGTCGTCAGCCAGCCGGTCACCCCGCCCTCGCTGATCTTGCGCGTTGCCGGCGGGCTCGTCGCCGCGCTCCTCGTCTTTGGCGTGTTGGCGCTGCGCTTTCCCGATCAATTCCAGCCGATGCTGCCCGGCATTCTCGGCGACCTGGTGGCGCCGCCACTGCCGAAGCTTGTCGAACCCCGGGCCGCGTACTGGCTCGAGCAAAACTGGGCGCTGGAGGACCGGCACTGGTTTCATCACGCCAGCCAGGGCACCGCGACCTTCCCGGTGCCCTATAGCTGGTTCATGGCGCTCGAGCAGCCGCGGCTTCATTTCTTCGCAAAGCCCGGGATGCTGCACGACAGCGACCATCTGCAGCGCTTCGGCTTCATCCCGAGCCCGCAGACGCTCAACACCGACGACACCACGCTGCGCCGGTTCGGCTATGCCAACGTCTACGACAAGACGAAGCCGGTGCCGGCACGGTTTTGGGATCCGCCGGTTGACTGGGGCGCCCAGGCTGAAAATATCGGCGGCCTGCCGGTCGGTTTTGCGCGCATGACCGGCGTGCGCGATCCTGCGACCGGCCAACTCGGCGAGGACCGGATCGGCCTGACCTGCGCCGCCTGCCACACCGGCCAGATCCACTACAAAGGCATCGACATCCGCTTCGACGGCGGCCCGGCGATGACCGACCTCAGAAAGCTCGAGGTCACGACCGGCCTGTCGATCGCTTACACGCTTATCGTGCCGGGTCGCTTCAAGCGCTTCGCCGACCGCGTGCTCGGCCCCTCCGCCAGCGATGCGGACCGCGATGCGCTGAAGCAGAAGCTGAGTGCGATCGGCACGTTCCTGGTCGACTGGGAGAAGACCTACGCGAAAACCATCGCCGGCAAGACGAGGCTCAACCCGAAAACGAAGCAGGAAGAAAAGCAGGAGAACACGGAGGAAGGATACGGCCGTCTCGACGCGCTCAACCGCATCGGCAATCAGGTCTTCGCCCAGGACATGACGCTCAGCGGCCTCAGTGGCTTCGAAAAGAACCTGCATGCCCAGGACGCCCCGGTCAGCTACCCGCCGATCTGGACCGTGCCCTGGCTCAAATACGCGCAATATGACGCCTCCATCGAGCAACCGCTGATCCGCAACGCCGGCGAAGCGCTGGGCGTCACCGCACTGCTCAATCTGTCCGACAAGGCGCCCAAGGACACGCTGTTCCGCTCGTCGATGGACATCAAGAATCTGAACTGGATCGAGGATCTGCTGAAGGGCTCGGCGCCCCTTCCGAAAAAGCAGCTCTCCGGACTGACATCACCAAAATGGCCGTCGGACATCTTCGGCGATGCTGCGTGGAAGATTGATGAGGACCGCGTCAAACGCGGCCGCAAGCTCTATGCGGAGATCTGCGTCGAATGCCATCTTGGTCCGGTCAACGATCCCAAGTTCGACGCCGAATTTCCGGACCAGAGTATCTGGTCCTCGTCGCGCTGGGAGACCATCGGCAAGGAGACATTCCTGAACGAGGTCCAGAAGAGCGTCAAAGGCATGGGGACCGATCCCGCTCAGGCCAATGTGCTGGCGACGCGAAGGGTTCAGGTACCGGGCTTTCTCAAGCTCGATCCCACGCAGAAACTCAATGCCTGGTGGGACTGCAAACTGCCTGACATTTCCTCGACCGACATGCCGTACTCGGTCGGCCTGATGGTGATGGTGGACATCGTCAGCCGCAAGGCGATGGACGACGCCAAGATCACTCTGGCGGATCAGGATATCTGGTGGGGCAAGCGCCAGAATTGTCCGAACCCCGGTCCGCAGCCGGCCGACAACAACGAGCCGCCGCCCTGGTATCGCGCGCGCCCGCTCAACGGCGTCTGGGCCACCGCGCCTTATCTGCACAACGGATCGGTGCCCTCGCTCTGGTGGATGCTGACGCCTGCGGCCGACCGCCCCAAATCGTTCTGCATGGGTGGTGGTCGCGACTACGATCCGAAGCAGGTCGGCTTCGCGGTCGCCGACGGCGAGAGCTGCAAGACCGGGCAGTCGCGTTTCTCGACGCGAGCGTCTGATGGCACCGAGATGTACGGCAACAGCAATGCCGGCCATTCGTTCGATGGTACGCCAGGCCCCGGCAAGGACGGCACCATCGGCCGCGTGCTGAAAGAGCAAGAGCGCTACGATTTGATCGAGTATCTGAAAACGCTGTAGCTGGCTTTCACCTCTCCCCGCTTGCGGGGAGAGGTCGGATCGCTCTTGCGATCCGGGTGAGGGGGTACAGGTCTCTCGACGATCTCATCCGCGGAGAGAGGCCCCTCACCCCAACCCTCTCCCCGTAAGAACGGGGCGAGGGAGCGCACTGCCGCTGCCGCGACAGCCTCAAAACTTCAGCTTCTTGAACACCACTTCCGGCAGCGTCTTGATGATGAGCATCACGAGACGCCATTTGCCGCTGACGTAAACAACGTCGGTCTTCTTCTCGACGGCGGCGAGGATCGCATCGCCCACCACAGCCGCTTCCACAGTCAGCGGACCGATCAGCTTCATGCCTTCGGTCATTTTCGTGCGGACGAAGCCGGGTTTTACGGTGACGACATGAACGCCGCCACGGCTCGCACGGGCGCGCAAACCCGACAGGAAGGCGGAGAAGCCTGCTTTCGCCGAGCCGTAGACATAGTTCGAGGCGCGGCCGCGATCGCCTGCGACGGAGGACACGCCGACAAGCGTGCCGCTGCCGCGGGCCAAAAACTTCTCCGCGAAAAGGCCGAGGATCAGCGACGGGCCTTCGTAGTTCGTGCGCATGATCGTGGTGGCATGCGCGAGATCGTTCTCGGCGTTCTCCTGCACACCCAGCAGGCCGACGATCGAGATGACGACATCGGGCAGCGCCGGAAGGCCGCCGACAAAGCCATCGAACGAGGCGGTGTCGAGCACGTCGAATTTGCTGAGACCGACTTCGATATTGTAGCGCGCGCGCAGATCGGCGGCGTCAGGCTCCAGCGCGGCGACGTCGCGGCCTGCGAGCCCGACATCGTAACCTGCTTTCGCAAAGGCACGCGCCGCGGCGCGGCCGATATCGGAGGAGCCACCGAGCACCAAAACTGTCTTGCGTGACGTCACGGTTTAAACCTCATCGAACAGGCGTTGTGAAAGTTTTGAGCGGATGTGTCCCGTGGGGTCGAGCGATTTGCGGATCGCGTTGAAGCGCTGCAAAGCCGGATAGCCGGCCTCGAAGGTCGCACGCGACTGGCGCGCATCCTTGGCGAGATAAAGCCGGCCGCCGGCGGCCACGACGAGACGATCGATCTCGTCGAGGAAATTCAGAATGTCGCCCTTCACCGGGAAATCCAGCGCCAGCGTATAGCCGGGCAGTGGGAACGACAAAATGCCGTCGCCCTGGCCGAGCTTCTTCAGCACCGCGAGGAAGGAAGCATCGCCGCGCCGCGTGACGCGGTCGAGGATCTCGCCGAGCACGGCGCGCGCGCCTTGCTCCGGGATCACGCATTGATGCTGGAGGAAGCCGCGCCGGCCATAGATGCGATTCCAGTCGGCGATACTGTCGAGCGGAAAGAAATAGGGATAGAGCGAGACCACATGATCGCCGCCGGCGCGCCTAGCGCCCATGCGGTAGTAGAGCTCGTTGAAGGCGCGGATGCTGTAACGATTCAGCGTCATCGACGGCAGATCGACGGGCACCGCGAGCCCGGGATTCTTGCCAACGGGGAATGCAGCGGCGCCGTCGGCAAGCTCGTCCGTGCCGGCGTGCTCGCCGAGATAGATCAGCGAGCGGCCGAGATCGCGCCCCCGCGCGGCACAATCGATCCACGCCACCGAATAGGTTGCGGCATCGCCCGCATCGAGCGCGCGCATCGCGACGTCGAGATCGGATGCGGAGATCACCCGCTCGCGGATCCAACCGGTTTCAACCGTCCGCAGCCGCATCGTCGCTTCGAGGATTATTCCGGTGAGGCCCATGCCGCCGACGGTCGCGAAGAAGGCATCGGAATTCTGTTCGCGCGAGACCTCGATGGTCTCGCCCTGACCGGTGCGCAGCAAGATGCTGTCGACGTAGCGGCCAAAGCCGCCTTCGCAATGATGGTTCTTGCCGTGGACGTCGGCTGCAATGGCACCGCCGACCGAG
This sequence comes from Bradyrhizobium sp. 1, assembly GCF_023073315.1. Taxonomy (GTDB): domain Bacteria; phylum Pseudomonadota; class Alphaproteobacteria; order Rhizobiales; family Xanthobacteraceae; genus Bradyrhizobium. The sequence continues at coordinate 357,269 of NZ_JADPJH010000010.1, read as the reverse complement.
ACGAAGCGTGTGCCCGGCACGACGAAGGGCAGGAAGCCGCGCGGGCCAAAGGTGTCGATCAGATCCGACAACAAGACGCCGGCTTCGAGACGAATGCGGCCCGTTGCCGGATCGAACGACCTGACCCGGTCGAACCCGGTCATCCCGATCGTCCTGACAGCGCCGATTCCCGCATCGCCATAGGCGCGGCCGTTGCCCCGCGCCACGGAGCCGGTCACCACGGCTTCGCCAACGGCCTCGAACGACCGCGGACGCAGCACATCGCTATCGACGACCGGGAAGCGCCCCCAGCCGCTGACGAGGGTCATGGCCTAGCTCCTGTGCAAGGCGCGACGCGCCTTGCGTTGGAAACTGCCTACCGATCAAAAGCTTATATTGCGTTGAGGCGCGTCAGTGAGTTTTCGAGAGGTTAACGGCCCAGCGCCAGGGCGATCAGGCCGAGCGTGCCGACGATGACGCGCCACCAGGCGAACACCGTGAAGCCGTGGCGGGTGACATAGGTCAAAAACGTCTTCACCACGATGATCGCGGTGATGAACGACACCACGAAACCGATCGCGACGATGCCCATGTGATCCATCGTCATCTCGGAGCGGTTCTTGTAGAAATCGTAGGCGAACGCCCCGATCATGGTGGGGATGGCGAGGAAGAACGAGAACTCCGCCGCCGCGCGCTTGTCGGCGCCCAGAAACATGGCGGCAACGATGCTGGCGCCGGAACGCGACACGCCCGGGATCATCGCGATGCACTGCGCGATGCCGATATAGAGATACATCAGCAGCGGAAATTTGGTGGCGTCATGCTCGCGCGCCTTGAGATCGAGCTTGTCGACCCACAACAGGATGGCGCCGCCGACGATCAGCGAGAAGCACACCACCCACGGATTGAACAGCATGCTCTTGATGTATTTGCCGGCGACGAGACCGACCACGACGGCGGGCAGGAACGCCACCAGCACGCCGATCACGAAGCGGCGCGCATCGGCGTCGCCCGTGAACATGCCGATCGCGACGTCCCACAATTTCTTGAAGTACAGCACGACGATCGCGAGGATCGCACCGAGCTGGATCAGAACCGTAAACGAATCCCAGAACGCGCCTTCACCAAGATGGAAGAAACGCTCCGCGAGCAGCAGATGGCCGGTCGAGGAGACGGGAAGGAACTCGGTCACACCCTCGATGATGCCGAGGATCACTGCCCGTATTGCATCTGACATATTTACGGTCCATTTCCGCTGGAAAAGCGGGGCTCTTCTCGCCTATTCCCCCCTCTCTCGCAATCGCAAAATGCGGCCTCACGCCCTTGCTTCGCGGTTTTGAAAGACTAGTGTGGCGCCGCACAAACATTGATGGATTCTTAAGCACCATCAAATAGTCAAAGGCTTCATGTTTACGCTGTTTCATCATCCGTTCTGCCCGCATTCGCGTTTCATCCGCCTGATCGCGGGCGAATACGGGCTCGACCTGAAGCTGGTCGAAGAGCGCAGCTGGGAACGGCGCGAGGCATTTTTGCTGCTCAATGCGGCCGGCACGACGCCGGTCGTGTTGGACGACGAGCAGCCGCCGATCCCGGGCGCGGCCATCATCGCCGAATATGTCGACGAGGTCTATGGCGCCGCGATGGGACCCAAGCGCCTGATGCCGGAGACGGTCACTGAGCGCGTCGAGGTGCGGCGGCTGATGGCCTGGTTCAACGAAAAATTCTTCGAGGAGGTCTCGCATCCTCTCGTCACCGAGCGCATCTACAAGCGCTTCATGAGCGAAGACAATGGCGGCGGCGCGCCCTCGGCCGACGTGATGCGCGCGGCCAAGGCAAACGTGCGCTATCATCTCGCCTATATCGGCTGGCTGGCGCAGACGCGTAACTTCCTCGCGGGCGACCGGATCAGCTACGCGGACCTCGCCGCCGCGGCGCATCTCTCGGCGATCGACTATCTGGGCGACGTGCCATGGAGCGAGGACGACGCGGCAAAGGCGTGGTACGCGCGGGTGAAATCCCGCCCGTCGTTCCGCCCGCTGCTGAGCGAATGGCTGGCCGGCGTGCCGGCGTCGCGGACCTACGTGGACCTGGATTTCTGAACTCCGATCCGACCGAACTGAAGGCGGCGCTTGCGCGCGAGGCGCGCGCGCTCGGCTTCGACTGCATCGGCATCACCGAACCAGGCACGATCGAGAGCGCCGGCAAGCATTTTCTCGAATTCATCGCCTCCGGCGGTCATGGCGACATGGACTGGCTCGCGGCGCAGCCGGAGCGCCGCGTCGATCCGCGCGGGCTGTGGAGCGACGTGCGCTCGGTGATCATGCTCGGCGTCAATTACGGTCCCGATTCTGATCCGCTGAAAATCCTGCAGCAGCGCACGCGCGCGGCGATCTCGGTCTATGCGCAGGGCGACGACTATCACGACCTGATCAAGAAGCGGCTGAAGGCCCTCGCCCGCTGGCTGGTCGCGACCGCGCCATCGGAAGTCAAAGTGTTCGTTGATACCGCGGCGGTGATGGAGAAGCCGCTGGCGCAGACTGCAGGTCTCGGCTGGCAGGGCAAGCACACCAATCTCGTCTCGCGCGAATTCGGCTCCTGGTTGTTTCTCGGCGCGATCTACACCACGCTCGAGCTGCCGCCCGACGGCGCCGAGATCGATCATTGCGGCTCGTGCCAGGCGTGCCTCGACATCTGCCCGACGTCGGCGTTCACCGCGCCTTACAAGCTCGATGCACGGCGCTGCATCTCCTACCTCACCATCGAGAACAAGGGACCGATCCCGCGCGAATTTCGCAAAAGCATGGGCAACCGCATCTATGGCTGCGACGATTGCCTCGCGGCGTGCCCCTGGAACAAGTTCGCGCAGGAGGGACGTGAGGCAAAACTCGCGGCGCGTGATGAATTGCGTGCGCCGACGCTTGCCGAACTCGCACAACTCGATGACGCCGCGTTTCGCGCGCTGTTTACGAAGTCACCGGTGAAGCGCATCGGCCGCGACCGCTTTTTGCGCAACGTGCTGATTGCGATCGGCAACTCCGGTGATGCGGTATTGGCGCAGGAGGCGCGGCGATTGCTCGATGATGCAAGCGCGCTGGTGCGCGGGGCTGCGGTGTGGGCGCTGGGGCAGTTGCTGCCTGATGAAGAGTTCGCGGCGATCAGGACGAATGCCATTGCCGACGAGCGCGACGACAGCGTGCGCGAGGAGTGGCAGACAGGTTCCTGATTCTTGGTGTCATGCCCCGCGAAGGCGGGGCATCCAGTACGCCGCGGCTTCTCGACTCAATCACAACTGCCTCGGAGTACTGGATCGTCCGCCTTCGCGGACCACGACAGCAGTTGTGTCGTGCGCAGTGCGCGCCCCTGACCTCTCGCCGCCACCCTTGATTTCCCCGCGCGTTCCCGCAAAGTCGCGCGTCATGACAAACATGCCTTTTTTCACCCGCGACGGCGACACATTCCACCCGACGGAAGTCGCGAATGGTCCATGGGATCCGAAATCGCTGCACGGACGCGTCATCATCGGCCTGCTCGGCTTCGCCATCGAGGAGCGCCATTCGGGCCCTGAACTCGTGCCGGCGCGGCTCACCGTCGACATGTTTCGGCTGCCGACCATCGACAAGCCGATCGAGGTGACGACGCGCCTGGTGCGCGACGGGATGCGTATCCGCGTGGTCGAGGCGGAGTTCATCTCCGGCGGCGTCAGCATGGCGCGTGCCTCCTGCCAGCTGTTGCGGCGGACGCAGAATCCGGACGGCAATGTCTGGTCGCCGCCGAACTGGGACGTACCAAAGCCCGCCGACATTCCCAAGCCGACCGATCCCAGGCTCGGCATGAACGGGAAATGGACGACGCGCCCCATCGTCGGCCACATGGGCTCGCTCGGGCCGCGAAAACTCTGGATGAGCGAGGTGCGCGAGCTGGTCGCGGGCGTGCCGATGACGCCGTTCGTCCATGTCGCCGTTGGTGCCGACTTCGCCAGCCCGTTTGCCAATGCCGGCGACAAGGGCCTCGGCTACATCAACAGCGACGTCACGATCTATCTGCACCGTCTGCCGGTGACGAACTGGATCGGGTTCGACGTGGTGAACCACCAGGCCACCGACGGCGTCGCAATCGGCGAATGCTGGCTCTATGACGAGCAGGGCCCGATCGGCACCGCCACGGTCGCGGCGCTGGCGCAGCGCAAGCCGATGGCGAAGCCGGCGTCACCGTAATGGCTCTGCCGTCAGGCGAGATGCCGCTGCATTTCCGGCCGCGCCTTCAACTCCGCGCCCTGCTTGCCGACGATCTTGGCGATGCGCTCCGGCGCGAACTTCAGATCGACGAACGCCGGCGCGGTGTTGGCGACTTCGTGATAGTTCACGATCCTGCCGTCGCGCAGCGTCATGATCGCGACGCCCTCGAACATCGCCCGCGCACCGCCTGCTTCCGGCAATGTCGAGCGATAGCTGAAGGTGTAGCGCGCATAGAGCGTGGTGCCGTCGGTGACGGGATCGTGCATGTCCCAGCGGAAATCGGTCGCCGTGCGGTAGAACCATTCGTCGATCATCGCGGCGATCTCGTCGCGGCCTGAAAAGGCGCCGTAGAAGACATCGTGATAGACGCCGTCCTCGGTGAACAGGTCGGCGAAGGCACGGCCGTTGCGCTGTTCGACGGCGTCGCAGAAGGCGCGCAGCATGGCGCTCGTGGGCATTCTTGCCTCCCGGTGTTTCTTATTGCGCCCTCTCCCCGTGTGGGAGAGGGCAGCTCCGCTCGTCGACACGCGTTCACTTGGGCGAGGGGTCTATCTCCGCGGAGAAAACCCCATCCCGCGCTTCGCGCCACCTTCTCCCACAAGGGGAGAAGGAAGAAAGACATTCTCACCCGATCTCCGCCACCGCGGCAAGAATGCGGGCAATGTCTTGCGGGCGGGACAGGCGGTGATCGCCGTCCTGGATCATGGTCAGTACGACGTCGTCGGCCGGCAGGCGGTGTGTCAGCGCGAAGGCGTGCTGCCAGGGCACGTCGGGGTCCTGCGCGCCTTGCAGGATGCGGACGGCGCAGCCGAGATCGATGGCGGTGCCGAGCACGAGATGATTGCGGCCCTCCTCGATCAGGTTCTTCGTGATCGGATAGGGCGAGCCGTCGCCATAGTCCGACGGACGCAGCCAGAAGCCTTTGGTCTCGATCTCTTTCTTCACCTCAGCTGAAAATTTCTTCCACATCAGCTCCTCGGTGAAGTCCGGCGCGGGCGCGATCAGCACGAGGCCCGCCAGCGACGCTTTGCCGGAACGCTTCCTGATCTCGCGCGCGAGCAGCAGCGCCATCCAGCCGCCCATGGAGGAGCCGATCAGGATTTGCGGGCCGTCGCAGAACCGTTCGAACACCGCCACGCTATCCTCGAGCCAGCTTCCGATGGTTCCATCGGCGAAATCGCCGCCGGATTCGCCGTGGCCGGAATAGTCGAACCGGACCACGGCGCGGCCGTGGTCCTTGGCCCAAGCGTCCAGCGCCACGGCCTTGCCGCCCTGCATGTCCGACTTGAACCCACCGAGCCAGACCAAACCCGGTCCCCCGCCAGCGCGGCTGCGTACCGCGATTTTCCGTGCGGACGGGCCCTCGCCCACATCAATGAAGCCGAGCACGGCCTCGGGACTTGCATCAGGACTTGCACCTGGACTTGCATTGGTCATGGAACGTTTACCCTGGCTGTGCGGTTTGAGCCGTCTTGGGGTGTTCCGCGGCGCAACCGGACGTCGGCATTGTCCTTTGGGACGCTTGCGGAACAGAAGCAAGGTGTCTATGTCGTGCAGCGTGCCCATGGGCGTGGCCAAAATGCCTCGCATTTGAGGGTTTTTCGCTTCCCGCTCGAGCGAATTGCTTGCCGGCAAACGCATCTTCCTGCAAAATAGCTGCTTCTTTCACAATCTTGGAGAACCACCCATTCGCCGTCCCAATAAAGCGCCGCCCACTGCCGCCAAAGACGGGCCGCGCATCAATGATGATATTCGCAATGCGCAGATCCAGCTGATCGATCAGGCCGGTGATAACCAAGGCACGATCGAGACCGTTGCGGCCATCCGCATGGCACAGGAAGCCGGCATGGATCTGGTCGAGATCTCGCCGAACGTCAGCCCTCCCGTCTGCAAGATCATGGACTACGGGAAGTATAAGTATTCCGCGCAGAAAAAAGCTGCCGAAGCCCGCAAGCGGCAGAAGGTCGTCGAGATCAAGGAGATCAAGCTCCGCCCGATGATCGACGACCACGATTACGAAGTGAAGATGCGCGCGATGCAGCGGTTCTTCGAAGAGGGTGACAAGGTCAAGATCACACTGCGCTATCGCGGTCGCGAAATGGCGCACCAGGAGATCGGCACCAAGCTGCTCGACAAGATCAAGACCGATGTCGCCGAGCTCGCCAAGGTCGAGCAGGACGCCAGGTTCGAGGGCCGTCAGGTCGTCATGGTGCTGGCGCCGCGCTGAGCGCAGCTCGTCAGGACTGAGAATTCAACGGCCCGTCCGGATCTCCGGCGGGCCGTTTCGTTTAAGGGATCATGCGAGCCGCGGGCCCTATCAGCCCCTTGTCGCCTGCCAGGTGCCGCTGCACTGGTCTCCGGAAATGATGCCTCTCCACGAGCCGGCGCCGTTCACACCGGCGAGCCTGCCGCCGCCATGGGCATGCGACGCGCCGACCGAAACCTCGACCGCGACGGCGCCGCCGCGCTTGACAGTGCCGGAGACCCGGCCGCCGCCGGCGGACGAGACGCGATTGCCTGTCACGGTGAAGGGGACGCTGTAGCCGGAGCTGCAATTGCCCCGGGTGGTGGCGAAGGTGACGTTCCAGACGCCGTCATAGCCGCCGACGCGGGCATCGGCAGTCGAGGGCAGTGCGGCCATGGCAAGCACGGCCAAGGGCGCCAACAAGCGCGCCAGACGGCGCGAGCAGGCAAGATCAGTTAGAGAGGAAAGCGATTGGGAAGAATGGGCCATTTTGGTCCTGCTCCAGGCGACACGGCTTGGACATATGGGGTGGCAATTCCGGATAGTCGCTAGCCAAGTTCCGGCGGTTCATCGTTGCCAATTCGCCCGTCCTCTGTCATAAGCCCAGCCTTCATCGCCCGGCTGATTAAGGGCTGCCGCGGCGGTGTTTCGTGCGGGTTTTGCGCTAGTTCGTAAAAACCTGAGCACAATCAACGCTCTAACGAGCATTTTAGACGGCCAGCCGCCTTCACGGGCGGCATTCTGTTATGGCCATAGGAGAGCAAAATGCCCAAGCTGAAGACCAAATCGGGCGCTAAAAAGCGCTTCAAGGTGACTGCCACCGGCAAAGTGATGTTCGCTCATCGCAGCAAGCGTCACGGCATGATCAAGCGGACGAAGAAGCAGATCCGTCAACTTCGCGGCACCGCGGTGCTGTTCAAGACCGACGGCGACAACGTCAAGAAGTACTTCTTGCCGAACGCCTGATCGCGTCCAAGATCGTCGAAGATCATTGCCATCTCCGCCGCACCTCGCGCGGCGATCCGAAAACCAAGTCATCTCTGAAGGAAATTTGTCATGGCTCGCGTCAAACGCGGTGTGACCTCCCACGCCAAGCACAAGAAAGTCTACAAGGCCGCCAAGGGTTTCCGCGGCCGCCGCAAGAATACGATCCGCACCGCCAAGCCGGCCGTCGAGAAGGCTCTGGTGTATGCTTTCCGTGACCGCAAGCGCAAGAAGCGGACGTTCCGCGCGCTCTGGATCCAGCGCATCAATGCTGCCGTTCGTCCGTTCGGCCTGACCTACAGCCGATTTATCGACGGCATGGCCAAGTCCGGGATCACCGTGGACCGCAAGGTGCTGTCGGATCTCGCGATCAACGAGCCCGCGTCGTTCCAGCTGATCGCCGAGAAGGCCAAAGCTGCGCTCGCAGCCTGAAGCCTGCGCTAGCGGGCCTTCCGGCCCGCAGCCTTCAGCGCGCGTTGCGAGTAACGCTGGGCGGCCTCCGCCCGGCAAAATGCCGTGAACGAGAGATACATGGTGCCGGACTTGTTCCGGTACTTGCCGTCGCACACGCGCATCTCGCGTTGGTAGGCGTGCTTCCGCGCGGCATTGAGGCCGGACATGAAGTCCGCCTCGCATTTCTTTTCGACGGCGGCGCCGAGCTGGACGTCGCCGCTCGCGGTCAATTCGCAATCCCTGAACATTTTCATCGCCCTTTCGCAGCTCTTCTGAGCACTGATGGTGTCGACGACCTCGTCCAGCGTCATGGATTTGTCCATGCAGACCATCGCGCGCGCCGGGGTGCCGGCGACCGACAGGATCACGGCCGGAACGGCAAGAAAAACAGCCAGGCAGGATTTCGAAAGCATCGCGAAAGTCTCCTCGTATCCCCCTTGGTGCCGGGCCCCCGCGTGAGGTTCAACCCAGCTGGTCCAGGCCCGAAATGACCGGCTTTTTGCTTGACGTTACGGCCTTCCGGCGGCGACAACCCAGCCGAATTTAGCAGCAAGGATTTGACTGTGTCCGACCTCGCAACGCTCGAAACATCCATCCTCGACCAGATCGCCGCCGCCGGCGACGAAGCCACCCTTGAAGCCGTGCGCGTCGCGGCGCTGGGCAAGAAGGGCTCGATCTCGGCACTGCTTGCCACGCTCGGCAAGATGTCGCCCGACGAGCGCAAGACGCAAGGTGCGGCGATCAACCAGGCCAAGGACAAGGTCACCGAGGCGCTCGGCGCTCGGCGCGACCTGCTGAAATCGGCCGCGCTCGATGCGCGGCTCGCTTCGGAAACCGTCGACGTCACCCTGCCGCTGCGCGACGCGCCGGCTGAGGCGGGCCGCATCCATCCGCTGAGCCAGGTCTGGGACGAGTTGACCACGATCTTCGCCGACATGGGATTCTCGGTCGCCGAAGGTCCCGACATCGAGACCGACGACTATAACTTCACCAAGCTGAATTTTCCGGAAGGCCATCCGGCGCGCGAGATGCACGACACGTTCTTCTTCCATCCCAAGGAGGACGGCTCGCGCATGCTGCTGCGAACCCACACCTCGCCGGTGCAGGTGCGCACCATGCTGAGCCAGAAGCCGCCGATCCGCGTGATCTGCCCGGGCCGCACCTACCGCATCGATTCGGATGCGACCCACACGCCGCAATTCCACCAGGTCGAAGGCCTCGTCATCGACAAGCATTCGCATCTCGGCAACCTCAAATGGATCCTGCACGAGTTCTGCAAGGCGTTCTTCGAGGTCGATAACATCAACATGCGCTTCCGCCCGTCGTTCTTCCCGTTCACCGAACCGTCGCTGGAAGTCGACATCCAGTGCCGCCGCGGCAAGGACGAGATCCGCTTCGGCGAAGGTGAGGACTGGCTCGAGATTCTCGGCTGCGGCATGGTGCATCCGAACGTGCTGCGTGCCTGCGGCATCGATCCCGACGAGTACCAGGGCTTCGCCTGGGGCATGGGCATCGACCGCATCGCCATGCTGAAATACGGCATCGCCGATCTGCGCCAGCTGTTCGACAACGACGTCCGCTGGCTGTCCCATTACGGCTTCAAGCCGCTCGAAGTGCCGACGCTTGCGGGAGGATTGAGCTCGTGACCTCCGGCAACGGAAGCATTTCCAGGAAGACTCTCTCCGTTCCCTCCCCCCTTGTGGGGGAGGGTCAGGGAGGGGGGTAGCCGCGGATGCCGCACGCAGTCGTCAACGACCGTCAACGCAGCAGGGCAAAGCAGCTTCGCCAGACGATGACGCGTGCGGAAACGCTGCTATGGCGCTACCTGAAAGCCAATCGCATGGATGGCGTCGGCATCCGACGCCAGACACCGATCGGAAACTACATCGCCGATTTCGTCTGTTTCTCATCAAAACTCATCATTGAGCTCGACGGAGAATCTCACGATTTCGAGGAACGTCTGAAGAAGGACGAGCGTCGCGACGCTTTCTTCGCCGCTGAAGGATTTCAAGTTCTGCGGTTTAGCAATGAGCAGGTGATGACGAACCTTGAGGGTGTTGTTGAAGCGATCCGCCAGGCAGCTACGGCCGGAGCCCGCGGCTCACCCCCCTCCCTGACCCTCCCCCACAAGGGGGGAGGGAACATTGATGCCGCCCAAGACCACACCGAAATCACCGACAAGAGCCGAGGCAAGCAGCCATGAAATTCACCCTCTCCTGGCTGAAGGATCATCTCGACACTGATGAGCCGCTCGAAAAACTCGCCGAGAAGCTCACCATGATCGGGCTCGAGGTCGAGAACATCGAGGACAAGGCGAAGGCGCTCAAGCCCTTCACCATTGCGAAGGTGATCTCGGCCGAGCAGCATCCGAATGCGGACCGGCTGCGCGTCTGCATGGTCGACACCGGCGACGGTGGCGCGCCGGTGCAGGTCGTGTGTGGTGCGCCGAATGCGCGCGCAGGCCTGGTCAGCGTGTTCTCGCCGCCCGGCACCTACATTCCCGGCAAGGACATCACGCTCGGCGTCGGCACCATCCGCGGCGTCGAGAGCCGCGGCATGCTGTGCTCGGCGGCTGAACTCCAGATCTCCAACGACCATGACGGCATCATGGAATTGCCGGCGGACGCACCGATCGGTGCGGGCTATGCCGAATGGGCCGCGCTCGGCGATCCCGTGGTCGAGATCAACCTGACGCCCAACCGGCAGGACTGCACCGGCGTGCACGGCATCGCGCGCGATCTCGCCGCCGCCGATATGGGCAAGTTCAAGGATCCCACGATCAAGCCGATCAAGGGCGAATTCCCGTGTCCGGTGAAGGTCACGGTCGAGGACGCCGCGCTGTGTCCGGGTTTTGCGCTGCGTCTCGTGCGCGGCGTGAAGAACGGCCCATCGCCGGAATGGCTGCAGAAGCGGCTGACCGCGATTGGCTTGCGTCCGATCAACGCGCTGGTCGACATCACCAACTTCCTGACCTACGACCGCGCACGCCCGCTGCACGTGTTCGACGCCAAGAAGGTGACGGGCAATCTCGTCGTGCGCCGCGCCCGCGACGGCGAGGCGCTGCTCGCGCTCGACGGCCGCGCCTACAATCTCGATCCCTCGATCTGCGTGATCGCCGATGAGCACGGCGTCGAATCGCTTGCCGGCATCATGGGCGGCGAGGCCTCGGGCTGCGACGAGAACACGACGGACGTGCTGATCGAATCGGCGCTGTGGAACGAGATCAACATCGCCCAGACCGGCCGCAAGCTCGGCATCAACTCCGACGCGCGATATCGTTTCGAGCGGGGCGTCGATCCGGCCTTCATGGTGCCCGGGCTGGAGCTCGCGACCAGGCTGGTGATGGAGATGTGCGGCGGGTCGCCGTCAGAGAACGTCGTGGTCGGCAAGACTTTCGGCGACGATCGCGTGATCGAGTTTCCGCTCACCGAGGTCAAGCGTCTCTCCGGCATCGAAGTACCGCAACCCGAGATGAAGCGCATCCTGACCCATCTCGGCTTCATGATGGCGGGGCCGGGGCCGATGGTGAAAGTCGCGGTGCCCTCGTGGCGCTCCGACGTGCACGGCAAGGCCGACATCGTCGAGGAAGTCGTCCGCATCTACGGCGTCGACAAGGTGCCGATGACGCCGTTCGAGCGCGGCGAGGACGCGCGCAAACCTGTGCTGACGACGCTTCAGCTCCGCACCCGCCGCGCCAGGCGCGCGCTCGCGAGCCGCGGCATCATCGAAGCGGTGACCTGGTCCTTCATCACCAAGTCCGCGGCGAAACTGTTCGGCGGCGGCCAGCGCGAGCTCGAAGTGGCCAATCCGATCGCGGCTGACCTCTCCGACATGCGCCCGACCCTTCTTGCCGGCCTGATCGCGGCCGCACAAGCGAACGCCAATCGCGGCGTGAGCGATGTCGCGCTGTTCGAGGTCGGCCAGATCTTCAAAGGCGACCGTCCGGAGGATCAGTTCATGACGGCAAGCGGCGTGCGTCGCGGTTTTGCCTCCTCGGAAGGTCTGGGACGGCACTGGACGGGCTCGGCGCAGGCTGATGTGTTCGACGCCAAGGCCGATGCGCTGGCGGTGCTGGCGGCCGCCGGCGCGCCGATGCAGGCGCTTCAGATCGTCGCCGGTGGACCTGCCTGGCTGCATCCCGGCCGCTCCGGCACGATCCAGATCGGGCCGCAGAACGTGCTCGGCCATTTCGGCGAGATGCATCCGCGCGCGCTCGAGGCACTCGGTGCCGACGGTCCGCTTGTTGTGTTCGAGGTGATCCTCGACCGCATCCCCGAAGCCAAGAAGAAGCCGACGCGCGCCAAGCCGGCGATTGAGCTCTCGGCTTTCCAGCCTGTAACGCGCGACTTCGCCTTCATCGTCGATCGTGCCGTGAAGGCGGGCGACATCGTGCGTGCCGCGCAGGGCGTCGACAAGAAGCTGATCACCGGCGTCAACGTGTTCGACGTCTATGAAGGCAAGGGCATCGACGACGGCAAGAAATCGATCGCGGTCGCGGTCACGCTCCAGCCGCGCGAGAAGACCCTGACCGACCAGGAGATCGAAGCCGTCGCGACGAAGATTGTCGCCGAGGTCACGAAGAAGACCGGCGGCACCTTGCGGGCATGATGCCGAAAAGTGTGAAGCGGTTTTCGGACAACATCATGCTCAAGAAATAAAAGCATGAGTCTCACGGACTTCCTTCCCAAGGACGTCAGCCTCACCATTGCGATGGCGCTCTGCGCCGTCGCCTTTGTTTCCGGCACTGCACGCGGCTTCTCGGGCTTCGGCTCGGCGCTGATCTTCATGCCGCTGGCAAGCAGCATCGCCGCGCCGCGGCTGGTTGCTGCCCTGCTGCTCGTGATCGATTTCGTCGCGGCCGCGCCGCTGCTGCCGGACGCGTGGCGGAAGGCCGACCGCAAGGCCACCGCCGTGATCGTGCTGGGCGCACTGGTCGGCGTGCCCGTCGGGACCTATTTCCTCAGCGTGCTCGAGCCCGTCACAACGCGCTGGATCATCTCCTGCTTCGTCGCGGCGCTCCTGCTTCTGCTGCTGTCGGGCTGGCGCTATCGCGGCAAGGATCACGCCTGGCTGTCGGTCGGCATCGGCGGCCTCTCCGGCTTCTGTAGCGGGCTGGCGCAGACCGGCGGTCCGCCGATCGTGGGCTACTGGCTCGGCCGCCCCGTTGCATCGATCGTCGCGCGGGCCAACATCCTGCTGTTCTTCGGTGCGTCGGATTTCTTCTCGATGGTCAGCTATGCGACGACCGGCCTGATCTCGCGCGAGTCGCTCGTGCTCTCGCTCATCGTCGGCCCGGTCTATGCGATCGGCGTCGCGTTCGGTGCATCGCTGTTCGGCCGCGCCAGCGAAAAGGTGTTTCGTGGCATCTGCTACGTGCTGATTGCGATCGCGGTGGTCGCCGGATTGCCGGTGCTGGACGGGATCTTGCGCTAATTGCCTACTGCCGCGGTGCGCGGCGGCGCTTGGTCGACTGCGTCGGCACATCGGCCGGCTCGTCCTTGAGCGCGCCGATCTTGCGCAAGGCCGCATCCGCGGCGCGCTCACCGCTTTCCCAGGCGCCGTCGACTGTGCCCCACAGCGTCTCGTGGGTGGCTTCGCCGGCGAGGAACACATTGCCGATCGGCTCCGCCAAAACCTTTCGCGAGAGTTGACCGCCGGGGGACGACGCCGACATTGCGCCCATGATGAGGGGCGAGGCATTCCAGCGCGTGACGCTGGTCTTCTGCACGGCGGCCGCGGCCTCGCTGCCGAACAGTTTCGTGATCCACTCCTTTGCGAAGGCGACCATCGCCTTCTCGCCCTGCTCGGAGAGGTCTCGGCCGAACGAGCCGCCGACGTCGATCGAACACAGCGAGGATCCTCCGATATTGGCGCACATCAGCGCCGTGCGGGTCGAATTGCTCTGCTCGATCAGGATGTCATCGCGCGACAGGCCGAGCGGATTACCGGGCAGTTGCATCACGATGTGATCGTAGCTGCCGAGGGTGAGCTTTGACGCCGCGTCCAACGTGCGCTTGGGGATGTCGGGTGCGAACTTGATTGCGCCCGATGTCAGCACATTGGTCGAGACCGTGATGATGGCAGCGCGCGCGGCGATCTTGCCGGATTGCGTCTCCACACTGACGTCGCGATTACTCCAGACGATCCGGCTCGCCGGCGTCGACAGCGCCACCGGCGCCTGCTCGCCGAGCTTGCTGATCAGCGTCCCCAGTCCCTGGCGGCAGCCGATCGCGGCATTGCGGTCCTGCGCGCGGGCCTTGTCGATCGCAGACAGCTCCTTCAAATCCTTGCCCGCAAAGCTCGCGCCCAGCATGAACTCGGCCGCACCGGCCCAGTCGCCGAGGTCCTTCGGCAGCACGGAGGCACAAGATGTATCGAGCTTGCCGCGCGAGGCCTCGTCGATGGCGCGGTTCGCGCGCACCAGCGCCGCCAAAAATTCCTCGGTCTCGCCGGCGCGCGCGTTGCGGCGGCCGATGCGCATTTTCTGGCCCGATGGTGCCGGCACCACATCGAACCCGGCATTGCGCGCCAGCCGGATCATCGGATTGGTCTCGGGATTGTGCATCCAGCGCGCACCACGGTCGAACGGCACGTCGAAGGTCGTCGTATCCGTGATGCAGCGGCCGCCGATCTGCGAGGCCGCCTCGACCACCACAACCTTGCGATTGGCCGCCATGACGCGCCGCGCCGCAGCGATCCCGGCAGCGCCTGCGCCGATCACGACGATGTCAACCTCGCGCGGCAGGGGTGCGGCAGCCGCGCGCAGGACCGGCATCGCAGCAAAGCCCGCCGACGCCGATAGGAAACCGCGGCGCGTGATTGTCATGTCATGGTTTCCGGAGACTTGCGGCAAACGGGAACAGCCAGCGAACCTTGCCGCATCTGATGTTGCACGGCAACTATCATGGTGAATCAATCGTGCTTGATCTCACAGACTGATGAACCGAATGGCAATACGTTTCGACCATGATAGAGAAAGAGAAAAGACGGCCGGAAAAGGCCGTGGGGAGTTTGAAATGGGGACGGTCCTGGACTCAGTCGGCAAGCTGATTGCCGCGTACCTCTCGAAGGAGGTGCCGGGCTATGAGCCGTTCACGCCGAGCGACCCCGAGCATTTGCGTGGCGTCATCGAACCCGGCGACGTGCTGCTGGTCGAGGGCAACAACCGCATCTCCGGCATCATCAAATATCTGACGCAGTCGACCTGGTCGCATGGTGCGCTCTATGTCGGTCCGGTCGAAGGCGCCGCGGAGCCCGATGGCGAGCCGCATGTGCTGATCGAGGCCAATATCGGCGAAGGCGTCACCTCGGCGCCGCTGTCGAAATATTTTCCCTATCACACCCGGGTCTGCCGTCCGGTCGGGCTGTCCTATGAGGACCGCACCACGGTCTGCCGCTATGCGATCAACCGCATCGGCTTCGGCTACGACACCAAGAACATCCTCGATTTGATGCGCTTCCTGTTCCCGCTGCCGATCCCGCAGCGCTGGCGGCGGCGCATGATCTCGATCGGATCGGGCGATCCCACCAAGATCATCTGCTCCGCGCTGATCGCGCAGGCCTTCGACGCCGTGCGCTATCCGATCCTGCCGAAGATCACCAAGGCCGGCAGCCGCGCCGCCCGCCGCGAGATCCTGCACATCCGCGATTCCTCGCTGTACATGCCGCGCGACTTCGACATCTCGCCCTATTTCGAGGTGGTCAAGCCGACCATCGTCAATGGATTCGACTACACGGCCCTGCACTGGGCCGACAAGCAAAAGCCGCTCGAGGAGGTAGCAGGCTCATTCGGGGTGTTTCCAGAAACGCTCGGTGCGCCGCCGCTCGTTCCTGAAGCGGTTGACGAAGAAGCGCCGGCTGAAGCTTCGGCTGAGCAAGTGATGGTTGAGGCCGCCGCGGAGATGGCGGTCACGTTCTCCGACCATTTCGTGCTGCTGAACGAGCTCGCGATGTACCGGGCGCGGGGACGCGCACGAGAGATGGCGGCGTAGCCCCGCTGTCGTCCCTGCGAACGTAGCGAAGCAATGACGGGAGTGGAACCCTACCGCTCCACTCGCCCGATCACCGCCATCAGCTCCGCGATCTTCTCGCGCTGGCCCGCCTTGTCACCGCTCGATATCGCGTGCTCGACGCAATGGGCGACGTGGTCCTTCAGGACCTCCTCCTCGACGCGGCGCAGCGCCGCGCGTACCGCCGAGATCTGCGTCACGATGTCGATGCAGTAGCGGTCTTCCTCGACCATTTTCGACAGGCCGCGAACCTGGCCCTCGATCCGGCCGAGACGTTTTCCGACGGATGCCTTGATGTCCTTGCGCATGGGGTCTATATACCCCCCTAGGGTATAGGTTGCAAGACCTGAACGACAAGGCCGGAGCATGGGAATGAACGACGCCGAACACAGGCATCAGCACAACTCGGATGCTCATTCCGGATGCGGCTGTTCAAGCAAGGCCGCGGCACCGCCGAGCGAGAAACCGGCAGCCGCCTCGTGCTGCGGCGGACACGGCGATCATGCAGGTCACACCCATCATCATGACCACGGCGATGCGACGGCAAAGGTGCTCGATCCCGTCTGCGGCATGACGGTCGATCCCGCGACCTCGAAGCACCGCTTCGAGCATCACGGCGAGACCTTCCATTTCTGCTCGGCCGGCTGCCGCACCAAATTCGCTGCTGATCCCGCAAAGTATCTTGCGAAGGAGAAAGCGCCCGAGCCGGAGATGCCCGCCGGCACGATCTACACCTGTCCGATGCATCCGGAGATCCGTCAGGTCGGACCCGGCAGCTGCCCGATCTGCGGCATGGCGCTGGAGCCTGAGATCGCAAGCCTGGAGACCGGGCCCAATCCGGAGCTCGCCGACATGACGCGGCGGTTCTGGATCGGCGGTGTGCTGGCGCTGCCGGCGGTGGTGCTGGAGATGGGCGGACATCTTGCCGGCCCGCACAACTGGATCGATCCTGTGCTGTCGAACTGGATCCAGCTCGTCTTCGCCACGCCCGTGGTGGTTTGGGCCGGCTGGCCGTTCTTCGTCCGCGGCTGGCAGTCGTTGCTGACGCGCAACCTCAACATGTTCACGCTGATCGCGATGGGCACCGGCGTTGCCTATGTCTACAGCCTGATCGGCACCATTGCGCCGCAGATCTTTCCTGCGAACTTCCGCGGCCATGAAGGTGCGGTCGCCGTCTATTTCGAGGCCGCCGCCGTCATCACCGTGCTGGTGCTGCTCGGCCAGGTGTTGGAGCTGCGCGCCCGCGACGCGACGTCGGGCGCGATCAAGGCGCTGCTGCAGCTCGCGCCAAAAACCGCGCGCCGCGTCGATGCCGGTGGCGGCGAGCATGAGGTCGAGATCGATACGCTTCATGCCGGCGACCGGCTGCGCGTTCGTCCCGGCGAGAAGGTTCCCGTCGACGGTACTATTCTCGAGGGACGTTCCTCGCTCGACGAGTCGCTGGTGACGGGCGAGTCCATGCCGGTCACCAAGGAAACAGGTGCAAAGGTCATCGCCGGCACGCTCAACCAGTCGGGCAGCTTCATCATGCGCGCCGACAAGGTCGGGCGCGAGACGCTGCTGTCGCAGATCGTGCAGATGGTCGCGGACGCGCAACGCTCGCGGGCGCCAATCCAGCGGCTGGCCGATCAGGTCGCGGGCTGGTTCGTGCCGACTGTGATCGCCGTTGCGATCATCGCCTTTGGCGCTTGGGCCTGGTTCGGGCCGGAGCCGCGGCTGGCGTTCGGCCTCGTTGCCGCCGTCAGCGTCCTGATCATCGCCTGCCCCTGTGCGCTGGGCCTGGCGACCCCGATGTCGATCATGGTCGGCGTCGGCCGCGGCGCCCAGGCAGGCGTGCTGATCAAGAACGCCGAGGCGCTGGAGCGGATGGAGAAGATCAACACGCTCGTCGTCGACAAGACCGGCACGTTGACCGAAGGCAAGCCCAAGGTGGTGTCGATCGTGCCGGCATCCGGATTTGCGGAAGACGACATTCTTCGGCTTGCGGCCAGCGTCGAGCGCGCCAGCGAGCATCCGCTCGCCGACGCCGTCGTGCGCGCGGCCAAGGAGAAGCAGCTCGCGCTCGGCCAGGTCGACGCGTTCGACTCGCCAACCGGCAAGGGCGCGACCGGCAAGGTCGAGGGCAAGACCATCGTACTCGGCAATGCCAAATACTTTGCCTCGATCGGGGTCGACACCAGGGCACTCGACGCGGAGGCCGAGCGCCTGCGCGGCGATGGCGCCACCGTCATCAACATGGCCGTCGATGGCCGGCTTGCCGGCCTGTTCGCGATCGCCGATCCGGTCAAGGCCTCGACGCCGGAAGCGCTGAAAGCGCTCGCCGCCGAGGGCATCAAGGTGATCATGCTGACCGGCGACAACCGCACCACGGCAGAGGCCGTGGCGCGCCGGCTCGGCATCGCCGAGGTCGAGGCCGAGGTACTGCCGGACCAGAAGAGCGCGGTGGTGACAAAGCTGCAAAAGGCCGGCCGCAGCGTCGCGATGGCCGGCGACGGCGTCAACGACGCACCGGCGCTGGCAGCGGCCGAGGTCGGCATCGCGATGGGCACCGGCACGGATGTGGCGATGGAGAGCGCGGGCGTCACCCTGCTCAAGGGCGACCTTGTCGGCATCGTCCGCGCGCGAAAACTATCGCAGGCGACGATGAGCAACATTCGGCAGAACCTGTTCTTTGCCTTCATCTACAATGCTGCCGGCATCCCGATCGCCGCCGGCATCCTCTATCCGACCTTCGGCGTGTTGCTGTCGCCGATCATCGCCGCTGCGGCGATGGCGCTGTCCTCGGTGAGCGTGGTCGGCAACGCGCTGCGGCTTCGCGCGACGTGGCTGTGAGACATAGGTGTGCTCCCTCGCCCCGCTCTTCGCGGGGAGAGGGTTGGGGTGAGGGGCGTCTCCACATAACTGGTGACAGTTGGACATGCGGAGAGTCCCCCTCACCCGGAATTCAAGCTACGCTTGAATTCCGACCTCTCCCCGCAAGCGGGGCGAGGTAAGAAAGAGCGGCACGCGGAGAGGGCCTGATGCAGCGGATTACGATCACGATCGAGGACGATCTTCTGGCGGAAATCGATGCCGCGGCCGAAGCACGCGGCTATCAGAACCGCTCCGAGATCATCCGTGACCTCGCCCGCGCCGGGCTGCAGCAGTCCACCGAGGACACCGCGCAGACCGGCCAATGCGTCGCCGGCCTGGTCTATGTCTACGACCACGCCGCCCGCGACCTCTCGAAGCGCCTGGTGCAGGAATTCCACGGCCACCACGACCTCGCCCTCGCCACGCTGCATGTGCATCTCGACGAGAACAATTGCATGGAAATGACGGCGCTGAAGGGCTCGGCCGACGAGGTCAAGCACTTTGCCGATCACATCATCGCCGAACGCGGTGTGCGGTATGGGCGCGTGGTGATGATTCCAACGGGGGAAGGCAAGCCGACCAAGGCCCGGAAGCATGGGCATCGACATGAGTAGGCTTGCCGCGCAGACGGTGCAAACCCTCGCCCCTTGTGGGAGAGGGTGGCTCGCCGCATAGCGGCGAGACGGGTGAGGGGTATCTCTCCGCAACTACTCCTCTTCGAGCT
>NZ_JADPJH010000010.1:334521-337777 GCF_023073315.1 Bradyrhizobium sp. 1 | reverse complement strand
CCGGCGCTTCGCGCCACCTTCTCCCACAAGGGGAGAAGGGAAGAAAAGCTCACGCCGCCTTCGCAGCGCTCCCGCTCGGCAAACCGGCCCGCGCCATCCCGCCATACAGCGCTTCGTTTGGCATCTCTTCGCGCAAGATCCTGCGCACCGCGATCAGCTTCTCCAGATCGATGCTCGTCGCAAAGCCCTTGCTCTCGCAGAGAAACACCAGGTCCTCGAACACGACATTGCCGGTCGCGCCCGGCGCGAAGGGGCAGCCGCCGAGGCCGCCGAGTGAGCCGTCGAGGATGCGCGCACCTTCGTCCAGCGCGGCGGACGCATTGGCGATGCCCATGCCGCGGGTGTCGTGGAGATGGATGCAGATCGGCTTCGATCCGGAAAGCTTGACCGCGGCACGCGTCAACTCGGCGACCTGCTTCGGCCCGGCATAGCCAACGGTGTCGGCGATCGCGACGAAATCGACGCCGGCCTCCAGGCACTTGTCGACGAGACGCAGCACCTCCACCGGATCGACCGCGCCGGTGATCGAGCAGCCCAGCGCCATCGAGATCGCGGCATTTACCAGCGGCTTGTGAGAACTGGCATCGCGCATCTCGCAGAGCCGCTTCACATTGGCGATCGCGGAGTCGCGCGAGCGATGGGCGTTGGCCTGGCTGTGCTCTTCCGTGGCCGAGACCACCGACGCGATCTCGCCGACACCGGATTCGAGGGCCTCGTTGACGCCGCGTTCGTTGAGCGCGAGCGCGACGCCATGAGCACCTCGCAGGCTCGCGACCGCCGCAACGACGTCACGAACGTCGACGAACTGCGGAAAGGTTTTTGCCGGCAGAAACGATCCGACCTCGAAATGCCGCACGCCGGCGGCATATTCCTCGCGCACCCAGCGCTGCTTCGCTTCGGTTGAGGGAATCTTTTTCACGAGCTGGAGCCCATCGCGCAAACCGACCTCGCGCAGGCTGACGCGGTCCGCGGGGTAAATCGTCTCGATCCGGCTCATGCGCGCCTCCCAGCGGCTTTTGACGTGACGTCGTTGTTATCGATCTCGGCGCGAACGGCCGCTGTGTCGGCGCCGAGCGGCGCGACTTTCAGGCCTTCACCGAAATGGCTGCCGTTCCATTCGAGCGGCAGCGCCGGCACATGGAACGGTTTGCCGTCGGCGGTGATGTTGGTGACGAGGCCACCGGGCCGCAGCACATGCGGGTCGGTCAGGAGATCCTCAGGCCGGTTGATCGGCGAGAAGCAGATGTTGAGCGCATCGAGCTTTTGCGACAGCTCGGCGACGTTCCACTGCCGGATGATCTCGGCCACGCGCGGAAGAATCCGCGGCCGCGCCAGGATGCGGTCGGTCGTGGTCCGCAAGGCGGGATCATCGAGAAGATCTGCAAGGCCAAACTCGCGGCAGAAGCTCTGCCAGTGCCCCTCGGTCACGACGCCGATGAAAATGCGTCCATCGCCGGCGGCATCAAAGATGTCGTAGATCGGCCAGGCGTGCTCGCGCTCCGGCATCGAGCGCGGCTTGTTGCCGGTCATCTCGTACTCGACCATGTGCTGGGCGACCAGGAACAGGCAGTTCTCGAACAGGCCGATGCGGATGTCGGCGCCGTCGCGCTTTCCGCCGCGCTTCTGGTACAGCGCCGCCAGAATCGCGATCACGCCGAACATGCCGCCCATGATGTCGTTGGCGGAGGAGCCGACACGCTGCGGCTTCTCCTTGGTGCCGGTCATGGCGGCGAGTCCCGACATCATCTGCACGACCTCGTCGAGCGCCGGGCGATGCTCGTAGGGGCCGGATAGAAAGCCCTTGTGGCCGGCCACGATCAGATGCGGATGAAGGCGGCGCAGGTCCTCGGGCCCGAGCCCCTGCTTGTCGAGCTGGCCATCGCGAAAATTTTCGAGAAACACGTCGGCCGTATCCAACAGCCGGTGCATGGTGTCACGATCCTCCGGCTTCTCGAAGTCCAGCACCACGCTGCGCTTGCCACGGTTGAACAGCGGAAAGAACGCCGTCCCCATGCCACCCAGACTCCGTGTCTTGTCGCCGGCGGGCGGCTCGACCTTGATCACCTCGGCACCAAGCTGCGCCAGGATCATGCCGCAGGTCGGCCCCATGACCATGTGGGTCATCTCGACGACCCGCACGCCTTCGAGCGGCAATCCGGTCCCTGTCATGCGGCACTCCCTGTTCGTTCGGCCATCGAAGACTAGGCCTTCACAAGCCTTCTGAAAAATATAATCTGTCGAAGATTACCTTCGCAGTTCTAGAACGCTAGATCGACATGGATTCGCGCCAGCTCCGCTATTTCATCGCCGTCTACGAGCAGCGCAACCTGTCGCGCGCGGCTGACCAGGTCAATGTCGCGCAGTCCGCGCTGAGCCATCATATCTCGAACCTGGAAGCCGAATTTGCAACGCCGCTATTCGAGCGCAAGCCGCGCGGCATGGAACCGACGGCCGCCGGCGAGCGGCTCTATGAGCACGCCCGCATCATCCTGCGCGCGATGGCGGAGGCCGAGACCGAGGTGCGCGAGGGCGCCCGCGTCATTGCCGGCGACATCTCGATCGGCATGGCGAATTCCGGCGTCAAGGCGATCGGCGTGGAGCTGATGCGCATTGTTCTCACCAAATATCCCAAGCTCAAGCTGTCGCTCACCGAGAGCCTGTCCGGCGCGACGCTGATGCACCTGATGATCTCCAATGTCGATCTGGCGCTGGTCTACAATCCGCCGTCGGAGAAGGAGCTGATCGCGGAAGCCGTGCTCGAAGAGGAGATGTTCCTCGTCGGCATTCCAAAGCTGGTCGGCAAGGGCAAGACCCCGATCCGGTTCGAGGAGCTGAATCGGTTGCCGCTGATCCTGCTGCGCTACGGCCTCGGCCTGTCCTCGCGCGCGCTGCTGGATGATCCGGTGTTGCTGAAGCGGCTGGAGGGCGGCGCCATCCTGCACGCCAATTCGATCACCGGGATGACCGGCGCGCTGGTGGAAGGGCTCGGCTGCACCATCGCGACAAAACTGTTCGCGCGGGAGGAGCTAGCGGCCGGCCGCCTGGTCGCACGCAAGGTGATCGAGCCGAAGCTGACCCGCACACTCTATCTCTGCCGCCTGCGCAACCGTCCGATGACGTATGCGATGGAAGAGATGCGACGGTTAATGCTCGGATTGATCGCCGAGCAGGTGCGCAGCGGGGGTTGGCAAGCGGAGCTGGTGGGGTGAGGCGGTGCTTCTGTTCCCTCTCCCCGTTCTTACGGGGAGAGGGTTAG
>NZ_JADPJH010000010.1:296106-334432 GCF_023073315.1 Bradyrhizobium sp. 1 | reverse complement strand
CGGATCGCAAGAGCGATCCGACCTCTCCCCGCAAGCGGGGAGAGGTAAGAGAACGCCGAGTTCGAAAATCTCGAACGCTTCCATCGATATGTTCTTCTGGATTTCCACTCCTGACCCGCCAACATGGCGCGATCCGGCAGAGCTTGCGACAAGCAACAGAGATGAGCCGCCGGGAAACGCGCGCGATTTGCGCGCCACGGGGAGGACATCATGAGCGTTGTCGGCATCGACACAGGCTTTGAGCTCGGCGCTGCGCCATCCGTACCTGACGAAATCTCCCGGCGGCTCGAGGCGATGCCGGGAACATCCTATGTCTGGCGCCTCGTCATCCTGCTCTCGCTCGGCGGCTGCTTCGAGATCTACGATCTGTTCCTCACCGGCTATATCGCCCCGGGCCTGAGCCGCAGCGGGCTCCTGAGTACGACAACAACGGCGTTCTTCGGCTTCTCCGGCATCGGCGCCTTCGTCGCCGCGACTTTTGCCGGACTGTTCGTCGGCACCTTCTTCCTCGGCTTCCTCGCCGACCGTTTTGGACGCCGCGCGATCTTCACCTATGCGCTGCTGAGCTACACGGCTGCGTCCGTGATCATGGCCTGCCAGACTTCTCCCGAAGGCTTGTTGTTTTGGCGCTTCCTCGCCGGCATCGGCATCGGCGTCGAGGTCATCACCATCGACGCCTACATCACCGAGCTGGTGCCGAGCCGGATACGCGGCCGCGCTTTTGCGGTGAACCAGTCGATCATGTTCATCGCCGTGCCCGTCGTCGCTTTTCTCGCCTGGTGGCTGGTGCCGCTCGCGCCCTATGGTGTCGAAGGCTGGCGCTGGGTGGTACTGATCGGGGCGGCCGCCAGCATGATCATCTGGGTGCTCCGCCTGTTCCTGCCCGAGAGCCCGCTCTGGCTGGCGCGGCACGGCCGCAACGAGGAGGCGCTTCGCATCCTCGGCTCGCTGGAGGCCGCCAGCGGTGGTGCCGGCACACGGCCCGCGACGTCGCCTGCGCTTCAAGTCCGGCAGGTCGCGCGCGTCAACTTCGCCGACCTGTTCCGCCCGCCCTATCTTACGCTGGTCGTGCTCTTCATGGTGTTCAATTTTTGCCAGGCTTTCGGCTTCTACGGCTTTGCCAATTGGGTGCCGACGCTGCTGGTGGAGAAGGGCATCACCGTCACCAAGAGCCTGCAATATTCCTTCATCGTCGCGTTCGCCTATCCGATCGCGCCGCTGCTCGCCGCGAGCTTTGCCGACAAGTTCGAGCGGCGCTGGATCATTGCGGGTGCCTGCATCGCCATCATCATCTTCGGCATGGCGTTCGCGCAACTGACCGAGCCCGCGCTGCTGATCGTCTGCGGCGTGCTGCTGACGGCCTGCAACACCACGATGTCCTACGCTTATCACGCCTACCAGACCGAGGTGTTTCCGACCGAGATCCGCGCGCAGGCCTCCGGCCTTGTCTATTCGATGAGCCGGTTGAGTGCGACGTTCTCGGGCTTCATCGTCGCCTACATGCTGAAGGAGGCCGGCGTCACCGGCGTGTTCGGCCTGATCACCGTGGCGATGCTGATCGTGGTGATCGCGATGACGCTGTTCGGCCCCAACGTGCGCGGCAAGCCGCTGGATACGATGTAGGCACGATTTCTCGACTCGTCATTGCGAGCGTAGCGAAGCAATCCAGTCTGCCTCCGCGGGGAGATTCTGGATTGCTTCGTCGGAAGGGCTCCTCGCAATGACGGAGGAGGGAACGTCGGCCGGCTGCGTGCTCTTGGCACGAGCCGAACGCTTGCCATGACTTCCTCCGTTTGTGATTGGAAGGCAGATTGTCGCATCTCAACTGTAGGTGTAATCTCAGCCGCGAATTGGTTCAGGAAATGAGCCACGTTTTTTCAGAAATATCCTTATTCGGCAGACGAATACTTCGCCGGCTCAAACCGGCACCGAATTGGTCAATAGCTCGGACCATTCGGCGCCCATGATTTCGATCTAAGATTGCAACCATCGGCCCGCTTGGCCGACCAATGAAAGATGTTCTTCAAAGTCAATTGCGGAGGATGCGATGCTGGCCGACCGTAAATGGGTTGAGAGAAATCTCGGTTTCGATCCGATCACGACACCGCCGCCGCGCGATACCTTTACGGTGAAGCGCGTGGCGAAGGCGGCCGTGAAGAAGTCCGCAAGGGTCACGGCGGAAGACTTTCGACGCGAGATCATTGATTTCGATTCCGAATCCGCCGAGGGCCGCGAGTTCATGGCCTTCTCGACCTCGACCGGGCTGTCGCGCTTCACCGACATTCCCTGGCCGAAGGGGCTGGCGCCGCAGACCGGCCCGAAGCCGAAGGGCAACGGCAAGGGACCGCTGCCGCGCGCCGACGTGCTGGTCGTGACCTGGACCGTCGACGAAGGCCACGCACTCAGCCGCGTCCTGACGCCGGGCAAGGACTCGCGCAACGATTACCTGCCGTACACGCACAATTACGCAACGATCTCCAAGAAGATGCGCAACGGCTGCCCGGCCAAGGAGCTGAAGCGGCTCGGCGCCTACTGGACCACGACGATCGGCAAGAAGAAATGCGTGATCTTCAAATCCGACTCGCACATGTCGCAGGACGGCCCGCAATTGCCGAATGTCGACGTCTGGCGCCAGATCATCACCGAAGTGCAGCCGACGCTGGTCATCACCACGGGCACGGCCGGCGGCATCGGCAAGGAATTCGAGGTCGGCGACGTCGTGGTCTCGCCGATCGTGCGCTTCGACTGCCTGTCGAAGTTCAAGAAGGAGCCTTTTGCGCAGGAGCACTTTTCCAGCAAATCCGCCGTGACGAAGAAGTTCACGCAGGCCAAGACGCTGTTCAAGGCCAATGCCGCTCAATTGCCGAAGGAGAACACCAGGGCACCGAAGATTTTTGTGGTGAAGCCGAGCGGGCTGTCCTCCTCCGTGGTCACCACCGACTTCTTCGGCTTCGACACCTCGGACAATCATTTCCATCTCCAGGGGCTCGGCGACGTCTCCGAAATGGGCGACGCCATTCTCGGCCTGGTGGCCCAGGAGATGGGCACCAAGGCGCCACGCTGGCTCGCGATCCGCAATGTCTCCGACCCGCAGATCAAGGCCGAGGGCACCCTGAAGCAGCAGGAGCAGGTCGCCGCCCAGATCTACAAGGGTTTTGGTCGCTGGAGCACGGTCTGCAGCGCCATCACCTGCTGGGCCAGCATCGCGGCGGAACGTTAAGCCGCAGGTGGCGACTGGTCAGCGTCCCTTGCCGAAGCGGGCCGGCATGGCTACCTCTCGCGGGTGATTTCGTGAGAGGGTTCCCCATGCTGGATGCCGCCGTCAAGGCGCTGTCGCAAATGATGTCGCCGCCGATGCGCTCGATCCTGTGGCGATCGGTTGGGCTTGCGTTGGTGCTGATCGTCGTGCTGGCGATCGGGTTGCAGCGGCTGCTCAGCTGGTTTGCGACGTATGGCGAGGTTTGGCTCGAGGGCCTGCTCGGACCCGGCTGGCATTCCTCGCTCGAAGTGCTTGCCTGGATCATCTCGATTGCTGCCGGTCTTGGCGTCGTGTTCGGCAGCGTCTTCCTGATGCCTGCGATCACCTCGCTGGTGGCGAGCTTCTTCGTCGACGACGTCGCCGATGTCGTCGAACGCGAATATTATCCCGCCGAGCGGCCCGGCGTTGCACTGCCGTTCAACCAGGCGATCACCGAGGGCATCAAGACCGCGCTCCTGACGATCCTGGTCTATCTCGTCGCGCTGCCGCTGGTGTTTTTGGCCGGCGCCGGCTTCTTGGTCTTCTTCCTCGCCGCCGCCTGGCTGTTGGGGCGCGAATATTTCGAGCTCGCGGCGATGCGCTTCCGCTCGCCGGAGGAGGCCAAGGCGATGCGGCGCGACAACGCGGCCACCATCTTCACCGCCGGCCTCTTCATCGCCGCCTTCGTCTCGATCCCGATTGTCAATCTGGCGACGCCGATCTTCGCCATGGCCTTCATGGTCCACATGCACAAGCGCCTGTCCGGCCCGCGGCCCGAGCTGATCGAGCCGGCACGGCAGATGCGGTGATTGCAGTGCGCTCCCTGTCCCGCAAGCGGGAGAGGTGACCGCCCCCGCGGCACGATTGAACGAACCAACCGCCATTGCATCTAGCTGACCTGCGCGCCACACTTGCGCAGCAGCATCTTGGCGAAGCCGAACGGCGCCGGCGTGAACGGGCCGGGCGGGGCGCGGGTGATCAGCGCGATGAAACCGAGCGCGGCCATCGCCAGCCAGAAGCACAGCCAGAAGCCGTCGATATAGGCGAGCACATTGGCCTCGCGCTGGACCAGTCCGGCAAGCGTCCCGACCGCGCGCGCCTGGGCGAGACCGGTGGCATGGGCGGCGAAGTAATCGGCGAGTTGCTTGAGCCTGCCCACCACATCGGCATCGCCGACCAAAAGATTCTGGCCGATATAGAAGGAATGCACCTGCTCACGGACGCGCAGCCACGTTCCCATCAGCGCCACGCCGATCTCGGCGCCGCCAAGCCGCATGATCTGGATATAGGCGGCAAAGGACGTCGCGCGGCTCGGATCGGAGTTCGACAGCGCCATGATGATGATCGGCAGCAGCGTCAGCGACTGCCCGACTGATTGCAGCAGCACGATGCCGACAAAATCCTCGCGGGCCCAGTCATGGGTGAGCTGGGTGCCCCAGAGATTGGCGGCGGCAAAACAGGCAAAGCCCAATACCGTCACCACGCGCGCGTCGAAATGGCGGAGCAGCCAGATCGACACCGGCACCAGCACGAACATCGGCAGCGCGCCATAGGTGAGCAGCAGCAAACCGCTTTGCTCAGGCCGGAGCAGACCGACATTGCCGAGGAAGTTCGGCACCAGCGATGAATTGGAAAGAGACGTCAGCGTGTAGAGCAGGATCACCACCAGCGACAGCCCGATGTTGCGCGAAAACAGCACGTTCACATGCGCCCATGGCTGGCGCACCAGTGACTCGTTGATGAGGAAGGCAACGAGCAGCACGCCACCGCCCACGAGCAGCGCCATCACCGTGCCGGAGCCGAGCCAGTCCAGCCGATTGCCCTGGTCGAGGCCGGCATAGATCATCGAGACCCCCGCGCCAAGCAGCAGCATGCCGCCCCAATCAGCCTCGCGCAGCAGCACGCGATTGACCGGCTCGTTCGGCGTGCCCAGATAAACCATCAGGCCCATCAAGGGCGCGATCACCGCGCTCTGCCAATACAGCCATTGCCAGCCGAGATGGTCGACATAGAAGCCGACCAGCGCGCTCGAGGTGTCCAGCGCAAAGCCGACGCGGATCGAATAGAGCGAGATCGCCGGCAACCACCAGCGCATCGGCAGATTGCGGAACACGATCATCAGCGTTGCCGGCACGAAGGTGCCGAGCAACAAGCCATGCACGACGCTGAGCGCGAGCAGGGTCGGGTAGTCGCGCACGAACGGGATGATCAGCGACACCGCGGCGTAGATGAGGCTCGGAATGCCGAGAACGCGGCGCAGGCCGAACGCTGTCGCGAGCCACGCCACCGCCGGCGCGATGAGGATCTGCGAACCGATGCCCGCCGTGGAGAGCCAGGCGCCTTCGTCGAAAGAGAGCCCGAACGCGCCGCGCAGATCGGGCAGGCCGATTGTGCTCAGGCGGCTGTCGACATTGGTGAGGAACGAACCGAGCAGGACGGCAGCGACCGCAAACAACGGCTGCGGAGCGATGCCGCCGCGCGAGACCGGCCCGTGGCCTGCATCGTCATTTGCCGCCATTCGCGGCCTTCGTGTCGATGCTGGTGACGACCGACATGCCGGGCACGAGCCGGGTCAAGAGCGGCTGGTTGTCGTCGAACTGGATGCGCACGGGAATGCGTTGCACCACTTTTGTGAAATTGCCAGTGGCATTGTCCGGCGGCAGCAGCGCGACCTGCGCGCCGGTCGCCGGCGCAATGCGCTCGACGCGGCCACGCAGCTTCTCCCGCGGAAAACTGTCGACGGTGATCTCGACCGGCTGGCCGGGCGCGACATGCGTAAGCTGGGTCTCCTTGTAGTTCGCGATCACATAGACTTTTGGCAGCGGCACGACGTTGATGAGATTGGTGCCGATATTGACGTAGTCGCCGGGCTGCACCTGACGCTCACCGACGACGCCGTCGAACGGCGCGGCGATCTTCGTGTAGCCGAGCTTGAGCTTGGCGCTCGCCAGCGTCGCCTTGGTGGCGTCGAGATCGGCGGCGCGCTGTTTCTTGGTGCCCTGCAAAACCTCGAGCTGATGCTGCTGGGCCGCGATCACGGCGCGGCTCGCGCGCACATCGGCCTGCGCCTTGGCCAGACCCGCAACCGCCTGCTCGAACCGCTGCCGCGTGCCGGATTCGGTCTGCGTCAGCGATTGCTGGCGCTCCTGCTCCTGCTTGGCCTCGACCTCGAGCGCTTCCGCCGAGAGCCGCGCCGCCTCGGCCTGCGCGATGGTCGCATATTGCAGCTCGATCTGGTTGCCCAGATTGTCGAGCACGGCTTGCGATGCGGCAACCGCGGCCACGGACTGCGCGACTTGCGCCTGGTAGTCGGCAGGATCGATCTGGATCAGGAGGTCGCCGGCCCTGACGCGCTGGAAGTCGGTGACCCCTACGGTCAGCACTTCGCCGGAGACACGGCTGGCCAGGCGTGTCAGCTCGGAGCGCACATAGGCGTCATTGGTGGTCTGGACCACGGCATTGCCGACCCATTCGTCGAAGCGCTGCGTCGCCAGTGCGACGAAGCCGAGCGCGACGACGACGGCGAACAGCGGGATCGCGAGCCGGCTCCACAGCGAGCTCGCCGGCCGCTGCGTCGGTTTTGGTGGCGGGGCCGGTGCAGCGGCGGCAGGTGACGGCAACGAGACTTGTTCCTGCTGACTCACGATAGACCCCCAAAACGACTTTGACCGAACACCGTTCTCACACCGTCTTCTCCGGCCATCGGCAGAGATCGTTGATCAGGCAGACCTCGCAGCGCGGCTTGCGCGCGAGGCAAGTATAACGGCCGTGCAGGATCAGCCAATGATGGGCATGCAGCATGAATTCGGCCGGGATCATTTTTTCGAGACCAAGCTCGACTTCGAGCGGCGTCTTGCCCGGCGCCATCCCGGTACGATTGCCGACGCGGAAGACATGCGTGTCCACCGCCATGGTGTGCTCGCCAAAGGCCATGTTGAGCACGACGTTGGCGGTCTTGCGTCCGGCGCCCGGCAGCGACTCGATCCCGTCACGCGTGCGCGGCACCTCGCCACCGAAATCGCTGAGCATTTTTGCCGACAGCGCGATCACGTTCTTCGCCTTGGTGCGATAGAGGCCGATGGTCTTGATGTACTCGCGCAGGCGCTCCTCGCCGAGATCGAGCATCTTCTGCGGGGTGTCGGCGACCTCGAACAATGCCCGCGTCGCCTTGTTGACGCCGGCGTCGGTCGCCTGCGCCGACAGCACCACGGCAACCAGCAGCGTGAACGGATTAACGTGCTCGAGCTCGCCCTTCGGCTGCGGATTGGCCTTGCGGAAACGGCTGAAGACCTCATGGACCTCGGCCGGCGTCCAGGGCTTTATAGCCTTGAGCGATTTCTTTGCGGGCGCCGATTTCTTGGCGGGCCTGGGCTTCGCAACCGCCGCCTTTGCCATTTTCTTCGGCACGGCGGCTTTGCGCGGGATCGGCTTGCGGGTGATTTTCGCCATGATCGGGATATACTGAGGGACGATGAGCACAGGCAACGAAATTGAGCGCAAGAATTCTGAAGATCCGCGCGAGGTGCAGATCTTCTCCGCGCTGCTGACGCCGCACCGCTCGCTGAACCGCACCGGCTTCCTCGCCGTGATGCTGTTCCTGAGCGTCGTCAGTTTCGCCACCGGCCTCGTCTTCCTGATGATGGGGGCGTGGCCGGTGTTCGGCTTCTTCGGCCTCGACGTTCTCGTGATCTGGTGGGCCTTCAAGGTCAATTTCCGCGCCGCGCGGGCGAGCGAACAGATCGTCATCACCCCGTCGGAACTGCGCGTGCGCCGGGTCAGCCATCGCGGCCAGGTCGCCGAATGGACATTCAATCCGCTCTGGGTCCGGCTCGATCTGGAGGTCGACGAGGATTTCGGCATCGAGCACGTCTACCTGATCTCGCGCGGTCGCCGTATCCAAATCGCCGGTTTTTTGGGGCCGGAGGAAAAGGCGAGCTTTTATAATGGCTTGGTCGAGGGACTGAACGCCGCCCGGCGGGGCCCGACCTATAATCCGGTCACCTGATGTCAGGTCGGAAATCGGGTGGTTTCGCGCTCCTGCCGCGCCTACATTCCGCTCATGATGACACTCGCCATACATGACCAGCGACTGACCAAACCGGGCCCCCAGAACGCCGCGCTGCGCGACTATGATTCGGTGCGCCGGGCGATCGCCTTCATCTCGGAAAACTGGCGCACGCAGCCGGCCATCGAGGCGATGGCCGATGCGGCCGGCGTCACCCCGGATGAGTTGCACCATCTGTTCCGGCGCTGGGCCTCGATCACCCCGAAGGCCTTCATGCAGGCGCTCACCCTCGACCATGCCAAGGGTCTGTTGCGGGATTCGGCCAGCATCCTCGACGCCGCGCTCGACTCGGGGCTGTCAGGGCCGGGCCGGCTGCATGATCTCTTCGTCACGCATGAAGCAATGTCGCCGGGCGAATGGAAAAATGGCGGTGCGGGGTTGACGCTGCGCTACGGATTCCACCCTTCGCCGTTCGGCACCGCGATCGTGATCGCGACGGATCGCGGCCTGTCAGGGCTCGCCTTCGCCGATCCTGGCGAAGAGAAGATCGCACTCGCTGACATGACGCGGCGATGGCGGAACGCAACTTACGTCGAAGATCACGAAGGCACCGCGCCGCTGGCACAGCGCATCTTCGACACAAAACTGTGGCGGCCGGATCAGCCGCTACGCGTGGTCATGATCGGCACCGATTTCGAAGTGCGGGTGTGGGAGACGCTATTGAAGATTCCGATGGGCCGCGCGGTGTCCTATTCGGACATCGCCTGCAACATCGACAGCCCGAAGGCCTCGCGCGCCGTCGGTGCCGCTGTCGGCAAGAACCCGGTCTCGTTCGTCGTGCCCTGCCACCGCGCGCTCGGCAAGAGCGGCACGCTCACCGGCTATCACTGGGGCATCACGCGGAAACAGGCGATGCTGGGCTGGGAAGCCGGGCAGTTGGGAATGCAGTGATCGTCGCCCCGACGAAGGTCTCGTAGGGTGGGCAAAGGCGCAAAGCGCCGTGCCCACCATCTCTCTCAATCATTGACGCAGCGTGGGCACGCTTCGCTTTGCCCACCCTACGGCGCCGCGCGTGCGGCGAAGAACTAGCCCGCCAGATCGAGCTTCGAGGCCACCGTCGAATCCGCATTGAGGCGGTAGATGATCGGCACGCCCGTCGCGAGTTCGCGCTTCAGGATGCCTTCGGGCGACAGCTTTTCCAGCACCATGATCAGCGCGCGCAGCGAATTGCCGTGGGCGGCGACCAGCGTGCGCCTGCCGTTGAGCACGCCGGGCAGGATCTCCTGCACGTAATAGGGCAGCGTGCGCGCGAGCGTGTCCTTCAGGCTTTCGCCGCCGGGCGGCGGCACGTCGTAGGAGCGGCGCCAGATCAGCACCTGGTCCTCGCCCCATTTCTTGCGCGCGTCGTCCTTGTTGAGGCCGGAGAGATCGCCATAGTCGCGCTCGTTCAGCGCGAGATCTTTCGAAGTCGGCAAGCCCTTCTGGTCGAGCTCGCCGAGGATGAGATCGAGCGTGTGCTGCGCGCGCGTCAACACCGAGGTGTAGGCGACGTCGAACACGAGGCCCTGCGCCTTCAGCTTGCGGCCGGCTTCCGTCGCTTCCTTCACGCCGAGCTCGGTGAGATCAGGATCCTTCCAGCCCGTGAAAAGGTTCTTCAGATTCCATTCGCTCTGGCCGTGGCGCACGAGCACGAGAAGACGTTCGCTCATTGACTGCTTTCCGTTGCTTTCATCTAGAGATCGGCGAGGCCGAGCACGTCGGCCATGGAATAGTGCCCCGGCTTCTTGCCATGCGCCCACAACGCCGCCTTCAGCGCACCGTGTGCGAACAGCATGCGGTCTTCGGCGAGATGCGTGAGCGTCAGGCGTTCGAACGGACCGAGGAAGCTCACGCTGTGCTCGCCGGCGACGGTGCCGCCGCGCAACGAGGCGAAGCCGATGTCGCCGGGCTTACGCGCCCCGGTGATGCCGTCACGGCCACGGTCCGCATGCTCCTCGAGCGAGATGCCGCGGCCGGCCGCTGCGGCCTGGCCCAGCATCAGCGCCGTACCCGACGGCGCATCGATCTTCATGCGGTGATGGGTTTCGACGATCTCGATATCAAAACTCTCGTCGAGCGCCTTGGCGACGCGCTTGACCACGGCGGCGAGCAGGTTGACGCCCAGGCTCATATTGCCTGATTGCACCACGACCGCGCGGTTGGTGACGCTCTTGATCACGGCGTTGTCGGAGCCTGACAATCCGGTGGTGCCAACGACATGCACGATGCCGCGCTCGGCCGCGATCGCGACATTGGCGATGGTCGCGGCCGGCACGGTGAAATCGAGGATGCCGTCGGCCTCCTTCGACATCGCCCAGAGATCGGCCGAGAGCTTGATCCCGTTGGCCGGCAGGCCCGCAAGCACGCCGGCATCCTTGCCGAGCAGTTCCGAACCCGGCGCCTCCAGCGCGCCCACCAGCACCGCGCCTTTGCTCTCCGCAATCGCCCGCGTCAGCGATCGGCCCATCCGGCCGCCGGCTCCAGCAACAATCAAGCGCATGTCGGACATGGTGTGATCCTCTCACGGCCGTTGTAGCGGGGGGACGCAGTTCCGGCAACCGAGGGGGATCGGGCAGGATCGCGCTTACCCTCCCCTGGAGGGGGAGGGTCGCTGGGCATGCAGCGAAGCGAAATGCACAGCGGGGTGGGGTGACAGTGCTTCCGCGACGAACACTGCCCGGGTGGAGAGATCACCCCACCCCACCCCGCTCGCGCTACGCGCGATCGACCTCCCCGTCCAGGGGAGGGTAAGAAAGAAAACCTCAGCCGTCCGACGGCTGCGGGCCGTCATAGCCCTCGATGATGATGAGGTCGGCGATGGAGTGCGGCTGGCGCACCTTGATGTTGGCCTGGTATTCCGGCGAGTTGTAGCAGGCGATCGCGGTCTCGTAGTCCGGGAATTCGATCACGACGTTGCGGGTGCGGCTGGAGCCTTCGACGGTGGTGAACTTGCCGCCGCGGACGGCGAAGCGGCCGCCCCATTTCTTGAAGATCGGACCGTTGGCGACGGCGTAGGGCTTGTAGCCCTCGTCATTGCTGACATCGACGCGTCCGATCCAGTAGCCTTTTGCCATTGTTCTTCTCCCTGTGTTGTTGGTTAGCCGAGTGCTTGCGCGATCTCGGCCTGGATGGCTTCTGCAATCGCCTTGGGGTCGGCGGCTTCCACCACCGGCCGCCCGACGACGAGATAATCGGCGCCGGCAGCGATCGCGCGGCCCGGCGTCATGATGCGCTTCTGGTCGCCGGTTGCCGAACCCGCCGGGCGGATGCCGGGGGTGACGAGGCTCATCTGGTGGCCGACGATCTTGCGAAGGCTGCCGACTTCCTCGGGCGAGGACACGAGGCCGTCGACGCCGAGCACCTGCGCCTGCTGCGCGCGCGCTTCGACCAGCTCGGAGACGCCGAGCCGATAGCCCGCCGCGTGCAGATCGTCGTCATTGTAGGAGGTCAGCACGGTGACGGCGAGAATCTTCAGGCTCGCACTGCCGCGGCCCTCGACGGCGCCTTTCATCGTCTGCGGATAAGCGTGCACGGTGAGGAAGGTCGCGCCCAATCTGGTGATGCTCTCGACGCCCTGCGCCACCGTGTTGCCGATGTCGTGCAGCTTGAGATCGAGAAAAACCTTCTTGCCCTTGTCGGCGAGCCTGGCGACCAGCGGCAATCCGCCGGCATAAGCGAGCCGATAGCCGACTTTGTAGAAGGTGACGCTGTCGCCGAGCCCAGCGATCATCGCCTCCGCGGCATCGACGCTGGGCAGATCGAGCGCAACGATCAGACGGTCTTTCGGGGCGATTTCGGCTGGCGTCATGTCACCTCACATCATGCGTTGGGAAATGTCGATCAACTGCCGCACCAGCTCCTTCAACGAAGCGATATCGCTCTCGTTCTTCAGCCTGTCCATATCGTCATAGGCCTGATCGGCAAAGGCGAGGGTGAGCTGGCTGGCAATCACATTGGCGTGGCAGGAGGTCAGGATCAGCCTGAGCGCCTGGAGCGCGCGGGCAGCGCCGAGCCTGTTCTGTGAGGCGCCGGCGAGCGCGAAGGTACGGTTGCGGAAGACGTCGCCGCGCGCCTCGTGCGGGTCCTGCACGCGACTGACCCAGTCGATCGCGTTCTTGAGCAGCGGCGGCACCGAGGCATTGTATTCGGGCGAGACGAGCAACACGCCATGATGCGTGCCGATCATCCGCTTGAGATTGACCGCGTGCTTGGGCACGCCCGATTTGGCCTGGAGATCGCCGTCGTAGATCGGCAGCGGAAAATCGGCGAGCGAGATGCGGGTGATGTCGACGCCGGCCTGGGCGAATTCATGGGCGGCGACCGCCGCCAGCTTCGCATTATGCGAGCCGGTGCGTAGCGAGCCGGGAATGACCAGGATTTTGGGTGCGGACATCCGCTTCCATGCGTTCGGCGAAACGAGCCCGCCGCGCAAAGGAGAATGCCGGCGGAATTAGTCCTTGCGATACACCCAGACGCGGGCCGGCGGAAGGTTCATCCAGATCCGGTCCGATGCCTCTGTGGACACGCCGGGCAGCGATTTCGGGATCGGCGGCACCACCGCATAGGTGAACTGGACGAAGGGCGCGCCGGGTGCGAGCGCCGTGAAGGCATCGCGGATCAGCCGTAGCCGCGTCAGCATCGGTTTCGTGACGAGCGGCAGGCCCGAGACCACCGCGGAAGCCGGCGCACTCAGCACGTTCCAGAGCGTGTCGCGCAGGCGATAGGCATCGCCCTGCACCACCTTGGCCTGCGGATAGCGGTCACGCAGCAGGGCGCAGAAGCCGGGATTGTATTCGACGAGGACGAGACGCTTCTGGTCGACGCCGCGCTCGATCAGGGCCGAGGTGATGGCGCCGGTGCCGGGTCCGAGCTCGACCACCGGTGCGTCGGAATTGACGTCGACGTAATGGGCCATTTTCCGGGCGAGCAGCTTGCCCGACGGCATGACCGCGCCCATGTGCAGGGGCTTTTCGATCCACGATCTGAGAAAGCGCACCTCGTCATCAAGACGGGGCTTCTTCAACGCACGCGCGGACGATGGCAATGGCATGTCAGGACCGGACGGGACCGCAGGAACGCGGCGTGTCAGAAAATAGTCATAAACAGGTATAGGCCGAAGGCGATACGGTCAAGACGAGTCAGCTGGCCCGATTGCTGAACAGATCCTTGACCTTGGCGAAGAAGCCCACGGATTCCGGCTGGGTATTGCCCGAGGACAGCTTTTCGAACTCGGCCAGCAATTCCTGCTGTTTCTTGGTGAGATTTTGCGGGGTCTCGACCGCGACCTGGACGTACATGTCGCCGGTCTGGCGCGAGCGCAGCACCGGCATGCCTTTTGATGCAATGCGGAATCGGCGGCTCGACTGGGTGCCTGCCGGCACTTTCACCTTGGCTTTCCCGCCGTCGATGGTCGGCACCTCGAATTCCCCGCCAAGCGCCGCCGTCACCATCGAAATCGGGACCCGACAATGGAGATCGGCGCCGTCGCGCTGGAACAGCTGGTGCTGGGCCAGCGAGAGGAAGATGTAGAGGTCGCCCGGCGGGCCGCCGCGGACCCCGGCCTCGCCCTCGTTGGCGAGCCTGATCCTGGTGCCGTCCTCGACACCCGGGGGAATGTTGACCGAGAGATTCCGCTCGCGGGTGACGCGGCCCTGGCCCGAGCAGGACGGGCAGGCGTCCTCGATCATCTGGCCGCGACCCTGGCAGCCCGGACAGGTCCGTTCCAGTGTGAAGAAGCCCTGCGACTGCCGCACGCGGCCGGCGCCGCCGCAAGTCGAACAGGTCTTCGGCTTGGTGCCGGCCTTGGCGCCGATGCCCGAGCAGGCCTCGCAGGTGACCGAGACCGGAATCTCGATCTGCGCGGTCTTGCCGCCAAAGGCGTCCTCGAGCGTGATTTCCATGTTGTAGCGCAGGTCGGCGCCGCGCTCGCGGCCGCCGCGACCACGCTGCTGTCCGGCCATGCCGAACAGGTCCTCGAAAATGTCGGAGAAGGAGGAGGCGAAGCCGGCGCCGAAGCCAGCACCGCCGCCGCCGCCGGGGCCGCCCTGCTCGAAGGCCGCATGGCCGAAGCGGTCGTAGGCCGCGCGCTTGTCCTTGTCCTTCAGGATCTCGTAGGCTTCGTTGAGTTCCTTGAACTTGACTTCGCTGGAGTCATCCCCGGGATTGCGGTCGGGGTGAAACTTCATCGCAAGCTTGCGGAAGGACGATTTCAGCGCGGAATCGTCGGCGGAGCGTTCGACCTCGAGGGTTTCGTAATAGCAGCGCTTGGTGGACATGTCTGTCTCGGCCTATCCAATCGCGATTCAAGTCGGGGCGAAACGACGTCGCCACGCGACCATATAAGCAGCCTTCCGCTGATCGGCAGAGGGCAGCACGGCGGCGTTCAGCATAACGGCTGGGAATTGATCGATCGTCACGGGGCCGATCTCGACAGAATCTGGCCCCGTCGAACCCGACACGAAGGCCTCCCCCCTGAGGGGAGAGGCCGACTGCGCGTGTGAGGTCAAAGCCGCCCGCATCATGACCCTCTTCGGGTTCAGGCGGACTTCTTGTTGGTCTTGTCGTCGTCGACCTCGGTGAACTCCGCGTCGACGACGTCGTCCTTGGCCGCATCCTTCTTGGCGTCGGCCTCGGCCTGTTGCGTGTACATGGCCTCGCCGAGCTTCATCGAAGCCTGCGCCAGCGTCTGGGTCTTGGCCTTGATCGCCTCGGCGTCGTCGCCCTTCAGCGCTTCCTTGAGGTCACCGACGGCATCCTCAATGGCGCGGCGTTCGGGCTCGCCGACCTTCGAACCATGCTCGGCCAGCGCCTTCTCGGTGGAATGCACCAGTGCGTCGGCATGGTTCTTGGCATCGACCGCCTCGCGGCGCTTCTTGTCCGCTTCGGCATTGGCCTCGGCGTCCTTGACCATCTTCTCGATGTCGGCTTCCGACAGACCACCGGAAGCCTGGATGCGGATCTGCTGCTCCTTCGCAGTCGCCTTGTCCTTGGCCGACACGTTGACGATGCCGTTGGCGTCGATGTCGAAGGTCACCTCGATCTGCGGCATGCCGCGCGGGGCCGGCGGAATGCCCATCAGGTCGAACTGGCCGAGCATCTTGTTGTCGGCCGCCATTTCACGCTCACCCTGGAAGACGCGGATGGTGACCGCGTTCTGGCTGTCCTCGGCGGTCGAGAACACCTGGCTCTTCTTGGTCGGGATCGTGGTGTTGCGGTCGATGATGCGGGTGAACACGCCGCCCAGCGTCTCG
This sequence comes from Bradyrhizobium sp. 1, assembly GCF_023073315.1. GTDB lineage: Bacteria > Pseudomonadota > Alphaproteobacteria > Rhizobiales > Xanthobacteraceae > Bradyrhizobium. The sequence goes on along the minus strand of NZ_JADPJH010000010.1, from coordinate 318,900 downwards.
ATGCCCAGCGACAGCGGGGTCACGTCGAGCAGCAGCACGTCCTTGACGTCGCCCTGGAGCACGCCGGCCTGGATCGCGGCACCGATCGCCACGACTTCGTCCGGGTTGACGCCCTTGTGCGGCTCCTTGCCGAACAGCTGCTTCACGACTTCCTGGACCTTCGGCATGCGCGACATGCCGCCGACCAGCACGACTTCGCCGATCTCGGCGGCGGTGAGGCCGGCATCCTTCAGAGCCTTGCGGCAGGGCTCGACGGTCTTCTGGACGAGGTCGTCAACCAGCGCTTCGAACTTGGCGCGGGTGAGCCTCATCGTCAGATGCTTCGGGCCGCTCTGGTCCGCGGTGATGAAGGGCAGGTTGATCTCGGTCTGCGTCGTCGACGACAGCTCGATCTTGGCCTTTTCAGCGGCTTCCTTCAGGCGCTGCAACGCGAGCTTGTCGTTGCGCAGGTTGATGCCCTGCTCCTTCTGGAATTCGTCGGCCAGGTAGCCAACGAGGCGCATATCGAAATCTTCGCCGCCGAGGAAGGTGTCGCCGTTGGTCGACTTCACCTCGAACACGCCGTCGCCGATTTCGAGAATCGAGACGTCGAACGTGCCGCCGCCGAGATCGTACACGGCGATCGTGCCGGCCTTGGTCTTGTCCAGACCATAAGCGAGCGCAGCCGCGGTCGGCTCGTTGATGATGCGCAGCACTTCAAGGCCCGCGATCTTGCCGGCGTCCTTGGTCGCCTGGCGCTGGGCGTCGTTGAAGTAGGCGGGAACGGTGATGACGGCCTGATCGACCTTCTGGCCGAGATGGGCTTCCGCGGTCTCCTTCATCTTCTGAAGGATGAAAGCGGAGACCTGCGAGGGCGAGTAGGTCTGGCCGTCGGCCTCGACCCAGGCGTCGCCGTTGGAAGCCTTCACGATCTTGTACGGAACGAGCTTCTTGTCCTTCTCGACCATCGGGTCGTCGTAGCGGCGGCCGATGAGGCGCTTCACTGCGAAGAAGGTGCGCTCGGGATTAGTGACGGCCTGGCGCTTGGCAGGCTGGCCGACGAGGCGCTCACCGTCATCCGTGACGGCGACGATCGAAGGCGTCGTGCGCATGCCTTCGGAATTCTCGATGACTTTGGCGTTTTTGCCATCCATCACGGCGACGCACGAATTCGTCGTGCCGAGGTCGATCCCAATGACCTTTCCCATGGTCCTGATATCCTTGTTTTTGCGGCAGGTTGGCTAGGCCCAGAAGGCACCCGAACCGAACCCCCTAAGATCAAACATTCGCGATATTGCGATGGTTGACGCTCATATAGGAGGGGGGGTGGGCCCCGCAAGGACCGAACGCAAGTTTCGGCCGTGAAAACATTGGGTTTTGGAAGATCATATCCGGGCTCAACCGTCCTTGCGGGTGATGAATTATTAACAGGTTCAGGCTTCAGCCCGCCCCCACCACCTTGATCTGCCCCGCCCTGTTACCGGCGATCCAAACCGGCTAAAAGGCGGACCGGCCGGACAGCCCCATGAGGCTGCTTCGCGCGACAAATCGGCCCGGTGGCCGACCATCGAACGGCCTCAATGTGAACCAATCAGAGTGCCCATGAAGCTGATCCGCCCCCTCGCCGCGCTCGCCCTTCTCGTCGCCACAGCGCTTCCGGCCCTTGCTGCCGACGCCGTCTACCCGCCTGGCCTGCGCCTCGGCATGGTGCCGCTGGTGGGCTTGAGCACGGCAAAAACCTTTCCGGGCTTCGAGAGCGAGGACGGCAACGTCAAGGTGCTGATCACCGAGCTGCCGCCGGCGGCCTATGGCGAGGTCGTGAGCGCCTTCAATGCCAATACGACCGGCACCGCCGGCGTCAAGCAGGACAAGATCGAGACGCCTGCGGGCCTGGCCTATTTCACCACCGAGAGCGGCAAGGCCGGCGAGACGGCGGTGCGGCGCTATTCGATGATCGTGCCGGGCGCCGGCTTCTCCGGCTATGTCGCGGTGCAGATCCCCGAGAATGCGACCAAGATCTACACCGACGAGGCGGTGCGGCAGATGTTTGCGAGCACCGTGACCCGCAAGCAGGTGTCGGCCGACGAGCAGATCGGGCTGATGCCGTTCAAGATCTCCGATCTCGCCGACTTCAAGGACGTCCGCACGCTGGCGCCGGGCTCCAGCATCATCCTGGCCGACGGCGACGAGAGCACAGGCTATGAGTCGAAGCCGTTCATGATCCTCGGCCTGATCGGCGCCACTCCGCAGCAGGCCGACGACCGCGCCCGCTTCGCCCAGGAGGCGGCGCTCCAGATCCCCGGCGTCCGCGAATCGCGCGTCACCATGTCGGAGCCGATCCGCATCAACGGCCAGCAGGGTTTTGAGACCCGGATCGACGGCGTCAGCGGCAAGGACAAGATCCCCGTGACCGTGGTGCAGTGGATTCGCTTCTCGAGCGGCGGCGCCTCGCTCCGCATCATCGCCAGCGCCCCGCGCGAGCAGTGGCTGGCGGCTTTCACCCGCTTCCGCGCCGTGCGCGACGGCATTCAGCCGAAGGGGTAGCCAAAGCCGGCTGCATTTTCGGGCTTCTGTTCGTATACGAACGGAACTAGGCTCCTCTCCCGTTGGATCATCCTAAGGGGAGGCGAACGATGCTGGATCGGCGACAAATCCTGGTGGCGCTTGGGACAAGCGCTCTCGTAGCCCTCACTCCGAGCGCGCTCCTTGCAGCCGCCTCGATCAAGCCCGACGACACCTCTGCGCTGCTCGTGATCGACGTGCAAAACTGCTTCCTGCCGGGCGGCAGCCTCGCCGTGAAGGAAGGCGAGCAGGTGGTGCCCGTCATCAACAAAATGGCAAAAGCGTTTTCGAACGTGGTGATGACGCAGGACTGGCACACGCCCGGTCATGTTTCGTTTGCGTCAGTCCACGCCGGCAAGAAGCCGTTCGAGACCGTCGATCTTCCCTACGGCAAGCAGGTGCTATGGCCGGACCATTGCGTGCAGGGCACCGATGGCGCGGCACTGTCGAAGGACCTCTCGATCCCGCACGCCGAGCTCATCATTCGCAAGGGCTTTCACAAGGACGTCGACAGCTATTCGGCCTTCCTCGAAGCCGACGGCAAGACCTCGACGGGACTCGCCGGCTATCTGAAGGGACGCAAGATCAAGCGCGTCTTCGTCGTGGGCCTGGCGACAGATTTCTGCGTCGCCTGGACCGCGCTCGACGCGCGCAAGGCGGGTTTCGAAGTCTATGTGGTGGAAGACGCCTGCCGCGGCATCGACAATCAGGGCTCGCTCGCCAAAGCCTGGGCCGATATGGCCAAGGCCGGCGTCAAGCGAATCCAGTCCGCGGATATCGCGGTAAGCGCGTAGGCGCTACGAAAACTGCCAAACCCTGATCCTGAGGAGCCCGCTTCTTGGCGCGCGCCTCCTCACCATGAGGGGTAGAGCGCTCAGTTCGACTCGTTGCTGTTCGCGGCGACCGCGGCCTTTGCGCCGCCCTTGGCGACACCGACCAGCGCCGGGCGCAGCACGCGCTCGCCGATGGTGTAGCCGGCCTGCATGACCTGCACGACGGTGCCCGCGGGCACCGACGCATCGGGCACCTCGTACATCGCCTGATGGAAGTTCGGATCGAACTTCTGGCCTTGTGGATCGAGCTTCTTCACACCGTGCTTTTCCAGCGCGTTGAGCAGCGAACGCTCGGTGAGCTCGACACCTTCGATCAGCGCGGTCAGGCCGGAATCGGCCGCGGCGCGGGCCTCGGCCGGAACGGCATCGAGCGCGCGCTGGAGATTGTCGGCGATGTCGAGCACGTCACGGGCAAAGCCGGTGACGCCGTAGAGCTTGGCGTCAGCGACCTCCTTGGCGGTGCGCTTGCGTAAGTTCTCCATCTCGGCCAGCGTCCGCAGCATGCGGTCGTGCGCCTCGGCGGCTTCCTTCTGCAACAGCTCGACCGAACCGGGCTCGGGATCGTCGGGCATGATGTAGGGTTTTGACACCACGGGCTCGCCGGTCGGCGGGGTCGCGTCGTCGGGCTGCCGGTCTCGATCGGTCATCGGCTCTCTTTTCGAACTCGTCTCAAGGGATTGTTGGCCCGGATATCGTGCCTAAGCGCACGAAAATCAAGCGCCTGTGATCGGAGGAAATGCCGGTCAGCCCCCCAAAAGGCGGCTGACGATGCGGGCGGCGTAGTCCACGGTCGGGATCACACGGGCATAATTCAGCCGCGTCGGCCCGATCACGCCCAAAACGCCGACGATGTGGCCGGCGGCATCTCGATAGGGCGAGATGATCGTGGAGGAGCCTGACAAGGAAAACAGCTTGTTCTCCGAACCGATAAAGATGCGCACGCCTTCCGCGGTTTCGGCACGTCCCAAGAGGTCAATCACGCCGCGCTTGGTCTCGAGATCCTCGAACAACAGGCGAACGCGCTCGAGATCCTCAAGGGCATGCAAATCCTCGAGCAGATTGGCATGGCCGCGGACGATGAGCTGGCGGTCCTCTTTCTCGCCGCCGGACCAGCTGGCGATCCCGGCCGAAATCACCTTCTGCGTCAGCTGGTCGAGCTCGGCGCGGGCCTCTCCGAGCGCCGTTTCCAGCTCGAGCCGCGCTTCGGCCAGCGTCCTGCCGCGAATCCGCGCATTGAGGAAATTGCCGGCCTCGGTGATCGCCGAGGAGGGAACTCCAGGGGGCAGCGACAGCACGCGGTTTTCGACCTGGCCGTCCTCCCCGACCAGGATCACCAGCGCCTTTTCCGGTTCCAGCCGGACGAATTCGATGTGTTTCAGCCGCGCATTGGACTTTGGCGTCAGCACCACGGCGGCGGCCCGCGTGAGACCGGACAGCCGCGTCAACGCCTGATCCAGCGCCGCCTCGACCGATTGTGCCTGGCCGACGGACGTGAGCTGGCTCTGGATGGACTGCCGCTCCGCATCGGTGAGGTCGCCGACCTGCATCAGGGCGTCGACGAAGAAGCGCAGGCCGAGTTCCGTCGGCAGCCGGCCGGCGGAGGTGTGCGGCGCGTAGATCAGGCCGAGCTGTTCCAGATCGGCCATGACGTTGCGGACCGAGGCCGGCGACAGCGGCATCGCGATCAGCCGCGAGATATTGCGCGAGCCCACCGGCTCGCCGGTCGCGAGATAGCTTTCGACAATTTGACGAAAGATGTCGCGAGAACGCTCGTTGAGCTGGGCGAGGCCTGCGCGCGGCGCGATCAGATGGATCGGATCGTGATGGGCCACAGACGGTAACTCCTCTCAGACGCTCGTAATTTGTCCATCCCGGAGGGTTCTGACAAGCGTGGCGTTTGCGGGGTGGAAAAACGGGGGTGAAAAAGCCTTGTTCTCCCCACTCACCCCCCCTACAAGCACCGCGAATAGCCCTTTTCCGAGAGTTTTGGAGGATTCCTCATGCGGCCAAGCCGCCGTGCGCCCGACGAATTGCGCCCCGTGACGCTCGAGCGCGGCGTGGTCAAATATGCGGAAGGCTCCTGCCTGGTGAAATTCGGCGACACCCATGTGCTGGTCACCGCCACGCTGGAAGACCGCCTGCCGCCGTGGCTGAAGGGCCAGGGCCGCGGCTGGGTCACCGCCGAATACGGCATGCTGCCGCGCGCGACCTCCGAACGTACCCGCCGCGAAGCCGCCGCCGGCAAGCAAAGCGGTCGCACCGTCGAGATCCAGCGCCTGATCGGCCGCAGCTTGCGCACCATTGTCGATCTCGAAGCGCTCGGTGAGCGCCAGATCACGGTCGATTGCGACGTGCTCCAGGCCGACGGCGGCACCCGGACGGCCTCGATCACCGGCGCCTGGGTCGCGCTCGCCGATTGCCTCAACTGGATGAAGGCGCGCAACATGATCAAGGCCAAGGTGCTGCGCGACAACGTCGCCGCGATCTCCTGCGGCATCTACAACGGCACGCCCGTGCTCGACCTCGACTATGCCGAGGATTCGGAAGCCCAGACCGACGCCAATTTCGTCATGACGGGCGATGGCCGCATCATCGAGGTGCAGGGTACTGCGGAACGCGAGCCGTTCACGCAGGACGAGTTCCTGGCACTGATGGCGCTGGCCCAGAAGGGCATCGCGCGTCTCGTGGACTTGCAGAAACTGGCTGTCGCGTAGTCAATAGACCCATGCACCGCCGAATCACCGGAAAGCTCGTCATCGCCACCCACAATCCCGGCAAGCTCGCCGAGATGAAGGAGCTTTTGGCGCCTTACGGCATCGAGGCGGTGTCGGCCGGTGAGCTCGGCCTGCCCGAGCCCGAAGAGACCGGTAGCGATTTCCGCAGCAACGCCGCGATCAAGGCGATCGCGGCGGCGCAGGCGACCAGGCTTCCCGCCTTCGCCGATGATTCCGGCATCGTCGTCGACGCGCTCGACGGCGCGCCCGGAATCTACAGCGCACGCTGGGCTGGACCTTCGAAGGATTTTGCTGCGGCGATGGCGCAGATCGAGCGCCTGTTGCAGGAGCGCGGCGCCACCGCGCCCGACAAGCGCAAAGCGCATTTCGTCTCCGCGCTCTGCGTTGCCTGGCCCGACGATCATCTCGAAGAGGTCGAGGCGCGCGTCGACGGCACTTTGGTCTGGCCGCCGCGCGGGACTGCCGGCTTCGGCTATGATCCGACGTTTTTGCCTGACGGTCACGACCGCACCTTCGGCGAGATGACCAGCATCGAGAAGCACGGCCTGCCACCGCTCGGCCTCGGCCTGTCGCATCGCGCCCGCGCCTTCGTGAAACTGGCGGAGATCTGCCTTGAGCCGCGCTAAAGCGTTTTCGAGCGAAGTGGATACCGGTTCGCGCCAGGAAAACGCGTCAAAACAACAATCCGAAGCCTTTGGCGTCTACGTGCACTGGCCGTTCTGCCTGTCGAAGTGCCCGTATTGCGACTTCAACAGCCACGTTCGCCACGCCGCGATCGACGAGGCGCGGTTTGCCTCCGCCTTCGCGCGCGAAATTGAAACCACCGCGCAGCGTTCGCCCGGCCGCGAAGTCACCTCGATCTTCCTCGGCGGCGGCACGCCGTCGCTGATGCAGCCTTCGACTGTTGGCGCCGTGCTCGACGCGATCGGCAAGCACTGGAAAGTTGCCAGCGACGCCGAGGTGACGCTCGAGGCCAACCCGACCAGCGTCGAAGCCACGCGCTTTGCCGGCTATCGCGCTGCCGGCGTCAACCGCGTTTCACTCGGCGTGCAGGCACTCGACGATGCCTCGCTGAAAGCGCTCGGCCGCATGCACAGCGCGCGCGAGGCGCTCGATGCCGTCGCCATCGCACGCCGTTCGTTCGACCGCTATTCATTCGACCTGATCTACGCTCGCCCCGACCAGACGCCGGCGATGTGGGCCAACGAGCTAAAGCTCGCGATCGATGAAGCGGCCGAGCATCTGTCGCTCTATCAATTGACGATCGAGGAAGGCACGCCGTTCTTCGGCCTGCACAAGGCCGGCAAACTGAAGACGCCGGATGAAGCCGTCGCACGCGCGCTTTATGACGTCACACAGGAAACCTGCGACAAGCTTAGCCTGCCCGCCTACGAGATTTCCAACCACGCGCGGCGCGGCGCCGAGTGCCGGCACAATCTGGTGTATTGGCGCGGTGAGGAATATGCCGGCATCGGTCCTGGCGCGCACGGCCGTCTCGATATCGACGGCGTGCGCCATGCCACCGCCACCGAGAAGCGTCCCGAAGCCTGGCTGATGCGCGTCGAGACCAACGGCCACGGCAACGTCACCGACGATCTCCTCAACAGCGAAGAACGCGCCGACGAATTCCTGCTGATGGGATTGCGCTTGGCGGAGGGCATCGATCCCGAACGGTACAAGGCACTCTCCGGCCGCCCGCTCGATCCCAAACGCATCACGCTGCTGCGTGAGGAAGGTGCGATTACAGTGGATGCGACGGGACGGCTGCGCGTGACCAGCAGCGGATTTCCGGTGCTGGATGCGGTGGTCGCGGATCTCGCGGCGTAACGATATCTCGTAGGGTGGGCTAGCCCTGCAGATGCGCAAAGCGCATCTGCTCGGCGTAACCCACCAACTTCGTCCCACGTGCGCGGAAGCATGGTGGGTTACGCCTTCGGCTAACCCACCCTACGGCACCGTCATCTCGAACTACGCCCCAAAACTCTTCGGCGAACCGGCCACCGCAACACCGCCACCCGTCGTCACCTTCATCACCGCAAGGCCGCGTTCATTCGTCCCATCGGCGCGAAAGCGGAACAGGCCGTCGATGCCGGCAAAGCCGGAGGGATTGGTGAGCACATCCGGCGAGAAGCGTGTGGTGCCTTGCGTGCGCGCCAGCGCGGCGACAAGGGCGACCGCGTCATAGGCGAGTGTCGCGGTGCGAATCGGCTCGGCGCCGTATTTGGTGCGGTAGCGGCCGGAGAACGCGCGAAAACCGGCCGGATCGGGCGCGGCATAGAGACCGCCTTGCAAGCTCGAATTGGCATAGACGCGCGGATTGTCCCACAGGCCGGTGCCGAGCAGCTGGATGTTGCGCAAATTCGCACCCGCGGCCGTCATGGCGTCGGCCACGGCAACAACGGCATCGCCGTCATCGGCAATGAACAGCGCATCCGCGCCGCCGAGCTGCTGCGCCACGGTGCGCGCCGGCGTCGCGCGATCGGCACCGTATTTCTCGAACGCAACGATGCGTCCGCCGCGCCGCGGCACCGCTGCCTTCACCGCAGCTTCGACGACATTGCCATAGGCATTATCAGGCACGAGCACGGCGACCGAGCGCTTTCCGATGCTGGCGGAATATTCGACGATGCGGTTGACGTCGGACTCCGGCAGGAAAGAAAGCAGATAAACGCCGCGGCCGGCGATGCTGGAATCGGTCGAGAACGCGATCACGGAAATGCTGCGCGTGCGCGCGACCTGCGCCACCGCCGGCACCGACTGCGCGAACAGCGGCCCCAGAATGATCTCGGCACCCTCCTCGACCGCCTGCTGCGCGCCTTGTTGCGCACCCTGCGGGCTGCCGTTGTCGTCCTTGATCAGGAGCTGGACGTTGGGATTCTGGAACTCGGCCAGCGCCATCTCGGCGGCATTGCGCATCGACTGCGCGGCGAGGCCGGCGTTGCCCGAGGCCGAGAGCGGCAGGATCACCGCGACCTTGACCCCGCCGGTACCGGCGGTGGTGGCCTGCTGCGGGGGACCGGCCGGCTGGGCCGGGGGCGGGGAGGAGCTGCTGAACGGGTTGGAGAACTGGCTGAGGCTCTGCTGCACACCGGCGCAGGCCGACAGCAAGGGCGCACCGAGCAACAGGCCAAGCGCGCTCCGCCGGGTCGCCCCTGACATCAAGGGCCCCTGAACGGGAGACTCCTCCGACGAGGAAGATCTGGGATCACGCGGGCCCGGCATGGCAGCTTCTCTTCTGACCGGCCGTCGGCCGGCCGGTCACACAACACTCTTCCCACGACACAAGCCGCGGATTCAGGCATATTGTCGGCAAATAGTTAACTAAAACAAAAGGATAATAACCGCTTAACGCGGTCTCCACTCAAGTCCTGGCTAGCTGTCCACCGTCCGTCACAAAGCATCAAGGCGGCGTTTCCGTCGCGAATATGGCGCTGACGCTTCATTCCGTCTGGAATGTGATGCCGCAGGCATCACTTTCCAGTCCTCCTCACCCCTGACCCAGGCACGATCTTTTTCCGGTGACCGGTTCCCAGCCCCTGACATCGTGCCTAAGTTCAATTCATTATGCGCGCAAAGCCGGCCCCGATAAATACACCTGAAGGCACAGACGCCGCCCCGCGCGGCTTCTCCATCGACGCCCATCGGCTCCCAGCCCCGAAGGCGGCGCCAGGCCTCCATCTGGTCGCGACCCCCATCGGCAATCTCGGCGACATCACGCTGCGGGCGCTCCAGACCCTCGCCGGCGTCGATGTCATCGCCTGCGAGGACACCCGCATCACGCGGCGGCTGACCGAGCGCTACGACATCTCCGCGCAGCTCAAGCAGTATCACGAGCACAATGCCGAAGCCGCGCGCCCAAAAATCCTGGAGGCGCTTGCGGCAGGCGGCTCTATCGCGTTGGTGTCGGACGCTGGCACGCCGCTGATCTCGGATCCCGGCTTCAAGCTGGTGCGCGAGGTCTGCGCTGCCGGCCACGCAGTCTATGCGCTGCCCGGCCCGTCCTCGGTGCTGGCGGCGCTGTCAGTCGCCGCGCTGCCGACCGACCGCTTCTTCTTCGAAGGCTTTTTGCCGTCAAAATCCGCCGCGCGAAAATCGCGCCTGACCGAGCTCGCGCGCATCGACGCGACACTGGTGATGTTCGATTCCGGTAATCGCGTGCAGGATACGCTCGCCGAGCTCGCCGAGATCATGGGCACGCGCGAGGCCGCGATCTGCCGCGAGTTGACGAAACTCCATGAGGAGATTTCGCGCGCGACTTTGAGCGAGTTGGCGCGCGACGCCGACACGCTGGAGACACGCGGCGAGTTCGTGCTGGTGATCGCTCCGCCAGCGGCCGACGCCGAGTTGCTGACATCGGATGCGCTCGACGATCTGCTGCGCGAGCAGCTTGGCGTGCACAGCGTCAAGGATGCCGTCGCGCACGCGGTCGCGCTCTCGGGCCGGCCGCGCCGCGAGGTCTACGCCCGCGCGCTGGAGCTCGCCAAAGATCTCAGGGGCAACGATGGCGAAGACTGAGGGCGCGGAACCGAAAATCGCATCGCCCGAGCGCGTCGCCGCGTTCCGCACCGGTATTTCCGCGGAGAGTCGCGCCGCAGCTTTTCTCATGGCCAAGGGCTACCGCATCCTCGCAAAGCGCTTCCGCACGCCGCATGGCGAGATCGACCTCGTGGCGCGCCGCCGCAATCTGATCGCCTTCGTCGAGGTCAAGGCCCGCGCCAGCCTCGATGAGGCCGCCTATGCCGTGACCCCGCGCCAGCAGCAGCGCATCATCAATGCCGCGCAAGGCTGGCTCGTAGCGCATCCCGAGCATGCCGAATTCGAATTGCGATTCGACGCCATGCTGATTGCGCCGCGCTCACTTCCGCGCCATGTGTTGGCGGCATTCGACGCCTCGACCTGAAAGGCAGACCATGAAACTGAACGTCGCCGTCCAGATGGACCCCATCGCCCGCATCAACATCAAGGGCGATTCCACCTTTGCGCTGCTCCTGGAGGCGCAAAAGCGCGGCCATGGCCTGTCCTATTACACGCCCGACAAGCTCTCGATGGTCGGCGAGGAGATCGTCGCGCCCGTCCAGCTCCTCACCGTGCGCGACGAGCCCGGCAATCACTTCACCCTCGGCGAGCCCAAGCGCGAGGCTCTCAACGGCTTTGACGTCGTGCTGCTGCGCCAGGATCCGCCGTTCGACCTCGCCTACATTACCTCGACGCATCTGCTCGAGCGCATCCATCCGAAGACGCTGGTCGTCAACGACCCCGCCTCGGTGCGCAACGCGCCGGAGAAGCTGTTCGTGATGAACTTTCCGCAGCTGATGCCGCCGACGCTGATCTCGCGCGACCTCGACGAGATCAATGCGTTCCGCGACAAGCACGGCGCCGTCGTGATGAAGCCGCTGCACGGCCATGGCGGCGCGGCGGTGTTCCGCGTGATGCCGCAGGACATGAATTTCGGCTCGCTGTTCGACATGTTCTCGGTGACGTTCAAGGAAGCCTGGGTGATCCAGCAGTTCATTCCCGAGGTGAAGCTCGGCGACAAGCGCATCATCCTGGTCAATGGCGAGTTCGCAGGCGCGGTGAACCGCGTGCCGGCCGCCGACGACCTCCGCTCCAACATGGTGCGCGGCGGCGCGGCAAAGGAGACCGAGCTGACGCCACGCGAGCGCGAGATCTGCGCCACCGTCGGCCCGGCGCTGCGCGAGCGCGGCCTGTTGTTCGTCGGCATCGACGTCATCAACGGCAACCTCACCGAGATCAACGTGACCTCGCCAACGGGCATCCGCGCGATTGCAAAGCTCGGCGGGCCCGATGTCGCGGCGAAGGTCTGGGACGTGATCGAGCAGAAGCGGGCGAAGTAGGGCTGTCATTGCGCGCGTAATCTCCTCGGCGTCGTCACCGCGAACGCGGGGACCCATACCGCGGAATCTATCGATTGCGGGCGATCGACATTCCGAACGACGAGTCCTCGCCAAACTTCTCCCTGGGGTTATGGATCCCTGCGTTCGCAGGGACGACATCAGTGATGTGTCGCGTTGTTTCCGTCTCACCACCACGGCGGCGCCCCTAACCACCCATTCACCATGACGCCGCGCGCTTCATTCGAATGCACGAGTCACCTTGCGTGATTCTGCGGGGCCACTGGCCGACCGGCTAACGCGACGTTCACCATCTGCCGAGAACGCGCATCATCACGCGCCATCACACTCGGCCTCGCAACACCCCTTATACTTTTACTCCCTACTCATCGATGCCGGGGAACCCGCCACGTGCGGTTCGAGTGCCCTGCGTAAGAGTAGAAGCGTATGAACACCGCACGCATTATCGTTCTCGTCATCGCGCTGGGCGCCGGCGGCGTCGCCGCGTATCTGGCGAGCGGTTACCAGAACGCATCCCTGCCCGCTGTCCTCCCCGCCGCCGAAAAGCTGCCGACGGTCGAGGTCCTGGTCGCGAAGAACGACATCCAGCTCGGTCAGGCCGTGAAGCCCGACGATCTGCAATGGCAGTCCTGGCCTGCGTCGACCGCCAGCAACGCCTTCATCCGCCGCGACAACAGGCCCGAAGCGCAAACCCAGATCGCAGGTTCGATCGCGCGCGTGCCGTTGATGCAGGGCGAACCGATCCGCGAGCAGAAGCTGGTCCGCGCCGAGGGCTCCGGCTTCATGGCCGCGATCCTGCCCGCGGGCATGCGCGCCGTTTCCACCGAGATTTCAGCCGAGACTGCCGCCGGCGGCTTCATCCTGCCGAACGACCGCGTCGACATCGTCCTGACCCGCCGCCTGAAGAACCCCGATGGCGCGAACAACAACGGTCCGACCGGCGGCAACGACCTCGTCATTTCCGAGGTCATCCTGACCAACATCCGCGTGCTCGCGATCGACCAGGCGCCGAAGGAAAAAGACGGCCAGAACGCCGTGGTCGGCAAGACCGTCACGCTCGAGCTCAAGCCGGATCAGATCGCGATCCTCGCGGCCTCGCGCCAGGGCGGCACGCTTCAGCTTGCGCTGCGAAGCCTCGTCGACGCCAACGCAGTCGACGGCACGGCCGATGACCAGGCGATCAAGCGTCCTGCCGGCGGAGTCAACGTGATCCGCTACGGGGTGCAGGCACGACAACTGACGTCACAGAAGTGATGGGGACATCATGAACTACGGGGATGATCGGACGGGCATGCGCATTCGGGGGAAGCGCGCGCGCTCGTTCTGGACGGGGACGATGCTGATGCTGATGCTGGGGCTGCTTGCGGCGCCCCGCATGGTCAGCGCTGCCGCAGATGCGCCGGTCGGTGACCAGGCGCCACTACAGGCGCCGGATCTCGGCGTATCGTCGGTCGGAACGATCACACCGACGAAGACGCGCTTTCTCTCTCTTGGCGTGGGCAAATCGGTCGTCATCGACCTGCCGCGCGAGGTCAAGGACGTGCTGGTGGCCGATCCCAAGATCGCCAACGCGGTGGTCCGCTCGGCGCAGCGCGCCTATATCATCGGGGGCCAGGTCGGCCAGACCAACGTCGTGTTCTTCTCTGCCGACGGCCAGCAGGTTGCGGCCTACGACATCGCGGTAAAGCGCGACCTCAACGGCATGCGTGCCGCGCTACGCTCGTCGCTGCCGGGTGTGCAGATCGAAGGCGTCGGCGAGAGCGTGATGCTGACCGGCTCGGTGTCGAGCCCGGTCGAGGCCCAGCAGGCCGGCGACGTCGCCGCAAAACTCGTCGGCGGCTCCGACAAGGTCGTCAACAACATCGTCGTGCGCGGCCGCGACCAGGTGATGCTCAAGGTCGTCGTCGGTGAAGTCCGCCGCGACATCGTCAAGCAGCTCGGCGTCGATCTCAGCGCCAGCCTGAACGCCGGCACCGCGGTGGTGAATTTCAACAACTCCAACCCGTTCTCGGTCAGCGGCGGGCCGCTGGTCAGCGGCAACGGGCTTGGCGTCGGCGGTCTCACGAAGGGCGTGGCCACCGTCAACGCCACGATGCGCGCGATGGAAAGCGCCGGCGTGATGCGCACCTTGGCCGAGCCGAGCCTGACCGCGATCTCGGGCGAATCCGCGACCTTCATCGCGGGTGGCGAATTCCCGATTCCCGCAGGCTATTCCTGCGATCCGGTCACGCATGTCTGTACCACCCAGATCACCTACAAGAAATTCGGCATCTCCCTGAACTTCACGCCGGTCGTGCTCAGCGAAGGCCGCATCAGCCTGCGGGTGATGACGGAAGTGTCGGAGCTGTCGAACCAGAACGCCATCACCGTGACGCAGGCGCTGTCCTCGACGTCGTCGAGCTCCATCACCATCCCCTCGGTCCAGACCCGCCGCGCCGAGACCACGCTGGAGATTCCCTCCGGCGGCTCGATGGCAATGGCCGGCCTGATCCAGCAGCAGACCAAGCAGGCGATCAATGGCCTGCCCGGCGTCGACCAGGTCCCGATCCTCGGCGCGCTGTTTCGCAGCCAGGACTACGTCAACAACGAGACCGAGCTGATGGTGATCGTGACGCCCTATGTGGTGCGCGCAGTTGCCCAGAAGGAATTGTCGCGGCCCGACGACGGCTTCGCGCCCGCTTCGGACGCCCAGACGGCGCTGCTCGGCCGCATGAACCGCCTCTATGGCATCGCCCGCCGCGCCGATCCGATCAGCGGCTCGCCCGGCGATTTCGGCTTCATCATCGACTGAGGCGGACGGTTTGGGGACCGGGCAGGACATGGGGCAAGAGGGGATCAAGCGATGACGAACACGACAGCCGATCGACGTCGCAATTTAAGCGTCGCGCTGGCGTTGACGGGGCTCTCCGTCATGCTGGGCGCGTGCAACACCACCGGCGAGATCGTCACCCAGACGGTGCCGACCGACTATCGCCAGCGTCATCCGATCGCGGTGCAGGAAGCCAAGAAGTCGATCGTGATCTTCGTCGGCAAGGCGCGCGGCGGCCTCTCGTCCGCGCAGCACGCGGACGTCGAGGGCATCGCCCGGGACTGGGTGCGCGAAGGCACCGGCTCCGTCGTCGTCGACGTGCCAATCGACTCCTCGAATTCGCGCGCCGCGGCCGCCACCTATCAGGAGATCCGTTCGGTGCTCGCGTCCGGCGGCGTGCCGTCGCGCGCCATCGTCCAGCATCCCTATCGTCCCGAGGATCCCGGACTGCTGCCCACCATTCGCCTGGGCTATTCCCGGATCGCCGCGGTCGCCGGCCCCTGCGGGCTGTGGCCGGAAGACGTCGGTCCGTCCATCCTCGACCCCGGCTACAACGAGAACCGGCCGTACTTCAATCTTGGCTGCGCCACCCAGCGCAATCTCGCGGCGATGATCGACAATCCCGCCGACCTCGAGCAGCCGCGTGCGGAAACGCCGGTCTATACAGCTCGGCGCGACATCGCCTTCGACCGCTATCGCAAGGGCACCCCGATCTCGACCCCCAGTCCCGACGCCGAGAAGGCCAAACTCAGCGACACAGGCAAATGACAAGTGTGAACGACGAAGAAGCGGACGATCCGCATCACCCCGAGGACCACATCGCACCGGTTCCTCGCATCTCCGTGCAGGCATTTTGCGAGACCGACCAGACGCTCGCCGCGGTGACCGCGGCCGGGCAGGATCGCCGTCTCGCCAAGGCGCATCTCACCGCCAGAAGCGGCGGCCTCGCCGCGGCCATCGAAGTCTATGAGACGATGCCGACGCCGAACGTCATCGTGATCGAATCCGACGGCACGCGCGACATTCTCGAGGGCCTCGACGATCTCGCCGGGGTCTGCGATCCCGGCACCCGCGTGGTCGTGATCGGTAATCCCAACGACACCGCGCCCTATCGCGAGCTGGTGCGCCGCGGCGTCAACGACTACGTGGTCGGGCCGGTCGAAACCCTCGACGTGGTCCGCTCGATCAGCAGCCTGTTCTCGGCCTCCGAGACCATCATCACCGGACGCGTCATCGCGGTGGTCGGCGCCAAGGGCGGCGTCGGCGCATCCACCGTCGCGCATAATCTGGCCTGGACCATCGCGCGCGACCTCGCGCTCGATTCGGTCGTGATCGATCTCGACCTCGCCTTCGGGACCGCGGGCCTCGACTACAATCAGGATCCGGCGCAGGGCATCGCCAACGCGGTGCTATCGCAGGACCGCCCCGACACGGCGCTGATGGAGCGCCTGCTCTCGAAATGCACCGAGCGCCTCAGCCTGCTGGCGGCGCCTGTCACCCTTGACCGCGTCTACGATTTCGGCGCCGAAGCTTTTGATGCGATCTTCGACACGCTGCGCATGACCACGCCCTGCATCGTGCTCGACATTCCCCATCAATGGTCGGGCTGGACGCGGCGCGCGCTGGTCAATGCCGACGACATCGTGATCGTGGCCGAGCCCGATCTCGCGAATCTGCGCAATACCCGGAACATGCTGAACGTGCTGAAGGCAGCGCGGCCGAACGACCGGCCGCCACTGTACTGCATCAACCAGGTCGGCATGCACAAGCGGGCGGAGATCGAGGTCAAGGCGTTCGCCAAGACCATGGAGAGCCAGCCGATCGCGGTGATCCCGTTCGATTCAAAACTGTTCTCGACCGCCGCCAATAACGGCCAGATGATCGCGGAGGTCTCCAAGAGCCACCGCACCACCGAGCTGTTCCAGAACATGGCGAACCGCCTCGCCGGACGCGGCGAGGTCAAGAAGCCGAAGCGCTCGCTGCTCGGGCCGCTCCTGAAGAAATTGAAGGGCCGGTCGGGTCGCCCCTCCGCTCCGCATCGCAAGGCGTCTTGAGGACCAAAGCGTTTTCGAGCGAAGTGGACACCGGCTCGCGCCGAGAAAACGCGTCAAAAAAGAATCCAGAAAGTGGGCGGACTATTTGTCCGCCCGCTGCTGCTGCTTCTTCGTCAGCAACTGGCGCAACGCGGTGACCTTGGCTGCGGCCTGATCGGGCGGCAGATCGCCCTTTACGATGGTCTCGGCCTCGGCCTGCTTTCCTTGCAGCCCCACCACCAGCGCAAGATTGCCGCGCACGCGGGAATCGTTGGGATTGCGCTCATAGGCACGGCGCATCGTTTCCTCGGCCCGCGGCAGATTGTTCTGGAGCACATAGGACAGGCCGAGATTGGACAGGACCTGCGGCTCGTCAGGCACGATCTTCAGCGCGGAGGCGTAATATTGCTGCGCGTCCTCGTTGCGGCCGAGCTGATCGAGTGCCGCGCCCTGCGCCGACAGGATGCGCCAGTCGGGATCCTCAGGCGTATGCGCGCGGCTGAGCACGTCGAAGGCCTGCTGGAAATTACCGTTGTCGGCGAGCGCGCGGCCGTAGCCGGCGAGCAACGCCTTGTTGCTGGGATGGGCGAGCACCGCCTGCTCCATCACCGCGACCGCCTGGCCGCGTTGGCCGGTGTCGCGTAGCGCCTTGCCGTATTCGAGCGCGATGGCGGGATCGCTGGGCTTGGCGCGATAGCGCTCGCGCAGGCCATCCAGGTCTGGCCTGCTGTCGGCCTTGCCTGCCGTTTCCGATTTGGTGCCGAGCGCGCCGGTCACATCGTCAAGGCTCATGGTCTGGCAACCACCGAGCATGAGCACCAGGAGCGCGGGAAGCAGGAATCTCGTCGCGGGAGCGGCGAGGGACGAACGCTTGGACATACTCTGATCACTCGGCGACGGATCAGAGATGCTTACCGATTAACGCTAAAGTCCCGTTAAGGACGTCGCCCTTGAGACCTTAGTCGGTGAATTCGGCACCGAATTCGCAGCCGATGCGCCAGCGCAGGCGGCATTGGCGGGAATAATCGGGCGCAAAGATGATGGTGAATTGCGGCGGCACTTCCAGAAACTCCGCCACGACCTTCACGCCGCCATCCGAGATATCCGTGATCGTGCAGTCCCTGGGCAGCGAGCCCGCGCCAAAATGAATCTTGGCAAGCCGGGTGCATCCCCGTCGTTCGCTTCTGCGGCGATTTGCAAGCATTTGAATTGTTCACCCGTTAGACCACGGCCCATCCCGCACCCTAGGGGTAGCGAACATTCGTTGGGATGTGCTGAGGAGAGCCGCTCGCATTCGAAGCGTAGTGTCGGGAGCGCGTTTACGACTGGTTAGGGCTTGGGCGGCCTTTGGATCGTTCCTGTATTGTTCTTGCAGAGGGCGCCGCGCTCTGCTACCCCTAATTGTACCAAGGGGCAGGCTGGTTCGGGCATGGTTCAACGGGTTTCCACCGTCGCCTTTGAGGGGATCGAGGCCCGCGCGGTCGACGTGCAGGTGCAGGTCGCGCCGGGCTTGCCGGCCTTTGCCATTGTCGGCCTGCCTGACAAGGCGGTGTCGGAGGCGCGCGAACGCGTGCGCTCGGCGCTGATTGCCTCAGGGCTCGCACTGCCGGCGCGGCGGATTATCGTCAATCTGGCGCCCGCCGATCTGCCCAAGGAAGGCAGCCATTACGACCTTCCGATTGCGCTCGGCCTGATGGCGGCGATCGGCGCGATACCGCCGGATGCGCTGACCGGCTTTACCGTGCTCGGCGAGCTCGGCCTCGACGGATCGATCGCACCGGTCGCCGGCGTTCTGCCCGCTGCGATCGGCGCCAATGTCCGCGAGGAAGGATTGATCTGTCCGGCGTCTTGCGGCTCCGAAGCGGCATGGGCGAGCCCCGACATCCAGATCATTGCCGCACACTCGCTGATCCAGATCGCCAACCACTTCAAGGGCACGCAAGTGCTGTCGCGGCCCACGCCGAAAGTGCATGAAGCCACAGCCTCGCTGCTCGACCTGCGCGACATCAAGGGCCAGGAGAGTGCCAAGCGCGCGCTGGAGATTGCCGCGGCCGGCGGACATCATCTCCTGATGATCGGTGCCCCCGGCGCCGGCAAGTCGATGCTGGCCGCGCGCCTGCCCTCGATCCTGCCGCCGCTGTCGCCGGGCGAATTGCTCGAAGTTTCGATGATCGCGTCCGTCGCGGGCGAGATCAAAGGCGGCGCGCTGACGGCGCAGCGGCCGTTCCGCTCGCCGCATCATTCCGCCAGCATGGCCGCACTCACCGGTGGCGGCATGCGGGCAAAGCCCGGCGAGATCTCGCTTGCGCATCAGGGCGTGCTGTTCCTCGACGAGCTGCCGGAGTTCGATCCGCGCGTGCTGGATTCGCTGCGCCAGCCGCTTGAGAACGGCGAGGTCGCCGTGTCGCGCGCCAATCACCGCGTGACTTATCCGGCGCGCTTCATGCTGGTCGCTGCGATGAATCCCTGCCGCTGCGGCAATGCGTTCGAGCCCGGCTATGCCTGCAAGCGCGGCCGCATCGATCGCTGCACCGGCGATTACCAGGCGCGCATCTCGGGCCCCTTGATGGATCGCATCGATTTGCGCATCGAGGTGCCGGCAGTCACCGCAGCCGATCTGATCCTGCCGCCGCCGGCAGAGGGCTCCGCCGAAGTGGCCGCACGTGTCGCCGCAGCACGCGACATCCAGCTTGTGCGTTACGCGGATGCCGGGATGCCCAAAATCCGCACCAATGCCGAGGCGCCCGCCTCCGTGCTGGAGGAGATCGCGAAACCCGACGCGCAAGGCCAAAAGCTGCTGCGCGATGCCGCCGAAACGATGCGGCTGTCGGCGCGCGGCTATCACCGCGTGCTGCGGGTGGCGCGCACGCTCGCCGACCTCGACGGTGCCGACAAGATCGGCCGGCTGCATCTCGCCGAAGCGCTGTCCTACCGCGCACTCGCGGAGGATGTGCGCCAGCTGGCCTGATCATTCCGCGCATCAACCCGGCGGTAACGACTTTCCTTTACGCTCTGCAAACCATGGCCCAAAGAGTTCCGTGCGAGTTTCACACAGGGCCTGGCGAGTAGCGTGTCATGTTGCGTTTCAAGATCCTGGCCTCGGTTGTTCCGCTGTTGGCAGCCGCGGTGTTCGCCCGCAGCGAGATCGGATCGGTCTCACATCCCTGCATCGCGCTCGGCGACACCTCGGTCGAGCTGACGACCCTGTTCTGGACCGCCGGAATCCATGTCGCCTTCACCGACGATCCATCGCGGGCCACGGTGCGGGTCCGGATCACCGACGACGCGGACGAAGCGGACTTCGCGGTGGTGGACGACGGCCTCGGTTCCGAGACGGACTCCTGTCAGACCAATCCGGCGACACGCCTCATCACGATTGCCGCGCAACCGGTCGACGGCGGCCCGGTGATCTATCTCTCCACCGACGGTCCGGCCGATTACCGCATCTATGTGCGCTCCAAGACGTTCTCGCAGCGCGAGGCGGCAGCCTTGATCGTCGGCGCCCATGGCGGCCAACGCCCGCTCCCGCTGCAAGCCGCCTCGCTTTGAGGCGTTAACACCTCGTTAGCCTTGTTTGGAGGCCGCCCCAAAGCCTCAAGCGGATCGCAAGGTCGGCGAGACATCGTCGCACGCGGCGGCGGTGGGGTTTCGGACAAGAGTCGAGGTCGGTGACGATGGATCGGACGTTCCGGATCAAGGTGCGCATGCGCCGCTTCAGGCGGCAGTATCCCAAGATTGCCTTCGCGATCCGCTCCTTCATGATCTTCTCGGCGACGTTTGGCGGCGCCTATGGTTTCGTCTCCGGCAGCCGCTCCGAGAATTCCGGCTACGACCCCAACACCTTTGCGATTGGCGCGAGCTTCCTGTTCGCACTCGCCTGCCTCGGCCTTGCCACGCTCAGCATGCGGCTGCGCTTCGTCAACAAGCGGATGCGCGCGCTCGCTGCGCACAACGAGGCGCTGATCGATCGCAATTGGGAGCTGAAGGAAGCCGAGGAACGCGCCCGCAGCCTGTTCGAACAGCAGGGCGATCTGATCGTGCTGCGCGATCATCAGGGCCGCATCACCTTCGCCAATGACGCCTATTGCGCGCTCGCCGGCCAGGACCGTGGTACGCTGGTCGGCACGCGTTTTGACTTCGACGTGCTGGAACAGGGCGACAGCGCCCGCGAGAGCAACGGCACGCGCATTCACGACCAGAGGATCACCACCCCGCTCGGCGCGCGCTGGATCGCCTGGCGCGAGGGCTATGTCCGCCTCGACGCCGGCCAGCCCGCCGAATTGCAGAGCGTCGGCCGCGACGTCACCGACCGCACCGAGACCGAGCGCGCGCTGTCCGACGCACGCGATCAGGCCGACGCCGCCAACCGCGCCAAATCGCGTTTCCTCGCGATGGCCTCGCACGAGATCCGCACGCCACTGAACGGCATCATCGGCATGGGCGGCCTCCTGCTCGACACCACGGTGACACCGGAGCAGGCCACCTACGCCCGCGCTGTGAAAACCTCCGGCGAGGCGCTGATGGCGTTGATCGAGGAGCTGCTCGACTATTCCAAGATCGAGGCCGGCAAGCTCGATCTCGAGCAGCGTCCCTTCGCACTCTCCACACTGATCGAGGAAATCACCGAGCTGCTGGCGCCGCGCGCGCAAGCGAAGCAGCTTGAAATCGCCGCCTATGTCGACGAGCGGCTGCCGCTGGAGGTCGTCGGCGATGCCGCGCGGCTGCGCCAGGTGCTACTCAACCTCGCCGGCAACGCCATCAAGTTCACCGCGAGCGGGGGCGTCGCGCTGATCGTCGAGCCCGGGATCTGGCCGAACGAGATCAGCTTTCTCGTCCGCGACACCGGCATCGGCATCGCGCCCGAGGCGCAGCAGCGCATCTTCCGCGAATTCGAGCAGGCCGACGAGCGCGTCGCCCGCACCTATGGCGGCACCGGGCTTGGGCTCGCCATCAGCGAGCGCATCGTCAAGCGCATGGGCGGCCGCATCACGCTCACGAGCGAGCCGGGCAAGGGCGCGACCTTCGAGGTCGCCGTGCCGCTCGCGCCATCGCAAGCAGGAGGAGGCCAGACCGCATTCCCGAGTCCTGACCTCTCGGGCAAGTCGATCCTGCTGATCGCCGAGGGCATCGAGGCCTCGCTGATCGCGCGGCGGCTCGAGCGCTGGGGCAGTCAGACCTGTCTGGTGACTGATGTCACCGTGGCCGAAGCGCTGCTGCCGGAGCGCTCATGGCACGCGGTGCTGATCGACCGCACGATCGGTCCTGCAATTGCCGATCATCTGGGCGACGTGTCCCGCGCGCATGCATTACAACGGCTGGTGCTGCTGACGTCGAGCTCGCGCCACGAAAAGCTCTCGCCGGCCTTCACCGGCTTTCTGGTGAAGCCGCTGCGCACGGCCTCGCTCGCCGCACGCCTCGCGCTGACGCCTGAAATTGCCTCGCCCGATCTCGCACCTGAGCCGCCGGCTGACTCCGCCAGCGCGGCGACGACGAAAGGCCTGTCGGTCCTCGTTGCCGAAGACAACGAGATCAACGCGCTGTTGATGCGCTCCCTGCTGACGAAGCTCGGCCACCGCGTCGTCATCGCCGTCCATGGCGAGGCCGCGCTGGAATCCTGGCTCGCTGCGTCATTGGCCGGCACGCCCTATGATCTCGTGCTGATGGACATCCAGATGCCGCAACTCGATGGCATCGAGGCAACAAAACGCATCCGCGCGCATGAGGCGGCCACCGGCGGCCACCACACGCCGATCCTGGCGCTCACCGCCAATACGCTGGTGGAGGATCGCTACGCCTGCTTCGAAGCGGGCATGAACGGGTTCCTGATCAAGCCGCTCGATCGCGACAAGCTGGAAGAGGCGCTTGCAGGGCTGGCGGCGTCGCGGCATCCGGCGGTGTAGCTGCAATCGACGCTGCCGTAGGGTGGGCAAAGCGTAGCGTGCCCACCAATTGCATTCGACGATGCCGATA
>NZ_JADPJH010000010.1:0-296096 GCF_023073315.1 Bradyrhizobium sp. 1 | reverse complement strand
GGTGGGCACGGCGCGCGAAGAGCGCGCCTTTGCCCACCCTACGAGACTACGGGTCACAGCCTTCGCAGCGCCACGCTCTCCACCCTGTGGTCCGCGCCCTTCTTCAGGATCAGCGTCGCACGGGGGCGGGTGGGCAGGATGTTGTCCTCGAGATTGGCGAGGTTGGTGCGCTCCCAGATCGCAATTGCGGTCGCGGTCGCTTCCTCGTCCGACAGCAGCGCATAGCGGTTGAAGTAGGATTTTGGGTTGGTGAACGCGGTGTCGCGCAGCGACAGGAAGCGCCGGATGTACCATTGCCGCAGCGCCGCCTCGTCGGCGTCGATATAGACCGAGAAATCGAAGAAGTCTGAGACCACAGGCACCGCCTTGCCGTCGCGCGGCAGCTTGCCGGTTTGCAGCACGTTGACGCCTTCGACGATCAGGATGTCGGGCTGATCGACTTCGGCCCACTGGCTCGGCACGATGTCGTAGGTCAAATGCGAATAGACCGGCGCGCGCACGTGACGGCGTCCGGCCTTGATGTCGGACAGGAAACTCAGCAGCAGCGGCAGGTCGTAGCTCTCGGGAAAGCCCTTCTTCTGCATGCTGCCCTGCCGATCGAGCACCGCATTGGGATAGAGAAATCCGTCCGTGGTGATCAGCTCGACCTTCGGGCGCGGCGACCAGCGCGCCAGCAGCGCCTGGAGCACGCGGGCCGTGGTGGACTTTCCGACCGCGACCGAGCCGGCGACGCCGATGATGTAGGGCACCTTGCGGTCGCGGATGTTGAGGAACTGGCGCTCCGCGTAATACAGGCGCTGCATCGCATCGACATAGATCGACAAGAGACGCGACAGTGGCAGGTAGATGTCCTCGACCTCCTGCAAGTCGAGACGGTCGTGCAGCGAACGCAGCCGGTCGAACTCACCCGGCTCCAGCGTCATCGGCGTATCGTCGCGAAGTCGCGCCCACTCCTCGCGCGTATAGACGCGGTAGGGATTATATTGCTGCTCGGGTGCGCGGATATCCATGACGCGACTTCTCCACCTCGGCTAGTTGCCGCTTTTGCGCGACGCCTTCTCTTCCAACCCTGACATGTTCGTCCGCTTGTCCAGCGCGGCCTCGACCTCTTCCAGCTTTACGCCGCGGGCCTTGAGCAGCACAAGGAAATGATAGAGCAGATCGGCCCCCTCGGCGATCAGATGCGCGCGATCGTTTTCGACTGCTGCGATTACGGTTTCGACTGCTTCCTCACCGAACTTCTTGGCGCAATGCTCGGCGCCCTTGTCCAGGAGCTTGCGGGTATAGGAGCCTTCGCCCCCGGCCGCCGCGCGGGCATCGATGGTCTCGGCCAGATCGTGGATCGTGAAACGCGGCATCGGACTTACTCGGAAACACACTCGGCAATAAACTTTGCCGCGGAGGCCATTCCCCGCACGGCCTGTGTAGCATTTTTATGAGCAGGAGTCGTCAGGCATCCAGGCGCATGGGCAAGCCCCGCCGGGACATGTGTTCCTTGGCTTCGCGGATGGTGAATTCCCCGAAATGGAAGATCGAGGCGGCCAGCACGGCGGTGGCGTGCCCGTCGCGGATACCGTCGACGAGGTGGTCGAGATTGCCGACGCCGCCTGAGGCGATCACGGGAACGGGAACGCTGTCGGCGATGGCCCGGGTCAGCGGGATATCAAAGCCCTGCCTTGTGCCGTCGCGGTCCATCGAGGTGAGCAAAATTTCACCAGCGCCGAGCGAGACCACTTCCTGGGCATATTCGATGGCGTCGATGCCGGTCGAGTTGCGGCCGCCATGGGTGAAGATCTCCCAGCGCTCGCCGCCGCCCGCGCGCTTGACCCGCTTGGCGTCGATCGCGACCACCACGCACTGCTCGCCGAATTTCTCGGCGGCTTCCTTGACGAACTCGCGCCGCATCACCGCGGCGCTGTTGATCGAGACCTTGTCGGCACCGGCGCGCAGCAGCGTCTTGATGTCGTTCACCTCACGCACGCCGCCACCAACTGTGACAGGCATGAAGCAGGCCTCCGCCGTGCGCCGGACCACATCCAGCATGATGCCGCGGTTCTCATGGGTCGCGGTGATGTCGAGAAAGGTCAGCTCGTCGGCGCCGGCGGCGTCATAGGCGATGGCGGCTTCGACGGGATCGCCGGCGTCACGGAGGTCGACGAAATTGACGCCCTTGACGACGCGGCCGTCCTTGACGTCGAGGCAGGGGATCACGCGCACCTTGAACATTTTTGCTCTCCTAGGCGCGCGCGTTGCGGATCAAGGTGAGGGCCGCGCTCGGATCAAGCCGGCCATCATAGAGTGCGCGGCCGGCGATGGCGCCGGCGAGCTTGCTGGCGCGCGGCGTCAACATCGCCTTGACGTCCTCGATGGACGCGAGCCCACCGGAGGCGATCACCGGGATCGAGATGGCATCCGCAAGCGCAATCGTCGCGTCGAGGTTCAGGCCCTTGAGCAGGCCGTCGCGCGCGATGTCGGTGAAGATGATGGCGGCAACGCCGGCATCCTCGAAACGCTGCGCGATCTCCAGCACCGTGACCTGCGAGGTCTCGGCCCAGCCTTCGACCGCGACCTTGCCGTCACGGGCATCGAGGCCGACAGCGACGCGGCCGGGGAATTTTTTCGCCGCGGCCTTCACCAATTCAGGATCGCGCACCGCGGCGGTGCCAATGATGACGCGGGTGATACCCTTGGCGAGCCAGGCTTCGACGGTCGCGAGATCGCGAATGCCACCACCGAGCTGCACCGGGATGTTGATCGTCTTCAGCATCGCCTCGACCGCCTGCGCATTCACCGGCTTGCCGGCAAAGGCACCGTCGAGATCGACGACGTGGAGATATTCAAAACCCTGCTCGACAAAGCTCTCGGCCTGGGCTGCGGGATTGAGGTTGAACACAGTCGCGCGTGCCATGTCGCCTTGCTCGAGGCGCACGCACTGCCCGTTCTTGAGGTCGATCGCCGGAAAGAGAATCACGGTTTCCATCGCAAAAAGTTCGAGATCAGGGCGAGGCCAAAGCGCTGGCTCTTCTCGGGGTGGAATTGCGTGCCGATGGCGGTGTCCTTCGCGACGATCGCGGTGACAGGCCCGCCGTAATCGGCGCGTGCGAGCACGTCCGCTTCGTTGGCGGCGTTGAGGTGGTAGGAGTGCACGAAATAGGCGTGCTGGCCCTTGGGGCCGAGCGGCAGCCTCTCCAGCACCGGATGCTCGCGCAGCACCTCGAGCGTATTCCAGCCCATGTGCGGGATCTTCAGGCTCTCGTCGCGCGGCGTGATCTTTTCGACGTCGCCGCCGATCCAGTTCAAGCCCTCGGTCGTGACGTGCTCCTTGCCGCGGCTCGCCATCAGCTGCATGCCGACGCAGATGCCGAAGAAGGGCCGCGCCTTGACGCGCACCGCCTCGGTGATCGCCTCGACCATG
This sequence comes from Bradyrhizobium sp. 1, assembly GCF_023073315.1. Classification (GTDB taxonomy): domain Bacteria; phylum Pseudomonadota; class Alphaproteobacteria; order Rhizobiales; family Xanthobacteraceae; genus Bradyrhizobium. The sequence goes on along the minus strand of NZ_JADPJH010000010.1, from coordinate 292,681 downwards.
CCGTTGACGGCATCGAGCCCGCGCCGGCAATCGGCGAAGGCGCCGACACCAGGCAGCACCAGACGATCGGCGCCGTAAGCCTGGTCGGGATCGCTGGTGACGAAGACCTTTTGCGGGTTCTCCAGGCTGCGCGCGGCGCGCTCGAAGGCTTTCGCGGCGGAATGCAGATTCCCGGAACCGTAATCGACGATGGCGACGCTCATCTTGACCCTCCCGGTTCTGGAAATAATCCAATGATCCCGCCGGCCGGAATTGGCGGCGGATTGGAGAATTGCTGACCCGGCACACCGCGGGTCGGCGGCGGGCCGCCGCGATCGACGGCCCATTGATCATTGACGATGCCGCGCTGCTTCTGGCTCCAGCGCTCGAAGAAGCGGCGCTCGGCGGTGTCCTCGTCATCGGCCACGACGATATCAAGCTGCCGCCATTTTCCGCGCGACAAGGTCCAGCGGCGCAGGCTCGAGGCCTCGAACCCCATCAAGAGCGCGACGATGATATCGGCGAAGAATATCGAGCTGCGTCCGACGCCGAGGCTCGACAGCCCGGCGTTGAATGCGGCCACAAAAATCACCCAGCCGATCAGCACCAGCCAGAGCCGATACCACAGCAGCCAGATCGGGCCGAAAATCATCGCCCAGAAATGGAAGCCGTCGCGCACGAACACGAACTTGTCGGTCGCGCGCAGATCGGCTCCGGCAGGGGAGGGAGCATGAACTGTGTAGACAGGCATGGTGATGCCCCGTTCCTAGGAGTTCAGTGATGCCGCCAGCAGCGTTTGCCGCCAGCCCGAGACGTCAGCCGCCGAGCGAGCCCTTGGTGGACGGGATTTCTCCCGCCGTCTTCGGATCGATCGCGACCGCGGTGCGCAGCGCCCGCGCCAGGCCCTTGAAGCAGGACTCGGCGATATGGTGGCTGTTATCGCCATATAGGGTCTCGACGTGGAGAGTCACGCCGGCATTCATGGCGAAGGCCTGGAACCACTCGCGCACCAGCTCGGTATCGAACTCGCCGATCTTGTCGCGGGGGAAGTCGGCCTTGAACACCAGGAACGGGCGGCCCGAAATGTCGATGACCACGCGCGACAAGGTCTCGTCCATGGGCATGTGCACGCCGGCATAGCGGGTGATGCCCGCCATGTTGCCGAGCGCCTGCTTGACCGCCTGGCCGAGCGCGATGCCGGTGTCTTCGGTGGTATGGTGATGATCAATGTGCAGATCGCCCACCGCCTTGACCGTGAGGTCGATGCGGGAATGGCGGGCGAGAAGATCGAGCATATGGTCGAAAAAGCCGATGCCGGTCGCGATATTGGCCACGCCGGTGCCATCGAGGTTCACGGTGACCTCGATGTCGGTTTCCTTGGTCTTGCGCTTGATCGTTGCGGTGCGCATTGAAGGCTTTCGCTATGGTTTGGGCCGAAAACGCCGGTCTTTTAACAGCCAAATGACGCCTTCGCTACTGCGGGAACGGCTGGCGGGGCCTCTACTTCTGCCTATGGTGAGCGAAATTGGGCCCGGAGCGGGCCGTTGTGCCCCCGCTCCCGACCGCCTAAATCAGGCCGGACAAAGAGGTACTTCATGCAGGACTCCCAAAACAGCTCGCCGGGCTGGCACGGCACCACGATTTTGACCGTCCGCAAGGGCGGCAAGGTGGTGGTCGGCGGCGACGGCCAGGTCTCGATCGGCCAGACCGTGATCAAGTCCAACGCCAAAAAGGTCCGGAAACTCGGCAAGGGCGACGTGATCGGCGGCTTTGCCGGCGCCACGGCTGACGCTTTCACGCTGTTTGAGCGGCTGGAATCCAAGCTCGAGCAATATCCGGGGCAATTGACCCGGGCAGCCGTCGAGCTGGCCAAGGACTGGCGCACCGACCGCTATCTGCGGCGGCTGGAGGCCATGATGATCGTGGCCGACAAGGACGTCTCCTTGGTGCTGACCGGCACCGGCGACGTGCTCGAGCCCGAGTCGGGCGTGATGGCGATCGGCTCCGGCGGCAATTACGCGCTGGCCGCGGCCCGCGCCCTGCTCGACACCGACAAGGACGCCGAGACCATCGTCCGCCGCTCCCTCGACATCGCGGCCGACATCTGCGTCTACACCAACCGCAATCTGACCGTCGAAAGCCTGGCGGCCGGCTAAGGGATCCATCTGTGAATGAACAGCGTAGCTCCGGACTGGCTGTAACCTCGCCCGCTTGCGGGAGAGGTCGCGCCGGAGGCGCGGGTGAGGGCTCTCGCCTCTTGGGGGCTCTCGCGAGCGGAAACACCCTCTCCCCAACCCTCTCCCGCAAGCGGGCGAGGGAGCGCACCGCCGGTTGGGCATGACACTCGCGCCCGAGAACCCCAGGACGACCATCGCCCCAGCCTACTGGGCCGGCATCGCATTGTTGCTGCTGGCGCTACAGGCCTCGATCCTGTTCGCGATGGGGCGCGTGCCGATCTGCACCTGCGGCTACGTCAAGCTCTGGCATGGCGTGGTGAACAGCTCGGAGAACTCCCAGCACATCGCCGACTGGTACACCTTCTCGCACATCCTGCACGGTTTTCTGTTCTACGGCCTGACCTGGCTGCTGTTCGCGCGCTTGCCGTTCCTGCGTCTCGCCTGGCCGGCGCGATTGATCATCGCGATGCTGATCGAAGGCGCCTGGGAGATCGTCGAGAACTCGCCGTTCATCATCGAGCGCTACCGCGCCGGCACGATCTCACTGGATTATTTCGGCGACAGCATCGTCAATTCGGTCTCTGACAATCTGTCCATGATACTGGGGTTCCTCGCCGCGCGCGTGCTGCCGGTCTGGGCCACCGTCCTGCTCGGGCTCGCCTTCGAGATCATGCTGGCGCTCCACATTCGCGACAATCTGACGCTCAACATATTGATGCTGATCCATCCGATCGAGGCCGTGAAACAATGGCAATCGGGGCCGCCCATCATCTGACCCAAAATGCGGCTTGTCCTTGACCGCCTCCCGCCCTAGCTAAGCAGACATGACAGACTTCTCCCCCCGCGAAATCGTTTCCGAACTCGATCGTTTCATCGTCGGCCAGGCCGACGCCAAACGCGCCGTCTCGATCGCGCTGCGCAACCGCTGGCGGCGGCAGCAGCTCGAAGGCTCCTTGCGTGAGGAGGTGCTGCCGAAGAACATCTTGATGATCGGCCCCACCGGCGTCGGCAAAACGGAAATCGCGCGGCGATTGGCAAAACTCGCGAACGCGCCGTTCCTGAAGGTGGAAGCCACAAAATTCACCGAGGTCGGCTATGTCGGCCGCGACGTCGAGCAGATCGTGCGCGACCTCGTCGAGGTTGCCATCGCCCAGGTACGCGAGAAGAAGCGCAAGGACGTGCAGGCGCGCGCGCAGCTCGCCGCCGAGGAGCGCGTGCTCGACGCACTGGTCGGCGCCAATGCCAGCGCGGCGACGCGGGAATCGTTCCGCAAGAAGCTTCGCGCCGGCGAGCTCAACGACAAGGAAATCGAGGTCGAGACGCAAGGCTCCAGCAGCGGCATGCCGATGTTCGAGATCCCGGGCATGCCGGGCGCGCAGATGGGCGCGATCTCGATCGGCGATATTTTTGGCAAGCTCGGCGGCCGCAGCAAGACACGACGACTGACGGTCGAGAGCTCGCACGAGATCCTCATCAACGAGGAATCCGACAAGCTGCTGGACACCGAGCAGCTCACGCTGGAGGCAATCAGCGCAGTCGAGAACAACGGTATCGTGTTCCTCGACGAGATCGATAAGATCTGCGCCCGCGACGGCCGCGTCGGCGGCGACGTCTCGCGCGAGGGCGTGCAGCGCGATCTGCTGCCGCTGATCGAGGGCACCACGGTCTCGACCAAGCACGGCGCGGTGAAGACCGACCACATCCTGTTCATCGCCTCGGGCGCATTCCACGTCGCAAAGCCGTCCGATCTGTTGCCGGAATTGCAAGGCCGCCTGCCGATCCGCGTCGAGTTGCAGGCCCTGACCCGCGACGACATGCGTCGCATCCTGACCGAGCCCGAGGCCTCGCTGATCAAGCAGTACGTCGCCCTGATGCAGACCGAGGGCGTCACGCTCGATATCACGCCCGATGCCATCGACGCGCTGGCCGACGTCGCGGTGGCCGTCAATTCCACCGTCGAGAACATCGGCGCGCGCCGGCTCCAGACCGTGATGGAGCGGGTGCTGGACGAGATCTCCTTCACCGCCCCCGACCGCAGCGGCGAGACCGTCAGGGTCGATGCCGATTTCGTGCAGAAGCATGTCGGCGACCTCGCCAAGAACGCGGATCTGAGCCGGTTTATTTTGTAATTCCGGGCGGCCGCGCTATGGATGCGGCGTGACCGCGCGCATCCTGCAAAACCCCTGGCGTCTCCTGCTCGCGATCAACGCGGCGGTGATCGCCGGCGTGTTCGTCCACAAGATCCAGCTGCCGCCTTACGTCCCCTACATCCACCTCCTCGTCGATTACCATTTCGGCTTCATCAAGCGCGCGCTGATCGGGGCGATCGTCGCGTTGTTCACGGACAAGGTGCCGGTCTGGCTGGTGTTCGCGCTCGGCGGGGTGACGTGGCTGGTGACGCTTGGGCTGTATGCGAGACTGTTTCAGAAGACGTTCGGCTTCACCGCGAAAACGCTGCCGCTGTTCGTCTTCATCGCGGGCTCGCCGTTCTTCCTGAAGAACTTCATGCACACGCTCGGCCATTTCGACATCTATGGCTGCGCGCTGGCGCTCATCCTGCTGCTGATGCCGGCGGGCTCATTGCTGTTCGTAGCTTTGGCCGCGCTGTTCTCGATCATTCTCGTCCTGATCCACCACATCCATCTGCTGATGTATGTGCCGACGATCATCACCATCGTCGTGATCAGGCACTATCTCGCGTTCGGCCATCATCGCAGCAATGTCGCGTTCGGCATTATCGCCCTCGCCCTCGTCTCCGCGCTGTTCTTCGCCGCGCAGTTTTTGGGAACGATGCCGATTCCCGAAGCGGATTTCGTCGCCTATCTGAAGAACCGGATGGCCGATCCCTCGCGGACCGATCTGCTGCAATTCGCCTATATCTGGTACCAGCCGCTGGCGAAGGAGATTTCGGACACCTGGGGCCGCCTGCCGCACAACATCCTCGGCGTGCCCGTATTTGCGCTGCTGATCTGGCTGCACACGCCGCTGTGGCGCTTCTTCGCGAACCTGATCGGCGCGCTCGCGAGCGATATGCACCGCCGGCTCGTCATCGCGGCGCTGATCGGAATCAGCCTCGCCTACCTCGTGATGTTCGCCATGGTGTTCGACTATTCGCGCTGGATCTCGAACTGGGCGGTCTGCATGTTCGTGATCCTGCACGCGGTGAAGATGCTGCCGGCCAGGAATGAAACGCCGCTGATTCCGGCGGAGGATCGCACAACCAACATCTTCGGCCTGATCTTAACGCTGATCCCGCGCGTCGGAATCGTGCGGCCGTTCTAAAACCGCGCCCGCCTGATCCGCACGTAAAGCGCGCCCTCGCCGCCATGGCCGATACCCGCTTCCTCAAAGCCAACCACAAAAGCGCGGAATTCCGGCAGGCTCAGCCATTCCGGCACCTGGCGACGCAGCACGCCGCTTTCGCCGCCGCTGCGGCCCTTGCCGGTGATGACGAGCACAAAGGTCAGGCCGTCATGATGGGCACGGTTCAGGAAACCGGTCAGCGCGCGGTGGGCGCGCATCTGGGTCATGCCGTGCAGGTCGAGCCGCGCCTCGATCTCGCTGCGGCCGCGCGATAGTTTTGTGCGCTCGCGCTTGCCGAGCGGCGCCAGAGGCGGCATCGCCGGTTTTGTCACGCGCGGCGCCGGCGCAGCGGCGATCGGTCGCGGCGATGGCGGGGGCCGCGCAGCCGGCGCCGCAGATGAGGGCTCAGCGCGCGGCGGGGCATGCGCCTTTGCCGCGCGATGCTTCCTCAACGGCTTGACCTGCTTTGCGACCGTGTCCCACAGCTCGCGCTCTTCCTCGCTCAACGCGCGGCGGCGCGGCGAGGGACGAGGCTCCAGCACGGGCGGACGGGACGATCGCTTCATTGCTGCCGGTGGGGACGATTCTTCGCCGGCCGCCGCGGCTCTTGAACCGGCTCGATCACGGGACGCGGCACCGGCAACGGGACGGGATTGGCGACAGCGACCGTATCATTTTTACCTTGTGCCACGGCTGCGGCCGGAGCCGCCGGCTTGGCCTGATCTTTGGCCAGATCAGTCTGCGGAAACAGCTTTGCGATTTTCATTGAGGGCCGGGGGTCCGGCACCGGCAGCTTCGCGCCACGCACGCTGGGATCGAGGCCCTTCGGCACCAGCATGACAAAATGCATGGGATGGCGCAGCCGGCCTGAGACGCGGCCGGCATCCGCGCCGGCGCCGAAATAGAGATCGGCGCGCGCGGGGCCGATGATGGCCGAGCCGGTGTCCTGCGCGATCATCAGCCGATGGAACGGCGTCTTCGATCGTTCAGAATCGATCGGCAGCTCGCCCTCGATGAAGAAAGGCGTGCCGTAGACATGCAGCGCCTTGTCGACCGCGATCGAGCGGCCTGCGGTCAGCGGAATGCCCTGCGCGCCCACCGCCTCCTCCTTGTCGGAGAGGTTGACCTCGCGGAAGAAGATGTAGGAGCGGTTCTGACGGCGCAGCTCCCTGGCACCGTCAGGGGTCTGCGCCATCCACTCCCTGATCTTCTGCATCGACATCTCTTCCTTCGGAATGATGCCGCGCTCGATCAGGATGCGCCCGACGGCCGTGTAGGGATAGCCGTTATAGGCGTCGTAGTTCAGCCGGACGGTGCCGCCGTCGTCGAACTTGATTCGTGCCGAGCCCTGGATCTGGGCGAACAGCAAATCGGTCGGGTCCTTCAGCCAGGCGATCTCGAGCCCGCGGCCGGCGATCTTGCCGTCCTCGATCTCGCCGCGGTCGTAATAGGGCACCAGCTTGCGGCGACCGATCTTGCGGTAGACCGGACCCTTGTTGGGCAGGCTGACCGAATCCTGCTTGTAGCCGCGCACGAACAGGTTCGACGGGCGGCGATAGACCGGCACATTGAACACGTCGGTCTGCGTGCGCGATCCCTCCAGCACCGGCTCGTAATAGCCGGTGACGAAGCCGTCGGGCTCGCCGAGGCGGGAGATGCGCAGGGCTGCAAAATTCTCCTCGAAGAAGGTTTTTGCCTTGGCGTCGTCGGTGAGTTCGAGCGACTTGGCGGCCCGGCAGGGTTCGCTCAGCGAGCCGGCAAGTGCCTTTGGCTCGGCTGCTCCGGTCTGTGCATTGATTGTGCGGCAGCTCGCGCGAAAGGTCTTGTACGCGGCGAGATGGTCGTCATCGCTCCAGCCCTTCACATCTGCCCAGGCCAGCGGAAGATATTGCGCACCTGGGATTTCGAACGGCAGGGGGAGCTGCGGATAGGGCAACGCCCGCGGCGGCGGCGCAGGCAATTCCGGGAGATGATGGTGATGGCTGCGATAGTGGCGCCGCGCAGCCTCGGCGCCGAGTGAAAACGACGACAGCACGACGACACCCGCGCAAAGCGCCGTCGCGCTGTTCTTCAGGAATGCCTTAATTCGCGCTTCCGGTGCCAACCAGCTTCCAGTTCGGATCGCGAGAGGTGATGTCGCGGGCGAAAGTCCAGATGTCAGTGATGTCGGCGACCGTATCGGCGCTGCCGTCGACGATGTTGCCGGCCTTGTCGCGGGTGGCCGAGATCATTTGCGAGACGAAACGGATGGTGAGCTGGGCCGTGCGGTCGCGCAGCTCGGCGCCGGCGAGCTCGGCCTTGTCGATCGAGACGAAGCGCGTCTCGGTCTTCTGCTCGTTCTTCTCGCGGTCCTTGATGACGGAGTCGAAGCTGTCATAGACCTCCGACGACAGCAACTCGCGCAGCGCGCGGCGGTCGCCATTGGCAAAGGCCAGCACGATCATCTCATAGGCGCCGCGGGCGCCGGAGATGAAATGGCGGGGGTCGAAGGCGGAATCTTTCTCGACGATGGCGTCGAGCCCCTGCGCCAGCGCAGTGCCCGGCTCGGCCAGGCCCTTCCAACGATCGGAGGGCGGAGCCGGCTCGGCCGCGGGCGCCAGCGGGGCCTGGTCGATCACCTTGCCCGGCATGGTCACGACGTTCTTGTCCTGGGCACCCCCCAGCGCGTTGCGGGCAGCGGTATGGTCGAACGGCGGCCGCTCGTTGCCCGTGCGCTGCCCCAGCACGCTGCGCAGCCTCAGAAAGATGAAGACCGCCAGCGCCAGGAAGATGATGGTGTAGATGTCCACGTCGTATTCGCTTTCTGGTCTACTCGAGAAGGGGCCGACTAGAAGGGGTCGTCGCCGGGAAAATCAATCCGGCCAGTAGACCGTTCCATACGGGAACGGCAAGTCTACATCACCAATTTAGGTCCGCCCGTCTGGTCCGTGGGATGTAGGCACGAAATCTTGCCCGGCCAATGGCGCCTTTTGGCACAGCGCCGATTGTAGCGCGTTTTATGCTTAAGGGGAAACCCGATCGTGGCCGGAAATCGCGCATCTTCAAGCGTTTAAGGCGCAATTTCGTCGAAAGACCACCTTGAACGTCACAGTTGTGGGCACGGTCTGGATCCCCCGTCCGGGACCGTTCGTCCTTGTGGAACGAGGCGGCCCTATGTTAGCCAACCGCCGCGAAATTCAGCCCCAATCGGGTAAGGAGACACTTCTATGACCAACGGTAACGGCACCCCTCCCGAGGCGGCCCAGGCTCCCCAGCTCAACGTGCTGGCGCAGTACACCAAGGACCTCTCGTTCGAAAACCCGAACGCGCCGACCTCGCTCCAGCAGCAGGGCCAGCCGCCCCAGATCAATATCCAGATCAATGTCAGCGCCAATAACCTCAGCGATACCGAGTTCGAGGTGACGCTGTCGGTCGAGGGCAAGGCCGAGACCGCAGGCAAGATCATGTTCTCGTTCGAGCTCGCCTATGCCGGCGTGTTCCGGATCGCCAACGTGCCGAAGGAGAATATGCATCCGCTGGTCATGATCGAATGCCCGCGCCTGCTATTCCCGTTCGCCCGTGAGATCATCGCGACCGCTGTCCGCGACGGCGGGTTCCCGCCCCTGATGTTGGATCCGGTCGACTTCGTCGGTCTCTATCGTCAGAACATGGAGCGGCAAATGGCCGCTCAGCCGACCAGCGGCCAAGCCTAACTAACAAGCCTAACTAACAAGCCTAACTAACAAGCCTAACTAACAGGCCTAACCAGCCGGAGGGGCGGCTGGAGCGGGCAAAAACTCGTTCCAGATCGCCTTATCGCCGAGCGTTGCGACGAAGGCCCGGTGGGCCTCGCGCTCGGTATCGGAAACCCGCGGCGCGAGCGGCACCGTCCGCTGCCGCCGCGGCGCATCGCCAGCGACATTGACGCGAATGTTCTCGCCTTCCGAGGCGAGAAGCAGCTGAGACTGCCGCGCCCCGACCAGATCAACATAGACCTCGGCCAGGAGCTCAGCGTCGAGCAGCGCGCCGTGCTTGGTGCGGCGTGAGTTGTCGATCGAATAGCGCGAGCAGAGATCGTCGAGCCGGTTCGACACACCCGGATGTTTGCGCCGCGCCAGCAGCAGCGTATCGACCAGCCGCTCGCGCGGGATCGCCACGCGCTTGATCTTGTCGAGCTCGGCATTGATGAAGCCGATATCGAACGAGGCGTTGTGGATCACCAGCGGCGCATCACCGATGAATTCCAGAAACGCATCGACGACCTCGTGGAACAGCGGCTTGGTCGACAGGAATTCGGCTGACAGCCCATGCACTGCGAACGCTTCCGCCGGCATGTCCCTCTCGGGATTGATATAGACGTGATACGTCTGCCCGGTCGGCATCCGGTTCAACATCTCGACACAGCCGATTTCGACCAGGCGATCGCCGCGGAGGGGATCGAGGCCGGTGGTTTCTGTATCGAGAACGATTTCGCGCATGATTTTGGGACGCTGTGCAAGAAGCCGAAGCGCGGCGAATCAGGCCCGCCGCTGCGGCATCTTAACGACCTCGGCCAGAATGTGCGTGATTTGGGCGCGCACGGGTTCAAGTCCGTGTGACGTATCCACTACGAAATCGGCCCGCTTACGCTTCTCGGCGTCGGGCGTCTGCTTGGCGATGATGGCGTCGAGTTTTGCTTCGTCCATCGTGCCCCGCGCCAGCACGCGCTGACGCTGAACCTCGGGCGAGGTCGAGACCACGACCACCGCATCGACCCGTTTTTCGCCGCCCGTCTCGAACAAGAGTGGGATGTCCAGCACGACGACCGGCGCCTTTGCTGCCTCTGCGTCGGCAAAGAATTTCTGCCGGGAAGCGCCGAGCATGGGGTGAACGATCTGCTCGAGCTGCTTGATCGCGGCGGCATCGTGCACCACACGCGCCGACAATTTTGGCCGGTCGACCTTGCCGTTCACGGTGGTGCCGGGGAAGGCGGCTTCAATCGCGGGAGCGGCCTCGCCCTCGTAGAGCTGATGGACGGCGGCATCCGCGTCGTAGACGGGGACGCCGGCCTCCGCGAACAATTTTGCGGTGGTGGATTTGCCCATCCCGATCGAGCCGGTCAGTCCCAGGATCCGCATCAGCGCCCAGCCATATTCATCGTCTACACCGCAATTAGCTGCTCGCTCCGCAGGAACGCAAGCAGCGGCAGCAGCGGCAGGCCGAGAATGGTGAAATGATCGCCCTCGATACGCTCGAACAGGTGAATGCCGAGACCTTCAAGCTGATAGGCGCCGACACTTGTTGTGACGGCATCGCCGGCGGCATCGAGATAGGCTGAAAGCCCGGCCTCGGTCATCTCCCGCATGGTCATGCGGGCCACCGAGACATCCTCGAAGACAATCCTGCCGTCGTGTGCGACGGCCACAGCGGAATTCAGCTCATGGCTGTTTCCGGCGAGATCCCGCAGCTGTGCCAGCGCCTGCGCGCGGCCGGCGGGCTTGTTGAAGAGACGTTCGCCGAGAGCCAGCGTCTGGTCGGCACCGATCACATGGCTTCCGGGACGATTGGCTGAGACCGCCTTCGCCTTCTCGCGCGCCAGCAGCAACCCGATCTCACGTGGATTCGACAGTTTTGACGCAGCCTGAATGCCGCGCTCGTCGATGTCTGCCGTAACAGCCTCGAACTCGAGCCCGGCATTGGCCAGCAGCATTTTTCGTGCGCTGCTTTGCGACGCCAGAATCAACGGAGATTTTCCGCGCCACAAACCCATCGCGAATCTATTCCCAAAAACTATTCAGAAGGCCGGTTGCGCTGGCGATCGCTGTAGAGCTTCATGATCGCCGCCGCGGTTTCCTCGATTGAGCGACGCGTGACGTCCAGCAGCGGCCAGTCGTGCTTGGCGCTCAGCTTGCGCGCAAACGCGACCTCCTCGGCGACCAACTGCTTGTCGGTGTAGGAGTCGCTGCTGGAATCGGCGCCCATCGAGAGCAGACGGTTCTGCCGGACCTGGATCAGGCGTTCAGGCGTCGCATGCAGGCTCACCACCAGCGGCCGCGTCAGCGTTTCCAATTGCGCCGGCACGGGAATGCCGGGAACCAGTGGCACGTTGGCGGTGCGGATGCCGCGATTGGCGAGATAGATCGACGTCGGAGTCTTGGAGGTGCGGGACACGCCGACTAACACCACATCGGCATCATCGAGACCTTCGACATGCTGACCGTCGTCATGGATCATCGTGTAGTTCAGTGCGTCGATGCGCTTGAAATATTCCGCATTGAGGACGTGCTGGGCGCCGACGCGACCCGTGGTCGCAGCGCCGAGATAGGCCTCGAACAACTGCATCACCGGACCGATGATCGAGAGGCTCGGAACGTTGATGCCCTTGCACTTGTCCTCGAGCCGGGAGACCAGATCCTTCTCCAGCAATGTGAACAGCACGATTCCCGGCGCCTCCTCGATCTCGTCGAGCACGCGGTCGAGCTGCTTCTGGCTACGCACCAGCGGATAGACATGCTCGACCGGGGTGACATTGGCGTACTGTGCCGCGACGGCGCGTGCGACCGTGATCAGCGTCTCGCCGGTGGAGTCGGAGACCAGATGGAGATGGAAATAATTGTTCGAGGTCGGCACAAAAACCCTTTGTATGGAGTCGGTGTGGTCTGTGGATTTCTGTGGACCTTAACCCCTCGGAAAGGGATGCGCGACAGCAGGGGCGGGACAAGTGCCGATTTTCTTCACACCACTGCCCATCGGAACAAGTTTGGCGCGCCTCCGAGAGGGAAATGGGATTGCGCGGACAACTCCCTTGATAAGCTGCCGACAGAAACGCGCAAGCCTTTGACGCTGGCTGACTTATTGAAAGCCGCCGGAGCTGTCAGGGATATGTTGATGGATGTGAACAAGCGTGCGCGAACGCGCGGACAGAATTGTGTGAGTCCAATTCACTGTCACTAAGACTCAAACCTTAAGAATCTAAGATTCTTATTGGAGAAGGGCGCTCCAGATGGATATGTGTGCGCCGAGAGAGCTTAACGAGTTCTTACTATCCCCAGTTCCTTATCGCTGGAGGAAATCCGGGCGCAGGACATGTTCGAAGACGTCTATCTCTGGATCAAGGCGCTGCATGTGATCGCGGTCATCTCCTGGATGGCGGGCATGCTCTATCTGCCGCGGTTGTTCGTTTATCACTGCGAAGCCGAGATCGGCTCGAAGCAGTCGGAAACGTTCAAGGTCATGGAACGCCGGCTGCTCAAGGCGATCATCAACCCCGCCATGATGGTCACCTGGCTCGCCGGGCTGTATCTCGCCTGGTCCGGTCACTGGTTCTCGTTCGGCTGGCTGCACGTAAAACTGGCACTGGTCCTGGCGATGTCCGCGGTCCACGGCTTTTTTTCCCGCTGGGTGAAGGACTTTGCCGCTGACCGGCGCCCGCGGAGCCAGAAATTCTATCGGATTATCAATGAGGTGCCGACCGTCCTGATGATTTTGATCGTCATCATGGTGATCGTGAAGCCGTTCTAGGCAGGGATCGTGAACGATCGCTCAGCGCTTCGGCTTGCGGAGTGGGAAGCGATTTTCTATATTGAGCTTATCCCACCCAACGCAGGCGGATGTGGTTGTGTCTGAGCTTTCCAGAGGCCGGACACCCCATCAGGTTTGAAGCCTCACCGGCACTCACCTTGCCAGACCTGCGGACCTAATCTTTCTCACGTCCGCATTTCAGAGCCTCCTCGCACCCCCTCCCTTAGGTTACCCCACAGGACCACCCCAATGCGGGAAATCAAACTCCAGGACCTCAAGTCGAAAACCCCGGCCGAGCTCGTCTCGTTCGCGGAAGAGCACGGGGTCGAGAACGCCAGCACGATGCGCAAGCAGGAACTGCTGTTCGCCATCCTCAAGCAGCTGGCGCTGGCCGAGACTGACATCGTCGGCGAAGGCGTCGTCGAGGTGCTCTCCGACGGTTTCGGCTTCCTCCGCTCGCCAGACGCGAATTACCTGCCGGGCCCGGATGACATCTACGTTTCGCCTTCGCAGATCCGCCGTTTCGGCCTGCGCACCGGCGACACGATCGAGGGCCACATTCGCAGCCCGAAAGAGGGCGAGCGCTATTTCGCGCTGCTGAAGGTCAATACGCTCAATTTCGAGGACCCGGAAAAGGCCAAGCACAAGGTCAATTTCGACAACCTCACGCCGCTGTTTCCGAACCAGCGTTTCCGCATGGAAATCGACGATCCGACCCGGAAAGACCTGTCTGCAAGAGTGATCGACATCGTCGCGCCGATCGGCAAGGGCCAGCGCGCGCTGATCGTGGCGCCGCCGCGTACGGGTAAAACCGTGCTGATGCAGAACATCGCGCACTCGATCGCGCACAATCATCCCGAATGCTATCTGATCGTGCTTCTGATCGACGAGCGGCCGGAAGAAGTCACGGACATGCAGCGCTCGGTGAAGGGCGAGGTCGTGTCCTCGACCTTCGACGAGCCGGCGGTGCGTCACGTCCAGGTCGCCGAGATGGTGATCGAGAAGGCCAAGCGTCTGGTCGAGCATGGCCGCGACGTCGTCATTCTGCTCGATTCGATCACGCGCCTCGGTCGTGCCTACAACACCGTGGTGCCGTCGTCCGGCAAGGTGCTGACCGGCGGTGTCGACGCCAATGCGTTGCAGCGGCCGAAGCGGTTCTTCGGTGCCGCCCGTAACATCGAGGAGGGTGGCTCGCTGACCATCATTGCGACCGCACTGGTCGATACCGGCAGCCGCATGGACGAAGTCATCTTCGAAGAGTTCAAGGGCACCGGTAACTCCGAACTGATCCTGGACCGCAAGGTCTCTGACAAGCGGACCTTCCCGGCGATCGACATCTCGCGCTCCGGCACCCGCAAGGAGGAGCTCATCACCGATCCGCTGGTCCTGAAAAAGATGTACGTGCTCCGCCGCATCCTGAACCCGATGGGGACGATGGATGGAATTGACTTCCTGCTCGACAAGCTGCGCTCGACCAAGAGCAATTCGGAGTTCTTCGACTCGATGAACACCTGAGCCGGGGTGCAGCAAGAGATCAGAGGGCGCCTTCGGGCGCCCTTTTTGTTGTGCGGCTTTGCTGCAGCGAATGTGCAGCATGGCTGGGAATCTGACACCAGCTCAGAAAGGGAGTTAACATATTGATGTATAAATATAATATGTGACCCATTAGATAGGCGCGCCGCCTGGATAGACGGATTCTGCAGCAAAAATGCTGCAATATATTGCGGTGCAACATAACTCTCTTACTGCGGGATTTGCTGCAACAAAACCCGACCGCGCGTTGATCGAAACGGATGTTTGCCTTTTCGGCGGCAGCCGGACAAATAGGCCATGCACCCGCGAGACCAGACCATCTTTGCGCTGTCGTCCGGCCGTGCGCCGAGCGCGATCGCGGTGGTGCGCGTGTCCGGACCGCAGGCTGGTCTCGTGCTGACGACCCTGGCGGGCAAGCTGCCGGCGCCAAGGCAGGCCAGCCGCCGGCTGCTCCGCGACGGCGCCGGTCAGCCGATCGACGATTCGGTCGTGCTTTGGTTTCCGGGGCCGGCAAGCGCGACCGGCGAGGACGTCGTCGAATTCCATGCTCACGGCGGCCGTGCGGTACTCTCGGCGCTCCTCGCTGTCATTTCGAATATTCCGAATATGCGCGCGGCCGAGCCCGGCGAGTTCACGCGGCGTGCCTTCGAGAACGGTAAGCTCGACCTCACCGAAGCCGAGGGCCTCGACGATCTCATTCACGCCGACACCGACCGCCAACGCCGCCAGGCGCTGCGCCAGTTGCAAGGACTGCTCGGGGACCGCGCGCGCGACTGGCGCGAGCGCATTATCGAGGCTTCGGCGCTGATCGAGGCCGGCATCGATTTTTCCGACGAGGGCGATGTGCCCGCGGAATTGAGGGCACCGGCGGTGAAGGCGATCAAAGCCCTGCACGGCGAAATCGCAAACGTCCTTGCGACACAGGGACATTCTGAGCGCCTGCGTGACGGCCTTGTGGTTGCGATCGCCGGCGAGCCGAATGTCGGCAAGTCTACGCTCATGAATCAGCTGGCCCGTCGTGAGGTCGCGATCGTCTCGCCGCATGCCGGCACCACGCGCGATGTCATCGAAGTTCAGCTCGATCTTGACGGTTATCCCGTTACCGTCATCGACACTGCCGGCATCCGCGAGACTGATGATCCTGTCGAACAGGAAGGTGTGCGCCGGGCGCGGGCGCGCGCCGAAGACGCCGACCTCGTGCTGTGGCTGGTCGAGGGCGCGCAGGCCGCCGATCCCGAGGCGATGCGCTCGCTCTGGAAGTCCGGTGAGGCTAATCGGTCCGGCGGCTCGGTCTGGATCGTGCGCAACAAGATCGACCTGAGCGGACCCGAAGGCGCCCGGCCGCGTGGCGAGTTCGGGATCTCGGCGGGCCGGGGCGATGGCATCCCCGATCTGGTCGAGGCGCTCGTGAAATTCGCGGCTGAGTTCTTTGGGATGAGTGAGGGCGCTGTGGTGACTCGAACCCGTCAGCGTGACTTGTTGTGCCGGGCATCCGACAGCTTGCGCCGGAGCCTGGAGCTTGTAGAAGAGGGCGAAGAGCTGGCCGCCGAAGAGTTGCGCGCCGCCGCCTATGCCTTGGGCCGGCTGTTGGGCCGGGTGGACGTCGAGGACGTCCTCGGAGCTATTTTCCAGAAATTCTGTATCGGAAAGTAGGGCTAGTTCTTCAATGTAGAACTAGCGCTTGTTCCACTGCTTCGTGTTTCACGTGAAACATCGACGATGCCGTTTTCTATGCTGTTTCACGTGAAACAAGTGCCTTTCGATTTCACATCCCGGGCCGTTGCAGCCTTGGCGGCGATCGGCCTGGGCGGCAGGTGACGGTTGAGAGCGACGCCCGCGCCTCGTCATTGCGAGGAGCCCTTGCGACGAAGCAATCAACGCTGCCCCCGCGGTCGGATTCTGGCTTGCTTCGCCTCGCTCGCAATGACGGAGTTCGCAACGGCGACCTCTGATCAGCAGCTCACATCATTCGGTGCTGCGCGAGCAATTTGTCTCTCGTGAAACAGTAGCCTTTTCAACGCCCTTTCTACTGTGCATGGAGTTGTTTTCGCAGAAATGACTCTGCTACCCGCGGCAACCCCGTTTCACGTGAAACACTCGCTCTCCCAGTTTCCACTTCCGGCTTTTTTCGCTGTGGGATAGAACTCCGCCCATGCGGACAGAGCGAGAGAGTTTCGACGTCATCGTCATTGGCGGCGGCCACGCCGGCTGTGAGGCCGCGGCTGCGTCTGCCCGGATGGGCGCGGCCACCGCTCTGGTGACGCATCGTTTCGCGACCGTCGGCGCGATGTCCTGCAATCCCGCCATCGGCGGTCTCGGCAAGGGTCATCTGGTCCGTGAAGTCGATGCGCTCGATGGTTTGATGGGTCGGGTCGGCGATGCCGGCGGCATCCAGTTTCGCGTCCTCAATCGCCGTAAGGGCCCTGCAGTCCGTGGTCCCCGTGCTCAGGCGGATCGAAAGCTCTATGCCGCCGCCATGCAGGCCGCGATCCTGGAGACCGAGGGTCTTTCCGTCGTCGAAGGCGAGGCCGACGAGCTGATCGTGGTCGAGGGACGGGTGACCGGATTGCGTTTGGCAGACGGTCGGAAGCTTCAAGCAGGGGCGGTGGTCGTTACCACCGGCACCTTCCTGCGTGGTCTGATCCATCTCGGTGAGAAGAACTGGCCCGCCGGCCGGGTCGGCGAGGCGCCCGCGATGGGTCTTTCGGCCTCCTTCGAGCGTGCCGGCTTCACACTTGGGCGGCTCAAGACCGGCACTCCGCCGCGTCTGGACGGCAGCACGATCGACTGGTCCGCGGTTGAGATGCAGCCCGGCGACGAGCCGCCGGAGCCGTTCTCGGTCATGACCGAGCGGATCACGACTCCGCAGATCCAGTGCGGCATCACCCGGACGACCTCCGCGACCCATGAGGTGATCCGGGCCAATGTCCATCGCTCCCCGATGTACTCCGGCCAGATCAAGAGCAGCGGTCCCCGCTACTGTCCCTCGATCGAGGACAAGATCGTCCGCTTTGGCGACCGCGACGGCCACCAGATCTTCCTGGAGCCGGAAGGGCTCGACGACAGCACGGTCTATCCCAACGGCATCTCGACCTCGCTGCCGGAGGAGGTCCAGCTCGCGATCCTCGCCACCATCCCCGGCCTGGAGCGAGTGACGATGGTCCGCCCGGGCTACGCCATCGAATATGACCACATCGATCCCCGCGAGCTCGATCCGACCCTCCAAACCAAGCGTTTGCGCGGTCTCTTCCTGGCCGGGCAGATCAACGGCACCACCGGATACGAAGAGGCCGCCGGGCAGGGCATCGTGGCCGGCCTGAACGCCGCGCTGGCCGCGAGTGGTGCCGCGCTGACGGTATTCGACCGTGCCGACGGCTATCTCGGGGTGATGATCGATGACCTCGTCACCCGCGGGATCAGCGAGCCCTATCGGATGTTCACCTCCAGGGCCGAATACCGGCTGACGCTGCGGGCCGACAATGCCGATCAGCGCCTGACAGAGAAGGGGATCGCGCTCGGATGCGTTGGGAGTGCCCGGACCCAGCATCATCGTGCCAAGATGGTGGCGCTGGATGCGGCCCGGACTCTGTCGAAGTCGCTGACCATAACCCCCAACGAGGCGATCAAGCATGGCCTGTCCCTGAACCGGGACGGCCAGCGCCGGTCGGCCTTCGAGCTGATGGCCTATCCGGACATTGGCTGGAGCCAGGTCCGATCGATCTGGCCGGAGCTGTCCACCATCGACCCTGTTATCGCCACCCACCTCGAGATCGACGCCAAATACGACGTCTATCTGGAGCGCCAGAGCGCCGACGTCGAAGCCTTCCGGCGCGACGAGGGGATGGTGCTGTCCGAGATCGACTACAGCCTCGTCCCCGGTCTCTCGAATGAGGTTCGCGCCAAGCTCGAGAAGGCCCGGCCGTTCACGGTCGGCCAGGCCGGTCGAATCGACGGCATGACGCCGGCTGCGCTGGGCATCCTCGCAGCCTATCTCCGCCGTGAGGCACGGAAGACTTCCAAGGCAATTGCATAGGCGTTTCACGTGAAACAGCGCGGATCCGGCGGGGATAGACCGCTATTGCGACGACCCGGAGCGGGCGAGGGCGCCGCTCGCCAACCCGAAGCAGCGCCGGCCAGACCGAAGATCGACAAGGCCAGTGCCAACGATCAGTCGCTGGATGCCATCATCGCCGCCGACAAGCGCGAGGCGTTGAAGCTCGCGCCCGTTTCACATGAAACGGAAGCCCGCCTCGATCGCTACATCGCGCTGCTGCGGGAGTGGCAGGCCAAGACCAATCTCGTCGCGCCCTCGACCTTGCCGCACCTCTGGACCCGGCACATCGCCGACTCGCTTCAGCTCGTCGACCTCGCACCAGCTGCAAAGCGCTGGGCCGACCTCGGCAGCGGCGGCGGCTTTCCCGGCGTCGTGCTCGCCTGCGTCCTGGCTGGGACGCCAGATGCCCGCGTCCACCTCGTCGAGCGAATCGCCAAGAAGGCCGCGTTTTTGCGCGAAGCGATCCGCGTCACCACATCTCCGGGAGTCGTACATCTCGCTGAGATCGGGGATAATGTGGATAGAATCACCGGCCCTGTCGATTGCGTCACCGCCCGCGCGCTGGCTCCGCTACATCAACTGATCGGCTTTGCGGAGCCGCTGATGCGCCAAGGTGCAAAGGCGTTGTTTCTCAAGGGTCAAGATGTAGAGGCTGAATTGACCGAAGCCGCTAAATATTGGAATATTCAGCCGCAGCTCCACCGAAGCCGTACCGGCGATGGTTGGATCGTCGAGCTGACTTCAGTTGAACGGCGCGGGTGAGACGTTCAGGGGTTGAGTGGGGAATTGGCGATGACCGTGATTGACGAACCGCAGCAAGGACAGGCCGACCAAGACAAGGCTGAGGTCCCGCAGGGGCACCCGCGCATCCTCGCGCTGGCGAATCAAAAGGGCGGTGTGGGAAAAACAACCACTGCGATCAATCTCGGCACGGCGCTCGCGGCGATTGGCGAGCGCGTTCTGATCGTCGATCTCGACCCGCAGGGCAACGCCTCGACCGGTCTCGGCATCGATCGCCGCAACCGTTCCTGCTCCACCTATGACGTTCTGGTGGGCGAAGCCTCGTTGCGCGAGGCGGTGGTGCTGACTGCAGTACCGCGGCTGCACATCGCGCCTTCGACCATGGACCTCTCCGGCCTCGAGCTCGAGCTCGGCACCACGCCAGGTCGTGCCTACAAGCTGCGTGACGCGATCAGCACGCTGAACAACAACGTCTCCCCGGACGCCGATTACACCTACGTGCTGATTGACTGTCCGCCTTCGCTCAACCTGATCACCGTGAACGCGATGGCTGCGTCCGATGCGATCCTGGTGCCGCTGCAATGTGAGTTCTTCGCGCTCGAAGGCCTGTCGCAGTTGCTGCAGACGGTGGAGCAGGTGCGCTCGACGCTCAACCCGAACCTGTCGATCCACGGCATCGTGCTGACCATGTTCGACTCGCGCAACAACCTCTCGAACCAGGTCGTCGCCGACGTCAGGCAGTTCATGGGCGAGAAGGTCTACAAGACCATGATCCCGCGCAATGTGCGCATCTCGGAAGCGCCGTCCTACGGCAAGCCGGTGCTGGTCTACGATCTCAAATGCGTCGGCAGCGAAGCCTATCTGCGGCTCGCCACGGAAGTGATCCAGCGCGAGCGCGAGCTGCGCGTCACGCATTGATCCAACAGAGGTGCGTAGGGTGGGTTAGCCGAAGGCGTAACCCACCACTGTCTATCTCCGCGGAAACAGAAGAGGTGGGTTACGCCGAGCAGATGCGAGGCGCATCTGCAGGGCTAACCCACCCTACGATCCTACAAGTTACGACAATTCAGTTCTGGAGTGCTGCACCGTGAATCCAAGGGAGCTGGCGATGGCCGACGAAGCGCGTTCGCGACTGGGCCGGGGTCTTGCAAGTCTGATCGGTGATGTCGGCGGCGAGGCGCAGCATGTCGATCGTCCGCGCGCGCAGCGCAAGGTGCCGATCGAATTCATCAAGCCCAATCCGCGCAATCCCCGTCGCACTTTTTCGGAAACCGAGCTCAAGGAGCTCTCCGACTCCATCAAGCAGCACGGCGTGATCCAGCCGATCGTGGTGCGTCCGGTGAAGGGCGCGCAGGACCGTTTCGAGATCATCGCCGGCGAGCGGCGCTGGCGCGCCTCGCAAATGGCCGGCCTCCACGAGGTGCCGATCGTTCCCGTCGACATCAGCGACAGCGATGCGCTCGAGTTCGCGATCGTCGAGAACGTGCAGCGCGAAGACCTCAACCCGATGGAAGAAGCGCAGGGTTATCACGCGCTTGCCAACGAGTTCAAACGCAGCCAGGACGATATCGCAAAAGTCGTCGGCAAGAGCCGCAGCCATGTCGCCAACATGATGCGGCTGACGAAGTTGCCGGCCGAGGTGCAAGCATTCGTCGCGGAGGGCCAGTTGACCGCCGGTCACGCCCGCGCGTTGATCGGCGTGCCGGATCCGCTCGCCGCCGCCAAGCGCATCGTCGAGGAGGGCCTCAACGTCCGCCAGGCCGAAGCGCTCGCGCATGAAGAGGGCGTGCCGGAGCGCAAGCCGCAAAAAGCGCGCGCCACCGGAGGCAAGGAAAAGGACCCCGATACGGTCGACCTCGAAAAGCGCGTCAGCGACGCGCTCGGCCTCAAGGTCACCGTCAGTCACCGCGACCCCGGCGGCTCGGTGCAGATCAACTACCGCAACCTCGATCAGCTCGACGAAGTGATGAAGCGGCTGGCGAAAGGCGCGCTGTAACCGCGTCGACTCGTAGGGCTTAGCCCCGCCGCTTCGCATTCGCGGCGATCGCCATCAGCGTGCGCTGGGCGATGGCGGCGGCCAGTGTCGATTGCTTGCGGGTGTCGAGCGCGGCGGTCGCAAGCTGCTCGATGATTCCTGCGAGCCGCGCCACGCTGAAATTGCGCAGCGCGGTTTCGACCGCGGGCTTTCGTGAAAAATGCAGGCGCGGATAACCACCGTCGAGCACAGTGGACGCCGGCGTGCCGTCGGCGATCGCAAGCGCCGATTTGTGCAGCCACGCGGCCTGGCGCTGTGCCGCGGAGATGATCACGCCGGGATAGGTGCCCGCGATCATGGCCTTGGCGAATTCGGTCTCGACGATATCAGGCCGGCCGGCGAAGGCGCCGTCGACGATCGGATCGAGCTTCAGCTCGGATGCGTCCGCAACCACGGCCATCACGTCATCCAGCGTGATCTCGCCCTTGCCGTGGGCGTAGAGCGTGAGCTTGCGCAGCTCGTTGCGCGAGGCCTGGCGGTCGCCGCCGAGGAACGACATCAGCGCGGCGCGGGCATCCTGCGCGATGCGCAGATTGGCGATACGGAGTTCGTCTTCCATCAGCTTGGCGAGGTCGCGCTCGGTGTCGGGATAGCAGCCGATCGCCACGGCCGCCTTGGCCTTCTCGCAGGCTTTGCGCAGCGGCGATTCCGGGCGCAGCTCGCCGGCCTCGATCACGATGCGGCAATCCTTCACACCCATCTCCGCCAGCGTGTCGACGCCGCTGGCAAAGCTGCGCGAGCCGGCGCGGATGCGAATGGCGCGGCGGCCGCCGAACAGCGGCACCGTCATGGCCTCGTCGACGAGGCGCGATGGCTCGGCGGAGAGCTCGTCGCCGTCGAGTTTTACAAGCGAGAAGGGATCGTTGGGATCGTCGACGGCCGAGGCGATCAGCGCATCGGCGCGCTCACGCACGAGGCCGGCGTCGGGACCGTAGAGCAGGATGATCGGTCGGCCCGCATCTGGGCGGGCGAGGAAGGTGTCGATCTCTTTTCCGCGTAGCGCGACCATGCCGCCTCAAGCGCGTCATCCGGGGCCGCCTTGCGGGCGCCCCGAGATGAGACGGGAATGAACTGAACTAAGTGCCCGCGGTGAAGAACGAGGCGAGCCGGGTATTGATGTTCTCGGCGATCTCGTTGGCGGCACGATCCTCCGCATCGCGCACGGCGCGGTTGCGGGCGAAGCGCTGGTAGGAGCCGGGCATGTCATAGGACAGGCGCGAGAACGTCGTGCCGGTCATCACCGACTTGCCGCTCACAACCTCGATCAAATTGTACTGGCAGTCGATACCGTAGTTTTCACTGGTCGGCAGGCCGGTGCTGGGATCGACGATCAAGGACGATCTGCTGGAATTGAATCGGATCACCAGGCGATGGGTCGGCGGCATGCCGGTGGCCGTGCCATAGAGCTTGAAGGCCAGGGCGTTGCGGACCTCGACGCCGACACGGGCCTCGCGGGAGGCGTTCGCCTTGTCGATCGGCGGCAGCTCGACGCCCATCAGCTTCTCGCGGAGGCCAGGCGTGCCGTCGGTGTGCTCGGCATACATCGGCTGGAAGCAGCCGGCCGTCAGCGCCGCCAGAACGGCGACCGCCAGCAAGCGGGCTGCGATGCGGATCCTAGCCGACAACATTCACGATCCTCTTGGGGACGATGATCACCTTGCGGACGGGCTTGCCGTCCAGGGCCAGCTTTACCGCATCGAGGGCCAAAACGGCAGCCTCGATTTCCGGATTCTGGGCCGCTGTTGCAACTGTGACCTCACCCCGCTTCTTGCCGTTGACCTGAACCACCAGGGTCACAGCGTCTTCAACCAGCAAATCGCGTTCGATTTGGGGCCAATTGGCCTCCGAAACCAGCCCGGAGTGACCCAGCACCTGCCAGCACTCCTCGGCCAGATGCGGCATCATCGGGGAGAACAGCTGGACCAGGATCTGGCTGGCTTCGCGGATCGCCCAAGCCAAATCTGGAGCAGGCTGGCCGGGGCGCTGGAGCACCTCCGAGAACGTATTCGTGAATTCGCGGATATGGGCGAGGCAGACGTTGAAGTGCAGCCGCTCGACGCCGGTGGTGACCTTGTCGAGCGCGCCATGGGTGGCCTTGCGCAGGAGTAACGCGTCCGGACCGAATGAAGTTGGCCGGGCCGCCGGCGCCTTGCCGAGTTCCACGGCATCGTTCACCAGCCGCCATAGCCGCTGCACGAAGCGCGAGGCGCCCTGGACGCGCTCGTCGCTCCAGATCACGTCGCGGTCGGGCGGGGAGTCCGACAGCATGAACCAGCGGGCGACGTCGGCGCCGTAGGTCGCGATGATGTCGTCGGGGTCGACCGTGTTCTTCTTCGACTTGGACATCTTCTCGATCGCGCCGATCTGGATGTCTTCGCCTGTGCTGAGCAGCGTCGCGCGGCGGCCGTTACCGCCGACCTCGATCTTCACCTCGGCTGGCTGCACCCAGCTGCCGTCGGCCTTCTGGTAGGTCTCGTGCACCACCATGCCCTGCGTGAACATGCCGGCAAACGGCTCGTCCAGCGCGATATGCCCGGTTGCTTTCATCGCGCGCGTGAAGAAGCGGCTGTAGAGCAGATGCAGGATCGCGTGCTCGACGCCCCCGATATACTGGTCGACCGGCAGCATCCGGTTGGCCACCGGGGGCGTGGTCGGTGCGTTCTCGTTCCAGGGATCGGTGAAGCGCGCAAAATACCAGGACGAATCCACGAAGGTGTCCATCGTGTCGGTTTCGCGCTGCGCCTTGCCGCCGCATTTCGGGCAGGTGACGTGCTTCCAGGTCGGATGATGGTCGAGCGCGTTACCCGGCTTGTCGAAGCTCACGTCCTCGGGCAGCACCACCGGCAGGTCGGCATCCGGCACCGGCACCACGTCGCACTTCGGACAGTGGATCACCGGAATCGGGCAGCCCCAATAGCGCTGGCGCGAAATGCCCCAATCGCGCAGGCGGAAATTCACCTGGCGCTCGCCGACCGGCATGTTGCCGCGCAGCTCGTTTTCCAGCCGCTTTGCGACCTCGTCCTTGGCCTGATCGATGGTCATGCCGTCGAGGAAGCGCGAATTGATCATGCGGCCGTCACCGTCATAGGCGGTGTCGGTGATGACGAAGGTCTTGGGATCCTGGCCCTCGGGGCATACGACCGGAATGTTGCCGAGACCGTACTTGTTGACGAAGTCGAGGTCGCGCTGGTCATGCGCGGGGCAGCCGAAGATGGCGCCGGTGCCGTATTCCATCAGCACGAAGTTGGCGACATAGACCGGCAGCTTCCAGCTCGGATCGAACGGATGCACCGCGCGGATGCCGGTGTCAAAACCCTGCTTCTCCGCGGTGTCAATGATCGACTGTGCGGTGCCGATCTTCTTGATGTCGGCGATGAACTCCGCAAGCTTCGGGTTCTTCGCAGCGGCCGCCTGCGCCAGCGGATGGTCCGACGAGATCGCCATGAACTTCGCGCCGAACAGCGTGTCCGGTCGCGTCGTGAAAATCTTCAGCTCGCTCTCGCCGGCGGGCGTGGTCGCCTGATCCAGCGCGAAGCGCACCAGCAGACCCTCGGACCGGCCGATCCAGTTGCGCTGCATCAGCCGCACCTTGTCGGGCCAGCGGTCCAGCCCGTCGAGTGCGTCCAGCAGCTCCTGCGAGTACTTCGTGATCTTGAAGACCCACTGGCTCATCTCGCGCTGTTCGACAACGGCTCCGGAGCGCCAGCCGCGGCCGTCGATCACCTGCTCGTTGGCGAGCACGGTCATGTCGACCGGATCCCAGTTGAGCTTGCGCTTCTCGCGCTCGGCGAGGCCAGCGCCGAGCATGTCCAAAAACATCTTCTGCTGATGCTTGTAGTAGCTGGGGTCGCAGGTCGCGAATTCGCGGGACCAGTCCAGCGACAGCCCGATCGAGCGGAGCTGCTTCTTCATCGCGGCGATGTTGTCGTAGGTCCAGGCTTTTGGCGCGACCTTGCGCTCGATGGCAGCGTTCTCGGCGGGCAGGCCGAAGGCGTCCCAGCCCATCGGGTGCAGCACGTTGAACCCCTTGGCGCGCTTGAAGCGAGCCAGCACGTCGCCGAGCGTGTAATTGCGGACATGGCCGATATGGATGCGCCCGGACGGGTACGGGAACATCTCGAGCACATAATATTTCGGCCGCGAATCGTCGTTCTTCGAGACGAAGATCGCCTGCTGGTCCCAGGCAGCCTGCCAGCGCGGTTCGGCGTCACGGGCGTTGTAGCGTTCGGAGGTCATGGAATCGTTGGGTTTTCGTGGATTCGGCCGTCTAAAGACGGCGGACTAGGCCATAGAAGTCCTCGGGGGGTCAATGGGTTGCCGCAGGTTGCGGCGCCCCGGCAATGCTGGTCCGCAAAAGTACGGAGCGGCCTATTGGGATCGGGTTAAGGGGTCGGTGCGAGGTTGGCTGGCAACAGCACCCGCCAGGCGATGGATTCAGGTTTCGACGATCTCGATTACGACTATGCCGCGTCCATTGCAGGACGGGCAGTGCGGAGCATGGCCGAACAGCGGATTCCGCCGACGCCGACCAATTTTGCCGTCTGGTTCCAATATTTCGCAGGCAGCCATGACGATTTGCGCAACGCCATCGATCTCCTGATCGACCACAACCGTCCCTTCGATATCAGGACCAATCAGGATCTGTTCGAGACCTATGTCGCGCCCCAGGCAGCTACCGTCGGGACGTCGGAGCGGCTGCATGCCCTGATGGGCGCCGCAAAGGAGTTTCTGGCGACCGCGATCGCGGACAACCATTCGCAAATGCAGGCGATCAGCGAGGTCGCTGACCAGGGCAAGGCCGGTGTCGACCCGAAGGCGCTGGTCGCCCAGCTCATGGACGAGCTCGCCCGCGCCGCCACGCGGGCGACGCATCTGGAGGCGGGCTTTGCTGAAAAGCCCGCGAGCTCGACGTCATCAGGGATTCGCTTTCCAAATCCGAGGAGCGCGCGCGGACCGACACGCTGACGGGGCTGGCGAACCGGCGGGCGCTCGATGAATTCCTGCGCAAGGCGCAGCTGACTGCGGACTGGGGCGAGCCGCTCAGCGTGCTCTTGCTCGACATCGATCACTTCAAGACCTTCAACGACGATTTCGGCCATGGTGTCGGCGACCAGGTGCTGCGCCTGATGGCGAAGGTGCTGCGCGAAAAGGTTCGCGAACAGGATCTGCCGGCCCGCTATGGCGGCGAGGAGCTGATCGCCGTGATGCCGGGCGCTGATCTTGCCACTTGCGCCGAGCTCGCCGAGCGCATCAGGCACGCGATTGCCGAATGCACGATCACGCGCCGCTCGACCGGCGAAATCCTGCCCAATATCAGCGTGTCGATCGGCGTGGCGCAGTATCGTTCCGGTGAAGCGATCGCCGATCTCATCGAGCGCTGCGACCGCGCGCTCTATCTCGCCAAGGGCGGCGGCCGCAATCTTGTGATGACGGAAGTTGAGCTTGATCGCGCTGGGGCTGCGGGCTAGCTGCCGACGACGGTGCGCTCCGTCGCCCCCTTTCTTACGGGGAGAGGTGAAGACAGCACCGTTCTTGGTTGAAGATCAGCCCGCCATCGCGATTGCGGCGGCGCCGTTGTCGATCACCATGATGCCGTGCTCGACGACGTTGTTGCGGCCGCGGTGCTTTGCGGCGTAGAGCGCGGCGTCGGCGGCTTCGATCAGGTCGCCGGGGCGCAGGCTCTCATTCGGCTTCGTCGCGGCGACGCCGATGGAAACCGTGACGATCATGTGGGCGGAGGTGATGTGCGGCAGACAAAGCCTCAGCACGGCCGCGCGCACCAGCTCGCCGATCTCGACGGCGCGGTGCACATCGGTGTTCGGCAGCAGCAGGCAGAATTCCTCGCCGCCATAGCGCGCCGCAAAGCCCATCGTGTCGGCGGCGATGCCGGAGAGCGATTCGCCGAGCCTGGTCAGACAGGAATCGCCTTCGAGATGGCCGTAGGTGTCGTTGAACAGCTTGAAATGGTCGACGTCGATCATCAGCAGAGCGAGGTCGCTGCTATATTGCTGCGCGCGCATCCATTCGAAGTCGAGCCGGCTCTGGAAGCCGCGGCGGTTGGCGAGGCCCGACAGCATGTCGATCGAGGCCATCACGGTCAGGCGGTCATTGCTCGCGATCAGCTCGCGCTCGCGCTGGCTCAGCTGTGCGGCCATCGCATTGAAGGCGCGTGCCAGCGGCACGAACTCGGCCGGCAGGCGATTGCGCGCCGCGCGCGCCGACAGATCGCCCTCGCCGAGACGTTTGGCCATGTCGGCCAGCATCTCGATCGGCTTGATCACGAGCTTCTCGGCCGCGATGAGCGCGCCGAGCAAGACGAACACGACGACGAAGGCGAGCTGGAGATAGGCGGTGCGGATGTCGCGGCTCACCGCCGCGGACACCTTGTCCTCGTCGATGCTGGCGATCAGGCGGGCATTGGTGCCGGCGATGCGGATATAGCTGACCGCGCGGCGGGAGCCGTCGGCGGCGAGGAAAGACAGCGAGCCTTCGTCCTGGTCCGACCGCAGCGCCTTGTCGGCGATCGCCGACATCAGGGGCATGTTGTCGAGCGGACGCCCGATCGCGCTGTGCTGGTCGGCCGGTGCGGCGAGCACGGTGCCGGCGCTGTCGACCAGCACGGCGGTGATGCCGGCGCGGCCGCCGAGATTGTTCATGACCTTCGACATCCAGTCGAGGTTCACGGTGGCGAGCACGACGGCGTCCGCGACGCCGCTGAACGCGGACACCGGATAGACCGCCATGACGGTCGGCGACGGCACCGGCCGCGACAGGATGAAGTCGCTCAGCACGAAACGGCCGGTTTCCTGCGCCTGCTGGAAGTACGGCCGGTCGCTGAGATCGAGGCCGACATACATGTTGTTGGTGGCGCACTGGATGCGGCCATCCTGGCCGGCGATCAACAGCGTGCGGATCCAGGGCAGGTTCGACGGCAGGCTGGCGCGCAGCACGTCGCAGCTCTTGCTGATGCCGCCGGCGGAGGCGCGGATGAAGGCTTCCGATTTCAGGATGGTCTCGACCGACGAGATCACCTCGCGCTGGGCATCGGCGCTGTGCCTTGCGACGGTGGTGAATTCGGCCGCGGCCTGCGCGATTTGCTTCGCGCGCGTATCCTCGAGTGAACGGATGCGCTCGAACATCAAGGGCGTCACCAGAATCACCGCGAGCAACGCAAGCCGCGCCCGGATTCCGAGAACCTGCTTGAGTTTCGCTCGTTTGCGGTTGAAACTGAGTTTTGCCATATTCGCTGCCCACCCCGCGGGCTAAGGTAAAGCGAAGGGTTCAAAAACTCTTTCTTGAACTCGGTAAAATTAGAACTAGCTCCGCAACAATCCAATCCGATCCGACGTCATGACAGAAGAAAACACCGCGCCGATAACCGGCCATTCACCAAACGCGCTCGCCGCGGTCGAGGCCGAGATTGCACGTGCCTGCAAGGAAGCGCGTCGCGATCGCGCCTCCGTCACGCTGATCGCGGTGTCGAAAACATTCGACGCGGATGCAATTACCCCGGTCGTCGCCGCCGGACAGCGTGTATTTGGCGAGAATCGGGTGCAGGAGGCCAAAGGCAAATGGCCAGCGTTAACGTCTGTTTACTCCGGTATCGCGCTGCATCTGATCGGGCCGCTGCAATCCAACAAGGCGAAAGAGGCGGTGGCGCTGTTCGACGCCATCCATTCGGTTGACCGTCCGAGCATTTGCCAGGCGTTAGCCAAAGAAATCGAATCCCAGAAAAAGCACCCGGAACTGTTCGTCCAAATCAACATCGGCGAAGAAGCGCAGAAGGCCGGCGTCGCTCCCGATCAGGCCGATGCCTTCCTCGCGAGCTGCCGCGATACCTATGGGCTGACGATTTCCGGGTTGATGTGCATCCCGCCGGTCGACGAGCCGCCGGCGGCCCATTTCGCGCTGACCGCCAAGATCGCGGAGCGTAACGGGTTGAAGAAGCTCTCGATGGGCATGAGCGCGGATTTCGCCACAGCCATCATGTTGGGTGCCACCCATGTCCGTGTGGGGAGCGCGATCTTCGGGCACCGATGATCGCCGTTAGCGAGGGGCGTGCCCGGCAACCACTATCGAGTTCGTCGTTGCGAGCGCGGCGAAGCAAGTCAGAATCGTTCCGCGGAGACAGTCTGGATTGCTTCGTCGCAAGGGCTTCCCGCAATGACGGATGAGGCGACTTACGCGAACGCCACCGACACCTTCCCCAACACCCCAAAGTCCACCGCAAAATGATCGCCGGCCTGGATCGTCAGCGGCGGATGGCATGTGCCTGTCGTCACCACCTCCCCTGCCCGCAAGGTGATGCCGAGCCCGCGCAGCTCGTTGGCAAGCCAGGCCAAGGCAATTCGGGGATCGCCAAGCACGTTCTTGCCATGGCCGAGATAGTGCTGGCCGCGTAGCGTGATCCGCGGCTGCTCCTCGACGAGATCCATCGCGCGCCAGTTCGCAATTGTCGGCGCACCCAGCACGAACAGATGCGCGCAGGCCTGGTCGGCAATGAGTTGCGCCTCGCCGGCGCTGGCGAAGTCGGCAAAGCGCGAATCCGGAATCTCGATCGCAGGATGCAAGGTGTCGACGGCGGCCAGCACCTCGTCGACAGTGTGCGGTGCCGCGCGCGGCGGCAGATCGCGGCCCATGCGGAAGGCGAACTCAGGCTCGCCGACACGCATCTCGTTGCCCTTCATCGACGCGGTGCCGCCGTCGGCGATCACGCTATCGCTCATGATGCGACCGGCCAGCGGGCCCGCGACATTGATGTGCTTCTGTCCGGCCTCGCTCGTCGCCGCGATCTTCCAGCCGAACAGCTTTCCGGGCGATTGGTTCTCAAGGACGGCCTGGATCGCATAACCATCAGCGCGGCTCTGCGGCCGCAGATTTCTTTCCAGCGCGTCAATCTTGGTGCCGTCGCGCCAATGCTGGACGAGCACGCGCGATGCGGCGGCAATCTGATCCTTGTCCAGCATGTGTCCTCACCCGATGATGATTTTTGTTTTGGGTCCCAGCCGCCGCAGCAGTTGGAGCATCGCCGCCTTGGTCATGGAGACGCAACCCGCGGTCGGCCCGAAATTGTCGCGCGCCAGATGCAGGAATACGGCGCTGCCGCGGCCGGCAATGCGTGGCCGGGTGTTGTGGTCGATTTCGATGATGAAGTCATAGAGTTGGTCGGCCCGCTTGAGCCGGTCGCCGCCCTGCTCCCGGTCGAGCCGGATAGCCTGATTATAATGGCGGTCGCTGGGGTCCTCGCACCAGGCGTCGGTGTCGCCGATGGCCTTCGCCGGTAGAAAAGTCTGCGGGCGGCTATGCCGGTCGCCCCGCCACCACAATTGCCTGGGGCGAAAACTGCCCCTGGGCGTGCCGCCATCGCCCTCGCGCTTGTTCGCCAAAATGCCGCCACGCCCCAGCGCCACCGGGATCGTCAGCGCTCCCGCGGTCAGCCAACCCCGGCGTGGATTCCCGGCGGCAGCCTTAACGCGGATCGCGGATAATGGTCCGGAGCCTCGTTTCATGGTATAACTAACTGACACAGCTTTGTTTTTCATGTGAACGTGCGATGTCGAATTCATTACAGGACATTCATCAAGGCGCCCTGCTATTCTGAGTTAGAGTGGTTCTGGCTTGTGAATCGGTAACAGCCCACTACTTCAACACGAACAACAATAATAACGGCGACTCCCCTAAACTTCCCCTCGCGGCTGGGCGCGGCATGCATGCGCGCCGAGCCGGACTCCAAAAGGATGATACCCCATGGCCAATGCCCGCAAGATCCTGATCGTGGATGACGATACCGATCTGCGCGACACGTTGGTGGAGCAATTATCGCTGCACGAAGAATTCGAAGCCTCCGCCGTCGATACCGGCGCCAAGGGCGCGAGCGCCGCAAAGGCCAATTCTCCCGATCTCGTCCTGATGGATGTCGGCCTGCCCGACACCGACGGCCGTGAAGTTGTCCGGTCCTTGCGCAAGGGCGGGTTCAAGGCCCCGATCATCATGCTGACCGGCCACGACACCGATTCCGACACGATTTTGGGCCTGGAATCCGGCGCCAACGACTATGTCGCAAAGCCGTTCCGCTTCGCCGTGCTGCTGGCTCGCATCCGCGCCCAGCTTCGCCAGCACGAAGCCAGCGAGGACGCGGTGTTCTCGGTCGGCCCCTATTCCTTCCGTCCGGGCTCGAAGATGCTGACCGCGGCCAATGCGCGCAAGGTTCGCCTCACCGAGAAGGAAACCGCCATCCTCCGCTTCCTCTACCGGGCCGGCCAGATGCCGGTCTCGCGCGAGACCCTGCTCCAGGAGGTCTGGGGCTACAATTCCGGTGTCACCACCCACACGCTGGAAACCCACATCTACCGGCTCCGCCAGAAGATCGAGAAGGATGCCGCCAACCCGGAAATCCTGGTCACGGAAGCCGGTGGCTACAAGCTGGTGCCGTGATACGCTTCCGGGGCATGCGAATCGTTTTAGATCGCGTGCCCTTGAACCTCGGATCTGAATGTCAATCGACGACGACGTAGCGCTTCTCGAGCGTGTCCCGACACTGCGCCTGTTGGGAGACGCCTCGTTGCGCATGCTGGCGATCGGCTCCGAGCAGCGTAACTTCGTCCGCGGCGACACCCTGTTCAATCTCGGCGATGATGCCGATGCCGGCTACGTGGTCCAGCGCGGCGCCTTCCGCGTCGATGACGGCGCCGGCGCCGAGATGATCGCAGGCCCCGGCGCGCTGATCGGCGAGCTCGCGCTGGTGGTGCCGATGAAGCGGCCGTCGAGCGCGATCGCGCTGGAGCATGCCTCCGTCATCCGCGTCGCACGCAGCCTGTTCCAGCGCGTGCTCGAAAGCGACCCTGCGGCGGCCGTACGTCTGCGCGATGAATTCGCGGTGCGATCGAGTCAGATTGCGAGCGATATCTTGATGGCGGGCGCGAAGCTGACGTCGTAGGTCTTTCCGCCCGTCATTCCGGCGCGCACAACGCGCGCCCCGGAATGACGGGAGAGATCAAACCTCCAGCGTCACCGTGACGGGCACATGGTCCGACGGCCGCTCCCAGCTTCGCGCGTCGCGAAGAATCTTGAAATCGCTGACCGCATCCTTCAGCGCGCGCGAGACCCAGATGTGGTCGAGCCTGCGGCCGCGGTCGCCGACGGTCCAGTCGGCGGAGCGATAGCTCCACCAAGTATAGACCTTTTCCGACATCGGGATGCGATCGCGTGCGACGTCTACCCATTCGCCCGCTGCGAGGGCCGCATTCAGCTTCTCGGTTTCGACAGGCGTATGCGAGACGACTTTCAGAAGCTGCTTGTGCGACCAGACGTCGTTCTCGTGCGGGGCGACGTTGAGATCGCCGACCAGGATGTGACGATCCTCACCGCGCGGATGCAGCGGCTCGCACGCCTTCATCTCGTCGAGGAAGCGAAGCTTGTGGTCGAATTTCTCGTTCAGCGCGGGATCGGGAATGTCGCCGCCGGCGGGCACGTAGAAATTATGCACCACCAGCGGCTTTGCGATGCTGGCCTTCTCGCCGAACGAGACCGAGATATGCCGCGAATCCACCTTGTCGCAGAAGGTACGGATGTCCGTCGACTCGAACGGAATCTTCGAAACGATGGCGACGCCGTGATAGCCCTTCTGCCCGTTCAGCGCGACGTGCTCGTAGCCGAGCCGCTTGAAGCGCTTCAGCGGAAAGGCGTCGTCGATGCACTTGGTCTCCTGGAGGCACAGCACGTCCGGCCGTGCGCCCTTGAGGAATTTCGCGACCAGATCGATGCGCAGCCGCACCGAATTGATGTTCCAGGTTGTCAGGGAAAAACGCATGAGGGATGCGTCTTAGCAAGCTCCCGCAGCGTGGGCAAAGGCGCAAAGCGCTGTGCCCACCGTCTTTTCGTGCTCGCGCCGTCCGATGGGTGGGTTCGTCACGGCGCGCAGGCGACGAAGCTCTCAACTCCCGCTGAACGAATTGTACCCCTGGTCTTCCCAATAGCCGCCCTTGTAGTCATTGGTGACTTCCATCGAGACCACGTATTTCGGGTTCTTGAAGCCGAGTTTCGTGGGCACCCGGATCTTCATCGGGAAGCCGTAGGCACGGGGCAGGATCTCGTTGGCGTATTTGAACGTCATCTGGGTCTGCGGATGCAGCGCGCTGCGCATGTCGAGCGGCGAGTTGTAGCCGTCCTTGTCGGCGCACTGGAACCAGACGTACTTTGCACGCGTGTCGGCGCCGATCAGCTTGAGGAAATCGCGCAAGGGCGTGCCGGTCCAACTGCCGATCGCACTCCAGCCCTCGACGCAGATGTGGCGCGTGATCTGCGAGACCTGCGGCAGCTTGTAGAGCTCGTCCAGCGTCCAGGACTTCTTGTTGTCGACGAGACCGCGCACTTCAAGCTTCCAGTCTTTGCCGTCGACCTCGGGCGCGTCGTCGAGATCGTAATAGGCGTTGAACGGAAACGGTTTTGTAATCGCGCTCTCCGGGAAGGTCGGTGCGAGCGCGTCGGGATTGAAGATGAAGGCCTGCACCGCGTCGTTGAATTTCGAGACCTTCGCGAGCAGCGCGTCGGCCGACGACGAATCCACCACATCGCAGCCGGTGAGCAGCGTCAGCGCACCCAGGCTGGCGCCGCCGGCGATGAAGCGGCGGCGGGTGACGTCAGGCATCGTCTTGATGGAATCCTTGATCAGCAACCGCTTGTCGACGCCGGGGATCAGGAATGAGCGCTTGGCCATGATGGTTCTCCTAATCAGCGGCCAATGATCATCGCGCGCAGGCTCTTCGGCACCAGCAGCGCAAGGATCACATGAATGACGAGGAACGCGCAGATCGAGGCCATGCAGAAGAAGTGGACATAGCGCGCAGTCGGATAATCGCCGAACAGCATCACAAGCCAGTGCAGCTGTACCGGCTTCCACATTCCGACGCCCGTGAGGACGATGAGCACGCCGACCACGATGATGCCAGCATAGAGCACGCGTTGCACGTAATTATACACGGTGAGATCTGCATGGCCGAGCTTGAAGGTCAGTGCCGCCCTGACGTCGTGGAGCACCCCCGACGGCGTGATCGGCAGCAGCTTCTTAGCGAAGCGGCCGGTGGCAAAACCGGTGACGAGATAGGCGAGGCCGTTGATCATCAGCAGCCACATCGCCGCAAAGTGCCAGAGCAGGCCGCCGCCGAGCCAGCCGCCGAGCGTGTACTCGCGCGGAAAGCTGAAGCCGAACAGCGGCGAGGCGTTGTAGATCTGCCAGCCCGACAGGATCATCAGGATCATGGCAAACGCGTTGACCCAGTGCATGATTCGGACCCAGGCTGGCTGGATCACTTTGGCCGGGGTGGCGCTGACCTGCTCGTCGCTGACTGTGAGGCTCGACATGGTGGTTCCGTCCTGAACGTCGTGTGACAGCAATTATACGCCGATGCTTCCGCTTTCGTTACGCTCCTCCGGCCATCGAATCGATGCCCACGGGCTATCGTGGTCACAATAAAGCGAGCCGGGTGCCCCCGGCTCGCTTTTCGTCGCATCCGGTCTTGGGGGATGAAACCGGACTTCGCGGTGTTACGTCGCCGGCATCAGCACGGTGTCGACCACATGGATCACGCCGTTGGACTGGTTGACATTGGAGATCGTCACCATCGAGGTGCCGCCCTTGGCATCGACGATCCAGACCTTGCCGTCCTGCTTCTTGACCGTCAGCTCCTCGCCTTCGGCGGTCTTCATCTTCTTGCCGTCGGTGAGGTCGGAGGCCTCGAGCTTGCCGGGCACGACGTGGTAGGTGAGGATCTTGGTCAGCGTCGCCTTGTTCTCAGGCTTGACCAGATTGTCGACGGTGCCGGCCGGCAGCTTGCCGAAGGCGGCGTTGGTCGGCGCGAACACCGTGAACGGGCCCTTGCTTTCCAGCGTCGGCACCAGACCGGCGGCCTTCACCGCCGCGACCAGCGTGGTGTGGTCCTTCGAGTTGACGGCATTCTGGACGATGTTCTTGGACGGGAACATCGCGGCGCCGCCGACCATGACGGTCTTTTCCTCGGCGCGGGCGGGCGCGACGACGGTCGCGGTGATGGCCAGGGCGCTGAAGGCGGCGGCGGTGAGATAGGCAATGCGCTTCGACATGGAGAGTCTCCCGATTGAATTGTGACCGGCGATGGCCGGCGTTGAGTTGGGCAACAACGGTGGCTGCGATGGCGTGAGGTGATGCAGCAGTGCCGTCGTTGATCCGAACTACGGGAGGGTTTGCGATGCGGTTTCGGGAAATAATTTATCGTGATGCGTGAAACTATGTAGCGGCGCATCCGTGTGGTCGATCCACCGTCATCGCGAGGAGCACTTGCGACGAAGCAATCCAGACCGCCTCCGCGGATACATTTCTGGATTGCTTCGCTTCGCTCGCAATGACGAATTCGCGGCTCCGACCGCGCCTCAATCCCTGTTGTTCGGCGTCTGAATGAACCCGCGATTGTGCGTCGGGCTGATCAGGAGCTCGTTGATGCAGACGCGCGGCGGCATCGACGCGATGAACGCGATGGTGCGGCCGAGGTCTTCGGACTGCAGCATCTTCGCCTGCTCCGCCTCGCTCGGCACCACCGGGCGCAGCTTCAGAATCGGCGTCGCGACCTCGCCCGGCATCAGGCAGCAGGCGCGCAGGCCGTTGACGCATTCGTCCATGTTGAAGGAATGGGTCAGGGCCAGCACCGCATGTTTGGTGGTGGTGTAGGCCGGGCCCGGCATCTTCGAGACGTGACGGCCGGCCCAGGACGAGACGTTGATGATCGAGCCGTCCTGCTGCTTGCGCATCGTCGGCAGCACCGCGCGCATGCAATAGAGCACGCCGTTGAGGTTGACCTGGACGAGCTTGTCCCAGCCGTCCAGTTCCATGTCCTTCCAGCTCCGCTTGGGGACATTGATGCCGGCATTGTTCACGAGCAGGTCGATCCGGCCGTGCTTGGCGACGATTTGATCGGCCGCCTTCTGGGCCTCGAGCGCATTGGACACATCCAACGCGACGGCCTCGGCCGCCCCGCCCGCCCCAGTGATCTTCCCAACCACGGTATCCAGGGCGTCCTTGCGGCGGCCCGAGACCACGATGATCCAGCCGTCGGCCGCGAGCGCCTCGGCGCCGGCCTCCCCGATCCCGCTGCCACCGCCCGTGACCCAGGCCACGCGTTTCCCGTTTTTGGTCATGCAAACTGTCTCCGTTGCTTCATTGGGGCGGTTTTTGCTAATCCAGCCCTCGGTTTTGACCGGCCTTGTCTGATGTGCCGTGTAGTACAAGCCTTGCGGTCGAGGAAATCTTGCATGAACCAAGCTGCCAACGCCAATTTGTTTTCCCGCCTGTTCGACGGCCTGGACGATCCCAAACGCCTCGCGATCGAGACGCAGGACGGCGCCCATATCAGCTATGGGGACCTGATCGCGCGGGCCGGGCAGATGGCGAATGTGCTGGTCGCGCGCGGCGTGAAGCCCGGCGACCGCGTCGCGGTGCAGATCGAGAAATCCGTCGCCAATATCGTGCTGTATCTCGGCACCGTGCGGGCCGGCGCGGTCTATCTGCCGCTCAACACGGCCTATACGCTGAACGAGCTCGATTACTTCATCGGCGATGCCGAGCCGTCGCTGGTGGTCTGTGATCCCTCCAAGGCCGAGGGCCTCGCCCCGATCGCTGCCAAGGTGAAGGCCAAGGTCGAGACGCTCGGACCCGATGGCAAGGGCTCGCTGACGGAAGCCGCCGACAAGGGGAGCAGCGAGTTTGCGACGGTGCCGCGCGAAAACGACGATCTCGCCGCGATCCTCTACACCTCGGGCACCACCGGCCGCTCCAAGGGCGCGATGCTGACGCACGACAATCTCGCGTCGAACTCGCTCTCGCTGGTCGGCTATTGGCGCTTCACCGACAAGGACGTGCTGATCCACGCGCTGCCGATCTACCACACCCACGGCCTATTCGTGGCCACCAACGTGACGCTGTTCGCGCGCGCGTCGATGATCTTCCTGCCGAAGCTCGATCCGGATTTGATCATCAAGCTGATGGCGCGCGCCACGGTGCTGATGGGCGTGCCGACGTTCTATACGCGGCTTCTCCAGAATACCGCGCTGTCGCGCGACACCACCAAGCACATGCGGCTGTTCATCTCGGGCTCCGCGCCGCTGCTGGCCGAAACTCATCGGGAATGGTCGGCGCGCACGGGCCATGCCGTGCTCGAACGCTACGGCATGACCGAGACCAACATGAACACGTCGAACCCGTATGAGGGCGAGCGCGTGCCCGGCGCGGTCGGCTTTCCCCTCCCCGGCGTTTCCGTGCGCGTCACTGACGCCGAGACCGCCAAGGAGCTCCCGCGCGATGAGATCGGCATGATCGAGGTCAAGGGCCCGAACGTGTTCAAAGGCTATTGGCGCATGCCTGAGAAGACAAAGGCCGAATTCCGTGACGACGGCTTCTTCATTACCGGCGACCTCGGCAAGATCGACGCCAACGGCTACGTTCACATCCTCGGCCGCGGCAAGGACCTCGTGATCTCAGGCGGCTTCAACGTCTACCCCAAGGAAATCGAAAGCGAGATCGACGCCATGCCGGGCGTGATTGAATCCGCCGTGATCGGCGTGCCCCATGCCGATTTCGGCGAGGGCGTCACCGCCGTGCTGGTCTGCAACAAGGGCGCCGATGTCAGCGAAGCCTCGGTCCTGAAGGCGCTCGACGGGCGACTGGCAAAATTCAAGATGCCCAAGCGCGTCTTTGTCGTCGACGAACTGCCGCGCAATACCATGGGCAAGGTGCAGAAGAACGTGCTGCGAGACACGTACAAGGATATTTACGCGAAGAAATAGGGGCGAAATCGCTCTGGGGTGGGGACATGAAACTCGAGCAGGCTGTCCGGATCAACCATCATCTCCTTGCTGCCTACAAGGCGCTCGACCAGGCCCGAATGGCCATCGCGGGGCTTGCCAAGGCCGAGCGGATCGAACTGGGGACTGGCTCGACGAAGTCGTAGGCGCTCTAGAGGACGAGTTGCTCCAGCCGATCTACGATCAGTATCCGGATCTGGAGCCCCCAAAGTCCGATAGAGAGCCGCTTAGATTTGTCTGCGAGCTCACGTGGGACGAAGTCCAGCTGCCGCCATCGGTGACCGAGGAACAATTCGATGAGATTATTCTCTCGGTCATGAAACCGAGATGGCGGAAGACCGCCATGATGGTCTCTCTTGTGATGGATCGTTGCAAAGAGCTGGGCTTGCCGATCGAAGACAAAAGGATTGCTGCGCGATTGAAAGTGCTTTCCGACTCCGATCGCATCGAAGGCATTGGCAATCTCCAATCGTGGCTCCACAGCGAAGTGCGATTGAAGGACTAGACGGTCTGTCAGACCGACGCCCACTCACTTGGTATGCCGAATGCTCTCTCGCCTCGTCATTGCGAGGAGCAATTGCGACGAAGCAATCCAGACGGTCCTCCGCGGAGAGATTCTGGATTGCTTCGCTGCGCTCGCAATGACGGAGGTCGTGGCGGCTACTGCCCGCCCAACAAGCTCATCACAAATCTGCTGCCGACGATAAATAGATAGCAGCCGAACGCCACTTCCAGCGTCCGCTTTGACATCGCATGCGCGGCTCTTACGCCGAGGGGCGCCGTGACCAAACTCATCGGCATCACCAGCACCGCGCCGATCAGCGAGACGTAGCCGAGCGCGAACGGGATTTGCAGCGCCGCGACGGCCGGATAGGTCGCGGCCGCGGGCCAGCCGGCATAGATGTAGCCGAGCGCACCGGGGATCGAGATCAGTACCGCCAGCGCCGATGAGGTCGCGACCGCCTGATGGATCGGACGGCCGTAGAAGGTCATCAGCAGGTTCGAAAACAGCCCGCCGCCGATACCCATCAGTGTCGAGAGGATACCGACGCAGAAGCCGTACGCGCGCATCAGCGGGCCCTGGGGGAGATCGTCGCCGAACTTCCAGCCCTCGCGCGCGAAAATGAGACGCGCCGAGGCAGAATACGCAACGCAGACGAACACGATCTTGAACAGCCGCTCCGGCGCGTAGCGCGCGATCACGCTGCCGGCGACGACGCCGATCACGATCGGCAGCCACCAGATGCGCAGGATCGAGACGTCAACGGCGCCGCGCTTGTAATGGGCCTGGAACGAACGGATCGAGGTCGGGATGATCACGGCGAGCGAGGTGCCGATGCAGAGCGGCATGCGCACCTCGAGCGGCACGCCGGCGATGCGGAAGCATTCATAAAACACCGGCACGAGAATCGCACCGCCGCCGATGCCGAATACGCCGGCCAAAAATCCCGAGAGCGCGCCGGTTGCAATCAGCAACAGCGCGAGCTCGACGATGTCCTTGATATCAAGACCTGCAATCACCCCTGACCTGCCCCGGCGACTGGTCGCAACGTCTCCGATTCGCTTGCCCGGAGAGCGCTGTTCGCAGTCCTGTAGGCGATCTGGCTGGTCCGGTCGACACGCCGCGCCTTCCGGCTGGGGTGGAATGCAGGCTGCGCATATCCGGGCCGAACCACGAAAAGGGATGGGTTAGCGGGTCGAGACCTGGCGGACGGAGGCAAGGGCGATGGTTGAGCCACGCTTTGCGCAGTTTGGACGGCATGGTCCGTTTAGAGGTGTTCCAATAGCGATTTCAACGCGCCCGGGTGGATGCAGTAAGGAGTGAATTTTAATTCTTTTTATAACCAGCGGCCATCAGCTCTGGTATACCAAGAAGCCGATTGGCCCTGTTTCATCAACGCTGTAGCGCTGAACTCCGGTTCGATTTATGGCGAATTGGTGATTGCACAGGCCAAATCGACTCCGTAAATAGAGCCGACCTTTCGCGATCCCCGAGCGCCCCCAGCTGGGCCGCCATAAACATCAAAAGCACATGACCGCACGGATCGAACGACCGCTTTCACCCCACATGCAAGTCTACCGCTGGACGTTGACGATGGCGCTGTCCATCGTCCATCGCGCCACCGGTATCGCACTTTACGCCGGAACTCTGCTGCTGGTCTGGTGGCTGGTCGCCGCAGCCTCCGGCCACAACGCCTACGCCACCGTCCAGGCGTTCACCGGCAGCATCATCGGCCGGCTGATCGTGTTCGGCTACACTTGGTCGCTGATGCACCACATGTTGAGCGGCATCCGGCATTTGGTGTGGGACCTTGGCTACGGCTTCAAGGCCAATGAGCGCGAGGCCCTGACTTGGGGCGCCCTGATCGGCGGCATCGTGCTGACGATCCTGATCTGGATCATCGCCTACGCGATCGGAGGTGTACGATGAGCGCACCCGACACCCCGAAGCGCAGCATGCGCACCCCGCTCGGCCGCGTCCGCAATCTCGGCGCC
Organism: Bradyrhizobium sp. 1; assembly: GCF_023073315.1. GTDB lineage: Bacteria > Pseudomonadota > Alphaproteobacteria > Rhizobiales > Xanthobacteraceae > Bradyrhizobium. Next base: position 252,057 of record NZ_JADPJH010000010.1, on the reverse strand, counting down.
GCGCATTCCGGCACCTCCGACTTCTGGCGTCAGCGCATCACCGCCGTCGCGATGACCCTGCTGATGCTGCCGGTGATCATCGTCGTCATGATGACGCTCGGCAGCAACCAGGCGGGCGCCAAGGTGATCCTCGGCTCGCTGCCGATCGCGGTGATCATGCTGCTCTTCATCGTCGCCAGCGCCTGGCACATGAAGATCGGCATGCAGGTCGTGATCGAGGACTACGTCCACAACGAGAAGCTGAAGCTCATCTCGGTCATGCTCAACAATTTCTTCTCGATCGCCGTCGCGCTCGCCTCGACCTACGCGATCATCAAGATCTCATCCGGAGTGTAAGCCATGACAACCGGAACATCGGCCACAGAGACGAATGGCAAGGGCAACGCCGCTCCCGCCACCAACGGCAAAGCCTATCCGATCGAAGACCACACCTATGACGTCGTCGTGGTCGGCGCCGGCGGCGCGGGCCTGCGCGCCACGGTCGGCTGCAGCGAGGCCGGCCTGAAAACCGCCTGCATCACCAAGGTCTTTCCAACCCGCTCGCACACCGTCGCGGCCCAGGGCGGCATCTCGGCTTCGCTCGGCAACATGCACAAGGACGACTGGCGCTGGCACATGTACGACACCGTGAAGGGGTCGGACTGGCTCGGTGACCAGGACGCGATCGAATACATGGTGCGCAACGCGCCCGAGGCGGTCTACGAGCTCGAGCATTGGGGCGTGCCGTTCTCGCGCACCGAGGACGGCAAGATCTACCAGCGCCCGTTCGGCGGCATGACCATGGACTACGGCAAGGGCCAGGCGCAACGCACCTGCGCCGCCGCCGACCGCACCGGTCACGCCATGCTGCACACGATGTACGGCCAGTCGCTGCGCCACGCAGCCGAGTTCTTCATCGAGTTCTTCGCCATTGATTTGATCATGGACGACCAGGGCGCCTGCCGCGGCGTCATCGCGCTCAAGCTCGACGACGGTACGCTGCACCGCTTCCGCGCCCAGACCGTGATCCTCGCGACCGGCGGCTACGGCCGCGCCTACGCCTCCTGCACCTCGGCGCACACCTGCACCGGTGACGGCGGCGGCATGGTGCTGCGCGCCGGCCTGCCGATGCAGGACATGGAGTTCGTGCAGTTCCACCCGACCGGCATTTATGGCTCGGGCTGTCTCGTCACCGAAGGCGCGCGCGGCGAAGGCGGCTATCTCGTCAACTCCGAGGGCGAGCGTTTTATGGAGCGCTACGCACCGTCCGCAAAGGATCTGGCGTCGCGCGACGTCGTCTCGCGCGCGATGACCATCGAGATCCGCGAAGGTCGCGGCGTCGGCAAGAAGAAGGACCACATCTTCCTTCATCTCGACCATCTCGATCCCGCGGTGCTGGCCGAACGTCTGCCGGGTATCTCCGAATCCGCAAAAATCTTCGCCAATGTCGACGTGACGCGCGAGCCGATTCCGATCGTGCCGACCGTGCACTACAACATGGGCGGCATCCCCACGAACTATCATGGCGAAGTGCTGACCAAGCGGGGGGGCGACGACAACGCGACCATTCCGGGCCTGATGGCGATCGGTGAAGCCGCCTGCGTCTCCGTGCACGGCGCTAACCGCCTCGGCTCCAACTCGCTGATCGACCTCGTCGTGTTCGGCCGTGCTGCAGCGCTGCGGCTCGCTGAAAAGCTCACGCCCAATGCCAGCCAGCCGGAGCTGCCGGCGAGCTCGTCCGACCTCGCGCTCGGCCGCCTCGACCATTACCGCTACGCATCCGGCGGCACGCCCACCGCAAAACTGCGCGAAGGCATGCAGCATGTGATGCAGAACAATTGCGCGGTGTTCCGCACCGGCGACATTCTGAGCGAAGGCCAGAACCTGATCGAGAAGGTCCACAGCGGCATTACCGACATCGCCGTGTCCGACCGCTCGCTGGTGTGGAATTCCGACCTGATCGAGACGCTGGAGTTCGACAATCTGATCTCCCAGGCGGTGGTGACGATGAACTCGGCCGCCAACCGCACCGAGAGCCGCGGCGCGCACGCGCGCGAAGATTTCTCCGCGCGCGACGACAAGAACTGGATGAAGCACACGCTGGCCTGGCTGGAAGATTCCGGCAAGGTCAAGATCGAGTACCGCCCGGTTCACGACTACACCATGACCAACGACGTGCAGTACATCCCGCCCAAAGCTCGCGTTTACTGAAACAGCGCGCGTGTACTGAGCGAACAGCGAAAGCCTTATCGAAATGGTTGAATTCGCACTTCCGAAGAACTCCAAGATCACCGGCGGCAAGACCTGGCCGAAGCCTTCGGGCGCGACTGAAACGCGCGAATTCCGCGTCTATCGCTGGAATCCGGATGACGGCAAGAATCCGAGCGTCGACACCTATTACGTCGACACCCAAGATTGCGGTCCGATGGTGCTGGACGGCCTCATCTGGATCAAGAACCACATCGACCCGTCGCTGACCTTCCGCCGCTCCTGCCGTGAAGGCGTCTGCGGCTCCTGCGCCATGAACATCGACGGCCAAAACACGCTGGCGTGCACACGCTCGATGCACGACGTGAAGGACGGTGCGGTCAAGATCAACCCGCTGCCGCACCAACCGGTCGTGAAGGACCTCGTCCCTGATCTGACCAATTTCTACGCGCAGTACGCCTCAATCGAGCCGTGGCTGAAGACGACCTCGCCGACGCCCCAAAAGGAATGGAAGCAGAGCCACGAGGACCGCGAGAAGCTCGACGGCCTCTACGAATGCATTCTCTGCGCCTGCTGCTCGACCTCGTGCCCGAGCTATTGGTGGAACAGCGACCGCTATCTCGGTCCCGCCGCTCTGCTCCAGGCTAATCGCTGGGTCTCCGACTCCCGCGACGAGGCCACTGGAGAGCGCCTCGACAATCTCGAGGATCCGTTCCGGCTCTATCGCTGCCATACCATCATGAACTGCTCCAAGGCCTGCCCGAAGGGCCTCAATCCGGCCGAAGCCATCGCCGAGCTCAAGCTCAAGATGGTCGAGCGCCAGATCTAGGATCTGCCATTCACGCCTCGATCCCCGGCCCGAATGGCCGGGGCATTCTACAGTCAGTGCGGATTTTAGGAAATTTTTCTCCCACGCCGTGCCGCGGGCGAATCGCCGGATTGCAACCTTCGGTTCCCGCCATAAGCCGCTTCCTTCCCAGCGCGAAATTCAAGTAAGCTCTCTGGTCGGGGGACCGGAGCGACCGTGCAGGGCGCGCAACGCAATTCGCTGAGACTGTTGCAGTGGATGATGGCTGCATCCCTGGCGCTTCCGATTGCGCTGTTCGGCATCGCTGCCACGATCTCCTACACGTCGACCAAAGACACTGCCGACCGTGAGATCGAGCGCACGCTCGATGTTGCGCATGAACACGCGCTCAAGGTGTTTGAGACCATCGACCGCAGCCTTGCCGAGATCAACGAGGTGGTGCGTGGCCTTCCCGACGAGGTCATTCGCGCGCGCGAGCCGGCGCTGCACCGCCGCCTGAAGCGCCTGACCGATGCGCTGCCTCAGCTCAAATCGGCCTGGATCTTCGATGCAAACGGAAAATCGCTGGTCAACAGCCTCATCTCGCCGCCGCCGGAGCAGAGTTTCGCGGACCGCGACTATTTCGTTGCTCATGTCGACCAGAACATCGGAAGCTTCATCGGGGCGTCGCTGGCGCCGCGCCAGCCCTATCAGGGCGCGCGCTTCTTCGGCGTGAGCCGGCGCCGCGAAACCGACGACGGCAGCTTCATCGGCGTGATCCAGGCGTCGGTCCTGCCGGAATATTTCGAGAGCTTTTACGCCAGGATCGGCTCCGATCCCGGCAGCTTCTTCGCGATGGGACGCACCGACGGTGTGCTGCTCGCCCATTTTCCCCAGCTCGACCGTGATCTTCGGCTCGATCCGACCGGGCCGGTCGGGCAGCAGATCGCCGCACACGCCGACCATGGCCTCATGACCATCGCCTGGCCGTCGGACGGGATCGAGCGCCGCATCGGCTACCGGCGCATCGCCGAATATCCGATCTATGTCAGCGCGGGACTGGAGACCTCCGCCATTCGCGCACGCTGGTACGCGACCATAGGCCAGCATCTGGTGTTCGGCATTCCGGCCACGGCGCTGCTGTTTCTGCTGCTCGCCTTCGCCTTCCGGCGCACCCAGCATCTCCAGCTTGAGGCTGCAAGGCGGCGCGAGGCCGAGGAGGCGCTCAAGCACAGCCAGCGCCTGGAGGCGCTCGGCCAGCTCACCGGCGGTGTCGCGCACGACTTCAACAATCTGCTGACGGTGATCCGCGCCTCCGTCGACCTGTTGAACCGGCCGCAGCTGACGGAGGAGCGGCGCCAGCGCTACATCACCGCGATTGCGGATGCTGTCGCACGCGCCGCAAGGCTGACCTCGCAGCTCCTCGCCTTTGCGCGGCGCCAGACCCTGAAACCCGAAGTGTTCGACGTCGGCGAGCGGATGCAGTCGCTGCACGACATGCTCGCCACGCTGCTCGGCCCGGCCATCGAGATCACGATACGGCTGCCGGCGGAGCCGTGCCTCGTCAATGCCGATGCCAGCCAGTTCGAGACGGCCCTGATCAACATGGCGACCAATGCGCGCGATGCCATGCAGGGCATGGGCAGAATCGCCTTCAGGATCGAACCGGCAACGACCGTTCCGGACACGCTGTCGCATCTTGTGTGTAGTCACGGCTTTATCAGCGTCGTCGTCACCGACACCGGGATCGGCATTCCCGCCGCGCGGCTCGGGCGCATCTTCGAGCCGTTCTTCACCACCAAGCAGGTCGGCCACGGCACTGGCCTCGGCCTGTCCCAGGTGTTCGGCTTCGCCCGGCAGTCGGGCGGCGAGGTGACGGTCACGAGCGAAGTGGGACAGGGCAGCACGTTCTCGCTCTATCTGCCGCGCGTGCCGGCGGACCTGCTGCCGCAACAGCAAGCGCCGAACACGGCACCCGCGGCGGCCGGCAGCGGCATGTCGGTGCTGGTGGTCGAGGACAATATCGAGCTCGCCAATTTCGCCGCCGACGGCCTCACCGAACTCGGCTACAGCATCACGCTGGTCGACAATGCCAACGATGCGCTGGCCGAATTGGTCGTGGACGCGGATCGGTTCGACGTCGTGTTCTCGGACGTGGTGATGCCGGGGATGACCGGACTCGATCTCGCGCATGCGATCCGCGACCGCGGCATCGGTGTGTCGATCGTGCTGACGACCGGTTACAGCGAGGCGCTATCGCAGGAGGGAAGCCTCGGCTTCGAACTGGTTCAAAAGCCTTACTCGATCAAGGAGCTGTCGCGCGTGCTGCACACAGCGGCGCGACTACGCCGCGTGCGCGACGGCGCCGCCGAATGATGCCCGGCGCGGAACTCTCGGGAACCGTTTGATTTCTTTTGCGTTATCGGTCATGCAAAAGCCGGCCGGAAAGCGCGAACAGGGCAGGAAGCCGCCCATTGTCGAGATCAAGGGCGAGAACGGCGATGAGGTCGCGCCGCCGCCTCCGGAGGTCGTTGAGCCCGATCCTGAACTCTCGCCAGAGGAGGCTGAGCAGGCCCGCAAGGACTACCTGCTGACGCGCTTCTGGATCAGCGCCCGCGGCTTCTGGGGCCGCAACGGCGACCGGCTGGCATGGCTCTACTCGATTGGTCTCGGCGTGCTGATCGTCCTGACCGTGGCCTTCCAATACGGCATCAATGTCTGGAATCGCGCGATCTTCGATGCGATCGAGAAGCGTGATGCATCCACCGTGTTTCACCTCACTGCGGTGTTCTTCCCGCTCGCGATCGGCAGCATCGTGCTCGGCGTGGCGCAAGTGTTTGCACGCATGGGCATCCAGCGGCGCTGGCGCGCCTGGCTCACGGCAAGCGTGCTGACGCGCTGGCTCAAGAACGGCCGCTACTACCAGCTCAACCTGGTGGACGGCGACCACAAGAATCCGGAGTACCGGATCGCAGAGGATCTACGCATCTCGACCGATTCGCCGGTCGATTTCCTCGCCGGCGTCACCTCGGCGCTGCTGTCGGCCGTGACCTTCATCGTCGTGCTCTGGACCATCGGCGGCGCGCTCACCGTCACGATCAGTGGCTCCGCCGTTACCATTCCCGGCTTCCTCGTGATCGCCGCGATCCTCTATGCGGGAATCGCCTCCGGCTCGATCCTGACGATCGGCCGTCAGTTCGTGCAGGTCTCCGAGGACAAAAATCAGGCCGAAGCCGATTTCCGCTACACGCTGACGCGCGTGCGCGAGAACGGCGAGAGCATCGCGCTGCTTGGCGGCGAGGAAGAAGAGCGCGGCGGTATCGATCGCAACTTTACCAACGTGTTGCGGCAATGGGCGCGGCTCGCAGGACAACACATGCGCACCACGCTGGTGTCGCAGGGCTCGAGCCTGGTTGCACCGGTGGTGCCGCTGTTGCTTTGCGCGCCAAAATTCCTCGACGGCAGCATGACGCTCGGACAGGTAATGCAGGCGGCCTCGGCCTTCACCATCGTGCAGAGCGCGTTCGGCTGGCTGGTCGACAATTACCCGCGGCTCGCTGACTGGAATGCCTGCGCGCGCCGCATCGCCTCACTGATGATGTCGCTCGACGGTCTCGAACGCGCCGAGCAGGGCGACGGAATCGGCCGCATCAAGCGCGGCGAAACCAGCAACGATGCGATGCTCGAGCTGAACGACCTCTCCGTCACGCTCGACGACGGCACGGCGGTGGTCGGCGAGACCGAAGTGGTGGTCGCGCCCGGCGAGCGGCTGCTCGTCGCCGGCGAATCCGGCACCGGCAAGAGCACGCTGGTGCGCGCCATCGCAGGGCTGTGGCCATGGGGCGGCGGCAGCGTCAATTTCCATCCTGACCGGCGGCTGTTCATGCTGCCGCAGCGGCCCTACGTGCCCTCGGGCAGCTTGCGCCGCGCAGTCGCCTATCCCGGCGCCGAGGACGATTGGACCGTCGAGGAGATCGGCGAAGCGCTGCACAAGGTCGGCCTCGACCACCTCAAGGAGAAGATCGAGGAAGAAGCCCCGTGGGACCAGACACTGTCCGGCGGCGAGAAGCAGCGCCTCGCCTTCGCGCGGCTGCTGTTGCACAACCCCGACATCGTCGTGCTCGATGAAGCGACCTCGGCGCTCGACGAGAAGAGCCAGGACAAGATGATGCAGATGGTCACCGACGAGCTGCCCAAGGCGACCGTCGTCAGCGTCGCGCATCGCGTCGAGCTCGAGGCCTTCCACAGCCGCAAGATCGTGCTGGAGCGGCGCAAGGGCGGCGCAAAGCTCGTCAGCGATATCAACCTGATCCCGCGCAAGGGCAAGCGCAAGCTGCTCGGCCGCTTCCTGCGGCAGCGCAAGCCGGCGCCGAAGAAGGCTGCGTGACACATTGTCGTCCCGGACAAGCGAAGCGCAGATCCGGGATCCGTAGCCACAGGCAGCAATTTGGCGAAGACTCGGAGTGGGAGTCTCGCGTGACAGCTGCTCGGTCCTCGCTCCCCGTGCGCAATTGCGCACTAGGCGGGGACGACACCGGTTATGGAGCGTTGGAGTCCCCACCGAAACCGGCTATGCATGCGCCGCCTGCAAAGAGGACCGCCTGCTTGACGCCCGACAATGCCCTTTCGTCCGCGCCGTTCGGCGCCTTTGCGCCGAACGCGGCGCAGGCCGCGATCATTCGCCTCACGCAACAATCGGGGCTGAAGCGCGGCGCATTCCGGCCCTGGATGTCGCGGCTGGTCAATCTGCTGCGCGGCGGTCCCCTCGACGTGCAGTATCAGGGCGCCTCGTTCCGATTCTACCACCAGGGCAGTGCAACCGAGCGCGGCGCGCTGTTCAATCCCGATTACAATCTCGATGAGCTCGACTTCCTGCGCCAGTACACGCCAATGGGCGGCACGTTCGTCGATGTCGGTGCCAATGTCGGCACGTTTGCGCTGGTGATGGCGCGGCAGGTCGGTACATCCGGCAAGGTGGTCGCGATCGAGCCGCATCCGCTGACGTTTGGACGGCTCTCCTTCAACCACGCCGCATCGAACGCGACGCAGGTGCGCCTGGTGCAGGCCGCCGCTGGCGACAGCGACGGCGAGCTGATGATCGAGAGCGGCGGCGGCAATCTCGGTGCCACCCATGTCGTCACCGGCACGGCCAGCGCTGAGGCGATCAAGGTGCCGTCGCTGCGGCTGACGCGCATCCTCGACGAGGCCGGCATCGGCCAAGTCGATTCGCTCAAGATCGACGTCGAGGGCTTTGAGGACCGTGTGCTGATCGGCTTCTTTCGCGACGCGCCGCAATCGTTGTGGCCCCGCGCGGTGGTGATCGAGCATCTGTCACAAAACGAATGGCGAGAGGATTGTATTGCCGACATGGTCGCGCGCGGCTTTGCGATTGCGCGCAAGACGCGAAGCAATACCTTCCTGTCGCGCTGACAACGAACCACGGAGGTTGTGATGATCGACCATTTGGGCTTCCCCGTCTCCGACTATGAGCGCGCGAAGGCGTTCTACAGCAAGGCGCTGGCGCCGCTCGGCTACAGCCTGATCATGGAAGTGACGCAGGAGCAGACCGGCCACGATGCGGCCGCGGGTTTCGGTGCCGACGGCAAGCCGGACTTCTGGATCGGCGGCGAGGGCGCGCTGAACAAGCCGGTGCATGTCGCGATCGCAGCCAAGGACCGTGCAACGGTCGATGCGTTCTACAAGGCGGCGACGGCGGCCGGCGGTCGCGACAATGGCGCGCCCGGCATCCGTCCGCACTATCACGCCAACTATTACGGCGCCTTCGTGCTCGATCCTGATGGCCACAACATCGAGGCCGTCTGCCACGCGCCGGAATAGGTCGACGCTTTAGGCTGTCGTTGAGCGTGATCTTTTCGGAAAACCGCTTCGCACTCTTCCGGATCTTGCTTGAGGAACATCGGCGCGGCATCATCGTTGTCGTTTTCCTGACAACCGATCTCGATGATGCCGATGCCGATTGAACCGCCTGAGATACCGCCGTCGACACCCGGCACTCCGACCGAGCCACCGCCCGGGATTCCGCCGGGCAATCCGCAGCCTGAAATCACGCCGCCGGTGCGCGAGCCCGGCTCGCCACCGCGGCCCGACGAATTGCCGGGCCGCATGCCTGAAGAGATTCCATCGCGCGGGCCGACTGGCCCGCTCACGCCTAATCCTGCGACGGACGCAATGCCGCCGCGAGATCATGGATGAGGCGAAGCATCACATATGAGGCGATTGCAACCAGCGTCTGAATGCGCAATGAACGTCACGATAGTGAGGTGATTTGCGTGCAGAAATAAATCGGGCCGCGACCGCTCCGCCCGCCACAATCCGGCCTAACGCGTAGCTGTTCATCCCAACACTTCGTCAAAGAACCTTCCGGGGAAGTTCACCACATGACCAACCTTCGTTTCGTGCTGCTTGCAACAACGGCTCTGACCGCGATGCAATTGGCAAACACCGCATCGCATGCGCAAACCGCGCCGCTCGTTGTCGCGCAGGCGCCGGCCCCAGAGATCGGGCCTGACGGAAAACCGAAGCAGCCGCCGAAGGGACCGCCGGCCGCCGCGCCGCCTGCGGCGCCCGCTCGTCCGGCCGCACCGCCACCGGCCGCTGCACCGCCTCACCCGCCAGCCGCGCCGCCGCCTGCGGCCGCACCGCCGCGCCCTGCGGCACCCCCGCCTCCTCCGCCGCCGCCTGCGGCCCGTCCGACTCCGCCGCCGCCCCCACCGCCGCCTGCCGCTCCGAAGCAGCCCTCGCCGCCTCCGGCTGCGGCCCCGCAGCAGCATGCGCCGCCTCCGGCCCCGCCTGCAGCACGACCAGTGCCGCCCCCGCCTCCTGCTGCGGCTCCGCAGCAGCATGCGCCGACGCCCCCGCCGCCCGCGGCTCATTCAACGCCAACACCTCCGCCGCCTCCTGCAGCGGCTCCCCCGGCACGGCCCGCACCTGGATCCACGGCAACACCCACGGCTCCTTCAGGCGCTGCGCCCGCGGCTCGCCCCGGCGCGCCTGCGCCAACGGCCACGCCTGCTCCGACAACGACGCCCACACCGGCGACAACACCGGCGCCGACCGCAACCCCGGCCCCAGGCAGCACGCCGGGCGCAGCGCCGACCGGACGCCCCGGTGGACCGCCGCCCGGCGGACGTCCCGGCACGCCTCCGGCTGGTGGAGCACCATCAACCGCTCCGGGTGCCGCACCAGGTGCGGCGACCGCTCCGCCGCCGACGCCTGCGCCGCGCGCAACCCCGCTCCCGACCGCAACGCCGGCGCCCGGCGGCGCTGTAACCCCGCTGCCCGGACGTCAGGGTGGAACGCCTCCTGCGGGTGCACCCGCTGCCGGCACTCCGCCGAGCCAGCCGCAGGCGGGCGCCCTGCCCCGGCCCGCAGCTCCCCCCGCTGGCGTCGCGGCACCGAGCATCGTCCCGGGCACGGCGGCCGCAGCGCCACCGCCCGACAGGGCACAGTACAGACCGCCGACGGTCGCCCCAGCCTTCCGCGCCGCGCCGACGGTCGCAGCACCGCTGCCGCCGCCGCCGCGTCCGCAGCAGCGTGACCTGACGCCGCTCGCGATCGGCGCGGCCGTCGTGGGGGGCGCCGTGCTCGGCGCCACCATCGCCGACCTCCACAACCAGCGACGCGAGTCCATCGAAGGTGGCCGCACCGTCTACACCGAGCCGGATCGCATCATCATCCGCGATCCGGGCGGGCAGGCCTATGTCCGCGGCAACGATCTCTATCGCTTCCGCTATGGCGCCCGCGACATCCGCACCGACGTCGTCGGCGGCGATACCCGCACGGTTGTGGTCCGTCCCGACGGCAGCGAGATCATCACCATGGTCGGTCCGGACGGCCGGTTGCTGCGCCGAATCCGCAGGGATCCCCGAGGACGCGAGATCATCATCATCGACAACAGCTATCGCGATCCGCAGTCGGTCGGCGGCTTCTATGTCGACGCGCCGCCTCCGGTCGTGAACATTCCCTACGATCGCTACATCGTCGACGCCCAGGAGGCGTCGCCGGACCTGATCTACCAGACCATGGAGGCACCCCCGGTGCAGCGGATCGATCGGCGTTACACGCTCGACGAGATTCGCTACAGCCCGAATGTTCGCATGCAGATGCCGAGCATCGACGTCAACACGATCACCTTCGAGACAGGCTCGTGGACGATCCCACCGGATCAGGCGGCGAAGCTGCAAGCGATCGCCGACGGCCTCAACCGTGCGATCCAGGCCAACCCGCGCGTGGTGTTCCTGATCGAGGGACACACCGACGCGGTCGGCAACGAGGTCGACAATCTGTCGCTGTCGGACCGCCGCGCGCAGTCCGCAGCCGAATTGCTGACCCAGCAGTTCGGCGTGCCCTCGGAGAACCTGACCTCGCAGGGCTATGGCGAGCAGTACCTGAAGGAGCAGACGCAGGGGCCGAGCGCGATCAACCGGCGCGTCACCGTCCGCAACATCACGCCGCTGCTCAACGGCGGCCAGGCCTCGCTGCCGCCGCCCCCGCCCGGCACCGCGCCGCCGCGCTGAGGCGACACTTAAATGCAAAATGGCCGGGAGCGATCCCGGCCATTTTTGTTTCAGGTCTCGTGCCCCGGACGCAGCGCAGCACGTAGTGATGCGCTGCTGAGCCGGGGCCCAAAAATTATTGACGGAATTCGATTGAGATTCTGGGTCCCGGCTCTGCGACGCACCGCTTCGCGCTGCATCGCGTCCGGGACACGCGCAGATGCGCTAGCCCTTGTCGTTCTCCAACCTGAAGATCTGCGAGCCTTCGCTGCCCGAGAGCAGGCCGGTGTCGCTATAGAGCTTCAGCTTCGTGCGCGTGTCGGCGATGTCGAGGTTGCGCATGGTGAGCTGACCGATACGGTCGGCCGGCGTGAACGGCGCGTCCTCGACCTTCTCCATGCTGAGCCGTTCCGGCGCATAGGTGAGGTTGGGGCTCTCGGTGTTGAGGATCGAGTAGTCGTTGCCGCGGCGCAGCTCCAGCGTCACCTCGCCGGTGACGGCGCGCGCGACCCAGCGCTGCGCGGTCTCGCGCAACATCAAAGCCTGCGAATCAAACCAGCGGCCTTGATAGAGCAGACGTCCCAGGCGCATGCCGCTGATGCGGTATTGCTCGATGGTGTCCTCGTTGTGAATGCCGGTGACGAGGCGCTCATAGGCGATGTGCAAGAGCGCCATGCCCGGCGCTTCATAGATGCCGCGGCTCTTGGCCTCGATGATGCGGTTCTCGATCTGGTCGCTCATGCCGAGGCCGTGGCGGCCGCCGATGGCGTTGGCTTCGAGGAATAGCGCGACGGGATCGCTGAAGCTCTGGCCGTTCAGCGCGACCGGTTGGCCTTCTTCAAAGCGCACAACGACCTTCTCGGCCTTCACAGCGCAGTCGTCGCGCCAGAACGGCACGCCCATGATCGGGTTGACGATCTTGATGCCGCTGTCGAGGCTCTCGAGATCCTTTGCCTCGTGCGTGGCGCCGAGCAAATTGCTGTCGGTCGAGTACGCCTTCTCGGCACTCATCTTGTACGCAAAACCCTGGGCGGTCATGAACGCCGACATCTCGGCGCGGCCGCCGAGCTCGTCGATGAACTGCTGGTCGAGCCAGGGCTTGTAGATCTTCAGGCCCGGATTGGTGAGCAGGCCGTAGCGGTAGAAGCGCTCGATGTCGTTGCCCTTGAAGGTCGAGCCGTCGCCCCAGATGTTGACGCCGTCTTCCTTCATCGCCGCGACCAGCATCGTGCCGGTCACCGCGCGGCCGAGCGGCGTGGTGTTGAAATAGGTGATGCCGCCGGTCGAGATGTGGAAGGCGCCGGACTGGATCGCAGCGATGCCCTCGTGAACGAGCTGCGTGCGGCAATCGACCAGCACGGCCTTCTCGGCACCGAACTCCATCGCCTTGCGCGGGATCTCGTTGTAGTCGGCCTCGTCCGGCTGGCCGAGATTAGCGGTATAGGCGTAGCAGCGTGCGCCCTTCTGCTTCATCCAGAGCAGCGCCGCACTGGTGTCGAGACCGCCCGAGAAAGCGATGCCGACTTTCTCACCCTTGGGCAGGCTTTTCAGGATCGTGGTCATGGCGCTTCCAATCGGGTCTCAAGGGGCTGATGCGAGGGCGAACTTGACCGCGCGAATATCAAATTTCGCACGCCTCGGCACCCATTTAATCGCTCAAACCGAGGGCTCGGCCCCCGTCTTGCGGCCGAACAGACGCTGGCGGAGCCGGTAGGCGGGCATGTTCAGCCGGGTCAGGGCGGCATCGACCGCCGCGTCCGAGAACCGGGTCCGCGGCCAGCGGTAAATCAGTGCGTAGGCGAACCAGATCACGACGAAGGTGACGAGGCCGGCGACCGACACGTCGGTGAAGAAGTGCCCGCCGAAGGCCATGCGCAGCCCTGACGTCACGAGGCCGAAGACCACGGCGCCGGTATAGGCGAGCGGCCGCCATGCGGGCGGTGCCAGCGCGGCGGGCGCCAGCGTCCAGAATGCGGTCGCGCCTTCGCCGGAGAAGAACGAGCAGTTGCGCGCGCAATCGCCGCGCGGATCCCACCACGGCACGAACTGCTGGTCGCCGGCAAACTGCGTCACCACCACCGGCCGCGGTCGGCCCCAATAGGACTTGAAGGTAAGGTTGGTGAGAATGCCGGCCGACATGATGATCGTGACCAGCAGGAACACGATCGCGCGCCCCGACACCATCAAGGGACGGTCGGGCCGGACCATCTTGACCACGAGTGCGACCAGCGGCGGCACCACGAAGGCCCAGGAGACCCACATCGCAGCGTCACGCGCGAAGCCGGCCCAGTCGTTCAGCTTGAGCGGAAACGTCTTCGTCTCTGGGTCGAAGAACAGCGCGGCGAGCTTGAGATCGAGCTCGGGATAGAGGCCGAAAACGACGCCGATCACGAGCCACAGCGCCAGGGCGATGAAGAGTCCAGTCCGGTTCATGGCGCGCGGTTTAGCGGAGTGGAGAGGGGATGAAAACCCTGGATTCCGTCATTGCGAGGAGCTCTTGCGACGAAGCAATCCAGACTGTCACTGCGGAAATATCCCTGGATTGCTTCGTCGCTTCGCTCCTCGCAATGACGGCGCCTCAATCCGGTCTTGAATTCGACGGCAGCGGCGGGGGCGGCTTGCGCGGAGGCGACGGATTGCGCCAGGCGCCGGCGTTGCGGCCGGCGATCAGCCAGTACACGACGCCGGCGACGATGCCCGCGCCGGTCATGATCTCCAGATGCCGCCGCACGATGCCCTCGAACTGCAACGTGTCGGAGTGAAAGGGAACGAGGCCCAGATAGCAGGCGAGCCCGACGAGGCCGCCGCCGACAGCATAAGCCAGCGCACTGCGGATATAGAGCGCCTCGGTGACCGCGACGATCACCGCCGCCGGAACCAGCGCAAAACCCGAGACGAAGATGAAGCCGAATCCGAGCAGGATATCGATCGCGCCTTGATCGACGGGACCCGTGCCGAGATCGGCGAACTCCGGAAACAGCAGCGCGACGACGACGATCATGCCGCCGACGAAACAGGCGGCGAGAAAGCCGATGAAAATGACGATGAGGCGGCCGATCAGGGACATGACGCTACTTTCACCGTCATTGCGAACGCAGCCAAGCAATCCAGTCTGTCCTCGCGGAAAGATTCCGGATTGCTTCGCTGCGCTCGCAATGACGGAGATGCGAGAGCGCGGGCACGCATCAACTCAATCCGTCACCGCCATGGCGCGCAGCGCCTGGCGTTCGCTGGCCGAGAGCTTCTCGGTCTCCGACTTGAGCTGGCCGCAGGCGGCGAGGATGTCGCGGCCGCGTGGGGTGCGCACCGGCGAGGAATAGCCGGCGTTGAAGATGTATTCGGAGAATTTTTCGATCTGGTCCCAGTCCGAGCATTCATAGGTTGTGCCGGGCCACGGATTGAACGGGATCAGATTGATCTTGGCGTGAATGCCCTTGAGCATCTTCACCAGCAGTTTTGCATCGTCGAGCGAATCGTTGACGCCCTTGAGCATCACGTACTCGAAGGTGATGCGGCGGGCATTCGAGGCGCCGGGATAGTCGCGGCAGGCCTGGAGCAATTCCTTGATCGGATATTTGCGGTTGAGCGGCACCAGCTCGTTGCGCAGCTCGTCGCGCACGGCGTGCAGCGAGATCGCGAGCATGACGCCGATCTCGTCACCGGCGCGCACGATGTTCGGCACCACGCCGGAGGTCGACAGCGTGATGCGGCGGCGGGAGATGCCGATGCCTTCATTGTCGCCGACGATCAGCAGCGCATCGCGCACCGCGTCGAAATTGTAGAGCGGCTCGCCCATGCCCATCATCACGATGTTGGTGACGCGGCGCGTGCCGTCCTCGCGATCGGCCCAATCATTCAGACGATCACGCGCGACCATCACCTGTCCGACGATCTCGCCGGCGGTAAGGTTGCGCACCAGGCGCTGCGTGCCGGTGTGGCAGAACGAGCAATTCAAGGTGCAGCCGACCTGCGAGGAGACGCAGAGCGTGCCGCGATCGGTCTCCGGAATGTAGACGCACTCGACTTCATGCGCCTTCTCGACATTGTCGCCGCTCGGCAGGCGCAGCAGCCATTTGCGGGTGCCGTCGTTGGAGATCTGTTCGGCCACGACTTCGGGCCGGTCGACGGTGAAGTGCTGGGCGAGCTCGGCGCGAATGCCCTTCGAGACCGAGGTCATGTCGTCGAAGCTTTGGGCGCCGCGGAAATACATCCAGTGCCACAGCTGCTGCACACGCATCTTGCGCTGTGCCGGTGCGACGCCGATCTCGCCGAGGCGATCGGCAAGCTCGGTACGCGACAGGCCGATCAGCGACGGCTTTGCCGGCGGCACATAGGTTTCGAGTGGAGTCTTCTCCACCAGGATTGCGTCGTGCGGCTCGGTCGTCGGTTGCATCTGTAGGCCTAGGATCTGCTGTCTAAACTCGTCATGCCCGGGCTTGACCCGGGCATCTATGACGGCGAAAAATCTGGAACCGGCCCTATATAGCAACCGGAACGGCCGATTGCGACCTTATCGCTTGCAGCCTTAACGCCTGCAGTCCTGCGATATCCGGTCCAGCGCCTGGGCGAGGCCCTTCAGCGAGAAGGTATCGGTCGTCTCCGTGCCCTTGGCCGAAACGCCCTTGACCACGAGATCGGCTGATTTGCGCATGGCCTCGACCATCCGCTCCTCTTCGGCCGCGTTCTTGATCCAGAGGCCGTCGCCCTGCGTATACATCGCAAAAGCGGCGCCGCCGACCTCGACCGAGGATTCCGAGCCCGGCTTCAGCGCATAGCCGATCATGACCGAAACTTCGTTGCTCACCTTCTCCGCCGGCCGGGTCGAGACGAAGGCATAGGCGGGATCGCGCGGCCTGTTCGGCGGGTTGGTTTTCGACGACGAGGGTTTTGCCAGCGCGAAGCAGACTTTCTTGCCGTTGGGGGTGGCCGAATAGGCGCCCCAGGTGCCGAATTGTCCGATCAAGGTCGGCTCCGCGCCACCCGCAACCGCTGCGGGAAGGGCGGCAGGTTTGCTCTCAGGCTTGGCTGCTGTTTTCGCGGCCGGAGCGGCTGGTTTTGCCACTGCCTTCGGCGCCGGTTGCGCCGTCTGTGCCCGCGCGGAATCGCTGATTCCCCACGCCGTCACGCCAATCATCAAAGCCAAAAAGAGCGCCCGCCACATGCTGGAGTGGTTCCCTCAATATTGTGACTGGAAGATGGCCCGGCCGCGTTTTGTCCCCGAGCAGGGATAGCCGGAAAAGTCCAATTTGGGAAGGCAGTTAGCGGGTTAGCCTTTGGATCGCGCAGCGCGTTGCTCGGACCATTGTGCATCGGTCCAGCGCAATAAATCTTCGGCGCCGGAACTGCGTAGATGCGCGCCACCGTCGATCACCACCATCTCGCCATTGATGTAGCCGGCGCGGTCCGAGACGAGGAAGCTGGCGAGGTCGGCAAGCTCGCTGTGCTCTCCGGTGCGCCCCATCGGGTTGCGCGCGGTCCATCCTTCGTCGCGGCCCTCGGGGCGGAGCTGCCCTGATGCGCCCGCGGTTGGGAATGGTCCCGGCGCGATCGCGACGGTGCGGATGCCCTTCGGCCCCCACTCGACCGCAAGACTCTTGGTCATCGCCAGCACCGCCGATTTCGCCATCGCCGACGGTACGGTGAAGGCGCGGCCGGTGATGGTCGAGGTCGAGAGGATCGAGAGCACGACGCCGCCATGCTTGCCGTCGACCCAGCGCTTGCCGGCGGCGAGTGTGCAATACATCGCACCATGCAGCGTCGGCGCCAGGATCGCGTCCGCGGCGCGGAACGACAGATGCTCGCTTTGCGCGATGAAGGTCGCAGCAGCATTGTTGACGAGAATGTCGAGCGGCGCTTCGCGCCAGATCGTGTCCATCATGCTCTCGACGGCGGCACCGTCGCGAATGTCGCAGGCGAAGGTTGAGACCTTGCCAGCGGTCTCCGAGCGCATCTCGCTCGCGGTTGCGTCCAGTCGATCGAGCTTGCGACCGCAGATCACGAGCTCGGCGCCGAGCGCGAGGAAGCGGCGTCCCATCGCTGCGCCGAGGCCCGAGCGACCGCCGGTGACGAGGATGCGCTTATCCTTGAGCAGACCCGTTTCAAACATCGTTTGAATCCTCCCTTTTCTTCTTTCGTCATTGCGAGCGCAGCGAAGCAATCCAGAGTCCGTGCCGCGGAAATAGTCTGGATTGCTTCGCTGCGCTCGCCATGACGCGAGGATAGGCCTTCACGCTGATCGAGACAAAGAATCCGGATTGTCGCCCGTGCCTAAATCCGGCAGAAACGAGCCAACTATAATTCCACCCCGAAACGCTTCAGGTGCTGCCATGAAAGCCATCCTCTGCTCGCAATATTGCCAGCCCGACGATCTCGTGCTCGCCGACGTGCCGGATCCGGTGGCCGGTCCCGGCGAAGCCGTGATCGCGATCAAGGCGGCGGCGCTGAATTTCTTCGATCTCCTGATGATCCAGGGCAAGTACCAGATCAAGCCGCCGTTCCCGTTCTCGCCGGCCGCCGAAGTTGCGGGCGTGATCGAGAGCATCGGGCCCGGCGTCACTGATGTGAAGGTCGGCGATCGCGTCGTCGCGTCCTGCGGCCACAATGGCGCGCGCGAGAAGATCGCGCTGCCGGCGGCATCGATCGTGAAGATTCCCGACAATCTCGACTACGACCGCGCGGCCGGCATCATCATCATCTACGGCACCGCGCTGCATGCGCTGGAAGATCGCGCCAGCCCGAAGCCGGGCGAGACGCTCGCGGTGCTGGGCGCTGCCGGCGGCACCGGCCTCGCCGCCTGCGAGCTCGGCAAGCTGATGGGCCTGAAGGTGATCGCCTGCGCCTCGTCGGACGAGAAGCTGGAATTCGCCAAAGCACACGGTGCCGAGCTGACGCTCAACTACGGCAAGGAAGATTTGAAGGAAGGCTTGCGAAAACTCACCGGCGGCAAGGGCGTCGACATCATCTTCGATCCGGTGGGTGGCGCGTATGCGGAAGCGGCGCTGCGCTCGATCGCCTGGGAAGGCCGCTTCCTCGTGATCGGCTTTGCCGCCGGCGATATTCCGAAGATGCCGCTGAACCTCGCGCTGCTGAAGGGCTGCGACATCCGCGGCGTGTTCTGGGGCGCCTGGACCCGGCTCAATCCGGAGAAGAACCGCGCGAACCTCGAGAAGCTCGTGAAGTGGACCGCGGAAGGAAAAATTTCATCGCATGTCGACCGCACCTTCCCGCTGGCGCAAACCGCGGATGCGCTGAAGGTGCTCGCGGGGCGCCAGGCCATGGGCAAGGTGATCTTGCATCCGTGAGGATGGCGGCGGCGGCGCGACCCTGTACACACGCCCGCCACACATAAAGCTGTCGTCGTCCGGCTCGACCGGACGACCCAGTATTCCAGAGACAGCAGAGACTTAGCCGAGAAGCCGCGGCGTACTGGATGCTCCGATCAAGTCGGAGCATGACACCGAATATGGGACAGGCAGCATAGCCAACTCGCTGTTCCCGCACGAGTTACGTGCTCCGTCGCTTGGTAAAATCCCCCTCAACCATTGCGGCCAAAATTGCGGTGCATTCCGCCGCCTCGCCGTAATCAAACCCAAATATCTCCCGATTCGCGCAAACCGCCGTCGCTTTTTGGGCTGAATCGGACGGCGATTTACCGGTTCCAGTTTGCGGGGCGCTTCTGGACAACAAGAAGAAGACTGAACCGGGACTGTCCCTGCGTTGCGTCAGTAAATGGGGAGCATCACCATGGAGACGACGGCATACCGTCCGTCCAGGGAGTCGAGGGCGTTCGAGTCCGATCGATCTGCATCACAATCGTCCACCGCGTCCTACATCCGTGCACGCGCCAGCCGCGCCGATTTTCCGCAGGACGATCCAATGCCGCTGTTCCTGTCCGACCCGCTCGGGGCCCCGGACCCGCGGGAATATGCGCCGCTGACCTTGCGTTCCAGAACCGGGACCGCGGCGCGCCTTCTGGCTGCTGCGCTCGCGCTATCCGCCGCCGCGATCCTGGCCGCGCTATTTCAGTCCGACCTGCGCAATCTCGTCGCGGCCAATGCCGTCAGCCTGATGGGCACAGCTCCCGATCAGGCCATCGCTCCGGCCAATCCTCCGGTCATGCGGCAAGCTCCGCTCAAGGACCCGGCCCGGGTGAGCAACACGAGGCTGGCGAGCGCCGACAGGCTGGATCTCCCAGCACCGCCGAGCCGTGACACCATCGCGGCCGCCCATCAGATCGCATTGCAGGCGCAGATGCCGGTGCCCATCGCGGCACAGCCCGCACCGCCGGAGCCTGTCAGGACGCTCGATGCCGACACGCTGGCAGGGCTGATGACGCGCGCGAGGAGCCTGATCGGCGTCGGCGACATTGCCTCAGCGCGACTGCTGCTCGAGCGCGCGGCCAATGCGAAAGATGCAACGGCCGCGCTCCTGCTGGCGCAGACTTATGATCCCGCGGTGCTGGGTACCAGCGACTCGCGGAGCATCATCGCCGACGCATCAGTCGCGCGTGACTGGTACCAGCGGGCTGCATCACTTGGATCGGCGGAGGCGCGACAGCGGCTCGGCCGGTTTCAGAACTAGAACTCTTCAGGGGACATCATGCGTAACGCTTTGAGCATGGCGCTTGCCGCCATCATGACGATCTGTGCCTTCACGGCGCGCGCCGAGCAGACCGAATACGATCCGGCCAAGGTGTCGGACAGCTTGAAGGCCATCTTCCAGTTCGGCTCGACCACGACCAAGCAGGCGCTCAACGCCAACACCGTCACGCTGATCACCGGCACGATCGGCGGCACCTATGTGCAGTTCGGCGCCGACCTCGCCTCGGTGCTCGACGACGGCAACAAGATCCGCGTGCTGCCGATCGTCGGCCGCGGCTCGGTGCAGAGCGTTGCCGACATCCTGTTCCTGCAAGGCGTCGATCTCGGTGTCGTGCGCGCCGACACGCTCGACTATCTCGAGCGCAAGGGCTTTGCCAAGGACATCAAGCGGCAGTTCACCTATGTGACAAAACTCTACAACGAGGAGATGCAGGTGATCGCGCCGAAATCGATCGCGACACTGAAAGACCTCGAAGGCAAGATTGTCAGCGTGGATTTGCCGAACGGCGGCACTTTCGTCACCGCCCTCACCGTGTTCGAACGGCTCGGGATCAAGGCGAAATTCGTCTATGTCGAGCAGCGCATCGCGATGGAGAAGCTGAAGGCCGGCGAGATCGACGCGGTCATCGTGGTCGGCGGCAAGCCGTACAAATCGGTCTCGACCTTCGGCAATGACGGCCGCTTCCATCTTGCGAAGGTCGACTATGCAAAGCCGCTCCAGAGCGACTATCTGCCGGCGACACTGACGGCAAAGGACTATCCGAACCTGATCAAGGAGGGCGAGAGCGTGGACACGATCGCGGTGCCCGCGGTGCTCGCGGCCTATAATTGGGCGCCCAATACCGAGCGCTACCGCAAGCTCGCGCTGTTCGTGGACGCGTTCTTCACGAAATTCCCCGCGCTGCAGAGCCCGCCGTTCCATCCCAAGTGGAAGGAGGTCTCGCTCGCGGCACCGCTGTCCGGCTGGAGCAGATTGCCGGTGGCGCAGCAATGGCTCGACAAGCACGGCGTCGAGCCGGTGGCCCGCCAGCGCTTCGAGGCGTTCCTGAAGCAGACTCCCGCGGCTGCAAACGTGTCGGACACGGACAAGGAGACGCTGTTCAAGCAATTCCAGGCGTGGGATGCGGAGAAGGCGCGGGCGCCAGCGGGGCCGGAGAAGAGGTAGCGGATATTCTCACTGTCATCGTCCGCGAAGGCGGGCGATCCAGTACTGCGTGGCAGTATTTGTGAATCGCGAAGGCTCTGGAATACTGGATTCACCCCTTCGCGGGGAATGACAACGGAATGCGTGGTGAACGCAGCTACGCGGCTTCTACGTCCACCTCAACATCATCCACCCCGCGTTTCAGCATAGCGCGGGCAGCATCACGGTGCTCATTCGTGATATGGCCAGCGACCATGCGGATGGCGGTGGCGAGCACGGCGGCATCATCGGTGAAGCCGAGGACCGGCATCACGTCGGGGATGAAGTCGAACGGCAGGATGAAATAGGCGATCGCTCCCAACAGCGACGCCTGGACATGCCGCGGCGTCTGCCGGTCGAACGCACAATAATAGGCGGCGACCAAATCCTCGGCGAACGGCAGTTGCGCGGCGACACGCTTCAGCTTGCGCCAGAAGCGGCGGCGCACGCTCTCACGATCTTCCGCGAGCCGATCGGCCGGCTCGAAGCCGACGCTGTGTTCGGCGGCCATGTTCGACAAACTCCACGTTCACCCAAGGGTGGCCGGCAGAGCGGCCGATGGCCGCATCTCCTGCCGATCACAACATGGGGATGCGGCGGCGCCTCGCAAGATGTCAGGCTGGTGTCAGCTTGGCGATGGCGTTCATCGCCTTGGCGAGCTCGATGTCGAGCTTGGTGACGCCGCCGGCGTCGTGGGTCGACAGCACCACCTCGACCGTCTTGTAGACGTTACGCCATTCGGGATGGTGATCCATCTTCTCGGCCACCAGCGCCGCTCGGGTCATGAAGCCGAAGGCCTCGTTGAAATCCTTGAAGACAAAGGTTTTCCCGATCGCGTCGCGACCTTGGACCTCGGCCCATCCCGGGATACTGGCCAGCGCCTGTTGACGCGTTTCCGTTGTCAGCCGCTCTGCCATGATGGCCTCCGTTTTCAGGGGAACTTTACCCTAACACCGTCCATATGCCCCGGGTTCATACCGGATTCCGCCCATCCGCTAACCATGACGGAGATGTAACCCCGCCGGGCAAGAAATTTGCTACAATTGCGGGCGTAAATCGCCGGCCAAGATGAAACTGAGCCTCAAGCGCCTGTTTGGGAGATCGATGACCGGGGGATTGGACCTGGCCGAAGCGCCCGTACCGACGTCGCCGCGATCAGCGGCGCGAAAGACCGCGCTTGTCTCCCTCGCATTGGTGCTGGCCATCATCGGCGCGCTGGTCGGCGGCTATTACTTTGCCATGCGGCCGGTGACGCTGAAGGTCGCGGTCGGTCCCGCCAACAGCGACGACGTCAAGGTCATGCAGGCACTGACCCAAGGCTTCGCGCAGCACAAGAGCTATGTACGGCTGCGACCGATCCAGACCGACGGCGCCACTGCCAGCGCCGATTTGCTGGCGGAGGGCAAGGCCGATCTCGCCGTCGTGCGCGGCGACGTCGACGTGCCGAAGAATGCGCAAGCGGTCGCGACCCTGCGCAAGAACGTCGTGGTGCTGTGGTCCGTGCCCGGCAAGGGCAAGAAGAAGGGCCCGAAGATCACCAAGATCGCGCAGCTCGCCGGCCATAAGGTCGGCGTGGTCGGCCGCACCCAGGCCAACGTCAATCTGCTCAAGGTGATTCTGCAGCAATACGGCGTCGATCCCGCCAAGGTCGAGATCGTGCAGTACCCCGCCAACGAAGCCGCCGAGGCGATCAAGGCCCAGAAGGCCGATGCCTATCTTGCGGCCGGTCCCGTCAACAGCAAGATCACGTCGGATGCGATTTCGGCTTCCGCCAAAGACGGCGGCACGCCGGCTTTCCTTGCGATCGATTCGGCGGATGCGATTGCGCAGAACCACCCGGTCTATGAAGCATCCGAGATCCCTGCGGGCACTTTCGGCGGCTCGCCGGATCGTCCCGACGACGAGGTCAAGACGATCAGCTTCTCGCACCACATCGTGGCGCGCAAAGGCTTGTCGGAGACCGTCGTCGCGGCATTCACGCGGCAGCTCTTCGCCGTACGCCAGCAGCTGGTGACGGAGTTCCCGCTGGCGGCGAAGATCGAGACGCCCGACACCGACAAGGATGCGGTGATCCCCGTACATCCCGGCGCCGCCGCCTTCGTCGATGGCGAGGAAAAGACCTTCCTCGACAAATACAGCGATTACATCTGGTGGACCCTGATGGCGCTCTCCGCGATGGGTTCGCTCGGCGCCTGGTTCGCGGGCTACCTGAAAAAGGACGAGCGCGACAACAACAGTCATCTGCGCGACAGGCTGTTCGACATGATTGCGGCAGCACGCAAGAGCGAGACGACCGAAGAGCTCGACCAGATGCAGACCGAGGCCGACGAGATCCTGCGCGACACGCTGCGCTGCTTCGACCACGGCGCGATCGAGGAGGGCGGGCTCACCGCCATCAACATCGTGCTCGATCAGTTCCACGCGGCGGTCGCCGACCGCAAGGCCGTGCTGTTCAGCCTGCCGCAGAACCTGCAACGCGCGGGCGCGCAGTTCAGGGCCGCCGGCAACGCGTAGACGCTTCCGCGCGTAATTGCTGCGTCACATTGTCTCAATATAGCGTCTGGCTTGATCGTGACGACTGCCGTCCCGGCGGTCGCGCCACGCGGTATCGAGACCAACTCCATGAACATCAAATTCTCCCGCCGCCGCTTCCTCTCCACCAGTGCCGGTGCGTTCGGCGCGATCGCGATGCCGCATCTCTCGCGCGCGGCCGACCGGCCGGCGGTGACCCATGGCGTGCAGTCCGGCGACGTCACCGTCGACGGCGGCGTGGTGTGGGCGCGTGCCGACCGTCCGTCGCAGATGCTGGTCGAGGTCGCCACGACGGAATCCTTCAAGGATGCCCGTTCGCTGCCGCCGATCGCGGCGCTGCCTGAAAGCGACTTCACCGCAAAAATGCTGATCGAGAACCTGCCGGGCGGACAGGATATCTTCTACCGTGTCCGCTTCCGCGATCTCTCGCATACCGCAGTCGAAGGCGAGGCGGTGGTCGGCCGTTTCCGCACCGCGCCGGCCGACCGCCGCGACGTCAGCTTCGTCTGGGGCGGCGACGTCGCCGGCCAGGGCTGGGGCATCAACCCTGATGACGGTGGCATGGCCACCTTCTCCGCGATGCGCAAGCACCGTCCGGATTTCTTCCTGCACTCCGGCGACACCATCTATGCCGACGGCCCGATCGAATCCGAGGTCAAGCTCGCCGACGGCAAGATCTGGAAGAACGTCACCATCCCCGAGAAGGCCAAGGTCGCGGAAACGCTGGACGAGTACCGCGCCGCGCACAAATACAATTTCACCGACGACAACGTCCGCGCCTTCAATGCCGAGGTGCCGATCTTCGTGCAGTGGGACGACCATGAAGTGACCAACAACTGGTCGCTGTCGAAGGAGTTGCCGGCGACCTACAAGGTGCGCGATATCTCGCTGCTCGCGGCGCGCGCGGGCCGCGCCTTCCACGAGATGTACCCGATGCGCGAGAGCATCATCGAGCCGGGCCGGGTCTATCGCCAGATTTCCTACGGCCCGCATCTCGACGTGTTCGTGCTCGACGAGCGCAGCTATCGCGGCCCGAATGGCGCCAATCTCGAAACGGAATACGGTCCGGCCAGTTACTTCCTCGGCCCGGACCAGATCGCCTGGCTCAAGCGCGCCCTCCTCAACTCGCGCGCGACCTGGAAGGTGATCGCATCAGACATGCCGCTCAGCCTCGTCGTGTCGGATACGCCGAAGGGCGGCTCGGAAGCCATTGCGCAGGGCGACGGTCCGGTGCGCGGCCGGGAATTCGAGATCGCCGACATCCTGCGCTTTATCAAGACGGCGCCTGTTAGCAACACGGTGTGGCTGACCGCGGACGTGCACTACGCCGCCGCGCATTATTACGATCCGAACAAGGCGCAATTCCAGGACTTCGAGCCGTTCTGGGAATTCGTGTCGGGCCCGCTGCATGCGGGCACATTCGGTCCGAACGCGCTCGACAACACCTTTGGGCCCGAAGTGCGCTTCGTCAAGGCGCCGGGCAAGGACAACCAGAACCTGCCGCCGTCTGCCGGCATGCAGTTCTTCGGTCACGTCAAGATCGAGGGCGCCTCGGGCCAGATGATTGTGACCTTGCGCGACCGCGCCGACGTCGCGCTGTGGTCGACCACGCTCGATCCGAAACGCGGCTGATTGCTAATCGGCGGCGCGAACCTGAAGCACCGCCTCCAGCGCGTCGCTCGAACATGGCTTCTGCAAACGCGGCCGGCCGGCGAATTCCGGTGGAATGCGCGCGTCGGTGCCGTAGCCGGTGACGAAGACGAACGGGATCCCGAGCGCGACCAGACGCTCGGCGATCGCAAAGCTCTTCTCGCGGATCAGCTCGACATCTAGCAGTGCGAAGTCGGGAGCACGCTTGGCGATCGCGCCCAGCGCCTGCGTCACCGAGCCAACGGTCCGCACGCTCGTCACGCCGAATCCGAGGAGACGGTCCTCGAAATCGATCGCAATGATCGGATCGTCCTCGACGATCAGAACGTCGGAAGGCCGGCCTGAGCCATCGGGAAGTGCGGGTGCCATAATCAGATCTTAGGCGTGAGGTTTTTCGGATCGGGACTGCCGCGACACGATGCCTGCGCCCAGTGCATCGGAGGGTTCCCGGAACGAAACCCACCACATCACAGTTCTCCAGTCTGTCCACTTGTGCACACAAGATTCGGGCGGAACTCGCTAGTCTGAGGAGAAGGGAAGGCGGGGTCACGATGGATGCGCATATTGGTAAGGCAAATGAGGTCGACAGCCGGCCGGCCAACAATCTGCTGCGGCGCTTGAGCCAGGCGGATTACGCGTTGCTGGCGCCGCACGTCGCCGTTGAAAACACCATGGCGAACGATCTGCTCTACAATCCCGGCGATGATGTCCAGCTCGTTCACTTCCCTTGCGGACCCGCGCTCGCGACATTTCTCGTCCCGAATGAGGATGGCCGCGATGTCGAGACCATTCTGGTCGGGCGCGAGGGCGCGGTGGGCGGCATCGTCAGCGAAGGCTTCCTGCCGGCCTACACCCGCATCTGCGTGAAATTCGGCGGGCCGTTTGCGCGCGTCAATGTCGCCAAAGTGGAAGCGGCCAAGCAGCGATCGCCGTCGCTGCGCCATATCTTTGCCCGCTACGCCGATTGCATGCTGGCGCAGATCTTCCAGTCCACCGCCTGCAATGCCATCCACTCGATCGAGCAGCGCACGGCCAAATGGATTTTGGCGGCGATGGAGCGGACCGGCGACGAGAACAGCGTGCCGCTGACCCACGAGCAGCTTGCCACGCTGCTCGGGGTGGGACGCAGCTATACGAGCCGTGTGCTGCAGTCGTTCAGGGCGGAAGGCGTGCTCGAGACCAGGCGCGGGTCGATCCTGGTTCGCAATCGCGACGGCCTGCGGCTGCGGGCCTGCCTCTGCAACGACGCCGTGAAGCTGCATTTCGAGGAGGTTTTGCGCGGGGTCTACCCGACCGCGGAAGCGAGCAGCAGCCCAGCACGGGGCTGATCGAGGCCCCTCCGGCCAAAGGACCGGTTTGGTGTCGGATTGCCCCTAACCCCGGGGAATTCCCGGGCAAAATTCAATCAACCAACCCCAAAAGAACGCATTGTTTTTTGGTGGTTTTTGCCTATATTGCGCTGCAAACGCATAGGGTGCCCGGTTGATCTAGCCGAGCGGCCCTTTTGGGCGTAATAGGCCCCGTTTTCCACGTTTCAGCGTTGTCCGTGAAGAGGTCCCGGCTTGACCGGCGAGATCGCGCTTAACCCATTGTCCGACCGCAAAGAAGCTCACTCATGAACCTCCGCAACATCGCCATCATCGCCCACGTCGACCACGGCAAGACGACACTGGTCGACAAGCTGCTACAGCAATCCGGCACCTATCGCGACAACCAGCGCCAGGTCGAGCGCGCCATGGATTCCAACGATCTGGAACGCGAGCGCGGCATCACCATTCTGGCCAAATGCACCTCGGTGCAATGGAAAGACACCCAGATCAACATCGTCGACACCCCCGGCCACGCCGATTTCGGCGGCGAGGTCGAGCGCATCCTGTCGATGGTCGACGGCGTGATCGTGCTGGTCGACGCCGCTGAAGGCCCGATGCCGCAGACCAAATTCGTGGTCGGCAAGGCGCTCAAACTCGGCCTGAAGCCGATCGTCGCCATCAACAAGGTCGACCGCCCCGACGCGCGCATCTCCGAAGTCGTCAACGAGGTGTTCGACCTGTTCGCGGCGCTCGACGCCACCGACGAGCAGCTCGATTTCCCGATCCTCTACGGGTCGGGCAAGAACGGCTGGATGGCCGACTCGCCTGACGCCTCCCACGACGTCGGCATGCAGCCGCTGTTCGATCTCGTCATCAAGCACGTGGCGCCGCCAGTGGTCGAGGAAGGCCCGTTCCGGCTGCTCGGCACCATTCTCGAAGCCAACCCCTATCTCGGCCGCATCATCACCGGACGTATCGCGTCCGGCTCCGTGAAGCCGAACCAGGCCGTGAAGGTGCTGTCGCGTGACGGCAAGCTGGTGGAAACCGGCCGCATTTCCAAGATTCTGGCGTTCCGCGGCCTCGAGCGCCAGCCGGTCGAGATCGCGGAAGCCGGCGACATCGTCGCCATCGCCGGCCTGCCCAAGGGCACCGTGGCCGACACCTTCTGCGATCCCACGGTCGAGACCCCGATCCAGGCCCAGCCGATCGATCCGCCGACCGTGTCGATGTCGTTCATCGTCAACAACTCGCCGCTCGCCGGCACCGAAGGCGACAAGGTCACCAGCCGCCTGATCCGTGACCGCCTGCTGCGCGAGGCCGAGGGCAACGTCGCGCTGCGCGTGGTCGAAGCCCAGGACAAGGACGCGATGGAAGTGTCCGGCCGCGGCGAATTGCAGCTCGCAATCCTGATCGAGACCATGCGTCGCGAGGGCTTCGAGCTCTCGGTGTCGCGTCCGCGCGTCGTGTTCCAGAAGGACCCGGAGACCGGACAGACCCTGGAGCCGGTCGAGGAAGTCGTGATCGACGTCGACGAGGAGCACTCCGGCGTCGTCGTGCAGAAGATGAGCGAGCGCAAGGCCGAGATGATCGAGATGCGTCCGTCCGGCGGCAACCGCCTGCGGCTGGTGTTCTACTCGCCGACCCGCGGCCTGATCGGCTACCAGGGCGAGCTGATGACCGATACCAAGGGCACGGCGATCATGAACCGCCTGTTCCATAACTACCTGCCTTACAAGGGCGCGATCCAGGGCCGCCGCAACGGCGTCCTGATCTCCAACGACCAGGGAGAGGCGGTGGCCTATGCCATGTTCAAACTGGAAGACCGTGGCCCGATGATGATCGAGCCCGGCTGGAAGGTCTACAAGGGCATGATCGTCGGCGAGCACACCCGCGACAATGATCTCGAGATCAACGTGCTGAAGGGCAAGCAGCTCACCAACATCCGCACGACGTCGAAGGATGAAGCCGTGCGCCTGACCCCGCCGATCCGCATGACGCTGGAAAAGGCGCTCGCGTACATCGAGGACGACGAGCTGGTGGAGATCACCCCGAAGTCCATCCGTCTGCGCAAGAAGCACCTCGACGCCAACGAGCGCAAGCGCGCGGAAAAGTCCAAGGAAGCGGTGGCGTAAGGCCACCGCTCTCGTGCCCCGGACGCAGCGCAGCGCGCAGTGATGCGCTGCTGAGCCGGGGCCCAGTTACTCTCACCGCCTCCATATCACCTTGGGTCCCGGCTCTGCGGAGCGGCGTTACACGCCGCACCGCGTCCGGGTCCGGCTTCAGCACTCTTTGCGAACGTGCTAGAGCCCGTCCATGAGTTCCGTCCCCTCCTCAGTCGACGTCGCGATCATCGGCGCGGGCGCCGCCGGCCTCGGCGCGGCGCATGCGCTGGCAGGCTCCGGCCTCTCCGTGATCGTGCTGGAGGCGCGTAACAGGCTCGGCGGCCGCGCCTGGACGGTGCAGGCCTCGCCTGAAGTGACCTTCGACGTCGGCTGCGGCTGGCTTCACTCGGCGGACAAGAATTCCTTCGTTCCGATCGCGCGAAAACTCGGTTTCGAGGTCAACAAAGACCTGCCGCCCTGGCGCGAACGCGCCTTCGGCAATGCCTTTCCACAAAGCCAGCGCGACGACTTTATGCGCGCGATGGACGCATTCTACGAGCGTCTCTGGCAGGCCGCGCAAAAGGGCAGCGACGAGCCCGCGAGCCTGAGCCTCGAGCCCGGCAATCGCTGGAATCCGATGATCGACGCGATCTCGACCTACATCAATGGCTGCGAACTGAAGGACATGTCGACGCTGGACTGGGACGCCTATGAGGACAGCGACCTCAATTGGCGCGTCCGGCGCGGCTATGGCGCGCTGGTCGCCTCGTATGGCGCGCCCTGCCCGGTGGCGCTGAACTGCAACGTGACGCTGATCGATCATTCCGGCAAGCGCATCCGCATCGAGACCTCGCAGGGCACGCTGACCGCGGACAGGGTGATCGTCACCGTGCCGACCAATCTGATCGCAGACGAAGCCATCCGTTTCTCACCGCCGCTCCCGGCGAAGGTCGATGCGGCGGCCGGCCTGCCGCTCGGCGTCGACGACAAGGTGACGCTGGCGCTGGACGATGCCGAAGCCTTCCCGAAAGAAGGAAACCTGCGCGGCGCCACCATGCGCACCGACATGGGCACCTATCACATCCGCCCGTTCGGCCAGCCCTGCATCGAAGGCTTTTTCGGCGGCAGCTTTGCACGCGAGCTCGAAAACGCCGGCGAAGGCGCCATCGCCGCGCACAGCATCGACGAGATCGCGAGCTTCCTCGGCAACGACATCCGCCACAAGCTGAAGCCGCTGTACGAGTCCCGCTGGGCGCATGATCCGTTTGCGAGAGGCTCGTATTCACACGCGCTGCCGGGGCACGCCGGTGATCGTGCCGTGCTGGCTGTCCCCGTGGATGGGCGGTTGTTCTTCGCGGGAGAAGCGACGTCGCCGACCTTCTTCACGACGGCGCATGGCGCGAGGGACAGCGGCGAACGGGCGGCGCAGGAAGTGCTGGCGGCTTTAGGCAAGCCGTAGCCGCAAACTCCGTCATTGCGAGGAGCCCTTGCGACGAAGCAATCCAGAATCCCTCCGCGGAGAGACTCTGGATTGCTTCGCTGCGCTCGCAATGACACGTTATTCGATCACCCGCGCTCGCAAATCAGCATCAGGCACGAAGCAGGCGTCATACTTGCCGAAGATGCGATAGCGGTTGTGTGCGATGAGGCTGTAGACCGGGTCTCGCAGCGGCTTCGGGACCGCGAATAGTACGCGCACCCAGCTCCATCCCGGCAATAGGGACAGCACCGTCAGCGCTGCGTCCGATTTCATGAACACCTCGCCGCCGTGGACCACGGCATTGGTGTCGGGATCATTCGGATCGATGCCAAGGGTGCGTGCGAGCTTCGCACCATAGTCCGACTGGATCGGTGTGAAACGAAATCGCTTCGCCGCATCCCGCTGCGCGACAAAGCGGACCCAGCGCGAGCAAAAGATGCAGACGCCGTCGAACAGGATCACGTCGTCGTCGGGCCATTTATTCATCAGCGATTGTCCAGCATCAGCAGCGCGACGAGCATCAGCACGATCGCCGGCCCGGTCTTGACCAGTGCGCCGAGCGGCTCGATCCAGAGGTCCGGTGTGAGTATCGCGGCTCCAAACATATAGCCAAACGACGCAATGATACCCGCAACGAGCCCGATCGCCGCGGCGCGGCGGAAGGCGATCAGCACGCCGATGGACATATCCATCAGGCTGGTGCCGATGGTGACGGGATCAACCAGAGCCGATGGGAAGCCATGCGCGGATAAAATGCCGGCGGCGGCGCGATAGGACACGAACAGCGCGATGAAGCCGGAGACGAGCCAGAACGCGACGAGGCTCGCGAAGATCAGCGCCTTGATCGGGTACAGGCGTGCGAACCATTTGTCCTGGATGGTGGCGGGATGGCGCCCGATCGTATCCATCAGCGTCTTCGGCGCGATGCCTGTGGTGGCGATCCACGCGGAGGGATCGCCGGTTACGCCGCGGCGCAGCTCGGCGATGGCGGTGGAGCGCATCGGCGGCATCCAGCCGAGAGTGTTTGCGAGATCGCCGATCTTCGCACCGAGATCGAGCATGAAAGACGGCATCGCGAAACGCGGCCAGCCGGCCGTGCCGAAGGCGAGGCGGAACTGCTTGATGACGCCGGCCGTGGTGATCGGCTCGGTCTGCATCAGGTCCCAGCTCACCGCTTTGGCGGAGGCATCGTCGATATCGCGCTCGGCGAGCCAGGCGATGGTTGCCGAAATATCGTGGACCGCGACGGGCTGGAATGGCGTCGCCATCTCCTTCGCAGGCAGGTCAAGCGGGAAAGCGGCGAGCGCGCGGAGCATCGCGCTGCCGCCATAGGCTGACGGCGCGACCACGAAGCCGGGCCGCAGGATGGCGTGGGCTATGCCGGAGGCCGCGATTAGGCGCTCGGCCTCGCGCTTGGTCGTGGCGAAGGCGGTGCGATCGGCTTCCGCGGCTCCGGGAATCGAGATGTGCACCAGCCGGATCGCGCGAGCGCTGTCGCCGATCGCCTGAAGCAGGCGC
This sequence comes from Bradyrhizobium sp. 1, assembly GCF_023073315.1. Classification (GTDB taxonomy): domain Bacteria; phylum Pseudomonadota; class Alphaproteobacteria; order Rhizobiales; family Xanthobacteraceae; genus Bradyrhizobium. Next base: position 220,192 of record NZ_JADPJH010000010.1, on the reverse strand, counting down.
GCGACGAAATCGCGATGCACGGCATTGGTGTCGCTGCCGGGGCCATCCTGGAGCACGCCGAGGCAGTTCACGGCGACATCCACTGCATGCTCGCGGAGCAGGCGCGTCAGTGCGGCTACCTCAAGCGAGAGGATCGGCAGCTCGATGTCCAGCGCGCTCATCTTCTGCGCGGGCGACAAGCTGCGTGCCACCCCAACCACGCGAAAACCGCGCACACGAAGATCGTCGGTGACGAAGCGGCCGATCAGGCCGGAGGCGCCGAGCACCAAAATGGTTCGCTGGTTCATCGCCTCTCTCAAAATGGTTTTGCGATCATCAGCCAGAGGATCAGCATGGTCGCGCCGAAGCCGGGGAAGCCGAACGCGAACCAGCGGCGGAATAGGATGAAATAGCGCGCGGGGAGAGCGACGTGCTGCTCGGCCGCCTTGCGCGCGAGATCGCGCATCTCGATCTGCATGAACACGACGGGGATCCAGAACAGGCCTGCGATCACGTAGAGCGCCAGCGACGCAAGGATCCAGCGTTCCGTGATCGACGTCGCCGAGAGCATCATCAGCAAGCCGCCCGTGACTGGCTGGAAGATCACGGCCGAGAACGTGAAGATCGCATCCGCGGTCACCACCACCGATGCCGTGCGCGCGATGAATTGCGCGTCCTGCGTGCGATGCGCCATCAGCATGAAGAAGGCGATGCCGGTTCCGGTGCCGAGGATGACGATGGCGCCGAGCACATGCAGGTATTTGACCAGGAAATACAGCGTCATGGCTTCTTCCCCGCCACCGGCTTCAGCACGCGATCGAGCTCGCTGCTGGCGGCTTTGACGCCCGCTTCAGTCTCGATCATCCAATGCCCCTCGCTGCCCACTGCCGGCAACATGTGGAAGTCGACCTTGCCGCCGCTGCCGCGAAACGCATCGACCAGGTCCAACGAAAATTTTGGCGCAAAGTAAGTATCATTGGTGGCCACGAGCCATGTGATGGGAATGCGCGCCGCTTTGCCGAACCCGGCTGCCGCGGCAAGAAGCGTATGTGGCGCACAGATCCGATTCGGCTCATCATTGGCGTGGCCGCCGCGCCCCGGCGCGAATACTGTGATCGCCGAGATCATCTTCGGGTCGGCATTGGCGAGCGCAAGTGCGCCCCAGCCGCCAGTGGAATGGCCGATCACAACCGCGGCATCCTTGCGAGCGAAATCCTGCGTTCGCAAAAAATCCACCGCGAGCGAAACTTGCTCGGCGGTCACACGGCCCGAGCGCGCATAGTCGGCTTCGTCGCATCCACCCTGGTCTTCGACATAGCGGCCACCGGTCGCACCATGGCCGAGCCGCTCCGGCACCAGCACGGCAAAGCCGCGCGCGACGAGGAACGCTGCGAGTGCACGGTATTCCGGCCGCGGCATTTGCGCGCGACGCAAGACGTTCTGCGTCGAGGCATGCGCGATGACTGCAAGCCGGAACGGACCGGCGCCTGCGGGGCGAAACAGCAGCGCATGCGCGGCAATGTCGGTATCCGGCGACGGCACGCGCCATTCCTGCCGGCGAAACGGTTCGCCTTCCTCGCCTGATGCACCGAACGTGACCTGAGCGCACAGAGGCGGCGCGGTCAGCAAGGCCAGCAGAGGCAGGAGCGCCAGCCTGCTGAAAAGGGTGTTGAAGAGCCGCATGAATTGCCGGAGGCGAACACGAAGAGTGACGACCAAACTAGTCGGAACGAATCATTATCGGCGGACTTTCTGCGTTGCCATCGCGGTTCATTGGTTGCTGCGAGGCAGTTTTGCACCGATGCATGGCGGGCCGGTGCCCTTCGAAATGGCGTGCTGTCTTTTTTCGGTACAACATGGTTAAAATACTGATGCAGAAAGTCCACAGGTTAACCGATAATTAACGATAGGTCTTGCCGCCAGCGCGGCGACTTGGTTTGATTGCGCCCATGAGCACAACCCTGATCGAGGTCCGGCCGGCCAAAGCCGCAGATGCAACTGCGGTGGCATCGACCCATGACGAAGCCTGGCGCTCCGCCTATCAGGGTATCATTCCCGGCGGCGAGCTGGAGAAGCTGATCAACCGCCGCGGCCCGCAGTGGTGGGACAGTGCGATCCGCAAGGGCAGCCGCGTCAGCGTACTGGTGTTCGGCGACAAGATCGCCGGTTATGCGAACTATGGTCGCAACCGCGCGCGCAGCCTGCATTTCGACGGCGAGATCTACGAGCTTTACCTGCGCCCCGAGTTTCAGGGTCTCGGCTTCGGCCGTCGCCTGTTCACGGCCGCCCGCCGCGACCTGATGCAGAGCGGTTTGAAGAGCATGGTGGTGTGGGCGCTCTCGGACAACGATCCCGCCACCGAGTTCTACCGGGCCCTGGGCGGCCGCATGGTGGCGCGCTCCTCGGAGCGTTTCGGGCCGAAGTCGCTCGACAAGGTTGCCTTCGCCTGGACCAATTAAGGTTTGGACCAATTGAGCTGCTGAAAGCTTGGTCGGCAGCGCTTCCCATCCGTCGATACCGTTGCCTCTTGAGCCGGTGATCGCGGGATTCATTATTTCACAAAAACACGATGGATTGGCGGGCCAAGCCCGCGTATGACAGCGCCAAAATCGCTGCCGGGCGCGATTTAACCTCGGCAACAACGGAGCCTTGAATGCGTATCGATGCGGTCTCGATCGGGAAAAACGTCCCCCACGACGTCAACGTCATCATCGAAGTCCCCGTGGGTGGCGAGCCGATCAAATACGAGATGGACAAGGAAGCCGGCACGCTGGTGGTGGACCGCTTCCTGTACACGCCGATGCGTTACCCCGGTAACTACGGCTTCATCCCGCACACGTTGTCGGATGACGGCGATCCCTGCGACGTGCTGATCATCAACACCCGCGCCATCATCCCCGGCGCCGTCATGAGCGTGCGTCCAGTCGGCGTGCTGATGATGGAAGACGAAGCCGGCGGCGACGAGAAGATTTTGGCCGTGCCGTCGTCAAAGCTGACGCAGCGCTACGACAAGGTGAAGTCGTACTCCGATCTGCCTGATATCACGCTGCAGCAGATCCAGCACTTCTTCGAGCACTACAAGGATCTCGAGCCGGGCAAGTGGGTGAAGATCTTGCGCTGGGGTGGCCCGGAAGAGGCACAGAAGCTGATCCTCGAAGGCATCGAGCGCGAGAAGAAAAAGAAGGCGTAAGCTCTTCTCCCTCGCCCCGCTTGCGGGGAGAGGGGCGGGGTGAGGGGGACTCTCCGCGAGCCAACTCTCACCGTCCCCGTGGAGACTCCCCCTCACCCGGATTGCTTCGCAATCCGACCTCTCCCCGCAAGCGGGGCGAGGTGAAGAAAACTTACACCGCCGGCTTCGGCAGACCTGCAATCGCACACGCCGCACGCAACGTATTCACCAGCAGGCACGCCACCGTCATCTGGCCGACGCCACCGGGCACCGGCGTGATCGCACCGGCGACGCTGAGCGCCTCCTGATAGGCGACGTCACCGACCAACCGCGTCTTGCCATCCTCTTTCGGAATGCGATTGATGCCGATGTCGATCACGGTCGCGCCCGGCTTCAGCCAGTCACCGCGCACCATCTCGGGCTTGCCGACCGCGGCATAGACGAGGTCGGCGCGCTTCACGAGCCCGGGCAGATCGCGCGAGCGCGAATGCGCGATCGTCACCGTGGCGTTCTCATTCAGCAGCAACTGCACCAGCGGACGGCCGACGAGGTTGGAGCGGCCGATGACGATGGCGTTCATGCCTTCGAGCGAGGCGTGCACGCACTTGGCCAGGATGATCGAGCCGAGCGGGGTGCAAGGCGATAGCGCCTCGAAACCGCCGGCGAGCCGGCCGGCATTGTTCGGATGCAGCCCGTCGACATCCTTGGCGGGATCGATGGCGTTGATGACGGCCTCGGTGTTCAGGCCCTTCGGCAGCGGCAATTGCACGAGGATGCCGTGCACGGCGGGATCGCGGTTGAGCTTGGCCACGACCGCCAGCAGGTCTCCTTGCGAGACGTCGGCCGGCAGCTTGTGCTCGAACGAGGCCATGCCGGCGGCCTGCGTCTGAGTATGCTTGGAGCGAACATAGACTTCGCTGGCGGGGTCGTTGCCGACCAGCACGACCGCGAGCCCTGGCACCAGATTGTGCTCGCGCTTGACGCGGGCGACCTCGTCAGCGACGCGGCCACGGAGTTCCGCAGCGATGACTTTTCCATCGATGATTTTGGCGGTCATGTCAGTTCCCCTGGTCTGTTGATTTGGCAAGTTTGCGCAGGGCTTCGCCAAGCCGCGCCGGATCGCCGTCGACGGCGATCTGCTTCAGCCGCGAGGTGGCACCGGATAGCAGTTTGACGCTGGCCTTGGGGACACCAAGAGATTTCGCCAGCAGCACTAAAACTGCCTTGTTGGCCTCGCCGCCATCGGCGATCGCGCGCACCCGCACCTTGAGCACGCTGCGGCCATCGGCCAGTTGTTCGATCCCGTCGATGTCGTCGCGGCCGCCGCGCGGCGTCACCCGCAGCGCGATGCTGATTCCTGCGGCCGAATAGCGCCAAGGTTCCTTGTTGGCAACCAAGGCGCTCCAGCCTGCTCAGATCACGTTCGGGTAGATGTAATACAGGATCACCCGCTCGATGAACATGATCAGCAGGATCAGGATGATCGGCGAGATGTCGAGGCCGCCGAGGCTCGGCAGGAAATTGCGAATCGGCGCGAGCACCGGTTCGGTGATCCGGTACAGGAACTCCGCCACCGCCGAAACGAACTGGTTGCGGGTGTTGACGACGTTGAAGGCGATCAGCCAGGACAGGATCGCGGAGGCGATCAGCAGCCAGACATAGAGATCGAGCACGATGATGACGATGTCGAGAACGGCACGCATGATTTTTGACGACCTGGCTTTTGAAGACTCTGGCTTTTGAAAACTCTGGATGCGGTCAGGATTGACGCCTTTTGCTAGATATCGGTTCCCCCCGGTCCAAACAAGGGAAGTCGGTGCCCAGATGGCTAAAACCGGGTTACTCCCGTCCTTGACTTGACCTTGCCGGGGACTTAAATGGCGCCCGGTTGTCGGCCGCATTGACCAGAGCGGCCAGCAAAGGGGCCATAGCTCAGCTGGGAGAGCGCGTCGTTCGCAATGACGAGGTCGGCGGTTCGATCCCGCCTGGCTCCACCACGCTTCGCCCTTCGGCGCTACGCGTGGCGCAGCCACGGGGAGCCCGAAGGGTAAAGCGTGGTGTCCGGCGAAGCCCGCAGGGCGAAGACGGACTGTCTCCTCTAAAAAATCCCCTACTTCCCCGTAAACCGCGGCGGCCGCTTCTCCATGAAGCTCGCGACCCCCTCCCGGAAATCACTCCCGTTCAACGCCACCATCATCTCCCTGTTCGCCTCGATCGTCGCCTCGGCCAGGGTCTGGAACGGAACCTCGTAAAGCTGCCGCTTGATCACGGCCATCGCGCTCGGAGAAACCATGTCCGCGAGATCGCGCGCATAGGCATAGGTCTCCTCGCGCAGCTTCTCGGGCGAGCAGAGCCGGTTGACCAGCCCGATCCGCAGCGCCTCCTCGCTCGAAACGCGGCGGGCCGAGAGCAGCAAATCCATCGCATTGGCGTGGCCGACGATGTGCGGCAGCATCCAGGACATGCCATGCTCGGCGATCAACCCGCGCCGCGCGAAGGCTGTCGTGAAGACGGTGTTGTCGGCGGCAAAGCGCAGGTCGCAATAGAGCGCGTGGACAAGACCGATGCCGGCCGTCGCGCCGTTGAGCATGGCGATGACGGGCTTTCCAATCGATGGATAGAAGCCGTAGCGCGTCTGCCAGTCCGGCCGGCGGTTCATGTCGAAGGGCGGCAAATGCGATGCGCGCCTGACGTCGTTGGGATCGAGTCCTTTCAGCGCATCCATGTCGGCGCCGGCGCAGAAGCCGCGGCCCGCGCCTGTGAGCACGATGACGCGGACATTGTCATCAGTGCTTGACGCTTCCATCGCGTGGCGCACGTCGCGCTCCATGATCGGCGTCCACGCATTCATGCGATCAGGGCGATTGAGCGTGATGGTCGCGACCTTGTCGCTGACGTCATAGAGAATGTGCTCATAGACCATCGCGCTCTCCCTTTGTTTGCCGGCACGCGTTCGCGCGCGCTCGTTGGCAGCGAGCCTAGCATATTCAGGGATGAGGCAAGGGCTTGCGCCAGGGACCTGCGCCAAGCATCTGCGCCAAGGATCTGCGCGAAGGCGCGATTACTCGGCGGCTTGCGCCAGCACCGGCCGGTGCGCCAGCCAGCCGTCGATGAAATGATCGAGCCAAGCGCGTTCCGCGGCGTCGTAGACGGCGCGATCCGCGAAATGATGATGCCGCTCGCGCGCACCGGGCGCGCTGAGGCCGTCATAGCCGCGCGTGGTCCAGCAATGCATCATCGCGTAGGTCACGTCCGGATGAAACTGCACGCCGAAGGCATTGCCGGTCCGATAGGCCTGGATCGGAAAATCATCGCCTTCGGCCAGCAATTCGGCGCCGGTCGGCAGCTCAAATCCCTCGCGATGCCAGTGATAGACCTGCGCCGGCCAGTCCGGGCAGAGCGCGTGTCCGGCAGCGGTTGGGCGGATCGGGTAGTAGCCGATCTGGGTCAGCGCCTGCGCATGCGGCGCGACACGCGCCCCCAACTGCATCGCCAGCATCTGCGCACCCAGGCAGATGCCGAGGAACGGCCGCTGTTCGCGGAGCGGAATTTCGATCCAGTCGATCTCGCGGCGGACGTAGTCGTCGGGATCGTTCGCGCTCATCGGGCCGCCGAAGACCACGGCGCCGGCATGCCGGTCGAGCGTCTCGGGCAGGGGATCACCGAAGCGGGGACGGCGGATATCGAGACGATGGCCGAGTGCGCGAAGCGCATTGCCGACGCGGCCGGGCGTCGAGGATTCCTGATGCAGGATGATGAGAACCGGCAACTGGGTTTCGGAGGCGGCCGCGCTTGACGTCCTTCTGGGGAAGGGCACCACTTCTGCGCCACCAAATCTGTCCGTCCGGAACGACATGGCCTCTGCGAGTGCTATCGGTTCAGTTCATCAGCTTAGCTAAACGCTGGTTAACATCGTGTGAGTTCGCGCACACACGCACCGATACTGAAGCAAGCCCCGGGCCACTGCGGAGGCTTCGAGCGTTCTTTACTGCCGCTGCCGCTGGAACCGGCTGGTAGCGGACAGGATGAAGCCGCGCGGAAAGAAGCGCAGCGCAAACGGCACAATCTTGATGCCGAGACCCGGCAGCACTGCCCGTTTGTTGGCCATCAGGCCACGATAGGCCTGTCGAGCGACGTCGGCGGCAGGAACGTTGAGCAGGGCGGTATTATGTCCGGACCCGACACCGGCGCGCGCCTGGAATTCAGTGGGCACCGGACCCGGGCAAAGTACGGTGACACGAACACCGCGCGGCGCGAGCTCCGCGCGCAAGGCCTCGGTGAAGGAAATCACATAGGCCTTGGACGCGTAATAGACGGCCATGCCGGGGCCGGGCAGAAAGCCGGCCACGGATCCGACATTGAGAAGACCGCCCTTGTTCCTGATCAGCTGATCGGCAAAGCGCAGCGACAGATCCGTCAGCGCCCGGACGTTGACATCGACGATGCCGAGCTGCGCGGCACGGTCGCACTCGATGGCGTCGCCAAATGCGCCAAAGCCGGCATTGTTGACGAGATTGTCGAGCTCGACGCCTTCGGCAGCAAGCGCAGCCGCGATCTTGTCGCCGGCGTCGGCTTCCTGGAGATCGCAGGCGATCACGATCGGCTTCTTGCCGCCCTTGGCGGCGAGCTCATTTGCGAGCGCCTCCAGGCGGTCCGCCCGTCGCGCCGTCAGCGCGAGACGATGTCCGTTGGCGGCGAACACACGCGCCAGCTCCGTGCCGATGCCCGCCGACGCACCGGTGATCAACGTTACCCGCTCAGTCACGATCCAAGTCTCTTGATCCAAGTCTCTTGAATTGAAGTTTTTTGGCCCGTAATAGCGGAACGAGAGCATAGGCCGTGCGCGACAGGCAAGCGGCGTTGGCGGCATAGCCGTCTGAGCGCGCGACAGGGAGACCAGGAAACCCCCGAATTTACAGGGGAATTCGGAACCCGGCCGATCAGGAGGCACATTAAAGTTTCGTCATGTGGCCCGTACAACCGGCAATAGGCCACCTCAGCGCAGCTCAGCCGCCGACCGCGCCGTCCTTGACCTGACCGCCGGCACGGTCCGCGACGGCATGCTTCAGGTCGATCCGGTCGCGCTGAGCAATCCCCAGCAGGTCGGAGGCGCGCCAGACGACATTGTCCTCGAACTCGGAGACCTGGCCATCGGCATAGACCAGCTCCCACATCATCTGGACGATGCGTTTGCGACCCGCTTCGTCGAGCGAGCGCATGATGACGCTGGTGAAATGATAGAGGTCGACCGCCTCACCTTCGACCTCTGTGGCATCCGCGATCAGGCGGTCGGCGGTGCCGTGATCGAGCCCAAAATGGCTTTCGATCAGGCTATGCAGCTTGCGCTGCTCCGCCGCGGTCGGCTGGCCGTCCAGCGAAACCACGTGGACCAGCAACGCGGTCGCCGCCAGCCGGTAGTCGCTGTCGCCGAATGCGCGATCCCCGGCCTGGGGAGCTACAATGTCGGCGATGAATTGGCGCAGGCCGTCGAGCATGGAGTCCTACCGAAATCGATGACGCCGCGAGACGCGGCCGTTACCAGCATTATATGAGCGGGAAACTCAACCGGCGCAATGTGCGTCAGTTCCGCGCGCGTATTACGTTTCAGCAATCTGTTCCCCACCCGTCATTGCGAGCGGAGCGAAGCAATCCGGAATCTTTCCGCGGAGGCAGTCTGGATCGCTTCGTCGCAAGGGCTCCTCGCAATGACGGACGCCCTCACGGGATCTCGTACACCACCATCTTGTCGGCGATGCCGCGCAGTGCGGCTTGCTTCTGGATCGGCTTGATTGCGCGCTGCTCGAGCACCGCGGCGACCGCCGGTGCGTCCAGCACCGGACCGGTGATGTGAATCTCCTGCGCGGTCGAGAGGCTCTGCACGCGTGCGGCGATGTTGACGGTCTGGCCGAAATAATCCTGCCGCTCGTTGAGCATCACCGCGAGGCATGGCCCTTCGTGGATGCCGATCTTGACGATGAGATCGGCCGTCTCGCGCTTCTTGTTGAGCTCCTCCATCGCCGAGCGCATCCGCAAACCCGCGACGATCGCATGCTCGGGACGGACGAAGGTCGCCATCACGGCGTCGCCGATCGTCTTCACCACCGCGCCTTTCTCCGAGGAGATGATCTCGAGCAGCGCATGGAAATGCGCGCGCACGAGATCGAAGGCGGCGAGATCGCCGACCCGCTCGTAGAGCGCGGTCGAGCCCTTCAGATCGGTGAACAGGAAGGTCAGCGAGGTGATCTGGAGCCGCTGGTCGAGACTGAGATTGTCCGCCTTGAATACATCGCGAAAAGTCTGGTTCGACAGCATCCGCTTGGCGGTGAGGAACGGCTTGCGCTTGCCGATGAGATGATGGAGCGCTTCGGCCGCGATGAACACCGACGGCAGCACGCGCACGCCAGCCTGGTTCTCCAGCGACAGCCGCAGCGGACCCGGCCGCATGGTCGTGGTCCCCGTCGGCGCCTGCACCCTGTTGTACATGATGGCGAGCTGCTGGCGGTCCTTGGTCGGCTCGCCCTGCACGTCGATGAAATGGGCGGCGTGGGTGACCGGCTCGAAGATGATGATGAAGTCGTTCGGCAATTGCAGCGACATGGTCGCCTTCTCGCCGGCCGGCAGCTCCAGCGTGTCGAGCGTCACCTCGTTGGACAATGTCGCGAACGACTCCTTGTTGAAATCGACTCCGGAGCTCCAGAACACCTGCCTGAAATACTCCCACACCGGAAGCGTATCAGGGTCGTGTGCCGCGATGCGCCGCACGCGCGGATTCACGGTGAAGGAGACCTCGACCTGATCGTCGACGGAGGCCTTGTAGCCGCAGGCGCAAAGCGCGCAGTGATAATCATCCGGCTTGAGCGCCTTTAGCGTCGAGTGGGCGCCCAGCACGCCGCCGCAGCCCGGGCACAGCACGTTCCAGCCGAGATCGAACAGCCCGAGTCGTGCTGAATGCAGGAAGCCCGAGATCGCCTGCTCTTCGTCGAGGCCATGCTGCGTGGCGAAGTCGAGCACGTTGACACGATTGAGCTCGTGGTCCTCGCCATCCTCGATCAGGCGCGCGATCGCGTCGACCACCTTCGCATCGGCGGTCTGCTTGAGAACGGAAAACTGGGCCTGGATGTCGCTCATGGCGTAACTCTATCTGTGTTGGATCACGCCATCGGTCAGACAGAATGTCTGTCACCGACGCGTGATGCTGAAGAGAGGTGAGCGGTCCGGCTGGGTCGTGACGACGCCATGCGGAACCACCGGAACCCTGTCGGCCAGCTCGACACGGAACGCGCCGATCAGCCGGGCCAGCGCCAGCACCGATTCGGCTTGTGCGAACGGCGCGCCGATGCAGACGCGAGGACCCGCACCGAACGGCAAATAGGCGAACCGGTCGGGCGCCTCTTTCGACATGAAGCGCTTTGGAATGAACGCGTTCGGCTGATCCCACAGCTTCTCGTGCCGGTGCAGCAGCCACGGCGCGATCATGATGATGTCGCCCTTGCCGATCTCGATTCCGGCCGCGTTGTCCTTCTCACGCGCCGCGCGCGCGATCAGGAAGGCCGGCGGATAGAGCCGCGTTGTCTCGTCGATCACGGCGCGAGTGAATTTCTGGCGATCGATGTCGGCCATGCTGTCGAGATGTTCGCCGCGGGTTTCGGATGCGACTTCTTCTTGCGTCTCCGGATCGAGCGCCAGCAGATAGAGCGCCCAGAACAGCGCGGTCGCCGTGGTCTCGTGGCCCGCGAGAATCATGGTCGCGACCTCGTCGACGAGCTGCTCGTCGGAAAAACCTTTGCCGGTTTCAGGATCGCGCGCCTCGTCCATGAGATCGAACAGGTCGCGCGGCGGCGCGCCGTCTTTCTTGCCCATCTTGCGACGCTCGGCGATCAGCATTGCGACGAATTCGGTCCAGCGCTTCCGGAAACGGCCGCGAGCCCGATCCATCGGGGTCGGCCAGGACACCGGCAGCAGCATGTCGAGGAGATAGGGCCGTCCCAGCCGCTCGCCATATTCCATGACGAAGTTGCGCAAGGTGGGGCCGTGCCGGTCCATGCCGAACGAGAACATGGTTCGCCCGGCGATCTCCAGCGTCATACGCTGCATGATCTCGCGCAGATCGATCGGCGCGCCCGCCTGCGTATCGAGCTTCACGATGGTCTCGTCGAGCACCGCCGTCATGTGCGGGACGAGGTTTGCGGTCGCGCGCGGCGTAAAGGCAGGTGCGAGCGTTCTGCGCTGAAACGTCCAGTCGTGACCTTCGGCGATCAGGAGGCCGTCGCCGAGTACGGGGCGCAGCATGCGGATGCCCGCCGGCGTGCGCGAATAATTCTCGTAATTGCTGAGCAGCACGTGCCGGATCGCATCCGGCTGGTTCAGGATAAAACTATTGCGGAGGAAGAAGCGTCCCTTGATGACGTCTTCCTCATAGGCGCGCTGCCCCCAGGTTGCGATCATGTTCTGCCTGATCACCGCGATCCGGCTGAAGAACGACATGTCGTCGGGTGCACGCGGCGGCGTCGGAGGGATGATGGGCCGACGCACGCTGGCGATGTTCATGGCTCTCTCCCGCAGATGGGACGCAGGCAAATAGCTAGTAAGTCAGCTCGGCAATCGCAATCCTGTTCTCGGCGGCGGGCCAGAGGCGTGCCACAATTCGTTCTTCGCCAAATTGGGCCACGATGTAACGCCCGACCTCGCCGATTGGAAGCCGCAAGGTTGCTGCCGAATCCGTGGGCACGCCTGGCTTGACGTCGGCGGGCTCCTTGCCGTCGAACAGCACCACGTCCCGCGGCAGGCCCAAATAGCCCCGCGGCCGCGACATGATCACGACGGCTCCGGCGTCCTTGTCCGCCGGTCCGAGCGGACGGGAGGCGCGCAAATGTACGACGTCGGACGAGCGCGGGAAAGGCGAGCGGTAAAAGTGGGTCGTCGGCGCATCCGGCGACGTCAGGACAAATTCGAGCGACCAGGCGGGATCGACCTGCGCCGGCCCCCAGCGACCATCGGCACCGGTCTTCGCGCTATGCACGGCACCACCTTTGCGTTCACCGGTATCAGGATCGACGCGGAAGATATCGACGGTTGCACCCACCACCGGGCGATTGGTCGACACGCCGCCGGGCGTGCCCGTGACGAGGCCGCCCAGTCTGACGCTCTGTTCAGGGACTATCGCGATGCGCGCGGGCTCACGTCCCGCGATGAATTTGTAGATTTCGCGGAAGGCGCGTGGATGGAACGCCACCTCGCGATGATCGAGCGCGCCGAGCACCAGATTGGTCGCGCCTTTCAGCTCCGGCCCTTCGACGGTGACACCGGTCGGCGTACCGGGCTTGCCGATGAAGCGGCCGTCAGCTTGCGCGTATTTGTCCATGCCGTCGCTGCGAAGCGTAAGGAAGGCCGTGCCCGGCGTCACCTCGCTATCGCCCTCGTTCAGGCCGCGCAGGAACGTGCCGCGGCCGTTGAACTCGTTGTTCGGCTGGTCGTCGGTCGCGAACACGCCGTGATTGGGCGTGCCGCACAGCACGGCGTGGCTGACATCACCGGCGCCGCCATTCTTGATGACGTTGCGGATGGCGTAGCCGCCGCGCGAGCTGCCGACCAGTGCCACGCGAGGTGCCCCGGTGCGGCGCTTCAGCTCAGCAATGGCAGCGGCGAGCTCGCGGCGCTGATCCTCGGTCGAGGAGCGGTTGGCTTGCTCGACCTTATCGTCGCTTCGTGCATTGGGATCGGTGAAATTGATCGCCATCATGCGATCGCGTGCGATGCCGTTGGACTCCATCCGCCATAAGGACGTCTTCCAGAGCGCGTCGTAGTCGCCATTGCCATGGACGAACAGGATCGGCGGCACTTCGGTGACGGGCGCCGCGGGCGCGGCTTGAGCGAAAGCGTCCATCCGGACGCTCGCAATTGCGAAAGGCAAGCTGCCCGCCCCCAGCAAGATCGTGCGTCGCGACAGCTCCATCTGTTCCTCCCGGCAAAACCTGCGTCTTTGCACCGCTTATAGCGGCCTAACCACTGGACAGCGAAGGACTTTCGCGGGCATCACTGATCGTGCCGGAATCACCCAAGATCACTCCAACACCACTTCTGCCAGCCCATTTGGAAGGGGATATGACCGAGCAGTCGAACCGTCAGAAAATTGCGGCCGACGGCATCACCGCGCCGCTGCGCTACACCGTGTTCCGGCGCATCTGGCTCGCCAGCCTGCTCTCCAATCTCGGCCTGTTGATCCAGGGCGTGGGCGCGGCTTGGGCGATGACGCAGATGGCGGCCTCGGCGGACAAGGTCGCGCTGGTGCAGACCGCCTTGATGCTGCCGATCATGCTGATCTCGATGCCGGCCGGCGCCATTGCCGACATGTATGACCGCCGCATCGTCACCTTGGTCTCGCTCGCGATTGCGCTGACCGGCGCGACGGCGCTGACGGTGCTGGCCTGGCTCAAGCTGATCACGCCGGAAACGCTGCTTGCCTTCTGCTTCGTCGTCGGCAGCGGCAACGCGCTGTTCGGCCCGGCCTGGCAATCCTCGGTCAGCGAGCAGGTGCCGCCCGAAGCCCTGCCGTCGGCCGTCGCGCTCAACGGCATCAGCTATAACATCGCGCGCAGCTTCGGTCCCGCGGTCGGCGGCGTCATCGTCGCCTCGCTCGGCGCGGTGGCTGCCTTTGCCTGCAACGCGATCCTCTATCTGCCGCTGCTGGTGGTGCTGCTGCTCTGGCGGCGCAACACCGAGCCCTCGCGGCTGCCGCGGGAAAAACTCAACCGCGCCATGGTCTCGGGCTTCCGCTACATCACCAATTCGCCGCCGATCAAGATCGTGCTGTTGCGCACGCTGGTGATGGGCCTGTGCGGCGGTGCCATCATGGCGCTGATGCCGTTGGTGGCGCGCGATCTCCTCCATGGCGGCGCGCAGACCTACGGCATCATGCTCGGTGCCTTCGGCATGGGTGCCGTGGTCGGCGCGCTCAATATCCACGAACTGCGCAAGCGCATGAGCGGCGAGGCCGCGATCCGCGCCTGCACCATCTCGATGGCATTCGCGATGGCCGCGCTTGCGGTGAGCAGTGAGCCGGTGCTGACCGCGGCCGCGCTGGTGCTCGCCGGCGCGGTGTGGATGGCGGCGGTGGCTCTGTTCAATATCGGCGTGCAGCTCTCGGCGCCGCGCTGGGTCGCGGGCCGCTCGCTCGCGGCGTTCCAGGCCTCGATCTCCGGTGGCATCGCGATCGGCGCTTGGGGCTGGGGCCATCTCACCGACTATGCCGGCGTCGAGGTCGCGCTGCTGACAGCGGCCGGCCTGATGCTGATCTCACCGCTGCTCGGACTGTGGTTGACGATGCCGCGCGTTGGCGCGCGCAACGAGGATGCCGACGTGCTGGCCGATCCCGAGGTGAAGCTGTCGATCACCGGCCGCAGCGGTCCCTTGGTGGTCGAGATCGAATATAGGGTCTCGCAGGAGAACGCACGCGCGTTCCACAACGTGATGCAGGATGTGCAGCTCTCCCGGCAGCGCAACGGCGCTTACGGCTGGTCGATCGCGCGCGATATCGCCGATCCGGAATTGTGGACCGAGCGCTATCACTGCCCGACCTGGTTCGACTATTTGCGCCAGCGCAACCGTTCGACCCAGTCCGAACGCGCGCTGCATCAGCAGGCGATCGACTATCACATCGGTCCCGATCCGGTGCGGATCCGCCGCATGCTGGAGCGTCCGTTCGGCTCGGTGCGCTGGAAGGAAGAGACGCCGGATCGCGCGAGTGCGGAAGTGCTGCCCGTGGTTGCGACCGCGGCCGGGAGCAGCACGTAGGCCTTGCTTCGTGGCTACGACGCCGCGTCCTACTGGCCGTGATCCGTCAGCACCTTCTCGCAGCCTTTGGTCAGCTTGCTACGATTCTGCTTGAGGCACGCGAGCACCGCCTGATCGCCATTGTTCATCACGGGGCGGCAGAAGCGCGTGACGTCGCGCGCGCAGGCATCGTGGCCGGGCTGCTGTTGCGCGGATGCGCTGGACGCGCACAGAATCAAAGAAACAGTGAAAAGAAATCTGGTCATCGCGTAATGCCTCTTACCCGGAAGAACGTGCGGGCGAAGCTAGTGCGACGATCCCTGAGCCGCAACGGCTTTATTGGCAGGCTGGATGGCACCACCGCGTGGCCCCGGCTTGATGCCGGGGCGCACATCGCGAGGGGAGCTAGCCGACGCAACGATCTTGAGTTGAGCTCTTACTGGTCCTGGGCGTCAGCGACCTTGCGGGACGCGCCCTTGGCGAGGTCCTTGTCCATCACCGCGCGGCAGCCGGCGCTCAGATCCGTGCGATGCTTCATCATGCACGCCGTGATCTTCGGGATGTTGGGGATTTCCGACGAGCACAGACGGAAGGCGTCGCCGGTGCACTGCTGCTGTGCTTCCGCCGAGAAGGCGAAGCTCGAGGTCGTCGAAGCGATCGAGATGATGGCGGCAAAGCCCAAAGCCAGGCTGGTGTCGCAGATCTTGCTAGTCAGGGACTTGGTGTTCAGAGAGGTGGTCATTTGAAGCTCCCATTGGCGCCGCCGTAGCGGGCCCGTTGTTGATGGGAACTACGATGCTCCAGCAAAACAGTTTCTACTGTGATGACGGTCACGGGCCGCACCCCAACTGTGACATCGGTCACGTTGGCGCACCTCGCTGAAATTCCGGCGCAAACGCTGTCGTGTTGGTGTCACGTTAACTGTTCCTTCGCATTAATGGCTCGTCGCGCGGGGAATTCCGCTGGTTTGGTTGCGTAATTGGAAAGAGTAGCGATGCGTAATGCGTTGGGCCTCATGCTGGCCAGTGTCCTTGCGGCGGTCGTGATCGCTGCCGGCGGTTGGTTTTATTATTCCTCGCGCGCCGATCAGGCCGCTCCCAAGACAATTGCCGCCCGTGCCGCCGATCCATTGTCGGCACAGGCCAAGCTCGCCGCCAAGGACGACGTTTCGATCACCGCGGCGATCGCGGACAAGCCGACAACACTTGCGCAGGCGCCCGCACCCGCTCCGGCCATACCGGTTCAGCAGAAGCAGACCTGCGCCAATCCGAATGCGCTGGGCGTCTCCCGCGTGGTCGAGATCGACACCACAGGCGGCCCCGGCTTCGGCTTCGAAACTTTCAAGCAGTTCGACTTCCTCACCGACAAGGAAGTCGTGCTGACCTTCGACGACAGCCCCTGGCCGGTGAACACGCCTGCGGTGCTGAAGGCGCTTGGGGAAGAATGCACCAAGGGTCTGTTCTTTTCGGTCGGCAAGCACGCGATGTGGCATCCGGAAATCCTGCGCCAGGTGTTGGCCCAGGGCCACACGGTCGGCACGCACACCTGGTCGCATCTCAATCTCAACAGCAAGAAGATGACGGAGCAGCAGGCCAAGGACGAGATCGAGAAGGGCTTTAGCGCCGTGAAGCTCGCGCTCGGCACCAACCCGGCGCCGTTCTTCCGCTTCCCGCAGCTTCAGCACAATCCGGCGATGGTGACCTATCTCGGCACCCGCAACGTCGCAATGTGGTCGACCGATCTGGATTCCTTCGACTTCAGGAAGGGCGCCACCCCGGAGAAGATCGTCGAGACCGTAATGACCAAGCTCGACAAGCTCGGCAAGGGCATCGTCCTGATGCACGACTTCCAGAAGCACACCGGTGAGGCGCTGCCAACGCTGCTCGCGCGGCTGAAGGCCGGCGGTTACAAGATCGTGCAGATCAAGGCCAAGACCACCTTCCAGTCGCTGCCGGAATATGACGAGGCCGTGCTGAAGGATCTGAAAGTGCCGACCGCAAGCACGACCACGCGTCCGATCTCGAGCGTGGTGCAGACGGTTTCGCAGTAAGCGCGACCGACCAATTCCAATCTTGCGTCATGGCCGGGCTTGTCCCGGCCATTTGCTTTTCAAGGAAAGCTGCGACTTACCAGTAGATGCCGTGGCGATGCAGCTCGCTGACGATGCGGCGCTCGGTCGAGGCGCGCGTGTGCTTGGGCTTGCTGGCCTTTGCCGATGTCTTCGGCGCAGGCTGAGTTGCAGTCGGTGCTGAAGCCGCCGTGGTCACGGCAGGAGCGGACGCTGCAGCGGGCGCAGGGGCAGCAGCTGCAGCAGGAGGAGCCGGGATTGCCGGCGGACGGTCGACATATTTCGGAGCCTCGACGACTGGCGCGACTTCGCTGATTTGCGTCGTGGTTGCCGAGGTCGTCGTGATTTGCGAAGCGGAGGTGTGGTCAGTGGCCGCGGACATCGACAGGCTGCGATCGCCTGCCTGGGCAGATGCGGAAACCAGGACCATGGCGGCAACCAGAATGATCTTGCTCATGTGAAATCTCCCCGTGTTTGCGTGACCGGGACAATACGAGAGGCCCGCAAGGGATGATGTGATTGAGATCACACGGCCAGCCGTACCGTCTTGAACCGACCCGGTAGCGGTCAGCACCCGCGCCGATAGACCCGCAGCGTCACGTCCGGCAATGTCTGGGAATCGAGCAGGCATAGGCCCTTTTCCGCATCCATGCGGGCGATGAGCTCGTCGCCGACCCGCGGCCCGAGCAGCGTGTGCGGTATCGAGCTCGAGAGCACGAGGATCTCCGACTTCAACAGCGCATCGCCCGTCGCCTGCGCAGTCCGGTGATAGAGCTCGTTGCGCATGACGAGATTGATCCGCGCCTGCGCGGCATAGAGCTGGATGGTCGCCGAAGTGACCGGATAGGGGCTTGAGAAGGCGATGGTGAGCGGGCCGGGCTGTTCCGGCGTCATGTCGCGCAAGAGCGTCCAGAGCCGTTCGGTCGCAAGACGGATGCTCTCCTGCTGCTGCGCGCTCAGCGGCGTCGCCGTGCTGATTGGGCCGATGCCGACGTGCCTGACGAACAGCTGGACGATGAATACGAGCGCCAGGACCCGGCTCGCAATGAGTGTGTAACGGCGAATCTCGTTTCCGAGACTGAAGCGGTCGAGGAGCGCTTCAAAAAGCTCCAGGCTGGCGCAGCCATTGAGGACCATCGCAACGATGAAGACGCCGTAGAACATCGCGCCGAAAAAATAGGTCTTGAGTTCCGCGACGGACGGAATGGCGTAGGCGATCATCACGGCGGCGAGCAGAACGATGGCATCCAGCAGCGCAGCTCTGCCGTGAACAGCCGCAAGCACGAGACGCAGCAGCATCAAGGCAAGCCCGACGGCGAACCAGTAATGCAGGCCGAACTGTCCCTCGCCACCGATCGAGAAGCGCAGCAATCCGGCCCAGAAGCTTTCGCCGGTGGTCCAGAGATCGCGCTGGCCGACGAACACAGTGAGGATGTAGGTGATGGTCTCGACCAGGGCAGGCCCGATCAATACGGCCATGGTCGCGATCAACGGCAGCACGAACCACAGAAGTGCGCTGAATGCTTTGCGAATCGACAGCCGCACTCCGCCGGCCTGAATACAATCGACGAACAGCCGGATCGCAAAGGCACTGCCAAACAGGGCGAGCACGGCAAAGAATGAGGTCGGCTTGATGCTGACAGCCAGCCCGCAGGCAACGCCGAGACCGGCCAGAGCGCGGGCGCTGCGATCGAGCACGCCACGGTGGACGATGGCGCCCGCGGCAAGACCGATGGCGAGACCCGAGGGCAGGTCCGGTCTTGCTTCGGTCACGGTGTGCCACAGCACCGGCACGCAAGGCACCGCAATCAGGCACGCCGCGATCTCGAGCACGGGGCGGCGCCAGACCAGCCAGACGATCCCGAGCAGGAACGCAAAGACGACCACGGCATGAACGAGATAGGGTCCGGTGTAGCTGCCGGGAAAGAGCCCAAGGCCGATGATGGCCACCAGCGTCGAGAACGGCGCGTGCTGACGCAGCAGGTCCCAGATGCTGGCGAAGATGCTTTGGTCTCCTGCCGCGTTCATCCACCGTACGGCGTCGAGGAAGTAGGAGACGTCATCATAGAGCGGAGGAACGGACAGCCGGCTGTGCAGCCGCGAAGCTTCGAGCGATCGTGAGGCGACGATGGCAGTGAGACATGCGGCGAGAATGACGAGACCGGAGAGCCGCAGCCACGTGCGTTGATCCGTCGTTTCGGCCCTGTTCCCCAAACCCACCACTGACCCCGTCACGCGCATTTCATCGGTGGCGCATCCTAGTGGCACCGGCGCAGCGCGCAACGCGCGCGCTCATGCCGGCTGGACGCGCAAGGCAAGACACTGGCTCGTGACGATCGCATGAAACGGCGCGCTGGTGCGCCATTCAGAACAAAATTGCGAACTCGTATACTATTGAAATTATGATATAAATTATGGGGAATAAGGAGTGGTCGCTGGTGGGACGGACAGGCTGCTTCCACCGCGCTGGCGATGCCAATGCGGACGGCCGCATCGCCCCCAACTTCTTGAGATATTGGGCCTGATACGCTGGAAGCTCGGAGAGCTTCATCGTGCGCGATGAGGTATAACCCGGGAGAAGGCCGCCCTCTCTCGCGTTGCCGGAGAGCACCGGCGGTCACCGCCGATGCGTCGCTATCTCCGTAACAGACCGGCATGTCCGACGACCTGCCGATCTGCTTCAGCGCTGCCCCCCGCTCCTTCCGGTACGGGCCGACGCCGCGGGGCTGATCAGTTTTTATGAAGGTTTCGCCAGGCTCGCGTCCGGCCAGGTCACGTAGAACTCCTGCCCCCGGATCGACCCGAAGGCCTGTCGAATGCCTTGCGCCTGGATCTCGAAGTAGAGCTTCTTGTTGTTGATGCCGCTCCAGCCTACGCCGCCGAAATAGTTTCCGCCGCTATAGAGATCGTACTGAAACGACTCGTAGCCGATTTCGGGCACGTCGCTTGCCCGCTGGATCTTCAACGTTCCGTTGGCAAGCGCGTCGTTGAAGCCCGGCAGATCCTTCCAGCTCTCCATGCTGAACTGGAGGACCGTTCGCTCAAAATCTGCATCGCTCAATTCGACGCCCTCAATGCGCACCGCTGCATCCGCGCCGAACCTCTTCAGATATTCGGCCTGATCCTTCGGAAGCTCGGAGAGCTTCATCATGGGCGAAGCGACAAAACCTTCGCGAGCGATAACTCCGCCAGCAGACTTCCCTGCATTCGCCGCGGCCGTCTTTGCCTTAACGAGCGCGTCCTTTCCGTTGATGAGCGCGTCGATCTTCAGCAGCGCGTCAGCCACGCCTGGCGCGAGGCGCGACGACACGGCATTAACATGCGGGATAACGTTGATGGGACTCGCTTCGGGCTCGGCAACCGTCTGAGCGTTGGCAGCTTTCAGGATGGTGAGCGCTGTCGCGCCGACGGAATTGATGGCAACCATCTAGGCCTCCTGTTCTGTGTTACCTGGACGTCCGCCAATCATTGCCGGGTCACAAGCAGGGGGCTGGCCTCATGCCAGTCGTCGCGATAGCAGCGAGAACCGCCCAGCAGCTCCCTCGCGCGTTGCCGGAGAGCATCGGCGGTCTCCGCCGATGCATCGCTGGCTCCGAAATAGATCGGCATGTCCGACAAGTTGCCGACTCCTTCAACGCTGATCTCGGGCCGACGCCAAAGGTTGATCAGCTCTGCGAGGATTTCGCCAGGCTCGCGTCCGGCCACGTCACATAGAAGTCTTGGCCATTTATTGACCCGGTCGCCTGTCGAATGCCTTGCGCCTGGATCTCGAGGTAGAGCTTCTTGTTGAAGGTACTGCTACCGAAGCTTACGCTGCCTAGGAGGTTTCCGCCGCTATAGAGATCGTACAGATTCGACTTGTAGCCGAGTTCGGGCACGTCGCTTGCCCGCTGTATCTTCAACGTTCCGTTGGCAAGCGCCTCGTTGAAGCCCGGCAGATCGGTCCAGTTCTCCATGCCGTGCTGAAGGACCGTTTGCTTGAACGCCGCATCGCTCAATTGGACGCCTTCAATGCGCACCGCCGCATCCGCGCCGAACCTCTTCAGGTATTGGGCCTGATCCGCCGGAAGCTCGGAGAGCTTCATCATGGGCGATTCGACAAGGCCTTCGCGCGCGCGAGCGAGAGTGATAGCTCCGCCAGCAGAGTGGCCTCCTTTCGCCGCGGCTGTCTTTCCGTTGATGAGCGCGTCGATCTTCAGCAGCGCGTCAGCCACGCCTGGCGCGAGGCGCGACGACACGGCGTTAACATGCGGGATGACGTTGACGGGACTTGCTTCGGGCTCGGCAGCCGCCTGAGCGTTGGCGGCTTTCAGAATGGTGAGCGCGGTGGCTCCGACGGAATTGATGGCAACCATGTGGCCTCCTGGTCTGTGTTACCTGGACGTCCGTCAATCATTGCCGGGTCACAAGCAGGGGGCTAGCGTCATGCCAGTCGTCGCGATAGCGGCCGCACGTTAATCAGTTTCGACCGGCCGAAGCGGATGCATCGACAAGGATGCCATGGCGCCATAGACATGGCTCCCGGTCGCGTTCATCGCACTCACGGCTGATCAACCTCTAGGCGCGAAGCCGAATCAATGCTCGCAGGCTAACGGTTCCGGTCAAGCCC
Organism: Bradyrhizobium sp. 1; assembly: GCF_023073315.1. Classification (GTDB taxonomy): domain Bacteria; phylum Pseudomonadota; class Alphaproteobacteria; order Rhizobiales; family Xanthobacteraceae; genus Bradyrhizobium. Next base: position 198,598 of record NZ_JADPJH010000010.1, on the reverse strand, counting down.
GCGCAATCTGCGAAATTGCAAGTCAGCCCCCAATGGTGAATCGACTGCTAAATGGCGGGGCTGAACCCCGAGATAGCCCAGTCTAGCGCGTCCAAATGACGCGCCCCGAAGATCCCACACAAGCTGCGAACCATCGCGCGGGGAAAATTTGTGAATGAAATGGATTGAATCAATCGGAGCTCGTCCTCAGCGCAGCGATCCGCAGATCCGACGCTGCAGCAACGGCCTCGCACCAGCTCCCGACACTACCACAACCCAACCGGGAACACTCGCCGCCCGGCCAACTCATGACTAGCCAAGACTGGGGAACGCAAATGTTTCCGCCGATCGAAGGAACCCTCACAAACATCACGAGCACGACGACTCTCGATGAACTGAATCTCGTGCTGACTCGGATTTCGAAAGACTATGGCCTCACGCTTGTAGCATACCAAGCTGCGCGCCGACCCGAGACGACGGATGCGCACAACCCGATCCTGTTGTACTCATCCGAGGATGACCTGGCAAAACAATACCTCAAACAGGATGGCCTTCAGGCAGCCCCCCTCTTTCAAAACGGCCGGCGCGGTTTCTTGCCGCTCGACTGGGACGATGCCGCCCCGGAGATGCAGGATGCACGAGCGTCCTTTCGCATGGCCGGCTCTCGCGGCATGACGATCCCGATCCGAGGACCGGGCGGCGAGCATGCACGCCTTTCGATCGCCTCGAACGTCACCACCGACACATGGGCCAGCCGGCGGATGACCTATATGCGGGATTTTCTGATCATCGCCCATTTCATTCACGATCAGGCCGTGCGGCTCGCAGGCTTGCGACCACAAGGGCTCGAACGATTGCTCTCCGCGCGTGAGCAGGAGACCCTTCAGCTCGCCGCGCGCGGCTTCAGCCCAAAGCAGATCGCCGCCGACCTGCATCTGTCACCGACCGCCGTCCGCCTCTATCTGCAGGGCGCGCGCTCAAAGCTCGAATGTGCGACGCTCACGCAGTTGATCGCCAGGGCCGTCAGCCTCGAGATCATTCAAGCCTGACGCGGGACGCACGCTCGATCTGTCTTCGAGACGCGTATACTTGCGCACGACATCGAACCAAAGGCGAGCATGTCGTCGAGGTGCTGGGCGGTCTGGAGACGGGAGAGGTTGTCGTTCTGACCTCTTCCGATATCGGACGTGTCTCCGAGCCGGATCCTCCGCCGTGAACTGCGCACAGGCACGTGCTTGTCGATCTCGCGCGTCATCGGCTCGAACGACGATAGCAGAGCCACGCTTGGCCGGGCGAGAACCCCGGTTCGCAAATTTGCTGAGGAAATGGTGCCGCAAGAGGGACTCGAACCCCCGACCCCGTCATTACGAATGACGTGCTCTACCAACTGAGCTATTGCGGCGAACCCTGCCGGGGCCCGGCGATACCGGTCCCGATACGCGCGCTCCTGATATCGGGCATGGCCCGAATTGGCAAGGTGGAGCCGGCTTTGAAATGCGCCTCAGCCGCCCCAGCGGGACCAGAATCCGCGCCAGCCGCCGGCCTGGGCCTTTGAGGTACCGATTTGTTCCGTAAATTCATCGCTTGGGCCCTCGTCATCGATCCCGGGATCGTCAGGGGCGCGGACGATCGGGATGACGGCCTGGACCGGTGCTTGCGCGGGCTTGCCGAGGTCAGCGCGGGTCCGGAACACCGGGGTTGCCGCCACGGGCAATGATTCGGCCGCTTCAGAAACGGGCTTGACCGGCTCGACGGGCGCGACCGCCAGCTCTTCGTTGACGGTTTCCGTGACGGCTTCCTGGGCCTCACGGGGTGAATTGTCCTGTGCGGCCGGCACGGGAGCCGGTGCCGTCACGACCGGTTCCGCCGTGCTTTCGCTCGGGGCCGCTGTCACCCGTTTCGGCGGCGGTGCCGCCAGCATCGCTTCCTCGAAGGCCGAGGCTTCGATCATGGTGCTCTTGTCGGACGGAAGGCTCGCGACCGGGGTCTGCCACTGGAAGGCATCGAGGCGGCCGGTGACCGGGGAGACCGGCCGCCAGCGGTCGCTGACATAGCCGTCCGCGGTCCAGGCCGGATCGTGGCGGGCGCGCACCGCGCGCAAGGTCCAGGCGCGGGCACGGCCGCCGTCACCGTGCTCGGTGCGCTCGAGCTCGGCCATCAGCAGCGCGACGCGCTGGGTCGGATCGTTGATGTAGGGTGCCAGCACGGCGCGCGCGCGGGCGAACTCGGAAGCGTCAATCGCGGCGCGCGCGATCGCCAGCTGGCCTTCGACATGGCCGGGCTTGTCGGCGGAAATCTTGGCGGCAAGCGTCTCGACCCGCTGCAAGCGCTGCCGCGTGGAGTCGCCGAGCTTCACATGGGCATAGGCGTCGGCGAGATCGGGATGCGGATTGGCGAGCCAGGCGGCTTCCACCAGCTTCATGGCGCGGCGCACCTGATGCGCCTCGCTCTCGAATTTTGCGGCGAGCACCGCGGCCGGCACCAGCGTCGGCGCGAGCTTGATCGCCTCCATCACGCTCTCGCGCGCGACGTCGCGGTCCATGGTTTCCAGCTCCAGCGCGCGCGCCGTGAGCAGTACGCCGCGCTGCCGGCGATAGGCCTGCTTGTCGATCAGGCCGGCGGCCAAATTCGAATCGAGGATCGCGAGCGCGCCGCTCCAGTCGCCGCGCGCGCAACGGAAGCCGAGCACCGCATGCGAGGCCCAGGTCGAGGACGGCGACAGCTTGATCGCTTCCTCCGCGATCATCACGGCGCCGACCGCATCGTCGGCGCGCTGCGCCTCGATGAACAGGCCGCGCAGGCCGAGCAGCCGCGTATCCTCACGCTCCGCCATGGCGCGGAAGACGCGCTGGGCTTCGTCGCGATTACCTTCGAGCTGGGCCGATTGTGCGTGCAGCAGCAATGCAAGCGGATCGTTTGCGGCAAGCCGCCGCGCGGTATCGGCGTGGCGACGGGCGAGCGCGGTGTCGCCATGACCGATCGCGAGCAGGCCGTGGGTGATGGCATGGCGACCGCGGGCGTGGCGCTTCTCATGACGGCGGCGCCGCAGACGCCCCGGCGCGCGCCAGATCGTCGTCAAAATGCTCCAGGCCAGCACGACGGCCACGGCAAAGAGGCCGACCAAAAGTACGAATACCGGAATGCTCGGGGAGGCCCGATAACCACCCCAGGTCAACACGACATTGCCGGGCTGGTCGGCAACCCAGGCCGCACCGGCCGCCGCCAGCGCAATCAAGACGAGGAAAAGGACGATGCGAAGCATGGCGATTCCTATACGCGCTGATTGTTGCGCGAACCTTTACTGACCAGGCTTGACTGAACCAGATTTGGCGAGATCCGCCATGGCATCGTCGGCGAATTTGCGGGAGGCCGCGAGCGCGGCGTCGCGGGCATCGGTTTTATCGAGCCACGCCTGTGCCGGCGCGCGATCGGCATCTGGCAGCGTCTTCAACTCGCGCCGCGCCTCGACGAAATCGTTGCGGAGCGCGAAAGCCGTCACCCGCGCGACGATCGCACCGCGATCATTGCCGACGCCGTCGGTGCGCTCGATGCGGACGAGTTTTGACGCCCCCGCCTGAAGGCGCTCGACGATGCCGGCACCGGCGGCCGGAGCCTCCGTCGGCGGCGACAATTTCGGCACGATGTTGAGGAGCTCGCGGCTCAAGGCAACCGGCGTCGGGATACCGGATGAAGCGAATGTGTCGAGCGGCTTCAGCACCTCGGGCTTGGTCGCCAGCGACCGTGCCGCTGCCAATTGCGATTCGTAAGCGTCGCCATGGCGCACGGCGACATCGAGCAGGGCCGCCGCCACCACGTGGCGCAGCGGCTTGTCGTCCATCGTCCTGGCATCGGCGATCTTCTCGCCCTGCTGTACGAGCTCGGCGCGCTCCGTCTTGCTGGCGCGCTCGAGTTGCGAAATGCGATCGTTGAGGGCGACAAGATCAGGTGCCGCCGCTCGCGGCGCGGAGTTCGTATCGTTGAGAGCGCTCGCGGTCTTGTCGGACTGCGCGCGCAGATTGGCGATGTCGCCGCGCAGGGCGTTCGCTGATTTTTCCAGCGCGTCGATCCGCGCCACCATGGCCGGATCGGCAGCGGGTTTGCCGGCCTTGGCTTCGACGGCGGCAACGCGACCGCTCAGTGCGTCGACCGCCGCGCTCGTCACCTGCGGCGCGGCCGGCGGTGCTTGCACCGCGGGCCAGCCCAGCGCCCAGCCGACTCCGATCACGAGCGCCGCTGCAACGGCGCCAGACAACGGAGCGATAACCCAGGGTGATACAGCTGCGGCCGCGACGGGCGGCTGTTCCTCGGCGGGCGGCGGCTCGGGCGCGACTTCCGCGGCCTTGACGTCTTCGGGCTTGGTCTCTTCAACCGCGGCCTGATCAGGCGCAGCCTGCTCGGCCGCGTGCTGAGCCTCGGGCTCGCCCGCCAAATCCTGCGGCTGGGTGGAGACTTCGGTCGCCTCGAGGTCGATGGTGGGCGGGGTGCGCTTGGCGCGACCGGACTCGGGGGCCATTCCCACGTTTTCAGGCTTGCCCACGTCTTCAGGCTTGTCGTCGGCCATCGTGACGGTTCCTCACACTTACATGCCCAAAATGGATCCGATTGCGTCGGATTCGGCCCGACCTCTTACGCCAAACGGGTGCGCAAAGCACGCTCCAAGGTGCCAAACAAGGCATTTTCGTCCGGCGACGCGGCCACCAGAACCTGCGACGCGCCGGCATCGCGCAGCACAGCCGCGACCGTCTCGGACAGGCAGCATTGCGGAATCGCCAGCGCCGAGATTTCGACACCTTCGTCCCGCGCCGCCTCCAGGAAGGCCCGCGCGCTGCGCCGGGAGTAATGCAGCACCGCGTCGATCCCGTGGGCGGCAAAGCCGTCGCAGACGTCGCGCGGCAGAATTTTGACCGGGGCCATGCGATAGGTCGTCTGCGTCACCACGCTGAACCCTTCGGCGCCGAGCTCACCGCCGAGATCGCGCGACAGATCAGCGCCGGCGAGGTAGAGCAGCGTGCCCTTCTTTTTCAGCACCTTCTCGCGCACACTTTGAATGACCTTGTCGCGCAAGGCCGCGGCATCGCCTCCGGCGACGATCACTTCGGCAAAGCCGGCATCGCGGGCAGCCGCTGCAGTGTGTTCGCCGACCGCAAACAGCGGCAGCTTCAACAGATCGAGGTCGGGCAACAGCGGCGCGACGGCACGGATCGCATTGGCCGACGTGACGATGATGGCGCTGTAGCCCACCTCGCTCTCGTCGTGGAAAGCGACCGGCTCGAACTTGAGCACCGGCGCGAGCAGCACCACATGCCCCCGTGTGCGTAAATTTTCCGCTGTCGCCTCATTGTCGGGATGCGGCCGTGTGACAAGAATGGACATCGCTGGTGTTCCCGGGCACGTGAGCATTGACGAGGACGGTTATGCGTGACGATTGCGCAAGCCGACCCCGGAATGCTACCGGACGTACCAGAACTCTGCTTTGCGGATGAGCGCAAGGGGGTGAGAAGGGCGCAAATTGGATAACAATTCGCCAATGCTGGTATTGGGCATCGAAACCACCTGCGACGAGACCGCCGCGGCCGTGATCGAGCGCGCGCCTGACGGCAGCGGCAAGATCCTGTCCAACATCGTGCGGTCCCAGATCGAGGAGCATGCCCGCTTCGGTGGCGTAGTGCCGGAGATCGCCGCTCGCGCGCATGTCGACGTGCTCGACGGCATCATCGACCGTGCCATGCACGAGGCCGGCATCGACTATGCCCAGCTCAGCGGTGTCGCAGCGGCTGCGGGGCCGGGGCTGATCGGGGGCGTCATCGTCGGTCTCACCACCGCAAAGGCGATCGCGATGGTGCACGACACGCCGCTGATCGCGGTGAACCATCTAGAGGCGCATGCGCTGACCCCGCGCCTCACCGACGGCATCGAGTTTCCCTACTGCCTCTTTCTCGCTTCTGGCGGCCATACCCAGATCGTCGCGGTCACCGGCGTCGGCCAGTATGTGCGGCTCGGCACCACCGTCGATGATGCCATCGGCGAGGCCTTCGACAAGGTCGCGAAGATGCTGGGATTGCCCTATCCCGGCGGTCCGCAGGTCGAGCGCGCGGCGGCAAACGGCGATGCCACGCGCTTTGCGCTTCCGCGGCCGATGCAGGGCCGCCCCGATGCCAATTTCTCCCTGTCGGGATTGAAGACCGCGGTCCGCACCGAGGCGAGCCGGCTGGTTGAGATCACGCCGCAGGACATCAGTGATCTCTGCGCGAGCTTCCAGGCTGCCGTGCTGGATTCGACGGCTGACCGGCTGAGAGTCGGCCTGCGGCTTTTCCGCGAGCGGTTCGGCGCACCGCATGCGCTGGTGGCTGCCGGCGGCGTCGCCGCCAACCAGGCAATCCGCGGCGCGCTGGACGACGTTGCCAAGCAGGCGCAGACGCAACTGATCATGCCGCCGCCGGCACTCTGTACCGACAACGGCGCGATGATCGCTTGGGCCGGCGCCGAACGTCTTGCGCTCGGCCTCACCGATACGATGGAAGCCCAGCCCCGTGCGCGCTGGCTGCTCGATGCCAACGCGACTGCGCCTGCTGGCTACGGCAAGACGCGGGCGGGATACTAGCCATGACCGCGTTCCAATCCGTCGCGGTGATCGGTGCGGGGGCCTGGGGCACGGCGCTGGCGACGGTGGCGGCGCGGGCGGGACGGAACGTGACGCTGTGGGCGCGCAATGCCGAACATGCCACGCGCGTCGCTTCGACCCGCGACAATCCGCGGCTGCCCGGCGTGCGACTGGCGCCGGAGATTGTCGTGACCAGCGATCTCGCGCTCGCCGCGCGCGCGGACATGCTGCTGATCGCAACGCCAGCGCAGCATCTGCGCGCCGCCGTCAACATGCTGGCCTCGCACATGGCAAGCCCGACGCCTGTCGTTGCCTGCGCCAAGGGCATCGAGCACGGCACCCACAAATTCATGACCGACGTGATCGCGGAGGCCGCTTCTCACGCGCTGCCGGCGATCCTGTCGGGCCCGAGCTTCGCCAACGATGTCGCGCGCGGTCTGCCAACCGCGGTGACGCTGGCGGCGAAGGATGAAGCGCTCGCGAGCGACCTGGTGCGGGCGCTGGGCTCGGCAACCTTCCGGCCCTATCACACGACGGATGTCCGCGGCGTCGAGATCGGCGGCGCGGCCAAGAATGTGCTGGCGATTGCCGCCGGCATTGTGGTCGGCCGTAACCTCGGCGCTTCCGCGCTTGCCGCGCTGACCACGCGCGGCTTCAGTGAGCTGGCGCGGCTCGGCCGTGCCTGCGGCGCGCGCACGGAAACGCTGTCGGGCCTGTCCGGCCTTGGCGACCTGCTGCTGAGTTGCTCGACCGCGCAATCGCGGAACTTCGCGCTCGGGATCGCGCTCGGTCGCGGCGAGGCTGCGCCGGCGGGCAAGCTTGCGGAAGGTGCTTTCACCGCACCGGTTCTGGTCGAGCTCGCGACCGCACAGAACGTCGACATGCCGGTCTCGCAAGCGGTGGCCGCCATCCTGGACGGCAGATTGACGATTAACGCCGCGATCGAAGGGCTGCTGACCCGGCCGTTCAAGGCCGAGGAATAGCCGCGCTCCCCGCGGCAGTACTTCACGAGCCTTGCACGTTGCTCTAGCCTAGCGGCACACCGCAGGATCCCGGTCCAACAATAATGAAACGGATCCAGGGGAAAACGCATGCGCAAACCGCATCGCGCGATCGTTTTGATCGCCATCGCCACGCTTGCCGCCATCACAGGACCCACCGCCGTTCGCGCCGAGGCCGCACTATCTTATGACGAGCTCGCCAAGAGCGAGGCGGCGGCCAATGCCGACAACGGCAAGCGGGTCGCACCCCTCAAGTCGATCACCAATCCTTCGAATGATGTCAGCTCCGACATGCAGGCCATCATCGGCGCGCCGTTTCCGCCGCATTTCAATGCGGACCCGAAGACTCCTGCGGAATGGAAGGAGCTGATCGATCGCCGCGCAAAACTGTCAATCGCCGGCCTTCCCGCGATGAAGGAGAAGCTCGGCGTCAAGGTCGAGGAAACCAAGATCGCGGGCGTGCATTGCTTCATCGTCACGCCGAACAAGATCCCGCCGGAGAATCGACGACGCCTTCTGGTCCATGTGCATGGCGGCGGCTATGTGTTCGGGCCCGGCGAAGCCGCGTTGCCGGAAGCGATCATGATGGCGGGCTTTGGCGGCTTCAAGGTGATCTCGGTCGACTACCGCATGCCGCCCGATTTCCCCTATCCCGCCGCGATGGATGATGCGATGGCGGTCTGGAAGGAAGTCACCAAGACCAACGATTCGCGCCGGATGGCGATCTTCGGCACGTCGACCGGCGGCGCGATGACACTGGCCATGGTGCTGCGGGCCAGGGACGAGAAGCTGCCAAAGCCGGCGGCGATCGCGCCGGGCACGCCATGGTCCGATATCGACAAGCTCGGCGACACCTATGCCAGCAATGAGTGGGTCGACAACGTGCTGGTGACCTGGGACGGCTGGCTCGGCCGCGCCGCAAAGCTCTACGCCAACGGGACAGACCTGAAGACGCCCTATATCTCGCCGATCTATGGCGACTTCAAAGGCTTTCCGCCGACCATCCTGACATCGGGTACGCGCGACCTGTTCCTCAGCAACACGGTTCGCACGCATCGCAAATTGCGCCGCGCCGGTGTGATTGCCGATCTCAATGTCTATGAGGGGCAGTCTCACGCGCAGTACCAGTTCAATATCAATGCGCCGGAGACGAAAGAAGCTTTCACCGACATCGCAAAGTTCTTCGATCGGTATCTGAAGGAGTGAGTCCCGCAATGGATATCGGCTGCCCGCGCTTGTCGCGGGCAGCCGTGCCGCTATAACATCGCGGCACGCGGATGGCGGTTCCGAGATTGGGGCAGGTTGCGATGAACTACTGGCTGGTGAAATCCGAACCATCGGTGTGGTCCTGGGACCAGCAGGTGGCGAAGGGCGCCAAGGGCGAAGCCTGGACGGGCGTGCGCAATTACACCGCGCGCATCAACCTCGTGAATATGAAGAAGGGCGACAAGGCGTTCTTCTATCACTCCAACGAAGGTAAAGAGATCGTCGGCATCGCCGAGATCATCAAGGAGGCCTACCCCGATCCGACCGACAAGACCGAGAAATTCGTCTGCGTCGACATCAAGGCCGACAAGCCGCTGAAGACGCCGGTGACGATGGCCGCGATCAAGGCCGACAAGAAGCTCGCCGACATGGCGCTGGTGAAATATTCGCGCCTGTCGGTGCAGCCGGTAACGGCGGAAGAGTGGAAGCTCGTCTGCAAGATGGGCGGGGTTTAGGAAGCTGCCGTAGCCCGGATGGGCGAAGCGATATCGGGGACTGCTGCGGCGACCCCGCATGTCGCTACGCTCGTGCGGGCTACGATATCCGGGCTTTCAGCTCGGACAATGCAAACACCTCGCACGGCGCGGCAATGCCGCGCAGCGAATGCGGTCCGAGCGCGACGAGCGGCATCTCCGTCTCTGCCGCGAGCGCGCCCGACACCAGCACCGTCCTGCCGAGCGGCTTGCACAATCCCTCGAGCCGGCTGACGAGATTGACGGCGGGACCGATCGCCGTGAAGTCGAGCCGGTTGGCGGCGCCGATATTGCCCCAGAGCATTTCGCCGAGATGAAGCGCCGCACCGAAAGACAGCGGCGGCAATCCTTGCGCGCCACGCTCCGCGTTGAGATACGCCATCCCGGCTTCGGCCGCGCCTGCCGCACGCAGAGCCGCCTCGCATGCACGGCGCGGTGACGCCTCGACCACCGGAAAGATCGCGAGCACACCGTCACCGATGAATTTCAGCACTTCGCCGCCGAAGGCGTGAACGGCACCCGCGATGCGATCGAACCAGGCATCGAGCGCCGCGATGACCTGGGCGGGTGGGGTGGTTTCGGACAAGGTCGTGAAGCCGCGCAAATCTGCATAGAGCAACGCGGCCTGAATGGTCTCGCCGAGATCACGTCGGAGCGGTGCCGCCAGCACACGCTCCGCGCTGCGCTTGCCGAGATAGGCATCGAGTGTCGCCCGCAACGTGGCGCGTGCAGCGAGCACAGCAAGCGGTGTCGCGGCAAAGCGTGCGGCCTGACGTAATTGTTCGGTTTCGTCTGCGGTGAACGGACGCGGCCCGATCCAGCCGAGCAGCGGCCCATCGGGCCGTCCGACGGCATCTTCGTGCACCTCGCCGCCTGCGATGTCGCGCAGCCAGCGACGGCCGGCATCGTTGGGCGGGTCGGGCGAAAGGCCGCCCGGCGCGAAGCCGAGCGCTTCGATCACCCGGCCGTTGTCCGCACGCCACAGCCAGGTCCGCTTCGCGATCAGCGGATGCGGCACTTCCAATGTCAGGCTGCCTGCCGCAAGCGGCACGCCGTCGGCGACCAGATGTGCGCCGAGTTCCGCGAGCAGGCGGTCGGCCCCGGAACTATCGGAGGCGGCATCGACCAGCCAGGCGAGGGTCGGGGAGAGTTGCATGACCCGATGATGGCGAAGGTGGACCGTCTTTGTCACGGGCAATCCTTGACGCCCTGCTTTGGCGCCGCCATGTGCCTGTGTCAGCGAAGGGATGATCGCCGATGATCGAGCCGTTCAAAGTGCAACGCGAGACCCAGATCGCAGCCCCGCGTGCCACCGTTTTCGCCTATTTGACCGACCCCGAGAAAATCCTGAGCTGGATGGGCTCGGATGCGACCACGGAGCCGCATCCCGGCGGGCTTTATCTGCTCAAAGGAGTCGGCCCGCGTGGCGGCGTTGCCCGCGGCGCCTTCCGCGAGGTCGTGCCGGTGCATCGCCTCGCTTACACATTCGGATGGGAGGGCGGTCAGGAGGTGCCGCCCGGCTCGAGCCTGGTCGAGATCGACCTGATCGAGCGCGACGGCGGCACGCTGCTGCGCATGACCCACAGCGGGCTGCCGACCGAAGAACAGGCGGCCGCGCACGCGACAGGATGGGCGCACTATCTGGGTCGGCTCACGAGTGCAGCGGCGGGCAGCGATCCCGGTCCGGACAGGGGTGTTTCGGACAAGATGTAGCGAATTGCTACGGTTACACCGCCGCGGTCGCCACCACCTGCTGCAACAGCTGCTCGCGCCGCGCCTGCGAGCGCTGGCCCTTCATCGTCGCGGCGAAGCGCTCCAGGATGCCGTCCTCGAAGGCGGTGACGATGGTGTCGTGGACGTAGCTCTTGCGGCAGATCGCCGGCGTATTGGAGAGCTTGTCCGCCGCGGCGCGGATCGCCTCCAGCACCTGCTTCTTGCGGCCGCGCTGGCTGACCGCCGGCGTGATCCGCGACAACGATTCCACGACGACAGCGGACGCCATCAGCGTACGGAAATCCTTCAGCGAAATCTTGATGCCGGCGATCTCACGCAGGAACGCATTCACCTGCGTGGTGCTGACCGCGCGCACGATGCCGTAGGCATCGCGGTACTGGAACATCCGTTTGCCGGGAACGCCGTTTAAAATGCCGATGGCGCGCACCAGCTTGGCCGCGTCGCATTCCTTGCGCACCGCCTTGCCGCCCTTCGCCTTGAAGGTCAGCACGAAGGAATCGTCTTCGAGCGTCACGTTCGACTTCAGCAGCGTGGTCGCGCCGCGGGTGCCGTTGAGGCGGGCGTAGGATTCATTGCCGGGGCGGATCGCGGTACGCGCGATCAGCTCGATCACCGCCGAGAGCGCGAATTCGCGCGTCGGTTCGTCCGCCGACAGGAACGCCGAAACCTTGCGCCGGATCTTTGGCAGCGCGCCGACGAGCTTTTCCAGGCGATGCGCCTTGCGGTGCTCGCGGACCTTCTCCCAGTCGGCGTGATAGCGATATTGCAGCCGGCCCGCGGCATCGCGTCCCACCGCCTGGAGATGCGTGCTCGGATCGGCGGAGTAGCGCACCTCGCGATAGGCCGGCGGCACCGCCATGGCGTGGAGGCGGCGAATGGTACGGGCGTCGCGGATATGGGCACCGTTGGGACGGACGAAGGAATAGCCCTTGCCGCGTTTGATACGGCGGATCTTCAGCTCGTTCTGATCGCCGAGCCGCAGGCCCAGCTCTTTGGCGAGCGCCTCGACCGTCGCCGCGGGCGCCGTGTCGAAGACCTTTTTCGGGCTGGGACGGCTGGAACCGGCCGGTTTCGGCCATTGTCCGAGGGCTTTGGCCAGCGCAATAGCGGCAGGATCGGCTGAAGCGGGCCGTATCGTCCCGAGATTCTGCTGATCCATCATAGTCTTAAGCCTTAGCCCTGCCTGTTATCGATCAATGCCGCTGTTCTGATTTTTGTTCCAAGGGTCTCTTTGAGGGTCTCTTGGACAGTCTCTGGGGACCCGGGTTAGCCACTTAGGGTGTTCCGAACCGTATTGCGAGTCCCGAATCGGTGAGAAGCGGTTCCTAAATACCTCCGAGGGGCGCATGGGGCTCTGCGCCGTGCTATTCCCAAGATTGGGTAAAGAGCCGAAAGCTGCCTTTCAGCCTGTTTCAGATTTGCGACAGCCTGCCCGTGCGGCTTGATTCTCCGCATGGCGAGCGGCTCGCCGAAGGTCCAGCTTGTGCACCTTGTCGGGTCCGGTTACGCGGACGCATAATCGGTTCAACGATCAAGTCGGCTTGCGCGTCGCCAGCGTTTGGCTTGCCGTATGTGGAGGGAAACATGTCCGAGAAGATTTACGACGTCCCCGCGGAGTGGTCGAAGCGCGCCTGGATCGACCAGGCCAAGTACAAGGACATGTACGCCCGCTCGATCTCGGACCCGAACGCGTTTTGGGCGGAGCAGGCCAAGCGCATCGACTGGATGCATGCGCCGACGAAGATCGAGAACGTCTCCTTCGCGCCCGGCAACATCTCGATCAAATGGTTCGAGGACGGCATCCTCAACGTCGCCCATAATTGCATCGACCGTCACCTGCACAAGCGCGCCCAACAGACCGCGATCATCTGGGAAGGCGACGATCCCTCGCAGTCGAAGCACATCACCTACAAGGAGCTGCACGACGAGGTCTGCCGGATGGCCAACATCCTGCGCACCCGCAACGTCAAGAAGGGCGATCGCGTCACCATCTATCTGCCGATGATTCCGGAAGCGGCCTACGCGATGCTCGCCTGCGCGCGGATCGGTGCGGTCCACTCCGTGGTGTTTGCCGGCTTCTCGCCCGACAGCCTCGCCCAGCGCATCAACGACTGCCAGTCCAAGGTCATCATCACCGCGGATGAAGGCCTGCGCGGCGGCAGGAAGGTGCCGCTGAAGGCCAATGTCGATGCGGCGCTGGCAAAAGCCGACGGCGTCGACTGGGTGGTCGTGGTCAAGCGCACCGGCGGCACGGTCGACATGAACCCGACGCGCGACCTCTGGTATCACGAGGCTGCGGCGATGGTGACGACGGAGTGCCCGGCCGAGCACATGCACGCGGAAGATCCGCTGTTCATCCTCTATACGTCGGGCTCGACCGGCCAGCCCAAGGGCGTGCTGCACACTTCGGGCGGCTATCTCGTGTTCGCCGCGATGACGCATCAATACGTCTTCGACTATCACGACGGTGACATCTACTGGTGTACCGCCGACCTCGGCTGGGTCACCGGTCACAGCTATATTCTCTACGGGCCGCTCGCCAACGGCGCGACCACGCTGATGTTCGAAGGCGTGCCGAATTACCCGGATAATTCGCGATTCTGGAACGTCATCGACAAGCACAAGGTCAACATTTTCTACACCGCGCCGACCGCGATCCGCGCGCTGATGCAAAGCGGCGACGAGCCCGTGAAGAAGACTTCGCGTGTCTCGCTCCGCCTGCTCGGCTCGGTCGGCGAGCCCATCAATCCCGAGGCTTGGGAGTGGTATCACCGCGTCATCGGCGACGGCCGCTGCCCGATCGTCGACACCTGGTGGCAGACCGAGACCGGCGGCATTCTGATCACGCCGCTGCCGGGCGCGACAAAACTCAAGCCGGGCTCGGCGACGCAGCCGTTCTTCGGAGTCGTCCCTGAGATCGTCGACGCCGACGGCAAGGTGCTGGACGGCGAGACGTCAGGCAATCTGTGCCTGACGCGGTCATGGCCAGGCCAGATGCGCACGGTCTATGGCGATCACGCCCGCTTCGAGCAGACCTACTTCTCGACCTACAAGGGCAAGTATTTCACGGGCGACGGCTGCCGCCGCGACGCCGACGGCTATTACTGGATCACCGGGCGCGTCGACGACGTCATCAACGTCTCCGGCCACCGCATGGGCACCGCGGAAGTCGAGAGCGCGTTGGTCGCGCATGAGAAGGTGTCGGAAGCCGCGGTGGTCGGTTACCCGCACGACATCAAAGGCCAGGGCATCTACGCCTATGTCACCCTGATGGCCGGAGTGCAGCCGACCGACGAGCTGCGCAAGGAGCTCGTCACCTGGGTGCGCAAGGAAATTGGCCCGATCGCCGCGCCCGACCAGATCCAGTTCTCGCCTGGCCTGCCCAAGACCCGCTCGGGCAAAATCATGCGCCGCATCCTGCGCAAGATCGCCGAGGACGAACCGGGCAGCTTAGGGGACACCTCGACGCTGGCCGACCCCGCCGTGGTCGACGATCTCGTCAAGAACCGGCAGAACAAGAAGTCGGCGTAAGCCGAGCTCGTGCCCCGGACGCAGCGCGGCGCGCACTTCGCGGTGCGCTGCAGAGCCGGGGCCCATGCCATAGCGGGATGTGTTGCTTTCTGGGTCCCGGCTCTGCGTCGCACCGCTTCGCGCTGCGCCGCGTCCGGACGAGACTGCCTTTCGCGCCAGCTCGCTTTCCCCGAAACAACCCACGTTCACATCCTCACGCTCTTGTCAGGGCGCGGGCGGGCACGGCCGCATCTTTCCGGCCGAGTGTTGTTTTCAAGTCATTTACTTTGTTTCGAACATTTCCTTTGTTCCCTCTGCTGGCTGGCCCTCCGCAGCCGCGCGTGGAAACCATCCGGTTAACAAGCGCGGTTAAGAATGTCGGGGTGAGCGGGCAATTGCCGCGTACTGCGTAGATTTGGACGATCCGTTTGGGGCAGGGGGAAGTATCGATGTCGATGAAAGTTGCTGTGGCGCTGGCCGCCACCATCGGGGCAGGGGTCATGATGTCGACGGCGGCGCAGGCGCGGCCGGAAATGGTGGGATCGCACGTGGCCAACTACTCGCCCGGCACCATCCTGGTCAAAACCAGCGAGCGGCGGCTCTATCTCATTCTCGATGACGGCCACGCCGTGCGCTATCCGGTCGGTGTCGGCAAGTCCGGCAAGCAATGGGCCGGCACCACCCGCATCGACGGCAAGTATCGCAATCCGGCCTGGTCGCCGCCCGCCGAGGTGAAGCGCGACAAGCCGCAGCTTCCCGACGTGATCCCGGGCGGCTCGCCGCGCAACCCGATGGGTGTTGCCGCGATGACGCTGGCCGGCGGCGAATATGCCATCCACGGCACCAACGTGCCGGGCTCGGTCGGCGGCTTCGTCTCCTATGGCTGCATCCGCATGCTCAACGACGACATCACCGATCTCTACAGCCGCGTCTCCGTCGGAACGACGGTGGTCGTGGCGCGCTGATCTCCGGGATCGGAACAGAATTAGAAAAGCCGCGTCATTTGCGCGGCTTTTTTGTTACCAAAAGCGCCAGCTGCGCGCGCACCAGCCGTCGCGATGACCGCCACTGTAGCTGCGCGCATAGCCGCCGGCGAGCAGCATGGCAGAGACGTTAGCGGTGCGCTTGGTCGCGACATCAGCGAGGACGCGACCGTATTTTTCCGTGCCGAGATTATAGATCGTGACGCCGCCCTGGCCGAGCAGCGCCCGCAACGCATCCGTGGCGGCTTCGGCCTTGTCCAATTCCTGCTGGCAAGACGCCTTCATCTCAGGCGCATCGATGCCGCGCAGGCGAACGCGGGCAACGAGATCTCGTCCGTCGCGCTGATGCACACGGGCGAGAAAGGTGTCACCGTCGATGGTGCGGATGACATCGACCGGCTGGCGAATATCGGGATTGCCGGCCTGCTGGAGGATGATCTCGGCATCGCGCGATCGACCATCGGTCGGGTGCGGGATCGGCCAATTCGTCCCGTGCCTGAAGGTGAGCACGATCGCCACCGCGATCCCGACCACGAACATCCATGGCAGCAATCCGGAGAAGCGGCGGCCAAAAGGCGAGCCGTTGTAGGAAGGCCGATAGGGATGGCCGGGGTCGAAGCGCGACATCCTCGCACGCTAGGGCTGAGTCGGCCGGGCCGGCAAGAGAGCCCTATGTGACCGGAGCGGCAAAAACCGGAGCGTCAGAAATCCGAGGCGATGCCTTTGCGTTCCCAATCGCCATAGCGCGTGGGTTCGGGTCCCTTTGGCCCCTGCAATTCCTTCGGCGCGGCCTCGACATGAGCCGCGGCGGCCTGCCGGCGCGCCTCGGCTTCGGCCAGCGCGCGCTGGGCGGCCGGCGGCAACGGCTTGCGATCGGGAGCGGAAGTCTGGTCGTTCATCGTCCGAGTTCCTATCGCAGGGTCACGACATGCGCGACGTCCAATAACGCAATGCTGAAATGGCCGTGGAGGGCTGCAAACGCCAGAGGCCATTCTTACATTTGGCATATTCGCATGTCAGAGCTGGCCTTTCTCAAGGCATGCGCCCATATCGGCGGAACTGCCGCTCGCTCAGAACCTTGCTTCCGCATGCCATCTCAACGTTTTGCCCCTCCGTCCGAAGTGCCCGGTCTCGCGGCGCGGCGAATTGCTGCCGACATCGTCGACGGCGTGCTGCACAAGCACCGCACGCTCGATGAGCAGCTCGACGGTACCGGGGCCCATCCCGGATTGAAGACGCTGGCCGACCGCGACCGTGCGCTGATGCGGCGTCTGGTTGCGACCATCCTGCGTCGGCTCGGCACGCTCGGCCACGTGCTGTCGCGCTTGCTCGACAAGGGCATTCCCTCCGACGCACCGCGCGCGCAGAGCGCGCTGCTGATCGGCGCCGCCCAGATCCTCTGGATGGACGTGCCCGATCACGCCGCCGTCGATCTCTCCGTTCGCCTGGTGCAATCCGACCGGCGCGCTGCGCGCTATGCCGGCCTCGTCAATGCCGTGCTGCGCCGCTGCGCGCGCGAGGGCAAAGCGCTGGTCGAAGAGGTTACCGCGCAATCGCTGGACCTGCCGCCCTGGCTGCTCGCGCGCTGGAGCGCGCATTACGGCGAGGCGACCGCGCGGGACATGGCGCTGGCGCTCGGCCATGAGCCGTCGCTCGACCTGACCGTGAAGTCCGACGCTGCGCAATGGGCGACCCGGCTGCACGGTGAGGTGCTGTCGACAGGATCGGTGCGCACAGTGCTGCACGGCGCGGTGACCATGCTGCCCGGCTTCACCGAAGGACAATGGTGGGTGCAGGACGCCGCGGCCGCGCTGCCGGCCCGCTTGTTTGGCGATATCAAGGGCAAAACCATTGCCGATCTCTGCGCTGCGCCCGGCGGCAAGACCGCGCAACTGGCGCTATCAGGCGCGCACGTCACGGCGATCGATCGATCGCCGGCCCGGGTGGCGCGCCTGCGCGAAAACCTGGCGCGCTTGTCGCTCCAGGCCGAGACTGTCGTCGCCGACGCCGTCGAATGGGCGGGTCCGGCGGATGGCTTCGATGGAATCCTGATCGATGCGCCCTGCACCTCGACCGGAACGATCCGCCGCCATCCCGATGTCTCCTGGCTCCGGCAGGAATCCGACATCGCTGCGATGACCGTTCTCCAGCAACGACTGCTGCGCAAATCCGTCTCGCTGCTCAAGCCCGGCGGCACGCTGGTCTACTGCACCTGTTCGCTGGAACCCGAGGAAGGCGAGCAGGCTGTCGCCGCGCTGCTGACTGCCGAGCCAGCGCTTCGCCGCGTGCCGGTCGATGCCACTGAGGTTTCCGGACTCGGCGAGATCATCACCGCCGACGGCGACCTCCGGACCCTGCCGAGCCACCTGCCGCACGATGACCCCAAGCTCGGCGGGCTCGACGGATTTTTCGCGGCCCGGCTTGTTAAATCCTGATTTTGCACCGGTTTTTGCTGCCGCTGTACTGATTCGAGGGCTTTCAAGGTGGTGTCAGAAGCCCGATTTTGGGATTAATAAGGATTCGTCGGAATCCTCTCCCCCTACAAGGCAAGGCGTGTCGGTCGCTCAACGCAGACGTATCTCGACGCTGGTGATGAACCGCTTCGCGCGGAACATGCTCGCGCGCGCGAGCGGCGGTTCCGTTGCGCTGTCGCGGGTCTGGCCGGGCCGCACCGACCGGCTCATCATCGCGCCGCATGATCTGCGCACCGCGGATGCGACCCGCGCCGCCGAGATCTATGCCGGCCGCTTCGTCTTCGCCGGCAAGATCGTCAATTGCCACGGCCGCTCGATCTTCGATCTCGAACCGCCGTCGGAGGATTGGGAGGTCGCACTGCTCGGCTTCGGCTGGCTGCGCCATTTACGCGCCGCCGACACCGCGCTGACGCGGGCCAATGCGCGCGCGCTGGTCGAGGACTGGATCGCCAACCCCGCCAATAAGCGCCGTGCCGTCGCGCGGCGCGCCGACGTGCTGGCGCGTCGCGTGATCTCTCTGTTGTCGCAAGCGCCGCTGGTGCTCAACGACACTGACAACAAATTCTATCGCCGTTACTTGCGCGCGCTGGCACGCGAAATCCGCTTGCTGCGCTACACCATGGTGAACATCCCCGACGGGGTGCCGAAGCTGCAGGTGCTGATCGCGCTGTGCTACGCGGCACTCTGCCTCGCCAACCAGGCGGGTCAGATCCGCAGCGCATCGAAAAAGCTCTCGGACGAATTGCAGCGGCAGATCCTGCCTGACGGCGGCCACATCTCCCGCAATCCAGGCGCGCTGATCGAGCTCCTGATCGACCTGTTGCCGCTGCGGCAGACCTTTGCCGCGCGCAACATCGCACCGCCGCCGGCGCTGCTCAACGCGATCGACCGCATGATGCCGATGCTGCGCTTCTTCCGGCACGGCGATGGCAATTTCGCGCTGTTCAACGGCATGAGCGCGACGTCCTCGGACCTGCTCGCGACACTGCTCGCTTACGACGATACCCACGGCACGCCGATGGCGAACATGCCGCATACCGGTTTCCAGCGACTCGATGCCGGCCAGACCACTGTGATCGTCGACACCGGTCCGCCGCCGTCGGCCGGCGTCAGCCATGACGCCCATGCCGGCTGCCTGTCGTTCGAGCTGTCGTCCGGCATCAGTCGCATCGTCACCAATTGCGGCATGCCGACCACGGGCCGCGACAATTGGCGGCCATTCGCGCGCGGCACGGCGGCGCATTCGACGCTGACCTATCATGACACCTCCTCATGCCAATTCGTCGAGATGTCGGCGATGAAGCGGCTCTTGCACGGTTCGCCCGTCACCAGCGGGCCTGTCGAGGTCGAGAGTTATCGCGAGGTGGTGCAGAACGGCACGCTGCTGACGACCTCGCATGACGGCTATCTCGCGAAATTCGGCGCGATCCATCGCCGCGTGCTGATGATCTCCAATGATGGCGCGCGTATCGACGGCGAGGACACGCTGTCACCGCCGCAGGGCGGACGCTTCAAGGGCGCCGATGCCGACTTCGCGCTGCGCTTTCATCTGCATCCCGCGGTGAAGGCGAGCCGGCTGTCGGATGCCCGCGGCGTCATGCTGGTGCTGCCGAACCGCGACGTCTGGACCTTCGAAGCCCTGGACGACAAGGTGGACCTTGAGGACAGTGTGTTCCTGGCCGGCAATGACGGCCCGCGCCGCACCGCGCAGATCGTGATCCGGCAGGATGCGCGGCAGGCGCCCTCGATCCGCTGGAGCTTTGTTCGCTCGAGCGCTTCGCCGGCGGTCACCAATGCCCGCCGCAACGCCCGGCGTGAACCGGAACTTCCGTTGTAAACGCGCGTCTGCCAGTCCTGTCGGGCGTTGTGAAACCGGCTGAAAACTGCTATCGAGCCCACGCTCGCGCGACTGGCGACCTTGGATGGAGCACCATCGGGAAGCGCGGGACTGAGACGCCGCGCGCCTGGGCATAGACACTCCTTAAGACAGAGGATCTTGCTCATGACTGACCATCCCCGTCGCGTCACCCGCGCTCTTCTCTCCGTTTCCGACAAAACCGGCCTGATCGAGTTCGCAAAAGCGCTTGCCGCGCATGATGTCGAACTGGTCTCGACCGGCGGCACCGCGAAAGCAATCGCTGCGGCCGGCCTCAAGGTGAAGGACGTGTCCGACCTCACCGGCTTCCCCGAGATGATGGACGGCCGCGTCAAGACGTTGCATCCGAAGGTGCATGGCGGCCTGCTCGCGATCCGCGACAACAAGGAGCATGCGGACGCGATGAAGGCGCACGGCATCGCGCCGATCGATCTGCTCGTCGTCAACCTCTATCCGTTCGAGGCAACCGTCGACAAAGGCGCGGGCTTCGAGGATTGCATCGAGAATATCGACATCGGCGGCCCCGCGATGATCCGCGCCGCCGCCAAGAACCATGACGACGTTGCCGTCGTGGTCGAGGCCGAGGACTACAAGGCCGTACTCGACGAGCTCGCCGCCAACAATGGCGCGACCACGCTGAAACTGCGCCGGCGGCTTGCCGCAAAGGCTTACGCGCGTACCGGAGCCTATGACGCCGCGATCTCGAACTGGTTCAACCGGCAGCTCGAAATCGACGCGCCCGATTTTCGCGCCTTCGGTGGCAAGCTGATCCAGTCGCTGCGCTACGGCGAGAACCCGCACCAGACCGCGGCGTTCTATGCCACGCCCGACAAGCGCCCCGGCGTCTCCACCGCACGGCAGCTCCAGGGCAAGGAGCTCTCCTACAACAACATCAACGACACCGATGCGGCCTATGAATGCATCGGCGAGTTCGACGCCAAGCGCACCGCGGCCTGCGTCATCGTCAAGCACGCCAATCCCTGCGGCGTCGCGGAAGGATCCGACCCCGTCAGCGCCTATCGCAAGGCGCTGGCCTGCGATTCCACTTCGGCCTTCGGCGGCATCATCGCGATGAACCGCGCGCTCGATGCCGATACCGCGCGCGAGATCACGAAAATCTTCACCGAGGTGATCATCGCGCCCGACGCCAGCGAGGAGGCGATCGCCATCATCGGTGCGCGCAAGAATCTGCGCCTGCTGCTCGCCGGCAGCCTGCCCGATCCGCGCGCGCCGGGCCTCACCGCCAAGACGGTCGCGGGCGGTCTGCTCGTGCAGAGCCGCGACAACGCCGTGGTCGATGACATGATTTTCAAGGTCGTGACCAAGCGTGCGCCTAGCGATGCCGAAATGCGCGACCTCAAATTCGCGTTCCGTGTCGCAAAACACGTCAAGTCAAACACCATCATCTACGCCAAGGACCTCGCCACCGTCGGCATCGGCGCCGGCCAGATGAGCCGCGTGGATTCAGCGCGGATCGCGGCGCGCAAGGCGCAGGATGCCGCGAATGAGCTGAAGCTCGCCGAGCCGCTCACCAAGGGTTCTGTCGTGGCGTCGGACGCGTTCTTCCCCTTCGCCGACGGTATGCTCGCCTGCATCGAGGCCGGCGCTACCGCCGTGGTGCAGCCCGGCGGCTCGATGCGCGACGACGAGGTGATCAAGGCCGCCGACGAGCACGGCATCGCCATGGTGTTCACGGGGACGCGGCATTTCCGGCACTGATCTCGCCGTCACTCCGGGCCGCGCCACTTGGCGCGAGCCCGGAGTGACGGTGAAGCGCGGCTACTCCCGCACACGCATCAGCAGCGCGAACCCCGCAACGAAGAACACCACCAGCACGGCCATGCCGGCTTTCTGGTTCGCTGTTACCGCGGTGATCACGCCGATCAGCAGCGGGCCGATGAAGGACGTGACTTTTCCGGTCAACGCAAAGAGGCCGAAATACTGCGCGATGCGGTCCTTCGGCGCGAGACGGATCAGCAGCGTGCGTGAAGCTGCCTGAAGCGGGCCGCCGGCAGCGCCGATGAGACAGCCCAGCACCAGATAGGCCCGCTCCGCGGCGCTCGAGAACATCGGCGCGCCCGGCAGCGGCGGCCCGACCTTGACGAACAGCACGCTGTCCTTGTCGACCAGCAGGATCGCCGCTACCGCGAGCAGGAGGAGCAGCAAGCTGCCGGCGATCACCCGCTTCGGCCCGAGATGATCGTCGAGCTTGCCGCCGAGCCATGCGCCGAAGGTGCCGGCAATCGCCAGCATGATGCCGAAGGTGCCGATCTGGATCGTGTGCCAGCCGAAGGTGCCTGCCGCATAGATGCCGCCGAACGCGAACAGCGACACCAGGCCGTCGGTGTAGATCATGTTGGCGAGCAGGAACGCGGCGAGCGACTTCTGCTGCGGCAAGCTCCTGATCGATTGCTTCAGCTCGGCAAGGCCTGCGTGCAACGCCTCGCGCACCGGACGTTTGGCCGGGTAATCCGGCGTGAACAGGAACATCGGCGTCACGAAGATGATGAACCACAGCCCGGTCAGCGGTCCCGCGGCGCGGTCGCCTTGATGGGTTGCGGGATCGAGCCCGAACAGCGGCGTGAGGCCGAGCAGCGTGCGTCCGGTCTCCGGATTCGCCGCGAGGAAGCCGAGCACAATGATGAGGCTGACGATGCCGCCGATGTAACCCGTAGCCCAGCCGGTGCCGGAGAGCCGGCCGATGCGCTCCGGCGGAACGAGGGTCGGCATCATCGCATTGTTGAAGACGGTGGCGAATTCCGCGCCGACGCTGGCGAGCGCGACCGCGGTGAGCAGGGGCGGAATGATGCTGGGATCGCCGGGCTTGCCGATCCACAGCGTGCAGGACGCCAGCACCAGCAGCGCGCCGAATCCCGCAATCCACGGCTTCCTGCGGCCTGAAGCATCCGCGATGGCCCCCAACAGCGGCGACATCAGCGCGATCGCGAGACCCGCCGCCGCCATCGCAAAGCCCCACAGCGACTGTCCGGTGGCAGGATTTGGCGCGATGCTCGTGGCAAAATAGGGCGCGAACACGAAGGTCGTGATCAGCGTGAAATAAGGCTGCGCGGCCCAGTCGAAGAAGATCCAGCTGACGACGGCTGCGCGCGGCGGATAGGTCCGCTGCGCGCCGGCCAAGCGCGCATCCGGGGCGATCGTCGTCATTCCATAGTCCTCATCACGAACAGTTTTGCCTCTCTCGGGGCAAACCGTATAGCATTGCAATGACGCGTGTGAACTGGCCCAGAGAGACTGAAGGCCAACGGCGGAAGTTTGATGATGGCGTCATTTTCGACACGGCGGGCATTTTTCGCCTTCGTTGCCACTCTGGCGTTTGGTCTTGCGTCGGCCGCCGCGCAGGATGCGCGACGGGCCTATGTCCCGCCTGCACTCGACACGGTGCACGCCGTTCCCGCCGAGCACGGCATGGTGGTGGCGCAGGAGAAGATCTCCGCGCAGGTCGGCGCCGACATCCTGCGGCGCGGCGGCAATGCGGTCGATGCCGCGGTTGCGACCGGCTTTGCGATGGCGGTGACCTATCCGCGCGCCGGCAATATCGGCGGCGGCGGTTTTATGGTGATCCATTCGGCCGAGCGTCACGAAGACATCACGATCGACTATCGTGAGACCGCGCCGGCGGCGACCACGCCGCAAATCTTCCTCGACGCCGATGGCAAGCCTGATGCTGCGAAGTCGCGCGATTCCGCACTTGGCGTCGGCGTGCCCGGCACCGTTGCGGGTTTTGCGCTGGCGCTGGAAAAATATGGTTCGGGCCAGTTCACGCTGGCGCAATTGCTCGAGCCCGCGATCGTGCTCGCCCGCGACGGTTTTGTCCTCACCGACGACATGGCCGACACGCTGCCGGGGTGGCACCGGCGGCTCGCGCGCTGGCCTTCCTCGGCCAAAATCTTCTCGCGTCCCGATGGCACGTCGCTCGGCGAAGGCGACAGGCTGGTGCAAACCGATCTCGCCGAAACGCTGTCGGCTATCGCGGCGCTGGGACCACGCGGCTTCTATGAAGGGCCGGTCGCCGAAAAGCTCGCCAAGGCCATCGCCGAGGCCGGTGGCATCATGACGCCGGCCGATCTGAAATCCTATTCTGCCGTGATCCGCGCGCCGGTGCGCGGCAGCTATCGCGGCTACGACATCGTCTCGATGCCGCTGCCATCCTCCGGCGGGATCGTGCTGATGGAGACCCTCAACATCCTCGAAGGCTATCAGCTTGCTGACCTGAAGCAGGGTTCGCCGGCATCGCTGCATCTGCTGATCGAAGCCATGAAGCGTGCCTATGCCGACCGCGCGCGCTATCTCGGCGATCCCGCCTTCGTCAAGGCGCCGATCGAGACACTCACCGCGAAGGACTATGCCACCAAGCTGCGCATCGGCATCTCGACAGATCGCGCCACGCCGTCCAAGGATATCGTGTCCGCTCCTCCTGCGCCGCGCGAAGGCACCAACACCACGCATTACTCGGTCGTCGACAGCCGCGGCAACGCCGTCAGCAACACCTACACGCTGAACTTCAGCTATGGCGTCGGCTTGGTCGCCGACGGCACCGGCGTGCTGCTCAACAACGAGCTCGACGATTTCACCGCGGCGGTCGGTGCTTCCAACGCCTACGGCCTCGTCGGCTACGAGGCGAATTTGCCCGGCCCCGGCAAGCGGCCGCTGTCCTCGATGTCGCCGACCATCGTGTTGAAGGACGGCAAGCCGGTGCTGGTCACGGGTTCGCCGGGCGGCAGCCGCATCATCTCGACCGTGCTCCAGGTGATCGTCAACGTCCTCGATTACAAGATGGACGTGGCCGCTGCCGTGGCCGCCCCGCGGCTGCATCATCAATGGCTGCCGGACGAGGTCCGCATCGAGCGCGGCTTTCCCGACGATGTCCTGTTCGAGCTGAAGGCGATGGACCACCTCATCGTCGAGCCGATGGGGCAGACATCGGCCAATTCGATTCTCGTGACCCCGAACGGCCCCCTCGGCGCGCCCGATCCGCGCTCGCGCGGCGCGGAGGCAGCGGGACAGTAACCCGATCCCTGCATGGTCCGACATCTTGCGCTCGCTGCCGCGCGTGCTACCACCCCTCGACCAAAGAAAAAACGCCGGGGAAACGCACATGACCGCAGCCGATCCGAACCTGCGCATCGAGCGCGCGGAGATCGAAGACACCAGCCTTCTCGCCTTCTATCGCGACATGAATGCGCCGGAGCGTCGGACGTTCTGGGCCTGCGCCGCGGGCTGGGCGCTCGACGGCATGGACTTCATGATCTATCCGCTGGTGATCGGCACCATCATCGCGCTGTGGAAGGTCGATGCGGCCTCGGCGGGCCTCGCCGGCACCGTGACGTTGCTGGCCTCCGCCATCGGCGGCTGGCTCGGCGGTTATCTCTCCGACCATATCGGCCGGGTCAGGACGCTCCAGATCACCATCATCTGGTTCTCCGTATTCTCGCTGGTCTGCGCGGTCGTGCAGAATTTCGATCAGCTCCTGATCGCGCGCGCCGTGCTCGGCCTGGGCTTCGGCGGTGAGTGGGCGGCGGGCGCCGTGCTGATGGGCGAAGCGATCCGACCGCAATATCGCGGACGCGCGGTCGGCTCGGTGCAGTCGGGCTGGGCGGTCGGCTGGGGCCTCGCGGTGCTGTCGCAGGCGATCCTGTTTTCGCTGATGCCTCCGGAGACGGCATGGCGCTGGATGTTCGTGATCGGCGCGCTGCCGGCGCTGCTGGTGTTCTATATTCGCCGCTCCGTCACCGAGCCGGAGATCGCGGCTGAGGCCCGCGCGAAGCAGGCCGCGAGCGGTGATCGTCCGGCGCTCTGGGAGATTTTCTCCGGCCCGATCCTGAAGACCACGATCCTGGCGTCGCTGATGGCGACGGGCTGTCAGGGTGGCTATTACGCCGTCACCTTCTGGGTGCCGCAATTCCTGACAAAGGAGCGGCATCTGTCGATCGTCGGCTCGACCGGCTACCTGTCGACGCTGATCATCGGCTCCTTCATCGGCTATCTCACCGGCGCCTGGCTTGCCGACCGGATCGGACGGCGCAATCTGTTCCTGATCTTCTCGATCGGCGCCATGGCGGTGGTGCTGCTCTACACGCAGCTGCCGCTCACCAACGAGATCCTGTGGGTACTCGGCTTCCCGCTCGGCTTCTTCGCCTCCGGCTATTTCTCCGGCATCGGCGCGTTCCTGACCGAGCTCTATCCGACGCGGCTGCGCGGCTCCGGCCAGGGCTTCTGCTACAATTTCGGCCGCGGCATCGGCGCGCTGTTTCCGTTCCTCGTCGGCTCGCTCTCAGCGTCGACGTCGCTTGCGAATGCGATCGCGATGTTCGCGGTCGTGGCCTACGCGCTGTTCTTCATCGCAGCCTTTGCGCTGCCGGAGACGAAGGGCCGCGTGTTGCACGCGGATTAGTGAAAGCGAACTACCGTCCGATCTGGTACGGTCCGCCCTTCTCGAGGGCGCGGCTGTACGCCGGCCGTGCGTGGATGCGCTCCAGGAATGCCATCGCCTTGGGATGGCCGAGCTCGAGCCCACCACGTGCTTGGGCTGCCTCCAGCGGAAAGCTCATCTGGATGTCGGCGGCGGTGAACTCGTTGCCGGCGAACCACTCGCTCTTCGCAAGCTCGCCTTCCCAATAATCCATGTGCTGCTTGAGCTGCGGATTGACCAGCGTGGTGAGCGCCTGATTCGAGACTTTTCGCACCAGCGGTCGCAGCAGCGCCGGCGCGCGCTTCGGCATCAGCGTGAACAGTAGCTTGAGCAGCAGCGGCGACATCGCGGATCCCTCCGCATAGTGCAGCCAGTAAGTGAAGCGCAGCCGATCCGGCGTGTTCGGCGGCGGGATCAGCCGGCCATTGCCGTAGGTGGCGATGAGATATTCGATGATCGCGCCTGATTCAGCGACGGTGTTGCCGTTGTCGGTGATGACGGGCGACTTGCCGAGCGGATGGATCGCGCGCAGCTCCTTCGGCGCGCGCATGTCGGGCTGGCGCTGATAGCGCACGATCTCGTAGGGCACACCCAACTCTTCGAGCAGCCACAGCACGCGCTGCGAGCGGGAATTGTTGAGGTGATGAACAGTCAGCATCGCGTGGTCCCCGAGGCTAGGCGTGGTCGATCGGACGCGCGTTCGTGCCAGTCCGGGAACGCAATGTCGAGCCATCCGGACGAATATTTTCACCCGGGTATATTGACCCCACTGATTTACCCGGGTATTAAAAAGGCCAACGTCGATCAATATGGCAATGATTTCAATGCAAAAGACTTTCACTGCCTTCCAGGGGCAGCGTCGCCTGGTATCCGGGCCGGCAGGAGAGGTCGCGCTGGTCGTCAAGCGGATGGCGCCGCGGCCGGACGAACCCATCATCATCTTCGAGGACGACACCGGCCGATCGATCGACTTCGATCTGCGCGGTGGGGATCGCGAGGTGCTGGCGCGTTTGGCGAAGCTTATCCCGCCGCCGGTTGATGAGATTGCAGCACCGGCCGAGCCGCGTGGGCGCGGCCGTCCAAAACTCGGCGTGGTCGCGCGCGAGGTGACACTGCTGCCGCGACACTGGGAATGGCTCGGAGCCCAGCCGGGCGGTGCGTCGGTCGCTTTGCGAAAGCTCGTCGATGAGGCAAGGCGTGTCAGCGGCGACAAGGACCGCGAGCGGCAGGCGCGCGATGCGGCCTATCACTTCATGTCGACGATGGCCGGCAACCTCCCGCAATTCGAGGAAGCCTCGCGGGCTTTGTTCGCGGATGATCGGCGACGCTTCACCGGACTGATCGCCGACTGGCCTACTGCCATCCGCGATCACATCGTCAAGCTCGCCTACAGTGACCGCGCTTAAAGCGCGCCTCTTCACAACCCCATCGCCGGCCGAGCCGCGCATTGCGCGGCAACGGCTTCGCACGTCCTGATGAAAGGCGCATCCATGTCCGTCGCCACGCCGCTCTGGAAAACGTTCCTGCGCTTTCTCGCGCCGCTGATGCTGAGCAACGCGCTGCAATCGCTGTTCGGCACGGTCAGCAATGTCTATCTCGGCCAGATGATCGGCGTCGACGCGCTCGCTGCGGTCTCGGTGTTCTTCCCGGTGATGTTCTTCCTGTTCGCCTTCGTGATGGGCCTGAGCACCGGCGCCACCGTGCTGATCGGCCAGGCGTTTGGAGCCGGCGAGCACGGCAGGATCAGGAGCATCGCGGGTACGACACTCGCGATTGGACTGCTGCTATCGATATCGATTGCACTCGCCGGCGGGATCTTCAGCCGCCAATTGATGATGATGCTCGCCACGCCCACAGACATTCTCGACCAGGCCAGCGCCTATGCACGCATCATGTTGCTGACGATGCCGCTCGGCTTCGTCTTCCTGCTGATGACGGCGATGATCCGCGGCGTCGGCGACGCGCTCACGCCGCTGCTGGCGCTGGCGTTGTCGACGACAATCGGCCTGATTCTGACGCCGATGCTGATCCGCGGTTCGTTCGGAGTGCCCGCGACCGGCATCACCAGCCCGGCCTGGGCGGCTGCAATCGCCAACGCGTTGACGCTGCTCGCGCTGGCCGTCTATCTGCTGCGGAAGAAACATGCGCTGGCGCCGGATGCTGCGCTACTGCGTCATCTCCGACTCGATCGCGCCGTGCTGGGAAAAATCCTCGGCATCGGATTGCCGAGCGCGATCGGCATGGTAGTGATGGCGATTGCGGAGCTGGTGCTGCTCGGCCTCGTCAACGGTTATGGGTCAGAGGCCACCGCGGCTTACGGCGCGGTGAACCAGGTGATGGGCTACACGCAGTTCACGGCGTTGTCGATTTCGATTGCGGTCTCGATCCTCGGCGCGCAGGCGATCGGCGGCGGAGACAGGACCAGGCTCGACGGCATCGTGCGGACCGGCCTCGCGTTCAACCTCGTTCTGACCGGCGGCTTGGTCGCGCTGATCTACCTCGCGCCGCGCGCCGTGCTTGGCATCTTTATCACGGACGGCGCCGTGCTCGATCTGGCGAAGGAATTGCTCTTCATCGCCTTGTGGAGCTCGGTGCCGTTCGGCATGGCCACTGTATTCTCAGGCGCGATGCGCGCTGCCGGCGTGGCGCTGACGCCGATGCTGCTCTCGATCTTCGCCATCGTCGCGATCGAGCTGCCGGCCGCCGTGATCCTGAGTCGCACCGTCGGCCTCAAGGGCGTGTGGGCGGCGTATCCGATCGTGTTCTGCGCCATGTTTATTTTGCAGACGGGCTATTACCTGCTGGTGTGGCGCAAGCGGGCGATCCGGCGTCTGGTCTGACGATCAAGATATTATGACCGTCATTAAACGGTAGACCTGTGGCGCGCCCTGCGCCACAATGGCTGAAAAGCCAGATCAGAAAGTTCGGTCAGGGAGAATGATTTTGACCCGCACAGCCCCGCAATTCCTGTTCGATTTCGGCAGCCCGAACGCCTATCTCAGCCATCTCGCGATACCGGCGATCGAGCAGCGCATCGGCGTCAAGTTCGAATATGTGCCGATCCTGCTCGGCGGCATCTTCAAGTCCACCAACAACAAGTCGCCGGTCGAGACGCTCGCCGGCGTCAAGAACAAGCGCGAATTCCAGGGGATCGAGACCGAGCGCTTCGTCAAGCGCTTCAAGGTCGAGCCTTACGTCTTCAATCCCAACTTCCCCGTCAACACGTTGAACCTGATGCGCACGGCGATCGCGGCGCAGCTCGAAGGCGTGTTCGAGAAATACGTCGACGCCGCCTTCCACCACATGTGGCGCGAGCCGAAGAAGATGGACGACCCTGAGGTTGCAGCCAAGGCGCTGGCATCCTCCGGTCTCGATGCCCAAAAGCTGTTCGCCCGCGCGCAGGAGCCCGAGGTGAAGGGCAAGCTGATCAAGAATACCGAGGAGGCAGTTGCCCGCGGCGCGTTCGGCTCGCCGACCTTCTTCGTCGGCAACGAGATGTTCTTCGGCAAGGAGCAGCTGCGCGAGGTCGAGGAGATGGTGTTGGGGACGTAATCCCTTCCTTCTCCGGCGACGGAATGTGATCGCGGTACCATTCTGGATTGCTTCGCTTCGCGCGCAATGACGCCTATAGATAGGCCGCCAATAGCAACAACAAGGACAATTCCATGCGCATTCTCGTGGTCGGCGCCGGCGCCATCGGTGGCTATTTTGGTGGGAGGCTGTTGCAGGCTGGCTGCGACGTCACCTTCCTGGTTCGGCCACGCCGCGCAGGCGAACTCGCGAGCGCCGGTCTCGTCATCAAGAGCCCGAATGGCGACGTCACCTTGAAAAATCCGCCGACGGTTCAGGCCGATGCGCTCAAGGAGAAATTCGATGTCGTGCTGCTCAGCTGCAAGGCGTTCGACCTCGACGACGCCATCAAGTCGTTTGCACCGGCGGTCGGACCTGATACCGCGATCATTCCGATGCTGAACGGCATGAAGCATCTCGACACGCTCGATGCCAAATTCGGCAAGGAGCGCGTGCTCGGCGGCCTCTGCGCCATCGCCGCGACCTTGAACGAGAAGCGCGAGGTGGTGCAGCTCCAGCCGATGCAGTCGATCAATTTCGGCGAGCGCGACGGAAAACTGTCAGACCGGGTCAAGGCGATCGACGAGGCCTTCAAGAGCGGCATCAATGGTGCCACCGCCAGCCAGAACATCATGCAGGACATGTGGGAAAAGTGGGTGTTCCTGTCCTCGCTCGCCGCAAGCACCAGTCTGATGCGCACCTCCGTCGGCAACATTTTGGCGGCCCCCGGTGGTCGCGACTTTTTGCTCGGCATGCTCGATGAGACCAGCGCAATCGCCACCGCGTCGGGCTACACGCCGGGCGGGCCGTTCTTCGAGCGCGTGAAGGGTAACATCACGACCGAGGGCTCGCCGATGACCGCCTCGATGTTCCGCGACGTCAAGGCGGGCCTGCCGGTCGAAGCCGATCACGTGATCGGCGACCTCATTGCGCGCGCCGATGCCGCCAAGGTGCCGGTGCCGAAGCTGCGCATCGCGTATACGCATCTGAAGGCGTATGAGAAGCAACGGGCGGGGTAGGTAGTAGCCACCCACTCCGCTGTCGTCCCGGGTTCGCGCTTTGCGCGCCCCGGGACAACGAGCTGTGTTGGCGGCTACAGCCACACGCTATTTGAAATACGCGAGATAGTGCGAGACGGCGGTGATTTCTTCGTCGCTCATGTGATAGGCGACATCGGCCATCGCGGCACCGCCGCCACCCACGCGCTGGCTGCTCTTGTAATCATGCAGCGCCTTGACGAGATATTCCTCGCGCTGGCCCGCCAGCCGCGCCACCGCCTTGGTGCCGGCGAAGCTATCGGTATGGCATGAAGCGCAGCGGCGGCCGACGGCGACTTGCGCGCCCTTTTTCGACAGGTCCGGATCCTTGTCCTCCGCCGCTGTCGGCGGCGTCATCGCCGCGAAATAGGCGCCGAGATTGCGGACGTCCTCGTTGGTAATTTCCTCGGCGATCGGCTGCATCTGGTCGTTCTTGCGCGAACCGGCGCGGAAGAACACGAGCTGCCATTGGATGAACTGATCCGGCTGGCCCGCCAGCGAGGGGATGTTCTCCGTCTGCGAAATGCCGTTCTCGCCGTGACAGCCGGAGCAGACAGCGGCCTTCTCCTTGATCGCGGCATTGTCGGCGGCCCGGGCCGGGACGAATGCGAATGCTGCGAACGCAACCACGCTGATTGCGTGCGAGATGAACTGCCGGCGCATGATTGGGATTCCGATCTATCGAACTCGTCATTCCGGGGCGTGCGGAGCACAAGCTGCGATGCGCGATTGCGCATCTGAGAATCCATAACCCCGGTTCGTGGATATGGGTTCCGGACTTGCGCTGGCGCGCAATCCGGAACGGCAACAAAGTTGAAAGGAAAAGAGGCTGCGGCACCTCCCGGCCACCGCAGCCTCCGTTTCAGCAGCGCGCTACTTCTTGCTGTAGCTGATGCGATAGATCGCGCCGGCCCAGTCGTCGGCGACGAGGATCGATCCATCCTTGGCGAGGATGATGTCATTGGGACGGCCGAGATAGCCCTGGTCCCCCTCGATCCAGCCGGAAGCGAACACCTCCTTCTTGGCATTCTTGCCGTCGGGCCCGACGATCACGCGCGTGATATTGCCACCCTGGTACTTGTGACGATTCCAGGAGCCGTGCTCGGCGATCAGGATGTTGTTCTTGTACTCGGCGGGGAATTGGTCGCCGGTATAGAACTTCATGCCGAGCGGAGCGACGTGGGCGCCGAGATTCAGCACGGGCGGCGTGAACTCGGAGCATTTGTGGCCCATCGCGAACTTCGTATCGGGAAGATCGCCCTGGTGACAGTAGGGATAGCCAAAGTGCTCGCCCATCTTCGAGATCATGTTCAGCTTGTCGCTGGGCAGATCGTCGCTGATCCAGTCGCGCGCGTTCTCGGTGAACCAGTATTTGCCGCTGCGCGGATCGACGTCGCCGCCGACCGAGTTGCGAACGCCAAGCGCGTAGATTTCAGCGTTGCCGGTCTTGGGATCGACGCGTCGGATCTGCGACACGCTGGTGGGCGGGATTCCGACATTGAAGGGCGGCCCGAACGGCAAATAGAACCAGCCGTCCTTGTCGACCGCGATGTACTTCCAGCCATGCGCGGCATAGGACGGCATGTCGTCATAGACGACCTTGCCCTCGCCGGGATTGTCGAGCTTGTTTTCGATGTCGTCGTAGCGGATCAGCTTGTCGACCGCGATGACATAGAGCGCACCATCCTTGACGGCCAGACCCGTGGGCATGTTCAGCCCCTTCAGGATGGTCTTGACCTCCTTCTTCCCGTTGTTGTCCTTGATGGCATAGACGTTGCCAAGGCCGAACGAGCCGACGAACAGCGTGCCCTTGTCGCCCCAGGCCATCTGCCGCGCGGCGAGAACGCCGGGCGCATAGACCTCGATCTTGAAGCCGGCCGGCAGCTTGATCTTCTTCATCATCGCCGCGAGCTCGGCCTCCGACGCGCCGGTCGGCGGGCCCGACGGCGGCGCGAGGCCCTTTTGCGCCTCGGTCTCGTCGCCGAGGAACCAGTCATCCGGCGGATGGGTCCAGAACTCCTTGGTGCCGGATTCGTATTTCTTGAGCGGTTTGCTCTTGTCCTGCGCATTGCCAACGCTGGTCCCCGCAAGAAGGGCCACGGCCGCAAGCGCCAACACGGATCGATTGAACATCGATGTCATCGCGTCACTCCCCTATGGCAGCCGTCAGGGCTGCACGTTATTTTATTATGGCTAGTCGAGAGGCGAAGTTTGGAGTCCGCCTGAGAGGCAGGCGCGAAAAGGTTAGCACATCTGCGAGCGCTGAGAAGCGCGTCGCGTGCGCAGTAGTTGCGCTCAATAAAAATTGAGACAGATTTCCTCCCGCCGCGCATGCAGCGGCAATGATCTCGCTGCAACGCGGAATCATAATGGCGTGCGGCTTAATTTGGAGGCAGCCGGACGGGGTAGGGCCCGTCGTCAAAAATCGTCTCGTGATAGCCTTTCGACCCGACCTCGCGCGCCAGCGCGCTGCGAAAGTCGGTTCCGGCATGCAGGCTGTTCAGCACATGAGCAAAGTCGAATTCAGGCCGCCAGCCCAGCTCGCGCCGCGCGCGCTCGTTGACATAGACGCGGTCGATCCCGGGGAAGAGCCGCCAGCCGCGTAGCGCATAAAGCTGCGCGCAATCCGGATAGAGCTCGCGCACGACGCCGGCCGCGTCGCGTGCCAGGGCCGCGAGATGGCGTGGCTCGAACGGGCTCGTTGCGGAGATGACGTAGCGGGCGAAACCGATCTTCGGCGCATGCTCGACGGCGAGCAGATGGGCGCTCACCGCATCCGCTATATCCAGGCGCCTACAGAGCAGCTCGTTGGCCTGCGCGTTGTCCAGCGGGTAAGCCGAGCGCATCGCCGGATCGTCGTCGTCCTCGGGAAAGAAGCGCGAGGTCCGTAAGACAACCACCGGCAGGCCGCGCTCGCGGAAGAACAGCTCACACAGGGTCTCCGCCATCAGTTTTGTGGAGCCGTAGATATTCTTCGGCACTGGCGGCAGGTCCTCGGTGACCCACACGGCAGCCTCTTCGGCCTCGGCGCGAAGCTGCGAACCAAACGCGCTGGTGGTACTGGTGAAAACAAAACTGCGCACACCGGCAGCTACCGCCGCCTCGAGCAGATTCAGCGTGCCGGTGACGTTGGTGTCGACGAAGTCCCGTTTGCCGTGGGTCGCCACATGCGGCTTGTGCAGCGTCGCGGTGTGAATGACGGCGGTGACGCCATCCATCTGCTCCCGGACGAAGCCGGGGTCGACGATCGAGCCCACGGCATCGGTGAAGGGCGATGGCTTCAGGTCTATCCCACGCACAGGGGACACGCCCGCCCGGAGCGTCCGCAAGATGGCCTCCCCAAGGTGGCCCGCGCTGCCGGTGATGAGAATCGTCATCTTCGATCCTGACGCCAGAAGTGATCGCGGAGGTGTCGCGACGACGGTTGTAAGATGGTTCCACCCTATATTAGGATTGCACCCATTATGGGGTGCAAAGATGTTTTTAGTCGCGTGGTGGCTGACTGGCGTTCTTCTTGGTTGGTTTATCTGGCAATTTTACAAGATTTGGCGATCGGAGCGTCGGCGGCAGGCTCTGGATGCCAGCTCGTTGGATCAGCTTAACGCTCTGACAAAAGCATTGCTGGCACTCCAAAGGGTTCTCGCGGCGCTATACGGGTACCCGCCTGCTATTCAGCCGCACGAAGAAGGCTCAACAGACCTCGTTCGACCTTCCGTTAAGACCCTCGGACGATGGCTCGCGGCCTTGATCGTGATCGCGTTGCTCGTGATCGCTTTTGCCGCAGCCACCGACAACGCTCAGCTGCTCCAGTGCGTGCTCGTCGTAAAGTCATACCTTGTCGGTATTCGCGTTCAGGCATTTATTGTCGGGATACTGAGCGGACTTGTCTTCAGACAATATCGGCGGCAACTTGGCAACTTTGGACGGCGGTTGGGAAATGCCGTCATCGGAGACAAAGACGGCAGCACGGCTTGGGCGTTGCAGGGCGCGTTGGCGGTCGGACTGATTGCGATCGGTCTATTCGTCGTGAGACCGGATCTGCTGCTGTATTTGAAGTCGTTCAAATTCGGGACCGTGGAGGCGACATTCGGGGATCAGGGACCCTTGCCGTTGAGAGACGCCCGCCTCAATCTAAGAGAATTCCGCGAGAAGATTGCTGTTAGGCAGTACAAGAAATTTAGAGAAGATTTTATATCGGCAAGCTCGCCGAGAGGGTTGGCGCGGCGGGATCTAAGCTCTCCCACAATTGTCGATATTCAACAGGAATCGGGTGAAATCGCTTCGTTGATATTCGAGCAATACGTCAACCCGGTGCTTTCATCTGTTCTTTGCTTAGCGAGGGCACATGCCCTGAACGAAGCTATTCATGACCCCGACCTGTCACTTTATAGCTCGGCTTGGCAGGACTTCTTGCTGCAGATTCATCGTGATGATCGCCTGCTTACGTCGAGTCTCTTAAAGACTTTTCTGATTTCGTTGCCTCGCAAATCTGCTCCCTTCATTAAGCGCGTCCGCGATGCATATCCCGAATGCAAAGAAGATTTACCCGCGATTGAGCCTGCTTACTCTCGAACGTTGATAAATACGATCGCAGCCGATCAAGTCGCTCTGCTCTACAAAAACGCGTTGGACAAACAACAAAAGGTCAACAAGGCGTCGGTTCGCTCCTTGAGGATTTTCGACCCATATTTGACCGGTGCAGCGGCAGACCTAGTTGCCTTGATTTCTGGGGAAGGAGAAAAAGCTGATTTCCTGCTGAATATTCTCAGTGATTTTGACCCATCCGACGACGACATAACGCCCGGGATCATAAATCTCCACTATCAGGTCACGGACTCATGGCTCAACAGTATCGGGTCATTGCCTCTTGATCTGGTACGATCGCAGATTGAGTACGCCATTCACGGCGTTGATGTCTTGATGGCACGTAGCGGGTCGAGGTTAGACGAGATCGAAAAGAGGGCCTCGGCAGACTCGCAAGAACGCAAAACGCCAGAACAAGTCACAGAGGAGGAAAAGCAGCGCAAGAAAGATGCGAAGAACATGTCGACAATTTATGGCATCTTTCTCAGAAACTCATTTGCGACGCTTACCGCCGAAGTTGACGTCTACGTTCGTCATATCTTAGCTGACGAAAAAATTCCCGAAGGACATCGCCAAAGCTGGGTAAAGGCAGCAAGCCGATTACAAGCAATGCTGCAAGCTCGGCTGAACCTTCCCGTCGCAAATATTGATGGCCTGTTCACAGTTGAATTGAACGCCAGAATGAAGGCTCATCTGCATGAGGACGAGGGCCTCGATCTTCAGTCCGACATCAAGATTGATCCAGATTTTCTGCTGCAGGCGGACTTGGCTATAGCGCTAACCTCCATCCTTTTGCCGGATAGAAATCGCGTCAGCGTACAAAATTGTACCGCAGCGTTGTTCTATGTGAACGAAGCTTCGGCATCCGTGCAACCAACCATAGAGGTGAACGAACTCGACAAGGCACAAGAGCACCACTTGCGCCAATTAATCAGAACTGTTGCGAATCGTGTCGGCGATACCTGCTCCTGGACGGACGCAGGAAGCCAAGCCAAGCTCTCAGAGGCGAAGACAAAATAGGGGTGAGCTAGATCGTCTTCGCCATCGCCACGCTCTGCAAGCAGAGCATCAGCGCGATCACGAGCATAAAAATTTGGGCTTTCATCATCGTCTGACTCCGCATCCGCTCAGGATGCAACCTCTGGATCGTAATTTAAGCTTATTTACAAAACCTGCAAGGATTTGCCCGGGTTCCGGATCAATTTTGCGACCCTGACGGAACGCTCCGGATTAAACCAGGAGCCGCCTGAACCGGCGCTGAACAGCCCAAAATCTGCCAAGAGGTAAATTGGAGCGGGCGAAGGGGCTCGAACCCTCGACCCCGACCTTGGCAAGGTCGTGCTCTACCACTGAGCTACACCCGCATCCTGTGTCGACCGCGTGACGCGCCCGGCAACGGCTGTCGTATGCCAAAACCGGGCGGGGAATGCAACAGCTACCGGCGGGATAGATTCGCGATCCGGGCCCTATATGGACCCCGAATGCGGCCAAATGGCCCGGAAATGCCCCAGAACCGGCGAATCGATCCCGATGGATTGAAATTCGGCCGTCCCGGCCCAATTTAGGAGCCGACGACAAAGCATATGCATTGGCGACGTGCTAAAGAGCCCGCCATTCCAGACATCAGACGAGGGAATCCCGTGACGATCATCGACCAGGGTAACGGAGCGGGCCCGGCTGCGGCCGATCTGATTAAGGACACCACGACCCAGACCTTCGTGAACGACGTCATCGAGGAATCGAAGCTGCAGCCGGTGCTGATCGACTTCTGGGCGGAGTGGTGCGGTCCCTGCAAGCAGCTGACCCCCATCCTGGAAAAGGCGGTCAAGGCGGCCAAGGGCAAGGTCAAGCT
Source organism: Bradyrhizobium sp. 1 (assembly GCF_023073315.1). Lineage (GTDB taxonomy): Bacteria > Pseudomonadota > Alphaproteobacteria > Rhizobiales > Xanthobacteraceae > Bradyrhizobium. The sequence goes on along the minus strand of NZ_JADPJH010000010.1, from coordinate 161,228 downwards.
GGTCAAGATGAACATCGACCAGCATCCGGCGATCCCGGGCCAGATGGGGATCCAGTCGATCCCTGCCGTGATCGCCTTCGTCAACGGTCAGCCCGCCGACGGTTTCATGGGCGCGGTGCCGGAGAGCCAGATCAACGCCTTCATCGAAAAGGTCACCAAGGGCGTCACGGCGCCGGGCGAGGCGAACATCGCCGAGATTCTCCAGGAGGCCGAGGCCGTGCTCGCCGAGGGCGATGCCGCTGCGGCCGCCCAGATCTACGCCGAAGTGCTGCAGCATGAATCGACCAACATCGCCGCCCTCGCCGGGCTGGCAAAATGCTACGCCGTCTCCGGCGCGATGGAGCAGGCCAAGCAGACGCTCGCCATGGTGCCGGAGTCCAAGCGCAACGACCCTGCCGTGAAGGCGGTGCAGGCCGCGATAGATCTCGCCGAGCAGGCTGAATCGCTGGGGCCGGTGGCGGAGCTGGAACAGAAAGTCGCGGCGGACCCGCTCGATCATCAGGCGCGATTCGATCTTGCGACCGCGCTGAATGCGCAGGGCAACCGCGCGGCCGCCACCGAGCAGCTGCTTGCGATCGTCAAGCGCGACCGCAAATGGAACGACGACGGCGCCCGCAAGCAGCTCGTGCAGTTCTTCGAGGCCTGGGGCGGCGCGGATGATGCAACCGTCGAGGGACGCAAGCGCTTGTCGATCATCCTGTTTTCTTAAGGAAGACGCGCGAGCGACGTCAGCGGGGACCAGATGCCGATCAACATCGAATATCGCGGACCCGCCGACCTCCCCGAGATCATTCCGGTGTTTCCGCTGCCGGGCGCGCTGTTGCTGCCGCGCGGCCAGATGCCGCTCAACATCTTCGAGCCGCGCTACCTCTCGATGGTCGACGACAGCTTCCGCGACGGCCATCGCCTGATCGGCATGATCCAGCCTGATATCGCGCACTCGCCGAAGGGTTCCGACAAGCCGACGCTATTCCGGGTCGGTTGCGTCGGCCGCATCACCCAGCTCGCCGAATCCGGCGACGGCCGTTACATCCTCGAGCTCACCGGCGTCTCGCGCTTCAAGGTGGTCGAGGAGCTCGAAGTGCTCACCGCCTACCGGCAGTGCAAGGTGGATTTCTTCACCTTCATCGACGACTTCACCGCGCGCATAGGCGAGGACGAGGTCGACCGCGAGGCGCTGCTGACGGTGCTGTCGGATTTTCTGAAGGCCAACAATCTCAAGGTCGATTGGGAAGGCGTCGAGAGCGCGCCGAACGAAGCGCTCGTCAATGCGCTGGCGATGATGTCGCCCTATGGCCCCGCGGAGAAGCAGGCCATGCTGGAAGCCATGGATCTGAAGACCCGCGCCGAGATCCTGATCGCGGTCACCGAGATGGACCTCGCCAAGAAACGCACCAGCGGCGATCCGCCGTTGCAGTGACACTCAGCTGTGATGCCGGATGCGCTTGCGTCCGCTGATCATCGCGCGGATCAGGTTCTCGCGCTGAAGAAGCCCCATCAGCACCACGCCCAACACGTGCAGCACGACCAGCACGATGACCGCGTCCGACGCATAGGCATGAGTGTCCTCGACCCACCACAGGCCGAAGAAGGTGACCGTCACCGACATCGCGCCGGTGATGGCCGAGACGGCGATGGCCAGCAGCAGGGCCACCAGCATCAGAGTGCCGGCCGGATTGAGCCCGATATAGCGGCCGGTCATGCCCCGGCGCAGATTCCAGAGATAGCGCGGCGCGGCCCGAAGCCTGACGCCGACCATGCGAAAGCGGGAATAGCGGCTTCCAAAAAAACCCCAGGCCAGGCGGAAGGCCAGGAGCCCGAGCACCGTGTAGCCGGCGATGCGGTGAAGCCTGTCGTAAACGGTCGGGGTGAACCACGCGGCCAGAATGCTGGCCGCGAAGGCCCAATGCCACAGACGCAGCGGGAGGTCCCAGACTGCGACCGTCCGCGAAACCGTTCGATCCGCGGGGGTCCTGTCGGACGCCCCGCGCGCTTCTGGCACCGCTTCGTCGATCAAGCCGGGACTATCCTCAAGCCTTACTTGAAACCTTACTTGGCAACCGTCTTCTTCAGGCTGAGATCTTCGGGGCTGTAGAACAGCTCGTAGAGCTTGCCTTCCTTGACGCCGTAGACTTCATAGCACGAGCCTTCGATCTTGGAGCGCCGCACTTCGTAACCCAGCGCTTTGGCCTTGGCTTCGGCTTCGCTCGCCGGCTTCCACGACGCCTTGTCGAGCTTGGTGCAATCCCTGAAACCGTCGGCCATGGCCGCCGAGCTCATCCCAATGCCGACCGTCAGTGCAATTGCAACAACACGAATGACCTTCACGAACGTCTCCTCCTCTGTCGTGCGCGCGCGGCGCGAAGCGGGGCCGAAGGAAGCAAAGGAGAGGGTGAAGTCAATCCGGTTTGGGGCCGGATTGCTTTAGAGTTATTCTAACGATCCGAAAAAGATCAGCGCGCTCCGTGTTCAGCGTGCATTTCGTGCGACGCTGCGGCCTTACGTCTCACGGGCCAGAGTCGCGTTGCTAGTAGCCGGCGACCGCGAGCGCGACGACGGCGCTGAGCGCCATCCAACCAAAATGCCGGCCACGCGTCGCCCATGCGTTGGCGAGCGCCGACAAGCCGTATACGCAGGCCATGGTGGTGACGATCCAGCGGCGTGCCGGCTCCGAGTCCATCCAGGGCGCCGCGATCAGCAGCACGCCACCGCCGATCCAGGCGACGGTCGAGGCCTGCCAGACCAGGCGGATCAGCGTCCGGAGCCGTTCCGGCTCGATCCGGGCGCGGGGAAACACCTTGGTCTCACCGAGGGTGCCATGGATGACGGCGACGGCTATGGCGGCGACGCCGGCACCTTGGAGCAAAAGATCACGCATCGACAAAGCTCCCGAGAATCTGTCCATACATCTGTGTATGGTGAGATAAGCGCTGGTTCGCCGGCTGTCAATACACTAGTGTATGGTCGAATTGCGGGACCCGACATGACCGAGCAGCTCTCCGCCGACGACTGGATCAAGGAAGGCGTGAAGGCGCTCGCCAGGAGCGGCTTCACGGCGCTGAAGGCCGATCCGCTCGCCAAGGCCATGGGCGTTTCGCGCGGCAGCTTCTATTGGCATTTTGCCGATCTCGGCGCGTTCCACGCGGCCGTGCTGAAACGCTGGCGCGAGATTGCGGCTGAGCAGATCATCGCCGACGTCGAAGCCGGAAGCGACGAGCCGCTGCAAGCGCTGCTGCGGCGGACTTTTGGCGCGCGGCTCGATGTCGAGCGTGCCGTGCGCAACTGGGCGGCGTTCGATGCCGCCGCGCAAGCCGCGGTCCGCGCGATCGACCGCCGCAGGATCGACTATATCGAGCGGCTGCTGGAGAAACGCGGACTTGCGCCTGCGACCGCGCAGGCCCGCGGGCAGATCCTGTACTGGACGTTTCTCGGCTTTGCCCTGTCGGGCACGCCGGCGCCGGCGGCACGGCTCCAGGGCCTGCTCGACGAAATTATGCGGATGGTTTCCGCCTAGACCGCGGTTTTCTGTGCTAGAGGCAACCGACCGTCGGAGACCACAATGAACGCGCCCACCGAACGCCCCGAAAACAGCGTCGATCCCAAGCTGCTGGAGATCCTGGTCTGCCCGCTGACCAAGGGCCCGCTGGAGTTCGATTCCGCCAAGCAGGAGCTGATCTCGCGGTCCGCAAAACTCGCTTATCCGATCCGCGACGGCATCCCGATCATGCTGCCGGAAGAGGCGCGCAAGATCGATTGAGGGCGGCGAATAGGGAATGGCGAGTAGCGAATGGATCCACTCGCTATTCGCTACTCACCATTCGCCCTCACAGTGCCTCGCCCTTCAGCAACCGCGGTATCTCGCCCGTCAGCCCTGCGGCTTGCCGAATGAAAAGATTCTTCAGCGGCGGGGCGCGGTCGACGAGACCTAACCCGATGTCGCGGACGGTGCGCAGCAACGTCGACTGGTTGGAGAACAGGAAGTTCAGCGAGTTGGTGGCAACGCCCATCGCCATGGTGTCGAAGCGGCGCCAGCGCTGGTAACGTTCGAGCACGTCGGTGCCACCGAGATCCATGCCGAGCCGCGCGGCATCGACCACGACCTCGGCCAGTGCTGCGACATCCTTCAGCCCCATGTTGAGACCCTGGCCCGCGATGGGGTGAATGACATGCGCGGAATCGCCGACCAGCGCGAGGCGCTCGGCGACGAAGGAGCGCGCGACGAAATAGGACAGCGGAAACGCGCGCGGCTTGTCGAGCGCCTTCACTTCGCCGAGATGCAGGCCAAAACGCTGCTCGAGCTCGCCATGAAATTCTTCGTCGCTGAGCGCAATGATGCGCGCCGCCTCGCTGCGACGCTCGGTCCAGACCAGCGACGAGCGTTTTCCCGAGAGCGGCAGGATCGCGAACGGACCGGCCGGCAGGAAGTGCTCTTCGGCGCGGCCCTCGTGATCGCGCTCGTGACCGACGGTGACGACGATGCCGGACTGGTCGTATTCCCAGCCATGGGTGGCGATGCCGGCGCGTTCGCGCAGTTTTGACCGTGCGCCATCGGCGGCGACAAGGAGACTTGCCGCAATCACGCTGCCGTCGCCGAGCGTTACATCGATGCCCGCGTCGCGCGCGTCGTAAGTTGCCACAGTCGTCGCGCGAAGATCGATGCCCTCGGCCTCGGCGCGCAGCACCAGCGCATCGATCAGGCGGCGGTTCTCGACCATGTGGGCAAAGGGCTCGCCCGGCGCGACGTCGCCGGCAAAATTCAGGAATGCCGGACGCGTGGCGTCCTCCAGCTTGGAATCGGTGACCACCATGTCGAGGATCGGCTGCGCCTCGCCCTTGACGTCGTCCCAGGCGCCGATCGCCTCGAACAGGCGGCGGCAGGCGGCCACGATCGCGGTCGCGCGCGGGTCGCGGCTCGGCCGTGTGGCAAGCGCGGGGTCGGCGACGATGACGGGAATCTCAGGTCCCAGCCCCTGACGCAACGCCAGAGCCAGTGCGAGGCCGGCAAACGCGCCGCCGCCAATGACAATGCTACCCTGTACCGACATACCCAAGTTTTCCTGCCAAAGTCCCAGTCAATTCTTGGTCTTGCTAGCAGACTATAGCTGGGCGAAACAGTGAGGTGAAACAAGGGCGGAAGCCCCTATTGTATCATTCCGGAGCACCCGACCCGGAATGACGGCAAGAAAGTTCACGCCATGTCCAAGAGCCTGTTCGACCTGATTTCGATCCTCGACCTCGAACAGCTCGAGGTGAATTTGTTTCGCGGCAACAGCCCGAAGACGGACTGGCAGCGGGTCTTTGGCGGCCAGGTGATCGGGCAGGCGATGGTTGCGGCTTGCCGGACCGTCGAAGGCCGGCTGCCGCATTCGCTGCATTGCTATTTCATCCTGCCCGGCGACCCGCAGGTTCCGATCATCTACCAGGTCGAACGGCTGCGCGACGGCAAGAGCTATTCGACCCGCCGCGTCACCGCGATCCAGCACGGCAATGCGATCTTCTCGATCATGGTGTCATTCCACGCCGAGGAGGAAAGCGCCTTCGATCACCAGGACAAGATGCCGGACGTGCCGCCGCCGGAAAAGCTGACCGCGGAGGAGGTTGCAAAGCAGCCGCAGTTCAAGGAGATGCCGGAGTTCATCCGCCGCTACTATGAGATGGATCGCCCAATCGAATTGCGCCCCGTCGAGATCGGCCGCTATTTCGGCCAGAAGGTCGACGACGGCCGCATCCATATCTGGATCCGCACGGCCGCAAAACTTCCTGATGATCCTGCGCTGCATCTGTGCGCGCTCGCCTACGCCTCGGACTTTTCGCTGCTCGACGCGATCATGGCGCGCTATGGCCGCACGCTGTTCGACAAGCGCATGATGCCGGCGAGCCTCGATCACGCGATGTGGTTCCACCGCCCGTTCCGCGCCGACGAATGGCTGCTCTACGCGCAGGATTCGCCGAGCGCGCAAGGCGGCCGCGGCCTGAGCCGCGGCCTCATCTTCAAGCCGGATGGTACGCTGGTGGCCTCAGTGGCGCAGGAAGGCTCGGTGCGCGAGCGCAGAACCTGATCTCGCTGCAACGTTAGCCGCCCTGCAAACCCGTCGCCTTGATCACTGGCCCCCATTTGAGCCGTTCCCGCGTCTCGAACCGGGCGAGGTCCATCGGCGTTCCGCCGGCCGGATCAAAGCCCAGCTCTTGCAGCCGCTTCCGCGTCTCGGGCAGGGCGAGCGCCTTGGCGAACTCGCCGTTCAGAAGCTCGATGATGGCCTGCGGCGTGTCGCGCGGCGCGTAGAAGGCATTCCATCCCGCCATCTCGAAATCAGGCACGCCCTGCTCGGCGACCGGCTTCACGCCCGGCAACAACTCGCTCGGCTTCAGCACGGTGACGCCGAGCGCCTTCAGCTTGCCATCCTCGATCTGGGTGCGCACCGCGGTCACCGTATCGATCAGCAGCGGCACCTGTCCGCCGAGCACGTCGGTCATCGCCGTTGCCGAGCCCTTGTAGGGAACGCCGAACATCGGCGCGCCGGTCACATCCTTGAGAAACTCGAAGATGACACGCGCCGTCGTGCTCGGCAGGGCGACGTCGATCTTGTCGGGCTTCGTCTTGGCCGCAGCGATCAGATCGACCACGTCGTTTCCGGCAAACGACGGACCGGCCGTGATCACCAGCGGCAGCTTGCCGACCAGGATGATCGGAGCAAAGTCCTTGTCAGGCGCGAAACCCATCGAAGGATACATGAACTCGTTCATGGTCTGGGTGGCGTTGGTGCCCATCAGCAGCGTGTAGCCGTCGGGCTCCGAATGCGCCGCCTGCTCGGCACCGATATTGCCGCCGGCACCGGGCTTGTTCTCGACATAGAAGCGCTGGCCGAGCGTGCGCGACAAATGGTCGGCCAGATATCGTGCCACGACGTCGGTGCCCTGGCCCGCCTGGTAGGGAACGATGATCCTGACCGGCTTGGTCGGAAACGTTTGCGCAAGGCTTGCGCAACTCCATAGCAGGGCCAGCAATCCCACGGCCCATCTCGCGGATTTCAGCATGATCGTTTCCTCCGATTATTTATTTTGATTGTTTTCCTGGTCGCCTTCTTATCGTTACGCGGTGTCCTTCCTTTGCGGCATGACGATGCCTGCGTCGATCAGGCGGTCGATCATCGCCTCGTCAAAACCGGCCCCCGCCAGAATGTCGCGGGCATGCTCGCCAAAGCGGGGCGGCCGTCGCTCCACGCTCCCAGGCGTCTGCGCCAGCTTCACGGGAATGCCGGGCGCGCGATGGCCCTCGCTTTCAACCAGCATGTCGCGGTGGGCGACATGGGCTTGCGCGAACGCCTGCGGCACCGTGTTGACCACGCCGGCGGGGACGCCGGCCTGCATCAAGTCGCGGCAGAGATCATCGGACTTGAATCCGGCCAGCGTCCGCTCCAGCTCGGTGCGAAGCGCTGCCACGTGACGGAGCCGATCGGCGTTGGTGCGGAAACGTGGGTCGTCGAGCAGGTCGCCGCGTCTCACCTTCTGGCAGAAGCGGCGGAACTGGCCGTCGTTGAGGATGCCGAGAAATATCTCGCCGTCGGCCGCCGCGAACTTGTCGTAAGGCGCGATGTTGGGATGGGCGCTACCGAGGCGGCCGGGCACGTTGCCAGAGCAGATCCAGTTCGCCGCGTGCGGGACCAGCAGGCCAAGCGCGGTGTCGAACAGCGTCACCTCGACACGCTGCCCCCGTCCGGTTCGTTCGCGCGCCGCGAGCGCCAGCAACACGCCGGTGAGCGCATTGTAGCCGGTGACGTAATCGACGATGGGAACGCCGACGCGCGTGGCGCCCGAACCTTCCGTCCCGTTGATGCTCATCAGGCCGCACATGGCCTGGAGCACGGCATCATAGCCGGGCAATCCGCCGAGCGGCCCGTCAGCGCCGAAGCCCGAGATCGCGCAGTAGATCAAGCGCGGAAAGCGCGCGGATAAATGCGCCTCGTAGCCGAGCCCCCAGCGCTCCATGGTGCCGGGCAGGAAATTCTCCACCAGCACATCGGCGTCCTTCAGCAGCGCGTCGAGCACCGCGCACCCTTCAGTGCGCGAGAGGTCGAGCGCCATGCCGCGCTTGCCGCGGTTGACGGCGCCGAAATACGCGGCCTGTCCGGCCGCATCGAACGGTGGCCCGAGACCGCGGGTCTCATCGCCCGACGGTGGCTCGATCTTGACGACATCGGCGCCATGATCGGCCAGCATCTGCGTGCACAGCGGCCCCGCCAGCACGCGCGAGAGATCGACGACCTTGAGGCCGGTCACCGCTCCGCGCGTGAGTTCGGTTGCGGGCATGCTCGTTCGCCCAGTTGGTTACTGTTAGCTACGGCTTGGCAATTCCACGATACCGGTGCCGAGTACGGAGAGCTCGTCGTCCTGGTTGCGCGCTTCCTGTTCGATCTCGACGAGGTGACGGCCGTTCTCGACGAACTTGCGCTTCACCTTGCCCTTGATGAACAGGATGTCGCCCTCGGGATTGTGCCGGCGGATCTTGCAGGTCGCGCGGCGCAGGAAACCGTCATCGCCCATCCAGTTGGTGAGGTGATGGGTCAGCCAGGAGCAGCGTTCCGGACCGTAATCATAGGCGCCGGGCGCGCCGACTTCGAGCGCGAATTCCTCTTCCCAATGCACGCGCTCGGGACAGTCGGGGATATTGAAACGGTTCGGAATGCCGAGACCGCGGTGGGCGTCCTGCAGCTTCCAGGCGAGCTTGTTGGCGCGGATGTAGAGACCGCCCCAGCCTTGTGCATAGGCGATGAAGCCGGTGACCGTCATCGGGCCCTTCAGCATCACCGGCAGCGCCTCGCCTTCGGTGACGTCCTGCCAATAGCGCGGCCGCGAACCCTGAATCCGCTCGGCGGCATAGTGCTTGTAGGCTGCGGCGAGCTCCTCGTCGCTGTAGCGGCGCGGCGCGCGGGCCTTGACCTCGCTGTATTTGGTGCCCTGGTCGCGCGCATGGTCGCGCTCGGTCCGGAAGCACCAGCTATCCGCTTCGGCGACGAGGTCGCCCTGCTGGTTGAAGAAATCGACGTGATAGGTCTGCTGGATCGCCCGACCCGCGAAGCGCGTCTGATGCTCGACGAGGTCTTTCAACTTTGCCTCGGTCGAAATCACGTCGTTGCGCCTGACAGCCTTGTGCCAGGTCCAGTCCGCGCCCGACCACATGGCGTGGACGCCGGGCATGCCGCCGACATAGCCGGACACGATGCGGCTGGTCGAGAACAGGAAGCTCGGCAGCGCGACGATGCCGCCATAGCTGGACTTGGCGGCGTAATCGGGATCGCACCAGAGCGGGTTGTCGTCGCCGATGCCGTGCGCGTAGTGACGGATGTTGTCGCGCGTCGCCTCGTAGCACCAGGGCTCGGCGGTCACGCCGATGGTGACGCCGATGCGCTTGCGCAGATCGTCGAGGCCCTCTTCGGTGATCTTCGGAAATCTGCTTTCGATCTTGTCCAGCATGTGGCGTTCCTTCCTCTAGCTTGTTGCTTCTGATTGCTTGATTGCTTCGCGGTCCCGCAGCACCTTGCGATTGACCTTGCCGGCCGGCGTCTTCGGCAGCTCTGTGACGAAGCTGACGAGGCGCGGATATTCGTGATGGCTGAGGCGCTGGCGCACGACGTTCTGAATCTCGTGCTCGAAGGCCGCATCGCCCGGCCGTTCCGTGACCACGAAGGCCTTCACCACCTGGCCGCGCAGCGGATCGGGGACGCCGATGGCCGCGGCCTCGCGCACCTGCGGATGCTTGAGGATCGCATCCTCGATTTCGACCGCGCTCATGGTCCAGCCGGCGGAGATGATGACGTCATCGGCCCGGCCGCCGTGATAAAAGTACCCGTCCTCGTCGATGCGCCCGAGGTCCTTGGTCGCGATCCACGTGTCACGGCGCCAGACCTTCAGCTCGCCGGTCACACCGGTCGCGCACGGCCGCCCTTCGGCATCCTGCACTTCGACGCGGCCGCCGGGGATCGGCTTGCCCAGGGATCCCGGCTTGACGACGAAATCGCGCGCGCCGGGATAACTCACCAGGATCACGCCGATCTCGGTGGTGCCGTACATGCTGCACACCTGGCGGCCGAAGGTGTCGTTGACGAATGTCGCCGTCTCGCTGTCGATCGGTTCGCCGGTGAACGACAATTTCTCCAGCACGTAGCGGTAGCGCGGCGCGGCACCCGAATTCCGCATCATGCGGTAATGCGTGGCCGCCGCCGAGATGTTGGTGAACCGGTGCTGCTCGAGCGCAGCCAGCAGCCGCTCCGGATTGAACTTGCCGGCATAGGCCCCGATGGTGATGCCGAGCGCCAGCGGCGCCAGTGTGCCGTGCCAGAGCCCGTGTCCCCATGCCGGCGACGACGGGCAGATGAAGCGATCGCCCGGGCGCAGGCCGGTGCCGTACAGTGCCGCCACCATCAGCGTCACGATCGAACGATGCGTGTGCTTGACCGCCTCGGGCAGTTCGCGCGTCGTGCCCGAGGTGTATTGGAACAGGGCCATCGCGTCGGCCGCCGTATCGGGCGTGAAGTGCGGCGCGAAGCGATTCAACTCGTTCAGGAAAGCGTCGTCGGCGACCACCACCTCGGTGCCGATCCCGGCGAGCAGCGGCGCCTTCTCCGCATTGGTCACGATCAGCCGCGGCTTGCAATCGTCGACGCGCAGCTTGACGCCATCAGGGCCGAACAGCGTGAACAGTGGCACCGCGATGGCGCCGGCCTTCATGGTGCCGAACACCGACACGTAGAAGGCGCGCGAGGGTTCGAGCATGATCGCGACGCGATCGCCGGCCTTGATCCCGCGGCTCACCAGATCATGCGCGAAGCGCGAGGACGCGTCCGCGAGCTCGGCAAAGCCCAGCACCTCGTCCGGGCCGTCCGCGCGAACGACGATCACGGCCGGATTGGAACGGCCGGCGTGCCGGTCGATGCATTCATGCGCGATGTTCAGCTGCGCGCGATTGCCGTCGAACAATTCCCAGAGCTTCTCCGGGGAGAAGATCGTCTGCGCGGCTGCGTAGCTTGTGTAGTCGGTCAGCTTGGTCATGGCCGGCAAGATACCGACGACGCGCTAATTGTCAAATAGCACTGTCAATTGTATATATACAATTATCAAAGATCGCGGCGAACGCTGCTGCGCATGCGGCGCGGCAGGAAAGATCAAAGCCGTACCGGCGCGCCTGCGATGAGATGATGTTGTTGGCTCGCGGCCGCTGTTGTACCGATACAATCATGCCGAATGCCAAATCACCCCGCGTCCGTGCCGTCCCCGCGGTCACGCGCGCCGTCGCCATCCTCCGCCTGCTCAGCCGCAGCCCCACGCCGCAGGGGCTCAAGGCGATTGCGGAGACTCTCGATTTGGTGCCGAGCACGGCGTTGCACATCGTGCGCGCGCTGCTGGCAGAGGATTTGCTGCAGGTCGATCCGCAGACCAAGCGCTACAGCCTTGGCGTCGGCATGCTGCCGCTGGCGCGCGCCGTGCTCGAGAATGCTGCCGACTTTCCCAGCCTGATGCGGCCGAAGCTCGAAGAGCTCTCAAGCCGCTACGGCGTCATGGCGATCGGTGTCGAGGTGCCGGACCTGGACAACATGATCGTCGTCGCGCTGGCGCGCAGCCAGGCGCCGGTGCGGCTTCATGTCGACATCGGAAGCCGCTTTCCCGCGTTGATCAGCGCCACGGGCCGTTGTGTCGCCGCCTTCAGCGGCCAGCCGGACAAGGAGATCGAGAGGCGCTTTCGCCTGCTGCGCTGGCACAACGCGCCGAGCTATGATGCCTGGCGCAAGGAGGTCGATCAGGTGCGCAAGCAGGGTTTTAGCATCGATCGCGGCAATTACATTGCCGGCGTGACGATCGTCGCCGTGCCCGTCCTGAACGCGAAGGGGACGATCTCGCACACGGTCGCAGCCGTCGGCCTCGGCAGCCAGCTGGATCGCCCGACCTCGCTGGCGCTTGCGCGCGACATGCGCGCGGTCGCGGAAGCGATCGCCGCACAATTGGCGATTCACGCTTGATCGGTCGTGGGCGGCCGGGTCGCCCGTAAGCCGGACGCCCCAGCGGTGGTCTTCGCTCGCGCAGGAAGGCTCCGTGCGCGAGCGAAGATAATCAGAAGCTGCGAGCGGCAGCGCCGCGGTCGACGAGCGCAAATTGCGACACGAACCAACGGCCGTACCAGCGCAACATCCACGGGATCGGAATGATCAAGCTCGAGGCCAGCGAGAACACCACCGATCGCCACAGGATCTGCCAGCCGCTGCCGTTGAATACGACCTCGCGCCGCGTGCCCTCGATGTTCCGGCAATTCCAGCGCATCCAGAACGCGATCACCCAGGCCCAGCCGATGATGGTGATGGTCGAGATCATCATCAGGAGATACCAGCCGACATAGCCGATCGCGCTGCCCTGGAATGAGACCGGCAGACGCTCTCCATTCGAGGTGAGATTGGCGACGATCCAACGCATGATCACCCAGGCCAGGACGGCATTGACGACCACCGCAAGGAGCGGCGCGACCGAAATTCCGGTGAAGCTGGCGTAGGCCAGAAGCCCGTTGGCCATGAACGCCCACCAGATGTCCATCGGCTGGCCGGCAAAGCCGAAATTAGGCCGGCCCGGCACCTGGATGTGCGACATGATCCATTGGTAGAACCAGACCGCGACCCACGGCGCCGGAATGACCAGGATCGTGCCGATCACGAACACGATGCTGCGGCCGAGAAGACCAAACACGCTGAAATGAGGCACCAGCGGTCCACCGCCGGCCGCGCCCGCATAACCGCCGCCGCCCATCATCGGCGGCCCGCCGGCGGGCATCATCGGGGGCGCACCACTGCCGCCGATCAGGCCGGGGATTTCGGCGGCTTTCTGCCAGCCGGCCATGCCCTCGGACCACACCAGCGTATCCGGGCGCACAATGCCTTGCGCGACCAAGTCGCGGAATTGCCCGTCCGGATAGGGCCCCTGCTGCTTGCCCTCGGATGCGTAGAACCAACTCGCCATGAAGCGTCCCCCCTCAAACATACTTATGTACCCGCAGGGACGCTTAGGTTCACCGCTCGGGTTTACCGCATCCATGCGAAAAATGCATTGTGATGGATGAACGGCTGCCCTGTACAGAGGCGGCCGTTCACATGGCCAGACGTTTTTCCGCTTCAATCTGCAACATTTTTATGCCATTTGCCCGGAAAGATGCCAGATTGACGCGGCGCCGGGGACATACGGCGCAGCGCATCCCCGGGGAATAGGCCTGACCATGAAACTCGTCGTCGCGATCATCAAACCCTTCAAGCTCGATGAAGTCCGCCAGGCGCTGACAGCGATCGGCGTCCACGGCATGACCGTGACCGAAGTGAAGGGTTATGGCCGCCAGAAGGGCCACACCGAGATCTATCGCGGCGCGGAATACGTCGTGAACTTCCTGCCAAAACTGCGCATCGAGATCGCGGTGGCCTCCGACATCGCCGAGAAGGCCGTCGCCGTGATCACCGCGACCGCGCGCACCGGGCAGATCGGCGACGGCAAGATCTTCGTCACGCCGATCGACCACGCGATTCGCATCCGCACCGGCGAAACCGACAGCGACGCGCTCTAAACTTTTTGTTTGACGCGTTTTTTCACGCGAACCGGTATCCGCTTCGCTCGAAAACGCTCTGCTTCGATCGCACCGGGCAACGACGCCACAGCGTGCGACGTCATCACTGCTGGGGGAACGACATGGCGAGATTGTTGCGCCGCGCAGCTGCTATGGCTGCGGGAATCGGATTTGTGTGGGCCATGACGTCACCGGCGCATGCCGCGAACTCCGAGATCAACACCGCCGATACCGCCTGGATGATCGTCGCCACCGCGCTGGTGCTGATGATGACGATCCCGGGCCTGGCGCTGTTCTACTCCGGCATGGTGCGCAAGAAGAATGTGCTCGCGACCATGGCGCAGAGCCTTGCCGCAGTGACGATCATCTCGATTCTCTGGGTCGCGTTCGGCTATTCGCTCTGCTTCGTCGGCGATGGCCCGTGGATCGGCACGCTCGACCGCTGGTTCCTCGCGGGCATGACCATGGACAGCGTCAACCCGGCGGCGAAGACGATTCCCGAGGCGCTGTTCATGCTGTACCAGATGACGTTTGCGATCATCACAGTGGCGCTGGTCGCGGGCGCGGTCGCCGACCGGATGCGGTTCTCCGCCTATCTCGTGTTTTCGGTCGCCTGGTTCATCTTCGTCTACATTCCCTTGGCGCATTGGGTGTGGGGCGGCGGCTTCCTCGCCAGCATGGGCGTGCTGGATTTCGCCGGCGGCCTCGTGGTGCATTTGTCGGCCGGCACCGCCGGACTCGTGGCGGCGAAGGTGATGGGACGCCGTCACGGCTACGGCACCGAAAATCTCTCGCCGTTCGATCTGTCGCTCGCGGTGATGGGCACCGGCCTGCTGTGGGTCGGCTGGTTCGGCTTCAATGGCGGCTCGGCGGGCGCGGCCAGTTCGCGCGCGGTGCTGGCGATCATCGCGACGCATCTTGCGGCCTGCTCCGGCGCGCTGACCTGGGGCGCGATCGAATGGTCGACCCGGCGCAAGCCCTCCGTGCTCGGCATGATCTCCGGCGCGGTCGCGGGCCTCGGCACCATCACGCCGGCCTCGGGCTTCGTTGCGCCGTGGCATGGCATCGTCATCGGCATGATCGCCGGTGCCGTCTGCTATTGGGCCTGCACCTGGCTGAAGCACCGCTTCAACTATGACGATTCGCTCGATGTGTTCGGCGTCCACGGCATCGGCGGCCTGACCGGTACCTTGCTGGCCGGCGTGTTTGCCACCAGCGCGATCGGCGGCACGGCCGGCCTGATCGAGGGCCACCCGCAGCAGCTTCTGATCCAGGTTTACGGGGTCGCCGTCACTTTCGTCTGGGCGGCGGGCGTGAGTTTTGTGCTGCTCAAGCTGGTCTCGCTGTTCGTGCCTCTCCGCGTATCGCGCGAGCATGAACTCGAAGGCCTCGACATTTCGCAGCATGGCGAGGCTTTGCAATAAGGCTTGCGCAACACATAAGTACGTGCTTATGTGTTGTCATGATCGAAGCCGACATCTTCAAGGCGCTGGCCGACCCGACGCGCCGCAAGGTCTTTGAGAAGCTCGCTGGCGGAAGCCTGAATGCCAGCACCTTGCGCGACGGATTGGAGATCAGCCAACCCGCGATGTCGCAGCATCTTGCGGTGCTGCGCTCAGCTGGCCTGGTGCGCGAGCAGCGGCAGGGCCGCTTTGTGAATTACGAAGTCGACCCCGACGGAATCGTCGCCATCGGGGCATGGCTTGCGCGCTACCGTGCCTATTGGCCGAAGCGCATGGAAGCACTCGCCGATCTCCTCAAGGACATGGATCAATGAGCGACGCAGTCGAAACGGATCGTCCCGACGCAAAGCTGGTGCTCGAATATGAGTTCGATGCGCCGCCGGCAAAGGTCTGGCGCGCCGTAACCATTCCGGCTTTGCGCGAGCGCTGGCTGCCGGATTGCGACCTCGCGGGCGCCGAACCGGAATCATCGATTCCAGGCGAAGAGGTGCGCTACCGGCTTCGTGATTCCGAGCCGCCCTATCGCGAAAGCCACGTCATCTTCCGGATCGAGCCGAACGAGGACGGCGGCACCCGCTTTCGCATCATCCAGCAAGCCTGCGACGTAGCGCTGCCGAAGCCGGCCAACAGCAATTGCTGCCTGATGCGCGCAGCCGCCTAACACCAGCAAGACTTCATCACCCGCAGACATGGAGGTCGCCGATGCGCGACATGCTTCAGCTCGTCCCTATGGTTGTGGAACAATCCGCCCGCGGTGAACGGTCCTTCGACATCTACTCGCGGCTGCTGCGCGAGCGCATCATCTTCCTCAACGGCGAGGTCAATGATGCGATGTCGGGCCTCGTCTGCGCGCAGTTGCTGTTCCTGGAGGCGGAGAATCCGCACAAGCCGATCAATCTCTACATCAATTCCTACGGCGGCGTGGTCACCTCCGGCCTCGCGATGTACGACACCATGCAGTTCATCAAGGCGCCGGTTCATACGCTGTGCATGGGTACCGCGCGCTCCATGGGCTCGTTCCTGCTGATGGCCGGCGAGCCCGGTCACCGCGCCGCGCTGCCCAATGCGAGCTTGCACGTGCATCAGCCGCTCGGCGGCTTCCAGGGCCAGGCGTCCGACATCCTGATCCACGCCACCGAAATGCAGGAAACCAAACGGCGCCTGATCCGGCTCTACGCGCGGCATTGCGGGCGCCGCGAGGAGGAGGTGGAACGGACCCTGGATCGCGACCACTTCATGACCGCGCAGCAGGGGGTCGAATGGGGGCTGATCGACAGGGTGTTCGCGGAGCGCGACGCTGCCTGATGGGCCGACAGCGGCCTCCAGCCGGAGACCATCCGGCAAGCGTCATCCTGCCCAAGCCGGCCATTCGGTTGCGCCTATTTGCGCGTATCTCATGAGCAGGACCGCGAGGGGCGCGATATTTCGCAGCACGGCAAGGCTCTCACGCCATAATAGGATACCTTTTGTCTGCCCGACGCATGAGCAGCATTGTGTCGGCAGTCTGTCTTGCCCAGTTTTTGACCAGACGTGATCACGTAATGAGCGCGACGTAATGGCGCACTGCGCCGCAATACGCGTCAAACGCGAAAACACCCGTTTTCATAGTCCGTTAGGCAATCCGCCCGATCTGGCACGGCATTTGATTCTATGGGTCCTGGCTGTGCCCGCGTAGTGAACTTTCTCCCTCGTGGCGAACCAGTCGAGAAACGCCCGGCCACGTCCGGACCGGGCCCAAGCGGGGATAGGACCCATGAAAATTGTTATGGCGATTATCAAGCCATTCAAGCTGGAAGAAGTCCGTGACGCCCTGACCGCCATCGGCGTTCACGGTCTCACGGTGACGGAAGTCAAGGGATATGGCCGCCAGAAGGGCCATACGGAAATCTATCGCGGCGCCGAATATGCCGTGAGCTTCCTGCCCAAGATCAAGATCGAGGTCGCTGTCGCCTCCGACCAGGTCGACAAGACCATCGACGCCATCACGTCCGCCGCGAAAACCGGACAGATCGGCGACGGCAAGATCTTCGTCATCAACCTCGACCATGCGGTTCGCATCCGCACCGGCGAGGCCGACGCAGCGGCACTTTGATTTCGCGCTCAATCAAAATTCAATCAGGAGTAAATGAAATGACGTTTAAGCGTCCCTATGGCGCGGGATTGGCGGCTCTCGCAGTCGGCCTGTTCGCTGCGACCGCAGCCTATGCCGAGCCAACGGTCAACAAGGGAGATAACGCCTGGATGCTGACATCGACAGTGCTCGTGCTGTTGATGACCATCCCCGGCCTCGCGCTGTTCTACGGCGGCCTCGTCCGTTCCAAGAACATGCTCTCCGTTCTGATGCAGGTGTTCTACACCGTCTGCGTCGTCACCGTGATCTGGGCTGTGTACGGCTACAGCCTCGCTTTCACCGGCGGTTCCGACTTCATCGGCGGCTTCTCCAAGGCCTTCATGATGGGCGTCACCACCGACTCGAAGGCCGCGACCTTCTCGGTCGACGCCAATATCTCGGAGCTCATCTATATGTGCTTCCAGATGACCTTCGCGGCGATCACGCCCGCCCTCATCGTCGGCGCCTTCGCCGAGCGCATGAAGTTCTCGGCGATCGCTCTTTTCATCCCGCTCTGGGTCACGCTGATCTACTTTCCGATCGCGCACATGGTCTGGTACTGGCCCGGCCCGGACGCGATCCAGGATGCGGCCAAGGCTCTCGCTGCTGCTGCTGATGGAGCGGCGAAGACCGCGGCTCAGGCCAAGCTCGACGAGATCAATGCCGACGCCGGCTGGATCTTCAAGAAGGGCGCGATCGACTTCGCAGGCGGCACCGTGGTGCACATCAACGCCGGCATTGCAGGTCTCGTCGGCGCTCTCCTGATCGGAAAGCGCACCGGCTACGGCAAGGAGCTGATGGCTCCGCACTCGCTGACCATGTCGATGATCGGCGCCTCGCTGCTCTGGGTCGGCTGGTTCGGCTTCAACGCCGGCTCCAACCTGGAAGCCAACGGCGGCGCAGCGCTTGCCATGACCAACTCCTTCGTCGCCACCGCAGCCGCCGCGCTGTCGTGGATGTTCGCGGAGTGGATCATCAAGGGTCACCCGTCCGTTCTCGGCGTCATCTCCGGCGCTGTCGCGGGCCTCGTGGCCGTCACCCCCGCCGCCGGCTTCTCCGGCGTGATGGGCGCGATTGTCCTCGGTCTCGTGGTCGGCGTGGTCTGCCTGTTCTTCTGCACCGTCGTGAAGAATGCGCTCGGCTACGATGACTCGCTCGACGTGTTCGGCGTGCACTGCATCGGTGGCATCATCGGCGCCCTCGGCACCGGCATCCTGGTGAACCCGGCCCTCGGCGGCGCGGGCATCATCGACTACACGGCGATCCCGCCGAAGGTTGCCGATTACGACTTCACCGCGCAGATGATCTCCCAGATCGAAGCCGTCTGCACCACGCTGGTGTGGTCGGGCGTCGGTTCGGCGATCCTCTACAAGGTCGTCGATGTGATCGTTGGCCTCCGCGCCAATGTCGAGACCGAGCGTGAAGGCCTCGACATCACCGAGCACACCGAGCGCGCCTACAACATGTAACGATCCTCCCGGGCGCGGTTCTCCTCGGGACCGCGCCCACAACTACGGTTTGGGCACATACCCGGCAATGCCCCGACCGTTGAGGGGCTCCAGCGCAAGTTGGAGCCCCTTTCTTTTTGCCCAGCGCGACAAAGAAAAGCATTGCCATTCCAGATTGCCGGCGCAGAAATACCGACCACAACGAAAAACAATCGGGAGGTCGTCATGCGTTTGGAAGGCGGATGCTATTGCGGCGAAGTGCGCTATGTCGCCGAGGGCGATGCGATGATGCAGGCCCAGTGTCATTGCCGCGAGTGCCAGTACATCTCGGGCGGTGCGCCCAACACCTTCATTGCGATGCCGGCGGCCGGCTTCAGCTACATCATCGGACAACCCAAGCAGTTCACGCGCAAGGATCTCGAACGCGCCGTCACGCGCGAATTCTGCGCCGAATGCGGTACCCATCTGGTGACCAAGGTTCCGGGCCTGCCCGCAGCGATCCTGAAGGTCGGCACGCTGGACGAGCCGAAACAGTTCCGCCCGCAGATGGCGATCTACACCTGCGACAGCCAGGAGTTCCACGCGATCCCCGCGGGCATGGCGACGTTCGAGAAGCTGCCGGAGCATTAGGTCGATCCCTGACAGCATTCTATCTCTGTTCTGGCGTCAGCGGCGCTTGCGCGCCGACCTCTCCCGCTTGCGGGAGAGGCTGGAACCGCCGCGCATCCCGTTGTTATTCGGCCCCAATATTCCCGCTCTGGACGCACCCGCCCGCCGATGGTTAATCGCGTCTTAACCTCGCCCTATCTATGGTGAACTGAACCGCTTCCCGCCGGCGCCTTGCTGCGACCGGCTGTTCCAAGAGTGCTGGCGTCCAGAATGGTCATGACCGCTTCATCCCGTGCGCCGCAGGCCAGTGGAAGTTCCGATAGCGAACGCTCGCCCTTTGTCCGGCTGAACGAGCTACTGGCGCCGCATCAACCCGGCAAACCCTTGATTTCGCTCGCGGTCGGCGAGCCGCAGCATCCCGTGCCCGATTTCGTCGGTCCGGTGCTGGCCAAGCACATCGCCGATTTCGGCCGTTACCCGATGAACCAGGGCACCGAGCCGTTCCGGATTGCAGCCAGCGCCTGGTTGTCATCGCGCTTCAAGCTGCCGCGAGCGCTCGACCCCAAGAGCGAAATGCTCGTCCTCAATGGCAGCCGCGAAGGGCTGTTCCTCGCCGCGATCGCAGCCGCGCGCTATGTCGGCCCGAAGCCCGGCAAGCCCGCCATCCTGATGCCGAATCCGTTCTATCCGGTCTATGGCGCCGGCGCCGGTGCCGCAGCTTGCGAGTCGGTCTATCTGCCGACCACCGTCGAAAACGGTTTCCTGCCCGATCTCGACGCCATCGACGAGGCGACGCTGGCGCGCACCGTGGCGTTCTATCTGGCCTCGCCCGCCAATCCGCAGGGCTCCGTCGCATCGCGCGATTATTTCACGCGCCTGAAGCAGCTCGCCGATCGCTACAACTTCATGATCCTCAGCGACGAGTGCTACTCCGAGATCTACACGCGCGAGGCCCCGGGCAGCGCGCTCGAATGCGCCGGCCCCGATTTCACCCGCGTGGCTGCGTTCCAGTCGCTGTCGAAGCGCTCAAACCTGCCGGGCCTGCGCGTCGGCTTTGCCGCCGGCGACAAGAGATTCATCGGCATGTTCCTCGAGCTGCGCAACATCGCAGCCCCGCAGGTCCCGGTGCCGCTCCAGCATGTCGCGACCGTCGCTTACGGCGACGAAGCGCATGTCGAGGAGAACCGCAGGCTCTACCGGATCAAGTTCGATCTCGCCGACCAGATCATCGGCAATCGTTACGGCTATCGCCGGCCCGACGCCGGCTTCTGCGTCTGGCTCAACACGTCCGAGCTCGGCGACGACGTGTCGGTGTGTCTAAGACTCTTCAAGGAAGCAGGCGTGCGCGTGGTGCCCGGCAGCTTTTTGGCCCGGCTCCAGCCCGACGGCTTCAATCCCGGCGCAGGCTACATTCGCCTCGCGCTGGTGCAGGATGGCGAGACCACGGCGGCGGCGTTGCACCGCCTGGTCGAGACTCTGGGTTAGGCGGGGCCCGTGAGCATGTCGGCAATCGAACGTGTCATTCCACTGGTCGGCCATTTGCCGCCGTCGATCCGCGAGGCGTTGACGCGGCGCGTGCGCGAGCTCACCGGCTTCGGCCTGATCACGCTGTCGGGCACAGCCTCGGCGGCGATGATGACCTGGTCGGTGCAGGATCCCAGTCTCAGCCACGCCACCTCGCGGCCGATCCGCAACATTCTTGGTTATGCCGGTGCGATCGGCGCCGACCTTGCGATGCAGATCCTCGGGCTCGGCGCGATCATGCTGGTCCTGACCGTGGCGGTCTGGGGCTGGCGCATGATGACCCATCGCCCGTTCGACCGCGAAGCGCTGCGGCTCGGCTGCTGGATCCTCTGCACGGTGATCGCGGCTGGCTTCGTCAGCTGCTGGCCGCACGGCGGCGCATGGCCGCTGCCGACCGGTTTGGGCGGTGTGGTCGGCGATGCGCTGGTACGCGCGCCCGCGGTAATTTTCGGACCGCCTGGCGCGATCTATCGCACGGTGCTCGGTGTGATCCTGTTTGCAGGCCTGGCCGCGACTTTCCTGATCGCCTGCGGTCTCGGCGCGCGTGAGCACGACGAGGAACTCGCGGACATCGAGGATGACGACAAGCCGCTCGACGAAAACGAAGAGAGCGATCGCGGCTCGGTGTCACTGGGCTGGTTGTTCCACGCGCTGATGAGCACGAAGGCACGGCTGATCTGGCTGTGTGGTGCCGCTTACCGCTCGCTGGTCTCGAGCGGGCCGAAGACCAAGGCGATCGCCTTCAGCCGCCAGGAGCCGAAGCTCGGCGGTGGCCGCGCCGCGCCGTCGATCTCGCCGCAGTCCGAGGACGAGGACTACGAAGACGCGCACGAAGAGGAAGCGGACGACGAGGAGGAAGAAGAGGAAGAGCCCGCCGCGCGTGCCCCACGCAAGAAAGCTGCGCCAAAAGCCGCTTCCAAAAAATCCTCCGACAAGTTCGAGCTTCCGTCCGTCTCCGTGCTTGCCGCGCCCAAGGCAGGCGATCGCCAGCCGCTCAGCAAGGCCGAGCTGGAAACCAATTCGCGCGCGCTCGAAGGCGTGCTGCAGGACTTCGGCGTGCGCGGCGACATCGTAAAGGCCCATCCGGGTCCCGTGGTCACGCTGTACGAGCTGGAGCCGGCCCCCGGCATCAAGTCGTCGCGCGTGATCGGCTTGGCTGACGACATCGCCCGCTCGATGAGCGCGCTGTCGGCGCGCGTCGCGGTCGTGCCCGGCCGCAATGCCATCGGCATCGAGCTGCCGAACGCGCATCGCGAAAAGGTCTATCTGCGCGAATTGCTGGTCGCCAAGGAAACCACGGAGTCGGTGGCGAAGCTGCCACTGTGCCTCGGCAAGACCATCGGCGGCGACCCTGTCATCATCGACCTCGCCCGCACGCCGCACATGCTGATCGCCGGCACCACCGGCTCCGGCAAATCGGTCGCGATCAACACCATGATCCTCAGCCTGGTCTATCGGCTGCGCCCCGATCAGTGCCGCCTGATCATGGTCGATCCGAAGATGCTCGAACTCTCCGTCTATGACGGTATTCCCCATCTGCTCACCCCCGTCGTGACGGACCCGAAGAAGGCGGTCGTCGCGCTGAAATGGGCCGTGCGCGAGATGGAAGAGCGCTACAAGAACATGGCCAAGCTCGGTGTGCGCAACATCGACGGCTACAATACGCGCCTGGGCGAACTGAAGGCCAAGGGCGAAGAGCCGACGCGCACGGTGCACACCGGCTTCGACAAGGAAACCGGCAAGGCGATCTACGAGGAAGAGAAGCTCTCGCTCGACCCGCTGCCCTACATCGTCATCATCGTCGACGAAATGGCCGACCTGATGATGGTCGCCGGCAAGGACATCGAAGGCGCGGTGCAGCGCCTCGCGCAGATGGCGCGCGCCGCCGGCCTGCATGTGATCCTGGCGACGCAGCGTCCGTCCGTGGACGTCATCACCGGCACCATCAAGGCGAACTTCCCGACCCGCATCGCCTTCCAGGTGACGTCCAAGATCGACAGCCGCACGATTCTGGGCGAAATGGGCGCCGAGCAGCTGCTCGGCCAGGGCGACATGCTCTACATGGCCGGCGGCGGCCGCATCAGCCGCGTGCACGGACCGTTTGCGTCGGACGACGAAGTCGAGAAGGTGGTGCGCCACCTCAAGACGCAGGGCCAGCCGGAATATCTCGAAGCTGTTACCGCGGAAGAGCCCACCGAGGACGAGGACGGCGGCGCCGTGTTCGATGCCAGCGGCATGGGCGCGGATGGCGGCGGCGACCTGTTCACGCAGGCCGTTGCCATCGTCAAACGCGACCGCAAGGCCTCGACCAGCTACATCCAGCGCCGCCTGCAGATCGGCTACAACCGCGCCGCGTCGCTGATGGAGCGCATGGAACTGGAAGGCATCGTCGGACCCGCCAATCACGCCGGAAAACGCGAGATTCTGGTCGAGGAAGAAGACAGCCATATGTGAGGCGAGGAGCCTCAAAACGTAATTTCACGCGAAATCGTTATCTGCTTTTGCCCAAAATCACGCTAAAAAGGCGCCCAGCCACACAGGACGACGCGTTGATCAGACCTCCGGACATTCGATTCGCTGCCACCATCGCTGCGCGGAGCGCGCGCGTGGCCGGCGTGCTTCTCGTCACCGCCGCGATGGTGACCGCGACGTCATTCGCGCAGACCGTGCCCGTGCCAAAACCCGCGCCGAAGGGCCGCGATGCCGGCGCGTCCGCCAGTGGGCCCGCCGTCACCGGCGCGACGCAGACGCCGCCGAACCCGGTCATTCCGGATCCGCGCCGCAACGTGCCGAGCAGCATCTTCCAGACTTTTGACGCCAACCAGAAGGCGCAGGCGGCCAAGGTCAGCGCCTATCTGTCGTCGCTGTCGACGCTGGTCGGGAATTTCGTCCAGGTCGGCCCCGACGGCAGCAAGACGCAGGGCGATTTCTACATCCAGAAGCCGGGCAAGGTGCGCTTCGAATATGACGCGCCAAGCCCGATCGACATCGTCGCCGACGGATCCTCGCTGGTGGTGCGCGACCGCAAGCTTGCGACGCAGGACGTCTATCCGTTGTCACAGACGCCGCTGCGCTTCCTGCTGTCCGACCGCATCGACCTGATGAAGGACACCAATGTCGTCAGCGTCACGGCCGACGATATCTTCGTCAGCGTCACGATCGAGGAGAAGCAGGCGCTGGTCGGCACCAGCCGCCTGATGCTGATGTTCGGCGCCAAGGACGGCCAGTTGAAGCAGTGGACCGTCACCGATCCGCAGGGCTACGACACCACGATCGCGGTCTACAATCTCGACGCGACCAAGAAGCTCGATCCCGGCATGTTCAAGATCGACTTCACCAATTACGGCCCCGCGCCGGGATAGCTCTCCGGTGCCGTAGGGTGCCTGGTCGGCCCGACCTTGCGCTGAAGCAACGACAGCACCGCCCCCAGCGCCAGCAGCGCCGCCGACACATTCAGCGCGTAACTCAAGCTGCCCAGCGCATCCGTGATCGCGCCGACCACGATCGGGCCGAGTGTCTGGCCGACCCCGAACGAGATCGTCATCGCCGCGATCGCAGTTGGCCACACCTCGGGCGGATAATTGAAGCGGACGAAGGCCGTGGTCGAGCCGACGACGGCGAAGAAGGCGACGCCGAACACGACGGCCGAGGTCGCGAGCCACGCCGGCGAATGTCCGAGCATCGGCAAGGCGGCACCGAGCGCGTTGGTGCCGAGGATGATCGCGGTCGCAAGTCCACCGCGGTCGAGCGCAAGCACGCGACGCCAGAACCACGGTGTGACGAAGGCGCTGAGACCGATCAGGCTCCAGAACGCAGCCTGTGCCGCGGCTCCGCCGCCGCCGTCGCGCACATAGGCGATCATGAAGGTCATGTAGGCGATGTAGCCGGCGCCGAACAGGAAGTAGGCTGCGAGATAGATCAGCACGGGCGGAAGCGCGAAGGCGGCGTGGCTGCCTTCCGAGAAGCGCGCGGCGCTTTCGATGCGGATCAGGAACAGCGGCACGGTCATCACGGCCGACAGCAGCGTCAGCGCCCACCAGACGATCCACCACGAGCCCGGTCCGAAATATTGCAGCGTGAACGGGGCGATCAGCCCCGAGGAGAGAATGCCGATGCCGGGTCCGGCGTAGAACAAGCTCAGCAGGAAATTGGCCCGCGCGGGCTGCGACTGCGCGACGGTTGCGGCCAGCGCGCCTCCGGCAACGAAGCCGGCCGCCGCCCCCAGGCCCAGCACGAGGCGCGCCAGGCTCAGCGCGACGAAATTGCCTGTCAGCGCGCAAGTGGCG
The DNA here is from genome assembly GCF_023073315.1 of Bradyrhizobium sp. 1. Taxonomy (GTDB): domain Bacteria; phylum Pseudomonadota; class Alphaproteobacteria; order Rhizobiales; family Xanthobacteraceae; genus Bradyrhizobium. The sequence goes on along the minus strand of NZ_JADPJH010000010.1, from coordinate 136,200 downwards.
AGTGCGGCGACGCAGGCGAGGGTCCCGCCGCGGATCGCCGCCGACCAGCCGACCCGCTGGATCAGCCGGGAGGCGACCAGTGCGCCCACGAGGTAGCCGACGGCGTTGATGGTGTTCATGAAACCGGCCGCCGAGTAGGACCACCCGAGGTCCTCCCGCATGTCGGGCAGCACCAGCGCATAGGCAAAGCGGCCGATGCCGAGCCCGACCGTCGCCGCCAGCGACAGGGTCAGGATCAGCCGCGCGGGGTGCGCGTCAGGCGGGGGACGATCAGGGGCGTGCAACAGGGGTACTCCGGCGACCGCAGTGTGGCAGGCTCCGCCCGCGTTGCACAGCCGCGCCCCGGCAATGGTGTCTTGCCAAGCGCGCAACGCCGCTCTAGCACTCCGGCCGAAATTCGATCTCAGAGGACACGACCATGGCGACCCACAAATTGCTGCTGCTCCCCGGCGACGGTATCGGCCCCGAGGTGATGGGCGAGGTGAAGCGGCTGATCGATTGGCTCAATTCGGCCGGGATCGCCAAATTCGAGACCGATACCGGCCTGGTCGGCGGCTCCGCCTATGACGCCCACAAGGTGTCGATCTCCGAAGGCGACATGGCCAAGGCGCTGGCCGCTGACGCCATCATTTTCGGCGCGGTCGGCGGCCCGAAATGGGATGCGGTGCCTTACGAGGTTCGCCCCGAAGCCGGCCTGCTGCGCCTGCGCAAGGATCTCGCTCTGTTCGCCAACCTCCGCCCGGCCGTGTGCTATCCGGCACTGGCCGACGCTTCGAGCCTGAAGCGCGAGGCGGTCGAGGGCCTCGACATCGTCATCGTGCGCGAGCTCACCGGCGGCGTCTATTTCGGCGAGCCCAAGACCATCACCGATCTCGGCAACGGCCAGAAGCGCGCGATCGATACCCAGGTCTACGACACCTATGAGATCGAGCGCATCGGCCGCGTCGCCTTCGAGCTGGCCCGGAAGCGCAAGAACAAGGTGACGTCGATGGAGAAGCGCAACGTCATGAAATCGGGCGTGCTCTGGAATGAGGTCATGACGGCGGTCCACAAGCGCGAATATCCCGACGTCACGCTCGAGCATCAGCTCGCCGATTCCGGCGGCATGATGCTGGTGAAGGCGCCGAAGCAGTTCGACGTCATCGTCACCGACAATCTGTTCGGCGACATGCTGTCCGACATCGCGGCGATGCTGACGGGATCGCTCGGCATGCTGCCCTCGGCCTCGCTCGGCGAAGTCGACGTCAAGAGCAAGAAGCGCAAGGCGCTGTACGAGCCCGTGCACGGCTCGGCGCCCGACATTGCCGGCCAGGGCCTCGCCAATCCCATTGCGATGATCTCGTCGTTCGGCATGGCGCTGCGCTATTCCTTCGACATGGGCGCGCTCGCCGACAAGGTCGACGCCGCGATCGCCGCGGTGCTGGCCAGCGGCCTGCGCACCGCCGACATCAAGTCGGAGGGCACGAAGGCCGCCTCGACCACGCAGATGGGCGAAGCGATTCTGAAGGAATTGCAGAAGCTGCACGCGTAAGCGGTAAGCACCGCTATCGTAGGGTGGGCAAAGCGAAGCGTGCCCACCACTTACTTCTATCGCGATTGCCGCGAGATGGTGGGCACGGCGCTTTGCGCCTTTGCCCACCCTACGGCACCTGCTCTCGGAGCCACCTTCATGGACACCTCGCCCCGCCCCAAGATCGCGGAAACGATCATCCATGAAACGGTGCGCCTGCGTGAGGCGCAGATTGGGCGGCGTTGCGAGATCCTCAGCCATACCCGCATCGAATATGCCTCGCTCGGCGACTACTCCTATCTCGGCGAGAACTGCGAAGTCGCCGACGCCGTCATCGGCAAGTTCACGGCGATCGCAAACTCGGTGCGGATCGGCGCGCCGAACCATCCGATGGGACGGCCGTCGCAGCATCGCTTCACCTATGTCCCGGAGTATTACGACGCGACCGCAACGCGTGACCGCGACTTCTTCGCGGAGCGCCGCGGCGATCGCGTCATCGTCGGTAATGATGTCTGGATCGGCCACGCCGCCATCCTGCTGCCGGGTGTGATCGTCGGCGACGGCGCTGTGATCGCCGCGGGCGCGGTGGTCAGCCGCGATGTCGAGCCCTACACCATCGTCGGCGGCGTTCCCGCACGCGCCATCCGCAAGCGCTTTGATGATTCCGTCGCGGAGAGCCTGCGCCGGATCGCCTGGTGGGATTGGCCGGATGAGCTCATCTTCGAGCGCCTCGGCGATTTTCGCTCCGAGGCGATCGAGGATTTTTGCAGGCGCTACGACCCGGCTTTTGCAGCAGGCCGCTAAATCGTAGGGTGGGTTAGCGCAGCGTAACCCACCAAGTCTGTCTCCGCGGATACTAAAGAGGTGGGTTACGCCGGGCGGACTGCGCTTCGCGCATCCGCCCAGCTAACCCACCCTACAAGATCTCATAAAACAAAAAGGCCGGGCGTAGGCCCGGCCTTTTGATTCGGTCGCTGCGAGGTGTCAGTACAGCGGGAAATTCTGCGGATAGCCGCCGAGATCGGCCGGCGTCGGGAGCGGCTGGCGATCGATCGGGCGGTTGTTGTTCTCGCGAGCGAAGGACGGATAGCCGACGGCCGGCGGGAAGGCGTAGTCGGAGAACTTGCGGTCGCCCGGATTGACCTCGGTGCCGCCGTCGAGCCAGGAGCGCTTGCTCACATAGAGGCGGGTGCGTCCCTGCTGATAGACCGTGTTGGGGCCGCTCGGGCCGTAATAGTGGCGGCCGCGATCGTCATAGCGCTTGGGCTTGGTGTCGGCCGAGGCCGGTGCCGCGCATGCCAATGCAACGACGGCGCCCGCCGCAAGCCAGGTTGCAAATTTGGTCGCGGCAGAAAATTTCGAGCTCATCACGTCCCCTTCAGGCAGCAAGCCGCCAGTCGATTTCGCTCCATACTAGCCCGGCCGGGGTGTCCGCAACTAGGTCTATTGGGTCACACCACGCCTGAATAATCGTGCGCGCCGGCAAAAGTTGCATGGATACCAGCCACTTGAGCTTGGTGCGGATCAAAGCGCTCCGCGCAATTGCGCGTTCGCGGCGCCCAGCAGCCAGTCCGGCGAGCCCGCGGGGGCGCAGGGCCGGCGCTTGAGCTCGGCATGGGCGAACAATTCCGCGAGCTTCGGCTCGTTGCCCGAGGCGAGCAGGGTCAGCCGGTTCAGCGTGCAGGCGACCGCCGCACGCTGGGCGGGCAAGGTATCGCCGTGACAGGAGAAGCCGGAGATCTGGAGCGCCGGCTCCTCGTTACGCTTGAGATAGCCCAGGCACGCCCCCTGCGCCGTGCCGGTCGGCCGGAACAGGGCGACGGGGCCGAATTTCGTGTCGATCAGGCCGGCCTGTTCGAGCGGGGTGGCTGCCGCCAGTCCCATCCGGACGGCCAGGCCCTCGGTTGCCGGGCGCGTCACATCGAATTCGCTGCCTTCCCGGTAGATCTCGAGCTCGGCCACGGGCTTGTCCGCCTCGCCGGTCCAGCGCAGCACGTCCCTGCGACCACCCTCGGGATGCCTCAGGATGGTGTAAGAGACTGTTTTTTCGGATGAATCGAGCCGGCTGAGGGCGAACGCCGGATGCGAGCGGGAGGCCTCGCTCCAGCTCGGCCTCGAAGCGGGCTCATCGTCGCGCAGGCTGGGCAGCTGGCCGAGGCCCGCGAGGCCCAGGATGGCAAACAGCACCAGAATCCCCACATAAGCGAACAGGCGGGCCAAGGTGCCGACCACCTCGTCGGCGAAATTGGCGAGCGCCAGATGGATTTGGGTGGGGCTAACGGCCGTGCTGGCCTCAGGCGACTGCATCCACGTCCCTAAGGCATGGTCCAAATTTGTCTTGAGGCCGGTTCTCGCATAGAAGCGCTGCTCTTCCTGTTTAAGCGTCAGCTTGAGGGAAGGGCTTTTTCCTCGGAGAGTGAACGATGGGTTACAAAGTCGCAGTTGTCGGCGCGACCGGCAATGTCGGACGGGAAATGCTCAACATTCTCGATGAGCGCAAATTCCCCGCGGACGAGGTCGTGGCGCTGGCGTCACGCCGCAGCATCGGCGTCGAGGTCTCCTATGGCGACCGCACCCTGAAGTGCAAGGCGCTCGAACACTATGATTTCTCCGACGTCGACATCTGCCTGATGTCGGCGGGCGGCGAGGTGTCGAAGGAATGGTCGCCGAAGATCGGCGCCGCCGGCACCGTCGTGATCGACAATTCCTCCGCCTGGCGCATGGATCCGGACGTGCCGCTGATCGTGCCGGAAGTGAACGCCGACGCCACCGCCGGCTTCAAGAAGAAGAACATCATCGCCAACCCGAACTGCTCGACCGCGCAGCTCGTGGTCGCGCTGAAGCCCTTGCACGACAAGGCCACTATCAAGCGCGTCGTGGTCTCGACCTATCAATCGGTATCGGGCGCCGGCAAGGATGCGATGGACGAATTGTTCTCGCAGACCAAGGCCGTCTACACCAACCAGGAGCTGGTCAACAAGAAATTCCCCGCGCGCATCGCCTTCAACGTCATTCCCCACATCGACGTCTTCATGGAGGACGGCTACACCAAGGAAGAGTGGAAGATGATGATGGAGACCAAGAAGATTCTTGATCCCAGGATCAAGCTCTCCGCGACCTGCGTGCGCGTGCCGGTGTTCGTCGGCCACTCCGAGGCCATCAACATCGAGTTCGAGAATCCGATCACCGCGGATGAAGCGCGCGACATCCTGCGCAAGGCGCCCGGCTGTCTCGTCATCGACAAGCATGAGCCCGGCGGCTACGCGACGCCTTACGAAGCGGCCGGCGAGGACGCGACCTATATCAGCCGCATCCGCGAGGATGCGACCGTGGAGAACGGCCTCGTGCTGTGGTGCGTGTCCGATAATCTACGCAAGGGCGCCGCGCTCAACGCGATCCAGATCGCGGAAGTGCTGATCAACCGCAAGCTGATCAACGCGAAGAAGAAAGCGGCGTAATAGCCGCCGTGCGGTGGGCAAAGGCGCGGAGCGCCGTGCCCACCATCTCTCCGCAATGACGATAGACGAGGTGGGCACGCTTCCGCCTTCGCTCTTCGGGCTACGGCGGCCAAGTCGCTTTGCCCACCCTTGGGCTACAGGGCTTGCTGCTGCGCCGAGATGTCGCGCAGGTCCGTCCTTTTTGTCATCTACCCCCGGTTGCGTGGCCGGCTCCGCTGGATCACAATTAGCGGTTGCGTGAGCGCGTGGGCGATATTGCCGCCCCGAGAACTCCCGCATGACAACAGGGGGGTACCGCATGCCGACGAAGATCCTGTTCAGGTCTGAGCGCAAATTCGACGCGCGTCCGGATCGCTTCGATTTCCGTGACCTGCCGTATCGCGCGCGACTGGTGAGCCTGCCTCCGGCCTATCCGTCCGACCAGCTGATCGAGCGCTGGTTCTCGGTCTATCGCAACGCCGACATGGTTCTCAATCAGGGGCAGGAGGGATCCTGCACCGGGTTCGGCCTCGCCGGGGTCGTGAACTATCTCAAATGGGAGCTGGCGAACACGGATCCGATCACAGCCGATGACCCGAAGGCCGCCAAGGAGATTGCCCGGCGAAGCGCGCGGATGCTGTATCAGAATGCGCGTCTCTATGACGAATGGAAGGGCGAGGATTACGAGGGATCGAGCTGTCGCGGTGCCATGAAGGGATTTCACAAGCATGGCGTTTGCGGCGAGGAGTTCTGGCCGAATTTCGAGAAGCGGCAGAAGCCCGGTCGGCCCAAGAGCGGATGGGATGCCGATGCGCCGCTCAACCCGCTCGGGGCCTATTACCGGATCGACGGAAAATCCATCGTCGACATGCAGTCGGCGATCTACGAAACGCATGCGATCTACGTATCCGCCGACGTCCATGACGGCTGGGACCGCGTTCGTAAAAACTGCAAGACGCTCGGTGCGGCGCTCATTCTCCCGCCGAACAAGCCCAATGACGTGGGCGGACATGCCTTCGCGCTCGTCGGCTATACCTCCGATGGCTTCATCGTGCAGAACTCGTGGGGGCCCGATTGGGGCTTCCACGGATTTGGCCTGCTGCCTTATCAGGATTGGACCCGCTACGGGACCGATGCCTGGGCCCTGACGCTCGGCGCACCCATGAGCGTCGTGTTGCCGCCGATCAAGGGCAAGAAAGGCGCAACCAACAAAGGCGCAGCGATCGCCGAGCATCGCTTCGTCAGCCCGTCGATGCGGACCGATTTGTCGCTGGACGAGCGACTTCGTCAGCGGGCGATGCTTCGTTCCGACGTGGCAGGCGATGAGAGCGCGGTTTCTCCCTGGATCAATGGCGAAGAAGCCCAGCACATCATCTTTATCGGGCATAACGGCAGTGCCGAACGCGAGCTCGTCGAGGTGGGCTCCGGCGATGATGCCGTCGCGCACGTCGTCCAGAAATGCCTGGACCGGGCGGCCGCGGAGGGGTTTCCCGATCTGGTGATCGTTGATCACGGTGGTCTGAACAGCCGCGCCGATGGTATCGCCAGGGCGCAGGTGCTCGGCCCGTGGTTCGAGGCCAATCGCATCATGCCGATCTTCGTGGTCTGGCAGACCGGCCTGCTGGAATCGGCCGGCGATATTCTGAAGACCGCGGCGGACAAGCTGGTGGCGCCTTCCGGAGCAGACAAGGGCTGGCTGAGGAGCAAGATCGACGAGATCAAGGATCGTGCGTTCGAGGTGTTCGCGCGCGATGCCGGCGTCAAGGCGATCTGGGAGAACATGAAATTCAGAGCGGCCGGTGCGAGCCGTGCGGGCGGCGGCCTCGCTGTCGCCGCACGGGAGCTGGAGCGTGGGCTCGGTCGGGTGAGCAAGAGCCAGCAGCCGCGGATTCACCTGATCGGACATTCCGCGGGAGCCATCATGCACGGGTATTTTCTGGCCCCCATGAAAGCCCGAGGCCTGAAAGCCTCCTCGATCCATCTCTGGGCGCCGGCCTGCACGGTCGCCTTTGCGTCCGACAAATACGGCAGTGCCTTTGCGGACAAGGTCGCCGATCCCCAGACGACGTTTGTCGACCTGCTCAGCGACGCCAACGAGACCAGCGATCCATGCGTGCCTGCGCTCTACTCGAAATCGCTGCTGTATCTGGTTTCGCGGGCGCTGGAGCCCGACCACAAGACTCCGATCCTGGGCTTGCAGAAGGTCTGGCGGAAATGGCAGGCGGACGACGACACCTTCATGTCAGGTTCGCAAAAGATCCTGGACACCTGGTCGGATGTGAGCGGGGGCGTCGTCCTCGATCCGGCGATCACCGACACCGAAGTCCCGACGCGCCGCGAGCCGAAAAAGGATGAAACGATCCCTGCCAATCACGGCTCTTTCGACAATAATCTGGACGTCGTGAACCGCGCCATCGGCCGCATCATCGGCAACCGGCGGCTCAAGCCGGTCACCGACCTGCAAGGCTTCTAGAGGCTAGGCCAAGGGGGCGTCCTTGACGCTCTTGAATTCCTTCGCGGCCTGGTCCAGCACGAACAGCGATCCCTCCGCGACGCCGAAATAGGCGCCGTGCGTCTGCATCTGGCCGGCATCCACGGCCTTCTGCACGAACGGGAACGTCATCAGGTTTTCCAGGCTGCGGAACACCGCGGCCTTCTCGATGCGCTCGACGAATTGCGCCATGGTCTCGTGGTCGCGCTGCTCGACCACCTCGCCCGGCTTGATGAACATCTGCATCCATTTGCCGATGAAGTCGCCGGGCGTGAGCGGTTCGATCTTGTCGACGAAGGCGCGGATGCCGCCGCATTGCGCGTGGCCGAGCACGACGATGTGCTTCACCTTCAGCACCGTCACCGCATATTCCAGCGCGGCGGAGACGCCGTGCGCGTTGCCGTCGGGCTGATACACCGGCACCAGATTGGCGATGTTGCGGACGACGAACAATTCGCCCGGGCCGACATCGAAGATCACCTCGGGCGAGACGCGGCTGTCACAGCAGCCGATCACCATCACTTCCGGGAACTGTCCCTTCACCGACAGCTCGCGATAGCGGCTCTGCTCGGTCGGCAGCCGCTGGGTGGCGAAGGCCTGGTAGCCTTCCAGCAAATGCTTCGGGAATGTGATCATGGCCTATGCCTAACCATAGACCAGAGGGGCGAACAAGCCTTTCGAATAGGCAGGCCAGATGCTATCGGCTTGGTTTGTTGTTTGAGCATGATCCTTTCGGAAAACCGCCTCACGCTTTTCCGGGATCATGCTCCAGAGTAAGTTCGAGGAAACCGGAAGGAATGCTTGCATGACCCGCCCGCGCCGCAGCCATCTGTTCATGCCCGGCTCCAATCCCCGTGCGCTGGAAAAGGCACGGAATCTCGCCGCTGACGGCCTGATTCTCGATCTCGAGGATTCCGTCGCCCCTGACCTCAAAGGGGTGGCGCGTGACGGCATCGCCGCCGCGATCGCGGACAAGGGGTTTGGCAAGCGCGAGATCCTGATCCGCACCAACGGCCTCGATACGCCCTGGTGGGCCGACGACGTCGCGATGGCCGCCAAGGCTTCTCCGGACGGCATCCTGGTTCCAAAAGTTTCAAGTGTCGAAGATCTCCAGACGATCGGTAGCCGCCTCGCGGAGCTTGGCGCCGCGCCGACCGTCAAGGTCTGGGCGATGATCGAGACCGCGCGCGCCGTGCTCCATGCCGAGGAGCTGGCCGCCGCCGGGAGCGATCCGAAGACGCGCCTGTTGGGCTTCGTGTTCGGTCCGAACGACATCTCGCGCGAGACGCGCATCAAGATGCTGCCGGGCCGCGCCGCGATGCTCTCGATGATCACCCACTGCATCCTGGCAACGCGCGCTCATGGCCTCGAAATCCTCGACGGCCCCTATAGCGACATCGCCAATTCCGACGGTTTTGCTACCGAATGCGCACAGGGCCGCGACCTCGGCTTCGACGGCAAGACGCTGATCCATCCCTCGCAGATCGACGCCTGCAACGCCATCTTCACGCCGCCCGAAGAAGAAGTCGCGCGCGCGCGAAAAATCATCGCGGCGTTCGAATTGCCGGAGAACGTCTCGCGCGGTGCGATCCGGCTGGATGGTGCCATGGTCGAGCGCCTGCACGCCGACATGGCGCGGCGGACGATCGAGATCGCGGATGCGATTGCGGCGATGGGGAAGGGTTGAGGCTCTCACTACGGTGCGACCGCGCATTCTGCGCGTTGACCTTCCGCTTTGTGATGTCACGCACATTCCAGCGCGGTGAAATCGAGCATTGTCTCGTTCACGCGCTGCATGGTGCAGCCAACAAACCGGATAACAACCATGACGACCTCCCGCATCGCGCTTTTCGCCCTCGCTGCCATCCTCGGCTTCGGCTCGCTGGTCGGTTCCACCTCCAGCTCGCACGCCTACACCACCGATTTTCGCTGGGCCAACAATACAGGCTATGTCAATTGCGTGCAGGGCGTGAACCAGCGCGGGCAGGCGATGCGCCCCCAAATGCGCGGCCCGTACGTGGCGGAAAACACCGGCCGCTGCAACAAGATGTTCTACGGTCGCTAAGCTCAGTCTCGTTCCCTGGTTCAGAGCATCGATCGCCCGCCTCGTGCGGGCGATTCGATTTGCAGATCGCTCAGTGCGGCGCGACGCCTGCACGATCGAGCGATTCCAGCGTCGAGGCGTTGCCGCAATAGCCGTGGGAATTCTCCGCAGCGGTGCCGTCGGCGAGGTCGCGATCGCACTTCGCCTTGTGCGAGCAGAGCGAACAGACCCGTTGGAGCGCCTGCACGCGGATATGGCGCGGCGGACGATCGAGATCGCGGATGCGATTGCGGCGATGGGGAAGGGTTGAGGCTCTCACGGCTTTGCGACAGCGAGAACCGCGATAGCAATCGCGGCGAAGAGAACGAACGGCAGGGATCTCGACATCGCGGGTGAGGCGCCCGCTTCTATCCTCCGAAGCCGACCGCTCTGGACGCCGTGCAGGCCTGACAACAGCACAACGAAGCCAAGCTTGGCGCTGAGCCAGCCCTGGCCGAACCATGCCCCGGATACGGCAAGTCCCGTTCCGAACAGCCAGACCACGATGATTGCCGGAACTGTCACCCACCGGTCGTAACGGCGCATGCCCGTAACGAATGGCGCGCTGTCTCCAGGCATCGTCGGCAGCAAGGCGAGCGTCAACGACGTTGCAACGACGCCGCCGACGAAAAGCAGCGCGGCGGCGACGTGGGCGGCTTTCAGCCAAATGCAATAGTCGGCGAAGTTCATGTCGCAGAACATTCCCGATCCAGAGCTTCGATGCGTCGTCGGATGTACCGGGACGCGAGAAGGCCCGCGAACGGCACGAAGGCCGAGGCGGCAAGCAAGGCGATGTGGTGCCGCTGCCAGATTCCGGCGCCGGCGGTTTGCAGCAGCGCCCAGCCGTAGAAAATGAAGGCGAGGCCGTGCACCGGCCCCATCGCTCGCACCCCGATCGGCCAATCCCAGAGATGCTTGAGGGGAACGGCAACGCAAACGAGCAGAGCCAGCGTCGCGGCTTCGATGATGGAGGCGAGTTTGAGTTGGCCCAGCAGGGAGACGTTGATCTTGAGTTCGTTTTTCATGGCCTGACCGTTGGCGGGTGTGCTGCCGATGGTGGTTAGCGGATCCGGCCAGAAGTCATGAGTGGCGCTTCTGCCTATGAGCGATCGATTCCTGCCAAAGCGTGATATGAAGGTCGACGCGCTCCGCCGGGAATAGAACGCCATGGTTCACAGGGTCTGCATTGTCGCGATGGATCAGGTGATCCCCTACGACCTGACGCTCGCTTATGAAGTGTTCGGACGGCTCAGGGACGATCGCGGCAAGCCGTTCTACGATGTCCGCGTTTGTGCTGAGGCGGCGCGCGTCGATGCCGGCGCAGTCGGCCTGGTGGTGCCTTTCGGACTTGAGGTCCTGGCCCGCGCCGGCACCGTGATCGTGCCGGGAATAGAGAATCCTCTGGCTCCAAGGTCGAAGGCCATTCTCGGCGCGTTGCACCGGGCTCACCGTCGCGGGGCGAGAATCGCCTCGATCTGCTCCGGTGCTTTCGTCCTCGCAGAGGCCGGCCTTCTGGACGGGCGCCGGGCAACCACCCACTGGCTGTGTGCCGATCAGCTCGCCAGCCGCTATCCGAAAGTGCAGGTCGATCCGAACGTCCTCTATGTGGACGAGGGAGAGATCGTGACATCGGCCGGAGCGTCGGCAGGCATCGACATGTGTCTGCACCTTGTCAGGCGTGACTTCGGCCAGGCCGTGGCGGCTCATGCCGCACGGCTGGCCGTCGCGCCTGTCAACCGGGAAGGCGGTCAGGCACAATTCATCCGGCGCGATCCGCCGCGCTCGAACGGTTCTCTCGCGCGACATCTCGAATGGGTCGCGGCTCATTTGGCGGACCCGCTTACGGTGGCACGAATGGCGGCTCAGGCCGGGATGAGCGAACGAAGTTTTGCGCGCCATTTCCGGGAGCAGATCGGGACTACGCCGATGCAATGGCTGCTGAACGCGCGGATCCGCCGGGCGCAGGAGTTGCTGGAGAGCAGCGCAGCTTACGTGGACCAGATCGCCGCGGCTTGCGGCTTTCAGTCGACCGTCACGTTCCGTTCGAGCTTCCGCCGGATCGCCGGGGTCAGCCCTGGTGACTACCGGCGCCGGTTCAACGACACGCGACCATCCGGCGCGCTGCAATCAAGGCTGGGCGACCCGGTCGCGCTCAAGCAGTGATTCCCTGAACGCCCGCGATGCCAGCTTTTCCCGTTGCGGTGGTGAATGACAATGCTACCCTCACGCCTGATATTTGATCCGGGCCAGAATTTGATGCGCGTTTTTTGGGTAGCCGTCCTTCTCGCCACCTCCCTCTCATTCGTCCGGCCGGGGCTTGCGCAGCAGACCCGGGTTGCGCTTGTCATCGGTAATGGCGCCTATGAGAAGGTACCGGAGTTGCCGAACCCGACGCGCGATGCGGCCGACGTCGGCCGCGCGTTGGAGCGACTCGATTTCAAAGTCACCCAGGTCAAGAACGCAACCGCGCAAGAGATGAGGAAGGCCGTCGTCGAGTTCGGCCGGGCTGCCGAGGGAGCCGATCTTGCTGTCGTGTTCTACGCCGGGCACGGCATGGAAGTCGGCGGCGAGAATTGGCTGATTCCGATCAGCGCGGAGCTGCGCAGCGACTCCGACATCGAGAGCGAGGCCATCAGCCTGCGTTCGGTGAGCCTTCAGGTCTCGAAGGCCCGGAAGCTGGGCCTCGTCATCCTCGACGCCTGTCGCAACAATCCATTTGCCGCGAAGATGAAGCGGTCGATCGCCACTCGGGCCGTGGCTCGCGGGCTTGCGCCGACCGAGCCGTCCGACAACGTTCTGATTGCCTACGCCGCCCGCGATGGTACCACGGCGAGCGACGGCGACGGCCGGAACAGTCCCTTTACCGCGTCGTTGCTTCGCCACATCGAAACACCGGGCCTCGAGATTTCGTTTCTGTTTCGCCGGGTCCGCGACGACGTGATGATCGCGACCAAGCGCGAGCAGCAGCCGTTTGTGTACGGCTCCTTGTCGAAGGAAGAGATTTACCTGAAAGCGCCTGCCGGGAGTGCTCAGGCGCCGGCCGTATCGTCTCCGGCGCCTGCAGCTCCTGCGGAAGACGAGAAGTTTTGGTTGGCGATCCAGACATCGACTGTGGCAGGCCCGTATGAGGAGTTTCTGGCCAGATATTCCCGCAGCGGCCATGCGGTGGAAGCGCGCCAGCGGATCAGGGATATCAAGGCCAGTGAGGTGGCGGCAGTATCACCCGCTTCTCCGGCATCGGATACGAGCGGGCGTCCGGGGTCAGGTACGAAAGCCGTCGTTCGGAACGTTTTTTCGCCCGAGGATAACCAGAAGGTTGCCGCCATCGCGACCGCCCAGCAGCTCAAGCTGCCGAGCTTCACGATCTCGTCCAGTCAGGACGTCACGCTCAAATCCGATTCCAGATTTGTTGGCGTGTGGTCCAACAAGCGTGGATGGTCGAACGGCAAGGGGCGCTACGCCATGCTGATCGTCACGGAGGTCTCCGCGACGGGGTTGGCCAAGGGATACTATCTCTGGGGACCGCCGACGAAGACATCGTGGGTGAAGGACGAAGCGGGCAACCGATCGTTCGCAGAGTACATCTCGGACAACAAGCTTTCGATCGGCGGGACACCGGTCACTGTCAGGCTGGAGAGGAACGTTCTTGCCCTCTCTTCCTTCAAAAAGGAAAATCCATCCGAGACGGCGAGCATAGAGCTTCACCCGGTCTGGCAGCTTGTACCGGTGCCGGAGGATGTCGGGCCTTCAGCCAAGCCCGAGAAAACCTCGCAGCCGCATGCCGTTAAGAAGGAGAGCACCGCCGAGCCGCGCGCTCCGGCAGGCGTTGGCGGAGGAAGCATGGAAGAGCGCTATCGCGCCTGCAAGAAGCTCGTGAAAGGGTTTGCCCGGCGGGAGGCTTGCGCACGAACCGGAGTGATCTAGCGGGTCGCTAGACCGTTGATCGAGGCGGGCGACCGCTCAACGTGGCGCGAGGTCGGCGCGATCGAGCGATTCCAGCGTCGAGGCATTGCCGCAATAGCCGTGGTAGTTCTCCGCGGCGGTACCCTCAGTGAGATCGCGGTCGCATTGGGCCTTGTGATGGCAGAGCGAGCAGACCCGCTCCATGTCGCGCAGCAGCAGCGGCTGCGCGCGTCCTAGCCCTTCCGCGCTGATGCCGAGCTGCTCGAGCATCTTCGGCAGCTCGTCGGCGTGCCTGCCGTGGCGAACCAGCTCGTCCAGATCGTCAGGCGCGATCCTGAGATCGTTCGCGATCCGGTTGAAGTCCGAGCGGTCGAGCTGCCGCATCTCGTTCAGCTCGCGGCGATGCTTCAGCCAAGCGGCGAAGGATTCGATGAGGTCCTGGACGATGGGATAAGGCCTGCTTGCGGTGCTCATGCGAAGCTCCATTCGGGTTCGTGCGATTGGAGCAAGGTTACGCACGATGATGCAGGAGCGCGTTGCGCTGGATCAAATTGGGAATGGTCAAGGAAACAGGTCTCGTGTCCCGGACGCGCTGCAGCGTTCCCGGCGATGCGAAGCATCGTCCGGTACGCTGCTGCGCAGAGCCGGGACCCATCTCGCAGTGCTGCTGGGTCCCGGCTCTGCGGAGCGGCACTGCGCGCCGCACCGCGTCCGGGACACGAGACGAGAGCTCAGCTAAATCGCTCCGCCGCCCAGGAATACAGGCTGCCCGGAATCGGCTTCTCGCCGCCGCGGCCCTTGGGCGAGATGTGCAGGCCGATGATCTCGGGATTGGTGACGAGGCCGAGATAGCTCGAGGGATCGAAGAACAGTTTTGGCTCGGCGTGCACCGCGTAGAATGACTGTTTTGGCAATGCGTTCTGCAATTCACCGGTGCGTCGCGCCAGCGCCGTGAGTGCTGCCGGTCCAAAGATCGCGATGCGAATGTCCGAAAGGCGGTTCGAGCCGCCGCGCAGGCGGCGCATCATGAAGGTGATACGGTGGCGCACCGACAGCCAGTTCGGCGTCAGCTCTTCCTGCTCCATCAGTTCCTCGAAGGCGGCGACGATGCCGTGCTCCGGCGGCAGGTAGATCACGGAATTGCCAAGCTGGCGCGGCCGCTCCCAGGCGAAGTAGGGCTTTGCCGGATCGATCTCGACAGGTTTGAGCAGCAGCACGTCGGCATCGAGCCAGAGGCCGAGGTTCTTCGCCATCAGCTTCATGCGGAAGAAATCGCTGAACTGCAGCGTGGTCCAGTCGCGCCAGCTGCCGTCCGGCTGCGGCGGCCGCAAGCGTTCGGAGAACGCATGCGGCAGGATCGCTTCGGCATCCGCGTTCGCGACGCCCGCGGGCAGGCCGGGAATGGCGTCAAAGCTGTAGACCGTGATCTTGTGGCCGGCCGCCAACTGCGAGCGCAGACAGGTCTGGCGCAGTGCGTCCATCGGGCCATGCCAGAAGGTGACGATGTCGGGCAGCATGCGTGCAAGCTACTAGGGATTCAGGGCAAAGAAAAAGCCCCGGCGCTCGTCGCACCGGGGCCCAGACGAAAACTAGAGCATGATCCGGAAAACTGTGTAGCGGTTTTCCGATGAGATCATGCTCAAACAATATGAGATCAGGCCCAGGCGCGCTCGCGCTGGAGCTTCTCTTCATACGTGTCGATCGAGGCCTTCTTTTCCATCGTCAGACCGATGTCGTCGAGGCCGTTGATCAGGCAGTGCTTGCGGAACGGGTCGATCTCGAACTTGACCTTGCCGCCGTCGGGACCGCGGATCTCCTGGTTCGGCAGGTCGATCGTCAGCGTCGCGTTGGCGCCGCGCTCGGCGTCGTCGAACAGCTTGTCGAGGTCTTCCTGCGACACGCGGATCGGCAGAATGCCGTTCTTGAAGCAGTTGTTGTAGAAGATGTCGCCGAACGAGGTCGAGATCACGCAGCGGATGCCGAAGTCAAGCAGCGCCCAGGGCGCGTGCTCGCGGCTCGAGCCGCAGCCGAAATTGTCGCCGGCGACCAGCACCTTCGCAGTGCGATAGGCGGGCTGGTTGAGGACGAAATCCGGATTCTCGCTGCCGTCGTCCTTGTAGCGCTGCTCGGAGAAGAGCCCCTTGCCAAGGCCGGTGCGCTTGATGGTCTTGAGGTACTGCTTCGGAATGATCATGTCGGTGTCGACATTGATGATCTTCAGCGGCGCCGCGACGCCTTCCAGCGTGGTGAACTTGTCCATGGTTGCGCTTTCCCGGGGGTGGTTCAGGGAGACGGTATTTATCGCGATCGGGGCGGAAATCCTAGGCCGAATTCGGCAGGTCTAGTCTGCTTGGGCCTCAATCGCCGCCATATCGTCGTCCGAAAGGCCGAAATGGTGGCCGATCTCGTGGATCAGGACGTGGCGGACGATGTGGCCGAGGCTTTCGTCGTGCTCGGCCCAGTAATCCAGGATCGGCCGGCGGTAGAGCCAGACCATGTTGGGCAGCCGCGCCACGTCGCCAAAACTCTGCTGGGGCAGGCCGACGCCCTGGAACAGGCCGAGCAGGTCGAACTCGCTCTCGCACTCCATCTCGTCCATGACCTCCTCGGTCGGGAAGTCGTCGACGCGGAGGATCACGCCCTCGCACAGCCTACGAAACTCCGCCGGCAGGCGATCGAAGATCTCATGAGCCGTCGCTTCCATCTCGGCGAGCGTTGGCGCTTTCAATTCCGTCCACATGGGCCTCTCTTAGAGCGTTTTCGAGCGAAGTGGATACCGGTTCGCGTAAAGAAAACGCGTCAAAACAAGAATCGATGGCCCGTTCCGATTCATCGGAACGGGCCAGCGCGGGTTTCCCGGCGATGCATCCGGCTTTATAACCGCGTCGAGGTTGACGGGCGCTGCCAAAACGGGGAGCGTAGGCCTCGAACGGGGGCGTTTCAGGTGGGCGGAAAAATGCGAGCGAAAACAGCGCTGACGCTACTGTGCATGGGGTTGTTTTCGCAGTTTTGCGTTGGTGGCCAGGCTCAGGCCCAGACTGCCGGCACCGAAGTCCGTATGGCCCAGGCCGGTGTGCCCGACGCCCCGCCGCCGCGCAAGCGGCCGTCCCGCCTGCGCGTCACGCCCTATTACAGCCCGGACGGCGTCTACCCGCGCTACAATCCCGGCCCCGATGCGGTCCGCGAGTGCAACGCCACCTATGTTCAGGAATACCGGCCCAGCGGCACGGTGATCGTGCCGCATATGAGCTGCTACTGGCGCCGGGGCTGAACCCTTACTGCCCGCGCAGCGCGCCGATCAGGCCGGCGCCCACGACGAGTGCGGATGCGCCGTAGACCAGGATCGCCATCACGAGCTGCATCAGCGGGGTTGCGGTGCCGCCTTCGACGCCCGGCCCCTGCGCGGCAAGCGCCGAACTCGCTCCGAGAGCAAAACTCGCCGCGATCGCGAGGCGGGTTATCCGCAGTCCGTGAAAGCTCGGCAAGAAGCTTGACATGACCATCTCCCTTAGTCGCTCGACCAGAAGATACGTTCGCCATTGATCGCTGGTTTTTGTCGGCGCGCGCAATGTCGCGCCGCTGCTTGGGGAACTTAGCCCGTGCCCTCTGCATTCATGTCCGGGCGCGTTGATCCATACCCGATTCAGGCTTGAGGCTCCAGGGCTCGACTCTAGTCCTTGCGTCGTAACGCCGGGTCAGCGCGGGCACCGCTGGCATCACCGTCGTTGGTGATCGGTCGCGTTGAGACAGGCCCGGACTCCGGGCCTGTTTTAACTTGCAGACGGCCGTGCGATGCCCGCATGTTCGCGGCGGAGGTCGTCATGGCGAAATGGATTGCATTGGCCGTTGTCGTCGGGCTTGCCGCTGCTTTGCCTCGCACTTCTGCGGCGCAGAGAGCGACGAAGCCGGAAGCCTCGGCCGGCGTCGCATTTTTCGATGCACGACGGCACGCACGACATGACGAATTTGCGCGGCCCACAATACGCCGTGATCCACGCTACTACGCGCGGCCCGTCTATTACCGTCCCTATCCTTATGCCCTGCCCGCGCCGTTCGTGTTTGGCTATGGGCCGTGGTGGTGACGCCGCCGTTCATTCATGAGGCGTTCACGTCGCTGTCCCTAATTTAATCTTGGGAGCGACCGTCAATGAACAGCGAGGACGCGGGGCGGGAACGCGCGGCGCAACTCCGCTGTCTGGATTCAGGGAGAACGCGATGCTGAGGATGTTGAGTCTCGGTGCAAGCCCGATACGCTTGCTCGGGCTTGCGGCTGTTGCCACGCTGATATTGTCGACCGGGACTGCGCGCCGCGCCGAAGCGATGACGCCGATCAATCCGACGGCGTTGCCGGCGGCGAAGGCTGCGACCGACGACGTGATCCAGGTTCGCGGTGGACACGGCGGCGGTGGCCATGGCGGGGGCGGCGGAGGTTTTCACGGTGGTGGCGGTTTCCATGGCGGAGGCGGCTTCCACGGTGGTGGTGGACATATCGGCGGCTTCCGAGGTGGTGGTTTTCACGGCGGTGGTTTCCGTGCCGCGCCGGCCTTTCACGGCGGCGGCTACCGCTACGGCGGAATTCGCCACTATGGCGGCTATCAGCGCTACGGGATCTATCGCCCGCATTACGGCTACCGTCATTTCCACCGGCGCTATTATTACGGCGGCTACTATCCCACCTATCACTATCCGCGCCGCTGCCGGATCATCTGGACCTATTACGGCCCGCGCCGCGTCTGCCGCTGGCATCGCTGGCATCATCCGTACCGCTATTGGTGAGTACGATCGAAACGAAAAGGGCGCCCGACGGCGCCCTTTGTTCGTATGGCCTAAAGCCAATCCTTCGCGGACTTCCACCGCATCAAATTCTCGATCTTCCACTGCTTGAACATCGCCGGCGGCCAGCGGCTGAGCCTGGAGGTCTCCTCGACCTCGGGCTTGGCAACGATGCGCAGCGGCGTCGCGCGCCGCCGGTGCTGGCGCGTGGCGTTACTGATCAGATCGACATATTCAGGCTTGTTGGTGGCCATGAGATGCGTCCCCGCGAAACCGTCGCGAGGACGCAGTGTCGGTGCTGCCGATTAACGGCCGTTTGCCGCAATCGCTACAATTGCAGGAAGTGGCTCAGCGCCACTCCCTGACGTCCACGAAGTGACCCGCGATCGCTGCCGCTGCCGCCATTGCCGGCGAGACGAGGTGCGTGCGGCCCTTGAAGCCCTGGCGGCCCTCGAAATTGCGGTTCGAGGTCGAGGCGCAGCGTTCTTCCGGAGCCAGCTTGTCCGGGTTCATCGCGAGGCACATCGAGCAACCGGGCTCGCGCCATTCGAAGCCGGCCTTGATGAAGATCTTGTCCAGACCTTCAGCCTCGGCCTGCTCCTTCACGAGGCCGGAGCCGGGCACGACCATGGCGTTGACATGCGCTGAAACGGTCTTGCCTTCAGCAATCTTCGCCGCGGCGCGTAAGTCTTCGATGCGGCCGTTGGTGCAGGAGCCGATGAAGATGCGGTCGAGCTTGATGTCGGTGATCTTCGTCCCCGCCGTCAGGCCCATATATTTCAGCGCGCGATGCTTGGAGATGCGCTTGGCTTCATCCGCGATCTTGTCGGGATCGGGCACGATGCCGGTCACCGAGATCACGTCCTCAGGGCTCGTGCCCCAGGTGACGATCGGCGGCAGCTTTGCAGCATCGAGGCGCAGCTCGTGGTCGAAATGCGCGCCCTCGTCGGAGCGCAATTTCTCCCAGTAGCGCATCGCCGCATCCCAGTCCGCGCCCTTCGGCGCCTTCGGGCGGCCGCGCAGGAAATCGAACGCCTTCTGGTCGGGCGCAACGAGGCCGGCGCGCGCGCCGCCTTCGATCGACATGTTGCAGACCGTCATGCGGCCTTCCATGCTGAGCGCACGGATCGCGTCGCCGGCATATTCCAGCACGTAGCCGGTGCCGCCCGCGGTGCCGATCTCGCCGATGATGGCGAGGATGATGTCCTTGCCCGTCACGCCGTCAGGCAATTTGCCGTCGACGGTGACGCGCATGTTCTTCGCCTTCTTCTGGATCAGCGTCTGCGTCGCCAGAACATGCTCGACCTCCGAGGTGCCGATGCCGTGCGCGAGCGCGCCGAACGCGCCATGCGTCGAGGTGTGGCTGTCACCGCAGACGATGGTGGTGCCGGGCAGGGTAAAGCCCTGCTCGGGGCCGATGACGTGGACGACGCCCTGGCGCTTGTCGAACTCGTCGTAATATTCGATGCCGAATTCCCTGGCGTTGTCGGCCAGCGCCTTGATCTGCTCGATGCTCTCGGGATCGGGATTCGGCTTGGTGCGGTCGGTGGTCGGCACGTTGTGGTCGACGACCGCCAGCGTCTTCTCCGGCGCGTGGACCTTGCGGCCAGTGGCGCGCAAACCTTCGAACGCCTGCGGCGAGGTCACCTCGTGAACCAGGTGACGGTCGATGTAGAGCAGGCAGGTGCCGTCGTCGGCTTCGTGCACGAGATGGTCGTTCCAGATCTTGTCGTACAATGTGATCGGCTTGGACATGAGCTTGAGCTCCAGGGATGTGTGTCAGCGATGTGCGCGGTCACGCGCGGGGCAGCAGAGGCGTCTTCAGCGCAGCCTTTAAGCTGCGGGACTAAGCTCTGACGTTGCCGAGGTCGCGAAGCGTCCGAAGAACCGGCCAGGCAGCCGCGAGCGATCATCGATGACGATGCGCTGGACGGGGGAGAGGCTGGTCAGATCTGGAAACATTCCAGGAATATATAGCAGGCCGGTTTGGAATCGCGAGGGCTTTGACGCGCACGGCTGACGCAACAAAAAAGCGCGGAGCCAGGCCCGCGCTTTCCAAAACTCGTCTGTAAGCGGAGCTTACTCGTTGACCGCCTTGGCGTGCTCGGACTTTTTCTCGACGATGCGGGCGGACTTGCCGCGAAGGCTGCGGAGATAATAGAGCTTGGCGCGACGCACCTTGCCGCGACGCACCACCTTGATCGAGTCGATCATCGGCGACATCACCGGGAACACGCGCTCGACACCTTCGCCGTAGGAGATCTTGCGAACGGTGAAGCTTTCGTTGAGGCCGCCGCCGGAGCGGCCGATGCAGACGCCTTCATAGGCCTGCACGCGGGTGCGGTCGCCTTCGACGACCTTCACGTTGACGATCACGGTGTCGCCGGGACCGAACTCCGGAATCTCCTTGCCGGCGGAGAGCTTGTCGAATTGCTCTTTTTCGAGCTGTTGGATCAGGTTCATGGGGTAATCTCCATCGGCGCGCCCAGCCGCAGGACGGGGGCTGCGCGAAATTCGTTGATCCAGCTATTGCGGATGTGGCCGCTGCTATAAGGCAAGCCGGAGCGTTTGTCACCCGTCTGTCGTGTTTTTTGGCGTTTTTCGGCGCCCGGCCCGATTCGGGGGCTTGGGCGGGATTTGGGCCCATAAATCGGGCCGCCGGGCCTCTGTGAGGGCCTCGGATTGCGCCCGCCGCCAGCTGGCAACCTTGGCATGGTCGCCCGAGGTCAGGATCTCCGGGATCGGAGTTCCCTCGAACAGCTGCGGGCGGGTGTATTGGGGGTATTCGAGCAGGCCGTCCGAAAAGCTCTCCTCGGTTCCCGAGGCCTCTTTCCCCATCACGCCCGGCAGCAGCCGAACGCAGGCGTCGATCAGGGCCAGAGCTGCGATTTCGCCCCCGGACAGCACGTAATCGCCGATCGAGACCTCCTCCAGGTCGCGGGCGTCGATCACCCGCTGGTCGATACCCTCGAACCGCCCGCAGACGATCAGGGGGCCAGGGCCATTGGCGAGTTCCAGGACGCGGGCCTGGGTCAATGGCCGACCGCGTGGGCTCATCAGGAGCTTTGGCCGATCTGGGCCGATCTCGGCCGCATCGATCGCCGCGGCCAGAACATCCGCGCGCAGCACCATGCCCGGGCCGCCGCCGGCCGGGGTGTCGTCGACGCTGCGGTGGCGATCCGTGGCGGAGGCCCGGATGTCCCGCGCCTCGATCTCCCAGAGCCCGGAGGCCAGCGCCCGGCCGGCGAGGCTCACACCGAGCGGTCCCGGAAACATCTCCGGAAACAGCGTCAGCACCGTCGCGCGCCAAGGTGAGGAAGTCGTCATCGCCGCTGGTTAGGGCATTGCGGCCGAGAGGTCGAGTGGGCGGCAGGGGCCGCCTAGTTCTTCCGGCCGTATTCGATGAGTTCGACGGTGTTGTTGACCAGCAGATGGCCATTGCCCCGCGAGGCAAAGTTGCGCTTCACCCAGTGATCGATAGCCGGCGCGTACCAGATCACGCCGATGATGTCGTTCTTGCGTGTCGGATCGTTGGTCGGGCGCCTCATGAGCGTCGTTTCGATCTTGTACGTTTCGAACGTGCCGGCCTTGGTCGTGACGGTCTCCTGGGCGACGACCTTCGACTGGCCCGAGCGCTTCCAGATGTTGCCTTTGGCGTTGTTGACGTCGTCGCCGGAGAACTTCCAGCTGTCGCCGACCTTCAACGGCGTGTGGATGCCGCTGCCATCGCCAGGCTGATGTTTCCACTCACCGGCGTTCTTCACATTCCACGATCGATCATAGACGACCAGGCCCTCGGACTCCTTGCCTTCGGTCGTGACGCGGATGCTGATGTCGGTCGGCGAAACCTCGGTGACCAGGTGCTTGCGGACGGCGCTCACCTTTCCGCTGATCTCGTCGTGCACCTCGTAGGTCCAGAAGTCGCCTTGTCGAGGCTCCTCCATCGCGATGGCCGGCTTTGCGGCAACGGGCGCGGGTGTTGCCGGCGCATCGCCTGCGGCCCGGGCCGATGTGCTCACGGCAAGCACGCAAGCGAGCGCCATCATCGATCGACGAAGCATCGGAACGTCTCCCACCATGGCATTGATTTCTGCCGACCGGTCAGCGGCGGCCGTATTCGACCAGCTCGACCTGGGCACGGTCGCGAACCCTGCCTTCGAACCGGTTGACAGTTGCGCGCTTCACCCAATGATCGATGGCCGGCGCATACCAGGTCTGCTGCTCAGTCAGGAATTTCTTGGTCGCGTCATTGGCATTTCGCGATTCGATCGACGTCTCGATCTTGTAGACCTCGAACGTGCCGGCCCGCGTGGTGACGGTCTCCCTGGCCGTCACCTTCGACGTCCCCGAGATTTTGAGGCTGGTGCCATTCGAGCTGTTGAATGCCGTCGATTTCACCGGCCAGCTCTTGCCGATCTCCAGTGGAGTGCGAATGCCCATTCCGTCGTTTGGCGTGAAGCGCCAGAGGCCGCCAACCATGTCCCACGAGCGATTATAAGTCTGGAAGCCGCTGTCGTTCTTGCCAACGGTCGCAATGCGGATGCTGACCTCGGTGGCGCTGACGTCCGTAATGGTGTGCGTCATCGTCGATTTGAGATCGCCTGTGATCTCGTCACGGAGCTCATAGGTCCAATGGTCGCCGAGCAGCGGCTCTTCCATGGCTTCGACGGGCGGGCCCTCGGCTGCGGGCGGAGGGCTCGGCGGTGTCTGCGCGTGGAGGACGCTCATCGATGCGAGCAGGCCGATCGTTGCCAGAAGACAGCGGCGCAGCATTTCAATCTCCGGTGTGCGGAAGACGCTTGGGTGAGCGATACAACCCACACGTGAACCAGCCGGATGTCTGATGCAAGTGAAGATTTCGCGAGATGTGTTGGCGGGCCGTTACCGTGCCGTCACGATGACGAAGCGTCGTCCTCGTCGCGGTCACCCTCGACCTCCTGCGGCAGCGCGATCACCACGCGACCGCCGGCGACATCGACCGCCGGCACCACCGCGTTGGTGAACGGCAGCAGCAGCGTCGGGCCCTTGAGGGGCGTGATCTCGATGATGTTGCCGGCGCCGAAATTGTGGATCGCGAGCACGCGGCCGAGCGCGTCGCCGTCGGTGGTGACGGCGGCAAGCCCGATCAGATCGGTGTGGTAATATTCGTCCTCATCCGTCGCGGGCAGTTTTTCGCGCGCGACATAGAGCTCGATACCGTTGAGGCGCTCGGCCTCATCGCGGGTCGTGACGCCCTTGAACGTCGCGACCAGATGATCCTTGGCCTCGCGCGCCGTCGCGACCTCGAACTGGCGCTTGCCGTCCTTGGACAGCAGCGGGCCGTAGTGCCTGACGGCAAAGGGATCCTCGGTGAAGGTCCACAATTTGACCGCACCGCGCACCCCATGCGCGGCGCCGATCCGCGCGACGCAGACCAGCGCCGACATGATCTAGCCTTAACCCTTCGCGGCGGCTTCGGCCTGCGCCTTGCGCTCCTTGCGCGGCACGGCCTTTTCCGGGTTGTTGCGCGCTTCGCGCTTCTTGACGCCGGCGGCGTCGAGGAAACGCGACACGCGGTCGGACGGCTGCGCGCCCTTGGCGAGCCAGGCCTTCACCTTGTCCATGTCGAGCTTCAGGCGGGTCTCGTTGTCCTTCGGCAGCAGCGGGTTGAAATAGCCGAGACGCTCGATGAAGCGGCCATCGCGCGGAAAGCGGGAGTCGGCGACGACGACGTGATAGACGGGACGCTTCTTGGTGCCTGCGCGGGCGAGGCGGATAACGACGGACATCTAAGTTCTCCTTTAAAGTACAGTTTGTTCGGTTGATTGGTATTCCGCGTTGCGCGAGATGCTTGCGATCCCCCGCGACGAATTCCTCATTTTTTCTTGCCCGGGAAACCGCCGAGACCCGGCAGCATCGGCTTGCCGCTGAGCCCGGTCAGTCCGGGGACGTTCGGCAGACCGGTGCGAAGACCGGCCGGCAAATCCTTCGGCAGGCTGGGCAGACCTTGTCCGCCGCCGCCCTGCATCTTTTCCTGCAACGCCTTCATCTCTTCCGGCGAGGGCGGCTTCATGCCGCCGCCAAAGCCCATCGCCTGCGCGATGCCGGCGAGCGGGCCGCGCTTGCCCGAGCCCATGGCCTTCATCATGTCGGCCATGTTCCGGTGCATCTTGAGCAGCTTGTTGACCTGCTCGACGCTCTGGCCGGAGCCCGCAGCGATACGCTTCTTACGGCTGGCCTTGAGCAGGTCGGGATGACGGCGCTCGTCGCGCGTCATGGAATCGATCACCGCGACCTGGCGTTTCAAAATCTTGTCGTCGATCCCGGCGGCCGCGATCTGGTTCTTCATCTTGGCGATGCCGGGCATCATGCCCATCAGGCCGCTGATGCCGCCCATGTTGGCCATCTGCGACAGCTGCTCGCGCATGTCGTTGAGGTCGAACTGACCCTTGCGCATGCGCTCGGCGGTGCGCGCGGCCTTTTCGGCGTCGATATTGGCGGCGGCACGTTCGACCAGCGAGACCACGTCGCCCATGCCGAGGATGCGGCCGGCGATACGATCGGGATGGAAATCTTCCAGCGCATCGGTCTTTTCACCGGTGCCGAGCAGCTTGATCGGCTTGCCGGTGACCGCGCGCATCGATAGCGCGGCGCCGCCGCGGCCGTCGCCGTCGACTCGCGTCAGCACGATGCCGGTGAGGCCGACGCGCTCGTCGAAGGCGCGGGCGAGATTGACGGCGTCCTGGCCGGTGAGGCTGTCGGCGACCAGCAGCACTTCATGCGGGTTCGCAGCCGCTTTGATCGCAGCTGCTTCCGCCATCATCTCTTCGTCGAGCGTGGTGCGGCCGGCGGTGTCGAGCAGCACGACGTCGTAGCCGCCGAGCTTGCCGGCTTCCAGCGCGCGCTTCGCAATCTGCGGCGGCAGCTGGCCCGCGACGATCGGCAGCGTCGGAATGTCGAGGTCGCGGCCGAGAACGGCCAGCTGCTCCATCGCGGCCGGGCGATAGATGTCGAGCGAGGCCATCAGCACCTTGCGCTTGTCGCGCTGGACCAGCCGGCGGGCGAGCTTTGCGGTGGTGGTGGTTTTGCCGGAACCTTGCAGGCCGACCATCATGATCGGCACCGGCGGCACGGAATTGACGTCGATGGTCTGGCTCTCGGCGCCGAGCGTGTTGATCAGCTCGTCATGGACGATCTTGACCACCATCTGGCCGGGCGTGACCGACTTGACGACGGTGGCACCGATCGCCTGCTCGCGGACGCGCTCGGTGAAACTGTTCACCACTTCCAGCGCGACGTCGGCTTCCAGCAGCGCGCGACGCACCTCGCGCATTGCGGCATCGACGTCCTTTTCGGTCAGCGCACCGCGCCCCGTCAGACGATCGAGAATGCCACCAAGCCGTTCCGACAGATTGTCGAACAATGCCGTTGTCCTTTTTCACCTCTCCCCGCAAGAGCGGGGCGAGGAGCAGAAATCCAAACACTTTTACGCCCGAGGGCGCACAGCGCTGTCGGGCGTTGGCCTCTGGCCTCGAGGGCCAGTGGGCGGGTCGAAAAGAAAGCCTTTCCGAGAAAGTGGCGGGGTTAAACGCCGCTCCCGCCCAAAAGTCAAGGAAAGTTCGGATGCCGGGGCGCCGTTTCCAAGGTAAGGCCTTGAAAACAGAGCATTTTTGGCGGCGGGTTCCTTTTGCTCAGGCCCTGCCCATATAGGAAGTAATGTTCTGCCGCTCCCACCATCCCTGAAGCCCGCCCGTGCCGATCACCCGCCGCCGTCTTTTTGGACTGCTTGCCGGGGCCGGCGCGCTGGTCGGCGTGCCCTCCCTCTGGATCTCCCGCATGAAAACCTATGACGGTCCGGTCTCCGACCATTTCGACGGCCTGACCTTCTTCGATCCCGACGGGTCGCCGCCGAGATCGCTGCGAGAGGTGCTGCGCTGGCAGTTCGGCGGCAAGCGGCAGCGCGCGACGTGGCCGGAGTGGGCGCCGAGCCCCCATGCCGATACCCCGCCGGCGCGCGTCGACGGCGACAAGGTGCGGCTCTCCTTTGTCGGCCATGCCAGCTGGCTGATCCAGGCCGGCGGCCTCAACATCCTGGTCGATCCCGTCTGGTCGTCGCGGGTTTCGCCCGTCAGTTTTGCCGGGCCGAAGCGGCACAACGACCCCGGCATTTCCTTCGATCATTTGCCGAAGATCGATGTCGTGCTGGTCTCGCACGGGCACTACGATCATCTTGATATCGCGACGCTGTCGCGGCTCGCCAAGAATTTTGCCCCGCGCGTGGTCACGCCGCTCGGCAACGACGTGACGATGCGCAGCGCCGATTCCACCATCAAGGTGGAAGCCTTCGACTGGCACGACCGCGTCGAGCTCGGCGGCGGCGTGGCCGCGACGCTGGTCCCGACGCGGCACTGGACCGCGCGCGGCATGTTCGATCGCAACAAGGCGCTGTGGGCGAGTTTTGTGCTGGAGACGCCGGCCGGGAAAATCTACGTCGTATGCGATTCCGGCTATGGCGATGGCAGGCATTTTCGCCGCGTCGCCGAGAAGCATGGGCCGTTACGTCTGGCGATCCTCCCCATCGGCGCCTACGAGCCGCGCTGGTTCATGCGCGACCAGCACATGAACCCGGAAGATGCCGTGAAGGCGCTGGCCGATTGCGGCGCGCAACAAGCGCTCGGGCATCATCACGGCACGTTCCAGCTGACGGATGAGCCGATCGATGCGCCGGCGAAGGCGCTGGTCGAGGCGCTGGATGCCGCCAACATTCCGCAGCAGCGGTTCGTCGCGATGAAGCCGGGGCAGGTGGTGGAGATTTAGTTCTCTCCGCACACACCGCTCGTGCCCCGGACGCAGCGCAGCGTCTCCCCGGCGATGCGAAGCATCATCCGGCGCGACGGTGCGCTGCAGAGCCGGGGCCCATGTCGCGAGAGTCTGCCGTGTCGATTTCTGGGTCCCGGCTCTGCGCAGCATCGCTACGCGCTGCAGCGCGTCCGGGACACGAGACTTATTGCTCTTTGGCCTTGATCGCCCAGCTCACATTCACCGTCACCGACAGCGTTTCCTCGCCCGGTGCAACGGCGGCGCCGCCTGCAGCCATTGGAGCAGCGGCCATGCGGCCCTTGAACAACGGCACCGGGGCGCTGCCTTCGGAGATGCTGAGTGGCGCACCCAACGTGACGCCGGTGGCCCTGGCGTAGACTTCCGCCTTGCGGCGGGCGTCCGCCACCGCCTGCTCGCGTGCGCCGTCGAGCAGCTTCGACTCCTGTGTCACCTCGAACGTGATGTTGCCGATATCGTTGGCGCCGGCGCCGACCAGCGTGTCGATGATGCCGGCCACCTTGGTCACATCGCGAATCTTCACGGTGACGCGGTTGGAGGCGCGGAAGCCGACCACGGGCGTGGCGCCGGTGGATTTATTCTGGCCGTATTGCGGCTGCAGCGACAGCCGCGAGGTCTGATAATCCTTCTCGGCGAGGCCGGCGCCCTTCAGCGCCTGCAGCACCTTGCCCATCGCGGCGTTGTTGGCGTCGGACGCTTCCTTCGCCGATTTGGCGTCGTTGGCGACGCCGGCATCGATCTGCGCGAGGTCGGGCGCTGCCGAGATCGTGGCCTCGCCGCTCACCGAAATGGCGGACGGAAAATCATCGGCGCGCACGGGCGTTGCCAGCAGCGTGGCGGCGCAAGCGGCGGCAAGGAAACCAACAAGGGACGTAAAGAGTACGGCAGGCTTTTTCATCGGTCTCACTTCAGCGGCACGAAAACATTGATCACGAGCTTGTCCTCAGCCGTCTTGAGCGGATCGGTGAGGTACTCCTCGATAAAAGTGTCCTTGGCTTCCAGTCGCTTGTCGTCGAGGTGATTGGTGATCGCCTCATAGGTGTTGTCCATGTTGTCGTAGGAGCCGCGATGGACGAATTTCAGCGCCTTGCCCTCCGGCGATTTGCCGATGCTCATGTCCTTGGGCAGCTTCTGCGGGTCCTGGTCGACCGGGATCTCGGCGAGGAAGGTGAAGCCGGTGTCGTCGGTCGAGGTGTAGACGATCATCGAATTGCCGGCGTGCTTGATGCCCTGCTTGTCCAGCAGCGTGTTCAGCGCCTTGAAGGCGTCGACCAGCGTGTCGAAGGCTGAATCCCAATTGGCGGTGCCCTTGACCATCACGACCTTCTTCGACTCGAGCGTGGTCTCCTGGCCAAAGGGATCGGCGGTCTGCACCGGGGCCGGGGTTGCGGCCGCGGCGGGCGGCGGGGCCGTCGGGCTGGGCGAGGCGCTGGCCGCGGGTGAGGGCGACGCTGCAGGCGCGGGCGAGGCGCTCGCTGCAGGCGAGGGGGTTGCCACGGGGGCTGGCGAGGCACTTGCCGCCGGGGCAGGCGAAGCCGAGGGAGCCGGCGAGGGACTGGCGGACGCAGCCGGTGCCGGGCTCGGGGTCTGCGCCAGAACGCCGGACAGTCCAAGCGACAAGGCCGCTGCCGGGATCAGCGCGGCCAGAGCGAGACGACGGAAACTATTCATTTTATTCTCCCCAGACCTTGCCCACCAAGGCCTTAACCCGACCGCGCATCCCGGTTCGCGCGAACTGCGCCGTTCTAACACGCGAGCGCCGAATTCGTCCCATGACAGATGCGTCATGGCGGCGTCTTGGCAGCGTCTTGGCCATCGGCGGCAAATCACTGGCCAAGCCGGCAAGGATCGCCATATAAGGCAGGCGAAATTCGGGAATTTTCATGAGCGCGCTGGCCAACCACGCATTTGCCAAGATGAACGGCATCGGCAACGAGATCGTCGTTGTCGACATGCGCGATTCCGCTGCGCCGGTGACGCCGGCCGATGCCCGTGCCGTGGCGTCGGCACAGGGCGGCGTGCCCTACGACCAGCTGATGGTGCTCCAGAAGCCGCGGTTCGACGGCACCGAAGCCTTCATCAGCATCTACAACAATGACGGTTCGGAGGCCGGCGCCTGCGGCAACGGCATGCGTTGCGTGGTTCGCCGCATTTTTGAGAAGACCGGCCAGACCAATGCGACGTTCGAGACCGCGGCCGGCTTGCTCAATGCCTGGCAGGGCCCTGCGCCCGATCTCTACACCGTCGACATGGGCGCGCCAAAATTCGGCTGGCAGGATATCCCGCTGGCGGAGGAGTTTCGCGACACCCGCTACATCGAATTGCAGATCGGGCCGATCGATAATCCGATCCTGCATTCGCCCTCGGCAGTGAGCATGGGCAATCCGCATGCGGTGTTCTGGGTCGACGATGTCAACGCCTACGATCTCGGTCGCTTCGGTCCGCTGCTCGAAAATCATCCGATCTTCCCCGATCGGGCCAACATCACGCTCGCCCATATCGTCGATCGCGAGCACATCACGATGCGCACCTGGGAACGCGGCGCGGGTCTGACCCGGGCCTGCGGCTCGGCGGCCTGTGCGACAGCGGTTGCGGCTGCACGCTTGAAGCGCGCCGAACGCAAGGTCGAGATCACGCTGCCGGGCGGCAAGCTTGGCATCGAATGGCGCGAGCGCGACGACCATGTGCTGATGACGGGCACCGCGACCTTCGAATACGAAGGCAATTTCGATCCGGCGCTGTTCGCGCCGGTCGGGTAATGTCTGTCGACATCGTCACCTTCGGCTGCCGCCTCAACGCGTTCGAGGCCGAGGTGATCCGCCGCAAGGCGGAGGGCGCGGGCCTGTCCGACACCATCGTCATCAACAGCTGCGCCGTCACCAACGAGGCGGTGGCGCAGGCGCGCCAGTCGATCCGCAAATTGAAGCGCGAGCGGCCGGAAGCCCGCATTGTCGTCACCGGCTGCGCGGCACAGACGCAAAGCGCGATGTTCGCCGAGATGGCCGAGGTCGATCGCGTCATCGGCAATGACGACAAGATGCGCGCCTCGGCGTGGCAGGAGACGCGCAGCGCTTTCGACCTTGGCGCCAGCGAAAAGATCGCCGTCAGCGACATCATGGCGGTCAAGGAGATGGCGCCGCATCTGATCGACGGTTTTGCCGGCGGCCTGCCGCGCGTGTTCGTGCAGGTGCAGAACGGCTGCGACCATCGCTGCACCTTCTGCATCATCCCCTATGGCCGTGGCAATTCACGCTCGGTGCCGATGGGGGCGGTGGTCGAGCAGGTGCGGACGCTGGCCGAGCGCGGCCATGCCGAGATCGTGCTGACCGGCGTCGACCTCACCAGTTATGGCGCCGACCTGCCGGGGGCGCCAAAGCTCGGCATGCTGACGAAACAGATTTTGCGCCACGTGCCGGAGCTAAAACGCCTGCGCATCTCCTCGATCGATTCGATCGAGGCGGACAGCGATCTGCTCGACGCCATCGCCGACGATGCCCGGCTGATGCCGCATCTGCATCTGTCGCTGCAATCCGGCGACGACATGATTTTGAAGCGCATGAAGCGGCGGCATTCGCGCGGCGATGCGATCGCGTTCTGCGACCAGGTCCGTCGCTTGCGCCCGGACATCGCCTTCGGCGCGGATATCATCGCCGGCTTCCCGACCGAGACGGACGAGATGTTTTCGCGCTCGCTCGATCTGGTCGAGGAATGCGGGCTCACGTTCCTGCACGTCTTTCCCTATTCGCCGCGCCCCGGCACGCCGGCCGCGCGGATGCCGCAGGTGGCGGGCGGTGCGATCAAGGAACGCGCGAAGCGGCTGCGTGCCGTCGGCGAAGCGGCCTTGCAGCGGCGGCTGAACACCGAGATCGGCGCGACGCGCGATGTGCTGATCGAGAGTGAAGGCCAGGGACGCACGGAACACTATCTGTCGGTCGCGATTGGCGGCGAGCGTGTGGGGAGTGTCGTGCCGTTGATGATTGCTGGCAGTGATGGCGAGCGGCTGACCGCGTAACAGGTGCTCTCTTCCCTTCTCCCGCAAGGGGAGAGGGGAAGAGTTACAACGCCCGCACCTGCCAGAACCGCAGCGTCCGCCGCGCATTCTCCGGTGTCATCCTTGCGTAATGCCCCTGCGCCCTCGCGAGATCCGCCGGCTTCATCGCCCCCGTCGCAAAACGGCTTTCGAGCACGGCGGCGGCGGTTTCCCAGCTGAGCTGCGCCGCCTTGCACGGCACCAGCAGGCCGTCCTCGCGCAGGCTCTGCATCAGCGGACGAATCACCTCGACGGTCGATCCGGACAGCGCCGCCAGTGCCGCGACGGCCTCTTCGTAGCGCCGCTGCCGGGCAAAGCCGAACAGCGTGGCTTCGCTGAGCTGGCCGACCGCCTTGAGATTCGCAATCGCCCGCTTGGCGCCCTCGAAATCGCGGACACCCGACATCTCGCGCTCGACGCCGACGGTGACGGCGGCGATGGAGCTCTGGATTTCGTCGAATAGATCGGGTGGCGCGCGCGACAGCAATCGCGTACGAACCGCATCCGTCGCCGAGCGCAGCAATTGGCGGCGCAGGTCTGATGGCAGGTCGACGCGGACGCCGACGCTGACGGCAAGCTCTGGGTCGCTTTCGGCCTGCCCGACGATGACGGCGAATCCATTTCCGGACACGCGCGCGCCGGGATTGGCGGCAAGCCGCCGGCTGACGCTGGGATAGCGCCGTGCCAGCAGCGCGTCGGTGACGATCTCCTTCAGCCACCAGCGGCCGGCGACTGCGAGCAGATGTGGCTCGCCCTTGGACAATGCGATCTTCACCAGCTCGCCATCGTCGAGGCGGGCGGATTCCTGCAGTACGGGACCGGCGATGCGGATCTCGTCATTGTTGGCGAGGCGGCGGATGACGGAGGGCGGTGCCTGCGCGACCGGCGCGAGCTGCGCGCTGATCTCGGCCAGCGCGACGCGCGCACCCATGTCGGCTATGGCGCGCAGCTCGATGGTGCCGATCAGGCGCTCGAGCACGTCGTCGAACAGCGCGATCTGCTCGTCGTCAAAACTTCCGGCGGAGGACAGGAAGAGGTCGGTGACGCGCCGGGCGGTTTCGAGGCCCTTTTCCGCCGAGCCATGTCGAATGGCGGATTCGACTTCGTCGATGATGGATAGCTCGGCCGTGGACATGACGCGTTGCTCGTCCTGAGCGGATTGCGGAAGCTTGTTCTAAGCAACTGCTATCATTAGAGACGAGCCCTGAACGTTTCGTAAACCAAGCCTCGCTTCTCCTGATCCTGAGGAGCCCGCGAAGCGGGCGTCTCGAAGAATGGCCGCGATATCCGGGCCTTCATGGTTCGAGACGCGCTTCGCGCTCCTCACCATGAGGGACGGACAGGGCTATTCCCCATTCCAACCGCAGGCGCGGAGTTTTTCGTGCATGTGGGGCGGGGCCGGCGCGACCACGCGGATCGGCTCCTTGTTCCGGGAGATCGGCACCACGATCTCCCGGGAATGCAGGTGCAGCTTCGGCTCGCCGAAGCGCGGGCCGTTGCCGTAAATGTTATCGCCGAAGATCGGCCAGCCGGTCGCGGAGGAATGCACCCGCAATTGATGGGTCCGCCCGGTCACCGGTTCCATGGCGAGCCAGGTCACGCCATCACCCCGGCCCATCACCTTCCAGTTGGTGACGGCCTTCTGGCCCTCCGGGTCTGGCTTCTGCCACCAGCCGCGTTCGGCATTGAGCCGGCCGAGGGGCATGTCGATGGTGCCTTCGTCCTCGGTGGGGCCGCCTTCGACCACGGTCCAGTAGGTCTTGCCGATCTTGCCGTGCTTGAACAGCAGGCCGAGCGAGGCCGTGGCCTTGCGATGGCGGCCGAGGATGAGGCAACCTGAGGTGTCCTTGTCCAGCCGGTGGGCCAGCACCGGCGGCCGCGGCAGGCCGAAACACAGCGCGCCGAAGGAATCCTCCAGATTGGCGCCGCCCTTGGGACCGCGATGCACCGGCAGGCCCGACGGCTTGTCGATGATCAGCATCAGCCCGTCGCGATGGAGCACGCGGGCCATGATCTCGTCGGCGGTCAATGCGGGAACATCGAGCAATTGCAGGACTTTCGGTCAAGACTTTCGTTTACGGGCCGGAACGGCTAACACACCGCCATCATGAACGATACCACGTCAGATCCCCCCAAGCTGAGCTGGTGGCGCCGCCTGTCCGACGGGCTGAAGCGCACCTCGTCCTCGCTCGGGACCGCGGTCGCCGACCTCGTCACCAAGCGCAAGCTCGATCGGGCCATGCTCGACGATATCGAGGACGTGCTGCTGCGCGCCGACCTCGGCACCTCCGTCGCGGTGCGGATTGCGGATGCCGTCGGCACCGGGCGCTACGACAAGGCGATCTCGGCGGACGAGGTGAAAGACGTCGTCGCGACCGAGGTCGAGAAGGTGCTGTCGCCGGTGGCAAAGCCGCTCGAGATCGACGCCGGGAAGAAGCCGTTCGTCATCCTCGTGGTCGGCGTCAACGGCTCCGGCAAGACCACCACCATCGGAAAACTCTCGCAAAAATTTGCCTCCGAAGGCCGCAAGGTGATGCTCGCCGCCGGCGACACGTTTCGCGCCGCAGCCATTGAGCAGCTCAAGGTCTGGGGCGAGCGCACGAAGACCCCGGTCATCGCGGGTGCGCAAGGCTCGGATTCGGCGAGCCTCGCCTTCAACGCGCTGACGGCCGCGAAGGAGCAGTCCGTCGACGTGCTCCTGATCGACACCGCCGGCCGCCTGCAGAACAAGGCCGAGCTGATGAACGAGCTCGAAAAGGTCGTCCGCGTGATCCGCAAGGTGGACGCGACTGCGCCGCATGCGGTGCTGCTTGTGCTCGATGCGACCGTGGGCCAGAACGCGTTGTCGCAGGTCGAGGCCTTCCATCGCACGGCGGGTGTCACCGGCCTCGTGATGACCAAGCTCGACGGCACCGCGCGCGGCGGCATCCTGGTGGCGCTCGCGGAGAAATTCAAACTGCCGGTGCATTTCATCGGCGTCGGCGAAGGCGTCGACGATCTCGCGCCGTTCACCGCGCGCGATTTCGCTCGCGCCATTGCCGGAATCGAAAGTTGAGTATGGACAAGACCCAGCCGCATCCGTTGTTCAAGCTCGCGACCGAGCTCGGTCCGCTGCTCGTGTTTTTCTTCGTGAACGCGAAGTTCAATCTGTTCGCCGCAACCGGCGCCTTCATGGTCGCGATCGTGGCGGCGATGATCGTCTCGTACGTGGTGACGCGCCATATCCCGATCATGGCGATCGTGACAGGTGTGATCGTGCTGGTGTTTGGCACGCTGACGCTGGTGCTGCACGACGAGACCTTCATCAAGCTCAAGCCGACCATCATCTACGGTCTGTTCGCCGCGATCCTCGGCGGGGGCCTGTTGTTCGGCCGCTCCTTCATCGCTGTGATGTTCGACCAGATGTTCAATCTGACGCCGCAGGGCTGGCGCATCCTCACCCTGCGCTGGGCGTTGTTCTTCGCCGGCATGGCGGTGCTGAACGAGATCGTCTGGCGTACCCAGAGCACCGATTTCTGGGTGAACTTCAAGGTGTTCGGCGTGACGCCGATCACGATGATCTTTGCGATTGCCCAGATGCCGCTGACCAAGCGCTATGGGATCGAGCCGGCGTCGCTGGAAGCGAGCGAGGCCGAGGCGGGGGATGTGCGGAAGGGGTGACGGTCTCGTGTCCCGGACGCGCTGCGGCGTGAAACGCTGCTGCGCAGAGCCGGGACCCGGGAGGCAACCCGTTGCGCTGTGACATGGGCCCCGGCTCTGCAGCGCACCGCTTACGCGCTGCGCAGCGTCCGGGGCACGAGAGCGGAGCTAGCTCCCCGGCTTCAACGCCTTCGCCATCTGCGGCAGCAACACCGTCCGATAGATCTCCGGCGTGATCGGCCCGACCAGCTTGTAGACGATGGTGCCCTCGGGGCCGACGACAAACGTCTCCGGCACGCCATAGACGCCCCATTCGATCGAGGCGCGGCCGTTGGCGTCGACGCCGACACGGTCGAACGGGTTGCCGTAGCGCCCCAGGAAGCGCCGCGCATTGTCGGGCGCATCCTTGTAGTTGATGCCGACCATCTCAAAGCGTTTATCCTTGGCGAGCTCCGTCAGCAGTGGCGCCTCGTCGTGGCACGGCACGCACCAGGACGCCCAGACATTGACCAGGCTGACCTTGCCCTTGAACGCGGCCGGATCGAGCCCCGGCACCTGCGCATTGTCAGCCTGCAATCCCTCGAGCGGCGGCAGTGTCGTCTGCGGCACGGGCCGACCGATCAACGCGGAGGGAATCCGCGAGGGATCGCCGCTGCCGAGCCGGAACCAGAACAACAGCGCCAGCGCAATGAAGGCGAGCAGCGGCAGCACCATCAGGAAGGTGCGGCGTTGCGGCGATGCGGAGGTCGATTGATCGCTCATGGTGTGTCCACAGCACTTCGGCTAGAGCGGCGGGTGACGCCGCTGCGGTCGAGCTCGCGCAGGCGCTGCGTCTGGCTGCGATAGTCGAGCACGATCCAGCCGATCAGGATCACGACCACGAGCGCCGCGGCCGCGTAGGACGTCACGATGAAGGACGCGTAGGGACCGAGCGACATCGTCATGCGGCTTTCTGGCTCGCCTGCATCATTTGCAGGGACCGCACGCGCCGGCGCAAAATCTCGTTGCGCATCGCCGCGATGTGCAGCGTAACGAACAGCAGCGTGAATGCGACCGCCATCACCAGCAGCGGAATCAGGAACGATTTGTCGAGGGTCGAGCCGCCCATGCGCATCACCGAGGCCGGCTGGTGCAGCGTGTTCCACCAATCGACCGAGAATTTGATGATCGGCAAATTGATCGCGCCGACCAGCGTCAGCACTGCGGCGGCGCGCGCCGCGCGCGAGGGATCGTCGACCGCGCGCCACAGCGCCATCAAGCCGAGATACATCAGGAACAGGATCAGCACCGAAGTCAGCCGCGCGTCCCATTCCCAATAGGTGCCCCACATCGGCCGGCCCCACAGCGAGCCCGTCAGCAGCGCGAGGAAGGTGAACGCGGCGCCGATCGGAGCAGCCGCTTTCGCGGCGACGTCGGCGAGCGGATGGCGCCACACCAGCGTGCCCAATGAGGCGATGCTCATCACGCCCCAGACGAACATCGACAGCCAGGCGTTGGGCACGTGGATGAACATGATTTTGACGGTCGCGCCCTGCTGATAGTCGTCGGGCGCGGTGGCCGATTGGTAGAGGCCGATCGTGAGCACGATGACAGTCGCAGCCGCAAGCCACGGCAGCACCCGCGCACTCAGCGCGAGGAACCGGGTCGGATTGGCGAGGTCGATCAGCGTCATGGTATTCTGATAATCACCGTGGGCTGCTCACGCAATCAGCATAAAAGCGCGCAGCGAAAGTTGATCGGGGTCAAGGCGAGTCGAACCCATCTCAGTCGAGCCCGTGCTTCAGGCTCGCCGCCGCGGCGAAAGGGCCGACCACGAGGCTGACCAGCGACAGCGCGCACAGGATCGAGAACGGCGCGCCGAAATTCATGGGTCCGACGATCACGGCCTGCGAGGCGGCGACGCCGAAAATCAGCACCGGAATCGACAGCGGCAGCACCAGCACCGCCATTAACAGCCCGCCCCGGTGCAGCGTGACCGCCAGCGCCGCGCCGATCATGCCGGTAAACGTCAGCGCGGGGGTGCCGGCCAAAAGCGTCAGCGCCACCGCGCCGGTTGAGACCATGTCGAGGTTGAGCAGCAGGCCCAGCACCGGGGTTGCGACAATCAGTGGCAGGCCGGCGGCCAGCCAGTGCGCCAGTGCCTTGGCCGCGCAGGCGAGTTCCAGTGGCGTCCGGCTCATCGTGATCAGGTCGAGCGAGCCGTCCTCATGGTCGGCCATGAACAGCCGGTCCAGCGTGAGCAGGCTCGCCAGCAGCGCGCCAAGCCACAGGATCGCGGGCCCCAGCCGCGACAGCAGCGCCAGATCCGGCCCCACGGCGAAGGGCATCAGGACAACGACGGTCAGGAAGAACAGCACGCCAATCAGCGCCCCGCCGCCGACGCGAAGGGCGATCCGGATGTCCCGGCGGATGAGGGCGGACAGGGCGGTCATGGGTGGGCCCTTTCCAAGGAATACGCGTCTGCGCCTGCGACTAGCCCCGGGCGAACTGTGCTCCCTCCCCCCTTGTGGGGGAGGGCAGGGGAGGGGGGTAGCCCCGGGACGGATGATTGTCGGGTGCGGGTCGCCAGCAACAGAGCGCCTATTTCCCCAGCGCTTGATCCGAAAGAGTGTCGCCCGCGGTACCCCCCTCCCTGGCCCACAAGGGGGGAGGGAACGGAGAGAGCGGCGCTTTGCCGCTTGGAAAGCTGAGGGTCCATCGGAATCATGCCATTCCCCCGATCCGCAGCTCCCGCGAATCGATTCCCAGCGGCGCGTGGGTCGCCGCCACGATCATCCCCCCTCGGCTGAGATGCTCGCGCATCAGGCCGCCAAACATGTCCTGGCCGGCGACATCCAGCGCATTGGTCGGCTCGTCCAGCAGCCAGACCGGGCGGCGGACGGTCAGCAGGCGGGCCAGCGAGAGCCGGCGGCGTTGGCCGGCCGACAGGAAGCCCGCGGGCAGATCGGTGGCGTGGTCGAGCCCGACGGTGGCGAGGCTCTCGGCGGTATCACTGCGCTCGCCGCCCAGAAAATCAGCCCAGAATGACAGATTTTCAGCCACACTCAGCGCCGGCTTCAGGGCATCGCGATGGCCGAGATAGTGGCACTGCTCCGGCAACGTCAGCTCGCCATCGCCTCCATCGAGCGCGATTGTCCCGCCAGCCGGAATGAGCAGGCCTGCGATCAGCCGCAGCAGCGAGGTCTTGCCCGAGCCGTTGCGGCCGACGACCGCCACGGCCTCGCCTGAGACCGCCTCGAAATCGAGCCCGGAAAACACCTCGCGCCCACCCCGCACGCAAACGACCCCGCGTCCGGACAGCTGCATCTTGCCTTGGTTCAACCCGCTCAAAGCCAGGCCTCAGGAAAACTTGGGGTAGCGCATGGGAATTTTTGGCTCGCGAATTGCTGCGGTACGATTGCGGCTGTGGCGGCGCGGTTAGAAAGCTTCTATAAGCCGGGAACTACTTGATGCAGCACACTCAACCCGCCCCTGCAAGCGACCCAGCCGGATTCGCTGACGGTGTTAAAATACCCCTTGCCGGGTATAACTAACAATTGGGATTTCCTAGCATGACCTCGCTCGACAGCTTCAAATGCAAAAAGACCCTCAAGGTCGGCGCCAAGACCTACGTGTATTACAGCCTGCCCACGGCCGAGAAGAATGGTCTGAAGGGAATTTCGAAACTCCCCTATTCGATGAAGGTGCTGCTCGAAAATCTCCTCCGCAACGAGGACGGCCGCACGGTCAAGAAGGAAGACATCGTCGCGTTCTCGAAGTGGCTGCGCAAGAAGTCGCTGGAGCATGAGATCGCGTTCCGCCCGGCCCGCGTGCTGATGCAGGATTTCACCGGCGTTCCCGCGGTGGTCGATCTCGCCGCGATGCGCAACGCGATGCAGAAGCTCGGCGGCGATGCCGAGAAGATCAACCCGCTGGTGCCGGTCGATCTCGTCATCGACCACTCCGTGATCGTGAACTTCTTCGGTGACAACAAGGCCTTCGGCAAGAACGTCACCGAGGAATACAAGCAGAATCAGGAGCGCTACGAGTTCCTGAAGTGGGGCCAGAAGGCGTTCTCGAACTTCTCCGTCGTGCCGCCCGGCACCGGCATCTGCCACCAGGTCAATCTCGAATATCTCTCGCAGACGGTCTGGACCAAGAAGGAGAAGATGACGGTCGGCAAGAAGACCGGCACCTTCGAGGTCGCCTATCCCGACTCGCTCGTCGGCACCGATTCCCACACCACCATGGTCAACGGCCTCGCCGTGCTCGGCTGGGGC
Source organism: Bradyrhizobium sp. 1 (assembly GCF_023073315.1). Lineage (GTDB taxonomy): Bacteria > Pseudomonadota > Alphaproteobacteria > Rhizobiales > Xanthobacteraceae > Bradyrhizobium. The sequence continues at coordinate 97,258 of NZ_JADPJH010000010.1, read as the reverse complement.
GTCGGCGGCATCGAGGCGGAAGCCTGCATGCTCGGCCAGCCACTGTCGATGTTGCTGCCGACCGTCGTCGGCTTCAAGCTGAAGGGCGCAATGAAGGAAGGCGTCACCGCCACCGACCTCGTGCTGACAGTCACGCAGATGCTGCGCAAGCTCGGCGTGGTCGGCAAGTTCGTCGAGTTCTTCGGTCCCGGCCTCGACAATCTCTCCGTCGCCGACAAGGCGACCATCGCCAACATGGCGCCCGAATATGGCGCGACCTGCGGCTTCTTCCCGGTCGATGCCGCTGCGCTCGATTATCTCAAGACCTCCGGCCGCGCTCCGGCGCGCGTCGCACTGGTGCAGGCCTATGCCAAGGCGCAAGGGCTGTTCCGCACCGCCAAGTCGGCCGATCCGGTGTTCACGGAATTGCTGACGCTCGACCTCGGCGACGTCGTGCCGTCGATGGCCGGCCCGAAGCGTCCCGAAGGCCGCATCGCACTCCCGTCGGTCGCCGAAGGTTTTTCGCTCGCGCTCGGCACCGAATACAAGAAGACCGAGGAGCCCAACAAGCGCTTCGCCGTCGAAGGCAAGAATTTCGAGATCGGCCATGGCGACGTCGTCATCGCCGCAATTACGTCTTGCACCAACACCTCGAACCCGAGCGTGCTGATCGGCGCGGGTCTGTTGGCGCGCAACGCCGCCGCGAAGGGCCTGAAGGCAAAACCGTGGGTGAAGACCTCGCTTGCCCCGGGTAGCCAGGTGGTCGCGGCCTATCTCGCTGATTCCGGTCTCCAGGCCGATCTCGACAAGGTCGGCTTCAATCTGGTCGGCTTCGGCTGCACCACCTGCATCGGCAATTCCGGTCCGCTGCCGGAGGAGATCTCGAAGTCGATCAACGACAACGGCATCGTCGCCGCTGCCGTGCTCTCCGGTAACCGCAACTTCGAAGGCCGCGTCTCGCCCGACGTGCAGGCGAATTATCTGGCCTCGCCGCCGCTGGTTGTTGCCCATGCGCTCGCGGGGAGCGTCACCAAGAACCTCGCCGTCGAGCCGCTCGGCGAAGGCAAGGACGGCAAGCCGGTGTACCTCAAGGACATTTGGCCGACGACGAAAGAGATCAACGCCTTCATGAAGAAGTTCGTGACCGCGGCGATCTTCAAGAAGAAGTATGCCGACGTGTTCAAGGGCGACATCAACTGGCGCAAGATCAAGACGGTCGAGAGCGAGACCTATCGCTGGAACATGTCTTCGACCTATGTGCAGAACCCGCCCTATTTCGAAGGCATGAAGAAGGAGCCGGAGCCGGTCACCGATATCGTCGAGGCGCGCATCCTCGCCATGTTCGGCGACAAGATCACCACCGACCACATCTCGCCGGCCGGTTCGATCAAGCTCACCTCGCCCGCGGGCAAGTACCTCAGCGAGCACCAGGTGCGCCCCGCCGACTTCAACCAGTACGGCACGCGCCGCGGCAACCATGAAGTGATGATGCGCGGCACCTTCGCCAACATCCGCATCAAGAACTTCATGCTCAAGGGCGCGGATGGAAATATCCCCGAAGGCGGCCTGACAAAACACTGGCCCGACGGCGAGCAGATGTCGATCTACGACGCCGCGATGAAGTACCAGCAGGAGCAGGTGCCGCTGGTGGTGTTCGCCGGCGCTGAATACGGCAACGGCTCCTCGCGCGACTGGGCTGCGAAGGGTACGCGTCTGCTCGGCGTGCGCGCCGTGATCTGCCAGAGCTTCGAGCGCATCCATCGCTCCAACCTGGTCGGTATGGGCGTGCTGCCGCTGACCTTCGAGGACGGCACCTCCTGGTCGTCGCTCGGCCTGAAGGGCGACGAGAAGGTCACGCTGCGTGGTCTCGTCGGCGATCTCAAGCCGCGCCAGAAGCTGACCGCGGAAATCGTCTCCGGCGACGGTTCGTTGCAGCGCGTTTCGCTGCTTTGCCGCATCGATACGCTGGACGAGCTCGAGTACTACCGGAACGGCGGTATTCTGCACTACGTGCTGCGCAAGCTCGCGGCCTAAGCGCGAATTTGTGAACGGTGGCTCACCGCGACGTGAGTAGAAGGTTAAACGAAGGCGGCCTATCACAGGGCCGCCTTCGCGCGTTTCGGCACGCTTCGGAAGGGCCCGGCCGGCGGAAAACCTCGCCCTGGACGGTTGAATGTACGATGCCCGTAAGATTACGGTGACCATCAGGCGATAGGATTTCCCCCCACGCGTGCGAGGTGTGACGTTCGACATGACTGGAATGATGCCTTCCCATTTGGTTTCGCGCTGGTCCGGTACCTTCTGGTCGGGAGCACTCGGCATCTGCGCGATCGTCGCCGTCATCCGTCCCGCCGAAGCTGATCCCCGCGCCGTGGTCGAGCTCTTCACCTCGCAGGGCTGCTCGTCCTGCCCGCCCGCCGACAAGGTCATCGGCGACCTCTCCAGCGATCCCTCGATCATCGCGCTGAGCATGCCGATCGACTATTGGGATTATCTCGGCTGGAAGGACACGCTGGCGGATTCGCGCTTCTCGGCGCGGCAGCGCGCCTATTCGCGCATGCGCGGCGACCGCGAGGTCTACACGCCACAAGTCGTGGTCAACGGCTCGGCGCATGTCATCGGCAGCGACCGTACCGGAATCGAGAACGCGATCGGCAAGACCGACAACAGCGCCGGCGTGATGAGCGTGCCGGTGACGATGTCGCTTTCGGGCAAGCAGATCAACGTCTCGGTGGCCGCAAGCAAGGAGCCTGCGATCTCGCACGGTGAGGTCTGGATCTGCTCGATCACGAAATCGGTGCCGATCACGGTCGGCCGTGGCGAAAACCGCGGACAGCAACTCACCTATCACAACGTCGTGCGCAACCTGCTCAAGGTCGGCGACTGGAACGGCCGTCCTGAAAGCTGGACGGTGCCGCTGGAAAACCTCACGCGCGACGGCGTCGACGGCGCAGTGGTTTATGTCCAGGACGGTAGCCGCGAGAAGCCGGGCCCGATGCTCGGCGCTGCCTACACGTCGCTGCACTGATTCGATTTTCTCTCCAGCATCACGCTCGCTCCAATTCCTCATGGTGAGGAGCGCGCCTTTGCGCGCGTCTCCTCAGGATGAGGGGAGAGAGTACAGGGCGTGGCGGAGAGAGGCGGGAAACATTCCGGCACAAACAAAAAAGGACCAACTTGCGTTGGCCCTCCTTGTCATGCGTACAGACCCGATCCTGTCCGGCCCCGGGGGGCTGGGGGCTGAGGAATCCGGAACCGAAAGGACCGGGTCAACGCACGCATGTCTTGTCGCAATGCAGGGCGGCAGGCGCTTGGCAGAAAAGCGGCGATACTATGATTCCTGCTAACGATCCCGTGACGGTTTGCCGCGAGAGGGTTCCACGAGAGAGTTCCACGAGAGAGTTCTACTCCTGCGTGCGCGGTGATGCGCCCTGCCTTCGGCAGGTTGAGTTGGGAACCTCTTGCGGTCGCGGGCGGTTGGCGCAATCATGCAAACGTCATGATCCGCGTTTCCCCGGGGACGGTTTTCGCGGACGCGATCATGCGACAGGAGGCGTTCCATGAGTCTGTCGGAGGATGCCGATCCGAGCGGGCAGCGCGCGGCGGCGCACCCCGCCGCTGCGACGGCGCAACTGAGCCGGGTGACGTTCAACCGGCTCGAGCTGCACCGCATTCTCAACCTCTACGGCCGCATGGTCGCCGACGGCGAGTGGCGCGACTATGCCATCGACTTCCTGAAGGACCGCGCCGTGTTCTCGGTCTTCCGCCGCGCCTCGGAAGTGCCGATCTATCGCATCGAGAAGGATCCGCGGCTCGCGCGCAAGCAGGGCATGTACAGCGTGATCTCGGCGACCGGCCTGATCCTGCGCCGCGGCCACGAGCTCGAGCGCGTGCTGCTGGTCATCGATCGCAAGCTGGCGGTGGTGTAGCCGTACGAACGGTGCCGTAGGGTGGGTTAGCCCCGCGCTGCGCGAAGCGCAGTCGCTCGGCGTAACCCACCACTTCTGTCGACCCGGAAACACAAGAGGTGGGTTACGCCTAGCGGTTTGCGCTTCGCGTAATCCGCGGGGCTAACCCACCCTACGAGACCTATTTTGTCGGCACGCTCTTCGCGCCCTCGCCAAGATCCCGCTGCATCATCACCGTATCGAGCCAGCGGCCGAATTTCAGCCCGACATTGGGATGCGTGCCGATCATCTTGAAGCCGCCGCGGGTGTGCACGCCGATCGAGCCGGCATTGGCGGAATCGCCGATCACCGCGATCATCTGGCGGAAGCCGCGCGCCTCGCATTCGGTGATCAGCCGTTCCAGCAGCAACGAGCCGATGCCGCGGCGATGGAAGCTCGGATCGAGATAGATCGAGTTCTCGACCGTGAAGCGATAGGCCGGCCGCGGCCGGTAGGCGCCGGCATAGGCGTAGCCGGCCACGCGTCCCTCGAGCATGGCGACGAAATAGGGATAGCCGCCGTCGACCAGCGTGCGATAGCGCCGCGTCATTTCGGCAAGGTCGGGCGGGTCCAGCTCGAACGTCGCCGTGCCCTCGCGGACGGCCTGCTGGTAGATGGCGGTGATGGCGGGAAGGTCGGCCTCAAGCGTGGGCCTGATATCGGGTGCGGACATGGCGGTGAGATTAGAGCGTTCCCGGGACGGCTGGAAGAGGGTCCGGTGTTGCCCCACCCGTCATTGCGCGCGCAGCGAAGCAATCCAGAAATGCCTCCGCGGAGGGACTCTGGATTGCTTCGTCGCGAGAGCTCCTCGCAATGACGGCGTTTGTGGCTGCACCCAGGCCCAAACAAAAACCCCGGCCTTTCGGCCGGGGCTCGTGTCCGTTCTCTCGTGCGTATTGCTTAGTCGCGCTGGCCGAGGAGCTGCAGGAGCAGCGTGAACAGGTTGATGAAGTTCAGGTACAGCGACAGGGCGCCGGTGATGGCCGCACGCTCTGCGATGTCACCGCCGGCCGATGCGTAGCCGTAGATGTAGTCGTTCTTCAGCCGCTGCGTATCCCAGGCGGTGAGGCCCGCGAACACCAGCACGCCGACCACGGACACCACGAACTGCAGCACCGAACTCGCCAGGAACAGGTTCACCAGGCTCGCGATGATGATGCCGATCAGGCCCATGAACAGGAACGAGCCCATTCCGGTCAGATCACGCTTGGTGGTGTAGCCGTAGAGACTGAGCGCACCGAAGGTCGCCGCGGTGATGAAGAACACCCGGACGATCGAGGTGTGCGTGAACACCAGGAAGATCGAGGACAGCGAGACGCCCATCAGCGCCGCGAACACCCAGAACAGGATCTGGGCGGTCGAGGGAGCGAGACGGTTGATGCCCGCCGAGATCACGAACACCATGGCGAGCGGCGCGAGCATGAACAGCCACTTCAGGGGGCTGACGAACATCGCGTAGCCGAACGGCGTCAGGAACAGCTTGCCGACGCGGACCGCTTCCGGGGTCGGAACATCAGTCACGGCAGCCATGTAGACACCGAGCGCGGCCAGGCCGGTGATGGCCAGGCCGATGCTCATGTAATTGTAGATGCGCAGCATGTAGGCGCGCAGGCCGGCGTCGACCGTCGCGGCGTCAACACGCCCGGCGGCCCTGCCGAAAGGAGAAGCGTAATTGCGGTCTAGGTCCGACATGGTCGAATTCCCGTTGGTTGGCCCGGTCCGGCATGAGGGTCGCCATGCCGCCGGTTCGTCAAATTCTATCTCGGATACCGCTGTCTGCCGACTAAATTTTGGCTAACAATCCGGGCTCCGAACCCACTCGATATGTGGGAAACTAACACATTAGCTGCAACCGTCCACGCGCGGCTGAATGTCGCCCTTGGCTGCAATCCAGACGAGCGGACGTGGTTAATCGCAGGAATCGTGCGATTCCGCTCCCGCGCGGCTGGCCGCTACCTTTTGTCACAAATTGCGCAACACCGTGGCGGGCTTTTTGTTCAACGCCAGCAGCGTGCCGGCGAGCCCGAGCCCGACGGTGACGATCAGGGCGGCCACGACCACGCCGGCCGCGCTGCCGGCCTGCCAGACGAAACTCAGCGTCATCAGCCGCGTCACGATCATCCAGGCGGCGATGCTGCCGGCGATCACGCCGAACACCGCGGTGGCCAGCCCGATCAAAAGGTATTCGAGGGCATAGGCGCCGAGCAGCCGCAGCCGCGTCGCGCCCAGGGTCTTGAGGATCACCGCATCGTAGACCCGGTGGCGGTGGCCGGCGGCGAGCGCCCCGCCCAGCACCAGGATCGCCGAGATCAGGGTGATCGCGCTGGCGCCGCGGATCGCCAGCGCCAGATTGGTCACGACCGCGCCGACCGTCTCCATGACCTCGCGCACGCGCACGCTGGTTACCATCGGATAGGCGTCGGCGACCTGCTTGATGATCTTGCCGTCGGCCTCGGCAGTGCCGCCGCTCTCCGTCAGCGTCGCGATATGGGTATGCGGCGCGCCCTTGAAGGCGTTCGGTGAGAAAACGAGGACGAAATTGATGCCGAGTCCCTGCCAGTCGATGGTGCGCAGATTGCCGATCTTGGCGGGGATGTCGCGCCCGAGCACATTGACCACGACCTCGTCCCCGACCTTGAGACCGAGGCCGTCGGCGATCTTCTTCTCCATCGAGACCAGCGGCGGGCCCGAATAGTCGGCGCTCCACCATTCGCCCTCGACCACCTTGGAGCCTTTCGGGAGCTCGGCGGTATAGGTCAGGCCGCGGTCGCTTTGCAGCACCCATTCGGCATCGGTGGTGGGCTTGATGTCCTCGGCGCGCACGCCTCGCGCTCCGACGATGCGCCCGCGCAGCATCGGCACGTCCTCGACCTTCGCGCCAGGGGCGATCTGGCGCAAATAATCGTCGAACGGTGCGGACTGCGTGCTCGGGATGTCGATGAAGAAGAACGACGGCGCGTGCTCGGGCAGCGCGGCCAGGAACTGCCGGCGCAGATTGCCGTCGATCTGGGTGATGGTGACGAGCACGGCCAAGCCCAGGCCCAGCGACAGCACGACCGAGGGCGTCAGCGCGCCGGGCCGGTGGATGTTGGCGACCGCCAGCCGCAGCATCGGCAGCCGCGACCGTGGCAGCCGCCGCGCGATCGTCATGAGCAGGACAGCGATGCCGCGCAGCAGCGCGAACACGACGACGGATGAGGCCACGAACACCGCAGCGATGCGCTTGTCGAAAGACAATCCGATCACCACCGCGATCAGCAGGGCGACCACGACGGCCATGAACACGAGATAGCTCCAGCGCGGCCGGTGCCACTCGGAGCTGATGGTGTCACGGAACAGCGCGGCCACCGGCACGTCGTGCACGCGCCCGAGCGGCCACAGGCCGAAGGCGAGCGCGGTAAGCAGGCCATAGACGAAGGAGAGCGCGAGTTCATCGGCATGCACGGCCGGCACCACCGGCAGCGGCAACAGTTTTCCGAACAAGCCGACGATGGCGAAGGGCATGGCGGCGCCGAGTGCGAGCCCGATCACCGAACCGATCGCGGCCAGCAGAAGAACCTGCGCGAGATAGATGCCGAACACGTCGCGGCCCGTCGCGCCGACGGCCTTGAGGGCCGCGATCACCTCGAGCCTGCGGTCGATATGGCTCCTCACGGCGTTGGCGACGCCGACGCCGCCGACCAGCAGCGCGGCAAGGCCGACCAAGGTCAAAAACTGTGTGAAGCGGCTGATATTGCGCTCGAGCTGCGGCGAGGCATTGGAGCGGCTGCGGACTTCCCAGCCGGCCTGCGGCGCAGCGTTACGCGAGTCCGCGATGAAGGCCTCAGTGGCGCGCTCGCTGTTGCCGATATCAGGCAGCTTCACCCGGTAGACCCAGCGCACCAGGCTGCCGGGCTGGATCAGTCCGGTGGCCTTCAGGCCCGCCTCGCTGATCAGGAAACGCGGACCAAAACCGATGCCGCCGGCGAGCTTGTCGGGCTCGGCCTCGACCGTGCTGCGGATCTGGAAGGTCGCAGACCCGACGGTGACGCGGTCGCCGGTCTTGAGCGACATTCGCGCCAGCAGCGTCGGATCGGCGGCGGCGCCGAACGCGCCGTCGCGCTCCGCGAGCAGATCGGACATCGCCAGCTGTGGCGCCAGCGTCAATTGGCCGAGCATCGGATAGGTGTCGTCGACCGCCTTCATCTCGACCAGCGCGAGCTGGCCGTCGGCCGAGCGCGCCATGCCGCGCAGGGTTGCCGCGGTCGAGACGGTGCCGCGCGAACGCAGGAAGGCGACTTCCTCGGGCTTGGCCTCGCGCTGGAACAATACGAACGAGACGTCGCCGCCAAGCAGCGTGCGGCCCTCGCGGGCGAGACCGTCGCTCAGGCTTGCCGACACCGAGCCGACGCCGGCAATCGCCATCACGCCGAGCGCGATGCAGGCAATGAAGACATAGAAGCCGCGCAGGCCGCCGCGTAATTCGCGCAGCGCATAACGCAGCGCCAGCGCGACGCCGTTGGGCTTCGCGAACGGTTCGACTGCCGAGCTCATGCGGGAGCAGACTGCGTGTCGATGCGGCCCGAGCGCAGGCGGATGACGCGATCGCAGCGATGCGCCAGCGAGGAATCGTGCGTCACCAGCACTAAGGTCATGCCGCGCTCGGTATGCTTGCTAAACAGCAGATCGACGATCTGCTTTCCGGTGGTCTCGTCGAGATTGCCGGTCGGCTCGTCCGCGACGAGGATGGCGGGGTCGGGCGCCAGCGCGCGCGCGAGCGCGACGCGCTGCTGCTCGCCGCCGGAGAGCTGCGTCGGATAGTGATGCAGGCGATCGCCGAGCCCGACCGATTGCAGCTCCTGCGCCGCGCGCTTCGCAGCATCCGGATTGCCGGCAAGCTCGAGCGGCACCGCGACGTTCTCCAGCGCGGTCATGGTCGGGATCAGGTGGAAGGACTGGAAGACGATGCCGACCTGGCGGCCGCGGAAGCGGGCCAGCGCGTCTTCGTCGAGGGCATTGAAAGGCGTGCCTGACACCACCACCTCTCCGCTATCAGGACGCTCCAGCCCCGCCATCACCATCAGCAGCGTGGATTTGCCCGAGCCTGACGGGCCGATCAGGCCGATCGTCTCGCCCGAGCCGACCCGCAAGCTGATATCCTTGAGGATGTGAACGCGTGCCGCCCCCGTGCCCAATGACAGATTGACGTTGGAGATGGCGATGGTGTCCGCCGAGGCGGTGAGCGAAGAGGATTCGATGCGAGTGTCCATGGTCCGGTCATATGGCAACTCCGTACGCGCGGTCGAGAGGCGTTACGGATTCTTCATGCACATAGCCGTGTTGATGCTCGCTTTGATGACGGTTGTGAACCCGGCTTGGGCGGACGCGACAAAACCGCTCAAACTTGTCGTTCTCGGCGATTCCTTAAGCGCCGGCCTCGGCCTTCCGGCCCAGCAGGCGTTCCCCACCAAACTTCAAAAAGCCTTGCAGGCCAAAGGCATAGACGTCGACATGACCAATGCCGGGGTGTCCGGCGACACCTCCTCCGGCGGCCGCGACCGGCTCGATTGGTCGGTCCCTGACGGAACCGAAGGGGTGATCGTCGAGCTCGGCGCCAACGACGCGCTGCGCGGCATCGATCCCGATTTGACGCGCGCCGCGCTGACCGACATCGTCCAGCGTCTCAAGGCGCGCAATATCCCTGTGATGCTGTGTGGCATGCTGGCGCCGCCGAACTACGGCGCCGACTATGCCGCGCGCTTCAATTCGATTTATCCGGATCTGGCGAAAAAATTCGACGTGCCGCTTTATCCGTTCTTCCTCGACGGTGTCGCGGCTGACGCCAAGCTCAACCAGGCCGACGGCATTCATCCGACCGCGGCCGGCGTCGACATCATCGTCGGCAACATGATGCCCACCGTGGAGGCATTTTTGCGCAACATAAGCGAGCAGCGATGATGAAAAGCAGGCAGCGCTAACCCTAATTCCCAGTGTTTTACCGGAGTGAGGCGCGCGACTCTTCGCAGAGTCACACAAACGCGATAGGAATCAAGCTACAGATGATTCGTCGCCGGCTCTAAAATTTGGATATGATCTCTCCTTGAGGGATCATGCCCAAGCATCGGGAGTGCGAAACGATGCCGCGTTTGTTTACTGGTCTGGAAATTCCGGACGAGGTCTGCCAGACGCTCTCCAATTTGCGAGGTGGCCTTCCAGGCGCCCGCTGGATCGATCCCGAAAATTATCACGTCACCCTGCGCTTCATCGGCGATATCGACGGCCTGTCCGCCAACGAGATCGCCTCGATGCTGTTTCGCGTCGACCGCAAGCCGTTCGAGGTCAAGGTGCAGGGCTTGCAGAGTTTTGGCGGCCGCAAGCCGCGCGCGGTGGTCGCCACCATCGCGCCGAGCAAGCCGCTGATGGAATTGCAGGCCGAGCTCGAACGCTTGATGCAGCGGATCGGCCTCGACCCCGAGGGACGCAAGTTCATCCCGCATGTCACGCTGGCCCGCCTGCACGACGCCACCGACCGCGACGTCGCCGACTATCTCTCGATGCGCGGCTATTTTCCGAGCAAGGCGTTCACGGCCGAACGTTTTGTCTTGTTCTCGTCCCGCGCATCGACGGGCGGTGGCCCCTACGTGGTCGAGGACGCCTACGAGTTGTGTGAGTGAGACTTCATTATGCTTTGGCTCGTCGCGTCGTTATCGCGGCGCCATGCCGGGGCGAGCGACGTCGGTCTTCGCGAAGTCCTCGCCCTTGAACAACAGCGGCTCGTTGCGGGTCATAGCCAGCGCGTAGGAAAAGCAGTCCCCATAATTGAGCGACGCGGCGTGCCGCCCTTTCCCGTAGCGCCGCCAGGCGCGCCGTGCTGCATCGGCTTGTCCAGCATCGACCGCCACGATCTCGGCGCCGATCTTGACGAGCCAGAGATCGAACTCGCGCCCGCCCGCATCACCTAACCGTGTCTCGATCACCATCGTTGCTTCAAGCACCGTTGCCGCTGAGATCAGGCGGATCGGATCGTCCACGATCAATCGCTCGATATTCGCTGCATCGGCTTCATTGAGTGCGATTGCCACGATCGCCGATGTATCGATCACCATCAGCGTGGCAACCCATGCTCGTCGTATTCGAGAATTTCCTCAGGCGTGCGGTCATCCACGACTCGCATTTCGCTCCAGCGTCGCCTGATCTCGGCCATGTCTTCCAGTAGCGCGTCTTTGCGGGTTTGACCGCCGAGCCGGCGCAATCGCTCTTCGATGGCGCGCTTGGTCGCGGTCGTGATGTTCTCGCCGGTCAATTGCGCCAGAGCCCGCGCCAATTGCTCCGTTTCAGGGTCCTTGATGCTAAGCGCCATGCCGAGGTTCCTTGGTTCCTCAATAGGTATATTCTAGCCTCGAGAAGCGCAAGAATGGATCCGTTTGGCAGGTCGAGCACGCACCTGCATTGAGGTCCGTGTTTACGCGCGATCATTCCTCGAAGGGCCGGGCGCATACGCCGTTGCGCCAATAGATGGTTGCAATTTCCGCCCATCTCTGGCGGTAAAGGGCCATGCTCTCCACTCCGAATTCCTCATTCCGCGAGGCATACCAGGCCCAGATCGCGTCCGGCGCGATCGAGCCCGATGCTGCGCAGGCCGAGGTCGCCGAGGCCTATGCGGCGCTTGACCAGCGGCTCGCCAACTACAAGCCGCAGCGCAAGCAGGGCCTGCTCGCCCGCCTGTTCAGCAGCGACAAGGACGAGGCGCCGCGCGGGCTCTACATCCACGGCGAGGTCGGTCGCGGCAAGACCATGCTGATGGATTTGTTCTTCCAGCACTCGACCGTCGAGCACAAGCGCCGCGCGCATTTCCACGAATTCATGGCCGATGTGCATGAGCGCATCTACGATTATCGCCAGAGCATCGCGCGCGGCGAGATCGCCGATGGCGACGTCATGGTGCTCACGGCGAACGCGATCTTCGAGGAGAGCTGGCTGCTCTGCTTCGACGAATTCCACGTCACCGACATCGCGGATGCGATGATCCTGGGGCGCCTGTTCGCCAAATTGTTCGAGCTCGGCACCGTGGTGGTCGCAACCTCCAACGTCGCGCCCGACGATCTCTACAAGGGCGGCCTCAACCGTTCGCTGTTCCTGCCCTTCATCAAGCAGATCACCGACCATATGGACGTCGCGCGGCTCGATGCGCGCACCGACTTCCGGCTGGAAAAGCTCCAGGGCGTGCCGATGTGGCTGACGCCGGCGGATGGCGATGCCGACGAAGCGCTCAACCGCGCCTGGTCGAAGATATCAGGCAACGCCAAATGCAAGTCGCGCGACATCGCGATCAAGGGCCGCATCCTGCACGTGCCGTGCTCGGCTCACGGCGTGGCGCGCTTCGCCTTCGCCGATCTCTGCGAGAAGCCGCTGGGTGCATCCGACTACCTCAGGCTGGCCCACGACTATCACACCATCCTGGTCGACCATATTCCAGTGATGGACCTCTCCCAGCGCAATTCCGCCAAGCGCTTCATCACGCTGATCGATACGCTCTATGACAATGCCGTGAAGCTGATGGCCTCGGCCGATGCCAACCCGATCTCGCTCTACCTCGCCCATGAGGGCAACGAGGCCATGGAGTTCAAGCGGACGGCGTCGCGCCTGATCGAGATGAGCTCGGAATCCTATCTGGCGCTGGCTCACGGCCGTAAGGATTCCACCGCCAGCGGCTCCACCAAGGGCCTGGTGGAGACTTAAGTCCTAAACCTGTTGTTAAGGGGGCATCCCGGGTTCGCGACCTTCGTCCCACCGGGGAATGACCGGATTGCGCTTGTATACGCGGCAAGCCCGACAAATGGGCATCCGGCGACTTGAACGGAGAAAGCGAAAGGGATAACCACCCACTCAGTTTTCCCTCCTGGATGTCTAGAGGACAGGTTCACATGGCGCGCGACAAGATTGCTTTGATTGGCTCCGGTCAGATCGGCGGAACGCTGGCTCACCTCATCGGCCTGAAAGAACTGGGCGACGTCGTGATGTTCGACATCGCCGAGGGCGTGCCGCAGGGCAAGGCGCTCGACATCGCGCAGTCCTCGCCGGTCGACGGTTTTGACGCCCACTACACCGGCGCCAACTCCTATGAAGCCCTCGACAACGCCAAGGTCTGCATCGTCACCGCCGGCGTGCCGCGCAAGCCCGGCATGAGCCGCGACGATCTCCTCTCCATCAACCTCAAGGTCATGGAGCAGGTCGGCGCCGGCATCAAGAAGTACGCCCCCGACGCCTTCGTCATCTGCATCACCAACCCGCTCGACGCGATGGTCTGGGCGCTCCAGAAGGCCTCCGGCCTGCCGCACAAGAAGGTCGTCGGCATGGCCGGCGTGCTGGATTCCTCGCGCTTCCGCTACTTCCTGGCCGACGAGTTCAACGTCTCGGTCGAAGACGTCACCGCCTTCGTGCTCGGCGGCCACGGCGACACCATGGTGCCGCTGGTGAAGTACTCCACCGTCGCCGGCATCCCGCTGCCCGACCTCGTCAAGATGGGCTGGACCTCGCAGGCGCGCCTCGACGAGATCGTCGACCGCACCCGCAACGGCGGCGCCGAGATCGTCAATTTGCTCAAGACCGGCTCGGCCTTCTATGCGCCGGCGGCGTCCGCGATCGCGATGGCCGAGAGCTATCTGCGTGACAAGAAGCGCGTGCTGGCCTCGGCCGCCTACCTCAACGGCGAATACGGCGTGAAGGACATGTATGTCGGCGTGCCCGTCGTGATCGGCTCCAAGGGCGTCGAGCGCGTCGTCGAGATCGAGCTCGCCGGCAAGGACCGCGAGGCCTTCGACAAGTCGGTCGGCGCGGTGCAGGGCCTGGTCGATGCCTGCAAGAAGATCGCCCCCGATCTTCTCGGCCGCTAAGGTCACACCAATCCCCGCCGAAGACCGAAACCCGGTCTTCGGCGGTTTCATTTCCGGGCCCCGCGTCAAGCGAGATCCGGCAAGTTCGAGCAATTCCGCAGTCCAGAGATCGATGTCAAAGAATCCGAGTTGCAGTTCCTGTGGTATATGGTATGCCAGCCACAAGACTGAGGTGGGCCCATGTGGTCACCGCCCGCGGGTTCAGGGAGCGACCATATGAATATCCATGAATATCAGGCCAAAGCGCTGCTCAGCGAGTTCGGCGTAGCGATCTCTAAGGGCGTAGCCGTCCTGAACCCCGCCGATGCGGATGCCGCTGCCAAGGCGCTCCCCGGTCCGGTCTATGTGGTGAAGAGCCAGATCCACGCCGGCGGCCGCGGCAAGGGCAAGTTCAAGGAAGCATCCGCCGGCGACAAGGGCGGCGTCCGCATCGCCAAGTCGGCCGCCGAGGTCTCCGAGTTTGCCAAGCAGATGCTCGGCGCCACGCTGGTGACGATCCAGACCGGCCCCGCCGGCAAGCAGGTCAACCGCCTCTACATCGAGGACGGCTCCGACATCGACAAGGAGTTTTATCTCTCGATCCTGGTCGACCGCGAGACCTCGCGCGTCTCCTTCGTCGTCTCGACCGAAGGCGGCGTCAACATCGAGGACGTCGCGCACAACAACCCCGAGAAGATCGTGACCTTCTCGGTCGATCCCGCGACCGGCATCATGGGCCATCACGGCCGCACCGTCGCCAACGCGCTGAAGCTGTCCGGCGATCTCGCCAAGCAGGCCGAGAAGCTCACCGCGCAGCTCTATACGGCGTTCGTCGCCAAGGACATGTCGATGCTGGAGATCAACCCGCTGGTCGTGACCAAGCAGGGCCAGCTCCGCGTGCTCGACGCCAAGGTCTCGTTCGACGACAACTCCCTGTTCCGTCATCCCGAAGTGCTCGCGCTGCGCGACGAGACCGAGGAAGACGCCAAGGAAATCGAGGCGTCCAAGTACGACCTCAACTACGTCACGCTCGACGGCAATATCGGCTGCATGGTCAACGGCGCCGGTCTCGCGATGGCGACGATGGACATCATCAAGCTCTACGGCATGGCGCCGGCGAACTTCCTCGACGTCGGCGGCAGCGCCAGCAAGGAGAAGGTCGCGGCCGCCTTCAAGATCATCACTGCCGATCCGAGCGTGAAGGGCATCCTGGTCAACATCTTCGGTGGCATCATGAAGTGCGACGTGATCGCCGAAGGCGTCACCGCTGCTGTCCGCGAAGTCGGTCTCAGCGTGCCGCTGGTGGTTCGCCTCGAAGGCACCAATGTCGAGCAGGGCAAGAAGATCATCCGTGAATCAGGCCTGAACGTGGTGCCCGCCGACAATCTCGACGACGCCGCGCAGAAGATCGTGAAGGCCGTCAAGGGAGGCTAAGGCCATGACCCAGGACCATCTCGCCGCATCATCCCCACTTGCAGAGCATGCGCGTCTCGCCGCGTTCGCCGGCGAATGGAATGGCGAAGAGGTGGTCTTCCCGTCGCGCTGGAACGACGGCGGCCCGGCCACCTCGCACACCGTCGCACGCATGGACCTCAATGGATTCTACCTGATCCAGGACGCGGTCCAGATCCGCGACGGCAAGCAGAGCTTCGCCACCCACGGCATCTTCACCTGGGACCGTGACGACCGGACCTACAAATTGTTCTGGTACGATTCACTCGGCTACACGCCGCCCTCGCCCGCCTCTGGCGGGTGGGTCGGCAAGACCCTGACGCTGGTGCGCGGCTCGCTCCGCGGCAATGCGCGCCACGTCTACGAAATCATCAATGAGGATTCCTACTCGTTGAAGATCCAGTTCTCGCCGGACGCTGAAGGTTGGGCTGACGTGCTCACCGGCGTCTACCGCCGCATCCACTGACCTCTCACTCGTTAGTTCGCGAAAGCAGACCTCATGTCCATCCTGATCGACAAGAACACCAAGGTCATCTGCCAGGGCTTTACCGGCAAGAACGGCACCTTCCATTCGGAGGCCGCGATTGCCTATGGCACCAAGATGGTCGGCGGCACCTCGCCGGGCAAAGGCGGCGCGACGCATCTGGGCCTGCCGGTGTTCGACACCGTGCGCGAGGCGCGTGAGAAGACCGGTGCCGATGCGTCGGTGATCTATGTGCCGCCGCCGGGTGCGGCCGACGCGATCTGCGAAGCCATCGACGCCGAGATCCCGCTGATCGTCTGCATCACCGAGGGCATTCCCGTCATCGACATGGTGCGCGTGAAGCGTTCGCTGGCGGCGTCCAAGTCGCGCCTGATCGGGCCGAACTGCCCGGGCGTCATGACCGCCGGCGAGTGCAAGATCGGCATCATGCCGGCCAACATCTTCAAGACCGGCTCCGTCGGCATCGTCTCCCGCTCCGGCACGCTCACTTACGAAGCCGTGTTCCAGACCTCCCAGGAAGGCCTCGGCCAGACCACCGCGGTCGGCATCGGCGGCGACCCGGTCAAGGGAACCGAGTTCATCGACGTGCTGGAAATGCTGCTGGCCGATCCCAAGACTGAATCGATCATCATGATCGGCGAGATCGGCGGTTCCGCCGAGGAAGACGCCGCCCAGTTCCTCAAGGACGAAGCCAAACGCGGTCGCAAGAAGCCGATGGTCGGTTTCATCGCCGGCGTGACCGCACCTCCCGGCCGCCGCATGGGCCATGCCGGCGCGATCATTTCGGGCGGCAAGGGCGATGCCGGTTCCAAGACCGACGCGATGAAATCGGCAGGAATTACAGTCTCGCCGTCTCCCGCCCGCCTCGGCCACACGCTTGCCGAAATATTGAAGGGCTAATTCACTCCTTCGTGCTTTTCCGGGCGAAGTTTCGCAGCAAATAGGGTAAATGGTGCCTGTCGCGCTGGGCCTCTGCCGGGGAGCCCAGCGCCAGCGCCGTTTGTTATGCGCGAACCGAAAAAATCGCCAGGAACTCAAGTATGTCTCGCCAAGACGCGAACGCAGCCTTTGCCCTCTCCTCCTTTTTGCAGGGCACAAACGCCACCTATATCGACGAAATCTATGCCCGCTACGAGAAGGACCCGTCCTCGGTCGACGCCGAGTGGCAGGAGTTCTTCAAGAGCCTCAACGACCAGCCCGCCGACGTCCGGAAGAACGCCGAGGGCCCGTCCTGGGAGCGGACCAACTGGCCGCTGACCCCGCAGGACGATCTGACCTCCGCCCTCGACGGCAACTGGGCCGAAGTCGAGAAGGCTGTCGGTGCCAAGATCGCCGCCAAGGCGCAGGCCAAGGGGGGCGACAAGGGCGCCGGCATTACGTCCGCCGAACTGCTCCAGGCCACGCGCGACTCCGTCCGCGCCCTGATGCTGATCCGCTCCTACCGCATGCGCGGCCACTTCCACGCCAAGCTCGACCCGCTCGGCATCGAAGCCCCTCGCAATCGCGAAGAGCTCGATCCGCGCACCTACGGTTTCAGCGAAGCCGATTTCGACCGCAAGATCTTCCTCGATCACGTGCTCGGCCTCGAATATGCCAGCTTGCGTGAGATCACCGCGCTCTGCGAGCGGACCTACTGCCAGACGCTCGGCGTCGAGTTCATGCACATCAGCAACGCTGCGCAGAAGGCCTGGATCCAGGAGCGCATCGAAGGGCTGGACAAGGAGATCTCGTTCACCCGCGAAGGTCGCCGCGCCATCCTGATGAAGCTGGTCGAAGCCGAAGGTTTCGAAAAATTCTGCGACACCAAGTTCACCGGCACCAAGCGCTTCGGTCTCGACGGCGCTGAATCGCTGATCCCCGCGCTCGAGCAGATCATCAAGCGCGGCGGCAATCTCGGCGTGAAGGAAGTCGTGGTCGGCATGCCGCATCGCGGCCGCCTCAACGTGCTCACCCAGGTCATGGGCAAGCCGCACCGCGCGCTGTTCCACGAGTTCAAGGGCGGCTCGGCCAATCCCGACGCGGTCGAAGGCTCCGGCGACGTCAAATATCACCTCGGCGCGTCCTCGGACCGCGAGTTCGACGGCAACCGTATCCATCTGTCGCTGACCGCGAACCCCTCGCATCTCGAGATCGTCGATCCCGTGGTGCTCGGCAAGGTCCGCGCCAAGCAGGACCAGCATGGCGATCCGCCGGACCAGCGCATCTCGGTGATGCCGCTGCTGATGCACGGCGACGCCGCGTTCGCCGGCCAGGGCGTGGTCGCGGAATGCTTCGGCCTGTCGGACCTGAAGGGCTACCGCACCGGCGGCTCCGTGCACTTCATCGTCAACAACCAGATCGGCTTCACCACTTATCCGCGTTACTCGCGCTCCTCGCCGTATCCGTCTGATGTGGCGAAGATGATCGACGCGCCGATTTTCCACGTCAACGGCGACGATCCGGAAGCCGTGGTGTTCGCGGCCAAGGTCGCGACCGAGTTCCGGCAGAAGTTCCACAAGCCCGTCGTCATCGACATGTTCTGCTACCGCAGGCATGGCCATAACGAAGGCGACGAGCCGGCCTTCACCCAGCCGGTGATGTACAAGAAGATCGCGGCTCACCCCACGACGCTGGAGCTCTATGCCCGCCGCCTCATCAGCGAAGGCGTGGTGACCGAGGGCGAGGTCGACAAGGCCAAGGCCGACTGGCGCGCGCGGCTCGATGCCGAGCTCGAAGCCGGCTCCGGCTACAAGCCCAACAAGGCCGACTGGCTCGACGGCAAATGGGCCGGCTTCAAGATCGCCGATCAGGAAGAAGATGCGCGTCGCGGCGTGACCGGCGTCGACATCGCCGCGCTGAAGGATATCGGCCGCAAGATCACCAAGGTGCCGGACGGCTTCCGTGCCCACCGCACCATCCAGCGTTTCCTCGAGAACCGCTCGAAGGCGATCGACACCGGCGCCGGCATCGACTGGGCGACGGGCGAGGCGCTGGCGTTCTGCACGCTGCTCAACGAGAACCACCATGTCCGGCTGTCCGGACAGGATTCGGAGCGCGGCACCTTCTCGCAGCGCCACTCGGTCCTGATCGACCAGGAGGACGAGAGCCGCTACACGCCGTACAACCATCTCGGCAACGAGCAGGGCCATTACGAGGTCATCAACTCGTTGCTGTCGGAAGAAGCCGTGCTCGGCTTCGAATACGGCTATTCGCTCGCCGAGCCGAACACGCTGACGCTGTGGGAAGCCCAGTTCGGCGACTTCGCCAACGGTGCGCAGGTCGTGTTCGACCAGTTCATCTCCTCGGGCGAGCGCAAATGGCTGCGCATGTCCGGTCTCGTGTGCCTTTTGCCGCACGGCTATGAGGGCCAGGGACCTGAGCACTCCTCGGCGCGTCTGGAGCGTTATCTGCAGATGTGCGCCGAAGACAACATGCAGGTGGTCTATCCGACTACGCCGGCAAACTACTTCCACGTGCTGCGCCGCCAGCTGCATCGCGAGATCCGCAAGCCTCTGATCGTGATGACGCCGAAGTCGCTGCTGCGCCACAAGCGGGCGGTGTCGCGTCTGGAGGAGCTTGCGAAGGGAACGACCTTCCACCGCATCCTGTATGATGACGCCCAGATGCAGCCGAGCGAGGCGACCAAGCTCGTTCCGGACGAGAAGATCCGCCGCATCGTGCTGTGCTCGGGCAAGGTCTATTACGACCTCTACGAGGAGCGCGAGAAACGTGGCATCGACGACATCTATTTGATGCGCGTCGAGCAGCTCTATCCGGTGCCGCTGAAGGCGCTGGTGGCCGAGCTGTCCCGCTTCAAGAAGGCGGAAGTGATCTGGTGCCAGGAAGAGCCGCGCAACATGGGTGCGTGGCACTTCATCGAGCCCTATCTGGAATGGGTGCTGAACCAGGCCAATGGTGTGAGCCGGCGTCCGCGTTACGTCGGTCGCGCCGCTTCCGCTGCGACCGCGACTGGTCTGATGTCGAAGCATCAGGCGCAGTTGAAGGCGTTCCTGGACGAAGCACTGAGCTGAACTTTTTTAACTGCGTCATGCCCCGCCCCGCTGCGTAATCGCGCACAAGGGCGGGGCATCCAGCAAGTTGCGACGTCCTCGTGAATGCGATGCGTCCCGCTTGCTGGATGGCCTGTTTTTCGCGGGCCGATGACACCCGGAATTCATGACCGCATCGGCGATCTCCTTAAGGAAAAGACCATGACTGAAATTCGTGTGCCGACCCTCGGCGAATCCGTCACCGAGGCCACCATCGGCCGCTGGTTCAAGAAGGCCGGCGATGCCGTTGCCGTCGACGAGCCCTTGGTGGAGCTCGAGACCGACAAGGTCACCATCGAAGTCCCGGCGCCGTCCGCCGGCACGCTGAGCGAGATCATCGCCGCCGACGGCACCACCGTCGCGGTCGGCGCGCTGCTCGGCCAGATCACCGAGGGCGCCGCCGGCGCCAAGCCGGCCGCTGCCCCCGCGAAGCCCGCCGCTGCCGCTCCGGCTCCCGCTGTTGCGGCTCCCGCGCCGGCTCCGAAGGCGCCGCCGGCCGATGCGCCGCTCGCCCCGTCCGTGCGCAAGCTGTCCGCCGAGACCGGCGTCGACGCCTCGACCGTTCCGGGCTCCGGCAAGGACGGCCGCGTCACCAAGGGCGACATGCTTGCCGCGATCGAGCGTGCAGCCTCCGCGCCGACCCCGGTCAACCAGCCTGCCGCCGCCGTGCAGGTTCGCAGCGCCTCGCCGGCCGATGACGCTGCCCGCGAAGAGCGCGTCAAGATGACCCGGCTGCGCCAGACCATCGCGCGCCGCCTCAAGGACGTGCAGAACACCGCGGCCATGCTGACGACCTTCAACGAGGTCGACATGACCAACGTGATGGCGCTGCGTGCCCACTACAAGGATGCGTTCGAGAAGAAGCACGGCTCGAAGCTCGGCTTCATGGGCTTCTTCACCAAGGCCGTCGTGCAGGCCCTGAAGGACATCCCGGCCGTCAACGCCGAGATCGACGGCACCGATTTGATCTACAAGAACTACTATCACATCGGCGTTGCGGTGGGCACCGACAAGGGCCTCGTCGTGCCGGTCGTGCGCGACTGCGACAACAAGTCGATCGCCGACATCGAGAAGGGCATCGCCGATTTCGGCCGCCGCGCCCGTGATGGCCAGCTCAAGATCGACGAGATGCAGGGCGGCACCTTCACCATCACCAACGGCGGCATCTATGGCTCGCTGATGTCGACCCCGATCCTGAACGCGCCGCAGTCCGCCATCCTGGGCATGCACAAGATCCAGGAGCGGCCGATGGCGATCGGCGGCAAGGTCGAGGTCCGCCCGATGATGTATCTGGCGCTGTCCTACGATCACCGCGTCATCGACGGCAAGGAAGCCGTCACCTTCCTGGTTCGCGTCAAGGAGAGCCTGGAAGACCCGGCGCGTCTGGTGCTGGACCTCTGATTCCCAATGCCTTGAAGACGCCGTCGCCTGTAGGGGCGACGGCGTTTGTCGAAAGATGGAGGCGCGCATGACGGATAAAGTCGTTGTCATCACCGGCGGCAGCCGCGGCATCGGTCGCGCGACTGCGCTCGCGGTCGCCGCGCGCGGCTTCCGCGTCGTCGTCGGCTATGCCAGCAACAAGCAGGCGGCCGACGAGGTCGTCGCGCAGATCGCGGCCAGCAACGGCAAGGCCATCGCGGTGAAATGCGATGTCGCCGAGGAAAGCGATATCGTCGAACTGTTCAAGCAAGCCGACAAGTTCGGCACGCTTGGCGCGCTCGTCAACAATGGCGGCATCGTCGGCCAGAGCGGCGTGCGCGTCGACGAGATGTCGGCCGAGCGCATCCAGCGCGTGATGGCGGTCAACGTCACCGGCTCGATCCTCTGCGCGCGCGAAGCCGTCAAGCGGATGTCGACCAGGCATGGCGGCAAGGGCGGCGTCATCGTCAATCTGTCATCGGTTGCTGCCAAGCTCGGCGCGCCCAATACTTACGTCGATTATGCCGCGTCCAAGGGCGCGATCGATTCCTTCACCATCGGCCTCGGTTACGAGGTCGCAAGCGAAGGCATTCGCGTCGCGGGCATCCGTCCGGGCCTGATCGATACCGAAATTCACGCCTCCGGCGGTGAGCCCGATCGGCATCATCGCCTGGCCCATATGGTGCCGATGAAGCGCGTCGGCACCGCGGACGAAATTGCCAACGCCATCGTCTGGCTGATGTCGGACGAGGCGTCCTACATAACCGCAGCTACGCTCGATGTGTCCGGCGGACGCTGACGTGGCCCGCGCGGACGCTGACACATCCTCATCACGCTAAACTCACGGGACTTTCTCTCATGGCTACCTACGATCTCGTCGTCATCGGCACCGGACCTGGCGGTTATGTCTGCGCGGTGCGCGCCAGCCAGCTCGGCATGAAAGTCGCTGTGGTCGAAAAGAACGCCACGCTCGGCGGCACCTGTCTCAATGTCGGCTGCATGCCGTCGAAGGCGCTGCTGCATGCGTCCGAGATGTTCGAGGAAGCCGGGCATTCCTTCGCCAAGATGGGCATCAGCGTCCCGGCGCCGAAGCTCGAATTGCCGGCGATGATGAACTTCAAGCAGCAGGGCATCGACGGCAACGTCAAGGGCGTCGAGTTCCTGATGAAGAAGAACAAGGTCGACGTGCTCAAGGGCACCGGCAAGATTCTTGGCACCGGCAAGGTCGAAGTCTCCGCCGACGGCAAGTCGCAGCTGATCGAGACCAAGAACATCGTGATCGCCACCGGCTCGGACATCGCGCGCCTCAAGGGCATCGAGATCGACGAGAAGCGTATCGTCTCGTCCACCGGCGCGCTGTCGCTGGACAAGGTCCCCGGCAAGTTGCTCATCGTCGGCGCCGGCGTGATCGGCCTTGAGCTCGGTTCGGTCTGGCATCGTCTCGGCGCCGAAGTCGTCGTCGTTGAATTTTTGGACCGCATCCTGCCCGGCATGGACGGCGAGATCGCCAAGCAATTCCAGCGCATACTCGAAAAGCAGGGCTTTGCGTTCAAGCTCGGCGCCAAGGTCACCGCGGTCGACACCTCAGGCAAGACGCTGAAGGCGACGATCGAGCCCGCTGCCGGCGGCGCCGCGGAGACACTGGAAGCCGACGTCGTGCTCGTCTGCATCGGCCGCGTGCCCTACACGGACGGTCTCGGCCTGAAGGAAGCCGGCGTCGCGCTCGATCCCCGTGGTCGCGTGCAGATCGATCCGCATTTCGCCACCAGCCTGAAGGGCGTCTATGCCATCGGCGACGTCGTCGCCGGCCCCATGCTCGCGCACAAGGCCGAGGACGAAGGCGTAGCCGTTGCGGAGATCATCGCAGGCCAGGCCGGCCACGTGAATTACGACGTTATCCCAGGCGTCGTGTATACCACGCCGGAAGTGTCCTCCGTCGGCAAGACCGAGGAGGAGCTGAAGCAGGCGGGCGTCGCTTATACCGTCGGGAAGTTTCCCTTTACCGCCAACGGCCGCTCCAAGGTCAACCAGACCACCGACGGCTTTGTGAAGATTCTCGCAGACGCAAAGACCGATCGCGTGCTCGGCGTGCACATTATCGGCATTGAGGCCGGCGAAATGATCCATGAAGCCTGCGTTCTCATGGAATTCGGCGGCAGCGCGGAAGATCTCGCGCGCACCTGCCACGCCCATCCGACCCGCTCGGAGGCCGTCAAGGAAGCCGCGCTTGCAGTCGGCAAACGGGCCATCCATATGTAGGGACGCGCCCAGCACCGAATCGGGCGGGAAACACATGCTGCGCCGCCTTCTTCAACCGGTCTGGGTCCTGCTGGCGATCATCTTCCTGATCGAAGCCTGGCTGTGGGACCATCTCGAGCCGATCGTCGCGCGGGTTGTCGCCATCATCCCGCTCGCCCGGTTCAAGCAATGGCTGTCGGAGCGCGTCGATGCACTGTCGCCGGCCATGACGCTGATCGTGTTCGCGGTCCCCGTCATCCCGCTGTTTCCGCTCAAGCTGGTCGGCCTGTGGCTGCTCACGCATGAGTACTGGACCAGCGCGGTCTTCACCATCCTGTTCGCAAAGCTGCTCGGCGTCGGCGTCACCGCCTTCGTGTTCGACGTCACGCGCGACAAGCTGATGGAGATGGGCTGGTTCGAGCGGCTCTACGCCCTCGTGATGAAGCTGCGGGCAAAAGCCGCGGAGCTGGTCGACCCGATCAAGCGGCGCATCCGCGAGCTGATCGCCGGCAACGGCGAAGGCTGGTCCTCCCGCACGCTGCGTTTGATCCAGCGTTTTCGCAAAAGCGTGCACGAGGCGCGCTAGCTGCCTGCCACACACTCACTGTGATCGCCCGGCTTGTCCGGGCGATCACAGTATTCCACAGACAGTCGTTATTGAATCGAGAGGCTGCGGCGTACTGGATGCCCGCCTTCGCGGGGCATGACAGCGGTGCGCGTAACACCCTACCCGTGCAGATGCAGCAGATGCGGCCACCACGCGCCGAGCACGGTCATCGCAAGGCCGGCCAGCGTCAGCAGGCCAGCGATGTAAGCGAGCGCGACCATGCCGGTGATGATGGTCGCCGACGCCAGCACGATGCCGATCTGGAAGGCGGCGGACGCCAGCTCGAAGTGATGGTATTTCGCGGTCGCCTCATCGCGCTCGTGCTCGGCGTGCTTGGCCTTTTCGGCGAGCTGCTCGGTACCTTCGCCGGTCTCCGGCTCCGAGCGGTAGCGCTGCGCGGTCTTCTGCCAGTCCTCGATCTGCTTCTGCACGGCCACCTTGTTGGCCTCGTCGCTCGCCGCGCCGAGGATCAGCTTGCCCTGGTCGGCTGCGGTCTGCACCACGGTACGGCGGATGCTTTTCGCCTGGAAGAACGCCCAGAGGTTGGAAGCCTCGACGTTCTTGCTGATCGATTCGGTCTGGGCGCCCTTGCCGAGCGTCTCCGAGATCGCCAGGAACAGCGCCAGCACGGCGATCAGCAGCGCGATCTTCTTGTTCGAGCCGGACGCGTGCTCGGCATGCTCGGCATGCTCCATGCTTTCATGTGCGCTCATGATTCCCTCCTGCCTCGGTTCCGTAACGATTGACCGAACCGAAGGCGCCGCGCAAGAGGCACGCAAGCCATGACAGCTTGATGTCAGGATTTGGCGGCAATTCAGCGTCTCTTTCAGCGCCTTGGATGGGCGCTGGCGTAGACTTCCAGCAGCCGTTCAGAATCGATGCCGGTGTAGATCTGCGTGGTCGAGAGTGAGGAATGGCCGAGCAATTCCTGGATCGCGCGCAGGTCCCCGCCGCGTGACAACAGATGCGTGGCGAAGGAATGCCGGAGTGCGTGCGGCGTGGCGCTGTCGGGCAGGCCAAGCGCGCCGCGCAGCCGCTCCATCGCGAGCTGGATGATGCGCGGGCTGAGCGGGCCGCCGCGGGCGCCGACGAAGATCGGGCCTTCCGCCGGCAGCGGATACGGGCACATCCCCACATACTCGTCGACCAGCGCCAGCACGTTTTGCAGCACCGGCACCATCCGGGTCTTGTTGCCTTTGCCTGTCACGATCAGCACGTCGCCTTCGCCGGCGCGCGGCACCTCGCGGCGCTTTAGGCCGAGCGCTTCGGAGATGCGCAGGCCTGATCCATAGAGCAGTGCCATCACCGCGGCATCGCGCGCCAGGATCCAGGTCTCGCGGTCTTCGCCAGCGCGTTCGTCGGCATCCGCAAGACGCTTTGCCGATGCCATCGGCAGCGGCTTCGGCAAGGTCTTCGCCACCTTCGGCGCGCGGATCGCCGACAACGCGCCGACCTTGCCTTTGCCTTCGCGTTCCAGAAATCGGCCGAACGAGCGCAGGCCCGCCAGCGCGCGCATCAGTGAACGGCCGGCAATGTCGTCGGCACGGCGCATCGCCATGAAGGCGCGGATATCGGTGGCTTCCAGCGATGCGAAACGTTTGAGCGTCACGCGCTCGCCCCAATGGGCGCAAAGGAAATCCAGGCACTGCCGCAAGTCGCGGCTATAAGCCTCCAGCGTCTTCGGCGACAGCCGCCGCTCGGCGCCGAGATGCGACAGCCAGCGCGTCATCTCCAGCGCGATCGAGGGATCGGCGCTGGCGAGCTCGATCAATGGGGCGGCCGCTTTGCTCATGCGCTCTGGACGTAATGATTCCGCACAGTATATCGCATCACACCCGTTTACTGTTCGCTAAGGCCGCTCTGCGGCGCTAGCCTCAAGGCCCCCAGGTTCCGATTCTCCATCCATGGATCATTCGTCCCGCAGCGCGACCACCCCCGCCAACGCGACCCGCATGGTCGACGTGCTGGTGCCGGTCGCGCTCGACCAGACTTATTCCTACAAGGTGCCGCGCGGCATGGAGCTGAAGGCGGGCGATCTCATCGGCGTGCCGCTAGGGCCCCGCGAGGTGCTGGCCGTGGTCTGGGCGGAAAACGCCAATCCCGATCCGCGCCTGCACAACCGCCTCAAGGACGTCAGCGAAAAGCTCGACATTCCGCCGTTGAAGCCCGAGCTGCGCTCAGTGGTCGACTGGGTCGCCAATTACACGCTAAGCCCGCGCGGCATGGTGCTGCGCATGTGCCTGCGGATGGGCGAGAATCTCGGCCTCGAGCGGGTCCGTGCCGGCGTGCGCCTGGCCGGCGATCCCCCCAAACGGCTGACGCCGGCACGGCAGCGCCTGATCGAGGTGCTGTCGGACCGGCTGCTGCACGGCAAGTCGGAAGCCGCCAGGGAAGCCGGTGTCTCCGCCGGCGTGATCGACGGCCTCGTCGATGAAGGCACGCTCACGGTCGAGCCGATGCCGCCGCCGCCACCGCCGCCAGCCCCTGATCCGGATTTCAGCCAGCCGGATTTTTCGCCGCTCCAGCGCGCTGCGGCCGATACGTTGCGCGCGCTTGCCGCTAACGGCACCTTCCACGTCGCGCTGCTCGACGGCGTCACCGGCTCGGGCAAGACCGAGGTCTATTTCGAAGCCGTGGCCGAGGCGATCCGTCGCGGAAAACAGTCGCTGATCCTGATGCCGGAGATCGCGCTGACCGGCCAGTTCCTCGACCGCTTCGCGCAACGTTTTGGCGTGCGGCCGATCGAATGGCATTCGGAGCTGACGCCGCGCACCCGCGCCCGCAATTGGGCGGCGATCTCGGAAGGCACTGCGCCGGTCGTGGTCGGCGCGCGCTCGGCGCTGTTTCTGCCTTACGGCAATCTCGGCCTCATCATCGTCGATGAAGAGCACGACCAGGCCTACAAGCAGGACGAGGGCGTGCATTACCACGCGCGTGACATGGCGGTGGTGCGCGCGCATATCGCAAAAATTCCGATCGTGCTGGCGTCGGCCACGCCCTCGGTCGAGTCCGAGGTCAACGCGCGCAAGAACCGCTATCAGCGCATCGCGCTGCCTTCGCGCTTCGGCGGCCAACACATGCCGCATATCGAGGCCATCGACATGCGCCGCGAGCCGCCCGCGCGCGGCCGCTATATCTCGCCGCGCCTGGCCTCCGAGATCAGAAAAGCGATCGAAAAGCGCGAGCAGGCGCTGCTGTTTCTCAATCGCCGCGGCTATGCGCCGCTGACGCTGTGCCGTGCCTGCGGCCATCGCTTCGCCTGCACCATCTGCGATGCCTGGCTGGTCGATCACCGCTTTCGCCAGCGTCTGGTCTGCCATCATTGCGGCTTCTCGATGCCGCGCCCGCAAACCTGCCCGCATTGCGCGGCGGAGGAATCACTGGTCGCGGTCGGGCCTGGCGTCGAGCGCTTGCAGGAGGAGGCGGCCGCACTGTTCCCGGAAGCGCGCACCATGGTGCTGTCGAGCGATCTCATCACCTCGATCGAGACGATGCGCTCGGAACTGAATGAGATCGCGGAAGGCCGCGTCGACATCATCATCGGCACGCAGCTCGTCGCCAAGGGCCACAATTTCCCGCGGCTCAATCTGGTCGGCGTGGTCGATGCGGATCTGGGTCTCAGCAACGGCGATCCGCGCGCCTCGGAACGCACCTGGCAATTGCTCAACCAGGTGATCGGCCGTGCCGGGCGCGAGCAGGGCCGCGGCGTCGGCTATTTGCAAACCCACCAGCCCGATCATCCCGTGATGAAGGCGCTGATCGCCTGCGACCGCGAGGCTTTTTACGACAGCGAGATCGATCTGCGCGAGCGCACGCTCTATCCGCCGTTCGGCCGGCTCGCGAGCCTGATCATCTCGGCCGGCGATCGCCCAAGCGCCGAAGGCCTCGGCCGCCGCCTCGTTGCGCTCGCACCGCGCGACGAGCGCGTGGTGGTGCTGGGCCCGGCGGAAGCCCCGCTCGCCGTGATCAAGGGCCGTTATCGTTTCCGCATCCTGGTGAAATCGGCGCGCGGTTTCGACCTGTCGGACTATCTGCGCAACTGGCTCGCGGTCTGCCCGAAGCCGAAGGGCAATCAGAAGCTCGAGGTCGACGTGGACCCGCAGAGCTTTTTGTAGAAGCCACACTCTCTCCTCGTCATTGCGAGGAGCCCTTGCGACGAAGCAATCCAGATTGCTTCCGCGGAAAGATTCTGGATTGCTTCGCTTCGCTCGCAATGACGAAGAGAAAAAGCCCGCCGTCCCCCAAGACGGCGGGCTTGTTTCACCCGCGCTGATCTCGCCGCTCACATGTCCATGCGGACGACAACGAGAATTGCGCTTTTCAGGTGAGGCGCTGATCGCGCGTTAGGAGACGACTTCCGCGGTGACGCGGCCGACGCCGGCACCGGTAAGGCCGATGGCGCGGGCCGCACCCGTGGAGAGGTCGAGGACACGGCCGCGCACGAACGGGCCACGGTCATTGATGGTGACGACGACGCTCGAGCCGCCATGGGTGACGCGCAGCTTGGTGCCGAACGGCAGCGAACGGTGCGCTGCGGTCATGGCGTTCTGGTTGAAGCGCTGGCCCGAAGCCGTGCGGCTGCCGGACTCGTTGCCGTAATAGGAGGCCATGCCGGAGAAGCTGCGGCCCGTGCCCGACGACGGCGTCATCGACGCGTTGGCATTGCGCCAATCGGAGGTCGTGTTGGTGTCAGCCTGGGCGTGGTGGCGGTGATGATGGTGAGAGGTCCGGTGGTGATGCCGGGATTTGGCGGAAGCTTCGGTGGCAGTTCCACCGACGATGAGAGTTGCAGCGACGAAAGCGATCGCCGTACGCGGCCGGGTCACAGAGCCCAGCGTCTTCAAAGACAGCATTTAGTGGTCCCTAAGCTAGTATTGCCACATATGTGGCCAGTGGAGCCCCCGTAGGTTTGTGAGCGGGTTGGCGTTTGGTTGGGCAATGAGGCATGAATTGGGCAGTAAATCCGTTCTGTGTCGTCATGAAATATCTTGTTACTGGCATCGATATTGCAGCCGATGTTCCGTAATCTTCCGCTTTAACGTTTCTTTAACCAGTCTATTACTTGCGAATACTGTAGAACGAAGTCCTCACATCCCGCGTTTAGAATTGGGTAAGTATTCGGGAAAGGTCGGCAAAGCCGCTCCGGTCACGCCTCAGCGATCCGTGTTCATGGCCGCTATGCGCTGAGGGCAGGAACGAATGGGCGGGACGGCGCCGTCAGGCGCATGGCAATTCCGTGGCGTGGCAGGTCGTCATCGGATCATCGTCGAAGCGTCGTGGAGTGCGACGAACTGGCGACAGAACGTCGTGCCTTTAATTTGGCGTCATGTTGCACGTGCGCGCCTGCTATGTTAGCAAAGCCGCGATTTTAACGGACCCGGCACCTCCCGTGTCGGCCGAAAATCGAAGTCCCGCTTGAATTCCAAGGGCTTGGATCGCTAGGCGCCGCTTTGTGGCGACGGTTTTTCCCTTGCGAGTTTGACAGCAAAAAGAGCACGTCTGTGGCTGCAGAAGATACGTCCGTTTCCGGTGTGTCCGGCCGTTATGCAACGGCCTTGTTTGAACTGGCCCGCGACCAGAAAGTGGTCGACGAGGTCAAAGCCGATCTCGCCAAATTCGAGGCCTTGCTGAACGAGAGCGCCGATCTGAAGCGCCTCGTCCGCAGCCCGGTGTTCTCGGCCGAGGTCCAGTCCAGGGCCCTCTCGGCCGTGCTGGACAAGGCCGGTATCGCTGGCATCTCCGCCAATTTCCTCAAAGTCCTGACCGCCAATCGCCGCCTGTTCGCGGTGAGTGACGTCATCCGCGCCTACCGCGCCCTGGTCGCCCGGTTCAAGGGTGAGGTGACGGCCGACGTCACCGTGGCGGAAGCGCTTTCGGACAAGAATCTCGACGCCCTCAAGGTTGCCCTGAAGTCGGTGACCGGCAAGGACGTCGCGCTCAACGTGAATGTCGACCCCTCGATCATCGGTGGCCTCGTGGTGAAACTTGGCAGCCGCATGATCGATAGTTCGCTTCGCACCAAACTCAATTCGATCAAGCACGCGATGAAAGAGGCAGGCTGATGGACATCCGCGCCGCGGAAATTTCCGCGATCCTCAAGGACCAGATCAAGAATTTCGGCCAGGAAGCTGAAGTCTCCGAAGTCGGACAGGTGCTGTCCGTCGGCGACGGTATCGCTCGCGTCTACGGTCTGGACAACGTCCAGGCCGGCGAAATGGTCGAGTTCGAGAACGGCACGCGCGGCATGGCGCTGAACCTCGAAACCGACAACGTCGGTATCGTTATTTTCGGCGGCGACCGTGAGATCAAGGAAGGCCAGACCGTCAAGCGCACCCGCGCCATCGTGGACGCGCCGGTCGGCAAGGGCCTGCTCGGCCGCGTCGTCGACGCGCTCGGCAACCCGATCGACGGCAAGGGCCCGATCCAGGCCGACAAGCGCATGCGCGTCGACGTCAAGGCGCCCGGCATCATTCCGCGCAAGTCGGTGAGCGAGCCGATGGCGACCGGCCTCAAGGCGATCGACGCCCTGATCCCGATCGGCCGTGGCCAGCGCGAGCTGATCATCGGCGACCGCCAGACCGGCAAGACCGCGATTGCGCTCGACACCATCCTGAACCAGAAGCCGCTCAACGCGCAGCCCGACGAGAACATCAAGCTGTATTGCGTCTACGTCGCGATCGGCCAGAAGCGTTCGACGGTTGCCCAGTTCGTGAAGGTGCTGGAAGAGCAGGGCGCGCTCGAGTACTCGATCATCGTCGCCGCCACCGCGTCGGATCCGGCGCCGATGCAGTACATCGCCCCGTTCACCGGCTGCACCATGGGCGAGTATTTCCGCGACAACGGCATGCACGCGGTCATCATCTATGACGATCTGTCCAAGCAGGCCGTCGCCTACCGCCAGATGTCGCTGCTGCTGCGCCGCCCGCCGGGCCGCGAAGCCTATCCCGGCGACGTGTTCTATCTGCATTCCCGCCTGCTCGAACGCGCGGCGAAGCTGAACAAGGACCAGGGCTCGGGCTCGCTGACGGCGCTGCCGGTCATCGAAACCCAGGCCAACGACGTGTCGGCCTACATTCCGACCAACGTCATCTCGATCACCGACGGTCAGATCTTCCTGGAAACCGACCTGTTCTTCCAGGGCATCCGTCCCGCGGTGAACGTCGGTCTGTCGGTGTCGCGCGTCGGTTCGTCGGCGCAGACCAAGGCCACCAAGAAGGTCGCCGGCAAGATCAAGGGCGAGCTCGCGCAGTACCGCGAAATGGCGGCGTTCGCGCAGTTCGGCTCCGATCTCGACGCCTCGACCCAGCGCCTGCTGAATCGCGGCTCGCGCCTGACCGAACTCCTGAAGCAGCCGCAATTCGCGCCGCTGAAGATGGAAGAGCAGGTCTGCGTGATCTGGGCCGGCACCAACGGCTATCTCGATCCGCTCCCGGTGAACAAGGTGCGCGCGTTCGAGGACGGTCTGCTGTCGCTGCTGCGCGGCAAGAACGTCGAGATCCTCAACGCGATCCGCGACAGCCGCGATCTCTCGGACGACTCGGCCGCCAAGCTGAAGTCGGTTGTCGAGGGTTTTGCGAAGAGCTTCGCGTAATTAGAGAGCCGTCATGGCCGGGCTTCTTGTCCCGGCCATTCACGCCTCACCGCGTGGGGACGAAGATTTGGATGCGCGGGACAAGCCCGGGCATGACGACAGGGACAAGCTAGCGGTTTGATCGCAAGGGTCGAACCGTCGGGGTGAACGAAGAATGGCTTCACTTAAAGACATGCGGGTCCGCATCGCCTCCACCAAGGCGACGCAGAAGATCACCAAGGCCATGCAGATGGTCGCCGCCTCCAGGTTGCGCCGCGCCCAGCAGGCGGCGGAAGCTGCACGCCCCTATGCCGACAAGATGAGCGCGGTGATCTCCAACATCGCCAGCGCTGCCGCGGGTTCGCCCGGCGCGCCGACGCTGCTGGCCGGCACCGGCAAGGACCAGGTTCACTTGCTGCTGGTTTGCACCGGCGAGCGCGGCCTGTCCGGCGCCTTCAACTCCTCGATCGTGCGCCTCGCGCGCGAGCGCGCCCAGGCGCTGATGGCGCAGGGCAAGGACGTCAAATTCTTCTGCGTCGGCCGCAAGGGCTATGAGCAGCTTCGCCGTCTGTTCGACAAGCAGATCGTCGAGCATCTCGACCTGCGCAGCGTTCGTCAGCTCGGCTTCGCCAATGCCGAGGACATCGCCAGGAAGGTTCTGGCGCGTTTCGAGAACGGCGAGTTCGACGTCTGCACGCTGTTCTACGCGCAGTTCAAGTCGGTGATCGCCCAGATCCCGACCGCGCAGCAGATCATTCCGCTGGTGGTGGAAGAAAAGGCGGCGAACGCGCCGTCGACGTCCTACGAATATGAGCCGGAGGAGGACGAACTCCTCTCGGGCCTTTTGCCGCGCAACATCGCGGTGCAGATCTTCCGTGCGCTGCTGGAAAACAACGCTTCGTTCTACGGCGCGCAGATGAGCTCGATGGACAACGCCACCCGCAATGCCGGCGAAATGATCCGCAAGCAAACCCAAATCTACAACCGAACCCGTCAAGCCCAGATCACCAAGGAGCTGATCGAGATCATCTCCGGCGCCGAGGCGGTCTGACGCACGAACTAACGACGGTCGTTCAAGTAAAGAATTTCGAAGGAGAGCTTCATGGCTACAGCAGCTAACCCGGTCGGTCGCGTCACCCAGGTCATGGGCGCCGTCGTCGACGTTCAGTTCGAGGGCCATCTCCCGGCCATTCTCAATTCGCTGGAAACCAGGAACGGCAGCATCCGCCTCGTGCTGGAAGTTGCGCAGCATCTCGGTGAGTCCACCGTGCGCACCATCGCGATGGACGTGACCGAAGGTCTGGTCCGCGGTCAGGAAGTGACCGACACCGGCCAGCCGATCTCGGTTCCGGTGGGCGCCGGCACGCTCGGCCGCATCATGAACGTCATCGGCGAGCCGATCGACGAAGCGGGCCCGATCCAGTCCGAAGGCATGCGCGCCATCCACCAGGAAGCGCCGAGCTACACCGACCAGTCGACCGAAGCTGAAATTCTCGTCACCGGCATCAAGGTCGTCGATCTTCTTGCTCCGTATGCGAAGGGCGGCAAGATCGGCCTGTTCGGCGGCGCCGGCGTCGGCAAGACCGTGCTGATTCAGGAGCTGATCAACAACGTCGCGAAGGCGCACGGCGGTTACTCCGTGTTCGCAGGCGTCGGCGAGCGTACCCGCGAGGGCAACGACCTCTATCACGAGTTCATCGAGTCCAAGGTCAACGCCGATCCGCACAATCCGGATCCGAGCGTGAAGTCGAAGTGTGCGCTGGTGTTCGGCCAGATGAACGAGCCTCCGGGCGCCCGCGCCCGCGTCGGCCTCACCGGTCTGACCGTCGCCGAGCATTTCCGCGACCAGGGCCAGGACGTGCTGTTCTTCGTCGACAACATCTTCCGCTTCACGCAAGCGGGTTCGGAAGTGTCGGCGCTGCTCGGCCGTATTCCGTCGGCCGTGGGTTATCAGCCGACGCTCGCCACCGACATGGGCGCGCTGCAGGAGCGCATCACGACCACGCAGAAGGGCTCGATCACCTCGGTGCAGGCCATCTACGTTCCGGCCGACGACTTGACCGATCCGGCGCCCGCGACCTCGTTCGCGCATTTGGACGCGACCACGGTGTTGAACCGCGCGATCTCGGAAAAGGGCATCTACCCGGCCGTGGACCCGCTCGACTCGACCTCGCGCATGCTCTCGCCGCTCGTCGTCGGTCAGGAGCACTACGACACCGCGCGTCAGGTCCAGCAGGTGCTGCAGCGCTACAAGTCGCTCCAGGACATCATCGCCATTCTCGGCATGGACGAGCTTTCGGAAGAGGACAAGCTGACGGTGGCCCGCGCCCGCAAGATCGAGCGCTTCCTGTCGCAGCCGTTCCACGTCGCCGAAATCTTCACCGGCTCGCCCGGCAAGTTCGTCGACCTCGCGGACACCATCAAGGGATTCCGCGGCCTCTGCGAAGGCAAGTATGACCATTTGCCGGAAGCCGCCTTCTACATGGTCGGCACCATCGAAGAGGCGATCGAGAAGGGCAAGAAGCTGGCGGCGGAAGCTGCTTAAGGGGCGAATGGCGAATGGGGAGTAGCGAATAGTTTCGCTGCTCCTTTTCGCAACTCGCTATTCGCCATTCGCTATTCGCAAGGTTTCCCATGGCCACCTTCCATTTCGATCTCGTCTCTCCGGAAAAGCTCGCATTCTCGGGCGAGGTCGACCAGGTCGACATCCCCGGCGTCGAGGGTGATTTCGGCGTGCTGGCCGGACATGCCCCGGTCGTGGCTGCGATCCGCCCGGGCATTCTCACCATCACCACCGCTGGCCGCCACGAGAAGGTCATCGTGCTCGGCGGTCTCGCCGAAGTCTCCGAAAAGGGCCTGACAGTGCTCGCCGACGTCGCGACGTCGCTGGCCGAGCTCGACCGCGCCCAGTTCGCCGCGACGATCTCGGAGATGGAAGAGGGTCTGAAGGAGCACGAAGGCGGCGAGCTCGATCACGCCATCGAGCGGCTCGACCACTACAAGAGCATCCAGCAGCAGCTCAACTCCACGGCTATGCATTAAGCCCCGGCGCACTGCTCCGGGGCTCGATCTCGAAATTCCTGAACAAGTTCAGCGCTCGTCACGAAAGTGGCGGGCGCTGAAACTTTGTTGCACCGCGCCGGAGATAGCGGCATTCTGCCGCCGCGGATGAAGTTCCAGGGCGGGTAGCAGATGAAGCGCAAGATCGCAGCGATTTTCGCGGCCGATATTGCCGGCTATTCAAGGCTCGTTGCGGAAGACGAGGAGGAGACGCTGCGGCGTCTGGCGTCCTACCGTGAAGTCATCGACGATTTCATCGCGAAGGCCGGCGGACGCATCTTCAACACGGCCGGCGATGCTGTGCTCGCCGAATTTCCGAGCGCGGTCGATGCGGTGCGCTGCGCGATCGACATCCAGGAGAGCTTGCGAACCCGCAACATGGCCTATCCGCCGAGCCGGCAGATGTCGTTCCGGATCGGCATCACCATCGGCGATGTCGTCGAGCGCAACGGCGATCTGCTGGGTGACGGCGTCAACATCGCCGCGCGGCTGGAGGGGCTCGCGGAGGTCGGTGGCATCTGCGTCTCGCGCGCCGTGCACGAGCAGGTCGCCAACAAGCTGTCGGTGCAGTTCGCCGATATCGGCGCGCAGGAAGTCAAGAACATCCCGACGCCCGTGCACGCCTACATGGTGGCGATGCGGCGCGAGGACGGCACCTACTCCACGCCGAAGGTGAAGAAGGTGGCTTCCAAGATGGCCGCGGCACCGGTGTGGATGTGGCCGCTGGTGGTTGCAATCGTCTCGGTCGTTGCCATCGTCGTCACCGGCTTCCTCTACAACACCAAGCTCAAGCAGACGGTCACCGCCGCAGTGACGCCGGCCGCGACACCAAGTGCCGCACCGAGCGCGACGCCGACGGCGGTGGCTGCGGCGCCGAGTCCAGCTCCGAGCCTCGCGCCGACCCAGCTCGCCAAGGCGCCGATGGCCGCGTCGTCACCATCCGCTTCGCAGCTCACAGGCAAGCTTGCTGCCGACAGCGTGCCGTTCATCAACGAGCGCGTCCGCAGCTATCTGGCGGGCGATTATTCCGCCTCGGGCGACTACAAGGCCTTCGCGCTCAATATCGCCGGCTTCACCGGCTCGGCATTGAACCAGCCGAACGAGGAGGCCGCGCGCAACGGCGCGCTCGATCAGTGCCAGAAGCGCGCCGATGCCGCGCAGTCGCCGCGGCGCTGCGAGCTCTATGCGGTCGGCAATAATGTCGTCTACACGCACGGCAAGCCGCCGATGCCGTCGTCTCCTTTTTTCCGGCACGATGCCATGACCGAGCGGGCCTTCGTGTCGAAGGATTTTCCGATGGTGCGCGATCCCGCCAAGATCCGGCTCGAGAACATGTTTCTGCCGGCGGCAAAATCGCGGTCGGTCGCGCTCGGCCCGGGCGGTCAATACTTCATGACGTTGGGCGCACCATCAACCGACGATGCGGCGCGGCGTTCGCTGGAATCCTGCGGCGCGATCGCCGGCGTCGCCTGCATGATCGTCGCGGTCGACGATAATTTTGTCGTGCCGATCCCGACCTTGCTCAGGATCACCGGCTTCTTCCATGCCGCCAGCAACGCCTCCATCGTGGCCGACGCCCGCGACGAGGTCGTGCGCAAGCTCGGCGATGCCATGGGCTGGAACGCCGTCGCGGTCGGTACCGCAGGCCGCCCCGGTCTCGGCTTGAAAGCCGCGGATGAGCAGACCGCGGTCAACACAGCGCTCGCCGATTGCGTCAAGCACGACAGCGATTGCCACGTGATCGCGATCGGTCCGTTTACGGTGGGGCCGACGAACTGATGCAATGAGACTCCACTAGCGCGCCGACGGAGGTCGGTTCCCTCCCCCCTTGCGGGGGAGGGCTAGGGAGAGGGGTAGCCCAGGAAGAGCTGCCCGTTGTTGATCATGCACCGAGGCCGGTGCATGTCCGAAAGAATCCTCGTGTGGCACCCCTCTCCCTGACCCTCCCCCGCAAGGGGGGAGGGAACGGAGAGAGTTGCGGCCGCCTCACACGCAAATCTCCGACGAAAATCCTCTAACGATTTCAACCCCATCGCTACTGTGCATGGGGTTGTTTTCGCGGTTTCAGGCTGCGAAGGGCGCAAACTGCTTCGCCACGGCCTGATACACCTCGCGGCGGAACGGCACGACCACATCGGGAACGCGGTCGAGCCGCTCCCAGCGCCAGGCATCGAACTCCGCGGGCTGGTCGTTGCGCGGCGTCAGCGGATCGATCTCGTCATCCTTGCCGGTGAAGCGCAGCGCGAACCATTTTTGCCGTTGGCCGCGGAATTTCGCCAGCCGATGCGTCTGCGGTCCGTCGTAAGGCGGGAACTCGTAGGTGAGCCAGTCCGTCTCGCCAAGATAGCTCGCGCTCTTGACGCTGGTCTCTTCCCAGAGCTCGCGCATCGCCGCGTCGCGCAGATCCTCGCCCTCGTCGACGCCGCCCTGCGGCATCTGCCAGTCGAGGCCGGGCAGGATGATCTCGGGCCCGTCACCCTTGAAGCGGTGGCCGATCAGCACACGGCCTTCGGCATTGAACAAGGCGATCCCGACATTGGGACGGTAGGGCTTTTCATTTGTCACGCGCGGATCTCTCGTCGTCAGTCCAGGCGATGCCTTAGCACCGAACCCGGGATGACAATTTGATTTAGTCGTCCACGAGCGACGAAAATTCCTTCACCACGCGCTCATAGACCGGGCGCTTGAAGGGGATGATCAGCTCGGTCAGGTTCTTCATCGGCTCCCAGCGCCAGCTGACGAATTCGGCCTTGTGGCCGCCGCCGGGGTTCTCGACATTGATCTCGCTGTCCTTGCCGGTGAAGCGGACCGCGAACCATTTCTGGCGCTGGCCGCGATAGCGGCCCTTCCAGGCGCGTCCAGCAATCGTGCGGGGGATGTCGTAGATCAGCCAGTCCGGGACCTCGCCGAGCCGCTCGACCGAGCGCACGCTGGTTTCCTCGTAGAGCTCGCGCTTGGCGGCGGCCCAATTGTCCTCGCCGGGATCGACGCCGCCTTGCGGCATCTGCCAGACATGGCCGTCGTCGACATGCTCGATGCCGCCGGCGCGGCGGCCGATGAACACCAGCCCCTTGGTGTTGATCAGCATCACGCCGACGCAGGTCCGGTAGGGCAGATCCTCGTAACGCGCCATTCCGCCAGACCTCTTGCGTGCTGCTGGCAGGCACGTCGGCCCCGCCGGACCCGTGCCGAACCAATCCGTTGATTTAGCTGGATTTTGATTTCAGCATCGCGGTTGTCAATGGCACCAAAAGGATACCTCGGTCGCTCAATGTCTTGGTCCAGGCGCCGATGCGCTCGATCGAGACGGGGAGGGCGGAGGCGGTGCCCACGGCCGCGCCGCGCTCGCGGGCCGTCGCTTCGAGCTTGTTCAGGGCGCGGTCGATCTCGGTCGGGGTCGGAACCGCGTCGATCGCGATGTCACCCTTGCCGAACGGCATCGCCGCGCTGGCCGCGGCCTGGGACGCGATGCTGCGGGGCGAGGAACCGTCGTCGAAGAAGCCGAGGCCGCGCCTGGCCGCTTCGCGGATGATCGGCTGCATCGCCGCGTCCGTCGCGATGAAACGGGCGCCCATGAAATTGGTGAGGCCGGCATAGCCCTGCATCCGGCTCAGATGCCAGTACAGGCGGTCCATGTTCTGGTCGGCGGTGAGCGAGGTCAGCAGCGTCTGCGGCCCCGGATCGTTGTCCGGGAAGTCGTAGGGCTCCATCGGGATCTGGAGGAAGATCTCGTGGCGCTGGGCGCGGGCCCGCTCGGCGAGTTTTCCCGGATCGGAGCCATAAGGCGTGAACGCCAGCGTCACCGCCGGCGGCAGCTTCATGATGGCGTCGGTGGTCTTGGCGGCGCCGACGCCGAGGCCGCCGATCACGATCGCGACCACCGGCATCCTGGCGGCCTTCGCGCGGTCGCCCTCCGCCGCATAGACGTTGAACGGCTTCATGTCCCCGGCGACCACCGGGATCATGCCGTAGCGCGATTTCTCCAGCAGTTTTTGGTCGATCCCGGCCATGACCGGCGGCGGAGCGGAAGCGGCCGCCGCCTCGCCCTTGTCGGCGGCATCGCCACCGATCACCACGTCGTGGCGCGTGCCGGTGGAACCGTCGATCATGGTGACGGTCTTCTGGTCGCCCGCCTGCTTCGGCGCTTCCTTGCTCTCGTGCTTGCTCTCCGGCTTGATCTCCTGGCCGTGGCCGGAGGCAGCCGGTTTCTCGTCCGTCGCTTTGGGCTCGCTGATCGCGAGCCGCGTCATCGGCTCGCCGCCGAGCGGATCCTTGTTGAAGATGGCAAAGCCGGCAAAGGCGACCAGGAACAGGCCGAGCAGGGTCGCGAGCAGCTGCATGGCCGTGAACGGCAGCCGCAGCCGGCGTTTGCGGCGCGGCTTGTCCTGTCCGAGCGGGGTGCTCAGATCATCGGCCGTTTCAGTCATGCGCGATCCCGAATCACTGCGGCCGACGATACCACGCCGGGGTCAAGCGGCGGCAGGCCGGGAGAGGCCGGGGGGCGTCAGGGTTCCAAGCAAAAAGGGCGGCTCGAGGAGCCGCCCTTTTCCGGAGATCGCGTGGGTCGCGCCGACTTAGTTCGCCGCTTTGGGCTTGTCGGTCGTGGTACCCTTGTTGTCGCTGCCGGGCGTTGGCGCTGCGGAGGCGCTGTTCTTGATGCCGTGGAGCAAATCGTCGGCGAGCTTGAGCGCCTTGTCGTCCTTGGCGTCCGGCGGGACGTAGGACTGCGAGCCGGTCTTCTCGTCGCCGTCGTTCTTGAGATGGCCGCGCAGCGAAGCCTCGCCCTTGGTGTCGGTGCGCGACTTCAGCTCATCCGGCACGTCCTGGAGCACTTCGATGTCGGGCACGATGCCCTTGGCCTGGATCGACTTGCCCGACGGCGTGTAGTAGCGCGCCGTGGTCAGACGCAGCGCGCCGTTGCCCGAGCCGAGCGGGATGATGGTCTGCACCGAGCCCTTGCCGAACGAGCGCGTGCCGACGATGGTCGCGCGCTTGTGGTCCTGCAGCGCGCCGGCGACGATTTCCGACGCCGAGGCCGAACCGCCGTTGACGAGCACGATGACAGGCTTGCCCTTGGTGAGGTCGCCCGCATGCGCGGTGCGGCGCTGGGTTTCCTCGGCATTGCGGCCGCGGGTCGACACGATCTCGCCCTTCTCAAGGAATGAGTCCGAGACGGTGACCGCTTCCTCGAGCAGGCCGCCCGGATTGTTGCGGAGGTCGATGACGTAACCCTTCAGCTTGTCGCCGATCTGATTCGAGAGGTTGGCGACCTCCCGCTTCAGGCCTTCGGTGGTCTGCTCGTTGAAGGTGGTGATGCGGATATAGGCGATGTCGTCGGCCTCGATGCGTGCGCGCACCGAGCGTACCCGGATGTTGTCGCGCACCAGCGTGACGTCGATCGGATTGTCCTGGCCCTTGCGGATGATCTTGAGCTTGATCTTGGTGTTGACGGGGCCGCGCATCTTCTCGACCGCCTGGTTCAGGGTCAGGCCCTGCACCGCTTCGTCGTCGAGATTGGTGATGATGTCGTTGGCCATGACGCCGGCGCGCGAGGCGGGCGTGTCGTCGATCGGCGAGACCACCTTGATCAGGCCGTCTTCCATCGTGACCTCGATGCCGAGACCGCCGAACTCACCGCGGGTCTGCACCTGCATGTCGCGGAAGCTCTTCGCGTCCATGTAGCTCGAATGCGGATCGAGGCCGGTGAGCATGCCGCTGATGGCGGATTCGATCAGCTTGGTGTCGTCGGGCTTCTCGACATAGTCGGAGCGCACGCGCTCGAAGACGTCGCCGAACAGATTGAGCTGGCGATAGGTGTCCGCGGTCGCGGCTCGCGCGCTGGAGCCCATGAACACCGCGCGCGGCTGGGTCACGAACAGCGTCAGCGCAGCACCCGTGGCCGCGCTGAGGAGGATAACTGAAGTCTTGCGCATCATCCGCGAACCTTCTCGCCTTCATTTGCGGCCCACCATGGGCCTGGATCGATTGGAGTGCCGTCCTTACGGAACTCGACATACAGCACAGGTTGACTCGCGTTCGTGGCGAGAATGGAAGCGACTTGAGAGGTCGACCCCATCGTCGCCACCGGCTCCCCCGTGAGCACAAACTGACCGATGTTGACCGAAATGCGCTCCATCCCGGCGATCAGGACATGATACCCGCCACCGGCATTGAGGATCAAGAGTTGTCCATAGCTACGGAACGGTCCCGAATAGACCACCCAGCCATCACACGGCGTCGTGACCTGGGAGCCGGGCCGGCTTGCCAGCGAAATGCCCTTCTGGACCCCGCCGACGCCGTCGGAACCGCCAAAGTCCCTGATCTTGTTACCGTTAACTGGAAGCGGCAGGAGCCCCTTGGCCGCGGCAAAGGCGATCGCCGGGGTGGTCCGGGACCGGTCCTTGAAAGCGCCAGGGCCGGGTTTGACGTTGGCGGCCGCGTTTGCAGCTGCCTTGGCCTCGGCCTGCCTCGCGGCCTCGGCCGCCTTCTCGGCAGCCTTGGCGGCGCTTTGCAGGTCCTGCTCCATCTTGGCGATCAGCCCCTGGAGATCGCCGACCTGCCTTGACAGCGCGATGGCGCGCGAGTTCTCGGCGTCGAGGTCTTTTTCCCGCGAGGCCTGCTGGCGCTGCCGCTCGTCGACCAGGGCGGTCAGACGTGTCTGGTCGTTGCGGACCTTGTCGCGATCGGAGGCGAGCTGGTCGCGTTCGCCGGCGATGGTCTTGCGCAGGGCCACGAGTTCGCCGAGCTCGCCCGCGATC
Source organism: Bradyrhizobium sp. 1 (assembly GCF_023073315.1). Classification (GTDB taxonomy): domain Bacteria; phylum Pseudomonadota; class Alphaproteobacteria; order Rhizobiales; family Xanthobacteraceae; genus Bradyrhizobium. The sequence goes on along the minus strand of NZ_JADPJH010000010.1, from coordinate 55,865 downwards.
TTTTCCGCGCGGCCGCGCAATTCAGGCACGACCGCGCCGAGCAGCATCGCGGTGCGCAGGGATTGCAGCGCGTCTTCGGGACGCACCAGCAGCGCCGGCGGCGTGCGCCGGCCGGCGCGCTGCAGGGCCGCCAGCACCTCGACGATGTCGGCGCGGCGCGAATCAAGCGAAGAGCGCATCGCCTGCTCGCGGCCGTTCAGCGACTTCAGCCGCACTTCGGCTTCGTCGATCTTGGTCTCGACGGTGCGCACATTGGCGGCGGTGTCGATCAATTGCTGATTGAGCTGGGTGCGGTCCTGGCCGAGGGAAGAGATCTCCGACTTCAGCTTGGCCTGCGCCTCTTCCGCGCTCTTCTTGCTCGCGCGCGCGGCTTCCAGCTCCTGCTCGCGCTGCTTGATCGCGTCAGGCGAGACGGCTGCGGTCTGAGGCGCCGGCGACTGAGCTTGCGCGAGGCTTGCGCCTGAGACGCTCGCGATCAGCAGCAGGTTGAGGACGGGCGCTCGCATCGCTTTAGACAAAGGTGCTCGTTGTGGCGCGCATCACGCGCGGTGATAGGGATGGCCGGCCAGAATGGTGGCGGCCCGATAAAGCTGTTCCAGAAGCATGACGCGGACCATTTGGTGCGGCCAGGTCGCAGAGCCGAACGCGATCGCGAGCTTGGCCTTACGGCGCAATTCGGGCGAAAGTCCGTCCGCCCCTCCGATTACGAAGATAGTATGTCCGGCCCCCTCGTCGCGCCAGCGCCCGAGGTGCCGTGCGAATACGGTGGAATCGAGATTCTGGCCGCGCTCGTCCAGCGCCACCAGGATCGATTTTTCCGGGATGTGCGCGGAGATCGCCGCGGCTTCCTCGGCCATCCGCGTCGCGGTGTCGCGCGCGCGGCTTTCGGAGATTTCGTGGATCGAGAGCTCGCGGAATCCAAGCTTGCGGCCGGCTTCGTCGAACCGCTCGAAATAGCGGTCGGCAAGCTCCCGTTCGGGGCCCTGCTTCAGCCGGCCCACCGCAATGACAGCAACACGCATGATATTTTCGGAGTCGCGTTTTCAAGACCGCGCGCAAATTGCGCGCGCACGACGCTAGCATGCGCGTCAGCCGATTCGAAATCGGCTCAAGTCGCCTGGATCGCCTTCGCCGCGCCTGGGCCCTGCGTGTACAACCGCTCGAGGCTGTAGAACTCACGCACCTCGGGCCTGAACACGTGCACGATCACATCGCCGGAATCGATCAGCACCCAGTCGCAATTGGGCAAGCCCTCGACGTGGATGTTCTTGATGCCGTTTTCCTTGAGACCCTTGGCGACGTTCTCCGCGATCGCGCCGACGTGCCGGTTCGCACGGCCGGTGGTGACGATCATGTAGTCGGAGTAAGCCGATTTGCCGCGAAGGTCGATGGTGACCGTCTCTTCCGCCTTCATGTCGTCGAGGCGGGAGAGGATCAGGCTCAGGGTCTTGTCGGCGTCGGGTTGCGCCATCAAGGCCGCAGCTTTGGTCGGTGTTTTACGCGTAGGCTTGGCAACCTTGGGTAAAACAGACTTCGTCGAAGCTGACTTGGACAATACAGATGTGGTCAGGGACCATTCCTTTCACTGTATCGCGAACGCCGAATCCAGCGCTCACTGGTTACACTACATCATGTGGGGTTAAGGGTTTCAATATGCCAGAGAGCCCCGTTTCCGTACAGTCTGACTCACTTCGTACCTTTCCAGCTTCCGTCCGGGTTCCGTAAGCCGGTCGAAGAGAGATTCAACTTCATTCCCGTCAGGAAGACCCAGGCCGGTGCCGGCTGATCCGCGAGCAATGCTGCCTTATTCTCGGGCAAGCGGTAGCGCGCGAGTGCCTGGGCGGCGGGAGAGGCGAGGGCGCGAAAACTCTGCGGCGGGCGATCGATGACCGCAATCGGCACCTGGTCGGCGATGCGCCGCCAGTGCTGCCAACGGTGGAATTGAGCGAGATTGTCGGCGCCCATAATCCAGACAAAGCGCAAGCCCGAGAGGCGGCGGCGCAAGGTGTTGATCGTGTCGATAGTATAGCGGGTACGAATGACGGATTCGAGACAGCTCACCTCGATCCTGGAATCGTTGGCGACGTCGCGCGCGGCCTGCATGCGCTCGCCGAGCTCATGCAGATTGCCGTTCTCCTTCAGCGGATTGCCGGGGGTCACCAGCCACCACACGCGATCGAGCTGGAGGCGTTTCAGCGCGAACTGGCTGATTGCGCGATGGGCCTGGTGCGGCGGATTGAACGAGCCGCCGAGCAGGCCGACGCGCATGCCTTCGGTGTAGGGTGGTATGGCCTGCGCGAAGAAACGCGGCGCGACGAAATTGTTACTCAATGCCCGCGCCTCACGACTTTACGGCCGCGTTTGCCCGGTGCCGTGAACGCGATATTTGAAGCTCGTCAACTGCTCGGCGCCGACCGGGCCGCGCGCGTGGAAGCGGCCGGTGGCGATGCCGATCTCGGCGCCGAAGCCGAATTCGCCGCCGTCGGCGAACTGCGTCGAGGCGTTGTGCAGCACGATTGCGGAATCGACCTCGCTCAGGAATTTCTTCGCAGCCACCTCATCCGCGCTCACGATCGCGTCGGTGTGATGCGAGCCGTGGGTCTGGATGTGGGCAATCGCGCCGTCGACGCCGTCGACCACCCTCGCCGCGATGATCGCGTCGAGATATTCGGTGTCCCAATCGTCTTCGCTGGCCGGTTTTACGCGCGCATCCGTTCCTTGCACAGCCGCGTCGCCGCGCACTTCGCAGCCGGCCTCGATCAGCATCTCGATCAGCGGCTTCAGGTTCTTGCTGGCAGCGGCGCGATCGACCAGCAGCGTCTCGGCGGCACCGCAGACGCCGGTGCGGCGCATCTTGGCATTGAGCACGATCGACTTCGCCATGGCGAGGTCGGCGCTGGCATCGACATAGACGTGATTGACGCCTTCGAGATGCGCGAACACAGGCACGCGCGCCTCCTGCTCGACGCGCGCCACGAGGCTCTTGCCGCCGCGCGGCACGATCACGTCGACGGCGCCGTTCAACCCTGACAGCATCATGCCGACCGCCGCGCGGTCGCGCGTCGGCACCAGCGTGATTGCGGCCTCGGGCAGGCCCGCTTCGCGCAGGCCCTGCACCAGGCATTCATGGATGGCGCGGCAGGACCGAAAACTGTCCGAGCCGCCGCGCAGGATCACGGCATTGCCCGACTTCAGGCACAGCACGCCGGCGTCCGCCGCAACGTTCGGCCGGCTCTCGAAGATCACGCCGACGACGCCGAGCGGCACGCGCACGCGCTCGATGGTCATGCCGTTCGGGCGCTGCCAGCTCTCGGTGATGATGCCGACGGGATCAGCGATGCCGCGCACGATGCCGACGCCCTCGGCCATCGACTCGACACGCGCCGGCGTCAGCGTCAGGCGGTCGATGAAGGACCCCGTCATGTTGCTGGAGGCGCGGGCCTCGGCGACATCCTCGGCATTGGCGGCGAGGATCGCCGCAGCATTCGCGCGGATCGCCCGCTCCATGGCCTCGAGCGCCCGGTTCTTCTGCTCCGGCGACGCCAGCGCCAGCACGCGCGCGGCAGCGCGAGCACGGCTGGCGAGATCGGTCATCAGCGCCTGAAGATCGGCATTGCCGTCAACGGCTTTGAGGGGGGCGGCCATGGGGAGTTCAACCTTCTGCTAAGGCAGTGTCCTAGCACGGAAATCCCACTTTTGCGAAGGGCGGGGAGGGTATGGCAGGGGCCCGGTCCGCGCCGTGAGGTAGGCCAATGGCCGGGTTAGGCGGAGGCCGGACGGATCCTTGCGGGCCGTCAAAATATCGCGGAATATCAATACTTAATAACGGAGCCTGCGATGCCGACCAGCTACAGCATTGGCAAGCATTTTGAGGACTTGATCGACAATCTGGTCGAGAGCGGCCGCTACGCCAGCGCCAGCGAGGTGATGCGTGAAGGCCTTCGCCTTGTCGAAGAGCGTGAGGAGAGGCGCAAGGTCAAGCTGGAAGCACTGCGGGCCGAAATCCAGAAGGGCTTTGACAGCGGGCCGATGGAAGAGGTCGGCGCGGAGTGGTTCGAAGGTATCAAGGCTCGGGGACGCGAACGGTTGGCCGCTCAGAAGCGTGGCAAAAAGGTTTGACCTTACTTTAATTCCGCGCCTGCCGTTTTGTCGCTTACCCGCCCATCACCAGATCATCGCGGTGGATCATCTCCGACCTGCCGCTGATGCCGAGGATGGCCATCACGTCCGGGGAGGAGCGGCCCTTGATCCGCTCGGCGACCTCGGCGTCGTAGGCGATCAGGCCGCGGCCGATCTCGCTGGTATCGGGGCCGCGGACGATCACGGCGTCGCCGCGGGCGAACTGGCCCTCGACCTTGATCACGCCGGCCGGCAGCAGGCTGGCGCCGGCGCGCAGCGCCGTCACCGCGCCGGCATCGATGGTCAGCGTGCCCTTTGGCTCCAGCGTGCCCGCGATCCAGCGTTTTCGCGAGGTGATGGGGTTGGCCGGGGTCAGGAACCAGGTGCAGCGGCCGCCATCGGCGATCGCCTGCAACGGATGCTCGATCTTGCCGGAGGCGATCAGCATATGTGTGCCGCCGGTGGTTGCGATCTTGGCGGCCTCGACCTTGGTGCGCATGCCGCCGCGCGACAGTTCGGATTCGGCGTCTCCCGCCACCGCCTCGATCTCGGAGGAGATGCTGTCGACGACGGGAATGAGCTTTGCGTTCGGGTTGTTCTTCGGCGGGGCGTCGTAGAGTCCGTCGATGTCGGACAGCAGCACCAGCAGATCGGCGCTCGCCATGGTGGCGACGCGCGCGGCGAGGCGGTCATTGTCGCCGTAGCGGATCTCGTTGGTGGCGACCGTGTCGTTCTCGTTGATCACGGGGATCGCGCGCCACTCCAGCAGCTTGCCGATGGTGGAGCGGGCGTTGAGATAGCGGCGGCGCTCTTCGGTGTCCTGAAGCGTGACCAGGATCTGCCCGGCGCCGATGCCGTGCGCGCCCAGCACCTCCGACCAGATTCGCGCCAGCGCGATCTGGCCGACCGCGGCGGCGGCCTGGCTCTCTTCCAGCTTCAGCGGGCCGCGCGGCAGCTTCAGCCGGCTGCGGCCGAGCGCGATCGAGCCCGAGGACACGACCAGCACGTCGCGGCCCTCGCGGTGCAGCTCGGCCATATCGTCGGCGAGTGCGGCGAGCCATGACGCCCGCACTTCGCCCTTGTCGGAATCGACCAGCAGCGCGGAGCCGACCTTGACGACGATGCGGCGGAATTGACTGAGTTCGGGGCTGGCCATGTGTGTATGTGTTGGCGCGTGTGACGAATTGCTCGGGAAGCGGCGGAGCGAAACGGCTGTGTCGCTAAGGCCTGCTTTTGCAGCAGGACGATGGCCGGCGCAAGGCGGCCGGAATGGTAAACGGCGAAGGTCGGTCTTGTCTTAAGCGCTGGCCCGGCTCTAATGCCGCCAACCAATAATGGGCTGAAAGAGGAAACGAATGGATCGCCGCAAATTCATGGCCGGTTGTATGGCCGGATCTCTTGGCCTGCCGCTACTTGCACAGGCGGGCGAGGCGGAAGCGCAGGCCGGGCTGAGCAAGATTATCTTCCCGTTTGCGGCGGGCGCCGGTGGCGACACGCTGTGCCGGCTCATTGCGCAGGAGATGGCGCCGGTGCTGCAACGAACCATCGTGGTCGAGAACCGCACCGGCGGCGACGGCCTGATCGGCATCAAGGCGGTGAAGGGCGCAAGCCCCGATGGCAGCATGGTGCTGGTGACGACGGGCCCGACCATGTACCTGCTGCCGATGGTGGAGACGGCGCCGAGCTTCGACACGGCGAAGGATTTCTTGCCGGTGTCGCTGCTGGCGCGATTCGAATTCGCCGTCGTGATCGGCCCGGGGATCGACGCCGCCGATTTCAACGGATTTGTCGCCTGGCTGAAGGCGCATCCGGACAAGACGTCGTTCGGCGTGCCGAGCAACGGCACCATTCCGCATTTCATGGGCTCCAAGCTCGAGAAGGATCTCGGCATTCCGCTGACCCGCGTGCCCTATCGCGGCAGCGCGCCGATCCTCAACGACATCATCGGTGGGCACATTTCCTTTGGGATCACCACGCTCGCCGATGCGCTGCCGCAGCATCGTGCCAAGGGCGTGAAGATCGTCGCAGTCAGTAGCGCGGAGCGTTCGCCGTTCGCGCCCGACGTTCCAACGCTGAAGGAAAGCGGCATCGATCTCGTCGCCGACGCCTGGTACGGCATGTGGCTCCCCGCCGGCAGCCCGCCGGAGTTTGCGAGCAAGTTAGGTGCGGCCGCAAGTGCCGCGCTCGCCAAGCCCGAGGTGAAGGAGAAGCTCACCGCGATCGGGCTGATTCCGGTCGGCAGCAATACGGATGGATTGTCGAAGGAGCTCGCCGCGAACACGGCGTTCTGGCAGCCGATCGTCAAGGCGACGGGATACAAGATCGAGAATTGAGCCGTCTCCCTCTCCCCGCAAGCGGGGAGAGGCGAAGAACGCCCTACATCATCGCGCGCTGCGCGATGCCGTCCTTGATCGACGCCAGTTCGGCTTCGTCCCAGATGCCGATCAAAACCCCACCCTTCACCTGGAGCTGGTTGTCCGCATAATTCGCGATCTTCTCGCGCGGCGTGGTGATGTGGTCGTTCGGATGCAGCGCCCAGTCGAACAGCTCGGCCTGCAACCGCGCGACGACGCCGGCGCAATCAGGGGCGTCGCCGCGATCCAGAAACTCTTCCGGATCGGTTTCGAGGTCATACAGCATCGGGCGGAAGCCGGAGGCGTGGATGTATTTCCAGCGGCCGTCGAACACCATGAACAGGCGGCAGCGCTCGATCGGCTGGTTCAGTTTCAGCCGCACGTCTTGCATCGCGTAATCGTATTCGGAGAACGCCACCTTGCGCCAATCCGGCGGCGTCGGCCCGCGCAGCAGCGGCAGCAGCGAGCGTCCTTCGAGAATATGACCCGGCACCTTGCCGCCGAAATAATCGACGAAGGTCGGCGCGAGATCGATGCCCTCGACCAGCGCATCGCTGCGCGTGCCGCGCGTGGCGTCGGCCTCTTTCGAGGGATCGATGACGATCAGCGGAATCTTCGCCGACTGTTCGTGGAACAGGTCCTTCTCGCCCATCCAGTGGTCGCCGAGATAATCGCCGTGATCGGAGGTGAACACGATCATGGTCGTCTCAAGGAGGTCGCGCGCCTCCAGAAACTTCATCAGCACGCCCATCTGGTCGTCGATCTGCGTGATCAGGCCCATATAGGTGGGGATCACCTTCTCGCGGGCCTCGTCGCGCGCCATGTTGCGGGAGTAGCGCATGTCCATGTAGGCGCCGAACACCGGATGCGGATTTTGCCGCTCGCGCTCGGAGCGGATCGCCGGAATCATGTCCGCCGTCGAATACATGCTGTCGTAGGGTTTTGGCGCGATATAGGGCCAATGCGGCTTGATGTAGGACAGATGCAGGCACCACGGCCGGCCGTCGGTCTCGGCTTCGCTGATGAAATCCATCGCGCGCCGCGTCATGTAAGGCGTTTCGGAATGCTCATCCGGCACGCGCGCGGCCTTGTCGGCATGCACCAGCAGCCAGCCGTTCTGCAAGGAGCCGTCTTCCGCCGCGCCAGAATTCGCCCAATGCTCCCAGGGATTGGTGGCTTCAAAGCCCTGCTGGCGCAGATACTCATCGTATTTCGGGCGCGGCCGACCGGTCGGATGCAGGCCGTCGTCGCGCTCATACGGCTCAAAACCGCATTCGGCGACGTGCACGCCGATCATCGATTCCGGCGGGATGCCGAGCGCCTTCATGCCTTCGAGATCGGGCGCCATGTGGGTCTTGCCGACCAGCACGTTGCGCACGCCGATTTTCTTCAGATGATCGCCGAGTGTGGGCTCGCCGACGCGCAAAGGCCAGCCGTTCCAGTGCGAGCCGTGCGAGCGCATGTAGCGCCCAGTGTAGAACGACATCCGCGATGGTCCGCAGATCGGCGACTGCACATACGCCTTGCTGAACAGCACGCCGCGCTTGGCCATGGCGTCGATGTTCGGCGTCTTCAGCGTGGGATGGCCGGTGCAGCCGAGATAATCATAGCGAAGCTGGTCGCACATGATCCAGAGAACGTTCTTCGCGCGCGCCATGCCTCGCCCCTGTCGTTTCTTGATTTTTGAGGCTGCGCTATCGCGCCGGCCAAGGCAAGCGGCGGGCCCTTGGGCCGACCGGATCAAACCGACCAGGGCTCTGCTTCGGCCGCGCTCTTGGCCTTGTTGGACACCGGGGCCTCGCCGATCACGTCGGCGAGCGTGCGCAGCGCTTCCTTGACGCCATCGCCGGTGATGCCCGAGAGCAGCAGCGGTGTCTTCTTGGCGGCGCGCTTCAGCCGGTCCTTCTGCTTCTTCAACTCGTCCGGCTCGACCGCGTCGATCTTGTTCAGCGCGACGATCTCGATCTTGTCGGTGAGCAGCCCGCCATACGCATCGAGCTCCGCTCGCACCGTCTTGTAGGCCTTGCCGGCATGCTCGCAGGTTGCATCGATGAGGTGCAGCAGCACGCGGCAACGCTCGACATGGGCGAGGAAACGGTCGCCGAGGCCCACGCCTTCATGCGCGCCTTCGATCAGGCCGGGGATGTCGGCCAGCACGAATTCGCGGCCGTCGGCGTTCACGACACCAAGCTGCGGATGCAGCGTTGTGAAGGGATAGTCGGCGATCTTCGGCCGCGCTGCGCTGACCTTGGAGAGGAAGGTCGACTTGCCGGCATTGGGCAGGCCGACGAGGCCGGCATCGGCGATCAGCTTCAGCTTCAGCCAGATCCAGCGTTCCTCGCCGGTCTGGCCGGGATTGGCGTTGCGCGGCGCGCGGTTGGTCGAGGTTTTGAAATGCGCGTTGCCGAAGCCGCCATTGCCGCCCTCGGCGAGAACGAACTTTTCGCCGACATTGGTGAAGTCGTGGATCAGGGTCTCGCGGTCTTCGTCAAAAATCTGCGTGCCCACGGGCACCTTCAGCACGATGTTCTTGCCGTTGGCGCCGTGGCGGTCCGAGCCCGAGCCGTTCTCGCCCTTCTGGGCCTTGAAGTGCTGCTGGTAGCGATAGTCGATCAGCGTGTTGAGGCCATCGGCGACCTCGATGATGACATTGCCGCCGCGGCCGCCATTGCCGCCGGAGGGGCCGCCGAATTCAATGAATTTTTCGCGGCGGAACGCCACGCAGCCGTTTCCGCCGTCACCGGAGCGGATATAGACCTTTGCTTCGTCGAGGAATTTCATGGGGCATAGGTAGGCCAGCCGGGCACGCCCGGCAACCCGGACTTATCCCTGAATCGGCCGAAATTCCGCGATTTTGAGGCCGTGATTAACCAGCCGGACGGCGCCGGATCAGGAATTTCTGCATCCCCTCCAGCACCAGCTCCTTGCGCTGGTTGAACACGGTGCTTTTGAGCGTGACTGTACCGGTCGTGCGGCCCGGCACGAGCTCGGTGACCTCGAGCGCGGGATAGATGGTGTCGTCGGCGAACACGGGCTTGAGGAACCGGCTCGACTGCTCGAGGAAGCCGACCAGGGAGTCCTCGACCATGAACGGAAACAGGCCTGCGCCCGGCGCGGTGTGGATCAGGGTCTGGAAGCCGTGGGCGAGCAGATGCGGCATGCCGCGGCTGCGGCAATACTCCACATCGTAATGGACAGGATGGGTATCGCCGCTCGCGGTCTGGAACGCCGCGAATACCGCATTGGTCTGGGTCCGGCTCGGGATCACGAAGCGCTCACCGACCACGAAATCCTCAAACCAGCGTTGCGTGAGGATCATGCGATGCTGGGTTGGATCGAAGTCGGTCATGTCTTGGCTCATCTTGTCGGTGCGGCACCTATCGCTACCGCGCCGCGAAGAGTGCGACAATCCGTTCAATTCGGCGAGGGCGGGCTTGTCCCGGGCGCTCACGCCATTAAAACGGCCCCAAGCGACTCTAGTCGCCTGTCTGCTGCGCTCTCTCCGCGACTGGATTGCTTCGTCGCAAGAGCTCCTCGCAACGACGAGCCCCCGAACTCACATTCGTATCAATGCCCTTCTTCAAGAACCTCTCCGCCTATGACGACCGATCGGCGCGCCTCGCCGGCATCGGGCTCATGGTGCTGTCGATCTTCATGTTCTCGTTCGGCGACGCCATGGGCAAGTTCCTGGTCGGGACCTATTCGGTCGGACAGCTGCTGTTCCTGCGCGCCTGCGCGGCGCTGTTGCTGCTGCTGCCGATCATCTGGCGGCAGCGCCAGGACTTCGTTCACATGGAGCGGCCGTGGTTGCAGCTCATTCGCGTCACGCTGTCGACGCTGGAGGTCGCCGCCTTCTTCATTGCGACGGTCTATCTGCCGCTTGCCGACGTCATCACCTATTATCTTGCCGGTCCCATCTTCGTCACCGCGATGTCGGCGGTCTTTCTGCGCGAGAAGGTCGGCTGGCGGCGCTGGACCGCGATTCTGATCGGCTTCTGCGGCGTATTGATTGCGCTGCGGCCGTCGGCGCAGACGATCAGCCTGCCGGCGCTGATCGCGCTCGGCGGCAGCCTGTCATTCGCAACCCTGATGCTGATCACCCGCAGCCTGCGCAAGACGCCTGACATCGTGATGGCGTCCTCGCAATTCATCGGCACGTTCCTGCTGGGTGCGGTGCTGTCGGCATTTCACTGGGTGCCGCCGAGCCCGGGCAGCCTCGTGATCTTTGCGCTGGCGGGGGTCATCTCGGTGACCGCGCTGTTCTGCGTCAACCGCTCGCTAAAACTCGCGCCGGCGAGTGTGGTCGTGCCGTATCAATATTCGATGATCGTCTGGGCCGTGATCTTCGGCTTCATCGTGTTCGGCGACGTGCCCGAAATCGCCACTATCGTCGGCGCCGCCATCATCATCGGCGCCGGGTTCTATATTTACCTGCGCGAGCGCGATCTCGGGCGCGTGACCGTGGACGTGAATCCGCCGGCCTGACCCTTACCCTCCCCTGGAGGGGGAGGGTCGGCTCACATTGAGCGCAGCGAAATGTGAGACGGGGCGGGGTGACGGTCTCTCCGCATCGAACGCTGCCCGAGTGGAGAGATCACCCCACCCCGCTCGCGCTATGCGCGATCGACCCTCCCCCTCCAGGGGAGGGTAAGCGTCGACGCGCTACCTCATCCTTCGCGCGCTGCTCCAGCTCTTCAGCGACGACCACACCCCGCGCGAGAGGCGGAAGCAATCGACCGGCGTGGATGAGCCTAGCGCCAGGAAGCGGTGCAGCTGCACGCCGCTCCACTGGAAGCCGCACTTCTCCAGCACGTTGCGCGACGTCGGATTGGTGACGCGCGCGCCCGCATAAAGATGATCGTCCTCGAATTCCTCGAAGAAGAAGTCGATCGCGCCGCGCGCGGCTTCGGTTGCATAACCCCGGCCCCAATGCTCTACGCCGAGCCAGTAGCCGAGCTCGGCATTGCCGGGCGTGGAGCGATCGATGCCGACCATGCCGACCGGCCCGCTGTCGTGCTCGATCAGGAACACGGTCTCGCTGCCGAGCGTGGAGGTGGCGCGGATGAATGCGACGGCGTCGTCCTGCGAATAGGGATGCGGGAGGCGGCGGGTGTTGTCCGCGACACGGCGGTCGTTGGCGAGAAGGGCGATGGTCCTGACGTCGGCGAGGGTCGGCCGCCGCAAGGTCAGCCGCTCGGTGGCGACGACGCTCGGTCTCGCCTCCTGCACGGTCACGCTCGAGAAATCCTGCAACATGTCCGGCTCCGTCAAAGTCACTAAGTGAAAAGTGAACTCGTCAAACGAAAGGGGAGGCCGGTTTCCCTGCCTCCCCTGGAGCCTTCGATCTTTCGATCTCTGAACTCCGCCGGTTTGGTAGGACCCGGCGGACTCCAAATTTGATCCACCGTCTATTCAGCCGCCTCTGCGACCGGAAGTACCGAGATGAAGGTGCGGCCATTGGCTTTGGCCTGGAACGTGACGCGACCCTCGATCTTGGCGAACAAAGTGTGGTCGGTACCCATGCCGACATTAAGGCCGGGGTGCCAGGTGGTGCCGCGCTGACGCGCAATGATGTTGCCGGGAATCACAACTTCCCCGCCGAACGCCTTGATACCGAGGCGCTTGCCTTTGGAATCGCGACCGTTGCGCGATGAACCGCCTGCTTTTTTGTGAGCCATGGCTCGTCTCCGAAATCCTGAGTATTTCTAGATCAATTCCTTGACGGAATCATTTCACAATTTCTCACGCATCAATTCGTGATTGCGCGTGATCAATTTATGCGGCGGCTTCTTCGGACGTGGTCTCCGGCTTCGCCACCTTCTCCCGCTTCGGACGCGGGCCCTTGGTGGGCTTGGCGCCGTCCGTCAGGATCTCGGAGATGCGCAGCACCGTGATCTCGTCGCGATAGCCGCGCTTGCGGCGCGAATTCTTGCGGCGGCGCTTCTTGAACGCGATGACCTTGGGTCCGCGCTTGTGGTCGAGCACCTCGACCGCAACGGACGCACCCGCAACCGTGGGCAGGCCCAGGATCGGCGTGTCGCCGCCGACCAACAGAACTTCGTTCAACTGTATGATCGAGCCGACTTCGCCTTCGATCTTGCCTACTTCGAGAACATCATCCGGAACGACGCGGTACTGCCGGCCGCCGGTTTTGATGACTGCGAACATCGTTTTTTCTCCGTGTTCAAATCCCGGCCTCGCGACGAGAATCGTCCGGGCCGGCTTTTTGTCAGTCGCTATGGGTTTATTGCGAGTTTTGTGCGGGCGGGGATTATCCCTTTGAAAACCCACGCAAAAACAAGCGGCGCGAGAAACGCCCCGCGCCGGTTGTGGGACTTATAGCCGCCGACCGCCGAGAGTCAAGGAAAAGCGGGCGAAAACGGCCCGGATTTGAAGGATTTGGGCCAACTCCGGACCCGCAGCTGAATTTCAGACCGCGCCGCAACCAACGGGTTCCCCCGCCGTTGTCCCCGCGAATTAAGTCACACGGGCAAGGGGCTACCATGGCAACAGACGAACTGGTCAAGACCACGACGGGTATCGCCACCCATGGCGCGGCGCGGCTGCCGTCGGTGGACATCGACAGCTTCAACATCGAGATCAAGGACGAGGACGGTTTTCTCGGCGACCGCGCCAGCAAGGGTGCGTTCCGCGAAATCCTCGAGCGCTGGCGCAAGCCGCTGCGCAAGTCCGGCGAGGACCCGTTCGGCAAGGAGCCGTCGGATGAGATCAGCAAGAAGACGCTGGACGCCATCCTGATCGGCGACGACACCGAGGCCTGGGCCGTGGTGCATAGCGCGATCGAGGATTTTGCCCAGGAGCTTGCCTATGTCACCCGCCGCTTCCTCAAGACCAAGGCCTGGGCCAAGACCGAGCGCATCGTGGTCGGCGGCGGATTCCGCGATTCAAGGCTCGGCGAGCTCGCGATCGCGCGCACCGAGATCATCCTGAAATCCGAGGAGTTCAAGATCGACATGGTGCCGATCCGCCATCATCCGGATGAAGCTGGCCTGATCGGCGCGCTGCATCTGGCGCCGTCCTGGATCTTCGAAGCTCACGACAGCATCCTCGCCGTCGATATCGGCGGCACCAACATCCGCTGCGGCCTCGTAGAGACCAGCTGGAAAAAGGCAAAAGACCTGTCGAAGGCCAAGGTCGTGACATCCGAGCTGTGGCGTCACGCCGACGACGAGCCGACCCGCGAAGGCGCGGTGAAGCGGCTCACCAAGATGCTGAAGGGGCTGATCACCGAGGCCGAGACAGACGGCTACAAGCTCGCGCCCTTCATCGGCATCGCCTGTCCCGGCGTGATCAACGAGGACGGCTCGATCGAGAAGGGCGCGCAGAACCTGCCGGGCAATTGGGAGAGCAGCAAGTTCAACCTGCCGGGGAGCCTGCTCGAGGGCATCCCGTCCATCGGCGAGCACGACACCGCGATCCTGATGCACAATGACGGCGTGGTTCAGGGCCTCTCCGAGGTGCCGTTCATGCAGGACGTCGATCGCTGGGGCGTGCTCACCATCGGCACCGGTCTCGGCAACGCCCGCTTCACCAACCGCCGCAAGGACAACGGCAAAGACGGGGATTCCACGGGGAACGGCAAGAAAAAAGGTAAGAACGACAAGGAGTAACCTTGACTGGTTAGGTTAAGGACCGGTTTGCGTTGCGGCGCACAGGCCGCACGCTACGGTCGAATTGTCGCCTCACCTGGCCGGCGAAGCCGCCCTTCCCAGCCAGTATTTCAATGAGCGGCACGGGACCGCCAGTGTTTACCGCGTCTGGCGGTCCCACCCCTTCAAGGCCGTTTCTCTGCGGCCCATCCTTCGAGACGCCGTCCTGGCACAAACTGCACTATGCGGCCGCGCTCTCGCGCCTAAGATGGCTGCCATGGGCAACGATCTCATGTTTCGCATTATCGTGGTCGCGCTGGGGAGCTTGCCGGTTCTGTTCACGGCCCTGGTCGTGTTCGGCAGCTGACACCGCCTGCTTCTCGCCGCGCGCTCAGTTCCAGCCGATGCGCTGAAAGAAGGTCGCGATCTCGGCCGCTGCGCGGTCGGGATCCTCCCGATGCGGGAAGTGTCCGACCCCCGGAAACATCGCGAGATCAAGCTCGCCAAAGGTCTCGCCCAGCCGATCGGTCCAGGCATAGGGAAACAGCGGATCGTGCTCGGCCCAGCGCACGCAGGTCGGCAAATTGATCGGCGCCAGCTGCGGTGCTTCGCCCCTGATCATCGCGATACGCCCGGCATGCGAGGCGCGATAATGCGCAAAGCCGCCGGCGAGGTTGCCGTGTTTGAAGAAATTGTCGGCGAAGGCATCGAGGGCATCGTCGAAGGCGTTCTTGCGATGCGCCCAGTCTTTCAGGAAGTGGCCGATATAGAGCCGGCAGCTGTCGCGGCTCGCGCCAACGAGCGCGGGCGCCATCTCCATCTGGTGAAACGACTGATACCAGATGTGATTGAGCCGATCGGGCGCCGCCATGCGCGGCCCGATCCCGGGATAGACGAAATCGAAGAAGAACAGCCCGGCCACCCGCTCGGGCGCCTGCCGGGCCAGCGGCTGCATCACGGCGCCGCCGACATCATGACCGACCACGCCGAATCGGTCGATGCCGAGCGCCTCCATCAGCGCCAGCATGTCCGCCGCGTGGCCGTCCGGCCCATAAGGGCCATCCGCCTTGTCGCTCTCGCCAAAACCGCGCAGATCGGGCGCGATCAGCATGAACCGGTCGGCCAGCCGCGCCATCACCGGCTCCCAGGTCAGCCAGAATTCCGGCCAGCCATGCAGCAAAAGCAGCGGTTTGCCGTGGCCGGCGCGGACCAGATGGAAATCGGCGCCATTGGCCTTGATGGTCAGGTGCTCCACGGCAGTTCCTCCGGGCAAGCGCGTTTTCAAGCGAAGCGGACGCCGGTTCGCGTCCGAGAAAACGCGTCAAAACAACAATCCCTGGAGTCCCATTCCCACCGAAACGGGGCTCTCAGCTGGTGCGGGGCTGAAAGAGGCAGCGGATTTTCCCCTTTCGCGCCTTGTCTGGCCCGCCATCCTCGCCTATTAACGCCTCCAACCACGGGGGCCCGCCCCCGATTTGGCGCCTAGGAGAGGTGGCAGAGTGGTTGATTGTACCGCACTCGAAATGCGGCATAGGTGCAAGCCTATCGGGGGTTCGAATCCCTCCCTCTCCGCCATAATGGACGAACTAGGTTTCGTAGAACCTCCATATCTGCGTTTACGGTTGCCTCTGAGCGGCATCCCCAAAAAGGCAGTCCCATTAGACTTTGGTGAACCGTTTGGCCGTTGCACCGAGCGATGGGGGGCGTTGGTCTATGGTCAACCTTCGTCTATGTCCAATTAGTAGCAGTTGGCCTTGCTATCCAAATCTATAGACGATCAATTGGTCTCCGACTCGTCCAAGAGTTGTCGTCCGACCGCAGATTGTCGAGAAATCGCAATGAAAGAGGCTACTGCCCGTATCAAGATAAACAAGCTGCTCGAAGCAGCACAGTGGCGCTTTTTTACTGACTCGCACGGGCCAGCCAACATTCAGCTCGAACCCAGTGTCGCACTCACAAAACATGCGCTCGACGACCTTGGCGAGAATTTTGAGAAAGCTTCCAAAGGCTTCATTGATTTTCTGCTGCTCAACGAGAAAGGCTTTCCGTTCATCGTCCTGGAAGCGAAGGCAGAAGATAAAAATCCACTCGTTGGCAAGGAGCAAGCGCGGAAATATGCGAAGTCGCAAAACTGTCGCTTCGTTATCCTTTCCAACGGAAACCTTCACTATTTTTGGGATCTAGAACGCGGCAACCCTTACATCATCACGAGTTTTCCGACGCCAGCGTCCGTCGCCGGGTACCAGAAAAACGTGCCGGACCCAAAACGCCTAATCGAGGAAATAGTCGGAGACGACTATGTCGTCCTTACGCAGCGGCCCAACTATGTTTCTGAGGCCGCTTGGAAGAGCGAGGTAGAGCGCCCGCGGTACATCGAGTTGAACGGGCTTCGCTTTCTTCGCCCGTACCAGAAGCGAGCCATAGTTTCGATCCAGCAGACGGTGATGAAAGGCGGCGATCGCTTTCTTCTGGAGATGGCCACTGGAACGGGAAAAACACTTACGTCAGCTGCAATCATCAAGCTTTTTCTTCGGACCGGCAACGCGCGCCGTGTGCTCTTCCTGGTAGACCGGCTCGAGCTTGAAGACCAAGCGTTAAAGGCTTTCAGGAAGGTTCTCGCGAACGACTACAAGAGCGTGATCTATAAGGAGAACCGCGACGACTGGCGCCACGCGGAGATCGTTGTCTCTACCGTCCAATCACTCCTCTTTAACAACAAGTACCGCGAGCTCTTTTCGCCCACTGATTTCGATCTCGTCATCTCTGATGAAGCGCACCGATCCATCGGTGGTAATGCCCGCGCCGTATTCGATTACTTCATAGGCTACAAACTTGGCCTTACAGCGACGCCACGCGACTATCTCAAGAAGTTAGTCAAAGACAAATCTACGAGCAGGGATCCTCGCGAGTTTGAGCGCCGCCTCCTGCTCGATACCTATCGAACTTTTGGCTGCGAGGATGGCCAACCCACTTTCCGGTATTCGCTCCTTGATGGTGTGAAAGATGGATATCTCGTCAATCCGACCGTCGTAGATGCGCGTAGCGAGGTAACTACTCAGCTTCTGTCAGACGGAGGCTTTGTCGTCGAGTTTAAGGATGAGGAGGGGGAGGACCAGAAGGAGACATACAAGCAAAGAGAATTTGAGAAGCGGTTCTTCTCGCCTGCCACCAATCAACTTTTTTGCAAGGCCTTTCTCGAAAATGCTCTGCGCGATCCTGTCAGCGGCGAGATTGGTAAGTCGATCATCTTTGCTGTGAGCCAGAATCACGCGGCCAAGCTCGCGCAAATTCTTAACGGGATGGTAGACCGTGTATTCCCTGGCAAATATCAATCTGACTTCGCTGTTCAGGTCACGTCGCATGTTGACGGCGCGCAGCAGTACACTATCAACTTCGCAAACAATAATCTGCTCGGATCAGCGAATTTCATCCCTACTTATAAAACCAGTAAGGCCCGCGCTTGCATTACCGTCGGCATGATGACCACCGGGTATGATTGCCCGGACATCCTCAATTTGGGCCTTTTTCGTCCGATCTTCTCCCCAACAGAGTTCATTCAAATTAAGGGGCGCGGAACCCGCAAGCACGACTTCCGGGAGCAGCTTTTTGACGAGGCGATAAGGGAGAGTGTGAAGGAGCCGCAGAAATCGGGATTTAAGCTGTTCGACTTCTTCGCTAACTGCGAATATTTCGAAGACAAATTCGACTACGACCAGGTCATCAAGCTTCCAAAATCGAAATCTGGGACCGAAGAAGGAGACGGAGAAGCCGGGGGTGGCGGCCCGACGGGCGCTATCTACGAGCACCTCGACGATGACGTTCTTCTTACGCTCAAAGAGGAGGATATTGGTCACGGTGGCATGAGGATTGATCGAGAATTTTACGCCAAGTTCGAGAATGTTGTGCGTGAGAATGCCTTCGTCGCGGCCAGCGTCGAAGCTGGTGAGTGGGATCGCGTTATCGATTACCTCAACGAGGAAATTTTCGACAAGCCGAGTGAATACTATTCCATCGAGAAACTACGGAGAGCTGCCGGCGTGGATCGGCGCCTCACACTCCGCGAAATCCTCGAAAAGATCTTTGGTCTCATTCCGCGTTTCAAATCCAAGGATGATCTTCTGGAGGAGGAGTTCTCGAAGTTTGTGGCTGACTACAAGCCTGAAGAAGCCGAGGCTATTCCGGCCATCAAGAACTATTTTAAGGCTTATGCTGTGAGCGATCAGATTCGTCACATCATTGAGTCTGGCCACTTAACTGATTTAGCCACGAACCCTATTTTCTCGACGAGGGAATTTAAGGCCGTACCCGAGAAATACCGGAAACTCATCCCTGAATACGTCAAGGACTACGTCTCCTTGAACCAGTTCGTCACCTAGGAATCCTAATGCTCGACACTGATACCAAACGGCGCATCGACACAGCGCGCGACATCCTTGTGGGCAAGGTCCCGGATCCCAAATCCCAAGTCGAACAGATCACTATCGCTCTCATCTACAAGTTCATGGACGATATGGACGCTGAGGCCGAGGAGCTTGGAGGCAAGCGCAAGTTTTTTACCGGAGATTTCGCTCGTTACGGCTGGGCCCAACTGATGCGCGCTGGCCTTGGCGGTCACGAAATGCTCGGTCTGTATGCCGAAGGCATTGCCAAAATGCCGGAGAATCCCGGCATACCACCGCTGTTCCGGGACATCTTCAAGAATGCTTATCTGCCGTACCGCGACCCCGAGACGCTCAAGGCGTTCTTAAAGATTATCGACGAGTTCATCTACGACCATAGTGAACGCCTTGGCGATGCCTTCGAATACCTCCTCTCCGTCCTAGGTTCGCAGGGAGACGCAGGGCAATTCCGTACGCCGCGTCACATCATTGATTTTATCGTTGAAATACTCGATCCGAAAAAGAGCGAGAGCATTCTCGATCCAGCCTGTGGTACAGCTGGCTTTTTGATCTCAGCCTACAAACATATCCTGAAAACGAACAGCTCCGCCGATGCAGTTGGTTCGAACAAGATCGACGAAACCGACAAGGCGGCGCTAGACTCCTCCAGGATTCCCGCATCCCGTGGCGACTTGCTCACGCCAGACGAGCGCGGAAAATTAGCCGTCAACTTCAAGGGCTACGATATCTCACCTGACATGGTGCGCCTTTCACTGGCGAATCTTTATCTTCACGGATTCACCGATCCGCATATCTACGAATACGACACCCTCACGTCGGAAGAGCGCTGGAACGAATTTGCCGACGTTATCCTCGCCAACCCGCCCTTCATGTCTCCGAAGGGTGGAATCAAGCCTCACCGTCGCTTCTCCATTCAGGCCAAGCGCAGTGAGGTTCTATTTGTAGATTATATTGCCGAGCATCTCACGCCCAATGGGCGCGCTGGCATAATCGTCCCCGAGGGTGTCATTTTTCAGAGCCAAACTGCCTACACCGAGTTGCGGCGAATGCTTGTCGAGAATTCGCTGGTTGCGGTTGTCTCACTGCCAGCCGGCTGTTTCAATCCCTATTCCGGAGTGAAAACCAGCATCCTGATTCTCGACAAATCGGTAGCCCGACGATGCGATACCATCGCTTTTTTCAAAGTTGAGAACGATGGCTTCGGTCTCGGTGCCCAGCGTCGCGCCATCGGCGGAAGCGATCTTCCGCAAATCAAGCTCGAACTTAGTGCCTATCTTGACGCGCTCAGATCGCAGCAAGCTATCACGGAGCTCAAGCCGACCTGTGGCCTGATAGTGTCGAAAGAGAAGATCTCGGCAAATAGCGATTTCAATCTAAGTGGTGAACGATATCGCGAGAACGCCGAGAGATCAGCAGCTTTTCCCTGGATGTCGATAGATCTACTGGTCGAGACGATCACTCCACCATTCAAGGTTCAGAAGACCGCTTTTGGAGCTGCCGGACGATTTCCAATTATAGACCAATCGCAGGACGCAATCGCGGGATGGACTGACGATGAATCAATTCTGGTCCGTCCGAGCAAACCGTTAGTTATTTTTGGCGACCACACGTGTGCAATCAAGCTGGTTGAAACGCCGTTCGCGCAGGGAGCAGACGGCATTAAGATTCTCCAAACGAGGGAAATCCTCGACCCGCGCTTCCTTTTCCACGTTCTTCGCGCCCGCCCCTTAGAGAGCGATGGTTATCAAAGACATTATTCAAAACTCAAAGAGCACAAAATCCCGGTTCCACCGTTGGATGTGCAAAGGGAGATAGTGGAAGAGATCGATGGCTATCAGAAAGTAATTGATGGCGCTCTTGCTGTCCTTAATCATTACCGTCCCCAGATTTCGGTGAAATCAGATTGGCCGACGGTCGAGCTTGGTGAAGTTTGCGAAATAAGGTCGGGAGGAACGCCGAGTCGGTCGGAGGCCGATTATTGGCAAGGCTCCATTCCGTGGGTGGGCTCGACTGTTTGCAAAGATGGCGAGGTTGTCAGTGCGGAGGAATTTATCACGAAAAAGGGGCTGGACAATTCGGCCGCAAAACTCTTTCCCAAAGACACTACGTTGATAGCGCTGGTTGGTGCTACGATTGGAAAGACGGGGCTCTTGAAATTTGAGTCCACGACAAATCAGAATATTGCGGGCTTGTATCCAAAATCTCTGCAGGTGCTAGATCCCACCTACCTATTTTATGCCTCGCAGAGGCTTTATCCAGAATTCCTTAAATTAGGCGAAGGGAAATTTCGCATGGCGAATCTTTCCTTTGTTCGAGAGCAACGAATTCCGCTCCCGCCTCTCGCGATACAGCAAGCTATCGTAGCGGACATTGAGGCGGAGCGAGAGCTGGTGACCGCCAACAAAACATTGATTGGTCGATTCAAGAAAAAAACCTTACTGACTTTATCCCGCGTCTGGGGCGCGGAAGAGCCGGCCGCTGGGGAGGCTTAAGTCATGGAGGAGGCAGCCGAACTTTCTAATTATTTGCCGCTCTCGTTCAAGACACCAAAGGAGCAAGAATACATTGAGTTCCTCTGGGATACTTTCGACATGAATTACGCAAACGGCAAATATCAGTTCGCCTTCCTTGCTTATCATATGCTCACGATGAGCTTCGTTTACTTCAATATATGGCAGATCAAGCAGACTGAACCGGGCGATTTCGAGAAAGGGCTTATTGGATTTGGCCGCGACGAGAAAGCCTTGGTTGAAGCTACCTCGCCGTTTGCGTTCAGCATTGTCCCAGAACGTACGATGTTGCGCTTTCTAAAGCTTATCGCCTGCGACAATGGAAAGATTGGCACCTACGCCAAACTGGTGGATGATCGCAACAACTCTGCGCATCCAAATGGCAACATCTATTTCAGCACCCAAGCCGCGGTAAACATCAAGATCGCGGAAAGCCTCCGCGTCGTGAACGAGATCCAAGCGCATTCGAAACCGGTTATTGAAAGATGTTATCAAGAGTTTCTGCTCAAGAGCTACGACCCAGACGAGCGCGAGTATTCCGAGGCCGGTGATCAAATACGTGAAGCTCTGATCCATGCAAATTATATGTCTCAAAGGGACATAGGCATTTGTCTTGCGTGTGATCTTGGTAATCTTCGTGGACGTGACGAATTCCCCGGCATTGAAGCGCTTCACCAGCATCTTCACGCGGCTTACGGGGAGGCTTGAAGAGTGTCACACGTTGCGGTTGATGATTGTGGCGAGAGTCTAGATAGCTAAGACCAGACACGTCGCCATCACACTATTCGAAATTGTGTTACGCGACAGTGAATAAACCCTGTCTGGCGGCGGACGTCGAGGTAAGCAAAAGTCCGAACAGGCGTCGACCGTGCAACTCGGTCACCTTCGAGAGGCCACCCAAAACCCGCTTATCGGACCTCCTGCAATGATGACATCATGCTCCTGTTTTGCCCGACGAGTCAATCGGCAATTTCGTTTATCCGAAGTCGATCGATGCTGGGGATCGCGGCCGACCGCCGAAGCGTGTCTGGAATGCAGTTGTCGGCAACAACGCGCTCCAGCGCCGACGCAGATCTACGATCACTCCGCGCACTCTGCCTCGCGTAAGTCATTGATTTTGCATCTGCCAGCTACTGTGCATGGGGTTGTTTTCGACATTTTTGTTTGACCGGCCATGGAAGTCGCTCGCGGGACTGAGCCATCGGCCGCCGGCTACGCCTGAAAGAAGCTATACTGCCTCCTCGTCACGACCCCGCCCAAGGACCTTCCCGATGACGGCAAAAATCGATCTCCTGACGCTGCAGCTGTTCGTGGCGATCGTCGAGGAGCAGAGTATCGCGAAGGCGGCGGAGAAGAAGAACATCGCCGCGTCCGCGGTCAGCCGCCGTATCTCGGATATCGAGGACCTCTTCAAGGTCGAGCTCCTGCATCGTCATTCCAAAGGGATCGAGCCGACACCTGCCGGCTTTGCGCTGCTCGAGCACGCGCGCATCATTCTGGGAAATTTGAGCAAGCTCGAGACCGAACTGACGGGATACCGGCAGGGCAAGCGCGGGCTGATCCGGGTCTGCGCCAACAAATCCGCGATCCTCGAAGCCCTCGCAGACGAGCTCAGCCTGTTCCTGGAGCGGCATCCGCTGGTCCATATCGACATCGAGGAGGATTTGAGCCCCGCGATCGTGCGCGCGGTGATGGAGAACCGCGCCGACATCGGCATCTTCGGCGGCAACATCGACGGGCAGGATCTGGAGCTGCTGTCCTATCGCAGCGACAGCCTGGTCGCACTGGTCACGCGCGACCACCCGCTGGCGGGCCGCAGCAGCGTTCGCTTTCGCGAGCTGGTCGATTTCGACTTCGTCAGCCTCGAGAAAGGCAGCTCGATCGAGACGCTATGTGTCAGGGCCGCCGCTTCTCTCGGGCAGCACATGAAGGTGCGCATCCGCGTCAGCAGTTTCGATGCGCTGTTCCGCGTCATCGACGCCAGGATGGGCGTCGGCATCGTGCCGCTGGAGATCGTTCGCGGCCGCTACGGCGTCGACAGCCTCGTCACCGTCCCGCTCGATGAGTCCTGGGCGCGGCGCGAGCTGGTCATGGGCGTGCGCGATTACAAGTCGCTGCCGCCGGTGACGAAGCTGCTGGTGGACCATTTGCGAACCCATGATGATGCGGGGCTCACCGCGAGCAGCGTCTCCGACCGGCTGACGGTCATGCGCAGCCGGGGCTGACATCGCGCGGACGGCCTGCCATCGCCAGCCGCGATGGCCGGCTGCCAAACCGTCACTGCACATTTCCGCGACGGACTTCTATCCTGCTTCCCAACACTGCTGCCGGTCGGCATGATCGGCGGCAACACGGCACATCAGATGCCGAACAGGGGAGGACGGATCGTGGACACGCGTGGTCGCACGTTGCTGGCCAAAATCTGGGACCAGCATGTCGTCGCTCAGCTCAGCGACGACACCGATCTGCTGCATGTGGATCGCCATCTGCTGCACGACCTCGGCGGCTCCCGCGGCCTGATCGACCTCAAAGGCCGCGACCTTCCGGTCCACAATCCCGAACTGACCTTTGCGACGCCGGATCATGCGATTTCGACCGCGGCGGGGCGTGCCGGCACCATCAAGACCGGCTGGGAGCTGCTGGCGGCGCTGCGGACCGAGACATCGGCCAGCAACATCCGGCTGTTCGACCTCGACCAGCCGGGGCAGGGCATCGTCCATGTCATCGGTCCGGAGCTTGGTCTCAGCCTGCCCGGCTGCCTGATCGTCTGCGGCGACAGCCATACCTGCACCCATGGCGGGCTCGGCGCTCTCGCCTTCGGCATCGGCTCCAGCGAGCTCACGCACGTGCTGGCGACCCAGACCATCATCCAGCGCCGGCCGAAAACCATGCGCGTGACCTTCGACGGCAAGCTGCCGTTCGGCGTAACGGCAAAAGATCTCATCCTCGCCTTGATCGGCCATGTCGGCGCCGCCGGTGGCACCGGCTATGCCGTCGAATACGCCGGCAGTGCGATCAGGGACATGCCGATCGAAGGGCGGCTCACCATCTGCAATCTGTCGGTCGAGCTCGGCGCCAAGATGGGCCTGATCGCGCCTGACGACACGACGTTCGCGTATATCCGCGGCCGTCCCTACGCGCCGCAAGGCGAGATGTGGGAGCGTGCCGTCGCGGCGTGGCGGCAGCTGCGGAGCGACAGCGATGCAATGTTCGATCGCGAGGTGTCGATCGATGTCAGCACGATCATTCCCCAGATCACTTGGGGTACCAGCCCCGAACATGTCCTTGGTGTCGACGGCCGCATTCCCGATCCCGCTGATATCGCCGATCCCGCGCGCCGCGGCGCCATCGAGATCGCGCTCGACTATATGGGCCTGAAGCCGGGTGCGCCGATCGCCGGCACGAAGGTGGATTGGGTCTTCATCGGTTCCTGCACCAACAGCCGCCTCAGCGACCTGCGCGCCGCGGCCGAGGTCGCGCGTGGCCGCAAGGTTGCGCCGGGCGTGCGGGCCTGGGTCGTGCCGGGCTCGGAGACCGTCAAGCGCGACGCGATCGCCGAAGGGCTCGACAAGATCTTCATCGACGCGGGCTTCGAATGGCGCGAGCCCGGATGCTCGATGTGCCTTGCCGCCAACGGCGAAACCGTGCCGCCCGGCCAGCGCTCGGTCTCGACGTCAAACCGGAATTTCATCGGCCGGCAGGGGCCGCGTGCCCGCACCCATCTGGCAAGCCCGGCCATGGCCGTCGCAGCGGCGGTGTCCGGTGCCATCGCCGACGTCCGAACCATGGAGCGCTAGATGGCGCAAGCCTTCACCAAGCTGACCGCGACCGCCGCGCCGATCATGCGCGTCAATGTCGACACCGATGTCATCATCAGCATCAACCGCATGATCGGAAATTCCGTCCGCGGCCATCTCGGCAAATGGGCGTTCGGATCGCTGCGCTATTTGCCCGACGGTTCGGACAATCCCGCGTTCATCCTCAATCGCGAGCCTTATCGCGCCGCGGAAATCCTGGTCACGGGTCCGAATTTCGGCTGCGGCTCGTCGCGCGAGGCGGCGGTGTGGGCGCTCCAGGAAATGGGCATCCGCGCCATCATCGGGTCCGGCTTCGGCGACATCTTCTTCGCCAACTGCTTCCAGAACGGCATTTTGCCGGTGGTGCTGGACAAAGCCGTCATCGACAGCCTCGCCGCGGAGATCGAGGCGAGCCAGGGCGCAGGCAGCGTCAATGTCGATCTGCAGGAGCAGACGGTCACCTCGCCATCGGGCGTGCGGCACACTTTCGAGATCGATCCGCGCCGGCGTGCGGGTCTGCTCGAAGGCTTAGATGAGATTTCGTTGACGCTGCGGCGCGACCACGAGATCCGCGCATTCCAGGCCTCCGACCGCACCGCGCGGCCGTGGATTCACTTTGCAGGATAATGGGCAAGATAATCGTCAGGACACATCAGGCATGAACACGCTCTCGAACACGATCAAGGTGGCTGTGGTCGGTGGTGAAGGCATCGGTCCAGAGGTGACCGACCAGTCCCATCGCATTCTCAAATGGTTTTCGGACCGGCGCGGCGCACCAATGGTTCTGCGCGAAGCGCAATACGGCCTCATCCCCTATCTCGCGACCGGCAAGGTGTTGCCCGATGACACCGTCGCGGCGATGGAGGAGGCCGACGCCATTCTCTGGGGCGCGACCGGCGGCCCGGAAACCAAGGAGGTGCCTCCGGCAGCGCGCAAGGCGGGAAGCCTGCTGTCGCTGCGCAGCAAATACGATCTCTATGCCAATCTCCGGCCCATCGTCGCCAATCCGGCGCTGGCGGATTCCGCGCCGCTCAAGGCCTCGGTGCTGAAAGACGTCGACTTCATCATCATCCGCGAGCTCACCAGCGGCATCTATTTCGGCGAGCCGCGCGGCATCGAAACGCTGCCCGACGGCCAGCGCCGCGGCTTCAACACCCAGCAATACACCACCAGCCAGATCCGGCGGGTGGCGCGCACCGCGTTCGAGCTGGCGCGGACGCGCAAGGGCCGGGTCTGCTCGGTCGACAAGGCCAATGTGCTGGAAACCAGCGTGTTGTGGCGCGAGGAGGTCATCGCGCTGCACGAAGCGGAATTTTCCGATGTCGAGCTGACGCACCTCTATGTCGACAACGCCGCCATGCAGATCGTGCGGGCGCCGTCGCAGTTCGACGTCATGGTGACCTGCAATATTTTCGGCGACATTCTCTCCGATTGCGCCGCGATGGCGTCGGGCTCGCTCGGCATGCTGCCGTCGGTCTCGCTCGGCCCGCCGGACCGGCTGGGACGCCGCAAGGCGCTCTATGAACCGGTTCACGGCAGCGCACCTGACATCGCAGGCAAGGGCATTGCCAACCCGCTCGGCTCGATCCTCAGCGTCGCAATGATGTTGCGCATCACCCTCAATCGGCCCGATGATGCGACGCTGCTGGAGAAGGCCGTGGATACGGCGCTCGCCGCCGGCGCAAGAACGGCCGATATCGCCGAACCCGGCGCAAAAAGACTTTCGACCCAAGAGATGGGCGATGCGGTGCTGAACGCGCTCGATAAAGTCGTCGGCAGGGAGAGGGAGCACGCGTGATGAGGACAGGGGTCACCAGACGGGCCGCGCTGACGATTGTCGCCGGTGCCGGTGCGTCGATGGCGGCAGGACGGGTATGGGCGGATACCCCGTCGGGCCGCGTGATCTATCCGGTCGCCATTCCGGTCTATCAGTCTCAATTCGTCGCCGACCGGGCCGGGTTCTTCAAGGAGGCCGGCCTCGATTGCAAGCTGATCCAGGGTGGCAGCGGCGTGAAGACGCGCGAGATCATCGCCTCGTCCCAGGGCGACATCGGCATCGGCGATATCACCCACCCGATGCAGCTCAGCAACCATGGCCGCAGTGCGCGCGTCCTGATGCCGGTCGATACCCGCAGCAACGCCGCGATCTTCATCATCCGCAAGGACCTGTTCGATCAGGGCATCACCACCCTGGAGGCGCTGGCGAAGTGGAAACGGCCCGACGGACGCAAGCCGATCGTGTCGGTGTCGTCGCTGGGCGGCACCAACCACGTCTGGGCCTCCTATTACATGGAAACCATGGGCTTGGACGACAAGGTGACCTGGATCGGCACCGGTAATGTCGACACCATGATGGGCACGTTGAAAACGAAACAGGTCGATGTTCTCATCAACTCGCCGTCGATCCTGAAGGATTCGATCGAGCAGGGCTGGGGCGCGCTGTTGTTCGACGGAACGGACGAGACCGTCTGGGCCAAGTACATCGGCGGCAAGGTCCCGGTGACGTCTCATTTCACCCTGCAATCGACCATCGACAAAGACCCGCAGAAGATGCAGGCGTTCGTCACGGCGCTTTGGCGCGCGACCCAGTGGATCAAGGGGCACTCTCCCGAAGAGATCTACGATGCGATCGAGCCTTATGTCGGGAGCACGTCGCGCGATGCGAACATCTTTGATATCGCGATCATGAAGAAGGTCACCGATTACGACTGCATCATCGATGCGGAGAGCTTCGCGCGCGGACAGAAGGTCTGGTTTCGTGAAATGACCGGCATCAAGCCGCTCGCGATGGCCGACGTTGTCAACACCAGCTTCATCGAAGCGGCACGCAAGGCCTATCCGGCTTGACAATGCAGGCCCTGCACGCGTCGCGGCCCGTTGCATCGCCCGAGATGCAGCGCATCGACGTGCGCGGATTGTGCAAGACCTTCCAACTGGCGGGGACGGCCATCGAAGCGGTGCGCGACGTCTCCTTCAAGGTCCGGCGCGGCGAATTCGTCGCGCTGCTGGGGCCCTCCGGTTCGGGCAAGAGCACCGTCCTCAACATGATCGCGACACTGATCAAGCCGACCAGCGGTCAGATCCTGATTGACGGAACGCCCATTGTAGCAGGACAGGCGTCGCCTGACGTCGGCTATGTGTTCCAGCGCGATACCCTGTTTCCCTGGCGCACCGTCGCCGACAATATCGGCTACGGCCTTGAGCTGGCGGGTGTGCCGGTGGCGGAGCGAAAGGATCGTGTCCGTGCCTGCCTGACGCAAGCCGGGCTGGACGGCTTCGAAAATGCCTACCCTTCCGCATTGTCGGGCGGCATGCGCCAGCGCGCCGCCCTGATGCGAACTCTGGTCGTCGAACCGCAGGTCCTGCTGATGGACGAGCCGTTCGGCGCGCTCGACACCCACACCAAGATCGACATGCACGATGTGCTGCTTCGCATCTGGGAACGCGAGCAGCAGACCGTGTTGTTCGTGACCCATGATCTCGGCGAGGCCCTGACGCTGGCGGACCGCATCATTCTGTTCTCGGCGCGGCCCGGCCGGATCAAGGACATCTTCGAGGTGGATTTTGCCCGCCCGCGAAACGCCGTGAAGATCCGGGAGACGCCGCGTTATGCCGAGCTGTTTCAGCTGATCTGGCACTCGCTCGGCGAAGAATTCATCAAGGGCCGCAGTACATGAGGCGAGCGCGTCAGCCCGGCAGAACATTGGCATGGCAGGCGTGGATCTGCGTCTGCTTCCTGTCGATCTGGCAGTGGGGATACGATCTGCACGGCCGTCTGCCATGGCTGGTGCCGGATCTGCTCGACCCCTATTTCGTGTCAAAACCTTCGGACATCTTCGAGCATTTCCTGATCCTGAGCTGCCTCAAGTCCAAGCTCGGAATGTTCAACGGCTGGTTCAACGGCGAATTCGCCCGCTGCATGGCGCGATCCGAGAACAATCTCTGGATCGCGACAGCCGTCACCCTGAAGAACACCTTCTTCGGCTTCGTGACCGGCGTCAGCAGCGGTTTTGCCGCGGGCCTCGTGCTCGGCCGTTCGGACCGGCTGAGTGCGATTTTCCAGCCGTTCATCACGGCGGTGAATTCGATCCCCCGCATCGCGCTGGCGCCGATCATCGTACTGGCTTTCGGCATCGGAGATACTTCGAAGATCGTCACGTCGTGGATCGTGGTCGTCTTCCTCGTGTTCTTCAATACGTTCGAAGGGGCGCGCTCGATCGACGAGGGCTTTGTCAACGCGGCGCGGCTGCTCGGCGCCAGCGAGTGGCAGATCACCCGCACGGTGGTCATCCCCTCGACCATGGCCTGGGTCTTCGCCTCGCTGACACCTGCAATTTCATTTGCCTTGATCGGGGTGATCGTCGGCGAGTTCATCGGCGCGGAACGAGGGATCGGTCGCCTGATCATCGAGTCCGAGGCGCGAGCGGAGGCATCGGGAATGATGGTCGCCGTCATCGTGCTGATGCTGGTCGGCGTTGCGTTATCCGCGTTGATCTGGCGATTGCAGGCCTATCTGCTGCGCTGGCAGCAGCACAATCTGGCGGAGTAGCGTTGCTGTTCACTCTGCCAGAAGCAGCTTTATTCTGCCGATGTCCGCCCGGACTGCCCCTGCCAGCACCGCCCGCGCCGTCGCCACAAATGCCTGCGCCGCCGGCGATAGCGTTCGACCCTGCCGCTGCAGCAGCGATACCGGCCTGGTGATGGCGGGGCGCACCAGAGGCCTCGCGATCAGCGTTGGAAACTGATCGGCCGGCAGCATCGTTGCTGGGAGGATAGCGAGGCCGAGGCCCTGGGCCGTCATGGCGAGGGCGGTGTTGATCAGTGTCACTTCATAGGTCGGATTGAGGTGCTTGCCTTGCGCGCCGAGCGCCTGATCGATCTGCATGCGAATTCGCGTCTCGCGGCGCATCGCGATGGTCGGCTGCTGCGCGAGCTCGTCCCATGTCAGGGAACGCCGCGCGGCGAAGTCGGCGGTGCGGCGGCCGATGGCGCTCAGGCGTCCGCGGGTCAGCGTCTCCACCGTCATCTCCGCGAATTCACCCTCCACGCTGCCGATCGCGAACTCGGTATCGATCGTGCCCAGGCGCGGAACGAGATCGTCGGCGGCAACATCGCGCATGTCGATCTCGATGCCGGGATGGGCCGCGCGGAATTTCGCGAGCACGAGAGGCATCAGCGCCGAGGCGGCGCCGGCTGATGCCAGAAACACGACGCGGCCGGCGCGCGCTTGCGCGAGGTCGTGCATGCGCCGTGACAATCCCTGTGCATCGCCCAGCATCCGTTCGGCGGCTCGGAACGCCTCGTCGGCGGCCAGCGTCGGCTGCACCGAGCGCGTGGAGCGGTCGAAAAGCTTGACGCCGAGCTGGACCTCGAGCTGCTGGATCAACAGGCTCGCCGCCGATTGCGTGATCCCGAGCTCGCGCGCGGCCCGTGTGATGCTGCGCGTCCGGTAGACGCCGGTGAAGGCCTGCAATTGCCGCAAGGTGACATTCATAGGTAAAGCTCATGAATTGATGAGTTCTTTCCATCTTATCTCATAAGCGATCCTGCATTAAAATGCATGCTGCGCGGGCAACGAATCCGCAGCGATGCCAGGGATGGAGAGAGCATGAGGACACAGGTGCTGGTCGTGGGCGCCGGGCCCGTGGGATTGACCGCGGCCATGGACCTTGCCTCGCGCGGGATCGACGTCGTCGTCGCGGAGATCCGCCATGCCGGCGATCCGCCCAGCGTCAAATGCAATCACGTCTCGGCCCGCTCGATGGAAGTCTTTCGCCGGCTCGGCCTCGCCGCAAAGCTGCGCGATGCCGGCCTGCCCGCGGACTTCCCGAATGATTGCTCCTATCGGACCACGGCGACCGGCATTGAGCTCTGCCGCATCGACATTCCCTCCCGCGCGCGTCGCTACAGCGCCACCGGCGGCCCCGACACTTGGTGGCCGACACCGGAGCCGCCGCACCGGATCAACCAAGTCTATCTCGAGCCGATCCTGTTCAGCCACGCCGCCGCCCAGCCGCGCATCACCATTTTGGCGCGCACGGAAATCACCGATATCGAGCAGGACGGCGATCATGTGTCCGCGTTGGCGCGCAACCTCGACAGCGGAGACACGCTTCGTATCGAAGCCAGCTACGTGATCGGATGCGACGGCAGTCGCTCGCTCGTTCGCAAATCGATCGGCGCCAGTCTGTCCGGCACGCCGGTGATCCAGCGCGTGCAATCGACGTTCATCGAAGCGCCACAGCTGAAAGAGTTGATGGGGGCGCACAAGCCGGCCTGGATGGTGCTCTCGCTCAACCCGCGCCGCTCCGGCACCACGGTTGCGATCGACGGTCACGACCGCTGGCTGATTCACAATCACCTCAAGCCCGATGAGCCGGAGTTCGACTCGGTCGATCGCGACTGGTCGATCCGTGCGATCTTGGGCGTTGACGAGCGCTTCGAATACAAGATCCTCAGCAAGGAGGACTGGGTCGGGCGTCGCCTCGTGGCCGATCGCTTTCGCGAACGCAGGGTCTTCATCTGCGGCGACGCCGCGCATCTGTGGATGCCCTATGCCGGCTACGGCATGAATGCGGGCATTGCCGACGCCGTCGATCTCTGCTGGCAATTGGCCGCGCATCTGAACGGCTGGGCGCCGGCTGCGATCCTCGATGCCTATGAGGCGGAGCGTCAGCCCATCACCGACCAGGTGTCGCGCTTTGCGATGGACCACGCGATGAAGATGATGGCGCAGCGCGGCGGCGTGTCCGCGGAGATCGAGGACGACACGCCGCGCGGCCACGCGGCGCGCGCAACGCTTGCGAGAGCGGCCTATGATCTCAACGTGCAGCAATATTGCTGCGCCGGATTGAACTTCGGCTACTACTACGACGCCTCGCCGATCATCGCCTATGACGGCGAAACCCCGCCGGCTTATGCAATGGGCAGCTTCACGCCCTCCACCGTGCCGGGCGCCCGCGCGCCGCACCTGTTTTTGCGCGACGGTCGGTCGCTCTACGACATATTTGGGACAGGCTACAACCTGCTGCGGTTCGATCCGGCGATCGATGTGGCGCAATTGCAGTCCGCTGCAGAGGCGAGTCGCATTCCGCTGGCGCTGATCGACATCGCGCCGGACGAAGCGAATGGTGCCTATGCCGAGAAGCTCGTGCTGGTGCGCCCCGATCAGCACATCGCCTGGCGCGGGCAGGCCGCGCCGGAACATCCGCAAGCCTTGTTGGCGCGTCTCAGCGGCGCGGCGGCGTAAGCAACTCATAACAAAACCAGGGAGGAAAAATTGTTTCACGTTGCGAGGCGCCGCATTCTGGCCGTGCTGACGGCCGCGACTTTCGCCGCGCTGCCGCTGGAGGCAGGCAAAGCGGCCTATCCGGAGCAATTGATCAAGATCATCGTGACGTTTCCGCCCGGCGGTAGCGCCGATACCGTCATCCGCGCGCTCGAGCCGCTGGTCACAGCCGAGCTCAAGCAGAGCCTGGTGATCGAGAACCGCGCAGGCGCTGGTGGGAATATCGGTATGGCTGCGGTCGCGCAGGCCAAGCCCGACGGCTACACGCTCGGCGTCGCGCCCGCCGGTGCGCTGACGGTGAACCCGCACCTCAATTCATCGATGCCGTTCGATCCGAAGGATCTCACGCCGATCACGCTGCTTGCGGAAATTCCTTTCGTGCTCGTCGCCTCGACGGATATTCCTGCGCACAATGCGGCCGAGACGATCGCGCTCGCCAAGGCAAAGCCGGGCGCGCTGTCGATCGGGCATGGCGGCAATTCGACTGCGATGCATCTGACGGCCGCGCTGTTCACGCAGAAGACCGGGATCGCGATGGAGCTGGTTCCCTATCGCGGGACCGCACCGGCGACGGTCGATGTCCTCGCGGGCCATGTCCCGTTTGCGGTGCTGGATATTCCGGCGTCGCGGCAATTGATCCTCGAAGGCAAGCTTAACGCGATCGGCGTTTCCTCGGCGCGGCGTCTTCCGTCCCTGCCCGATGTGCCGACCCTTGCCGAGAGTGGCATCGCGGGTTTCGAATCGGTGGGCTGGTTCGGGCTCGTTGCTCCCTCCGGCACGTCGGCGGATGTCATCGGCAGGCTGAACGAGGCCTTCACGAAGGCGCTGAAGGATCCGTCGGTGGCAGAGAAGATCAGGACGCTCGGCGCCGAGCCTGCGCCCACGTCACCCGAACAGTTCGGCCGCTTCATTCAGAGCGAAAGCACGAAATGGGGCAAGCTCATCAGCGAGGCCGGCATCAAGGCGAATTAAACGATGCGCAGGCAGCTACTCGATCCAGACCGTCGTGCCGGGCTCGAGGTTTTTCTGCTGGCCGTCTTCATCGAGACGCAGGCGAAGCGTGTTGCGATCATGGTCGCCGACCACACGCTCGGCCTGCCAGGTTGCGAAAATGCCGATCGGCCGCAGTTCGGTGATGACGGATTTGACGGCGGCTGCGCCACCGTTCCGCAGCACGTTCACCGTCTTTCCCATCGCGAGCGCGCCGAGATGGTCTTCGCGGACGTTGAACGAGAGCCATTGTTGGCCTGCCGCCTCGACCATCAGGATCGGCTGGCCGGCGCGAACGTTCTCGCCGATCTCGGCGGCGACGACGCTGACCACGCCGTCGGCCGGAGCTCGCAGGATCATCTTGTCGAGGCGCCGCTCCAGCACCGTGACCGCGGTGGCGGCGGCCTGTACCTGCGCATCGGCG
Organism: Bradyrhizobium sp. 1; assembly: GCF_023073315.1. Taxonomy (GTDB): domain Bacteria; phylum Pseudomonadota; class Alphaproteobacteria; order Rhizobiales; family Xanthobacteraceae; genus Bradyrhizobium. Next base: position 22,373 of record NZ_JADPJH010000010.1, on the reverse strand, counting down.
ATGGCGCGCTCTTCCCGGGTCGGGCCTGCGACTGCGGCATCGTAATTGGCCTGGGCTTGCGCCAGATCAGCCTGCGCGGCTGCGACGTCGTTTTCTGCCTGGTCGAGCGCCTGCTGTGATTCAAAGCTCTGGCGAGCCAGCGTGCTGGTCCGCGTGAGCTGGGCCTGGACATATTCCAGGCGCGCGCCGGCCTTGGAAATCGCAGCGTTGAGAACGTCGACCTGCTCCCGGCGAACGCCGGCATAGACATTGTTGCGGGTTGCAATGGTCGCGGCCAGCGCGGCTCGCGCCTGATCGGCTTGCGCCGTCAATTCCACCGCCGACAGTTTTGCCAGGACGTCGCCAGCCTTCACATGGGCGCCTTTTGCGACCGCAATCGACACGAGCTGGCCATTCACCTCCGGCTCGACCCTCACCTCAGTCGCGCGCACGACGCCGACGATGGCCGGCGGCGCCGCCGGACGACGCGCCGTGGCGACCACGGCGCCAGCGACGAGCACGAGCGCAACCCCGATGATGGCGGCACGCCTAGCCATGTCTCTGTCCTCTCCTGGTCGCAAATGCCGAGATCACCGCGAGCGCGAAATAGCCGATCGCCAGGCACCACAGGCCGAGCCAGTCGTGGGCGACTTCCCAAATGCCGGCGCCGAGCTGGTTGATGCGGACGAGGCCGTCGATGGCGTGATCGGCGGGGAATAGCTGCCCCAGCGCACGGGCAGCCTCGGGAATCGCCTCGCGCGGCCACGCGAAGCCCGCGGTGAAGAACTGCGGCAGGCTCGTTGCCAACAGGAGGAGTGTCGCGTTCTCCGGCCGCGTGAACCAGGCCCCGACGGCTTGCCCCATGAAACTTGTCGCCAGCAGGAAGATGGTCGCGAGCGCGAAAATCTGCGGCAGATGGCCGAGGGTCGAGAAACCATAGATGCGCGGCAGCACGATGAGATAGAGCGCAAGCACCGGGAGATAGATCGTCAAATGAGCGACACCGCGTCCAAGCACGCCGGCGACTGCGCCGCCTGATGATGCCAGCGCCGTCCCGGTCAACATCGCAGCACCAATCAGCAGCGTCTGCTGGAGGATCAGCATGAACGCCGCCGGCACAATGTAGCTGGCATAGCCGCCGACCGGGTTGAAGATCGGTTGCAGCAGAACGTTGGCCGGGCTCGCGCTCGCGAGCTTTGCCTTGACGAGACTGCCGTCCGAGCGCGCGCCGCGCGAAACCAGCTCGGATGTCAACGCACCGATCGCGGTGGCGACGCCGCTCGCCGTCGACCTGAACATGAACAGGTAAGTGGCATCTGCGTAGATCGGGAGATGTGCATTGATGCCCTTCAGCACGTCGCGCTCGGTGTCTGCCGGGATTTCGACGGCCGCAAAGGCCTTGCCCTGATCGATGGCGGTGCGCGCCTCCGCAACGGTGCGGGCGCGAACCACGACACTCAGCGCACCGCTCGCATCCAGATTCTCGACGATCCGCCGGCTGAGCTCGCTGAGATCATTGTCAACCACCGCGATCGGAAGCTTGCGCAGGATCTGGTTCAGATAGGGTTGCGGATAATAGATGCCGTAAACCAGCGGCGCCAGGAACATCACACTGAAGGCGCTCTTCATTCCAAGCACGCGCCGCCATTCCGCGGTGAAGGCGCCGCCGATGCCGCGCGGCGCGGAAGCCGTCTCGGTCGGTTCGTCAGGCCGCGCCGCCGCAAACCATCCACTGCGGTTGAGGCTCGCCATCCGCCACCAGGCGAGGCCTGCGAACAGCATTGCCAGGGCGGCGAGTGCGGCGAAGGGAACGGCGGATGCAGAGACGGGCAATCCCCGCGCCGCCTGTCCCAGCAAAACGGCCATGTACCAGCGCAGCGGCAGGATGGCGCCCCAGGCTTGGGCGAAAGCGTTCATGCCGATGGTCGGAAAGCCGACGCCGGCATAGCCGAACGCGGGAGATGCAATGAGGCCTGCAAGCCCGAGCCCCGACGCGAGGTCACGAGTGAGGAGTTGTAACAGCGCGCCGAGCGAGAGATACGCAATGATCAGGAGCGAGCCGGCCGCGACCATCAATGGCAAATCACCCTTGAAGGGAATCTCCAGCACGCCCTCCAGGACCAGCGGTTCAGCCAGCATGATCACGACGAAGATGCAGAACAGTGGCGCAAGCTTGCCGGCCAGCGCGACGAGCGGATCGCCTCCCGCGCTCTCCAGCCAGGCTCGCGCGTCGCGGCGGCGGAATTCGGAGCCGACCGAATAGCTCGCGGCCAGCGTGATCACGACGTGGATGATCGTCGGCAGCAGCGCGCGCAGCAGGAATTGTGCGTAGTTCTTCTGCGGATTGACCAGCGCGATGGTCTCCGCCGTCAGCGTTCCCGTCGACGCCGGCCCGGGTGCGGCGCGCGTCGCAGGGGCCGCGACGTTGGCCGCAGCGGACAGCGCATCGTTCAGGCCCGAGGAGGCGATGCCGGCCGCCGTGAGAAATTGCTGGTTATAGAACCCGACGATTTGCGGCCGGCGCTGCGCCTTGAGGTCACGTTCGAAGTCGGGCGGGATATAGATCGCCGAGATCGACCGGCCCGACCGGATGTCCTGGACTGCCGACGACAGGTTGCCGGAGCGGTCGGCTATCCGCAAGCTCGGTGATGCCGCGACATATTCGGCGACGGCGCGCGATGCGTCCGATTTGTCTTCGTCCACGACGGTCACGCCGAGCCCGCGGATGACCGGATGACTGAAGACGGTCGTGAGCACTGCGAATGCGAACAGTGGCACGCCGAAGATCAGCAGCAGCGCCACACGATCGCGAAACAGCCAGCGGCACTCTCGCAGCGCGACCAGAAAAAATCCGGGCTTGGCGCCGAGCCTCATTGCCGTGATCGCCAGTCGAGATAGGCGCTCATTCCCGGTCGCAGCTCGGGCACCGGCTGCACCGGATAGGCGCGGATCGAAAACGTCCGCAAGTCGAAATCGCCTGACGTGCGCGTCGCCCGCCAGCTCGCATACTCACCCTTGGTGGCGATGAGCTTGACCTCGACAGCGACGCTGCGGTCGCCGAGAGCAGGAATACGAACGTCGAAGCGGTCGCCGACCTTCAGGTTCTTGATGAGATCTTCACGAAGATCGAAATGGACCCAGACGTCGGCCAGATCGATCAGGGTCACGAGCGGCACGCCCGGCGAGACGTATTCGCCCGGCTCGACGTTGCGCTGATAGACCTGCGAAGCGACGGGCGCGTAGACCACAAGCTGATCGATGATCGATTGCACGCTCTGGATATCGGCCTCGGCCTTCTCGACATTGGCCTTGGCGATCGCCCGCTCTTCCCTAGTGTAGCCGTTGACCGCCTGCTCATGGGCGGATTTGGCCTGATCGACCGCGCGCTCGGTTTCGTGCAGGGCATCGGTGGCCTGGTCGAGGCGGGCCTGCGGTGCGTTGCCCTGCTCGGCCAGGGTATGGGTGCGGTCGAAGGTCTTCTGCGCCAGGACCAGAGCCGCCTGCGCGCGGTCCATCTCTGCCTTGCGGGCCGTGACGACCTCCACTCGCGTGCCAACCATGATGTTCGCGAGCTGGGCATCCGCGACCGTCTTTGCGGCCTTCACTTGCTCCTGCTTCGCCACTGTCTCCGGATTGTCGATCCGGACGAGGACGGCGTTCGCGGCGACGTTCCGGCCACGTTCGGCCGGTATTTCCTTGACGCGTCCATCGACGCGCGCCGCGATGTCGAGCCGCGTTGCGTCGACCTCGCCCTGCACGAGCAGCGGCTCCGGTCGCAACAGATAGAAGGTCGAAAGCCCGACGACGATTGCCGCAACAACGCAGACGATGATCGCAGGCACGCGCGTCGCCGAGTGCGCATGTTCGGGTGGTTTGTCTGCCTCGGGTGTGCCTGGAGTCTCGTTCCCTGAGGTAGGCACGTCCATGGCAGCTCCCCTTGGCTCATCACCACGAGCCCGACTATGTCGCGGTTGCCAAAACCTGTCCAATCGCGATGTCGTTTTTCGCCGGCCAGATCGGGCGATTCAGAAAAACCTTGATGACGTGACCTGCCGATTGCATCTGTTTAAATTTTTGATGCTTTTGGTGGACGGTTATGTCACGCCCACCGGCTTCTCCAGATCAGCCCAGATCTTCGCAAAATGGTCCTGAAACTGCGGATCGGTCCGCAAACCCGCGGGGTCGCGGCCGGCGCGCGGCAGGTCGATGACGTGCCACGCGCGCACCATGGCCGGACGCGCGCTCAGCACCAGCACGCGATCGGCCATGGCGATGGCCTCGCCGATGTCGTGGGTGACGAGAATGGCGCTCTTGCCGCGCTCGGCGATGATGCGGGAGACGTCGGCCTGCATCAGCAGGCGGGTCTGGAAATCGAGCGCCGAGAACGGCTCGTCGAGCAGGATCACTTCGGGATCGAAGGCGAGCGTGCGCATGATGGCGACGCGCTGGCGCATGCCGCCGGAGAGCGCCGCAGGCTTGGCATGCTCGAAGCCTGAGAGGCCGTAAGTCCGGATCAGCTCCAGCGCGATCTCGCGCGCACGCGGCTTCGGGACTTTCCGGATCTCCAGCCCGAGCATGACGTTGTCGAGCACGCTGCGCCACGGCAGCAGCAGGTCCTTTTGCAGCATGTAGCCGACATGGCCGGCGGCATCGTCGACGCGCTTGCCGCCGACTTCGACATGGCCACGGGTTGGCCGCAGCAGGCCGGCAATGGCGTTGAACAGCGTGGACTTGCCGCAGCCGGAGGGGCCGACGATCGCCAGCGTCTCGCCGCGTCGCAGCTCGAAATCCACTTTGCGGATCGCCTCGACTGGCCGCCCCGTCCCATCGAAGGTGACGCCGACATTTTCCGCGCGCAGCACGATTGGCGCGGTCTCGGTGAGGTTCTGCGCGAGCGCATTCATCGGTCCACCTCCCTGCAGAAGTCGAGCAGCGTGTCGTTGAAGATTTTTGGCGTGACCACGCTGAAGGCGTGCGCGCCCCAATCGACCTCGTGCACCCGCGCACCCGGAATCGCGGCGGCGAGCTCGCGGGTGAGATAAGCCGGCACCAGCGCGTCGTCCCTGGCGGAAGACATCAGCGTCGGCACGTTAATTTCAGCGAGGCGCCTGCCGCCCTCGAACGCCAGAAACATGTCGATGCGCTGGTTCATGGTCGCGACGGAGGGGAAGTGCTTCAGGATTCTCTCTTCCTCTTCGTCGAGATGCGCGATGTTCTCGGAGATCCATTGCGGCGGGTAAAGGAATAGCGGCTGCGCCCGCACATAGGCCTGGGGACCGGATTGATTGAGCAGTGCCTTGCGGATTTCGAAGCAGCGCCGCAGGAACGGATCGGCGCGGCCCCAGCCGTTGACGACAGCAAGGCTGCGCAGGCGCTTTGGATGACGCAGCGCCAGCTCGATGCCGACGATGCCGCCGATGGCGTGGCCAACCACATGGGCGGCGTCGATGCCGGCATGGTCGAGCACGCCAGCGATGTCGTCGGCCATGCCGGCGATGCTGCGGCTACCGGCTGCGCTGCGGCCGGTGCCGACGTGATCGTAGAGGATGACTTGATGGCGCTGCGCGAGCGCATCGAGCTGCGGCGCCCAGAACGAGCCGCTGCCGCCCATGCCGGCCGAGAGCATGATCGGCGTGCCGCGTCCGTGAACTTCGTAGTAGATGTCGGCGTTCTCGCCGCGTGCAAAAGCCATGGTATCCCAGCTGTTGGATTGATGTCGTTCAGGATCGGGAGCGCAGTCGCCGTTCGATCAAATCGATCGCGCCGTACATCAACAGAGCCACCACCATCAGCGTCGCAATGCCGACCCAGACTGCGTTGAGGTCGTAGAGCACGCCGGCGTAGTAGATCATGTAGCCGAGGCCCTCCTTGGAGGCGATGTACTCGCCGACGACTGCGCCGATCAGGGCGAAGCCGACATTGAGGCGGAAGGCCGCGACGATCCACGGCATCGCGCCGGGCACGATCACGGTGCGCCAGGTCTTCACGCGGCTGGCACCAAGCGAACGCAGCAGCTTGACGAGATCGGCGTCGACCTCCTTCGCCCCTTGCAGCGCCGTGATGACAGCGACGATGAAAGTGATGATCGCGGCAATCGCGATCTTCGAGGAGAGGCCGATGCCGAACCAGACGATGATCAGCGGCGCCAACGCAATCTTCGGCAACCCGTTGAGGGCGATGAGATAGGGCCGCAGCACCGCGGCGCCGGTCGGGACCAGCCAGAGCGCGAGCCCGGCCGCGCTGCCGAGTACCGTTCCAATCAGGAAGCCGGCGATGGCTTCCCACGCCGTCAGGGCTGCGTCGCGCAGCAGCTCACCGCTGCCGATCAGCTTGGCTCCTTTTGCGATGATGCCGCTCGGCTGGCCGTAGAGATAGACCGCGATCAGGCCGAAGCGGATCGCAAGCTCCCAAGCCGCAAGTAGCGCGACCAGCAGCGCGATCTGGAGCAGCGCGATGCGCAGTGCGGACGGCAGCCTGAAGCGGGCGCCCGTCACCGCGGCTTGGCCAGCATCGAGAACGGCCATTTCACGGCCTCTTGTGTGCGATCGAGGCGATCTCGACGAGGCATGCGGGCTTCACGAGGCCGCACTGGATGCAGAAGCGCGCCGGTTTCTCGCCCGGAAAATATTCGGCATAGACCTTGTTGACCGCGGCGTAGTTGGCCCAGTCGGTGACGAAGATCGAGTTGAAGGTGACGTCCGCAAGACTTGATCCCGCGGTCTCCAGTACGCGCTTGATGGTCTCGAGAATGTGTCGGGTCTGGCCGGCGGCGTCGCCCTCATGGACGACGTCGTTGTTGGCATCGAACGCCAGCGTGCCCGAGACGTAGATGACGTTGTCGGCCATCATGCCCGGCGAGAACGGGGCGATGGGCGCGTGGGTGCCTGCTGGAATGATGGCGCGGTCGGTCATGGCGTGTCCTCTTCTGTGGGAATGGCTTCGGTCTGGGCAAAGGCGCGGCGGAAGTCGCTCGCGGACGAGACCCAGCCGAAGAATGTCTCGATGTTGAAGATGGAGGCCTTCTGGATGTAGTCGGGGCCCGCCTGGTGCGTCGCGTCCTCCAGCATCACGCCGAAATATTCGAGGTGAAAGCCGTCGCGCAGCGTCGATTCCACGCAGACATTGGTGGCGATACCGCAGAACACGAGGTTGCGGATGCCGCGGGCGCGCAAAATGCTGTCGAACTGGCTGTTGAAGAAGCCGCTGTAGCGCGTCTTGGGCACCACGATGTCGCCGGGCTTCGGCTGGAGATCGTCGACCAGCGCATAGTCCCAGCCGCCCTTGGCGAGCAGCTTGCCTTGCAGCTCGGGCCGCTTGCGCATCGTCTTCAGCGCGTTCGATTTGTGCCAGTTCGGCGAGCCCGGGCCGCCGGCCTCGACGTAGTCGGCGTCCCAGCCGTTCTGGAAGAAAATCACGGGAACGCCGGCGCCGCGCGCGACACTGAGTACATCCTGGATCGCCGTGATCGCCGCCTTGGCGCCCGATATGTCGAAGCCGGCGAGATCGAGATAGCCGCTCTGTGAGGCATAGGCGTTCTGCATGTCGACGACGATGACCGCAGTCTCGTCGACCGCGAGGCGAAGCGGTTCGGGCCGCGCCGGCAGCGTGACGTAGCGCTGTTCGCGCGCGGGAGAGGTGTTCACTGTCATGACGCGAGACCGAACTGCTTGGTGGCCTGCTCGGCAAAACGGTTGTCGACCATCTGCGCGTAGGGAAGCGCGCTCTGCACCGCGCCGCCGCCCTGCTCGAGCTGCATCGCGCGGTCCCATTCGTCCGCGGAGATGGTGGGGTTGCGCGGGATCGCGGTCTTCGACCCGAAGAAGTTCTTGGTCGCGCTCGCGACCACCGACGGCGTGACCTTCGGGAAATACTTTTCCGCAACCTCGGTGAAGACCCCGTTGTCCTCGTGCATCAGCTTCTGCGCTTCCGCAATCGCGTTGCAAAAACCCTGCACCGCGGCCGGGTTGGTCGCGATGGTCTCTTCCGTCGCCATCGCCGTAGTGAAGCAAAGTGAGCCCAGCGCGTCCGCAAAGGACAGCACCGGAACGAGACCAAATTGCTCGGCGGCGATGCTGACGTCCCATTCGAAGGCGGTGGCGATGTCGGCGCGGCCGTCCTTCACCGCGGCGGCCTGCGCGCCCGGCGGCAGTTCGAGGAAGATGACGCCGGCCTCCTTCGGATCGAACTTGCCGATGGTCTTGATCGCGTAGGTCGGCACTTGGATGGTCGAGGAGGGGAATTTCAGCGTCGCGATGGTCTTGCCGCGCAGATCATCGATCGTCCTGATCTTGCTGTCGGGCCTGGCGATGCCCCACATCGACACGCCGCCGACGATCTTTGCGATGTTCTTGATCTTGCCGCCCTCGCGCACCGCGTTGACCGACATGCCAGGGCTGGTCACGCCGATCTGGCTGCGCCCCGAAAGCAGGATCGGCACCGGCAGCGCGATGCCGCCGGCCGTGGTGAGGTCGGCGTCCAGGGCGTGCTTGGCGAACAGCCCCTTGTCCGCGGCGACATAAAGCGAGTTGTACATGCCAAGCCGCAGCGCCTCGGCGATCGCCACCTTGGCGCCGGCCGCGAAGCCCGGGGTGCTGAGGCCGGCCAGCGGCGCCGCCGCCGCGCCCAGCAGCGAATATTTCATGAGGTCGCGTCTGTTGATCACGTCCCAGTCCTTTGGCTTGTTAGAACAGTAGGTTACGCCTATTCTGCCTAATTGATGGTCATTCCCGGTCTTCGCTCAAAATCCTTGCACTGGAGGTTTTCATTAACAATCCGGAATAGAGAGATATATTTATAAGCTAGAATGATAGATCAGCTCGACCTGAAACAGCTCCGCGCCTTCGTCCGTGTCGTCGAGACCGGCAGCTTCAGTGCGGCGGCGCGTGCGCTCGGGATGTCGCAATCCGCCGTCAGCCAGGCGGTGCGCCAACTCGAGGATGGCTTGCGGGTGCGGCTGCTCGATCGCACCACGCGAAAGCTTCAGCTCAGCAAGGTCGGCGCGGATTTCATGCCGGGCATCCAGCGCCTGCTCGCCGATCTCGATCACCAGCTCCAGGATCTGCGCGACCTGCGCGAACATCGCCGCGGTCACGTCACGGTGGCCTGCGTGCCGTCGGTGGCGCTGCGGCTGATGCCGCGCGTGCTCGCCGCATTCCAGCGCGAGCATCCGATGGTGGCGGTGACGCTGAAGGAGATTTCGCGGCACCAGATTTTTGCAGCACTGCGCGGCGGCGATGTCGATCTCGGGATCGCCAATGTGCCTGGCGACGATCCCGAACTCGATGCCTCGCGCCTGCTGGTCGACAATTTCGCGCTGGTGATGCGCCGCGATCATCCGCTCAGCGCGCGAGACGCCGTCAGTTGGACGGAGGCGTCGAAGGCAGGCCTCGTGGTGATGGCGTCAGGCACCGGCATCCGGCTCGAGATCGAGCGCGGCGTCGCGGACCTCAATCAGGGCACGCCGATCCACGAAGCCGAGCATCCGGCGACCTTGCTGGCGCTGGTCGAGGCCGGCGTCGGCGTTGCGCCGCTGCCGAGTCTTGCCTGGCCGGAGGCCGATCATCCCGTTCTCACCTGGCGCAAGCTGGTCGATCCCGTCATCGAGCGCGAGCTTTATTTGCTCTGGCGCATCGGCCGCGACCTTTCGCCGGCCGCACGTGCGCTTCAGCGCGGCATTTTGGCGGGCGCGCAGGCGATCCGTGAACGAAGTTTGGTCGGCTAGCAGGCGGTGTTAGGTTGAACCTGTTAGAGGTGGGGGCCGACCTAGCAACAGCCCGCCGGCGGGCACGGAATCAGGTCATTCAAGACAATGTTCGACAAAGCCTACCGGCAGCGCCTAGAAGCCGACCTTGCACAATGGGAAGCCGACGGCGTGATCGCGCCGGCCGCGGCCCTCTCCATCCGCAATGTGCTGCCGCCGTTGTCGCCCGGCATCAACATCGCGGTGGTGGTCGGTATCGTCGGCGGCCTGTTGATCGCGGCCGCATTCCTTGCCTTCGTCGCTGCGCACTGGACCGAGATCGCGCGGCTGTTGCGGTTCGCGATCCTGCTTGCCGGCATGGTGGCCGCCGGCGGCCTCGGCGCGTGGTTCGCTACAACGGGCCGCACTGTTCTTGCCGACCTTGGCGCCAGCATCGGCGCCATCATCTTCGGCGCGGGCATCGCGCTGGTCGGCCAGATGTATCATCTCGGCGACGACTTTGCCGGCGGCATGCTGCTGTGGTCGATCGGTGCGTTCGCCGCCGCGCTGCTGACCGGCTCGCGCGGCGCGCTCGCGGTCGGTCTCGTCGCCGCCTGCATCTGGACCTGCATGCGCAGCTATGACGCGCCCGATGTCGTGCATCTTCCGTTCGTGGCGGTGTGGCTGATCGCCGCCGCTCTCGCGCTTGCGTGGAATTCCCGAGTCGCTGCCCACCTCGTCGCAATCGCGGTGTTGCCGTGGTGGATTGCGACCTCGCTTCGCTTCGACCTCGGTGGCCTTCAGCCGTCCTTCGTGCTCGCGAACGGCGCGGCCCTGCTGTTCGGCGCCGGACTTGCGACCGCCGCAACGCGCTCGCCGCGGGCGGTTCTGCTCGGGAGCGTTCTGTCGATCTACGGCGCGTTTTCGCTAGCCATCGTTGCCTTCCTGGAGGTGACGACGGTTGACGATCTCATTCACTTCCGGACCGGCACCGCGCCAGCCCAGCCGCTCTGGGCAATCCTGTGCGGAGCTGCGGGCGTGATCCTCGCGCTCGCGTCCGCCGGCATCACCAGGCGCGCAGGTGAAATCCTGGCCGCATGCGCGATCGGGCTCGTGCTGCTCGCGGCGCCGATCTGGCCGGCATCCGCGGCCGGCGAGCCCTGGTTCGCCTATGCCGCGTTGCTCTGCGCCATGCTGTGTCTCGTCGTTTCCGGCGTGCTCGACGACGTGCGTCCGCGCATCGTGGCCGGCTGGCTCGGGATCGCCGGCGTCATTGCGGGCATCACCTGGGCGGTGAAGGGCTCGCTGCTGCGTCGTTCGGCCTTCCTCGCGGTGGCCGGCATCATCGCCGTCGTATTCGCAACCGTGCTCAACCGCGCGCTGCCGAGGGCTGAGCGATGATCGAGTCCATTACAAAATTCTGGCAACGCATTCCGAAAGCCGTGCTGTTCGGCGTCGCCGTCCTGCTTCAATGCGTGCTGCTGGTCCTGATGGTCGCCGACCGGATGCAGATCCTGCGCGAGGGACGTGAGGTGACCTTGCAGACGCAGCCGGTCGATCCCCGCGATCTCCTGCGCGGCGATTACGTCGTGCTCCGCTACGACATCTCGCAGCTGCCGGCCGGAGCGCTCTCCGGCAAGACGGCCGAGACGCGCAATCCCGTCGTGTTCGTCAAACTCGCGCCCAATGCCAACGGGCTTTACGAGGCCGTCTCGGTGTCCGCCGAGCCTGTCACGGTCACGGCTCCCGAAATCCTGATCCGCGGCCGCGTCACCTATTCCTGCGGCTCGACCAGCCGCACCTTCTGCGACAAGCTCCAGATCAAATACGGTCTCGAAAGCTATTTCGTGCCCGAAGGCGAGGGCAAGAAGCTCGAGCAGGCCCGCAACCAGCAGAAGCTGCGCGTCGTCGCCGCCGTGCTCCCCTCGGGCCGCGCCGCCATCAAGCGGCTGCTGCTCGACGGCGAGCCGGTATATGAGGAGCCGTTGTACTAGCGCTCAATCGGCTTCGCCTTCAACGCCCGCCGCAATACATCCCACATCCGCGGATCGTTCATATGCGCCACGTTGAACCGCATGAAGCTCGACGCCGTCTGCGAGACGCTGAACACGTTGCCCGGCGCCAGCACCACATCCTCTTCGAGCGCAGCGCGCGCAACGGCTGTGGCGTCTTGTCCGTCGGCGAGGCGGCACCAGAGGAAGAAGCCGCCGCGCGGCATCAGCCAAGGCTCGATGCCCAGCGCCTGAAGTTTTCGTGCGACGTCGCGGCGGGTGCGCGTGAGCTTTTGCCGGAGTTCGTCCATGTGCTTGCGATAGCTGCCGCCGGCCAAAACCTTGGCGATGATTTCGGTCGCGACCGGACTCGGGCCGCCAAAGCTGGTTGCGACCTGGAGGTCGACGAGGTGCTCGATCCAGTCGGCCCGCGCAGCGATGTAGCCGCAGCGCACCGAGGCCGACAGCGTCTTGGAGAAGCTGCCGATGCGGATCACGCGGTTCAATCCGTCGAGCGCGGCCAGGCGCGGCGAGCGCTCCGGCTCGAAGTCACCAAAAATGTCGTCCTCGACGATGGTGAGGTCGTGGGCGGCGGCTGCGGTCAACAGCCGGTGCGCGGTCTGGAGCGAGATTGTCGCGCCCGTCGGATTATGCAGCGCTGAATTGGTGATGTAGAGCCTGGGACGCTCGCTGCCAAGAATCTGCTCGAAGCGAGTGACATCGGGGCCTGACGGCGTATAGGGCACGCTGACGATCCTGGCCTGATGCGCCCGCAGCAGCGCGCGAAAATTGAAGTAGCAGGGATCGTCGACCAGCACGGTGTCGCCGGGCCGGAGCAGGAAGCGGCAAATGAGATCGGTTGCCTGCGTGCCCGAGCCCGTCAGCATCAGCTGGTTGATCGAGGTTTCGATCCCGTCTTCGGCGAGGCGCGTCAGCAGGAGCCGGCGCAGCCCAGGGGAGCCGGACGTCGAGCCGTAATTCGTCAGCACGCTGGCATCAGAGCGGGCCAGCGCACGGGTGGCGCGTCGCAGCGCCGCTCCCGGCATCCACTCCGGCGGCAACCAGCCGCAGCCGGGTTTTGGCACGGCATCGTCCGTGTCGAGAGATTGCCTGGAGACCCAGAACGGATCGACCTCACGATCACGTCTCGGTTCGGCTTCGGTCAACGCCAGCGGCGGCGTGACCGTCGGCGAGACATAGAAGCCCGAGCCGCGGCGGGCGCGGATCAGGCCTTCGGCGGCGAGGCGATCATAGGCTTCGACCACGGTGGAGGGCGAAACGCCCATCGTCGCGGCAAGGCTGCGGATCGACGGCAGGCGGTCGCCGGCACTGAGCGCGCGGCCGGCGACCTTGGCGCGGATCGCGCTCATCACGTCGATGGTTCGTGTTCCGCCTCGTCCCTTCGATTGCGCTTCGATCTCCAAGGTGTATGACCATCCATACCCATACAGTTTTGCCGGATTGTACTGGATTGTCACTGGTCGCGCCACCTGAGAAGGCCGAGTATCCGCGCCCAGGAAAAGTGAGATGGACATGCAATCTGCGGGCAGCGGCTGGGGCAACGGGCTTCTCGGCGTCATCATCTTCAGCGGCTCGTTGCCGGCGACGCGTGTGGCCGTCGGCGGCTTCTCCGCGCTGTTCCTGACGTCCGTGCGCGCGGTGATCGCGGCGCTGATCGGTGTGGCCGTGCTCGGCCTGCTCCGTCAGGCGCGGCCCGAACGAAAGGATCTCATCTCGCTCGCCATCGTTTCCATCGGCGTCGTGGTCGGCTTCCCGTTGCTGACCGCGCTCGCGCTCCAGCACATCACCTCCGCGCATTCGATCGTCTTCATCGGACTGCTGCCATTGTCGACGGCGATCTTCGCGGTGCTGCGTGGCGGCGAGCGGCCGCAGCCGCTGTTCTGGCTGTTCGCGATCCTCGGCAGCGCAACGGTCGTAGGCTTCGCCCTGTCCAACGATGGTTCGGCATCGCTCACAGGCGACCTGCTGATGGTTGCCGCGGTCGTGCTGTGCGGGCTCGGCTATGCCGAAGGCGCGGCACTGTCGCGCCGCCTCGGCGGCTGGCAGGTGATCTCCTGGGCGCTGTTGCTGGCGCTGCCGCTGATGGTGCCGGTCGTGATCCTGACATGGCCGCCGACATGGAGCGGCGTCGGCGTGCCCGCCTGGATCGGGCTCGCTTATGTCTCGATCTTCAGCATGTTCGTCGGCTTCATCTTCTGGTATCGCGGGCTCGCGATCGGCGGCATCGCCCGCGTCGGTCAGTTGCAACAGCTCCAGCCGTTCCTGGGCCTCGCGCTCGCCGGCTTCCTGCTGCACGAGCCGGTCGCATGGAGCATGATCGCCGCGACCGCGCTGGTCGTCGTCTGTGTGTTCTTCGCACGGCGATTTGCCTGAGGCGGCGCGCCTCAGGCCGGGTCCATTACCGTTCGCGTCAGCGTGCTCCGCGCAAACTTCTTCAGCGGCATCGGCTTGCCGAACAGAAAGCCTTGCACGAAGTCGAAGCCGAGCTCGTTCGCGGCGACGAGGTCGGCGCGGCTCTCGACGCCTTCGGCGACGGCGCGTACGCCATAGCCATGTGAAAGCTCGACGATGTGGCGGCACACCGTGCGCTTGAGGCGATCGGTGCCGCTGCCGGTGACGAAGTGCCGGTCGGCCTTGAGCTTGATGAAGGGAATCTTGCCCAAATCCATCAGCTCCGGCCAGTTGGCGCCGAGATTGTCGATCGACAGGCCGATATTGTGCAGGCTCATTTCGCGTGCGACCTCGACAAGGAGATCGAGGTCGCGGATCGCTTCCTCGCTGTCGATCTCGATCGTCAACCCGCCGAACGCAGGATGCGTCGGCATGCGGCGGCAGAGATCGTGTACGGCTTGCGGGTCCTTCAGATACGACGCCGGCAAATTGATCGAGAGATCGACCTGGCTCTGCCGCTCCAAGAGATAATGCCAGTCCTGCAAGGCTCGCTCGATCACGAATTCCGAGAGATCGCGGAAGTGCGGATCGTGCGCCTCGGGAATGAAATAAGCGGGAGGCACCACGCCCCAGGTCGGGTGCCGCATCCGCACCAAGGCCTCGGCACCGCTGCGGACCAGCGTGCGCGCGTCGATCTTGGGCTGGTACCAAAGCTCGAGCCAGCCGGCATGCAAGGCTTCGCCGACATGCACGGCCGGGCTCGGCGCCGGCTCCTCCGGCAGCAGCATCGCGACGCGCTCGCGCAGCGTCTCCGCGGCGAAGGGCGTGGTCAGCGGCGGCAGCATCGCAAGGCCGTATTCTTCGCCGACCTGCTGCACCGCCTTGACGATGATCGACTCGCGGGCGCCGACCGCGAGAACCTTGCCGTCGAAGGCCTCGCGCACCAGGATCTCCAAAAATTTTCCCGGCTCGATGCCATCGGCGGCGATGCCGAGCAGGATCAGATCCGGCAGCTCATTGGGCAGCATCGCCTGCAGCTCGTCGGCGCTCGCGCATTCGCTGGTGACGAAACCGAGATCCTCCAGCACTTCGCTCATGAAGGCGCGCAAGTGGCGTTTGCCGTCGGCCACGCATGCGCGCGGCGTCACCTTTCGCCGTCCGAAGGTCTTTGGCCTCCGTCCGGCGAGTTCAATAATTGCATCGTCCATCGCAAACCACTCCCGTTCCGTCTCGGTGTGTTAGCGACGTGAGCAGTTTCAAATATGGAGGGCTTCAGCCGATTGTTGAATTATCTCGGTAACGTTAAAGCACGCATCATTTCTAAAATTGTACGGATCTCCTTCGAGAAGTTTTTACGTCTGCCAGCGCGTTGCGCACGCGCGTGCGACAATCACGCCCGATTTTCGCAGTGCGCAGATTGGCGGCGCGCACGCCCGTGTCCTGTAATTGGACGAAGCCGTTTGCGCTTCGCCCAATTGAATAATGGACTCCTCAATTGGCCGTGGCCTTGTCGTGTTGGGCCATGCCGACGGCCTTGTAGTCGTAGGTCGGATAGAATTCGGTGCGGTAGGGACCCCACGCGGTATCCTCGACGATGCGATTGACTTCGCGTAAGCGCGAGGCCGGCAGGCGCAGCGTAATCACCTGGCCGATGCCCATCATCACGTACCAGCTCACGACCTCGATTCCGGGCGGCGGGAAGGATTTGTAGTAGCCCTGCTTCTCGAGCTGCGCGTTCAGCTCGTTCAGCGGACGGGACTGGTCGTGCTTGAAGAACACGGTGAGCAGGACTGCGTTGTCGGCGGTCGGCGCCGCATTTCCCTGCGGCGGCGAGGTCTGTGCCATCGTCGTCGACGTGAGCGCCAGCGCGCCCGCAAGCAAGGCCGCCACCGTCAATGTCTTTCGGTTCGATCTCATCGTGAACTCCTTCCCAATGCTCATGCGATGGATCGGAGAATAGGGGACGGGCGCCTCGCCGAAGAACTCATTTTCGCGCGATACGCGCATGTTTCGTCTTCGCTCGTGACGGTTCTGCGACAATGCGCGCGGGCCCAATGGCGCGAGTGTGAAGCACATCACATGCGTATTGCTGCACCTGCGCTATTGGTCCGGATAGCCGGTGGTGGGCTGTTTAGGATTGCAGCTATGTCGATGCGGCGAATGATGCATTGGTGGTTCAGATTCGTGCTGTCAGGGCGATTTCTCGATCGCTTCCTGTGCCTGCCGCGCTAGCGCCGGATCAGGTTTGCCCGATCAATTTGCGAAACGCCGCCGCGCCATCCTGCACAACGTCACGTCCCTTCCAGGCCAGATAGGAAAGCTTGCCGCCGAGCGTGTCGTGGCTGCGCAGCCGGCGCGAGCCGAGGATGTGTCCGACATTGGAAGGGAAGCGGCTGACCTCTGCCGAGACCAGCGCCGCGATCGCATCCATCAATTGCTGGAGCCGGATACCCCATTCGCAACTTTCGATGCCGTCGATGCGGACCTTGAGCGCGTATTCGGTGTCGTAGATATCGGCGAGCAGGTCGCGCGCGATGAGGATCCGGTTGTGGCGCAGCGCGATCCTCAGAGCCAGCCGCTTGTCGTCGAGCCGGTCGAGCACCATGGGAACGACGCAGGCATAGCGTGTGGCGGCGATGTCCGCCGCGCTCTTGCTGGCAGCGGGCTTGGTGGCGAGGCGCACCAATTGCCATGACGTCTTCAGGCGCCGCGCCACAAGCGCCAGCGCGAAGGGCAGCGCATCGGGACGGGATTTCTTGAAGGCGTCGAGCTGAGCAGTGATCTGGGCAACCTGCCCGTCCTCGAATTTCGCGATCTTCTCAGGCAGTTTTTCGTTGAACTTCGGCAGCGCGTCACCGGCACGTAGCACATGCTGCATCTTTCTCACATCGTCGAAGGCCGTGCGCGAAGCGGTGTACTGCGCGAGCTTGCCGCGGGCGAATTCAGCGCTCTCGGCTGAAGCCAGCGTATTCTCGAGCACCTTGACGACCTTGGTCTGGAAGATCGATGCGGTCTTCAGCACTTCCTTGGGGTTGTTGGCGTTGACCTGGTCGTTGATCGCCTTGATGTAGTCGCGCGCCATGGTCGGCAGCAGGTCGCGGCAGATCCACTCCCAGATCGGGGTGAGCGTGTTGCGCGAGATCCGCCCCATATTGGCATGCTCGGGCGCGCCGTCGATCAGCAACAGCTCGAGCGGGGCAAAGAAGTAGCGTGAGGGATTGGTGGCACGTGCCTGGGTCGATCCGTCCTTGCGAAACTCGGCGCGAAGCTTGGCCTGAACGCCGGACGAGCCCGGCATGTCGACGCCGCACAGTTCGAGCCGCTCGAGCTCGCTGAGCAGACAGCTGCGCGACAGCGGGGTCAGCCTCTGCAGGAATTCCGATAGCTGATCGATGTCGTTCATGGCACGCAATCTTCCGCAGCGTTTCCCGCAAGACCTATAGGCCTGATGCATGGAGGCATTTGCGCGCTCTCAATCGTGATTGAGAGAAGCAAGTCATTGTTAATTTATCCGTAAAATCCGGGGATGGTCGGCGGGGCTGGTAACTGGACCGTTAACCGGGCAGCTGTCCCGCTGCCCGCCGCGCGGGCAGGTTTATCAACCTCCGCGGGCTCCTCGGAGGCGCCGCGCAAGCATAAATTGTGCCGATGTCGATTTTTTAGCGTAAAACCGCCAAAATCACCGTAGTCTTACGGAGCAAAAAGTTAACCACAGATCGGCCCTGGTTCCGCTAAACAGGTCACATGGGGTCACAGAATGATACGGCCACCGATTCGCGGCCGTCGGAATGGTACGACAGCAGCACCGCTCCAGCTGAAGAGCTCGATTTCGTCCGCCTGAACGCCGTCCGTGCCAAGGCGGCCGACGAAATGGCCGCCGCCATCGCCCGCGAGCTCAACGGACCCCTGACTGCGCTCCTGCTCTACATGGGCGAAATCAAGCACCACAGCGACCAGCTCGCGCCCGTCTCAGGCGATCGGGTCTATTTGCAGCGGGTGGTGGAAAATGCGCTGGCGCAGACCGAGCGCGTTTGCGGCTTGGTCAAGCAGCTCGCCGGTCCCCAGAACGGTGGCTTGCCGTTCGCGTCCAGGGCCGAGGACGCAGAATTGAAGGCCGCGCGCGTACAGCAAACTCAGCATGTGCAGAGCGCCGAGCTCGTTGGCCTGTCGGGCCAGAAGCGGCTGACCAAGCGCGAACGCGAGGTGCTCCGGCTGATCAGCGAGGGTTATTCGAACAAGCAGGGCGCGCTTCGCATGCAGATCAGCCCGCGCACGTTCGAGAGCCATCGTGCCGAGGCGATGCGCAAGCTCGGTGCCCGCAATACGGCGGACCTTGTCCGCGCGGCGTTGCTGCATTCGATCGATTGAGGCTGTTCTGTTGCGCCGCCGACCGGCGGCGCGCCCAAAACCTTAGAAGGCCAAGACCCCGGAAGACTCCGGGCCCCGATCGTGCTCAGAAATAGTCTTCAGCGAAGGGACGCGCGCGCGACGAAGGCCGCAGCGGCTTGATCTCTTCCTTCGGCGTGTTCGGGACGATCGTGATGGTCCAGCGCGGGGGAGTGCTCGATTCCTGCTCCAGCACCGAGCGCACGAAGCCAGTCACCGTCGCCTCGCCAGACGTCACCGTCGCCATGCGGCCGTTGAATTGAGCGATGCGGAAGCGACGGACTTCTTTCTGGTCCGCAGTCTCGTAGGTGAACATGGAAACCCTCCTGGTTTCCGGCGACTATCGCCTCCCATGATTAGCCATCCGTGAAAATCGCCAACCGTAGAAGTACGGCGGGTTTTGCACGCACTCTCCGTCAGGTCTGCGGTTCCTGCGCACGCGCGGCCTCAAAGGCCGCGTCCATCCGGTCCAGCAGATCGTGGAATTTGGCCTCTCGAAGCGTCTCCGCGGACTTCTCCAACTGCAGCGCCAGCGCCGCGAGCCTGGCATAGCCGAACGTTGCGGCCGCGCTCTTCAGCGAATGCGCTTCGCGCGCGATTTTGGCGTTATGCTGCGCGAGCGAAAGCCTACGGAACAGTTGCAGCCGCGTGCGGGTTTCGCTCCAGAACACGGTGCGCACCTCACCGGCGCCGTCTTCGCCGATCTCGCGCACGAGCGCCGCATATGCGCCTGGCTCGCGCGCGGGTTCGGCATCGAGCACCTTCTGCGCAGGTGCGACGGTCACTTCAAACATGGGTTTGCCTGTCCTGGTCACGGCTCGTTGGTCGCGCGGCCCGCCCGGCGCGAGGCACGTTCGTGTCTACGGCATTTGAATTTCAGTTCCGGTAGCAGGACGATCTGTGTTTGCAGGCCGGCATTAGCCGCAGGTTTACCACGCGACCTCGCCGGTCAGTGTTGGCCGAGCAGCCGGTCGTACTGGGCCTTCACGGTGGCGTAGCACTCGCACGCCGTCTGGCGCAGGCCTTCCAGGTTCAGGATCTGGATGTGCCCGCGGCTGTAATGGATGAAATTGGCCTGCTGCAAGGTGTTGGCGACCAGCGACACGCTGTTGCGCCGCGCGCCGATCATCTGCGCCATCGCCTCCTGGGTCAGCAGCAGCCGATAGTCGCCGGACAGATCATGGGTGTGCAGCAAACAGCGCGACAGTCGCGATTCCACCGGATGTGCGGCGTTGCAGCCCGCGGTCTGCTGAACCTGCGCGTAGACCGCGAGTCCATGGCGTGTGAGCAAGGTCCGCAAGGTGTTGCTCTGGTCGGCCGCACCGCGCAGCCGGTCGAGGTCCATCACGGAGGCGACGCCGGGAACCAGCACGGTCGCCGTGTTCAGCGCGCAGGCATCGCCCATGGTCGAGAGCGTTCCGAGCAGGCTGTCGCGCCCGATCATGGCGACCTGCACATGCTCGCCCTTGGCGAGCTTCACCACCAGCGAGATGACGCCGCGTTGCGGAAAATAGGCACGCTTGAGCGTCTCGCCGGTTTCGACCAGCACCGCTTCATGCGGCAGATCGATCGTGCGCAGATATGGGCGGATCAATTCATAATCGTCCGCCGACAGCGCGGACAGGAAACCGTTGGATGGACGCACCATCGTTTCCAAAATTGCCTCCCGTCTCCTGCGCCAGTCCAGCGCGGCGAGCGAATTCATTCCCTGCGCGGGTAAGTTTCATCATGTTCACATCGGGATATATTGGCAATTGGTACATTGTAATCCGGGCAACTACGTCAGACGCCGCATTGTGTGCATGGCGGCATGCAGCCCATCGCATTGGCGTCGGCATCATTGCCGGATTCCGAGTATCGCAGCGTGGTGGGTCTTCACTGCTGCATAGCAATCACAGGACGTCGCCTGCAGCGCTGGCAGGTCGACGATTTCGATCTGCCCGCGGGTGTAATGGATGATGCCGCCGCGCTGGAGCGCATGTGCGACGAGGGAAATGGCGTTGCGCCGTACGCCCATCATCTCCGCCAGCGCCTCCTGCGTGAGCGGGAGGATATCGCTGTCGGACAGGTCACGAGCACGCAGGAGCCAGCGCGCGAGGCGTGCCTCGACCGGGTGCAGCGTATTGCAGAGTAATGATTGCTGCGCATGCGCGAGCAGGACCTGCTCGTGGCGGATCATCAGACTGCGAAACGAGATGCTCGCGGCAGCGACGGCACGGAAAGCCGCTATTTCGAGCATGGAAGCAGTCCCGGGGAACAGCACGATCGCGTCCGCCAACGCGAAGCCGTCGGCAAGCGCGGCGCCGCCACCGACGACACTATCGCGGCCCAGCATCGCCACCTCGATCATTTGTCCTTCCGAGAGGCCGACCGTGATCGACACGGTTCCACCGTGCGGGAAGTAGACGTATCTCAGCGGGGTGCCGGCCTCGCCCAAGACAGATTCCCTGACCATTTCCACCGTCGCCAGATGAGGCCGCAGCAGATCGAGATCAGCCGCGTCGAGCATTCGCAGCAGCTGGTTGGACGGGTGGCCGCTCGCGGTCATGCAGGCTCAATCCGAAATGTGCGACGTATGATCGACGCCGCGCCCGGTTCGTCATCCAGTTGCACGGCGGCAGAATTATATTTCAAAGGTTGTGGTGTCGTCCATATACCCGTTGGGAGGCAGACAGCCGGTCGCATTTACGGCGGAATTAAGAACGGCGCGCCGATTCGTTCCTGAACTCGCGCGCCGCTCCTGCAACAGGCTTGCGGGAAAACGTGGCAAGGGGGCCTCGTGAGCCGGAACCATTGGATCCGCGCCTCAATCGGACGTCGCGCAGTCTCGTTCGTTGGACGAGCGGTTACGGCGATCGGTCATTGCTCCGAACCATGGCGCCGCATGGCCGCAGAGTTCGCGTCCATCACCTTCGCCTTGCTGGTTCCCCCGCCGACCCTCGCGACCGTCAATTCTTCGATCCCAACCAGAGGAGAAAGGCTTGCCCCACGATTCAATTATTGAATCGCCGAAACGGGAAACTCAAACGGGGACAGAAAATCTGCGCCATATTCTCGTTGTCGACGACGACCCGATGGTGTGCATGGCCATCGATGTCTATTTGCAGCGAAACCATTTTCAAGTGACGATTGCCGAAGGAGGTGAAGCAGGATTGCGCGCTCTCGAGCACGGGCAGTTCGATTTGATGATCATCGATATCTTCATGCCGCACATGCGCGGGTTCGAATCGATCAGGATCTTCCACGAGAGGGCACCCGCCATTCCGCTGGTCGCTATGTCCGGCTACGCCTTTGCAAATCTGAATTCGCCTGCGCCCGATTTCCTGCGGATGGCACTGGAGCTCGGTGCGGCGCGCTGCCTGCGCAAGCCGTTTACGCCGCACGCGCTTCTTGCCGCCATCAACGATTGCCTCGCGGAGCACCGTCCCGACGACATTGCCGCGGCCTCGCGCATGGGTTAGCGCGGCGCCGGCCGCAGCAGCGGCGAGGTAAGCGTTCGTTTACCGCAAATGCGGACCGTGCGGCTTCTGGCCGTGCACGAAGTTGTGGTCGCGAGAGCCGATCCGATTGCGGGTGATTGGCTTCGATTTCACGCGGGCCGCGCGTATCGCCCTTCAGGGACGCACTTTTTTCGTTTGCATCGACCTGCCGTTATCGGCGCGTTTACCTAACGCTCGTTCCCGTCACGGCTCGGCGCGGGTTTTGCCGAAAAGCGCTCGCGCATGCCGTCGAACCGCAAACTTCTCTTCAATATCCGTATTAGCACGGAGGATGAAATTAACGGGACCGTGAAAGGGGTTGTCTAACGATCCAAAGCGAAGACTTCCGCCGATTCCAGACGTGGCACAGGCGTCGAAGTTCAGCTCAGTAAGGCGTACCCCATGGATGATCTGTTGCGGGAGTTCTTGACGGAGACCAGCGAGAGC
>NZ_JADPJH010000006.1 GCF_023073315.1 Bradyrhizobium sp. 1 | reverse complement strand
GGCGCGACCGCGTCCGATCTGCGTGGCACGACGACCTATGCGAGCTCGACCGCGAGCAGCAACGTGCTGTACTCCGGCGCTGCCGGCGGTACGACCGCTGCGGCTTCGACCACGAAGCTCGGCGGTGTCTCGGGTGTCCTCACCGGCGCCGTGACGCAGGATAACGCCGGTACCCCGGCCAACATCACCGGCACCACGCTGATCTACGGTGCGAGCGGCGCTCTGACCACGCAGGCCAACACCAAGTTCGCTGACGGCGACACCTTCAGCGTCAACGGCAAGACCGTCACCGTGAAGGCGGCGACCGCCCCGACGGCAGCCAGCCTGATCGGCGGCACCACCGGCGTGTTCGGCAACGTCGTCACCGATACCTCGGGCAACTCGACGGTCTACCTCAACGCCACCACGACGGTCGGCGACTTCGTGAATGCCTTCGATCTCGCCAGCGGCACGCAGACGGCGACGATCACCTCCACCGCGGGTACGGCGGCCTTCGCCCAGACTTCGGGCCAGACCGCATCGAGCTTTGCGAACGGCCAGATCTCGCTGCAGAGCACGACCGGCGCCGATCTGGTGCTGAGCGGCAAGGCTGACGCCCTGAAGGCGCTTGGCCTCACCGCATCGGTCGGTTCGGGCACCGCGACGGTGCAGGCGAACCGCACCACCGGCACGGGCACGCTGTCCTCGCTGCTCCAGACCAACTCGACGCTGAACGTC
>NZ_JADPJH010000035.1:84527-101092 GCF_023073315.1 Bradyrhizobium sp. 1 | reverse complement strand
AGCTCGCATAGGTCGTCGTGCCACGCAGATCGGACGCGGTCGCGCCAGCGATCGTGGTGGAGACGTTGGACTTGGAGGAATAGCCGACAGTGGTCTGCAGCGCCTGGTTGGCGATCGACTTGGCGCTGTCGATCAGCTTCTGCAGCGAGGTGATGCCGGTGTTGGCAGCCTGCAGCACCTGCACGCCGTTGGCGATGCCATCGAGCAGATTGTTGATGTCGCTGGCACGGTTGTCGAGCGACTGGGCCGTGAAGAAGTTGGTCGGATTGTCCAGGGCCGAGTTGACGCTCTTGCCGGTCGACAGACGGTTCTGCGTGGTGGCGAGAAGATCAGCGGTGGACTGGAGGGAGAGGAGGTTCTGACGAACCGAGGAGGAGAGAACGATACCGGACATTGGGTGTTACCTTTCTGGTAAACAACGCTACTGTTACGCGTCTGCTTGGATCGAGAGTGACCCAGCGACCGGCGGACCGTGGCCCCGAGAATCTAACGAAGCATGAAATGAAAACGGGGCTTTTGCTGAGTCGCGGGATGATTCGGAAGGGCAACCGCCACTTGCCATCGCGCTGCCGCACGATTCCGCCATTGAAATGATTAGGCTTTTTCGCGCGAAAGACCCGGATTTACAACTCGTTAACTAGTCTTGATGGAGTATTGCGCCCTGATCCGCCGCAACACGCGCTCGGTTACGAAAGCGTTGATGGAGAACTGGCATGGCCCTCAAGGTCGAGCTGAGACCGCACGAACGCATCATCGTCGGTAACTGCGTGATAACCAACACCGACCAGCGCGCCCGCCTTCTGATCGACGGCGACAACGTGCCGATCCTGCGCGAGCGCGACATCCTCACGCCGGAGACCGCCGACACGCCCGCCAAGCTCGTCTATCTGGCGGTCCAGCTCATGTACATCTCGCCGGATCCGCAGGGCCAGCACGGAACCTATTTCAACCTGGTGCGCGACATCGTCACCGCCGTGCCGAGCGCCTGGCCGATCATCGAGGACATCAACAATCACATCATGAGCGGCGATCTCTACCGGGCGCTGAAGGATGCCCGCAAGCTGATCGTCTATGAAGACAAGCTGCGGGAGCAGTTCGAGGCCACCCATCCCAAGGAGGACGTCAAGGAAGACGTCAGCTCGGCCGCCTGAGCGCTTCGCAACATCCGAACGAAAACGCCCCGGACCAGTCCGGGGCGTTTTCGTTTTAGGGGCCCGACGTCACTGCGCCGCGAGCGGCGGCGCCTCGACCTCGATTACGCCGCCGCTGCGCCGTCCGCCAAACTCCAGCACGGCCGCGACCAGCGCATCGATATCCGTCTCCTCGGTGCGATGATTGACGATGGCGGCGCGGATCGCGATCTTGCCGTCCAGCGTGGTGCTCGACGGCGCCGCAATGCCGGACTCCTGGACGTCGGCGACGATCTCGCGATTGACCGCATCGCCAGCGCGATAGCGGAAGCAGACGATGTTGAGGTTCACCGGCGCCAGCAATTCCAGCCGAGGTTCGGCCAATACGCGCGCTTCCAGATATTTCGCCAGCGCACAGCTTCGCGTGATCACCGCACCCAGCCGGTCGGTGCCGAACGTCTTCAGCGTGAACCAGGTCTTCAGCGCGCGGAAACCGCGCGACAGATCGGGACCGAGATCGCAGGGCCAGACCGCGCCCGCGGCAAGCCCCCTCGCCTCGCGGCTGAGATAGGCTGCCGGCTGGGCAAAGGCCTGCCGATGCTGCTCGCCGTCGCGCACCAGCAGGAAGCCGGCGTCGTAGGGCACCTGTCCCCATTTGTGGAAGTCGAGCGCAATGGAATCCGCAAGCTCAATGCCGCCGAGCTGCGGTGCGAGCTCGGGTGAGAGAATTGCGAGCGCACCGAAAGCGCCATCGACGTGAAACCAGATTCCCTCCTCGCGGCACAGCGCGGCGATGGCCTTGAGATCGTCGATCGCGCCGATATCGACGGTCCCGGCCGATGCGACGACAAGGAACGGCTTGAAGCCGACCTCGCGGTCGACGGCGATCTGTGCACGGAGCGCGGAGACGTCGATGCGATGGTCGGCGTCGATTTGGATCTTGCGCAACGCATCGCTGCCAAGCCCGGCGATGTCCATTGCCCGCGATACGCAACCATGCGCGGCCCGCGACGTGTAGGCGGTGAGCAGCGCGCCATCATTGCCGATACCGTATTGCCGCGCCAGCCGGCCGAGCGCAGCTGTGCGCGCCACCAGCACAGCCATCAGATTGGCCATCGACGTGCCCGTGACGAAGATGCCGCTCGCATTCTCCGGGAAGGCGAACAGACGGCGCATCCAGTCGACGATCTGGCGTTCGACCTCGATCGGCATGTGATCGCGCCCGCCGAGATTGGCGTTGAGGCCAGCCGCAAGCATCTCGGCGAGCATGCCGACCGCGGTGCCGCCGCCATGCACCCAGCCCATGAAGCCGGGATGAACGTTGCCGGTCGCGTAAGGCGCGACATGTTCGGTGAATTCGCGGTAGACATCGGCGAGATCGCTGGCCTCGCGCGGCACGTCGGACTTGATGGCCGCGCGGACATCATCGGGGATCGGCTGCCATACCGGACGCGCACGAACATTGGCCATGCCATCGATGGTCTCGTCCAGCATGCGATGGGCGAGCGCGCGAAATTCGTTCCAGTCCTGCGGATCGAGTGAGGTGTGCGCGACGGAGCTTTGCGTATTGCGGATGATCTCGTTCATGCTGCGCTCTCCTCGCCGGCCTTGTGGCCCATCTCGGCGTGTCGCGACAGCATCGCGGTGAACGCGGCAAAGATCTTGCGCATCTGCGGCGGCTTGTAGGGAAACACGGACGGAGGATCCATGTTGTGCACGACGGCGGTGTTGTCGGCCTCGAACACCAGCAGCTCACCGTCGCGGTTCTCGGCGCAATCGACGATGAAATAGTCGAGGCCCACGCGCTTGCTCATCTCGTCGAGCGCGCTGCGATGACGCGCGGCGAAACCGCTGTCGAAGTCGATCATGAAGACGGCTTCTTCAGCCCGCTTCTCTTCGCTGAACGCCATGTAGGCGTTGAGATACCAGATGTCCCAGCGGTCGGCGATCGCCATGTGGCAGGCGTAGGGTTTTCCGTCGACCATGGCGAGACGATATTTGCGGTAAAGCCCGTCGGCGCTCGCATAGTCGACGAAGCGCGCGACGAAGAAGTCCTGCTCTTGCCGCTCGATGAGATAAGCTGCGAGCGCCGCAGCATCGTCGATCTTCGCGAGACCGACGCCGGCATGCGTACCGCGCGGCCGCACGATCATCGGAAAGCGCAGTTCGCCGGTGATGTCGGCGCAGGCGATCTTTCCTTCCAGAAGCTCCGAAAATTGCGCGCGCGTCGCGTGGGCGGTCACGGGAATGTCGAGACCGGATATGCCCGCCAGCAAGCGGTACAGCTTGTCGCGATCGAGATTGCCGATGAGATCGGGGCGGTTGAGCAGCGGCCGCGGCCAGCTTGGCGCAGCCTGTTCGATCACAGCGAGTGTCTCGCGGCATTCTTCGGAATCGGAGGCGACCACGATGGCGATGTCGTGATCGGGCAGTGTCTCCGGCAGGCCGATGCCCTTGATTACGTAAAGCGTCAGCAGCTCGATGTCGGAGCCTTCGAGCAGGAATTCGATCGGAGTATTGCCGCCCATGTCGATATCGGCCGCGAGCGCAAGCACGCGCAGGCGAGGCTTCGGAAGCCCGCAAGGCGTGCGAAACAATTGATGGAAGGAGAGCACCTCGGTCTGGATCACGAGCCCGGCTTCCTTCTCGCCGAGAAGCTGGGCAACCAGCGACAGATCCAGGCCCTCGCCCGCCTCGGCCGTCCCCTCCGCGATCCGCGCCAGCAGGTGCTCGCGCAACGGATGTAGATCGCCACCCTCGAAGGCCCGGCGCGTCAATTGCGCAAAGCCGATGCGGTCGGAATAGTTCGGTGTGGAAACAGGATTCAGCATCTCAGACCTCGAGCACAAACTTCGCCGGCGCTGTGACGGCACGGTCCAGCAACAGCTCGATCTTCACCAGGACGTGGGCGATGCGATCAAGCAGGTGCTGCAAATTGCGTTGCGCCTGTGCGGCGTCCGCCGACCAGGCTTCGGTGACGAGCCGCGCGCCGACACAGAGGCGCAACACGGCCTGCGGCGCCTCGTCCGGCCGCTCCAGCCGGACCGGCTGGCCGACGAGACAGCGTTGTGCGGCGACCTGGCGGTCCGCCGCGCTGCCGCTGATCTCCTCGTTCATGTCAAGCGCCAGCGCCCGATGAACGGCGCCGGTTTCGGCGACCGAAACCGGCTTGCCGTCGCGTAACAGCATGAACGGAAAGATCGTGGTTGCCGCGAATTCCTCGTCATCCCCGCCGGCCTTCTCGGCCACGTGCGGAACGGAGCGAAGCGACGGCGACAATGCAATCATGCTGTCGATGCCGGCCGCGAGTCCGGCCAGCGCCTTGGCGCGAAACGCGCCCGGCACGGCATAATAGCCGCCGATCTCCGCAAGCGCCGCCTCCCAGCGCAACCATTGACCGAAATTCGGCCGGCGCTCGAAGCGCGAGCGTAGCGCCGTCCAGGCCATCGGCCAGTCGCTGCGGCCGGCATAGTCGAAGATGCCCGGTGCGATCGCGCCGATCCGGTCGACCGACCGCGACAAGCCTTTCGGCACCAGCAGCGCGCCGCTGAAGGCGGGGCCGCCGAAGAACTTCGAGCCGGTCATCAGCACCATGTAACCGCGATCGAGATAGGCGCGCAGCCGGCGGCGGCCGAGCCGCGCCTGGCAGGCATCGACGACCACCTGAACCTTGCGCGGCCAGCGCCGCGCGATCTCATCGAGGCAGGCAGCGCTCGGCGCGCGCCAGCCGAGCTTTGACGAATCCATGATTTGGAGGAAAACGCACCGGCCTTGCGCGAGGCTGGTCTCGACTGCACGCATTACCGCAGCATCCGCATCGGAGCGCATCGCAATGCCGGGCGCGGTGTCGAGCAGCGGCACCGCGATTCCGTCACCTGCAAGCCCCGCCACCGCGCCGTCCTTGCGTACCGCAAGGCCGCTCGCCGTCATCGTGCTGAAATGGTGCCCGCTCGCAGTATGAACCGTGCCGCTGCCGGTCTGATCCGCGCCGACCACGATCGTCACCGGCGGCGCGCCGAGCACCGCACGCGCCAGAAACAGGGCATGAAGCTGGGAATCGGTGCCGGACGGCGAGAACACGATGTCGACGCGCGACGAGAGCTGGAGGTGGCCGCGCAACTCCTCGCGCATGTCTTCGCAGCGCGCATCGAAGGCGATTTCGACCTCATCGAACAGGCATCTGTGCATCAGCTCTTCGCGCGCCAGCGCGGCGCGGTCGTAGGCCGCTTGCGAGATCGTGGACGCGGTCGAAGACGCGAAATTCCAGATCTCGGGCTCTGGCGAGGCCGCACAGCCATAGGCGTTGACGCGATCGCTCGCATCCAGCGCCAGCCGCAGATCCCCGCCGGAGACCAGCAGCGTATCCAGCGGTGTGAAGAGATCACGCAGACGGTAGCGCGAGCCGCCGTCGGGGGCGCGTCCCTCGGCTGACAGTCGGGATGCGCCGGTGCTCATCCCGGAACGCTCACGCCGCGTCGGCGGCAGCGGCCACGGGCGCGGCTGCGAACTGCGAAGCGATGTCGCCGTGGAACACCGACGGCCCAACATGGTCGAGCGAGCTCTGGATGTCGGCCCAGATCTCGCCGCCGATATCGGTCCAGCGCTTGCAGAAAGCGAAATCCTCGGAGAGATAGGTACCGGTCGCCGGTTCAATCATGCATTCGAACAGCGCGAACCGGTTCTGGCTCGCCACAAGCGTATCGTGCGAGTGCTCGCGGAAGAATTGCAGGTTCGCATAGTCCGGATGACGGCACATCGCCTCCAGCGCCTGGCGGCGGATCATCAGGAAGCCGGTGCCGGCATAACGCACGCGGGTAAAACCGTTGACCACCACGATGCGGTCGGGGTCCTCGATCTCGAGCACGTAGTCGAGCGATGCGGCCGGCACGTCAGTGCGGCCGGACTCGACCGCCCGCTTCGCCTTGTCCCAGTTGACCCGCTTGATCGGATAGCAGCCGGCAACGACATCGGCGCCACACTCGATCAGCCGGAACACCTGCTCGGGCTTGAAGCCGATATCGGCGTCGATGAACAGGAAATGCGTCGCGTCGGGGTCGTCCAGGAACATCGCGACCAGATTGGCACGCGCGCGCGTGATCAGCGCGTCGCCATCGCGCAGCAGCACCTTGAGCCCGAGATTCGACATACCGTGCACGGCGCGCTGGAGCGCGAAGATCGAGCTCGCATAGATGCTCGACACCTGCCCGCCGAAGCAAGGCGTCGCCACCACCAGTTGCATCTTGTCCGACATTGTCAGCTCCGCCCCGCTCAAATCCTCACCAAGAGGTAAAGAGGCATGGTTAACGGCGCCTTAATGCGTCCTTATAGGAACTTGACGAGCGAGAGCTGCGAGAGGTTCGAGGTAACTTGGTAGGAGGCCTGGAGCGCGTTCTGAAGCGAGAGGATCTCGCTCGCCACCTGGTCCGGCGAGGCCGACTCCGCCTGGTCGATGATGGACTGGAGCTGCGCCTTGGCCTGGGTCTGCCGCGTGCCGGCGTCCTTCATCGTGTTCTGGGCCATCGCAAGGTCGGTCTGGATGTCTTCAAGGCGTTGCTGGCCGGGCTGTTTCGTCAACGCCTGGGTCGTGCGCAGGCTCAGCGCCGCGACCTGCCCGCCCGAATACTGCCCGGTCGGCGAGGTCGCGAACGTCCCGAACACGGCGACCGCCTGCAACTCCTTGCGGATCGCATCCTCGTTAGCCTGCGCGCCATATTGCACCGTGACGGAATCGTCGACCCGCGCCACTGCGGTCGAGCGCGGCGAGCCGGGCCCGTCATTGCCGGTGTACCATTTCACGGTATTGGCCGAGCCGTTGACCAGCGTGGTCGCCGAGCTCGCCGGCGAAGAGCCGACGCGCAGCGGCGGCTGCGTGGCGGTGACCGGCGTCGAGCTGAAACCGAGCGCCCCCAGCGCGCCCGTGTTCAAGGTCGTGATGTTGAGGCTTGCCGCATCGTCGGTATTGATGGTGATCGAACCGCCATGCACGGTCGAAGGCTTCGACGTGCCGGTGATCGCGTCGATCTTGCCCATCAGCGTCTGGACGCTGTCGCCGACATTGAGCTGATTGCCGGTCGCGCCCGAACTGACGAAGGTCAGCGTGGTGCCGTTGACGGTGATGCTGTCGCCGGCGACGAAGCCGGGCGAGATCGAATCCGAGGGGCTCGCGCCTGACAGCGCCGTAGCGCCGGTGATGGGTGCCGGCGTCGCCGCCTGGTTGTTGACGGACGAGCCGATCGCCGAGCTCGCGGTGTTGAAGAAATTGTCGCCGGCCGTGATCGCGGATGCCGCCACCAGCGAGGTGTTGGCGAGCTTGGTGATCGCGGTGTTCAGCGCCGTGTTGAGATTCGAAGCGGTATTGTTCGGGTTGACCGGAACGCTCGCGTCGATCGCAAAGCTGCCGAGCGGCGTCGGCGTCGCCGTGGACGCAGTCAGGTCGATCTGCTCGGTCGAGCCGTCCGGCAGCGTGAACTGGACGCTCAGCTTGTCGCCGTTGTTCGGGTTGACGCCGTTGAGATCGACCGAGAACGACACCGGCGAGCCGCTCGGGCCGGTGACGGTCGCGCCGGTCAGCGTCGAGGACACCGCCGCAATCTTGAGCCCGAACGGCGATCCCGCGACGTCCTCGGACACCTTCACCGAGCTCGGCGTCGGCTGCGTCTGCACCAGCCGGCCCAAGCCGTTGGCGCCGAGGTCGGCGGCCTGGCGTTCCGCCATGACGGTCTTGAGCCCCGCCTGCGTCGTCGTGCCGTTGATGATGTCGCCGGCATTGGCAACCGACTGCGTGTTGAACGCCGTCCCGGAGAACAGATAGCGGTTGCCCGACTGCGTGTTGAGGACGCCGACCATCGAGCCGAACTGCGCGGCGGCGGTGTTCTGCGCGACGGTCTGGCCGTTGACGTTGAGATCCTGCGCGGTGGTGGCGGAGCCGGTCTGCACGGTGTTGCGGATTGTCGTCAGCGACTGCAGCGCGGTGTTGGCAAGGTTGATGCTGACGTTGACGTTGGTCATCGTGTCGGTATAGGCGGCGATGTTGGAGATCTGCGAGCGCCCGGCGATCGCGAAGCCCTCGTTGGTGCCCATCCCGGAATAATTCTGCGACAGCTTGCCGGTCGAGAGCTGCGTCGACAGGTCTGTGAGCTGCTGATTGATGTTGCGGATCTGTGCGCCGAGAACCGACGAAGAGTAGTTGATGCTGCTGATCGACATGTTTCAGAGCCCTGTACTGGTTACACTTGAGCCTGGAGCAGCGTGTTCATCATGCTCTGCACCACCGACATGACGTGGGCGTTGGCGGCATAGGCATTCTGAAGCTGGATCAGGTTCGACATCTCGGAATCCAGATTGACGCTGGAGGTCGAGTTGAATTTCGCCTGGAGGGTCGAGACCACGACGCTCTGGCCCTGCTGAAGCTGGGTCGCCTGCGTCGCGGCATTGCCCTGAACGCTGAGGAACTGCTGGAGGTAGTTCGAGACGCTGCCGGTGAAGGGCTGGCTCGCCGAACCGAGACCGCTCTGCGGCGAATAGGTGAACACCGCATTGGTGAGCTGCGAATAGAGATAGTCCGAACGCGTGGTGTCGCCCGTTGGCGTCACCGGCGAGGTGCTGTAGACCGACAGCCTGGTCGGATCGCTCGCCAGCTGCGTATTCACGGCGATGCGCCCGCCAAGGCCGGTCATCTGCGAGCCCGATGCGGTGATCGCCCCGGTGTAAAGCGCCTGCCCGCCGTCGGTGAACAGCGGCAGTTGCGGATTGCCGGAGGTCAGCGACGAGATCGTCTTGGTGCTGGACGCCGAATTGACCTTGGCGACGCCGCTATTGTCATCGGTGATGCGCAGCGTCGTGGCCGTCGCCGGCGACGGTGCGGCGGCGAATGTCAGGTGCGAGCTTGATAGCGCGGTGTTGAGCGCCGCGGCGATCGCGCCCATGCCGCCGGAGAAGTTCACGCCGATCTGCATCGGGTTGGCGTTGGTCGCATTCTGGAGCGGCAGCGCCGCCGGATCGGCCACGTTGACCAGCGTGACCTGGCGCTGGGTGTTGGTGGTCGTGTCGGTGTAGGTGAAGTTGACGGTGTTGCCCGGCTGCGCGCCGGCAAGGTCGATGTCGAAACCGGCCGGCGGGCCGGAGACCGTGCTGCCGGCCGTGGTCTTGTCGGACATCGCGCTCGACATCGTCGCGGCGAGCTGGTCGATCTGGTTCTGCGCCTGCACCAGCGTCTGGTCGCGCAGCTTCAGGTCGGCCGCGATCTGGCCGGAAGAGACCACGTTGTTGGCGACGACGTCGACCGACGATCCGTTCGGCAGCTTGATGTTGAGCGCACCGACGCCGGACTTGGACGGATCGATGTTGTAGAGCGAGGTCGCCGAGAGCGCGCCGGCGGATGCAAAGGTGAATTGCGAGGCAAGCCCGGCGCCGACCAGCTGGATGCCGGTGGTGGTGTAGATGTTGGCCTGGTTCGAACCGTCAGTCGTGACGCGGACGTCGACGAATTTCGACAGCGTGTTGATGGCCTGATCGCGCTGGTCCATCAGCGTTGCGGCCGAGGGGTCGTTTGCCGACAGGCCCTGGAGCTTGGTGTTGATGTCGGCGATCTGCTGCATCGACGCGTTGGCCTGCTGTGCCGAGGTGCCGAGATCCTGCTCTACGTTGGAGCGCAGTGACTGGATGCCCTTGGTGGTGACGTTGAGCTGCTGCGCCAATGCCTGCGCCGCACCGACGGCAACCGTTTGCGCCGACGACGAGCCTGCGCTGGTCGACAGCGCCTGCAACGCCGTGGTGAAATTGTTCAGCGAGGTTTCGAGCGTGCCGCTATTGCCGGGCGTGCCATAGACATTCTGAAGCTGCTTCAGGATGTTGGCCATCTGGTCGGCATAACCGCTGCCGCCGGTCTCGGTGCGCAGCTGGTTCAGCACATAGGTGTCGAGCTCGCGGCTGACGCCGGTCGTCATCGCCGTCGAGCCGAAGTCACCGGTGGTGACCTCGATCTGATTCGGCGTCTGGACGATGTAACCCGGCGTCTGCGAATTCGCGACGTTCGAGGACACGA
Organism: Bradyrhizobium sp. 1; assembly: GCF_023073315.1. GTDB lineage: Bacteria > Pseudomonadota > Alphaproteobacteria > Rhizobiales > Xanthobacteraceae > Bradyrhizobium. The sequence continues at coordinate 90,919 of NZ_JADPJH010000035.1, read as the reverse complement.
TCGAGAGCGCGGCCTGGTTGGCACGCAGGCCGCTCATCGCACTGGCGAGGGCTGAACTCAAACCCATGTTGACTAGCCGCCTTTGGTTACGTCACGCGCCGATCAGCGCAACACGTTCAGCAGGTCCTGCACCATCGAATTCGCCGTCGTGATCACCTTGGTGTTGGCCGAATAGGCCTGCTGGGTCACGATCAGCTTGGTGAATTCGTCGGCGATGTCGGTGTTCGAGCCTTCCAGCGACGAGCCGCTGATGCTGCCCGAGGCTCCGTCGATCGCAGGCCCCGACTGTTCCGTCGCGGCATAAGCGCCGCCGTCGAGCGCCTTGAGGTAATTGGTGCCGTTGAAGTGCGACAACGACACCTGTGCGAGGTCGAGGTTCTGGCCGTTGGAGAAGGTCCCGACCACCAGGCCGTTGTTGTTGACGGCGACCGAGCGGAGCTGACCGGCGGCGTAGCCGTTCTGGGTGATGGTGTTGATGGTCACCGCGCCGCTGGTGCTGGCATATTGCGTCAGTCCGCCCGAGGAGATGTTGAAGGAGACCGAGCCGAGCGACTGGCCGCTGACGCTGACGTTGGGAATGGTGATACCCGAGCCGCTCGGCGAGGTCAGCGAGCCGTCGGAGGCAAAGGTGAAGGCTTGGCCGGTGTTGACCCAGCCGACCGTCGTGCCGGTCGCATTCGGGTCGGTCTGGTAGAACATGTTCCAGGTGTCGGCATGGCCCGCGCCCAGCGAGGCACTGTCGGACTTGGCCCAGCGCAGCTGCAGGTTCACCGGCGTGCCGGCGGCGTTGTAGGCGGTCACCGCACCGCCGCTGATCGATTCCTTGGTGAACGTCGCGATGTCGTTGCCGATCACGCCGCCGGTGCCGGCGGTGCCGCCACCGTCACGATTCTTGGTGATGGTCGAAGTGAAGCCGAGCGCGGCGAAGGCCGCACTGTTGGAGCTGGCCACCGACAGGTTGGAGACGGTGCCGGTGTTCATCGTGATGACGCCGCCGGTGCTGACAGAAGACCCCGTCGCACCGGAGAGGACGTCGATCTTGCCGAGCAAGGTCGTGATGTTGTCGGTGATGTTGATCTGGTTCGCGCCCGCTGCGCCCGACGTCATGAAGGTCAACGTCTGACCGTCGACCGTGATGGTATCGCCGGCCGCAAAGCCCGACGAGAGCACCTCTGCGCCGCCGGCCGTCGCCGCGCCGCTCAGCGCCGTGGCGCCGGTGATCGCGGGCGAGGACAGCACGTTGCCGCCGCGCGTCACGCTGCTGATGCCGAGCGCGGTGGCTGCGGTGCCGCTGTTGACCGCCACGTCGGTGCCGGTACCGCTCGAGATCTGGATATTGCCGCTGGCGGAGAGCGAGGCCGTGACACCGGCGCCGCCGGCAGTCTGGATCGCGCTCAGGATGCTGGCCACCGTCGCCGTCGTGCCCGCGCCGAGACCGATCGTGGTGTTGCTGCCGGCCGTTGTGACGGTGGTGCCGCCGTTAAAGGTGATCGTATTACCGTTGATGGTCAGCGTCTGGCCGCTGAGCCCCGTGAGGATGCTGGAGGCAAGATGCGTGCCCACTGTATTGTCGAGCGAAGTGCTGCCCGATGCCACCGCGGACGAGTTATTCTGGAGCGGAACCGTGCCCGTCCCCGTCGACGATGAGTAGGGCGTGCGGATGTTGCCCGTGGCGGCTGCACCGGAAACGGTCGCGCTGGTATAGGGCGCGGGCGGCGTGCCCACCGGCAGCGGATTGGCCGAAAAGTCGGACGGATTGAGGCCGCCAGCGGCCACCAGGGTGCCGGTCGCCGCAGTCGTGCTCGCGACCGTGTTCGGCTGGGTCGGCAGGTTCGCCGCGTACTGGATCGAGGTGGTCGCCTGCGCCGGGATGAAGTTGTTCTGGAATTTGAGGACGGTCGCGACGTTGCCCTGCGGATTACCGGTCTTCGGGTCGACCGTGACGCCCATCAGGTAGTAGCCGGCGCCGTTGACCAGATTGCCGTTGGCATTGAGCTGGAAGTCGCCGCGCCGCGTGTAATAGGTGACCCCGCTGAACTGCGGCAAATTGTCGACGATGCCGGTCGCCTTCTGGATCGAGAAGAAGCCGTCGCCGGTGATCGCCATGTTGGTGGCGACGGTGGAGCCCGAGATCGTGCCCTGCGTGGTGATGGTGGCCTTGGCGTTGGCCGTCACGCCGCCCGCGACCTGCTTGCTCGGCACCGAGGAGTCGGGAATGAGATCGACGAAGCTGGTCCCGATGCCCTTGTAAGCGGTGGTGGATGAGTTCGCGATGTTGCCGGAGATGTTCTGCAGCGCGTAGGACTGCGCCTGCAGGCCACCCACCGAGGTGTTCATTGCATCGAAGATACCCATAACTTTGTCTCCAGATCCGATCTCGGCGGCGCCAGCGCATGGCCGCAGTCGGGGAGACAGTCGCAAAGGCTATGCCAATGCGGTTTTTCTCATTAAATCAATGCTTTAATGAAAAAGCCCCGGTCTGATGACCGGGGCACAATTGCCGGGACCGGCAACAATTGCCGGGATCGCATAGCGTTTTCGAGCGAAGTGGCCACCGGTTCGCGTGAAGAAAACGCGTCACCTAAAGAGCCTACGTGGCCGATGCCGCCGCCGGATGGAAGACCAGCCCGAAACCGTCGATGCAGTAACGCAATCCGGTCGGCTTCGGACCGTCGTCGAAGACGTGGCCGAGATGGCCGCCGCAGCGCCTGCAATGCACCTCGGTGCGGAGCATTCCGAAGGTGCGATCCTCGGTCTTGCCGACATTGCCCTCGATCGGCTGGTAGAAGCTCGGCCAACCCGTGCCGCTCTCGAACTTGGTGTCGGAGGCGAACAGCGGCAGGTCGCAGCCGGCGCAGGCGAATACGCCCTTGCGGTGCTCCTTCAGCAGGGGGCTGGTGCCCGGCCGCTCGGTGCCCTCCTTGCGCAGGATCTCATATTGCTGCGGCGTGAGCTGGGCGCGCCACTCGGCGTCCGTCTTCTCGATCTCGAATTTTTGCGCGGCCTTCTCTCCGGCCTCGGCAGGCGTTCCGCTCAGCCAGCGGAAGGCAGAAAAGCCGAACAGGCCGGCGACAGTCGTCAACAGGATGCGGCGGTCAAACATCTCATTCTCCGTGCGCAGGAAGTCCACGCTCTGAGATACGGGCTTTAACGGCCGACGTTACACTTCCGGGCGGGATTCTTCTCAACTTATTGCGAGGCGTCCTGGTCCTGCGGGACAGGTTCCACGGCTTCGGCCGACGGTTTCGGCGGCGGGGCCGGTCGCGGCCGGACACCGGACGGCGGACGGCGCGGACCGGTGCCGGCGGCCCGATTGGCTTCGGCCAGACGCGCCTCGCGTTCCCGGTCCTTGACCCGCGCCCGCTCCCGGTAGCGGGCGAGCGAGCCTGCCGCGGCGGAACTCGCCCTGCCCCAAACTCCCACCAATTGGCCCGCGACCCGCCCCGTGGTGCCCCCTGCCCAGACCAGCTCGAACGGCGAGAACAACCGCCAGCGCTCGTCGCCCCACAAAATGCTGCGCGCGATCAATTGCCCGGCCATAGCGGAGGTGTTCATGCCCTGTCGGCCGAAGCCGCTCGCCACCCACAGGCCTTTGCGCAGCTGGCCGATCTGCGGCATGCCGTGCACGGTCTGTCCGGTGGCGCCGCCGAACGTGTCGGTGATCTCGACACTGCCGAGCTCGGGGAAAATCGATCGGATCCGCCGCCTGACGGCGCCGGCAAAGCGCTGCGGCCGCGCGGCCCAGGTGGTCTCCGGGCTTTCCCACATCAGCCGGTCGCCGTCGACGACACGGAAATGGTCGACGCCATCGGAATCCACCACCGACCCCTTGAAGGCGATGATCTCGTGCACGCGCTCGCCGAGCGGCGCGGTGACGCCCGCATAGCGCCAGACCGGAAGCAATGTCTCCGACAGCCGCCTCAGGGGCGCGCCGAGATGGATGTTGCCGGCGAGCACGATATGCGTTGCGCGCAGCCGCGCCGAGGGTGTGACGATACGCTTGCGGATGCCGGAATGATCGATGCTGACGACCGGCGTATCCTCGAAGATGCGGGCGCCCGCGCGCCGCGCCAGCGCCGCAAGGCCATGCACATATTTGCGGCCGTCGACCTGGAACGCTTTGGGATAATGGACGCCGTGAAAGTAATGATCGGTCTTGAGCGCCTCGCGAACGCGATCGACCTGCCAGCCCTCGACCTCGGTGTCGAAATCCTCGTTCAGCATCTGCAAGCGGCTGATCAGCCGGTCGCCGGCATCGACGCTGGAGACCTCCAGCACGCCGTCGCTCAAACCGATCCCCGGCATGTTCTCTTCGGAGGCGTTGGCGCGCACGAACTCGGCGCCCTCCTTCGACAGCGTCCACAATTCGCGCGCGTCCTCGAAGCCGATCCGCTCGATCAGCTCGGTGAGCGGCAGCGCAAAGCCCGGCATGACCGTGCCGAGCTGATTGCCGGAGGCGTTCCAGCCGATATGGCGACCCTCGAGCACCGCGACACTGGCCCCGAGCCGGGCCGCCTCAAGCGCGATGGAGAGCCCGGCAAGCCCGGCCCCGATGACGCAGATATCGGCATCGAGATCGAACGACAGCCGTGCGCGGTCGCGAAAGCCGGCTTCTTCCTGGGACACGCTTGTGAAAGTCTCGCTCATGTCGTTTCTTAGAGCATGATCCGGAAAAGTGTGAAGCGGTTTTCCGAAAGGATCATGCTCAAAATGATAGCCTAAAGCCTAGCTGGCGCTTGTCACCTTGTCCTCAACCGGCGCCTGTAGATTATTCTGGACGTTGAACGATTCGGGAATGCCATGCGCCGTTTGATGCTGCTGCGTCACGCCAAGACCGAGACTGACGCGCCGAGCGGCCGTGACCAGGATCGCCGCCTCGACGACCGCGGCCACAAGGACGCGGCCGAGATCGGGGACTGGATCGCCGCCCATCCGCCCTTCCCGGAGACCGTGCTGGTGTCGCACGCCGTCCGTGCCAGGCAGACCTGGGACACGGCTTGGGAGACGATGAAGGACCGCGTCCCGGCGCCTGCGGTCGAAATTCTGCCGGAACTCTATGGCGCCGATCCCGCGCAGATCCTGGAGACCATTCGCACTGCAACCGCCCCGGCCGACCCCAAGCAGCTGCTGCTGGTCGCCCACAATCCCGGCATGCACGAGGCCGCCTTGATGCTGATGGGTGGCGGCGATCCCGCCTCCGCCAAGGCGCTCGCCGACAATCTGCCCACAGCGGGGCTTGCGATCTTCGACTTTGACGTCAAGGATTGGGGGGACGTGGCCTACCGCCGCGGCAAGCTGGTGCTGTTCGTCAGCCCCAGGCTGCTTCGATCGGGCTGAGACGCGCGGGCGCCGTCTCGACCGGTTGAACCAGCCTGGTCACAAGACTTCCTGACCGGAAGATTGGAGGCGCAGATGTTCAAGTCCATTCTCGTGCCCATCGACCTCGCCGACACCGATCTCGCCAAGCCGGCGATCGCGACCGCGACGACACTGTCGCAGAACTGGAACGGATCGATACGCCTGCTCAACGTGCTGCCGATGACGCCGGTGATGCTGGCCGAATACGTGCCGGCCGATTTCGACGAGCAGCAGCGCCAGACCTCGGAGGAAGCCCTCGCCATCATCGCGCGGGAGTCAGGCATCGAGGCGGGACACATCTCCAGCGTGGTGCGCCAGGGCGGCATCTACCACGAGATCCTGGAGGAAGCCGTGCAGATGAAGGCCGATCTGATCGTCATGACCTCGCACCGGCCTGCGATGCGCACCTATTTTCTCGGCTCCAATGCCGGGCACGTCGTGCGTTATGCGAAGTGCTCGGTGCTGGTGGTGAGGCACTAGCTCGGAGCAACCTCCGCTCTCGTGCCCCGGACGCTGCGCAGCACTCCCGGCGATGCGAAGCATCGTCGGGTGTGATGCGCTGCAGAGCCGGGGCCCATTCATCAGCGAATGCCGCGGCCTGCTGGGTCCCGGCTCTGCGCAGCAACGCGAAGAGCGTTGCAGCGCGTCCGGGACACGGGGAGCCTTGTCCCGGATGGAGCCACAATATCTTGCGTTGCCCGTCGGGCAAAACACCCAAGGTAACGGTCAATCCGCGCGGCTAAAAATATTCCACTTTACCGAAATTCGGAAAGGGCGTAGATATCACCTCACTCCGGCCCAAGAAAGAGGGGCGTATCGCGATCGTCACGAACGCGGGCCGGACGGCGGTGGACGTGGGCCACATCGGCGCGAAGGGTTTCGCAGGGCGGGCAACCGTGAGCGAGGACGTCGCGCGCACGACCGGTGTGATCCGCGTACGGCAAAATCGTGTGGTCCTGGCGCCCGGGGTCTGTGCGCCAAGTCTTGCGGTGATGTCGCGGCCCAACCGGGGCGCGTGCATCAGTCATCCGCAC
>NZ_JADPJH010000035.1:22033-84439 GCF_023073315.1 Bradyrhizobium sp. 1 | reverse complement strand
GCCAGCCGGCACCCGGTCTTCCCTGCGCCCTCTTTCAATTGAGGGTAAGGCGATCAAGCAAAGCTCGGGCGAAACAAGCCGCGAGAGGGCGAAGGTGTGTCTATCGTTGAACGAAAGTCTCGTGCCCCGGACGCGGCGCAGCGCTACTTCAGCGGTGCGCTGCAGAGCCGGGGCCCACGCATCAGCGGGTCGCGTGGCCCTTCTGGGTCCCGGCTCTGCGCAGCAGCGTAAGAACGCTGCAGCGCGTCCGGGACACGGGAGAAGGAGTTTACAGATACCGCGTCAGCTCGGCCTTGAACTGCCCGTACACCGCGTCCTCGATCTGGCTGCGATTGATCCCGATGTCGCGCAGGGCGCGGTCGTCGAGTTCGTTCAGCGTCTTGACGGCGGAGCGGCGCTCCAGGCGGTCGAACAGGCCATAAGCGGCGTTGACGAGCGTGCTGAAAAATCCGCTCGACGAGGGGCGTAAGCTCCGCCCGGCAGTTTGCGAAATCGTGGTCATTTTTCTTCTCCGGCCTACTGTCCACGCGGCGAAGCGGATGCCGTTGGCGCCGACGCTGGAAGCGCCTGCACCTTATTTGCCATCGGATTGCTCTCGCTCTCCTCGGCTCAATCGCGGACCTTGATGGAACTTAAATGCTCCAGTACACTACTCGGAGCAAGTGAAACATTGCTCTCGGTGCAATAATGTCCAAGTTCGAGTACGTGAAGCTTGCCGATGCCATTGCCTCGGATATCTCTAACGGCACGTTAAGGGCCGGCGACCGGCTGCCGCCGCAGCGCAATTTTGCTTATGACCGTGGCATTGCAGTCTCGACCGCGAGCCGGGTTTATACGGAGTTGCTCCGCCGTGGCCTCGTCGTCGGCGAGGTCGGCCGCGGTACCTTCATCTCCGGCGACATCAGGCGCGAGGTCGAGGCGCTGAGCGAGCCGCGCGATGCGCGGATCGATTTCGAGGTCAATTATCCGTTATTGCCGCAGCAATGGGCGATGATCGCCAAGAGCCTTGCGGGCCTGGAGCGCGTCGACGCGCTCGAATCTGCGCTGCGCGTCTCGACCAGCACCGGCACCAAGAGCGCGCGCAATGCGGCCGTCGCCTATCTCGCGCGCAAGGATTTTACACCGCAGGCCGAACAGATCGTCTTCACCGCCAACGGCAAGCAATCGCTCGCGGCCGCGCTCGCCGCACTCGTCCCCACCGGCGGCCGCTGCGGCGTCGAGGCGCTGACCTACCCCTACGTCAAGAGCATCGCAGCGCGGCTCGGCATCACGCTGGTCCCGATTCCGATGGATGAATTCGGCGCGCGGCCCGACGCGATCCAGAAAGCGCATCGCGAAGCGCATCTGTCGGCGCTGTATCTCCAGCCGATCATCCAGAACCCGCTCGGGGTCACCATGAACGCGACGCGGCGCGCCGACATCATGCGCGTCGCCGAAAAGCTCGACCTCACCATCATCGAGGACGCCGTCTACGGCTTCCTCGCCGACGACACGCCGCTGGCCGCGCTCGGGCCGGATCGCTGCATCGTGATCGACAGCCTCTCCAAGAAGGTCGCGCCGGGCCTTGCGCTCGGCATTCTCGTCACGCCGCCGCATCTGCGCGAGAGCGTGATGAGCGCGGTCCGCACCGGCGGCTGGATCGCCTCCGGCCACGCGCTCGCCTCCGGGCAGCGGCTGATGGCCGACGGCACCGTCGCCGAACTGACGCGGCTCAAACGCATCGACGCGGCGCGCCGCCAGCAGACTGCGGCACGATTGCTCGCCGGTTACCAGCTCGCGGCCGACCCGCGCTCCTATCATCTCTGGCTGACGCTGCCGCCGCATTGGCGGTCGCAGACATTCGTTGCCGCGGCTGCCCGGCGCGGCATCGCGCTGACGCCGTCCTCGACATTCGCGGTCGCGCATGGTCACGCGCCGAATGCGGTGCGGCTCGCGCTCGCTCCACCCACCTTCGAGCAGCTCGATTCCGGCCTGCGCACGCTCGTCTCGCTGCTCGGCACCAAGGAAGAGGATTTTGATTCGACGGAGTAGCCTCCCTCCGTCCGTCAGCCCTCCGGCCATTCCGCGATGAATCCGCTCGCCTTGTAGGGCTCGATCTTGTCCCATTCGTGCAGGACACGTCGGCGAAACTCGACATCGGTGTGCCAGAGCCCGCGTGGCGTCGCAAAGCTGTCCACGGTCAGGAGCATTTTCTCGACCTCCGGCCAGTGCCGCTGCAGCGTCATCGGATAACGCCGTGCGGTCCAGCTATTGCCGAGGCAGATCACGCTGCGGATATTTTGCAGCCCAAGCGCCGCATCGATGATCGGCAGCGAGAAGATCACGTTCTCGCCGGTGTTCATCGCATCATGTTCCTCGAGAATCCGGTCAGCGGGGATCCCCGCCGCCGCCATCGCCGCCTTGATGATGGTGCACTCGGATTGCTCCGAGCCCGGCGTCACGCCGCCGCTGACAATCGACCAGCGGAACAAGCCCTCGCGCCATAGCCGCGCGGCCGTGTCGGCCCGCAAGCCAACGTCCTCGCGGGTGCCGAACATGAACAACAGGTCGGCCGGCCGGAGCGGCGTATCGATCAGATGCGCGCGGTTGATCTCGGCGATCTCATCCGCCGTAAGCGGCCGCGTGGCGCGATGCATCGTGGACATGGCCGCACGATGCGACACCGGCGCCGGCGCGCGAAGTCACGTTTGATTGCGGCCGGTTGCAGCTAGGGCAGCAAAGCCTCTTACGGCAGCAAAGCCTCCTAGGGCAGCAAAGCCCTGGGCACACGATCGAAACTGTAGCTCTGCGGCTGGTTGCGCCGCACGAAGCCGCCGACCTGCCAGGCGAACAGCGCGGCAAAGCCGAGGATGAACAGCGCGCCGGCGAGCTCGCCGATCATGAGCGCGCGGATCAGCAGGCCCGTCATCGCCGCGGTCAACACCGCCAGGAACGCGAGCACCACCGCATAGGTCTTGCGGCCGAGACCTGCGGTGAGCGCCGCGCGGCTGCCCGCCTGCGCCATCCGCGCGTGCAATTCGACGATGAAGCTGCGAAAATCATTGTCCTGCGGCGCCATCAGGGCCGCGGTCTGCCAGCTCGTCGACAGGATCGCGATGCGGCCGCCGCCGCTGCGGCTGACATCGGCGCGAAAGCGGTGCTGCTGCATCGAGACCGGACGAAACGACAATCGGATTGCACTGATCTCGTCATAGCGCCACAAGCCGGACCGGCCGGAGATGTGCCAGGACAGCCCCTCGTCCGTCAATTCGAAGCGGTGTGCCGAACCGATCAGCGACGCCTTGTAGGCATAGCTCGTGGCTGAAGCGGGCCGCGCCTCGAACAGCTGCATCTTCACGATCAATCCCGTCCGCGCGATCCCGTCTGCGATCCGCTTGCGCGATCGCCCTCGCCCATCCTACAAGCGAGGCATGGCTGACACGACCTTTTTTCCGCGCCGCCTGATTCTCGGCGCCGCCGTGATCTCCGGCGTGCTGCTCGCACTCGCGGTGCACATGCTGGGCGCGCGCTACGGGCTCGACCTCGGCGGCCTCTGGCGTTCCGACACGCATGAGTTCATGCCCGCGGGCGCGGCGATTGCCTGGTGGCTGATCGCGACCGTCGGCTTCTCCGGTGGCTATTTCACGGCATCGTTGATGCAGAGCGCCGTCGACGGCCAGATTCCGCAACGGATGCGGCAATTCCTGATCGCCGTCGGTGTGCTCTTGCTGGCGGGGGCCGGCCAGGTGGCCTCGGCACCGAGCCCGGTCCCGACCATCTCCAGCGTGCTGGCCGGGCTTGCCGCGCTGTGCCTCGGCGCGGTGATGGCGTTCTGCGGCGCGCATTTCGCACTGCGCCGCGGCTAGGACGTTACGCCGACGCCCGCAGCCGTGGCCGTTCCAGCATCAACGCGACGTCGGACGCGGGTCTCGGCATGCTGAACAGATAGCCCTGCACCTGCGTGCAGCCTTCGCGCCGCAACAGTTCGAGCTGCGCGTCGTTCTCGACACCCTCCGCCGTGGTCACGATGCCGAGGCTGCGCCCGAGGCCCGTGACCGCGCGGATGATCGCCATGGAATCCTGGCGGGTCGCAAGCTCCGACACGAAGGAGCGGTCGATCTTGATCTTGTCGAACGGGAAGCTGCGCAAATAGCTCAGCGACGAATAGCCGGTGCCGAAATCGTCCAGCGAAATGCGCACGCCCATGCCGCGCAGCTCGTGCAACGTGGTCAGCGTCGCCTCGCTGTTCTGGAGCAGCACGGATTCGGTGATCTCGAGTTCGAGACGGCGCGCCGCCAGTCCCGAGGCGGCCAGCGCGTCGGTCACGGTCGCGATCAGGTTCGGACTCTTGAACTGCACCGGCGACAGGTTGACGGCGACGTCGACATCGTCCGGCCAGGTGGCCGCATCGGCGCAGGCGCTGCGCAGCACGAACTCGCCGAGCTGGACGATGAGGCCGGTCTCCTCGGCCAGCGGAATGAAGTTGATGGGGGCGATCAGGCCGCGCTGCGGATGGTTCCAGCGCAGCAGCGCCTCGAAGGCGACGACGCGGTCGCTGGCGACGTCGCGGATCGGCTGATAGTAGGGCTCGAATTCGTTCCGTTGCAGCGCCGCGCGCAGATCCATCTCCAGCAGGCGCCGCGCCTGCGCGCGCGCATCCATGCCGGTCTCGAAGAAGCGATAGGTGCCGCGGCCGTCCGCCTTGGCGCGGTACAGCGCGAGGTCGGCGTTCTTCAACAGCTCGTCCGGATTGCTGCCGTCCTGCGGCGACAGCGAGATGCCGATCGAGACACCGATGACGATCTGATGGTCGTCGATCTCGTAAGGCGCCGAGATCACCTCGACGAGCCGGCCGGCAAGCGCTCTCGCCGCAGCTTCCTCGGAACGTCCGATCTGGACCACGGCGAACTCGTCGCCGCCGAGCCGCGCCACGGTGTCATTGTCGCCGACGGTGGCCTTCAGCCTGCGGCCGACTTCCTTGAGCAGCGCATCGCCGATGGGATGCCCCAGCGAGTCGTTGATGTCCTTGAAGTGGTCGAGATCGAGGCAGAGCACGGCGAGCTGGTCGGCCGAACCCGCCCGGCGCAGTCCCTGCTCGAGCTGCTCGTGGAACAGCACGCGATTGGGCAGACTGGTCAGCGCATCATGGCGCGCCATGTGCGAGATCTTCGCCTGTGCCTCCAGCCATTCGGTGATGTCCTCGAAGGTCGCCACCCAGCCGCCGCCCTGCATCGGCTGGTTGACGACGCGGATGGAGCGGCCGAGCCGGTTGACGATTTGGCTGGTCGTGCGTGCCTCGCGCGCGTCGGCCACGAGGCGCGCGAAGAATTCGTCCGCGTCGCCCTGCCACTGGCCCTTGGCCTGCTCTTCCCGCAAGACGTCGACCAGCAGGCGGCCGGTCAGCATGACGTCGGCGCGACCCAGCATCGCCGCATAGCGCTCATTGAACAGCATGATCTTGCCGTCCGCGTCGAACATGCACAGTCCCTGCGACATGTTCTCGAGCGCGGTGTCCAGCACGACTTGCTGGCGTCCCAGTTCGCCCTTGGCACGGCGATCGAGCACAGCCGCCGCGAGCGCGATCGCGATGATCGCGGCTGCGGCACTGGCGGTGAGAATGGACAATGAGGCCGGCGGGATCGACAGGCCGCTGATGACGATCGCGGGATCGGCCGTCAACTCCACGGCGCCCATCGCGGTGAAATGATGTGAGACGATGGCGACGGTCAGCAGCACCGTCGCGCCGAGCGCACCCGCGAGGCTGTCGCGTCGCCCTGCGACGACCAGCGCAAGCGCCCCAAAGACGATGCCGAGGACGATCGAGACCGTCACGGTGCCAGTTGCCCAGCCGATATGCGCCGGTATTTCGAGCGCCATCATGCCGGTGTAGTGCATGGCCGCGACGCCGCTGCCAACGACGGCGCCACCGAGCGCAACCGGGATCGTCCGCGTCGCCGACACCGAGATGCTGAGGCCAATGAAGGTGACCGCGATCGCAAAGATCAGCGACAGCACCGTCACGGGAACGTTGTAGGCGCCGCCTGCACCGGGCCCATAGGCCTGCATCGCGATGAAATGGGTTGCCCAGATACCACAGCCGGCGACGACGGCATCAAGCGCGATCCACGAGACGCGAGCTCCCCCGATCGCCGCACGCGCGCGGTGAAACAGGCTGACGGCCGCCGCGCTCGCGAGCAGACATACCGCGCCGCCGAGTGCGACCAGGCGCCAATCATGCTGGTCCGTGAGACAGTAGAGAACTTGATACATTGCCGGCCCCTATCCAGCCTGCACTAGAGACCGCGGAGGTGGATAGTCGGTAACCGGCTATGTGCTGGTTCCCCGGATGGTGAACGCAAGATGTGTACGTTTGCTCACATTGTTTGTCCTCGCGAGGGTGCGCCCATCCCGATCACGGCCGCAGCGAGCAGCAGGGCGGTGGCCGATACGACCAGCGAGGCGTGCAGGCCCGCCATGAACTCCCCCTCCGAGGCCACAAGCGAGCCGAACAGCGCGACGCCAAGCACGCTGCCGGTCTGCCGCGTCGCGTTCAGGACGCCGGCGGCGATGCCGGAGCGCGCCTTCTCGACGCTGCCGAGCAAGGTCGAGGTCAGCGGCGGCACCAGCAGCCCAAGTCCGCCGCTGATCGCGATCATCTGCGCGCAGATCGTCCAATAACTGGTGTCAGCCTCGATCCATAGCAGGCCGAGACAGCCGATCGCCGAGACGCAGGCGCCGACCACGATGGTTGGGCACGGGCCGATCCGCTCGGCGAGGCGCGGCGCCAGCAGATTGACGGGCAGCACCGCCCCCATCATCGGCACGAAGGCGAGACCGGTCCACCATGCCGACAGCCCGTTGATCCGCTGAAAGTAGAGGCTGAGAACGAAGATCAGGCCGTAGATCGCGATGTTCACGAGCAGGCCGACGATCGCGGTCAGGGTAAACAGCCGGTGACTAAACAGCGACAGCGGCAGCATCGGCTGTGCCGCGCGGCTCTCCCGCCAGACAAACAGCATGGCCAGAACGGCCGCCGCCATGAATGCTGCGATCACCGCAGGATGTTCGAAGCCGAGTGTGCCGCCCTCGATGATCGCACCGGCGAGTGCGCCCAGCGCACCGATCGCCGCAAGCTGGCCGGGGAGATCGATCTCGCGCGAGGGCGCCCGCGTGGTTTCAGTAGCGTAGCGCCAGCTCAGCCAAAGGCCGATGAGGCCGATCGGCAGGTTGACGAGAAAGATCGCGCGCCAGCCGACCAGCGTGATCAGCGCACCACCGACGAAGGGACCGGCGGTGAGTGCAAGGCTCGCGCCGGCAGCCCAGACCGCGACGGCGCGACCGCGCGCGCGATCGTCGGTATAGGCATGATTGAGCAATGCGAGGGAATTCGGCACCAGGATTGCCGCTGCCAGTCCCTGGACCAGCCGCGCTGCGATCAGCACGATGGCATTGGGCGACAGCGCACAGGCCAGCGAGGCCGCGGTGAAGATCGCAAACCCCGCCATAAAGATGCGCTTGGCGCCGATGCGGTCGCCGAGCGCGCCGGCCGTCAGGATGAAGGCGGCAAAGGCGATGGTATAGGCGCTGACGACCCATTGCAGCTCGGCGACACCGCCGCCGAGCGTCCGGCCCATCGCATCGAGCGCGGTGTTGACGATGGTGACGTCGAGTTGCACCACGCCGTAGCCGAGGCTCATCGCCGCGAGCGTGAGGGAGGTCGCAAGGCGCGATGCGCCGCGCGGGGCGCCGTTCGCGTCGTCGAAAGCTTCATATTTGATGGTGTTGGCTCGCATGCTGCCACCTCGATTGCAGCCCCATGCGACATATACGCTTCCAGATCGCCATCATGGTTCGACAATGACCGAATGATGGATGCATCATGTACAAGCGCCGCGCGGATGACCGCGCGGCGCCCTTGCGGCTAAGCCTGGCCTCAGCCCGCCGCCCGCAGATTCACCTTGCTCTCGGCAAGCGTCGTCAGCTTCTTGTCGGTCGCCTTCTCTTCCTCGAGCGTCTTGGCGAGAACGGCGGCGCAATCGTTGCGGCCAAGCTGCTTGGCCCAGGCGATCAGGCTGCCGTAGCGGACGATCTCGTAATGCTCCGCGGCCTGCGCCGCGTTGATCAGGGCGGCGTCCAGCACTGCCTTGTCGGCGACTTCGCCCGCGGTTTCGTCCGCCTCCTCGATGATGCCGTCGATCGCGGGGCAGTCGACCGCCTTCACTTCTGCGCCATGCATCTTGAAGACTTCCTTGAGCCGCTCGACGTGCTGCCTGGTTTCTTCGAGGTGCGTCAAAAAGCCCTGCTTCAACTCCGGATCGGTCGCCTTATCTGCCATTTTCGGCAGCGCCTTGGTGAGCTGCTGCTCAGCGTAATAGATGTCCTGAAGCTGATGCACGAACAGGTCGTTCATGGTCTTGATGTCTTTCGTGAACAGTCCCATCGTTCCGATCCTCTCGGGTTTCGGGAACACGGAGGCATCGGCTTGCAGGAAAAGCCGCTCATTCCGCCATGTTCGATTGCTGATGGGGCGCTAACCAGCGCACAGCACCGACGTTCCAAAAAAGCGGCACCGCTTGCGTTGGAACAACGCCGGCGACGGCCGGACATGAAACGGTGTCAGCATGCGGGGCGCGATCCGGGCCGGTCTCTCGACTCATATGCTTAACGGCCCCGATGTGAACCACGTATGACAAAAGCGGCCGGTCCAACGCAGAACCTATCGTTGTCAAGGGCTGCACAAGTCGCTGTTTTTGCCTTAAATGAGCTACATCATGCCTAGCGATCAAAGCCCATTTCGGGCACTGATCGCACCCGACCGGCCAATGTCTGGCCCGGTCGGTCTTGCCCCCGCCGGGAGGATGAATGCACGGACTGCTGCCTGCGCTGAAGCGCGGCTTCAAGAGATGGATCGGCTGGCGACGGCTCGGCGTTGCGGCGAGCGTGTTCATCATCGCCTTCGCGATCACGACGCTTGTGCGCACTCTCAAACACATCGATACCGGCGTCATCCTGACCGCGTTGACCGAGATTCCCCGGGCCAATATTGGGCTGGCGGCGATCTGCGTCGTCTTCGCGTTCTGTACGCTGACGTTCTACGACTTTTTTGCACTGCGAACGATCGGCAAGAAACACGTGCCCTATCGCATCGCAGCACTCTCCAGCTTCACGTCCTATTCGATCGGCCACAACATCGGCGCCACCGTCTTTACCGGTGGTGCGATCCGTTTCCGGATCTACTCGGACTACGGGCTGAACGCGATCGACGTCGCCAAGATCTGTTTCCTGTCGGGACTGACCTTTTGGCTCGGTAACATCTTCGTGCTCTCGATCGGCATGGTCATCCATCCGGATGCGGCCTCTTCGATGGATCAACTGCCGTCGTCGATCAACCGGCTGATCGGGCTCGGCGGTCTCGCCGCGATCAGCGCCTATCTGATCTGGCTCTGCATGGGCGAGAAGCGTCGCGAACTCGGCCAGAAGGGCTGGAAGGTGGCGCTGCCCTCGGCGCCGCTGACGCTGGTGCAGATCCTGATCGGCGTGGTTGACCTCGGCTTCTGCGCCACGGCGATGTACCTCCTGATGCCGGCCAATCCGCCGATCGACTTCATGTCGCTGGCGGTGGTGTTTATCCTGGCGACGCTGATCGGCTTTGCCAGCCATGCGCCCGGCTCGATCGGCGTGTTCGATGTCGCCATGCTGGTCGCACTGCCCGAATACGGCCGCGAGCAGCTTCTGGCGACGCTGCTGGTCTTCCGCATCCTCTATTTCGTGATCCCGTTCGGCCTCGCCATCTCCATCATGGGCGCGCGCGAGCTCTGGATGAACGTGGTCAAGCCCTGGCAGGAGCGCCGGCGGCTGGCCGAGGCCTGCGTCCAGGGCAACCTGCCCAAGCAGGTGGCAGAGATGGAACGCGAACGGGCGCTGCGACAGGCTAGCAAGCGATAAAAGCGGCCAGACAAAGGTTGCAGGCGGAGGAGCAATGCTCTCTTATTTCCGCCTCAACTTTGCCGTTGAACACGCGGGCCATGATCCAAACATCTCTTCGCACCTTGTTTGCAGGGGCCCTGCTGCTTGCCGGGATACTGACGTCGTTGCCGCTCCAGCGCGCCACCGCGCAGGACGCCGGCGCGATGCAAATATCCTGGGAGGTGCGCAATCGCTTCCGGCTGTTCCGGGAGGAGCGTGACTTCCAGCTCCATGTCGAGAATGCGCGTAACCGCAGCATCCTCGCCGCCGAGCAGTCGCTGGAGCTCCAGAGCGAGGGCCGCGGCTGGGCCCGCAACATGGTCAACCGGCTCTGCATCGACCTCCAGGGCCGGGTCAACCAGCCCTGCACCCGCGACAACGTCAAAGAGGACTACATCACTCCGATCGACCACCCCGTGACCGTGCGCCTGACCGGCGCGGTGCCCGTCGGCGCCACTTGCGCCTGGTCGTTCGACGACGGCGACGGGCCGCAGACCTCGACCTTCGATTGCGCCGAGCCGATCAATTTGCGCGTCCGCTACGGCAAGCAGACGGTTGCAAGCGTCGACGTCTCCTCCGGCGCCGATCCGACCCAGCGCGTCCAGACCGAAATCCAGGTCCGCGACGTCTTCATCGCCGGTCTCGGCGACAGCATCGCCTCCGGCGAAGGCAATCCGGATCGGCCGCTGCCGCTCTCGGACGAGGGCTTCTGCTTCCGCTCCTATCTCGGCACTGCCGGCGGCGGCCAATACTACCGGCCGAGCCGGGCCGGGTATAAGGGCGGCCGCGCCTGCGAGGCGCCGGATACGCTCGCCAACTGGCAGCGCTACAGCGCGCTCTGGTTCAATTCGCCCTGCCATCGCTCGCTCTACAGCTACCAGGCCCGCACCGCGCTGGCGCTAGCGGTCCGCTACACCCACATCGCGGTGACCTTTCTGCCGCTTGCCTGCACCGGCGCCAGCATCGGCGACGGGCTACTCGGCTCACAGCGCGCCCGCGAATGTCCGCCCGGCAAGACCGGCGTCTGCAACACCAGCGTGAATGCGCAGGTCGCCGAGCTGCGCGAGGCGCTCACCGCGGCGAAGAAACGCCAGCCGGACCGCACGCTCGACCTCGTCCTGCTCTCGGTCGGCGCCAACGACATTTATTTCTCCGGCCTCGTCGCCGACGTCATCGTCGATACCGCAACCGAGCGCGCGCTGTTTCGCCGCTCCGGCGTGATGGCGAGCGTCGATGATTCCCGCGATGCACTACAGCGCGAGCTGCCGCAGAATTTCGTCAAGCTGCGCGAGGCCTTGAAGCCGCTGGTCGGCGGCGATCTCTCGCACGTGGTCTACGTCTCCTACGCCAATCCGGCACTCGCCGACGATGGCGTGCCCTGCCGCGGCGGCCGCGCCGGCTTCGACATCCATCCCGCCTTCAACGCCGATCCGCAACGCCTCGCCCGCGTCTCGACCTTCGTCGACACCGAGTTCCTGCCGCAACTGAAGGGCCTCGCCACCTGTACGCGCGGGGCGCTGTGCCGCGATCCCGAAGCCGACCGCATGACCTTCGTGGATTCGCATCAGGCGGCGTTCGCCGATCACGGTTTTTGCGCGCATTCGGGCAATGACCCCGAATTCGACCGCACGTGCTTTGCCGAGAACGGCAAGAGCTTCAATCCCGACATCGTGAGCGCCGCAAGCCAGCCGATGCTGTGCGGCCGCGGCGCCTCGGAGTATCGCGCCTACCTGCCCCGCGCGCGCTGGATCCGCGACGCCAATGACAGCTATTTTGCTGCGATGACCTATCCGCAAGGGCTACCGGCCGCGAGCCAGCCGACCGACATCCACGACGCGACCTGGGGCGTGCTCTCGGCGGTGTATGGCGGCGCCGTGCATCCGAGCGCAGAAGGACACGCTGCGATGGCGGATGCCACGCTGCCGGCCGCAAGCGCGGTGCTCGGCCTTGATGCCGTGCCGCCGGGTGTCACGCGCGGACTGCTCGCGCCACTGCTGCCGGGCGTGCAGCGGTAAGCGCGCGCGCAGGCGCGCTCCCCAACATTCGGTGTCATCGCCCGCGAAGGCGGGCGATCCAGTACTCCGTGACTGCAGTGATTGAATCGAGAAGCCGCGGCTTACTTCATTGCCTTCGCGGGGAACGACGACAGTGTGCCCCGACGTTCCATCAATCCAAAGACGGCATCGATCGATACTCCCTTCAACTTGGACACTTTGCCGCGCGCGCCTCTAGGAGTCGCATCGAGGAAACATTTCGAGTTCAAGGAGGCGCGTGATGAGCGCAGTGGTGTCCGCAACGGACGTGAGGAGGTCTCGCGTCAGGTTGTTCATCGTGACCATGTTGTTCTTGGTCACGACCGTGAACTATGCCGACCGCGCCACGCTCTCGATCGCGGGCTCCGCGCTCTCCAAGGAACTCCATCTCGATCCCGTCGCCATGGGCTGGATCTTCTCGGCTTTCGGCTGGTCCTATGTCGCCGCGCAGGTGCCGGGCGGATGGCTGCTCGACCGTTACGGCTCGCGCCTCGTCTATGCCTTCAGCATCATCGTCTGGTCGCTGTTCACGATGATGCAGGGCTGGGTCGGCTTCCTCAGCGCCGGCACGGCTATCACCGTGCTGTTCGCGCTTCGCCTCCTGGTCGGTGTCGCGGAAGCGCCGTCCTTCCCCGCCAATGCCCGCATCGTCGCGGCCTGGTTTCCAGGCAATGAGCGCGGCACCGCGTCGGCCTTCTTCAACTCGGGGCAGTATTTCGCGACCGTGATCTTCGCGCCGCTGATGGGCTGGATCGCGCATGATTACGGCTGGCGCTACGTGTTCTTCGTGATGGGCGGGCTCGGCGTCATCATGGGCCTGGTCTGGATCAAGACCGTGTACGGCCCGAAGGAGCATCCCGGCATCAATGAGGCCGAGTTCGACTACATCAGGGAAGGCGGCGCGCTGGTCGACCTCGATGCGCCCAAAGACGATCTGAAGCGCGAGCGCGCGCCCGAGTCCGGCTCCGGATGGGACCACATCCGCCAGTTGCTCTCCAACCGCATGATGCTCGGCGTCTATCTCGGCCAGTACTGCATCAACACGCTGACCTATTTCTTCCTGACCTGGTTCCCGGTGTACCTCGTCAAGGAGCGCGGCCTGTCGATCCTGCAAGCCGGCTTCGTCGCGACGCTGCCGGCGCTGTGCGGCTTCATCGGCGGCGTGCTCGGCGGCGTCATCTCCGACGCTATCCTGCGCAAGACCGGCTCGCTGACCATGGCACGGAAAATCCCGATCGTCGGCGGCATGCTTCTGTCGATGTCGATCATCGCCTGCAACTATGTCGACGGACAGGCGCTGGTGGTCGGCTTCATGGCGCTCGCCTTCTTCGGCAAGGGCATCGGCGCGCTCGGCTGGGCGGTCGTCTCCGACACCTCGCCCAAGGAAGCCGGCGGCGTCTCCGGCGGCCTGTTCAACACCTTCGGCAACCTCTCCTCGATCTCTACGCCGATCGTGATCGGCTACATCCTGGCCGCGACCGGCTCCTTCAACGGGGCGCTGCTGTTCGTCGGCGCCAACGCGCTGGTGGCGGCATTCGCCTACCTCGTGATCGTCGGCAAGATCGAGCGGGTGGTGCTCAAACGTTCCTCCTGAGCGCTCCGAGTGATCGGAGCGGGACAGGCAACTCAACGGCGGCTTCTTCAGCCGCCGTCTTTGTTTTGGGAGTGATCGATGCTAGAAGCGCCGGGGAAACGCCTTATTCATCTAAGGCATGTATCGATGTTCGACCTCAACCAGCTCCGCTGTTTCGTCACGGTGGCCGAAGAACTGCATTTCGGCCGCGCCGCCGTGCGCCTGAACATGACCCAGCCGCCGCTGTCGCGGCAGATCCAGGTGCTCGAGCACATCATCGATGCGCCGCTACTGGAGCGCACCAGCCGCTCGGTACGCCTGACGCCTGCGGGGCGCAGCTTCCTGCCGGAGGCGCGGCGCATCCTGAAGCTGGCGGAAAGCGCCTCGCAGGTCGCCCGCCGCATTGCGCTCGGAAAAACCGGCTCGCTGAAGATCGGCTTCACGGCCGCCGCCGCCTACGGCTTCCTTCCCGAGCTCGTCGCGGCCTGCCGCGCCAGGCTGCCGGAGGTGGACTTCTCGCTGAAGGAGATGGTCTCAGGCGACCAGTTCGAGGCGCTGACATCAGGTCAGATCGATGCAGGCTTGCTCCGGCCGCCGATCGCGCGGCCGGAAATCGCCAGCCGCCGCGTCGTCGCCGAGCCCCTGCTCGCCGCGATCCCGAAAAAGCATCCGCTGGCGAATGCGGAAACCATCACCATCAAGGATTTCGACGGCCAGCCCTTCGTGATGTATTCGCCTTATGAGAGCCGCTACTTCCACGACCTCCTGGTCGCGCTGTTCACCCGGGCCGACGTGCTGCCGCGCTATGTCCAGCATCTCAGCCAGATCCACTCGATCCTCGCAATGGTCCGCGCCGGCCTCGGCCTTGCGATCGTGCCGGCCGCGGCCGCCGGCTTGAAAATCTCCGACGTCCGCCTGCGGCCCCTGAAGCTGCGCACGCGCATCCCCGTCGAGCTGTTCATGGTCTGGCGCCGCGACAACGAGGATCCGCTGCTGGCGGCGCTGGTCAAAATCGCCGGCGAATTGTCCTCCGCGGAGGTGATGGAGGATTGATGCTCAATCCGCATCGGTCGATATAGGCTTTGGCTTGGACGCGCATCGAACGGTCTCCTAAACCACGGCGCATGGACGCGGAGGCCTCAAGCCCCCCTCCTCCACAACACGCAATCAGGGAGCAGCGCTCATGAGCAAAATGACCCCCCAGGAAATGGCCCAGAAGATCGGATCGGGCCTCCTGTCCTTCCCCGTCACGCCGTTCAAGGCTGACTATTCCTTCGACGAGGCAACCTACCGCGCCAACATGGACTGGCTGTGCGGCTATGACGTCGCCGGTCTGTTCGCCGCCGGCGGCACCGGCGAGTTCTTCTCGCTGACGCCGTCTGAAGTGCCGCATGTCGTCAAGATCGCAGTCGAAGAAACCAAGGGCCGCGTGCCCGTGCTCGCCGGCACCGGCTACGGCACCGCCACCGCGCGCGAGATCGCGATCGGCGCGGAAAAGGCCGGCGCCGACGGCCTGCTGCTGCTGCCGCCCTATCTCACCCATGCCGAGCAGGACGGCCTTGCCGCCCATGTCGAGGCGATCTGCGCCTCCGTGAAGATCGGCGTCATCGTCTACAACCGCGACAACGCCATCCTCCAGCCCGATACGCTGGCCCGCCTGGCCGAGCGCTGCCCGAACCTGGTCGGCTACAAGGACGGCATCGGCGACATCGAGCTGATGACCCGCGTCTACACCAAGCTCGGCGATCGCCTGACCTATGTCGGCGGCCTGCCGACGGCCGAGACCTTCGCGCTCCCCTATCTCGACATGGGCGTGACGACCTATTCTTCGGCCGTGTTCAACTTCGTTCCGGAGTTCGCGACCAACTTCTACGCCGCCGTGCGCAAGCGCGACCATGAGACGATCAATGCCGGGCTGAAGAATTTCATCCTGCCGCTGATCGCGATCCGCAACCGCAAGAAGGGTTACGCGGTCTCGATCATCAAGGCCGGCATGAAGGTGATCGGCCGAGATTCCGGGCCGGTTCGCCCGCCGCTGACCGATTTGACCGAGCAGGAGATGGCGGAAGTGGCCGCGCTGGTGCAAAATCTGCCCGCCATCCGATCGTCACAACAGGCTGCAGAATAAGAGGAAGACAACAGGGAGGTGCGTGCGATGGCCCAGACTGACATTTCCGGCGCGTCAGTCGCTGGTGCACCGGTCGTCACATCGATGCAGGTGATTCCGGTCGCGGGCCGCGACGGCATGCTCCTCAATCTGAGCGGCGCGCATGCGCCGTTCTTCACCCGCAACATCGTCATCCTCACCGACAATGCCGGCCACACCGGCGTGGGCGAGGTGCCGGGCGGGCAAAAGATCTGGCAGACGCTCCAGGACGCGCGCGATCTCGTGATCGGCAAGACCGTCGGCGCGATGAACAACATCCTCGCTGACGTTCGCACGGCCTTCGCCGACCGCGACGCCGGCGGCCGCGGCAAGCAGACGTTTGACCTGCGCGTGATGATCCATGCGGTCACGGCGATCGAATCCGCGCTGCTCGACCTGCTCGGCCAGCATCTCAATTTGCCGGTCGCAGCGCTGCTCGGCGAAGGCCAGCAGCGTAAGAGCGTCGAGACGCTCGGCTATCTCTTCTTCGTCGGCGATATCAGCAAGTCGAAGCTCGACTACGTCAAGGGCGAGACCGGCAAGCCCGACTGGTTCAACCTCCGCCATCAGGAGGCGATGACGCCCGAGACCGTGGTGCGGCTCGCGGAAGCGACCCACGACCATTACGGCTTCGCCGATTTCAAGCTCAAGGGCGGCGTGCTGCGCGGCGAGCAGGAGATCGAAGCCGTCACCGCGATTGCAAAGCGCTTCCCCAATGCACGCGTCACGCTCGATCCCAACGGCGCCTGGTCGCTCGACGAGGCGATCGGCCTCTGCAAGAACATGCACGGCATCCTCGCCTACGCCGAGGACCCCTGCGGCGCGGAAGGCGGCTTCTCCGGCCGCGAGATCATGGCCGAGTTCCGCCGCACCACGGGCCTGCCCACAGCGACGAACATGATCGCCACCGACTGGCGCCAGCTCTCCCACGCGCTGCGCCTCGGCGCGGTGGACATTCCGCTGGCCGATCCCCATTTCTGGACCATGCAGGGATCGGTGCGCGTCGCCCAGACCTGCCGTGACAACGGCCTGACCTGGGGCTCGCACTCCAACAACCACTTTGACATCTCGCTCGCCATGTTCACCCATGTCGGCGCCGCCGCCCCCGGCAAGGTCACCGCGATCGACACGCACTGGATCTGGCAGGACGGCCAGGCGCTGACCAAAGAGCCGCTCCAGATCAGGGGCGGCAAGATCGCCGTGCCGGATCGCCCTGGCCTCGGCATCGAGATCGACCGCGCCGCCATCGAAGCGGCGCATGAGCTCTACAAGAAGCATGGACTTGGCGCCCGTGATGACGCTATGGCCATGCAGGACCTGATCCCGGGCTGGACCTTTGACGACAAGCGTCCGTGCCTAGTTCGCTAAGAAACTCTGGAGGAATGAGATGACTGCGATCCTGAAGAACTTCATCGGCGGCGAATGGGTCGATGGCTCCGGCATCACCAAGAATATCAACCCCTCCAACACCAACGATCTCGTCGGCGAATACGCCAAGGCCGACAAGGCGCAGACCGAGAAGGCGATTGCCGCCGCCAAGGCCGCCTTCCCCGCCTGGGCGCAGTCGACGCCACAGGTGCGCTATGACGCGCTGAACAAGATTTCTCTCGAAATCATCGCCCGCAAGGAAGAGCTCGGTCGTCTTCTGGCGCGCGAGGAAGGCAAGACGCTCCCCGAAGGTATCGGCGAGGTCGCGCGCGCCGGCCAGATTTTTGCGTTCTTCGCAGGCGAAGCCCTGCGCCTGATCGGCGAGAAGGGTGCGTCCGTGCGTCCCGGCCTCGATGTCGAGCTCACCCGTGAGCCGGTGGGCGTCATCGGCATGATCACGCCGTGGAATTTCCCGATCGCCATTCCTGCCTGGAAGATTGCGCCGGCGCTTTGCTACGGCAACACCGTGGTGTTCAAGCCGGCTGAGCTGGTGCCGGGTTCCGGCCATGCGCTGTCCGAGATCATCGCCCGCTCCGGCATTCCCGCCGGCGTGTTCAACCTCGTGGTCGGCTCCGGCTCGGTGGTCGGCCAGACCCTGCTCGACCACCCGGATGTGGCCGCGATTTCCTTCACCGGCTCGGTGCAGACCGGCCGCAAGATCGCGCAGGCCTGCGTGCTCTCGAATCCGATGAAGAAGTTCCAGCTCGAGATGGGCGGCAAGAATCCGCTGGTCGTGCTCGACGATGCCGATCTCAAGACCGCCGTCGAGGTCGCAATCAACGGCGCCTATTTCTCGACCGGCCAGCGCTGCACGGCGTCCTCGCGCCTGATCGTCACCGAAGGCATCCACGACCGTTTCGTTGCGGCAATGACCGAGCGCCTGAAGGGGCTGACGGTGGACGACGCGCTCAAGGCCGGCGTGCATATCGGCCCGGTGGTCGACCAAAGCCAGCTCGATCAGGATTTGCGCTACATCAAGATCGGCCAGGACGAGGGCGCCAAGCTCGCCTGGGGCGGCGAGCTGCTCAAGCGCGAAACGCCCGGCCATTACCTTCAGCCGGCGCTGTTCACCGAGGCCAACAACAACATGCGCATTTCGCGCGAGGAGGTCTTCGGCCCCGTCGCCGCCGTCATCCGCGCCAAGAACTACGACGAGGCGCTGGCGATCTCCAACGACACCGAGTTCGGCCTCGCCTCCGGCATCTGCACGTCCAGCCTGAAATACGCCTCGCACTACAAGCGCAACAGCGAGTCCGGCATGGTGATGGTCAATCTGCCGACCGCCGGCGTCGACTATCACGTGCCGTTCGGCGGCCGGAAAGGCTCGAGCTACGGCGCCCGCGAGCAGGGCTCCTATGCGCGCGAGTTCTACACGACGGTGAAGACCGCCTATACCTTCCCCGGCTAACCACGGGGAAGATATCGTAGGGTGGGCAAAGCGAAGCGTGCCCACCGCTTACGTTCGGTGTGAAAGATGGTGGGCACGGCGCGTTGCGCCTTTGCCCACCCTACGACTCCAGTTTCTGAGGTAAGAGCAGATGGACCAGGACGTCGCAGCGAAAGAGCAGCCCCGCTACATCAAGCTCAACGAGCGCGACAATGTCGCGATCGTGGTCAATGATTTCGGGCTTCCCGTCGGCTCCCGCTTCGCCTGTGGGCTGACGCTGCGCGCTTTCGTGCCGCAGGGACACAAAACGGCGCTGGTCGACATCGCGCAAGACCAGCCGATCATCCGCTATGGCGAGGTGATCGGCCACGCGCTCGCACCGATCCTGGCCGGCGAATGGGTCGACGAAGTCCGCATCCGCATGCCGGAGGCCCCTGACCTCGACAAGCTTGAGATATCCACCGCCGTCCCCGCCCCGCTGCCGCCGCTCGAAGGCTTTACCTTCGAGGGCTTTCGCAATACGGACGGCTCGGTCGGAACGAAAAACATCCTCGGCATCTCTTCCTCGGTGCAATGCGTCAAAGGCACGATGGAGTATGCGGTGAAGCGCATCCGCGCCGAGCTCTTGCCAAAGTATCCGAACGTTGACGACGTGGTGCCGCTGACCCACGCCTATGGTTGCGGCGTTGCCATCAATGCGCCTGACGCGGTGATCCCGATCCGCACGCTGCAAAATATTGCGCAGAACCCGAACTTCGGCGGCGAGATTTTGGTCATCAGCCTCGGCTGCGAAAAGCTCGCCCCCGAGCGGCTGGTACCGGAAGGCATCAGCGATGCCATCGTGCGCATGCAGGACGAATCCTTTGACGGCTTTGGCGCGATCGTCGATGCGATCATGACCCAGGCCGAAGCCCGCCTGAAAATCCTCAACAAGCGCACCCGCGAGACCTGCCCGGCTGCCGATCTCGTGATCGGCCTGCAATGCGGCGGCAGCGACGCCTTCTCCGGCGTCACCGCGAATCCTGCCCTCGGCTTCGCCGCGGACCTGCTGGTGCGCGCCGGCGCCACCGTGATGTTCTCGGAAGTGACGGAGGTGCGCGACGCCATCCAGCTGCTCACGCGACGCGCGATCAACGAGGACGTCGGCCGCGCGCTGGTGCGCGAGATGGCCTGGTACGATTCTTATCTGGCCCGTGGCGGCGCCGATCGCAGCGCCAACACCACGCCCGGCAACAAGAAGGGCGGCCTCGCCAACATTGTCGAGAAGTCATTGGGCTCGATCGTCAAGTCCGGCTCATCCGCCATCACCGGCGTGCTCTCGCCCGGCGAGAGGGCGACGCAGAAGGGCATGCTGTTTGCGGCAACCCCCGCGTCAGACTTCATCTGCGGGACGCTTCAGCTCGCCTCCGGCATGACGCTGCAGGTGTTCACCACCGGCCGTGGCACGCCTTACGGCCTTGCGGCTGCACCCGTGATCAAGGTCGCGACCCGCACCGAGCTCGCGCGACGCTGGAAGGACCTGATCGATTTCGACGCCGGCGGCATCGCCACCGGCGAGAAGACCATCGAGGAAACCGGCTGGGACCTGTTCCGCCTGATCCTCGATGTCGCCTCCGGCCGCACCAAGCCGTGGTCGGATCGCTGGGGCATCCACAACGACCTCACGCTGTTCAATCCGGCGCCGGTGACTTGAAGACCGGCAACCGCACCCACAAGAGGACGTCTCAATGTCCCGCATCACGGCCCTGCGCACGATCCGCATCGACGAGCGGCCGAACCTGATCTGGGTCGAGATCGAGACCGACGAAGGACTGACCGGCCTTGGCGAGAGCTTTCGTGGCGCGCAGGCCGTCGAGGCGGCTGTGCATGAGCTCGCGGCACCGCTGGTGCTCGGCCAGGACTCCCGCCGGATCGAGGCGATCTCGCGCCAGTTGCTGACGCCTTATCTTGGCTTCCACAGCGTCAGCGCGGAGGTTCGCGCGGCGAGCGCCATCGACATCGCATTGTGGGACATCAAGGGCCAGCGCCACGGCATTCCCGTGCACGAGGCGCTTGGCGGCGCGAGCCGGTTGGAGATCCGCGCCTACAACACCTGCGCCGGCTATGCCTACAACACCAAGAGCGCCAGGCGCCGCGAGATCGATGCGGACGATGCCGCGCTCGGCCCCTATGACGACCAGGTCGCCTTCATGCGCGACGCCGGCGCGTTGGCCGAGAGCCTCGTCGGCGAAGGCTATGGTGCCATGAAGATCTGGCCGTTCGATCCCTTTGCAGCCAACGGCGGCCATTCGATCTCGCTCACCGACCTCAAGATCGGGCTTGAGCCATTCCGAAAAATCCGAGATGCGGTCGGCGATCGCATTGAGATCATGTGCGAGCTGCACAGCCTGTGGGGCACGCACACCGCCGAACGGATCTGCCGCGCACTCGAAGACTACGGCGTGTTCTGGGTCGAGGATCCCCTCAACAAGATGGACGATGTGCAGGGCCTCGCGGACCTCAGGCGGCGCGTGAAGACACCGATCTGCGGCAGCGAGACGCTGGCGGGCGTCGCAAGCTTCCGCAATCTGCTCGCAGCCGACGCCGTCGACGTGGTGATGCTTGATATCGCCTGGTGCGGCGGATTGAGCGAAGCGCGCAAGATTGCGGCGCTGGCGGAGGCCTACAACAAGCCGCTTGCGCCGCACGACTGCACCGGCCCGGTGGCGCTGATGGCCGGCCTACACCTTGCGCTTCACGCACCGACTGCGATCTTCCAGGAGGTCGTGCGCGCGACCTTGGCGACATGGTATCGCGACCTCGTCACCGATCTTCCCACTGTCAGGAACGGTGTGGTATCGGCACCGCGCGGTCCCGGCCTCGGACTTGCGCTTGTCCCAGGCTTGCGTCAGCGGCCGGACGCGACGGTGCGAGAGTCCAGGTTCGACGTGAAAGGCGGCTAGCGCGCCCTCGGCGTGAAACCGTCCGGAAACATTGGCGCGGAAAACTTCCTCCTCATTCGTCGTGTCGCATCACGCAATCAAATAAATCGCAGGCTGCGATCGAATGTTCGTATACAAGCGAACCTGTTGCGGCATCGACGCGACAAAACCTCCGATTGCCATCTTCCACGGAGATTTTCCCAATGCGCGTTCTTTCAATAATTGCCGTTTCCGCCGCGACGATTGCGAGCTCGGCCGGTGCATTCGCTGGCGAGCTTCCCTCTTACGAAGTGAAATCGTTTCCCATCTCGGCGGCGCAAGTCCAGGTGCTCGGCGGCGCCGGCGTCGAAGAGCAGTCGACTGCGCCCGCGATGATCGTCGCCGGCATGCCGGCTTCGCCGGCGCAAATGTCGGTGCTGTCGCCGCGCGTGAAGCGGTTTGCGAGTGTGAATGCGGAGAGCGAGGCGCGTTGAGCCGCTCCTGTCTTTCCGGGGCGTGCGTCGTCCCGGAAAAACGCGTCACCTCTACGTCATGCTGCCCGGCATGAAGCAGCGCACGCGCGGATGGCCGTCGATGTAGTGCTTCCATACCATGGTGCGGCCGATCTTGTTCGGCTCGGTGATGACGGCGCCGTCGGGTACGATGACCCATTCGTCATCGAGGTGCACGCGGTAACGCCCCTTGTCGGATTCCCAATCGACGTCGGCGACGACATAGCCGTCGGCATCCGAGCAGCATTGTCCGTACTCGCTATGCAGGCTCTCGAACCAGGGTTTGAGGGGCGAGTTGGCGTAGCGCCCGTCGTCGCGTGCCTGCGCCGATGTCGCCAGCAGCGCCGTCAACGCGAGCAGCACCGCCGCACACGGTCTTGCAAGTCTCATATCGTTTTCTCGCGGATCGAAGTCAGCGCCGCGAGGGACAGGCACCGCCGTCCCGTTCCGCACGAATGGCGGCAAGCGTCGAGACGGCGACTCAGCTCCCCCTGCAGCTTTGCGACAGCTATGCAAATCCGGCGCCAGCGCGCATTCCGGGGAACTACTGTCGCGCGCTGTTGCCCACGGCGCGCACGTCCTGCATGCATGAACCTCCAGCGATTTGGAGCAGCCATTTTCGAGGCTTTCCTTGGCGCGCCGGGACGTGTACGAACGTTGCCGTGAACCTTATCGCATTGTTTAACCGGCTGTTTCGACTAGAGAATCGGGTGTTGGCGTGACAGGCATCGGACCGTCAGCGCTATGAGTTCAAAAGAGTTGCTCCCTGGCCAGCAGGACGCCACCGATCTGCCGGCAAACCAGGTGCAATTCGCGCTCGTGATTTCGCGCATGCTCGATACGGTGAAAGACGACGCCGAAGCCAGGCGGCAGATGGTCTACGACCTTGCCCGCTACAAGCTCCAGGAGCAGTTCACCTACGCCGACACCAAAAACATCGACCAGATGAAGCGGGCGCTCGAAGTCGCGATCGAGGAGGTCGAAAAGTTCTCGCGCGAGCAACCGCCGCTGGAGCGCTTGCCGCAACAGCAGCTCACCTCGTCCAGGATCGACGAGACGGTCGGCCATCCCCTGCCCGCCGACGCTCAGGTGCTGCAATCGGAGATCAAGATGTCCCGCAGCAAGCCACCTGCGACTTCGGGTCCGCTCTGGCCGGTGATCAAGCGTACGGCGGCCATCCTGCTTGCGGCCGGCGCCGTCGCTCTCGTCATCTCGCAGCGAGACAATATCGCCGCGCTGCGCCGGCTGGTTACGCCCAAGTTCCAGGAATTCGCTCAGCAGACCGCCCAGGAGATCGCGCAAGCCCCGCCCAAACCGGAGCCGACGGTCACGGTCGCCAAGCCGGAGATGGTCACCGCCGTCGCGCCTCCGGCGAAACCGACGCGCGTGCTTCCGACCGACTACGGCATCTACGCCTTGATCGACGATCAGTCACTGGCGGAGTTGAACGCAACCGGCATCGCGGCGCCGGACATGCGGATCGCGATTTCAGCGGCATTCAAAAAACCCGATCGGCCCCATTTGCCCAGCGGTCGTGTCAAGTTCATCGTGTTTCGCCGGGAAGCGGCAAACGCGGGCCCGATGCGCGCCGAGGTTCGGGTGGTGGCGAAGGTCGCCAAAGAGTATTCGAACGACGCCGCAGGCAAGACGCCGAGTGGCGGAGACGATTCCGGGGTCATCCGCAACTTCGCCTATCCATTCCGAGTGGCACCGATTCCAGCAACACCCGAAATGTACGAGGTTCACGCGAGCGATCCAGAGCTCGAACTTCCGCCGGGGCATTACGTTCTGAGCCTGGGAACGCAGACTTACTATTTCCAGATCGACGGCGAGATCACCGATCCCCGGCAATGCCTCGAGCGGGTCGTCACCACCAGCGGCATGCTCTACACGCCTTGCAAGGTGGCGCGGACGTATTGACGGTGCCGTAGCCCGGGTGAGCGCAGCGACACCCGGGACAAGCGGCCCCGCATATCGCTTGGCTCATGAGGGCTACGCGACCGTCAATGACCAGTTGAGACACAACGGCCGCGCGAGCAGCCCTACTGCTTCGGCGCCGGCGCCATCATCATCGCGCCACCCTTTTTCGCCGCAGGCGCCGGTTTTGTGGTCGCCGCAGGCGCCTGTGCTGGAAGATACTTTGCGACGATGGCGGGATCGACCTGGGCGATGTTCGCGTCGGGCAGGCGCGTCCAGGTCTCGTCCTTGCCGAACAGGGAGATGCCGAGGAAGCCGCGCATGGTCAGGGTCTGGCCATCCGGGCTCACCGTCATCTTGGCCTTCCAGATGTTGCCGTCGCGCGGATTGACGACGTTGCCGCCGTCATACTTCAAACCGTCGCGCTTCATGTCGCGGATGAAGGACAACCCGAGCACCGGTGCGTTCTTGCGATCGTCGGCGCATTTCGCGCAGATCTCGTTCGGGTCATCGCCGGGCCGCGGAAAGGTCTTTGCAATCACGCCCTCGAAGATGCCGTTATGGTCGATGAAGAGGAACCACCCCACCGTCTTGCCGTCTTCGACCTTCTGCCAGAGGCCCGCGGCGGTTGGCTGGCCCGACACCGCAGCCGGCGCTTGCGCCGCAGCCGGCCTCACCGCGCCAAGCGACAACGCGAGCGCGAGGAGCGAGAGCAGCCGAAAGCTGAAAAAGAGTTTCCGCATTATGATCACCTTGCTAAGCCGCCACTGCAATGGCCGCAGACTACGGCGATTTCGCGAACGATTCCAGCACCAGAAACATGGGGCATCGCCTGCCCGTCCCCGGTGCCGTCAGTTGACACCGAGTTTCTTTTGCAGGCTGGAGGACGAGGTCGTGTACTGGAACACGAGCCGCTTCTCCGGATACACGTAGCGGTGGGCTTTTTGCGACATCAGCGCGCCCTCGTGGAAGCCGCACAGGATCAGCTTGATCTTGCCGGGATAGGTGTTGATGTCGCCGATGGCGAAGATGCCGGATACGTTGGTCTCGAACGCTGACGTCTCGACCGGCACCAGATTGTTCTCCAGCGCAATGCCCCAGTTTGCGACCGGACCGAGCTTCATGGTCAGTCCGAAGAACGGCAACATGGTGTCGCAGGAAATTTCGGTGACGTTGTTGTCGTTGCCCTTGATGGTCGCGCCGGTGAGCTTGCCCTCAGTGCCGGCAAGCGCCGTGACCTGGCCGAGCCGCAGATCCATCTTGCCGGAAGCCACCAGCGCGCGCATCTGCTCGACGCTGTGGGGCGCGGCGCGGAAATCGTCGCGACGGTGCAGCAGCGTGATGCGCTTGGCCAGCGGATGCAGATTGAGCGTCCAGTCGAGCGCGGAATCGCCGCCGCCGACGATCAGCACGTTCTTGTCGCGGAACGTCTCCATCTTGCGCACGGCGTAATGCACCGAACTGCCTTCATAGGCTTCGATGCCCGGCACCGGCGGGCGCTTGGGCTGGAACGAGCCGCCGCCGGCCGCGATCACCACCACCTTGCATTCGAACACCTTGCCGGTGTCGGTGGTGCAGCGAAATGCGGGATCGCCGATCCGCTCCACCGTCTCGATCATCTCGCCGAGATGGAAGGTCGGATGGAACGGCTTGATCTGCTCCATCAGCGCCTCGGTGAGGCCCTGCCCCGAAACCTGAGGAATGCCGGGAATGTCGTAGATCGGCTTTTCCGGATAGAGCTCGGCGCACTGACCCCCGACCTTGTCGAGGATGTCGACGAAATGCGCCTTCATGTCGAGAAGGCCAAGCTCGAAGGCGGCGAACAGGCCGCAAGGGCCGGCGCCAATAATCAGTACATCGGTTTTGATCACGTCGCTCATATCGTCTCTTTATCGATCGTTATCGGTTGGACGGCGCCGGTGGGCAGAGGTGACCCTGCCTGTCTAGCCAACGGGGATGGATCAGGGAAGGCATAAAAGCGGGAGCGCCCCGCAGCCGCGCCCACTTGCCGGGTCAGGATAACTGGGCTGTAACGGGATGCGATATGACGGAGATCAATCGGTGAACGCACCAAGCCGCCTCGATCCGACGCCGCGCCTTGAGGACTTTCCCTTTCGCCTCAGCGACAACGTCCGCTACGGGGATCTCGATCCCAACCAGCACGTCAACAACGCGGTCTACGCCACCTATTTCGAGACCGGCCGTGTCACGCTGATGAAGCTTCCCGAATACGGGCTGACGCCGCCGGGCCTCGCCTGGATCATGGTGCGTCTCGACATGCATTTCCGCGCCGAGCTGCACTGGCCGAACACGATCGAGCTCGGCCTTGGCGTCGTGAAACTGGGACGGACGTCAGTGACCTTCGAGCAGGTCGTGTTTTCAAACGGGACGTGCATTGCCTCGGCGACGTCCGTCGGCGTCCTGCTCGATGAGGCGACGCGGCGGCCGGCGCCGCTGACCGCAGAGGTAATCGAGAAGTTCAGACCCTGGCACAAGCGCGGCATCGAGGTCGGGCCGCCCGCTGCATAGACGAGAAGCGTTCAGGCCTGGCGTTCCGGCGTTGCCACCACCAGCCCGTCGAGCTCGTCGGAGACCTTGATCTGGCAGGACAGGCGCGAGTTCGGGCGCACGTCGAAGCCGAAGTCGAGCATGTCTTCTTCCATCGGCGTGGGGCTGCCGACCTTCTCGCGCCAGGCTTCGTCGACATAGACGTGGCAGGTCGCGCAGGCACAGGCGCCGCCGCATTCGGCTTCGATGCCGGGAATGCTGTTACGGATGGCGGCTTCCATCACGGTCGCGCCGTTCTCGACGTCCACGGTGCGGGTTTCGCCCTTGTGATCGACAAAGTGAATTTTGGCCATGTGTGCTCGTGCTGCCGCGATCTTGGGAAAAAGGAGGGTCTGGGCTGTCCTATAACGGGTCGATCAGGCCCGCGCTAGTGCGTAGGCCGCCCGCATATTACGGGATCGGCGGCCTAGTGCTTCAGGACCGCCTCGATGGCGGCGCGGACCTCGGCCACCGCCTCTTTCAGCGCGGCGAAGGCGTGGGGCTGGTTGTGGCCGATCCGGATCGCAGTCTCCAGGCTTGCGGCGGCGTCCGCGACCGCAAAGGCGCCGATCCCGCGCGCCGAGCCCTTGAGCTTGTGGGCGAGCGCGCCGGCATCAGTCGGCAGAGCCGCCATGGCCGAGATCAGGCGGACCGCCTGCTCGGCGAACATCGCGAGCACTTCCTGTTCCAGCTCGGCATCGCCGAGCGTCATCCGGGAGAGATGGTCGAAATCGAGCGGGCTGTCGATCGGTGCAAGCGGGGGCGAGGGCATCCAGTCCATCCGTTGCAGTTCAGGTGTCATGGCGCAGGCCCCGGCATCGCACGATGGTCCGCCGGTACGGCGGTCAGGTTCCCCCACCCAAGCATGGAAATGGTTAACGAAATGTTCGGGCCGTTTTACCTAATTCTGCCGGTTTATTGACGAAAAGTTGCCGCAATCCGGCGAGTCCGGTGGAGAATTGCATTTATTGCTAAGGCGTTACGGCGCGATCCTGTTAACGATGATTAAGATTGTCTTAATCGCAGGCATTTCATTCGCGACGCTCTGCCAATAGGATGTTTTGGAAATTGGCGGACAAGCCGTCCGGGTGGGGACGGCTCGGAAATCCGCGTAAGCGGCATGATCCGGTCTGTGAGCTTGCGTAGCGCGCGGGGCTCGCGGGGGGACGCGTACCAGTAACGAGGGCTCGGACTGAACATGGCAAACACTCCGAAAAAGGCCAAGGACCCCACGGAAGTTGCGCTTTCTGCGATCCAGGAAGCCCTGAACATCAGCGACACGGCGGCCGATACCAGCCGCAGCGCGTCCATGCGCAACGAAACGGCATCTTCCATGCCGCCGCCCGCTCCCCCGATGTTCGACGAGCCGAGCTTCGAGCCGCGTGCTGCCGCCAACGAACGTGCCGTGTTCGACCCGATCGAGGAGCCGCGTTCCTCGCGCCGCGCCGCCAACGACGACCGCGCGACCATCGGCCAGCTGCTGCAAACGTTGCAGACGGGACGCCCGACCCGCAACATCTATACCGGCGCGATCATCTTCACCGTCGTCTGGCTCGCGGCCTGCGCCGCGCTGACGGTCGGCTTCCTGCCCTCGATCCAGGCGGCGATGGGCCAGAGTGGCGGCGTGCTGGCCATTGCCGGCCTCGTCACGATGTTCTTCGCACCGATCATGCTGTTCTTCTTCCTGGCGAGCTTGGTCTGGCGCGGCCAGCAAATGAGTGCGGTCGCGCAGGCGATGGCGCAGGTCGCGATCCGCTTCTCCGAGCCGGAAGGCTCGGCCTCCGATTCCATGGTCACCGTCGGCCAGGCCATCCGCCGCGAGGTCGCGGCAATGGGCGACGGCATCGAGCGCGCCATTGCGCGCGCCGGCGAGCTCGAGACGCTGGTCGCCAACGAGGTCGCAGCTCTTGAGCGCGCCTATTCCGACAACGAAGTGCGCATCCGCGCCCTGCTCCAGGACATCGCGCATCAGCGCGACAACCTGGTCGGCCAGGCCGAGCAGGTCCGCAGCGCCATCTCGGGCGTGCAGATCGATTTGCGCCATGACATCGCGCTGATCTCGGACGCGATCGCCTCGCGCGTCGACGAGGTCGCCAAGTCCATCACCGGCGCTCTCGAAGAGCGCGGCGCCCACATCACGGGCGCGCTGAGCAATGCCGGCGACAACATGATCCTGGCGCTCGGCGAGCGCGGCGGCGACCTGCTCGACCGCCTCGAGGAAGCCAGCAACGAGACCACGCGCGCGGTGCTCGACGCCAGCGAGCGGCTGACCACCAGCCTCAACTTCAAGACCGGCCACGTCCACGACGAGTTCGTCGACCTCGCCGATCGCGTCCACGAGATGCTGAACGAGCGCATCGACCGCATCACCGGCGAGTTCGAGCAACGCTCCTCGGCGATCGTCGACGGCATCTCCGACCGCACAGAGCAGGTGCACGATAGCCTGAAGAATTCGTCGGACTCGCTGCTGCTCGAGCTCGAGCTGCGCTCCAACGACCTCTCCGCCAAGATCGACGACGCCGGCAACCGCCTCGCCGGCCACATCATGACCTCCGGCGACAAGGCGAGCGAGGCGCTCGACGCCACGGTCAACACGCTCGTCGCCAAGGTCGTCAGCCAGACCGAGACCGCGCACGACTCGCTCTCACTCCAGATGAGCGCGTTCGACGAACTGGTGAAGAACCAGGGCACCGAGCTGGTCGAGAAGTTCGCCCGCGACTCCGGCACGCTGGGCGCGCTGATCACCCGCCACATCTCCGAATTCGACCGCACCGTGAAGACGTTCGGCGGCGAGATCGTCGAGCGCATGGGCCAGCGCACCCATGACATCCATGAATCGCTGAAGACCTATGTCGACAATTTCGACACCCGCTTCACCTCCAACGGCGGCGAGATCACCGCTGTGCTCGACCAGCGCCTGGTGCAGTTCGAGACCGTGATCGGCGAACGCGTCACCAATCTCGACGCCTCGCTGAACGGCAAGATCTCCAGCCTCGACGGCACGATCGAAGGCCACATCAAGACCTTCGACGAGCAGCTTGTCGGCCGCGTCGGCGCACTCGAGCAGTCGTTCGACGTCCGCGCCAAGTCCGTGACCGAAACGATCGACGCGCGCCTCAACACGCTCGCCACGACACTGACCGACGGCGCCGCCCAGGCGATCCAATCCGTCGATACGCGGCTGACGCACCTCACAACGACGCTGACTGGCGGCGCGTCCGAGGCCCTCGAGGCCATCGACTCCCGTCTGACCAACCTCACCACAACGCTGACCGACGGCGCATCGCAGACGATCCAGACGATCGATAGCCGCCTGACGCATCTGACGACGACATTCAACAGCGGCGCGTCGCAAGCACTCGAGTCGGTCGACAGCCGCCTCACCTATCTGACGACGGCGCTGACCAACGGCGCCGGGCAGGCCGTGCAGTCGATCGACACCCGCCTGACGCTGCTGACCTCGACGCTCACCGACGGCACCGCGCAGGCGATCGAGGCGATCGACCGCCGCATCACCGGCGTCACCGAGATCATCGACGGCCGCAGCACGCATCTGACCGACACGGTCACAGCACGCTTCCAGGACATCCACCAGGCCATCGAGACCAAGGTCGGCTCGGTCGCCAGCGACATCGACGTGCGCGTGGCGCAGTTCGAGGACCTGCTCGGCTCGCGTGTCGAGGCCGTCGCCGGCCGCATCGAAAGCAGCGGCCGCCAGGCGAGCGAGGACATGATGTCCCGCGCCGAAATGATCTCGACCGCGATCCGCTCGCATGTCGAGGACGCCGAGCGTTCGCTCACCAACCTCGTGGTCAACACCAGCGAGACGATCCAGACCGGTGCGCGCACCGCGCAGCAGTCGCTGATGACGGTCTCCTCCGACGTCAACGCCCAGCTCAAGATGACCTCGTCCGAGGTCGAGCGCGCGCTGACGGCGGTCGGCACCGGTGCTGCGAACTCGATCCTGACCAGCGCCCGCGAGGCGCAGTCGACCCTGGTCGCCGCCTCCGGCGACGCCTCCAACCAGATCAAGGGGCTCGCAGCCGACGTCGAACGCACGCTGTCGGCGACCGGTTCTGCCACCGCAGCCTCGATCCTGGCCGGCGCCCGCGAGGTGCAGACCACGCTCGTCACGGCGTCCTCGGACGCGGCCAACCACGTCAAGACGCTCACCGCCGATGTGCAGCGTTCGCTGTCGCTGGCCGGTACCAGCACGGCCGAGGCGATCACCGCCGGCGCCCGCGATGCGCAGAGCGCGCTGATCGCGGCCTCGAGCGAGACCGCCAACCAGATCAAGGCGCTGTCCTCCGACGTGCAGCGCTCGCTCTCGATGGCCGGCACCTCGACCGCAGAGACCATCATGACCGGCGCCCGCGAAGCGCAGAGCACGCTCGTCAATGCGTCCTCGGATGCGGCGAGCCAGGTCAAGTCGCTCGCGGCCGAAGTGCATCGTTCGCTCTCTCAGGTCGGGCAGTCGACCGCCGAGGCGATCACCACCAGCGCCCGCGACGCCCAGAGCACCCTGCTCTCCGTCTCGGCCGAGCAGACCGGCCAGGTCCGTTCGCTGGCAGCCGAGATGCAGCGCGCGCTGGCGACCGCCGGCGGCGCCACCATCGAGGCGCTCACCAGCGGCGTGCGCGAGGCGCAGGGAACGTTGATCTCCGCCTCGACGGATGCGGCCAGCCAGATCAAGTCGCTGACCACGGATATCGAGCGCACGCTGACCTCGGTCGGTGCCGACACCGCCTCGACCATCCTCAACAGCGCGCGTGAGGCCCAGACCTCGCTGACATCGACGTCGGCGGATGCCGCGAGCCAGATCCGCACGATCTCGACCGAGATCGAGCGCGTGCTCAGCACGGCCACGACCAATGCGACCAACGATATCCAGACCAGCGCGCTCAACGCCCAGAACGCGCTGATCAACGCCTCCAACGAGGCGAGCTCGCGCGTCAAGTCGAGTTCGGCCGACGTCGAGCGCTCGGTGCTCGCCGCCAGCTCCAGCTTCGGCCAGGCCATGACCGGCAAGACCGACGAAATCGTCACCTACGTGCAGCAGCAGGCCGACCGCCTGACCAACATGATCGACGCCAAGCGCGGCGCCCTCGTCGACGCGATCGGTTCGAAGACCAGCCAGCTCACGCTCGACATCGACCGCGTCACCTCCGATGCGCTGAAGTCGATCGAGACGCGCGGCCATGCCTTCTCGCAGACCATGATGGGCAACGGCTCGGAAGTCGCCCGCACCATCAACGCGGCGAGCGAGATGGCGACCGGCGCGGTCGGCAAGTCGCTCAAGGACCTCGAGCAGGCCTCGCGCTCGGCGATCGACCAGTCGCGCCAGGTCTCGATCGCGGCCGTCACCGAGATGCAGGAGACCAGCAAGA
This sequence comes from Bradyrhizobium sp. 1, assembly GCF_023073315.1. Lineage (GTDB taxonomy): Bacteria > Pseudomonadota > Alphaproteobacteria > Rhizobiales > Xanthobacteraceae > Bradyrhizobium. The sequence continues at coordinate 52,664 of NZ_JADPJH010000035.1, read as the reverse complement.
TCCTGCGCACCGACACGGTCGCCCTGTTCGAGCGTCTGCGCGAAGGCAACATCCTGCTCCAGGAGGTGCTGACCGGTGCGCACGACAACCTCAACTCGCTCGAGCGGGCGCTGGTGACGCGTGTCGCCGACTTCGTCTCGGCGATGAACGACGTCACCTCGCGCAACGGCGCCGCGACGCAGAACCTGGAAGACCAGCTCAACGTCTTCAACACGAAGACCACGCGGGCGCTGCAGGACCTCGGCGAGCTCTCGACCCAGTTCGACGCCCACGGCAAGGCGCTGGTCGAGGCCGCCCAGGTCGTCGAGCAGAGCAACAAGAACACCACCGCCTCGCTCGCCGAGCGCAAGCTGGCGCTGGAATCGCTCGTCACCACGATCGACCTGCGCACCACCGATCTCGACCAGCGTCTGTCGCGCTTCACTGGCCTGCTCGATGAATCGCTGGCCGCCGCCGAAGAGCGCGCCCGCGACATCGCCCGCGTCGTCGCGGAGACCGCCGGCGCAGGCTCGGCCGCGATCACCCGCCAGTTCGAGGCGGTGCGCGCGGCGTCCGAGGAGGAGCACCGGCAGACCGTCGAGTCCATGCACGACATCTACCGCCAGACCACGGACGAGGCGGATGCGATGTTCAAGCAGTCGACCGAGAAGTTCACCAACCTCGTCTCCAGCATGAAGCAGATGGCGTTCGAGATGCACAACGAGCTCGAAGCCACCCGCAACGAGCTGCGCCGCGGCGTGCTCGAGATGCCGCAGGAGGCCGCCGAGAGCACGGCGCAGATGCGCAAGGTGATCGTCGACCAGATCGAGGCCCTCGCCGAGCTCAACCGCATCGTGGCCCAGCACGGCCGTGGTCTCGACGTCTCGACGACGGGCCGCGCCAGCGTGCAGCGCCAGCAGGAAGAACCGATGATGGCAACCGTCGGCGCCCGCAGCAGCGAGACCCGCGTCCGCGACACCGGCAGCGCCTCGACGCTGCCGCCGCCGGATCTCGGCATGCCCGCGCCCGCGCGCCGCACCGAAGCGCCGCCGGTTGCGCCTTCCAGCAACGACCAGGGCCGTGACGGCTGGCTGTCGGACCTCCTCAACCGCACGGACGCCAACCAGGGCGCGCCGACCGGACGTGAGGCGCCCCGCGGCCGTGCGGCACCCTCGCCGCAGCCGCAGGCCCCGCAGGCCAGCAGCAATCCGCTGGAATCGCTGACGCTCGACATCGGCCGGCTGATGGACCGCAACCTCGCGGCCGAGATGTGGGACCGTTATCAGCGCGGCGAGAACAAGGCCTTTACCAAGCGCCTCTACACGCCCGCCGGCCAGAAGGCCTTCGACGAGGTCGCCCGCAAGTACCGCGCCGACCGCAACTTCAAGGGCACGGTCGACCGCTATGTCGCCGAGTTCGAACGCCTGCTCGACGAAGTCGCCCGCGACGGCCGCGGCCCGCAGGAGCTGCGCAGCCACCTGACCTCGGAGACGGGTCTGGTGTACACCCTGCTCGCCCACAGCGCGGGGCGGCTGGGGTGAGCGCGGGTAGCGACAACGAATAGCGAATAGAAAACGGAGGCCTCACGGCCTCCGTTTTTGTTTGGAGTGATCGTAGGCGTCTCGTGCCCGGACGCAGCGCAGCGACTCCTCGGCGATCCGCTGCAGAGCCGGGGCCCATCGCGCGGCACTGTACCGTGTTGCCTGCTCGGTCCCGGCTCTGCGCAGCAGCGTTGCACGCTGCAGCGCGTCCGGGACACGAGAGGTGATTGCGCTGCATCTCCAAGCACCGTCATTGCGAGGAGAGAGACGCGGATTACCCGTCTACTGCCGCCTGCGCTCGGGCTTCGGCGGCTCGGCAGGCGGCGGTGCCGCTGCCGGCGCGCTGTTGCTCGCGCCGAACAGGACGCGGGTCGGGTTGCGGTCAAAGTTGTTCACGGCGCGGCTGATGTCGCCCAGCGTCCGGCGGCCGTCCGTCATCAACGCGCCGGAGCGCTTGTCGAAATCGTCGGCGAGCTCGCGGATCGATTTCACCGCCTGGAACAGCTCGCCGCCGTCCTTGCCGCCGGCGAGCGTATTGAGGCCGAGCATGAGGCTGTCGGCCTTGAGCATCACGCCATCGACCTTGGCCATCACGCCATCGATCTTCTCGGCGTTGCGCGCGAGCGAATTGGTGAAGGTCTCGAGATTCTTCAGCGAGTTCTTCACCGATTCCTGATTGTCGGCGACGATCTTGTTGATGTTCTGCAGCGTGCCGCGGATGGCTTCAGTGACGTCCTGGAGCTTGTTGGGGTCGGCCGTCAGCGTCGGGATGCCGTCCTCATCGAGCGGCGGTGGCGGAGCCGCCTCCTCGCCGCCCTTGAGCGAGATCGCGGCAACGCCGGTCAGGCCCTGGAATTCGAGCCCGACGAGCGTGTCCTTGCGGAGCGGCGTGTTGTTCTCGACCATGGCGAGTGCGACAACCCGCCGCGGGTTGTCGAGCTTCACCGAGACGACCTCACCCACCCGGATACCGTTGAAATTAACGCTGCCGCCGTTGCGCAGGCCCGCCGCCGGGCCCTCGAACACGACTCGGAACGGGCTGCGCTGCTTGACGGAGTGCAGCGACTGGAACCACAGCACGAAGCCGATCGCCGCGGCGATCACCGCCAGCGTGAACGATCCGATCAGTACGTAATTTGCCCGCGTTTCCATCAGCTACTCCGGCACCTCAGCCCATCACCGCGCGAGCGCGCTTGCCATGGAAATATTGCCTCAGCCAGGGATGCTGCGAGGCCTGCATGTCGGCGATCGACCCTGCCGCAATGATCTTACCGTTCCCTAAAACGGCGATGCGGTCACATGCTGTGTAAAGGCTGTCGAGGTCGTGGGTTACCATGAAAACGGTCAGCCCCAAAGTGCGCTGGAGCGTCCGGACCAGCTCGTCGAAATCGCCGGCGCCGATCGGATCCAGGCCCGAGGTCGGCTCGTCCAGGAACACCAGATCAGGATCGAGCGAGAGCGCGCGCGCCAGTGCAACGCGCTTGATCATGCCGCCCGAGAGCTCCGAGGGAAAGCGATCCGCAACTTCGGGCTTGAGGCCGACCATGGTCAGCTTGGCCATGGTGATCTCGTCCATCAACCGCTGCGACACCCGCAGATATTCGCGCATCGGAAACTGGATGTTCTGCCGCACCGTCAGCGAGGAGAACAGAGCGCCCTGCTGGAACAGCACGCCCCAGCGCCGCTCCACGTTGCGGCGCTGCGAAGTGTTGGAGGAATCCAGATCGACCCCGAACACCTCGATGGAGCCCGCAATCTTCGGCACGAGGCCGATGATGGTACGCGTCAGCACCGACTTGCCCGCGCCCGAGGGACCGACAAAACCCAAAATCTCGCCGCGCTTGACGTCGAGGTCGAGGCCGTCGAGCACGCGCGTGGCGCCGAACTGCACGGTGATGTCGCGGACGCGGATGATGGGATCTTGAATCCCGTTTTGAGTTTCTTGCGCCATCGTCACATCCCGATCGAGGCGAAAAAGATGGCGAACACGCCGTCCATGACGATGACGAAGAAGATGCCCTTCACCACGGACGCCGTGGTGTGCTGTCCGAGCGATTCCGCGCTGCCCTGCACGGCGAGGCCCTCAACGCAGGCGACGATGCCGATCACCGCGGCCATGACCGGCGCTTTCACGATCCCGACGATGAAATGGTCGATCGAAATGGCGTCGCGCAGGCGCAACAGAAACGCCTCGGGATCGACGCCGCCATAGAGCCAGGCGACCAGGCCGCCGCCATAGAGCGCGGCCATCGCGCCGAGGAAGGCCAGGATCGGCAGCGCCAGCACCAGGGCCAGCATGCGGGGCAGCACCAGCACCTCGATCGGGTCAAAGCCCATGGTGCGCAGCGCGTCGATTTCTTCCCGCATCTTCATCGAGCCGAGCTCGGCGGTGTAGGCGCTGCCCGAGCGGCCCGCGACCATGATCGCGACCAGCAGCACGCCGATCTCGCGCAGCACCAGCACGCCCAGCATGTCGACGACGAAGATGTCGGCGCCAAAGCGGCGGAAATGGAAAATGCCTTGTTGCGCGATGATGCAGCCGATCAAAAAGGTGATCAGCACCACGATCGGCACCGCGCGCCAGCAGACCTGCTCCATGTGGTGCACGGTCGATGTCAGGCGGAACGAGCGGGGGTGGATCAGTGTGCGAAAGCCTGCCGCGAGCACCGCGCCGAGCATGTCGACGAGGCCTGCCACCGTACCGGCGACGCCGGCCACAGTGCGGCCGATCTGCTCCAGCATGCCGGTGATGGTGATCGTGCCCGAGTCGATCACAGGATTTGCCCTGACCCGCCGCACCTCGTCCACGAGGCTCGAATAGTTCGCCGAGAGGCCCGCGATCTGTGCTTCGACCGCGCCTTGCGTCAGGCTGCGGCGCAGCCGCTCGATCAGCCAGGCGCCAAACGTGTCGAGCTTGGCGACCTCGGAGACGTCGATGAAGATGTTTTGGGGGCTGCCGGCCAACTTCTCGGCATCCGCCACCATCCGCTCCAGGACCGGCGCGAAGCTCGCGGTCCAGGTTCCGGTGGCGCAGAGTGCCAGCGCATTGCCCTTCGCAATCCGTTCCAGCTTCGGATCGCTACTCAAGATGTCCGCTCCCGTGCCGGGGCGGAGAAAATCGGATGGTTGCGCACGCGCCCTTACCCAGAGAAGGTATCCCCAACTGCTTAATGTTAGTTGCTAGAGGTAACTAGCAGGTTCAGATTTCGCCAGAGTTCAAAATGACTTCCAGCAAAGTTCCGGCCCTTACCGCGCGAATCGAGCGCTTTCCCATCGCCGGCAGTTTCACCATCAGCCGGGGCGCCAAGACCGAGGCCGTGACCGTCGTGGCCGAAATCAGCCGGAACGGCCTGACTGGCCGCGGTGAATGCGTGCCCTATCCGCGCTATGGCGAGACCCCCGAGGCGACCTTGGCGGCTATCCAGGCCATGCAGGCGGCCGTGGCGGGCGGCCTGTCGCGAAAGGCCCTGCAAGCCGCCATGCCGCCCGGTGCCGCCCGTAACGCGCTGGACTGCGCCCTGATCGACCTGGAGGCCAAGGCGGCGGGCCTGCGGGCCTGGAACCTGCTCGACCGTCCGGTCCCCGGCGAGCGCACCACGGCCTACACGATCTCGCTAGGCACCCCCGAGGCCATGGCCACGGCGACCGCCAGGGCCGCGCACCGTCCGCTGCTCAAGATCAAGCTCGGCGGCGACGGCGATCCGGAGCGGATTGCGACCGTGCGCAAGGCCGCTCCCGAATCCGAGCTGATCGTCGATGCCAACGAGGCCTGGACCGAGGCCAATCTGGAGCGGAACCTTGCCGCCTGCGATGCCGTCGGCGTCACCCTGGTCGAGCAACCATTGCCAGCGGGCAAGGATGACGCGCTGGCGCGGATCAAGCGCCCGCTCGTGGTCTGCGCCGATGAGAGCGTGCACGACCGGGGCTCGCTCGCTCCCTTGCGCGCGCGCTACGACGCCGTGAACATCAAGCTCGACAAGACCGGCGGCCTCACCGAGGCCCTCGCCATGGCCGACGCCGCGCAGGCGCTCGGCTTCGAGATCATGATCGGCTGCATGGTCGCGACCTCGCTGTCGATGGCCCCGGCCATGCTGGTGACGCCGCAGGCGCGCTTCGTCGATCTCGACGGCCCGCTGCTGCTGGCGCACGATCGCGACCATGGCCTTCGTTATGACGACAGCCTGGTCTATCCGCCGGCCCCTTCGCTCTGGGGCTGAGCGATCAGCCGATGCCGCGCCGACCAGATCACGAGCGCACCGGCAGCGGCCATCGCAGCCATGACGTAGTACAGGCTGTCGCCGATGCGGGCGTAGATCGCGCCTGACGCGATCGAGGTCGTCGCGCCCAATAATCCGCTGCACGCGGCATAATAGCCCTGCCCGCGTGCGATCTGATGCGCGGGCACACGCTGCACCAGCAAATTCATCGTGCCGACAATGGTCATGCCGAAGGTCAGGCCGTGGCCGAGCTGCACGATCGCAAGCAGCGCGAGCGGCGGCTCGTTGGCGGTAACGATCCAGCGCACCACGGCGCTTAGCCCCCCGATCGCGATCAGCGTGGACGGATGCAGCGAGAAGCGCGGCGACAGCGCGAACACGACGATCTCGGCGATCACGCCCAACGTCCACAGCCCCGCGATCGTCAGCCCGCCGAGACCGTGGAGCTGCCAGTTGATGGCCGAGAACGTGTAATAGGCGACGTGGCTGCCCTGGATCAGCGCGGCCGCCGCGATCACGGCCCAGAAGCCGCCATCGCGCAGCAGCGCCTTGGTTGGATGCGTCTCGGCCGTCTTTCGCCTGACATCGTCGAGCGGCTGCAGCAGCAGGCTGGCGCCGACTGCCACCACAGCCCATGCGACGATCACCCAGATGAGATCGCGCGCCGCGATGTGGTCGACGAGAAAGCCGCAGGCGAGCGAGCCGGCGGCAAACGCCGCCGAACCCCACAGCCTCAACGGCCCGTAGTCGAGCCCGTAGCGCGCGACACCGCGCAGCGCATAGGCATCGGTCAGCGGGGTCGTCGGCGTCCACATCATGCAGGTCAGTGCATAGATCAGGAACAGCGCCAGTGGCTGCTGCTGCAAGCCGACTGCGGTGAAGCCGATCGCGGTCGCCAGCACCGACACCATCATGGCGGTGCGAATGGCGTGTCGCTTTTCGGCAAAGGCGGTGATCTGCGGCAGCGTGGTGAAGCGCGTGATCGCCGGCAGCGCGTTGATCAGGCCGATCCAGCTTGCGTCGATGCCGATCGACTTCAGCCAGACCGGGAAGAACGGCAGATGCGTGCCTGAAACAGCAAAGACCGCCGAATAGAACAGCGCAAGACTCACGGCGAATCGCCGCTTGACGGCTGCTGCGATGGGGATTTGTGATTCGGGCGGCATCAAACCAATTGCGATTCGGTCGATATCGTGGTGATCGTTACAGTAACGCGTACTGATTTGCGCGACGAGATTGTCATGGCCAACGAAGCATTCGCCCTCTCGCCCATGTCTGCCCGCGCGGCCGAGCCGAACGAGCAGGATTACGACGCGATCAGCGAAGCCTTCATGGAGACCGCGCGCGGCCGCTGGTTCCTCGGCGAATATGCCAAGCGCAACCGCAATGCCGACACCAGCATGGTGCTCGACGCGGTCGCGAAAATCGAAGAAACCCTTGCGGCACAGCGACAACCTGTCGTCGAGGACCGCCTGCCCGAAGCACTGATCGAGATCCGCCGCGCGATTCGCGAAGCCGAGACCATCGCGATCTCGGCCGTCGATCCCGCGGCGATGGAGGCCAGCCTCGCGGCGATCCCGCGCGGCATCCGCATCATCAAGGAGATCTCCTGGCGCTGGCGCGAGATCGGCGCCGACGGACGAATCTGCGACCTCATTGATTCGCAGCTTGCCTCGATCGAGGCGGCCTGCGGACAGATTTCGACCCTCGACCCCCGCGTCGAGCTCAAGGCCGCATTCGATCTGCTCAGGGATCGGGTCGGGCAGCTCGATGCTGAGGGCGACACAGCGCCGCAAGCGGCAGCCAGTCCCGCGCCGGCCGCGGTACAGGAAGCACCGTCATCCGTGGCGGAGCCTGCGGCGGTAGTCAGCGAAGCACCCGTGGCTTTTACCGAGGCGCCGCAAGAGATCGCGGAGGCTATCGAGCCCGAAGCAGCAATTGAAGCGTCCAGCAGCGTCGAAGCGCTCGCAATGGCCGAAGAACCGATGGACGTCGCCATCGAGCCGGAGATCGTCGCCGGCAACCACGTCGCGCACGAAGAGGAGATCGTCGAGCCCGCCTCCTTCGCGGAGGTGACCGACGAGTTCTCGCTCGATGCCGCCGCGGAAGCCGAGGACGAAGCCATCCTCGATGCCATCGCGCTGGAGATGGCCGCGCCCGATCCGGAGTTCGACGCGATCGTCGAACCGGTCGAGATGGAAGCGCCAGTTCCAGAGCCGATCGAGGTCGCAGCGCCGATTGCCGCCGAGCTTCCGGAACCGGTCGCACCGGCGCCCGCCGTCGCACCGATCATGGAAGAGCCTGCCGAGGAAGCGCCGATCGCGATGGAATCGCTAGCGCGTCTCACCAACGCGATTGCAGAAGCCGCCGCCGAGGTGATGGAGCAACCGCAGCAGGCCGTCGCCGCCAACGCGATATTCGCCGCGAGCCCGAGCGCGACGCTCCCGATGCCGTCCCCCTTGTCAGCGTCCCTGCCCGAGCAATCGCTCGGCGCAACCATCCTCGCCAGCGGCATCCTGCAAAAGCCCCGCGCCGCCGCCAACGACGCCCTCGCACCGATCCGCCGCATGACGCAAGCCGAGAAGATCGCGTTCTTCTCGTAGGGGCATGCTGCGCCAAGCCCGCTCCGGTAGCGCCCTCCCGACAGCATAGTCCGCGGAAATTGGCGGAGACGGGCATACGCTCCTGCTATAGTGTCGCGGCCATGGACTCAAACGAAACGCCGCCGCTTCAGCCTCGCTCCGAGCATACAGGCCCACGAATTGAATTCGCCAACAAGCTGAGAGGTATCGCGGCCGTCTCGGTCGTATTCTACCACTATGCAATGTTCTGGATCTTCGGGTGGCCGCCGAAAATATGGGGCAACCTGCCCGATGTGCCGCCGGTCAAGACCTTTTGGCTCCCTTTCCTTTACCAGTTTCCCGTTCAACTGCCGCGTCCGTTCGTCCCCAACATAGACTGGGGAGCGTTCGGAGTTGGTCTCTTCTTTCTCCTCAGCGGATTTGTCATCGCCAACTCCGTTCGGAGCTATCGACCATCGCAATTCCTGCTGAACCGAGCTCTGCGTATATATCCGACCTACGCCGTAGGCTTCATGGTTGTGCTGACGGCACATGCGATCGCAGGCTGGATTTACGGCAGAGGCCTACCGTACTCCGCAGCGCAGATGGTGGCGCATACCTTCCCCGGGGTTCGGCAGGTATTTAACACCGCCTATATCGATCCAATCATCTGGACCCTGGAAGTCGAGATCAAGTTCTACCTCGTCGCATTCATCGCCATGTCGATCCGGCGCAACGGCGCCAGCCTGCCTGTGACAGGCATCGGCCTTGGCATTGGAGCCGCCACGCTCGTGCTGTCTCTGGTCCTTCCCTCCTCCTCAGGCGTTGCCGCGCGTCAGCTCCTTTCGGACGCTCAGTTTGTCTGCTTCATCCTGATTGGATCATCATTCTTCGAATACTGGATCGGCGCCTCCTCGAGGCGTGAACTCACGCACCGCGCTGGGGCCATCTTCGCGCTGTTCGCATTGACTTGGATTGTCAGCGAGTATCGAGGCATTTCCATCCAATGGATAGGGCGCATCTGGAGCTATGCAGCCGCGTTGGCGATCTTTGCCCTCGCGATGAAGTTTTCCGAGAAGTTCGAATCCCGCAACCGCCTCGCCGACTTTTACGCCAGGATCAGCTATCCGCTCTATGTCGTGCATCTGGCAACCGGGTACCTGGTCCTTTCCCTCCTGCACGCGACGCCACTGCCCATCTTCATCGATATCGCAATCGCTTTTGCTGCAAGCACCGCGGCCGCTTTCATGCTTCATCTGGCCGTCGAGGCTCCGACTATGAAGCTGGCTCGAGCATTTGCCCGGAAAAAGGCGCAGTCCGCGATCCCGGCTCCTGAACCGGTCGAAGAGACGCTGCGCTGGGTCCGGGGCGCGAGAGGAGAATGAGGCACACACCACCGTCATCCTGAGGCGCGAACTGCGCAGTGCATTAGCATTGCGCTAAGAGCCTCGAAGGATCAACGGCCCCGATGCAGCCGGGCCGTCGCCCTTCTCGCCGAAGGGGCGAGCACCTCAGGATGACGGGGCAAACAAGTATTCGCTGCTTGGGCTCGTCGTTGCGAGTTCAGCGCAATCGCCTGCTCAACCACAATTCCAAACCGCGCCGATCGGCGTCCGCGTCCAGCACGGCCCAAAACTGCCGCCATTGTAGCGGCCGCCGCCGAAGCCGGGCCGGCCGAAATAGCGCCACTCGCCATCCCAGCCGTAATATTGCGGAACCGGGTCGATGTACCAGTGGCGGCGGTCGCTGCGCGACATGCGCCGCATCGCCTCTTTCTGCTTGTAGAGCGGAACGCTGTTGCTCAGCGGCTGACGATAGCCCGGCAGGAAGCCGTAGCCATGCCATGCCTGCTTGGGGCGTTTTTGAGTTGACGCAGCGGACGCGATAGCGGGCAGCAGCGACAGGATGACAGCAACGGATAGACACATTAGGCGCGACATGGATCGACCATAGACAGTCGATCGCGAGATGGCCATTCAAATTCGGGTGCGAGACTTTTCGCCGCTTCGCATCGGCTGGCCTTCCGAGCCGACGACGTCACCTAGCTGATCACGCCCTTCCTGATCAGGAAGCATCCATAGCCCCTGCTGTCGCCGACCTGCACGACGCCAAAGCCCGCCGCCGCCGCGCGATAAAAATCCGGACGCGAGAGTTTTCCTGGAGCAACGGCGCGGCCGACCGAGCGCTCGATCTCCGACAGCACCGCGCGTTGCACGTCGGGGACGCGATCGGGATCGTCGACCGGCGCCATCACGCGCACCGGATCGGGATCGAAATCATCGAGCGGATAGACCGACATGATGGCGCGAATGGCAGCTTCCATGCTCATGCCCGGCAGCTGGATCAGGCGCTGCGATGTGGTGCTCTGCGCGATGCGGGCGGCCGGATGATTGGCATCGACGAACACGAGGTCGTCGCCATGGCCCATGGAGGCGAGCAGCCAGAGCAGATCGGGCGTGAGGATCGGATCGATCGATTTCAGCATGTGACGTCCGGTTCCAGCGTGATTCAGATCACGCATACTAGCACGGTGATCGTCATCACGGACCACCGGCTCGAACGCGGTCAGGCTTCCCCGCAACCAATCTCGCACCGAGATCAGTGCCAGAGGAGCACGCCATGTTCCGCCTAAAGCCTTTCCTGATGACGGCTAGCCTCGTGGGAAGCCTGTTCGGCTTCGCCTGCGGCCCCGTTTCCGCGCAAGTCGCCCCGGTCCAGCCTGCCCCCACCGCGCTGCAAGGCCCGGAGCAGCGCGTGGCGCTGGTGATCGGCAATTCGAACTACCAGAACGCGCCGCAGCTCGCCAATCCCGACAATGATGCGGAGTCGATGGCGCAGTTTCTGAATTCGGCCGGCTTCGAGGTGGTCGCCGCAACCGATTTGACCCAGAACGACATGCTCCGCGTCGTCCAGGACTTTTCCGCAAAAGTGTCCGCGCGCGGTCCGAACACGGTGGCCATGGTCTACTACGCCGGTCACGGCGTGCAGCTCGCCGGCGAGAACTATCTGGTTCCGGTCGACGCCAAGGTGTCGAGCCAGACCGAGCTCGTCAACAATTCGGTCCGCCTCGTCGACGTGATGTCGACGCTGGAGACGATCCCGAGCCGCATGCGCATCGTCATCCTCGACGCCTGCCGCAACAATCCGTTTCCGAACGTCAACGACGCCGGCCGCGGCCTTGCCATCGTCGACGCGCCGAACGGCTCGATCGTCGGCTACTCGACCGCACCGGGCGCCGAAGCGCAGGACGGCACGGGCGGCCACAGCCCCTATACGCAGGCCTTCCTGAACGTCGCGCGCGAACCCAACGTGCCGATCGAGCAGCTGTTCAAGCGCGTGCGCCTTCAGGTGAACCAGACCACACTCGGCGCGCAGATCCCGTGGGAGAGCTCCTCGCTGACGTCGGACTTCACCTTCTTCGGCGACACAGCGGTGGCCGCCAACCGCGCGCCGGTGAATACGCCTGTCGTGCAGATGGCCTCCAATTTGCCGAGCCGTTCGACGCGCCAGGCCTATGACTACGTCGTGTCCGAGGCACGGCCGGAGTACTATCAGGAGTTCATCCAGATGTACCCGCACGACCCCTTGTGCGATCACGTCCGTTGGCTGCTCAATAACCTGCAGCTCACGCAGGCCTGGCACAAGGCGGTGCTGGCGAACTCGCCGCTCGGCTACAAGAGTTTTTACGACAGCTACGGCAACACGCCTTATGCGCAGGTCGCGCTGAAGCTCGAGGCTCAGCCGAAGCAGATCCCCCTGATGCAGGCGACCAAGTTCCTGGCGCCGCAGAACATCAACCCGACCTTCAAGATCGGCAATCTCGGCCAGCCCAAATACATGCCGCTGATGCAGCAGGGTAATGGCGGATCGCAGATGAACGGCACGCCGTCGCAGTCCCCGGGAAAGATCGTCACCCTGCCTGCGCCGACCAACACGACGACGAACAATGGCGGCATCGGCAAGATCGTGACCTTGCCTGCGACCAACAACAACCAGAATGCCGGCAACGGCACGCCCGGCAAGATCGTGAGCATGCCGGTGAATATCGGCAAGGGCGGCTCGACGGTTGATACCAAGCCGGTCGTTCAGACCCAGAACAATCCGATCCGCGTCAACAACGGCGTGAAGATCAACAACAACCCAGTGAACAAGGTGCAGGTGCAGAACACCCGCCCGCAGTTCAACACCACCAACCGGATCATCAACAACGGCAACAGCAACTTCCGCCAGTCGATGAACCAGTCGCAGAGCAACGGCGGCGGCAATAACCACCGCGGCTTCATGCACTGATCGCGCTAAAAGCGCACACAAAGAAGGGGCAGAGCGACGACGCTCTGCCCCTTCTTCATGTCAGAAGGTTAGAGAATCAGGCCACCAGCTCGGCAAACAAATCGGCATCGACATTGCCGCCGGAGAGCACGATCACCACGTTCTTGCCGGCGACGTTGAGACGCCCCGCGAGCAACGCGGCGAGGCCGACGGCACCGCCGGGCTCTACCACGAGCTTGAGCTCGTGATAGGCGAACGAAACCGCCGCGCCGACTTCCTTGTCCGATGCGGTCACGCCGCGCGCCAGCAGCTTGCTGTTGATCGCAAAGGTCATCTCGCCGGGGATCAGCGCCATCAGTGCGTCGCAGATGGTGCGGCCCGCGGGCGCATGCGGCTCGCGGTGACCCGCAGTCAGCGAAAGGCTGTGATCGTCAAACGCCTCGGGCTCGGCCACCACGATCTCGGCCAGCGGATAGCGCGCCTTCACGGCGGTTGCAACGCCCGCGATCAGGCCGCCGCCGGAGGCCGGCGCCACCACGATGTCGGGGCTAAGGCCCAGCCTTGCCATGTCCTCGGCAATCTCGCGCCCGGCGGTGCCCTGGCCCGCGATCACGAAGGGATCGTCATAGGGCCTGACCAGCGTCGCGCCGCGCTTCTCGGCGATGCCGCGCGAGATCGCCTCGCGATCGTCGTTGTAGCGGTCGTACAGCACGACCTCGGCGCCATAGGATCTGGTGCGCTCGCGCTTCGAGAGCGGCGCGTCCGCGGGCATCACGATGGTCGCCTGCATGTCGAGGATTTTTGCCGCCGCCGCCACACCTTGCGCATGGTTGCCGGACGAGAACGCGACGACGCCGCCGACGCGCTTGTCCTGCGGGATCGAGAACACCTTGTTGAAGGCGCCGCGGAATTTGAAGGAGCCGGTGCGCTGGAGCATCTCCGGCTTCAGGAACACTTTGGCACCGACGCGCTCGTTGAGCACGGGAAAGGACAACAGCGGGGTGCGGACGGCGTAGGGCGCGAGCACGCGCGCTGCGGCATCGATATCGGCAGGGCCGATCGGGAGGAGCTGTTCGGTCATGTCTGACCTTACCGTGGCCGATCAGGCCCGGGCAAGACACCTCCGCGCGAGGATTTCGTCGCCTCAGGCGACGAAGCGTGGCTGTTCCGTGCCGCTTCGGCCCGGCAGCACCGCGCCGACCGCCAAAATGCTGTCTATGAAGGCCCTCGCCGAGGCCTCCCAGGTGTAGTTGGAGGCGAACTCCACACAGTCCTGCCGGGAGACGTCGAGCGCCGCGAAGCAGGCGTTGCGCAGGTCGTGATCGAGCGCGCCGACGGGCGCATCGCCGATCACGTCGCGGGGGCCCTTCACTGGGAAGGCTGCAACCGGCAGGCCGCTTGCGAGCGCCTCCAGCAGGACCAGTCCGAACGTGTCGGTCTTGCTTGGGAATACGAACACGTCGGCAGCCGCATAGATTTCCGCCAGCGCCTCGCCGTGCTTCTCGCCGAGGAAGATCGCGTCGGGATAGGCCTCTTCAAGCGAGGCACGCGCCGGGCCGTCGCCGACAATCACCTTGGTGCCGGGCAGATCGAGGTCGAGGAAGGCCTCGAGATTCTTCTCCACCGCGACGCGGCCGACCGACAGGAACACCGGCGCCGGCAAGCAGAGGTCGATCGCGCGGGGATGGAACAGTTTTGTCTCGACGCCGCGCGGCCACAGCACCACATTATCGAAGCCGCGCTCGGTCAATTCCCGCGCGAGCGCAGGCGTCGCCGCCATCACCGCACGGCTGGGACTGTGGAAACGGCGCAGTGCCCGCCAGATCAGAGATTCCGGAACCGGCATCCGGGCACGGACATATTCGGGAAAGCGGGTGTGGAAGCTGCTCGTGAACGGCAGCTTGCGCTGGCGGCAATAGCGGCGGACCATCAGGCCGATCGGCCCTTCCGTCGCGATATGGATGCTGTCCGGCTGCGCTTCCTCGATCAGTTTTGCAATTCGCGCCGGGCGCGGCATGGCGAGCCGCACATCGCGATAGCTGGGCATCGCGAAGGTGCGGAACGATTGCGGCGTCAGGAACGTGAATTCGGCGCCAAGACCTTGAACATCAAGACCTTGAACATCAAGACCTTCAACATTAAGCGCCTCCGCGGCATCAGCAAGCTTGGTCAGCGTCCGAACCACACCGTTGACTTGCGGGTGCCAGGCGTCGGTCGCGACCAGGATGCGCATCGGGCGGCCCTTTTTATGCAGCTCTGGCTGCCACCTGCGGGACCTGCGCCGGCTTCTGCGCATGGTCCGCCCAGGTGATGATCTCGAAATGACCGTCGTCGTGCTCGACCAGCGCGGTGCAGCTCTCGACCCAGTCGCCGCAATTCATGTAGCGGATGCCGCCCTCGTCACGGATCACCGCATAATGGATGTGGCCGCAGATCACACCGTCGGCGTCGTGACGGCGCGCCTCGGCGGCGAGCGCCTGCTCGAACGCGCCGATGTAATTGACGGCGTTCTTGACCTTCTGCTTGGCCCATTGCGACAGCGACCAATAGGGCACCTTGAACAAGCGCCGGAAGAAGTTGACGAAGCGATTCATCTGGATCGCGAAGTCGTAGGCCTTGTCGCCGAGATGGGCGAGCCAGCGCGCGTTCTGCACCACGAGATCGAAGATGTCGCCGTGGATGACGAGATAGCGCTTGCCGTCCGCGCCGGTGTGGACGGTGTTCTCGACCACGTCGATGCCGCCGAAATGCGTGCCGTAATAGTTACGCAGGAATTCGTCGTGATTGCCGGGGATGTAGATGACCTTGGCGCCCTTGCGCGCCTTGCGCAGCAGCTTCTGGACGAGATCGTTATGCGATTGCGGCCAGTGCCAGCTCGACTTCAACGCCCAGCCGTCGATGATGTCGCCGACGAGATAGATCGTGTCGGCGTCATGGTAGCGCAGGAAGTCGAGCAGGAGATCGGCTTGAGAACCGCGGGCTCCGAGATGAACGTCGGAGATAAACAACGTGCGAAAGCGCCGCTCCGGGCTCTCGTCACTCACATCGTAACTTCCCATGCGCCAGCCTGTACCAAACGTCCCGTGACAGGGGGATGACAGATTGAACCCTTGAGGCACCCTCAGATACGAATCAGACCTTGCCTCGCTCTCCCCGCGAATATCAGTCGCATGCGACAATCAGGCGACATGAGGCCGCAGCGGCCTCCGCAAAGCTACGGAATGGGACGGGCAATGCTCTTACCCTCCCCTGGAGGGTGAACCGGGCCGCGCCGCGCGCCGCCCGTGTCAGTAAAACTTGTGGAAATGATGGACCGGCCCGTGGCCGTGACCGACGCTGAAACGGTCGGCGGCCGCGATCGCGGCGCTGATCCAGGCCTTGGCATTGCGCACGGCCTGCTCGAGATCTTCGCCCTTCGCGAGCCCGGCTGCGACCGCCGAGGACAGCGAGCAGCCGGTGCCATGGGTGTTTCGGGTGGCGACGCGCGGCGCGGCGAGCGCGATCGTTTTTTGGGCATCGACGAGATAGTCGGTGCTCTCGGCGCCCTCGCCGTGCCCGCCCTTGATCAGGACCGCGCGGCAGCCGAGCGCCATCAGCCGGCGCCCCTGGCTTTCGATCGCGGCCTCGCTTCGTGCAATGGGCTCGTCGAGCAAAGCCGCGGCTTCCGGCAGATTGGGCGTGATCACCGAGGCCAGCGGCATCAGCTTTGTCCGCAGTGCCTCGACGGCTTCGGACGCGAGCAGGCGATCGCCCGATGTCGCGACCATCACGGGATCGAGCACGACATGCGCCGGCTTCCAGCGCGTCAGCGCAGCCGCGATCGCATCGATGCTGGCGGCCTGCGCCACCATGCCGATCTTCACCGCGCCGATTTCGAGATCGGAGAATACGGCATCGATCTGGGCGGTGACGAATTCGGCCGGCACCGCGTGAATGCCGGTCACGCCGCGCGTGTTCTGCGCGGTCAGCGCCGTGATGGCGGAGGCGCCATAGACGCCGAGCGCGGCAAAGGTCTTGAGGTCGGCCTGGATGCCGGCGCCGCCGCTGGAATCGGAGCCGGCGATGGTGAGCGCGACGGGGGTCGTCATGGGCAGCTTTTCCGAGTTTTTAGGCCATGGACGGTCCTAGCGCGCGCGCCCAGGACCGGCAAGAATGATCGGCGAGCCCGCTTGCTAAATCCGGCGAGTTTTGGCCTATTGGCCTGGAGAATATGCCTTCGGAGTGACTGCAATGGTTCCCTTTTTTGTCCAGATCAAATGCAAGCTCGGCCAATCCTATACGGTCGCCAATGCGCTTGCCGAAGCCGAGATCGCCTCCGAGATCTACTCCACCGCCGGCCATTACGATCTGCTGGTGAAGTTTTACGTCGACAACGACACCGACATCGGCCACTTCATCAACGAGAAGGTGCAGGTTCTGCCGGGCATCCAGGACACCCTCACCATCATCACCTTCAAGGCATTCGGCGCAAGCTGACTGCCCGCATTTGGCGCAAGCCGCATGGTTGCGCGGCCGAGTGCCTGTGCTAGCGTCCGGTGCCTGAAATAGAGTTTCTGGAAATTGAAGTGAGCACTGAGCAAGTCATGGCCCTCACCACCTCGGTGCCGCTGCTGATCAGCCAGCAATTTGATAGTGAAGTGGTGCTCGCCAACTATCAGAACGGCGTCTACTACAACCTCGACGGCAGCGCCGCGCAAATCTGGCTCGGCCTCAAGGCCAACCGAACGGTTGAGGAGATCGGCAGCGCCCTCTCGGCCGCGACCAGCGGCGATGTGCCGTCCATCACACAACAGGTGCAGGCCTTCGTCGACAGCATGCTGGCAGAAGGGCTCATCGCCAAAGGCGATGCCGATGGGCGCGCCGAGACATGGTCGCCGGTGCTGTCGGGCACTTTTGCCGCCCCGGAATTCCAGCGCTTCGACAATCTGCGGGAGCTGCTGCTGATGGATCCCGTGCATGACGCCGGCGAGGAAGGCTGGCCGCTGCGCGAGCCTCATGAAAGCTAGCGGCCTCATCCGGCAGGAGATCGCGGCGATCTTCGCCAACCCGGTGCCGGTCGAAGCGCACGCACGCTGCGGCCCGTTCGGCTTGCGTCTCGGCTTTGCCTCGCAGGATCTGGCTGACATGTTCCTGCCGGCCTACATCCGGAGCGGGCCCGCGACCATCGATCTCGATCTGCGCTTCATCACCGCCGCCCACCATGATCTCTCCGCGCTGGTGCCGGAGGCCGCCGAGAAGCCGCGCCTGTTGATCGAGGACGGCATCTATTCGGTCTGGCAGCCCGCCGTCGTTCCCGTGCTCTATGCGGTCGACCTCACGGCAAGGCGCGGCATTGCCTGGCTGCCGAAGGGCGAAGCGCCGCCCTGGATCCGCAGCCGCCCCGCGATCTCGCTGATCCATGCCATGATGCACGACACGCCCTGGTGCGCCGTGCATGGCGCGGCCGTGGGACACGACGCAGGTTTTACGCTGCTCGCAGGCGAAGGCCACAGCGGCAAGACAACCGCGGCGCTGGCCTGCACGAAAGCCGGCTGGCGCTATGCGGGTGACGACTTTGTCGCGGTCAACAGCGCCACCGGCCAGATCGAGCCGCTGTTCTGCTCGGCGCGCCTGCGCCCTGCCCTCGTCGAGACCTTTCAGAGCTTCATCGGCGAAACCACGGCGGTCTCGGATTTCAACGGCGAGCCGCGCCATGAGCTGAGCCTCGCCGATCTCGGCGACCGCATCGGCGGCGGCAAGCTGCGCGCGACGTTCATCCCGCGCCGGCGCGGCGCGGCAACGCCCGAGTTTGCACCGGCAAAACAGTCGGACGCGTTTCGCGCGCTGCTGCCGACCACCGCTTACGAATTGCCGGGATGGCCGAACGAGATCGCTGCCAAGGTGGCGAAGATCGCCGGCCTCGCACCGGTGTTCTTCGCCGACACCGGCACCGCGCCGATGCAGATTCCCGCAGCCTTCGCCCACCAGCTCGAACGGCTGTGAGGCCGCATGCGCGTCTCCGTGGTCATCGCCGCCTACAATTCCGAGGCCTACATTGCCGAGGCGATCGAAAGCGTGCTCGGCCAGACGGTGCCGCCCGATGAGGTCATCGTCATCGACGACGGCTCGACCGACGGTACGCGCGGCATTCTCGATGGCTTCAGTGATCGCATTGTCGCGCTGACTCAGGCGAACAGCGGTCAGGCCGTCGCCGTCAACAAGGGCCTGGCGCTCGCACGCGGCAAGCTGATCGGCTTCTGCGATGCGGATGACCTCTGGACCCCGCGCAAGCTTGAACTGCAATTGGCACTGCTTGAACGCGACGGCGGCACCGAGGCCGCGTTCGGCAAGGTGCAGCAATTCGTCAGCCCCGATGTACCCGAAGAGCACCGCGCGCGCCTCAAACCTGATGTCGAGACCATGCCGGGCGAGCTGAAGCAATGCATGCTGATCCACCGTGCCGCGCTCGACCGGACCGGTGCGTTCGACGAGACGCTGCCGGCGACCTTCTTCATCGCCTGGCTCGGGCGCGCCAAGCAAAGCGGGCTGAAAACCGCCCATGTCGATGACATCGTCGTCCGGCGTCGCCTGCATCTCGGCAATGGCGGACGCATCAATACGGACGCGCAGAACGTCCAGACGCTGATGGCGTTACGCAAGGCCATCAAGGCGCAGCGGCCGCCGGAGTAAACACCGGCACGCCGTCGACCGACACCGACTTCACGAACAATCCGAGCAGGCGATGGTCGATCGAATGGCCGATATCCATCGGACGCCCGACGTCGAGCATCCGCAACGCAACGACGATCTTCCGCTCGCCCGTGCCGACGATCTTCGCTTTCAGCGTCAGCTTGAACGGCATCGGGTCGTTACGCCCCGCGATCATCTGCAACACCTCACCGGCGCCGGTATAGGCCGCGAAACGAAAGCTCTCGGTGGCCGGCGGCAGGAACGGGATCACTCCTAGCTCGACCACGGCGAACGTCTGCGACTGCCCATTGACCGGCACGTCGATGACGGCGAACTGATGATCGGTCCACCGTCCCTCGTCTTCCGGGATGGAAAACCCCTGCCCGAACCAGACGTCCTTTCCGCGCAGCGGATGCGTCGTATCAGCCGCCTGCTGCCAGATCCGCTTCAGGATCGCGTCCCGAAACAGGGGAAAATGCGTGACGCTGGCGTCGAACGCGGCGATGGCCGCGCCTGGCAGCCTCAGCCAATCCAACCCGCGAAACGGCGCCTTGAACTGCGCGCGCAATGACGCGAAGAAGGCGCCCCGGAAATGCTGCCATTGCGTGCGCTGCGCCCGCGGCACCGCGCGCACCGCGACCTCGACGGATTTCCCGGGCGGCGCGTAGCTCCACAACTGGCTCACCAGACCATCCGGCACGAGCGCCGGCATCTCCCGCGCGACGACGTCGAGCAATTGCGCCGCGAACAGGCTGCCGTTGTAGCGCATCACGATCGAACGGAAGCGATCCCAATCGACCTTGTCGCCGTAGTTTTCCAGGACGTGGACGACCTCGAGCGCGCGGAAAACCATCTCCTTCTGATCGGCAGGCTCCGGCCGCATGGCCGCGATCGCCAGCTGCTCGGCAAGGCCCGGGATCAGCACGTCATGGGTCAGCAGCTTCGCCCGTTCGGCGGTCCTGAACAATTCTTCGGTAAAGCTCTGGTCGTCGAGCCAGAAGATCGCGCGCCAGTGCAGATCGATGGCACGGCCGAAGCCGGCCCGCGACATCGCGACAGCATGGATGTCGCGGTCGAAATCGGACTCCGAGAACAGCTCGACCTTCATGCCATGGCTGCGGAACGAAGCCTGCCGCAGCACCTCGATCGCGCGAGGCGCCTCAACGCGGCGAACCAGGAGATCGTAATCCCCCGTCATGCGCTTCGCCATGTAGCTCTCGTCGCGCGCAAACAGCGCACCACCCTTGATCAGGAGCGCCGCGATGCCGGAGCTTTCAAGCGCCCTGTTGGCCTCGACGAGATCGCGAACCCGCGTCGCGTTCGACAACCAGACATGCTTGACGACGCCGCGCATCCGCTTGGTGTCGGCATCCACGATCCCGGCCCGGTCGACCGTGGCGACGAGCAGCGGCATGGTGCGGTAGACGATCTCGTCGGCAGCCTCCAGCGGCTCGGAGGCGCGCCAGTCCCGATAGGCGTCGATGGCGGTCTGGCCCTGTCCGAGAGCGGCCCGAAACAGCGTCAGGAAACGCCCATGGAGCACGATCGGGAGTTTTGCTGTGCTCGCCATCTCAACCAAACGGTTGAACCGTGAGGCCTGCTGCATCCGGCCCGGCACAATCACGCGTCGAAACAACAGGCACTACTCGCGCAAAGACCAGACAACTCATCGTGACGCAATTCCAACTCTCAACCGGCAGCAAAACATGCGGGTGCGCTCCCTGCGTGTCAATTGGAAACGGCCTGCGTCAGGCGCCACCCTCCTTGCGCTTAGGCCGCGTCGGACCTTCCACCGGCGGCAGCGACTTCAGGTAATCCGCCATCGCCGCAAGATCCGCTTCAGGCAATTGCGAAATGTTCTTGATCACGCGCGTCATCGCGCCGCCGACGCTGTCGCCGTCGGGCAATTCGCCTGTCTTCAGGAAATAGGAAAAATCCTTCACGCTCCATTCGCCAAGGCGCTTCTGCGTGATGTTCGGCACCCATCCCTCGCCTTCCGGATTGGGCCCGCCGGCAAAGCGCTCGCCCGAGATGATGCCGCCCAGCGCGTTGCGCGGGCTGTGGCATTCGGCGCAATGGCCAAAACTATTCACGAGATAGGCGCCGCGATTCCATTGCGGCGATTTGGTGCCATCGGCGACGAACGGCTTGCCGTCCAGAAACAGGAATTTCCAGATGCCGACATTGCGCCTGATGTCGAACGGAAACGGCACGTCGTGGTCACGCACTTTTCCTGCAACGGCCGGCAACGTTTTCAGATAGGCAAAGAGATCGAGCACGTCCTCGCGCTTGGCGTGCTGATAGGAGGTGTAGGGAAAGGCGGGAAAATAATGCTGCCCGCCAGGTGAGACCCCGCGCATGACCGCGTTGACGAAATCGGCCTCGCTCCATTTGCCGATGCCGTAGGTCGGATCCGAGGAGATGTTGGGCGCGTAGAACGTTCCGAACGGCGACTTGATCGCGACCCCGCCGCCGAGCCTGAGACGATCGGGCTGGTCGGGAACGGCATGGCAGGATGCGCAGCCGCCGGCGTTGAATATCACCTCGCCATTGGCGAGGTTTGGGACGTGGGCCGGCCCGGCGCTCACCGCGGCCACCACCGGCGCGCTGAGCCACCAATAGACGCCGGCCGCGGCAATCGCTGCGAACAGCGCCGCCAAAATTGTTCGTTGCAACATTCGGTCCATCCACGCGTTGGGTCGAGCCTATGACCGATATCCGCGCGGCTCCAGCCACGAAGAATTTAAGCAGTCCCCCGCGGCGACGGGAATAAACTGAAACGGCGGCTGTTGGAAGTTTGGCAGCCCTTTGAGGCCAGCAGGGAGAATGTTATGAACAAAACCGTCATCGCCGTATTCGCGCTCGGCGCCGTTGCCTTTACCGGCTCGGCGAGCGCCGAAAAGCTGAAAGCAACGCTCGACGCCAAGTCCGAGGTGCCGGCAACGACCAGCAGCGGCACGGGAACGGCCGATCTGGACTATGACGCCGCCAGCAAGAAATTGTCCTGGAAGCTCAGCTATTCCGGCCTGTCCGGCCCCGCCACCGCGGCCCATTTCCACGGCCCGGCCGAGACCGGCAAGAACGCCGGCGTCGCGGTCCCGATCCCCGGTGCCGCCAGCAGTCCGGTCGAAGGCTCGGCGACGCTGACCGACGCCCAGGCCGCCGATCTGTTGGCCGGCAAGCTCTACGTCAACATCCACACCGCGGCCAATCCGGGTGGCGAGATCCGCGGTCAGGTGACGAAGTAGGCGAAAACGCCGCTTCGTCGCGGAAAGGCCGGACGCAAGTCCGGTCTTTTCGATTCCGGCGTTTCGATTTTCGGCGTCTCAGGCGGGGCGCTTCCGCACCGCGACCTGATGGCTCTTCAGGATCACCTCGGCATCGCCGTGCCAGGCCAGGAACGTGTCGACGGCGGGCGCGACGCGCTCTGCGTCGGGATTGTCAGGCTTCCAGGTGTAGTCATCCATCAGCATCACGCCGCCGACGCGCAGCAGGCGCCAGGCCCCGAGGCAATCGATCATCACGTCGTCGCGCTGATGGCTGCCGTCGACATAGATGAAATCGAACACCGCGTTCTCTTCGCGCAAGCCGCCGAGCGCCTTGATCGAGGTACCCACGATCTTGCGAAGGCGCGCGCCATGGGCGGCAAGATTGCGGTCGAAGCGCCCGCCATCCTCCTCGGGGAAGAGGTCGACGCAGGTCAGATGCGCACCAGCGAAGAACGCGAGCCAGAACAGCGCGGACCGCCCCTCCTTGGAGCCGATCTCGAGCATACGGGTCGTCGTATCGCGCATATCCCTGAACAGCGTGCTCCAGACCATGGTGCGACCGGCCACATAGTCGCGCCGAAACTCCTTGCCCGTAAAGATGTGAGCGTAGGGGTCCTGGGCCCGCGCCAGCTCGACGACCCGCGCGTGAAGCTGCGTCAATCGGGCGGAGGGATCGTTCATGGATGTCCCAACTTTGGCTGTGCGACGACGCCGACCATTGTGCCATCGATCTGACGCTTTATGATCGCCTCCAGAGCAAAAGGCGCAACATGACCCCTCCCAACGAGAATTATCCCGCCTTCTCTGACATCCTATCGCACCAAGGAGCCTGCCGGAAGCCTGCTCACACACCATTGCACATTCTGGCGGACGCTATTGCGGCCGTTGCGTTTCTCTCATTCTCCGCACCGGTCGTCGCGCAAAGCGATATGGAGAGGCAGGCTCAATGCGAGCTGTCCGCAATCCGCGATACGCGATCGGCCCTCGCCGTGCAGTACATCCATTCCGCCTGCAACTGGCTTGTGGTCAACGGCGACTCCGCGCTGAACGCATCCAGCAAGGGTTATTATATCTGTCTCGTGCGGCAGCTCTCGGGCGCGCAAGGTAACGAGGCTGCCGCAGCCATCATCTCGGCATGCCGCACGTCAAATCCGTTTTGAGCTCCGCGCTCACGCGGCGTTCAGCGCCTGCCCGAGATCGGCAATCAAATCCGAGGGGTTTTCGATGCCGATCGACAGCCGGATCGTGGAATCGAGCACGCCGATTTTCTGGCGGATGTCGGCGGGAACGCCGGAATGGGTCATGGTGGCAGGCAGGCTCGCAAGCGACTCCGTTCCGCCGAGACTCACCGCCAGCTTGAGGATCTGCAGCGCGTTGAGGAATTTCACGGCCGCCGCCTTGCCGCCGGCGATGTCGAACGAGAACGTCGATCCCGCCCCCAGGCATTGCCGCGCGAAAACGCGGCCGGCCGGCGAGGCCTCATCGTGATGACCGAGATAGTGGACCTTCGCGACTTTGGGATGGTCGCGCAGATAGGCCGCCACGAGGCGCGCATTCGCATCGGCCTTTTCCATGCGCAGGCTCAGCGTCTCGAGCGAGCGGTTGATCATCCAGCAGGAATGCGGATCGAGCTGGGTGCCGATCGCGCCGCGGAGCTGCTTGATGCCCTTCATGATTGTCTTCGCGCCGAGCGCGGCGCCCGCGATCAGGTCTGAATGGCCGCCGACATATTTTGTCAGTGAGTACAGCGATATGTCCGCGCCGTGCTCGATCGGCCGCTGAAACACGGGACCGAGCAGCGTGTTGTCGCAGGCGATGATCGGGGTGTGTCCCTGGCTCTTGCCGATGGCGTCGGCGACGCGGCGGATCATCGCAATGTCGACCAGGCCGTTGGTCGGGTTGGCCGGCGTTTCGATCAGGATCATCGAGACCCGGCCCTTGCGCATCGCCTCGTCCGCGGCCTGTTTGATCGCCGCTTCATCGATGCCGTCGGCGAATCCGACGGCGCCGATCGACAGACGCGCCAGCGTGTTCGTCAGCAGGGTTTCCGTGCCGCCATAGAGCGGCTGGGAGTGCAGGATGACATCGCCGGGGCGGACGAACGCCAAAATCGTGGTCGATATCGCCGCCATGCCTGACGAGAACAGCGCACAGCTCTCGGTGCGCTCGTAGATCGCGAGCCTGTCCTCGACGATCTCGCTGTTGGGGTGATTGAAGCGCGAATAGACCAGACCCGCGCCCATCCCTTCCGGCGGCTCGCGCCGGCCGGCGACGAAATCGAAAAAGTCCTGCCCGTCCTCGGCCGTTTTGAACACGAAGGTCGAGGTCAGGAACACCGGCGGCTTGATGGCCCCTTCCGACAGCTGCGGATCATAGCCATAGGTCAGCATCAGGGTTTCCGGATGCAGCATATGGTTGCCGATGTGGGTCTTTGACGGGAACGGTTTTGCCATGGCCTGTCTCGCTGCTCCTGATTCAGTGCTCGCGGCGCTGGGTCCGACAGCTCGCATCGACGTCGCCGCGGTTGGCGTGAAGATAGCTGCTCCAGCGACGATCCGTCAGGGCTTGCGCGCAGATTTTCCTGCGGCGCAGCGTTGCGACTCGCGACCATGGTCGCGCAACAAAAAAGGCGGCTGCTCTCGCAACCGCCCTTTCACGATGTCCGCAGTCCGGATTTCGCTTGCGCTCCATCCGGGCTGCGAAAACCTCAGCCGTTCTTCACCCGGAACGTCTCGTGGCAGCCGCCGCATTCCTTGCCGACGGCGGGGAAGGTCGCCTTGAGCGTGTCGAGATCCTTGATCTTGCCCTTGGCCTCGCTGACGACTTTGGCGAAGCTTGCGACCTTGGCGTCGAAGCCGGCTTTGTCTTCCCAGATCTTCGGCGAGGCGCTGTAGTCGCCCTCGGGCTTCATGCCCTTGGCGCTGGCCGGAAACAGGTTCGGCAGCTTCTTGGCGGTCTCCTCGAACTGCGCCAGGGCCGTATCGACCGTGGCCTGGTCGTAGGGCTTCTCGCCCTTGACCATCGCCGCCACCGCGCCGGCGTTCTTGCCATTGCCCTTCATGAGGGTCTGCACCTCCTTGACGGAGTCCTGTTGTGCCCAAACCGCGCCCATGCCGAGCAGCAGCGCGCCCCCAACAACCAACACTCGCTTCATTCGCAAAATCCCTTTCCCTGAGACAGGATCGCGCCGACCCCACAATGGGGCCAACACCGCTTGCCCAATTTCATTCCATGGAAGGCGCGACGAAAAATCGTCGCGCCTTTGTTGGTTGCGCATGATCTCGTCGGAAAACCGCTACACGCTTTTCCGGATCATGCGAAATCACAGGCTGTGACGACGATGGTGCTCGTTGATGGCGATCCACACCCGCTCAGGCGTCGCCGGCATGTCGATGTGGTCGATCTTGTATTCGCGCCAGAGGGCGTCGACGATGGCGTTGACGACGGCCGGACAGGAGCCGATCGCGCCGGCCTCGCCCGCCCCCTTCACGCCGAGCGGATTGGTCGTGCAGGGAACGTTGGCGGTCTCGAACACGAAGTCCGGTCCGTCAGCCGCACGCGGCAGCGCGTAGTCCATGAAGGTCGCGGTGATGAGCTGGCCGTCGCTGGGGCCATAGACCACCTGCTCCATCAGCGCCTGACCGATGCCCTGCATGGCGCCGCCATGCACTTGGCCTGCCAGCAGCAGCGGATTGAGCGTCTTGCCGAAATCGTCCACGATCACGTAGTTGACGATCTTGATGATGCCGGTCGCGGGATCGATCTCGACCTCCGCGACATGGGTGCCGTTGGGATAGGTGCCGTCGGCGCTGGCAAAGGTCGCACTCGCGTTCAGCTTCGACGGGTCCGCGCCCGGGCGCTTGGCGAGATCGGCAAACGAGATCGAACGGTCGGTGCCGGCGATGCGCACGATGCCGTCCGTAATCTCGAGGTCGCCGGCGCTGGCTTCCAGCGCCTGCGCCGCGATCGTCTTCAACTTCTCGCCGAGCTCGCGGGTGGCGCGCTCGACGCTGACGCCGCCTGACGGAATCGAGGCCGAGCCGCCGGTGCCGAGGCCCGTGGCGATCATGTCGGTATCGCCCTGGTGGACGTGGACGCGCTCGGGTGCGACGCCGAACTGCTCGGCGACGATCTGCGCGTAGGCGGTCTGGTGGCCCTGCCCGCTCGACTGCGTGCCGATCAGCACGGTGATATCGCCATTGGGGTCCATCCGCACATTGGCGGTCTCCTCGCCCATGGTGCCGCAGACCTCGACATAGCTCGCCAGCCCGATGCCGCGGATCAGGCCGTTCTTCTTGGCGAGTTTTGCGCGCTTGGAAAATTCCTTCCAGTCGCCGATCTCCATCGCGCGCTTGAGATGCGCGGCGAAGTCGCCGGAATCGTAGACCTTGCCCGTGGCCGTCTTGTACGGCAGCGCCTTCGGCTGGATGAAGTTCTTGCGACGCACCGCATCCGGCGTCATCTCGAGCTTTCGCGCGCAGGCATCAACGAGCCGCTCGATGACGTAGGCCGCCTCAGGCCGGCCCGCACCGCGATAGGCGTCCACAGGCACGCTGTTGGTGAAGATGGTGCGCACCCGGCAATGGAAGGCCTGGATGTCGTAGAGGCCCGGCAGCATGCCGGCGCCGCCATGCGGAATGTAGGGCCCGAAAGTCGACAGATAGGCGCCCATGTCGCCCATCAGGTCGCAATCCATCGCGAGGAATTTGCCGTCTTCAGCCAGCGCCATCTTCGCGGTGGTGACGTTGTCGCGGCCTTGCGCGTCGCCCATGAAATGCTCGGTGCGGTCTGCCGCCCATTTCACCGCCTTCTTCAGCTGTCGCGCCGCGACTGCCAACAGGGCGTATTCCCGATAAGGAAACAGCTTCGTGCCGAAACCGCCGCCGACGTCGGGGCAGATCACCCGCATCTTGTCGGTGGGGATCTTGAGCACGTTCTGGCAGAGGATGTCGCGCAGCCGATGGCTGCCCTGGCTGCCGACCGTCAAGGTCAGATGATCGCGCTTGGCATCGTATTCGCAGACAGCGGCGCGCGCCTCCATGAAGCTCGCGACCACGCGCGGATTGACGATGGAGATTTCGGCGACCGCATGCGCCTTGGCGAAGGCTGCTTCGGTCGCAGCCTTGTCGCCGATCGAGACGTCGAACAGGACGTTGCCGGCCTTGTCGGGCCAGACCTGCGGCGCACCCTTCTTGATGGCATTGACGACGCCGGTCACCGCCGGCAGCGGGCTCCATTTGACCTCGATCGCCTCGATCGCGTCGCGGGCCTGGTCGATGGTCTCGGCGACCACGAAGGCGATGGAATCGCCGACATGGCGCACCTCGTCCTTGGCGAGGATCGGATAGGGAGGTCCCTTGAACGGGTCGGTCTCGAGATTGAACAGGCACGGCAGATCGCCCAGATCCCCAACCTCGGCGGCGGTCAGAATCAGCGCGACGCCGGGAAGCCCACGGGCGCGGCTCGCATCGATGGTGAATTCGGCATGCGCATGCGGCGAGCGCAGCATCAGGCAGCGGAGCGCAGCCTGCGGCGCATAATCGTCGGTATAGCGGCCCTTGCCGCGGATGAGCGCATCATCCTCCTTGCGCAACACGCTTTGGCCAACGCCGAACTTGATGGGAGCCGCCATTTTCTTGTCCCGTCCTATGGTTGTTTTGCGGACCATATTGCCGTGGAAAAAGTGGCAAGGCAAACGGGTTTAGGCGGGCAGAGTCCGCGATAAATCGTCCGTGCCCTCGCTCGTCACAGCAGGAGGGGACGGAAAGACCGCAGAGCGCTCATTTCCCTGTGAACATCGATCCGGTTGGTGGCATGATAGTTGCCGAACTCACCTCGCAGTGCACTCTTGAGAACAAGCAGCCGTACTGACCGCCGCTTGTTCTCAAAGCACATGTCCATCTCTGATGGTTGATCACTTACATCCCACCTCGGCTCCATGGATCCGTGATGCGATCTCTGAGACGATCGATCGCACGCTCGGGCGTGAAGTAATCGATCTCACCGCGCGTCAAGCCGATATCCATCAGCTCCCTGTCACTTAGGTCCTGCAAGGTGACCAGCTGGCCCTCCCGCCGCTGCTGAAACACACGCCAATATTGCTTGAGCAAGCTCAAGACGATGGAGAGGTCGAGGCCGCGCCTTGCAGCATCGCCCTCCGTCCCGGATGTGATGGTCGTCTGTTGTGGTGGCATCGCACGCTCCTGCTGTTGTGCCGGCAGGGAGCGTGGCCAAACAAAAAGGCCCCGTCCGATGCCGGCGGGGCCTGGTGGAAAAAATGTCGTCGTCGAATTCTAGCGCGCGACTCCTTCCACGGCCCAGCCGAAGCGGGTCATGTGCATCGAGTTGATGTTGCGCACCGATTTAATCATGGGACGCTGGTACCACGGCGACAACGCAAAATCAAGGGATGCGCAGAGGTCGGTCACATCCTGTAGGCGAGCACGTCGCTCCAGCGCCTAGCTGCGCACCAGCGAGACGAGCCAACCGCGGCCGAACAATCCGAGGATCGCGAGTGCGTAGACGATCGTGCCCCCGACGGCCAACAGAACCAATGTCAATTCATCCCGGAAGTGCATCGCGGCCAGCGAAGAAGCGCTGAAATGCGCGATCAGCCAGAATGCGGCGGCCAGGATCAGCCCGGTCAGCAGGAATTTGGCGAGCGACGTCAGCCAGGCGCGGTCGAGCACGAGAAAGCCTCGCCGCACGGCGAAGAAGAGCACCATCAGCAGATTGGTCCAGACGCCGACGGCGGTGGCCAGCGCCAGGCCGATCTGGGCCAGCGACCCCATCAAGGCAATCTTCAGGGCGACGTTGACCGCGATGCCGGTCAGCGAGGCGCGAACCGGCGTTGCGGTGTCCTTGCGCGCATAGAAGGTCGCGACCGCGCTGCGGATCAGCACGAAGGGAATCAGGCCGATGGCATAGGCCGCGAGCGTGGCGCCGGCGGCAGCAGCATCGGCCTTCGAGAACGCACCGCGGGCGAACAGCGCACGCATGATCTCGTCGGGCACTGTGAGGAAGGCGGCCACGAACGGCACCGAGAACAGCAGCGTGAAGTCGAAGGCGCGGCGCTGTGCCTTCATCGCGCCGTCATGGTCGTTGGCCGTGATCCGCCGCGACATCTCCGGCAGCAGCACAGTGCCGATGGCGATGCCGATCACGCCGATCGGCAGCTGATTGAGGCGGTCGGCATAGTACAGCGCCGACAGCGCGCCGGCGGGCAGGAAGGTCGCGATGATGGTGTCGGCGAACAGCGCGACCTGTGTACCCATCGAGCCCAGCGTCGCAGGCCCGAGCGCCCTGAAGAAAGCGCGGACGTCTTCATCGAGCCTCAGCGGCGCAAAGCGCGGCAGGCCGCCATGGCGCGCGAGATCGCCCGCGAGCAGAAAATATTGCAGGAAGCCCGAGATCAGGACGCCCCAGGCCGCGGCGTGGCCCGCGCTGGGAAACCAGGCGGCGAGCGCCAGCGTCATCATCATCGAGATGTTGAGGAAGATCGATGCGGCGGCTGCGCTGGCGAAGCGCTGCATCACGTTGAGCATGCCGCCATAGAGCGTCACTAGCGTGATCAGCAGCAGATAGGGAAAAGTGATCCGGGTGAGCTCGATCGCGAGCTTGCGCTGCTCGGCATCCTCGGAAAAGCCCGGCGCCAGAATGCTCATGGCTTGCGGCATGAACAGCCAGGCGACGATCAGCAGCACCACCTGCGAGGCCAACAGCAGCGTGAAGATGCGGTCGGCGAACAGTTTTGCCGCCCCCTCCCCGCGCTCGCCATGGACATGCGCATAGGCCGGCACCCAGGCGGCGTTGAAGGCGCCCTCGGCAAAGATCGCGCGAAAATGATTGGGCAGCCGCAGCGCCACGAAAAAGGCGTCGGCGACGGGACCGGCGCCGAGGATCGCCGCGAGCATGATGTCGCGGGCAAACCCCGTCAGCCGCGAGAGCAGCGTGTAACCACCAACCGTGAAGATGCGTCCGAGCATGCGTCTGTTTTAGAGACTTATCGAACAGAGGTCGATTGCATCTTGCGATGTGCATTGCTGCGCCCTCTCGCCTTGGAGAGGGCAGCGCCGCGAGCAGACACAAGCTCATTGGGGTGAGGGGTCTCTCTCAGCACGGAATGT
>NZ_JADPJH010000035.1:0-21976 GCF_023073315.1 Bradyrhizobium sp. 1 | reverse complement strand
TCTCGCCGCTTTGCGGCGAGCCACCCTCTCCCACAAGGGGAGAGGGTAAGAACAGCGAAATCAGCCCGAAATCGCGCCGCGTACGGCGGCGATTACCCGCTCCTGGTCGGCTTCGGTCAGATAGGCGTGCATCGGCAGGCTGATGACGTCCTGCGACAGGCTTTCGCAACGCGGCAGGCCGCCCTCGGCGACCGGATACTGCTTGTAGGCAGTCTGCTGATGCATCGACTTGCCGTAATAGATCGCGGTCGGCACGCCTTGGGCCTTCAGCGCGGCAGCGAAGCCGTCGCGATCGGTCCCTTTCGGGAGGCGGATGGTGTACTGCGCCCAGACCGAATTGTTGCCCGGCGCAACGCGCGGCACGGTCACGACATTGCTCAAGCCGCGCGCATACCGCTCAGCGACCTTGTTACGGGCGGCGATCTCGTCGTCAAAGATCTTCAGCTTCTCGATCAGGATCGCAGCCTGCATGGTGTCGAGCCGGCCGGTCAGGCCGAGGCGGACGTTGTCGTATTTGTCGACGCCCTGCCCGTGCACGCGAATGCTGCGCAAGGTCGCCGCGAGCTCGTCGTCATCGGTGAAGATCGCGCCGCCGTCACCAAAACAGCCGAGCGGCTTTGCCGGGAAGAAGCTGGTCGCGGTGGCGAGGCCGAAGGTGCCGAGCTTGCGGCCCTTGTAGCTCGCGCCAAAACCCTGGGCAGCGTCGTCGAGCACGAACAGGCCTTCGTCCCTGGCGATCTCGGCGATGGCATCGTGATCGGCGGGCTGGCCGAACAAATCGACCGGAATGACCGCGACCGGCTTGAGGCCGGCCTTGCGCGCGGTCGCGATGCCGCGCTTCAGCGACTTCGGGCACATGTTGAACGTCGTCTCGTCGACGTCGACATAAACAGGCGTCGCGCCGGTCCGCGCCACCGGCGAGGCGGTCGCGATGAAAGTGAAGGACGGACAGAACACGGCATCGCCGGGCCCGACATTCTTCGCCATCATCACCATCAGGATCGCGTCGGTGCCGCTGGCGCAGCCGATCACGTGCTTGGCGCCGGAGTAGGCCGCAAGCTGCTTCTCGAGCTCGGCGACTTCAGGTCCGTTGACGAACTGGCAATGGTCGAGCACGCGCTTGACGGCCTCATCGAGCGAGGCACCAAGCCGGCGGCGCTGCGAGGCGACGTCGATGAAGGGAATGGGTTCGGAACGCAGATGCTGGTTCATGGTCTGGTTCTTGGCGCCTTGCTGATTGTCTTGCGAAGCTTGAGAAGTCGGCATGGAAAGGGTTCAGCCGGCGACGCGGCGCGGGCCCGTACGGGCAGCGGCCTTGGCCGCGGGCCGCGACGGCGTTTCCAAGCACTGCGTGGCGATCTCGAGGCTGGCGACGCCTTCATCGCCGGTGACCGCCGGAATCTCGCCGCTACGCACGGCCTTGAGGAACGCGAGCAACTCGGCGCGGAGCGGCTCGTCATGTCCGACAGGCAGATGCCGCATCGAATAGCTGCCATCAGGCTTGAAGCCGAAGCACTCGGTGACCTGGCGCGTGAGCAAATCGCCCATCACGTATTTGCCGCGGGT
Source organism: Bradyrhizobium sp. 1 (assembly GCF_023073315.1). Classification (GTDB taxonomy): domain Bacteria; phylum Pseudomonadota; class Alphaproteobacteria; order Rhizobiales; family Xanthobacteraceae; genus Bradyrhizobium. Next base: position 20,410 of record NZ_JADPJH010000035.1, on the reverse strand, counting down.
CGCGACCGTGACGCTGCGGGCCTTGAATGGCGTCAGCCAGTTGGTGTTGATGTGGGCGAGCACGCCGTTGGCGGTACGGAACTGCAACAGCGCGATGTCCTCGCGCTCGGCGATCGCGCTCGACAGTTGCGGCTGCACCTCGACGATGTCGGATTCGGTGAACCAGCGGATCAAATCGATGTCGTGCACGGCGAGATCGATGACGACGCCGACATTGGACATGCGCGGCGGGAACGGGCCGACGCGGGTGATCGCGATGGAGAGAATATCTTCGCCCGCGATCGCCTGCTTCACCGCGGCGACCGCCGGATTGAAGCGCTCGACATGGCCGACCATCAACGTCACGCCGGCCTTTTGCGCAGCAGCGACGATCTCGCGGCCTTCGGCGACCGTGGAGGCGATCGGCTTCTCGACCAGCACGTGAATGTTCTTGGCGATGCAGGCGAGCGAGACCTCGTGATGCAGATGGGTCGGCGCCGCGATGGTGACCGCATCGACGCCCGCGGCGAAGAGCTGGTCGATGGTCTCGAAACCCTCGCAGCTCGCAAGCTCGGTGGTGCGCGTCAGATGCGCCGGCGACGGATCGACCACGCCGACGAGGGTGACGCCGGGAAGCCCGCTAAGCACGCGCGCATGGTTGCTGCCCATCACGCCCGCGCCAATGACGCCGACGCGCAAGCCGGCCTTTGCCGGTGCAGACACTTTGGAACTCATTTGAGCAAACCCCGATTCAACGCAAACCCCGGCCGCTTCTAGCACGGACGCCACATTTGTGGCGAATGCCGCCCTATTCGGCCGGACACGATTTGATTCAAAAAGTTACACGTCCCCGCGCCTTAAGTGGCTGAAAGATGACGCTCTTTCGGCCCGGGTGGCGTGATTCGGAGTGTGCTGGTTACGACCTTTGATAGTCGTCTTCAATCCGGATGATGTCGTCTTCCCCGAGATAGCTTCCGGTCTGGACTTCGATCAGCTCCAGCATGATTTTACCGGGGTTCTCCATCCGGTGCACCGCGCCCATCGGGATGTAGATGGACTCGTTCTCGTGCACCGTCTTCACGGTCTCGTTGACGGTGACGCGAGCCGCACCGCGGACCACGATCCAGTGCTCGGCGCGGTGATGATGCTTCTGGAGCGACAGACGCCCGCCCGGCTTCACCACGATGCGCTTGACCTGGTGGCGCTCGCCATTGTCGACGGACTGGTAGCTTCCCCAGGGCCGGTGCACCTTGAGATGCTCCTCGGTGACCTTCGGCGCGACCGCCTTCAGCTTGGTGACGAGCCGCTTCAGGCCATTGGCATCCTTCTGGCGCGAGACCAGCACCGCGTCGGCGGTCGCGACCACGATGAGGTCATCCACACCTTCGAGCGCGACCAGCGCGGAATCGGTGGTAACGTTGCAGTTGCGCGAGTCCTCAAACACCGCACTGCCATGCGACGCGTTGCCTTGCGCGTCCTTCTCCGACAGCTCCCACACCGCGTGCCAGGAGCCGACGTCGGACCAGCCGCAGGACACCGGCACGACGGCTGCGCGCGAGGTCTTTTCCATCACCGCGTAGTCGATCGAGATCGCCTTCGCGGAGCCGAACGCCTGCGGCTCCAGCGTCACGAAGCCGAGATCGCGGCCGGCATTGGTGACCGCATTGGAGATCGCCTCCACGCTTCCCGCATCGACCTTGCGATATTCGTCGAGCAGGACGCTGGCCGGGAACATGAAGTTGCCGCTGTTCCAGAGATAGCCCGAATTGACGTAGTCGGCGGCCTTCACGGCGTCGGGCTTCTCGACGAAACGCGCAACCGCATGAACCTCGCCGGAGATCACTTCGCCCGGGCTGATATAGCCGTATTCGGTCGCCGGCCGCTCCGGCTTGACGCCGAAGGTGACAATGCGCCCGGCGCTCGCAGCGGTAAGACCTTCGCGGCACGCGGCGACAAAGGCGGCAGTGTCCTGCACCACGTGATCGGCGGCGAGCGCGAGCACGATCGCTTCGCTGGAGCGGTTCTGCGCGAACACCGCGCCCGCGGCGATCGCGGGGCCCGAATCGCGCCGCATCGGCTCGAGGATCACATCGGCTTCGATGCCGATCTCGGCGAGCTGCTCCAGCACCATGAAGCGGTAGGACGCATTGGTGATGACAACAGGCCGATCGAACAGCGCGGCGTCGGAGACGCGCAGCAGCGTGTCCTGGAAGGTCGAGCGCGGGCCGAACAGCGGCAAGAATTGCTTGGGGCGCACCTCGCGCGACGCCGGCCACAGCCGCGTGCCGGCACCGCCGCACATGATCAGGGGGATAATGCGTTTGTCCATCGTCATCTCAAACCTTGAAATAGTCCCGATACCAGGTGACAAAATTACGAACCCCGTGCGCGATCGGCGTTGACGGTGCAAAGCCGGTGTCGCGCATCAGATCCTCGACATCCGCGAACGTTTCCAAAACATCTCCCGGCTGCATCGGCAGCAATTCTTTGATCGCCGTCCGACCCAGCTCCTGCTCCAGAAGTCCGACGACATGCATCAGCTCTTCCGGGTGGTGGTTACCGACATTGTAGACCCTAGACGGCGCATTTGCGGCAGCCGGGTCATCCGCGGGCACAAGATCAATGAGCTTGGATACTACACGGGTGACGTCGTCAATATAGGTGAAGTCGCGGCGCATTTTGCCATGGTTAAAAAGCCGGATCGGCTTGCCCGCCAGGATGGCGTTCACAAACAGAAAAAGAGCCATATCGGGCCGTCCCCACGGACCGTAAATCGTAAAGAAGCGCAAACCCGTCACCGGCAGCCGGTAGAGATGGCTGTAGGACTGCGCCATCACCTCGTTCGCCTTCTTGGTCGCGGCGTAGAAGCTGACGGGATGGTCGGTCCGGTCCTGCACGGCAAATGGCAGTTTCGTGTTGGCGCCGTAAACGGACGATGACGAGGCGTAGACGAGATGACGACAGCAATTGTTGCGGCAGCCCTCCAGCACGTTGAGAAAGCCCTGGAGATTGGAATCGGCATAAGCTTGGGGCTGCTCGATCGAGTAGCGCACGCCAGCCTGGGCGGCCAGATGCACAACCTGCGCAAATCCGTGCCGCGCAAACAGCGCCGCCATGGTCGCGCGGTCGGCGAGATCGGCCTGCACGAAGGAGAAGCCGGGCTCCCTTTGCAGCAGTTCCAGACGCGCCTGTTTCAGCGCCGGATCGTAATAGCTGTTGAGATTGTCGAGTCCGACAACGGGCCGGCCTTCGGCCAAAAGCTGCCGGGCGACGTGAAATCCGATGAAGCCCGCGGCCCCCGTGACCAAAATCGCCTGATCTGCCATCCTGTTCCCAAAGGATCCCTCGCCCGCGGCGCCTGTTTAGCCGCTTTCGAGGGGGTCGCAATAGCCCGAGAGACAGCTATTGCAAGATCAGCGCCAAAACCATACCAAAGCGGCCGAATTCGGCGTCCTGCGTCGGGTTGCCTCGAATCTTCGCAAACCCAGATCAAGCGGGCGAGATGCGCCGAATCCTGCTGTCGACGGCCAAGATCCTGATTTCCGCAGCGCTGCTCTATCTGGCGCTGCGCAAGGTCGATCTGACCGAATTGTTGTCGCGCTTCACCGTGAGCAGCCTGTTCTGGATCGCCATGGCGATCGCGGTCACGTTCCTGCAAATCTTCATCGGCGTGCTGCGCTGGCGCGAGATCAGCACCGAATGCGGCGCGCCGCTCGAGCTCGGCCAGGCCATGCGCTACAATGTGGTCGGCGCCTTCTTCAACCAGACCCTGCCGTCTGCGATCGGCGGCGATGCGGTCCGGCTGTGGCTGGTCGCGCGCGCCGGCGCCGGATGGCGCGCGGCCACCTACTCGATCTTCGTCGATCGCGCGATCGGCCTCGTCGCGCTCGCGATCGTCGTCGTCGCGAGCCTGCCCTGGAGCTACGGGCTCATCACCGACCCGCACGGACGCTCGGCACTGCTGCTCATCGACTTCGCCGCACTCGCAGGCGGCCTCGGCTTCCTGATCTTCGGCGCGCTGAAATGGCCGTGGCTGAAGACCTGGTGGGCCACCCACCACATCCACGCCTGCGCCGTGATCGCCAACCGCGTGATCTTCAGCCCCACGCGCGGACCAATCATCGCGATCCTGTCATTCGTCGTTCACGTGCTTGCCGTCGTCGTCGCCTGGTGCGTGGTGCAGGCGATCGCCGCGCCCGTCAGCTTCGGCCAGATCTTCCTTCTGATTCCGCCGGTCATGCTGATCACCCTGATGCCGATCTCGATCGCCGGCTGGGGCGTGCGCGAGGCCACCATGGGCCTCGCCTTCGGCTTCGCCGGACTGGCGCCGAATGAAGGCGTCAACATCTCGCTGCTGTTCGGTGCGGTCTCGTTCATAGTCGGCGCGTTCGGCGGTTTGGTCTGGATCCTCAGCGCCGAGAAGGCCGCGCAAGGCTCGGCGCAGCTCGGAGTGCCGGAGTGAGCCCGGCCCCCGACGCCGTTGCCGCCATGCCTTTGCTGCTTGCTCTCGCGATCGCCGCGCTGATCTCGGCGCTCATCACCTGGACCAGCCGCCCGCTGCTCCAGCGCTACGCGCTGGCGCGGCCAAATGCGCGCTCCTCGCATCGCATTCCGACGCCGCAAGGCGCGGGCATCGCGGTGATCACCGCCACGCTGCTGATCGCATCGGCCTGGGCCGTTTGGGCGAATGTCGCGATTCCGCCGGCACTGGTCGTTGCAACAATCGTGATCGCGCTGGTCGGGTTCGCCGACGACATCGTGTCGCTGCCGGTGCTGGTGCGGCTGGTGCTGCAGGGCGTATGCGTCGGCGCGGTGGTGTTCACCGCGCCCGACACCGCGCGCATCGTGCCGGCGGTGCCGCTCGCGCTGGAGCGCGGCCTCATCCTGCTCGGCGGTGTCTGGTTCGTGAACCTCGTCAACTTCATGGACGGGCTCGACCTGATGACGGTGGCGGAGGTGGTGCCGGTCACAGCGTTGCTGTTGCTGCTGGGGATGCACGGCGATCTCTCATGGCCGGCCGTGCTGATCGCCACGGCGCTGTGCGGCGCCATGCTCGGTTTTGCACCGTTCAACAAGCCGGTCGCAAAAGTATTTTTGGGCGATGTCGGCAGCCTGCCGATCGGCCTTTTGCTCGGATGGTGCCTGCTGGAGCTCGCCTGGCAGGGACAGCCCGCCGCGGCGCTGCTGCTGCCCGGCTATTACCTCGCGGATGCCACCATCACGCTGTTTCGCCGCATCATCAGGCGTGAGCAGTTCTGGTCGGCGCACCGCTCGCATTTCTATCAGCATGCGACCGACAACGGGTTTGCGGTCTCGCGGGTGATCGGCGAGGTGTTCACGCTCAATCTGGTGCTGGCGGGGCTGGCCCTCGTCACCGTTCGCGCGGGGTCGACGGCGATCACGATCGCCTCGCTGCTCGCAGGCGCGGTCGCGATCGGTTTCGTGCTGCGCCGCTTCTCCCGCTCTCAGATCTGCTGAGCCGACAGCGCGAGCCGCAAGCCGTCGTCGAGCGAGATCTGCGGCTGCCAGCCGGTCGCGATCGCCTTGGAGACGTTGAGCTCGAGCGAACCGATCAGGCTGTCATGGGTATCCTGCCGGCCGATCATGCTGAGCAGCGTGCCAAGCAGGTCCGGCGACATGCCGAACAGCCGCGGGCTCTTGCCGAACGCCCTGGCCAGGCGTTCGATGAATTCGGGGGTGGAGACCTGCTCGCGGTCGGCCACCAGGAAGATCTCGAAATTGCTTGCGGGGTCGGGATAAGCGAGCCGGCGCAGGATGAACGACGACAGGTTCTGCACCGCGAGGAACGCGCGGTGATTGCGGATCCCACCGAACGGCAGCGGCAGCCCCAGTTGCACCGCGCGCGTCAGCAGCGCGAAATTGCCCCTGGCGCCCGCCCCATAGACCAGCGGCGGCCTGATCACCGAGATCTTCATGGCGCTGTCGCGCGCGAGCGTCCTCAAGCCGGCCTCGGCCGCGGCCTTGGACATGCCGTAGAGACCGCGGGGCGTGAGGATGTCCTCCTCGCTGAACGGCGCGCGGCCGTCATTGCTGCGTCCGTGCACGAGGACGGTGCTGACGAAGATGAACTGGCGCACGCTCGCCGTCGCCGCGGAGCGCGCCAGATGCAGCGTGCCCGCGATGTTGACGTTGCGGTAGAGCTGCACCGCGTGCTCCTCGTGCTTGTGATGCACGCGCGCGGCGAGATGGACGACGGCATCGACGCCTTCGAGCGCGGTCTGCCAGTCGGTCTCGGGGCCGATCGTTTCGATCACGACCTCGTCGTCGATCCCCTGCGGGCTGCGCACGGCACGGCGGACCTTCCAGCCCGCCTGGACGAGTGCGGGCACCACGTGACTTCCGACGAAGCCGCTTGCTCCCGTCACCAGCACGACCGGTTTGCGTTCGGTCATCATTGCTCCGAAAGGTCCGGGTTGCGCAGCAATTCGTCGATCAGGCCGGCATAGGCGTTCATCGCGGTCGTCCGGTCGAATTTTGCAGCTGCCTTCACCGCACGCTCGGCAAGAGCGCCGTCGTCGGATCGGGACGCCGCACGGATCGCGCCGGCGAGTTGGTCGGCGCGGCCCGGCGTCACGACCCAGCCGAGCCCATTCTCCACCACCGTCAGCGCGGCCTCGGCCTCCGGTTCGGAGACCAGCACCACGGGACGGCCGACCGCCAGCAGATTGTAGAACCGGCTCGGCACCGACACCCCCGCAACGTCCTTCCGGTACGGAATGATCCAGAGATTGGCAGACGCCAGAAACGCCTCGAGCTCGGCATCCTCGACGCGCCCCACGAAGGAGACATTGGAGAGGTTTGCTTCCGCCTGCAACTGTTTCAGCCGCGTAAAGCCGATACCCCAGCCGGACAGCAGGAAATGGATGTCCGGCTCGTCCTTCAAGAGGCGCGCCGCCTCGAACACGATCTCCGGATCATGCGTGAAGCCGAGATTGCCGGACAGGCCGACGATGAAGCGCGCGGACAGCGGCTTGCGGAACGGATTGTCCGGTGACAGCGGACGCGCGCCGGGCATCAGCGTCGCCCAGTTCGGAATGAAGCGGATCTTGCTGCGCCGCATGCCGGAATAGCTCAGCAGCGGCCGCTCCGCATCGCGGCCGATGGTGATGACGGCATTGAGCGCGCGGAACATCAGGCCATTGGCGAAGCGCATCGTCCGCGTCACGATCGAGCCGGGCTTCAACATTCCCGCCGTCACCAGCACGTCGGGGAAGAGATCGTGCATGATCAGCGCCGAGCGCGCGCCCTTGAGCCTTGCCGCCGCCGCCACGGCATAAGGCAACATGAACGGCGCAGTGACGGTGAGCACGACGTCGCCTCGCCGCAACTCGCGGATCAATGCAAAGAAAATGCGCGCGGCGAACAGCAGTTCGGACAAGCCGCGCCGCACCAGCGCGGCCTTGCCCGCCATCCGGTTCTTGACGGCAATCACGCGCGGCTTGCCAGCACCGGTCTGCGAGGCCTGCAATGCGCCTGATCCCGACAGCACCACGACCTCGTGATCCCCCGCGACGCGGCAGGCGATCTCGGCCATGATCGCCGCGGTCGTGCTCGGATCCGGCGGATAATGCTGGCTCGCGACGACGATCTTGCCAAATAAACTGCCATGGGACTGCATGGTCAGGCCGCGGTCGATCCGAATTCCGGAACCGCGTCCTTCAGGATGGTCCTGATCGTGGCGCGATCGTCGCGCGCGATCGCCTGCTCGAGCGCCGCGATCCATTTGCGCAGCGTCTGCATCGGCGGCTCGTTCGGCTGCGCGGCCATGATGCCGGCAACGCCGATCTCGCGGGTCGGCTCCTCGGAGGCGAACAGGATCTCGTGCAGACGCTCGCCCGGCCGCATGCCGGTGAACACGATCTCGATGTCGTAGCCGGGCTGCAAGCCGGAGAGGCGGATCATGCGCTCGGCGAGGTCGACGATCTTCACCGGCTGGCCCATGTTGAGCACGTAGACCGAGACATCATGACGCTGCGTCCCGAGCGCGTGCGTCGCTGCCGTGATGACGAGATCGCAGGCCTCGCGGATGGTCATGAAGTAGCGGACCATGTCGGGATGGGTGACGGTAACAGGACCGCCGGCCTCGATCTGGGCCTTGAACTTCGGCACCACCGAGCCGTTCGACGCGAGCACATTGCCGAACCTGACCGAGATCAGCCGCATCGGCGGCCTGGCATTGCTGCCACCTGTCGCAAGGTCATGGTCGAGCGCCTGGCAATACATCTCGGCGAAGCGCTTAGTGAGACCCAGCATCGACACCGGCTCGATCGCCTTGTCGGTCGAGATCATCACCATGGCGCCGGCGCCGGCGCTGTGCGCGGCGTCTGCCACGTTGATCGAGCCGAAGATGTTGGTCTTGACGCCCTCGCTCCAGTCGCGCTCGAGGATCGGCACGTGCTTGAGGGCGGCGGCGTGGAACACGATATCAGGCTTGAATTCCGCCATCAGGCGCATGATGCGCTCACGGTCGCGGATGTCGGCGATACGTCCTTCGATCGCCGCTGCCGCGCCGTGCGCGGCCAGCGTTTCCGTGACCGCGTACAGCGCCGGCTCGGAATTTTCCACGATCAGGAGACGCGCGGCGCCGAAAGCGACGACGCGTTCGCAGATCTCCGAACCGATCGAGCCGCCGCCGCCGGTGACGATGACAGCCTTGCCCCTGATCAGCGCTTCCAGGCGCGCATAGTCGATTGTCTCGCTCGGCCGCAGCAGGAGATCCTCGACCGCGACCGCCGTGAGACGCGGCGCATCGCCGCTCTCGAGCGAGGGCATGCGGCTGACGATGACGCCGAGCTTGCGTGCCCGCATCAGGATCTGCTCCGGATGCGCCTCCGGCGCGAACGCCGACGGCGTCATCACGAGCCGCGCGATCGGCTTGTTGCGCTTGGCGAAGTCGGCGATGACGTCCTCGATGTCTTCGATGTCGCCCAGCACCGGCACGTTACGGATCGACTGGCCGCGATCGGAGTTCGACGGCGACAAGACGCCGACCGGCCAGATCCGCTTGATCGCTCCGCTTTCGATGCCGCGAAGCAGCACCTCGGCATCCGCGGCACGCCCGATCAGCAGCGTCGGCGCGGCATCCTCGGTGCGGGCATGACGCCGCACCCGCGTATAGCGGAAATAGCGGTAGGCCATGCGCAGCGCGCTGAGAAACGAGATCTCGAGGAACCAGTAGAGGACGATCGTCACCTTGCCGAGGAAGAAGGTGCCGCGGACATTGGGGGCGACAAAGATGTAGTCGAGCGCGAGCAGCGCCACCGTCAGCACGGTTGCGACGCGAATGATGTTCAGCGCATCGGGCAGCGAGATGAAGCGCCATTTCGTCGTGGTCAGGTTGAAGACGAAGAACACGACTACGCTGAAGGCGAGGAAATAGGGCAGGATCTGGAACAGCAGCGGCAGGCGATCATAGAAGCCGTCGCCGCCCTCGAAACGCAGATAGAACGCCGCGAACAGCGCCGCCGTGGTCGCCAGCAGGTCGTGGAGCGCGATCATGAAATTGCGCAAAGTGAGATGCGAAAGACGCGTCATCCGCCGACCGATGAATATCCCGTTGGGTTGCAACCTGACCGCGCTGATAACCCATCTGAGCCAGACTTGCCAGTATAAGACTTGCCAGCATTAGGACTTGCCAGAACTGGGACTTGCCAGCCGCGCGGCCGTTCAGGAACCGGCTTTCCCCAGCTTCGCCTCGGCCTGCTGTGCCCGGATCACCATGCCGCCGGCGACGCCGACGCCGATGACGTACATCCAGCCCTCGTGGAAGTCGAACAGATGCGAGTTGAACAGCGAGGTGAAGACGTTCTGAACCACGACCAGCAAGCCGATCCATCTGGCGAACCCGTCGCCGCGAAACAGCAGGAAATGCGAGATCCAGATCGCGTAGAGGACGATGATGCCGATGACGCCCCATTGCACGGCGACATGCAGCGTCTGGTTATGCGGATTCGGAAACACCCTCACGCCTGGAACCCATGAGGGCTCCCTGGAGGCTCGCTCGAACAATCCCTGCGAGGAGCCGGTGCCATGTCCCGCAAGCGGAGCCTGCACGAAGAACTGCGCTGAGTGCCGCCAATATTCGAGGCGTTCGCCCATCGACGTCGGGACGTTCTCCTCCATGTAGAGCCGGTAGTCGCGCGAAAACGTGTCCGCGGTCTTGCGCAGTTGCGGCGAGGCCTGCCAGGCGACGGCGGCGCCGGCGATCAGGGCAACGCAGATGATGGCGATGCTGCGCCACCTCAAATGAAGCAGCGCGAACACGGCGAGCATGATCGGCACGGTCACGAGCGCGGTGCGCGAGACCACCACGAACGCCATGTTGACCAGGAAGCTCAGCGCCAGCGCGATCAGCAGCCCGGCGAGCCAGTAGCGCTTCTCGCGCAACAGCATCATCACGGGATAGGCGAGCGCGACCGCACACAGCGTGAATTCCTGGCTCTGGTCGATGTAGTTCTTGACGAAGATGCCGCGCTCGAGCGGGTCGTAGGGTTTTAGCGACAGGCCGGGATAGAAGGCGACCAGCCACGACATCACCGACAGCAGCGCGCAGGACACCAGGAAGGCGATCAGCATCCAGTTGCCGCGCCGCGATCGCTCGAAATGGTAGAGCAGGACGGGGAGCACCAGCAGCTTGACGGTCGGACCGACGGCATAGAGGCGCGCGCCCCAGGCCGCGTCCGACCACAGCGTTCCCGCCAGCGCGAGCAGGAACAGCGCGATCGGCGCCGCGGAGATCGGGCGCTTCAGCGATTGCAGGAAGGCGCGGACATCGAGAAACGGCACCATGCAGACCAGGAACACGGCGTTGAAGATCGCCACGAGCGAGGTCGACCAGGGCAGCGAGGCCACGGTCAGGATCGCGAACAGGTCGACGGTCTCGCCCCAGGCCGCCGGGCTGCGGAAGCGCCGCCACAGCATCTGGGCGGTCGTCTCCCGCGCAAGCGCCGTCACTTGGCTTCTCCGCGCGCACGATGGACCAGCGCCGTCGTGCTGAAACCCTGGAGGATGTCGACCAGCACGACCATTCCGCCCGCGGCCTCGACGATCTCGTGGCCGACCACCTGCTCGCGGGTGTAGTCGCCGCCCTTCACCAGCGCGCTCGGCTTGATCCGCGTGATCAGCTCGATCGGCGTGTCCTCCTCGAAGATGACGACGAGGTCGACGGCCTCTAGCGCCGCCAGCACTTCCGCGCGCGCGCGTTCGTCCTGGACCGGGCGATCCGCGCCCTTCAGTCGCCGCACCGAGGCGTCGCTGTTGAGGCCGACGATCAGGCGATCGCAGGCGGCGCGCGCCGCGGTCAGTATCTTGACATGGCCGGGATGCAGGATGTCGAAGCAGCCATTGGTGAAGCCGACACGCAGGTCCTGCCGCTTCCACGCGGCGAGCCGCGCGTCGAGCGTATCAGGCGCGAGCACGATCTTCTCCTCGGCCGCGAGATAAGCATGCGGCAGGATCTTTCGCCGCAACTCGGCCGCGCTGACGCTGGCGGTGCCCTGCTTGCCGACGGCAACGGCGGCGGCGGCATTGGCCATCCGCAGCGCCGTATCCCAGTCCGCGCCCGTAGCGAGCGAGACCGCGAGCGCAGCAGCGACAGTGTCGCCGGCGCCGGAGACGTCGCGCACCTTCACCGGGACAGCGGGCACATGAACGGCCTCGCCCTTGCGCGGCACCAGCGTCATGCCGTGCTCGCCCTGCGTGACCAGGATCGCCTCGCAATCGGCCAGCCGCATCACGTCCTCAGAGGCATCGACGATGCTCTGCGGCGTGTCGGCGCGGCTGCGGGTGGCTTCCGCAAATTCCTTGCGGTTGGGCGTGAGCAGCGTGGCGCCGCGATAGATCGCCCAGTTCAGGCTCTTGGGATCGACGATCACGGGCTTATTGAGTTTTCGCGCGGCGTCGATGGTGTGGCGGATCACGCGCGCGGTCAGCACGCCTTTGGCGTAGTCGGACAGCAGCACGATGTCGGCGCGCGCGATCTGCGGCAGGATCGCCTCGATCAGCTTCGTCTCGATGTCGTCGGAGGCAGCTACCGCCTGCTCCCAGTCCGCGCGCAGCATGTGCGTGGAGAAATGCTCGGAGACGAAGCGGACCTTTCGCGTCGTCGGGCGCGACGGATCGCACACCAGCACGCTTTCGATCCCGGCATGCTCGGCCAGCGCCGAGGCGAGCCGCTTGCCCGCATCATCCTCGCCGACGAGACCGACGAAGACGCAGCGCGCGCCGAGCGAGGCGACATTGCGCGCGACGTTGCCGGCGCCGCCGATATGGATCTCGCTGCGCTGGGCAAGGATGACGGGCGTCGGCGCTTCCGGCGAAATCCGCGAGACTTCGCCATAGACGAACTCGTCCAGCATGACGTCGCCGATGCAAAGCACCGTGCGGCGCGCGATGTCTTGCGCGAGCGAGTCAAAATCGAGAATGGGCGTCACCATGATCCAAAGCCCTCAGCGGAAGCGGTCGGGCCGATCGAGATAATCCCCGACATAGGCCTTCACCGAATCCTCGAGCGTCGTGAAGCCGCCATTATAACCGGCACCGAGCAGACGATCGACCTTGCTCTGGGTGAAATACTGGTAGCTGCCCCGGATCTGCTCGGCCATGTCGATGTATTCGATGTTGGGCTTGCTGCCGAGCGCGGCATAGGCAGCCAGCATCAGATCTTTGAAGCTGCGCGCCGTGCCGGTGCCGACATTGAACAGCCCCGAGACTTCAGGCGTTGCCACGAGCCACATGATCACGCGCACGACGTCGTCGACATAGATGAAATCGCGGCGCTGGTCGCCATCGGCGATGCCCTCGCGATGCGACTTGAACAGCTGCACGACGCGGCCCGCCTTGACGTCGTCGAAGCGGCGCGCCAGCACGCTCATCATCGAGCCCTTGTGGTACTCGTTCGGGCCGAACACGTTGAAAAATTTCAGGCCCGCGCATTGCGGCGGCAGCTTGCCGCCGCGCGCGAGGCGCTCGGCAACCGCGATGTCAAACAGGGACTTGCTCCAGCCGTAGAGATTCATCGGCCGCAATTTCTTCAGCGCAGCGACCGAGGCGTCATCGTCAAAGCCCTCCGCGCCGTCACCATAGGTCGCCGCGGAGGAGGCATAGATCAGCGGCACCGCATTCGCCGTGCACCAGTCGAGCAAGCGCATCGAGAAGCGGAAATTGGTCTCGATCACGAGGTCGCCGTCGGTCGCGGTGGTCTCGGAAATCGCCCCGAGATGGATCACGGCATCCAGCTTGCGGCCGTCGAGCCAGCCGCGCAGCTCGGCCGGCGGGACGATATCCACAAGCTGGCGCTTGGCGAGGTTCCGCCACTTGCCGTCCGAGCCAAGGAAATCGCAGACAACGACGTCGCTGCGGCCGGCCTCGTTCAGCGCGGCCACGACATTCGATCCGATAAAACCGGCCCCGCCGGTCACCAGCAACATTCCAACCACCCTGCCCGATTTTTGCGGCCCGATCCCCTGCCGTAGCGCATCATCTGCCAAAGTGTAAGCATTTTGGGACCGATGCTTCTGCCGGCTTTACGTCCCGGCCCGGAGCAGCTAACCGAACCGCCACAATCTGCACACCCTCGGTCCTATTAACAAATGAATACCGATTCGCAACTTAGCGGAGATACAGATCGGAGCGACACACGCCCGATCCTGATCGTCCCGTATATGTGGATCGGCGATTTCGTCCGGAATCACACCGTGGTCCGGGTCCTCAGGGAACGCTGGCCGAACCGGCCGGTCGATCTCCTCACGACGTCCCTGTGCGCCCCGCTGGTCGATTACATGCCCGGCGTGCGCGATGGGCTCGTCTGGGACATGCCCCGCAGCCGCCTTGCCGTGGGCCGCCAGTTCCGCCTGGCGCGGCTCCTGCGTGAGCGGAACTACGGCACCGCCCTGGTGCTGCCCCGGACCTGGAAGGCCGCCATTGCGCCCGCGCTGGCCGGCATTCCCGAACGGGTCGGCTTCGTCGGCGAGTTCAGATTCGGCCTGCTCAACCGCTGGCGCTGGGGCGAGAAAAAGCTGCCCCGCTTCATCGACAAGAACGCAGCGCTGGCCCAGCCCGACGGCGCCCCCCTGCCCCCGGAATGGCCGGTGCCGCAACTCCGGGTCCCGGCCGAGGACATCGTGCGCTGGCGGCAGGCCAATGGCCTGAGCGCAGGCGCCGCCGTGGCGCTGGCCCCCGGCTCGGTCGGGGTCTCAAAACGCTGGACCTACTATCCCGAGGCCGCCCGGCTGCTGGCCGAGCGAGGCTTGGAAGTCTGGGTGGTCGGCGGCCCCGCCGAGAAGGGCCTCGCCCAGGAGATTGTCGCTGCCGGCGGCGCGAAAGTCCGGGACCTCACCGGCAATGATCTGCGCAACGGCGTGCTGGCGATGGCGGCGGCCGGTGTCGCGATCTCGAACGACTCAGGCCTGATGCATATCGCCGCCGCCCTAGGCACGCCCACCATGGGCATCTTCGGCCCCACCAGCCCCTACCTCTGGGCCCCCCTCAACGGCCTCGCCGCCACCGTGGTGCAAGACAAGAGCGTGCTGTCCTGCCAACCCTGCCAGAGCACGATCTGTCGGATGAACGACCATCGCTGCATGCGGGATATCGCGGCGGCCGAAGTCGTGGCGATCGCGCAGCGGGTGCTTGGCGAGGCAGGCGCGCGTGTCGGCCTGGACTAGGGCGTGTACTGATAAATTGAGGTTCGTGAGCGCGGCTTGAGTCCATGCCCATAGAACTCGGCCTCATTAGCACGCAGCCAAATGCGGATCGATGCGGAGAGCGAGCGCATCTATATCCCCAGATAAGCCGCCTGCACCTGCTTGTTGTTGGCGAGCTCCGTGCTGCTGCCGTGCATGATCACGTTACCGCTTTCCAGTACATAGGCGCGCTGGACCAGCGACAATGCGCGACTGACATTCTGCTCCACCAGCAGGATCGCGGTGCCCATCTTGTGGATCTCACCGATTTTCTCGAAGGTGACATCGGTCATCACGGGCGCCAGCCCCAGCGAGGGCTCGTCGAGCATCAACAGGCGCGGTTTCAGCATCAGCCCGCGGCCGACCGCGAGCATCTGCTGCTCGCCGCCACTCATGGTCCCCGCGAGCTGCCTCTTGCGATCGGCAAGCCGTGGAAAGATGCCGTAGACGAGGTCAAGGGTCCGCGCGCGTTCGGCCTTGGCCTTGGGCACATAGGCGCCGATTTCGAGATTTTCCTGCACCGTCATTTCGGGAAAGACCTGGCGTCCTTCCGGAACGTGGGCAATGCCCAATTCGGGAATCCGGTGCGGCGGCAGGGAGGCGAGATTGGTGCCGGCAAAGCTGATGTTGCCGGCTGACAGCTTCACGAGTCCGGAGATCGCCCGCAACGTGGTGCTCTTGCCGGCACCATTGGCGCCGAGGAGGCCGACGGCTTCACCTTCGCCGATCGAGATGGTGACGCCCGATATCGCGGGCACCGAGCCGTAGCTGGCGCGGACGCCTGATAGTTCAAGCATGCGCATCTCCCGCCGCCGGCGGATGAACGTAGGAGCCGAGATAGGCCCGGATCACTTCCGGGTTCTCCACGATTTCCTTCGGTGCGCCTTCCGCAATCTTCTGTCCGTGGTCGAGCACCACGATATGGCGGGCGACGGCCATGATCGCGCGCATCACATGCTCGACGATCACGATCGTCAGTCCACGGCTGGAGAGTTTCTTGACCAGCGCGACCGCCTGATCGATCTCTGCCGGATTGAGCCCCGCCATCACCTCGTCCAACAACAGGATGCGCGGCTCTGTTGCCAACGCGCGCGCCATCTCGAGCCGGCGCTGGTCGATGGTGGTGAGGTCCTTGGCCGCGGTCAGTTCCTTGGCCGCAAGGCCGACGAACTCGATGGCTTCCAGCGCCTTTGCGCGTGCGGCCTCGACATGGCGGTCGCGCAGGAAAGCACCGGTCATGACGTTCGCAAGCACGGTCATGGCGCCAAACGGTTTGGCGACCTGGAAGGTACGGGCCATTCCGAGCGCGCAGACGTCGTGCGGCTTCATCCCGACGATTTCCTTGCCAAAGGCCTGGACCGAACCGGCGTCCGGGCGGTGAAAACCGGTAATGAGGTGGAAGCTGGTGGTCTTGCCGGCGCCGTTCGGCCCGATCAGGGCTACGGTTTCGTTTTCCTTCACCGTAAAGCTGACGTCCTGCACGGCACGCAAGCCACCGAACCGCTTGCTGAGACCCTTGACGACGAGTGCGTCTGCCATCGCCCGCCCCCTTACGCCCGCGCCGGCCGGCGGCTTGCAAAGCGCCTGTATGCCTCGGTCGCGACGCCGATCAGTCCGGTCGGCCGCCACAGGATGATGGCCATCAGGATCAGACTGTAGACGGTGAGCTGGATACCGCCGACGCTGCCGCCGAGCCAGCTTTGCAGCAGCGCGGACGTGGTCTCCAGCAGGACGGTCCCGATCACCGGCCCCCACAGCGTTCCGATACCGCCGACGATCGATACCAGGGCGGCCTCGATCGAGATGTTGAAGCTGAAAGCGGTCGCGGGGTCGATGAAGTAGATGTACTGGGTATAAAACGTGCCCGCGAGCGCGGTGAGGAACGAGCTGATCATGTAGATGTCGCGCTTGATCCTCGGCGCATTGACGCCGATCGCCTCGGCCGCGTCTTCGTCCTCGCCGATTGCAACCAGATAATACCCCATCCAGGAACGCTCGATCAGCCAGGTGATGGTGAGGCCTGATACGAGCAGGCCGAGCACCACGTAATAGTAGGCTGCCTTGCCTTCGAACTGCATCATCAGCGGCGCACTGCCGAGGTTCGGGATCGTGGTGCCCTCGGCACCCCAGGCGAAATCGCGGAATTTGAGGAAGATCAGCATCAGCGCCTGCGCTGTCGCGATCGTCGCGATGGTGAAATAGGGACCGCGCAACCGGAAACACAGCCAGCCAATCGGCAGGCTCGCCAGCATCGCCACGACACCGCCGGCCACCATGCCGATCCACGGCGAAACGCCGAAATCGATCTGCAGGATGGTCGAGGTATAGGCGCCCAGTCCGAAATAGGCGGCGTGCCCCAGCGACAATTGCTTGGCGTAGCCGCCCATCAGGTTCCAGGCGACGCCGATGAACGAGAACAGCAGGATCCGGATGAAGATGTCGACAGCAAACGAGCTCTTCACGACGAGGGGCAGTGCAATGAGAATGGCAAGGCCGAGCGCCAGCCAAAGCAGATTTCGCGTCACGATCATCGCGCTTTCCCTCCGCCAAGTCCGGTCGGCCTGAAGGCCAGCGTCAGAAGCAGCATCGCGAACACCACGATCAACCCGGAGTCGGCGCCGACGAATTGAATCCCGAGGGACTCGGCGACCCCCATCATGAGGCTGGCGACGAGCGCGCCCATGACGTTTCCGAGACCACCCAGCACCACGGCAACGAAAGCCATCAGCGTGAAGACCTGCCCGACGAACGGATACGCCGAATAGAACGGCATCAGCAGCGAGCCCGCGGCGCCCGCCAGCGCCAGCGCGACGCCGAGGGCTACGCAGAAGACGCGGTTGGGGTTGATCCCCATCAGCATCGCCACGTCGCGGTTCTGCGAGGCCGCCCGCATCGCCTTGCCGAGGTCGGTGGTGTGCAGAAAGATCCAGAGCGCGCCGCTCAATCCCATCGCGACGACGAAGGCGATGAGCTTTGCGACGGGAATATAAAGTCCGCCGAGGTGGAAGGCCTCATCCGAATAGGAGGTATGGACGGTGCGGTAATTCGCGGTGAACAGCATCAGCGCGAGATTCAGCAGTAACAGCGACAGCGCGAAGGTCAGGAAGATCTGCGGCATGTCGTTCGGCCCCAGCACCCGCCGGATCAGGAAGTGCTGGATCAGCACGCCTGCGACGAACAGCACGGGCATCGACACGACCAACGACACGATCGGATCGACGCCGAACTGGCTCGAAAGGAAGAACGAGATGTACATCCCGATCATCACGAATTCGCCCTGGGCGAAATTCACGATCTTGACCACGCCGAAGATCAGCGTGACGCCGATGCTGACGAGCGCATAGATGCCGCCGATGAGCAGGCCGTTGATGACGGCCTGGGCCAGTGTCTCCCACATCGAACCGATCCGGCGTCAGGTTTTCATCAGCGGTGCGCGCTTGTCTTCGTCGGGGAAGACGCTGGCGAGATCGCCGTTCTGCCACTGCACCCCGACCGGATGGCCAAAGACATTCTTGCCGTCCGGGCCGAACTTGACCTTGCCGCCAGGCGCCATCGCAGCATACCCCGTGGAGACATCGAGCGCCGACAGCGCTTCGCGGACCTTCTGCGGATCAGCGGAGCCCGCGCGTTCCAGCGCATCCGCCAGCATGAAGGTCTGGGCGACGAGTCCGCCGGCATATTCGAACAGGAACTCGCCGGTGCGCTTCTTGTATTCGGCGTTCACCTTTTGCGCATCGTTGCTCATGTCGTGGTTCCAGTGCGCGATGCCCTGGAGACCTTCCGCGAGATTGCCGACGTTCTTGTAGAAGTCCGGAATCACAAAACCGCCCGAGCCGCCATTGATCGCGACGTTGAGGCCGACCTGCTTGACCGTTCGCACGATCAGAATGAGGTCGTTCAGATAGGAGACCGAGAACAGCGCGTTGGCGCCAGAGGCCTTGACCTTGTTGATCAAAGGCGATGCGTCGGTGAAGCCGGCCGAGTAAGGCTCGAACATCACGATTTCGACGCCCTCGCCCGGTGCCAATTCCTTCAGGCCGTTCGAGGTCGAGGTGCCGAACGCCGTGTTCTCGAAGATGACAGCCACTTTCGGCTTGTCGCCGACGAGTTTTGCCATTTGCAACTGGGCCTTCGCGAATTGGGAGGCGCGGGCAAACGGGGTGAACGTATAGGTGCGGTTCTTGTTGAGCTGGTCGGAACTGGAGCCGGTAATGATCGGAACCTTTGCGCGTTCGCAGACCTCGCTCGCGATCAACGTCAGCGCGCTGGCGAAGCAGCCATGGATCGCGGACAGCTTGTTGCCGGTGATCAGCCGATCCGTCTCGGTGCGCGTCACCGTGGTGTCGCTCTGGAGGTCGGAAACGATCAGGTTGAGCTTGGCGCCGCCGAGCGACTTGATGCCGCCGGCTTCGTTGACCATCTCGACCGCGAGTTTGGCGGCCGCGACACAGCCGACGCCGATCTGCGCCATGCTGCCGGTGGTCGGGTAGAGTGCGCCGATGTTGACGGGCTCGGCCGCCCAGCCGCGCAACGGCACCGCGCCGAAAGCGCTTGCGGCGAGGATACCACCGGTCTTGACGAGGAACCGGCGGCGGCTCTGCTTCTTCGAGAAAGGCTGGTTTTGCCCGGTCGCGAGATTGGTGACAGACTCGTTGCGGTCTTTGGTCATGCCGATCCTCCCTCGTGCGATCACATGCAGGTGCCTGCCTGGTCGCCTTGTTTTATGGGGAGATGGTAGCGTGGCTGAAAATTGTTTACAATGATGTTTACGATCTTACTGTCCAAAATCGGAAGTTGCAGCTTTCGTCATTCGGACGATCACGCCGGACGGCGGCGCGCGCCCAAGACAAGACCCAAGACAAAACCCAGGACAAGGAAAGCGGCAACAGGAAGCCCATGGCGGGAAAACCACGCAAGCGCGCGAGAGCCGGGACGGCGAAACCCTCGGCGGTGGCGCCGTCACCGGCGCGCCAGCCAGCTGCAGCCGCCATGATCGCCAAGCGTATCGAGGAGGATATCGTTCTCGGGCGCCGCCGGCCGCGGGAGCGGCTCGTCGAGCAGGATCTGTGCGACTTGGTCGGCACCCATCGGGGCGACGTGAGGCTGGCGCTGTTCGAGCTTGAAAAGAAGGGCTTGGTCGAGCGGATTCCCAACCGCGGCGCGATAGTCCGGGGCCTTACACCGCTGGAAGTCAGCGAGATCTATCGGGTTCGCGAGGAGCTGGAAGTGATGGCGGTTCGCATCATCCCGTTCCCGGTCGCGCCAAAGGACATCAGCAGACTGGAGCAGTTGCAGCGACAGCACACCACGGCCATCGCCGCGGGCGATCTGCTGACCGTGTTCTACAGCAACCTCAGTTTCCACCAGGTTCTGTTCGGGCTCTGCGGCAATTCCTGCCTGATCGAAACGATCGACTGGCTTGCCCAGAAGGTCTACGGGATCAGGTCTTACGCAAACGCATTTCCGGAGTCGCTGGAACGCGCCCGGCGCGATCATCTCGACATGATCAAGGCGATTCGCGAGTCGGCCCGGGACGAACTAATCGCCTTGACGCGCCGCCATCTTGAGCCCTCCCCGCAAGCCTATATCAGGGACTATGAGCGTCGCTTTGGCAAAGCCGAGACGACGGATGGGTTCGGCAAAGGCCCTGCCGATCGCACGCCCCGATGATGGGATCATGCCACTGTTTTGCCCGACGAGGCTGGGCAAGAATGTTGGATTTCGGGAGT
>NZ_JADPJH010000011.1:655852-683047 GCF_023073315.1 Bradyrhizobium sp. 1 | reverse complement strand
ACCTGTACCCCCTCACCCGGATCGCAAGAGCGATCCGACCTCTCCCGCAAGCGGGGCGAGGTGAAGCGACTACTTCGCCTTCTTGGCTTTCGCCTTCTTGGCCTTCTTCACCGGCTTCTCCTTCGCCTTCTTCTCCACCTTCACCGCGACCGGCGTGCTGGCGACGATGCGCATGGCGCGGGCGTAGCTGTCGGCGACGTTGTCGGCGGACATCTGCAGGCGCTTGGCGGCGGCGCTGGCCTGCTCCAGGGTGGCCTTGGCCAACACCTTGAAGCGGTCGCCCGTCTCCTTGCTCTTGGCTTTGGCCGCAAGACCGCTGAAGCGATCCCGCCGCTCCTTGGCGCGGGTCATCAGGCCCGTCTGCAGCTGTCTGGCCAGTTGCCGGATCACGACATCCAGGTCGGCGTCCGCCATGTTCTTCTATCCTCTTGAAAACAGTATCGATGCGGGCGGGACTATGCAGATCGGGCCCCACCTTGGCAATTGCCGGCGGTGCGTCATCCGCAGCTTCCGGTCCCCAAAACAAAAAAGCCGCGCATTTTTGCGCGGCTTTTGGGAGGGCTTTTGGAGTGACTTGGCGCAGACGCCTTATTTCAGCGAGGCAACCGGGCCGCTCGACGCTGCCGGGTCGGGGTCGAAGCCGAACACGCCGACCAGATATTTGTAATAGTCCGGCATCTTCTCCTTGAGCGCCTCGCGCGACTTGGGGTCGTGGAATTCGCTCTTTCCGGCGAGGAAGATGCTGGCGGTCACGGCGAAGAATTCCATGGGATTCTTCATCGCATAGGCTTCCTTGGGCAGGAGATCCTTGGACTTGGCATAGGCGTAATAGGTGATCACGCCCTTGTTGGCGTAGCCGTCCGGCAGCAGCCGCGCGTGATAGGCGTGCAGCAACTCGTGCAGCAGCACGGCCTCCTTCTCGTAGCGCATCATGTCCGGGCGCAGCATGATCACGCCGAGCCCCGAATCGACCGCGAGGTCGACGGCGTTCGGATTGCTCCAGCGCTGCTTGTTGGGATCCCAAAACGTCAGCGTCCGCGGAGCGGTGCGCTGGATGTCCGGCGTAACCCGGCCGTAGCACGCGGTCGCAGCACCCTCGTCGAGGCAGGCCAGCTCGCTCGCGACGATCGGAACGGTATGGAAGAAACGCAGCACGCGCGGGGAGAGGCCGGAAGCCTCGACCACGTCGATCTGGCTCTTCAGATTGTCGGTGAGCTTGTCGACATCCTTGCGGTCGCGGTTCTCGGAGATGTCGAACATGTAGCCACGATAGCCCTGGAAACCCGGCGGCAACGCTTGCGCGGCCTCGCCTGACGCATCGAGCGATCCGGCATTGGATGGATTGGCAAAGAGCGCGCCGACGATGGTCGCGGTCAGCAGCAACGCAATGCGCATGATGAACCCCCTGATGTCACTTCGCCCGGCAGAATAGGCCCGTGTCGTTTGCGAAAAGTGAGTGGGGCGAGACTATGGGACCGATGTTGAGGCGTGCTTAACCGCTGGTTGCAGATCGCCGAGATCGATTAGTGCCGGATTAACCAAGCAGGGTAGGTCTCAGCCCCGGCTCGCGCGCGTCGGAGATCGAGGGCACCCATCATCGGTATCGGCAATTCGTGATGCGATGCAGCGCGTTCTTGCTGCGGTCGATGCAAATGCCGTCGGAACGTTTATGCGCTTGCCACTTTATCCCGTGCCTCTTTTGGCAATTTAAAAATTAGAGGAGACGGGACATGAGGTTCCTGAAATTGTCTGCGGCCGCAGCGGCGCTGCTGGCCGGTACTGCACTCGCGGTCGCGCAATCGAGTTCGACCGTGGGAACTGGCGGCAGCTCGGCTGGCGGCGGCACCAGCAACTCGACGGTCGGCACCGGCGGTTCGTCAGCCGGTTCTGGTAGCGGCTCCGGCTCGGCTTCGACGCTTGGCACCGGCGGCTCGTCCGCGGGCGGCGGCACCAGCAGCTCTACGGTGGGCACGGGTGGCTCCGCGGCCGGCAGCGGCAGCGGCACCGGCTCCGGTTCGGCTTCAACGCTCGGGACCGGCGGCTCGTCGGCCGGTGGCGGCAAGAGTTCGTCAAGTGTCGGCACCGGCGGCTCCGCGGCGGGCTCGGGATCGGGATCGAACTCGGCCTCGACAGTCGGCACCGGTGGATCGTCGGCAGGCGGCGGCAAGAGCGGCTCGACCGTCGGCGCGGCCGGCTCGTCCGCTGGCCATGGCAACGACATGGGCATGGAAAAGGGCAAAGGCCACCACAAGGACGAGATGAAGAAGGACAAGGATTGATGCCTTGGGGGAGCGGCGACAACGCCGCTCCCTTCATCTCTGTTGGAGGAGAACGCAATGAACAAGTCGACCATTGCGATCGCGGTGATCGCCCTGATGGGCGGCACTGCTTTTGCGGAGACCATGGAAAAAACCGGCAAGACCGCATCGGGTGACACCTGCAAGGTGAAGGTGGAGAAGCATGCCGACGGCAGCATTACCGCACTCGGTTCGTCTGGCTCGAGCACGACCGGCTCGACCTCGTCGGCGGGCTCGCTGTCGAGCTCGAGTTCAGCCGGAGGAACGTCCGTGAATGTCCAGGCCGGCGGCGGCAACGTGTCGAGCTCGTCGTCGACGTCAGGCGGCCCCGGTTCGACCAGCGCCAGCACAATCACCGTCAACGGTTGCACGATTTCGACATCGTCGCCTTGAACAAAAGGATTGATTCATGAAGACGTTTCTCACGACCTCGGCGGTCGCGCTTCTGCTCGCCGCTAGCTCACCGCTCTTTGCGCAAACCAGCATGACGGGTGGCACCGGCGGCTCGGCGGCCGCTGGTGGCACCTCGGCCAGCACGCTCGGCACCGGCGGCACCTCGACCTCAGCGTCCGGTCAGACCGGCTCGTCGATCGCGGCCGGCGGCAGCGCGGCAGCGGCGAATGGCAGGGCGCAGACCGGCACGAGCATGAACAAGGGCAACGGTCCTAACCTCAACGCCAATGCCCGCGCGCAGGCGCATGAGGGCGGCACATTCAGCCGCTCGCACACGCGCACCAAGGTGAAAGCCGGCGAGGAGGTCGGTTCGACGACCAAGACCATGTCGCACGTGCCAGGCTCTAGGCCCACCATGTCGACGACCTCGACGACGGCTCGCTAATCCTCACGACACTGCTGCCCGATGCGTCGGGCAGCTTTTTTTGTACCTGCCTCGAACGTCAACCGCCACGCAGCGTGTTGCTGATCCTCGTGACCACGCTGTCCCACCGCCGTTTCTCGGCCGCCGGATAGTTGATCAGCACGCAATGCACGTAGCGGCCGGAAAAGTTGCAGCGGTCGTACCAGATCGCGTCGCGCTTGACGCTGGAGACCACGAAGAAGCGAGGTGTGATACGCTTGTAAATGATGCCGGATGGCGGGTTTTTGCGGGCGAGGAAGGCTGCTGGCGATTCGCCGGTCCTGGGCACCGCCTGCACCGTGAGGTCCGCGCTGCCATCGGCGGAGCGAAACCGCTGCCCATAGCCATCCGGCTTGCCGGCCTCTTCGGTGAAAATGGAGGCCGGAATGTCCACCGCTGTGCCGGTTTCCGGAATGCGATAGCTGGTCCAGCTCTCCCCATGCGCGGCCGCAGAGCTGCAAAGCACCACAGCGATTGCAGCCAGGCTCCTCTTAATTCTCATCATTGACCTCGTCATGTCCGCGGTGCGAGCTGGAGCTCCATCAGCGCAATCCGCTCGAGCACCGCGACATCGCGCTCGCCTGCATTGGCTGTGCGGAGAATGGATTGGGCAAGGGCGTCGACATGCCCGGCATGCACCGGATCAGGCAGTGTTGCGACCGCAGCTCTCAATGCAGCGGTCATGATCTCGATGACCTCGGGGGAGAATTCCGCATTTGAAAAGTTCTTCATCGCCCGGCCGGTGGTACATCACCGCACGCCCTCATCGGACAACATCGGGAAAAAGCGGAAGTTCCTGGGAACGTGATGGACGCCTGCCAGCAGCGCGCGTCGACAACTGAGCACGGGAGCGTGGATCGATCCGGTGCTTCGGCGTAGGATCGCATTGGGCACCAGGCCCCTGGATCAGACAGCCGATAGGAGGATGCCATGTATGCCGCCATCCGTCAGGCCAAGGCGAAAAGCGGGAGCGCAGAGGAGCTGGCGCGCCGCATCAAGGACGGCGCCGTTCCGATCATCAGCGACGTCGACGGTTTCCGCGCCTATTACGTCGTCTATGCCGGCGACGACACGGTGACCGCGATCTCGATCTTCGACAAGTTCGAGCAGGCCGAGGAGGCGAACAAGCGCGCGATCGCCTGGATCGAGAAGGATCTGGGCCCGTTGCTGGCGGGGCATGCGAGTGCGGCGGCTGGGCCGGTGATCGTGCATACGCTGGCGTGAGGTGCGGCGGTCTCGTGCCCCGGACGCAGCGCAGCGCCTCTTCGGCGGTGCGCTGCAGAGCCGGGGCCTATGCGAGACGGGAATTCGTAGCCGCTGGGTCCCGGCTCTGCGCAGCAGCGCAAGAGCGCTGCAGCGCGTCCGGGACACGAGACCTGCATACCCTCACAACTCCCGTGCATTCGAGAACGCGAAACTCGACACCCTTCTCGTCGTCTCGTCCAGGATCAGCGTGCGCGTGATCGGCGGCTCGGCGCGCTGGGCGCAGTTTTCGCGCTCGCACAGGCGGCAGTTGACGCCGATCGGCGTACCCTCCGCCTTCTCCAGGTCCATGCCCGCGGCGTAGACGAGACGGGCGGCGTGACGGATCTCGCAGCCGAGGCCGATGGCGAAGCGCGGTTGCGGCAGCGGATGCGGCGCGACGGGGCGGCGCACCATCTGCGCGATCGAGAAATAGCGGGTGCCGTCGGAGAGCTCGATCACCTGCTTCAGCAGGCGGTCCGGCGTGTCGAAGGTCGAGTGCACGTTCCACAATGGACAGGTGCCGCCGAATTTCGAGAACGGGAACGTGCCGGACGAAAACCGCTTCGAGACGTTGCCGGCGTTGTCGACGCGCAGCAGGAAGAACGGAATGCCGCGCGCGTTCGGCCGTTGCAATGTAGTGAGGCGATGGCAGACCTGCTCGAAGCCGGAATTGAAGCGCTGCGCCAGCAAATGGATGTCGTAGTTGAGGGCCTCCGCTGCCGCCAGGAAGGCCGGATAGGGCATCATCACGGCCGCCGCAAAATAGTTGGCGAGCGTGATGCGGAACAGCCGGCGCGGGGCATCGTCGAGCGGGCCGGCGCGGCCGATGATGGTTTCCAGGTGCTGCGTGCATTCGCCGAGGCCAAGCTGGAAGGCGAGCTGGAACGCGCGGCCGGCCGGATCGACCAGCTCGGAAATCAGGAGCTGACGACGGTGGCGATCGAAACGCCTGAGCGTTTCGCGCATCACGTCCACCGGCATGATGCGGGTCTGGATCGAATGCTTTTCGCGCAGGCGTGCCGCCAGTGCCGCATAGAGCCCCTCGGCCGGCACGTTCAGCTCGTCGCGCAGGGTCTCGGCGGCTTGCTCCAACTCCGGAAAATAATTGCGGTTGGCCTCGATCAGCTCGCGCACGCGCTCGACCGGATTGGCCTCATAGCGGGTGCCGACGTCGCGGTCGGCCATTTGCGCTGCGGCCAGCGTCTCGCCCTGGCGCGCTTCGGTATAGGCGGCATAGAGACGTTGCAGCGCATGGGTGACGCCGGGACAGAGCTCGGCGAGGTCACGCAGTTCCTGCTTCGGAAGGTCGATCTGGCGGAACAGCGGATCGGAGAAGATCTCGTTCAGCTCGGCGAAGAAGCGGTCCTCGTCGGCGGTGGCGAGGTCGCGCAGATCGAGGTCGTAGGTCTCGGCCAGCCGCAGCAAAATCTGTGCGGTCACCGGGCGCTGGTTGCGCTCGATCAGATTGACGTAGCTCGGCGAGATTCCGAGCCCCTCGGCCATCTGGGTCTGCGACAGCCCCAATTGCTGCCGGATCCTCCGGAAGCGCGGGCCGACGAACAGTTTCTTCCCGGACTCGGCGGGCATTTTTACGTCTCCAGAGACATCAAGGACAGTCTTGCTGACCTATACCTTTACAGACTTTACAAAATTACATCTATTACATGTTCTTATGTTACATGACATCACCATTCGAATACAAGGCCTCTGTACGAACTTCCTGTTCTCGCGTTTAGCTCGTGACACGCATTTCGCGATGCACTGTCAAAAATGTCGATGACAAGGCCCAACCGCCTTGTCATCAGCGAAAAGGATCGAGCACATGAATTACCAGCCCCGTGGCATCAACACCCTCCAGGGTCCGGCGTCGTACCAGAGCGAGGTCGACGCGGCCCAGGCGCTCCTCGAGACGCAGCCGACCTGGAACGGGGTGTCGGCCGAGGCCGTCGCGCGGATGCGCCTGCAGAACCGCTTCAAGACCGGCCTCGACATTGCCCGCTACACCGCGGCGCTGATGCGTGCCGACATGGCGGCCTATGATGCCGATCCCACCAAGTACACGCAGTCACTGGGCTGCTGGCACGGCTTCATCGCCCAGCAGAAGCTGATCTCGGTCAAGAAGCATTTCGGCGGCAAGACCGATCGCCGCTACCTCTATTTGTCCGGCTGGATGATCGCTGCGCTGCGCTCCGAGTTCGGCCCGCTGCCCGACCAGTCCATGCACGAGAAGACCTCGGTGCCGGCGCTGATCGAAGAGCTCTACACCTTCCTGCGTCAGGCCGACTCGCGCGAGATGAACGACATCTTCCGCAACCTCGACAAGGCGCGCAAGGAAGGCGACAAGACCCGCGAGAAGGAATTGATCGAGAAGATCGACAACTTCCAGACCCACGTCGTGCCTGTCATCGCCGACATCGACGCCGGCTTCGGCAACGCCGAGGCGACCTATCTGCTCGCCAAGAAGATGATCGAAGCGGGCGCCTGCGCGCTCCAGATCGAGAACCAGGTCTCGGACGAGAAGCAGTGCGGGCATCAGGACGGCAAGGTGACCGTGCCGCATGAGGTCTTCCTCGCGAAGATCCGCGCCTGCCGCCACGCCTTTCTCGAACTCGGCATCGAAGACGGAATCGTCGTGACCCGCACCGACTCGCTCGGCGCCGGCCTGACGCAGCAGATCGCCGTCAGCCACAAGCCCGGTGACATCGGCGACCTCTACAACAGCTTCCTCGATTGCGAGGAAATCACGCCGGAGAACGCCCGCAACGGCGACGTCATCATCAACCGCAACGGCAAGATGATGCGTCCGAAGCGCCTGCCCAGCAATCTCTATCAGTTCCGTCCCGGCACTGGCGAAGACCGCTGCGTGCTCGACAGCATCACCTCGCTCCAGAACGGCGCGGACCTGCTGTGGATCGAAACCGAGAAGCCGCATATCGAGCAGATCGCCAAGATGGTCGACCGCATCCGCAAGGTCGTCCCGAACGCCAAGCTCGCCTACAACAACTCGCCGTCGTTCAACTGGACCCTCAACTTCCGTTGGCAGGTCTACGACGCGATGAAGGAAGCCGGCAAGGACGTCAGCAAGTACAACCGTGCCGACCTGATGAAGCAGGAATACGACGAGACGCCGCTGGCGATCGAAGCCGACGAGCGCATCCGGACCTTCCAGGCGGATTCAGCCAAGCGCGCCGGCATCTTCCACCACCTGATCACGTTGCCGACCTATCACACGGCCGCGCTCTCGACCGACAATCTCGCGAAGGAGTATTTCGGCGAGCAGGGCATGCTTGGCTACGTGAAGAACGTCCAGCGCGCCGAGATCCGCCAGGGCATCGCCTGCGCCAAGCATCAGAACATGGCCGGCTCCGACATCGGCGACGAGCACAAGGAATACTTCGCGGGCGAGGCAGCCCTGAAGGCGGGCGGCGCCCACAACACGATGAACCAGTTCGGCTAACGCAGTTCGACAGGAGACTGACAATGACCAACAGCAATTTCTGGGTGATCGGCGGCGAGTTCGGCTCGATGAACTTCCACAAGCTCGTGGAAGGCTCGGCCCAGGTGCAGGGTCCGTTCAAGACCCGCAAGGAAGCCGAGGATGCCTGGCGCTCGGTCTCGGAAGAGAACCGCCACAAGGCCGGCGTCCGCTTCTCCATCGTGGAAGAGCCGTCGCGCGTCTCGGCCTGACGGCTGTCTGACAGCTTAAGAAGACGTCCAAGGACGGAGGGTCCCATCCGGCGCAAGCCGGGTGGGATCGTCTGTTTTTGGCACAGGTCAATGGCCTGTGGGCGCTGTAAGTATCTGGAATTGTAGGCCCTTTGCGGAGGTGTTGGTTGCTGATAGGTTAATTTCAGGGAATTGAGGACGAGGCCGACAATGTCAGAGCCCGAGACCAGCGGGATTAATCCCAGCCAGCCGCGCCCGGTGCGGCTGCGCGATGCGCTGTTGCGCGCCCGGATCGAGGCCGCCGACCGGACCGGCGTCGTCGTCGATTTGCGCGACGCCGAGGTGGCGCGGCTGGAAATCCTCAACGACGCGCTCGATCCGCTGTTTGCCCAGGTGCCCGACCAGATCGACCTGTTCGACCGCGGCATCAGCCAGGGCGATACGCCGAGGCTCTGGATCGATGTCGTCGCGCACATCATGATGGGGCGCGACAAGCGGCAGTACCGCTTCGTCCAGGATACCCGCTTCGGCCGCATCGTGCTCGCCGAGTCGCACGACACGACGGTGATCGTCGAGGCCGTGACCGACTATGTCGCGCGCCGCATGATCGAGCGCGAGCATGCGATGGTGCTGCCATCAGAACCGAAGCCCGAGATCGCGCCGCCGCCGCGTCGCTCGCGGATATGGCCGTTCGTGTTCGGCTTTGTGCTGGGTGCGGCGGCGTTGTTCGGCCTTGCCGTGCTTGCGGCCTTGCGGAGCTGGTGACGGTTTTCCCGTCGTCATTGCAAGGAGCCCTTGCGACGAAGCAATCCAGACTGTCTCCGCGGAGGGATTCTGGATTGCTTCGCTTCGCTCGCAATGACGGCAGAATCAAATCAACCTCGCATGCTTGATCTGCCCGATCCGAAACCTTGCCCCAAGACTCCGCACCGTCTGCTCGCAACGCCAGCCGGCATTGTCCTTCTCGATCGTGAACAGATTATACGCCGCCGCCGGGGTGCGCCCGTGCGCGATCGCGGATGCGGACGGCACGCCGATCGCGGGAATGTTGCCGTTGGGGCCCTCGAACCACATCGTCGAATGAATGTGATCGTGCCCGTGCAGGATCAGCTCGACGCCGTGGCGCTTCAAGAGCGCCAGCAATTCGGCAGAGTCAGTCATCCGCTTCTGCCACGCGGCGGACTTCAGCGGATGATGCACCAGCAGCACGCGAAAAACGTCCTCGGCGGCGAGCCGTTCGAGGACTTGTTCGATTGCCGCGAGCTGATTGCGTCCGAGCGTGCCGGTCGCCATCAGCGGCAAGGTCGGCACCGCCGTGGACAGGCTGATCAGCGCCAGTGGCCCGCGCCGGCGCACGGCGGGAAAGCCGATGCGGCCGTCGTCGCCCGCAAGATAGGGCGCAAAGGTCTCGCCGAAACGATGCGCGGTGGCGCGGACATAGGCGTCGTGATTGCCGGGAATCGTGGTGACGCGGTCGGGCGGACCGACGCCGTCGAGCCACGCGCGGGCGGGAGCGAACTCGGCTTCCATCGCGAGGTTGACGAGATCGCCTGTCACCGCGATGTGGTCTGGGCCTTGCGCCTTCACGTCGGCAACGAGTGCGTCGAGCACCTCGCGGCGCTGGTACTTGTGGCGGTTGCGCGTCCAGTTGACATAGCCGAGCGCGCGCTTGCCCGCGAGCTCGATCAGCCGCGGTTTTGGCAAAGGCGGCAGATGCGGGTCGGACAGATGGGCGAGCGTGAAGGGGGCCAGCGTGTTGTGAGTCATGACGCGCGATTGCCTCGCTATTGCTCTGCTGTAATGGCAAGGTCGCGAGGACTGTGCAAGCCAAGCCTAAAGAGGGACCTCAAGGGAGACTGATGGGGGAGCGCCTGAACCGCATCCGACGGAAATTCGAGCCGCTGCTGCGGCGGATCTTCCACGCCTATTTCCTGGTGACGCGCGGTATGACCCTCGGCGTCCGCGCCGTCGTGCTGGATTCCGAGAACAGGGTGTTCCTGGTCAGGCACAGCTACGTCATCGGCTGGTATCTGCCCGGCGGCGGCGTCGATCTCGGCGAGACCATGGAGCAGGCGATGCGGCGCGAGCTCAAGGAGGAGGGGGACATCGACCTCACCGGCGAGGCCGTGTTGCACGGCCTCTTCCTCAACAGCCACGTTTCCCGCCGCGATCACGTCGCGGTCTACGTCGTCAGGCAGTTCAAACAGGATCGGCTGCCTGAGCCGAACCGCGAGATCGTCGAATGCGGCTTCTTCGCCACCAATGCGTTGCCCGAGGGCACCACGCGCGGCACGCGGCTGCGGATCGCGGAAGTACTCGATGGCAAGCCCGTGATCGCGACGTGGCGTTGAGAGTCAGCCGCCGGGCTCGCTGCTTTCCTTCGCCTTCAGCTCCAGCGCCAGCAGGCTCTGCTCCTGGATCAGCGCACAGTTCTGCCGCTCCAGCCGGTGCAGCCGCGCCGTCATGTTGTGCATGAAGGCGAACACCACCAGGAACAGTGCACCGAACATCACGACGAATGGAAACGCGACGCCGGTCAGGTGGCTGACGAGATAGGCGAGCCTCGGAAACAGCGTGAAGCCCGCGGGGATGATCGCCACCATCGACAGCATCAGGAAATCATAGAGATCGAATTTCCCCTGCAACGTCTTCTTCAGCAGTACCAGCATGTAGATCAGCGCGAAGGCGGAGATGACGACGACCGTCTCTGGACTCGGAATGACATTCGTCACGGCCGCCTCCTCAAAATGTTCGACGAGATGACGAGATCGCCCGGCGTCATCGCGGCCTCACCAGACGTGCGAGCAGGATGTAGCCGAGCACGCGGACCATGTAGCTCGCCGATTTCAGTCCATCGATCGAACTGACGCCGGTCTCCCGCGCCCGCATCTCGACCGGGACCTCGCTCACCGTGAGACCTGCGCGCATCGCCCAAGCCAGCGAGATCGGCTCCGGAAAATCCGTCGGGTACACTTTGGCGAAGAAGGCGATGGCGGAGCGATCGAGCAGCCGCATGCCGCTGGTCGGATCGGTGATGCGGCCGCCGCTGAAAAGACTGTTGAGCGCAAGCACGATCAGCCTGATGCCGGCGCGCCGCATCCGCGTCGAGCAGAAGCCTTCATGCTCGATGAAGCGGCTTCCGATGGTGATGTTGGCGGGCTGCTTGCGATAGGCGTTCAGCAGCGTCTCGACGGCCCGCGGATCATGCTGTCCGTCGCCATCGATCTGGACGCAGAAATCGAAGTTTTGGCGGGCCGCGTATTTGATGCCGGTCTGCACGGCACCGCCGATGCCGAGATTTTGCGCGAGGCGCGCGACGGGCGAGCGGCAGCTTGCCACCTCGGACGTCGCGTCCGACGAGCCGTCGTCGACGACCAGGGTGTGGTAGTGGCAGCCGGTCGCCGCGATCTCGCTCAGGACGCCGCCGATCGAGGCCTCCTCGTTGAAGCAGGGGATGACGAGCAGGATCCGCGGCGCAGCAGCCTGTGCAGCAGCGACACCGCTGCCGCACGTGTCGGTCAAACCCATGCCCAAACCCATGCCCAAGCCCAAGCCCATGCCCATGTCGGCCACGTCCGCCTCACCTCCAAAATCCCCACCTTGCTATACTTGCCGGTGCTTTTCCTGTACAGGCGGCGGGCCATTTCCAAGCGACGCCGTCCCGCCCGGCACAGATCCATGAGAGCTTTTAAGGTCCTTTTTTCAATTGTATTTCTGGCAATTCTGGCCAGCAATATTCGCCTCGTCTCGCACTGGAGCGAGAGCCGCGGCGTCTATGACGACATCTGCTATCTCAGGCAGGCGCACCTGTTCCAGCGCTTCGGATGGCACGGCCTCGACACCAGCCTCGCCCATGAAACCGACGGCTATCTCGCCGCCAAGTTGCGGAGTATCGATTTTCCGAACTGGAACGAGCCGACGCGGGCGCCTTGCCACACCGAGATCGCCGACGGCAGCAAATGGGTGATGACGCCGCCGCCCGGCACCGGCTTCGTGCTGGCACTGTTCCCCGAAGGTTTCCAGGTCATTCCGCTCTATGCGCTGGCGAATGTGATCATCGCCGGCTTTGCGCTTTACGGTCTGTGGCGGGCGCGGGAGGCCGGGTCCTTGACGCTTGCCGCACTGTTCGGCGCGCTCTCGATCATCTTCATGATCAATCCGGCCAAGGCGAGCTATTCGATTGCGCCGACCATGGTCGTCTGCGTGTTGGCGGGTCTGGTCACCGCAAGACTATTCGTCGATGAAGGCCGGCGTCGGCTGCTGATGGTCGCGGCCGTCGGCATTCTGCTCGGCCTGTCCGCGAGCTTTCGGATCGCCAACGTCGTGCTTTCGGCCGGCTATTTCCTGTTCTTCGGATTGTCGTTCCTGATCTGGCGCACCCGCGAGACCTTCGTGTCGGGCCTTGTGCTGGGCCTCGCATTCCTCGCCGGACTCTTGCCGGTGCTGGCGGCGAACCTGGTCAATTCGGGCCATCCGCTGGTCTCGGCCTATGGCGGCCAGGACACGGCCGCACCACAGCTCGATCCCGAGGTCCTGCGGGCCTATCTCCGCGACACCCAGTTCCCGTTGATGGTGATTGCCTGCGTCTGGACCGCACTCTTGTGGCGTTTCGCGAACCATGCCGGTGTCAGGCAGCTCACACTGCTGGTCGGCGCCAATCTCGCGCTGAATCTGGCGTTCTTCGCCACGCATCCGGTGTTCACACCGTATTACATCATTCCGGTCCTGATGCTCTCGCTCTGGACCCTGCTGTTCGCGGCGGTTTTCACCCGCGGCCCGGCACGGGGTTCGATTGCGCTCGAGCCCGGTGGACCACAGCCGCCCGAGATGTTATCCCGCATCTCGCATTGACGCGTTTTCTTGACGCGAACCGGGGCCCACTTCGCTCGAAAACGCTGTGCTGACATGACCGATCTCTCACTGACCATCCTTCCCGAAGCTGCCGGCGACGCCCAGGCGATCGAACGCCTGCACGAACGCACTTTCGGCCCCGGCCGCTTCGTGCTCAGTGCCTACCGGATCCGCGAGCATGTCGACCATCTGCTCGACCTCTCCT
The DNA here is from genome assembly GCF_023073315.1 of Bradyrhizobium sp. 1. GTDB lineage: Bacteria > Pseudomonadota > Alphaproteobacteria > Rhizobiales > Xanthobacteraceae > Bradyrhizobium. The sequence goes on along the minus strand of NZ_JADPJH010000011.1, from coordinate 669,927 downwards.
TCACCGCCCGCATCGGCACGCTGCTGGTCGGCTCGGTCAGGCAATTGCCGATCCTGGTCGGCGACACCAAGGCCCTGCTGCTCGGGCCGCTCACCGTCGAGCCGCCGTTCCGCGCCCGCGGCATCGGCCGGCTCCTGATGGAGCGCGCGCTGAAGGACGCCAGGGAAAAAGGTCACCGCCTGATCCTGCTGGTCGGCGACGAGCCCTATTACAGCCGCGTCGGCTTCAAGCAGGTGCCCAAGGGCCGCGTCACCATGCCGGGTCCGGTCGATGCCGCACGCGTCCTGGTGTTCGAGCTCGTCGACGGCGCCTTCGAGGGCGTGTCGGGCGTCGTCGGTCCGGACTGGAGCAAGGCGCGGGTCGGGTAGGGCGTAGCACGCTCTCATACGGAGTCTCGACGATGCAGGTGCGTCCCGCTGATCCCGCTGAGATCGATCATCTCGCGCAGTTGTGGCACGACGCCTGGCATGGGTCGCATGCGCATCTCGCGCCGCCGGAGCTCGTCCGCCTCCGCACGCTCCAGAGCTTTCGCGACCGGCTCGCGGTCAAGCTTCCCGATGTCTGCGTCGTCGGCCCCGCCGGTGCGCCGCTCGGATTATGTGCCCTCAAGGGTGACGAATTGAACCAGCTGTTCGTGGCGCCCGAGGCGCACGGATCGGGTGTGGCCGCGGCGCTGATCGCTGATGCGGAGGCACGGCTTGCCGCGCGCGGTGTGGAGCTGGCGTGGCTCGCATGCGCAGTCGGCAACATGCGCGCCGCGCGGTTCTACGAGAAAAGCGGCTGGCGCAACGCCGGCACCTTCGTGATGTTGTCGGAGACGTCGAACGGGCCTTTCCCCGTGGACCAATGGCGTTTCGAAAAGCGGCTCGCGCGCCCCTAGCCCGGATTTCTCTTCGCTCCATCCGCGCTACGAAGCCGTGAATTGGCAGCACCGCGGTTGCGCCTCATCCTCCGTCATTGCGAACGCAGCGACTTGTCCGCCGAAGCCTTCGAAGGCGGAAGCAATCCAGAATCTTTCCCCGGAAGCAGCCTGGATTGCTTCGTCGCAAGGGCTCCTCGCAATGACGGTGTGTGTCGGGGCCCGCAGGCCCCGACTGACGTCGATCAGAACTTGAAGTTCGCAAACGCCCTGACGCCGATGCCGGGCATCAGCACCTCGTCCTTGTTGTAGGACACCGAGTTGCGGATATTCTCGTTGAGCAAATTGTTGCCGACGAGACCGACCAGCATCTCGCGCGCGCCGAATGCATTCGGGTTGAGCTTGGTCTTGTAGCTGACCTCGGCCTTCAGCAGATTGTAGCCTGCCGTCGGCGTCTCCGCGATCACGGCGACGTTGTTCTGCGCGAAGGCGTGCAACAGGTTGATGCGGGCGAGCCAGTTGTCGTCGCGCCAGAACACGCCGCCGCCCACCCGCACCGGCGGAATGCGCGGCACGTTGGTGCCGTCGGTGAAGGTGGCGCGGACCACGTCGAACTGGTTTTCGATGCCCCAGATGCCGCCCTGGAATGCGCCGACATCCAGCTGCGACTGGAATTCGCCGCCGCGGAAGTTGGCATTCCGCTGCGAATAGACCGCCTGGTTCAGCTCGGCGCCGGGCGCGCCGCATGAGGCAAAATCACCGTCGCACATCACGCCGGTGAGGCGGCGATAGATGAAATTGTCGAAGTGCGTGTAATAGGCGGTCGCCTCGAAACGAAATGGCCCGGTCGCCTTGCGCACGCCGAGCTCGACCGACTTCGCGGTCTCGATGGTGAGGTTGGGATTGCCGATGTCGAAGGTGGTCGTCGCGTCATGACCGCCGCGGGAAAACAGCTCGGCCGCCTTCGGCGCGCGCTCGACATATTGTGCGGTGATGCTGCCGACCATGCCGCCCGGCAGGTCCTGCAACAGGCCGATGCTGCCGCTCTTCGGCGTGAAGGACGGATTGCGGACGATGCTTGTCTGCGGCGTCCCGTCAGGCAGGAAGTCTGCCGGGAAATCGGGCGTGGACCCGTGCAGCTCGACATGTTCGATCCGGCCTGCGATCTGCGCCCTGGTCTGTTCGCTGAACTTGAACTCGTTGAAGACGTAACCCGCGACGCGGTAGTTTCGGTTCGGGTCCCACAGCCCGTTGAACAGCGCGCCCGGATCATCCGGGCTTGGCGCCGTCAGTTCCTGGTGACCGGCCTGGAAGCCGAACGCGGTCGTCACCTCGGCAAAGCGGGCGTTGAACGGCATCAGCTGCGTCTCGATGCGGATCTCCTGCTCCTTGTTGGTGAAGGTCTGCCGCACGCCGTCGGTGTTGGGATCGGCCGGATCGGCAAGCCCGATCTCGTTGTGCCGGTAGTCGGTCGCGCCGGCCCAGAAGCGGAAGGCGTCGATTGCGGCCGCGTCGGGACGGTACTCGCCCTTGACCGTGATCTTGGTCTGGTGGCCGTCGATGCGGGTGTTGTGGTCGGCGCCATCGATGCCGGGGATGTGGTACAGCGCATCGTTCTGCGTGATCGCCGCGCCGATATAGCCGCCCTGAAAGAAATAGGAGCCGCCGATCGAGGCGCCGTCCGAGCGCGTTGCCGAGTTCGGCTGGCGGCCGTTGGCGACGGATCGCGTCTGGTCGTTCAGATAGGGATAGCTCGGAATGCTGTAGTCCGTGGTGTTGCGGCCATAGACGTCGGCGTGGAACGCAAAATTGCCGCCGCCGGTATCGAGCAGCACGCCGCTTTCGACACCGCGATCGACCGAGCTGAACGCGCTCCGCGTCTCGGCGGTGACGCAAGGCGATGTCGCCGCCGCGGCGAGCGGGGCCTTGGTCGGCATGCCCCAGGTCTGGAACGACGGAGCGCAAGCGGGCAGCGCGTCCGGAATCCGGTTGTTGGTGGCGCTGACGACGCCGCCGATCGAGGTCGAGCCGTAGCGTAGCGCGGCCGGCCCGCGCACCACCTCGATCTGGTTGGCCGCGAGCGGATCGATCGGAACGAAGTGATCCTCACCGAGGTCGGAGGCGCCGTTGGCATTGGTGCCGTTCTCGAAGATGCCGACGCGGTTGACGTCGAGGCCCCGGATGATCGGCCGGCTGGAGGCGCCGGGCGCGAAGCTCGAGCCGGTGATGCCGGGCTTGGAGAACAGGAGATCGCCGAGCTGACCGCCGCCCTCGCGGCGGATCTCCTCGTTCGGCACCACGGTGACCGTGGCGAACTGGTTGGTGACGATGGGCAACACGCCCTGCTGGGGCGCGGCGGCGGGTGCCGCCGCCGCTGGCGCTGCTTCCGCCGCGCGTTGCTGGCTGCGCACGCGTGCGGTTCGCGTGGTGCGGACCGGGCTGCGGGTCGGCACCACCGCTCTGCGCACGATCGGGCTCGGGGCCGTCACGGTGACGGACGGGATTTCGCTGGACGATTTGTCCTGTGCAGGCTGTTGTGAAGGTTCTCGTGCAGGTTCTTGGGCCAGCGCGGATGTGGCGGCGGCGCCGAGCAGGAGCAGGCTGGCTCCGGCAAGATGCTGCACGCGTCGCAATTTAAATGACATGGTCCTGATTCCAGCCAGGCGCCGTCCGGAAGATTTCTTTGATGATCGGAGGCGGCCTGCCGTCGCAGCGCGACGGAATTCGACTTCAACGGCTCCCGGGCATGCATGCCCAGGTGTGATCAAGCGTTGGAGGTCAGGACGCGGGAGGGGCGCGGGGCTGGAATCCCGTGCCGGCCGATTTCAGGTGAGCGAATTCGGCATCGGTGGTGCGATAGAGCAGTTCGACCGCTTGCGGCAGCTGCAGCAGAGGCGGCGTCGCCGATACGACGGTGCCGGCCATCGCGACCACGGCGCAGATCGCGCAATTGTCGTCGCCCGGCTGCTCGCGGTCGGGGCCCGCGGGCGATTGCTTCTCGACCGAAGCTGATGGCTGGAGTGAGGCTTGGGCAAGCGACGTCGCCTGGGCGAACCAATGGCTATGGCCGAAGGTCAGCGCGAGCTGCACCAGCATCGCGAACAACGCGAGCCGGGTGCCGTGCCTGATATTCGACCGGAACCACTTCATCTGGAAACGCCACCCCACATCGCGAGGCGCCGATCCCCTCGGCCTCCTGCGATGTTATAATGTAACATCGCAGGATCGATCAGCTGATGTCAACGGCGCTGAGAGGATCTCGCGCGGGTGGTCGCGCGATGTGGCGTTCGGGCAACTACAGCATGATCCGGAAAAATGCGCAGCGATTTTCCGAAAACAATCAGCGCCCTTCGCGCACCCACGTCGCCGCAAACGCGCCGAGCAGCAGCAACAGCCCGATCAGGCCGGCGAAGATCGGCAGCACGCCGACGCCCTTCACCACGCTGGCGTCACGCATCCGTACGCCCATCCAGCCGTCGCCGGCGAAGGTGCTCACTGAGCGCACCGGCACGATGCGCGGCAGCTCGACGTTCGTGCCGTCGACCACACGCACGGCATTGCCGCCGGTCGCCTGCGTCAGCGGCTTCAGGGTTTCGGTGGTGGAGGTGACTTCCGAAAATTCCCTCGGATTGGTCGGGCCGACATTGATCAGCGCCTTCAGCGTGCCGTCGGTGGCAGCCCACAGGCCGAGCTCGCTGGCCGGCAGGCTGGCGCGCCACTCGCCGGGATCGCCGGCGCTGAGCGTCAGATCGCGCGACACGCCCGACGGGGAGGTGACGCTCACCGGCTGCACGCTGTCCGCCATGGTCTGGCGCACCACCACGAGATCCTTGCCCTGCACCTGGAGGCGCAGTGCTTCTTCGTCGAGATCCGGCTGCTTCATCAGCCAGTGCGACATCCGCCTGAGCAGATCGAGATGCGGGCCGCCGCCTTCATAGCCGCGCGCCCACAGCCAGATGTGGTCGGACAGCAGCAGCGCGACGCGGCCTTCGCCGAAGCGAGAAAGGAACAGCAGCGGCTTGCCATCCAGGCCCGTCATCACAGGCGGGTTGACCGAATTGCGGGTGTCGACGGTGCGGAAGAAACGGCTCCAGTGCGGCGGCTCGCTTGCCGAGCCTTCCAGCCCGCGCGTGACGGGGTGACGTTTGCCGACGTCGGACAGATGCGCATAGAACGGCTTCTCGCTCACGCCGACCGGCTCTGCCGGCAGCACCGAGTCGAGCGGCGTGCGCCAGATGCTGGTGTTGGAGGCATAGTCGGGGCCGGCCGAGACCAGCACCGCGCCGCCCGCGCGGACATAGCGCGCGATGTTGTCGAAATAGGCGATCGGCAGCACGCCCTGGCGGGCATAGCGGTCGAAGATGATCAGCTGGAATTCGTTGATCTTCTGCTGGAACAGCTCGCGGGTCGGAAACGCGATCAGCGACAATTCGTTGATCGGCGTGCCGTCCTGCTTCTCCGGCGGACGCAGGATGGTGAAGTGCACGAGATCGACGCTGGCATCGGACTTCAGCAGGTTGCGCCAGGTGCGCTCGCCGGAATGCGGCTCGCCCGACACCAGCAGCACGCGCAGCTTGTCGCGCACGCCGTCGATGGCGACGACGGCGCGGTTGTTGACCGGCGTCAGCTCTCGCTCGAGCGGCGAGGCCTCGATCTCGACGATGTTGGGGCCGGCATGCTTGATGTCGACGTCGACGCTGGCGGTCTGGCCGCTCGAGAGCGTGCGCTCGTTGATCGGCTCGCCGTCGCGGCGAACCGTGACCTTGGCGCGCTCGTTGCTGACGCCCTGGTCGTCGAGGCGGAATGTGATGGTCTGGCTCTGCCCGACGATGCCGAAGCGCGGCGCCGCCGTGACCGCGATGCGGCGGTCGCGCTCGTCCTTCTGCCCGGTGATCAGCGCGTGCACCGGCGCCTGGAAGCCGAGCGCGGCGGCGTTGGCGGGAATGTCGTGGACGCGGCCGTCGGTGATCAGGAACGCGCCGGCGACGCGGTCGACCGGAACGTCCGCCAAGGCCGAGGCGAGCGCGCCGAACAGTTTTGTGCCATCGGTCTCGCCGTCGGCCTGTGCGGCGTCGACGACGCGGACCTCCAGGCCCTTGATCTTCTTCAGGCCGTCGACCAGCGCTTCCTGCGCCTGGGCTGCCTCACGGGTGCGGTTGCCGAAATTCTGGCTCGGGCTCTTGTCGACGACCACAGCCGCGACCGAGGTGAGGGGATCGCGGTCCTCGCGGGTGAAGGAGGGATTGGCGAGCGCGAGCAAAAACAGCACCAGCGCCGCCACGCGCACCGCCGCTCCGCGCGCCCGCGCCAGCAGCAGCACGATCGCGATGACGACGATCGCGGCGAGCGCGATCCACAGCACGATCGCGGGAACAAGCGGCGTGAACGCGATGCCGTAATTCATATTGATCCTATTGCCCCAACCGTTCGATCAGGGCTGGTGCGTGCACCTGGTCGGCCTTGTAGTTGCCGGTCAGCGTGTACATGACGATGTTGGCGCCGGCGCGGTAGGCGAATTCGCGCTGGCGGTTGTCGCCGCCGGTCACCGGCAGCATGTACTGGCCGTCGGGGCGCACGGCCCAGGCGCCGGCAAGATCGTTCGAGGTGATGATGATCGGCGAGACGCCGTCGCCGCCGCGCGCCGGCCGCTGTGCGCTCTCGTCGTCGTCCTCGCGCGGCAGGGTCTCGACCCAGGTCTGGCCGGTGTTGAAGCGACCGGGGAAGTCGCGCAGCAAATAGAAGGTCTTGGTCAGCACGTGCTCGCGCGGCACCGGCTCGAGCTCGGGCACGTCGAGCGAGGACAGGATCTCGCGCAAGGTCCGCATGGCCGGCGTCTGCGAGGCGCCATTGTCGCCGGGCGGCGCTTCGACCGCGTCACGGGTATCGAACAGCACGGTGCCGCCCTGCTTCATATAGGCGTCGATCTTGTCGATGGCGTCCTTCGGCGGTTTGGGCGCGCCGGGCACGATCGGCCAGTAGATCAGCGGGAAGAAGGCGAGCTCGTCGCGCGCGGGATCGATGCCGACGGGATCGCCGGCCTCGAGCGCGGTGCGCTGCGCCAGGAACAGCGTCAGTCCGGAGAGGCCGGCCTTGACGATGGAATCGACGTCGGAATTGCCGGTGACGACATAAGCGAGGCGGGTCTGCGACGTCGCCTTCATCGCGAACTCGTCCGCAGCGCTGTCCGCGTAGGACGGCGCGGGCGAGAGCGACACGAGGCCTGCGAGCGCGAGGGCGAAGATCATCATTGCGGTCGCGGCGCGGCGGCGCAGCAGCGCGGCGAGGCCGCCGCCGAGCAGCGCGACGATGATGGCGTCGATCAGGAACAGCGCCAGCGCGGTCGACAGCAGCCAGCCGCGCAAGTCGCGGGGCTCGGCATTGGTGTAGGTGGCGTGCCGCGCGCGCAGGCTCGATGTGTTCAGGGCTGCGATGCGGTCGGCGGCGGAAAGCGTGTTCACGGCGAGCGGTCCTTCTGCCGGACCATAGAAGCCGGGCGGGTGATCAGGCGTGGCGCGGTCGCGGTAATCCGCGGGCAGCGGCTTGGCGGTCGCCGGCGGCGGACCGAAGGCGCCAAAACCGTCGAGGATGTGCAGCGGCGCCACCGTTTCAGTGGTCGCCTCGCTGGCGACCCCGGCGCCGGGCTTGGCGGTGTAGCCGGACATGTCGACGACCCTGCGCAGCATTTCGACGAAGATGCCGGACATCGGCAGATCCGACCAGCGCATGTCGGCGCTGACATGGAACAGGCTGACGACACCCTTGCCGCGATGCTCGCCGGTCACCAGAGGCGTGCCGTCTTCCAGCGAGGCCCAGCTCTTGGTGGCGAGCACCGCGTCGGGCTCGGCGAGAACCTGACGGTTCACGGTGACGTCCTTGGGGACCACGACGCCGGCAAACGGACCGTCGGCGGCGAAAGAGGCGAGGTGCTGCGGCTTCTCCCAGGTCAGGCTGCCGCCGAGCGTGCGGCCGCCCTTGCGCAGCTTGACCGGCACCAGATCGTCTTCGGCCTGCGCCAGCCGGGGCCCTGCGAACCGCACCAGCACGCCGCCCTGGTCGATCCAGGCGTTGAGACGCTCGCGGATCTCGGGCGCGATCGTGCCGACATCGGCGAGGATGATCATCGGCAGCTTCTGGTCCAGAAACTGCGTGATGCCCTGCTGCGGCGAGCCCTTGTCGGCGAGACGCACGTCGGCGAACGGCGCCAGCGCGCGGGTGAGGTAGAAGGTCGGCGCCAGCAGCGGCTGCGCGGTCTCGCTGGTCGCGCCCGAGACGATGCCGATGGCGCGGCGGCGCCAGCGCTTGTCGAGCAGCTGCACCGCGCCGGCGGAGCGTTCGCCTGATATCTCGAGCCGCGAGATGTCGTTGCGCAGCTCGACCGGCAGGTCGAACGATGCGTCGGTTTCCTTGTCCTGCGGACCAAACGAATAACGCGCTTCGCCGATCGGCGATGCCTTCTGGTCCAGCGCGCGCACCGTGCCGACCGCGATGCCGCCATCGGTGCGCAGCACCTTCACCGTCATCTTGGCAGCGGCGTTCTCGGCCGCGACCAGTGCCAGCGGCGAGGAGGTGCCGCCTTCGAAGATGGTCAGGCTGCGATCGCCGATGGTCTTGCCGAGGCCTTGCACGAAGTCCTCGCCGCGGCCGGTATCGACGCCATCCGACAGCCAGGCGATCTCGCAATCGCCGGTCGCCTTGAGGAAGCGATCGACCGCAGCGAGCGTGTCGACGCGATCGATCGAAGTGGGCTTTGGCGTGATCTGCCGCAGCGCGACGCGCGCCGCACCCGCCGGCATCAGGGTGATGTCGCGGTTCGGCTCGGACAGCGGCACCAGCGCAATCGCACGGCGGTCGTTGTCGGCATTCGCGATCAACTCGTCGGCGGCCCGGATCCTGACATCCCAGTTCGATGCGGCGCTCCAGCCGTCGTCGAGCATGATCATCAGCGGCGCCTTGCTGCCGGCCGCGCCGACCTGCGGATTCCAGATCGGGCCCGCGGCGGCAAAGATCACCAGCGCTGCGGCTAGCAGGCGTAGCGCGGTCAGCCACCACGGCGTCCGCGACGGGGTCTCTTCCCGTGGCACGATGTCGAACAAGAGACGCGTCGGCGGAAACTCGATGCGGCGCGGCCGCGGCGGCATCACGCGCAAGAGCCACCACAGCACCGGCAGGCTGATGAGCCCGATCAGGAGCAGCGGTTCGGTGAAGGCGAGCGGCAATCCCATCATGCGGCCGGCCCTGCCTTGACGGTCGAGGTGCGCGCGCCCGACTTGCTCACCTGCATGCCGGCATGCAGATACAGCAAGAGCTCGGCGGCGGAGCGGTCGGTCGCGTGCGTCGTGAACAGCCAGTCGAGCTTTGATGTCTCGGCGCGGATCTGGTCGCGGTGCAGCGCGAGCCGCGCGGTGTAGTCCTGCGCCCAGCTCTCGGCGCGGCCGGCGGTGATCACGCCAAAACCTTCGGGCTCGACGAACTCGACGCGGCCGGAATAGGGGAAAGATTCTTCGGCGGGATCGACCACCTGCACCATCGTGCCATGCGCGCCGGAGCCGGAGAGGCCTGCGAGTGTGGTTTTGATCTCTGCGATCGGCGACCAGAAATCCGACAGCACGATGATCTCGGCGAGCGCGGAAGGCACGAAGGACGGCGGCAGGCTCAGCCGGTCGGCACCGTCATGCAGCATCGCCTGCGCCATCTTGTCGATGACGCTGCGGCTCGCGGTCGGCGCCATCAGGCCGGGAATGCCGACGCGTTCGCCGCCCGAGACCAGCAGCTCGGCCAGCGCAAAGGCGACGATCAGCGTGCGCTCCAATTTGGATTCACGCGCGGTCTTCGAGGCGAACGCCATCGAGGGCGAGCGGTCGGGCCAGATCCAGACCGTGTGCGAGGCTTCCCATTCGAGCTCGCGGACATAGAGATGATCGTCACGCGCCGAGCGGCGCCAGTCGACCCTCTGGGCCGGCTCACCGGAGACGAAACGGCGGTACTGCCAGAAATTCTCGCCGGAGCCGGCGCGGCGGCGGCCGTGCAGACCGTGGATGACGTTGGCGGCGATGCGGCGGGCCTCGAGCACCAGGCGCGGCAAGGAAGCTGCGAGCGTGCGGCTTTCGCCATCGGCACGTCGGATCGCGATGATTTCCTTCGCTGGGTGCCCGTTCTCCGCCGCCATCAACCGATCCGCGTTTTCAACTGCCGGATCACGTCCGGAATGGTGCGGCCTTCGGCGCGCGCCTGGAACGTCAGCGCCATGCGGTGCTTGAGCACGGGCTCGGCGAGGTCGAGCACGTCGTCGATCGAGGGCGCGAGGCGTCCGTCGATCAGCGCGCGGGCGCGCACGGCGAGCATCAAGGATTGGCTGGCGCGCGGGCCGGGGCCCCAGGCGATGAACTTGCCGGTCTCGCCGCTGTCGGGACCCGGGCGGGCCGAGCGCACCAGCGACAGGATCGCCTCCACCACGGAATCGCCGACCGGCAGGCGGCGGACCAGCCGCTGCGCGGTGATCAGCGCATCCGCGGTCATCGCGCCCCGCGCCAGCGTCTCGTCGGCGCCGGTGGTCTCGAACAGGATGCGGCGCTCGGCGTCGCGATCGGGATAGTCGACGTCGATCTCCATCAGGAAGCGGTCGAGCTGGGCTTCGGGCAGCGGATAGGTGCCTTCCTGCTCCAGCGGATTTTGCGTCGCGAGCACGTGGAACGGCTTTGGCAGATCGTGACGCGCGCCAGCGACCGTGATGTGCTGCTCCTGCATTGCTTGCAGCAGCGCCGATTGCGTGCGTGGGCTGGCGCGGTTGATCTCGTCGGCCATCAGCAACTGTGCGAACACCGGGCCCGCGATGAAGCGGAAGGCGCGCTTGCCGGCGGTGCTCTCGTCGAGCACTTCGGCGCCGAGAATGTCGGACGGCATCAGATCGGGCGTGAACTGGATGCGCTTGGCATCGAGACCGAGCGTGACGCCGAGCGTCTCGACCAGTTTGGTCTTGGCCAGACCAGGCACGCCGATCAGCAGCGCGTGTCCGCCGGAGAGGATCGTGACCAGCGTGTTCTCGATCACGCGGTCCTGACCGAAGATGACGGAGCCGATCGCCTCTTTCGCCGCGCGAATCTGGCCCGACACCTGCTCGGCCGAACGGACGATCCCGTCTTCGAGTTTCTCGACACTCTCCGCCATTCGTCAGCTCCTTAAGAGTCCGCCACGCGGCTCGCTTGCGTCGTCAGATCATCACAAGTCAATCACACGGACCCTATGCTAGACTTGCAGGAAGGCCATGTATTCGTTGAATTAACCTATCCCCACCTTATCGGCTTAGGGGTATGTAGGGCATCACGAAGTGGCGAACTCCACACCGGACTAATCCGGGGGATGGAACCGCGCAACGATTTACAACGTAGACGTACAAATCAGACCTGCACCAATCGTGCCAAATGACAAAGTCAGGGCAAACCATGGCGAACCAAGGGCAGAGCGCCGAACGCGGTCTTGAGGGGCTGACTGCCGCCGCCAAAAGTGCTGCCAATACCGAAGGCGCCAAAAAGGGCCTGCCTCCGGTGCATCTGTGGAATCCGCCGTTTTGCGGCGATCTCGACATCCGAATCGCCAGTGACGGTACTTGGTTCTACATGGGCACGCCAATCGGCCGGCCCGCTTTGGTTCGCCTGTTCTCGACAGTTCTGAAGCGCGAGGGCGACAAGCATTTCCTGGTCACGCCGGTTGAGAAGGTCGGCATTCGCGTCGACGACGCGCCGTTCATGGCGGTCGAGATGCTGAAGGAGGGCGAGGACAACCATCGCGTGCTGAGCTTCCGCACCAATGTCGACGACTGGGTGACCTGCGATGCCGCGCACCGGCTGCGTTTCGAGCAGGCGGCGGATGGCGGATTGACGCCATATCTGCATGTCCGCGCCGATCTCTGGGCGAAGGTCACCCGCGCGCTCTATTACGATCTTGTTGACATGGGTGAGGAGCGGATGGTCGATGGCCAGCCGATGTTCGGCGTCGAATCGGCCGGCGAATTCTTCGCCATGGCCGATGCGGAGCAGGTGAGGGCCGCGCTTTGAACAAGCCTATCTTGAGGAGCGAGCCCGTCGCGATCGGAGCTGCGGATTTTTTCGTGCGCTCCAGGGCCAAGCTTGATTTCGACGTGCCGCCCGGTCTGTTCGATCCGAACATCGTCCCCGCCTCGGGCGATCCCGGCACCGACAAGATGCTCGAGATCGTCGCGCGCGAGCAGCCGGTAAGGCCGGCCGCGGTGCTGATCGCGGTGGTCGACCGTCCCGAGCCGACCATTTTGCTGACGCAGCGCTCGGCGCATCTCAACGACCATGCCGGCCAGATCGCTTTTCCCGGCGGCAAGATCGACGCGACCGATTCCTCCCCGCTCGATGCGGCGCTGCGCGAGGCCGAGGAGGAGGTCGGGCTGTCCAGGGACTTCGTCGAGCCGATCGGCTATCTCGATCTCTACGGCACGGCGTTCGGCTTCCGCATCCTGCCGACGGTCGCCAAGGTCCGGCCCGGCTTCGCGCTCACCATCAACCATTCCGAGGTTGATGATGCCTTCGAGGTGCCGCTATCCTTCCTGATGAACCCGGCGAACCACCAGCTGCACAGCAAGGAATTCCGCGGCATGGAGCGCTTCTACTACGCGATGCCGTTCGCGGAACGCTACATCTGGGGTGCGACGGCCGGAATGCTGCGTGTGCTGTATGAGCGGATCTATTCATCATGATCCGGCCGGTCCTGACCGAGATCGGAATTTTCCTCGTCCCCTTTGCCGTCTATGCGCTGTTCCTGGCCGCCACGCGGTCCGGCCTGTTCGTGCAAACGTCCTGGCCGATCACCATCGTCGCGCGCCTTGCGCTGGCGGCGCTCGTGCTTGTCATCGCGGGGCTGATCGGGTTCGCGCATTTCTCCGGCGCCGCCCCGGATTCGACCTACGTTCCCGCCCACATCGAGAACGGCAAGCTCGTGCCGGGCGTGGAAAAATAGGGGCTGGACGATGAGCGCGGAGCCGATCCTTGCGCCGATACTCGCCGATGCGCCCTGGCTGACTGCAGGCGGCACCGCGCGCGTATTGGCGCTGCTCAACGCCAATGGCGAGGAAGCGCGAGTCGTGGGCGGTGCCGTCCGCAATGCGCTGCTCGGTCTCGTGCCCGGCGATATCGACATCGCGACCACGGCGCGGCCGGAGGAGGTGATCCGGCGCGCCAAGGCTGCCGGCATCAAGAGCGTGCCGACCGGTATCGATCACGGCACGATCACACTCGTGATCGACAGCCTGCCTTACGAAGTCACGACGTTGCGCGAGGATACCGAGACCTTCGGCCGCAAGGCCAAGGTCGCGTTCGGCCGCGACTGGGTGAAGGACGCCGAGCGGCGCGACTTCACCATGAACGGCCTGTCGGTCGATGCTGCCGGGATCGTCTACGACTATGTCGGCGGCATCGCGGATGCCAAGGCGCGCCGCGTGCGCTTCATCGGCGATCCCGATCAGCGCATCGCCGAGGATTATTTGCGCATCCTGCGCTTCTTCCGCATCCACGCCGCCTTCGGTGCCGGCGATCCCGATCGCGACGGCTCTCTCGCCTGCATCCGGGGACGCGCGGGCCTGGCGAACCTGTCGGCCGAGCGGGTGCGCATGGAGATGCTGAAGCTGCTGGTGGCCGGCGGCGCATCCGCAGCCGCATCAGTGATGGCCGATGGCGGATTGCTGCAGGCGCTGATCGGCGGCGTTGGCTATATCGGGCCGCTGGAATCGATGATCGCGATCGAGCGCGAGCTCGGCCTACCTTCGAGCAGCACGCGGCGCCTCGCAGCCCTGACGGTCGCCGTGACCGAAGATGCCAAGCGCCTCACCACGCGCCTGCGGCTGTCCAATGTCGAAGCCAAGGCGCTGGATTCGATGGGGCATCGCTGGTGGCGCTTCGCCGCCAAGGACGAGGCCAGCGCGCGGCGGCTGCTCTACCGGCTCGGCGCCGAGCGCTATCACGATCGCGTGTTGCTCGGCTGGGCGCGCGCCGGCGGCGACGTGCATTCGTCGCATTGGCGCGCACTCGCACAGCTGCCGCAGCGCTGGACGGCGCCGAAATTTCCGCTTCGTGCTGCCGACTTCATCGCGCGCGGAATGGCGGAAGGGCCTGCGCTCGGACATGTGTTGACACTCGCCGAGGACGCTTGGCTTGCCGCGGATTTTCCACTAGAGGAAGCCGCACTTGCTTCCATTGCA
>NZ_JADPJH010000011.1:613957-655842 GCF_023073315.1 Bradyrhizobium sp. 1 | reverse complement strand
TGCGGCACGCATCAGCCGCGATGAGAGAAATTGACCATCGTCTCAGGCTTCGCCGACATCTCGATTTTCCAGCTGCTGCTGGTCGCGTAGATGCTCCCGGATCAACCGGCATTCGCGCCGGTCTGAAGAGAGCAGGAGGCGGCACGTCTCAGGACGCACCACCGATCGTCCTCGTGTGAATTACTTGCGTTCGACGAAAATGGCCTGACAATCCGACGCGCCGACATTTTCAGCGGTGTGCGAAGGTGTGATTGGTCCCGAAAAGGCCGTGCCGGCCACGCTCTTGGTCTCGTGAATTGTGCCGTCCGGATTGCGAAGCCGCAGGGTGCAATCGTTCAGTGCATACACGACGAAGGGAACGGGATGAGAATGCGGCTTGTCAGTCGTGCCCTTCTTCCAGGTACCGGCGATCACCCGGAAGTTCTGATCTTCGTAGATGATCTTATAGGTCGTCGAGTCGGCCTGATAAGATGGAGCTGACTCCTGCGCGGCGGCAGACACGATCCAAATCGTCGCGAGACCTAAGCCAAGCGCTGTACGTCGAACCATAACAAAATTCCTTCCTAATAAGGGGATCGCGAGAAGAAGCGGGCGCCGAGGCACGGGGATCACGTGCCGGACAATCTGTGAGGAGTGAAACGCGAGGCAAGGCGATGATGGTCGCCGCGAGAGGGGTTAAAGAATGCCTTGAGCGGCCGCGTTGTCACGATCGACCTGCTTCTGGCGGATGATCGCCAGCTCTCTGCTGCAGGCGGGGAACGCAGCGCTCGTTGGGGGCACTCCGAACATTTCGCAGACCTGACGATTCTCGTCTGCGATCGTCCGCTCGAGGGTGTCCCGCGCGGCGTCACGCATCGCAGGGCCGGAGACGAAAAGCGCGTGCAGCCCATAGGCGAACAGGCCGGCAATGAGTAGCGCCGACCCCAGTGCAGGGAGCGGGATGTGGCGGAGACTGGGTGCATCGGTTTTGGCTTCGGTCATGGAAAATCTCATTGAAAATCAAGGTCGAGAGAAAGGAGGTTGTTCGTAGGTAAAGCCAGAATAGCCTCCAAGTCGGGACCAGCGCTTGGAAAACCTTGCGTAGATATGGCCGCGGGAGCTTTGCCTAACTCGAATGACCAGAGGTCATTCTGCGGCCAGATGGGCAGTCGTGCCGCTCTCAGCGGGAGAGGCGGCCCACTGCTTCATCGCGAGGACAGTGACGGCATCGTGAAGATACATCCCCAGAGCCAATCCGCGGTCGTAGCTGGCCCAAAAGCGCGGCAGGATCTGGATGCTGTGACCGCCCCGTCCGGTGATCCTGACAAGGCCTGCCAGCTCCGCATCCTTCATCAAGTTGCGCACATGGGTTCGGGAGACGCCGAAACGATCGGCGGCGTCGATGTAGGGGACTGCGGCGTTCGGATCGGCGGCATCCATTGCCGCCTTCAGCACCGCATTCTGGATGAGCGGTCCCGCAGCGTGCGCGAAAAACAGCAGGGTGTCCGGCAGTGTCATCAGCAGGCGGGCAGATACCGGATGGAAGGGCAGACTCGTGCTGCAGTGCAGGGCGTGGAATGCGCGATCGTGCGACAGCACCGGACCGTAGTCGTGATCGGGGAAGAGCATCGCAAGCGGGATGCAGTTGGTTGCCAGCCATTCGGCGTGATGAGCACGCAGCTTTGGCGTCGACGCAAGCAGCCGGACGCGCCCGTCGCCGGGGGCTCGGTGCTGTTCCAGAAATCCAACCTCGCGCAATCGCGCGACGAGATGATCAACCTGCCGGCCACTTGCATAACCGAAGATTGCCAGCTGCTGCTTCAACGCCGCCACAGTGAACCAGGTCTCGCGTTTCGACATGTCCTGCGCTGTCTCGATCACGGCTGCGCAATGGAAGACGAAGAATCGGCCCGCCTGAAGTAATAGGCGAACCAGAAACGGGTCGCCCTCGTAGAGTCGGACGAAGTGTCGAAGATAGGCGTGACGCGCTTCCGGCAGCCGGGGATGGTTCAAAATCTCGTCGAAGCCCAACCGTAACCGGCCGCCAACAAGGCGCTCGAGTTCGTCCCGTTCCACGGCTGCCCCTCAGCTTGAGCCTCTGGGGAGCCTATTGGCTCGCCGCGATCCACGCAATGTTTTCCGCGCGCCATGCCGCGATTGCACTTAACTTGCTGACAAGTCGCCCAGACAGGAAATCGAGTCGATGCTCGTTCGCCGAATTTAACTTGCTGCTCGGCTCGGGATACCTGGATTACCGACATTGTTTATCGCCAAATCTGTTCGACACATTTCCAAACCTGCTCAGTTCATTTCCAGAGGGTCATTGCCGTGAACCTGCCCGCGCTGATGCTATTGATATCAGTTGTTTTCATCGGACCTGCTGCTTTTGCGCAGCAAGCCAACGCTGTCCCTCCGTCCGACGGGTTTCCGGCTTGGGCGTTCTTTTGGGACCCAACCGTCAAGGTCCCTCCGCCGGATGACAATCCCAATCGGCTGGTCGGCAGCAACGCCGCCTTCAGTTGGAAGCAGGCGAGAGACCTTTTCTTTGCGCTGGATTGGCATCCGGATGACCATCCGGCGATGCCGGAGATCGTTGCCACCGGACGCAAGCCGGACGTACGTGCGTGCGGATCATGCCATCGCGTCGAGGGCACCGGTGGTCCTGAAGGTGCCAGTCTCGCAGGTTTGCCGGTGAGCTATATGGTCCAGCAGCTCGCCGACTTCAAAAGTGGCGCCCGAAAGATGTCGGGGCCGGAGAGACCCCCAAAAACCATGGTGGCCTCGGCCAAAGCCATGACTGACGCCGAGATGCACGCCGCGGCAGAGTATTTTGCTGGGCTGAAGCCCAGGCGGTTGATCAAGGTCGTCGAAAGCGAGAGCATTCCCAGGACCGGGCCATCTCGCATGTTTTACGTCAGGAGCCCGGAGGGCGGCTCCGAACCGCTCGGCCAGCGCATTGTCGAGATGCCGGACGACGGAGATCAGTTCGAACTTCGTGACTCCAGGGCGACCTTCACCGCGTATGTGCCGGTTGGAAGTCTGGCGAAGGGAGAAGCACTCGCGAAGACCGGCGGATCGGGCACGACCGTTGCCTGCGCTGGCTGCCACGGTCCCGATCTGAGAGGCACGAGTGAGATTCCTCCAATTGCAGGTCGCTCGCCGACCTACATCGTGCGGCAGCTCCATGAGTTCAAGAACGGCGGCCGCGTGGCAAGCGCGAGTTCTCTGATGAAACCGACCGTGGAGAATTTGTCCCCGAACGACATGATCGCCCTGGCCGCCTACGTGGCGTCGCTCTCGCCATGATGCAGGCGCACTGAAGCCTGAATAGCATGACATTGCACGCCTGGGGAGCGGATGAAGCGGCGCACGTTCATTGGTCTGGTCGGCGCAGCCGCGGTATGGCCTGCGGCGGCGCGCGCCCGGAAGGACGTGCCCATCGTCGTCGTGCTGGTGCCGGGACCAGCGAAGAACGCTGAGAATCGCATCATAGCCATCCGCCAGGGTATGCGGGAGGCAGGCCTCGCCGAGGGCACCGATTTTGTTTTTGCTGCGCGCTATGCCGACGGTGTTTTCGATCGATTGCCTGCGCTTGCCCTTGAACTCGCTGCTCTCAAGCCACGCGTCATCATTGCTTCGGCGGCCGCCGCGCCGGTCGCGCACAAGGTCCTGCCCGACCTGCCATTGATCTTCACATCCTATGCCGCCGACCCCATCAAGGCGGGATTTGCCGAAAGCTACGTCCACCCGGGCGGCCACGCGACCGGCAACGTGATGAATGCGATTGGCGGCGAGGAGGCCCTGACTCAAAAGCGGCTGAACCTGTTCAAGGAGCTGGTGCCTGACCTGAAGCTGCTCGGCTTCATCGGTTCATCGTCGATTCTCGCCGCGGCCGAGCTCACCGCGCTGCGAAGCGTCGGCGGTCAATTCGGCTTTGAGGTGGTGCACCATCCTCTTCGTGGACTCGATGATGTCGAGGGCGCGGTTTCGGCAAGCATTCAAGATGGCGCGGGTGCCCTCTACGTGTCCGGCGAGCCGCTGCTCTACAACAACATGCCGCGCGTCCTGCCCTTGGTCACGGCGCCGGGAAAACCGACGGTCGGCACCTATCCGGAGTGGGGCCGGGCGGGGCTTCTGATGTCCTACTCGGCCGATCTGATCGACGACTTCCGTCGCGCGGGCATCTATGCTGCAAAAGTTCTCGGCGGCGAGAAGCCGGCGGACCTGCCGATCGAGCAGGCCAGCAAGTTCGTGCTCGTGCTCAACCTCAAGACGGCGAAATCTCTGGGGATCGCGGCACCCGACCGCCTGCTGACGGTGGCCGACGAGGTGATCGAATAGCGAGCTGTTTGCTGCGCTCTGCTCCGATGCGACCGCCTTGCGCAAGGGCAGCAAGGGACGCGATCGACCAAACTCGGAAATGGGTCGGCCAGTTAACGCACCTGCTAGGCGCGCACCAATTCCTCGACGAGATCGGCTGCACGCGCGAGGTCGCCAAAACGCTTGACCCGGGAGGCGAAGGCGCGACAGGCCGCACGGGTTGCCTGATCGCCAAGCATATCCATCACGGCATCACCAATCCCGGCCGGTGTCGCATCGGGCGGTAGCGCACGTCCGAGGTCGAGTGCCTCGATGCGGGCGGCGTTGTCGTTCTGGTCGCGCCCGTTCGGAAAACACAGGCATGGCCGGCCAGTGCCTGCGGCGTACATCAGCGTTCCCAGTCCGGCATGGGTGACGACGAGATCAACGGACGGAAGCACCGCGTCGTGCGCAACAAACGACCGCGCCTCCAGCCCGCCCGCAATCGGCAGCGAGTCCGGTGTAACCCCCCGGCCTGTGGTGACCAGAACCTCGAGCGGCAGCGGCGCAAGGGCGGTGCATATGTTGCGCAGCGTCGATTCCTGGTCCTGGAAGGTGCTGCTGAGACTGACCAGCACAAAGGGCCGGTCCGGGAATCGGCGAGGCCACGGCGCAGATGCGACCGGCTCCCGGATCGGCCCGACGAAATGAACGCGGGGAGATGTGGAGATCTGCGTCCCGAACTCCGGATAGCTGGCCGCAAGCACGAGCGGGGCGCGATCGAGAAGATCGAAAAGCGTCGAGCCGGCTCCGCTTCCCGATGTGCTGGCGACGAGGGAGTTCAGAAATCCCATACAGCCGCCCTCTGTGATCCAGGCCAGATGATTGAAGACGGCGAAATTGATGCCTCGTTCGAGGGCCACCTTCTGCGTACTGATCAACATGACGTCGATCAGGCAGACATCCGGACGGAGCGCAGCGTGAGTGGCGAGAAAATCCTGGGAGAACTTTGGCGAACCGGCGAGATCCTCGGAGATGAATGCAACTTCCTCGTCGGCTGTATTGTGACGGGTCGGGTCCCATTGCCGTGCCGTAGGCAGCGAATGGAATGTCGCGCCGTCCGAGGCGACGGATTTAGCTTGGGTATCGTGGGTCAGCACATGGACATCATGACCACGGCGCGCCAACTCGCGCGCCAGAGCACGTTGGGGCGGGAGGTTTCCCCCGCCGTCCCAATAGGTCATCAACACGCGCAGCGGATTGGCAGGTGTGGAGCCGATCGTCTTTCCGGGCATGATGTCGTGTTTCATCTGGTTTTTTCTCCAGTGATCTGCTTCAGGAGGCCGGCCATCAGTATGGTGACCTCCTTCTCGCTGTTGCCAAAGTCGCGCCGCAGAAGTTTCCAAGTGTAGACATCGGTCGCAACGACGAGGCGGGTGACCTGCCGCTCTCCCTCCACACCCTTCGGCCCGCTGCCAAACCACTCCGCGACCCACTTGCGGTGCACGCGCCGGCCCAGATCCAATATCGGGCGCAGGGCCGGATGACGCTCCTCCTGCGCCAGTAGACGGATCACCAGGTCGCCCACGACTTCATAGTGTGCGATCAGGGCCCGGAGCGCCTCCTGGATCGAAGCACCATGCGGCAGCAGCAGACGAGGCTCAGCCTGCACCTCGATGATCGCGGCCACGGCCTCCAGCAGTCCCTCCTTGCCGCCAAACAGACGGATCACGGTCTGACGGGTGGTGCCGGCCGATGCCGCGACGTCATCCAGTGTGATTTCGTCCACCCATCGCGACAGAAGCAATTTGTAGAACGCCTTGGCTACGCGCTGCTGCAACTGTTCGGCTGCGGCGGCGCGCGCCGTCTGGCGATACACGCGTTTGGGAGGGGGCATTTAGCGATACAATGAGTTATTCAGATAACTTACTGTAACATGAAAAGGGAGAAGTGAAAGCGGATTCCGGCTCGTGTGCGCGGAATATCGCGGCGGTTAGGGCGGATTGACGCCAGCGCCATCCGCCATTTCGGGCTGCCAGGCCGGAGCGC
This sequence comes from Bradyrhizobium sp. 1, assembly GCF_023073315.1. GTDB lineage: Bacteria > Pseudomonadota > Alphaproteobacteria > Rhizobiales > Xanthobacteraceae > Bradyrhizobium. The sequence goes on along the minus strand of NZ_JADPJH010000011.1, from coordinate 649,515 downwards.
CTGCGCTCGGACATGTGTTGATACTCGCCGGGGACGCTTGGCTTGCGACGGATTTTCCACTAGAGGAAGCGGCGCTCGCTTCCATCGCCGATCAAGCTGCGGCACGCATCAGCCGCGATGAGAGAAATTGACCATCGTCTCAGCCTTCGCCGACATCTCGATTTTTCAGCTTCTGCTGGTCGCGTCGATGGCGTTGTTTGCGTCCGTTATCGGTGGTCTCGCCGGCTACGGCACCGGCGCGCTGATGCCCTTGGTGCTGGTGCCGCTGGTCGGCGCCGAGCCCGTGGTGCCGATCATCGCGATCTCCGCGCTGTTCACCAATTCCAGCCGCGCGCTCGCCTATCTCCGTTACGCCGACCGCCGCCGCGCGCTGATCGTGCTGGCCTGCGCGGCGCTGACGACCGCGCTCGGCGCCTACGGCTATACACGCCTCACCAATGCCGGCGCGGCACTCGTGATCGGCTCCATGCTGATCCTGAGCGTGCCGCTGCGCCGCGTGCTCCGCCGCCGACAGGTCAGGATCGGCGACACGGGTCTCGCGGCAGGCTCCGTCGGCTACGGCGTGCTGGTCGGCGGCACCTCCGGTTCCGGCGTGATCCTGCTCTCGCTCTTGATGGCCGCGGGCCTCGAAGGCGCCGCCGTGATCGCGACCGATGCGATGATCTCGCTCGGCACAGGTCTCATCAAGATTTCCGTGTTCGGCCTCGCCGGCGCCGTGAACGCGCAGGTGTTGGCGTTTGCGCTGCTGATCGGCGGGATTGCGATCCCAGGCGCGTTCCTCGCAAAGGCGTTTGTGGAGCGGATGCCGGTGCATATCCACACCGTGATCCTCGACGTCGCGGTGATCACGGGCGGGCTGGTGATGATCTCGGCTGCGGCGAGGCAGCTCGTCTGAAAGACGATCGGGGCCCGGTGCTTGCCACGTTCCCATCGATACGGCGGGAATCGCCTAAGGCAAAGAGAACACAGGCTTCCGCCTGCGGTTGGGCAGTTGACCGCATCTCGCGGAAATAAATTGGTGCGACCGTAACATTCCTTGTATGGCCGTCGTAGGGGTCTTTGGGAATGCTCGTCTCGCGTATCTGGAATGCACTTGAACAATGCTCGCGCTCGCAGCGGGACCGGTTGGGTTCAGTCCGCTTCCTGGTTCTTCAAGACTGAATGGGGAGTTCGGATGAACGACGAGACCGCTGGAAAGCCCGTGAATTCGACGCGGCTCACACTCGAAAGGGCAATGCAATTCCATGGCGCCGGCAATTGGGAACGCGCCGAGCAGCACTATCTGGAGGTGTTGTTAGACGATTATCGCAGCACGGATGTTCTCCCGCTCCTTGCAAGTGTCGTTGCGAATCGCGGACATATCGACCGCGCCATCTATTACTGGGACACGCTGCTTTCGATCGAGCCGCATCACCTCAATGCCCTGGCTGCCAAGGGTGGGCTGCTCTACAGGACCGGGCGTTTGACCGACGCGCTGAGTTGTTTTGAAATCGCGGCCGGCCTCGCTCCCCACGATGCGCTCATCCGCAACAATCTCGCCGTTGCACTGGCCGATAGCGGGCGAAAGGATGAAGCGATCATCGAGTTCGGCCATGTTCTTCGACTCCAGCCTGACAATGTCAACGCCTACCACCAGTTGCGCCGGTTGTCGTCCGCTATCGTTCCCTTCTGGCACATCCCCATGATGAACGACACACGGCGCAACGACTGTTTCGAACTGGCGATCCGTCGGGCGCTGGCAATCCGCGGCTCGAGCGCGCAAATCCTCGACATCGGCACGGGCAGCGGTTTGCTGTCGATGATGGCGGCGCGTGAAGGCGCCACCAACATCGTCACCTGCGAAGCGGTTCCGGCCATAGCGCGCGTTGCGCAAGAGATCGTCGCCGAAAACGGATATGACGAGCAGATCACGGTTATCGGAAGATCCTCGACGGGGCTTTTCGTCGGCGAGGATATCCCGGCGAAAGCCGACATCCTGATCTCCGAGATCCTGTCCAGCGATCTCCTGGCCGAGGATGTGCTGAGCACGTTTGAAGATGCGCGGCGCCGGCTGATCGCTGAAGATGCGATCGTCATTCCAAAGGCGGCAACGGCCATGGGCTGCCTTGTGGCAAGCGAAACGCTCGCCGCCTACAGCCATGTCAAAATGGCGTCCGGCTTCGACGTTTCGCGATTCAACAGCCTCGCGCCGCTGCGTTTGCCCATCCACGGAACGATGACCGAATGGTCAAGGCTTTCGAACGATTTCGAAATCGCGTCACTGGATTTGACATCTGCCGCACATGAACCGGAACTGCGGGCCGTCTCGATCCCCGTGATCGCTTCCGGAACCGCCGTGGGCGTCGTTCAATGGATGCAGGTCGAGCTTATCGACGATATCGTCTTCACCAACCATCCGGACGGCTATCATGATGGCGGCTGGCTCCAGGTGCTTCATGTCTTGCCACGGCCGATGCCTGTCGAGGCGGGGTCGGTTGTGGATCTTCTTCTGGGCCATGACAGGTCCACCCTTATCGTGCTGCCGGCCGGCTTCGCATCCCAACCGATCAAAAACGAATTACGGTGACAGTGCATTTAATTGACTCCGCCCGGGCTTGCAGGCACGCTGCGGCATGGCCCGTCTTGCCCGTGTCGTCGTCCCCGGTCATCCCCACCATGTCACCCAGCGCGGCAATGGCCGGGCGCGGACGTTCTTTGACGACGGCGATTATGCGCTCTATCGCGACCTGCTCGCGGCGAGCTGCGCTGCAGCCGGGGTCGAGGTGTGGGCCTGGTGTCTGATGCCGAACCATTTGCATCTGATCCTGGTGCCGTCCGACGCCGACGGGTTGCGCCGCGCACTGGCTCCGGTACACCGCCGCTACGCCGGCATCATTCACGCGCGCCGCAAGCGCACCGGCCATTTCTGGCAGGGCCGTTTCGGTTGCGTGGCGATGGACGAGGCGTACCTCGCTGCTGCGCTCCGCTACGTCTCCCTCAATCCGGTGCGGGCGCGGCTCGTCGAACGGGCGCGCGACTGGCGCTGGTCCAGCGTCCGCGCCCATGTCGGCGGCCGCGGCGACGGTATCACCACGGCCGCGCCGGTTCGCGAACGCTATCCGGAGTTTTCGCGTTTTCTGTCCGAGGAGAGCGAGCCCGGCATGATCGAGCAGCTACGCGGCGCCGAAACCATCGGCCGCCCGCTCGGCAATCCAAAATTCCTGGATATGGTCGAGCGCAAGACGAAGCGCGTTCTCAAGCCGGCCAAGCGCGGGCCGAAGCCGCGCGGGGATCGCGAGGAGAATTAAGTGCACGGTCACCGCAATCGCCGCAATTGAAGGACGACGCGGTCGCTCCGCTCACCGTCACCGTGATTCGGCCTGTCAGGTCTCGCTATCAGGTCACTTGGCGTAGCCCTGGGAGCGCAGCCACGCGATCTTGCGGTCACCATTGATCCAGCCGTCGGCATCCGCCTTGCTGGCAAATCCGGTAATTTCACGCTGCTCGCTGTCCGGATAGTCGGCGAGGATTTTCCAGTCGCCCTCGGCGACACGTACGGTTCTGAAGGTCACTTTTATTTTAGCCATGTCGCATTATGCGCCGTTTGGCTCGAAATGAGAACCCGTCTTGCGGCCGGACGGCCATTTTTTAGTCAGTTTTCTCGCAATTTCACCGCGCACAAGCGGCAATCTTCATCCCTACAGACGTAACCATCTCACTCGGAAGGGACATCGTTCAGTAGCGCGCGCCGCTTCATTCTTGGAGCGGTCCGCGCGGACGCATGCGCGGCCAAGCATCTGTCCGGAAGCCCGCGCTGCGTTGCCCAGGATGGATTGCAAGCCAATTCACCTGCGTGACCGAAAGGCTCCATGATGTCGTATCATTTTCTGCTGGCGTCGTGGGGAACCCTCGGAAATTTAAGCCCGATGCTCACTGCGGCGCGGAGGTTGCATCGAAAAGGACACTGCATCCGGCTGATGGCGGATCCGGCGATGCGCTCTGAAGTCGAGGCCTCCGGCTTTGAATTCGTCACATGGCGCCGCGCCCCGACCGGAGTGGCTGCGGATCCGGTCGATGTCTCGGACATGCAAGACTTTCTGCGCCGGGCCATATTCGATCCAGCCGCGCTCTATGCGGCCGATATCCGGGCTGAGATCGGCCGTGTGCCGACCGATGCCGTTCTCGTGCTTGACGTGCTTTTTGGTGCCGCGCTCGGGGCCGAGGCCTCCGGCGTGCCTTTCGCTCTGCTGTCCCCTCATGTCAGCCTTCGGCCGCTGCCGGGAATGCCGCCTGTCACCAGCGGATTGAGCCAGCCGAGAACGCCGGAACAGCGTGCCGAAGTCGACGCCGCCAATGCCAGGCAGGCCGAAACGCTCAACGCATTTTTGCCTGGTCTCAACCGCGCGCGTGCTGATCTCGGTCTTCCTCTGCTGACAGATGTGTTCGATCTGTTCGATCGCGCCGATCGGCTTTTGCTTGCGACCAGTCAAGCCTTCGACTTTCAAGCTGACGCGCTGCCCGACAATTTCCGCTACGTCGGACCGCTGCTCGATGTCCCGAACTGGTCCAGGTCTCTGCAGACGGAGGCCTGGCGCGCACCATGGTCGGCTCGACCGGGTCGTCCTCGCGCTCTGATCGCATGCAGCACGGGCGCGCAAGGTCAGCGCGACATGTTTCAGCGCATGATCGACGCGATGGGAGCGGTCGAGATCGATGCCCTTGCAACGGCCGGTCCCAATTTGGACGTTGCCGATCTCAGGGCTCCTAACAATGTGCATTTGATCCGGGGCGCTCCCCATGACCTCGTCATGAAGGATGTTTCCATGGTGATATCGCAAGGTGGTCACGGAACGACCATTCGTTCGCTCATCAACGGACTGCCGCAGCTCATCCTCCCGATGGGACGGGACCAGGCCGCCAACGCCGCGCGCATCGAGGCGAAGGGGGCAGGGCTTCAACTGCCGCCAACCGCTTCCGAGGCGGACATTGCTGCGGCGGTGAACCGATTGATCGGAGAGCGGCAATTCAAGATGTCGGCCCGTCTCCTCGGCGAGGCCATCAAGGCCGATATCGATCGGTCCAGCCTCGTCGGCGAGATGGAGGCGATCGCCGCCGCCGGCCGCGCGGCGAGACAGCAACCGAAGAAACGGCCGCTTCGTAAATCTGCCTGACGGTTCCGCTCACCCCCTTCTGCGGCATCGAGCGATGTTCGCTATTGTGCCGCTCCTGGCATCGATGCCTCGGTGGCAGCGCAATTGCTTGTGCTTGAGCGAGCCCGTGCATTGGGCCTCGCCAAGTTGCAAACAAGAGGCCGGCGCAATATCGTTGCTGCTCTGACGCCCTTTCCAACTTCTCAGGAGCCAGCAATATGAATGCGGTCTCGGCGCCCGGCGCGATCGATCGCCCTCCGGGGAAAATCGACGTTCCATCGGCCTGGCTAGGCTCAGCGATGAAGGCCGATCCCGATCGATGGTTGATATCGCTTGCTGCCAGCGAGATCGCGGAGCTTGAGAGTGCGGCTGAATCCTATCTTGGCAGAAGCAAGGAAATCGCCGGCATCACGAGGGAGAGCTTTCCGCTCCCCCGGTTCGGCGCGCACCTCGAAGCGCTCAAGAAAAAGCTTCTGGCAGGCTTGGGCTTCGAAGTCATCCGCGGCCTCCCGGTGGAAAAATACAGTCAGGAATTTGCAGCCACGATCTTTTGCGGAGTGGGCGCGCATCTCGGATCGGCGCGGTCTCAAAATGCTGCGGGTCACATTCTCGGTCACGTTCGTGACACAGGCGCCGATGCAAGGGATCCGAACACCCGGATTTATCAAACGTCGGAACGGCAGACATTCCACACGGATTCGTCCGACGTGGTTGGACTGTTATGCATTCGCGAGGCGATGGAGGGAGGTGACTCTCTCCTTGTCAGTACGTCGGCCATCTATAACGAGATGTTTGCCAGGCGTCCCGACCTTGCCGCCCTGCTGTTCGATCCGATCGCGACGGACCGGCGCGGCGAGGTGCCGGAGAACGAAAAACCGTATCTCGAAATCCCGGTGCTGAATTGGCACGCGGGGTTCCTGACCGGGTTCTATCAGCGTCAATATATCGACAGTGCGCAGCGCTTTCCCGACGCACTCAGACTGACGCCGGCTCACGTCGAGGCGCTCGATTTGTTTGATGCGCTCGCAAATGATCCCACGCTGCATTTCGGCATGCGGCTCCAGCCGGGGGACATGCAGTTCGTCTATAATCATGCCTTGCTGCATGACCGGACCGGATTTCGCGATTGGCCCGATGCAGGCCAAAAGCGTCATTTGTTGCGCCTTTGGCTGAGCATGGAAGGTGACCGGCCGCTGCCCGATTGCTTCAGGCAGCGCTATGGCTCGATCGAGATCGGCAACCGCGGTGGCATCATCACCAAAGGGACCAGTCTGAAGGTCCCATTGGATTAAACGTTCTAGGCATCCAGCGATGTCCGAATACGTGACAGTGCGCTTAATCGTCACCGTTAGACGTTGGCTTCGGTCCGCGCTTGCCGGGCCCGAGGCGGAGCGGGTCAATTGAGTGCACCGTCACCGTAATTCTATCCGACATCGAGGGCCGCTTCGTCTGCTCCGCCTGCGGCATGCGCGGCGCGGACATCCGGCCCGACTGGAACGCCAAGGGGCCTCGCGCCGTGCAGCCATCCGGTCAAGCTTGCAATTCCTGATCGGCCAAGCAATCCTCCCCTGATTGGGAAGGGGCCTAAGCCCGCTACTTTACTGCATCAAAGCAAGATTATGGGGGCATATTTGACCAATTTAGAGATTGCCGAAAACGTTGCGCCTGCAAAACGACCAGTGAGCACAGCGGCCGAGCAGCTTTTTATGTTTTTCGCCAAGGTGTTGATTGGTTCTGTGACGCTGAGCGTTGTTTCCTACATCGGACTACAGATCGCGATTTGGTCCGTCACTTCGGCCATAGAGGAAAAATATCCGGTCGTGCGGGGCGGCCCTGCCTTTTGGCGCGAACTCGAAGTGAGCCTCACGTCGTTCGCCGACCAACCCGACATAGACCAAACCAAGAAAAAACGCATCATCGAGTCGCTCCGCAAACTTTCGAAGAGATACCGGCCATTCATTGAGGCGTTGAACGGAACGGAGTAGCCGCCGGGTGGCGCTTTGACTGCTCCCCATGGGCGGGGAGCAGTTCACAGGGGAAACGAATAGCGCAGCACGCGCGCGATCCCGGAATGTGTCACCTTGATCGGCGCGCCCCCTTCTTCGGGGGGAACGATCTCGGTTCTGGCATGAGGCGAAATGCGCTCGCTCTCGCCGATCTCCTTGACGTCAAAGCCGGCCTTGGCGAGTTCGCAATTACGGTGGTACGCAATTACGGTGACAGTGCATTTAATCATCACCGCCAGACAGGGCTGGCTTCGGTCCGCGCTTGCCGGGCCTGAAGCGGAGCGGGTCAATTGAGTGCACTGTCACCATAATTCCCGTAATTCCCGTAATTCCAAACGCGAGTGCTGGTTTGTCCTGCGGGGTTACTCTCGTCGGCAATTGCGAGGTCGCTCCACCGGCTATCGATCTCGCGACCGGCTCTCATCCTTGTGCGTCAAGTAGTGCCTTGCGTAATGACGGCGCAGCTCCATTTTCTGCACCTTGCCCGTGGCCCCATATGCGAGCGCTTCGACGAAGACGATATCGTCGGGCATCCACCATTTTGCAATCTTGCCTTCGAGAAACCTGTAGATCGATTGCGCTGTCACTGAATTGGCCGCGGCAGGGACGATCACGAGCAACGGCCGCTCTCCCCATTGCGGATGCTGAATCCCGATGACGGCAGCATCCGCTACCCCTGGACAGCCCGATGCGAGGTTCTCCAGATCGATGGAGCTGATCCATTCGCCACCCGACTTGATGACATCCTTGGCGCGGTCGGTGAGGCGAATATGATTGTCCTCGTCCATGACCGCGAGATCCCCGCTATTGAACCATCCGTCCTCCAGCAGCGGCTTCTCATCGCGGAAATAGCTGCTCGCTATCCAGGGGCCACGCAGCATGAGCCGTCCGCTCGACACGCCGTCGCGCGGTAATTCATTTCCGTTCGCATCCGCGATCTTCACGTCCACCCCGTAGATCGGATGCCCCTGTCCCGTCTTGCGCCGCAATTGAATATCAGCGGCAGATCGCGCGGTTTTTCGCGAAGGCCCCGGAATTGTCCCTGTCGGACTGGTCTCGGTCATACCCCACACGTGCTTGACTGAAACGCCCATGCGTTCGAAGCCCTCGATCATGTTCGGGGGCGGTGCGGAACCGGCGACGACGATTCGTTGCAGCGAGCCGGCGCCGCGTCCTTCCGCTTCGAGATGTTGAAGCAGCCTTGCATATAGAAGCGGCACGCCGGCGGTCACCGTGACTTCTTCCGCTTCGATGAGCCCAGCGATGCTCGCAGCGTCCATCCTCGGGCCCGGCAGTACCAGTTTGGCGCCGACCATCGGGGCCGCGTGCGTAAAGCCCCATGCGCCATTGGCGTGGAACATAGGGGTCATTGGCAGGATGGTGTCCAGCGCGGTAAATGCGCAGGACGAAGCGCCGCATATCGAAAGGCAATGGAGAACATCCGATCGATGTGTATAGAGCACGCCCTTTGGATTTCCGGTGGTGCCGGAAGTGTAAAAGAGGGACGACGCGGACAATTCGTCGAACGACGGCCAGGCGAAATCTTCGTCGCCCTCGTCAAGGAGATCTTCGTAGCTGCGGACGTTCGGAAGGGTTGTCGACGGTATCGACGCGCGGTCGACCAGCAGGACAAAGAGGCTTACCGTCATCAGCTCGTCGGCCAGCTTCTCTATCATCGGAACGAACGCGCTTTCGACGAAAAGGACTTTGTCCCCGGCGTGCCCGGCGATGTAGCGGATCTGGGCTGGTGCCAGCCGCGGATTTATGGCGTGCCACACCGCGCCCATTCCGGTGACGGCGTATTCGATCTCAAAATGGCGATGATTGTTCCAGGCCAGGCTGCCGACCCGGTCGCCTTGGCGGACACCGAATTGCCGAAGCACGCCCGCAAGTTTTCGCGCGCGGCGCGCGGCGGCCCCGTAGGTCTCGCGATGTATCGGTCCCTCGGTCATGCGCGAGACTATCTCAGTGTCGCCATGGAACCGCTCTGCATGCTGCAGCAGGGACGACAGCAACAGCGGCTGATTTTGCATTAAACCGTTCATGGACCGACTCTCTTGAGGAGGTTGGGGTGTCGTCCTGGACCGGCATTCTCGGCGTGTCGGCGCAGTCCGCTTGATTGGAGGCGATGAACCTGACCGCCAGACGCATATCGAACGTGCGTTCTCATCCCGCTGGCTGCTGCTCCTGAGTTTGTGCCCGGCCTGGAGGACATGTCCCGCGAGCTGGTTTATATGACGATTATAATCTTATTGATGCGTCATTCCCGTTTCAGCAGTACGCGACTCGGTTACCGTTGAAACAAACCAAGGAGTGACGCAGGCGTTACAGATTGTCCGCGAGATCAGCGAGATCGGACGATCGAGGGCGCTGAGAGGTCGTTGTAGTCGACTACAATTGTAGCCTTCGCTTCCGGTTGGCAGCCGTGAAGATAGAGCCGCTGTCCCTCGACGTAGCGTCGGTTCGATGGAGCCGCAGGGTCGGGTGACGATCCATCGCGTGAAGCGCACCGCGCAACGGACACAGCAAAGTCTGTTCGAAGGAAGATTGAAGCGTCCCAATAGGCGAGCAGTTCGGGGCGATGCAGAAAGATGCCGTCTATCAGCAGGACGGAAGACGGCAGTGCCTCCAAATCATTGGCAGGAACAATGGCGTCGGTCTCATGATCGAAGAATGCTCGACGATACCGGCGAGAACCACCGGGGCTGAGCGGGTCCAGCAAATATTCTTTCAACGCCGAGTAATTGTAGGAATCCTCGAAAAACCCTTCCGGTGAATGTCGCCCTCGCTGATATCTGATCGCCTTGGAATTATGAAATCCGTCGACCGATGCTCGAATGACAGGCCTCCCCATGGTTGCGAGGACGGCTCCGAGCTCATCGGCGAATGTGGTCTTTCCGGCACCGTCGACCCCGTCGATGGCCACGCGAACTGCCAAATCTGGCGACGTCAAGAAAAGGCGATTGGCCAACGCGGCTAGTAATTGTCTTCTCTTTTCCATTTGGGTTCACCGATCGAGGCGCCGAGACCCAGGTCCGCGCTAAGCGGAGCGGGTCAATTGAGTGCAGCGTCACCGTAATTCCAGCTCCCACCGTAATCCCGTTCCAAATCCCTTTGCGCTTGTCAACTCCGCGCGGAAGTGCGAGATTCGCGCGTGATTTCGATTTGCGCGTGAGCCTGCGCCGCGAAAGTTCAACATGATGCGACATCAGCGCATCCGGAATTCAGCCAAAGGTGCTGGTTCGCTGAGATCCTTCCTGTTCGCCCTTGCGATCGCCTTAACCGGCTGCGGCAATGCGTATCCCGCCGGCCTTGTCCTCGTGGCCGCCGACAGTTCGCCCACAGCCTATGTCAAGGATGGCAAGCCGTCCGGAATACTTGTCGATGTCGTGACCGAAGCCCTTCGAAGGACTGGCGAGCCGCTTGAAGTTCAGGTGATGCCCTGGGCACGTTGCCTGGCGGAAGTCCGCAGCGGTCGTGTCGACGGAATATTCTCCGTTTTCAAGCTGCCAGAGCGAAATGAGTTTCTCACCTACACCAACGTCCCGGTCATCACCCAGGTGCTGGCGTTTTTTGTCCCTGCCGATTCCGATGTGAAGTTTGACGGCGACATCGGCAAGTTGGGAGGGCTTGGAATCGGGATCATCAGGGGCACAAGTTACGGCCTCAAGGTCGATAGCGCACTCAAGGCAGGGGTATGGTCGACGATTGTCGAAACCAACAATGTCGATAGCCTCGTTGGCATGCTTTCCCTGAAGAGGATCGATCTGGCGATCGGCTACCGGCATGTCGTCCTCGACGCCGCGCGCAACAAGGGATATCTGGACAAGATAAGGGAACTGTCTCCAGGCATCGACGAGATTCAAAGTTATCTGGCATTCAACAAGCAACATGATTATTCAAAAGTAATTGCCAATTTCGATCGAGCGCTGACGAGTATGAAGGACGACCACAGCTTTGAGGCCATCTACGAGAAATACCTGGGACCCAAGGCCGGGCATTAGAGCATGATCCGGAAAAGTGCGAAGCGGTTTTCCGAAAAGATCATGCGCAAACAACAACCTAAAACGCGATGACGATTCATCCCAATCTCATCGCGCTTTAGGAGCTGTGGATTACGGTGACCGTCGATTCTCTTTCGGAGAAAGTGTCCGCCATGGAATTACCGCGACAGTCCTGAATTGCGGTGACAGCCCGTAGCTCGTAGGATGGGTGAGCCCTTGCGAAACCCATCGCTGTTGTTTCGTGGCAGCATTCCGTCATGACCGCGTACAAACCCGGTCAAGCATGTTCTGGCGAAGCTCGTAGGATGGGTAGAGCGAAAGCGAAACCCATCAAGCCTCGCAATGATGAAGCGATGGGTTTCGCAAGGGCTCAACCCATCCTACGCGTTCTGGACCCGCTCACTCCTCGTCGTCTTCATCCTCCTCGTCCTCATCCTCATCGTGGTCTTCTTCCACCTGCACGAGAGTTGCCAGCGGCAGCGTCTCGCGGAACAGATCGCCTTCCATGCCCATCCAGAGGCAGAGCACGTCGTCGCCCTTGACCTCGGCGACCGTCAGCGGCTGGCCGCCCGATTTCAGCATCACGACATCGCCGGCTTTCAATTCCATGGATTTGTCCCTTTCGAGTTGATCGACGCGGACGGCACGCTAGCAAGCGGTCATGACATGCCGATCACGCGGGATTGGCGCGCGGGGAAAATCCGCAGGACCTGTGCGCCGGTGTCAGCTGCGTTCGTTCCTGGCCGGCTGTATCGGCAGGCACTGGCTGCTGAACCGATTGACCGCGTCGCGCACCAGGGGGACGTGACAGACAAAGCCGGTGGGCCGGTAGCGCACCCTGATACGGTCCAGCTGCGCCATAGTCAGCGTCATGAAGGCATCGAGCCGACGGGCCTGAAACTGCAGCCTTTGCTCGTTGCTGATGGGCGGCTTCACGTCCGCCTTGCGGTCGTTCGGGGCATCGCCGTTCGATGCCAGCGCGGTCGGTTGGCCGCGCAGCGCCTCGAAGCAATGGTTCATCACCAGAACGTGGTGCTTGGCGCTCCACCAGTTGAGGGCGACGACCTTCTGCAGGGGATCGATCGCGCCGCCCGGTAGCCTGGCGCAGAGGGGGACATAGGCCTTCAGCCCGTCGGCGGTCGGGTCGTTGCAGAGTTCTTCGCTGGGACGCCCCGGGTCGCTTCCGTTGGAGGCTGCGCCCTTGAACTGCGGAAGATTAGCCTCGGACTCGCAGTCGAAATTATACTTCGTGAGCAACGTTGCCGTCAGGGGATCCTGGTCCAGTGTGTGCTCGGCCGCGGCATCGCGTTCCATGTCGCTGGGCCAATCGATGTAGATTTCTGCCTTGCGCGCAAAGATCGCGCCGTTGCGCCGCAAGGCCGATCGTGCCTTCCAATAGTCTGCGAGCGGTTCGAGCGTCTTCGTGTCCACGGGTATGAAGGCGGGACTTGCTTGCGCCTTCATCGAGCCGAGCCGCTCCGGCAGAATGCTCTCCTGCAGCATCTGCACTTCGGCGAATGCGTCTGAAATCTCGATGAAGGTGTCCGTGGCCTTCTGCATGTCGGCCTTGGCTTGCTCACCGACCTTCTGCTCGTAGGAATTCAGATACTGGAAGTATCCGCCCAGGAAACCGGTCAGCAAGGTGACCGCCGTCAATCCCTTGGTGACCGACAGGCGGCTGTCCCAGGATTGAATTCTCTGCCACGCGCCCGATGCGCCGGCTGGGGGTTGCGTTTGCGCTGCGTCCTTTGGAAGGTCCTGCTCCATTGCTGCCTCCAACTCTCACTCCACGCCCCATGGAGCAAGGGTACCGCAATCCCGGCTTGCGGATTGTGAAGCAGTTCACGCCAAGTGAGGCAGGGGAGCTGTCGGAAATCGCGCGGCACGAACTCGCCGAAATCGCGCTGAACGTATCCGTAGGTGAATCCAGATACGTTGCGCCCGCTTCGTTGATCCAGGTTAGCAGCGAGCGACTTGACATCCAGTGATGCCCGCTATCGCGCCGTTATGGCGGATAAGCGGACATCAGGCGCGCCGGAGCAGAGCGTTCCGATCTCAGGATGCGGCTTTAGGCGCCTCTACTCCTCGTCTTCGTCGTCCTCATCTTCGTCGTCTTCATCCTCGTCCAATTCTTCCAGTTGCTCGAGCACGGCGAGCGGCAGCGTCTCGCGAAACAAATCGCCTTCCGCGCCCATCCAGAGACAGAGCACGTTGTCGCCCTTTATTTCCGCGACGGTGAGCGGCTGCCCGCCGGATTTCAGCATGACGATATCGCCGACTTTCAGTTCCATGGATGGTCCTCTTGGGTTGATTGACGAGAGAAGCTCGCAAGCCGGCATGATATGCCGATCGCGGGCTGCGGGATCAGTGGAAGTGCTGCGACAGCGCGCGTCAGCCTGCCGGACTACTGAAACGCCGATGACGGTGTTTCAAGCCGGAGCGGTCCATTGCGGGAGGCAAGCGTGACTGTCGGATGGCCTGCGCAAGGGCTTGTCTCCCATGCGCCGCGATGATGGCATCATGCGCCTGTTTTGCCCGACGGGTCAAGCGATTTCGTAAAATCCGCAAGCCATTGATTTTGCATCAGCCGGCTACTGTGCATGGGGTTGTTTTCGATATTTTGTTGTCACGGCCGGTCCGGCACCAGTTCGGTCAGCGAGCGGATGATGCGGTCGGGTTTGATGGTCGATCCCTCGGGCAGGCCGTCGCCATGCACGTCGATCCAGATCGCATAGATGCCGAGGCGCTGCGGCGTCACGACTTCCCATTCCAGATTGTCGCCGATCATCCAGGTGTCTTCCGCGGTGACGCCGAGCGCCTCCATCGCGTGCAGATAGGCGCGCTCCTCGGGCTTGCCGAAACCGTGCTCGCCCTCGATCTGGATGTGGTCGAAGCGATGGGTCAGCTCGAAGCGTTCGACCTTGGCGCGCTGCATGTCGGCAGCGCCGTTGGTGACCAGCGCGAGCTTGATGCCGCGGGCCCTGAACGCGTCGATCGCATCATGCGCGCCGGGGAAGACGAAGATCGCTTCCTCGCGATAGGTGGTGAAGCGGTCGGCGAGGCGAATGGCGAGATCGTCGGGCAGGGCGCGGTGACCGGCGGCTGCAAGCGCAGCGAAGCCGCCCTTCACCGTCAGGTGCCGCGCTTCGGCGAGTTTCATCCGCCACGAGGCGTCCGCATTGGCCCAGAAGTTTCGCGCGAAGGCGAGCACCGTCGTCGCGACCTGCTGCGGCGGCAGCGGCGCAAGCTCCTCGGCAAATTCGTTCGTGATCGTGTTCCAGGCGATCTCGGGGCGGCCATAGGCCGACAGGATGGTGTCGTCCATGTCGATCAGCATGGCGCGCGGCAGCGGCCTCATTGCGGTGGTCATGGCCATTTCACCTCCGGCGGCAGCGACGACAGGATGGAGTCCACGTTGCCGCCGGTCTTGAGCCCGAAGATGGTGCCGCGGTCGTAGAGCAAATTGAATTCGACATAGCGGCCGCGGCGGATCAATTGCTCCTCGCGATCCTCAGCGGTCCAGCTCGTCGCGAAATTGCGCCGGACGATGTCGGGATAGATCTTCTGGAAGGCGCGGCCGACAGCTTGCGTGAAGGCGAGGTCGGCGTCCCAGTCGCCGCTGTCGTGCCAGTCGTAGAAGATGCCGCCGACGCCGCGCGCCTCTTTCCGGTGCGGCAGGTAGAAATACTCCTCGCACCATTTCTTGTACTTGTCGTAATCGGCGACGCCGTTGGGCTGGTCGCAGGCCTCTTTCATCGCGGCGTGGAAGGCGAGCGTATCGGCATCGTCCTGCGTGCGCCTTCGATCCAGCACCGGCGTGAGATCGGCACCGCCGCCGAACCAGGCTTTTGTGGTGACGACGAAGCGCGTGTTCATGTGCACCGCGGGGACGTGCGGATTGCGGTGATGCGCGATCAGCGAGATGCCGGAAGCCCAGAATTTCGGGTCGTCCGCCGCGCCCGGGATCTGTGCGCGAAACTCGGGTGCGAATTCGCCATGCACCGTCGAGCAGTGCACGCCGACCTTCTCGAACAGCCGGCCGGACATCATCGACATCACGCCGCCACCGCCGGCCGCGCCAGAGTGATCGGTGCGCTGCCAGGGCGTGCGCGCGAAGCGGCCAGCCTCGCCGGGATAGAGGCCTTGCGGTGCGTCGTCCTCCAGCAGCTCGAAGCTCGCGCAGATATCGTCGCGCAGGGTCTCGAACCAGCTGCGGGCGCGGCTCTTGCGGTGTTCGATCGTTGAAACGTCCATATTCTATTCCCGAACGAACCTGCCGTAGGGTGGGCAAAGGCGCCCTTGCGCCGTGCCCACCATCTCTCACCGTTGTCTTGAACCGTGGGCACGCTCCGCTTTGCCCACCCTACAAGACCGAGATCGTAATTATCCCTGCGGACCGTAATAGGTGCAGCTCTCGTTGCAACTGTCGCGGTGGATGCTGACGCGGGTCAGCTTGCCGATGGGGGCGAGCCGCTCCCAGACGAAGCGCGACAGGTTTTCCAGCGTCGGGTTGCCGAGCGCCTCGATCTTGTTGAGGAACTTGTGGTCCAGCATCACGCGCACATCCTCGATGGCGCGCTGGAGCAGACCGAGGTCGACCACCATGCCTGTTTTGGGATCGGGTGTGCCGCGCACGGTCACTTCGGCGCGGAAGGAGTGGCCGTGGATCTCTTCGCTCGCCGCGCCAAAGGTCGTTCCCGTCAGCGAATGCGCCGCCTCGAAGCGGAACGATTTCGTCAATTCCCACATCTGTCCGAAAACCAATCCTATCTGATGCCGAGCGATTTATGCGTCTGCACGCTGAGCCGCCATTGCGGATGGCGCAGGCAATAGTCGATCGCTTGTGCGGTGTTCTTGATGACGTCGGGGCCGTCCATCGGCTGGAGCGAGAAGCGCTCGAAGGCGAGGTCCTCGAAAGTCTCGGGCGCGGCGAGGGCCTGCGGATAGACCAGCTTCAATTCGTGGCCGCGGCGCTGGACCAGCTCGCTGCCGCCCTTGGGGCTGACGCAGATCCAGTCGAGCCCCGCGGGCGCGCCGATCGTGCCATTGGTTTCGACGCCGATCTCAAAACCTCGCGCATGGAGCGCGTCGACCAGGTCGGTGTCGATCTGGAGCAGCGGCTCGCCGCCGGTCAGCACCACGTAGCGGTTGTCGGCGGAGGCGGTCCATTGCGCGGCGATGGTGTCGGCGAGTTCCGCAGCCGTTGCATAGCGTCCGCCGAGCGTGCCATCGGTGCCGACGAAATCCGTGTCGCAGAATTTGCAGGTCGCGCTCTCGCGGTCGGCTTCGCGGCCGCTCCAGAGGTTGCAGCCGGCAAAACGGCAGAACACGGACGCGCGCCCGGCATGGGCGCCTTCGCCTTGCAGGGTCAGGAAGATCTCCTTGACCGCGTAACTCAATCGTCTCTCCTCAACATCTCAGACGTGCGGGTTCCGGGTCTGCCGCAGCGCCTCGCCTGCGGCCATCGCCGCGGTCATGGCGACATTGAGCGACCGCAGCCCCGGAGTGATCGGGATCACCAGCCGCGCATCCGCGGCCTCGACCACCGCGTCGGTGACCCCGGCGCTCTCGCGCCCGAATAGCAGGATGTCCGACGTCTGGTAATGAAAATCGCGGTAATCGGTGGCGGCCTTGGTGGTGAACAGCAGCAGGCGGGTGCCCTGTGCCGCGCGCCAGTCCTCGAATTTCGACCAGGAGTCGTGCCTGATGAGGCTGACATGGTCGAGGTAATCCATTCCCGCCCGGCGGAACAAGCGGTCGGAGACGGGGAAGCCCGCCGGTTCGATGATATGGGCAGCCATGCCCAGACAGGCGCAGAGCCTGAGAATCGTGCCGGTGTTCTGAGCGATGTCGGGTTGAAAAAGTGCGATCTGCATAGGCTGTATCGGGGTCGGTGCGGGCCGGAAATGTCTCAATAAAACATCGCTGGCCGCGGAATGCGTGCATTGCACGCCCCCACGCCGTTAGCGAGCTTGCGCTCGCCCGGCAAGGGTGCCAATAGAATGATTCTGGACTGCTGTTTTCGCCTTGTTTTGGCGGGGACAAGCCAAGTTCTGCCGCCGCGGGGGGCCGCGGGCGCCGGCAGATCGTTCTGGGGACCTTGGGGGCTCCCGGAGCGGTTCCACCGGCAGCATAAGAAGAAAGGGTTGGAATCGTGACGACAGCGTCTTCGGCGGACCATCCGACACGCCGTGATTTCTTATTCGTTGCAACGGGGGCAGCTGCTGCAGTAGGGGGCGCGGCTGCGCTCTGGCCCTTCATCTCTCAAATGAATCCTGATGCGTCGACCATCGCGGCCGGTGCGCCGATCGAGGTCGATCTCAGCCCGGTGGCCGAGGGGCAGGACATCAAGGTGTTCTGGCGCGGCAAGCCGATCTATATCAGCCACCGCACCAAGAAGCAGATCGACGAGGCGCGCGCCGTCAACGTGGCGAGCCTGCCCGATCCGCAGGCCGACGAGGCCCGGGTCAAGTCCGGCCATGACCAATGGCTGGTCGTGATCGGCATCTGCACCCATCTCGGCTGCATCCCGATCGCTCATGAGGGCAATTACGACGGGTTCTTCTGCCCCTGCCATGGTTCGCAGTACGATTCGTCCGGCCGCATCCGCCAGGGGCCCGCGCCCGCGAACCTGCCGGTGCCGCCGTACCAGTTCGTTTCCGACACCAAAATCCAGATCGGCTGAGTTTCGGCCCCTCGTCCGAAGCTTCGCGCCGTCTCGTCGTATTATTTCCTCAGGATCGCATCATGAGCGGACCATCCGACTACCAGCCGAGCAATCCGGCCCTGCAATGGATCGAGCGGCGTCTGCCGATCATGGGTCTCGTCCATTCCTCCTTCGTCGTCTATCCCACTCCGCGCAATCTGAACTATTGGTGGACCTTCGGCGCCATCCTCTCCTTCATGCTCGGGATGCAGATCCTGACCGGCGTGATCCTGGCGATGCACTACACGCCGCATGCCGATCTCGCCTTCAAGTCGGTCGAGCTTCTGGTCCGTGACGTCAATTACGGCTGGCTGCTGCGCAACATGCACGCCTGCGGCGCGTCGATGTTCTTCTTCGCCGTCTATGTCCACATGCTGCGCGGCCTCTATTACGGCTCCTACAAGGAGCCGCGCGAGGTGCTGTGGATCCTCGGCGTCATCATCTACCTGTTGATGATGGCGACGGGCTTCATGGGCTACGTGCTCCCCTGGGGCCAGATGAGCTTCTGGGGTGCCACCGTCATCACCAACCTGTTCTCCGCGATTCCCTATGTCGGCGAGAGCATCGTGACGCTGCTGTGGGGCGGCTATTCGGTCGGCAACCCGACGCTGAACCGCTTCTTCTCGCTGCACTATCTGCTGCCGTTCCTGATCGCGGGCGTCGTCGTGCTCCACGTCTGGGCGCTGCATGTCGCCGGCCAGAACAACCCTGATGGCGTCGAGCCGAAGACGGAAAAGGACACGGTTCCGTTCACGCCGCACGCGACCGTCAAGGACGGTTTTGGCGTCGCCTGCTTCCTGCTGCTCTACGCCTGGTTCATCTTCTACATGCCGAACTATCTCGGCGACGCCGACAACTACATTCCGGCGAATCCGGGCGTGACGCCGCCGCACATCGTGCCGGAATGGTATTACCTGCCGTTCTACGCGATCCTGCGCTCGATCCCGAACAAGCTCGCGGGCGTGATCGGAATGTTCTCGGCGATCATCATCCTGTGCTTCCTGCCCTGGCTCGATGCCGCCAAGACCAAATCGTCGAAGTACCGGCCGCTGGCCAAGCAGTTCTTCTGGATCTTCGTCGCGGTCTGCATCCTGCTCGGCTATCTCGGCGCGCAGCCGCCGGAAGGCATCTATGTGATCGCCGGCCGGGTCCTGACGTTCTGCTATTTCGCCTACTTCCTGATCGTGCTGCCGCTGCTCTCGCGCATCGAGAAGCCGCGGCCGGTGCCGAACTCGATCTCGGATGCGGTCCTGGCCAAGACCGGGAGCAGGTCCACGCCGATGGTTTCGACCGCGATCGTGCTTGCCCTGGCAGGCGCGTTGTTTGCAGGCTCGGCCGGCGACGCACGCGCCGAGGAGGGCGGCACCAGGCCGCCGGGCAACAAATGGTCGTTCGCCGGCCCTTTCGGCCATTATGACCGCGGCGCGCTCCAGCGCGGCCTGAAGGTCTACAAGGAGGTCTGCTCAAGCTGCCATGGCCTGTCTTACGTCGCCTTCCGCAACCTCGCGGAAGCCGGCGGACCCGGCTACTCGGTGGCGCAGGCGACGGCGTTCGCCTCCGACTACAAGATCAAGGACGGCCCGAACGATGCGGGTGACATGTTCGAGCGCCCCGGCCGGCCGGCGGACTACTTCCCGTCGCCGTTCCCGAACGAGCAGGCTGCCCGTGCGGCGAACGGCGGCGCAGCGCCGCCCGATCTGTCGCTGATCACCAAGGCGCGCTCCTACGGCCGCGGCTTCCCCTGGTTCATCTTCGACTTCTTCACTCAGTACCAGGAGCAGGGCCCCGACTACGTCGCGGCGGTGCTTCAGGGTTTTGAGGAGAAGGTCCCCGAAGGCGTGACCATCCCCGAGGGCTCGTACTACAACAAGTACTTCCCGGGCCACGCCATCAAGATGCCGAAGCCGCTCAGCGACGGCCAGGTGACCTACGATGACGGCTCGCCGGCGACGGTCGCGCAATATGCCAAGGACGTCACCACATTCCTGATGTGGACCGCCGAGCCGCACATGGAAGCGCGCAAGCGCATAGGCTTCCAGGTCTTCATCTTCCTGATCATCTTCGCGGGCCTGATGTACTTCACCAAGAAGAAGGTCTGGGCCGACTCGCACTGAGCGGTGTGAGGCGAGACAGTTGAAGAAGCCCCCGCAAGGGGGCTTTTTTGTTGCACACGCGCGTGTGTTGTTTGGTGCGATTGCCTATTGCTCGCTCACCCGCCAAAATACCTTCAACCGCTCGCCCAGAAACTCATCGGAGGACACCATGGGAACCGCCATCACCTTCAAGCGCCCGGACGGCAAGGACGCCTCGGGCTATCTCGCCAACGCCGCGCGCGGCAACGCGCCGGGCGTGGTCGTGATCCAGGAATGGTGGGGCCTGTCGGACCAGATCAAGGGCCTGTGCGACCGCTTCGCGCTGGCCGGCTTCGATGCGCTGGCGCCCGATCTCTACAAGGGCAAGGTGGTGCCGTATCACGACACCGACGCGGCCGGCAAAGAGATGAACTCGCTCGACTTCATGGACGCCACCACCCAGACCGTGCGCGGCGCCACGCAATATCTGTCGCGCAACGGCGCCAAGGTCGGGCTGACAGGCTTCTGCCTCGGCGGCGCCGTCACCATCATCGGCTCGGTGCATGTGCCGGAGCTCGCGGCCGGCGTCGTGTTCTACGGCATCCCGCCGGAGCAGGCCGCCAAGCCCGCCGACGTCAAGATCCCGCTGCAGGCCCATTTCGCCAACAAGGACGATTGGTGCACGCCGGAGCTGGTCAACGGTTTCGAAAAAGGCATGAAGGCCGCCGGCAAGTCGCTCGAGCTGTTCCGCTATGACGCCGAACACGCCTTCGTCAACGAGCAGCGCCAGGCCGTGCACGACCGCGAAGCCGCCGAACTCGCCTGGGGCCGGGCGACGGAGTTTTTCCGGAAGCATCTGGGGTAGTTGCTCGTAGGGCGGATTGCGCTCCGCTCCATCCGGGGCTACCGCAGTTCGCGGGCATCTTGACGCCGTCCCCGCGCCATGGTGAGTATCCGCCCATGAGCACCGCAGCCCGCCCATCCCGTCTTTGGTGGCGCACCTCCTAAGAGGTGGCCGGTGCGATTTATTCTCCCAAAATCGTCTGAGGTCGCCCACGCAGTGCGGCGGCCTGATCGTTTGTCCTGTGTGGCGTTCCCTCGGCAAGTTTCGTAAGAGGACCACATGAACAGGACAGTCTTTGCCCTCCCGGCCCGAAGCGATTACGTGACCCGCGGCGGTCTCGCGATCACGCGCGTGGCGGAGCAGTTTACCGGCGGCGCCAACCGGCTCGACGACCTCATCAACCTGCTCGACCGGCGCCGCGGCGTGGTGCTGTCGTCAGGCACGACCGTGCCCGGCCGCTACGAGAGCTTTGACCTCGGCTTCTCCGATCCGCCGCTCAAGCTCGAGACCACAGGCATCAATTTCAAGCTGGAGGCGCTGAACGCGCGCGGCCAGGTGCTGATCGCCTTCCTCGCTGATGTCCTGCGCGAGCCCTGCGTCGTGATCTCCGACAAGAGCGCCACGCGCCTGGCCGGTCACATCATCCGCGGCGAGGCGCCGATCGAGGAAGACCAGCGCACGCGGCGTGCCAGCGTGATGTCGCTGGTGCGCGATCTCGTCGCCGCCTTCTCCGCCAATGACGACGGGCTGCTCGGCCTGTTCGGCGCCTTCGCCTACGATCTCGTGTTCCAGATCGAGGACATCGTGCAGAAGCGCGCGCGAGAGAGCGACCAGCGCGACATCGTGCTCTATGTGCCCGATCGCCTGCTCGCTTACGACCGCGCCACCGGCCGCGGCGTGGTGCTCACTTACGATTTCGCCTGGAAGGGCCAATCCACCGTGGGCCTGCCGCACGAGACCGCCGAGAGCCCGTACCACAAGACGCCGCGCCAGGGTTTTGCCGATCACGCGCCCGGCGAATATCAGGCGACCGTCGAGACTGCGCGCGCGGCCTTTGCACGCGGCGATCTTTTTGAAGCCGTGCCGGGCCAGCTGTTCGCCGAGCCCTGCGAGCGCTCGCCGGCCGAAGTGTTCCAGCGGCTCTGCGTCATCAACCCGTCGCCCTACGGCGCGCTGATGAATCTCGGCGAGGGCGAATTCCTCGTCTCTGCCTCGCCCGAAATGTT
The DNA here is from genome assembly GCF_023073315.1 of Bradyrhizobium sp. 1. Taxonomy (GTDB): domain Bacteria; phylum Pseudomonadota; class Alphaproteobacteria; order Rhizobiales; family Xanthobacteraceae; genus Bradyrhizobium. The sequence goes on along the minus strand of NZ_JADPJH010000011.1, from coordinate 627,528 downwards.
CGTGCGCTCCGACGGGCGCCGCGTCGAGACGTGTCCGATCTCGGGCACGATCGCGCGCGGCAGCGATGCGATCGGCGACGCCGAGCAGATCCGCCAGCTCCTGAACTCGGAGAAGGACGAGTTCGAGCTCAACATGTGCACCGACGTCGACCGCAACGACAAGGCGCGCGTCTGCGTCCCCGGCACGATCAAGGTGCTGGCGCGGCGGCAGATCGAGACCTACTCAAAGCTCTTCCACACGGTCGATCACGTCGAGGGCATGCTGCGCCCGGGCTTCGATGCGCTCGATGCCTTCCTGACCCATGCCTGGGCCGTGACCGTGACAGGCGCGCCAAAACTGTGGGCGATGCAGTTCGTCGAGGATCATGAGCGCTCGCCGCGGCGTTGGTATGCCGGCGCGATCGGCGCGGTGAACTTTGATGGCAGCATCAACACCGGCCTCACCATCCGCACCATCCGCATGAAGAATGGTCTCGCCGAAGTGCGCGTCGGCGCGACCTGCCTGTTCGATTCAGATCCCGCCGCCGAAGACCGCGAGTGCCAGGTCAAGGCTGCCGCGCTGTTCCAGGCGCTGCGCGGCGATCCGCCAAAACCGCTGTCGACCTTCGCGCCCGATGCGACCGGTTCGGGCAAGCAGGTGCTGCTGATCGACCACGACGACAGCTTTGTGCACATGCTCGCCGATTATTTCCGCCAGGTCGGCGCCGACGTCACCGTGGTCCGCCATGTGCATGCGCTCGACATGCTCAAGCGAAAGACATGGGACTTGCTGGTGCTGTCGCCCGGTCCGGGACGCCCGGAGGATTTCGGGATCAAGAAGACGATCGATGCGGCGCTGGAGAAGAAGCTGCCCGTGTTCGGCGTCTGCCTCGGCGTGCAGGCGATCGGCGAATATTTCGGCGGCGAGCTCGGGCAGCTCACGCATCCCGCCCACGGCCGGCCCTCGCGGGTGCAGGTCCGCGGCGGACGGCTGATGCGCAATCTGCCGAACGAGATCGTGATCGGCCGCTATCACTCGCTCTTCGTCGAGCGCGACAGCATGCCGGAGGTTCTGTCCGTTACGGCCAGCACCGAGGACGGCATCGCCATGGCGCTGGAGCACAAGACCCTGCCGGTTGCCGGCGTGCAATTCCACCCGGAATCGCTGATGTCGCTCGGCAATGAGGTGGGTCTGCGTATTGTAGAAAACGCCTTCCGGCTGGATGCGCGCGTTGATTGAGAGGCACCGATGACCTTGGACCACGATCTGAAGGCGAGCGTCCGCGCTATCCCCGACTATCCCAAGCCGGGGATCATGTTCCGCGACATCACGACCTTGCTCGCGGACGCCCGCGCGTTTCGCCGTGCGGTCGACGAGCTCGTCAATCCCTGGGCCGGCAACAAGATCGACAAGGTCGCGGGCATGGAGGCGCGCGGCTTCATCATCGGCGGCGCGGTGGCGCATCAGCTCTCCGCCGGCTTCGTGCCGATCCGCAAGAAGGGCAAGCTGCCGCACACCACCGTGCGAATCGCTTACTCGCTCGAATACGGCATCGACGAGATGGAGATGCATGTCGACGCCATCTCGCCCGGCGAGCGCGTGATCCTGGTCGATGATCTCATCGCCACCGGCGGCACCGCAGAAGGCGCAGTTAAACTGCTGCGCCAGATCGGCGCCAACGTGGTCGCGGCCTGCTTCATCATCGACCTGCCCGAGCTCGGCGGCGCCGCCAAGCTGCGCGCCATGGACGTGCCGGTGCGCACGCTGATGACGTTCGACGGCCACTGAGAGCGTCAGATCGCCTCGGCCTTCAGTTCAGTCCGCCAATGCAGCACGCGCTCCTTCAACAGCGCGTTCCTGACATATGCGGTCTTCTCATCCTCCAGACGCTCGCATTCGCCAAAGGTCAGGCCTGCCTCGCCATGCGTGGTCCAGGCGGCCTGGAGGCTGTGGCAGGTGTGGCTGCCCTGGCGGAGCGAGAACCAGATCCGGTTCTGGATCGTCTCCAGGTTCGGCGCCTGGCCGACCCAGGCCTCGCCCGAGGCCGTGCAGCGGACAACGTAGATGCCCGCGATGGTCTTCCGCTCCTTGTAGGCGGCGGTCGCTGCTTTCCGGTCGATACCCACGGTGGCCTTGCTGAGGAACCCTGTTGCGAAAGCTCAGTAACGGCAGTGGGGACCTCAGGTCAATATCATCCGGGTAAAATATTTTACGACCGCTGCAGGATCAGGCTGAGCTCGAGCTCCCGGAAGGCGAGGTAATTGCGCCGGGTCCATTGGTGCAGCTCGGTAGAGGCGTCCTTCTCCTGGCGCAGATAGCCGGTGAAGGAGAAGTTTTGGCGGTCGACATAGGTCTTCAGGAAGCCGGGCAGGGCGGGGAGGCGGAATACGCGCCCGGCGGCCATCACGGCCGGCAGCTCGCCGCGCACGATGTGTTCGTTGTCCACGGTGATCAAGTTCATCCGCGGGATCTGGTCGCGCAGCATCTCGTGGGCGCGGGTCGAGACGCGGTCGGTATCGGCGACGAACATGATCATCGGCGCGACGTGGCGGCGTGCCGCTTCCTTCAGCAGGCCGATCTCGTCGGTCATCTTGAAGAACTCGTCGAAGGCGTGGAAGCCGAGGTCGATCACCTTGGCAAGGCCGTCATCGACGATGACGCGATCCATCAGCTGCATTTTGCCGTAGGTGTCGATGACGTCGGCGGTCTCGGTGATCTTTGGCAGATAGTCGAGCAGCGACGGTTCCTTCAGATTGACATCGAAGGCCGTGACGTTGCCGTTCTTGAGCAGCAAAAATTCGCTCAACAGCCGCGCCAGCAGGGTCTTGCCGACCTGCGGGCGGGGCGAGCAGATGATGTAGAGAGGTGTCGCGGGCATCACGAACTATTATCTGAGCGAACTTGCCGCCCAATCCAGCCGTATCCGCCCGGCTTGCGCAACTATTTTTCGCTGCGCGTGGCGGACTTGGAGCCGACGATGTCGGTCAGCCGGATGCGGTCGAACTCGCTCCAGACGTTTGCAAGCCAATGCCGGACATAACCGCGCAGCACGAAGGAGTAGTTGGCGGCCTCGTCGTTGATGCCCTTGTTGGCGACAAATTTCAGGAACGGGACCGAGGACACCTCGACCTGCTCATAGGCCATTTCGTTGAGCTTGGGGATGGTCAGCTCGGTAGCATCCTTGATGCGGTGGAAATAGGAATTATAGGTCGCCTGGTCCCACTGGAAGAACTGGGTGTCGTTGATGAAGTTCTTCACCAGGAAATATTTTGCGCCGGTCATGAAGCCTGCGGTCTCGGCGATCTCGTCGAGCGAGGCGATCGAAGGTCCCAGGATGTGGAACACGGCAAAGGTGATCTGGCCGGCCTTGGCGGCGTCGAGGAAACCGATGTCGCGCAAGGAGGCCAGCGCCGGCGAGAGCAGGCCGGCGCGGACGTCGATCACGGTCACCGACGGGCTTGTCGCGTTGAGCGTGTCGAAGATCTTCATCTGGTCCGAGGTCGTCGTCATGTCGACGATCTCGGTGATATCAGGGTGGAAGCGCTTCAGCGTTCCGCGCGGCGATTCCGTGTCGAAGGCGCGGGTCGGCACGTTGTTGGCGGAAAAATAATCGAGCAGGGTGCGCGAGACCGTGGTCTTGCCGACCCCGCCCTTGTCCGCGCCCACCACAACCACTGCCGGCTTTGCCATTGCTGTCCCCTAACGCGCCCTCCGATTGCAGGCTGCAATCGGCCGGGCCCCAAATCGATGTCCCAGGATGTCCCAAGTCTGCTGTTGGGCGCGAACATGGCAGAAACAAGGGAGAATTCAAATCCTCGGCCCGCGGTTGCGGCAATTCCCGAGGTTTTTCCCGATCGCTGCGAAACCGGCCGCAAGGTACGGCGGATCGCACGCTTAGTGGCGGCCCCAAGGACCCATGGGATTGCCTATCGGATTGGCGGCTGCGGTCCCTGAGCGGCTGGGCGCGGGTACCGGCGGCGGATTTGCCCGGCTGCCTGCATCGTTCCACGGACCTTGCGGCAGCGAAGGCGGGGTGTCCTGCTGGTTGGCCTGTGCGTCGGGCTCTTCCGTTGCGGGTTGTTCCGTCTCATAGCCGGGCGGCGGCAGCGGACCGGAATCATGGCCGCCCGCGAACTTGACCAGCGCGTCGACGCGGGACTGCACCGACGGGTGGGTCGCGAACAAATCGGCAAAGCCCTCGCGCGGATTGTCGACGCACAGCTCCATCACCGCCGAGGTCGCACCCGGCAGCTCGCCGCGGTTCTCGATTTTGCGCAGGGCCGAGATCATGGCGTCGGGGTCTTTCGTCAACTCGACGGAGCCGGCGTCGGCGAGATATTCGCGCGAACGGGACAAAGCGAGCTTCACCACCTGCGACATCAGCCAGGCCACCACGATCAGCACGACCGCGATGATGATGACGATGACCGCGCCGCCGCCGGAGCTCTTGCTGTCGCTCGATGACGAGGACGATCGCGACGACGAGGAGGAGCCCGACGACCACGAGCCGCCACCCGAGCTCCAGCTGAAATTAGTGAACAGGCGGAAGAACAATTCGCCGAAGAAACCGACCACGCCGGCGATGATGACGGCGACCACCATCAGCTGCACGTCGCCGTTCTTGATGTGGGTCAGCTCGTGGCCCAGCACCGCCTCGATCTCCTTGTCGTCCAGCGCCTTCAGGAGACCAGTGGTGACGGTGACCGAATATTGCCTGGGATTGAGGCCGGTCGCGAATGCGTTCAGCGCCGGGCTGTCCATGATCTTCAGCTTCGGCATGGCGATGCCGCGCGAGATGCAGAGATTTTCGAGAAGATTATAGAGCCGCGGCTCCTCCTGCCGGGTGACGTCGTGGCCGCCGGTCACCGCGTCGATCATCGACTGGTGGAAGAAATAGGCGATCACGATCCAGACCGCCGCCGCGACCGTCGCAACCGGGGCGGCGACCCTCAGATCATAGAAGGCGCGGCTCAGATAGTAGACGACGGTCTCATTGCCGTTGATGACGACTTCGGCGACCAGTGCGCCGGCATAGACCAGCACATAGACCAGCGCGAACAGGCCGGCGAGCAGCAGCATCGAACGAAACTTGTTCGAGGCGATGTGCGTGTAGAGACCATACGCGGCCATGACGCGTTGCCCTGCCGGCCTATCGGCTCAACTTCAGAACTTCACCTGAGGCGCGGCCTCGACCTCGGTGCGGCTGGCGCCGAGATCGAAGAAGTCCTTCCTGGTGAAGCCGAACATGCCGGCGAACAGGGCTGCCGGCATCTGCTGGATGCCGGTGTTGTATTCCTGGACCGCGCTGTTGAAGAAACGGCGGCTCGCCGCGATCTTGTTCTCGAGGTCGGAGAGTTCGCTGGCGAGCTGCTGGAAGTTGGTGTTGGCCTTGAGGTCCGGATAGGCTTCCGACAATGCGATCAGCCGGCCGAGTGCGCCGGAGAGCTGGTTCTCGGCGGCAGACACCTGCGCCGGTCCCTGCGCCGATATCGCTGAGTTGCGCGCCTTGACGACCTCGTCGAGCGTGCCGCGCTCATGCGAGGCATAGCCCTTCACCGTCTCGACCAGGTTCGGGACCAAATCGTGGCGCTGCTTGAGCTGCACGTCGATATCGGCAAAGGCCTGGCCGACGCGCTGGCCCAGCGCCACCAGGCGGTTGTAGGCGCTGAACGCCAGGAACACGAGGACGACGATAACGCCGAGGACGATCCAGCCGGTCGACATGGAGAACTCCTGAAGGGGGAAGAAGGCGGGCGCTAGGGTAGACCAAATTGGCGGGGAGCGAGAGCCCCGGCGCAGAGGAGAGGTACGATTTGGTCGGATGGAGAGCCATCCGAGTTCAAGGCGAAAGCGGGGAACGAGGTTAACTTTCGGACAGGACGGCATCGCCCCAGCGCCAGCGCCGGGCGCTCGCATAGGCGGCCTTGTCGCGCCGCGCGACCTTGGCGAGTTCGACGTCTTGCTCCGTGCAGAGCTTTGCCGCGATCTCTGCCTTGCCGACATCCGGCGGCGCCAGCACACGCGCGGCGCGGGTCGCGGGCGCTGTGCGGATGAGCGCGACGTAAATAAAGCGCTCGTCCTCGAACGGCACGTCGGCGCCCTTGATCTGGCGGTGCGCCTGCGAGCGCGGCAGGCGCTGGCTGAAATGACACCAGTCGGGCGCTACGAGCGGGCAGGGTTTTTCGTGCGGGCAGGGCGCGGCGACGAAGGCGCCAGCCGCGATCAATTGCTGGCGCAGCGCGAGGATGCGGGCGGTGCCGGCGGGCGTGCCGGGCTCGATCACGATCAGCGCGTGGCGCGCTTTCGCCCACATCGCCTCTGCGAGCTTGCGTTGATCGGTCTCGCTGAGCTCGCCGATGACGTAGCTCGCAACGACGAGATCGGCTTGCGAAGCTTCAGCGAGGTTACCGTTGGCATCGCCCGGCAAATAGCGGCAATCCGCGAGCCGCGTGCTGTCGCGGGCCAGTTCGAGCGCGAGCCGGCTCAGCGTGGCGTTGGCATCGAGCAGTGTAAAATCCTGCAGCGACGCAAACGCCTCCGCAGCGGCCCAGCTCGCGGTACCCGGGCCTGCGCCGACGTCGAGCAGGGTTTCCGGAGCGAAGCCTGGTGCGATTTCGGTCAGGGCATTCAGGCTCGCGGCGACGGCGGCGTAGGTCGCCGGCATGCGCGCCAGCGCGTAGGCGAGCGCATCGGCGTCCGACTTGATCGTGCCGGAGCCGCCGCCGGAGCGATAATTGGTCGAGATTTTCTGCGACCGCTGTGCAGCGTCGCTGCGCGAAAAGCCCTGGAGCTTGCCGTCGAGCGCGGCTTTCAATTCGGAGGGGAGGGTGGGGGAGATCATCGACAACCTCGCGTCATTCCGGGTTCGCGCTTCGCGAGGCCCGGAATGACGCCAGAGATATCACGCCACGTTCTGGTCGAGAATGTCCACCGCCTCTGACAGGCTCACCGACACCAGCTGCGACACGCCGCGCTCGGCCATGGTGACGCCGAACAGGCGGTTCATCCGCGCCATCGTGATCGGGTTGTGCGTGATGATGATGAAGCGCGTGTCGGTCGAGCTGGTCATCTCGTGCAGCAGGTTGCAGTACCGCTCGACGTTGTGGTCGTCGAGCGGCGCGTCGACTTCGTCCAGCACGCAGATCGGCGAGGGGTTGGTCAAGAACACCGCGAAGATCAGCGCCATCGCGGTCAGCGCCTGCTCGCCGCCCGAGAGCAGCGACAGCGTCTGCGGCTTCTTGCCTGGGGGTTTTGCGATGATCTCCAGGCCAGCTTCGAGCGGATCGTCGCTCTCGATCAGGTGCAGCGCCGCCTCGCCGCCGCCGAACAGTTCGACGAACAGGCGCTTGAAGTGGTTGTTGACGATCTCGAACGAGGTCAGCAGCCGCTCGCGCGCCTCCTTGTTGAGGCTCTGAATACCCTGCCGCAGCCGCTTGATGGCCTCAACCAGGTCGTCGCGTTCGGTGACGAGGCTCGTGTGCTGGGTCTCGACCTCGCGCAGCTCTTCCTCGGCGCGCAGGTTCACCGCGCCCAGCCGCTCACGGTCGCGGCGCATCTTTTCGAGATCTTCCTCGATGTCGTGCAGCGGCGGCAACTCCGCGCCGGGCTCGATCTCGGCCAGACCGGCGACGGCCTGCGGCTCGACTTCGAGCATGTCGCGGATCTCGCGCTCGATGTCGTCGAGCCGGCGCCGCGAACCTTCCATGCGTTCCTCGGCGCGGGCGGTGGCCTCGCGCGAGCTGGAGAGCGCCTCTAACGTCAGCTTCGCGACGCGATCGGTCTCGGCCATCGCGGTTTCCGCGGTGACGAGCGCGTCGGCGGCCGTGCGGCGGTCGTTCTCGGCGTATTCGATCTCGGTGATCAGCGCGCTGCGCTTCTCGGCAAACACGGCGGGCGCGTTTTCGAGATCGCTGCGCTCGATCGCGACCTCGGTGATGCGGGTCTGGATGGTGTCGATATGGGAGGCCGCGCTCTCCTTGCGGTTCTGCCACTCGGTGCGCTCGGCGAGGATCGCCTGGACGCGGCGATCGGCCAATTCAGCCTCGCGCGCCAGCGCCTGCGCCTCGGCGCGGACCTGGGCGGCCAAGCGGCGATGGCCTTCGATGTCGCTGCGGACTGCGGCGAGACGGGTCTCGGTGTCCTCGCTCGACGGCAGCTCGCTGATGCCGGCCTCGGCGTATTCGTAGGCGGCCTCGGCCTCGGCGCGGTCGGCGGCAAGACGGCTATGCGCTTCCGACAGCGTCGCCTTGCGCGCGGCGTGGCGGCTGATCTCGCGCTCGGCCATGGCATGGCGCTCACGCGTCGTATTCAGCTCGCGCTGCGCGGCGCGCCAGGCTTCACGGCTGGCACCTTCGGTGCTGGCAGCCATCTGCAATTCGGACTCGGCATTCTCCAGCGCCGCACGCTTGATCTGCGCGTCGATGCGGGCCTGCTCCAGCTCGTTCTCGATGTCGACGAGACGGGCGCGCTCGGCAAGGCGCCGTGCGGCGCCGGTGGGCGCATGAGCCGCGGCGACAAAGCCGTCCCAGCGCCAGACGTCGCCCTCGGGCGAGACCAGCCGCTGGCCGGTCTTGAGCTGCGAGACCAGCTCGGCGCCGCGCTCGCGCGGCACCACGCCGATCTGGGCCAGGCGTCGCGTCAGCTCGGCCGGCGCCTGAACATGGTTGGCGAGCGGCACTGCGCCCTCGGGCAGCTCCGGATCGCCGTCGGTGACGCCGGCATTGGTCCAGCGCATCGGCGCCGAGGGATCGACCGGCGCGTCGAGATCGTCGCCGAGGGCAGCGCCGATCGCCTTTTCAAAACCCTTGTCGACGGTGATGCCGTCGATGATCGGCGGCCACAGATTCTTGGTCTCGCCGTTGACGATTTTTGAGATCGTGCGCGCCTCGGTGTCGAGCCGCTGCACACGCTTGTCGGCCTCATTGAGCGGCGAGCGCGAGGATTCCAGCGTCTGGCGCGCGGCAACGTGCGCGGCTTCGCTTGCCTGCGCCGCGGCTTCGGAAGCTGCCAGTGTCTGCTCCGCGGTCTCGACCGTCGCGGTCAGTTCGTCGAGATCGCCGAATCCACCGGTCTCGGCGGCGAGCTTCTGCTCTTCCGCGGCGACGTTCGAAATCTCCTGGTCGAGACGGGCGAGCTTGTCGCGGTGGGTGCGGACGTTGGCTTCGAGTTGATTGCGCTTGGCGGTGAGGTCGGCGAGCGCGGTGGTGAGCTCGGCGAACTGCTGCTCGGTTTCGGTCAGTACCGCCTCGGCTTCGCCGACGCGCTCGTCGACGCCGGAGCGCTTCTCGACGCGCGACTTGATCTCTTCCTTCAGCTCGGCATCTTCGGCGTCGAGCCGCTGCAGCGCGACGTCGGCGTCCATGGTCTGCTGCTGGGCGCGGGAGATGTCGCCTTCGAACTGGGCGAGGCGGCGCTCGAGCTCGGCGACCCGCTCCTTGGCGCGCTCTTCCTCGCGGTCGAGCAGCTCGCGGGCATTGGTCAGGCGCTGGAGGCCTGCGGCGGCGCGGGCTTCCGCATCGCGCAACGCCGGCATTTCGGCGGCGCGGATCGCCTGGATGCGGGCGGCTTCAGCCTGGTGCAGGGTGCGCTCGGCCATCTCGCGCACCGCGAGATCATGGGTCTGGCCAGACTCGCTGACGTCGGCATGCGCCCCGATCCAGCGCAAATGGAACAGGGTTGCTTCGGCCTTGCGGACCTTGGCCGCGACCTCGCGATAGCGCACGGCTTGGCGAGCCTGCTTCTTCAGGCCTTCCATTTGCCCTGCGAGCTGGCCGATCACGTCCTCGACGCGGGTGAGGTTGGTTTCGGCCGCTTTCAGCCGCAACTCGGCTTCGTGGCGGCGGGCATGCAGACCGGCGACGCCGGCGGCGTCTTCCAGCACGCGGCGGCGCTGCTCGGGCTTGGCCTGGATGATCTCGCCGATCTTGCCCTGGTGGACGAGGGCCGGCGAACGCGCGCCGGTGGCGGCGTCGGCGAACAGGATCTGCACGTCGCGGGCGCGCACGTCGCGGCCGTTGATGCGATAGACCGAGCCGGCTTCGCGCTCGATACGGCGGGAGATTTCGAGCAGCTGGCTGTCGTTCATTGCCGCAGGCGCGGTGCGATCGGTATTGTCGATCGTCATCGTCACTTCGGCGTGGTTGCGCGCGGGACGGTTGCCGGAGCCGGCGAAGATCACCGCGTCCATGTCGGCGGCGCGCAGCGATTTGTACGAGGTCTCACCCATCGCCCAGCGCAGCGCCTCGACGAGATTCGACTTGCCGCAGCCGTTCGGTCCGACCACGCCGGTCAGGCCGGGCTCGATGACGAAGTCGGTGGCCTCAACGAAGGACTTGAAGCCGTGAAGGCGCAGGCGGGTGATTTTCATAAGCACGCATCTCTGTTGGCAGGCGCGAATCCCCCTGCCGGGACAATACCATGGAAGGCAATGTCGCTATCCGGGCGAGTCGCGCGAGGCGCCTCATGCGGTCGGACAATGGCCGCGGTGCGTCGCGAGGGCAACCGGCGAAAGCCGCTTTTCCCAAGGGATTTATGACGGGAAAGATACGGCTTTCGAGATGCGAATCAGGCGTGATGCGCGAAAATCAGCTCTTGAGCAGCGAATTGATCTTCTTGACGAAATCTTCGTACGAGGTCTCGCCCTTGATCTTCTCGCCGTTGATGAAGAAGGTCGGCGTGGAATCGACCTTGAGAATGTCGCTGGCGTATTTCTGGTCTGCGGCGATCTTGTCGAGCAGCGCCTGGTCCTTCAGGCAGGCCTCGACCTGCTGCTGGGTGAGGCCGGCCTGCTTGCCGATCCGCGTCAGGGTCTCGGTGGTGTTCTTCATCACCCAGTCGCTCTGCTGGCGGAACAGCATGTCGGTGACGGCAAAGTATTTCGGCGCGTCGCCATTTGCGATGCAGCGCGACAGCATCGAGCCGGCCGCGGCCTTGATGTCGAGCGGGAACTCTCGGAAGATGTAACGGATCTTGCCGGTGTCGATGTATTCCGACTTGATCTTGGGGAACACCTGCTCGTTGAACGCCGCGCAATGCGGGCAGGTCATCGAGGCGAATTCGGTGATGGTGACGGCGGCGTCCTTGGGGCCGAGCGCCATGTCGGGCAGCGAGACCGGCTTGGCGACCTCGGAGGCGGCCTGTGCCATGGCGTCAGAGATGAACCGCAGCGGCGAGAGCCCGGCGAGCGCGGCAAGCCCGGTCAGCGACAGCATCGTATTGAAGGCGCGGCGGGTGATGATCAAGGTCGGCTCCCGAATTGGCGTGGTCTCGCCCAGGGGTTTTGTCGAGTTCCCGCCCGGGTGGCCCGTCGCTAGCTTGAAACGTCGTTTGAGGCAATGGCGCGCGGTAGGCACGGGCCCAGATTGGCCGCAAAATGAGGCTCAATTTCGCTTGATGGCGGCCCCGAGCCGCGCCAGCGCCGTCTTCAATTCTTCATCTTCGATGTCGCCCAGGCTCTCCGCCACCTTGGCGACGCTGTTGGGGTCCGGCGGGCCGGGCCGCACGGGGCGGCGGGGACGTGACAAGGGGGCTTGGCGGAAGGCGAGCTTGCCGACCGCGCTCCAGCCGAAGAAGCGGTTGACCCGCTCCAGGATCACGTCGGCGGAGTGCTGGATCTCCAGCGCCATCGGCCCCTCGACCCGCAGCACCAGGGTCGCCGGCTCCTGCGGCTGGCCCTCGACCGGCCGCGGCCATTGCATCTTGAGCGGCTCGGCATGCGCCGCGATCTCGGGCCCGGCAATCTGCGCCCACCGTGTCACCAGCTCGCGTGCCGCAAATCCCTGCTTGGCATAGGCCTCGGCAAAGACGTCATTGAGCAGCAGCGACAGCGGTTTTGCGCTGATGGGACCGGGTTTGTAGATGGGAGGAAGCTTGGACATGGGCCCTTATAGCACTCCGGGAGGATCCGCGAAGAAAGGCGTGGATGCCCGCGACGAGCGCGGGCATGACGTGGAGAGATCGGCGTGACGCCGCTACAGTGAGAGCATGAGCCCCAAATCCGCGCTGAAGGCGAAATCGGAACCCGGTCAGGCGGAGACCTCGTCGCGCCCGATCGCACTTCTGCAATGGTACGACCGCCATCACCGCCGTCTGCCCTGGCGCGCGATGCCCGGGGAGGCGTCGGACCCCTACCGCGTCTGGCTGTCGGAGATCATGCTCCAGCAGACCACGGTGAAGGCGGTCGGTCCTTACTTCGAGAAATTCGTCGCGCGCTGGCCTGACGTCACCGCGCTAGGGAGCGCCTCGCAGGACGATGTGCTGCGGATGTGGGCCGGGCTCGGCTATTATTCGCGCGCGCGCAATCTTTACGCCTGCGCGGTCGCCGTGACACGCGAGCATGGCGGTGTGTTTCCCGACACGGAGGAGGGGCTGCGCGCGCTTCCGGGCATCGGGCCCTACACGGCGGCGGCGATTGCCGCGATTGCCTTCGACCGTCATACGATGCCGGTGGACGGCAATATCGAGCGCGTGGTGTCGCGGCTCTTTGCCGTTGAAGAGGAACTCCCGCAGGCCAAACCTCTGATCCAGCAGTTGGCGGCAACGTTGCTCGCGAACGCGCGCGCCGGCGACAGCGCGCAGGCGCTGATGGATCTGGGGGCCTCGATCTGCACGCCGAAGAAGCCTGCCTGCGCGCTCTGCCCGTTCATTGAGGATTGCACCGCGCGTGCGCAAGGTACGCAGGACACCTTTCCGCGCAAGGCGCCGAAGAAGAGCGGAACGTTGCGTCGCGGTGCTGCCTTCATCGTCACGCGCGGCGACGAGCTGCTTGTCCGCTCGAGGCCGGAAAAGGGACTGCTCGGCGGCATGACGGAAGTGCCGGGCTCGAACTGGCTGGCCGGGCAGGAAGACGCGACGGCGAAGCAGCAGGCGCCTGAATTAAAGGGGCTGTCGCGCTGGCAGCGCAAATTGGGCGTCGTCACCCACGTCTTCACGCATTTTCCGCTGGAGCTGGTGGTCTACACGGCCAGGGCCGAAGCCCGCACCCGTGCGCCCGCGGGCATGCGCTGGGTGCCGATTGCGACACTTGCCGATGAAGCGCTGCCCAACGTCATGCGCAAGGTCATCGCGCACGGATTGGATCTCTAGGATCCATCCTGCTGACACCAAGCTGTCAGCAGCCTTGCGCTACCCCTAAGCAGCAACGGAGGCTCGCATGGTCAAGACCGCGCTCGACAACTTCAAGAGGCCACCCTGTGCCGAGCTGCTCGGATGGCGCCTGCTCGATGCCCGCCCGGAAGAGGGCTGGATCAGGCTCGGCTTCGAGGGCAAGCCCGAGTTCTGCAATCCGGCAGGCTTCATCCAGGGCGGCATGCTCTCGGCCATGCTCGACGACACCATGGGCCCCGCCGTGCTGGTGATGAGCGAGGGCCGGCTCTACACCACGACGATCAGCATGACCGTGAATTTCCTCAACCCCGCCAAGCCCGGCCCGATCATCGGTGAGGCCAAGGTGACGCAGCTCGGCAAGACCATTGCGTTCGTCGAGGCGAAGCTGATGGCAGAAGACGGCACGGTGCTGGCAACAGCCAGCGCGAGCGAGCGGTTGCTGGAAGCGGCCAGGGTGGTGGGCAAGTAGTCTGGCTGCGCACTCCGT
>NZ_JADPJH010000011.1:538000-613947 GCF_023073315.1 Bradyrhizobium sp. 1 | reverse complement strand
GGGAGAAGGTGGCGCGAAGCGCCGGATGAGGGGTATCTCTCCGCGAACTCAATTGCGAGAGATGTGCGCTCGGAGGCAACCCCTCACCCAAGTGAGTTTGCGTCCACCAGCGGAACTGCCCTCTCCCACAAGGGGCGAGGGCACATCAATGCGCATCTCGCCTCTTTAGTAAACTCACACCCCCGCGCGCCGCGCATCCCCACTCACAATCGCCGGCTTCGCGTTCAGCGCTTCCACCTGAAACCCCGCCACGCGTTTGTAGTTCGCCGCGATGTCCTCAAGCTCCTTCTGCGACAGCACATCCGTGACGACGCCGTAGCCGTCAGGCGCGCGCTCCTCGACGAGCTGCATCACCTGCTCGGGGCCGTTCTTGCGGTTGAGCAGGACGAGGTTGGTGGTTACCGGCCGCCGCTCGGCTTCATAGGCGAGCAGCGCGGCCTGCGTCGGGCCGTGCGCCAGGATCTCGCGGGTGATGGTGCGGGCATCGAGGATCGCCTGTGAGGCGCCGTTGGAGCCGATCGGATACATCGGGTGCGCGGCATCGCCCATCAGCGTGACCTTGCCAAAAGTCCATTGCGACACCGGATCGCGATCGACCAGCGGATATTCATAGGCGTGCGGGCAGTTCTTGATCAGGCCGGGCACGTCGAGCCAGTCGAACTGCCAGCTCTCGAACCAGGGCAGAAACTCTTCCAGCCGCGCGGTGCGGTTATAGTCCTCGCGCCGCCACTGATAGGTCGGCGGCATGTGCCGCTCCGCCACCCAGTTGATCAGATGATTGCCGGCCGCATCCGGCGCCTTCGAGATCGGGTAGCAGACGAATTTCAGGATTTCGTGGCCGGCCATGATCATGGTCCGGCCGGTGAGGAAGGCTTTTGACGGCGTGACGCCGCGCCAGAGGATGCGGCCGTTCCAGATCGGCGGACCTTCGTTGGGATAGAGCTTTTCTCGCGCGGCGGAATGAATGCCGTCGGCGGCGATCAGGATCGTGCCGTCGTAGGTCCCCGCAGCCTTGCCGGTCGCCTTGTCGATGAAGTCGGCGCGCACGCCATCAGGCGTCTCGGTCCATCCGGTCAGATGATGGCTGGTGAGGATGTTGTCGCGGCCGAGACGTTCGATCGCGGTGTCGAGCAGCAGTTGCTGGAGCGTGCCGCGATGGATCGAGAATTGCGGCCATTTGTAGCCGGCTTCGAGCCCGCGCGGCTCGCTCCAGATCGGCTTGCCGTGCTTGGAGAAATAGGCGAGCTCGCGGGTGCGCACGCCGCTGGCGTCCAGCCTGTCCATCAGGCCGAGCTCGATCAGCTCGCGCACCGCATGCGGCAGCACGTTGATGCCGACGCCGAGCGGTTTCAGCTCGGCAACGCTCTCGAACAGTTTTACGGGAACGCCGATTCCGTGCAGGCTGAGCGCAAGCGTCAGCCCGCCGATGCCGCCGCCGGCGACGAGTACCGTCATGACAATCCCCCTCCAATTGCGAGCGTCTTGGCACAGGCGGGCAGATGTGGGCAACTGCGAAGAGAAAGTCGTGCTATGGACCTGGGGGACGACAGTCGTTAATTTCCAGCTTTCCCATGAGGTCCGACATGCTCAAGCTCTACTACGCCACCGGCACCTGCGCGCTCGCCACCTACATCACCCTGGAAGAGGCCGGCGCCGACTACGCGGCCGAGCGGCTGAGCTTCAAGACCAACCAGCAGAACAGCGCGGACTATCTCGCCATCAACCCGAAGGGCCGCGTGCCCGCGCTGGTGACGGATCGCGGCGTCCTGACCGAGACGCCGGCGATGCTCGCCTATCTCGCACAGACCTTCCCCAAGGCGAAGCTCGCGCCGCTCGACGATCCCTTCGATTTCGCGCAGGTCCAGTCGTTCAACTCCTATCTCTGCTCGACCGTGCACATCAACCATGCCCACAAGATGCGCGGCGCGCGCTGGGCGACCGAGGAGAGCTCGTTCGCCGACATGAAGGCGATGATCCCGAAGACCATGGGCGCCTGCTTCGCCCTGATCGAGCAGAAGATGTATAGGGGACCCTGGGTGATGGGCGATCAGTTCACGATCTGCGATCCCTATCTCTATACACTCTCGACCTGGCTCGAAGGCGACAGCGTCGACATCAACGCCACGCCGAAGATCGCCGACCATTTCAAGCGCATGTCGGATCGCCCGGCCGTGCGCAAGGTGATGGACGCGCAGAAGGCGTGAGGCACTTGTAGGGTGGGTTAGCCTCGCAGATGCGCGAAGCGGATCTGCGAGGCGTGACCCACCTCTTTAATCTCCGCAGAGACAGAAGTGGTGGGTTACGCCCAGCGGACTGCGCTTTGCGCGGCCGCAGGTCTAACCCACCCTACGAAACCTTCTTCTCCAGCTCCCGCCCCGTCTCCAGCATCAGCCGCCGCAGCCAGATCGAGCCCGGGTCCATCTGCGCCCGCGTCGGATGGAACATGAACTGCTCGTCGATCCCGGGATCGAGCGGCGGCGTCACCGTCACGAGGCCGAGTTGCTTTGACAGCGCCGCGATCAGCCGGCGCGGCACGAAGGCGACGAGGTCGGTGCGGGCGGTGACGTGCAGCGCTTCGAGATAGCCTGAGACGACAAGGGAAATGTGGCGTTCGATGCCCTTGGTGCGCAGCCAGGTGTCGATCAGATCCTCGCTGTTGCCGCGGATGATCACGCCGACATGGCGTGCGGCCAAGAAAACTTCGCGCCGCTTCAGCTTCGCTCCCATGGGATGGCCGCGCCGCACCGCCAGCGCGTCGCTGTCAGTGTAGAGCAGCTGGCGATGAAAGCCCTTGAAGGCATTGCCGATCGAGATCACGAGATCGATGGTGCGGGCGAACTCGGCATGGAAGATCGCAGGTCCACGCCACGGCACGACGTCGATGCGGACGTTGGGCGCAAGGCGCGTCACCTTCTCCATCAGCGGCGGCATCAACAACTCGACCGCGAGATCCGGCATCATCAGGCGGAATGGCCTCTCGCTACGCGCGGCGTCGAACTCGTCCGGCACGAACAACCCGCGCACCTGGTCGAGTGCCTGCGCCAGCGGCGCGCGCAGCGCCTGCGCCCGCGGCGTCAGCTCCATCCGCGCGCCGGTGCGCACCAGCAGCGGGTCGCCAAAGATGTCGCGCAAGCGCTGGAGCGCGTGGCTCGTCGCCGGCTGCGACAGGCCGATCCTCATGGCCGCGCGGCTGACATTGGCCTCGCGCAGCAATGCATCGAGCGCGGTCAGTAGGTTCAGGTCGAGCGAATTCAAATTCATAAGGCGAATAGATATCATACTTGCTATCGATTTGAAGAATTGTCGTTCCGCAGCGATCATCTCGGTGTTGCCACCAAATGGAGATGCCGCCATGAGCGCGAGCGCCAACAAGAAACTGATGCAGGATATCTTTGCCGCCGCCGCCAGCCCGGATACGGCCGCGCGCGACCGCGCGTTGTTCACCGCAAGTCTTGCCGAAGATGCCAAATGGGTCGTGACCGGCCAGTATTCCTGGTCGCGCACTTTCACCGGTAAAGAGGCGATCCTCAACGATCTGCATGCCTATGTGCGCACCCGTCTGGTCGACCGTACCCGCACGGTCGCCCACCGCTTCATCGCCGACGGCGACATCGTCGTGGTCGAGGCCAAGGGCGACAACGTCACGCCCGAAGGCGTGCGCTACGACAACGACTATTGCCTGGTCTTCCGGCTCGAGAACGGGAAGATCAAGGAGATCCGGGAGTATTGCGACTCGATCCTGACCGAGAAGGCGCTCGGTCCGTTTCCGCAAGCGGCCGTAAGGGCCGCGAGCTGAGCGGCTTGAGTAGCATCTCGTCTGCCGATCGGTGCCGTCCGCCCCGGTCGGCGTTGGTCCCGTCGATCTGGCGCAAACTGGCGGAGATCGTGCGTATGCGGCGCAAACTGTCCCAAGCCCGGGTTCAGCTCGCCGCCATGAGCGAGCGGGAGCTTCAGGACTGCGGCATGACGCGGTCGGAGATCGCGTACGAACTGAGGAAGCCGGTCCGGCGAAAATAGGAAAGCACCCGGCACCGCGCTCGGCAAATTGCAGCAGGCGGCTGACAAACGTTTCAACACGATGACGTTTGCAGCGGCTTGCATGCCGCATGCGGCCGCGCGCCGCACCCTTGCGCAACTGCATAGAAGATCAGCAGATTCTGTGGGCGCTTCTTGAGATGTGCGCGAAAAATCAGAAGGTTCAATTAACGAGTGTCCCCCATTGTGTCGCGGTGCAGCGTAGATCGCGAAAGACGCGATTCGCGGCTGCGAAGGCGGCCGTGACGATAGCCGGACGAGTTCGGCCGCTCGAATTTGCGTGGATCTGGGTGGACAGTGGGAATGCCGAAGTTTCGTTTGCGGATCAGGGGACGCCTGTACGCAGGCTTCATGGCCTTGGTGGCGGTTGGTCTCGTGATGGCGGTGGTTGCCATCTGGAATTTGCGGTCCGTGCAGGAGCAGGTCGCAAAAGCTTCGGCGTTTTCGGACAGCACGGCGCGGGTTTTGGAGATCTCGACCCATCTCCAGGCGATCCAGCGCGCCAATCTGCGCTACGTCTACGATGCCAGCGAGCCCGCGATGAGGGAGGCCTCCGAGCGCGAGACCGCGGCGACCGAGCTGCTGAAGGTGGGGGCGCAGGGCACGGCCTCCGAGGAGCGGCGGAAGCTCTACAACGATCTGATCGCCGACATCGCCAAAATGCGAAGCCTGCGTGACAATCTCGGCGATGCCGTCAACGAGGCGAGAACCGGCAAGGCAACGCTGCTGCCAAGCGGTGACGAGCTCACCGTCAAGATGAACAAGCTGGTCGACGTGGCGCGTGCGGCTGTCGACGAAGACACCGCTTCCCTCGTCGCCGACCTCGAATCCAGGCTGCTTCTCGTTCAGATCGCGAACTGGCGTTTCCTGGCCCTGCGCGACGTCAAGGGGCCCGCCAACTTCAGAACCAATGTGGACCGGGCGTCGCAGCGGCTCGCGGCGCTCGAAAAGAGCCCGCAAGCGACCGAATTGCGCGCCACGCTCGCGCCGGTGAAGACCTCGCTCGGAATCTACAAGAACGCATTCGAGACGACGTCGGCAGCGATGCTCCAGGCCGACGAGATCTATCACAAGAACCTCGCGCCGCTCATCGTCGACAGCATCGCCAAGCTCAAGGTCGCGGAAGGTGCCCTGAAGAAGGACTACAAGGAGTCGCGCAGCCAGGCCGAAGCCGTGATCGAGGGCACGACCACCGTGCAGGAGATCGCGGGCGGCCTTGCCACCCTGTTCGGATTGATCGTCGCCTTCCTGATCGCCCGCAGCATCGTCGGTCCGCTGACCTCGATGACGCGCGCGATGGGGCTGCTCGCCGGCGGCGATCTCGCGGTCGAGATCCCCGGCCGCGGCAAGGTCGACGAGATCGGCGACATGGCCAAGGCGATCGAGGTGTTCAAGACCAACATGATCGACACCGAGCGCCTGCGCCACGAGCAGGTCGAGGTCGAGGCACGGCAGGCCGAGGACCGCAAGAAAGACATGGTCAAGCTCGCCGACCAGTTCGAGCAGGCCGTTGGCGAGATCGTCGACACCGTGTCGTCGGCATCGAACGAGCTCGAGGCGTCCGCCGGCACGTTGACCGCGACCGCAACGCGCGCCCAGGATCTGTCCAACGAAGTGGCATCCGCGTCGCAGGAAGCGACCGCCAACGTCCAGGCCGTGGCGTCCGCGACCGAGGAGCTGTCCTCCTCGGTCAGCGAGATCGCCCGACAGGTCCAGGAATCCGCCCGCATCGCCAGGGACGCCGTCGGGCAGGCGAGCCGGACCAACGACCGCGTCGGCGAACTCTCCAAGGCGGCGGCGCGCATCGGCGACGTGGTCGAGCTGATCAATACCATCGCAGGCCAGACCAATCTCCTCGCGCTGAACGCGACCATCGAGGCCGCGCGTGCGGGCGAGGCCGGCCGCGGCTTTGCGGTCGTTGCCTCCGAGGTCAAGGCGCTCGCGGAGCAGACCGCGAAGGCGACGGGCGAGATCGGCCAGCAGATTTCGAGCATCCAGGCCGCCACCGAGCAATCGGTCGGCGCCATCAGGGAGATCAGCGGCACCATCGAGCGGCTGTCGGAGATCTCGTCGACGGTTGCCGCTGCCGTGGAGCAGCAGGGCGCGGCGACGCAGGAGATCTCCCGCAACGTCCAGCAGGCAGCTCACGGCACCCAGCGCGTCTCGACCAATATCGGCGACGTCCAGCGCGGGGCATCCGAAACCGGTTCGGCCTCCTCGCAGGTGCTCTCGGCGGCGCGCTCGCTGTCTTCAGACAGCAACCGCCTGAAGCAAGAGGTCACCAAATTCCTCAGCTCGGTCCACGCCGCCTGAGGCTCGAAAAGCAAAAGGCCACGCGCGTGCGCGTGGCCTCGACGGCAGCTTGGTGCGATCAGGCGACCTTGGTCGTCATGTGCTTGAACATGTTGCCGCGCGCCTCGTCGTCCATCTCGGCCTTGAAGGTGAACTTGTCCTTCAGCGCGATCGCGCGCGCCGCCGCCGGGCGCGCCGAGATCTCGTCCACCAGCCGTTTCACGTTCGGGTAGCGCGCAAAGGCGTCGTCGCCGAGCTTGAACGGCACCATCCGCGCCCAGCCCCACAGTGCCATGTCGACGATCGAATAGCTGTCGCCGACCATGTATTTGCGGCCTTTGAGGTGAGCGTCGAGAATCCTGTAGTGGCGATCGGTCTCGTACTGGTAGCGGTTGTGGGCGTAGTCGTGGTTCTGGTCCTTCGGCGCAAAATGCTTGAAGTGCACGGCCTGGCCCGAATACGGCCCGACGCCGGTGGCGATGAACATCAGCCACGACAGCGTCTCGCCGCGCAACGACGCGGCGGGCAGGAATTTGCCGGTGGTC
This sequence comes from Bradyrhizobium sp. 1, assembly GCF_023073315.1. Taxonomy (GTDB): domain Bacteria; phylum Pseudomonadota; class Alphaproteobacteria; order Rhizobiales; family Xanthobacteraceae; genus Bradyrhizobium. Next base: position 607,075 of record NZ_JADPJH010000011.1, on the reverse strand, counting down.
TCGGCGAGATAGAGCAGGATGGCGTTGCTGTCGAAAACAATCGCGCCGTTATCGTCGATCGCCGGCACCTTGGCGTTCGGATTGATCTTCAGATAATCCGGCGCGAACTGGTCGCCCTTGCGGGTGTCGATCTTCACCGGCTCGAACGGCAGGCCGGCCTCTTCCAGATAAAGCGCGACCTTGGTCGGGTTCGGCGATCCGTTGAAATAGAATTTGAGCATCACACATCTCCCCAGTACGCAGCGTCATTGCCGCCTGCGAACCTCTCTTGCCCGCATCCTGGCTGAAAGCACAACCGGCGAGTTTGCCGGGCGGTATCTGCGTGGAGCGCAGATCAGCCGGCGTAACAAAGGCCGATCGCCGCCGTAATGACCATCGCCGCGCCGACCGCCTCCAGCCGCAGCCCGAGCTTAGTGGCGAGATGCATGTCGGACGTCCGCGCGGCGCGCTCCGATCCGCGCGGATAGCCGTGCACGATGACGTCGTGATTGAAATTGTCATGCGCCTCGTTGCTGCTGGCAAGCCCGACGCAGACCACCAGCACACCGAAGAGGGCGAGGCCGAAGAATCCCAGGAGCGCGATCAGGAACATCGGAAACATGCCGAGCAGGAAGATCGGCAGCAGCGGCACCAACAGCAATGTCTCGGACTGTCGTCGCATGGGAGCCAACCGGTCAGGACGGGGCTGATCGGCGAAATCTAGTCCCGGCGGCTGCGGCATTCAAGGTGCCGTAGGGTGGGCAAAGCGAAGCGTGCCCACCAAATCAAGCTCAAGCCGGGAGAGATGGTGGGCACGGCGCAAGGGCGCCTTTGCCCACCCTACGAGATCGAAGTTGGGCTACCCCGCCGCCATGCCGGCGCGGATCTCGGCGCGGAGTTCGTCGATCAGCTTGAGACCCTTCTTGGTCTCGATGTGCCAGAAGGTCCAGCCGTTGCAGGCCTGTGCGCCCTGCGCCACCGCGCCCATACGATGGATCGAGCCGACCTTGTCGCCGAACATGATGGCGCCGTCGGCACGGACCAGCGCGCCAAGCTTCTTCTTGGCGTCGAACAGCTTTGCGCCGGGCATGATCATGCCGCGCTCGATCAGCTCGGAGAACGCCACGCGAGGCGCCTCGCGCGCGGTCATGAACGGAGCGAGGCTCGCCTCCGGCAGCGGTTCGACCGCGGCGATGCGCGCTTCGGCCGCCTTGGCATAGGTCTTGTCGCGCTCGAAGCCGATATAGGAGCGGCCGAGGCGTTTTGCGACGGCGCCGGTGGTGCCGGTGCCGTTGAAGGGATCGATCACGAGATCGCCGGGCTTGGACGAGGACAGCAGCACGCGCGCGAGCAGGCCTTCCGGCTTCTGCGTCGGATGCACTTTCTTGCCGTCGGCGCCCTTGAGGCGCTCTTCGCCGGTGCAGAGCGGGATCAGCCAGTCGGAGCGTGCCTGCACGTCCTCATTGGCGGCCTTCAGCGCCTCGTAGTTGAACGTGTAGCCCTTGGCCTTCTCGTCGCGCGCCGCCCAGATCATCGTCTCGTGCGCGTTGGTGAAGCGGCGGCCGCGGAAATTCGGCATCGGGTTGGTCTTGCGCCAGACGATGTCGTTCAGGAGCCAGAAGCCGAGGTCCTGCATGATCGCGCCGACGCGGAAGATGTTGTGATAGGAGCCGATCACCCAGATCGTCGCCGACGGCTTCATCGCGCGGCGGGCGGCAAGCAGCCAGGCGCGGGTGAAATCGTCATAGGCGGAGAATGAATCGAACTTGTCCCAGTCGTCGTCGACGGCATCGACATGGGATTCGTCAGGGCGCTTGAGATCGCCCTTGAGCTGGAGATTGTAGGGCGGATCGGCGAACACGAGGTCGACCGAACCAGCCTGAAGCTTCGACATCTCGGCGACGCAATCACCGAGGATGATGCTGTGCGAAGCGGATTCAAAATTTGTGCGGGGCGCCCTTGCAGACGCCCCGCGACGCGACACTACCATGACTCAAGAACTCTGACTCAGGCGACGCTGTCGGCGACGCGGGACCAAACAACCGACTGATCAGTACATTGAAGCGGCAAAGTAAAAATCGACTTAACCCGCCGCTTTCGTGAGCAGGCCTCGCAACGCGATGAGCGCGCGGTTGGTCTTGCGCAATCGCCGCGTTTTGCAGTGTATTTCGTATTTCTTCGCGTTGCGGGAGCGACCGGAGCATCAAAAAGACTGCAAAATTCTCTCGGAAAAAATTGCTGCCCCTCGGAAAAAATTGCTGGCATCGGCATGCTGCCGCACTAGGCAATTTTTGCCGAGCGCGATATTGATAAAGGCAACGGAAATTTTACGTATGTGGCGCGTTGAGCTTTCGCGCTGTAGCGTGCCCGATTATTGCCATCAAGGACCGAGGGAAGCCCGCCATGCGCTACGATGATTTCCGCCGCAGCGATGACGTGGAAGACCGCCGCGACGATAGTGGCGGCGGCGGTGGAGGAGGAGGCGGGTTCGGCCTGCCGATGGGAGGTGGCGGGCTCGGTATCGGCACCGTGATCGTGCTCGGCCTGATCGGCTACGCTTTTGGCATCGACCCGCGCATCCTGATCGGCGGCGCCGAGATCCTCACCGGCGGCGGCCAGGCGCCCAGCTACCAAACCGATCGCCAGTCGACGTCGACCTCGGCCAAGCGCGGGGCGCCGACCGACGAGATGGGCAGCATGATCTCCGGCATCCTCGGCGAGATCGACGATCGCTGGAGTGAGATCTTCCAGGCCAGCGGCCAGTCCTATACCGGTCCGAAGGTCGTGCTGTTCCGCAACGTCACCAATGGCGGACGCTGCGGTCGGGCAGAGTCGGCGATGGGCCCGTTCTATTGCCCGCCGGACAAAACCATCTTCCTCGACACCGGCTTCTTCCGCGAGGTCGAGACGCGCTTCCGCGGCTGCTCCGGCAAGTCGGCGTGCGATTTCACCACCGCCTACATCATCGCGCATGAGGCCGGCCATCACATCCAGAACCTGCTCGGCATCATCCCGCGCGTGACGCGGCTGCAGCAGCAGGCCGGCAGCAAGGCCGAGTCCAACGCGCTCCAGGTCAAGGTCGAATTGCAGGCTGACTGCCTGTCCGGCGTCTGGGTCAATCGCGAAGCGAAGAAGCGTCCGAACTTCCTCGAGCCCGGCGATATCGACGCCGCGCTGACCACGGCGAGCGCAATCGGCGACGACACGCTGCAACGCCAGGCCACGGGTCGCGTCGTGCCGGATTCGTTTACTCACGGCTCCGCCGCGCAGCGCAAGCAATGGTTCATGACCGGCTACCAGCAGGGAACGGTGCAGGCCTGCAATACGTTCGGCGGCGGCGGGTAGTCGCGAGTCTCGTGCCCCGGACGCAGCGCAGCACGAAGTGATGCGCTGCCGAGCCGGGGCCCAGCGTGCCGGCAAATAGGTCCTGGCTCTGCGGCGCACCGCTACCGCGCTGCACCGCGTCCGGGACACGAGAGGAAAAAGTCGTGGCGTCCATCGACGAAGCAAAACAGTTCATCCCGCTCGACATCGCGGTGCTCACCGTCTCCGACACGCGTGCGCTTGCGGATGACAAATCCGGCCAGACGCTCGCTGACCGTCTCACCACAGCGGGCCATCACCTCGCCGCGCGCGAGATCGTCACCGATGATGTCGAGGCGATCCGCGCCGTCATTCGCCGCTGGATTGCTGATGCCGGCATCGATGTCGTCATCACCACCGGCGGCACCGGCTTTACCGGGCGCGATGTCACGCCGGAGGCGATCGAGCCGCTGTTCGAGAAACGCATGGACGGTTTCTCGATCGCATTCCACATGCTGAGCCACGCCAAGATCGGGACGTCGGCGATCCAGAGCCGCGCCACCGCCGGCGTTGCCGGCGCGACCTACATCTTCTGCCTGCCGGGTTCGCCCGGCGCTTGCCGTGACGGCTGGGACGGCATCCTGGCCGCGCAACTCGACTACCGCACGCGCCCCTGCAATTTCGTCGAGATCATGCCCAGGCTTGACGAACACCTGCGCCGACCGAAGGCGCAAGGCGCGACGGTGTAAGATGCTTGCTTCCCTTCCCCCCTTGTGGGGGAAGGTGGCGCGAAGCGCCGGATGAGGGGTATCCATCGGCGCGCATCATCGCTTGCGGAGACATACCCCTCACCCAAGCGAGCTTGTATCTACTGGCGGAGATGCCCTCTCCCACAAGGGGCGAGGGCGCATCGCATCTCGCCCGCTGCTGCAGCTTCAGAGATTGCGCTCCCACGTTTCCCCAATCAGATCCTGCCCAAAACTGCGATGCGGTTCGGTGGCGACGAGCTTGAAGCCGGCGGCCTTGTAGATCCCGCGTGCCGCAACCAGGATGCTCTGTGTCCACAGCGTCATCTTGCTGTAGCCCCTCTCGCGTGCGCCCTGGAGGCATTGCTCGACCAGCGCGCGACCGACGCCAAGTCCCCGTGCTTTCTTCTCCACCTGCAACAGGCGCAGCTTGGCGGTCTCGTCCGTGGCCTTGACCAGAAAGATCGAGCCGACCGGCTCGCCACCCACTTCAGCGATCCAGCAGTGCTCGCGCGCGGCGTCGTAATTCTTGATGAACTGTGCGCAGATCTCGGCGATGAGCGCCTCGTAGCTGATGTCCCAATTGTAGTCGGCGGCATAGGCGGCGGCCTGCCGGGAGATGACCCAGCCCATGTCGCCGACGCGATGGCTGCGCAGCACGACGGCCGCGGGCTGGCTCTGGCGTTGCTCCAGCACGGTCTCAATGGTTGCCATGGCCCGCGTGAGCCGCGTTGCATCGCCGGCCGAAAGCTGAGCCAGCATGGCGGCGACCTCATTTTGCGAGCCCAGGCTCAGCTTGGCGAAGGTCTGGCGGCCCTTGGCGGTGAGGCTGAGCTGGTATTGCCTGCGATCGGCGGGCAGGGGCCTGCGCGTGATCAGCCCCTTCTCATCGAAGCTTTGTACGATGCGGCTGAGATAGCCGGGGTCGAGACCAAGCTCGTTTCCGATCTCTTTTGCCGCAAGGTCGTCGCGATGCGCGAGTTCATAGAGCACCCGGGCCTCGCTGAGCGAAAACGAGCTATTTCCCAGGTGCTGGTCGAGCACCCCGAGCTTGCGGGTATAGAAGCGGTTGAAGGCGCGAACCGCTGCGATCTGGTCGTCGGTCCCGTCGATTGCCATGGTTCATCTCGATAATGGCTCACCTCGATACTTGCTATTGTCAAGCAATCATTTGACTTTGGCAAGTATTGTGTGGCCTCAGCCGACCATGACGATCCGGCTGCGCAGCATGATCCGGGACGAGCGGCCGAGCCGCCGCAGCAGCCGCGCCTCGGAACGGCGGGCCTGGGGCGGGTAGCCGCCAATCCGGTCGTAATGATCACGCGCGATCAAAAGCCCCTGATCGCCGAGCGGGCCGACGAGTTTGCGCACCACCGCCCGGAGGGCATCCCGGAATCCGGTCTTGGCGTAAGGCGAACGCGCATAACGGAACACCGCTGCGCGATCCCGGCCGCTGGACGCGACGCTTTGGATGAACTGGGTGGTCTCCTCGATCCAGCCGGTCTCCAGCACCGCGCCTGCGGGGAGAAACATCAGCCAGGGCGAACGGGCCTGGAGCGCACCGGCGGCGAGCGCCGCGCCTTGCGAGGACCCTTCAAAACCGATGAAACGGCAGCCGGCGACGTCGGCAACGCGCTCGATGACGCCATTGCGGGTGCCGTCGACAAGGAGCACTTCCTTGATGACGCCCGCTGCTGCACCGGGCACCAGCGCGGCCAGAGTTGCGACCGCCGTCTGCTCGACGCCTTCGGTCGGTATAATGACGCTCAGCATGATTGAGGCTTCAATGTCCGCACTTCGGGAGAAGCGTAGTCCGTTATGATGTTGTCATAAACACGCGGCGGCGCCGAGAGCAACTTTTCGCCGGGAATTCGGCGTTCGATGGTAAACTGCCAGAGCCATCGCATCCAAATATGTCCCCTGCGGGGTGGCAATGTTGCCGAATATTTCGGCGCAGGTTCGCCGTCCCAGTATTAATCCGGAGTTTGGCTGCGATATTGCGCGCCGTGCAGGCAGATCGCAATCCTGCAGACGGAGGAGACGCGCGAAACGACCCGGAAACGGGAAAAGCCTGCAATCCGCGATGCCGACGAGAGCTTCACATGAATGCCGATCAACTTGCTGTTAGTGGTCCTGCAACATCGCCCAAGGCGGACACTAAGCCGGATGTCGCGCCGACCTTGCGAATCCGCGCCGTGATGTTGGGCGAACGGATCAATCCGTCCGGGCTCGAGGTGGGTGCGCCGGTCTCCTCGACGCCGGCCGCCTTCCGCGTCCATGCCGGCCTTGTCGTCATTTTCCGCTACGGCGTCGTCGTGCTGATTGGCCTCCTTCCTTCGGAAGAGAAGGTGCTGCTCGACAGCCTGAAGTCCCGCGTGACCGGCGAACTCAGCCCCTTCGAGGAGGAGATCGCGCAGGCTCAGCTCTGCAAGGACGAAAACGCCGAGGCGATCCAGCCGGGCGGGCCGATCTGCCTCTCGAAATTTTCCGACGAACGGCTGCTGCTGATTGCGGACGCTCTCGCCAAGAGCACGTCGCTGGCGCGCGACGAACGGCGCGTCGCGGCGGTGTTCGATGTCATCGAGCCCTTTGCACGGGAGCTCGCCGAGAAAGGCCGTACCTCGCGACGGCGCAAGGGCATCTTGCAGCTCATCGGCAATGCGCTTCTGGTCCAGCAGCGCGTCGCCGGCCGCGTTGCGATTGCCGAAAAGCCCGATGCGCTCTGGGAAAAGCCGCAGCTCGACCGGCTCTATGCGCGTCTCGAAGACGAGTACGAGCTGAAGGAGCGCCTCGACACACTCGAGCGCAAGCTTACGGTTGTCGCGGAAACGGCCGATGCGCTGACCGACATCATCGACACCCAGCGCTCGCTCCGCCTCGAAATCGCGGTCGTGGTGCTGATCGTGATCGAGGTCGTGATCGGATGCGTCCAGATATGGTCGGGGACGCATTAGTTCGCCACACCGCAAGCGAGATGCGCATGACTGCGCCCTCGCCCCTTGCGGGAGAGGGCAGCGCCGTTGGGAGACACGAATTCACTCGGGTGAGGGGTATGTCTCCGCATACTCATTTGCGCACGTGAACGCGGATAGAACCCCTCATCCGGCGCTTCGCGCCACCTTCTCCCACAAGGGGAGAAGGGAAGTAAGAGCCACCGCCGATCGTACCTCAATTCATCAGCACCGCGACGCAATGCCGTGCAATCGTCAGCTCCTCATTGGTCGGGATCACGAAGACGTCCACGGCGCTGTCGCCGGTGTTGATGCGCTCGCGCGCGCCGTCGTTCGCCGCCTCATCAATGCACACACCGAGCCATGCGAGCCGCTCGCCGATCGCGCTGCGGATTTCCTTCGCATGTTCGCCGATGCCGCCGGTGAAGACCAGACAGTCGATCCCCTCAAGCGAGGCCGCCATCATCGCAACCTGCTGCGCCGCGCGGAAGACGAACAGGTCCACCGCGTTCCGTGCCGCGGGCTCGCGGCTCGCAAGCAGGGTGCGCATATCGGCGGAGATACCGGAGACGCCAAGCAGGCCAGACTCGTGATAGAGCAGGTGCTGGACGTCCTCGACCGACATGTTCTCGTGCTGTTGCAGATAGAGCAGCACGCCGGGATCAATCGTGCCGCAGCGCGTGCCCATCACGAGGCCATCGAGCGGCGTCAATCCCATCGTGGTGTCGACGCTGCGGCCGTCATGCAATGCGCAAAGGCTCGCGCCATTGCCGAGATGCGCGATGACGGTACGCTTTGCGACGAGCTGCGGCGCGATCGCAGCGAGGCGCCCTGCGACATATTCGAACGACAGGCCGTGAAAGCCGTAGCGCCGGATGCCGCGCTCTTGATAACGCCTCGGAATGGCGAAGCGGTTCGCCGGCGGCGTAATGCTGTGATGGAAGGCGGTGTCGAAGCAGGCGATCTGCGTCAGGTCGGGCCGGATCGCTGTGATGGTACGGACCGGCGCCAGGCACCGCGGCTGGTGCAGCGGCGCCAGCGGCGTCAGCGCCTCCAGCTTCGCGGTGACGTCGTCCGTCAGCGTAACTGGACCTGAATAGTCCGGGCCGCCATGAACGACGCGGTGGCCGACGGCGCACAAGCTACCAGCGCCGAAGTGATCCTCAATGAAACCGAGCACGTCGGCGAACAGATGACCGCCGTCCGCATCCGTCGCGTCCTTCCGCGTCTCGAACAAATCTTCGCCGGCGGGGCTTTTCACCACGAGCCGTGGCTTGTCCGCGTGCTCGTCGAGCAGGCCCTTGCAGAGCAGGACAGGCTCGTCCGCCGAGATGTCGAACAGGCCGAACTTGATGCTCGACGAACCCGAATTGAGGACGAGGACCGTGTCGGGCATGGCGGCCTTCAATCGCCTGCTTCAGCGGGCGTATTGCCGCCGGCACTGTTCTGCCAAACCCATTCTTGAATCTCCGGCATATCTTCGCCGTGCTCGCGGACGTAATGCGAATGCTCGATCAGTCTGTCGCGGAACGCCTGCTTCACCTGCGCGGCCTTGGCCGCAAGCCCCGGCACGCGCTCGATCGCCTCGATCGCAAGGTGATAGCGATCGAGCCCGTTGAGCACGACCATGTCGAACGGCGTCGTCGTGGTGCCTTCCTCGGCAAAGCCGCGCACATGCATGCCGGCATGGTTGGTGCGATTATAGGTGAGACGGTGGATGAGATAGGGATAGCCGTGATAGGCGAAGATCACGGGCTTGTCCGATGTGAACAGGCTGTCGAAGTCGCGATCAGAAAGTCCATGCGGGTGCTGCTCCCTCGGCTGCAGCGTCATGAGATCAACGACGTTGACGACGCGGATTTTCAAGTCCGGCAGTTCCTTGCGCAGCAGGTCGACGGCGGCGAGTGTCTCCAGTGTCGGCACGTCGCCGGCGCAGGCCATCACGACGTCCGGCTCTTGTCCCGCGTCCTCGTTGCCGGCCCAGGTCCAGATGCCGATGCCGGCATCGCAATGCGTGGCCGCGTCCTGCATCGAGAGCCATTGCGGCGCCGGCTGCTTGCCGGCGACGATGACGTTGATGCGGTCATAGGTGCGCAGGCAGTGATCGGCGATCCACAGCAAGGTGTTGGCATCCGGCGGAAAGTAGATGCGGACGATGTCGGCCTTCTTGTTGGCGACGAGATCGACGAAGCCGGGGTCCTGATGGCTGAAGCCGTTATGGTCCTGGCGCCAGACATGTGAGGTCAGCAGATAATTCAGCGAAGCGATCGGGCGCCGCCATGGCAGATGCCGCGTCACCTTCAGCCATTTGGCGTGCTGGTTGAACATGGAATCCACGATGTGGATGAAGGCCTCGTAGCAGGAGAAGAAGCCGTGCCGTCCGGTGAGCAGGTAGCCTTCGAGCCAGCCTTGGCAGAGATGCTCGCTCAGCACCTCCATCACGCGGCCGTCCTGCGCGAGATGCACGTCGTAGGATTCGATCGGCTCCATCCAGACGCGTTCGGTCGTCTCGAACACCGCATCCAGCCGGTTTGACGCGGTCTCGTCCGGCCCCATGATGCGGAAATTGCGCTCTTGTGCGTTGAGGCGGATGACGTCGCGCAGGAATTTTCCGAGTTCGCGCGTTGCTTCCCCTACGACGCCGCCGGGCTGCGGCACCTCGACCGCGAAGTTGCGGAAGTCCGGCAGCTTCAGCTCCTTCTTCAGAAGCCCGCCATTGGCGTGCGGATTGGCACCCATACGGCGATTGCCTTCGGGCGCGAGCGCCTGAAGCTCGGGGATGAGCGCGCCGCTCCTGTCGAACAGCTTTTCCGGCTCGTAGCTGCGCATCCAGTCTTCGAGAAGCTTCAGATGGGCCGGATTTTCGCGGCAGCTCGCAACGGGAACCTGATGCGCGCGCCAAAAACCTTCGACCTTCTTGCCGTCGACTTCCTTTGGGCCGGTCCAGCCCTTCGGACTGCGCAGCACGATCATCGGCCAGCGCGGCCGCTCGACCGACTTGCGCTCGCCGCGGGCGTGCTGCTGGATCGAGCGGATGCTGGCGAATGCGACGTCGAACGCATCCGCCATGGCCTGGTGCATCAGTTTGGGATCGTCGCCTTCGACGAACAGCGGCTCGTGGCCCAACCCGCGGAAGAGATCGCGGATCTCGCTGTCGGGCATCCGCCCGAGCACGGTCGGATTGGCGATCTTGTAGCCGTTGAGATGAAGGATCGGCAGCACCGCGCCGTCATGGGCGGGGTTCAGGAACTTGTTGGAGTGCCAGGACGCCGCGAGCGGGCCTGTCTCGGCCTCGCCGTCGCCGACGACACAGGCGACGATCAAATCGGGATTGTCGAACGCCGCGCCGTAGGCGTGCACCAGTGCGTAGCCAAGCTCGCCGCCTTCATGGATCGAGCCCGGTGTTTCCGGCGCCGCGTGGCTTGGAATGCCGCCGGGGAAGGAGAACTGTCGGAAAAGTTTGTGCAATCCATCCGCATCGCGCGCGATGTCAGGATAGATCTCGCTGTAGCTGCCTTCCAGATACGTGTTGGCGACCATTCCCGGCCCGCCATGGCCGGGGCCGCAGACATAGAGCACGCTGACATCCAGCGCGCGGATGACGCGGTTCAGATGCGCGTAGATGAAGTTCAATCCGGGCGTCGTGCCCCAATGTCCCAGCAAGCGCGGCTTGATGTGCTCGGGCCGCAGCGGCTCGCGCAGCAGCGGATTGTCGAGCAGGTAGATCTGCCCGACGGAAAGGTAGTTGGCGGCGCGCCAGTAGCGATCGAGGAGATCGAGTTCGCTGCTTGCCGCACGCGCTTGTTGTTGATTTGTCATGTTGTGCCGACCCTTCGCGCTGGCGATCGTCACCAACACTGCTCTGGCGGGATCGATCCTTCTGCGCCACCAAACGAAATCGCTGACTTGGTGATGTTGCGTGAGGTCAAGGAGGGCCGCGCAAAGTTTGGGCAGCCCTACTGTGCATGGGGTTGTTTTCACGTTTTCTATTTGCGTTCTTGATTTGTTCCTTCGACGTGCTATCTTGGCTTCATGAGTCCAGCTTCTTCTGCTCTCAAGCACCCGCCGGTCACGGCGCCCTCCGAGCCGGCGGGTGCGCCTTCTGACTTTCCTGAACTGGCGGTCGCCATCGAGCGCCAGCGCAGGCGAGGTCGAGGCGCGCAGTCCAACGCCAGCGGCCGATTTGAGGCCGAGGCCCGCGTTGCCTTCGATGACGGCTGGCAGAGCCTGGAAGAGCTGCCGCCGTTCAAGACGACGGTTGCGGTCGACACCTCGCGCAAGGTGATCACCCGCAACGAATCCCCCGATATCGGTTTCGACCGCTCGATCAATCCTTATCGCGGCTGCGAGCACGGCTGCGTCTACTGCTTCGCGCGGCCGACCCATGCCTATCTCGGCCTGTCGCCGGGGCTCGACTTCGAGTCAAAATTGTTCGTGAAGCCCGAGGCGCCTGCACTACTTGAGAAGGAACTTGCCGCAGCAGGCTACGAGCCCAGGATGATCGCGATCGGTACCAACACCGATCCTTACCAGCCGATCGAGCGCGAGCGCAAAATCATGCGCGGCATTCTGGAGGTGCTGGAGCGCGCCGGCCATCCCGTCGGCATCGTCACCAAATCGGCGCTGGTCGTGCGCGACATCGACATCCTCGCGCGCATGGCCAAGCGCAACCTCGCCAAGGTCGGCATCTCCGTCACCTCGCTCGATCCGAAACTGGCGCGCACCATGGAGCCGCGGGCCTCGACACCGTCGAAGCGGCTGGAAGCGCTGAAGCAGCTCTCGGAGGCCGGCATTCCCACCACGGTGATGGTCGCGCCTGTCATCCCCGCGCTGAATGATTCCGAGATCGAACGCATTTTGGATGCCGCGGCGCACGCCGGCGTCAAAGAAGCCTCCTACGTGCTGCTGCGGCTGCCGCTGGAGGTGCGCGATCTCTTCCGAGAATGGTTGATGGCGAATTATCCGGACCGCTATCGCCACGTCTTCACGCTGATCCGCGACATGCGCGGCGGCCGTGACTATGACGCCAAATGGGGCGAGCGAATGAAGGGCACGGGTCCAATGGCCTGGACCATCGGCCGCCGCTTCGAGATCGCCTGCGACAGGCTCGGGCTCAACAAGCGGCGCTCGAAACTGACGACGGATCATTTTATGAGGCCGAAGCAGAACGGCGAGCAGCTCAGCCTGTTCTGAGTCACTAAGTAGCGAGGCGTAGATGAGTAAAGAACTGCCGACCCCAATCCCGCGGCTCACCGTCATCACGCTTGGTGTCAGCGACATCCGTGCCAGCATCGCCTTTTACGACGCGCTCGGTTTCTCGCGCCGGCTGAAGGTAACAGGCGAGGCCGTTGCCTTCTACGATACCGGCGGTCCGGTGCTGGCCCTGTTTCCCTGGGATCAGCTCGCGGCCGATGCCAAATCGCCAGACAGTCCGCGGCCAACGACCTTCCGCGGCATGACGCTCGCCTGGAACTGCCGGACACGCGAGGAGGTCGATGCCGTGCTGGCTTTCGCGCTCGGGAAGGGCGCCTCGTTGCTGAAAGCGGCGCATGAGACCGATTACGGCGGCTATTCCGGCTATTTCACCGATCCTGACGATCATCCCTGGGAGGTCGTAGTCGCTCCCGGCATCGAGGTCGGCGAGGACAGGCGGGTGCATCTGGCGGAGTAGGGCGGCCTGCCTGAATAACGGGAATTGCGATCGGTTCCCGGTTGCGCAGGCGAAGCCGCTTGCGCACGATCCCGGCGATGATTCGGGACAAGAAACCAGCCAAGGACGCGCCTAAGACGGCCGCGCCTGCCAAGGCGAGCTTCCGCCGTGAGCGCGTGCTGCTCAAGCGCGGCATCTGGCCGGTCGCGGGCTGCGACGAGGCCGGCCGCGGGCCGCTGGCCGGTCCTGTGGTGGCCGCCGCGGTGATTCTCGACCCCGACCGCATCCCGCGCGGCATCGATGATTCCAAGCGCCTGACCGCCGAGGCGCGCGAAAGACTGTTCGACAGGATCTGCGCCACCGCGCAGGTTTCTGTCGCCGTTGCCTCACGCGCCCGTATCGACCGCGACAACATCCTGCGCGCCTCGCTGTGGGCGCTGAAGCGCGCCGTGGTGGCGTTGCCCGAGGCGCCCCGCCACGTCTTTGTCGACGGCCGCGACCGGCTCGACACGGAATGCGACTGCGAGGCGGTGATCGGCGGCGACGGCATCGTGCTGTCGATCGCGGCCGCCTCGATCGTCGCCAAGGTGACGCGCGACCGCCTGATGTGCGCGCTGGCGCAGGACTGCCCCGGCTACGGTTTCGAGCAGCACAAGGGCTACGGCGTCCCCGAGCATCTCGATGCGCTGAACCGCCTCGGCCCCACCATCCACCACCGCAGCTTCTTCGCCCCCGTCGCCGCCGCCCGCGCCAAGCACATGCCCTGGACGGTCGAGCCGGTGCAGGATCTGTTCGAGGTCACCGAGGTGGAGGTGCAGACGGGCATCGAAATCGATGCTTCGGCAGGGCTCTAGAGCAGACGGTCGTTGCCACAGCGCGTGACCCCCTTTATCAAAACAGTGTTGAGCGAATAGGGCCGGCTGGACGGGTTGGCTGCATCTTTCAGGCGTTGCATGCGGTTTACCTCCCTGGTCATCGAGCTCATTCGCGCCCGGCCGCGGCTGATCGTGTGGATCGCCGTGCTGCTCCAGGCCGCGATGTGGCTGTTCGTGGCGCTGCTGTTCTATCGCAGCCCGCCCGGCAGCCTCGCGACTCTGCTGGCGTTCGGCCGCGAGTACCAGGTCGGGACTGATCTCGGCCCGCCCCTGCCGATCTGGCTTGCCGATATCGCCTACCGCACAGCCGGCGGCAACATGTTCGGCGTCTATGTGCTGGCCGAGCTCTGCGAGATCGCGACCTTCATCACGCTATATTATCTCTCCCGCGCCGTGGTCGGCTCGCAGCAGGCGGTGTTGGCGGTGCTCTTGACCATGACGGTGCTGGCGTTCTCCTCGCCGGCGCTCGACTTCGGCCCGCTGGTGCTGGCGCGCCCGCTCTGGGCGCTGCTGCTGCTGCACTCCTGGCAGATCATCGGCCAGCGCCGCGGCAATGCCTGGTTCGCCTGGTCGATCGAGGCGGGCCTCTTGCTGCTGACCACGCCCGCAGCGATCTTCCTTCTCGTGCTGCTCGTCATCTTCGCGCTCTCGACCGCCGGCGGCCGCCGCACGCTGCGCGCGCTCGATCCGCTGTTCGCGCTGATCGTCGTCGCCGTGCTGGCGCTGCCCTACGCGGTCTGGCTGATGCGCGCCGAGACACTGGTCCTGCCGACCTTGCCTGAGCTCGCGGAGCTGAACGCCCGCGCGATCCACGCGGCCTGGCTGCTCGGCGGGCTCGTGCTCGGGGCTGCAGCGATCCCGGCGCTGACCTTCCTCAACACCGGCCTGTTCGTCGCCAAGGTCGAGGACGCGCCGATCATCTATCGCCCCCCGGTCGAGCCGCTCGCGCGCAATTTTGTGTATTTCTTCGCGCTGGCGCCGGCGCTCGGTGCGGTGCTGATCTCGAGCCTGCTGGGCCTCGAATCCATCGTCGGCGGCGCCGGCGTCGTGCTGGTGATGTCCGGGCTTGCCGTGGTCGTGGCCGCCGGCGATCTCATCGCGATGCGCCGCGCGCGCATGCTGCGGACGGTGTGGGCTGCCGCCGTCGTCGCGCCCGCCGTCGGCGTCGTGCTCGCCGTGCTGTTCCTGCCCTGGACCGCGACCAACGAGATCGCGACCTCGATGCCGGCGCGCGCGATCTCGGATTTCTTCGACGACAGCTTTGCCCGCCGCACCAATCTCCGCCTGCGCGCGGTCGCCGGCGAGACCCAGCTTGCGAGCTTAGTCGCGCTGCATTCCGGCCGGCCGCATCTGTTCATCGATGCCGCACCTGCGCGGACGCCGTGGATGTCGCAGGCCAAATTCAGCGAGACCGGCGGCGTCGTGGTCTGGCGCGCCTCCGATACGGCCGGCACGCCGCCGCCGGAAATCCTCGCGCGCTTCCCCGGCATCGTGCCCGAAGTGCCGCGCGCCTTCGAATGGCTGGTCACCGGCCGCCAGCAGCTTTTGCGAATCGGCTGGGCCATCGTGCGGCCGAAGGGAAGTTGAGCCGCCTGCGTAGCTCTCTCCGTCATCATGCGAGGAGCTCTTGCGACGAAGCAATCCAGAGTGCCTCCGCGGAGAGATTCTGGATTGCTTCGCTGCGCTCGCAATGACGGGGATAGAGCGTTGTGCCCCCCACTATCCCGCCAGCACCTTCGCGATCGCACGCAGATCCTGCCACGCCAGCCGCTTGTAGGATGGCGAGCGCAACAGATAGGCCGGATGGAACGTCGCCAGCGCGCGGATGGTGCGCTGGCCGGTCTCGTACTCGAACCAGCGTCCGCGCGTGCGCATGATGCCTTCGCGGGTCGAGAGCAGCGTCTGGGTCGATGGATTGCCGAGCGTCACCAGCACATCGGGATTCACCAGCTCGATCTGGCGCTGGATGAAGGGAAGGCAGATCTGCGTCTCCTGCGGCGTCGGCGTGCGGTTGCCGGGCGGTCGCCACGGAATCACGTTGGCGATGTAGGCGGTGGTGCGGTTGAGGCCGATGGCGCCTAGCATCAAATCGAGCAGCTTGCCGCTGCGCCCGACGAAGGGCAGCCCCTCGATGTCCTCGTCGCGGCCCGGCGCTTCGCCGACGAACATGATGCGCGCCTGCGGATTGCCATCGGCGAACACCAGCCGCGTCGCCGTGTGTTTCAGCGCACAGCCCTCGAAGCTTTGCATCAGCTCGCGCAGCGCCTCGAGCGTCGGCGCGGTTCGCGCAGCCTCGCGTGCTGAGGCGATGGCGACATCAGGCGCAGGTGCGACCTCGCCGCGCATGACGGTGGGCGCTGCGACGGGCCGTGGCGGCTCGACCAGAGGCGCGGCGCGCGGGGCCGGCGGCGGGGCATCCATTTCCGCCAGACGGTCTATCGACTCCTCCGCGAGCGCGCAGTCGACACCGGCCTCCAGATAGAAGGCGAGTAGCTCTCGGACGGTGGGTGCGGGCTCGGGGATCATGGGAAGTCGGACTTTTATATCAGTTCGGGGCGGCTTGCATCCCACTGGAACGCGATTCCGAGGTTGTCCTACCCGGAAAAATCGGAAACAACAGGGCGCAAACGACCAAGGACCGTCTCAAGGGCTGAGATCAGATGAGCACCGAAGAACTTCCCCCGCGCGAATCCATGGAATTCGACGTCGTCATCGTCGGCGCCGGCCCCTCGGGCCTGGCCGCGGCGATCCGGCTGAAGCAGCTCAATGCCGATCTTAATGTCGTCGTGGTGGAGAAGGGCTCCGAGATCGGCGCGCATATTCTTTCCGGCGCCGTGATCGACCCGGCCGGGCTCGACAAGCTGATTCCCGACTGGCGCGAGGATTCCGACTGTCCGCTGAAGACGCAAGTGAAGGACGACCGCTTCTACTGGATGACGGCCGGCGGCGCGATCAAGCTGCCGAACTTCATGATGCCGCCGCTGATGGACAATCATCACTGCTATATCGGCTCGCTGGGTAACGTCTGCCGCTGGCTCGGACGCAAGGCCGAGGCGCTTGGCGTCGAAATCTATCCCGGCTTTGCCGCCGCCGAAGTGCTCTATGACGAGCAGGGCGCGGTGAAGGGCATCGCCACCGGCGACATGGGTATCGGGCGCGACGGCAAGCCGAAGGACTCCTTTACCCGCGGCATGGAATTGCTCGGCAAGTACACGCTGTTCGCCGAAGGCGCGCGCGGCAGCCTGACCAAGCAGCTCATCGCGAAGTTCGCACTGGACTCCAAGAGCGAGCCGGCGAAGTTCGGCATCGGCCTCAAGGAAGTCTGGCAGATCGATCCCGCCAAGCACCAGAAGGGCATGATCCAGCATTCGTTCGGCTGGCCGCTCGACCTGAAGACCGGCGGCGGCTCGTTCCTCTATCATTACGACGACAACCTCGTCGCCGTCGGTTTCGTCGTGCATCTGAACTACGATGATCCGTATCTGTCGCCGTTCGACGAGTTCCAGCGTTTCAAGACTCATCCCTCGATCCGCGGCACTTTCGAAGGCGCCAAGCGGCTTGCCTATGGCGCGCGCGCGATCACCGAGGGCGGCTATCAGTCGGTGCCGAAGCTCACCTTCCCCGGAGGTGCGCTGGTCGGCTGCGCGGCCGGCTTCGTCAACGTTCCCCGCATCAAGGGCGTGCACAATGCGATGGGCACCGGCATGCTCGCCGCCGAGCATGTCGTGTCGGCGCTCGCTGCCGATCGCGCCAATGACGAGATCATCGATTACGAGAACGCGTGGCGTTCCTCGTCGGTCGGCAAGGATCTGTTCCTGGTCTGCAACGTCAAGCCGCTGTGGTCCAAGTTCGGCACCGTGCTCGGCGTCGCGCTCGGCGGCTTCGACATGTGGTGCAACACGCTGTTCGGCGCCTCGCTGTTCGGCACCCAGTCACATGCCAAGCCCGATCGCGCCACGCTCGATCCGGCCAAGCAACATGCGCCGAAGAACTATCCGAAGCCGGACGGCAAGATCTCCTTCGACAAGCTGTCCTCGGTGTTCCTGTCCAACACCAATCACGAAGAGGACCAGCCGGTCCATCTGAAGGTCACGGACATGAACCTGCAGAAGACCTCCGAACACGACGTGTTCGCCGGTCCCTCGAATCGCTATTGTCCGGCTGGCGTCTATGAGTGGATCGAAGAAGGTTCGAGCCCGCGCTTCCAGATCAACGCCCAGAATTGCGTCCACTGCAAAACCTGCGACGTGAAGGACCCCAACGGAAACATCACCTGGGTTCCCCCGGAGGGCGGCGGCGGCCCGAACTACGAGGCGATGTAAGCCGGGACCCGGACCAAAGCGAACCGGGGCCGATGTGACATGCCCCCGGCATTGTGACGCACGTTCGCGTGAGAACCGGGGCGGGATAGCGGCCTGCGGCCACGATAAGGCCATACTGGCAGGGTCTTGGGGCATTGTCGGCCGATTTGGGGCGTGCGGAGGGGATCGCGCGGCCCGAATCCTTGCGGTGAAGCGCCAAAAGCGGCATTGTCGGCCTGACGGTTCCGGGTCCCGATGCCACCGGCCGCGTTCGCATGCGATACGGCCTTCTGCTGCAAACCCAGGCACTACCAACTCAAGGCGAGCCCCTGATGTTCTCAAATCGTTTCAACCGCTGGACTGTTGCCGCCATCGCCCTGATGGGCACCGCGATCGCGGCGGTCCCCGGCGCGGCCCTGGCGCAGACGCCGGACCATCCGTCCGACACGGCGGCGCAGTTTCCGAACCGAAATGATCTGAAAGCGCTCACGACCTCCGGCAGCTATCTCGCCGCCCGCCACGCCAGCGTCGAGCGCGATGCGGCCTCGGCCGCCGCATTCTACCGCTCGGCGCTCCGCACCGACCCCAAGAACAACGAGCTGCTCGACCGTGCCTTCATCTCGTCTGTCGCCGATGGCGACATCGACGAAGCCGTGAAGCTTGCCGAGCGTATCCTGACCATCGACAAGACCAACCGCGTCGCGCGGCTCGTCGTCGGCGTGCACGATCTCAAGTTCAAGAAATACGCGACCGCGCAGACCAACATCAACCAGTCGATCCGCGGTCCGATCACCGATCTCGTTGCAACCCTGCTGTCGGGCTGGGCCGCCTACGGCGCCGGTGATGCCAAGGGCGGTGTCGCCACCATCGACAAGCTCGCAGGTCCGGAATGGTATCCGCTGTTCAAGGACCTCCACGCCGGCATGATCCTCGAGCTCTCCGGCAAGGAGAAGGACGCTGGCACCCGCTTCGAGCGCGCCTACAAGCTCGATGATTCCATGCTGCGCGTCACCGAAGCCTATGCGCGCTGGCTGTCGCGCAACAAGGATTCCGCCGCCGCGACCGCCGTCTACCAGGCGTTCGACAAGAAGCTCGCCCGCCATCCGCTGATCGTGGAAGGTCTGCGCGACACCAAGGCCGGCAAGAAGATGCCGCCGCTGGCCGACTCCGCGCAGGCCGGTGCCGCAGAAGCGCTGTACGGCATCGGCGCCACGCTGACCCGCCGCGGCGGCGAGGATCTGGCGCTGGTCTATCTTCAGCTCTCGCTCTACCTCCAGCCGACCCATCCGCTGGCGCTGCTCTCGCTCGCCGATCTCTATGAATCGGTGAAGCGGCCGCAGATGGCGATCAAGGTCTATGAGCGCGTACCTGCGACCTCGCCGCTAAAGCGCAACGCGCAGATCCAGCTCGCCATTGATCTGGATTCCGCCGACCGCACCGACGAGGCGATCAAGATCCTCAAGGGCGTCACGACTGACGATGCCAAGGATCTCGAAGCCATCATGGCGCTCGGCAATCTCGAGCGCGGCCGCAAGAAGTTCGGCGACTGCGGCGCGACCTATTCGCGGGGCATCGACGTGCTGCCTGCCGGCAACGACAAGGCCAACAGCGTCTGGTATTATTATCGCGGCATTTGCGAGGAGCGCTCCAAGGAATGGGGCAAGGCCGAAGCCGACATGAAGAAGGCGCTCGAGCTGCAGCCCGATCAGCCGCACGTCCTCAACTATCTCGGCTATTCCTGGATCGACCAGGGCGTGAATCTCGACGAAGGCATGAAGATGATCAAGCGCGCCGTCGAGCAGCGTCCCGACGACGGCTACATCGTCGACTCCCTCGGCTGGGCCTATTACCGCATCGGCAATTACGAGGAGGCGGTGAAGAACCTCGAGCGCGCGATCGACCTCAAGCCCGAGGATCCCACTATCAACGATCACCTTGGCGATGCCTATTGGCGCGTTGGCCGCACGCTGGAAGCCAAATTCCAGTGGGCGCATGCGCGCGATCTCAAGCCCGAGCCGGATGAACTTCCGAAGATCGAGGCCAAGATCGCCAACGGCATGACCGAGGACAGTTCGAACTCTTCGGCCGCGCAGGCGGAGAAGAAGAAGGACGACGGCAAGGGCGGCTAGACTAACTGAAGTTGGGGGCGTGTCGCCGATGCCGGCGTTGATTGAAGAAGGGCGCGCGAAGGTCAATCTGACCCTTCGCGTGATCGGCCGTCGTGCCGACGGCTATCATGATCTCGAAAGCGTCGTCGCGTTCGCCGACTGCGCCGACCGGCTGACGCTGGAGCCGGGCGGTGAGCTTAAGCTCGCCACCACGGGACCGCTGGCCGCGGCTTGTGGCGAGATGTCCGATAATCTCGTGTTCAAGGCCGCCAAGCTCCTGGCCGAAGCTGTGCCGGGCCTGAAGCTCGGCGCCTTCGCGCTCGACAAGGTGCTCCCCGTTGCCGCCGGCATCGGTGGCGGCTCGGCGGATGCTGCTGCGGCGCTGCGGCTGCTGGCGCGTCTCAACAATCTGTCGCTCGATGATCCCCGCCTCCGGAAGGTCGCGCTTGCGACCGGCGCCGACGTGCCGGTGTGCCTGTTCTCGCGCGCCTGTGACATGACCGGTGTCGGCGAGCAGCTGTTGCCGCTCGCGTTGCCGAGCATGCCCTGCGTGATGGTCAATCCGCGCGTGCCGGTTGCGACCAAGGATGTGTTCCAGGAGTTGGGCCTGCGCAACGGCGAGCTGCTCGTCGGCGCCACTGATGTCCTCGACGCTCCGGCCTGGCCGGAAGAGGGCGGCTCGATCGCCGACTGGGTCGACGTTCTCGAAACCGTCGCCAACGATCTCGAAGCGCCTGCGTTACGCATCGAGCCTGTGATCGGCGAGGTGCTGGAAGCCTTGCGCGATTCCGCCGGCATCAAGCTCGCCCGCATGTCCGGCTCGGGTGCGACGTGCTTTGCGATCTATGGCGCGCCCACCGAGGCGCACGCCGCCGCTGAAAGGATCCGCAGGGATCACCCCGGCTGGTGGGTGCATGCGGGGACGTTGAGCTAGGACTTTCCGCGACGACGGTGCCGTAGGGTGGGCAAAGCGAAGCGTGCCCACGCCATTTTTGTGACCGGGAGAGGTGGTGGGCACGGCGCTGTCGCGCCTTTGCCCACCCTACGGCAGCTGAGCTAACTCGCACCGTCCTTGTCGAGCCCCAAAAACCGCCGGATCTCGCCCAGCACCTCCTGCGGCTTGTCGTGCTGTAGCCAGTGCCCCGCGCCGGCGATGGTTTCGACGCGCGCGTTCGGAAAATAGCGCTCCAGCCCCGCCGCCCTGGCGCCGGCCAGAAAACTTTCGCCGGCATTGAGCAGCAGCGTCGGGCACGTAATGCGCGACCACAGCGCGACGTGATCGTCCGGCCAGAGCCGGTGCGGCGCAGAGGCGCGCTGATAGGGATCGAACTTCCAGCTATAGGTGCCCTCCTCGTTCTGCCGCGCGCCGTGGGTAGCAAGGTGCAGCGCGAGGTCGCGCGACAGCCGCTTGTTGTGAAGCACCATCTGCGCGGCGGCATCCTCAAGGGTCGCATAGCGGCGTGGCGTGCGGTCGTGCAGCCTGTCGAGCTGGCTGACCCATTTTCCGATGCGCTCATGCGCCGGCGGCTTCGGTGTATCCGGCAACATGGTCACGCCGTCGAGCACGACGAGCCTGGAGACCAGTTCGGGGAATGCCCCCGAAAAGATCAGGCTCACCATGCCGCCCATCGAATGGCCGATCAGAGTGATTTGAGGCGCCGCGATGCTGCGGACGAGTTGGGCGAGATCGTAGACATATTCGGTCAGCGCGTAGCTGCCGCCTTTGGTCCAGTCGGAATCGCCATGGCCGCGCAAATCGGGCGCGATCACGTGGAAATGGGCTTGCAGCGAGCGGGCGATGACGTCCCAGCTCCGGCAATGATCGCGGCCGCCGTGAACGAGGATCAGGGGCGGCGCGCCGTCGTTGCCCCAATCGGCATAATGCAGCCGCAGGCCGTGTGATTCATAGAAGCGGCTTTGCGGGGCACTATCCATTTGCCGGCCGCCGCGCCAGTGCGAGCGAGACGCCGAGGCCGGCGATGAAGACGCCGGAGCCCTGGGTGAGGCGGCGCATCAGATTCGGTCTTCCGATCAGTTGCGCGCGCGTGGCGGAGGCTATCAGCACCACGACGACATCGACGAGCGTGTTCAGCGTCACCGAGATTGTGCCGAGCATGATGAATTGCAGCGTCGGGCTCGATCCCGCGGGATCGAGGAACTGCGGAATGAAAGCCAGGAAGAACGCCGCGGTTTTTGGATTCAACGCCTCGACCAGCACACCGTCGCGGAAGGCACGCTTGTCGCCGACGGCTTCGCTGTCGAGCGACAGCGCGCGGCCAGCACTGAGAAACGTCTTGATGCCGAGCCAGACCAGATAGAGCGCGCCGATAAGCTTTACCACGGCAAACAGCTCAGCGCTGGCAAGAATGATCGCGGAGATGCCGAGGCTGCCCGCGATGACATGAACCAGCCCGCCCAGCGCCGTGCCCGCGGTCGACGCAAAGCCGCTGGCGCGTCCCTCCGACAAGGTCCGTGCCGCGACGTAGAAAATGCCCGGGCCGGGAATGGCGGCAATGAGACAGGCTGCGGCCAGGAACAGCCAGAAATTCGTTTCGATCATCCTGTTTTCGTAGCGTAGCGCGCCGCGATTGCAAGGCTTCTGGTCGAGAGGCCCCTCGTTTAGCCCATCCTGCGGAAGATCGCGCTGGCATTGACCCCGCCGAAGCCGAACCCGTTGGAGATCGCGTGCTGCATCGGCATCTGGCGCGCTGCGCCGGAGACGATGTCGATGCCTTCCGCCCGCGGATCAGGATTTTCGAGATTGAGCGTTGGCGGCGCGATCTGGTCGCGCAGGGCCAGGATCGTGAAGATCGCTTCCAGCCCGCCGGCGGCGCCGAGCAGATGGCCCGTCGCCGATTTCGTCGCGCTCACCGCGATGCTGCGGTTACGGCCGAACAGCGCGGCGATGGCGCCGAGCTCGCTCTCGTCGCCAGCCGGCGTCGACGTCGCATGCGCGTTCAGATGCTGCAAATCCGCGGGCGCGAGGTTGGCTTGCCGAAGCGCGATCTCCATCGCACGGCGGGCGCCGTCGCCGTCGGGCGGACCTGATGTCATGTGATAGGCGTCCGCCGTCGTGCCGTAGCCGACGATCTCGGCAATTGGCGTCGCGCCGCGCGCGAGCGCATGCTCGAGCTCCTCGATCACGAGGATGCCGGCGCCTTCGCCCATCACAAATCCCTCGCGGTCGCGATCGAACGGGCGCGAGGCGCGCGTGGGCTCGTCGTTGAAGGAGCTCGACAGCGCGCGTGCCGCGGCAAAGCCGCCGAGGCTGACGATATCGATGCAGGCCTCCGCGCCGCCGCAGATTGCGGCATCGGCTTCGCCGGCGCGGATCATGCGCGCGGCATCGCCGATCGCCTGCACGCCGGCGGCACACGCGGTGACGGGGGTGCCCAGCGCGCCCTTGTAGCCGTATTTGATCGAGACGTGGCCGGCGGCGAGATTGGCGAGGAACGAGGGGATCGTGAACGGCGAGAGCCGGCGCGCGCCGCGGTGCTCGGTGATGCGCACCGCCTCCGCCATCGCCGGGAAGCCGCCAACGCCGGAGGCGATGATCGTTGCGGTCCGTTCCAGCGCGCTCGCGTCCTGCGGCGTCCATTTGGCTTGCGCGACCGCCTCTGCGGTGGCGAGCAGCGCGAACAGGATGAAGCGGTCCATCTTGCGCTGGTCTTTTGGCGCGGCCGCCTGCGCGGGGTCGAAGCCGCCTTCGGCGTCATCGGCCTTGTCGGGCACGAGACCGGCAATGCGCGCGGGTAGTGATTGTGCCCATTCGGGCAGGGGACGCAGCCCGCTTTGGCCGGCGAGCAGCCGGCGCCAGGACAGCTCGACACCGCAGCCGAGCGGCGACACCGCGCCCATGCCTGTCACGACGATACGACGCATGTCAGTCTCCAGCCGGCGCAACGGCCGGGTTCATGGCTTTGAGCGAAGCGAGCCGCGCGCGCATCCCGCGGCTGGCGCGCGGTCCCGCGATGATGACCGCGTTGTCGAGCGTGATCGGCTGCATGTCGGCGGCATCGACGACAACAGGGGCAAACGGACGACGATCGGAGCGGTTCGCCAGCAGGATGGCTTCGCCCTTCGGCGCGAGATGCTTGTTGCCCCAGGCGAGCAGTGCCGCGACAACGGAGAAGAAATCCCGCGCCTTTTCCGTCAGCACATATTCGTAACGCGGCGGGCGTTCGTTGTAGCGGCGGCGGACGAACATGCCGGTCTTGGTGAGATGGGCAAGCCGCCGTGACAGGATGTTCGGTGCGATGCCGAGATTGCGTTCGAACTCGTCGAACCGCGTGGAGCCCTGAAACGCATCCCGCAGGATCAAAATGCTCCACCACTCGCCGACCGTCTCCACGGCACGGCCGACCGGGCATTCCAGGATCGAGGGGGATTTGGGCTGCATGGCGGGAAGGTAGGGCAGTAACTTGCAAAATGCAAGTCACTGGACGGGCTCGTGCTCCGGACGCAGCGCAGCGCTTTTCTGGCGATGCGGAGCATCGTCCAGTCGCGGTGCGCCGCGTCCGGGGCCCATGTTGCTGATGATTGCGGATGTCGCGTAGGTCCCGGCTCTGCCCAGCAGCGTTTCACGCCGCAGCGCGTCCGGGACACGAGAGCTGCTCCGTCATTGCGAGCGTAGCGAAGCAATCCAGAATCTTTCCGCGGAGGGACTCTGGATTGCTTCGCGGCGCTCGCAATGACGGTGTTGCTGCAGTGGTGGCGCTAACTCAGTCGTGCCGTCCCGACTGGTGCGCCAAAGACGCGAGCCCTAATGCGACCGCGCCAGACAGAACGCCACGACCTGCTCCAGCGCGCTCTTCATCGGCGAGGACGGGAACAGCGCCAGCGCGTCGACGGCCATGGCGCCGTAATGGTGGGCGCGGCTGATCGTGTCCTCAAGCGCGCGGTGCTTGTTCATCAACCCGATGGCGTGGTCGAGGTCGGTGTCGCCGATCTCGCCGCGCTCGAGCGCCTTGATCCAGAAGGCGCGCTCGGTGTCGTTGCCGCGGCGGAAGGCGAGCACGACGGGCAGGGTGATCTTGCCCTCGCGAAAATCGTCACCGGTGTTCTTGCCGAGCTTGGCGCTCTTGCCGCCATAGTCGAGCACATCGTCGACGAGCTGGAAGGCGATGCCGAGATTCATGCCGACCGAGCGGCAGGCGGTCTGCTCGGCCTTCGGGCGGTTGGCGATCACGGGGCCGACCTCGCAGGCCGCCGCGAACAGCTCGGCGGTTTTGCCGCGGATCACGGCGAGATATTCGTCCTCGGTGGTCGCGGTGTTCTTGGCGGCCGCAAGCTGCATCACCTCGCCCTCGGCGATGGTGGCGGCCGCCGCGGAGAGAATGTCGAGCGCGCGGAGCGAGCCGACCTCGACCATCATGCGGAAGGCCTGTCCGAGCAGGAAGTCGCCGACCAGCACGCTCGCCTCATTGCCCCAGAGCATGCGCGCCGAGAGCTTGCCGCGGCGCATCTCGCTCTCGTCGACGACGTCGTCGTGGAGAAGCGTGGCGGTGTGCATGAACTCGACGGACGCGGCGAGCTTGATGTGGCCGTCGCCGGTGTAGCCGGCCAGATTGGCCATGGCGAGCGTCAGCATCGGCCGCAGGCGCTTGCCGCCGGAGGAGATGAGGTGGTTGGCGACCTCCGGGATCATGGTCACATCAGACCCGGTCCGCGACAGGATCGTGGCGTTGACGCGCTCCATGTCACCGGCGACAAGGGCAACCAGCTGTTCGATCGACGCGCCGGGAGTTTCGAAAGGTACGATGACGGCCACGCCGGTCTCCAATATTTGCCCCGGAAGGGCTATTCTGATGGAAATACAATAGAAACTGGCGGCGGATGCGGCAAGGCCTGCGGAACCATTGACATTTGCCCCTTTAGCCCCCTTCGGGCAGGAGACCTCAGTTTTGCGTGAACTGGTTCGGACCAACGATATGGTGCTGGTGTCAGCGATCGGTGCGCTGCTCGACGGCGCCAACATCCACCATCTGGTGCTGGACCAGAACATGAGCATCATCGAGGGCTCGCTCGGCATTTTGCCGCGGCGGATCCTGGTCCATGAGGACGACGCCCGGGAGGCGCGGACGCTCCTCACCGAGGCCGGCCTCAGCCACGAACTGCGCGGCGATGATTGAGGCTCCGAATGGTTGACGTCTTGGCAGACATCACCGAGGACGCCTTTCTCGGTGGGCAATTGCGGCTGAAGCAGAAGCGCTCCGGCCATCGCGCCGGCCATGACGCGATCCTGCTTGCGGCGGCGACGGAGGCTCACGCGGGCGACCGCGTGGTCGATCTCGGCGCCGGCATCGGCACGGCCGGGCTGGCGCTCGCCCGGCGCGTGGCAGGCGTCAAGCTCAGCCTGGTCGAGATCGATCCGGAACTCGCCGAGCTCGCGCGCGCCAATGCGGCGGGAAATGCCATTGCGGCCGAGGTGATGATGCTCGACGTCACGGCCGATGCGCAGGCGTTCGCGGCACACGAGCTTGGGCCCGACAGTGTCGACGTGGTGCTGACGAACCCGCCCTTCAACGTTTCCACGCGGCATCGTGGCTCGCCGGATCAGATGCGTCACACCGCGCATGTGGCGACGGAGGAGACGCTGCATGCGTGGGTGCATGCAGCGCGGCGTATCCTCCGATCGAATGGCGCCCTGACATTGATTTGGCGCGCAGATGGGATCACTGAGGTTCTGGCAGCGCTGTCACGCGGCTTCGGGAGTCTTGCGATCCTGCCGGTTCATGGCGAAGCGGGACGGCCCGCGATCCGCGTGCTGGTGCGCGCCATCAAAGGCGGCAGAGCTCCGACGCGATTGCTGCCGGGTCTCATGCTTAACGAAGAGTCACGCGTGCCTAAAAAAGAGGTGAGGGATATTCTGGAGGGGAGGGCGGTGTTGCCGCTCGCGGAGCCGTGACGGCTTACTGCGGAAGCGATTCCGACTGCTGCTCCTGCGGGGAGTAAATGCGAATCGCCGTGAAAAGCGCACCGATCAGCAGCATCAGCAGGTAGATCTTCATGGTGTTTCCTCCGCTGCTTCATTGCAGCTTCCCAACGAGGAATCTGCAAAACACGTTCCAGGCACTTCCAATGACACTCGCGTGATAAGAATTGGTTAACCAGAGGTAACGGCATGGCCGAACAATTGAATGATTCCCGGAGTTCCGGCTGGGCCGACAAGCTCATGCAATATCTGCCGGCGCGTTTCCGCCCCGGCACGGCCGTGGTGCCGGTGGTGCGACTATCGGGCGTGATCGGTGCGGTGACGCCGCTGCGCCCGGGCATGTCGCTCGCGGGTGTCGCGCGGGTGCTGGAGCGGGCGTTTTCATATCGGAACGCCAAGGCGGTGGCGCTGGTGATCAACTCGCCCGGCGGCTCGCCGGTGCAGTCGCGCCAGATCTATCTGCGCATCAAGCAACTCGCGGCGGAGAAGAAGCTGCCGGTGCTGGTGTTCGTCGAGGACGTCGCGGCCTCCGGCGGCTACATGATCGCCTGCGCGGGTGACGAGATCATCTGCGATCCCTCTTCGATCTTGGGCTCGATCGGCGTGGTCGGCGGCAGCTTTGGTTTCCAGGAGGCGATCAAGCGGCTCGGCATCGAGCGGCGCCTCTACACGGCTGGCACGCACAAGGCGATGCTCGATCCGTTCCTGCCCGAAAACCCCGACGACGTCGCCAAGCTGAAGGCGCTTCAGCGCGAGATCCACCAGATATTCATTGCCCTGGTGAAGGAGAGCCGCGGCACCCGGCTGAAGGGCAGCGACGACACGCTGTTCACGGGCGAATACTGGGCCGGCGAGAGTTCGATCGCGCTGGGGCTCGCCGACAGCATCGGCGATCTCCGCTCAACTCTTCGTGCCCGCTATGGCGAGAAGGTTGTCACCCCCGTGATTGCGCAGCCGACCGGTCTGCTGTCCGGCCTTCTGGGGCGCAAATCTCCCGGCGCGGGGCAGCTTTCGGCCATGGAATCAATGGCCGGACTGCCGGACGATCTGATCTCGGCGGTGGAGACGCGGGCGATTTGGGCGAAATTCGGGTTCTAGGCGACGCCCGCCCGCGCCATTTGGTCCAAGGGGACTCGACCTCGAGCCAATTGCGGCGCGGCCCGGTCTGCGCAAGAATGCACGTGGGGGCTGAGCACTCAACAAGGATCGACCGATGCCGCCGTTCGTTGCATTCGCGGGCGTCCTGGGCGGGCTTGCCGTGGTCCGCTGGGCCTACAAGACCGCTGTCCGGATCAACCAGGAGCTGGAAGAGATGCGCCTCTCGCGCGTCGCCGAGGCCGCCCATGCCGGGGACATTCGGACATTGAAGCGTGACCCCGTGACCGGAGCTTACCGGCCGGGTTAACCGGTGCCGTAGGGTGTGCAAAGGCGCTCTTGCGCCGTGCCCACCATCCCTTCCGCAATCGTGGTGATGATGGTGGGCACGCTTCGCTTTGCCCACCCTACCGCACCGTGCGGGATGAGGGGCTGATCGTACCGAATCCGCCCCTTTGCCTTGATTCCCACCCCCGCCGTCGATACGGTCCCGCGCGATTCAAAACCCCCGCGAGAGCCTGATCTGACGATGGACGCCTCATTGCCCGCCCATATGCGCCCGGAACGCTCGTTCCAGGGTTTTATCCTCGCGCTCCAGACCTTCTGGGCCGAGCAGGGCTGCGTGATCCTGCAGCCCTACGACATGGAGATGGGCGCGGGCACCTTCCATCCTGCCACCACGCTGCGCGCGCTGGGGCCAAAGCCCTGGAATGCCGCCTATGTGCAGCCCTCGCGCCGGCCCAAGGACGGCCGCTACGGCGAGAATCCGAACCGGATGCAGCACTATTACCAGTTCCAGGTCATCATGAAGCCGTCGCCGCCGAACCTTCAGGAGCTGTACCTGAAGTCGCTCGCCGCGATCGGCATCGATTCCGCCGTGCACGACATCCGCTTCGTCGAGGACGATTGGGAGAGCCCGACGCTGGGCGCTTGGGGTCTCGGCTGGGAGTGCTGGTGCGACGGCATGGAAGTCAGCCAGTTCACCTATTTCCAGCAGGTCGCTGGCGTCGAATGCGCTCCGGTCGCGGGCGAGCTCACCTACGGGCTCGAGCGCCTCGCGATGTATGTGCAGGGCGTCGACCGCGTCTATGACCTGAACTTCAACGGCCGCGACGGCGACGCCAAGGTCACGTATGGCGACGTGTTCCTTCAGGCCGAGCGGGAATATTCGAAGCACAATTTTGAAGTCGCCGACACGACGATGCTGTTCGAGCAGTTCAAGATGGCGGAAGCCGCCTGCAAAAAATATCTCGACGCCGGCTGGAAGGACGATAAGCGCGAGGCGCATCTGATGGCGCTGCCGGCTTACGACCAGTGCATCAAGGCGAGCCATGTCTTCAACCTGCTCGACGCCCGCGGCGTGATCTCGGTGACGGAACGGCAGAGCTACATTTTGCGCGTGCGCGAATTGGCAAAAGCCTGCGGAGAGGCCTGGATCCATACCGAAGCGGGCGGAGCGGCCTGATGCCCGAACTTTTGCTTGAACTGTTCTCGGAAGAGATCCCCGCGCGCATGCAGGCGAAGGCGGCGGATGATCTGCGCCGTATGGTCACCGACAAGCTGGTTGCCGAAGGCCTCGTCTACGAGGGCGCGAAGGCGTTCGCGACGCCACGCCGTCTGGCGCTCACCGTGCACGGCATTCCCGCGCGCCAGCCCGATCTGAAGACCGAGCGCCGCGGTCCGAAGATCGGCGCGCCCGACGTGGCGGTGCAGGGTTTTCTGAAGGCGACAGGTCTGAAGTCGCTCGATGAAGCCAAGATCCAGCGCGATCCCAAGGGCGATTTCTATATCGGATTGATTGAGAAGCCCGGCCGCGACGCCATCGAGGTGCTCGCGGAAATCCTGCCCGTCATCATTCGCACCTTCCCCTGGCCGAAATCGATGCGCTGGGGCGCGCGCTCCGGCAAGCCGGGCTCGCTGAGCTGGGTGCGCCCGCTGCACGCGATCACCGCGACCTTCGGGCTCGAGACGGAAGAGCCCGATGTCGTGAAGTTCGAGGTCGACGGCATCGAGACCGGCCAGACCACCTATGGTCATCGCTTCATGGCGCCGGCTGCGATCTCGGTGCGCCGCTTCGAGGACTACGAAGCGAAGCTGAAGGCCGCAAAGGTCATCCTCGATCCGCAGGCGCGCAAGGACATCATCTTCGCCGATGCCAAGGAGCTGACCTTCGCGCAAGGCCTTGAGCTCGTCGAAGATCAGGTGCTGCTCGACGAGGTGTCGGGCCTCGTCGAATGGCCCGTCGTCATGATGGGATCGTTCGAAGCGGAATATCTCGCGATCCCGGAAGAGGTGATCCGTGCCACCATCCGGAATAACCAGAAGTGCTTTGTCGTCAGGGATGCCAAGACGGGCAAGCTGACCAACAAGTTCGTGCTCACCGCCAATATCGAGGCGCCCGACGGCGGCAAGACCATCGTCGCCGGCAACGAACGCGTGATTCGTCCGCGCCTGTCGGATGCGAAATTCTTCTACGAGACGGATTTGAAGACGAAGCTCGAGGATCGTCTGCCGAAGTTCGAGCAGATCGTGTTCCACGAGAAGCTGGGGACGCAGGCCGAACGTATCAAACGCATCGAGCGGCTCGCCGCCGAGATCGCGCCGCTGGTCGGCGCTGATATCGCGAAGGCCGAGCGTGCTGCGCATCTGGTGAAGGCGGATCTGCTGACCGAAGTCGTCGGCGAATTCCCTGAGGTGCAGGGCCTGATGGGCAAGTACTATGCGTTGGCCCAGGGCGAGGACGCGTCCGTCGCGGCCGCCTGCGAGGAGCATTACAAGCCGCAAGGGCCCGCCGATCGCGTGCCGACCGATCCGATCAGCGTCGCGGTCGCGCTCGCGGATAAAACCGATACGTTGGTTGGCTTCTGGGCCATCAATGAGAAGCCGACGGGATCCAAGGACCCGTATGCGCTGCGCCGTGCTGCGCTGGGCGTGATCAGGCTGATTGCTGAGAACAATTTGCGTCTGTCGCTCATGAAGGTAGCGGCGTCCGCACTCGCCGGCTTGTCGGTCAAGTCGGCCGATGCGGAAAAGCTTCCAAGCGATCTGCTCGCCTTCTTCGCCGACCGTCTCAAGGTCCAGCTTCGCGAGCAGGGCGCGCGTCACGATCTCGTCGATGCCGTGTTCGCGCTCGGTGGCCAGGACGATCTCTTGATGATCATCCGCCGCGTCGAGGCCCTCGGTAAATTCCTCGAATCTGACGACGGCAAGAATCTGCTGGCTGGCATCAAGCGCGCCAGCAATATTCTTGGCATCGAAGAGAAGAAGGACAAGCGCAGCTTCGACGGCGCGCCGGAGGCCGCGCTCTATGGTCTTGGCGAGGAGAAGGCGCTGGCGAAGGCGATTGGCGAGGTGACGGCGGAAGCCAGCGCCGCTGTCGCCAAGGAAGACTTTGCCGCCGCCATGAGCGCGATGGCGAAGTTGCGTCCGCCGGTCGATGCGTTCTTCGAGAAGGTTCGCGTCAACGACGACGATGCGAAGGTGCGCG
The DNA here is from genome assembly GCF_023073315.1 of Bradyrhizobium sp. 1. Lineage (GTDB taxonomy): Bacteria > Pseudomonadota > Alphaproteobacteria > Rhizobiales > Xanthobacteraceae > Bradyrhizobium. Next base: position 575,646 of record NZ_JADPJH010000011.1, on the reverse strand, counting down.
AGAACCGCCTGAAGCTGCTGAACGAAATCCGCAGCGCCACGCGTGCGGTGGCGGATTTCTCGAAGATCCAGGATTGAGGCGCGGGTATTGCGGCTCTCTCGCCCCCGGACGCAACGCAGCGCCTCTTGGCGGTGCGCTGCAGAGCCGGGGCCCATGTTGACGCGTGCTCGCAGCTTTCTGGGCCCCGGGTCTGCGCTTCGCTTGCCCGGGACACGAGAGAAGAAAAATGCCCCGCCCGGCGGGGGGAAGACCGGGCGGGGCTGATGTCCGACTACGCGATGCGCGTCAGCCTGATTGAAGTGACGCGCCGGACATCGAGTTGAACTCGTGTCGAGTTGGACGCTAGTTCAGCACCTCGACGATGCGCCGCGAGCGCGGCTCGACCAGCACGGTCTCGCCGTTCACGACGGTGTAGCGATAGGTGGTGGCGCCGAAACGTTGCGGCACGTCATAATAGGTGACGCCGGCCTCGGGTAAGGTGGCACCGACCACCACGCGATCCGGAATGCTGAAGGCCGGTACACGTTGTTCGACGACATAGTCACGGAATGCCGGCCGCTGTTCGACCGCAATGGTTGTGCCACTGTCGACGACGACGGGCGCGCGGCCCACCGTGACACCGCTTTGCGCAGACGCTGCGATCGGCGAGCCAAGCGCGATGCCAAGCGCTGCGAGGGCGAGAATCCTGTTCCGCATGGGCAACTCCTTCGAAGTGATTTCAGCCCGCGCCAGTGGCGCGACCGGTTGCCAATGCCCGCGACTTTGCAATGTTCCGGGAAAGCCTTGCCGCATACGCGGCAATTTCGGGCAGTTTTCGCGAAGCCGGGAACCTGCTCGCGTCTTGCGCGTCTCTACCCGCGGAACCCGGTCCGGTATGATCCGGCCGCGATTCGCCTTAACGTACGGAAAGACCATCCATGCACATCACCGTCGCCCACATCTCGCCGATCCTGTCGCTGCTTGCGGGCGTGCTCATTCTGATCATGCCGCGCCTGCTCAACTTCATCGTTGCGATCTTTCTCATCATAAATGGTGCGATCGGGCTCGGATTATTGAAGTGGCTCCATCTCTAGGCCTTCATTCTCCGGAACTCTTCGACTTGCGCGGGCCTGCCCAAAGTGGTGTAAGGCGCGCGAACTCCCGTTCCTCTCGCAGGTTGTGTGCAAGCTATGGCCAAAGCCGCCTCGAAGCCTAAGAAAATTCTAGCGAAATCAAAGTCTTCCGCCGCCGCGAGGGCTGCGCCGCCAGCCCGCAAGGCGCTGGCCAAGAGCGCGCCGAAGCCGGTCGCCAAAGCTGCCGCAAAGGCTGCCGCAAAGGCTCCGGCCAAGCCGGTTGCGAAGCCTGCAACCAGGCCGGTCGCCAAGGTTGCTGCAAAGGCTGTGACCAAGCCGGTCGCACCGAAGAAGGCCGCGCCAGCCAAGGCGGCGCCAGCCACGGCCAAGGCCGGCAAATGGGTGTTCACATTCGGTGACGGCAAGGCCGAGGGCAAAGCCGACATGCGGGACCTGCTCGGCGGCAAGGGCGCGAACCTCGCCGAGATGGCCAATCTCGGCCTTCCGGTGCCTCCCGGCTTCACGATCCCGACCTCGGTCTGCACCTACTTCTATGCACACGACAAGTCCTATCCGAAGGAACTGCAGTCGCAGGTTGCGAAGTCGCTCGACTATGTCGGCAAGTTGACCGGCAAGATCTTCGGTGACGGCAAGAACCCGTTGCTCGTCTCCGTGCGTTCCGGCGGTCGCGCCTCGATGCCGGGCATGATGGACACCGTGCTCAATCTCGGCCTCAACGACGAGACCGTGGAAGCGTTGTCGGAGCTGTCGGGCGATCGCCGCTTCGCCTATGACAGCTATCGCCGCTTCATCACCATGTATTCCGACGTGGTGCTCGGCTTCGAGCATCATCACTTCGAGGAAATCCTCGACACCTTCAAGGACGGCCAGGGCTATACGCTCGACACCGACCTCACCGCCGATGACTGGGTCCAGCTGGTCGGCAAGTACAAGGACGCAGTCGCTCGCGAGACCGGCAAGGACTTTCCGCAGGATCCGCACGATCAGCTCTGGGGCGCGATTGGCGCGGTGTTCTCATCCTGGATGAACGCGCGCGCGGTGACCTACCGCAGGCTGCACGATATCCCTGAGTCCTGGGGCACCGCGGTCAACGTGCAGGCCATGGTGTTCGGCAACATGGGCGAGACGTCGGCGACCGGCGTTGCCTTCACCCGCAATCCCTCGACTGGCGAGAGCAAGCTCTACGGCGAGTTCCTGATCAACGCGCAGGGCGAGGACGTGGTGGCGGGCATCCGCACGCCGCAGGACATCACCGAGGAAGCGCGCAAGGAATCCGGCTCCGACAAGGCGTCGATGGAAGCGGCGATGCCCGAGGCCTTCAAGGAGCTGACGCGGATCTACACGCTGCTCGAGAAGCACTACCGCGACATGCAGGACATGGAGTTCACGGTCGAGCAGGGCAAGCTCTGGATGCTCCAGACCCGCGGCGGCAAGCGTACCGCGAAAGCGGCGCTGCGCATCGCGGTCGAGCTCGCCAATGAAGGCCTGATCACCAAGAAGGAAGCGGTGACGCGGATCGATCCCGCCTCGCTCGACCAGCTCCTGCATCCGACCATCGATCCCGACGCCAAGCGCGACGTGATCGCGACCGGCCTGCCGGCCTCGCCCGGTGCGGCCTCCGGCGAGATCGTGTTCTCCTCGGACGAAGCAACCAAGCTCCAGGCCGACGGGCGCAAGGTGATTCTCGTCCGCATCGAGACCAGCCCCGAAGACATCCACGGCATGCACGCCGCCGAAGGCATCTTGACCACGCGCGGCGGAATGACCTCGCACGCGGCGGTCGTCGCGCGCGGCATGGGCAAGCCCTGCGTCTCCGGCTGCGGCACCATCCGCGTCGATTATGGCCGTGGCACCATGAGCATCGGCTCGCGCACCTACAAGACCGGCGACGTCATCACCATCGACGGCTCGCTCGGCCAGGTGCTCGCCGGCCGCATGCCGATGATCGAGCCGGAGCTCTCCGGCGAGTTCGGCACGCTGATGAAATGGGCCGACCAGGTCCGCAAGATCGGCGTGCGTGTCAACGGCGATACGCCGGAGGACGCCCGCACCGCGATCAAGTTCGGCGCGGAAGGCATTGGTCTCTGCCGCACCGAGCACATGTTCTTCGAGGAGACGCGCATCCGCACGGTGCGCGAGATGATCCTCTCCGAGGACGAGCAGTCGCGCCGTGCGGCGCTCGCAAAGCTGCTGCCGATGCAGCGCGCCGACTTCGTCGAGCTGTTCGAGATCATGAAGGGCCTGCCCGTCACGATCCGTCTGCTCGATCCGCCGCTGCACGAGTTCCTGCCGCACACCCATGCCGAGGTCGAGGAAGTGGCGCGTGCCATGAACACCGACCCGCGGCGTCTGGCCGACCGCGCACGCGAGCTGTCGGAGTTCAATCCGATGTTGGGCTTCCGCGGCTGCCGTATTGCGATCGCGTACCCTGAAATCGCCGAGATGCAGGCGCGCGCGATCTTCGAGGCCGCAGTCGAGGCCGAGAAGCGTACCGGCAAGGCCGTCGGCCTTGAGGTGATGGTGCCGCTGATCGCGACCAAGGCCGAGTTCGATCTCGTCAAGGCGCGGATCGATTCCACCGCGAAGGCGGTGATGCGCGACACCAACACCAAGCTTGCCTATCAGGTTGGCACCATGATCGAGTTGCCGCGCGCCTGTCTGCTCGCGGCCGAGATCGCCGAGAGCGCCGAGTTCTTCTCGTTCGGCACCAACGACCTCACGCAGACCACCTACGGCATCAGCCGCGACGACGCCGCGAGCTTCCTCGGTCCCTACGTATCGAAGGGCATCTTGTCGGTCGATCCGTTCGTCGCGCTCGACCAGGTAGGCGTCGGCGAACTCGTCAAGATCGGCGTCGCGCGTGGACGCAAGACGCGCCCGAAGCTCAAGATGGGCATCTGCGGCGAGCACGGCGGCGATCCGGCCTCCGTCGCCTTCTGCCACGACATCGGCCTAGACTACGTGTCGTGCTCGCCGTATCGCGTGCCGATCGCCCGCCTCGCCGCCGCGCAAGCCGCGCTGGGCAAGGCGGTTGCGAGCCAGGCGTAAGCCGAATTGAAATGTTGAATGCGAAGAGGCGGGGCTTGCCCCGCCTCTTTCATTTTGCGCACCGCTCTCTCCACCCCTTCATTGCGAGCGCAGCGAAGCAATCCAGAATCTTTCGGCAGAGGGATTCTGGATTGCTTCGTCGCAAGAGCTCCTCGCAATGACGGGCACGCGCGTGTGAGCGCATCGCGCAACACCGGGAACCCAGCGCGCGTCCCGTAATGATACGTGCGCGCAAGAGTTCCTTCACCATGCGCGTTGACCAGATGTTTACCGCGTCAAATGAGGCGGCGTTTACCAACGCGCATCATTTCCCGTGAAAACACCTCTGTTTGCTTGAGTGTGCCGCGCGCGCAACGCCGATTAACGCCCCGGCAACCTAAATTAGATACCCACGATAAAGATCGAATTGCACGGATGTACTGCGGCTCGATCTTTCGAGCGTAAGCGTAGCGTGAGCGTGTTGATGTCAGTGTTGCGTAACCATCCGAAGGGCGCGCGGTTCGCGTCCTTCGGCATCGGTCTCTGCATCTTCGCATTGATGCCGAGAGAGACCGGCTATCAGGACATTGCCTCTTTGCTGGCCCGTCAGCCCGGCGTCGCCGAGCGTTGGCAGAGGCAGGTCTATTCCGCGGCGTCCTCGATCCAGCTCGCCACCTACAGCTTTTCCCGCCCCATCGGCACCTCGGTTCCGCAGAGCGCGATGGTTCGCCTCGCAAGCCTCGATGGCCGCGACGTCACCGGCGCAATCGGCCGCAATCCGGCGCTCCAGCCGCCGCCGCGCTACCAGGCCGCCGATTTTCCCAAGGTCGATCGCTCCATGAAGGGTGATCGCCTCGCAACGATCACACCGGCGCAGGCTCCCGAAGCGAGCGCACCAGCTGCCGCGCCCGCGCTGGAAGATCCCGCGACGTCGAACAGCTCGGTATTCGGCGCCAAGACCGTCGCGTTGCCGCAAGCAATGTCGCCTGAGTCCGCGGCCGCGCTCGATCCGGAGCTCGCGGAAGCGCTACGCGCTCCGCCGTTGCCGCAATACACCAACGTGCCGCAAGCCAGCGACGCCGCGCGCGCATTCGCAGTCCAGCCGCTCGACGCGCTGAAGCAGGCCACAATTCCGGCGGCACAGCCGCGCGATCCCTTCCGCGTGAAAACCTCGAAGCTTTTCTTCGGCAGTTCCTCGCTCGGCGGCAATCTCGAGAGCATCGAGAGCTGGCAGCCCGGCGCCGAGCCGCTGATTGTGATGCCGGACCCCGATATGAAGGTGACGGCATCGCTGACGCCGCCGACGGCTGATATTGCGAAAGACATCGAAAGCGGCGAGAGCGTCGCGCCGAAAGGCGAGGTCAACGCCGACAACCAGCGCGCCAAATCGCCGGCCGAGCGGCTGGCACTCGACGACAAGTCGCGCGCGAAGTCGGAGAAATGTCTCGCCGAAGCCGTCTACTTCGAATCCCGTGGCGAGGCCGTGCGCGGCCAGATGGCGGTCGCGCAGGTCGTGATGAACCGCGTGTTCTCCGGCAAGTATCCCGACACCGTGTGCGGCGCGGTCTACCAGAACAAGCACCGCCATCTCGCCTGCCAGTTCACCTTCGCCTGCGACAACAATCCCGACGTGATCCGCGAACCCGAGATGTGGGAGCGCGCGAGAAAGATTTCGAAGGCGATGCTCGATGGCCAGATCTGGCTGCCCGAAGTCGGCAAGTCCACGCACTACCACGCCTATTGGGTGCGCCCGTCCTGGGTCGCCGAGATGAAGAAGATGTACAAGACCGGCGTGCACACCTTCTATCGGCCGCGCAACTGGGGCGACGGCAGCGAGGAACCGAGTTGGGGCACCCCGGCGCAGACCGCCGCACTCTCCGCCGAGCTCGCGCAGGAAGCCAAGAGCTCGGCCGAGATGGGTGTGACCGAGCGAAGGTAGACGTGCTTTACCTCGCCCCGCTTGCGGGGAGAGGTCGGATCGCTCTTGCGATCCGGGTGAGGGGATACAGGACTCTCGACGATCCGCGTGTGGAGAGAGGCCCCTCACCCCAACCCTCTCCCCGTAAGAACGGGGAGAGGGAGTAGACCACCTCACGCCTCGATATCCAGCGCGCAGTCGAAATTCGGCGCCGAGTGCGTCAGCGCGCCGGCCGAGGCGTAGTCGACGCCGGTCGCCGCAATGGCCGCGATCGAGTCGAGCGTGACGCCGCCGGACGCTTCCAGCTCGAGGCGGCCCTCATTCATCCGCACAGCCTCGCGCAGGGTTGCGAAGTCCATGTTGTCGAGCAGCACGGCGTCAGCCATTCCGGTGTCGAGCACCTCGCGCAGTTGCAACAGTGTATCCACCTCGATCTCGATCTTGACGAGATGCCCCGCATGCGCCCGTGCGCGCTCCAGTACGGGGCGGATGCCGCCGGCAACCGCGATATGGTTGTCCTTGATCAGGATCGCGTCGTCTAGTCCAAAACGGTGGTTGAAGCCGCCGCCGCAACGCACCGCGTACTTCTCCAGCGCGCGCAGCCCTGGCGTCGTCTTTCGCGTGCAGCAGATGCGCATCCGGGTGCCCTCCGTGCGTGCGACATAGTCGGCTGTCAGTGTCGCGACGCCCGACAGCCGGCCGACGAAATTCAGCGCGGTTCGCTCCGCTGTGAGAATGGCGCGGGCCGGGCCCGAGATCGTCAGCACGTGCTGCCCGCGGGCAACGCGCGCGGCGTCGCGGACATGCGCGCGCACCTCGATGTCGGGCGAGAGCTTTTGCAACGTCGCGAGCGCCAGTGGCAGTCCCGCGATCACGCCGGATTGCCGCGCGACCAGGATGGCTTGCGCCTTTGTTGCTTCCGGGATCGTCGCCAGCGAGGTGATGTCGCCGGCGCGGCCGAGATCCTCGTCGAGCGCGCGATGCACGGCCTCGTCGATTGCGAGCGGCGAGACGAAGGCGTCGGGATAGAGCAGGGAGGTCGGGGTGATCATGGCAAACTCCGTCAGGCGATCATGGATTGCGCGGTGCGCGGCATTGGACGTCCGGTGAGGTTTTCCGCGACCTCGCGCGCTGCGGCGAGCGTGGTCATCGTTCTCTGCGCCAGGGCGGGGACATCCGCCGGATGATCGATGCGAAAATGCGCGCCGCGGCTCTCGCGTCGCGTCCAGGCCGCAGTGGCGACGAGCAGGGCCGAAATCGCCATGTTGCGAACGGCAGCGTTGGTGGCTTCGCGTTCCAGCGCGGCGAAGCTGCGCACAGCCTCCGCAAGCCCGTCATTGTCGCGGATGACGCCGACATGCGCGCTCATGGTCGCGCGCAGCCGCGTCACGGCCGCAGCATCCGGTGCGCCGCCACGCGGTGTCACCAGCGCATCGGGGACGCGGGCAGGCGAGAGGATGGTGCGGCCGGCAATGTCGTCGGCCATACGCGCGGCATAGACCACGGCCTCGAGCAGTGAATTCGAGGCGAGCCGGTTGGCGCCGTGTGCGCCGGTGGACGACACTTCGCCGCCGGCCCAGAGCCCGTCGATCGAGCTGCGGCCGCGCGCGTCCACCGCGATGCCGCCCATGTGATAATGCGCGGCCGGTGCAATCGGGATCGCTTGCGTCGCGGGATCGATGCCGGCGGCGATGCAACTCGCATGCACCGTCGGGAATTTGTCGGCGAAGCGCGTGCCCAGCGCGTCGCGTGCATCGAGGAAGGCACCACGCCCGGCCGCGATCTCGGCGAACACGCCGCGGGCCACGATGTCGCGTGGCGCGAGCTCTCCCAGCGGATGGAGTGCGGTCATGAAGCGCTCGCCATCGCCGTTGATCAGCGTCGCCCCTTCGCCGCGCAGCGCCTCCGTTGCCAGCGGTGCCGGGTCGCGGCCGACCATGATGGCGGTGGGATGGAACTGCACGAATTCGGGATCGGCGACGACGGCGCCGGCGTGGGCTGCGATCGCAAGGCCGGAGCCGCTGGCTTCAGGCGGGTTGGTGGTGACGGCGTAGAGATGGCCGAGGCCGCCGGTGGCGAGCACCACCGTGCGTGAGGCGAGCAGGATCGGCCGTGCTGCCGAATTGCCGGTCTCGCGCAATTGCAGGCCCGTGACGGCGCCGTCCTCCGTCAACAGCGCTTCGGCGACGAAACCTTCAAGCAGGCGGATCGACGGCGTGCGCCGCACGGCCTGGCTCAGCGCCGCGATGATCGCGGCGCCCGCGCCGTCGCCACGCACATGCACGATGCGCCGTGCCGAGTGCGCGGCTTCGCGCCCCACAGCAAGCCGGCCTTCGAGATCGCGGTCGAACGGCACGCCATAGGCGAGAAGGTCATGAATGCGCAGGCCAGCCTCGCGCGCGATTCCAAGTGCGACCGCCTCGTCGACGATGCTGCCGCCGACCGCGATGGTGTCCGCAGCATGTGCTTCCGGTGTATCGCCGTCGGCCATTGCGGCGGCGATGCCGCCTTGCGCCCATGCGGATGAGGCGCCTTGGCCAAGTGGCGCTGCCGAGATCAGCGTCACCGGCCGCGGCGCGAGTTTTAGCGCGCAAAACAGACCGGCGAGGCCGCCGCCGACGATGACGACGTCGTCGGTGCTGCGGGTGAGGTTGTGGATGTTGTCTTGCATTTTCAGCTCTCAATTCTTCAGATTGATCATCCGCTCGACCGATCGTCGCGCGCGTTCCGCCAGTGCGGGATCGATCGTCACTTCCTCGCCGAGTGTCAGCAGGCTCTCCAGGATGTTGGCGAGCGTGATGCGCTTCATGTGCGGGCAGATATTGCAGGGGCGCAGCATCTCGACGTCAGGAAGCTCGGCCCGCACATTGTCGGCCATCGAGCATTCCGTGATCATCACCAGGCGCTTCGGACGTTTCTCGCGCACCCAGTTGATCATGTGCGCGGTCGAGCCGGTAAAGTCGGCCTCGGCGAGCACGTCAGGCGGGCATTCGGGATGCGCGATGATCTGCACGGAGGGATCGGCCTCGCGATAGGCGCGCAGCTCGTCGCCGGTGAAGCGCTCGTGCACCTCGCAGGCGCCCTTCCAGGCGATGATCTTCACGTCGGTCTTCGAGGCGACGTAGGTCGCGAGATAGCGGTCGGGCAGGAAGATCGCGGTCGGCGCGTTCAGGCTCTCGACCACCTGCACTGCGTTCGACGAGGTGCAGCAGATGTCGACCTCCGCCTTCACTTCTGCGGAGGTGTTGACGTAAGCGACGACAGGAACGCCGGGAAATCTTTCACGCAGCAGCCGCACGTCCGCGCCTGTGATGCTGGCCGCAAGCGAGCAGCCGGCGCGAGAGTCGGGGATCAGCACCGTCTTCTCGGGGTTGAGCAGCTTTGACGTCTCCGCCATGAAGTGCACGCCGCACTGGACGATGATGCCTGATTTCACCTTGGTGGCCGCGATCGCGAGCTGGAGCGAGTCGCCGCCGATATCGGCGACGCAGTGAAAAATCTCCGGGGCCTGGTAATTGTGCGCGAGGATCACCGCGCCGCGCGCCTGCTTCAGCTCGTTGATCGCCTTGATGGTCGGTGCCATCAGCGGCCATTCGATCGGCGGGATCACTTGCTTGACGCGTTCATAGAGCGGCGCGGTGGCGCGCTCGACCTCATCAGTCCATTCCAGCGAGGGCATCGGCAGCGCGGCTCCCGTTCGCGCCGGCGCGGCACGGGGAAGGGTAGGGTTTTGGCCCTGCGGCCGGCCTGCAAAGTCGTCGGGGCCGTAAATTCCAGTGATGGGCATCGAAGCCTCCCGTGCATGTCAATTATGCTCTATTTGAGTATATATAGAGCCTGAGAAATCCGGCCGAGGGGCCGGTGGGATTCCGCCAGAGCTTACATATACTCAATGTGAGTAAATCAAAGATAACACGCGCAACGCAAGACCGCTAGGTCCCCCCGCACACATTCCCGTCAAGACACGTTCCGCTACGTCGTCCATGGCCGCGTTGAAACGCAGTGCTCCCGCGGCAGCCCTTCGTGGAACGCAATCATTTTCGACTTGGGATTTTCATGCATCTGCATTAAATGCCTGACTCGCGGCCGCCTATTCCGATCCGCCAACCGACAGACGGGGAGCACCATGTCGACTCAAGCAAGCGAGCTCGGTCCGGTCTCGCGTTCCTCCAACTGGCGCACGCCGGCGATCATCATTCTCTGCGGCTGCGCCATCGGCATGCTCGGCTTCGGTCCGCGGTCGGCGCTGGGCTTCTTCGTGCAGCCGATGAGCCACGAATTCGCCTGGGGCCGTGACGTGTTTGGCCTTGCGATTGCCTTTCAGAATTTGTTGTGGGGATTGGGCCAGCCGGTCGCCGGCGCGGTCGCCGATCGTTTCGGCCTGTTCCGCGTGATGTGCGTCGGCGCATTGCTCTATGCCGGCGGCCTGCTGTTGATGCGCTACTCATCGACGCCGCTGTCGCTCAATATCGGCGCGGGCGTGATGGTCGGCTTCGGCCTTGCCGGCTGCTCGTTCAATCTGGTGCTGTCGGCGTTCACAAAACTCTTGCCGGCCGAGAAGCGCGGGCTTGCGCTCGGTGCCGGCACCGCGGCGGGATCGTTCGGCCAGTTCCTGTTCGCGCCGATTGGTGTGGCGCTGATCGACAATTTCGGCTGGCAGCAGGCGCTCACCGTGTTCGGCTTCCTGATGCTGCTGATCATTCCGCTGTCGCTGGCGCTCTCGACGCCACCGGTGGCAAGCTCCGCTGGCGCGGCGCCCGCAGACGATCAGACCTTCACCAAGGCGCTCGCGGAAGCCTTCGGCCATCGCTCCTATGTGCTGCTGGTGCTCGGCTTCTTCACCTGCGGCTTCCAGCTCGCCTTCATTACCGTGCATCTGCCGGCCTTCCTGGTCGATAGCGGCATCTCCACGCAAACCGGCGGCTGGGTGATTGCGGCGATCGGCCTGTTCAACATCATGGGATCGCTGAGCGTCGGCTATCTCCAGAACTATATGCCCAAGCGATTCATCCTCTCGACTATCTACTTCACCCGCGCGCTTGCGACCCTCGCCTTCATCTGGTTCCCGATCACGCCGTTCTCGGCGATCGCGTTCGGCGCGGTCTCGGGCCTGACCTGGCTGTCGACCGTGCCGCCGACCTCGGCGCTGGTGGCGCTGATGTTCGGCACGCGCTGGTTTGCAACCCTCTATGGCTTTGCCTTCGTCAGCCATCAGGTCGGCGGTTTCCTCGGCGTCTTTCTCGGCGGCATCGTGTTTGAAAAATTCGGTTCCTACACGCCGATCTGGTGGCTCTCGATCCTGTTCGGCGTGCTCTCGGCGCTGATCAATCTTCCGATCGTGGAGAAACCGGTCCAGCGAGCGGTTGCGCAGCCGGCCTGATCGGCTAAACAATCCCCGAAACAAGTCAGGGAGTGCAGTCGTGGCCACATTCAAGGCGATCCGGATCGACAAGGCGGACAAGGGCACCACCGCGCAGCTCGCGCAGTTCGACGAAGCCGAGCTGATGGATGGCGACGTCACTGTCCGCGTCGAATGGTCGACGCTGAACTACAAGGACGGCCTCGCGCTGACAGGCAAGGCGCCGGTGGTGCGCCGCTTCCCGATGATTGCCGGCATCGATTTCGCCGGAACGGTCGAAGCCTCATCGCATCCGGCGTGGAAGGCGGGCGACAAGGTCGTCTGCACCGGCTGGGGCATGGGCGAGACCCATCTTGGCGCCTATGCCGAGAAGGCACGGGTCAAGGGCGACTGGCTGGTCGCCTTGCCGCAAGGACTCTCGGCACGCGACGCCATGGCGATCGGCACCGCCGGCTTCACCGCGATGCTCTCCGTGCTGGCGCTGGAGAAGCAAGGCGTCTCGCCGAAGAGCGGCCCGGTCGTGGTGACGGGCGCGGCCGGGGGCGTCGGCTCGGTCGCAATCGCCGTGCTGTCGAAGCTCGGCTACCACGTCATCGCCTCGACCGGCCGCGCCTCGGAAGCGGACTATCTGAAAGAGATCGGCGCGGCCGAAGTGATCGATCGCAATGAATTGTCGGCGCCGGCAAAACCTCTCGCCAAGGAGCGCTGGGCGGGTGGTCTGGACAGCGTCGGCTCGACCACATTGGCGAATCTCCTGTCGATGACGAAGTACGGCGGGGCGATCGCGGCCTGCGGCCTCGCCGCCGGCATGGACCTGCCGTCTTCCGTCGCCCCCTTCATTTTGCGCGGGGTGTGCCTTCTCGGCATCGATTCCGTGATGTGCCCGATCGAGTCGCGCAGGGCTGCCTGGCAGCGCTTGGCCTCCGATCTGGATCGGACGAAACTATCTGAAATAACTCATGAAATTCCGCTCGCCGACGTTTCGGAATGGGGCGCAAAAATCCTGGCCGGCCAGGTCCGCGGTCGCATCGTGGTAAAAATTCTCTAACGGCGTTCAGACTTTACCAACCAAGCTGCTTCAATGTTGCCTTGGTTAGTATGGTAAGCAGCGGGTAAAGAGATAAGGCATCGCCCGCGCTGGGGTTGGTTCGGAGTAGAGCATGCTTGCGCGTATTGTGTTGGGGGCTGTCACGGCGGCAGCGATGTTTGCGCCGGCCATTGCTGGAAGCATGAATGCCGACGAGGCGCGCCGCTTCGTCGCCGGCAAGGTATTCGCCTTCACCTGTTTCGACGGCACCCGCGGCGCAGGCCGCATCCTGGACGACCTCGGCGCCGCCGGCGCGGTGCAATTCTCGGGTGCAGGCCCGGTGAAACATCTCCGCCTGCCCGGCAATACGCTCCAGATCCGCGGTCAGAACGTCTGCGCCGCGATCAAGGGCATTCCGTTCGAGCCCTGTTTCAACTTGGAAAAGACCGACGATCGCAGCTTCCGCGGCTCGGTGTCGGGCATGGGCTTTGCCTATTGCGACTTCCACCACCAGGGCGGCAATCAGATGCTGATGGCGCGCGCCGTGGCGCGTCCGCGCTCGCTGCGCTCTTCGGAGCACACCGGGTCGGTCGGCGCGGCGAACACCGAAGTCGCCGCGCGCATCGAGACGCCGCGTGTCGAGAGCAGCCGCCTCGATCCGGTGAAGTCCGAAGCCAAATCGGAGCCCGCCAGGAACGACGCCCCGCTGGAGCTGCGCCGCTCCACACAGTGAACCGGCTGCGCGGGACGATCCGCGCCTCTTCTCGTTGAAAACGTTCACCGATAGCCAAGCCGCCGCGCCGTAATCATACGGACGGCGGCTTTCATGCGTTGGTAGCTGTTCGCGCCGCAGTTTGCGGACGGCCGGGGGGCGGCCCGATAAAAGGGTTCAATGATGTCGCTGTACTTCTTCCGCATCAGCACCGGCCGCTATTCCGGCGCCGCCGATCAGCCGTACGAGTTCGAGGACCGCGCCGCCGCCTGGACCGAGATGACCGAGGTTTGCGCCAACCTGCTCGGCAGCATCGCGCGCAATTTGAAGCCCAATGCCAAGTGGAGCATGGAACTGCTCGACGAGGACAAGAAGGCCGTCTTTCGCATCAGCCTCGTCGGGGAGGCCGTGAGCTGAACCCGACTGCGAACGACGGCGCCGCGTTAACGAATGCGACGCATGCAAATTCGCGAAGCGTCATTTCGCTTCGCGCGAAAAGTGTGGAAGTCCGCCAACTTGAGCAGCGTTTTCCGTACTTCTACCCAAGGTTCGGGGCCCGCACTTAACGTTAATGGGTAACCTGTCGATTAGCCTTTCCAGCATGTTTACGCGCTCCGGCGCGGCAGTGCGTTATTTCGGGAAGAGCTCAATGTCGTTCATTCAGAATCTGCGGATTGGCACCAAACTCGCCATCACCTCCGCGCTGACCATCGCCCTCGTCGCGCTGATGATCTTTCTCCAGATGAGCGGAGGCACCGAGGTCCAGAAGCTCAGCAACGGCGCATCGGGACAGCAGACGATCGCGCAAAACGCCGCGGAGGCGAAGGCCTCGGTCCGTGGGATGCAGATCGGCATTCGCGATATTCTGACCTCCGCGTCGCCGGCCGAGATGCAGAAAGCCGTCACCTATTTTGGCGATCGCCAGACGGCGGCCCTGAAGTTCGCAGGTGAAATGGCCAAGCTCTCGCGGTCGCCGGAGAACCGGAAGCGGATCGACCGGCTGACCGTGCTGATCGGCGATTTCGGCAAGGGACAGGAACTGATCCAGGCGATCCGCAAGCAAGAGCTCGCGCTCGACGGCAAGAAGGACGGCGAAGCGGCCGCGCAATTCACGAAGCTGGTGGCCGAGGTCGACCGTATCCGCAAGGGGACGCTTGCACCGATCAACGAAGAGATCTCGGAACTGACCAACGAGATCACCAACTTTGCCAAGCAGAGAAGTGTCGAGACCCGTGCGGAAGCGGACGCAGAGGTTGCTTCGGTTGCGCGTACGTCGTTCATCACCGGCATGCTGGTCGCGCTGGTCCTGATCGGCGCGTGCATCTTCTCAGTCTTCAGCATTGCGCGGCCCATGCGCGCGCTGACGGTGGCGATGGAGAAGCTTGCCGGCGGCGACTTCTCCGTGGTGCTGCCCGGCCTTGGCCGCAAGGACGAGGTCGGCGAGGTCGCCGGCGCCGTCGAGAAATTCAAGGTCGTGTCCGAACAGAAGGCCCGCCAGGAAGCGGAAGCCAAGGCGCGGCAGGACCAGATCGCATCCGAGCAGCGCAAGTCCGAGATGCGCAAGCTCGCCGACAGATTTGAAGGCGCCGTCGGCGAGATCGTCGGCACGGTGTCTTTGGCCTCGACCGAGCTCGAAGCATCCGCCACCACGCTGACATCGACGGCCGAGCGCACCCAACAGCTCACTACCGTGGTTGCGGCAGCCTCGGAGGAGGCGTCCACCAACGTGCAGTCGGTGGCGTCGGCAACGGAAGAGCTGTCGTCCTCCATCACGGAGATCAGCCGGCAGGTCCAGGAATCCGCGCGCGTAGCGAGTGAGGCCGTCGGTCAGGCCCGTACCACGACCGAGCGCGTCAGCGAATTGTCCAAGGCGGCGACGCGCATCGGTGACGTCGTCGAGCTGATCAACACCATCGCGGGCCAGACCAATTTGCTGGCGCTCAACGCCACGATCGAGGCCGCGCGCGCCGGCGAAGCCGGCAAGGGCTTTGCGGTGGTCGCCTCCGAGGTCAAGGCGCTCGCCGAGCAGACAGCGAAGGCGACCGGCGAGATCGGCCAGCAGATTTCCGGCATCCAGGCCGCGACGCAGGAATCGGTCGGCGCCATCAGGGACATCAGCGACACCATCGTGAAACTCTCCGAGATCTCCTCGACGATCGCAGCGGCGGTTGAAGAGCAGGGCGCGGCAACGCAGGAAATCTCCCGCAACGTGGCGCAGGCCGCACACGGCACCCAGCAGGTCTCGTCCAACATCACGGACGTGCAGCGCGGTGCAAGCGAGACCGGCTCGGCGTCCTCACAGGTGCTGTCCGCCGCGCAGATGCTGTCGGGCGACAGCAACCGTCTCAAGCTCGAGGTCGGGAAGTTTCTCGAGACCGTACGCGCGGCGTGACTGCGCACTTTCCGGTAGATCGATCCTGCGACCGCATTGCAGCGAGGCGGCCGCGTCCGGGCGTCTTGCGACGCTGCAAGGCGTAATTCCCATCCCTGGGTGTGCTTAACTTGTTAAGCGCGCAATCGGTGCTGCTTTTCACGGTGCGCCACAGATCCGAGCCGGTATTTCTCCGGGTCTCACTGTTAACCAAATCGGAATGGGAGGCGCTCATTTTTTAGGCAAGGGCGATCAACGCCGAAGGCGGCCGACAATGATTTGGCCGCGCATTTTCGGGAACATGCCCATGTCTAACCTTGTCCGGAATTTGCCGATCGGTACCAAGCTGGCGATAACGTCGGCGCTCTGTATCGTCCTGGTCCTCGCCATGAACGCAAGCCAGTTTGTCGGCAACGGCAATGTGCGTCATTCCAGCCAGGCCGCACTCGTTCAGCAGGAACTGGCACGGGATGCCGTCGAAGCCAAGCTCGGGCTGCGCGGCATGCAGCTCAGTGTCCGGGACATCCGTCTCGCCAACAATCCAGGTGAACTGCAAAAGGCGAACGACGCTCTTGTCGAGCGATCGAAGTCGCTGGGCAGCGTGGCGGATGAAATGCTCAAGCTGTCCCAATCTGCGGAGAACCGCGCCCGCATGGAAAAGCTCAAGAGCCTCTCCGTCGATTATTTGAAGGGCGCGCAACAACTCGCGTCTTTCCGCGGCGAGATCGTCGCGGCGACGGGCGCGGACGTCAGCCGCGTCGCCAAGCTCACCGAAGAGAGCGCGCGCATCTCGCGCGAAGTCACACTACCGACAGCGATTGAAATGGACGCTGTTGCGGGCCAGATCGCCGAGTTCGCCAAACACAGGAGTGAAGAGGAGATCGGTCGTTCTCGGCAGGAGATGGCGTCGAGCGAGCAGATCGGGATAGTTGTCGGCGCATTCGCCACGCTCGTCCTGATCGGTTCGTGGCTCATGTCCTTCCTGACCATCGCGCGGCCGATCCGCGCGCTGACAATCGCCATGGACAAGCTTGCCGGCGGCGATTTCTCCGTGGTGCTGCCCGGGCTCGGCCGCAAGGACGAAGTCGGCGGCGTCGCTGCGGCCGTCGAAAAATTCAAGATCGTGTCCGAGCAGAAGGTGCGCTCGGAGGCCGAGGCCAAGACCAGGCAGGACCAGGCCGCCGCCGCGCAACGCAAGGCCGAGATGCACAAGCTCGCCAACGGCTTCGAAGCGGCCGTGGGCGAGATCGTCGATACCGTGTCCTCCGCCGCGACAGAGCTCGAGGCTTCGGCGTCAACGCTGACCTCGACGGCGGAGCGTGCACAGGAATTGACGACGATGGTGGCTGCGGCCTCCGAAGAAGCCTCCACCAACGTACAGTCCGTGGCATCAGCCACCGAGGAGCTGTCGTCCTCGATCACCGAGATCAGCCGCCAGGTGCAGGAGTCCGCTCGCGTCGCGAGCGAGGCAGTGAGCCAGGCCCGCACCACGACGGATCGTGTCGGCGAATTGTCCAAGGCGGCGGCCAGGATCGGCGACGTGGTCGAGCTGATCAACACCATCGCCGGCCAGACCAACCTGTTGGCGCTCAACGCCACGATTGAGGCGGCGCGTGCCGGCGAGGCCGGCCGTGGGTTTGCCGTGGTCGCCTCCGAGGTGAAGGCGCTCGCCGAGCAGACTGCCAAGGCGACCGGCGAGATCGGTCAGCAGATATCGGGCATCCAGGCCGCGACGCAGGACTCGGTCAGCGCCATCAGCGCGATCAGCGACACCATTGAAAAGCTGTCGGAGATATCGTCCACCATCGCGGCGGCCGTGGAGGAGCAGGGCGCAGCGACGCAGGAGATCTCCCGCAATGTGCAACAGGCGGCGGAAGGGACCCATCAGGTGTCGTCCAACATCACCGACGTGCAGCGCGGAGCGGGCGAGACCGGTTCGGCGTCCTCGCAGGTGCTGGTGGCGGCGCAGTCGCTGTCCGGCGACAGCAACCGCCTCAAGCTCGAGGTCGGCAAGTTCCTCGACACGGTGCGGGCGGCCTGACGGCGGCGGTCCTCATCTATCGTTAGCCTGTTGCAACCGCCGCGTGAGGACGCGCGGCGGCTCGCACGCGTTGGCGGCGAATAGTGCGGTGCGAAGGGCTGCACGGTTAACCTTCCGGAAAACCGACGCAGTCATGATCCCGCAATATTCCGGGTGCCTTGCCGCCCTCCCTGTATTGCGTATCAAGCCTGTTGGAGCACATTCAATGAGTGGTCTTTCCATTCGTCTCACCCATAAGGTCATGGCGATCGGACTGTTCGGACTGTTGGGCCTCGTCGCCTTCGGCGCGATTTACGAGGTCGGCAGTCTCTCCCAGGATGCGTCCCGCGCCGTTGCCAACCGCGCCCGGACCATCGCAGATCTCGACAAGCAGCTCTCGATCGAGATGCTGGAGGCCCGCCGCAACGAGAAGAATTTTCAGCAGCGCCGGACCGAGAACTACGCCAGGGCGAATGCCGAGCTGATTGGGCCGATCAACCGCGATTTCGACGAGGTGCAGCGGTTCATGACGGCCGGCGGCATGAGTGCGCTGTCCGACAGGATGAAGCAGGCCCAGGAGGGCTTCAAGCGTTACGCGTCGGATTTCGGCGCGCTGGTGGCGGCCGAGACCAGGCTCGGGTTGAACGAGACGCTCGGCCTGTCCGGCTCGCTTCGCGGTGCGGTGCACGACATCGAATCCAAGCTGAAGGAGATCGACGATCCCAGGTCGACGACCTGGATGCTGATGATGCGCCGGCACGAGAAGGACTTCATGCTGCGGCGCGATCCAAAATACATTGCCGAGGTGAAGAAGGCCGGGGTCGAATTCTCCAAGGCGATCGAGGTCGTTGCAGTCTCAGAGGCGGTGATGAACGACATCACGGCCAAGCTCCGGAAATACCAGTCCGAGTTCGCGGCCTGGGCCGAAGCCGCGCAGCAGAGTGCGGCCCTCGACGCCAGCATGGCGAAGACCTTCCGCGAGATCGAGCCTGTCATGGTCGAGGTCCGGACCGCCGTCGATGCCGCGTACAAGCAGGCTGACGACGCTGAAGCCGCAACGCGCGAGGCGGTGCGTCTGTGGATGGTCGTTGCCTTTGGCGTCACCGTCGTCGTGCTGGCCGTGGTCGGCTTCCTTTTGGGGCGCTCGATCTCGAAGGCGCTCGGCGACATGATCGGCGCCATGACGCGGCTCGCGCGCGGCGAGCTCTCGATTTCCGTTCCCGGGATCGGACGAAAGGACGAGATCGGCGAGATGGCCGGTGCGGTCGAGGTGTTTAGGACCAGCATGGCAGAGGCCGAACGGCTGCGCGTCGAGCAGACCGAAGCGGACGCGCGCGGGCGCGAGCAGCGCAAGGCCGACATGCAGCTTCTCGCAAACACGTTCGAAGGCGCCGTCGGCGAGATCATCGAAACCGTGTCGTCGGCGGCAACCGAGCTCGAGGCCTCCTCCAATACGCTGACGCAGGCCGCCGAGCGCGGCAACGGGCTTGCGACCGCCGTGGCGGCTGCCTCGGAGGAGGCGTCCGCCAACGTGCAATCGGTGTCCTCGGCGAGCGAGGAGATGACCTCATCGATCTCCGAGATCAGCCGCCAGGTGCAGGAATCGGCGCGCGTCGCCGACGTCGCGGTCGGACAGGCGCAGCGCACCAATGCGCGCGTCGGCGAGCTGACGAAGGCGGCAGGCCGCATCGGCGATGTGGTCGAGTTGATCAACACGATTGCAAGCCAAACCAATCTCCTGGCGCTGAATGCCACGATCGAGGCGGCGCGGGCGGGCGAGGCCGGCAGAGGCTTTGCCGTGGTCGCGAGCGAGGTGAAGGCGCTCGCCGAGCAGACCGCGAGAGCCACGGGCGAGATCAGCCAGCATATCGGCGCGATCCAGACCGCGACGGAAGACTCCGTCGGGGCGATCAAGGAGATCGGCGACACCATCGCGCGGATGTCGGAGATTTCGTCGGCCATCGCTGCCGCAGTGGAGGAGCAGGGCGCAGCGACCCAGGAAATCTCCCGCAACATCCAGCACGCCGCGCACGGCACCTCTGAAGTCTCCGCCAATGTCGGCGACGTCCAGCGCGGTGCCGGCGAAACCGGGGCCGCGTCAGCACAGGTGCATTCGGCGGCGCAATCGCTGTCGCAAGAGAGCAACCGGCTGAAGAGTGAAGTCGCCCGCTTCCTGGAGTCGGTGCGCGCGGCGTGAGATGCGGTGCGGTGGTGCGCCGGCGCGCGATGTTCGCTGCAATGCAACACGTGGTTGCAGAAGATAAGATCGCGGCGACAGCGAATCCGTAGTTTCACGTAGGTTCCTGTTAACGCCTGTTTGCAACTATGAGCGCAATCTTACCGGATAAGAACCAGCCATCATTGTTGGAATGACCCCGCCCTGTCGTCCGTCGTGACGATTGCGGCGCAGGTGGATTGTGCGTCGCCAGGTATCATCGGGATTTGTCGTGATGTCGAAGTTGTCGATCGTCTTCAAGCTTCTGACCGTGCTGTCGGTCCTCGTGCTCTCGCTCGCCGGCGTCGGCGTGACGGCGATCGGCACCATGCAGAACATCAATTCGCATACCGTCGAGATCGCGGAGAGCTGGCTACCGAGCGTGCGCGCGCTCGGCTCGCTGCGCGCCGACATCAATGAGCTGCGCGTCGCGCTCCGACTGCACCTGATGCAGGACACGCCTGAAGGCAAGGAGGCCGCCGAGAAGCGCCTCGCTTCGCTGCAGGGTCGCATCGACCAGACCCGCAAGGTCTACGAGCTGCTGATGACCTCCGCCGAGGAGCGCTCGCTCTACCAGCAATGGACCAAGGCCTGGGCCGAGTATCTGAACGGCGTGCAGGACGTGATGGCGCTGTCGCGCAAGAGTCCCGGCAAGTTCCCGACCGACGCCAACGAGTTGCTGCAGACCAAGGTTGCCAAGATGGCCCAGGCTGCCGATCCGCTGCTCCAGAAGGGCATCGAGATGAACAACCGCGGCGCCGAGCTGGAGACGAAGCAGGCGGCCGACAGCTACGCCATGATCTTCCGCGTGCTGGTCGGCATCATCGTGCTCTCGGTCGTGATCGCGATCGGCGCGGCCTATTATCTCGTGCGCGACGTCTCGCGTGGTATCGCTTCAATCATCGGTCCGATGCAGTCGCTTGGCGAGGGCGACCTCTCGGCCGAGGTGCCGCATCGCGGCGAAAAGACCGAGATCGGTTCGATGGCGGATGCGCTCCAGATCTTCAAGCAGGCGCTGATCGCGAAGAAGGCTGCCGACGAAGCCGCCGCGGCCGACGCCGAAGCCAAGATCGAGCGCGGCCGCCGCGTCGATGCCATCACCCGCAAATTCGAGGCGATGATCGGCGAAGTCGTCGGGACCGTCTCTGCTGCGTCCACCGAGCTCGAGGCGTCCGCGACCACGCTGACCAATACGGCGCAGCGCGGGCAGGAGCTTGCCACCGTCGTCGCAGCAGCGTCCGAGGAAGCCTCCACCAACGTGCAGGCCGTCGCTTCGGCTTCGGAGGAGCTGTCGTCCTCGATCACCGAGATCAGCCGCCGCGTGCAGGATTCGGCGCGAATGGCCGCGGAAGCCGTCGAGCAGGCGGGGCGGACCAACGAGCGCGTCAATGCTTTGTCGCTGGCGGCCTCCCGCATCGGCGACGTCGTCGAACTCATCAACACCATCGCGGGCCAGACCAATTTGCTGGCGCTGAACGCGACCATCGAGGCGGCGCGCGCGGGTGAAGCCGGTCGCGGCTTCGCCGTGGTCGCCTCCGAGGTCAAGGCGCTGGCCGAGCAGACCGCGAAGGCGACCGGCGAGATCGGGGCGCAGGTCGCTGGAATTCAAGCCGCGACCGGGGAATCCGTCAGCGCCATCCAGGAGATCAGCGGCACCATCGAGCGGCTGTCGGAAGTATCCGCGGCGATCGCCGCCGCCGTCGAGCAGCAGGGCGCGGCGACGCAGGAGATTTCGCGCAACGTCCAGCAGGCTTCCGTCGGCACGCAGGAGGTCTCGTCGAACATCACCGACGTGCAGCGCGGTGCGATCGAGACCGGCGAAGCCTCGGGCGAGGTGTTGTCGGCGGCGAAATCGCTCGCGACCGACAGCACGCGCCTCAAGGTCGAGGTCGCGCAGTTCCTGGATTCGGTCCGCGCGGCCTGATCCTCAACTGCCTGTCTGCGGAGCCGGCGGCGGCGCGACCTGCCGCCGGAACAGGATGCGCTGATAGAGCCAGCCGATCGCGACCAGCACGATACCGAGGCACATGAACGACAGCGCGCGGTAGACGCCTGTCAGTGTCGACATGTCGATCACGAAGGCCTTGAGGATCGTCAGCGCGATCACCGCAGCGGATGCCAGCCGCGCCCGCTCCGAGTTGAAGAGGATGCCGATGCCGAGCAGCACCACACCGAAGCCGAGCCAGCCGATCGAATAGGTATATTGCTCGGCGCCCGTCGTCTCGCCGGTGGAGAGGATCGGGCCGTGATAGAAGCGGCGGATCTCCAGCGTGACATAGGAAAGCGCGAACAGCAGTGCGGCGCCCGCGATCGTGTTGGCGTAGACCTTGCCGCGCTGACCGACCACCGCATAAGAGAGCAGCAGCAACAGCACCGCCGGCAGCGCGTAACCGAGCAGCAGCAGGTTGAACACGGCGCCGCCGACATCGACGCGCCAGATCAGCGGGTTCTCCAGGACGAAGAGGCCGAATACGCTGATGAGGCCGGCGATCGCCGTGAGCACCACCGCGCCGACATTGTGCACGACACTGCGGCTACGCAGCCTCAAACGCTCCAACCCGATTGCCATGGCAAGCGCGATGCAGACCTGAAGCGCGCATTCGAGCAGCGAGGGCGCGTCCGTCATGTTGCCGCCGGTCGCAAAATGACGGATCTCCATGAAGGAGAACAGGGCCGTGAACAGGATCGCGGCGGCCTCGACTGTGCGGAGCGGCGCGTCGTCGCCACGGCGGCGCAGGAAAATACTCGCCGCCCAGAACGAGGCCGCGGGCAGGCCGTAGCCCCACAGCAGCCAGTTCAGAATCGGCGTGGTGCCGACGGCATCGCCGACGATGCGCGGATCATAGGCGATGCGCGCAGTGACGATTGCGGCAAAGATAGCCGCGAGCCGCCGCAGGACCGGAATTGGCCGCTGCAACGAGATCCAGGCGGTGCCGAGCGACATCAGCGCCAGGGCGATGGTGAGCCAGCCCTTTTCCAGAGCAAAGGTCAGCGCCAGCGCCAGTGCTCCGAGCGTGCCGGTGGCGAACAGGGCGATGGAGGTCGGAGCGCCCGGCCGATCTTCGCGGCGCGAGAGGGCCTCGGTCGCGGCGCCAAAGGCTGCGGCAAGCAGCACCGCGAGGATCGCGAACGGGATCGAGCGGTCGAGATGGGCGATGCGCGCGTAGAGCGCAACGAGGATCGCGATTGGGGTAGCAACCGCCGCGGCCGACCACACGACCGGAATGATCGCAGAATTCGACCGGCCCTGCGCGAAAAAGCCCGCGATGCCGAAGCCGGCGGCGAAGATCGCGGCCGTCAGCAGATGCAGCGTCACGGAGCCGTCGGTCGCGACCGGTCCGACGCCTGGCATCGGCCCGCCCGGCAGCACCAGCATGTCAGGGTTGGCGAGGACCGCCCATTCGGCGAACACGATGAAGACGCTCGCAGCGGCGGCGCCAAGCGCACCCGTGGCGGACGGCGCACGCCAGGCGACAAACAGCGTTGCGCCGACGAGGAGGGTGAAGGCGATCAGCGAAAGGTCCGCATGCGCGCTCGACAGCACGATCAGCATCGCGCCGAACAGATAGGCGCCGAGCGAGCTTGACGACACCGGCTCGATCTCGCCGTCGTCGATCGTAGGCCCGAACATGAAGCCGCAGACGACCAGCAGCGCGGCGAGCACAAAACCTGCGATGACATGGAAGGCGTGCGGCGCAACCTGCAAGTCGCCGGTGTCGAGGCCCGGGAAGACCCAGAGCAAGGCAAGGGCGATGGTGGTCACCGCAAGCCAGCGCCACAGCCGGATGCGCGCAAGGCCAAAGCTCGCGGCGGTGACGACGGCCAGATAAATGTAGAGCGCCCAATAATCCGGCCTGCCGCTGGAGACGAGGACCGGCGTCACGAAGGCGCCGACCACGCCGAGGCCCGCGAGCGCGGGTCCGTGCAGCAGCGCAGCCGCCAGCGTGCCCATCGCGACGATGCCGAGCAATACGAAGGCCGTCGCAGGCACGAGAAAGCCGTAGAGCGCATAGGCCGCATAGATGGTCGCAAACGCGACCGCCGTGCCGGCTGCCGTGAGGATCGCGGGGATGTTGGCGATCGGCAGCGCGGCGATGTTGGAGATGCTTTCCTTGCGCCGTGACCATTCGCCGGCGCCGAGCAGCGCGGCTGCGAACAGGCCGCCGAGGAACACGCGCACGCCGGGGCCGATGAGGCCGGCCTCGATCGAATAGCGCACCATGAAGAAGCCGCCGAGCGCCAGCGCTAGGCCGCCGATCCACACCACCCAGCGCGTGCCAAGCCGCTCCTCGAAGCCGGGTTCTCTCAAATCAGTTGCAGGCGCGGGCAGGGGCGGCGGTGCATCGGCCGCGATGCTCGCCGCGAGCGGCGGCGGCGAAGCAGCTTCGGTGACGAGGGGAGGCGGCGTCGGCTCGGTTTCGGGAGCGAGCGGTGGCGGTTCTGCGGCTGCTGTCGGCGCGGGCGCTTCAACCCGCACCTGTGCGGGCATCGGAGGCGGCGGCTGCAGCCTCCGCAGCGCGTAAAACATTTCTTCGAGCGAGCTCAGCCGGCGGCGCAGCTCGGCGGCCTGACTGGACGCCTTGATCGCGATCAGGATGGCGATGATCGCGATGATCAGCGCAAAGACGTCAAACGGGCCGTCGAACATGAAGCCTCCAGGCAACCGGCGGGCAGGGGCCGGTCGCGAAATTCTAAGGTCTAGCGCCGGGAGCGTACGCGCAAGCCCGGCGCGGGCCGCTCCTGGAGCACGTCGCGGCGGAAGCGGTAGAGCGCCGCCGGGCGTCCGCCCGTCTGTGTCGACATCACCCCGGTCGGTTCGACCAGGGCTTCGGTTTCGACCAGGCGGCGGAAATTTTGTTTGTGCAGGTGCCGGCCGGAGATCGCCTCCACCGTGTACTGCAACTCAGTGAGTGTGAACTCGGCGGGCAAAAGTTCAAACACCACAGGACGATACTTCAGTTTTGCGCGCAGCCGCGCGATTCCCGTGGCGAGAATCCGCCGATGGTCGAAGCGCATCGAGGTGCCGAGCGCGGGAGGCGTCTTGCGCGCCAGTGCCGCAGGACGGCCGTCGCGCCTGGCTTCCTCGATCAGTCCGGCCTCGTAGAGCAGCTCGTAGCGGTCGAGCACGCGCTCCTCGTCCCAGGGCGCGCCGTCGAGGCCGAAATAGAACCGCACGCGATCCTTGCGCGGCAGCGCGCGCGTGGTCTCCGGCGTTTCCTCTTCGGCCCATTTGTTCAATGCCGGAATGATGTCGCGCGCGATGATCGCGGGCGGCTCCTCGCGCCAGTCTTCCCAGGGCAGGAAGCGATACCAAGGCTCGAAGCTCGCGCCTGTCGCCGCGAGCTCGCCACCGACGGCGCGCGTCAGTGCGAGATATCCGATCGACACCATATGCGCGCCGGTGTCGCGGGCCTCCGCGTGACGGCCGCGATCGCCAAACGTATAGAGCTGCTCGACATAGCCAAGCCGCAGGCCTGCCTGTGCCTCGACCCAGGCGCGCAGGCCGATCTCGAAGGTGCGATGGCTCGGCGCATCGAACGGACCGAACGGCAGGCCGGCCAGCCCGTCGCTGCCGCGCGCGGTCAGGATCAGCGGCTCATGATCCTCGATCGCGACGATCGCGGCGGTCAGGCCGATCTCGATCGGGGTCAGCAGCTTGTCGCTCATGCGATGATAATCGCAGCTGTCATTCGAGCTCGATCACGAAGGGGCGGCCCTCGACCATCATCGCGCCCGGGCCCATCTCGTCGAGCGCGCGCAACATGCGGCCGTTGCGCGCCAATGCGCGGTCGGCAAGGCCGACGATGCGCCGGTTCGGTGATGCGATCGGCGAGGCCGCCCGGATCTTTTTCGCGATCTCGATTTCGTCGCGCTCCGGATTGAGCGCACAGACGGCGGCGAACGCGCTCGCGGTGGAGCGGCTGATGCCGGCATAGCAATGCACCACCAGCGGCGCGGCGCGATCCCAGCCGCGCACGAAATTGAGCACCTGCTCGACATGCCCTTCGGACGGCGCGACAAAACCGTCCATCTCCTCGGTGATGTCGTCCATCGACACCTTGAGATGGTTGGCCGGCAGCACCGACACCGGACGTGCGACCTGCTCGACATTGGCCATCACGGTCAGCACATGGCTGGCTCCGGTGAGGCGGACGGTTTCGGGAAGGGCGGCGAGGGAACAGACGTGGATCATGGCGGACCTTTTTCTTGATTATAGCCGGTGCCGGTAGGGTGGCAAAGCGACATGTCCGCCGTACCTCGAAGAGCGAAGGCGGAAGCGTGCCCACCACTTTTGTCGCACTCGCGGGAAGATGGTGGGCACGGCGCAAGCGCGCCTTTGCCCACCCGCGACCTACGCAAACACCGCGCCGAACCGCTCCAGAAATTGCTTCTCGGCCCGCGCGGCCGTCCAGGGCGTGAGGTAGTCGCGCCGGACGCTGTCGGAGAGGCCGGGATCCCTGCCGAACAGGCGCTTGGCCTCGGCATCGCTGAAGCCGGCAAGCGCGGTCGCCTCCAGATAGGCCGCGCCGCGATCGGCGGCCTTGATGGCCAGCGTGATCTCGTCGGGCAGCGCCGGCGGCAGGCCGAAGCGGATGTGGATGGCGCCGAGCAGGCGCTTCTCGACCGCCTTGTAATGGCCGTCGAGCACCGCCTTGAACGGCGAGATCATGTCGCCAATGACATATTCGGGCGCATCGTGCAGCAGGGCCGCGAGCCGCATGCGCTCATCGACGCGCGGGTTCTCGTGCCGCATCACGGTCTCCACCAAAAGCGTGTGCTGTGCGACCGAGAAGATATGCGCGCCGGTCGTCTGCCCGTTCCAGCGCGCGACGCGCGCCAGACCATGCGCGATGTCGGCGATCTCGACATCGAGTGGCGAGGGATCGAGCAGATCGAGCCGCCGTCCCGACAGCATGCGCTGCCAGGCGCGGGAGGCGACGTCGCGTGCAGTCTTCTTCGCCGTCATTTGGTCTTGAGGCGCGGCTTGCGCTGCGACTTGCCGCAGCTCGCGTGGCAATGGCAGTCGACGAGATGGTCGTTGACCATGCCGGTCGCCTCCATGAAGGCGTAGACGATGGTCGGTCCGACGAATTTGAAGCCGCGTGACGACAGGTCCTTTGATATCTGCGCCGACAAGGGCGTCGAGGCCGGCACGCTCGCGGTGGTCTTGAAATTGTTGACCTTGGGCCTTCCGTCCATGAAGTCCCACAGCAGTTTTGAGAAGCCGGGGCCCTTCTCCATGATGTCCAGATACGACTTCGCGCTCAAAATCGCGCCGTCGATCTTGGCCTTGTTGCGCACGATGCCGGCATCATTCATCAACGCGTGCACTTTCTTCTCGTTGTAGCGCGCGATTTTCTCCGGCTGGAAATCGTCAAACGCTTTGCGGAAATTGTCGCGCTTGCGCAGGATCGTGATCCAGGACAGGCCGGCCTGGAAACCGTCGAGGATCAGCTTTTCATAGAGCGCGCGGTCGTCATACTCAGGCACGCCCCATTCGGTGTCGTGATAGGCCACATAGACCGGATCTTCGCCGGGCCAGGGGCAGCGGGTCTTTCCGTCGGGATGCAGGCGAGGGGCTCGGCTCATGTGGTGGGTTGCTTCAAGGGGATGCGGACGACTTCGGGTTCGGCGAGCGTGAGAGCGAGGCCGCCAGCGGTGAGCGGCTGGCCGGCATCGAGTGCGTCTGCGACGCGGTCGATGCGCACCAGCGCGATGCCCTTGCCTTGCGCCGACGAGCCCATCGTGCCGACGGATTTGTCGCCGGCCATAACACTGACGCCGGCCTCGGGCGAGAGGTCATCGAGCAGCACCTTGACGCTGCGGGTGCGCGCGGTGCCGCGATGCTGCATGCGCGAGACGACCTCCTGGCCGACATAGCAGCCCTTGTCGAAATCGACGCCGGCGAGACGGTCCATGTTGGTCTCGTGCGGGAACGCATCGCTGTACATGAAATCGAGCCCGCCGCGCGGCACGCCCAGCGCAATCCGATGCGCCTCATAGGCGGCCGCATCGACCAGCTCGGCGCCGATCAGGTCGGACAGCTTCTGCTTGAGATCTTCGGGGATCAGGATGCGATAGCCGAGCTCGCCATTGCGCGGATCGGCGAAGGTGAGGTCGGGTTGCGCGGCAAGCGCGCCGTCCCAGGCCGCGAGCACGCCGAGATTATCGGACAGGTTTTCCACAGTGACCTTGGCGCGCAGCTTGTAGAATTTCAGCTTGGTGGCGAGGCCTTCGGCCAGCGCCTTGGGGCAGTCGATCAGGAACCCGCCGCCATGGCCCGCGGGCGCCTCC
This sequence comes from Bradyrhizobium sp. 1, assembly GCF_023073315.1. Taxonomy (GTDB): domain Bacteria; phylum Pseudomonadota; class Alphaproteobacteria; order Rhizobiales; family Xanthobacteraceae; genus Bradyrhizobium. Next base: position 547,629 of record NZ_JADPJH010000011.1, on the reverse strand, counting down.
GTGATCAGGAAATCCACGATGATCTTGCCCTGCGGCGTCAGCAGCGCGCCGAATCGCCCCAGGCCCGGCTTGAGCTTGTCGAGATCGGTCGTGATGAGGCCGTTGAGGAAGTTGCGCGCATCCTCGCCCGCGACCTTGATCACGCCCCGGTCGGGAAGAAACGCTGATTTCATGTGAAAATCTCTTGCGACATGTTGCTCCGGAACGTAAGCCCGCAAGGCATAAACGACAAGACCTCAAGCCCCGCGCTTGGGGATGAGAGAGGCCTCCAGCCATGACCCAGCGCTTCGATGTGATCCTCAAAGGCGGCACCGTCGTCAACCAGGACGGCGAGGGTATTCGCGATGTCGGCATCACCAACGGTCGCATCGCCGAACTGGGCCCGCTGTCGCAGGCTTCCGCTGCCGAAATGATCGACTGCAAGGGCCTGCACGTCCTGCCCGGCGTGATGGACACGCAGGTGCATTTCCGCGAGCCCGGGCTGGAGCAGAAGGAAGACCTCGAGACCGGCTCGCGCAGCGCCGTGATGGGCGGCGTCACCGCCGTGTTCGAGATGCCGAACACCTCGCCCCTCACCGTGACCGAGGCTACCTTCACCGACAAGGTGAAGCGCGCCCATCACCGCATGCATTGTGATTTCGCCTTCTTCATCGGCGGCACCCGCGAGAACGTGCAGGATCTTCCGGTGTTGGAGCGCGCGCCGGGCTGCGCGGGTGTGAAGGTGTTCATCGGTTCATCCACCGGCGCGCTGCTGGTGGAGGACGACGAAAGCCTGCGCCGCATCTTCCAGGTGATCCGCCGCCGCGCCGCCTTCCACGCCGAGGACGAATATCGCCTCAACGAGCGCAAGTCGCTGCGCATCGAGGGCGACACGCGCTCGCATCCGGTCTGGCGCGACGAGACCGCGGCGCTGATGGCGACGCAGCGCCTGGTCAAGCTCGCGCACGAGACCGGCAAGCGCATCCACGTGCTGCACATCTCGACCAAGGAAGAGATCGAATTTTTGCGCGACCACAAGGACGTCGCCTCCTGCGAGGCGACTCCGCATCATCTCACCCTGGTCGCGCCCGAATGCTATGAGCGGCTCGGCACGCTCGCGCAGATGAACCCGCCGGTGCGCGGCGCCGATCACCGTGCCGGAATCTGGCGCGGCATCGAGCAGGGCATCATCGACGTGCTCGGCTCCGATCATGCTCCGCACACGCTGGAAGAGAAGCAGAAGACCTATCCGGCCTCGCCCTCGGGCATGACCGGCGTGCAGACGCTGGTGCCGCTGATGCTCGACCACGTCAATGCGGGGCGCCTGTCGCTGGCAAGGTTTGTCGATCTCACCAGCGCCGGTCCCGCGCGCCTCTACAACATGGCCTGCAAGGGCCGCATCGCCGCCGGCTACGACGCGGACTTCACTGTCGTCGACTTGAAGCGCAGCGAGACCATCACCAACAAATGGGTGGCGTCCAAAGCTGGCTGGACGCCCTATGACGGCGTCCGCGTCACGGGTTGGCCCGTCGGCACCTTCCTCCGCGGTCGCCGCGTGATGTGGCAGGGCGAATTGGTGACGGCCTCGCAGGGCGAACCGGTGCGGTTTCTGGAGACGCTGAAGCAGTAAGGTGCATTCGGTCGGCGAACGAGCGCACCATCCCCGTCATTGCGAGCGCAGCGAAGCAATCCAGAATCCAACCGCGGCGCCAGTCTGGATTGCTTCGCTGCGCTCGCAATGACGAGGGGAGAGAGCTAAAATCCCTCGACAGGGAGAGTAGTCCATGACCGAACCCCTCATCACCACCGAGCAACTCGCAGCCCGCCTCGGCGATCCCAACCTCCGCCTCTGCGACTGCACCACCTACAACGAGCCGGTGCCATCAGGCAGCGACGTGCCGTATCGCGCGGTCCCCGGCGACAAGACCTTCGCGGCTGGCCACATCCCCGGCGCCGATTTCCTCGATCTGCAAGGCGAGTTCTCCGACACCTCGGCGCAGCAGTTCTTCATGATGCCCGATGTCGCCCAGCTGGAAGCCGCGTTCGGCCGCCACGGCGCTGACGCGTCCAAGACCATCGTGCTCTACAGCATCGGCACGATGATGTGGTCGACACGGTTCTGGTGGATGCTGCGCTCGCTCGGCGTCGATGCGCAGGTGCTCGACGGCGGCTTCGACAAGTGGAAGGAAGAGGGGCGGCCGGTCGAGACGGGCGCGCCGAAGGGCTATCCAGCGACGACCTTCAGGGCCTCGCCGCGCGCGGGCTTCTTTGTCGACAAGACCGCCGTGAAGGCGCGGATCGGCGATCCCTCGACCGTGATCGTCAACGCCCTCGGACCGCAATTTCATCGCGGCCTCGAGCCGAGCCGCTACGGCCGGCCCGGCCGCGTTCCCGGCAGCGTCAACGTACCAGCTGCAACGCTCACCAATGCCGACAAGACGCTGACGAGCCTTGCCGATGCCGAAGCCAAATTCGCCGCGGCAGGCGTCACGCGCGACAAGACTGTGGTCTGCTATTGCGGCGGCGGCATCTCGGCGACGATTGATTTGTTGCTGCTAACGCAGCTCGGCTACGACAAGCTGACGCTGTACGATGCTTCGATGGGCGAGTGGGCGCGGGATCCAGCGTTGCCGATCGAGACGGATTAAAGGTTCTTTTTCGGGAACGTTCTCGGCGGATGTGCATCCAATGTCCCAAATGCAGGAGACGCCCGTGACTGCCATCCATCGCACTGCAACATTCCGGACCGTGGACGCCGGCTCGCCGGAGGCCGAATTGGTCCGCCGTGCCCAGGCCCGCGACGAGGCGGCGCTGCGCGCCATCATGCAGGCCAACAACCGCAGGCTTTATCGGCTCGCCCGTGGCATCCTGCGCAACGACAGCGAGGCCGAGGATGTGGTGCAGGAGACCTATGTGCGCGCCTTCACGCATCTCGACGGCTTTCGTGGCGAATCCGGCCTCTCGACGTGGCTGTCGCGCATTGCGATCAACGAAGCGCTCGGTCGGGTGAGAAGCCGGAAGCCAAACGTCGAATTGGATACGTTGGCGGAAGCCGCGCTCGAAGCTCAGATCATCCGGTTTCCTCTGTCGTCAGCATCAAGCGATCCGGAAAAGTCCATGGCCCAACGTGAGATTCAACGTGTCGTCGAGCATGCGGTCGATGAATTGCCGGACGCCTTCCGCATGGTCTTCATCGCGCGTGTGATGGAGGGAATGACGATGGAGGAAACCGCGGGGCTGCTCGGCGTCAAGCCCGAGACCGTGAAGACCCGGCTGCACCGGGCGCGCGCGATGTTACGGGAGAATGTCGAGAAGAAGATCGGTCCGGTGGTGATGGACGCGTTCCCGTTTGCCGGCGAACGCTGCGAGCGTCTTACGGAAACCGTACTGAAGCGCCTTGGGGTCGGTGCTTAATATTTTTGGGAACGTTCGCCCGGAATTCCCATCCAACTCCCGTGCAAGCAACGCGCCGGCAAAGGCCCGGCGCCACAGGAGTGTCAAATCATGTTCGTCCGATGGAGCGCGGCGATCGCTGCAGTCGCCCTTTTGTCCAGCCCGGCGCTCGCGCAAGGCGCCAAACCGACCGATCCGCAGATTGCGCATATCGCCTACACCGCAGGCGTGATCGACATCAACGCCGCCAAGCAGGCGCAGAAGAAGGCGAAGAACAAGGACGTCAAGGCGTTTGCCGAGGACATGCTGCGCGACCACGAGGCGGTCAACAAGCAGGCGCTGGCGCTGGTCAAGAAGCTGAACGTCACGCCCGAAGACAACGACACCAGCAAGGCCCTGTCGAAGCAGGCGAGCGAGAAGCTGGCTGAGCTCGACAAGCTGGACGGCGCGGCCTTCGACAAGGCCTACGTCGCCAACGAGGTTGCCTACCATAAGGCGGTCAACAGCGCGCTGGAGACGCAGCTCATTCCGTCCGCCAGCAATGCCGAGCTGAAGAGCCTGTTGCAGACCGGCCTGAAGATCTTTCAGGGCCATCAGCAGCACGCCGAGCATGTCGCGGCCGAGCTGAAATAGGGAGAGGCGATGATGCCGGGACGGCTGTCTTCGATCGCCATGGCCTTAGTTTTCGCGGCGATGGTCGTCCCGGCGCACGCCGCGACGATAGAGATCACGATGGAGAATCTCGTGATCTCGCCGGCTGAGGTGTCCGCGAAGGTCGGCGATACCATCGCATGGATCAATAACGACGTCTTCGCCCACACCGCGACCGCCAAAAACGGCGATTTCGACGTGAACCTGCCGGCGAAGAAATCGGGGACATTTGTTTTGAAGAAAGCGGGCATGGTCGATTATTACTGCCGCTATCATCCCAACATGAAAGCGACGCTCAAGATCGAGCCGTAGTGGGCTGGGGAATGCATTCCCGATCGCGGCGGGAACATCTCCCGCTCTTCGCGAGACTAATGCTTGGTCTTGGGAAACGGCTTCCATGCGATGACCACGGCAGACTTCGCGGCGACATTCGCAAAGTCATTCATCCGTAGACTGGCCCCGCCCATGTGGCGGGGTCATTTTCGAAAAGCGCTTACTGCCTCGAAATGTCGACGGAGAATTCGCCGTTGCGGATGCGGCCGGGAAAGCCCTCGACGAATTTCGCCACCGCATCCTCGCCATAGGTGCCGACGAGCTCAGCGAACGCCGCAAACAGGCTCGCCTGCGCCAGACAGTCGCCGTCGACGCCCTCATGGCGCGCTTCGGCCCAGGCCTCGTTGAGATAGCTCAGTGCGGCCTGCTTCTGCTCGTGATCGGGCAGCGGCGCGCGTTCGGGGGCGTAGGAAACTGGATGGCTCATGAAACTCGATCAGGGCTGGGGCGCGATCCACGGCGATGCGCTGTGCAAGACGTGTAGCACGCGCATTAACGACCGCTAGGCCACATCTTTAGGAACGGTTAATGGCGGTGGACAAAGACGATGACAGGGTTCCCGGTGCTGTCATTCCGGGCGCGCAAGCGCGAGCTATGATGCGCAATTGCGCATCTGAGAATCCATCGGGTCGCGGAGTGGGTGGATGAATGGATTCCGGGTTCGCGCCGCGCGCGCCCCGGAATGACGGAGAGAGCTCAGTTCGCGTAACGCGCCGTGAGATCGCGCGAGATCTTCGAGCCTTCTTCGATATAGCGGCGGATCGCGACTGTGGCCGCCGGCGTGCAGCTCCGGTAGGTCTGCTGAAAACCGTTATAGCCGCGGTTGAAGCCGGCGATCATGCGGGTGCGGCGTTCGCCGGCGGGGGTTTCGGCATCGATCAGCGCCTGCATCTCGCTGCGCCATTTGTTGCCTTCGTTGGACCCGCAGATGCCGCGCAGATAATGCAGTCCGCCGAGGATCTCGGCCAGCCGCTGCAAATCGGCGTCAAACGGCGCTGCCACGTCCTGGGCCCGAGCGGGCGCGGAGGCGCAGGCGAGGATCAGGGCAAAAATGGCCAGAAATCGCGTGGACATCGGCGGGGTGTATGCCCCCTCGGGGCGGTGGACGCAAGGCGGGCCGTCAGGGTCCGATCAGCCGGTGAGCGGACTGGATGATCTCCTCCAGCCCCCCGGTCAGCTTGAGGTCGCCGAGGCTCGCGAGAGCGTCCGGGGCGATCCAGCGGTAATCGTCGAGCTCCTCATTCAGGACCGGCTCCCTGGCCATCCAGCGGGCGGCAAAGGACATGATCACATAATGGCCGGCGCCGGGCGCGGCCGGCAGCACCTCGCGCCAGCCGGCAAGGCCGATGATCTCGATCTCGAGCCCGGTCTCCTCGTCGACCTCGCGGCTCAGCGCCTGGTGCAGCGATTCGCCGAACTCGACCCGGCCGCCCGGCAGCGAATAGAACCCTTTTGCGGGCGAGCGGGCGCGGCGGACCAGCAGCACCTTTTCGTCGCGGAAAATCGCGGCTGAGACCGCAAGCTGGGGATGGGTAGGCTGGACGAGGCCGGCCACGGCTCAATTCGCCATGATCGTATCGATGTCGGCTTCCGCACCGCCATTGATGATGCCGCCGCAGGCCGCGATCAGCGGCTTGACCCAGAGGCTGGCCTGCTCGGCGAGGCGGACACGGGTCGTGTCCTTCTCGACCTCGCGCATGGCCGAGCCGACCGCGGTCAGGATCGAAGTCATGGTGTCGGTAAGGTGGTCGAACTGGGCGCGCACGCTGGGCTCGGCCTTCTCATAGGCCTCGATGGCGAGATCGCGCGCCTTGAAGTTCGAGGCGGTGAAGTGCTCGGCATAGGACAGCGGTGACCAGGTCAGAAAATCTTCCGCGCATTCGGGCATATCAGGGACCATTTCCAGCAGCATCACGGCTTCATTGAAATGGTTGAGATAGTCAGTGGCAAGCCCGGTTCGCGGGTTGATGTTGGCGACGCGCAGCCGCTCGGCCCAGGCCGCGGCCTCGGGTCCCGTCTGTCCATGCATTCGCGCCGGCTGGGAGGCCATTGAGCTCATCTGCCGCAGTGTTAACGTTCGGGGTTAAAAGGACCTGAACGGACCCTATATAGACGATCAGGGATGTGTGGACGCTTTGTCATAACTTCGGCCCCCGCGGCTTTACGGCAACTGTTCGGCTACATCGAGCAGCCGAATTTCCCGTCCCGGTACAATGTCGCCCCGACGCAGCCGATTCCGGTCGTGCTGATCGAGAACGGCGCCCGCCATTTCCGTCTGATGCGCTGGGGTCTGCTGCCGAGCTGGGTGAAGGATCCCAAGGGATTTACACTGCTGATCAACGCCCGCTCCGAGACGGTGCTGGAGAAGCCCGCGTTCAAACGCGCGATTCGCCGGCGGCGCGGCCTGATCCCGGCCGATGGCTACTACGAATGGAAGGCGGTTGACGGTCGCAAGCAGCCGTTCTTCATCCACCGCGCCGACGGCGAGCCGCTTGGCTTTGCTGCGGTGTTCGAGACCTGGGTCGGGCCGAACGGCGAGGAGCTCGACACGGTCGCGATCGTCACGGCGGCGGCGGGCGAGGATTTGGCCGCACTCCATGACCGCGTGCCCGTCACCATCAGCCCGCGCGATTTCGAGCGCTGGCTCGACATCAGGGGCGACGAGGTCGATGCGATCCTGCCGCTGATGGCCGCGCCGCGCATCGGCGAGTTCGCCTGGCACCCGGTCTCCACCCGCGTCAACCGTGTCGCCAACGATGATGAGCAACTCGTGCTGCCGATCAGCGTGGAAGAGATGGAGGCGGAGGTGGAGGCGTCGAAGCCGAAGAAGGCAGTGCGGAAGGCGGCGGCCGGGTCGTCAGATGACGGGCAGGGGTCGTTGTTCTAGGCGACAGTGCCGTAGGGTGGGCAAAGGCGCAACGCGCCGTGCCCACCATCTGTCCTATTACGCGATGCGCGATGGTGGGCACGCTTCGCTTTGCCCACCCTACGGCAGCGGAGTTTCACACAATCTCCCTTGCCCTCAACCCCGCGATCTCCGCGGCATCAAACCCGAGCTCGCCCAGCACCGCGTCCGTATCCGCGCCCAGTTCCGGCGCCATCCGGTCCAGCCGGCCGCTGCCATGGGCGAGCTTGAAGCCGCTGCCGGCAAAGCGCAGGCGGCCGTAGGGCGTATCCAGCTCCTGGATCGCGCCGCGCGCCTTGATCTGCGGATGATCAATGATCTCCTCGACCTTCCAGATGCTGGCGCAGGGCGCGCCGGCGTCTTCCAGGATCGTCTCCCATTCGCGCGCAGGCTTTGCTGCGAGCGCCTCTTCGATGATGGCGCGCAGCGCCGGCTCGTTCTCGTTACGCGAAAACCAGTCGGCAAAGCGCGGGTCGCTCAGCGTGTCCTCGCGGCCGAGCGCGGACATCAGCGCGCGATATTGTTTTTCGTTGTTGACGGCGAGCAGGATGTGGCCGTCGCCGCATCTGAACAAATTCGCGGTGGTCCTGCGGCTTACCGCCTGGTTACCCGAAAGCGGCTGGCGATGGCCCGCAACCGACCAGTCCGCGATCTGCCCCGAAAGAAACGCCATCGTAGCCTCCAGCATGGAGACATCGACAAACTGCCCCTTGCCGGTGCGGTCGCGCTGGTAGAGCGCGCTCGACACGCCGAACGCGGCCGTAGCGCCCGAGAGCACGTCGCACACCGCAAAGCCTGCGCGGGTCGGGCCGGTCTCGGGGTGGCCGGTAATGGCCATGATGCCCGACAGCGCCTGCATCTTGCCGTCATAGCCGGGTCGCAAACGATCTGGACCGGTCTGGCCGAAGCCGGATACCGCGCAATAGATCAGCTTCGGATTGATCGCGGAGAGCGCCTCATAACCGATGCCGAGCTTGTCCATCACGCCGGGGCGAAAGTTTTCCATGACGACGTCGACTTGGGCTGCAAGCTTCTTCACGATCGCGATCGCATCAGGCTTTTGCAGATCGAGCGTCAGGCTGCGCTTGTTACCGTTGATGGCCTGGAACGCCGGCGCGAGGCCACGTTCGGCCCATTCGCGTGAGAGCGGCGTGCGGCGCATGTCCTCGCCCTCGCGCCGCTCGACCTTGATGATTTCGGCGCCCAGCAGCGCGAGCTGGTAGCTGGCATAGGGGCCGGCCAGCACCTGCGTAAAATCCAGAATCTTCACGCCCTCGAACGGTCGCGTCACGTCGCTCTCCCTTTTGTTTTTGGTTATCGGAGGACGTCAGGCGGCGCGATTGCCGCGCGCGAGCTCCTTCTGCTTGTCGAATTCGGCGCGGCGGCGCGCCAGCTCTTCCGGCGAAAGCTGCGCGACGTTGTTGTAGTCGAGCTTCCAGGCTGCGTCCTCGCTCCAGCGCAGCGGCGACTGCATCGTCGTCTGCGGGCCGCTCGCGGTCTCGAGCAACCGAAGCGCCAACTCGAGCGTCTGCGCCTGCGAGGTTACGTCATGCGGTTTGCCGGCGGAATTTCCGAGCGGGAAGTCGCTGAACAAAAAGCGTGGCACGGCGGCGTGCTCGATGATGTCCTTGGCGCAGCCCATGATCACGGTCGGAATGCCGTTGGCCTCGAGATGCCGCGCCACCAGCGCCGTGGTCTGGTGGCAGACCGGGCAGTTCGGCACCAGCACGGCGACATCGACCTTGTCGGCGACGGCCCGCGCCAAAATCTCAGGCGCGTCGGTGTCCAGCGTGACGCGATGGCTGCGGTTGGTCGGCGCGCCGAAGAAGCGCGGCGCGATTTCGCCAATGCGGCCGGCGGCCGAAGCCTTCAGAAGCTGCGGCAGCGGAAACCAGGTGCCGTTGTCGGTCGCCGTGGTGTGCTTGCGGTCGTAGCCGATATGCGAGATGCGCAGATCGTGCTGCTTCGCCGTGTCGCCGTCATAGACCTGGTAGAATTTCGCGCTGCCATTATACGCCGCGCCCGGCCCCTGATCGCCCTTGGTCGGATCGAACGGCGCAGCTGTGGTGATGATCGTCACCCGCGACTTCGAAAGCGGCTTCTTCAGCGGCTGGAACGGCGCCTCGGTGTAATGCGCCCAGCGATACGCCGTCGTGTAGCCGATCGCGGCGTAATAGTCCCGCGTGCGCTGCATATAGGGGACGGGGGCGTCGTAGTCGGGTGCAAAGCCGAATTCGTCGTCGCGCGAAGCGGACATGGGGCGCGTCTCCTGGTTCTTGGTTAGGGCCAGACTAGAGATAGTTTTCGAGTTGCTCAACGGGGAGAGCGGCAACGCAGGACAGAATTGCGTTGCGCAATGGCTGGCCTC
>NZ_JADPJH010000011.1:520603-537874 GCF_023073315.1 Bradyrhizobium sp. 1 | reverse complement strand
CCCGGATTGCATCTTCGATGCAATCCGACCTCTCCCCGCAGGCGGGGCGAGGTGAAGAGGCCTCACCTACCGAAACACATGCAGCGCCACATGCTGCAGCAGCATGATCGCCTTGGCGTCGATGATCCGGCCGTCCGCGATCATCGCCAGTGCCTCGTCGATGCCGAGCTCCAGTACCTCGATGTCCTCGCCCTCGTGTTCGAGGCCGCCGCCGTCACTGACGCGCATCTCCGGCTCGTACGCGGCGATGAAGAAATGCAGTTTTTCGGTGATGGCGCCGGGGCTCATGAAGGCCTCGAACACTTTTTCGACGTGGTGCAGGCGATAGCCGGTCTCCTCCTCGGCCTCGGCGCGGATCCGCATCTCGGGCTCGGCGTTGTCAAGCACGCCGGCGGCGGCTTCGATCAGGAGGTCGTCATAGCCGCGGATGAACGCCGGCAGGCGGAATTGCTTGACCAGGATCACGGTACGCCGTGCGCGATTGTAGGGCAGCACGGCGGCGGCGTTGTCGCGCTCGTAGGTCTCGCGGTGCTGCGTCTGCCACTCGCCATTGGCGCGGCGGTATTCGAATGTCGTCTCTTTCAGAGGCGTCCAATTGTCCGAGAGCACGCGGACGTCCTTGATGCGGACGCGGTCGGAAATGGTCATGGCAGGGTCTCAGTTGCTTGGCGTGGTCTCGCGGCCGTCGAGCCACTTCTGGAACATCACCGAAGTGGATTCCGTAAAGCCCAGCGACCCGTAGAATGCATTGGCCGGCTCGTTGCCGCGCCGGACCAGGAGCTGGAGCTTCAGGATGCCGGCGGCGCGCAGCCAGTCTTCAGCCGCCGCCATGATCACCCGGCCAAAGCCGCGCTTCTGGCAGTCGGGATCGACCGCGACGTAATAGACCCAGCCGCGATGGCCGTCATGGCCGACCATGACGGTGGCGACGATCGCGCCGCCATCGCGGCCGATCAGCAGCGTCGAGTTGTCGCGCCGCCGCGCCAGCGCGATATCGGCATGCGGATCGTTCCAGGGCCGCGTCAGGCCGCATCGCTGCCACAGCGCGACCACAGGCTCGACATCGGCGTCGGTGATCGCATCGATCTTGAGAGGACTCACAGCACTTTCCCCGGGTTCATGATTCCCTGCGGATCGAGCATCGCCTTGATCTGGCGCATCAGCTCGATTGCGGTCTTGTCCTTCACCTCAGGCAGCTCGTCGCGCTTGAGCACGCCGATGCCGTGCTCGGCCGAGATCGAGCCGCCCATGCGCAGCACGATCTCGAACACGACCGCGTTCATCTCGTGCCAGCGCGCCAGATAATCCGCGGTGTTGGCGCCGACGGGCTGGCTGACATTGTAGTGCAGATTGCCGTCGCCGAGATGGCCGAACGGCACCGGCCGCGCGCCCGGGATCAGCTTCACCACCGCATCATTGGCCTCCGTGATGAACGCGGGCACGGCCGCGATCGGCACGGAGATGTCGTGCTTGATCGAGCCGCCCTCCGGCTTTTGCGCCGACGACATCTCCTCGCGCAGCTTCCAGAAATTGTTGCGCTGGGTGAGGTTGGCCGCGATCACGGCGTCGTCGACGATCTCCTCCTCCATGGCGCGAGCGAGGATCGTCTCCAGCGGCGTGCGGGCGTCGTCGCCCGGAGAGGATAATTCCATCAGCACGTACCAGGGATGTTTTTCGGCAAGCGGATCGCGCACGTCGATGCCGTGGCGGACCGAGAAATCCACGGCCATCTCGGACAGCAGCTCGAAACTCGTCAGCGCATTGGCGGCTTCGCTTTGCGCGATGGTCAGCAGCTTCAGCGCCGCCTCCGGCGATTTCAGCCCGACATAGGCGGTCTCGACCGCCCGCGGCTTCGGAAACAGCTTTAGCGTCGCCGCGGTGATGATGCCGAGCGTGCCCTCCGCGCCGATGAAGAGATTGTGCAAATTGTAGCCGGTGTTGTCCTTCTTCAGCTTCGACAGCGAATTGAGCACGCGCCCGTCGGCCAGCACGACCTCCAGCCCGAGCGCCATCTCGCGCGCAACGCCATAGGCGAGCGCGGCGGTGCCGCCGGCATTGGTCGAGAGATTGCCGCCGATGGTGCAGCTGCCTTCGGCGCCGAGCGACAGCGGGAACAGCCGGTCCACGTCGGACGCCTTCTGCTGCGCGATCTGCAGTACCACGCCGGCCTCGCAGGTCATGGTGTTCGAGGCGGTATCGACCTCGCGGATTTTGTCCAGGCGCCGCAGCGACACCACGACCTCGCCGTTATGCGGCGTCTGGCCGCCGACGAGCCCGGTGTTGCCGCCCTGCGGCACCAGCGCGATTTTGTGCGCGGAGGCGAGCTTGCAGATTTCGGCGACTTCCGCCGTGGAGCCCGGGCGCAGCACCAGCGGCGAACGGCCGTGGAACAGATTGCGCTCCTCGGTGACGTAAGCTTCGATGTCGGCTGCGTCGGTGATTGCGTGACGGTCGCCGACGATCTTGCGGAATTGCTCGATCAACTCGGGCGCAAGCGGAGGGGTGGCGGATTTATTGATGTTCATTGTCTCGTCTCTAACTTCCACTCTTATCGCGCAACTGCCGCGCGCCGCAGCCGGTCATTAATGGCTTCGCCCAGGCCTTCCTCGGGAATCGCCATCACGGCGATCGCCCGCGGGGTCTTCGCATCCAGGCTACGAAGATAGCCGAACAGATTAGCGGCGGCTTCATCGAGATCAGCCGCGGGCGATAAATTCATGACAGCGGCGGCTGCCTCCAGGCCGGGCAGGCGATCGGGCCCAAACGCCAGCAGCGCTTCGCCCGGCGCCACGTCCTGTGCGTCGAGCCGCACAGCGGCGCGCGGCGCGTAATGCGAGGCCAGCATGCCCGGCGCCAGCGGCTGGCTGTCGTCGCTCCCGGCTTCCACCGGCGACCGCGCCAGGGCTAAGCCGAGCACCGCCTCGATCCGTTCGCGCGACAGCCCGCCGGGGCGGAGCAGCATCGGCGCGTTGAGGCAGCCGACAATGGTCGATTCGACGCCGACTGTAACGGGCCCCCCGTCGATGATGAGGTCGATCCGGCCAAAAAGGTCGCTCTCGACATGGGCGGCCAGCGTCGGCGAGACGTGCCCTGAGATATTGGCGGACGGCGCCACCACCGCCCCGCCAAAGGCGCGCAGAATCGCCTCCGCCACCGGGTGGGCTGGAATGCGGATGGCGACCGTGTCGAGGCCCGCGGTGGCGAGATCTGCCACCGGGCAATCGTCCGTCTTCGGCACCACCAGCGTCAGCGGCCCCGGCCAGAACGCCTCCGCGAGCCTCAGGGCGCGGGCATCGAACCGCCCGATCCGCCGCGCGGCCGCGAGATCCGCGACATGGGCGATCAGCGGATTGAAGGCCGGCCGCCCCTTGGCGCTGTAGATATGGGCGACCGCGGTGGCATTGGCGGCGTCCGCCCCGAGCCCGTAGACCGTCTCGGTCGGGAACGCGACCAGCCCTCCGGCCGCAAGCGTCCGGGCGGCGGCCTCGGCGCCGGCCGCGCCGGCCGGTAAAATCAGCGTTTCAAGACCCGTTTTCACAGGGACAAAATTCCTCATGCCGGCCGCTTGCGGTGCGTCAAACCCAACGCTATAAGCCGCCTTCTTGTCGGAGTGTGGCTCAGCCCGGTAGAGCACTGCGTTCGGGACGCAGGGGTCGCAGGTTCGAATCCTGCCACTCCGACCATCTAAAGCATTGAAATGCTTCAGATTTTTTTGTTGTTTGTTTGCTCAACCTGAGCGCAGGGTACAGGTTGGGGTACAGATTTAGCAAATCTCGACCTTCTCACTAACAAAAATTAGAGCTGAATGGCGTGTTTCTCGCAGCATTCGGCCTGTATCGCATCTATTCGGTGCGAGTTTGCAGCATGCAGTGCGTGTTGCACGCAGGGTGCTCAGGTGTCGCTCTTACCTAGCTCGTGGATGTCGAACAAGGCGCCTTTGCATTTTGTAGGGCGCGTCACTGCGATTGGCCTTGCTTGAATTTGAGCAAGCCATTTGCTTTCGCTTCGCTCAGTGCCGACGCATTAGACGAGTGTAGGGCCTTGTAACGCGCTGGTTGTGCCCCTACGATTTTTCCCGGGGGGAAGATGGCTACCGTCCGGCTCGACGCCTTTTCTCATGACACTATTGTCCTGCACTTCGGTGGTCCTGAGGGGGCCATTGATGCATACACGCTGGCGAACGCTCTAATCGGCTTCGCTGACACAGCCTACGCTGTTAACGCCGCGATCGATCCTGGCCAAGAAATCGAGATCATCGTCGAGGCGACGGGACCGGGCAGCTACCGAACTGTACTTCGTAAACTGAAGAAAGGTTTCACTGGTGGTGTGCTGTCCGGCATTGCTGGTACCATCTTGTGGAACGTCGTATCGAACGTCATCTATGATGCGACGTTGAAGGGCGCTGATCCGAAGCCCCAGATCACTATTAATACAACAGAAGTCATCATCAAACACGGGAACGACACGATCATTGTCCCGCGAGTGGTCCATGATGCGACTGAGAACGTGAAGAAAAGTCCAGCGGTTCAAGAAGGAGTAAGAAAAACCTTCGATAGCCTTGAGGCGGATACTCACGTCAAGGAGTTTGGTATCACCGGCAGCATTGCTGACCCGCGCCCCCTCATCTCGATCCCGCGGTCTGAATTTCGATTCGTCGTGACGCCTATTGTGGAGCTGGAAGAGCAGCCACTGGAACGCGCCAGGAAAGAGCGTGCTCGCCTTGTCATCTTAAAGGCGTGGTTGAATCATGCCAGGCGCAAGTGGTCATTTGAATGGAACGGCGTGCCCCTCTCTGCGCCCGTCGCAGATAAGGCATTTCTCGATAAATTAGATCGACGCGAGCATCTACTGGGAGCGGGTGACGCCCTCGATGTCGAGATCAGGTATCGTCAGAAGTTCGAAGCGGCCCTTGGCGTATATGTGAACGACCCAGCTTCCTTCGTGGTCTCCCGCGTCATATGGCCAGTGCCTCGCGAGGTGCAGAAGCGACTATAATTGCATACTCTCGTTTAAGTTGATGCGCGGCTCATGGCCCAAAATGTTCAAGAACATCCACGAGATGCTTGGGGGTAGGCGATGAAGAAGAGGCAGAAGAAATCCAAGAATATCACCGCGGCACAGAAGCAAGAGTTTTGGGAGGAGCATCTCCCATATGAGATTGACATGATGCGTGCGACCTTCGCAATTGCGATTACTGGAAGCCCGTCGCAGGCCGTTCACAACGCCATGGTCGAGAGCTTTCTGCTCCACTGTCGCAATATAATTGAGTTCTTTAAGTACAATCCGCCCTGCGATTTTAGCCCAACGTTCTTTACGGATGGCACCTTCAAATTAAACAAGACATTTGTGAATGCGAAACTTTACGACAAGATAAACCAGCAAATATCCCACCTCACAGCGGAGCGAACCAAACTCAACAAGGGCAAGCTCGGTCCAAGTGAGTGGAAGATCTTGAAGGATCAAATCGAAGGCGAGATTGCGCGGATGGAGAAATCTCTAACGCTAAGCGCAAGGAATTCTTGGAAGTACAACAGACCAGTTACCATAAATAGCGGCTCAGGAACCGGTGCCTCATCGCAAATCTCTTCAACCGGAACCCCCTGATCGGCGAAATCGCGGTGTGGAGCGGGCAGAGGATGTACGTGCATGATCCCAGGTCCCCTTCTTGATCGCCATACTGACTGTACCTCGCGAGGAGCAGAAGAGGCTGTAGGTAAATTGCCATTCAAGAACGATCTTTGGGCTCCAGGCTTTTAGGGGGGAAGAACATGGCGGCGTCGGCAGTGGGACAACAGCCGGACCCTAACCAAGCGTATTATAATAAGGCTAAACGCGCGCTCGAAGATCTGTTCGAGAAAGCGAAGCTAAAGAACGAACTGCACTTCGTTATGGCCTTGATGCCCGAGTTTCGCGGTATGCAAGACGGCGGCTGGAACACGGGCGAAGAAGCAGTGCAAGCGTTCGATCAGTTCACGGACCACATCAAGTCACTTGATGAAAATAATGCGGTCCGCGTTCGGATTATTCTTGCGTTTTACCTTATGCTTTCGGAATGCAGTGGCTTCTACGAGATACCCAAAAAGCTCATGCTGACGATTGAAGGGAAGGGCAACAACATCTGGCCTTTTCAATCTTTGGTAAAGAGGCATGAGAAGACAGGCCGTGCTATTGATCCCAACGCGAATGCCATCATGAAGAACATGATGGGCCATGCGTATGACATCCAGCTGTTCGAGTTGTCTGAAATATTCAGAGATGCATTTGATCCCGACCTGAGAAACGCGATCGCACATGCGGACTACATTCTAGCTGCGGATGGAGTTCGCATCCGCAAGCGGAACGGTGGTCAACCTCGCGTTATCTCGTGGAACGAGTTTGATGCCCTCTTTTGTAAGGGAGCCAATCTATTTAGCTTTATTCGACAACATGTGGATCAGTGTGTAAAAAGCTACGACCCTCCAAAGAAGATCCGAGCACAACTGAGTCACAACGAGCCGGTGACCGATTACACACTATATTATGTTCCTCGGACCGGCGCATTCGGTTTCACGACCGGCGCCCCGCCTACGTAAGGCCCGTCTCAATTTGCCTTAAAGGTTGTCAATGTCTGTTTCTCGGATCGAACAAATCGTCGACGGCAGGGTGATAAAGTGTGTCGTCCCGAGCAAAGCTGGAAAGTTCCGCTGCTTTCCTAAGGGGATGAACACAGACCCAGTCTGGCTCACCACATTGGACGAAGTGGCCGATTATCTGCGAACAAACCCGCGCTCAGGTGTGAGGATGCAGCCAGGTGACAGCAAAATTGTCGACCATATCCATATCGATGGACTGCCAAGATAGGGCACAAGCTGGCGTGTTCATAGTGCCGGACAGGCTGTGCCGTGGCTTTCTTCCACTCATGTCAGAGCTACCACTCGTTAGCGCAGCTGTCCGCACGACAACGGAAACAAATCTAGCGCAGTTCAACCGCGCTACGCGCGCGGGGAGCCAAGACTACTTTTTCGCACGTGATTTTGCTCGCTGTCCGTTCAGCTTGCCATAGGCAGATAGAATTTGCGCGGTGTCGGCGCCGTCGATGATGCAGTACCGACGCGGTCGGCGCGGATCGTAGGCAAGGCCTTCAGTCATTCGAACGACTGTGTTTTCTATTTTGTTGCAGTGTTGGACGACGATCAAGTCGACCGGTTCTTCGAACGCGCGGATGAGTTGATCACCGCGCTTGCCCATGTTGGCGGGATGTAGCGGGCCTGGCACGGACGGGCCTTTGAAGATGAACGCCGTCGACGTTGGCTCTCCGTCAATCGTCAGGCGCGTGGTCTGAAGGTCAGATTTTTCGCCGCCCCAATCTTTCGGCACATAGGGCTCCCCAATAATGTCGGCGAAAGCTTGCTTGACGTCCGCCTCAGGCATCGTCTCAATTGCCTTGAGTGCGGCCGCTGTTGGCTGAGGACTGTGCTCGACTCGCGCGAACGCATCTATTTGTTGCGGATAGACGCGAATTGAGGTCGCGATGGGTGTTGGAAGCGTTCCAGCGCCTTCAATCTCTTCGCCGATGATGTAGGGGAAGACCGTGACCCTTTGGCCATGAAATTCGAAGTGGCCGGCAACAAGCATGCGCTTCCTCCCTTTCAAGACCGAGACCGAGGTTGATGAATAGAAATGATCGTTGCTCATCTCGCCGGCCATTTCGTATTCGACGGCTGCTAGGGGGGTAGTCGATCTAAGCGTGGCATTCTTAGCCGGCTTTCGTTCCTGCGCCCGTCTGATGGCCTCAGCCGCGCCGGAAAAGGTGAAGACGCCCCATAAGAATCCTAAGATGCGCTCGCCCTCGACGTCTTTCGTGGCAACGACCTCGGTGAGGTTCGGGAACTGACCAGATCGGAGTAGGTCTTCGGCCGTCGCTGCGACGTCCCTCATGGCATCGGCACGCTCGCCTGAATTGTTGACGAGCGGTTCTTGCGCCTCGGTTTGGAATTTGATGTTAGCGAGGAGGCCTAAGCGCCGGCTGTTGAGATAGTATGGAAAAAGTCTGAGGCGTGCGAAGGCCGCCATGTAGATATCCCCTCAAACGATTGTGACAAACACCTGGCGCATTCAGAACTTCCAAAGCTCGTCGCCGGTCCCGTCAGGACATCATGTGAGGGTACAGCTTGGGTACAGAATGAACGTGAACAAACCAAGAAAAACGTACCCGAAGCTTAGCAAAAATCGCTGCAATTACAGTGCTATATAGGTAGGCATTGTAGTTCGGGACGCAGGGGTCGCAGGTTCGAATCCTGCCACTCCGACCATTCTTCCAAAAGTTGACGTTTTCCCAGAGGCTTGTTCCTGAAGGCTTGGCGGACCGGCCGCCGGGGCCTCGGGAGCCCTTTTTGCAACGATTTTCGGGACGGGTCCACGGCCGATTTGGCCGGGCAGGGCGGCTTGCCGCAGCGGCATGGCTTCCTTTTCGCCGGCATTGATGGTCCGGCGTTGTGCGGTAGGTCAGAGGACTACCATCCCGCCGCCAAGCAAGCACCGCCACGGGGCTTCCTCTGACGCGTCCGCAATTGCCTCAAAAACCGCCGCAGCTCATCAAACGCGGACGCTCGGGACAATCGATTGCCATCCGGTCAGGCCGACCGCTAGATGCCCCCACAGTCGATCGCGCGTTCGAGGGCGCGATCGGGCAAAAACAAAAAACAGGGCAGGAAATCATGAACAGGACAATCGTCGCGCTCGTCGCAGCTTTTGGCTTCGTGACTTGCGGGTCGGCATGGGCCGCGTGGCCGGACGACAAGCCGATCGAAGTCGTCGTTGGCTTTGCGCCCGGCGGCGGCACCGATGTCATGGCTCGCAAACTGCTTCCCTTCGTCGAGCGCGCGCTGGGCGGCAAGGCGAAGTTTGTCGTCTTGAACAAGCCTGGCGCCGGTGGAGAGATCGCGTTCGCTGCGATCGCGCGCGCGGCGCCCGACGCCTATGCGATCGGCGTCGTCAACGTGCCGGGCTATAATTTTTTGCCGATGACCCGCAAAACCCAATACACCACGGACGACATCCGGCTGGTCGCACGGGTCGTCGAAGATCCGAATGTGATCGTGGTGCCCGCGGACAGCAGATTCAAAAATCTGCCGGATGTCATTGCCGCACTTCGTAGCCAGCCGGGCTCGGTGACGTTTGGTCACAACGGTGCCGGCACCAACGGTCATTTGGCCATTCGCATGCTCGCGGCAGCCGCGAAGGTCGAGCCCAACGAAATCTCCTACAGAGGCACGGCCGCGCAGCGGACCGACCTGCTGGGCGGGCATCTGGAAGTCGGGATGGTCAGTCTCAGCGAGATTCCCGAATTGCATGGCGCCAACAAGGGGCCACTTCGCGTCATCGCGATCCTGTCGAAGCAGCGCTTTTCATCGCTGCCCGACGTTCCGACGGCGGAGGAGGTGGGCATTCCAGTCACGTCAACGGCAGAACGCGGCTTCGCGGTCCCGAAGAGTGTTCCAGACGACATCGTCAGGAGGCTGGAAGCCGGGATTGCCGAGGGCCTGCGCAATCCAGAGTTCGTGACGAACTCGCCCGGGGATGAGCCCGTCATCTCATTCATGCCCGGTGCAGAGTGGCAGAAACACCTCGACAACATGTCCGAGGCCTTGCGCCCCTACGCGGAGCAGATGCGGGCCAGCGAACAGAAATAATCTGTGCAAGCAGCGTTGGCGCGGCCACCGCCGCGCCCACCAAAAAAACGCAGCTATCAGTGGCTCCAGGATGGGTGGAGCGCAGTGAAACCTACGCCAGCTTCTTATGAGTCCTTCTTGAAGTTGCCCAGCAGCAGCATGTCGCCCGGCACGGCGACGGCCTCCATATCGATATAGCTCTTCGTCGGAAACAACAGGTTCTTCAGCGCGAAGATCGAGATCGGAGCAAAACCCGCGTTCAACTGTTTCTTGACCTGATCCGGGAGCTGCGCCTTGAGGTTTTGATTGAAAAGGGCTTCGATGTTGTCGCAATTGCTCGGGCCGCCGCCGGACAAATGCCCGCTGACCTCCACGGAGATGCTCTTGATGTCGACGTGAATTTCCTGTTCGCGCCCGGATTTCGTGATCGCGAGCGGGACGATGCTGTTGATATCGACGTTGTACTCCGTGTTGTGAGTACTCTCTCCATAAGAGATGATCTCTTTGCGCGCGCTGTAATAGGCAAACACGCCGGAGGAATAAATGAATTCCTGCTTCGATTGATTGAAAAACGCCAGCCGCATTCGTCCATCCGCGGAGGGCCGGAGGGTCATGCCGGATATGTTCCAATCCAGATCATACACCAGGGTGCGCGGCTGCGGAGGAAACAGAGGGGGCGGCAACCGGTACTCGCCAGGCGGGTTTATCCAGGCCCATCTTGTTTTGAACGATCGCTCCGACTTCTTGTAGCTGTCCCACAGCGGGGAGAGATCCAGGCGACCGCGCACGGCACCCGATGTATATTTCCCGTACCAGGCGTCTCTCACGTTCTTGCTGTCGCCTCCCTTGGCGAAGCCTTCGATCCTCCACCCGTCCTTGTTCAGGCTGACGGGGAGCACCTCGCCGCAGAAGAGACGGCTTGAAATCATCATCGACGATTCCTGGCCGTAGGGCAGTGGCTCGTCGCAATTGTTCAGATTCGTGCGGTCGTAGTGCAACGCCGGTCGGTTGCCCGTATTGATGTACAGCTGCAGAATCTTCACGTTCGCAGGCGTGGTCCAGGTCTTGAAAAGGAACGCGTTCGGGCGCATCGCGTCGACGGTGGAAATCTGCGAGAGGTCAAGCGTGTTGATGACGTAGGTCACCGGATTCTCGGCGAAATACAATTTGAGCTGTTTGCTGAATTCAAGCTTCTGCTCGGGGCTCAGCTCCATCTGGGCGACGTCGAAACTGCCCTGGGTGAAGTCGAGGACGACACTGAAGGTCTGGGCTCCACTCTTGTCCGGCTTGACGAGGCCCTCGGTCTTGCTGATCGGCACGTATGCGGTCAAAGTGACGTTTTCGACCTGCTCGGGCGGATCGCATTTGGGCTCGCCCGTCGGACCGATCACGACACATTTCTGCACCGACCCGGAGCCGATCGGCATCTCCAGCTTAACCTGCTTGTCGTTGTTCTGCAGAAACGAGATTTTCGGATAGCCGTACTTCAGGTGGAAGCGCATCAGCGCGTAAACGTCGCCGGCGACGTGATGGCGAGTCTCGACGTCGATCTTGCCGCCATAAGAAGGATGTAGGCGATTGTTCTCTTCGTATTGATACGCCATGGTCGCGTTGATCTGTTCCAGCGCCATGTTGTAAACGACGTCCCAGCCGTTCACGACCGAGCCCTGCGCGTGCATTTCGCGGATCAATTCGTCCTTGGTCGGCACCGCCTGCGCTCTGAGGCGCAGCGTGTGGATATCCTTGATGCGCGCCTCGAGCTCGAAGCCGAGGACGAGCCGGACCGTCGTGTTCTTGAACACCATGCCCTTGTTGGTCATGGTGTCGGGGATGCTGATTTGCCAGCTAGAGAACGGCGTCACCGGACTGACGCCTTTCGACCAGGAAAAACCCCGATCCGTGAATTTCGGCGTGTTATCGGGCAAGCGGTATTCGTAGGTCCGCTGACGCCGCGGCGTACGAAACGTCATGGGCTCGCGCGTGGTGTCGCGATCGAAATACGGGTCGCCATTGAAGACAAGGTCGACCAGATAGTCGCCGCTGTCGGTAGACGCGATCCCGTCGACCTGGACCACGACCGCCAATACGCGGGCGTGGACGTATTTGAAGAACTCCTGGGCATCCAGGCGAATGGCGAAGCTGAACGTGTTGCCGCCAGTCAGCGAGTCGATTTCGACGCCGTCGATCACGAACTCGATCGGCGTCGTCTTGGCCGGCTGGAGCCTCGCCAAGTCGCTCTTGGCGGTCACCGTGGCCGACTCCTGCCGGGCCAGCGCCCCGCTGAAGGTCAGCAGGCTGAACGACCCGATCGCCGTCGGCGGCTGGAGGAACTCGTACTGCCGCGCCTGATCCTCGAGCGAGAAGGCCCTGCTGAGCATCAGCAGCGCCTGGTTGCGCATGAAGGACAAGCTTCCGGTGAGCCCGATGAGGTCGATCTTGTTGCGATCGATCGGCTCGCCCTTGGGCGGATGAAGGTTCTTGTCCAGGGCCTCCAGGCGTTTGGCCTGCTCGAGGTTCAGGTCGCGGCGGCGCTGGTTGAGATAGATTTCGCGCGACAGTCTCTGGGTCTCGCTGAGCGAGCTGAGCCAGGCTTTGCCGCGGCGCGACAGGACCGTGAATTCCATGGACAGCCTGGCTTTCGCCTCCTTGACGTCAGGCCCGGTGGCCAGCACCACCTTCAAATTATCGTCCATCTCGTCCCAGGCCAGCTCCGCCGGCAGCGCGTCGTCAAATTCGTCGAGGTCGTCCAGCGCGGTCTGGGCTTGCTCCATGGACTGCTTCGTCTTCGTCACTTCGGTGTACAGCTTGTTCGTCGCCGCCAGGACGTTGAGCAGCTTCTGCACCCGTTGCCCGATCAGGCCCAGCGACGCGGCGGCGCTGATTGCGTTGGCGGGCACTGCAATGCTCAGCCCGAGCTGCAGCAGGCCGGTCGCCACCTCCAGCCCGAACCTGACCCACTCCAGCTTCTGCCAATTCTCGACCGCCTGCTTGTAACGCTCGACCGCGTTCGTCACATTGGCGCGCTGTCCGTTGACTGCGCGCTCGAGCGCATCGGTTTTTGTTTGCTGCAGCGCCTGCTCCTGCACCTGCCGCTTGATGATCTCATCGTAGAACTCGGCCATCTGCCTCTGTTGAGCGGCACTGGATTGAATGATGCCGACCAGCAACTCGCCCGATTCAACGATCGCCTTGTTCAGATCCTTGTGCACATTGATGATCAGTTCCTGCTGTTTGCGGTAGTCGATTTTCCGCTGGTATTCGAGGATCTCGTCGTCGATCGCGCCGACGAACGCGAGCAGCCTTTCGGTTTCCCTTTTGTAATCGTCGAAAGGTAGAATCGGCACGAAGCTTCCGGCCGTCGGATCGTCGGCGAGCCTGGCAAGATCGAGGCAGCGGATCCGCTGGTCCAGCAGCACGCCGCCCGCTTGTGTCGCGGTGCCCTGGGGGATGACCTCATTCGTCATCCAGCTGAGAAACTCGTGGATGAGGGCTTGAAGGTCGCTGGTGTCGTTGACCCGGCGATCACTCACCACCGCTTGCGCGAAAGTGAATGCGAACTCGAACGCGGCAACGAGTTTCGGCAGCAACTCCACCGGCGGCGGAGTGACCAGATCGAGATCGACACGGACGTCGTAACGCGCGTGGGCTCCGTCGGTCAGCACGTAGCGCAGCCCGTCGACCAGCATGTGGCGGCTATCGTCGGAATCGTTGGTGATCAGGAGCGCACCCAGGGCTTCGCGGCAGCGCAGCGCGTATGTCCGGAAGGCCGCCCCGGTCAATTGCAGCCGCCTGGGCTTGCCGTCTTGCGAGCGGAAGTCGAGGATCTGCGCGACAAGCGCGACCTCGGCGCCGGGCAACCCCGCCTTGTCCGCGCCGGTATGCGACAGCACGTTGGTGAAGAAGATTACCTCTCTGACTTCGTCCTCCGCGATCATCCGGACCTGGGCCAGATCGATCCTCTTTTTGTAGGTGTTGATGGACGGGGTGCCGATGGTCGAAACCAGACCGATGGAGTCCTCGGGTAACAATGTCCCGAAGTCGCGATCGTCATCACAGACGATGTTCGGGCGGATACCGTCGGTGTATTTCGCGTACAGGGCGGCCTTCAACGCCCGCCGCCAGCGGCCACGGCGTTCGAACTCGGCACACAGGTCGAGCGAGTGCAGTTCAAACGCGTAAGGAGCGTTCTCGCGAAAATGTTCGTCGAGGTAGCTGATCGTGATCTCAGCGCCCGATTGAAACGGCGCGAAGATGCTGTTTTTCTTTGCCCAGACCTTATCGAGCCATTTGCCGTCCTTGAAGCTGGCCTCGACCTTGTCGTCGCCGCTTGCGACGAGCAATTTGCCATATTCGCGGACGTAGCCGAAGTGCCCGCGACCGACGTCTGTGGTGAACTGGGCGAAGGATGCGGCACCCGGTCCCGACAACACGTTCCCGGGGATGGCATAAGCCGCCTTGATCCTGGCAAAGCGCTCCCTGGGATGCGCAAACACCTGGAAAATGCGATCGCCGATCGACACGCGCGAAATGAAGTGCGTGCCCCAGATCCGAAAACTTTCGAGATATGCGTTGGCGTCCGTCTCGCCGAAGGCAGGCTCGCCCCGCCCGTTTTCCGGGTTCTTGCCGTGCCGAAGGCGGATCAGGGTCTTGCGGAAATCTTCCGTCACGCCGGCACGCGGGTCGGGCTTCAACGGATTGGGATTGACGTAGATGCCATCCTTGAACAGGTAATGACTTCCCACGCCGCTCGCGCGTTCCAGGATGACCAGCGAAAAACCGAAGTCCGGATTGGACAGGTCGACGCCCAGCGATGCGGACAGCTTTTTCGTGGCCGCCTCGCTGTCCTTGTCGCGGATGAGCAGCGGGCCGGCTGGAATGCCGGGAGCGGCGGTGTCGTCCGCGCACGTGCCGACCCGATATGGGAAAAGCTCGCTTAGCAGGCTGTCGGCGGTATCGTGCAGGCTGACGCGCGGAAAGGCCCATGAGGCCTCCTTCAACGCGACCGTGACTTTTTCGATCTTCAGCGGCGGCTTTTCGCTGTCGAACAGCGGGATCGAAGCCGGATCGGACGGGCTCCAGTCCGGTCTGAATCCGGCCAACAGGTTGGTCGCTCGTCCG
This sequence comes from Bradyrhizobium sp. 1, assembly GCF_023073315.1. GTDB lineage: Bacteria > Pseudomonadota > Alphaproteobacteria > Rhizobiales > Xanthobacteraceae > Bradyrhizobium. The sequence goes on along the minus strand of NZ_JADPJH010000011.1, from coordinate 523,106 downwards.
AGAGAAACATCATACGTGCTCATGGCCGCTTCTCCGCTTCGAGAAGTTCACAGGTCTGCAGCACGCCGGCCGTGGAGGTGGCGCGCATGTTCGCGTGGGTCGACGCCGAGGGTCGGCGCAACTCGACAAGCAAGGGAAGCTCGGGGGCAGGCAATGATACGCAGAAGGTTAGCCCAGACCGCAATTAACAGTTGAAATCATGCGCGTGTCAATCTTGAGATTTCTAACGGTCGTCATACAATTTTTGCGTGATACTGGTTATGTGCCTGCGAATCTGTTTGCGCGCCGAACGGCGCACTGGCGCCAGGAGATAGAGGGCAAGCAGCGGACCGAACAGCCCGCACTCGCCGCCTCGCCATATCGCGCGGCATGGCTTCGATAGTCTGTATCGACGGGGTAGGATGAGATATGTCGCGAGACTACCGCCGCGCTACCAGCACGCCGAGCATGAACGCCACCATCAGCGCCGGCAGCGGCGCCTCGCGGACCATGCCGCGAACGATGTGGGTCCAATGCTGCTCCGGGACGAGTTTCGGCGACCTGATCTCGGGCGCCGGCGTGATGCCCCATTCCGAGGCGAGTTCGGCGATCTCGCTCGAGGCAAGCCGCACGCCGTCACGGACGCGGAAGATGGCGGCGTCCGCTCGTTCGCGCGGCGCAAGCAGCATCAGCGTCGTGATGGCCGTGCGCAACGTCATCTCGCCGTAGCCTTGCAGCCTCACCGCTTCCTCGGGGTCGGACGTCATGCGAAATCCCTCACAGCGCGAAATGGCGCGCGATGGTGAATGCCGCCGTCGCGCACAGGACCAGCGTGGACACCGCGCCGGCCACGCCGCGCGCGAGATGGGCTCGCGTCAGGTGCCTGGTCATGATTTTGCTCCATGCTCTGCATGGCAATGGCGGTGTGCGACGTTGGTTCCCTGGAAGGGGAGCCAATCGTCAAGCTGCGCAGAGCCCTTGCGAAACCCATCAGCTTCGTGGCCTGCGAGAGGTGCGCGATGGGTTTCGCGTTCGCTCTCCCCATCCTACGAACTGCGAATCGACGAGGCCGCCTATTTCCGCAGCAGCTCGCTCAACGCCGCCGTCGCCTCGGCGCAGCGGATGTCGTCGATCTCGCGCGACAGGCTGAGTGCGCTCGATCTGAGCTCTTCAACCTTACGGCTGTCGGGCTGCTGGTTTTCGAGCTGGCTGAGACGGTTGTTCAGATCGTCCAGTCTCGATTGAAGGTGCCCGATATTGGCGGCCCCGTTCACTTTCCAAACGCGCTGTGCACGCATCGTCGTTCCCCTGTAGTCTCACGGCGTTGTGAGAGCGGTTCGTGGCCGGAATGGGAGTTTCTTTTGTCCGGCTTCAGACCGTGGGGAACCGTTGCAGTTTGGCAACGAAAGTTCCGCATTTCGGGTGTGCGCCCGATTGCTGCCTGCGAAGCAGACGAAGAGGCACGGAATTTGATTGTGCGCCCTCGACAAGCGAATGAAGGACAAACGCGTGGCGAGATTTGTGGATGTCGCAGCCGGCCAGCTTGGCCCGGTTGCAAGAAGCGAGACGAGAACCGAGGTCGTGGCGCGGCTGATGGCCATGATGCGCCAGGCGAAAGCCAAGGGCTGCGACCTGATCGTCTATCCGGAGCTCGCGCTGACCACCTTCTTTCCGCGCTGGTACTTTGAGGATCAGGCGGAGATCGACAGCTTTTTTGAGCGCGAGATGCCGGGGCCGGAGACGCGAGCCCTGTTCGATCTCGGCCGCGAGCTCGGCATCGGGTTCTATCTCGGCTACGCCGAGCTGACGGTCGAGGCTGGAACTGTCAGGCGCTACAACACCTCCATTCTCGTGGACAAGAGCGGCGCGATCGTTGCGAAATATCGCAAGGTTCATTTGCCCGGCCATGCCGGGCATGAGCCGTGGCGCGAATTCCAACACCTGGAGAAGCGCTATTTCGAGCCGGGCTGTGGTTTTGGCGTGACCGATGCCTTCGGCGGCGTGATGGGCATGGCGATCTGCAACGATCGCCGCTGGAGCGAGACCTATCGGGTGATGGGCCTGCAGGGCGTCGAGATGGTGATGATCGGCTACAACACGCCCGTGCACAATCCGCCCGCGCCGGAGCACGACGATCTCTCGTTGTTCCACAATCATCTGGTGATGCAGTCCGGCGCCTACCAGAACGGCACCTTCGTGGTCGGCGTCGCCAAGGCCGGCGTTGAAGAGGGCGTCGACCACATCGGCGGAAGCTGCATCATCGCGCCCTCCGGCGGGATCATCGCGCGCTGCACGACCAAGAATGATGAGATCGCGCTGGCCCGATGCGATCTCGATCTCTGCAATTCCTACAAGCGCACGACCTTCAATTTCGACGTTCACCGCCAGCCGCGGGCCTATGGGATGATCGTGGAACGGAAGGGCGTGACGACGATGGCCGATGGGACGCCGGTGAAGGGATGATCCCTTAGGGGACTTCGCCCTGCGCCAGCCTGTGTCGCGCCCCTGTCAACCCACCCGCGCG
>NZ_JADPJH010000011.1:520259-520593 GCF_023073315.1 Bradyrhizobium sp. 1 | reverse complement strand
GTCGGTCATCCCGGCTCATCCTTGAGGGGCGATCTCGTTGTCGTCTGGATTGCGAGCCGGGCTTGCGGTGGACGCGGCAGCGTCGGCACGAGAGGTGCGGGCAGGGCGGGTAGTCCCTGTGAGCCCGAAACCACGTGCGGACGAGCGGCGCTGCTAGGCTTCGTCTCGTCTGTAAGTTTCTGGCTCCGTCGACAGGGCTGGGAAAACTGCGGCGACATGGCGGGCCGTGCGTGCGGCAAAACCGTGTGGTCCTGGCCGTCGTTGCTACGGTCAAGCTTTCGCGGAGGTGCGTGCGAGCCCAACCGGGCGGACAGCATCGTCAATTCGCGGAAGT
>NZ_JADPJH010000011.1:467712-520014 GCF_023073315.1 Bradyrhizobium sp. 1 | reverse complement strand
GTGTCTGCAAGTTGAAGTGCGAATTGGAAGAGCGACGCTGCCGCTTCATACTCCGTCACTGCGAGCGCAGCGAAGCAATCCAGAATCCCTCCGCGGAAAGACTCTGGATTGCTTCATCGCAAGGGCTCCTCGCAATGACGGCGTTGAGAGAACGCGCGCTCCACTCCGCTCTCGTGCCCCGGACGCAGCGCGGGGTCCCTTCGACGGTGCGCTGCTGAGCCGGGGCCCGTGTCTCCGAGCGATCCGTGCCGCCATCTGGGTCCCGGCTCTGCGCAGCAACGCTGCGCGTTGCAGCGCGTCCGGAACACGGGGCCAGCAATTGTGCTTATCCGCTCCCCATTCACAACTCCGTGTCTTTATTTGGAAACGATCATTCCCTATTATACCGCAATGCAAAAAGCCGCCCGCCTGTCGCAACCGGCCCGTCCGCCCGGTCGTCCCCGCGAGTTCGACATGGACACCGCGCTCGACCGCGCCCTGCGGGTATTTCGTGAGCGCGGCTATCATGCGACCTCGATCGGCGACCTTACCGCCGCAATGCGGCTGGCCACCGGCAGCGTCTACAAGGCGTTTCGCGACAAGCAGGCCGTGTTCCTCGCCGCTTTCGAGCGCTACGTTGCGCTGCGCCAGGAGCAGACTCGCAGCGCCGCTGGGCGCGGCAAAAACGGCCGCGACCGGTTGCGCAACGTGCTGCTGTCCTACGTCGAGCACTCCCAGGGCATCGAGGGCCGCCGCGGCTGTCTGGTGGTCGGCAGCGCGGTCGAGCTGTCGGCGGTCGATCCGGTGATCCGCGCGCGTGTGTCCGCGCAGCTCGAGACCAACGAGAGCTTCATCGCCGGCCTCATCCGCGAGGGCCAGGCTGACGGCTCGATTCCTGAACATGTCGAGGCCGATGATACCGCGCGGCTGATGATCTGCATCACGCAAGGCCTGCGCGTAGTCGGCAAGGCGCGCCTGCCGCTCGACGGCGAGCGCTTGGCCAGCGTCGCGATGAAACTGCTCGCCTGAACTCTTGTCCTATTAGGGAACGAATGTTCCCGATCTATCGGAGACTGCATTAAAATGACGATGAATGCCACGATCGACACCGCACCCGAACCGGATGCGGTGTCGCAGCGACTGACCTTCGTGCTGGCCGCGGCCTGTGGCATGGCCGCCGCCAACATCTACTACGCCCAGCCGCTGATCGCCCCGATCAGCGCCGCGCTCGGCCTGTCGCATGAAGCGGCGGGGTTGATCGTGACCATGACGCAGATCGGTTACGGCGTCGGGCTTCTGTTTATCGTGCCGCTCGGCGACCTCATCGAGAACCGCACGCTGATCTGTTCGGTCATCATGCTTGGCGCAGCCGCGCTGCTCGCCGCGGGATTTGCCACCCATGCGCTGCCGTTCCTGATCGCGGCGCTATTCGTCGGGCTCGGCTCGGTCGCGGTGCAGATCATCATTCCCTACGCGGCGCATCTGGCGCCGGAAGCCATCCGCGGCCGCGTCGTCGGCAACGTCTCGACCGGCCTGATGCTCGGCATCATGCTGGCGCGGCCGGTGTCGAGCTTCGTCACCGCGGCGTCGTCGTGGCATGCGGTGTTCTTCGGCTCCGCTGCGCTCATGATCGTGCTGGCGACGGTGCTCCGGATCACGCTGCCGAAGCGCAACCCCGTTGCGCGCATGCATTACGGCACGCTGCTGCTGTCGATGCCGCATCTGGCCCGGACCACGCCGCTGCTCCGGCGCCGCGCGCTCTACCAGGCCAGCCTGTTCGGTTGCTTCACCCTGTTCTGGACGGTGGCGCCGCTCCAGCTCGCCGATGTGTTCGGCTTCTCCCAGCGCGGCATCGCGCTGTTTGCGCTGGCCGGCGTCGCCGGCGTGTTCGCGGCTCCGATCGCGGGACGGCTCGCCGATCGCGGCCATAGCCGGATCGCGACGCTGGTTGCGATGCTGCTCGCGGCCGCCGGCTTCCTCGTGACCTATATCGGTCCGGCCGGATCGATGCTGAACCTCGCCTTTCTGGTCGTGGCCGCGATCGCCATCGACATTGGCGTGCAAGGCAACGTCGTGCTCGGCTTCCGGGCCATTTTCGCGCTCGGGCACGAGCATCGCAGCCGCCTCAACGGGCTCTATATGGCGACGTTCTTCGCGGCCGGCGCTGCCGGCTCCGCGGTTGGCGCCTGGGCTTTTGCACAAGGCGGCTGGGCGCTGGCATCGGCCATTGGCCTTGCCCTGCCCGTTGCGGGCTTGCTCTATGCCGCCACCGAGTAGCGGTACAATTGTGCCCCCGGCTGTTTACCAAGCCCTGCATACGCAGCCCCGAACCGCGCGATTTCCATCTCGCGGTTTCCCTGCCGCTGTAGTACTTTGGTCGCAAGCGGGCTCGGTTAACGAGCGGCAGGGGGAGGCTGATGAGGCGTGCGGGACTGTTTGGCGTACCGCGGGTACGGCCATGGTCGTGGCAGGCGTTTCTGCTTGGGCTAGTCGTCGTCGGAGTGTCGGGTGCGCTTCAGGGCGTCTGCGTCGCGCTCGGCGCAAAACTCTATTTCGCGGCGTTCCTGCCCAGCCTGTTCGTGCTCGGATTCGTCGCCGGCGCGCCGGCGGCGGCGTTCGCCGCGCTGCTCACCATTCCGCTGGTGTGGTGGGCGTTCATCCCGCCGTTCTTCCAGTTCACGCCATTGAACAGTGCAGGCGCGGATTCCGTCAACCTGTTCTGCATCATTGCCGTGCTGCTGATCGGACTTGCCGATCTCTGCCGCGAGACGATGACGATCGTCAGCCGCGGCGGGCTGAAGCCTTCGGGCGAAAGCGCGGCAACGAATTCGCAATAAATCAGCGACGCGCGACTGGTGACGTTGCCCGCGCGCAACAGTCCGGCAACCATCCGCGCAGCTGCTGCGCGACGCTAACTTTTCGAAAAAGATTTGGCTGCAAGTTCCCTCACAGGAAGGACGAGGGAGTTTCTCAACATGAACGGCCAAATGAGTGGTCACGCCATCCTGGAGAATGTGCGCCGCTATCGCGGCATCGCATCGCTCTATCGCCAGACCGCTACGTTCCGCCCGGGCCAGAGCTGGTCGCTGTTGGAGCAGGCGAGGGAATGGGAAGACCGTGCGCTGTCGGAGCTGGAAGCCTATTTCAACGCGCGCATGGACTATGTCGCGCCGCTCGCGGCCTGATCGTTAACCATCGCTCACGATACGATCGTCAGGTCGGGCGCGGGCGCGACGAACTGCCCGCCCCAGGTGCGAACCTCCGCCAGCTGGGCGATGATCTCGTCCTTCAGATTCCACGGCAGGATGAAGACGTAATCGGGCCTGGCCGCGACGAGGGCTGTGGGATCACGGACCGGCAGATGCGTTCCCGGCAGCAGCAGGCCCTGCTTGTGAGGATTGCGGTCCACGGTGAACGGAATCAATTCGCGCGTGATGCCGCAATAATTGAGCAGCGTGTTGCCCTTCGCCGGCGCGCCATAGGCCAGCACCGTCTTGCCGGCGCGCCGTGCCGTGACGAGGAAATCACGGATCATCTCGCGCTTCGCCGCAACCTTCTCCCGAAAACCACGCCAGGTCGCAGGTTGGTCGAGGCCCGCTGCCGCTTCGCGGCGTTGCAATCCATCGAGCGCGGGCGAGGGCTGTTGAGACGAAGCTTCAGTGCAGACGTGCAGACGCAGCGAACCGCCATGCGTCGGCAGCTCATCCGCATCGAAGACGCGCAAGGCATGCGCACGAAACACCGTCTGAAGGGTCGCGAGCGAGAAGTACGACAGATGCTCGTGATAGATCGTGTCGAACTGGATCCCCTCGATCAGATGCAACAGATGCGGAAGCTCCAGGGTCACGCGTCCGGTCTCGGGCAGGAGAATGCGCAGGCCCGCGACGAAGTCGTTGATATCGGGGACGTGCGGCAGCACGTTGTTGGCGACGATCAGGTCGGGCCGGCGGCCTTCGGCTCTCAGTGCGATCGCCGTATCGCGTCCAAAATAGCAGGTCCTGGTCTGGATGCCCTTCGCGATAGCAGTCGCCGCAGGGCCGCTTGCGGGCTCGACACCGAGCGCACGGATGCCGGCGCGCTGAAAATATTGCAGGAGATATCCGTCATTGCTCGCGATCTCGATCACCTCGGATTCCGCGCCAAGCTTGGCGCGCGCAATCATCTCCGCGGCATAGGCCTCGGCGTGCCGCAGCCAGCTCTCGGAATAGGAGGAGTAATAGAGATATTGGTCGAAGATGTTGGCCGCAGGTTCGAACTGTGGAAGCTGGACCAGTCCGCAGGCACGGCACGCAAGGGCATGCAGTGGATAGGTCGGCTCGGCGGCGTCCGCCCACTCCGGCGGGATAAAGGAGTTTGCCAAAGGCGAGAGGCCGAGATCGACGAAGGTCTCGTCGAGCCCCTCGGTGCAGAACCGGCATCGATGCCTGGCCATGGCGGGCGCCTTGTTGTGCCGCTCTGCGTCGGCTGCTAGTGATTCCTCCGGAGCCACAGAAGTTCCGACATCGCCACACGCGATGCAAACGAAAAACGAATTCAGCAGGGGTGTTCGGGTGGGAGTGCCTGACATGAAGTTCACGCCATTGGCGTTGCCAGGTGTCCTGGAAATCGGGATCGAGCCCGAGGCGGACGCGCGCGGATTCTTCGCACGGCTGTTCGACGCTGAAGCGTTCGTCGCGCTGGGACTTCCGACGCATTTCGCGCAGCACGGCCTGTCCTACAATGAACGCGCCGGCACCTTGCGCGGCTTGCACTATCAGGCGGGACGGCTGGAGGCCAAGCTGGTGCGCTGCGTTGCCGGCCGCGCCTTCGACGTGATCGTGGACCTGCGCCGAACGCTGCCGACCTACGGACAATGGTGCTCGGTCGAACTCGCCGCCGATCGTCGCAACGCCGTGTTCATTCCCGCCGGATGCGCACATGGCTTCCAGACGCTCGCAGAGCGCACCGAGCTGATGTACTTCATCGATGCGCCTTATGATGCGCCAGGTGCCGCCGGCATCCGCTGGGATGATCCGTCACTCGCGATCGGATGGCCGCTTGCCGATCCGATCCTGTCCGCGCGCGACCGCGCGCTGCCGTATCTCGCATGAAGCGGGTGCTGGTCACAGGCGCATCCGGATTCATCGGCCGTGCGCTGGTGCCGGCGCTGCTTGAACGCGGCTTCGAGGTGCACGGCGTCGCGCGCACGCCGCAACCGGCGACGGCCGGCGTCACCTGGCATGCGGCTGATCTTCTCACGGAAGCCGGTCGGGCGGATGCGCTGTTCACATCGCGCCCGACTCATCTCGTGCATCTCGGCTGGGAAGCGCGGCCGGGGCGTTATCGCGAGGATCCCGTCAACCGGCTCTGGGCTGAGGCGAGCATCGACCTGCTTGCGCGCGCCAGGGCCTGCGGCACGCGCCGGATCCTCGGGATCGGAAGCTGCTTCGAATACGGCCCGCAGGACGGTCCGTGCGCGGAGTCGACCGACTGCCGTCCGACGACGCTGTACGGCCAAACCAAACTCGAGGCATCCGAGGGTTACACTGCCGCTGGTGCTGCCTGGGGTCGCGTGTTCTTCCCGTTCGGTCCGCACGAGCCGGCGGCGCGCCTCATCCCGTCGCTGATCAGGATTCTGCGCGCAGGACGAAGTTTCGACTGCTCGCATGGCGAGCAGCTCCGCGACTTCATCTATGTCGACGATCTCGCGCAGATGATCGCGGCCGTGCTCGAGAGCGAGCTGACCGGCGCCGTCAATCTCGCCAGCGGCGAAGCGCGCAGCCTGCGCAGCGTGATCGAGCATGTCGCCGACCGCCTCAAGGCGCGACATCTGATCCGGCTCGGCGCTATCATCGCCACCGGCGTCGACGCCGAGCCGATCATTGCAGCCGACGTCCGCAGGCTGCGCAGCGTGACCGCGGGCGTGCCGTCCATCGGATTCGAGGCCGGCGCGGACCGCGATCTTGCATGGTGGGTCGAGCGTCTGTCGGGGAGGGGATGAGATGCAGTCCTTCCGCGGCCGGTCCGGCGCGAACAGAACCCAGGGCAACTCCGGAATTGTCTGGCCGCGCGCATGTGCTAGCACTTGCCGATCGACATTCTTCCACGTCGGCCGGGGCAAGCGATGACCACTTTCAACCGCATCTTCACGACAGAGCGCCTGCTCCAGATCATCGTCATCCTGGCGGCGACCATCGCGATGAAGCTGATGGTCTGAATGTCGGTTGGCTATCGCGCGCCGAATTCGGGCACGTCGGGCAGATAGTTCGACCCCTCGGACCCCAGGAAATCGAACATCGCCTGCGCCGGCGGCAGCAGCACCTTGTCGCTGCGGCGGATCACGTACCATTGCCGGACGATCGGCAGGCCCGCGACATCGAGCACGATGAGGCGGCCTTCGGCGAGCTCATGCGCCACGGTGTGGGCCGAGATGAAGGCAATGCCGAGCCCGGCGATCACCGCCTGCTTGATGGTCTCGTTGCTGCTCATCTCCATGCCGATGATGGGCTCGAGGTCCGACTTCTGGAACATGCCCTCCATCAGCGTGCGCGTGCCTGACCCCGGCTCGCGGGTGAGGAAGGTCTCGTGGACGAGATCGGTCAGGCTGAGGCCCGAATCCTTCTCCAGCCAGTGCCCCTTGCGCGCGACGATGATGTGCGGATTGCGCCCGAGCTGACGGACATCGACGCTGACGTCGGCCGGTGGCCGACCCATCACCGCGAAATCGAGGTCGTAGCCGTGCATGGCTTCGCGGATCTCCTCGCGATTGCCGACGGTGAGCTTGATCTCGATCTTCGGATGCCGCTTCGAGAACGCCGCGATCGCGTGCGGCACGAAGTATTTTGCCGTCGAGACCGCGCCGAGATGCACGGTGCCGCCGGTTCGTCCGGCGAGCAGATCGAGCGCGCCCTGGCAGTCCATGATCGCGGCTTCGACGCGCTCGGCCAGCGTCAGCACCTCCTTGCCCGCCTCCGTCAGCAGCATGCCGTCGCCGGTCCGCTGCAGCAGTGGCAAGCCGGCGAGATCCTGGAGCTGGCGCAGCTGCTGGGTGACGGCCGGCTGGGTCAGGCCGAGCTGGCTTGAGGCCGCCGTGACGCTGCCCTTGGCCGAGAGCGCCGCAAGCGAGCGCAGCTGCCGGATCGTGAGATGCCGGAGCTGGGTCGCCGCATGGCCGGGGCCATTATAAGAAATATCTTTGGCACTCATTATGAATAGAAATTTTCCTTATTAAGCCGCCCCTGTCAATCTCCTCATGCCGGGACCGACCGCACCGACCTCCGCCGGGGAGGGAACTGGATGCGGCGCCCGCAAGGGGATGGACGCAGATGACCGGGCAACTCAGGCTGGACGACCACCTTCAACGCTATTCCGAAACGGCGCCGCATGCGCTGGCCGTGGCGGCCGCAGTCGATGCCATCGCGGCGGCCGCGATCGAGATCGCCGACCTCATCGCCACAGGCGATCTCGCTGACGCTTCCGGTCTGACCACCGGCCGCAACAGCGACGGCGATGTCCAGCGCGATCTCGACGTGCAGGCGGATGCGATCCTGCGCCGCTGCCTCGGCAAGCTGCCGGTCGCAGCGCTGGCGTCGGAGGAGATGCGCGAGCCGCAGATCTGCGACCGCGAAGGCCGCATCTGCGTCGCGATCGATCCGCTCGACGGCTCCTCCAACATCGACATCAACATGACCGTGGGCACGATCTTCTCGATCCTGCCCGCGCCGGACGATCTCGCGCTCGCCTTCCATCAGCGCGGCTCGGCGCAGCTCGCCGCTGGGTTCGTCACCTATGGACCGCAGACCTCGCTGGTGCTGACGCTCGGCGATGGCGTCGACATCTTCACGCTCGACCGCAAGGCCGGCTGCTTCCGCCTCGCGCGCAGTGGCGTTCAGATCTCCGAGGCGTGTGATGAGTTCGCGATCAACGCCTCCAACCGCCGTCACTGGGAATCGCCGGTGCGCGCCTTCGTCGACGAGTGCCTCGCCGGCGTCGACGGGCCGGCCAATCATGACTTCAACATGCGCTGGATCGGCTCGCTGGTCGCGGAGGCCTATCGCATCCTCACGCGCGGCGGTGTGTTCCTCTATCCCTCCGACGCACGGCCCGGCTATGGCGATGGCCGCCTCCGTCTCACCTACGAAGCGCACCCGATGGCTTACATCATCGAGCAGGCCGGCGGCTCTGCCTCGACCGGGCGCGAGCGCATCCTCGATCTCTCCGCGCAAGGCCTGCACCAGCGCGTGCCGCTGATCATGGGTTCGAGCAACGAGGTGCGGCGCGTTGCGGAATTGCATTGCGATCCGCTGCTGATCGCCAGCGTCTCCGCACCGCTGTTTGCGCGGCGCGGCTTCTTCCGGCTGTGAGCGAGGCGTCCCATGTCCAGGAAGCATCCGATCATCTCCATCACCGGCTCCTCCGGCGCCGGCACCACATCGGTGAAGAAGACGTTTGAGCAGATCTTCTTCCGCGAGAAGGTCAACGCCGTCTACATCGAGGGCGACGCCTTCCATCGCTATGACCGCGCCGAAATGCGCACGCAGATGGCCAAGGAGGCCGATCGCGGCAACAGGCATTTCAGCCATTTCAGCCCCGAGACCAATCTGTTCGAGGAGTTGGAGCGCGCGTTCCGCGATTATGGCGAAACCGGCTCAGCGACGACGCGGCACTACGTGCACGACGCCGAAGAGTCCGCGCTGCATGGCGCCCCACCCGGCACCTTCACCGAATGGGAACGGCTGCCGGAGAGCTCCGACCTGCTGTTCTACGAGGGCCTGCACGGCGCCGTCGTCACCGACAAGGTCAACGTCGCGCGCTATGCCGACCTCAAGATTGGCGTCGTGCCCGTCATCAATCTCGAATGGATCCAGAAGCTGCACCGCGACCGCAGCGCGCGGGGCTATTCGACCGAGGCCGTCACCGACACCGTTCTGCGGCGGATGCCGGATTACATCCACTATATCTGCCCGCAGTTTTCCGAGACCGACATCAATTTCCAGCGCGTGCCGACGGTCGATACCTCCAATCCGTTCATCGCGCGCTGGATCCCGACGCCGGACGAATCGATGGTCGTGATCCGCTTCAAGAATCCGCGCGGCATCGACTTTCCCTATCTGCTCTCGATGCTGCCGCAAAGCTGGATGTCCCGCGCCAACTCCATTGTGTGTCCCGGCGCGAAGCTCGATCTGGCGATGCAGCTGATCCTGACGCCGCTGATCATGCAGCTGATCGAACGCAAGCGAAACTTGAAGTGAACAAGGAGAGTGCGATGAATATCTCCGTCCACGCCGAAGCCGACCTCAATGCCGTCGCGCATAGCGATCTCGCCAATGCCGTCCGCTTTCTCGCGGTTGACGCCATCGAGATCTCGCAGTCCGGCCATCCCGGCCTGCCCATGGGCATGGCCGACGTCGCGACCGTGTTGTTCTCGCGCTTCCTGAAGTTCGACTCCGCACACCCCAATTGGCCGGACCGCGACCGCTTCGTGCTGTCGGCGGGCCACGGCTCGATGCTGCTCTATGCTCTGCTGCATCTGACCGGCGGCGCCGTCAGCCTCGACGACATCAAGGCCTTCAGGCAATGGGGCTCGAAGACGCCGGGCCATCCCGAATATGGCCACACGCCCGGTGTCGAGACCACGACGGGGCCGTTGGGGCAGGGGATCGCGACGGCGGTCGGCATGGCGCTCGCGGAGCGCATGGCCAATGCGCGGCATGGCGATGGGCTCGTCGACCACTTCACCTATGTCATCGCAGGCGACGGCTGCCTGATGGAGGGCATCAGCCAGGAGGCGATCTCGCTCGCCGGCCATCTCCAGCTCGGCCGCCTGATCGTGCTGTTCGACGACAATGGCATCTCGATCGACGGGCCGACCTCGCTTGCGACCTCCGATGACCAGCTCGCGCGCTTTGCGGCGTCCGGCTGGTCGGTGCGCCGCGTCGACGGGCACGATCCCGAAGCCGTTGCGCAGGCGATTGCTGAGGAACGCGAGACCGCAAAGCCTTCCCTGATCGCCTGCCGCACCATCATCGGCTATGGCGCGCCCGATCGGCAGGGCACCGAGAAGGCGCATGGCGCGCCGCTCGGCACCGAGCAGACCGCGGCTGCGCGCAGGACGCTCGGCTGGGACTATCAGCCCTTCGTGGTGCCTGTCACGATCGCGAAGGCGTGGCGGATGATCGGGCAGCGCGGGCAGGTCGAGCGCCTTGCCTGGCTCGATCGCTACGAATGCGCGACGCCCGAACAGCGCGACCTGTTCATCGAGGGCAAGGCCGTCGCGCTGCCGGCTGCCTATGCGCTCGCCGCGGCGAAATTGCGCGAACGCTTTGCGACCGAGCGGCCGAAGCTCGCGACACGGCAGGCCTCGCAACAGGTGCTCGATGGTATCGCCGGCACCATTCCCGGCCTTGTCGGCGGCTCGGCTGACCTGACGCACTCGAACCTGACGCACGCCAAGGCGCAGTCCGCCGTTAAGCGCGACGCTTTCGCCGGCAATTACATCCATTATGGCATTCGTGAGCACGGCATGGCGGCCGCGATGAATGGCCTCGCGCTGCATGGCGGCTTCATTCCCTACGGTGGCACATTCCTCGCCTTCTCCGACTACAGCCGGCCGGCGATCCGCCTTGCGGCCCTGATGCGGATCCGCGTCATCCATGTGATGACCCACGACTCCATTGGTCTTGGCGAGGACGGCCCGACCCACCAACCGGTCGAGCACCTTGCCGCGCTGCGGGTGATTCCGAACTTGCTGGTGTTCCGACCCGCCGACGCTGTCGAGACATTGGAAGCCTGGGACTGCGCGCTCGAGGCCGAAAATCGTCCTTCCGTGCTCTGCCTGTCGCGGCAGGCGCTGCCGACCTTCCGCAGCGATGTCCGCGGCAGGAACCGCGTCGCGCGCGGCGCCTATCTGATCGTCTCTCCGGATGGCGGCCGTGACGTCACGCTGATGGCAACCGGTTCGGAGGTCTCGATCGCGCTGGAAGCCGCGCGCTTGCTCGCGTCCGAGCACATCCGCACCGCCGTGGTCTCCGCGCCCTGCTTTGCGCTGTTCGAGGAGCAGCCGGAGGATTACCGCGCCTGCGTGCTCGGCACCGCTCCGCGCGTCGGCATCGAGGCGGCGGTCGCCGGCGATTGGCATCGCTGGATCGGCACCGATGGCGAGTTCGTCGGCATGCGCGGCTTTGGTGCCTCGGCGCCCGCGCCGGTGCTCTATCGCGAATTCGGCATCACGCCGCAGGGCATTGCGGAAGCCGCCCGCCGGGCGATCGCCCGCGCTCGCAAGCAATAACAGGAGGATTTGTCGTGGCCCGTATCACCCTTCGCCAACTGCTCGATCACGCCGCCCATCACGGTTACGCGGTGCCGGCGTTCAACATCAACAACATGGAGCAGGGCATCGCGATCATGCAGGCGGCGGCCGAGGTCGACGCGCCCGTCATCATCCAGGCCTCGCGCGGCGCACGCAGCTATGCCGGCGACCTCATGCTCTCGCACATGATCGACGCGCTGGAGCGGACCTATCCCGACATCCCGCTCTGCATGCACCAGGACCACGGCAATGACGAGGCGACCTGCGCCTCCGCCATCGCCCATGGCTTCACCTCCGTCATGATGGACGGCTCGCTCAAGGCCGACGCCAAGACCGCCGCCGACTACGATTACAACGTCGCGATCACCCGCCGCGTGGTCGACCTCGCCCATTGGACCGGCGCCTCCGTCGAAGGCGAACTCGGGGTACTCGGTTCGCTCGAGCATGGCGGCGGCGAGCAGGAAGACGGTCACGGCGTCGAGGGCAAGGTCAGCCACGATCAGCTCCTGACCGACCCTGATCAGGCCGTCGACTTCGTCCGTGCCACCAAGGTCGATGCGCTCGCCATCGCGATGGGCACATCGCACGGTGCCTACAAGTTCAGCCGCAAGCCGGACGGCGACATTTTGGCGATGCGGGTGGTCGAGGAGATTCACCGCCGGCTGCCGAACACGCATCTGGTGATGCACGGCTCCTCATCGGTGCCGCAGCCGCTTCAGGACATGTTCAACCAGTTCGGCGGCGAGATGCCGCAGACCTGGGGCGTACCGGTCGAGGAGATCGTGCGCGGCATCAAGAGCGGCGTCCGCAAGGTCAATATCGACACCGACTGCCGTCTCGCGATGACAGCGGTGTTCCGCAAGGTCGCCGCGCAAACGCGCTCCGAGTTCGACCCGCGCAAATTCCTCAAGCCCGCGATGGATGCGATGCGCGAGCTCTGCCGCGACCGTTTCGAGCAGTTCGGCACGGCAGGCCACGCCAGCAAAATCAAGGTCGTTCCCTTGAGCGAGATGGCGCGGCGCTACCGCGCCGGCGAGCTCGATCCACGCATCGGCGCCCGCGAGCCAGTCGCCGCCTAGTCATTCAGAGAGAGAAGAGCAGGAGAGAGCCATGAATGCGCATGCAGGAACCGTCCGCGGCAAGGAAAGATATCGCTCGGGTGTGATGGAATACAAGCGAATGGGCTATTGGGAGCCCGACTACGTGCCGAAGGACACGGATGTCATCGCGCTGTTCCGCGTCACGCCGCAGGAGGGCGTCGACCCGATCGAGGCGTCCGCCGCAGTTGCCGGCGAATCCTCGACCGCAACCTGGACCGTGGTGTGGACCGACCGCCTGACCGCCGCCGAAAAGTATCGCGCGAAGTGCTACCGCGTCGATCCGGTCCCGGGCACGCCGGGCTCCTATTTCGCCTATATCGCTTATGATCTGGACTTGTTCGAGCCTGGCTCGATCGCTAACCTGTCGGCCTCGATCATCGGCAACGTGTTCGGTTTCAAGCCGCTCAAGGCGCTGCGGCTGGAGGACATGCGCTTCCCCGTCGCCTATGTGAAGACGTTCCAGGGGCCGGCGACCGGCATCGTGGTCGAGCGCGAGCGGCTCGACAAGTTCGGCCGGCCGCTGCTGGGCGCGACCGTGAAACCGAAGCTCGGGCTTTCGGGACGCAACTATGGCCGCGTCGTCTACGAGGCGCTGAAGGGTGGGCTCGACTTCACCAAGGACGACGAGAACATCAACTCGCAACCGTTCATGCATTGGCGCGACCGCTTCCTCTACTGCATGGAGGCGGTGAACCGGGCGCAGGCCGCTTCCGGCGAGGCGAAGGGCACGTACCTGAACATCACGGCGGGGACGATGGAGGACATGTACGAGCGCGCGGAGTTCGCGAAAGAGCTCGGGTCGTGCATCGTCATGATCGACCTCGTGATCGGCTACACCGCGATCCAATCCATGGCGAAATGGGCGCGCCGCAACGACATGATCCTGCATCTGCATCGTGCCGGTCACTCGACCTACACGCGGCAGAAGAGCCACGGCGTGTCGTTCCGCGTCATCGCGAAATGGATGCGGCTTGCCGGTGTCGACCACATCCATGCCGGCACGGTGGTCGGCAAGCTCGAAGGCGATCCCAACACCACGCGCGGCTATTACGATGTCTGCCGCGAGGATTTCAACCCGACGAAGCTCGAGCATGGCCTGTTCTTCGACCAGTCCTGGGCGAGCCTCAACAAGATGATGCCGGTCGCCTCGGGCGGCATCCATGCCGGCCAGATGCACCAGCTGCTCGATCTGCTCGGCGAGGACGTCGTGCTGCAGTTCGGCGGCGGGACCATCGGCCATCCCATGGGCATTGCGGCCGGCGCGATCGCCAATCGCGTGGCGCTGGAAGCAATGATCCTCGCCCGCAACGAGGGGCGCGACTACGTCCACGAAGGCCCGGAGATCCTGGCCCGCGCGGCCGAGACCTGCACGCCCCTGAAGGCTGCGCTCGAGGTCTGGAAGGACGTCAGCTTCAACTATCAATCCACCGACACGCCGGACTTCGTTCCGACCGCGCTCGAAACCGTTTGAGGAGACAGAACATGAAACTGACCCAGGGCTGCTTCTCGTTCCTGCCCGATCTCACCGACGACCAAATCACCAAACAGGTGCAGTATTGTCTCAGCAACGGCTGGGCGGTGAACATCGAGTTCACCGACGACCCGCATCCCCGCAACACTTACTGGGAGATGTGGGGCTTGCCGATGTTCGATCTCCAGGACGCCGCCGGCGTGATGATGGAGCTGGCCGAATGCCGCAGGGTGTACGGCGACCGCTACATTCGCCTCAGCGGCTTCGATTCCAGCCATGGCTGGGAATCGGTGCGGATTTCCTTCCTGGTGAATCGCCCGCCGCAGGAGGCCGAGTTCGAGCTGGTGCGGCAGGAGGTGGGGGGACGCGCGATCCGCTACACCACGGTGCGAAAGCCGGTCGCTCACGCTGCGCAATAGCATTCTCCTCCGCGCGGAGCACTCCCTGCTCCGTTTCCTTGGCGGACCACTGCTTCGCCGCTCCCCCGCGGCGAAGCTCTTTTCTTCGAGGTGCCGATGCTCGATGTTCCCCACGCGACCGAATCCAGCGAGACCCATTTCGATCTCCGCCAGGAGGCCGAAGCGGCCGGAATCACCGATACGCTGCAACAGCTCGAGCAGGAGCTGATTGGGCTCCGGCCAGTCAAGAACCGCGTGCGCCAGATTGCGTCGCTGCTGTTGATCGAACGCATCCGCCAGCGCGCGGGATTGGCGTCGTCGCCACCCACGCTGCACATGTCGTTCACCGGAAATCCCGGCACCGGCAAGACCACCGTGGCGCTGCGCATGGCCAAAATCCTGCACGGCCTCGGTTTCGTGCGGCGCGGACAGGTCATCTCGGTGACGCGCGACGATCTCGTCGGCCAGTATATCGGCCACACCGCGCCGAAGACGAAGGAAATCCTGAAGAAGGCGATGGGCGGCGTGCTCTTCATCGACGAGGCCTATTACCTGCATCGTCCGGACAATGAGCGCGACTACGGCCAGGAGGCGATCGAGATCCTGCTCCAGGTGATGGAGAACCAGCGCGAGGACCTCGTCGTGATCCTCGCCGGCTATGGCGAGCGCATGACGAGCTTCTTCGCGAGCAATCCCGGCTTCCGCTCGCGCATCGCCCACCACATCGACTTCCCGGACTATGCGGAGGCTGAGCTGCTCGTTATCTCCGAACTGATGCTGAAGGAGCGCGGCTACCGCTTCTCGGCCGCCGCGCGCGAGGCCTTCGAGAAATACATCGCGCTGCGCCGGACCCAGCCGTTCTTCTCCAACGCCCGCTCGATCCGCAATGCCGTCGATCGTATCCGCCTGCGGCAGGCCGATCGTCTGGTGTCAGATCTCGACCGGATGCTTGGTGTCGCCGATCTCGAAACCATCGATCCGGCGGATGTCCTTGCAAGCCGCGTCTTCAGCGGTGGCGCCGATGTGCGGAGTGCCAAGCCATGACCAGAGAGATCATCATCGCACCGTCGATCCTGGCGGCAGACTTCGCCCGTCTCGGCGAAGAGATCGCGGCCATCGACGTCGCCGGCGCCGACTGGATCCATTGCGACGTCATGGATGGACATTTCGTGCCGAACATCAGTTTTGGTGCCGACGTCATCAAGGCGATCCGGCCTGTGACGGCGAAAATCTTCGACGTGCATCTGATGATCGCACCTGTTGATCCGTATCTGGAAGCATTCGCGAAGGCGGGCGCAGATGTCATCACCGTCCATGCCGAAGCGGGCCCGCATCTCGACCGCTCCCTCCAGGCGATCCGCGCGCTCGGCAAGAAGGCCGGTGTCAGCCTGTGCCCGGCAACACCGGAGAGTGCGATCGAATATTTGCTCGATCGTCTCGACCTTGTGCTGGTGATGACGGTCAATCCCGGCTTTGGCGGCCAGTCCTTCATCGACTCTCAGCTTGAGAAGATCAGCCGCATTCGAAACATGATCGGTGATCGGCCGATCCGGCTCGAGGTCGATGGCGGCGTCACGCGCGAGAATGCCGCCGCTGTGGCCGCCGCCGGCGCCGATACGCTGGTCGCGGGGTCGGCCGTGTTCCGCGGCGGGAACAGTGCGACCTACGCCGCCAACATCGCGGCCATTCGCGTCGCCGCAGAGGCGGCGCGGGTTGCAAAACCGCAACATAGTTCCGCGCAGCCGATGCGTACCGGCGAGGCAGTGCGCCTCCGGTAGATTACGGAGGTGCAGCACCCGCGCGCGGCGTTTCCCCGGGCTGCTACGGAGAATTGATCGTGAATCGATAGTCGCCTTCATGCCGGAGTAACCAACGGTTGTGAAGCCGGCCCCCGATTAACGGCGACGCAATGCGCCGCTCCACAATCTGTGGTTCAAGAACCGCAGAGAGCGCGTGGGATGCACATTCAATATCTCCACTGGAATGCGGCCCATGGCTGGTGCGGAGCGAACGCCCTGCGCGAGCCCGCTCAGCTCGTGCTTTATTTCGGCAGCCGCGAGGGGCTGACAGGCGGCGAGCGCTATCGCGAGCTGCGCGGTCTCTATCCCGACAGCCACATCGTCGGTTGCAGCACTGGCGGTCAGATCCACGGCGACGACATCGCCGATGAAGAAATCGTCGCCGTCGCCCTTCGGTTCGCACATACCAAGGTGCGCCTGGTCCAGGAGACGATCGAATCCCGCGACGCATCGCGGCTCTGCGGAGTGCGTCTCGCCCGCCAGGTCGCAGCTCCTGATCTTGCCGGCGTGTTCGTCCTCTCCGACGGATTGAACATGAACGGCAACGCGCTGATTGCGGGGATCACCGAGGTGCTGGGGCCGGACTTGCTGGTGACCGGCGGACTGGCCGGCGACGGCACCAGGCTCGAGCAGACATTGGTGGGCGCCGACGGCGAACCATCGTCGAACCGCGTCGCGGCAATCGGATTTTACGGCACGTCCTTCCGTATCGCGCATGGCTGCGCCGCCGGCTGGGACGTCTTCGGTCCGCGCCGCAAGGTGACGAAGTCGGATGGTCCGGTCGTGGTCGAGCTCGACGGCGAGCCGCCGCTGGACCTCTACACCCGCTATCTCGGCGAGGAGGAGGCGGCTGCGATGCCGGGCTCGGGGCTCGCCTTTCCGCTGCGCATTCATGACGAGGCCGAGCCGGATCGGCAGATCGTGCGCTCCGTCTTTGCCGTGGATCGCAGCGCTGGCACCCTGACGTTCGCGGCCGACATTCCGGAAGGGTGCACCGCGCAATTGATGCGCGCCAATTTCGATAGCCTCGCCGCCGGCGCTGGCGAAGCCGGCAGGCAGGCGCGCGACGCGCTTGCCGATGGGATTGTCGGCGACAAGCTTGCAATCCTGGTGAGCTGCACCGGCCGCCGCAAGGTGATGGGGCAGCGCACGCAGGATGAACTGGATGCGGTTGCGGCCGAGCTCGGCGACGACGTCGTTCGCATCGGCTTCTATTCATACGGCGAGATTGCACCCCCGGCCGCGTCCGGGCGCTGCGAGCTGCACAACCAGACCATGACCGTGACAATGATCGCGGAGGCGGCAGCTTGACCACGCATCGCCTGTTGGCAAGACAGATCAGGCAGTCGACCGATGAATCCGGGCAGGTCGATCTGACCAGGCTCGGTGAGCTCGTCGGTGCAGCCTATGAGGAGAGCGATCGCGATCGCCGCCGCACCGATCGCGCGATCAAGCTGATGATCGAGGAGCTCGAGCAAACGCACAAGCGTGCCGAACAGGATTCGCTGCGGGCGCGCGAATTCCTCGACGGCATCATCGAGAACATCCCGATCGCGGTGTTCGCCAAGGACGCGAAGGACTCCCGCTACGTCCTGCTCAACCGCGCCGGCGAAGAGTATTACGGGATACCGCGCGAGGAGATGCTGGGCAAGACGCCGGAGCAGATATTTCCGCGGGATATCGCCCGTGCCGTCAGCGAGCAGGACCGCCGGGTCGTCGACAGCGGCACGCCGATGTTCCTCGAGGGGCACCTGCTCGAAGTCGGGGTCAACGGCCATGGCCGTCTGGTCAATTCGCGCAAGCTGCTGGTACGCGACGGCAACGGTGCGCCGCAATATCTCGTCGGCGTCATCGAGGACGTGACCGAGCGGATCACCAACGAGGCGCGGATCAGCCACCTTGCCCATCACGACGCCCTGACCGACCTGCCGAACCGCAGCGCCTTCAACGCGGCGCTGGATGAACGGCTGGTGCGGGCGCAGGAGGCCTCCACGAGTTTTGCGGTGCTTAGTCTCGATCTCGACCGCTTCAAGGAAGTCAATGACGTGTTCGGTCATCCCGTCGGCGACATGCTGATGCGGGCGGCGGCGGATCGTCTCGCTGCGGAGGCCGACGGCGCCTTCGTCGCCCGTATCGGTGGCGACGAGTTCATGATCCTGATGCCCAACGACATCCGGCGCGAGGAGGCGCTGGCGCTCGCCGAGCGCCTGGTCGAGGTGATCGGCAAGGAACTCGAGGTCGACGACTATCTCTCCCAGGTGGGCGTCAGTGTCGGCATCGCCGTCTACCCAGATGACGGCGTGGATGCCGTGACGCTGCTCGCCAACGCCGATTCCGCGCTCTATCGCGCCAAGCGCGAGGGCAGGGGCAGGGTCTGCTTCTTCGAATCCGAGATGGATCAGGAACTGCGCGACCGCAGGCTGTTGCAGCACGATCTGCGCCAGGCGCTGGAGCAGAACCAGTTGCTGGTCTACTTCCAGCCGCAGGCGCGGATGAATGGCGAGGTGATTGGCTTTGAGGCGCTGCTGCGCTGGAATCACCCGACGCGAGGCTTCGTGCCGCCGGACCAGTTCATTCCGCTCGCGGAGGAGAACGGGCTGATCATCCAGATCGGCGAATGGGTGCTGCGCGAGGCTTGCCGCGAGGCAGCATCCTGGCCGCGGCCGTTGCAGGTCGCGGTCAATCTGTCGCCGGTTCAGTTCCAGGCCGGCGATCTCGAACGCTCGATCCACCAGATCCTGCTGGAGACCGGGCTTGCGCCGACACGGCTCGAGGTCGAGATCACCGAGGGCGTGCTGATCGGGGATTTCACCCGCGCGCTCAATCTGCTGCGGCGGCTGAAGGCGCTCGGCATCCGCATCGCGATGGACGATTTCGGCACCGGCTATTCCTCGCTGTCCTATCTCCAGTCGTTCCCGTTCGACAAGATCAAGATCGATCGCAGCTTCATCTCCAATCTCGAGGCGACGCCGCAAGCGGCCGAGATCGTCCGCGCCGTCCTGAGCCTCGCGCATGCGCTGAATATCCCGGTCGTTGCCGAGGGGGTGGAGACCGAGGCCCAACGTGCCTTCCTGGAACGCGAGGCCTGCGAAGAGATGCAGGGCTATCTCATCGGCCGGCCCGACCTGATCGAGCGCTATCTCGACCTGATCGGTGTCGCCGTGGAACGGCGGCTTTACGCTTAGGCCTCGGGCCCTCCGGGCGGCCCGATTCAATGCGCAATCGTGCGCGTTTGGAACTAAAGTGGGCCCGCGCATTTCTCAAAAGTTAACTGCGATCAGGCGCGTTGTGCAGGCAGAAAATGTTTTGCATAACCGCCATCGGCCTGACGCAAATCAGGGCAATAAGGCCTGTGAATGCGAGGGAGGGTCTCATGGAGAACGTACGTCGCTACCGCGCGCTGGCGTCCCTCTGTCGTCAGCAGGCGGCCTACCGGCCGCTCCAGAATTGGGAACTCCTCGGCCAGGCCGAGCATTTCGAACATCTCGCCGAGATCGCGCTGAAGGCCCATTTCGACGCGTGCAATGCGCAACGCGAGGAAGACGCCACCGCGGCCGCGGCATGGGAGGCCCCTGTCGCGGCGTGAGGGCGTCGGACTGCAGAAGCGATCAGAGCAGGCCGCGGCTCTCAGCACTCTCAAGCTCGTCTATGAGCGCCTGGTTCTCGTAGCGCGCGAGCGAGAGAACGCCGGCAAAGGACGGAACCGGCGCACCGACGACGGCGCGCGCGCAGAGGTCGCCAGCGGCGCATGCCGACATCGTGCCATAGCCCGACAAGGCGGTGGTCAGGAATACGCCGGGCGTTTTGGCGGCGCCGATCAGCGGCCAGTTCTCCTTCGTCATCGGATAGAAGCCGCCATAGTGCACCCGGTCCCGGGGCAGGGCTCCGAGATATTGCTTGAGCGCAGGCTGAAGCCTGCTTGCTGCGCGAAGCACGATTTCCGGGAAGTCGGGATTGAGTTCGGGTTCGCGTGTGGGTTCTGATGGTTCCGAGTTGAAGGCCCAGCCGAGCTTGATCCAGTGACCGTGATCTCCCCCGTCGGGGCGGCAATGAATGCTGCCCGGCATCGGCTCCAGCAGGCGAGCGAGTTCGGGAGATGCCGCCAAGGCCTCGCGCTCGTCGTCCGACCAAGCCAGCGTCTGACCGTCGAGGTCGATCGCAAACGGCATCTTCCGGTCAACCGCGCGGTTGCGGTCGGCGAAAGCGATCTTCTGCTGGAGCACGTTGAAGATCGGCAGCTCTTCGCCATGCATGGCCGCGACGTGGGCGGCAAACGGGCCCCCGGCATTGACGATCATGTCGGCCTTGATGGTTTGGCGCGCGCCATCGGCGATGACGTCGATCAGGAACCGGTCGGCCTTGGCGATGCCGACCACGCGGGCCTGCTGAAACTGCGCGCCAAGAGGTCGCATTGTCTCCAGCATGTACTGGCCGAGCTGCTGGCCGCTGATGTCGCCGGCGCGGCGAATGTGCAGCGCGGTTGCGATCTCCTTGTCGAAGGCCGGGTAATGTTGCTGGATCAGATCACGGCCGAGCAGCACATCGACGCCGTCGGGCGCAGCCTGCCAATCCGCCGACAACGGCGGTGAATAGTCCTGGCTCGCGCCCTCGTGCAGGCGGATCAGCTTCGAGGCTGAAGCGCCGTAGCCCGCATATAGCTGCCGCAGCAGCTCTTCCGGCTTGCCGTCGCGCGTCACGAGGAGATATCCGCGCCGCGTCATGTGGAAGCGGTTGTCGGTGCGCCGCGCGATGTCCTCCATCAGATCGGTGCTGTGGTCGGTGAACGCCGCCATGGTCGGATGCGGCCA
Organism: Bradyrhizobium sp. 1; assembly: GCF_023073315.1. Classification (GTDB taxonomy): domain Bacteria; phylum Pseudomonadota; class Alphaproteobacteria; order Rhizobiales; family Xanthobacteraceae; genus Bradyrhizobium. Next base: position 499,172 of record NZ_JADPJH010000011.1, on the reverse strand, counting down.
CCAATTGCGATAGTTCTCGCCTGACTGCGCGGACGTCAGCGCCATCGGCTGGCCTTCGTCGACGATCAACAGGCGCGCGCGCTTGTGCTGGACGGCAAGGTAATAGGCCGTGGCAAGACCTGCCATGCCCGCGCCAATCACCAGGATTTCGACGTCGTTCGTCTTCAAGCGGACTCTCCTTGAACTTGGTGGGGACGTTTGATCCCAAGATCAACCGGCCTCGCTCCGTAATGCATGACGCTGTGCCGATCGCAGCGTCTTTTGCGTCTGCACGATGTGCTCGCGCAGCAGGCGGACGGCCTTCTCGACTTCGCCGTCGCGGCAATGTTCGAGCAATTGGTAATGCTCGCGCTGGGGCCGATCCTTGCCGGTGGCGCGCGAGACCAGCGCGCGCGTGAACCGGCCGACATGGCCGTAGTTCGCCTCGATCATTGCGAGCAGGCGCGGGCTGTTGCAGGGGGCGTAGAGCGCCTTATGGAAGCGCCAGTTGAACGCGCCCCATTTTTCCGCGTCGGGTTCGTCATCATAGGAGCGCAGGATTGCGAGGGCGTCGTCGAGATCGATGTCGCCCATGGCCGGGATGGCGAGGCGGAGAGCGTGACATTCGAGCGCGATGCGGATCTCGAGCAACTCGATGACTTCGTCGATGGAGAGATCGGAGACGACCGCGCCGCGGTTCGGCAGGAATGTCACAAAACCCTCGGCCTCTAATTGCCGCAGCGCCTCTCTGACGGGGATGCGGCTGGTCCCGAACTTTTCGGCCAGCTCGTCCTGCCGGAGCTGAATGCCGGGCGCGAGCTCACCCGCACTGATCGCGCGCCGCAGCGCCTCGCGGACCGTGTCAGGGGTGGAGCCGTGAAGGCCGCCACTCCGTTGCTTCGGCGCTGCTCCCGATTTCATCTGGTCTCTCGTCGCGGTTGACCCAAGACAGATCGTATAAAATCAGCTGGTGGATTATGCAATGGCGTGTATAAAATATTGAGTGATTGTATCCATTGAAGGAGTGAGGCCATGAAGGGGTTGTTGTATTCGCTTGTGTTTTTGACCGCAGCCTCGGGCTCCGCTCTGGCCCAAGCGCCTGATGGCACGCTGGCCAAGATCAGGGCGGCTGGCGAAATCCGACTCGGGCACCGGGACGTCTCGGTGCCGTTCTCCTATCTCGACGACAGTCAGAAGCCTGTCGGCTTCGCGATGGATCTTTGCGCGCGGATCGTCGATGCGGTGAAAGATGAACTGAAGCTCCCGGCGCTTCAGACCAAGCTGCAGCCGATCCAGCTCAGCACGCAGATCCCGCTGATCGAGAACGGGACCATAGACATCGTCTGCGGCCCTGCGACCAACACGTTGGAGCGCCAGAAGGTGGTGGCGTTCAGCAACACCATCTTCGTGTCGAGCATTCGCGCCGTGGTCCGAAAGGACGCGCCGATCAAGACGTTCGAGGATCTGAAGGACAAGCCGGTTGCACTCACTACCGGCTCAACGTCGATCGCGTTGCTGCTGGCGCGCGGCCAACAGAAGAGTTTTGAGGTCAAGCAAGTGCTCTCTCCGGATCACGCTGCTTCCTTCCTGGCGCTGACGACCGGCCGCAGCGAAGCCTTCGTCATGGATGACATTCTCCTCGCAAGTCTCATCGCTAATAGTCCTGCACCGGACAACTGGCGGATCATCGACGACAATCTGCGTACCGAGCCTTACGGACTGATCATCCGCAAGGGCGATCCGGAATTTAAAGCGCTGGTCGACAAGACGCTCGGCGCGATAATGAAGAGCGGGCAGTTCGCGGAGCTCTACGCAAAATGGTTCACAAAGCCGATTCCACCCAGGAACGTGAACCTGAATTTCCCGATGACGGCACCGCTCAAGGACGCGGTCGCCAGCCCGAACGACAAGGGCGTGTGATCGCGCAAGAGTGTGGCGCCGCACAAGGCCGCAGCACCTTTGCCAAGATTTAATCGGACGGACGGGACGTCGTAAGGTGCGAGCGCCCATGTTGGGTGCAAGGCGACACCTGATCAACATGGACATTTCGACATGAACGACCGCGTCAATTCCGACACCACCACGTCCCGCAAGATCCTGAGGCCGCGCCGGCTCGCGCTGCTCGGCACTGTGGCCGCGCTTGGCGTGGCCGTGCTGGCTGCGTCTCCCGCCTCGCCGTTTGGCATGACCTCCTTCATCGCGCCGGCCCAGGCCGCGGAAAATGCGACGACCCCGCCGGGCTTCGGCGATCTCGTCGCCAAGGTCAAACCCGCCGTCATCTCGGTGCGGGTCAGGATCGATCAGGACAACGACAAGAGCGCGATGCTGCAGCAGAACCGGATGGATCAGGACGAGGATTCGCCGTTCGATCAGTTCTCGCGGCAGTTCGGTTTCCGCGGCCAGGGTGGCATGAACGGCATGCCGCGCCAGCGCCACCAGGTGATCACGGGCGAAGGCTCCGGCTTCTTCATCTCCGCCGACGGCTTTGCCGTGACCAATAATCACGTCGTCGACCACGCCGAGTCCGTGCAGGTGACCATGGATGACGGCGCGACCTATACCGCGAAGGTCGTCGGCACCGATCCGAAGACCGATCTCGCGCTGATCAAGGTCGATGGCAAGAAGGACTTTCCGTTCGTGAAGTTCTCCGACCAGAAGCCGCGGATCGGCGACTGGGTGGTCGCGGTCGGCAATCCCTTCGGTCTCGGCGGCACCGTGACCGCCGGCATCGTCTCGGCCAGCGGCCGCGACATCGGCAACGGGCCCTATGACGATTTCATCCAGATCGACGCCCCCATCAACAAGGGCAATTCCGGCGGTCCGGCATTCGACATGAACGGCAACGTGATCGGCGTGAACACCGCGATCTACTCGCCCTCAGGCGGTTCGGTCGGCATCGGCTTCGACATCCCGTCCACGACCGCAAAGCTCGTTGTCGCGCAGCTGAAGGACAAGGGCGCGGTGACCCGCGGTTGGCTCGGCGTGCAGGTGCAGCCGGTGACGGCCGAGATCGCAGACAGCCTCGGCCTGAAGGAGGCGCGCGGCGCGATCGTCGACAATCCGCAGGACGGCAGCCCCGCGGCGAAGGCGGGCATCGAGGCGGGCGATGTCATCACCGCCGTCAACGGCACTGCGATCAAGGACTCCCGTGATCTCGCCCGCACCATCGCCACGCTGGCGCCGGGCAGCTCCGTGAAGCTCGACGTCGTCCACAAGGGCGACAGCAAGACGGTGACGCTCGCGCTCGGCGAGTTGCCGAACGAGCGGCAGGCCAAAGCCGACGAGGGCAAGGCGCAGTCGGGCAACGGCACGCCGCGCCTCGGCCTCGCTCTGGCGCCGGCCGGAGAGGTGCAAGGCGCCGGCCAGAAGGGCGTCGTCGTCACCGAGGTCGATCCGCAGGGACCGGCCGCACAGCATGGCATCCAGACCGGCGACGTCATCCTCAATGTCGGCGGCAAGCCCGTCGCCAATGTCGGCGACGTCCGCTCCGAGCTGGCGCAGGCCAAATCGTCCGGCAAGAACAGCGTGCTGCTGCAAGTCAAAAACGCGGACGCGACCCGGTTCGTGGCAGTGCCGCTGGCGTAAGCTGCTCGTTTTCGATGGCAAACTCAAAAGGCGGCCCGCGGGCCGCCTTTTTCGTGCGCGGCTGGAAGATACCCACAGGCGCCGATAACATTCTCGTTAACGGCAGCATTGATGACGGGTTCGTCCGAAAAAGCCGCGTTCGCTCGTCAGACTTTGGAATCGCGCGGTGGGCTTGGGCGTCAATGAGGACGCCGAGGCGAATTCATGAGTGGAACTTCGAGCGCCCGGTCGTCTTATGGAACCGGAAGTTCGCATTGATCGGTGCCGACATGGATCGATTGAAGCTCTCGTTGAGATATGCGCTGCTGGCGGCGCCAATCGTGCTGACGACTGGAAACGCCCTCGGGCGCGACGATGGCCGCTACGCCAACTCAGCCCTAAAACCCTGGTTCGACAGTCTGCGCAGCCATCTCGGCCCGTGCTGTTCCGACGCCGACGGATTTGCCGTCTCGGATCCCGATTGGGAATCGCATGAGGGGCACTATCGCGTCCGGCTTGACGGTCAATGGGTGGACGTGCCCGATGAAGCCGTCATCACCGAGCCGAACCGGGCGGGGCGCACCATGGTCTGGCCGGTGAAGACCGCGTTCGGGATTGCGATCCGCTGCTTCATACCGGGGAGCATGATCTGACGCGGGTTACCACTACCGCTTAGTGGATTTGCGCCTGGACGTTTTCTTGCTCGTCTTTTTCTTGCTCGTTTTTTTCTTGGATGCCTTCCGCTTCGAGGCCTTCTTCGGCACCTTCTTGCCTTTCTTGCGCGCCTTCGACAGTCCGATCGCGATCGCCTGCTTGCGGCTCTTCACGCGCCCGCCACGACCGCCAGGCCCGCTCTTCGCGGTACCCTTCTTGTAGCGCTTCATCTCGCTTTCGACATCGCTGCCGGAGCTGCGCGAGTAGCGTCGTTTCTTTGCCTTGCGTGCCATTCTGATTCTCCCTTGGCCGGGAGAAAACCTTTCGGCAAAGCCATGGTTCCGAAGTGCGCCGGCAACGTTCCGGATGCGCGATGCAGCTGGCTAGAAGGAGTTCGCCAGCTCGATCTCGGCCTCCAGCTCCTGGATGCGCCGCGCGGCTTCATTGGAGGACAGATCCCGATTATATTGCGCGGGCTGATAGGCTTCCTCGCTCAGCCGCTTCAGTCTCAGCCCTTGCGTCCGCGTCATCTGCTCGGCGAGGAAAACCTTCGCATCGAGAAAAGTCTTGGCGTCGTATTTACCCTGAACCCGCATCTGCCCTCTCCATTCTGAAATCGTGACTTGACTATATGTTCTTATTTTGTTCTAACAAGTCATGGACAACAGAATTAATGAAATTCGACGTAAAATCAGTGCCTTGAGGCTGGAGATGGCCAGTATCGAGGCATCCGTGCGCGACCTCGTCGATCGCGACCGCGACTGCACAGAAGAGGCCCTGGCGCAGATGGGTCTGCGGCAGAAAATCAACCTGCTGATCGGCGAATGGAAGGCCGCTGGCGGCGGCGATGTGCTGCCAGATGTTCGTGACCGGGTACGCCTTCGTCCCGTGAAGACATCAGGCCATCAATTCGGGAATTCCTTGCACGCGATCGCGCGCCGCTGAGAGTTTTGGGGCACGCGGTGGAGGAAGACCCGGACACGTACCGGATCCTGAGACTGCGCGCCGAGATTCTCGAATTGGGCTCTGCCATCCGGCAATTGCAGCGCGAAGGGCTCGACGATGCCGCGGCCCAGCTTCTGATCGCACGCAAGCGCGCGCAGCTCGACCATCTGGTGAAGACGACTTCTACGGCCAGCGGCCCTAAAGCATGATCCGGAAAAGTGCGAAGCGGTTTTCCGAAAACAACAACCTAACACCAAAGCAAAAAGGCCCCGCGATCGCGGGGCCTTCGGTGAACGGCCGTGAGCTTACTTGGTATTGCTCATTCCGCTCTTGTTGTTCGTCATGGTGCCGCCCTGATCGGAGCCGGGACCGGAACCACCTTGACCAGAGGGATCGGCGCCCTTGGAGGATTTGGTGTTTGCGCCCGTCGTCTGCGACGATGACATCGCCGATCCATGTTTCGCCTTGTGCGACTTCGCTTGGGCGGCGAACGGGGTGACTGCGAGGCCGGTTGCCAACATCACGGCGAGAGCGAGCTTGGTCGTCTTCATGCGCGGGAACTCCCTGGGTTAATTTGACGCAGGTAGCCAACCGCTATTCGCCGCGAGAGTTCCTGACAAAGCAATTGCCGTGCTTCACGCGCGCTTCAAGATTCCTTGTCTTCGGCAAGGATGAACACGACGCCCGTGAGTGTCGCCCCGATCGCGAACGTCGTCACCAATGTGAGGACGAAGACGAGGACGGCCTGGTTTCCGCCGTGATTGAGCAGATTGGCGACCGCCGGATTGGACAAGGTGAGCGCGAGACCCAATGCGAGCCCGAGAGCTGCGCCCATCATCGTATGCGTCACGAGCTTGATGACGCCGGTGGGAGAGATCAGGCTCGGTGATTTCTTGGGCGACTTTTTCGCACGCATGGAACCGACCCTCGATTCTGCATGCAAACGCGCACGATGATCCTGGGGTTCCATCCACATGAGGGAATTGTCATCCGCCGCTTCATCCGACGTTCATGCCGGACTTGCGAGGATGAACGGCGTCAACACAGGAACATTGGATATGGGTAAGGTCGTTTTTCTTTACCGCTCGCTCGCCTATCGCAACGCGGCCGCGGACATGCTGCGCAAGGCGCGCCATCTGCCACGCGGCGCAGAGCGCAGCGCGGCACGCCGCTATGCCAAGGCATTGCGTGATCTCGCCCGGACGGAAGCCTGGCTCGAGGGCCGGATCGCTCGCGAACCGTGGTCGTCGTCGTCGCAGCACATGACGAGGGCGGCGTCTGGCTAACCGGATGCGCGCTGCAATTCGGCGGAGCTGGCGGTGTCGACTTTATCTTGCGCGATCGTTGCCGCGGTCCTGCGGGTCAGCGGCACCTCCAGGCGGCACAGTAGCCCCTCGGCGCGCCAATCGAATTGCGCCTGACCGCCGAGCTGGGACTCGACGCTCGCCAGCAGGCTCCGTGTGCCGAAGCCGCGAGATTTCGGCGTCCGCACCAGCGGACCGCCGGATTCCTCCCAGCTCAGTGAGAGGTGATCCTCCTCGACCTGCCAGCCGATCAAGAGGCGGCCCGACCGCGTCGAGAGCGCGCCATATTTGGCCGAGTTGGTGAAAAGCTCGTGCAGCGCCAGCGCGAGCGTCTGGGCGGTCGCCGGCAGCAACTGAACCTCAGGACCCGTCAGCTTGATCTGGCCGCCGAGCGAATAGGGCGCGAGCTCCTCATCGATCAGCTTTGAGAGTTCGGCGCCCTGCCAGCTCGACAGCGACAGGATCGTGTGCACGCGCGCCAGCGCATTGATGCGCCCCTCGACCGCGTTGACGTAAGCCTTGACCTCGTCGGCACGGGTGAGGCGCACGATCGACTGCGCCAGCGCCAGTGCATTCTTGGCGCGATGATCGACCTCGCGCGCCAGCAGATTTTGTCGCTCTTCGGCCCGTTTGCGTTCGGTGATATCGACGGTGACGCCGCTCACACGCACCACGCGGCCGCCCTGGTCCACCGTAGCGGCCGCCGTGCCGACACACCAGCGCACCTCGCCATCGGGCCGGCTGACGCGAAACTCGCCTTCATAAGCGTGTGCGCCGGTATTGAATGCGGTGATCGCCAGACCGAACCGGTCGACGTCTTCGGGGTGCAGCAGCGCCTGGATGTTGGCCAAGGTGACGTTGAAGGTCTCCGGCGTCACACCAAAAATGCGGTACTGGCCTTCGTCCCACATCCAGTCGCCGTTGACCCAGTCCCAGTCCCAGGACCCCATCTTGCCGGCAGCGATCGCCATGCTGCGCCGCTCTTCGCTCTCGCGCAGCTTTGCGGTGGAATTTTCCAGTTCGGCCGTGCGCGCGCGCACGCGATCCTCGAGATCCTGGTTCAGCCGTTCGAGTTCGCGGGTCTTGCGATAGAGTTCGGCAAACACCTTGACCTTGGCGCGCAGCACCTCCGGTACGACTGGCACTGGCACGTAATCGACCGCACCCATCTCGTAGCCGCGCAAACGGTCGATGTCGCTGACTTGAATCGCCGAGATGAAGATCATCGCGGTCTTCTGGAAGCGCGGATGCTCGCGGATCATCGCAGCAAGCTCGAAACCGTCGAGCTCGGGCATGCAGACGTCGACCAGGATCACCGCGATCTCGGTCTTGAGCAGCACCTCCAGCGCTTCGCGGCCGGACGAGGCGATCACGAGGTTCTCGCCGAGATCCTTCAATATCACCTCATAGGCGAGCAGCTTGGCCGGCTGGTCGTCGACGAGGAGGATGTTGACCTTTTCGTGGTCCATTCCCGGATCCAAACTCAGCGGTGCAGCCACATGCGGATCGCAAGCAGCAATTGATCGGTGTTGACGGGTTTGGCGAGGTAGTCGGACGCTCCGGCTTCCAGGCACTTCTCGCGATCGCCCTTCATGGCCTTGGCGGTCAGCGCGATGATCGGCAGGCGCAAGAAAGCCGGGTTCTCCCGGATCACGCCGATGGTCTGATAGCCATCCATCTGCGGCATCATGATGTCCATCAGCACGATGGCGATTTCCGGGTTGGATTCGACCAGCGTCACCGCCTCGCGGCCGGTGGTCGCCGTCAGCACCTTCATGCCGCGCCGTTCCAGCACGCTCGACAGCGCGAAGATGTTGCGGGCGTCGTCGTCGACGAGCAGCGCGGTCTTGCCGATCAGGTCCTCGTCGGAGCTGTTCAACTTCTCCAGCATGCGCTGCTTCTCGACCGGCAGTTCCGTGATCACGCGATGCAGGAACAGTGCGGTCTCGTCGAGCAGGCGTTCGGGCGACTCCACGCCCTTCACCACGATGCTGCGCGCCATGGTGTGGAGTTCCGCATCCTCCTCCGCCGAAAGCTCGCGCCCGGTGAAGACCACGACCGGAATGTTGGACAGCGTCTCGTCGTTGCGGATCTGGTCCAGCACCTCGAAGCCACTCATGTCGGGCAGCCTGAGGTCGAGCACCACGCAATCGCAGGGCGATTCGCGCAACATCGAGAGGGCGCCGGCGCCGGTGTCGGTCGTCACGATCTCGATGTCGTCGTGATGCAGCAGCTCGCGGATCGAGAGCTGCTCGGCCTCGTTGTCCTCGACGATCAAGAGCCGCTTGCGTCGCGGCCGCGCATATTCCTTGATCTGCGTCAGCGCGGCCGAGACGCCCTCGGTCGTGGTCGGCTTGTTGACGAAGGAGAACGCGCCGCGCGCCAGCGCATGCTGGCGGTCCTCGTCGAGCGTGATGATCTGCACCGGGATGTGGCGGGTCAGCGGATTGTGCTTGAGCTGGCTCAGCACCGTCCAGCCGAGCATGTCAGGCAGGAACACGTCGAGCGAGACGGCCCGCGGCTGGTATTGCTTGGCAAGCTCCAGCGCCTCCGCGCCGCGCGCAGCGACCAGAACCTTGAAACCCTTGTCGCGGGCGAGGTCGATGAGAATACGCGCGTAGTGCGGATCGTCCTCGACGATGAGCAGGATGGTGTCGCCGGGCTCGAGGTTGAGCCGGTCGTCGGGCAATTGCTCGATGACGCGTTGCTCGGGCGCGGGCGGTTGCAGTGCGGGCGGCTGATGCTGAAACGAAGGCGCAACGCGTGGCGCGAGCGTCGGACCGGAGTATTTCAGCGGCAGATAGAGTGTGAAGGCCGAGCCCTTGCTGGGGGCACTCCGCAGATGGATTTCGCCGCCGAGCAGGCTCGCGAGTTCGCGACTGATCGCGAGACCAAGCCCGGTGCCGCCATATTTGCGGCTGGTGCCGGCATCCGCCTGCTGGAACGCCTCGAAGATCAGCTTCTGCTTCTCAACGGGAATGCCGATGCCGGTGTCGGACACTTCGAACGCGATCACGGCTGGCGCGGAGTTCAGCACCGGGTGATCCGTGCCCCAGCCGCCGACCACGGTGGCGACCTTCAGGCGCACCTCGCCCTCGGCGGTGAACTTGAAGGCGTTGGAGAGCAGGTTCTTGAGGACCTGCTGAAGGCGCTTGGAGTCGGTGACGATGCTGCGTGCAAGGTTCGGATCCACCTCGATCTTGAACGACAGATTGCGGTTTTCGGCCTCGTGCCGGAACGGCCGCCCGACGGTTTCCAGCAGGTTCGCGGTCAGGATTTCCTCGGCGTCAACGGTCACCGTGCCTGACTCGATCTTGGAGAGGTCGAGGATGTCGCTGATGAGGTTGAGCAGATCGGTCCCGGCGCCGTGGATGGTGCGGGCGAATTCGACCTGCTTGCCGGTGAGGTTGCCGTCCGGGTTGTCGGTAAGCTGCTGTCCCAGGATCAGGATCGAGTTCAGCGGCGTGCGCAGCTCGTGACTCATATTGGCGAGGAATTCGGACTTGTACTTGGAGGTCAGCGCCAGCTCGGTCGCCTTCTCCTCCAGCGCGCGGCGGGCCTGCTCGATTTCCTGGTTCTTGCGTTCGACCTCGACGTTGCGCTCGGCGAGCTGCTGCGCCTTCTGCTCGAGCTGGTCGTTGGTCTGCTGCAACTCGCGCTGCTGGGTCTGGAGCTCGCCGGCGAGCTGCTGCGACTGCTTGAGCAGGCCTTCGGTCTGCATCGTCGCCTCGATCGAATTGAGCACGATGCCGATGGAGTCGGTGAGCTGCTCCAGGAACGTCATCTGCGAGGTCGTGAATGAAGTGAGCGAGGCGAGCTCGATCACCGCCTTGACCTGGCCTTCGAACAGCACCGGCAGCACCACGAGGTTCTTCGGCGCGACGCGGAACAATGCCGAGTTGATCGGCACCACGTCGGGTGGAATGTCGGCGATGACGCGCGGTCGTCGATCGAGTGCGCATTGGCCGATCAGGCCGTCGCCGAGCGGGAGCACGCGCTGATACGGATAGACGCCGTCGCCGGCATAGGAGGCGAGCAACAGAAGCTGCGGACTATCCTCGCTCTCGACCTGGTAGATCACCCCGGTGTGGGCGTTCACCAGCGGCGACAATTCGGTCAGCAGCAGCCGGCCGACGGTGGCAAGATCGCGCTGGCCCTGGAGCATGTTGGTGAATTTGGCGAGGTTGGTCTTCAGCCAGTCCTGCTCGGTGTTCACGTCCGTCGTGAGACGGAGATTCGTGATCATCGTGTTGATGTTGTCTTTCAGCTCAGCCACTTCGCCGCGGGCGTCGACCTGGATCGACCGCGTCAAATCGCCTTTGGTCACGGCGGTCGCCACTTCCGCGATCGCGCGCACCTGCGAGGTGAGGTTCGCCGCCAGGAGGTTGACGTTGCCGGTGAGGTCCTTCCAGGTGCCGGCGGCACCGGGCACGTCAGCCTGACCGCCGAGGCGGCCTTCGACGCCGACTTCGCGCGCCACTGACGTCACCTGATCGGCGAAGGTCGCGAGCGTCTCGGTCATGTTGTTGATGGTGTCGGCGAGGGCTGCGACCTCGCCCTTCGACTTCACCGTGAGGTTCTGCTTGAGGTCGCCGTTGGCGACCGCAGTCACCACTTTGACGATGCCGCGGACCTGCTCCGTCAGGTTCGCCGCCATGAAGTTGACGGTGTCCGTGAGGTCCTTCCAGGTGCCGGCCACACCGGGCACCTGGGCCTGGCCGCCGAGCTCCCCTTCGGTGCCAACCTCGCGGGCGACGCGGGTAACTTCCCCGGCGAAGGCGTTGAGCTGGTCCACCATGGTGTTGATAGTGTTTTTCAGCTCGAGGATTTCGCCCTTCACGTCCACGGTGATTTTTCGCGACAAGTCGCCGCGCGCCACGGCGGTCGTCACTTCGGCGATGTTGCGGACCTGGGTGGTGAGGTTCGCGGCCAGGAGGTTGACGTTGTCGGTGAGATCCTTCCAGGTGCCGCCGACGCCGGGCACGACGGCCTGACCACCGAGCCGGCCTTCGGTGCCGACCTCGCGCGCCACGCGCGTCACTTCGGCGGCGAAAGAGCGGAGCTGCTCGACCATCGTGTTCAAGGTGTCCTTCAGCAGAAGGATTTCGCCGCGCACGTCCACTGTGATCTTTTTGGAAAGGTCGCCGCCGGCGATCGCGGTCGCGACCTCGGCGATGTTGCGGACCTGGGCCGTCAGGTTCGAGGCCATGAAGTTGACGTTGTCGGTGAGGTCTTTCCAGGTGCCGGCGACGCCGGGCACCTCGGCCTGGCCGCCGAGCTTGCCTTCGGTGCCGACCTCGCGCGCGACGCGCGTCACTTCGCCGGCAAAGCCGTTGAGCTGGTCCACCATGGTGTTGATGGTATTTTTGAGCTCGAGGATTTCGCCCTTCACGTCCACTGTGATCTTGCGCGACAGGTCACCGCGCGCCACGGCGGTGGTGACTTCAGCGATGTTGCGGACCTGGGCAGTGAGGTTGCCGGCCATCGAGTTCACGCTGTCGGTCAAATCCTTCCAGGTGCCGGCGACGCCGGGCACGTTGGCCTGACCGCCAAGCCGCCCTTCGGTGCCGACCTCGCGCGCCACGCGCGTCACCTCGCCCGCGAAGCGGTTGAGCTGGTCGACCATCGTGTTTAAGGTGTCCTTGAGCTGAAGTATCTCGCCGCGGACGTCCACCGTGATCTTGCGTGAGAGGTCGCCGCCGGCGATGGCGGTTGCGACCTCGGCGATGTTGCGGACCTGGGCGGTGAGGTTGCCCGCCATCGAGTTGACGTTGTCGGTGAGGTCCTTCCATGTGCCGGCGACGCCCGGCACCTGGGCCTGACCGCCGAGCTTGCCTTCGGTACCGACCTCGCGTGCCACGCGCGTGACTTCACCGGCGAAGGCGTTGAGCTGGTCGACCATGGTGTTGAGCGTCTCCTTCAACTGAAGGATTTCGCCCGACACGTTCACGGTGATCTTCTTCGACAAATCGCCCTTGGCGACCGCAGTCGCGACTTCGGCGATGTTGCGGACCTGGCCGGTCAGGTTCGAGGCCATCGAGTTGACCGAGTCCGTCAAGTCCTTCCAGGTGCCGGCCACGCCGCGGACCTGGGCCTGACCGCCGAGCTTGCCTTCGGTGCCGACCTCGCGCGCGACGCGCGTGACTTCGCCGGCGAAGGCGTTGAGCTGGTCCACCATCGTATTGATGGTGTCCTTCAGCTCCAGAATCTCGCCGCGCACGTCCACGGTGATCTTCTTCGACAAGTCGCCGCCGGCGACCGCCGTCGTCACCTCGGCGATGTTGCGGACCTGCGCGGTCAGGTTCGACGCCATCGAGTTGACGCTTTCCGTCAAATCCTTCCAGGTGCCGGCGACGCCGAGCACATTGGCCTGGCCACCCAGCCGTCCCTCGGTGCCGACCTCGCGCGCCACGCGCGTGACTTCGCCGGCAAAGGCGTTGAGCTGGTCCACGCAGGTGTTGAGCGTTTCCTTCAACTGAAGGATCTCGCCCGACACGTTCACGGTGATCTTCTTCGACAAATCGCCGCCGGCGATGGCGGTGGCGACATCGGCGATGTTGCGGACCTGCGCGGTCAGGTTCGAGGCCATGAAGTTGACGTTGTCGGTGAGGTCCTTCCAGGTGCCGGCCACACCGGGCACCTGGGCCTGGCCGCCGAGCTTGCCTTCGGTACCGACCTCGCGCGCGACGCGCGTCACTTCCGAAGCGAAAGAGTTCAGCTGGTCCACCATGGTGTTGATGGTGTCCTTCAGCTCCAAAATCTCGCCGCGCACGTCCACGGTAATCTTGCGCGAGAGGTCGCCGCGCGCGACGGCGGTGGTGACGTTGGCGATATTGCGGACCTGTGCAGTGAGGTTGCCGCACATCGCGTTGACGGAGTCCGTCAAATCCTTCCAGGTGCCGGCGACGCCGGGCACGATCGCCTGTCCGCCGAGCTTGCCGTCGGTGCCGACCTCGCGCGCCACGCGCGTCACTTCGGAGGCGAAGGAACGGAGCTGGTCCACCATCGTGTTGATGGCTTCCTTGAGCTGAAGGATCTCGCCGCGAACGTCGACGGTGATCTTCTTGGACAAGTCGCCGTTCGCCACCGCGATCGTCACCTCGGCGATGTTGCGAACCTGGTTGGTCAAATTGTTCGCCATCGAGTTGACGCTCTCGGTCAAATCCTTCCAGACGCCTGTCACCTCCGGCACCTGGGCTTGGCCGCCGAGCTTGCCCTCGGTGCCGACCTCGCGCGCGACGCGCGTCACCTCGGAGGTGAACACGCCGAGTTGCTTGATCATCGTGTTGACGATGGTCGCCGATTGCAAAAATTCGCCGCGCAGCGGACGGCCGTCGACGTCGAGCTTGACGGTCTGGAGCAGGTCGCCTTGCGCGACCGCTGCGACCGCGCGCGTCACTTCGCGCGTCGGCCAGAGCAGATCGTCGATCAGCGTGTTGACGGAGCCCTCCATGTCGGCCCAGGAGCCGGAGGCGAGGCCGAACTTCACACGTTGCCGCGTCTTACCCTCGCGGCCCACCACCTGGCCGACCAGCTCGAGCTGCTGTGCCATGCGCTGGTTGGCGGCGATGATTTCATTGAAAGTGTCGGCAATCTTGCCGTCGATGCCGAGATAATCGCCGCTCATGCGCACCGAGAAATCGCCGCTGCGCATCGCTTGCAGTGCGAGCAGCAATTCCGGCCGGGAATCCGGCTCCGACGTGCCGTTGGGTTTAGGTTTCGAGACGCGACGACCGGAGCGTGATGCCGTTCCGGAATCGAGGTCGCTCATACTCATTCCCCCGCAAGCGTCGGCCGAATCTTAAGGCGTGACGCGACACATCAAAATAGAGCGTCAGCCAAATTCGAAATCAAGCGCCAAGCCTGCGGCGCGAGAATTGGAACCCGTTTTGCTCAGCCCGGCCAAAACAACGACGGAAAACGAGAATGGTTCCATCTGGTTCCAAAGAATTCTGGAACCCGATTTGCTGTTTTTTGCGGTCACATCCCGGGCTTGCCAATCGGGAGTGCAGGGGCCCTCGGGCGGCTGCCGGAAGACAAAACGGGGCGCTATTTGTCTGCCATCGTCCGCTCCGCATCTCCCACCTGCGCGCGCAGCACCGGCAGTTGCTCGCGGGCAAAAGTGGCAAGCGCAGCATTATCGGGCGCCTTCAAATAGAGTTCGAGCAGCGTGATGGCGGTTTCATATTCGGGAATTTGCGCGGCATAGAATGTCCGGACATAAGCGGGTCCGTCCGAATCGTCGGGTTCCGTGAGGCTTGCGCTCGCTGCGGTCTTGCCGACGCGCGGTTCGGCGCCGATCGCCTCCTGAATGTCCTTCAAGGCCTTGTCGCGTTTCGCCGCCTCCTCGGCGCGCAAGGCGGCGAGGTTCTGCACTTCCGCATTGCCCTTGAGATCGGTGCTCTCCAGGAGCCCCTGTTGAAAACGACTGAACGCGTAGAGACCGCTGATGACGTCGGTGGCCGTCGGCGCCCGGTCGCCCGGCCTCCGCTCGCCGGTGCTGTCGGCAAGCGCTGCGCTGCTGACGAACATCAGGATGATCGCGACAAGAACTCGCATCGATATCAATGACCGATGGGGCGCGAAGTTCCCTGAACGTTACGATCCGTTAAGGGCGGTTGCGATGCGAGAGTTCCGTACCCACGTCTCATCCATGAAACAGTCTGACATCTTCAGGAATAACGCCGACAACTGCCTGCAACTCGCCGAACGCGCGGAAGGGAAACCCGCCAACAAGCGCTATTCGCGCATGGCGGATGCTTGGAACGCATTGGCGACCGAGCAGGACTGGCTGGACGGTGAAATTCCGCCCGTCAAGGTCCGCGTCCTCCAAATGCAGGATGCGTGAGCACCGCCGGTTTCGTCAATCTGCGTGTGAGACCGCTCACGGAATGTGAGCGATTAATCGGGAATCATCGAGGAATAGTCGGTCGCGTTGATTCTCGTTTCCAGAAGGAGGTTTTGCGATGGCTCCACGTCTTGCACTTCTCTCACTCATCCTTGCCTTCGGCGTCTCGGTCGCTTTCGCGACGGCGACCACGGTCCGGCAAGTGCATCAGGAAAATGCGGCGGCCGCGACACACGCGACGCATAGCTAGCGCTGCGTGAGCCTCGCGCGCGCTGGAACATTCGTTGTGCCAGCGCGTAACCGCTTCACGGCATCAAACGAGGCGAGAGGACATCATGGCGCATTCCGACCACGGCATCGTCAAGGACAAGCGCGGAGAGGAGCAGCCGCGCGACAAGCAGCGTGCGCAGACCGTGCACAAGACCAATACAACCAATACAAAAGGCTCGCCATCGCGTGAGGCGACGCGGGATCCCAAACTCAACGACAACACCAAGACGCCGGGCTCCGGCGTGATGCCGGACGATTCCGGCGATGCGCCGACCGGTTAATTTGAGGAACGAATCCTCGCGCGAAGAGTCGAAAGATTGCTTCCGGTTATCATGCCCCCGGTGAGCCGGAAGTAATCTCCAAGGACGGCCCTGGCACCCACCGTGCCGGGGTCGTTTTGTTTTATGAGACGGCTTTTAGGTTAGCCTTCAGGATCGCCCTGGGTATGTCCGTCGGGTCCGCGGCCGAATACCCCGAAGCTGCTCGACTTGATGCCCGTCGTCGCATCGACGCCCGCGGCGGCCAGGCCAAACTTGAGCAACTCGCGGACGGCCGCGGCCCGCGTTCGCATGCGGTGTTTGAACCGGAAATCGTCAACTGCGGTCAGCTCTTCTGGGGAGAGCATGACCTGAAGGCGCTCGGCGCCGTTCGGCGCGAAGGTCATTCAGGTCGATCACGCAAAGTGAGTAAGTTGCTAAACTTGACGTGAGTTCCACAGGAGTCCAAAAAAAGTCGATCTGGCAATATAGTCGATAAAAATCAATGGATTACGACTTAGAAACGATTCTCGGGGAAACGCATTTTAAGGGAAAGGGAGATGGGTCATGACAGACGAAGTCAGGTTACCCCGCAAGCTTTCCGACGAGCCCGAGCCGCCCAAGCCGGTGCGTCCGAGCCACCAGAAGGTGATCGAGCAAGTCGAGCGCTGGGCCAACAGCCCAGGCCTGCAACCACCGAGGACGGATGATGCGAAGACGGTCTGAACCACACACCTTCGGACAGCGCCTTGACGCGCAGAGGCAGCGTCTGCAGCGCGAACTGGCGAGCTTGCCGGAAGGCAGTCAACGGGACGCCGTCGGCGTGCGCCTTGCAGCTTCATGCCGCAGCCGAGGTGTATGATTTCCTGATGCTACGAGGAGAATCCGTGGCCTTGCGCCGATCGCGCTCGGCTGCCGGGCTGCGGATGGCGACGGGGATTCCTGAGCTTCCGCCTGAGCCACCACGCCGACACCGAGACGGCGGTCCATACCAGAATGGCGGCGGCGAGCGCGCCCACCGTATGTGTTGAACTCAGGGCGTAAAACGTAGCGGCGAACGCAGCCAGGCCAATGCTTCCTAGGCCGGCTCCCGCAGCATCGAGCGCTGCAGCCTGCTGTCCGCGTCTCCTCCCGCTGAGGCCAGCCTTTTCCTTGCGGCGCCGCTCGTGGCTTTCGATCAGCGTCGCGCTGGCGCAGAAGATGGCGGGAAGTGCGAGGAAGAGCCCGCCGACGGAGACGCCGAAGCGTGCGCCAACGATCCCCGTGAAAACCGTTGCGAGGCCCCCGAGCAGGAAGCGGACGCCGTATTCGTACCAGCGCGTCTGCTTGAGCGCCGAAGATGACAACTTGACCAGCATCAGGCGGCACCTCCAAGGCCCGCGAGCAGGCCGAAGGCGACCGCAAGCCATACGGCAAAAGCGACCATGGTGGCGGTCAGCGCCGCGAGCCGAAACCTCATCAGGAGATGGCAGGCCGTGACGCTGTAGCAGGCGAGAGCAATCGCACCGTAGATCATGGTCCAGCTTTCGGCTGCGGCATATTGCGGGCCGTGCTGAACGACCGCGATTCCGAGCGTGGCGAGTGCGACCGATGGCGCGGCCCCGAACAGGCCGCCAAAACTCTTCGGCTTGAGCATGTCGCCGAGGATCGCGAAAGCGGACACGATCAAGCCCCCTATGATGAAGCGCAGGATATATTCGGTCATCGCCGGGCTCGTGGCTTGGACGATCGGCGGTTGGGTCTCGTTAGGGTCAACGGCCTCAGCATGCGCTCGACGACGACGCCGAGAGTGAAGCCCGCGACGACGTCGCTCGCCCAGTGCGCGAGCAGCGCGATACGCGAGAGCGACAGGGCTGTGGCTGTGGCACGGAGGAGACGACGTGGGACTGGAGGCAGCAGGCCGGCAGCCGAAGCCAGAGCGCCCATATGCACGGCGTGGCCGGACGGGAAGGCGTCGCGCGGCTGTCCTGAGAACGGGATGCCGCGCCAATGGCCTTGCAGTGTCAGCCGGTCCGGCCTGAGCTGGTCGAATGCGGATTTCAGGATGTGCGGCAGCACCGCCGTCGCAACCGACACGGCCAGAATGTGATTGGCTGCACGGCGCTCTTCGGCAGGTCGGATACGGGCATAAAGCCAGCCGGCCGCGGCGAGAGCAAGGAGCACATGCTCGTCCGCGCCCCAGGTCAACGCTTGCGCGGTCTGCTCGAGCTCCGAGTTGGTATGATCCGCGATCTCGTTCGCGATGGCGATATCGATCCGCGTTGGTTTGACGGTTGCGAGCGTCATCAGTCCACGGCTGCTAAAAAGATCTCCATGACAGTTTTGTAACGGCCGTGGCTTGATGATTGTTCCTGCGTGCTGCAGCTCTACGGGTGCCCAGCGCCGCCCGAGGAGCCGTACACCTGTCCGGTCGCATAGCTCGCGTCGGCCGCGGCCAGCTGCACGTAGATCGAGGCCAGCTCGACCGGCTGACCGGGACGGCCGAGCGGCGTCATTCCGCCGAATTTTTCCAGCTTTTCCATCGTGGCGCCGCCGGAGACCTGGAGCGGCGTCCAGATCGGTCCGGGAGCGACGCCGTTGACGCGGATGCCCTTGGACGCGAGCTGCTTGGCCAGCGACTTCACGTAGTTCATCGTCGCGGCCTTGGTCTGTGCGTAGTCGTAGAGATCCGGCGAAGGGTCGTAAGCCTGCTCGGAAGTCGTGCCGATGATGCAAGAACCCGGCTTGAGATGCGGAAGCGCCGCCTTGATGATCCAGAACGGCGCGTAGATATTCGTCTTCATGGTTGCGTCGAAGTCTTCCGAAGAAACGTCCAGGACCGAAGCTCGCGTCTGCTGCCGGGCTGCGTTGTTGACGATGATGTCGAGGCCGCCGAGGCCTTGCACCGCCTGCTCGACCAGTTTCTTGCAGAAGGCTTCATCCCTGAGGTCGCCGGGAACGGCGAGGCCGGTGCGGCCTTCCTTCTTGATCAGCGCGATCACCTCCTGCGCGTCGGGCTCTTCCGCCGGCAGATAGTTGATTGCGACGTCGGCGCCTTCGCGCGCATAGGCGATTGCGGCGGCACGGCCCATGCCGGAATCGCCGCCGGTGATCAGTGCCTTGCGGCCGGCGAGGCGGCCGGAGCCCTTGTAGCTGGTCTCGCCATGGTCCGGCCGCGGCTCCATCTTGCCGGCGAGGCCCGGCCAGGGCTGCGACTGCTTCTGGAACGGTGGCTTCGGATAGCGGGTCACGGGATCGACCAGTTTCTGCTCGGCCATGGACGAGTCTCCTTTCGCTGTCGTAGAGGCAACCGAAGCTGCCGCGAGCGTTGCGCTCGCGGCGTGGACGACGTGCCGGCGAGTGAGCGAGGTCTTGTCTTGCTGGGTCATGAGGGTCTCCGCGCTTTTGCGACCTCAATGCGCGGAGCCAGGCATCGTTGCAAAACGAGAGGACGCCGGCAGGCCGGCGTCCTCAAAGGATGTTTACTCGAACGACGTTTATTTGGATTGTCCGACGCTCGGGGCCTTGCCGAGTTCCTTGGCCATGTCGAGATGGTGCTTCAGCGCCGGCAGCGTCTTGCCGGCCCAGTCCTTCAGCGCGGAATTGTCGCCACCCTTGGAATAGCGCTCGAACAGCGAGACCGCGTCCTCATGGGCACTGACCTGGTATGAGTTGTAGTCCGAACTGAAGTCCTTGTCGTTCGCGCTCTTGAGCTTGTCGAGCTTGCTCTGGTGCGAGCTGTCGAGAGCGGTCGGCAGGGTCGCTTGCACCTTGCCGCCGCTGACAAGGCCCTTCAGTTCGCTGCTGGTCTTGGTGTGGTCGGTCACCATCTGCTGCGCGAAAGTCTTTTCCTGCGCGTTGCCCTTCTGCTCCGCGAGCTTGCTCGATTCGATCTCGAACATGTCGCTGATGGCCACCTCCTTGACGAAGTCGGCGGTTGCGGGCGCGACGCCGAGCGCCGAATTGACGCCGGTCTTCTCGCCAAGCGACTGCGAGAGCGCGGGGCCCGCCAGGAGTACGCAGGCGGCTGCGATGATCGTACGTTTCATGGTTCGTCCCTCCGAATGGGTGCGCAGCCCTTTGCTGCGCGATGTTGCGCCGACCAACACGCTGCAGCGGGCGGAGTTCCTAACGGTTAGTCCGCGGGATGTCGGCCGGTGCGCGGATTGATGGGATCGGTCGGCTTGCGCCGAAGCCGTTCTGGCAGAAACGGCTCGGTCGGCACCGCGGTCGCCTCGGCACGGACGTCGGCGTGACGTTGCGCCCGCTCGTGTGGCGTCCGCTTGTCATTGATCTGCCGTTTCACGTCGAGGCCATCGACCGGATCATTGACGCCATGCTGGATATCGCGAAAATCGCTCATGCTCGACCTCATTCCTTGCCCGGCAGGATCGTTTCCAGAACCTGCCGTGCCGCTCCCTTGATCACGCTGCTCTCGTTCGGGTCGCCCTTCATCAGGGCGAGCGAGAAGTTCTTCGCCTGCTGCAGGGTGATGTGCGGTGGCAGCGGCGGCACCTCGGGGTCGGTCTTCACCTCCAGCACGACGGGCGTCTCGCTCGCCAGCGCCTGCTCCCATGCCGAGCCGAGCAGTTCCGGACTGTCGACGAAGATGCCGCGCAGGCCGATCATCTCGGCGAAGCGAGAGTAGGGTACGTCGGGAATGCGCTGCGAGGCCTCGAACTTGGGATCGCCGTTGATGACGCGCTGCTCCCAGGTGACCTGGTTGAGATCCTCGTTGTTGAAGACGCAGACGATGAACCGCGGATCGCGCCAGGCGCGCCAGTATTTCGCGGCCGTGATCAGCTCGGCCATGTTGTTCATCTGCATGGCACCGTCACCGACCAATGCGATCACCGGCCGGTCCGGATGGGCGTATTTCGCCGCGAGCGCGTAAGGCACAGCGGCGCCCATCGAGGCGAGACCGCCTGAGAGCGACGCCGTCATCCCGCGCCGCATCTTGAGATCGCGCGCGAACCAGTTGGCGCAGGAGCCGGAATCGCTGGTGATGATGGCGCGGTCCGGCAATCGCGGGGACAATTCCCGGGCGACGAGTTGCGGATTGACGGGTGCGGCCGGCTGATGCGCGCGGTCGTCCAGCGTCTTCCACCATTTTGCGACGTCGTCTTCGATGCCCTTGCGCCAGGCGCCGTCGGTCCTGGCTGCGAGCCGTGGCAGCAGCGCACGCAGCGTCTCGGCGGCGTCGCCGACGAGGCCGACCTCCATGGGAAAGCGGATCGACATCATGCTGGCGTCGATGTCGATCTGCACGCCGCGCGCGGCGCCTTCCTTCGGCAGAAATTCGGCATAGGGGAAGGCTGAGCCGACCATCAGCAGCGTGTCGCATTCCATCATCATGTTGTAGCTCGGTTCGGTGCCGAGCAGGCCGATCGAGCCGGTGACCCAAGGCAAATCGTCCGGCAGCGCGGCCTTGCCGAGCAGCGCCTTGGCGCAGCCGGCCGACAGCCGGTCGGCAACCGCGATCACCTCGTCGGTGGCGTGGAGCGCACCCGCGCCAATGAGCATCGCGACCTTCTTGCCGGCATTGAGCACCTCTGCAGCGCGGTCAAGCTCGGTCTCGCGCGGCATGATGCGCGGGGCACTGTAGCCGACGCCGGAATGCAGCGTGCCGTGCGCGCGGGGCGGGTCTTCGTAGGGCTCCTCCTGGAGATCATTGGGCAGAATGATCGCCGTCGGGATCCGCCGGGCCAGCGCGGTCCGCACCGATCGATCGATAAGGTGGCGAACCTGCGCGGGCGAGGACGCCTGCATCACGTAGGCTCCGGCGACGTCCTTGAACATCGAGACCAGATCGAGTTCCTGCTGGTAGTTCCCGCCGAGCGCATTGCGCGATTGCTGGCCGACGATCGCGAGCACCGGCTGATGATCCAGCAGCGCATCGTAGAGGCCGGTAATGAGATGCGAGGCGCCGGGGCCGGAAGTCGCGATGCAGACACCGAGCTGGCCGGAGAACTTCGCATAAGCGCTGGCCATGAACGCCGCCATCTCCTCGTGCCGCGCCTGCACGAAGCCGATCTTGCCGTCAGCTCGTTGAAGCGCGCCGAACACGCCGTTGATGCCGTCCCCGGGATATCCGAAAATGTGGCGCACACCCCATTGATGCAGACGCTGGACGATGAAGTCGGAGACGGTCTGGGACATCGCGGGCGGCTCCTGGTTCTGCAGGCTTGAAGTTCAGAGAACAGCCTGTTTCCCACGATGTTCCTGACGAGTTGCGGAGCGCGTTTTGGAACGATCATCTCTTCGTCCGGTTGATCCATGCGTCGGCTGAGTGGAGGCTCGAGATGTTGAATCAAGGTGAACTGGATCGAAGCGAAACGGGCCGCTTGATCGGCAGTGACAAGGTCGAGGGAACGTCGGTCTATGGCGCCGATCGCAACAAGATCGGCTCGATCGAACGCGTGATGATCGACAAGGTCAGCGGCAAGGTGTCCTACGCCGTGCTCGGTTTCGGCGGTTTCATGGGCCTCGGCAACGAGCACTATCCGCTGCCCTGGCAGTCGCTGAAGTACGACACCGAGCTTGGCGGGTATGTCACCGGCATCACCGCCAGGGAACTGGAAGGCGCGCCGAAATACGGCGAACGCAGCGATTGGAACTGGGGTGATGAGGCCGCAGTGCGCGGCATCAACTCCTATTACGGTGTCCCCTTCGCATAGGAAATTCACGGAAAGGGAGTTCGATGAGCAAGGAACGATCCAGCGACGATCCCCGGCAACAGACCGACTGGGGTTCGCACAAACAGACGGACACACCTTGGAAGGGCACGCCGGAGAAAGAGCAGGGATCGGGCGAGGTGAAGCCCGATCTCGAGAAATGGCAGGCGACGAAGACGCACTGACGCCGGTGCGTCTCCCATGAAGGACATTGAGGCAAGCGCGGCAGCCGGTGCCGCGCTTGCTTTTTGGGCACCGCGTTCACGAATGATGATGGTGCTCGCATGAAGCGGAACCATGGCCCGGTGCTGTAGTTGGGCTCGCGGCGCGTGAGCCGGCTTGGCCGCCCTGCCGCCAGTTTAATCCCGAGAAAGGTGTTCAGCGTGGATGCTCAGACACGGGAGCGTGAGCCGTCCGCGGAGCAGCCGCAGAGGGCGGAGGAAGCTCCGACGACCGTTCCCGATCAGGCCCGCGACACCAGGGACCAGAAGCCGGCGAAGACGCCATCGCTACGCGAACGGCTTCGCCAGCATTGGCTGTTGGCAAGCGTTGGCGCGATCGTTCTACTCGCTGCTCTGATTGGCGGACTGTTGTACTGGCTCCAGGTCCGCCATTACGAATCCACCGACGATGCCTTCGTCGCGGCGCGCAGCTTTTCCGTGGCTTCGAAGGTCGGCGGTTACGTGACCGATATCCCGGTCACCGACAACCAGCACGTCAATGCCGGTGATCTCATCGCCAAGATCGACGAGCGCGACTACCGTATCGCTGTCGATCAGGCCGCTGCTCAGGTCGCGGTCTCGAAGGCCAACATCGCCAATGTCGAGGCGCAGATCGTTTCCCAGCAGGAGCAGATAAAGCAGGCCCAGGCGCAGTTCGAACAGGCGCAGGCACAGCTTCAGTTCTCGCAGGAGGAATTCGCACGCGCTCAGGACCTGGTCGAGAAGGGCGCCGGCACCGTGCAGCGGCAGCAGCAGACCCGCTCCGATCTCCAGGCGCAGCAGGCCAACACAGAGCGTGCCAAGACGGCGGTGACGGCCGCGCAAGTCGGCATCAAGACGCTGCAGGCCCAGCTCGAAGGCGCCAAGGCGCAGCTCGATCAATCGCAATCGCAGCTCGATCAGGCGAACCTGAACCTGCAATATGCCAGCGTCGTCGCGGCTCAGTCCGGCCGTGTCGTCAAGCTCTCGGGTGCCAAAGGAACCTTCGTCACGGCAGGACAGAGCCTGATGATGTTCGTGCCGGACGAGGTCTGGATCGTCGCCAATTACAAGGAGACCCAGCTCAACGACATGCGTCCGGGCCAGCCGGTCGAGATCCGCATCGATGCCTATCCCGGTCGCAAGCTGACAGGACATGTCGATTCCGTGCAGCCGGGCTCAGGCACCGCGTTCAGCCTGCTGCCGGCGGAGAATGCCACCGGCAACTACGTCAAGGTGGTGCAGCGCGTGCCGGTGAAGATCGTCGTCGACAACTGGCCGGCCGATCTGCCGGTCGGTCCTGGCATGTCGGTCGTGCCCTGGACCAGGGTGCGATGACGGACGCCGCGCAAGGCAGCGCGGGAGGATGGTCGCCGGAGCGCTCGGCGGCCGGCGGGCACAATCCCTATCTGATTGCGTTCGTGGTCTCGATCGCGACCTTCATGGAGGTGCTCGACACCACGATCGCCAATGTCGCGTTGCGCCACATCGCCGGCGGGCTGGCGGTCGGCATCGACGAGAGCACCTACGTCATCACCAGCTATCTCGTCGCCAACGCCATCGTGCTGTCGATCTCGGGCTGGCTCTCGACCGTGATCGGCCGCAAGCGCTTCTACATGATCTGCGTCGCGACCTTCACGGTCTCCTCGCTGCTGTGCGGGTTCGCCTGGAATCTGCAGTCGCTGGTGCTGTTCCGCATCCTGCAAGGTCTCGGCGGCGGCGGCATGGCGACCAGCGAGCAGGCGATCTTGGCGGACTCCTTTCCCCCGGAGAAGCGGGGGCAGGCCTTCGCTATCTATGGCGTTGCCGTCGTGGTGGCGCCCGTGATCGGCCCGACGCTTGGCGGCTGGATCACCGATACCTACACCTGGCACTGGGTGTTCCTCATCAACGTGCCCATGGGATTGCTCTCGCTGTTCCTGGTCGGCACGCTGGTCAAGGAGCCGTCCGGCGCGGAGGAGGAAAGGGAGAAGCTGCTGAGCAAAGGCCTGCGCGTCGACTACATCGGCTTCCTGCTGGTTGCGGTCGGGCTCGGCTCGCTCGAATACGTTCTCGACGAAGGCCAGCGCAACGACTGGTTCGGTTCGAGCATGATCGTGTTCTTCGCGGTGCTCGCGGCCGTCTCGCTGCTCGCGCTGATCCCGTGGGAGCTGACCCGCGAGGATCCCATCATTGATCTTCGTTTGCTCGGTCGCCGCCAGTTCGGCGCCTGTTTCCTGGTCATGCTCGGCACCGGCGCGGTGCTGATCTCAACGACGCAGCTCCTGCCACAGCTGCTCCAGACCGAGCTGAACTACACGGCGATGCTGGCCGGTCTCGCCTTGTCGCCCGGAGGCATTGCGACACTCGTGCTCATGCCGGTGGTCGGCCGCCTCGTCAGTACGGTGCAGCCGAAATATCTCATCATGTTCGGGGCCGCTGCGGTCGCATTCTCGATGTGGCATCTCACCGGACTGACCGGCGACATTACCTACGGCTACGCGGCGCTGTCGCGCATCTTCCTGGCGATCGGTTTGCCCTTCCTGTTCCTGCCGGTGACGACGGCGTCGTATGACGGCGTGCCCCCGGACAAGACCAACCAGGCGTCCGCGCTGATCAATGTCGCTCGTAATATCGGCGGCTCGATGGGCGTCGCACTGGCGCAGACGGTATTGGCGCAGCGTCAGCAATTCCATCAGAGCAGGCTGATCGAGCACGCCGCGCCATCCGACCTCGGCTATCAGCAGACCATCGACGAGATGACGCGCTACTTCCAGGCGCAGGGCTCGAATGCGAGCGACGCTGCGTCACAGGCGCTCGCCTGGGTTGGCCGCACCCTGCAGCAGCAAGTCGATTTCCTCGCCTATATCGACGTGTTCTGGACGCTTGCGATCGTCGCGGTGCTGATGATCCCGACGGCGGCGGTGCTGCGGCCGATCAATCTCGGCGCGCCGGCGCGGGGGCATTAAAGCCCGGTCATCTCCTTCCGCCCCGGCCCCGCGTGCACATGCACCTGCTTCGCATGCAGCGTCTCGCCGCATTCCGAGCACACCATCACCGGATCGAACTGCTTGCCGCAAGTTTTGTGCTCGTGCAGCAGCGGGCGGCCGCGCTCGTCGCCCATGTGGGTGTCGCCCCAATGCACCATCGCCATGATGATCGGGTAGAGGTCGAGGCCCTTCTGCGTCAGGATGTATTCATAACGCTTGGGCGCCTCGGAATAGGGAACGCGGCGCAGGATGCCGAAGCGGACCAGCTTCTTCAGTCGCTCTGACAACAGATGCCGCGTGATCTGGAGCGAGGACTGGAATCCTTCAAATCGCCGCACGCGCAAAAAGCATTCACGCAGGATCAGAAGCGTCCAGCGATCGCCGACCACGGCCACCGTACGGGAGAGCGAGCAGGGCTCTTCGTCCAGCGTGTCCCATTTCATGATCCGGTCTCCGGCAACGGCTTGGTCAGTCAGAAAAAGGAACTGACTTGAATGGTCAGTGATATTTGTAATGAAGGCTAGCATTCAGCTCCATAATTTGACAGTTCTATTTTAGAACTATAGCTTCCGCCTCAATCACACACTGCTCTCACCAGAGGAGGCGACCTTGCCCAAGCGAAACGCGACAGCCGCCGTCATCGGGGCCGGCGATTTCATCGGCTCCGAGATCGCCAGGAAATTCGCCGCTGAGGGATTCACGATTTTCGCCGGCCGTCGCAACGGTGACAAGCTGGCGCCGCTGGTGAAGGACATCGAGGCTGCCGGCGGTGAGATCCACGCGCGTTCGCTCGATGCACGCAAGGAAGAGGAAGTCACGGCCTTCCTCAACGACGCCGACAAGCATGCCCCGCTGGAGGTCTGCATCTTCAACGTCGGCGCCAACGTCAATTTCCCGATCCTCGACACCACCGAGCGCGTCTTCCGCAAAGTCTGGGAGATGGCGTGCTACTCCGGCTTCCTCGCGGGCCGCGAAGCGGCGCGGCTGATGCTGGCACGTGGGGGCGGCAAGATCTTCTTCACCGGCGCGACCGCATCTTTGCGCGGCGGCAGTGGTTTTGCCGCGTTTGCCAGCGCCAAGTTCGGCTTGCGCGCCGTGGCGCAGGCGATGGCGCGCGAGCTTGGGCCGAAGAACATCCACGTCGCCCATCTCATCATCGATTCCGGCGTCGACACCGAATGGGTGCGGCAGCGACGGCTCGAAGCGCTCGGGCCGAACGCGCTGGACAATCCCGATCTGCTGATGCCGCCGTCGGCGGTGGCCGACTCCTATTGGCAGCTCTATCAGCAGCCCAAGAGTGCCTGGACCTTCGAGATGGAGATCCGCCCATTCGGCGAGAAATGGTGACCGCGGCACGAGACTGCGGCTAGACTGAAGCCAGCCCAAACAAAATTCCGGGAGGTATCTAAGTGAAGACCGCGATCACCGAGTTGTTCGGCATCGAGCATCCCATCATCCAGGGCGGCATGCATTTCGTCGGCTTTGCCGAGCTGGCGGCCGCCGTCTCCAATGCCGGCGGGCTCGGCATCATCACCGGTCTCACGCAGAAGACACCGGAGCTGCTGGCGAAAGAGATCGCGCGCTGCCGCGACATGACCGACAAGCCGTTCGGCGTGAATCTCACCTTCCTGCCGACCTTCGCCGCGCCGCCTTATCCGGAATATATCGCGGCTATCGTCGAGGGCGGCGTCAAGTCGGTAGAGACCGCGGGCCGCAGCCCGGAAGCCTACATGCCGGCGCTGAAGGCCGCCGGTATCAAGGTCATCCACAAATGCACCTCGGTGCGTCATTCGCTGAAGGCCGAGCGGATCGGCTGCGACGCCGTCAGCGTCGACGGTTTCGAGTGCGGCGGTCATCCCGGCGAGGACGACATTCCGAACATGATCCTGCTGCCGCGCGCGGCGGAGGAATTGAAGATCCCGTTCGTGGCCTCCGGCGGCATGGCCGATGGGCGTAGCCTCGTAGCAGCCCTGTCGCTGGGCGCGGCCGGCATGAACATGGGCACGCGCTTCATCGCCACCAAGGAAGCACCTGTCCATCAGAACGTGAAGAACGCGCTGGTCGCCGCGACCGAGCTCGACACGCGGCTGATCATGCGGGCGCTCCGCAATACCGAGCGCGTGCTGAAGAATTCCAATGTCGATCGCCTGCTCGAGATCGAGCGCGAGAAGGGCGCCAAGCTCACCATCGACGACATCCACGACCAGGTCGCGGGCGTCTATCCCAAGGTGATGCTCGACGGCCAGATGGACGCGGGCGCCTGGAGCTGCGGCATGGTCGCAGGGCTCATTCACGACATCCCCACCTGCAAGGAACTCGTGGATCGCATCATGGGCGAGGCGGAACAAATCATCCGCAGCCGCCTGATGGGGTTCCTGGAAGGAACGGCGATGGCGAAAAAGGTCGCCTGACACCGCCAAACTTCTTAACCACGGCGGCACTTGACCGCTGGAATTACCCGCGACGCCTCCTAAATAGAGGTAAATTACCTCTCAAATCATCAATTTCAGGAGGCGTCCGTGGTCCTGAAGAGCGTTCATTTTGCAGTTGCAATTGCCCTCGTGCTCGCAGGGGGCGGCATCGCGCGCGCTGACGACTACAAGCCCAGTGAGTATTTCGGTCTCGATCTCTCCAAGGCCGTGCTGTCGCCGAAGCGGCTCGGGCCCGAGACGCAATTCGCGCCGGTCGCGTTAGAGGCGAAGGGCGGCAACGAGGCGCAGGCGCGCGCCGAGCCGGTCGACGTGCCGAAGAAGGTTGTCGCCAAGCGCGTGCGCGTGGCCGAGCCGAAGGTCGCGCATGCGAACCGCGCCCAGCCGCGCGGTGCCGCGCGTACCAAGCTCGCGCATCGCCGCAGCAATCCGCTCGATGCACAGGCGATGGATACCCGCATCCAGACCTGGCCGTGCCGCTCCGGGGGCATCTGCAACTGGAAGCATTAGGCGCGGCGCTGCTGCTCCTTCACCTCGCCCCGCTTGCGGGAGAGGTCGGATTGCATCGAAGATGCAATCCGGGTGAGGGGGAGTCTCCGCGAGTCCAGCTCTCACCGTGATCGCGGATAGAGGCCCCTCACCCCAGCCCTCTCAGCGCGAGCGAAGCTCGTCGTGGCCCCGTAAGAACGGGGCGAGGGAGCGGATCGCCGCACGCCCTAACCGTCATCCCCACGTCGCAAAACCGTAAGCGTGGGGTCAAGAAACCGTAAGCCGGGAGTCAAACGGCGCAGGCACCTTCCGTCGCGATTCGACGAAGGTTTCCTGAATGGCATCGCTCCGCGCCTCGCGCGCATGGACCCGGCGGCAATTCCTGGTCCGCTCCACGTCCAGTCTCGCCGTCGCCTCGCTCGGCACGCTCGCAACACCGTATATCAGCCGCGCCGCTGACCGTCCGCAGATCGCCGGCGGCATCCAGTCCGGCGATGTCTCCGAAGGCTCCGCCGTGGTCTGGGCGCGCGCCGACCGGCCCGCGCGCATGCAGGTGGAATACTCGACCGTCGAAAGCTTCAAGACCATCATTGCGTCGGCTTCCCGCGATGCGCGGCCAGATGCCGACTTCACCGCGAAGCTGTTGCTGAACGATCTGCCGCCCGGGCAGGACATCTTCTATCGCGTTCGGTTCGACGACGTCGCGACCGGCGTTACCGGCGAAAGCCGCGTGGGCCATTTCCGCAGCGCGCCGGCCGCCGGCCGGTCGGTCTCTTTCGTGTGGTCCGGCGACGTCGCCGGGCAGGGCTGGGGCATCGACATCGCGCGTGGCGGTTATCGTAGCTATCGCACCATGCGCGACAACCGCCCGGATTTCTTCATCCATTCCGGCGATCATATCTACGCCGATTGCACGATTCCTTCCGAACAGAAGCTGCCGAACGGTGAGACCTGGCGCAATCTGGTGACCGAGGAGAAAGCCGAGGTCGCGCACACGCTGGCGCAGTTCCGCGGCAACTATAAATACAACCATCTCGACGAGCATTTTCGCGCCTTCCACGCGGACGTCCCGATGTTCGCGCAATGGGACGACCACGAGGTCACCAACGACTGGTCGCCGACCGGCAGCTTTGACGAGGCCGGCTATGAGGACGACGGCACGCCGCGCCTGGTTGCGCGCGCCCGCCGCGCCTTCTTCGACTTCATGCCGATCCGCGACATCGGCGCGCGGCAAGGCCGGGTCTATCGCAAGATCGCCTACGGCCCGCTGCTCGATGTCTTCATGATCGACATGCGCAGTTTTCGCGACGACAGCTGGAATAGGGGCGACGACCATCGCGGCTGGATTCTTGGCGCCGAGCAGCTCGCCTGGCTGAAGCGGGAGCTTGCGGCGTCGCGCGCGACCTGGAAGGTGATCGCGGCCGACCTGCCGATCGGCCTGGTCAGCATGGACGCCGTCGCGCTCGGCAATGGGGCGCCCGACCGGCGTGAGCACGAGATCGCCGATTTGCTTGGGTCCATCAAGCGCGCGGGCGTGCGCAACATCGTCTGGCTCACCGCCGACATGCATTACACCGCCGCGCACTATTACGATCCGAACAAAGCGCAGTTTCAGGACTTCGAACCGTTCTGGGAGTTCGTCTCCGGGCCCCTGCATGCCGGCACCTGGGGGCCGGGCGAGCTCGACAATACCTTTGGCCCCGTCGCGATGTACCAGAACGGGTGCAGCGAGGCGCAGGGCGAGAACCTGGCACCGTGCTTCGGCCTGCAGTTCTTCGGCCGCGTCGACGTCGACGGCACCAGCGGCGTCATGACCGTGACCTTGAAGGACGTCGACAACCGCGACCTCTGGTCGGTCGACATCGTGCCGCAGCCGCAAGCCCGCCCGGCCGTGGTCGCGCAGCATTCTTGAGGGGCCTAACCCGATCTTGATTGGCCGCCGCGCCCCTCCCGCGCTATAGTGCCGGTTCCCGCCACCTCTTTTCCATCACCGAAAAGTCTGCCCACGCGGCGTCGCCGCGCGCATCCGGCGGGATGAATTACGTCAGGAGCCTTTTCATGGACAATCTCAAGACACAGGGCATCAGCATGCCCAAGCTCGGCCTCGGCACCTTCCGCATGCAGGGCGATGCCTGCCGCGCAGCGGTCGAGAGCGCGCTGTCGATCGGCTATCGCCACATCGACACCGCCGAGATGTACGCCAACGAGGAAGCGATCGGCGCCGCGCTCGCCGTCGCCCGCGTGCCCCGCGGCGAGCTGCATGTTACGACAAAGGTCTGGCACGAGAATCTGGCGCCGGATGCGATCCGCCGTGCTTTCGACGCCAGCCTGAGCAAGCTCCGGCTCGACCATGTCGATCTCTATCTCGTGCATTGGCCATCGAAGTCGGCGAACTGGGGCGCGGTGTTCGAGACCCTGATGAAGCTGAAGGAGGAGGGGCGCACGCGGGCGATCGGCGTTGCCAATTTCACCACGGCGCTGCTCAAGATCGCGGTCGAGGACATCAAGGCGCCGATCGCCTGCAACCAGATCGAATACCACTCGATGCTCGATCAATCGAAGGTGCTGGCCTATCTCCAGGCCAAGTCGATCCCGCTGGTCGCCTACTGCCCGCTCGCGCAGGGACGCGTCGCGTCGGATCCGGTGCTGGCGGAAATCGGGGCCAAGCACAATGCCACCGCCGCGCAGGTCGCGTTGAAATGGCTGCTCGACCAGGACGGTGTCGCTGCAATTCCCAAGGCCTCGCGCCGCGAGAGTCAGCAGGCCAATCTCGACGCGCTGAAGATCACGCTCGACGAGGCCGACCGCAACAAGATCGCGGCGCTGCCCAAGGACAGACGCTGCGTCAATCCCGGCTTCGCGCCGGCGTGGGATTAGTCAGCTTCCACCCTCTCCCCTT
>NZ_JADPJH010000011.1:176836-467702 GCF_023073315.1 Bradyrhizobium sp. 1 | reverse complement strand
GAGGGGTTTTTCTCCACACGCACATCCCTGACAATTTGAATTCGCTGAGAGATAACCATCATCCGACGCTTCGCGCCACCTTCTCCCACAGGGGGAGAAGGAAACACGCAAAGAAATGGCCCCGCGAGGGGCCATTTCCGTATTGCGTCGTGGGTTAGTCCCAGTGATGACGGTGACCGCGCTTGACCACCACGACACGGTCGTGATGGCGCCAGCCGCGATGCCAGCCGTTGTCGCGATGCTCGCGCATTTCGGCGCGGGCGCCGTAGCCATGATGGTGACCGTTCCTGATCACCACAGTCTCTGCACTGGCCAGCGTCGGCGCCGCAACCGCGAGCGCACCGAGAGCGGCAACGACATAAGCAAGCTTCTTCATGATGTCCTCCTCCAATTCAATGCAAATGAGAACCGCGCATAGACGCGAACGTTCCGCAGGAATCGCAGGAGAATTCTGAACAGCTGTTCAGGTGGTTTAATCGCAGCGTTGCTGCGCAGGTGTTGGCTCGCCGGTGGCAACGTACTTGCCCTCCTTGATCGTGTACTCGCCGCGCTCGCTGCGATTGTAGATCGCGCGCAAGCTACCTTGCTTTGAAAGCCGCAGGCCGAACTCGCGCGTCTGCTGGAGCGAGGGGAAGTACACCATCACATTGAGCGAGCCTTCGACATTGACGGTGGCGGACACCACCTCGTTCTCGTCCTTGGTCTCGCCGAAATTGCGCCGGTACATCACCCTTCCGTCTTTCCGGATTTCGTAAGTCAGGAGCGCGCCCTTGTCGCGGTCGGGCCGGGCGGCACAATCGACCGCCCACGAGCCGAGCAGGCCCCATTGTTCGACCGTCGCCGCAAGTGTTTCGGCACCGGCGGTGGGCGCGAACGCAATCCACACCATCGCAGCCGCGATCCCGCGGCCCAGACAACGCGCCATGTTCTGAAAACCCCCGCCTCGAAGAATTCCAAAGTGTAGCATCCCGCGCGCGCTCGTCCACGGCAGCGGCCAATCGCGCGCGAATTTGATCCGCGTCAATGAGGCCCGCCCTATCCCCGGTAGGATGGCGTTTCCCGAAGGCGAAGTTGGATAGACCGATGCTGAATCAAGTCATGGATTTCGCGGGCGAGGTGCTGCCGGGGAGCTGTGCCGCGCCGCCTTATTCCGAGGCCGCGTTTCTAACCGAGCTGGGCGAACGCCTGAGATCCTCGCGCGCCCGCTGCGAGCTGTCGCGCCGGGAGCTTGCCCGCAGGTCCGGGATTTCCGAGCGCTATATCGCCCAGATCGAGGCCGGCAAGGGCAACGTCTCGATCGTGCTGCTGTTGCGGCTGGCCTCCGCGATCCACGGCAGCCAGCCTCGGGTCGCCTGAATCTTAGGCTCGCTTCTCCACATTGGCGCTGCGGGCCGGCACGCCAAACTCCTTGCGGCAGACCTCGGCCAGCACCGCGACGCCCTCGCGGATCTGCTGATGCGAAGGGCTGGCAAAGCACAGCCGTAGACGCGAGCTCGAATGGCCCTTGTTGGTCGACCATTCCGGCCCCGGATTGATCGAGACGCCGGCGGCGAGCGCGGCCTGGTACAGCTTGAGCGTATCGACCTGGTCGGGCAGCTTCACCCACAGGAAAATGCCGCCCCGGGGCTCCTCGAATTCGGCCGCCGTTCCGAACTGCTCGTTGAGTGTTTCCATCAGCGTATCGAGCTTTGTGCGCAGCGCCTTGGTTAGCGCCGGCACGTGGGTCGCAAAATGCGCCTTGCAATAGGCGGCCAGCACCATCTGCTCCAGCGCGCCTGAGCCGGCATCCGTCTTCAGCGCCAGCATCCGCGACATCACATCCCAGGGCGCGACGATGAAACCGACGCGCAGCGCCGGCGCGATCGATTTCGAGAACGAGCCGATATGGATCACGCCCCCGTTCTCGCTCATCGCATGGATCGCGGGTGGCCGCTGTCCCGACCAGATCAGGTCGGCATAGCAATCGTCCTCGAAGATGGGCACCCCATATTCGGTCGCGAGCCGTAACAGCTCAGCGCGGCGGCTCTCCGGCATGATGCTGCCGGTCGGGTTCTGCACGGTCGGAATGGTGTAGATGTACTTCGGCCGGATGCCGCGGCCTTTGAGGTCGGCCAACGTCGAGGCCAGCATGTCCATGCGCATGCCGTCATCGTCGAGCGGGATGCCAACCACGTTGACGCCGAGCCGTGCCAGGCGGGTCAGCGAGCCCTGATAGCTGTCCTGCTCGAAGATCACGGTGTCGCCGCGCGTCAGCAGCGTCGAATTGACGAGGTCGAGCGCCTGCAGCGAGCCGGAGACGATCATGAGATCGTCGACCGTGCAATTGATGCCGGCATCGCGCTTCAGTTTTGTCACCAGGAATTCGCGCAAGGGCAAATAGCCCTGCGGACCATGCGCCAGCCCGTAAGTGGCAAGCGAGCGGCCTTCGCGCCGCAGCACCGTGTTGGTTGCCTCGATCAGCTCGTCAAGCGGCACCTGCTCGGCGTCATTGTTGCCGCCGACAAAGCTGTATTTGGCAAGGCCCGTCCAGCGCGCGGAAGGGGCCGGCAGCCCTGCGGGAAACAGGGGCGCGAAATCGAAGCTGGACGTCATGGGAGCGTTCCTCGTTGTTTTTTATTCGGCGGCTGGCCTGGTGCCGACCGGGCGCCGCGATTTTGATGATGTCATCATGCCAGTGTTTTGCCCGACGCGTCAAACAAAATTCGTAAAATCCGCATCCGTGTCTCGTGGGCCGGCAAGTCATTGATTTTGCGGATTGGGTCTACTGTGCATGGGGTTGTTTTCGGGTTTTCTATTTTTTTCCCGCCGTCCTCGTGGGACGTCCCTGGCTGATGAAAGCGTAATGCGCATTGGCTACCCCGCCAACCATCAAGGCCTCGACCGCGGGCTCGGCGATCTCGCCTGTTGCAGCCCAGTCGACGATGAAGTTGGCGCCGGTCCCGCCGCGCACGTCGTCGGTTGGGATAAAGATCGAGACCGTGGCGAGCGGCTTCAAAGCCACCGGCGCCTTCAGGTAGCTCTCGACCTGCTTACCCGCGGTGTCGAAATAGGCGATGCGCTTCACCACCAGTGCCTGCGTCTCCGAGGCATTGTGGATGCTCAGCGTCACCGAGAAGTCGACGCGCAGCTTGCCCTGGCTCATCGCGACGCTGGAATAGGCCGGCACGTAGAATCCGCCGGAGACGGCGAGTTCCTCCTTCGGCAGTGCGGTGAGCGAATCGGCAAAGTTTTGCTCGATATTGACCTTGGGCTGCGCGGCCACGGGCACAGCGGCCGCGAACGGGCCTAGCAGGGCTATGAGCCAGAGCACGATCCGCATGTGACGAATTGCTCGCTTGCCGCATCGCACCCGGTCTCTAGGGTGCGGCAAAACGGACCTGTTTGGCATGCACGAGCTCATTCGCGACATCACTCTCTGTATTCTGTTTGCCTGGATGCTGGGCTTGCTCGCCCATTTCTCCCGGCAACCGCTGATCCTGGCCTACCTTATCGCCGGCTTCTGCATAGGTCCATTCGGCGCCGGATGGGTCAAGTCGCAGGAATCGATCAGCGTCATTTCCGAGCTCGGCCTGATCTTCATGCTGTTCATGATCGGTCTGGAGATCGACCTGAAGAAGATCGTGCGGGCGGGAAAGGTGATCCTGTTCGCGGCGGGCGGCCAGCTTATCGGCGGCTGCCTGCTCGGGGTGCTGTTCTTCATCGGCATCGGCCTGTCGCTCGGCGGCGGGCAATTCGATGCGGTCTATCTCTGCGTCGCCTGCGCGCTGTCGAGCACCGTCATCATCGTCAAGGTGCTCTACGAGAAGCGCGAGCTCGACACGCTGCCAGGTCGCATCACGCTCGGCGTCCTCGTGCTCCAGGACATCTTCGCCATCCTGTTCCTGGCGGTGCAGCCGAGCCTCGCCAATCTCGAGGTCAGTGTCATCCTGATCTCGATCGGCCGCGTCGCAGTGCTGGTCGCCGCCGCGCTGCTGGTCAGCCGTTATGTGTTGCCGCGCCTGTTCCACCAGATCGCCCGGCGTCCCGAGTTGATCCTGCTCGGCGCGCTGGCCTGGTGCTTTCTCGTTGCCGAAACCGCCGAGCAGCTATCGCTGTCACGCGAGATGGGCGCACTGATCGCCGGCGTCTCGCTCTCGACCTTTCCCTACGCGCTCGACGTCACCGCCAAGGTCACCACGCTCCGCGACTTCTTCATCACGCTGTTCTTCGTCGCGCTCGGCATGACCATTCCCGTGCCCGGCCTGTCCGTGATCGGGCTTGCCTTGATCATCGCTGCGTTCACGGTGGTGAGCCGCCTCGTCACCACCTTTGCTCCGCTCTATCTGATGAAGCAGGGGCTGCGTGCGAGCCTGTTGCCGGCCCTCAACCTCGCGCAGATCTCCGAGTTCTCCCTGGTGGTGATCCAGACCGGCGTCTCCGACCACCACATCGCCCCGGAGACCGCCAACGCGGCCTCCTTCGCCTTCGTGGTGCTCGCGGTGCTCTCGACCTTCGCGATGAGCCGCAGTGACGAGATCACCCGCTGGGCGATCGGCCCGTTGAAGCGGATCGGCCTGCGCGACCTCGACCATGGCAACGGCCATGCCGAGGAAGGGCATGAGGGCGGCCATGGCGAGGCGCGTCGGATCGTCATCCTCGGCTTTTTCCGTGCGGCGAGCGCGCTTTTGGCCGAGATCGAACGGCAGACCCCGGTTCTGCTCGAGCAGATCACCGTGATCGACTTCAACCCCAATGTGTACCAGACGCTGCTCTCGCGCGGTTTGCACGTGATCTATGGCGACATCAGCAGCGCCGATACGCTGCTCCATGCCGGCATCGGCAAGTCCGAGATGATCATCCTCAGCGTGCCGGATGCGCTGCTGAAGGGCGCCAGCAACGAGAAGCTGGTCCGCCACGTCCGCACCCTCAACCCGACCGCCATGATCGTCGCCACGGCCGATCTCTTGTCGGATGTGGGCGAGCTCTACGAGGCCGGCGCCAGCTATGTCACGGTGACCCGGCTCAGCGACGCTCATGAGCTGTTTACCGTGATCGAAGCCGCCCAGGCCGGCCTTCTGGCCGACAAGCGCGCCGAGTTCGATCAGCGGCTTGGCGAGCGGCGTGAAGTGTTGCCCTGAGACGGCGCGGCCCGCCTTCCTTCCCGGCTATCTGCGCCTATAGCCAGGTATCTTCGGTGCAAGCCTGCCGCTACCAGGCCCGCTGCCCGGAATATGTGGTTGCGTCCAGGACACTAGCGCCCCGGCTCAAGTCCGGCTAAGCCTCCCGCTCATAACCGATAGAGATTGGGAAATGCCCGATAGCGTCCAGGAAGTCTTGCAGGCCTTTGCCCGGGGTGAGCTCGTGGTCGTCACCGACGACGACGATCGTGAGGGCGAGGGCGATCTGATCGTCGCCGCCTCGCTTTGCACCGCGGAGAAGATGGCATTCATCATTCGCCACACCTCCGGCATCGTCTGCGCACCTGTGACCACCGAGGACGCACGCCGCCTGCGGCTCGATCCGATGGTGGCCCACAACGACTCCGCGCACACCACCGCGTTTACGGTCTCGATCGACTACAAGCCCGACGGCGGCACCGGCATCTCCGCCGAGGAGCGCGCCTCGTGCTGCCGCGCGCTGTCCAATCCCAATGCCGGCGCCAACGATTTTGCCCGCCCGGGCCACATCTTCCCGCTGATCGCCAAGGACGGCGGCGTGCTCTTGCGCTCCGGCCATACCGAGGCCGCGGTCGATCTCTGCAAGCTCTCCGGCCTGCCGCCGGTCGGCGTCATCAGCGAGCTGATGAACGACGATGGCAGCGTGATGAAGGGCGAGCAGGTCTCGCAGTTCGCTGCCAGGCACAAGCTGAAGCACGTCACCATCGCCGACATGATCGCCTACCGCCAGGTGCGCGAGAAGCTGATCGAGCGGGTCTCGACCTTCGTCACCGAAAGCCCGATCGGGCCACTTCAGGGCTATGCCTACCGCTCGCCGTTCGATTCCATCGCCCACGTCGCGTTCGTCTATAACGGCGTCGGCGACGGCAAGAACGTGCTGACGCGCTTCCACAAGCCGAACATCGTCAAGGACATCTTCACCGGCCATAAGCGCATGGCGGCCGTGCTCGAGCACTTCAAGAAATCCGGCCGCGGCGTGCTGGTTTACCTGCGCGACGGCGCAGCCGGCGTCCCCGTGGCCCCGCTGCCCGACGAGAGCGCGACCGAGGCCGACCGCAACCGCCAGTGGCGCGAAGTCGGCGTCGGCGCGCAGATCCTGCGCGATCTCGGCGTCACCTCGATCCGCCATCTCACCTCCTCGGTGCATGACTACAAGGGCCTGTCGGGCTTCGGCATCGAGATCGTCGCCAACGAGCAGCTCGAAAGCTAGCGCTGTGATCCCAGGGTGCGCCAGCATCCCTCGGGGTGCGCGACGCGCGTCCCCGGGATTCAGGCAGACCCATCCATCTGCAACGCAATTGCACTTGTTGCCGCGGCGCTTTAGTTTGTCGGGCAAATTTGACGGAACCAGACGAAAGGACGTTTTCATGAGCGTGCGCCCTCAGGCCAAGGACAAGCCGGCTGCGGCTTCTTTCCAGTGGGACGATCCGTTCCTGCTCGACGAGCAGCTGACCGAAGACGAGCGCATGGTGCGTGACACCGCCCGCGCCTACGCCCAGGACAAGCTGCTGCCGCGCATCACCAAGGCCTATCTCGAAGAGACGACGGATCGCGAGATCTTCAACGAGATGGGCGAGCTCGGCCTGATCGGCATCACGCTGCCGGAGGAATATGGCTGTGCCAACGCGAGCTATGTCGCCTATGGCCTCGTCGCGCGCGAGATCGAGCGGGTCGATTCCGGCTATCGCTCGATGAACTCGGTACAGTCCTCGCTGGTGATGTATCCGATCTACGCCTATGGCGATGAGAACCAGCGCAAGAAGTACCTGCCGAAGCTCGCGAGCGGCGAGTGGGTCGGCTGCTTCGGTCTGACCGAGCCGGACGCCGGCTCCGACCCGGGCGGCATGAAGACCCGTGCCGAGAAGGTCTCCGACGGCTATCGCCTCACCGGCAGCAAGATGTGGATCTCGAACGCGCCGATCGCGGACGTGTTCG
This sequence comes from Bradyrhizobium sp. 1, assembly GCF_023073315.1. Lineage (GTDB taxonomy): Bacteria > Pseudomonadota > Alphaproteobacteria > Rhizobiales > Xanthobacteraceae > Bradyrhizobium. The sequence goes on along the minus strand of NZ_JADPJH010000011.1, from coordinate 460,611 downwards.
TGGTCTGGGCCAAGTCGGCCGAGCACGACAACCAGATCCGCGGCTTCGTGCTGGAGAAGGGCATGAAAGGCCTCTCCGCGCCGAAGATCGGCGGCAAGCTCTCGCTCCGCGCCTCGATCACCGGCGAAGTCGTGATGGACGGCGTCGTCGTTCCCGAGGACGCGCTGCTGCCCAACGTCTCCGGCCTCAAGGGCCCGTTCGGTTGCCTCAACCGCGCCCGCTACGGGATCTCCTGGGGCGCGCTCGGCGCGGCCGAGGACTGCATGCACCGCGCCCGCCAGTACACGCTCGACCGCAAGCAGTTCGGCAAGCCGCTCGCCGCGACCCAACTCGTGCAGAAGAAGCTCGCCGACATGGAGACCGAGATCGCGCTCGGCCTTCAGGGCTCGCTTCGCGTCGGCCGCCTGATGGACGAGGGCAAGTTCGCGCCCGAGATGATCTCGATCATGAAGCGCAACAATTGCGGCAAGGCGCTCGACATCGCCCGCGTCGCCCGTGACATGCACGGCGGCAACGGCATCTCGGCCGAGTACCACGTGATGCGCCACGTCCATAACCTCGAGACGGTCAACACCTACGAGGGCACCCACGACGTCCACGCCCTGATCCTCGGACGTGCGATCACAGGCATTCAGGCGTTTTTCTGATCCGGCTTCGGTGCTGGTTGCCTTGCTCAGCTGTCATCGTCCGCCTTGTGCGCACTTGCGCACTGGAGCGGACGATCCAGTATCCCAGAGACCTCGCCTTCGCCACCGGCGCCACGGCGTACTGGATACCCCGCCTTCGCGGGGTATGACGGCGAGAGTTGGGGCTGTAGTGCACAGGAAGTCCCATGTCCGACAACGACGACGTCCCGTTCAACCGCAATTTTCCGCTCAAAGCAGGCGTCGTCGAGGAAGTCCGCCCCGGCGTGCGGCGCGTGCTCTGTAACAATCCGAGCCCGTTCACCTTCACCGGCACGGTCAGCTACATCGTAGGCACCGGCAAGGTCGCGATCATCGATCCCGGTCCTGACGACGAGGCGCATGCGAAGGCGCTGCTCGATGCCGTCAGCGGTGAGGCGGTGAGCCATATCTTCGTCACCCACACTCACCGCGACCATTCGCCGAACACCGCGCGGATCAAGCAGGCGACCGGCGCGCCGGTTTATGCCGAGGGCCCGCACCGCGCCTCGCGCCCGCGCTTCGAGAGCGAGAAGCACAATCCGGAATCCGGCTCCGACCGCGACTTCGTGCCCGATATCAGGATCGCCCATGGCGACGTCGTCGAGGGTGCCGGCTGGCGGCTCGAGGCCGTGGCCACGCCCGGCCACACCGCCAACCATCTCGCGTTCGCCTGGCCCGAGCGAAAGTTCAACTTCGTCGGCGATCACGTGATGGGCTGGTCGACCTCGATCGTGGCGCCGCCCGACGGCTCGATGATCGACTACATGGACTCGCTCGACCGGCTCGCCGCGCGCGAGGAGGATCTGTATTTCTCCGGCCACGGCCCCGAGATCCCGGACGGCCCGCGCTTCGTGCGCTTCCTGATCCGTCACCGCAAGGCCCGCGAGGCCTCGATCCTGCACCGCCTCGCCAAGGGCGAGACTGACATTCCGACCATGGTCCGCGCGATCTATATCGGCATCGACCCGCGCCTGACGACGGCCGCCGGCTATTCCGTGCTGGCGCATCTGGAAGATCTGGTTGCGCGCGGCGTGGTTGCGACGGATGGCGATCCCGTGATTGGCGGGACGTACAGGATGGCGTGACGGCGAATGGGGAGTGGCGAATTGGCGGCTTTTCCACTCGCCATTCGCTACTCCCTATTCGCCAATTTCACTTCTTCACAGTCTTCGCCGGCGCCTTTGGCGGTGTCACCGGGGTCTTCTTCACCGGCTTCAGCGCATCAGCGTCCGCGGCCGTGTTGAGATCGTCGATGAACTTGGTCACACGCGCGGCGTTGCTGCCGAGGTCGCTGTCGAAATAGCGCGAGGCGGAGCGGATATCGACGCGGGAATCGTCGCCGTCAGGCACGACCCTGATCGAGACGTCCTCGCGGAAACCCATGATCGGCGTGCGCGCCACCGCCTCGATGCGGCCGATGCGGCGCGGCGGCTGCGGCGCGCGCTCGTCGATAACAAGCCATTTGCGCTTGTTGACGAGCTGGAGCGCGATCGCATAGGCGCGGTCGACCGGAATCTCGAGCTCGATCGGCTCGATGTCAGGATAGAGCTCGCGCTGCTGCTCGGCCGAACGGAGACCGGCGTAGAAGGCGGTGTTGGTGCCGTCGCCGGTGCGCAGGCGCGACAGCGCATCAAAGCGCGGCGGGTCGATCGGATCGGTGGTGATGTCGTAGATATGAGGCAGCTTGTTGTACAGCAGGGCCTGATAGGCGGGATAGGCGAGGATCGCACCGTCGATCAGGAAGGCGAGCAGGATGCGGGCCATGCCACGCGAGCCGTTCTGCCAGATCGCAGCAAAGCCGGCGAGGCCGAACAGGATCGATAGAGCGGCGACCGCGAGCCCCCCGAAGAAGGTGGCTAGCGCCGGCTTCGGCTCCAGAAAGCCGAAGCGGACGATGAGGATCGACACCACCACCGCCACCACCGCGAACACCGCCAGATTGCGCGCCCAGCTCGCGAGGCTGGACACGGGCTCCGTCTGATAGGGAGCGGAAAACCTGCGGGCCATCGGGTGGGTGCTGCCGGGGGTTTGGGACGATGCCGGCCGATCTGGCGCGACGATGGGCCGTTGAGACCACGGCCCGGGGGCAAATTCAAGAGTTCCCGGGTTGTTACGGCCCGTCATCCCGGGGTCGGCTCATCGAGCCGCCCGGAATGACGTTCATACGCTGGCCTTACGCCGCCGCGTTCGGGAAGCGATAATCCCTAAATTGGTCGCGCAGCGCCGTCTTCAGGATCTTGCCGGTGGCGGTGTGCGGAATGCCGTCGACGAAGGCGACGTCGTCGGGCATCCACCATTTCGCGATCTTGCCATCCATGTATTTCAGGATGTCCTCGCGGCTAGCCTGCTGGCCCTGCTTGAGCTGCACGATCAGCAGCGGCCGTTCGTCCCATTTGGGATGGAACACGCCGATCACGGCGGCCTCCGCCACGGCGGGATGGCCGACCGCGAGGTTTTCGAGGTCGATCGAGGAGATCCACTCGCCGCCGGACTTGATCACGTCCTTGGAGCGGTCGGTGATCCGCATGTAGCCGGCCTCGTCGATGGTCGCGACGTCGCCGGTGTCGAAGAAGCCGTCCTCGTCGAGGATGTCAGTGTCGATGCGGAAGTAGGCCTTGGCGACGGCGGGCCCGGAGACCTTGAGGCGGCCGAATGTCGTGCCGTCCCACGGCAGCTCCTTGCCGGCATCGTCGGTGATCTTCATCTCCACGGCGAAGGGCGCATAGCCCTGCATCTGGAGCACGTCGAGCCTGGCATCGCCGGTCGCATTCTGGAACGGCGGCTTCAGCGCCGCGACGCTGCCGATCGGGCTCATCTCGGTCATGCCCCACGCGTGGCGCACGTTCGAGCCCATGTCGAGGAAGGCCTTGATCATCGAGCGCGGCATCGCCGAGCCGCCGCAGATCACCATCTTCAGGTCCGGCAGCTTCAGATTGTTGGCGGTCATGTGCTGGAGCAGCATCAGCCACACCGTCGGCACGCCGGCCGTGTGCGTCACCTTCTCGGCCGAGAGCAGTTCGTAGACCGAGGCGCCGTCGAGCTTGGCGCCGGGCATCACCAGCTTGGTGCCCTGTGAGGGCGCGGAGAAGGCGATGCCCCAGCTATTGGCGTGGAACAGCGGAACTACCGGCAGCATCGTTTCGGAGGCACTGGTGCCGAGCGCATCGACATTGTTGGCCATCAGCGCGTGCAGCACGTTGGAGCGATGCGAGTACAGCACACCCTTCGGATCGCCCGTGGTGCCTGATGTGTAGCACATTGCGGCTGCCGTGTTCTCGTCAAAGTCCTTCCATTTGAATTGGCCGTCGGCCTCCGCGATCCAGTCCTCGTAGGCCACCACATTCTTCAGCGTGGTCTCAGGCATATGCGCCTTGTCGGTGAGTACGACGTAGCGCTCCACGCTCGTGAGCTTGTCGGCGATCTTCTCCAGGACCGGAACGAAGGTGATGTCGGTCATCACGATGCGGTCCTGCGCATGGTTGATGATCCAGGCGATCTGTTCGGGGAAAAGGCGGGGATTGACGGTATGGCAGATGGCGCCGATCCCCATGATGCCGTACCAGACTTCGAGATGGCGCCAGGTGTTCCAGGCGATCGTTGCGACGCGGTCGCCGAGCTTGATGCCGTCGCGATCCAGCACTTGCGAGACCTTGAGCGCGCGCTTGTGGATTTCGCCATAGGTGGTGCGATGGATCGGTCCCTCGACCGATCGCGTGACGACCTCCTGCTTGCCATGAATCCTGGCAGCGTGTTCGATGATCCGGTGGCAGAGCAGGGGCCAATCTTGCATCAAACCAAGCATTCCGTCGTTCCTCCGAGAATTCGCTGGGCGGGTTGTCGCTCTCAGCGCTGGGCCAAAGAATTGTCATGAGTCTTAGCCTGCCGGAGTTTCGCCGCAAATGGTCTTGTCGCGGCTATATGTCCGCCGGCGCGGCAATGGTTACCGCTGCGCTGGGGCTGTCGCTTGTGCTCGCGGATCGGGCGGAGGCGCGAAAATATGCTGCGCCGCTCGATATCTTTGGTCTTGGTACACCACGGCCGCGCGCGACAGTTCATTCCGCCAGGATACCGCTACCAAAACCTCGCCCAGAGGAGGCCCCCAAAGCGGCGGAGGAGGCCGCTCCGGAGGCCGACGGGAAGCCTTCCTCCGATAAGCCCGGCGGCAACAAACCCGCCGAGGCCGCACCGCCGCCCGAAAAGCAACTCTCGGCCTGCCGCCTCGCGCTGACCGAGGAAATCGCGATCGCCCCCTCCATACCTGACATCCGCGGCCCGGGCGCCTGCGGCGGCGAGGATCTGGTGCGGCTCGAGGCCATCGTGCTGCCGGACAAGCGCAAGGTGGCGGTCAAGCCGGCGGCGATCCTCCGCTGCCCCATGGCATCGGCGATCGCCGATTGGGTGCGCAAGGACATGGTGCCGCTGGCCGCCAGCCTCGGCTCGACCATCAGCGATCTCGACAATTTCGACAGCTTCGAGTGCCGCGGCCGCAACCGCATCGTTGGCGCCATGCTGTCCGAGCACGGCAAGGCCAACGCCCTCGACGTCCGCGCCATCAAGCTCACCAACGGGCAATCGATCGGCCTGACCGACCGGACCCTGTCGCGCGACGTGCGCGAGCGCGTCCTGCATTCGGTCTGCTCGCGCTTTTCGACCGTGCTCGGACCGGGCTCGGACTGGTACCACGAGGACCACATCCATCTCGATCTCGCGCAACGGCGCAACGATTACCGGATCTGCCAGTGGAATGTCTGGGATCCCCTGCCGCAGGTCGCACCGCTCTTGCCCGCGGAACGCCCCGAGGAGGCACCACCGCGCGAGGTCGCGGCCAAGCCTGAAGCAAAGGACGAAGCTGATGACGCGGCGGCGGAGAAGTCCCCTGCGCCTTCGGACAAGTCGGTGCCCGAGAAGCGACAGCCGTCTAAGCCGGCAACAAAAAAGCGCCGGTGAAACCGGCGCTTTTGTATGTCCTCAGATCAAAAGACGATCAGTTGCTACCTGCCTGGCCGGTTCCGCCGCCTTGCAGTGCAAGGCGCGAATTGTAGGGCGAGTCGCCATGCTTGGGCTCGAGCACGACCACGATAGTGCCGAGCTTGACGCGGCCGTAGAGATCGATCGCGTCCTCATTGGTCATGCGGATGCAGCCCGACGAGATCGAGGCGCCGATATATTCCGGCTGGTTGGTACCGTGGATGCGGAACAGCGTGTCCTTGCCGCCCGAATAGAGATACATCGCGCGGGAGCCCATCGGATTGTCCGGACCGGGCGCAACGAACGTCGGCACGCCCAGACGCGAAATCTCGCCCGGGGTCGGATGCCATGCCGGCCACTCGGTCATGCTGCCGACCTTGGCGATGCCCGACCAGGCCATGGCCTCTTCGCCGACGGTGATGCCGTAGCGGATCGCCTTGCCGCCATCCATCACCCAATAGAGGTAGTGGTTATCGGAATCGACCACGATCGAGCCCGGCGATTCCTTGCGGTGGTAATCCACGATGGCGCGGCGGAACGGCTCGGCGACCGGAGTGTTCTCGTACCGAACCTTGGCAAGGAGTTCCTTGTCCTTCGGCTTGAAGGCCTTGGTGTCAGTCGCCTCGAAATGTGTGGCCTGCATGCAGCCCGACAGCATCACGCCAGCGGCCAAGATACCCAGCATAACTTTCAGCGACGACATGATTTGGTTCCAATCGAAAACAACAAACTTGCGTGGAGCTTGAGCCAAGCCCAAGGACCACGACTCCGTTGCCCCTATTATCGTTGAAATCTGCCACAATTCCAGCCTTTCGGACCTTTTCCCGCAATGCGAGACCTTACCTGTGGCTTTTTTGCCGCAAGTTTTGCGTCCCGAAGTCGGTTTCTGGGCAAAGGATGCCGAACTGTCGATTCTGGGCCACGGTGCCGCCACAAATGCAAACGCTCCGTTAATGTGCTTGTCATCATGAACTTGTCAGAATCGCGCTAAGGGCTCGTCATTCTGTCGCAGGCCCTTGCTGGAGTTGTGCATGTTTTCTGTGTTCGTTCCCTCCGAGTCCTCCCTCAAGAAGGCCGTCGTCGAGGATCTCGCGGCAATTCCGGAGCATGCGGTGTGGATCGACCTGGTCAACCCGACCGCGGCCGAGGACAAGGCGGTGGAGCGGCTCTCGGGCATCGCAATCCCGACCCGGGAGGACATGCAGGAGATCGAGATCTCCAGCCGCCTCTATATCGAGAACGGTGCGCGCTACATGACCGCGACGCTGATGTGCCAATCCGACACCGACATGCCGCGGACCACGGCGGTCACCTTCATCCTCGGCGACCATCGCCTGGTGACGGTGCGCTACGACCAGCCAAAGCCCTTCGCACTGGTGGAAGCCAAGCTTGCCCGCTCCTGCACGCCGGCGATCACCGGCGAGATGGTGCTGATGGAACTGCTGGACGCGGTGATCGACCGCTGCGCCGACATCCTGGAGCGCTGCGGTGCCGACATCGACCAGGTCTCCCATGACATCTTCGAGCCGGAGAGCGAGCGCCACGGCCACGCCAAGCAATACTCGCAAATCCTGATCTCGATCGGCCGCAAGGGCGATTTGACCTCCAAGGTCCGCGAAAGCCTGGTGTCGATCGGCCGCGTTGTCACCTTCCTCTCGGCCATCGTCGAGGGCGTGAAATGGTCGAAGGACATGCGCGAGCAGCTCAAGACCATGCAGCGCGACGTCTCATCGCTGACCGACCACGCCTCCTATCTCTCCAGCAAGATCACCTTCGTGCTCGACGCCATGCTCGGCGTCGTCAATCTCGAGCAGAACAACATCATCAAGCTGTTTTCGGTCATGGCCGTTGTCCTGATGCCGCCGACGCTGATCGCCTCGATCTACGGCATGAACTTCAAGGCGATGCCGGAGCTCGAATGGGCGCATGGTTATCCGTTTGCGCTCGTGCTGATGCTGTGCGCCGCGATCGTTCCGTACTGGATCTTCAAGTGGAAGAAGTGGCTGTAATAGCTACCGAGACCTTACGCCGGTCGCAGAGACACCGCGGTTGGTGTCGCAGAATAGAGCGGGATTGCGTCCGCGCGGTGATGTGTGCCCGCCGCCCCAATTCCTCCGGTAAAATTTGAGCGGTGGGCTGAACGTTTACGCGAAGCTTGTCTGCGATAAGCAGTGGGTTAGCCGCGAGGAACAGCCATGGTTGAAAAACACATAACGTCGCTCCGCAACGTCATCGATCTGGCGAACTATCGTCAGGTCCTGGCGAGCGGCAAGGCGGCGTCGATGTCGGCACGCATGTGCCGGCACTGTGGTGCTCCGCTGCTCGACGGCGAGAACGACGACGACTGCTCGACTGCAATCGACGCGGCCCCGCTAAGGCTGCGCGATCGGTCGCGTCGGATTCGAGTCGATTGAGGCACGGAAGGAAGGGCGGGCGATCCAGGTCTTGCGGCGGCGTTGTCTGGATCGCCTTGCTTCCCGTCTATCGGCGACAAATCACCTAGCGCATCACGATCTGCGCCGTCGAGGCGATGGTCTCGGCGATGAGGCCGTCGCGGCTGAAGGAGGCGAGGTGGCCTTCGACGTCGCGCAGCATCGCCTCGACATTCTCGCCCAACGCATCCGGCGAGGACGAAGAGTAGGTGAGAGTGCGGCGTGTCAGGTCCTGCAAACTGACAGTGTGGCTGGTCTCGACGGTGATGAGCTCGGTGGGCTGAAAGGCACTGCCGCGAAAGAACGCCGGCAGGTCGCGATGGGCGCGCGTGCCTTTGCCAGCTTCCTCCCAGAGTTTTGTGGGTGACCAGCGGCGGCGGATCTCGTTGTAGCCATCGAGCCACGGATTGCTGCCATCGGTGGCCGAGAACGAGGCGCAGATCAGAACTGCGCCGTCGCGCGCGACCAGCTCCTCAAGCCGCGCCAGAGTCGGCTCACGATCCATCCAGTGCAGCGCGCGGCCGATCGTCACGACGTCGAATGTACCGATGCCGGGGTTAAGCGTCTCGGCCTTGCCTTCGATCAGCGTCAGCGCGTGGCCCGCGCTCGCACCCGCGCGTCGCGCCGCATCGAGCATTGCAGGTTCAGGGTCGACGCCGACGATGCGGCCGACATAGGGCGCAAAGCCGAGCGCCAGCAGTCCGGGTCCGGTGCCGAGGTCGATCAAGCGGCTCTGTTTGGAGAGGCCGAGCTTTTCCGCGACGCTGCGAAAGAATTCGCCCGGGTAAAGCGGCCGCAAATGTTCGTAGAGTGAGGCTGTGCTTGCGAACCGGCCCATGCCTTGCGCGCCTTGCCTACACGTGCTGACCGCCGTTGATGTGGATCTCGGCGCCGTTGACGTAGGAGCTGGTATCCGTGCACAGCACGTAGATGATCTTGGCGACCTCGTCGGGCGTACCGAGACGGTGCAGCGGGATCTGCTGCTCGACGATCTTCTCGGTGCCGGGCGACAGGATCGAGGTATCGATCTCGCCCGGCGCGATCGCGTTGACGCGTACGCCGACCCGGCCGAAGTCCGAGGCCATCTCGCGCGTCAGGGATGCAAGTGCGGCCTTGGAGGTGGCATACGCCGCGCCCGCGAATGGATGCACGCGCGAGCCCGCGATCGAGGTGACGTTCACGACCGATCCCTTGGCCGCCTTCAATTCCTCGATCAATCCCCGCGCGATCATGATGGGCGCGAAGAAGTTGACGTGGAAGACATGCGTCCAGGTGTCGAGATCAGTGTCGATCGAGCCGAGCCTCGAGCCGCCGGGTCCCTTCGGCGAGATCGCGGCGTTGTTGACGAGCGCATGCAGCATGCCGCCTTCGAGGCGGTCGCGGATGTCGTTGATCGCGCGCGCGGTGTCCGTGGGATTGCCGAGATCGACCTGAATGTGGTCCTCAGGACCAGCGTCCCACGGGCAGTCCTCGGGGAACGGATGCCGCGAGCACGTGATGACACGCCACCCTGCCGACGAGAAGCGGATCACGGTGGCATGGCCGATGCCGCGGCTCGCTCCGGTCAGGAGCAGCGTGCGACGCGGCGCATTGGACGAATGCGGCATGGACATCTTTCAGGTCGGCCCAAAGCTCAGGGATACATCCGCGTCTTGGACCACGGTTGGCCGGCCGCGTCACGGCGAAATTCGATGCGATCATGCAGGCGGAATGGGCGGTCGTGCCAGAACTCGATACGCAAGGGCGTGATGCGCCAGCCGCTCCAGCCCGGCGGGCGCGGGACCTCGCCGATGACGTGCCTGGCCGCGACCTTGGCGATGGCCTGCTCGAAGGCGAAGCGGCTCTCCAGCTCCTGCGACTGCTTGCTGGCCCAGGCGCCGATCTGCGCCTGCTTCGGTCGCGTCGCGAAATAGGCGTCGGCTTCAGTGTCGGTCACCGGCGTCACGTTGCCGCGGATGCGGACCTGACGGCGCAGCGACTTCCAGTGAAAAAGTAACGCTGCCTTAGGATTTGCGGCGAGTTCGCGGCCTTTCTGGCTGGCGATGTGGCTGTAGAAGACAAAACCCTCGGTATCGAAGCCTTTCATCAGCACCATGCGCACGTCAGGCAGTCCGTCCGCATCGACCGTTGCGAGCGCCATGGCGTTCGGATCGTTCGGCTCGCTCTTGATCGCCTCGTTCAGCCAGGCCTCGAACAGCGCAAAAGGCTCGTCGGCGGTGGTGAAATCACCGGATGTTAAGGGTGTCTGGTGTTTCATCGAGGTCGTGTCGGTCATGTCTGGAGTCCGAGTTGCGTCCCGCGGCCCAAAACGCATTGTTGTCCGCTACCGCCCTATATAGGGCATGGGGATGCATTGGCCTATCGGCGATCCGCCCGTCCGGCTTTGTCATGACGATGATTCTGATCGGGCTTGGCACCGGCGGTTGCAGCTTTTCCCGCAACGACACCAACGCCTATGCCAAGGCCGACGACAGCGACTTGACCGGTTCGATCGCGCGACCGGCCAAGGAGGCCGCACCGACCGAGACCGATCTTGCCTTTGCCCGCAACGCCGCCTCCGACGTGCTGAGCAAGGGCGACAAGGATTCCAGCCAGCACTGGGAGAATCCGGAAACCGGCGCGCGGGGCTCGGTCACGCCGATCGCGCAATCCTATGCGGCCGAGGACGGCCGCAAGTGCCGCGATTTCCTGGCGAGCTATGTCAACGGGAGCACGGAAAGCTGGCTCCAGGGCGCCGGATGCCAAAGCAGCCGTGGCCGTTGGGAGATTCATACGCTAAAGCCGTGGCGGAGCTGAGCATGATCCGGAAAAGTGGAACCGGCTTTCCGATAAGATCATGCTCCAAAACGTAGAGAATCGCTTCACCCGACTAGTTGCAAAAATGCCACTCCAACCCCACATGGTCTGCAGGTGGGGCGGGGAGCCCTTTTGAACGATTTGATTCCTTGAAGGAGACGTGACGGATGCGCGACCCCTATGAGGTCTTGGGGGTGCCGCGGAGCGCCAACGCTGCCGCGATCAAGAGCGCCTATCGCAAGCTCGCCAAGAAGCACCATCCCGACAGCAACAAGGACGACCCGAAGGCCGCCGACCGCTTCTCCGAGATCAATTCGGCGAACGAGATCATCGGCGACGAGGACAAGCGCAAGCAGTTCGACCGCGGCGAGATCGGTGCCGACGGCAAGCCGCGCTTCCAGGGCTTTCCAGGTGGCGGGGGCGGGCCGCGTGGGCGCGCGGGTCCCGGCGGGTTCGAAAACTATACGTTCCGCTCCGGCGGCGGCGCGGGCCCTGGCCAGGGCACAGGCGGGTTCGAGGACATCCTCAACAGCATGTTCGGCGGTACGCGCGGTGCGCGGCCCGGAGCCGGCGGTGCCGGACAGTTCGAATTCGACACCGGCGGGATTGGGCTCGATCTCGACGTCAACGTCGCCATGTCGGTGTCGCTGGAAGAGTCGGTCAAGGGCGGCGAGAAGCGGGTCCGGCTGCCGACAGGCAAGGAACTCAACGTCAAGATTCCGGCCGGCGTCGTCAGCGGCCAGCAGATCCGGCTGAAGGGCCAGGGCGAAACCGCGCCAGGCCATCCGCCGGGCGATCTCCTGATCACCATCACCGTCGCACCGCACGCCTTCTTCAAGATTGAGGGCGCCGATCTCAGGATCGACCTGCCGGTGACGCTCTATGAGGCGGTGCTTGGCGGCAAGGTCCGCGTGCCGACCCTCGGCAACGCTGTCGAGCTGTCGGTCCCGAAAAACACCTCCAGCGGCCGGACCTTCCGCCTCAAAGGTAAGGGCTTGCCGAAAATCGGCGGAACCGGGGATCTCTTCGTCACCATCAGGATTATGCTACCGGACGGGAACGACGCCGAGCTTGAGGCATTGATGGAGAAGTGGCGGGACCAGCACCCCTACAATCCACGTAGTGGGCTCGGTTAGGGCGAGATCGAACTGAAGGGGTTTCTCCTAAAGGCTGAGCATTCTCCCAGCAGGATGATGCTCATCATACACGTGAAGCGTGGTAGCGCTTCGACGCTCGGCGTATCGGCTGTCCGGCGGGGCAGCCGATAAAAAGGTGCGGCCTCGAGAGGGGGACCAGCGCGGTACCAAAAACCCCAATCGAGGCCGCCCGCGTCGATCGGCGGATCGAACGCCGCTCATAATCGCGTGATCACCCGGTGCGATAATGAGACGCGCCCATGTCTTGATTCCAAATTTTCAATGACGGAATCGAGGCACCGCGTTGTGTGCGGTTGTTTAGCCGCCGTTTTTCTCTGCCTGGTCGTACACCGCCTGCGCCACCTTGGTCAGCCGCTCGCGGTCGCTGCCGCTGACGACGTAGCCGACGCCGCGCTCGGCCCAGAACAGTGCGCCGTCCTTGTCCGTTTTCGCGTACCGCATCTGCGTTGCACCATTCTCGGTCTTGGCGGTGTAGATCGTGTACCGCTCGCCCGAGGCGCCCTCATACATCAGGAAGGACGCCGGCCCGCTCGGCCCCGGCAACAGCCGGCCGCCGACCAGCTTCAGCCCGCTCGCCTCCAAATTCGGCGCGAACACGGTCCAGCCGCAGCGCCGGGTCAGCCAGGCCTGGAGATGGTCGCGCTCGTTGCCGCCGACCTCGACGGGGTGGCGGACCTCGACGACGTAGAGGCGGTGGGCGTCGAGCGCGTCCGTCGTAAAGCTCTGGAAGGTGGAGGGGGCGTTGGCGGCGCCATGCGCCACCCAGCCAGCGGTGCCACCGGCGACGAAGGCGACCAGCACAGCCGCAGCGGCGCCATAGAGCCATTGCCGCGGGCGGCGCTCCAGCCGCTCCAACTCCAGCCGGGCTGGCACCGGCTCCTGAGCGACGCTGTCGTAGCGCGCATGCAGCATCTCGGCCATGGCGCGCCAGGACTGTACCCGCTCGGCATCCTCGGGGTGGGCGGCGAGCCAGGCCTCGACGTCGGCGCGGCGCTCGGCCGGCAGCTCGCCGTCGACATAGGCGTGCAGCTCGTCTTCGGTAATGGGAATATTGCGGTCGTTCATATCGGTCGTCTCTGGCTCTGTGGCCCAAAAAGTCTGACGCGGTTCAACTGCGCTGCTTCTCTCTCCGTGCAGTGGATGCAGCACGCGCGATGCATCAACCCTGCCATCATTTCACCCGTTTGAGCGCCGGGCGCTCACCTTCCAGCGAGGCTTTAACGTGGGCTCTCGCCCGTGCCAGGCGCGACATCACGGTGCCGATCGGCACGCCCTGGATGTCCGCGACCTCGCGGTAGCTCATGCCCTCCAGCATCACCAGCAGCAGCACCGAGCGCTGCTCCTCGACCAGCGTCGAGAGCGCCCTCTCGATGTCGCGTCCCTCGGCTTCGGTCCCGCTGGCATCCGGGTTGTTCTCCGTCAGCTGCATGAATTGCGGGCGCCTTGCGAGCGACCGCCGCCGGTTCTTGTTCAGGTTGGTCAGGATCGTATAGAGCCAGCTCCTGACGTCGCCTCCGAGAAACAATCGCTCCGAACGTAGCGCACGCACCAGCGTATCCTGCACCAGATCGTCGGCCGCATCCGCGTCGCGCGTGAGCGCGCGGGCGTAGCGGCGCAACGCCGGGATCATGGCTTCCACACTTTGGCGAAACGCACTCATGCCGTCTTTGATGTCCTGCCGTTCGGCGCAAGCGCCACAATGATCATAACACCCGAATGGAACGGCTATTCCGGCGCTCGAAACAGCGTTAACGCCGCGTATTAGGACTGTACCGCAGGGGAGGGCTGGTGTACCTCCAGACCTCAACGAGAGCTCGACGGGACGTTAGCAAAATGGCGCAGAATTCAGGTCTGATGCAGGGTAAGCGCGGGATCATCCTCGGTCTTGCCAACAACCGCTCGATCGCCTGGGGCATCGCCAAGGCATGCCACGCGGCCGGCGCAGAACTCGCCTTCACCTATCAGGGCGATGCGTTGAAGAAGCGCGTCGAGCCGCTCGCCGCGGAGATCGGCGGCCTCGTGCTCGGCCATTGCGACGTCACGGACGAAGCGACGATCGATGCCGCCTTCGCGGTGCTGAAGGAGAAGTGGGGCAAGATCGATTTCCTGGTGCATGCGATCGCCTATGGCGAGCAGCTCGACGGCCGCTACGTCGACACAACGCCGGAGAATTTTTCCAAGTCGATGCTGATCTCCTGCTACTCGTTCACGGCCGTGGCGCAGCGCGCCGAGAAGCTGATGCCTGACGGCGGCTCGCTGATCACGCTCAGCTATTACGGCGCCGAGAAGTGGATGCCGCATTACAACGTGATGGGCGTGGCGAAGGCGGCGTTAGAGGCCAGCGTGCGCTATCTCGCCGCCGACCTCGGCGAGAAGAACATCCGCGTCAATGCGATCTCGGCGGGCCCCATCAAGACGCTCGCCGCGTCCGGTATCGGCGACTTCCGCTATATCCTGAAGTGGAACGAGAACAACGCACCGATGCGGCGCAACGTCTCGACCGAAGACGTCGGCGGCAGTGCGCTGTATTTCCTCTCCGACCTCTCGCGCGGCGTCACCGGCGAGGTGCATCACGTCGATTCCGGCTATCACGTGCTCGGCATGAAGCGTCCCGACGCGCCGGACATCTCGTTCGGCAGCAAGGACTGACATCTCACTCGGAATGCCCGTGCCCACGATTTATTACCTTCGCCACGGCGAGACCGAGTGGAATGCGCTCGGCAGGCTTCAGGGCACCAAGGACATTCCGCTGAACGCGCGCGGCCGCAGCCAGGCCGTGCAGGCCGGCGGCGTGCTGGTGGACCTCTTCAAGCGCGACGGCAAGGACAAGGCGGCGATGCCCTACGTGTCGAGCCCGCTAGGCCGTGCACGCCAGACCATGGAGCTCGCACGCGGCAAGCTCGAACTGCCGGTGGCAGATTACGTGCTCGATGACCGCCTGCGCGAGATCGGCTACGGCAGCTGGGAAGGGCTGACGCTGGCTGAGAGCGAGGCAACCGATCCTGATGTTTACGCCCGGCGCCTCGCCGACAAATGGACGGTGGGCCCTGCGGGCGGGGAGACCTACGCCGACGTGCAGGTCCGCGTTCGCGCCTGGTACGACCAGCTCCGGACCGACACCGTTGCGGTCGCCCATGGTGGCACCTGCCGGGCCCTGATGGTGTCCCTCGGCATCGAGACCCCCGCCAGCGCCGCCGAGCTCTATATCGAGCAGGGCGCCGTCTACGTGTTCCGCGACGGGCGGCTGGAGAAGTTTAGCTAAGCCGTTACGCGGCCATTCCGGGCCGCTGCGGGTTTGACCCCCGGGCGCCCGCGCGTTACCACACGCCGGAACCGAGCGAGCAGCGATGTCCTTCAACACCTTCGGCCACATGTTCCGTGTCACCACCTTCGGCGAGAGCCACGGGGTGGCGATCGGCTGCGTGGTCGACGGCTGCCCGCCGATGATCCCGCTCACCGAGGCCGATATCCAGACCGATCTCGACCGCCGCCGGCCGGGCCAGTCGCGCTTCACCACCCAACGCCAGGAGCTGGACCAGGTGAAAATCCTGTCCGGCGTGATGGCGCATCCGGAGACCGGCGTGCAGGTGACGACGGGCACCCCGATCGGGCTTCTGATCGAGAACACCGACCAGCGCTCGAAGGACTATTCCGAGATCAAGGACAAGTTTCGTCCGGGCCATGCCGACTTCACCTATGAGGCAAAATACGGCTTGCGCGACTATCGTGGCGGCGGCCGCTCCTCGGCGCGCGAGACCGCGATGCGAGTCGCCGCCGGCGCCATTGCGCGAAAAGTGCTGCCCGACGTGAAGGTGCGCGGCGCGCTGGTGCAGATCGGCCCGCACAAGATCGACCGCGAGAAATGGGACTGGGACGAGATCGCCAAGAATCCGTTCTTCTGTCCCGACAAGGACAAGGCCGCGTTCTTCGAGACCTATCTCGACGGCATTCGCAAGAGCGGCTCCTCGATCGGCGCGGTGGTCGAAGTCGTGGCCGAAGGCGTGCCGGCAGGCCTCGGCGCGCCGATCTACGCCAAGCTCGATTCTGATCTGGCGGGCGCAATGATGACCATCAACGCGGTGAAGGGCGTCGAGATCGGCGCCGGTTTCGGCGCGGCCGAACTCACCGGCGAAGAGAACGCCGACGAGATGCGCACCGGCAATGACGGCACGCGCTTTTTGTCCAACCATGCCGGCGGCGTGCTGGGCGGTATCTCCACCGGACAGCCGGTCGTGGTGCGTTTCGCGGTGAAGCCGACCTCGTCGATCCTTCAGCCGCGTCTAACGGTGGACCGCAATGGCGCCGACACCGAGATCATGACAAAAGGCCGCCACGACCCCTGCGTCGGCATCCGCGCCGTCCCCGTCGGCGAAGCCATGATGGCCTGCGTGCTGGCCGATCATTTTATTCGGGATCGCGGGCAGGTCGGGCGCTAGGGCAAAGGCTTCGTGTCGCGGTACTAGCCCACCGCGCAGCTTGACGTCCCCAAAACTTCGTCCGCAAATGCGGACATGCAAAACTCCGAGATTCAGCGCATCACCAACTGGCTGATCGACGGCGCGAGGTCGTCGGGGACGCCGTCCGAGATGATCGCCGACGTCTGCGAGCATCTGGTCGCAGCCGGCCTGCCGCTGTCGCGGTTCGGCGTCTTCATCCGCACGCTGCATCCTGAAATCTTCGGTCGCAACTTCATCTGGCGGGAAGGCGGGCAGGTCGAGATCGGCACCGCTGATTTCGAGATTCTGCAGACGCCTGAATTCGCCAAGAGTCCGCTGCGGATCGTATTCGAGGAGGGGCTCGAGGTTCGGGGACGGATGGACGATCCCGACAGCAAGCGGTTTCCGTTCCTCGACGACATGCGAGCCGAAGGCGTGACGGACTATCTCGCGATGCCGATGCACTATCTCGACGGCTCGATCCACGCCACGAGCTGGATCACGCGGCATCCCGGCGGCTTCAGCAACGACGACATCGCGGCGATCCGCTCCATCGTGACGCCGCTGGCGCGTGTCAGCGAGATCATCAGCCTGCGCCGCACCGCCGAGATGCTGCTCGACACCTACGTCGGCAACCGCGCCGGTGCGCGCATCCTCGGCGGCCAGATCCGCCGCGGCCATAACGACACCATGCAGGCCGCGATCTGGCTCTCGGATCTGCGCGGCTTCACCGCGCTGTCCGACCGGCTGCCGCCCGAGACCGTGGTCGAGATCCTCAACCAGTATTTCGACTGCCAGGTCACCGCGATCCGCGGCCATGGCGGCGAGGTGCTGAAGTTCATGGGCGACGGCCTGCTCGCGGTGTTCCCGATCGACGAGTATGTCGGCGATGCCGCCCATGTTTGTGCGCGCGTGCTGGAGGCCGCACGCGAATCCCGCGCCAGCGTCGAGGCGCTGGCTTATCCTGTCGGCGACATCATCGAGCGTTTCCGCTTCGGTGTCGCGCTGCATGTCGGCAACATCCTCTACGGCAATATCGGCGGTGGCAACCGGCTCGACTTCACCTGCATCGGCCCCGCCGTCAATCTCGCGGCGCGGTTGGAGAAGATCGCGGGGCGTCTCGGTCGCACCGTCGTGGTCTCGGAAGTCTTCGCGAACGCCTGCCGGCACGACTGGCGCGAACTCGGCGAGTTTCCGATCGCGGGATTTTCCAGGGCGCAGCGCGTGTACGGACCCGCTGAAGAGACGCCGGTGGTGATGGCGTGACGCGCAATGAGCTGAAGGTCATTCATCGTCGCACGATGAAGCCCTATTCCTCCGGCTCCGTCGTGAACAGCAGCGGGTAGCCCTTGGCGCGGCCGGCGTCGGTGGCGCGCGTTGCCTTGGTCTCGGCGACGTCCCTGGTGAACACCGCGACCACGCAGGCGCCCAGCTTGTGCGCGGTGATCATCACCTTGTAGGCCTGATCCTCGGTCATGCGGAACTCGCCCTTGAGGATCATGGTGACGAATTCACGCGGCGTGAAGTCGTCGTTGATCAGGATGACCTTGTGCAGCTTCGGCCGCTCGACCTTGATCTTCGTTCTGGTTTTCGGTGTGGTGACGGTGTCGGCCATCGTGTCCTGGAGCGCCCCGGTGCTGATGAAATTCCAGCCCGCCCATTATATTGCACGACGCAGCGTTTCTCCAAGGCGATGGCGCGCTCGCCATCATGCCGTTGCGGATGGGCAGGGATGCGTCAGGGGCGCCTGCGCGTGCTACGGAATAGCTCGAACAAGCTGCATGGCTGCGATGAGAGCACCGACGGATAACACCACCGATCCTATCATATAGGCGGCCGACGCCCAGGTTTGGCCGCGTTCGATCAGATACCAGGCATCCAGCGAGAAGGTCGAGAATGTCGTATACCCGCCACAAATCCCGACCGTCAGAAATATCCGGGCGGCCTGCGGCAGGTTCCATCGCGTCGCGAACATCGCGGTGAAAATTCCGATCAGGAACGATCCTGTTATGTTGATGATCAGCGTGCCCCAAGGGAAATCGGTGCCGAAGGCCCGGCCCGAGCCGATCGCAACGAGATAGCGAACGACCGCGCCGAGTGCGCCACCGGCGGCTACAGCTAGAATAAATTGGATGTTCAACGTTTCGTCCCCCGGTTTGCAACGTGCATCACTTGTCCTCCGCTGCCAGCCCGTTGCCGACGGTGAGTAGCCCCACTAGCGCAACCAGCGCGAAGCCGAGCCCGGCCAGGAACGTGCCGGCCGGGCCATAGCTATCCCATAGCGCGCCGGCGATCACGCTCGCAGCCAGCAAGGCGAGGCCCGTGAACAGGTTGAAATAGCCGAAGGCGGTGCCGCGCAGGTTCGGCGGCGCGGCATCGGCGACCAGGGCCGAGAGCAGGCCCTGCGTCAATCCCATATGCAGCCCCCACAACACGACGCCGAGCGCAAGGCCGCCAAGGCTCGGCAGCAGCGCGAGCGCGAGATCGGCGCCGGCGAGAAAGACGAGGCCGAGCGCGAGCAGGCCGCTCCGGTTGATCCGATCCGACAGCACGCCGGCCGGATAGGCCGACAGCGCGTAAGTGATGTTCATCAGCACCAGCACCGCCGGCACCCACATCGCGTTGAGGCCGATATTCTGCGCGCGCAGGATCAAGAACGCTTCGCTGAAGCGCGCGAGCGTGAAGACGACGCCAACGGCGACGACGCGCCAGTACACCGATCCGAGCTGCCGCATCGCGGCGCTGTTCAGCGGGTTTTTCGTAGGCTCCCGGCCTGGGTCCGGCTCCGGCTCGCTCACCGCGAAGGCGATCAGGCCGAACGACAGGAACGCCGGCAGCACCGCCACCCAGAATACCGCGGTAAAATTATCCGCCGTCCACCACATCAGACCGATCGCCACGAGCGGCCCGATGAAGGCGCCGATGGTGTCGAGCGATTGCCGCAGGCCGAAGCTGGCGCCGCGCAAGCCGACCGGGGCGATATCGGCGATCAGCGCATCGCGCGGTGCGCCGCGGATGCCCTTGCCGACGCGGTCGATGAAGCGCGCCGCCACCAGCCATCCGACACTGGGCGCGAGCGGGAATAGCGGTTTGGTGAAGGCAGCGAGCCCGTAGCCGAGCGCTGCGAGCAGCTTGCGGCGACCGAGCCAGTCCGACAATGCACCGGAGAAGATTTTTGTGATCGAGGCCGTGGCCTCCGCGATGCCTTCGATGAAGCCGACTGTGAGCGTGGACGCGCCGAGCACGGTGACGAGATAGACCGGCAGCAATGCGTGGATCATCTCGGAGGAGACGTCCATCAGCATCGAGACGAAGCCGAGCACCCAGATCCCCCTGGGCAATCCGCTGCGTGCAGCTTTCGGTGTTGTCGTCGTCACGTCCTGTCCTTCGTTTTCAGACAACAAAAAACCCGCCATCGGCGGGTTTGTCCATGCTCCCGCCAAAGGTAGAGGCTCCAAGATTGCCCGACCTCAAGCAGGAGTCATCAGCCCATTACGGTCACAAAGCCGCCGGGCGGTTCTCGGGGGACTCCATCCCCATCTGTTCCTCCAGCGTAGCATGGAAATCGCGGCGGACAAGTGGGCGGAGGAGCGTCTCCACATGGCGCGTGTTCCAGCCGCGTGAGCGCGGCGATACGGTTGAAGCGATGCACTCGAATGTGAAGCGCAAGCGATCTTCGTACTTTGCGGCAAGGCGATTGCATGTCACCATCGCGTCATACGACGGGAGACTGCGATGCGCATGCTGTTCTCGATCGGGGCTGTGCTTGTGGCCGGCATGTTTGCCGGAGGGGACGTCGCGGGCATCGCGGCACCAGGGCCCAAATTTGAGTCACCCAAAAATCAGCCGCAGCGGCTGGCGGTCGACAGGGACGCGCAGACGGTCGATGTCGAACTCGTCCTCGCCGTCGACGTGTCCTACTCCATGGATATGGACGAGCTCGCAATCCAGCGCGAAGGCTATGCGCAGGCGCTTCAGTCGAAGGAGTTCCTGCAGGCGCTCAAGCTCGGCCCGAACGGCCGGATCGCAGTGACCTATTTCGAATGGGCCGCTTCCACCGACCAGAAGATCATCATCCCCTGGCGGCTGATCGACGGACCCGAGACTGCGGATGCGGTCGCCGCCGAGATCATGAAGACGCCGATCCGGCGCGCCTCGCGCACGTCGATCTCCGGCGCGATCAATTTCGCGATGCCGCTGTTCGACGAAGATCCCTATCGCGGCTTGCGCCGCGTGATCGACATTTCCGGCGACGGTCCCAACAACAATGGCGGGCCGGTCACCGTGGCGCGCGACGCCGCGCTCGAGAAGGGCATCGTCATCAACGGCCTGCCGATCATGGTCAAGGAGCCGTCCTATTCGACCATGGATATCGACAATCTCGACTATTACTACGAAGACTGCGTCGTCGGCGGACCCGGCTCCTTCGTCATCACGATCAAGGACCGCGACAAGTTCAAGGAAGCGATCCGCACCAAGCTGCTGATGGAGGTCGCGGGCCGCATGCCTGAGCGTCCCGTGATGCGGGTCGCCGACAAGGACAAAGAGCCGCGGGTCAGTTGCATGATCGGCGAGAAGATCTGGTCGGACCGCTGGGGGCGCTGAAGCGTTTTCGCGCGAAATGGATACCGGTTCTCGGCTCGCCTGGCGGTTGAATTTAACCGCTCGTTAACCACGGCGTGGTCCTAATCCGATTGTTTCTGTCTGTTTCCGGTCAGCCACTCTAAATTGCTGATCGGGAAGCGAACGAAGGCGGGTTGATCAGACCCGTCCGCTGAGCAATCCAATGGCCGTCATCTCGTCGAGCACCAGCCAGATTTCGCCCGCCAACGAGCGAATGTATCACCAGAGCACTCTGGTCGGTGACTGGAAGGGCAATTGGGCAGGCAACAATCAGCCCGTCGGCTTCAAGGTCGTGAACATCCGCGGTGCCCGGGCGCAGGTCGAGTACACCCATAACGGGCATACAGAGCGCGGTTTTGGCCAGGTCAGTGGCTCGCTTATCACCTTCGGCAACATCACGGTTGGCACCAAGGACGGCAAGAACCTGGTGCTCTTGTCCTCCGCGGGCGCTGGCAAGCAGACCGCGTCCCTGGAGAAGCAGGCCCTGCCGGCCTCCGACAGCAACCTGATGGGAAGCTGGGGAGGCTACTCCAGCGACAACGGCAAGAGCGCGAGCTTCCGCGTCCTGGCCATCAACGGCAAGGAAGCCACGGTCAGCGTCACCACCGATGGCATCACCCGCCAAGGCACCGGCTACGTCTACAAGAACGTCATCATGTTCGGGCAGTCGCAGATCGCGACCGACGACGGCCAGAACGGCAAGATCATCTACCAGGTTGGCACCAAGTCCTTCTCGGTGCCCGTGACGAAATACCCGCCCGCGGATTCGTCGTCGTCGGTGGACCGGACCGCCTGAGCGCGGCTGGGCAGATCCCTCACCAGTTCGGCGCCCGCTTCTCCACGAACGCTCTCAACCCCTCCTGCGCCTCGTCCGAGGTCGCGACGTTGCAGAAATCGTCCATTGCGCTGGCGATACTGCGCCGATAGTCGAGATCGATCTGGCGCATGAAGGCGGCGCGGCCCATCCGCAGCACCGCGGCCGATTTCGCGGCGAATTGCGCCGCGAGCCCCTCGCCCTCTGCTTCGAGTTCTGCATCTGCGACAACGCGGTTCACCACGCCGAGCTCGCGCGCCTCCACGGCGCTGAAGACCCGGCCGGTGAACAGCAGCTCGAAGGCGCGGTGGCGCCCGACGATGCGCGGTAGATGGGCGTAGTGGATCGCGGGAATGACGCCGACGTCGATCTCGGGATAGCCGAACGTCGCGCTCTCGGACGCCAGCACCACGTCGCACGACACTGCCATGGTCATGCCGCCGCCGCGGGCCGCGCCGCCGACCGCGGCGATCGACGGTTTTCCGAGCCCGTATTGGGCATTAGAGGTCGATATAGAGCGCCTGGAGGAATTCGCGGATCTGGGCACCGGATTTGCCGAGCAGGATGTCGAGGTCGAGGCCCGCCGAAAAGCGTTTTGGAATTGCGCTCGCCAGCACGACAACGCGCGCCTCCGAATCCTCAGCCGCACGACGCAGCGCCGCGACCACCGCGCGGATCACCTCGAGGCTCAGCGCGTTGACCGGCGGACGGCGCAGCGTGATGCGGGCGATATCGCCTGCGCGTTCGTAGGCGACGGGGTTGTCGGATGTCACCGGGGTCTCCATGCCTGCTGTTAATTCCGTCGCCCTTCGAGGGCCGCTGAAGAAGCGGCCACCTCCAGCGGCAATGGCTGCGCCATTGGGCGGGGGTGACGGTACACAAAGAGTAAGTGTGCTGCCGCTACTTGCTAGCCAGTGGCGGCATCGGCGGCACACTGTCGTTCGGCGCCTCGGCCTGCATCGTGATCAGCGTCATCGAGACCAGATCGTAATAGCCGATCAGGCCGATGATATCCATGATGCCGCGCTCGCCGAATTTTTGCTGCGCCGCGCGGTAGATGTCGTCGGACACCTTCTTGTCGCGATAGAGCGCCATCGCGAGATCATAGAGCGCGGCTTCGTCATCCTTCATCGCCTGCGGCCGCACGCCGCTCGCGACATCCTTGGCGACCTGCGGATCGAGTCCGGCCTTCATCGCCAGCGGATAATGCGCAAACCATTCATATTGCGCCGTCCATTGCCGTGCCGTGATCAGGATCGCGAATTCGCTGAGGCGCGCCGGCAGCGACGAATTCCAGCGCAGATAGTCCGACATCGCCGAGAGCTTTGGGGCGAGCTCCGGATTGCGGATATAGGCGCGATAGGGCGGGTTGACGAATTTGGCGTTGCGCGGCGGCACCGCGATCGCATCCGCCCATTCCTTCTGCGGTGGGGTAAGTTCGTCCGGCTTCAGCGGTGTGAAGCGGGTCGGCTCGGCTGCGCGGCCAGCCCCCGAGATCGTCACGGCGAACAGCGCAATCAGCAGCAGGCCCACATATCGCATCGTCATCCTCCCATTCCGGCGGACTCACGCCGCCTTGCTCGATCGCCAGCTTACGTGGTGGCGCGAGCGAGGCAAGGATGTCGGCACTGGGCGAGGCTGCGGCATCGGCATGGCCGTACGCCGCCTCCACGCGTCCGCCGTGATGGAAGTCAGATCCGTGCCTCCAGGATCAGGTTGAACGGCGTTTCAGCCGCGCGGCGGAAGCGCGACAAGCCGCCCTCGCTGGCAACCTTGCGCAGCCTGGCCTCGCCGGCTTGCGCGCCAAGCGCCAGGCCAACCTCCTGATCGAGCGAGGCCGGCGTGCAGATCATGG
This sequence comes from Bradyrhizobium sp. 1, assembly GCF_023073315.1. GTDB lineage: Bacteria > Pseudomonadota > Alphaproteobacteria > Rhizobiales > Xanthobacteraceae > Bradyrhizobium. The sequence continues at coordinate 436,865 of NZ_JADPJH010000011.1, read as the reverse complement.
TCGATGCCGCATAATAGATCCGGCCGACCGGGTTGAGATTGTCTTCGAGGCGGTCGCCAGCGAACGGTTCGACCAGCATGCAGGTGCCGTCCTTCGCCATGCTCTCGCGCACGTGGCTGATGGCACCGACGGGATCGCCCATGTCGTGCAGGCAATCGAAGAAGCAGACGAGATCATAGCCCTCGGCCGGGTAGGTTTTGGCGGAATGAACAGCGAAGCTGACGCGATCGGAAAGCTTCGCCTCGATGGCCACCTTTCGCGCGGCCTCGATCGAGCCCTCGTGATAGTCGAAGCCGTAGAAGCGGGAGTTCGGAAAAGCTTCTGCCATCAGCCGCGTCGAGACACCGTGCCCGCAGCCGACGTCGGCGACCTTGGCGCCACGCTTCAGCTTGTCCACGACGCCGTCCAGCGCGGGCAGCCACGCCTGCACCAGATTGTGCATGTAGCCGGTGCGGAAAAAGCGGGCGGTGCCGCAGAACAGGCACTCGCTGCGCCGGTTCCAGCCGACGCCGTTGCCGGACTTGAACGCGTCCGTGATCTTCGGCTCGTCGAGAAACGTCGAGGCAATGACATTGCCGAACGCACCGAGGAAGACCGGGCTGTCCTCGTCGGCAAGCGCCATGGCCTGCTCCGGCAGCATCGAGAAATTTCCGGAAGCGGGGTCGTATTCGACGTAACCGGACGCCGCCTGGCTCGCAAGCCACTCGCGGACGTAACGCTCCTTCGTTCCGGTGGCGCTTGCGAGCTCGGAAGAGCTCATCGGTCCCTTGGCGGCGAGGGCCCGGTAGAGACCGAGCTTGTCCCCGAGCAGGACCAGCGACGCATTCATCGCCGCGCCGAGCTCGGTGACCATCTTGCCCATAAAGGCATTCAACCTGTCGGAATTGACCTCCATGACAGCCTCCATACTAACGTTGGGCATTTTCAAGGGTCTGCGCAATTGCGCGTTGCCGGACTGCGTCAGGTCTTCGCGATCAAGGCGAGGGCTCGCGCGTCCTGTAATTGGGTCAATCCGACGCGGAGGAGGTTCAACGCGTCAGGAAGAGGTGATCGGGGAACTGGATGGCGCGGTCAAAGCCATCGCGTCGCTGGCATTCGCACGATCCCCGGCGTATAATTTACGAGCTTTTTTGACGGTCAGCCGAATGCCCAACCTTGCACGTTTCTGCGGTCTCGCAACTCTCTTGGCGCTGCTCTGCCTCGGCGGAGCGCCGGCGCATGCGCAGGTCTCGCCCCTGCAATATTGGGTTCCGGGCGGGCCCTTCGGCTTTGGCGGAAGCGCCGTCCAGAGCTCCGGCAGCTACGGTAATTTTCCAAGCTTCAGGGCCGGCGATGCCAATGGAGGCTACGATTTTCGTCCCGGCTTCTTTGTCGGAAGCCAACACGGCAATCTTGGTTTGAGCGGGCTCAGCCAGCCCGCGCCAGCTGGAATTTTCAGCGCGCTCTCTTATGACAGTACGCAGTTCGGTTACAACACCAAGACCGCGGGCGGGATGCCCGTCTCGTTTTTTGCCGGTTTCAACTCACAGAAATACGGTGACGGCATCGGCAGTTCGCTCGCGCCGCTCACCTCCGGCGCCGCGCCCGGCTACGGCGCGTTCGCAGGTGTCGAGTTCAAGCCGACGTCCAACCTCAGCCTGTCGTTCGGTGCCGGATTCACCCAGCAGGACTCGGGCCGCATGGACAGCGATATCAAATCGAACATGCTGCCCGGCGAGTCGCCGGCGCTGAGCGGCCTTCGGCGCTGAGCATGATCCGGGAAAGTGTGCAGCGGTTTCCCGAAGAGGTCATGCTCAAACAAGAGACTAGCGCGTGAACTTCGCGACAAGCTCGACATGCGGCGTGTGGCGGAACTGGTCGACCGGCACGACGGTCTCGATCTTGTACCCGCCGTCGATCAGCAGCCGCGCATCGCGGGCGAATGTCGCGACGTTGCAGGACACCGCGACCACCACAGGCACTTTGCTGGCCGCGAGTTTCAGCGCTTGTGCCTGCGCGCCCTGACGCGGCGGATCGAACACCACGGCATCGAAATCGCGCAGCTCCGGCGGCACCAGCGGACGACGAAACAGGTCGCGCGGTTCGGCCTTGATCGGCTTGAGCCCCGGCGTGCGTGCAGCTTTCGCCAGCGCCGCGACTGCGCCGGCGTCGTTGTCGTAAGCGGTGACACGGGCCTTCTCGGCAAGCCGTAGCGCGAACGGCCCGACGCCGCAGAAGAGGTCGAGCACCTCCTTGGCCTTGCCGACGCGCTCGGCGACGAGGGCGGACAGCGTCCCTTCGCCGGCGACGGTTGCCTGCAGGAACGAGCCCGGCGGCAGCGTCACCTCGGCACGTCCCATCTGCACCGTCGGCGGCAGGCGTTGCAGCACCAGTTCGCCGTGCCGCGTCAGCCGCGCCAGCCGATGCTGCTCGGCGACGCGCGACAGCGCGGTGACGAGCCGCGTCGGCAGCGGGCCGGAGCCGCGCACATCGACATCGAGGCCGGTGGCGGTGGCGGTGACCTGGATGTCCAGCGGCTTCGTCACCGGCATCTTCGACGTCAGCGGCTCGGCAAGCGCCCAGGCAGCATCGAGCGCACCTTCGAGCGCGGGATCGAGGATCGGGCAGCGATGAATGGGAATGACATCGTGCGAGCCCGCCGCCGAGAAGCCGACCTTGAGCACGTCGTGCGTGCCGAACCGGCCATGCAGCGTGACGCGCCTGCGCCCTGCGCCATGGGCATCGACCAGCGGCGCAACCTCGCAATCGATGCCGGCCTGCGCCAGCGCTTCGGCCACGATGCCGCGCTTCCACGCGTGATAGGGTTCTGCGGCCCAGTGCTGGATCGCGCAGCCGCCGCAGACGCCGAAATGCGGGCAGAACGGTGTGACGCGTTCCGGGCTTGCGACGTCCACCGCGAGCAGCTTGCGGCGGTCGGGATGGTTGCCCGCGACGCGATCAACCTCGACGGTCTCGCCGCCAAGCGTGTAGGGCACATAGATCGCATCGCCCGCAGCAAGCGATACGCCATCGCCGCGATGGCCGACATGATCGATCGTGACGCGCTCAACCACGGCGCGCGCCCAGGAAAAATTCGATGTTGCCGTCGCCGCCAGCAATCGGCGAGGGAAACACCTCGATCTCGGTGCAGCCGAGCGAGGTCGCGAAAGCCGCGATGTCCTCGCAGATCTCCTTGTGCACGGCGGCGTCGCGAATGATGCCCTTCTTGTTGTGCTTTCGATCGGCCTCGAATTGCGGCTTGATCAGCGCCAGCAGGCTCATGGGTGCTGCCGCCAGCGACAGCGCCACGGGCAGCACGATCTTCAGCGAGATGAAGCTGACATCGATGACGACGACATCGGGCCGCGCCGGCAGCCGCTTGCCGTCATAGGCGCGGATGTCGGTTTCCTCCATCGACATGATCTTGGGATGACCGCGCAGCGAGGCGTGCAACTGGCTGGTGCCGACATCGATGGCGAACACCAGGCTCGCGCCGTTCGCCAGCAGCACTTCGGTGAAGCCACCGGTGGAAGCGCCGACATCGAGGCAGACATGGTCCTCGATCTCGATCGGATAGCGCTCCAGCGCGCCGGCGAGCTTGACGCCGCCACGCGAGACGTAAGGATGCGCCGGCTCGGCCTGGATCACCGCGTCCTCGGCGATCGTCTCCGACGGCTTTGCGACCTGCCTGTCGTCGGCCGTGACGAGGCCGGCCTCGATGGCCGCGCGCGCCCGCGCCCGGCTCTCGAACAGGCCGCGCTCGACCAGCAATATATCCGCGCGCTTGCGGGCAGGGGGCATCGTTTCTCTCAACAGGGACTAGCGCTTATGTAGCGATCAATCGCGCGGCCGCCATCCGGACGCAAGCCTCGAACGCGGCGAGATCGTGCCAGACGTCGATTGGCGTCGTGGCCGGCGTCACCAATGGGCAGCCGTGCAGCTCCAGCGCGTGGATCATCATGAGATTGTCGACGAGGCTAAAATCCTCGACCGTGAGCCCCTGCGCGTCGACCAGCCGCCCGCCCTCGGACGTCACGTCCGTGAAGCGGCGGACGCGGTCGGCATAGACGGCGCCGTCGTTGGAATAGGCGAGGCAGAACTTGCGGCAGCCGGCCATATAGCCGAGCTCGTAGACGGTGCCGGGATCGGCGCCTGCGCCGCGGAACGGCGTGAGATTGGCGATGATAGCGTCGGCCTGGTCCATCATGGCTTCGTTGGCAGCAAAGATCTGCCGCGAGGCGTCGGGAGCGGCGAGGTCGATCGCGTTGTCGAGAGGATAAAGGCCGGCGAGGCCATGCGCGGCACAGATCGCGGCCTTCTGGCGGCCGATCTCAACCGCATCCGGCAGGAACACGTCGGGACCTGCCAGATAGATTTTCATGGGTGACTGCTTCGGAGAAATTCAGGCGAGCTGCGAACCGCGGCGAAAGCTGTGCTCCCTCTCCCGCTAGCGGGAGAGGTAAGGGGCAGCATCCGTTCGGCAATTAAGCGAGCTTGACCGTCTCGGTCTTGACGTCCTTGCCGAGCGCCTCGAACACCTTGGCGACGATGCCCTTGGCGTCGAGGCCGGCGCGGCCGTACATCGCGCTCGGCGTGTCGTGGTCCTGGAACACGTCGGGCAGCACCAGCGAGCGGAAGCGCACCATGCCGGTGTCGAGCACGCCCTGGTCGGTCAGGTACTGCGCGACATGCGAGCCGAAACCGCCGATCGAGCCTTCCTCGACCGTGATCAGGACGTCGTGGTCACGGGCGAGCTTGAGCACCAGCTCGGTGTCGAGCGGCTTCATGAAGCGCGCGTCGGCAATCGAGGTGGAGAGGCCGTGGGCGGCGAGTTCGTCGGCCGCCTTCTCGCATTCGGCGAGGCGCGTGCCGAAGGAGAGCAGGGCGATCTTGCTGCCTTGGCGGATCATGCGACCCTTGCCGATCTCGAGCGGGACGCCGACGTCGGGCATCTCGATGCCGCGGCCTTCGCCGCGCGGATAGCGCAGCGCGCTCGGGCGGTCGTTGATCGCGACCTGGGTCGCGACCATGTGCACCATGTCGGCTTCGTCGGCCGCCGCCATGATCACGAAGTTCGGTAAACAGCCGAGATAGGCGTTGTCGAACGAGCCGGCATGCGTCGCGCCGTCGGCGCCGACGAGGCCGGCGCGGTCGATGGCGAAGCGGACGGGCAGGTTCTGGATCGCGACGTCGTGCACGATCTGGTCGTAGCCGCGCTGCAGGAACGTCGAGTAGATCGCGCAGAACGGCTTGTAGCCTTCGGTCGCAAGACCGGCGGCAAAGGTCACCGCGTGCTGCTCGGCGATGCCGACGTCGAAGGTGCGGTCCGGGAAGGCCTTGTTGAAGATGTCGACGCCGGTGCCGGACGGCATCGCCGCGGTGATGGCGACGATCTTGTCGTCCTTCTCGGCTTCCTTGACGAGGCTCTGGCCGAACACGTTCTGGTAGGCCGGTGCGTTCGGCTTGGCTTTCGCCTGGGTGCCGGTGGCGACGTCGAACTTGACGACGGCATGGTACTTGTCGGCGGAGGCTTCCGCCGGGCCGTAGCCCTTCCCCTTCTGCGTCACGACGTGGACCAGGATCGGGCCGGTCTCCATGTCGCGCACGTTTTTCAGCACGGGCAGGAGATGGTCGAGGTTGTGACCGTCGATCGGGCCGACGTAGTAGAAGCCGAGCTCCTCGAACAGCGTGCCGCCGTCCATCATGAAGCCGCGGGAATACTCCTCGACGCGGTTGGCGCGGTTGGCGAGGATCTTGGGCAGGCGCTTGTTGATCTGCTTGGCCGCATCGCGCAGCGTGCGATAGGTCTTGCCCGAGTAGAGGCGCGACAGATAGGCGCTCATGGCGCCGACCGGCGGGGCGATCGACATGTCGTTGTCGTTGAGGATGACGATCAGGCGCGAGTTCATGGCGCCGGCATTGTTCATGGCCTCATAGGCCATGCCTGCCGACATCGCGCCGTCACCGATCACTGCAATAACGTTGTTCTTGCCGCCGGCGAGGTCGCGTGCGACCGCCATGCCGAGGCCGGCGGAGATCGAGGTCGAGGAATGCGCGGCGCCGAACGGATCGTAATCGCTCTCGCTGCGCTTGGTGAAGCCGGACAGGCCGCCGCCGGTGCGCAGCGTGCGGATGCGGTCGCGCCGGCCGGTGAGGATCTTGTGCGGGTAGGCCTGATGGCCGACGTCCCAGATCAGCCGGTCGCGCGGCGTGTCGAAGACGTAATGGATCGCGGTGGTGAGTTCGACCACGCCGAGGCCCGCGCCGAAGTGACCGCCGGTCACCGAGACGGCATCGATGGTCTCCTGACGCAGCTCGTCGGCGACCTGGCGAACCTGCTCGACCTTGAGCTTGCGCAGGTCGTCCGGCGTCCGGATGGTGTCGAGAAGCGGCGTTTTACTGTATTCGTTCACAGCGATTTCCAATTTGTCAGCGCCGGAAGATCGTTCCGGTGCGCGATGGGTTTGCACAATGTCGGCGCAGCGCGAGTCCTAAAACCGTCGGAGCCACCTGCATGGGGCAAAGCCCCGTCTTCAAGCTTAGGTGAGCTTAAGTGCGCTCCGGTTCAGTCTCTGTGATCCCTGTCACTTAGATCGGCTTCGTCCGTCCCAGCTAATTTCATCAGCAATTTGAAGCGCTTGTCGTTGGTAATTGGTGCCCACGCAAGGCTAACAAAAAGCCACGCTCCGGGCAGCTTTACACCAAAGCTTGGGCCAAAGCCAACCCGCCGGGCCGATTACGGGTATGCAGGTGCAACCAGCGGGCCAGATTGGTTAACCGTGGTGCCGGAGCGCAGGTTCCAGCCTTGCCCGGTTCCTCGGCAGGATTTTGGGCGAGAGCAAGGCCTTTTTGGACGGATTCGGGTGGGCGAGACGCCCTCGCGAGGGAGTTCCACGATCGTCGTGCCCGGCCACTTGGCCTGTGAGCGGGATCAGCGGCGTGCGATCATGAAAAAAATGCAGGCGGCCGATGCTTGAGACGGACGGCTTTGACCGGACGCTTACTGGACGTCGAGCGGCGCGGTGCCGGTGGCCTGGCCGCTGGCATCGGTGGTGATCTTGTCGACGCGGGCCTCGGCCTGACGCAGCAATTCCTCGCAGCGGCGCTTCAGCGCCTCGCCGCGCTCGTAGATCGTCACGGATTCCTCGAGCGGCACCTTGCCGTCCTCGAGCCGCTTCACGATCGTTTCGAGTTCCTCGATCGCACGTTCGAACGTGAGCTTGCCAACGTCGACTTGGGTATTTTCGGCCATATCCGTTTCCGATTGCCCGATTCGCATTCCGTGGAGAGAAGGCGGTTTTTGCGGGCTTAATGTGGCGGGCGTCGTCAGGCGCCCATCAGGGCGCCGACATGCGCCGTAACAGATTCTTTCAATCCTTGCAGGTCATAGCCGCCTTCGAGCACGGACACAACGCGGCCACCAGCGGACTTGTCGGCGAGGTCCATCAGCTTGCGTGTGACCCAGGTATAGTCCTCGGCGCGCAAATTCAGCGAGGCCAGCGGGTCGCGGTAATGCGCATCGAAGCCCGCGGAGATGATCAGAAGCTCGGGGCTGAATTTTTCGAGTTGCGGCAGGATCAAATTCTCGAACGCGGAACGGAATTCGGGGCCGCCGTCCTCGGAGGCCAGCGGCGCGTTGACGATAGTGTCGTGGTCGCCGCGTTCGCCTTTCGCGCCGGTGCCCGGAAACAGCGGCATCTGATGCGTCGAGCAGTACATCACGGTCGGGTCCGACCAGAAGATGTCCTGCGTGCCGTTGCCGTGATGGACGTCGAAATCGACGATCGCCGCGCGCTTGATGCCGTATTTGCGCTGCGCGTGGCGTGCCGCGATCGCGACGTTGTCGAAGAAGCAGAAGCCCATCGGCTTGCCGATCTCGGCATGATGGCCGGGCGGGCGCACCGCGACGAAGGCATTGCGATGCTCGCCGTTCATCACCGCTTCGGTTGCCGCCACCGCGCCGCCGACGCCGCGCATCACCGCTTCCCACGTGCCCGGCGACATCGAGGTATCGCCGTCGATATAGACCTGTCCGCTGGTCGGCGCGATGTGGCGCAGCTCAGTGACGTAATGCTCGTTGTGGCACAGCGTCACGAGATCGAGATCGCCTTCCGGCGCCTGGTCGCGCACCAGATACTGAAAACGCTCAACCGACAGCGCTTCCTCTACCGCCCGCAGGCGGTCGGGCCTTTCAGGATGCCCCGGCGGCGTGACGTGGTCGAGGCAGGCCTTGTGGGAGAGGAGAAGCGTGCTCATCAGGTCGGCCTCACAGGATACGGGCTCTTGGCGTCGTTGGCGCATCCGCCGTCAAAACGCAATGCAAAACCCAATCTATGCGTTCCCTAGGGAATGGCAAAGGGTGGTCCTGCTCCGGCCCGTTTGCGCCAGATCAATTCACGCGGAGAATGCGCGTGGGCGGCAGCGGACCGATCGGCCCGTGTGCTCTAAAGAAGGCAAACAGCGCGTCCGCGTCGTAGCCGCCATATTGCGGCGATGTGCCTTGCTTGGCGACCGTAAAGCCGTCGCCGCCGACCGCGAGATAATCGTTGACGGTGACGCGGTAGCCGCTCCCGGCTTCGATCGGCCTGCCATTGAGCGTCATCTTCTCGAGCGCGACGCGCTCGCCGAACGGCTTTGACGCATCCCAGCTGTAGCTGAATCCGTTCGAGACCTGGAGGATCCGCGGGCGCTTCGGATCGAGCCATTGCTGCTCCAGCATGTCCTTGAGTTGGCTGCCTGTCAGCGTCATGGTGACGAGGCGGTTGCGGAACGGCTGGCTCGCGAACAACTCGCCGAACGACACCGCGCCGTTCTCCTTCGGGATAATGTCGGTGCGGATGCCGCCGGGATTGGTGAGCGCGATGACAGCGCTGCCATCCTGGGCCGCCTTGGTCGCGGCGAGCTGTGCGTCCGCGACGACGTCGCCGAGTGCGCTCTCGCCGGCCTCGTTCGGTACGCGCGACAGTGTCTGCGTTACCGATCCGGCCGGGCGATTGGCGATGGGTGCCGACAGCTTGTCATAGGCATCGATCAGCGCGGTCTGCTCGGGATCTTTCGCCAGCGAGGCATTGGCGACGATGACGTTCTCGCCCTTGGCGCCGACGATATCACGCGTAACAGGATCGAGCTTGAGATCGATCGCGGTGACCAGCGTGCCGTATTTATCGCCGCTGGTGACGAGCCGGCCGTCGATTTGACAAATGTAGGCACGGTGTGTGTGGCCGCTGACGACGACGTCGACGGCGCGGTCGAATTTCTTGACGATATCGACGATCGGCCCGGTAATGGCAGGGCATTCATTGTAATCGCCGGCGGGCTCGCCGCCCTGGTGAATCAGCACGACGATTGCTTCCACACCGCGCGCCTTCAGCTGCGGCACGAGCGCGTTCACCGTCTCGGCCTCGTCGCGGAATTCGAGCCCGGCAATGCCTGATGGCGAGACGATGCCCGCGGTCTCTTTCAAGGTCAGCCCGATGAAGGCGACGGGGATGCCCTCGAACTCCCGGATTTCATAGGGCGGCAGCACGCTTTTGCCGGTCGCGGTCTCTACGGTGGAGGCCGCGAGATAATGGAATTTGGCGCCGGTGAAGGGATGCGGCCCCTGGCAGCCGTCGACCGGATGGCAGCCGCCGTTCTGCATCCGCAGCAGCTCGGTCTTGCCCTCGTCGAATTCGTGATTGCCGACCGAGGTGATCGCGAGCCCCATCATCGAGAGCGACTCGACCGACGGCTCGTCGTGAAACATTGCCGACAGGAATGGGCTTGCGCCGATCAGGTCGCCGGCGGCCACGAAGATCGTGTTCTTGTGTCCTTCGCGCAGCTGCTTGACCAGTGTCGCCATGTACTCGGCGCCGCCGGCGGCGACCATGACCTTTTTGGCCTTGTCCTCGGGATCATTGATGCGGATGCCGCCGGGCGGCGGCCGCAGATTGCCATGGAAATCATTGATGGCGAGAATGCGCAGCTCGACGGGCGCGGCGGTCTGGGCCGCAGCGGGGAGGATGGCGAGCGCGAATGTGAGGGCGGTCAGGGGAAGCAGATGTCGCATGGAACAAGATTAGTCGTTCCGCGCGAAGAATTCACGAAGCATTGTCGTGAATGCGCAGTTCTCTTCCTTCTCCCCTTGTGGGAGAAGGTGGCGCGAATCGCCGGATGAGGGGTTGTCTCAGCGAAGTAAAGTGTGAGTTCGAGGAGAGATATCCCTCACCCGTCTCGCCGCTTTGCGGCGAGCCACCTCTCCCCGGTCTGAACACACAGGGGGAGAGGGGAAGATCCTTACCGCTTCTTCCGGTTCGCGAATGCGTTGAACGCGGCCATGGCGTCGTCCGACTTCAAGCGTTCGCCGAACAGGTGCGCCTCCTGGTCGATGCGCCGGGTGAGTTCCTCCGGCGCGGCGCGCAGCAGCTTGCGCGAGGTCGCCACCGCCTCGGCCGGCAGCCGGCAGATCTCGCGCGCCACCTTGCGCGCCTCGACCTCGGTGTGTCCCGGCGAGACCACGGTGTTGACGAAGCCGGCCGCGTGCGCCTCCGCGGCGGTGAAGCTCCGCCCCATGATCAGCATCGCAAAGGCACGCTGATAACCCATCGTGTTCGGCATCAATAGGCTGGCGGCGCCGACTGGCACCAGGCCGAGATGGATGTAGGGCGCGGAGAAGGTCGCAGCGGTCGAGGCCAGCACGTAATCGCAATGGAACAGCATCACGGTGCCCATGCCGATCGACGCGCCATCCACGGCTGCGATGATCGGTTTGCCATTGAGGGCGAGCGAATAGAGAAACTTGGCACCGTTCGACAGCGTCTCCGGGCGCGCCGTGTCGGCCTGGAGAAAATCGTCGATGTCGTCGCCCGCCGTGAACACGCCGGAGCCGCCGGTGATGATCATGCAGCGGATGTCAGGGTTGTTCTGTGCGGTGTCGATCGCGTGGCTCATCTCCCGATACATGTCTTGCGTGATCGCGTTCTTCTTGCCGGGGCGGCGCAAGGTGATCACGCGCGTTCCACGCTCTTCGGTGACGACGATATTGCCACTCGGCATAAAGATCCCCTGAGATCGCCGCGACGCCTGACTTTGGCGAGTCTCGCAAGCTTCAGCCTACATCATCTTGCAGGCGTGCCAATCTGCCCGCACGACCTTTTCGGCGACGATTCCGTGAACCCGGCGCGTGACGCCGCCGTCACGATCCTCTTTCGTCCGGGAACCGCCGCACCTGATCATGCCGGTTGTATCGCTTCGCATATGCAGTTGCGCATTGCAACAAATGGCTACAATGTTTCATTTGAAAAACCGGTGGTTGTAGGGCACGATCTCAGCCGCTGCCGTTCCATTTGGCCGATTGCTCGATTGATGATTGCCGCAACGAGCGTTGACGAATCTTCGCTGCACTATCGCGGCTGGCGCATCGTGCTGGCCTGTTTCCTGATGGCCTTCTTCATGTTCGGCTTCGGCCTCTACGGCCAGGGCGTCTATCTCGCCGAGCTCCAGCGTGCGCATGGCTGGCCGGGCACGCTGGTCTCGGCAGCCAGCACCTTCTCATTTCTCCTGACCTCCGTCCTCGTCATCTTCACCGACGATCTGCTCGCCCGCATCGGGCTGCGGTCGCTGATCCTGTGCGGCCTGTCGGCGCTCGGTGCATCGACGGTGCTGCTGGCGCTGATGCAGACGCCCTGGCAGCTCTATCTCGCCTACGCCCTGATGTCGGTCGGCTGGACCGGCATGGGCACGGTGGTGATCGCGACCCTGCTGAATGCCTGGTTCGAGCGGCGCCGCGGCCTCGCGCTCAGCCTGGCCTTCAACGGCGCGACCTGCGGCGGCATCGTCCTCGTTCCGCTGCTGCTGTCGCTGTCTGACAGCATCGGCTTCCGCTCCGCCATGCTGGCGGCGACGATGGCGATGGTGGTGCTGGTGCTGCCGGTGGTCGTGATCTTCATCGGCTGGCCGACGCAGATGTCGGCGGCATCGGGCGGGCGTTTGTCCGCCGACGGGCAGACCTCGCGGACATCCCGCAGGACACTGCTCGCCAACGCGGCGTTCTGGACCATGGTGCTGCCGATCGCGATCGCGCTGCTGGCGCAGATGGGATTCATCATCCACCAGGTGACGTTCCTCGAGCCGCTGATCGGGCGCTACGCGGCAGGCCTTGCGGTCACCATCATGGCGGCGATGGCGGTGGTTGGGCGCCTCTCGCTCGGCCTGTTCGTCGACCGGCTCGATCCCAGGCTCGCCTGCGCGGCGTCGATGACGAGCCAGGCGGCCGCGCTCTTCGTGCTTCTCCAGAGCACCAGCCCCACGGTGCTGCTGGTGTGCTGCGCCATCTACGGCTTCTCGATCGGCAACATGATCACGTTCCCGCCCTTGATCATCCAGCGCGAGATCGGCTCTGCCGCCTTCGCCGCCGCGATGGGATTGGGCACCTCGATCAGCGGCGTCGTCAGTGCCTTCGGCCCGGGCATCGTCGGCCTCGTGCGCAGCGTGACCGGTGACTACACGACGGCGTTCGCGATGTGCGTCGTGCTGGATCTCGTGGCCGCGGGCGTCGTGCTGTGGCGGCCGGGAAGGCGTGCGAAGCTCGCGGCGCCGTAAGGGCGCTGCATCCAGCACATTTGGTGTCATCGCCCGCCTTGTGCGCACTTGCGCACTGGAGCGGGCGATCCAGTATTCCGAGACGTCAGTTGTTTATCGAGAGGCCGCGGCGTACTGGATTCTCCGCCTTCGCGGGGAATGACAGCGGAGATTTAGGAGCCCGCTCCGCCTACAACAACACCGCATCCGCCGCCGCGACCGACTCCGCACTCTCCGTCACCGTGCGCTCGAGCGCGCTGGCCTGCACACTGATGTTCTCGGCGAAGAAGCGCGCGAGCGAGACGTAGCGTGCGGCGTCCGTATTGCCGTCGGCTTTCGCCGCGAGCGCTTCAGAGGCCAGCATGCAGCCGCCGAGCGTCGCGCCGAACTGCTGGAGATACGGCGTCGCACCCGCGAGCGCCTCGTTCGGTGCGGAGGCAACACGCTCCAGCAGCCATTTGCTGGTGCGCGTCAGCGCCTCGAGCGCCTCGCGTAATTTCACGCCTGTGGTGCCGAATGCGGGATCGTTGGAGGCTTCGACTTGGCTGACGGTCGCCGCGAGCTCGTCGAGCAGCGCCCACACCGACGCTCCGCCGTTCGCCGCAAGCTTGCGCGTCACGAGGTCGATCGCCTGGATGCCGTTGGTGCCCTCGTAGATCGCGGTGATGCGGGCATCGCGGTAATGCTGCGCGGCGCCGGTCTCCTCGATGAAGCCCATGCCGCCATGCACCTGCACGCCGAGATAGGCGACCTCGTTGCCGATATCGGTGGAATAGCCTTTTGCCATCGGCGTCAGCAGCGCCGCGCGCGCGGCCGCATCAGCGCGGACCTTGGGATCCCTGGCGCGCGTCGAGACGTCGATCGCCACGGCTGTCGCATAGCAGATGGTGCGCGCGGCGGCGGTCTGTGCCCGCATCCGCATCAGCATGCGCTTGACGTCGGGATGCACGAAGATCGCGTCCGAGCCGTCGCCCTTCTTGCCGATGGCGCGGCCCTGCTTGCGCTCCTGCGCATAGGCCAGCGCCTGCTGATAGGCGCGATCGGCGACGCCGACGCCCTCCAGGCCGACGCCGAGGCGGGCCTGGTTCATCATCGTGAACATGCAGCGCATGCCCTGGTTCTCTTCGCCGACGAGGAAGCCGATCGCGCCGCCATGATCGCCCATGGTCATGGTGCAGGTCGGCGAAGCATGCATGCCGAGCTTGTGCTCGACGCCGGAGGCGAAGATGTCGTTGCGCTGCCCCAGCGAGCCGTCTTCATTGACCATGAATTTCGGCACGAGGAACAGCGAAATCCCCTTGGTGCCGGCGGGCGCATCGGGCAGGCGCGCCAGCACGAAATGCACGATATTGTCGGTCATATCGTGCTCGCCATAGGTGATGAAGATCTTCGTCCCCTTGATGCGATAGGTGCCGTCGGCCTGCTTCTCCGCACGCGTGCGTAGCGCACCGACGTCGGAGCCGGCCTGCGGCTCGGTCAGCTGCATCGTGCCGGTCCATTCGCCGGAGACGAGCTTTTCGAGATAGATCTTTTTCAGCTCGTCGCTGCCATGCGCATCAAGTGCCTCCATTGCGGATGCCGTCAGCAGCGGGCAGAGGCCAAAGGCGACGTTGGAGGCACTCCAGATTTCGGTGCAGGCAGCGTTGATCGCGATCGGCAGGCCCTGGCCGCCGAAATCTTCGGGGCCGGACACTGCGTTCCAGCCGCCCTCGGTCCAGCGCTTGTAGGCATCGGGCCAGCCCGGCGCGGTCGTGACCTTGCCATCGCTAAGCTTGATGCCGTGCTCGTCGCCGACCTTGTTGAGCGGCGCCAGCACGTCGGTTGCGAACTTGCCGGCCTCTTCCAGCACCGCTGCGACGATGTCGGCGTCGAAATCGCCGTAATGGCCGGCCTCCATGGCCGCCTTCAGGCCGGCGCCATGGTTGAGCGACAGCAGCATGTCAGAGATCGGCGCGCGGTAGGTCATGGCTCACTCCCGTGGACATCATTGGCGCCGTATTCCCATGAAACGGGGGAGGTCTCAACTGTCGGGACGGTCCGGTCCGGAACGGGTTCGCCCGGACCCATAATAAGGTGTGGTGTGGGCGCCCCTGGGGCTGTGGTATTTTGCCCTCCAGGCGGTTGAAATGCTGCGCCGCTCCCTATAGACCGGCTGCGACCATCGGGAATCTGCGGGTGCCAATTCTTCCGCCGGACCCGGTCGCCTGATGGGGCGTAGCCAAGCGGTAAGGCAGCGGATTTTGATTCCGCCATTCGGAGGTTCGATCCCTCCCGCCCCAGCCAGCACGTAAGCTGTTGAGTTCGCTTCTAAGCAGCCCATTTCCGCCAAGGTTTTCAGGGCCGTTTGGAGATACGGATTCTGAGCTCGGTCCGGTCCGAACTAGATCGCGTCGTACAGCACGATGACCTCCGTCGCTTCCATCCCAACATATATACTCGGGAGACGGGCCGGCGCAGATCGGCTACGCCGTCATCGTAGGATAGAGTACCCCGGCGAACAAATCGGATATCGCTCCCAAGAGCGCGCTTTCGTTTCCAAGCGCCGGCTCACACGCTCGGAACGCCGCTGCGTGTCCCCACGTCTTTCTGAAAGCTCACAACGAGCGCGATCTTGCCTCCCTGCAGCGCCGCGGATTGTGAACTAGGGTAGTAGCATTATTTAGCCGGCAAGGCGTACGCCACCATGGAATCGCCGATCGGCGTTTCCATGAAATGGTGACCGCCGGCCATGATGACGAGATACTGGCGGCCGCCGGCCTCATAGGTGATCGGCGTGGCTTGGCCGCCGGCCGGAAGCACGTCCTCCCACACGGTCTTTCCGGTCTTGATGTCGATGGCGCGGATCAGATTGTCGGTCGTCGCTGCGATGAAGATCAGGCCGCCGGCGGTCACGACGGCACCTCCATTATTTGGCGTCCCGATCCTGATCGGCAGCATCGAAGGGATCCCGAACGGGCCGTTCGTCCGGGCTTCACCCAACGGACGATCCCACAGCGTCCTGCCGGTCTTCAGATCGATGGCGCGAATTCCGCCGTACGGCGGCTGCTTGCACAACAATCCGGTGCCCGGCAGCCGCCAGCCGGCATTGACGTTGATCGCATATGGGGAACCGAGCTGCGGATCGCCGGCGCCTTCTTGCCCGCCGATTTCGCCGCGCGCCTGGTCCCGCGGCGCCCAACCAAGACGATTGGCCTCGTCGTGCGGCACCAGTCGATTATAGTTCGGCATGTCATTGTAATTGGCAACGATGATGTCGCGTACGGGATCGATGGCGATGCCGCCCCAATCGGAGCCGCCATTATAGCCTGGATATTCAATCCAGTGCGGGCTGGCGGTGGGGGGCGTGAAGATGCCCTTGTAGCTCGCCTGACGAAACTGGATACGGCAGATCATCTGGTCGATTGGCGACATACCCCACATATCCTGCTCGGTGAGATCGGCCTTTCGCAAGGTATGATAAAGCGAGAATGGCTGCGTCTTGGCGCGCTGCGCCGGCTCAACGCCGCCTTGCGGCACCGGTCGCTCTTCAACGCCGACGAGCGGCTTGCCCGTGCGGCGGTCGAGCACGAAAATGTCGCCGCGCTTGCTCGGCAGCAGCAGCGCCGGCACCGGCGCACCATTGTCCGTCGGGAAGTCGACCAGTGTCGCTTGAGAGCCGAGATCGTAGTCCCAGACGTCATTGTGCACGGTCTGGAAATGCCAGGCGGGCTTGCCGGTCGTAACATCGAGCGCGACCAGCGATGTCGCGAACTCCTTCTCCCGGTCAGAGCGGCTGCTGCTCCAGTAGTCGACGGCCGAAAGCCCAAGCGGCAGATAGACAAGTCCCAGCTCCTCGTCGCCGGAGGCGGTCGTCCACATGTTGGGCGTGCCCCTGGTGTAGGTTTGTCCAACCGGCGGTGGCGCGCTTGCATCCGGCTTGACCATGTCCCAAGCCCAACGCAACGCCCCCGTCTGCACGTCGTAGCCCTGGATCACACCCGAGGGCGCGTCCCGTTTTTGCCCGTCGAGTACTTCGTGCCCGATGACGATGACGCCGCGAACAATCGTCGGCGCCGAGGTAATCGCGAACATGCCGGGATCGTGCCGGCCAACGCCCGTCGCGGTGTCGACCTGTCCGTCATATCCGAATGCTTCGCAGCGCTTGCCGGTTTTCGCATCGATTGCGATCAGGCGTGCGTCGAGCGTGCCTTCGATGATGCGGCTGGCACAGGCCGCGCCCTGATCGGCATTGGACAGTTCGTAATATGCAAGGCCTCTGCAAGCTGCGGTGTACGGGATGAACTCGTCCGGGACGCGCGGGTCAAATCGCCAGATCTGCTTGCCGGTCTTGGCGTCGACGGCGATAACGATGTTCTTGGGCGTGCAGACGTAGAGGTTATCCCCCACCTTGAGCGGGGTGTTCTCTGCGCCGTATGTGCCCTTTGTGTTCTTGGTGGGCAAGTCGCCGGTATGAAAGGTCCAGACCTTGGTGAGCTTGGCGACGTTCGTCGAGTTGATCTCGTCGAGCGGCGAATAGCGGCGCGCACTGTAGCTGCCGCCATAGGCAGGCCAATCTGCGCCTGTCTTCAGAGGCGAAGGGTCGGCCATCGCGACGGTCGGAGACGGCATGACGCGAGGAGCGGCGCTTGCCGGCCGAAAAGCACCGGTCATCAACACAGTTGTGGCTACCAGCAGGACAAGCCCCGCGGCGATCGTGGCCGCAGCTTCATACTGGTGCCGAATGGGGCGAAGCTTCGGCGTGAGCGCCAGGACGGCGATCAGCAAGATGGCCGGTCCAACGGTCCGGGGCACCAAGGCCCAACCGTTAGCGCCAACTTCCCAGAACGCCCAGGCGAGGGTGAGCAGGAAGAGAACAAGGTAAAGCCATGCGCCTTCAACGCGCCGGCGGGCCAACAGGAGACCCGAGAGGATCAGGACGATTCCGCTGGGCAGATAATAGAAGGAGCCTCCCAACCAAAGCAGCCATGCTCCGCCGGCTCCGAGCACGAGGCCGATGAGAATCATGATTCCTCCGAGAATGAATGCCGCCCAATCTGCTGCGCGATGTCTCTGAGCCATGCCGGTTACTCGTCATCTGTTGATTACTTTGCTCCAGATCCAAAGTGCGTCCGCCGCTTTGGTTCCTGCATTTGCGGGTACGCTTCCGGACCACGGAGCGCCGTTGGCTCGGGGAGGCGATGAGCTCAAGCGACCCTCAGCAGCCCGCTCGGTCGGCTATCTTGATTTCGGGTTCATGCTCATTCTCAACGTATGAGAACACGTCCGCTGGCTATCAAAGGACCTGCGGCTCGCTCGGCCCAGTTGCCGTGTCGATGACATGGCTCTAGGTCGCCTATTCCGTCCTGGCGGGCGCTGAACTTAACGCTGAGATCGGAAGGCGACTGTCTCAGCGGTAGCCTTGGGCGCCTCATCGTCACCCGGCAGAGGCAAGATCTGTTCGGTGAATTGCCCCATCGGACCTGCCCGGACCATTAGAGCAAACAGCTGATGTCGGCGTTCGACATCCTCCCTGTCGCTGCGAGCGGCAATCAGGCGACGAGCGTCCGCAAGGACGAGGTCGGCGTGGTCAGAGAGCGCCGAGAGCCGGGTGGCATCGCGCTCGCAGCTTGCGACCTGGGTCATCACCTCGATCATTCGGATCGATATTGCAGGCTGGGCGCCTGCGCTTTGCCGGATCATATGAAACATCGTCCCGAGCAGTTGATCGTATTGCACATGCGGCACCACCAGCACCGGCCGACTTCCTCTGATCGACACTCCTGATGGCAGATGCAGGGGGACGAGATCGCAGAGCGCCGCACCCAACCGATCCAAGACCGAGAGCGCGGTGTGTGGATCGTTGATGCCAGGCGAAAGCGCCCTCACCGCGACTTCAACGAGTTGCCGAACGGCGAAGCGCAGATCGGAAGCGATGCTGCTTGTTGCGCCCAGCGCCGTCGCATTCCGGATAGCCGCTTCAGCACCGTCGACGGGAGGATTAACCAGAGCGACGGTCGCCCCCGGAAAAACATAGTCGCCGGGGCCGATCAACAGCCGAATGGTGGCTCTATGCTTGGCTGCCCAGGTGGCCAGGCCCTCTTCGTCCAGATGCTGCAGATAACCGCGCCGCGAGTCCTTCAGAGGCAGGGAGCCGATCCAGTACTCGCCCGGTGGAGGCTTCGGCTGCGGATCCTGGACCGTTAGTTGGCGCATAGCGCTGCGGAGGTCTTCACTGACGAGTTCGACGACAGTTTCAACGTTGATCCGGCCGGCGACGTGACCGACGAAGTAGACGAGCGTTGCCACGCAGGCCAATGCGAGCAGAATTCCAGCGCTCAATGATAGATGAGGGACGAAGCCGCCTTCCGGCTCTGTCCGGACGCTTCTCAGCACGACGAGAGCGTAACAGAAGGTGCCGAGCAGCATCCCCAGCGTGAGTTGATTGCCGCGATCGCGCGTGAAATTGCGCAGCAGTCGCGGCCCCATCTGACCTGCAGCGAGAGACAACGCGGCAATGGTGATCGAGAACACCGTTCCCGCGACACCGATCGTCGCGCCAGCTACGGTGCCGAGCAGGGTGCGAGCGCCGGTCGCGCCGCCGTCGTACAGCCAACCCTGTAGATTCGAGAGAGAGACCGGGTTGCTCTGGTCAATATGAACGAGGGTGAAGGCGCCGATCAGGCTGCAAAGCACCATGACCATAGGCAACAGCCAGAATGTCTCGCCAAGGTCAGCCAGCAGTTTTTCAGCGCGGGCGAGCATATTTTGAGCCGCATAACCACATCGAACCTGGAACCAACAGCCGGGAGGTGGAGCGGTTCCGCCCAACCGCTCCACCTCAGAAGATTACCCGTTGCTGGGGTACTTGAATTCAGGCGCCGACTTCAACTGGTCGGCCGTGGTGTCCATGGTCGCGGTCCACTTGTTGGCCGCATGATCGAACTTCAGATTGATTGCCGAAGGCCGCACTGCAACGTAGTGGTCGCCAAGGCCCAGGAACCCTCCCACCGAGAGGATATAGCCGTCGATGCCGTTCTCGTTTAGCGCGACGTCCTTGATCGTGCCAATGTCCTGTTTGGCGTTGTTGTACACCTGCAGACCCATCAACTGCGAGCTCAGGCCGTCCTTCGGCGGCACCGAAGTGAAGACTCCGCCCGGGCGATCCGAAGTTGCGTCGGCGCTGTTGCTGGATGAGTTTGAATTCGAAGAGGACTTCTGCGCGTTAGCGCCGACCGTTTTCACCTCGGCGAACGTATTTGGACCAACGAACATTGTCACCGGATTGCCTGATCGATCCCTGGCCCCCACCAGGAACGACTGCGGCCGTACCTTGACGTCGGTGAAACCTGCCTGTTGCAGGTCGTTGACCATCTGTTGCCGAGTGCTCGCTTGACCAGGGTCGGACTGGACCGCGTCCGCCTTGTTGCCCCCCTTGTTTGTCATGCTGTTTTCAGCGCGTTGGTCGGCGCGGCTTTACGAGCGAACTGGTGCAGTCACGCCTTTGAACGCAGCGAAAGTTCTCCTCTCCGAAGCTTGCGTTCGAAGGTGGCTGCATCAGAGCGCTTTGCTCCCGTGCGTCAGATGCGTGCGAGAACATCAGCGAAGGTCAATGCGAACATCGCGATCACGAAAACAAGCCCCGAGATCGCCGCGATCCGGACCAGCGGCTTCGCTGAGGCGAGTTCCATGAAGAGCAAGACGACGAGGGTCGATTTCACCCCCGCAATGATGATGCCGCTGGCTGTTGTCATTCGGCCCATGGGAACATAGGCGGCGACGAGGCTGAGCACGAGGAGTGCGAGGAGCGCTGCCCAGATCAAGAGGTTCCTCGCCCATAGGTGGCGCACAACACCACCTGATTCACCTTGCCTGTTCATGATGCACGCCCCGGCAAATAGATCAGCGGATAGAGGAAGATCCATACGATATCGACCAGATGCCAGTAGAGGGCTGTGACCTCGATCTCGGGATTGTCTTTGGCCGGAAGTTGGCGCCGGAGCAGCACCCAGAACAAGCGGCTCACGAGAGCAATCCCGATGGAAAGGTGGATCGCGTGGACGCCCGTGACCAGCCAATAAAATCCGTAAAACAGCTGCGCTCCGGGATGAGACAATGCAAACCCGGCTCCCGGCACGAGCTGCTTGTCAATGTCCTCCTTGTACTCGAAGCCCTTGATGACGATGAACGCGAGCCCGAGCATCGCGGTGAGCATGAGGCACGCGAGGACGAGCCGTCGCAGCTGTGCAGACGCTTCGGACGCTTGCGCGGCGATCGCCATGGTGAGGCTGCTGGTCAACAGCACGGCGGTGTTGATCGTGCCGTACCAGACATTTGTCTCCCGCCCGGCTGCAGCGAACGCCTCCGGATGCTCGATCCGACAAACCGTGTAAGTCAGCATCAGTGCACCAAAGAACAGCGTCTCGCTGGCGAGGAAGACCCATATGCCGAACTTGCCTGCCTCGCGCTGCCGGCCGAAATCCAACCAGGGTTCTCTCAGTAGTGCGCTTTGGTCGCTCATCGCGTTTCTCTTGCGTTTTGCATTTCGGGAGGATCGGTTCCGGCGGACATGCCTTCGGCGTGGTAGTCATACGGTCCGCGATCTACGCGGGGCTGCCTGTCAAAATTCTTCGGGGGAGGCGGAGAACCCGTGGTCCACTCCAGGCCTGTCGCCCCCCAAGGGTTTTTCGCGGCCTTTCCGCCGTAGAACAGGGACCAGGTGAGATATCCCAGAGGCAACAAGTAGGCGATGGCGAGGACCGCTGCTCCGGCAGACGACATGACATTGTAGATCTGAAACTCCGCTGGATAGGTATGATAGCGGCGCGGCATGCCGAGGTACCCGGCAAAGAATTGCGGCAGGAACGTCATATTGAAGCCGGCATACATCAGGATGGCCGCGAACTTCGCCCAGCTCTCTGGATAGAGCTTGCCCGTAACCTTGGGCCACCAGAAGTGAAGCCCGGCGAAGAAGGCGGATACGGAGCCGCCCACCATGATGTAGTGGAAGTGCGCGACGACGAAGTAGGTGTCGGTGACATGGATATCCACCGGGATCGAGGCGAGGAACAGCCCGGAGAGCCCGCCGGTCGTAAACAGACCGACGAAGCCAAGCGCATACAGCATGGGCGATTCGAAGCTGATCTGGCCGCGATACAGCGAAGCCGTCCAGTTGAAAACTTTGATTGCCGACGGCACGGCGATGATGAAGGACAGGAAGGAGAACACGAGGCTGGCCAGCGCCGACTGTCCGGAGACGAACATGTGGTGGCCCCAGACGAAGAACCCGACGCCCGCAATCGCAAGCATGGCATAGACCATGAAATCGTATCCGAAAATGCGCCGCCTCGCGAAGCACGGGATGATTTCGGACACGACGCCCATTGCTGGCAGCACCATGATGTAAACCGCCGGGTGCGAGTAGAACCAGAACAGGTGCTGGAACAGGATCGGATCGCCGCCGCGAGCCGGATCGAAGATCGGCAAGCCCAGCACGCGCTCCGCGATCACGAGCAGGAGCGAGATGGCGAGCACCGGCGTGGCAAGCACCATGATCAGCGACGTCGCGTAAATCGCCCAGACGAACAGCGGCAGCCGGAACCAAGTCATGCCGGGAGCACGAAGCATATGGGTGGTCGCGATGAAGTTCACTCCCGTGGCGATGCTGGCAAAGCCGACCACGAACACGCCGGCAGCAGCCGCGAAGACGTGGGTGTTGGAGAACATCGACGAATAAGGCGTATAGAACGTCCAGCCGGTGTCGACGCCTCCGGCGACGAGGGCATAAACGGTGAAAGCGCCGGCAGCGACGGTCAAATACCAGCTGAAGAGATTGAGGCGCGGAAACGCGACATCGGGCGCGCCGATCATCAGCGGCAGCAGGAAATTGCCCAACGTATTCGGGATCGACGGCACCAGGAAGAACCAGACCATGATGATCCCGTGGAACGAGAACAGCTTGTTGTAAGTGTCCGACGTCAACAGCCATCCGTTCGGCTGGAACAGCTCGAGCCGAACGGCGGTGATTGCGGCGCCTCCCAGAAAAAAGAAGAACGTGATGGTGATCGCGTAAAGGATTGCAATGCGCTTGTGGTCTGTCGTGGCAAGCCAGGACGAGATCGTCGAGCCGTGGCGCAGATAGTCGGGGCGCGGCGGCAGCGGCAGCTCTCCGGCGAGCAGGGCGTCAGTCATTTTGCTGCTCCTCCCTGAGCGAGCGGATATAGGCGGTCAGGCTCTGGATCTCTCCGTCGTCGAGCAGCCCTTTGAAGCTCGGCATGATCGGCTCGAACCCGGCCACGACGTCGCGCTTCGGCTGCAGGATCGAATCGCGGATGTAGGCATCGTCCGCGGAAACGGTGCGTCCATCCGCCAGCTGCACCGCGCGGCCGTAGAGACCCGCCAGACGCGGCGCGTGGACGTTCGAGGAGCCCGCGTGGCAACCCGAGCATCCCCGCGATACGAACAGCCTGGCGCCCTCATGAGCAAGGTCGTCGCCCTCCGGCTGCTGCACCAGCCATTTGGCATAGTCATCCTGCCGCATGACCACGATCTTGCCGCGCATCATGGAATGGTTGGTGCCGCAATACTCGGCGCAGAGCAGTGGAAAGGTGCCGGTTTTGCTGGCCTGGAACCAGAGATCGGTGTCCCGTCCGGGCAGCACGTCCTTCTTGACCCGGAACGCGGGGACGAAGAAGGAATGGATCACGTCCTGCGAGCTCATCAGGAGATGGACTGGTTTATCCAGCGGCACGTGCAGGGCATTGATCTCACGCGCGCCGTTTGAATGCTGCGTCTTCCACATCCACTGCTTGGCGACGACGTGAATTTCCAGTGCGCCCGGGGGCGCGGCAAGGCTGCTGAGATCAGCAGAAGATGCCCACCAGAATAGGAAGGCGAACGTCAGCAACGTCGCGACCGTCCAGCCGATTTCGAACTCGCGACTGAGGATCTCAGGCATCGGGCCGCGCTTGGCAGCCGATCCGCGGCGGTACCGGACGGCAAACAGCAGGATGAGGCCGAAGACGAGGACCACGGTCGCGCCGGACAGGACGAGCAGAAGATAGAAGATGTGGTCCACCGTGGCGGCGTGCGTACTCGCTTCCGGCAGCCTGAACAGCGAGTTCATGCCGACGCTCCGCGACCTCTGCTGCGCACCAGCATCAGTCCGATGAAGGCGGCCATGATGGCAACCGTGGAGGCCCCGACAATCTGCAGAATGGCGGTGATCCTGCGGGTGTAGATGCCGTGCACAGCGTCATATCCATAGCAGAGCAGCGCGACGCGGCCGGCAAGTCCGCCGATCCGACCGTCACCGGCTTCCAACAGAGCGAGGCGAAGGTCACCGGGCTGCAGCGCCAGGCTGGACAGCGCGCGGACGACCCGTCCGTCGGACGCGAGCGTGACGAAGGCTGCCGGATGCGCAATCGCGTCATGGTTGTCGTCGATTTCGGCATGGTATCCGATTGCACCGAGCAGCGCGGCAACAGTCTCCTGCGCTCCTGTCAGGACCGATGTTCCCGCGCCCCCGATCTGCCCCTGGGTAAAGCGGCGGGCATCTTCAAGGGTGTCGCGCGGATCGATGCCGACAACGACGAGGCTGTAGTCGCGTCCTGCGACAAGCCCGGTTTGCTGCAGCGCCGAGCTTGCGATCGTCAGCGCAGGCCCGCAAATCTGCTTGCAGGTGAAGTCCGCCGGAAGAAGCAGGGTCGGACGTCCGTCGATCGCATCGCGAAGGCGGACGGTGTCACCGCCGACTGCCCTAAACTGCAGGGATAGCGGAACGCGGGCGCCTTGAGGAGGATCGAAGCCGACGCGCCCGATCTGCTGCTCGGTCAAACCGGCATGCGCGAGGCCCGGCCAGAGCGCAAGCGCCAAGACAACGATGGCCAGCCTCATGGATTGCCTCCACTTGCACCGGGCGTCGAGGCGGGCGCGGCCTCGAGGGCATCGTAGGCGTGCTGGCCGCGTCCAGAGACGAGCTGCATCGCCTCGTCGATCGGGATGCTGGCGATGTTGTGGTCGCGATCGACCCAGGCATAAGCGGTGAGCCTGGCACGCTGCGCGGCCTCGAACCGGGTCAGGTCGGCCTCCGGAGAGGTCTGGAGTTCGGGTGAGGGAAACCGGCGCTCTGCGCGCGGGGTGAATGCGCCCGGCGCTTGCGTATTCAGGAATAGTAGCATTCCCGCAATCGCGGCACCCACGAAGAGCAGGAAGCTACCCACGACGACGAGAACGGCACGGTTGTGGACGCCGGCCGGCTGCGGAAGCGCGCGGCTGCCCATCTCCTCATGCGGCATGGCGCACCTCCGGGGATGCGATGCCCTGCCCAGAGAGGACAGAAGCAATCGTCAAGGTGAGGAGAGCGCCCAGAGCCGTGAGTGCAACAGGAGCTTGCGCGGAAAATGCAGGCACTAGCAGCCAAGCGAAATGCATGACGGTCCCGAAGAGCAGCAAAAGGCCGACGATGCGCAAGCCTGCAGGGCTGCCGCGCACGCCCTCGAACAGCAACATCGCGAATGGAAGAACGGCTCCGGTGACGAATGTCACGAGCAGAATGCCCATCCATGCGTCCGTGCTGTGCCTCAGGAACCACTCGGCCTTGTGAGGCAGATCGCCGTACCAGGCCACCACATATGTCATGTATTCGAGGTAGACGACGCCCAGCACTGTCGCGATCAAAAGGTTTCCGATATCGCTCAGCGCTCTACCTTCGAAATTGGTCGTTGCAAGCACAGCGACAACTGCAAGCGCGGCCAGCAGCTGCTGTATCGCGATCATGGAGGCGAAGGCGGTGGAGACGTAATGCGGTTCGAGCGACAGGAACCAATCGACAGCAACCATGCTGATGGTGAAGCCGAAGAACGCAAGCCCGAGCGCGGCCAATAGCCGCCCACCCCGTCCGAGACCGAAAGTCACTCCGAGCACGGACCATCCGATCAGTGCGATCACGGCACGCAGGACAAACCCTGGTTGGCCGAGGTACCAGCGCGCAATGTCGGGCTTGATCTGGCTGGCATCCGCGGCCCAGGGATAGATGTAAGTCAGTCCGGCGAGAACGGGGACGAAGGCGATGGCGACGAGGGGCATCATGACCGCGAGGGGTCGCAGCACCGGTCCGGCCGCAAAGCCCCAGCGGCCGCCGGTCAAACGATGAATCAGCAGGAGCGTCATGCTGCCGATGGGGGCGCAGCTCCAGATCGCAAATCCCAAGAGCCAGCCCTGGAGCAGGCTCGGATAAGGGCGGAGTTTCCCGGCCGCGAGCACGAGGCCAGATGCGAGCAAGATCAACACGAGGCCCGCTGTAATTCGCGGCGTCCCAATTGCTCTCAGGGCAGGGCGGCGGAGCACGGCGGTCACGGCAGCTTGCTCCTCAGCTCCGGGACGTCGGCGACGTCGGCATGTTGCGACTGCTGCAGCGCGCGGATATAGGCGATGATGGCCCAGCGGTCGCGCGGCTCGACGCGTGCGGCGTAGGAATACATCGCGCCGTAGCCATGGGTGATCACGTCGAAGAAGTGCTGAGCATCGGCCGAGCGGAGGCGGGCGGAATGGTAGGAGGGCGGAGCAGGAAAGCCACGCTGCACGATCATGCCATCGCCGTGGCCGGAGAACCCGTGACACGGTGAACAGTAGATGTCGTAACGCTCCCGGCCTCGGGACAGCAGGGCCATGTCAACCGCAGGCGGCGTGGTGATCTGCCGTGAACGCTCAGGATCACCCTGCGCGACCGTTCCTTGCGGCAGCGGCTGTGCTTCCGTGCCGTCCCTGAACAGTCCGGCCTTGGAGAACGTACTGTAACGGTTCTGCTGGGACATGGAATGATCGCCGCAGCCGGCGAGCGCGAGCGACAGGAGCAGCAGAGATGACAGCGAGCGCAGCGTCATGGCGCGTGCAACTCCGTCACCGTCACTGCGCCGGCTCGGGCGAGGATCTTCCGCAGACCCGCAGTGTCCGTCTCGGAAGCGGCCAACAGAAAATAGCGATCCTGCGTTGCGCGTTCGAAACCCGGGATCTCGAACAATGCATCATGCAGTCGAGGCAGACGGCACGATCGAAGGAAGCCGATCACTCCCGCCAATGCGGCAGCGAAGATGCCCACCTCGAAGGGGACCAGCAGGAACACCTGCCAGGAGTTCAGCGGTCGGCCGCCGCTGTTGATGGGATAGTCGATCACCGCACTGTACCATTGCAGACCAAACGCGAATGCGGCCGTTGCGAGCCCACCGGCCAGCATGACCACCCGGAGTCGCGAGCGCTCCTGCCGGAGTTGGTCGGCCAACCCCTCGACGGGATAGGGCGTGAACGCCTCGAGCGCGGTGTGTCCGGTGCTTCTTATGGGCTCCAAGGCCGCTCGCAGCGCTTCGCTGTCGAGGAACTCTGCCAGAAGCTTCGCTGTCATGCGGCGGCCTCCTCATGAGCGAGTTCGCGCATGTCGAACATCGATACGCTCGGTATCAGCCTCATGAAGATCAGGAACAGGAAGGCGAAAAGCCCGAGCGGCGCGATCAGGAAGGTCCAATCCCAGAAAGTGAAGTGGAAATTGCGCCAGAGCGAGGGCATATAGCCGTGTGAAAGCGTGTTCCAGACGATGAGAATGCGCTCGAGCCACATGCCTATGTTGATCGCGATGGCTACAGGAAGCAGAATGAACAGCGACCTTCGCGCGAAGGGCCACCACAGCAGCTGCGGGATGAGGCAGTTGCAGGCCAGCAAGGCCCAGTACAGCGGCGCGTAGGTGCCGGTGAATTCGAAGCGCACCGCCTCCCGCTCGGCATGTTCACCGCCGTACCAGCCCATGAACCACTCCGTCGCATAGGAATAGAACATGACGATGGAGGCCATCAGCAGGATGCGGGCCATTACGTCGAAATGGCGGTGAGTGATGATAGCCTGAAGGCTGAGACCCCAGCGGATTGCGGCCGCGAGCACCACGACCATGGCAAATCCAGAATACATCGCGCCGACGACGAAATACGGCGGGAAGATACTCTCCTGCCATCCCGGCATCAGGCTGGCTGCGAAATCCAGGCCGACGATCGAGTGCACGGAGCAGACCAGCGGGACGCCCAAGGCAGCCATCGTCGTATGCAGTGTCTGCAGGCGAGACCATTCTCGCGCCGAGCCGCGCCATCCCAGTGCGAAGGCGCCATAGAGAAGTTGGCCCGCCCGATGGGGCGTGCGGTCGCGCATGGTGGCGAGGTCAGGGATCAGGCTGACGTACCAGAACAACAGGGAGAACAGCAGGTAGCTGATGATGGCCCAGAAGTCCCAAACCAGCGCGCTGCGCCATTGCGGCCAGAGTGCCATCGTGTTCGGATATGGGGCCAGCCAATAGGCATATATTGGCCGTCCCAGATGAATGATCGGCATCAGTCCGGCAATCGCAACCGCAAACAGCGTCATGGCCTCCGCGAAGCGGTTGATCGAGGCCCGCCATTTCTGCCGTGTCAGCAGCAGCATCGCCGAAATCAGCGTGCCGGCGTTGCCGATGCCGATCCACCAGACGTAGTTGGCGATCGCGACACCCCAGACGATGGTGGAGTTGATGCCCCATATGCCGATGCCGCGATAGAACAGCCAGCCGATTGCTCCGAACAGCCAGAGCACGAATGGCAGGGTTATCAAAAGTGCAACCCACCATCGTCGGCCGAATCCGGTGAAGAGCGGATCCGCAACGGCTTGCGTCATCGCGAGGTCATCGGCGCGTTCGGACGCAATCCAACGATGCGCCGCTGGGTGCTCTGCAGCGAGGACCTCGCTCATATCCGCCGCTCCGAATCTGACCGGGCCGGGTTGCGGACGTCGGATAGATAAGTGGTGCGGGGACGCGTGCCGAGATGGCCAAGCAGGGCATAATGGCGCGCATCGGACTTCCTGCGGTTGATCTCAGCGTCCGCCTGGTTCAGATCTCCAAAGCTGATGGCGCGGGTCGGACAGGCATTCTGGCAAGCCGTTCGGACTTCGTCGGGACCGAGCGGACGGTTTTCACGTTCTGCGGTACGCCTGGCTCCGCTGATCCTTTGCACACAGTAGGTGCACTTCTCCATCACGCCGCGGGCGCGAACGGTTACCTCAGGGTTCTTCTGCCCGCGATAGGATTCCGCGCCGAGATTGCCGTATTCCTCGCCGTCCGCGTAGCCGAAGAAGTTGAAGCGCCGCACCTTGTACGGGCAGTTCGCTTCGCAGAAGCGGGTCCCGATGCAGCGATTGTAGACCTGCGCGTTCAGGCCTTCGCTGTCGTGGACGGATGCGGCGACAGGGCAAACAGGCTCGCAAGGGGCGTGCTCGCAATGCATGCACGGCACGGGCTGAAAGCCGAGTTGCGGGCTGTCCGGCGCGCCATGATCATAGGCGTCGATACGCATCCAGTGCATGTCGCGTCCCATGGCCACCTGCTCGGGCCCCACTACCGGAATGTTGTTCTCGGCCTGGCAAGAGAGCACGCAGGCGTTGCAACCGATACAAACCGATGTGTCGATCACCATCGCCCAGGCATGGCCGTCGCCCGACTTCACGGCCGGGGGCATCAGGCTTGGAGGATCGGTGATGGCCGCCGACGGGGGCAGGGATTGCCCAACCCGGTATTGTGGATAGAGCTCGCGGACGTCCTCTGGCGTGCGAACGACGTTCTGCGTCGTGAGAATCGGCTCCCGGCGTCCTGTTTGCTTGATCGCAATTTGCGAAAGGCGCCAGCTGCTGTCGGAGGTCCGGATCGTGTAGGCACTGGCGCCGACGCCGTTGCCGATCGCGCCGGCCTTTTGCCGCCCCCCGCCGAGCGTGAGCGCGCCGACGCCCATGGCCGTCCCGGGGTCAGTCAGCACGGGCACCTCGATCGATCGGCCGTTCGCGCCGACCGTGGCGACGTCCCCGGATGTGAGACCGAGGCGCGTTGCCTCATCCGGATGCAGCGCGAGCGCATTGCCCCAGACCTGCTTGCTGAGCGGCTTCGGACACTCCTGGAGCCAGGCGTTGTTGGCGTAGGAGCCGTCCCACAGGCAAGGATCAGGGCGCAGCACCAGGCTGATCTCGTCATCGGGCTTGTCGTGGGGTTCGGCGACCGAGAGTGGCGGCAGGAGCGGAGCAGTGAGAGAAACAGCAGTGGAGCCGCTTGCTGCGATGATCCCTTCGTGCAGCACGCGCTGCCACCATGCCTCGAAATCCGCAGCGGCCGCGCTCCGCCAGGTCTGCCGCACCAATTCGTAAGCGCGCGCGTCCTCTGCGCCGGTCAGCCAGGCGAGAAGCTCGTGCTCGCTGAAGCTCTCGTAGAGGGGCTTGATCAGAGGCTGGGCGATGCTTGCCGTCCCGTCGCTGGCCCGCAGATCCGACCACGTTTCGAGCCGATGACTTTGCGGAACATGCCAGGTGGCGATATCCGCCGTCTCGTCGGCATACTCCCCCATATGCAGGCGGAATGGCGCCTTTTCCGCCCGGGCCTTGAAGTGCAAATCGGCTGGTGCGTCATAGGCGGGATTGACGCCGATCATGACGAGCTGACGCACGCGACCGGCGTCCAGATCGCCTGCGAGCTGTTCGAGCGATCCCGCCTGCTTGCCGGAAGGCGTACGATCAACGGGATCGATGAGCCTAATGGGCGCATTGAGCTTGGCATTGATCCAATGCACCAATGCGTGGACTTCCCTGGACATTGCCGGGCCCGCGACGACGAGCGCCTCACCCTTGTGCGAGTTCAAGTCGACCGTGATCTTCTGAAGCAGCAGGCGCTCGCGCTCTGGAAGATCGGTTGCGCCGGTCGTCGCGCCGAACTCCCGCGCGAGGATCGCCGCGAACCGCTCGATTGCCTCGGGACGAAGCGCCAGACGTTCGTCCGCCTTTGCTCCGGTGATCGTGAGCGCGCTCTCAAGGCAATAGAGACGCGAAAAAGCATTCGCGTCGCCGCGGCCGGTTGCGTAACCGCGGCCAATGCGCATCTGATCGGGGCCATGCCCGAGCGGATCGGCATCGAGCGCGACGATCACCCGGGCCTTTGCGAAGTCGGCAATGCCGCGCACAGGCTGGCCATAAGCAAGCTGCGCGCCTTGGCGCGCGTTCTCGTCGTCCGTTGGATCGTACGCGTGCCACGATGCGGTCGGGAACGCCTCAAGCAATTCGTCAATCTGGCGCAGTAGAGTCGGGGAGGTGCTGCGCCCGGTCAACAAGCGCAGGCCTTTACCCTGGCTGCTGCGGGCCTCGGAAAGTTCGGTCACCAGCGCTCGGTACAACCCTCCGCGCGGCGCAATCGCGCCATCGTGCAGGATCGTGCGCGAGCGATCGGGATCGTAAAGCGAAAGTACCGCTGCTTCAGCGAAAACGTCAGTGGCTCCAAGGCTGCCCGGATGACGTGGGTTGCCTTCCACCTTGATCGGCCTGCCGTCGATCGAAGTCACGATCACGCCGCGACCGATCCCCGCCAATGCGAGCGTCGTCGCAAATTTCAGCGGTTCGCCGGGAACGATCCGCTCGGGCATCCTGGCATAGGGCAGAATCTGCTCGTCCGGCTTGCTGCAGGCCGCGAGTCCACCCGCCATGCCGGTTGCCAGCAAGCTGAGGGCCTGACGGCGATTGAGCTTGCTACGTCCGGCAGGACTTGGCCGCGTCGGCAATTCCTTCAGCGGTGGCATATCGTGCAGTCCGTCAAATGACCCGTGTTGATGTGATAGCCTGCGGCAAGCTTGGGCCCGATCTCGGCCTGATTCTTGGGCGCCTGCCAGTTCGGATCGAAAACCGCTTCGCGCGGACGCAGGAAACGTTCAGGAGAGCGGTGGCAATCGAGGCACCATTGCATCGTCAGCGGCGCGGCCTGGCGCATCAGCCGCATCCGTCCGACGTCGCCATGACAGGTCGTGCATCCGACGCCTTTGGCGACGTGGACGGAATGATCGAAATAGACGTAGTCGGGAAGCCGGTGGACGCGTTCCCAGGCAATCGGCTGGTTCTTGGAAAGACTCTCGCGCACCGGCGCCAGCATCAGCGCGTTGGTCCAGATCTGCGAATGGCAGGTCATGCAAGTCTCAGTCGGCGGGATGCCGGCAAAGCGCGCTTTCTCCACCGAGGCGTGGCAGTAGCGGCAGTCCAGACCGAGACCGGAAACATGATGCTCGTGACTGAACGGCACCGGCTGGTTCCGGCTGATGTTCTGGTTGGTGACGTAAGGGGATAGCATCACCTCATAGGACAACCCAACTGCAAGCACCGGCGCTGCTCCAATTGCCGCGATCATCACCGTCGCAATCGTGTTCGCGCCGGGGCGGAAAAGCTGCATTCATCGGCCCCCCTTCCGCGCCATCGCTCACGCGCGGATACGGACCGGCACCGATTTAGCGGCCGGCGTCTTCGAATGGATGTCGTGGTGCGACAGCGGGATCAGGGGGTTCATTTCCGGATAGTAGGCCCCGACGCAGCCATCCGGCAGTTTGAACGGGGTCACCTTGAGAGGACCCACCTCGCGCAGGATGCCGTCCTCCGCGTCGCTGACGAGGGAAACCATTTGACCCTCCTGAAGTCCGGCGCGTGCGATTTCGTCGGGATTCATCAGCAATACGTCCCGTGTACCCTCAATGCCCCGCATCCGATCGCTGTAGCCGTAAATCGTCGTATTGAACTGGTCGTTGCTGCGCATGGTCAGCAGCCGGAAGCGGCCGGGCGCATCGGAAAAGCCGGTCGAGGTGAGGGTTTCTGGCGCTGTAAACTCTGCCTTGCCGCTCTCGGTCTTCCAAATCCGTTCGCGGGCTGAATTGCCACGATAGAACCCGCCCGGCGTGAACATCCGCGCATTGAAGTCGTGGAATTCGTCCGGATAGGTCTCGGCGATCTCGTTACGGATGAGATCGTAGTTGCCGACCCATTCATCCCATTTCAGTTTGGGATTGGGCGGCAGGGTTGCCTTGGCCAGACCAGCGACGATCGCCACCTCGGATCTCAGGTGCTCGCTTGCGGGCTTGCGCAGCCCGATGGAACCCTGGATGCAGCTGAACGTATCCTCCATGGTGACCGCCTGCTGCCCGCTGGCCTGCACATCTTCTTCGGTTCGACCAAGGCACGGCAGCAGATAGGCGGCCTTGCCGTGCACGAGGTGGCTGTGGTTGAGCTTGGTGGCAATCTGAACTGTCAGCTCCAGTCCGCGCCAGGCTTCCTCCATCTTCGATCGCTCCGGGATCGCACGGACGAAATTGCCGCCGAGCCCGACGAACGCCTTGACCTTCCCGGCGAGAACGCCCTCGCACGTTTCAACGGTGTTCATGCCCTTCTCGCGCGGCGGTTCGAACCCGAACTGCTTGGCGTATTTGTCGAGCGGTACGAGTTCGGGCTTTTCCGAGATCCCGACGGTGCGCTGACCCTGCACGTTCGAATGCCCACGCACGGGCGAGATGCCGGTGCCGTCCCGCCCGATGTTTCCCTTTAGAAGCAGCATGTTGACGAGCATTGCGACGTTCTGGAAGCCGTGTACGTGCTGGGTCAGCCCCATGCCGTAGATACCGATCACGCGGTCAGCCTCGACGTAGACCTGCGCGGCCCCCTCGATGACCGAGCGGCTGAGACCAGATGCAATCTCGATCTCGTCCCAGGACGTCGCCCGGACCTTGGCTTCGAACTCTTCGAAGCCAAGTGTGTGCTGCTCGACGAAGGGAGCGTCGATCACACGTTTGCCCTCCTGCTTGGCGGCATCGTCCGCCGCGAAGACGTGCTTGCAGATTCCGACAATGACCGCGATGTCGCCACCCACCTTCACTTGATGGTACTGGCTACTGATTTGTGTGGTCTTGCCGGTCAGCATCTCCGTCGGATTCTGCGGATTGATGAAGACTTCGAGACCCTTTTCGCGGACGGGGTTGAACGTAATGATCTGGACGCCGCGCTTGGCAGCGTCCTGTAGGGGATGAAGGAAGCGTGGACTGTTCGACCCGGTATTTTGCCCGAAGAAGAACATCGCATCGCAGTTACTGAGGTCGTCGAAGACCACGGTCCCAACGCCCGCCCCGATCAGCTTCTTGAGAGCGACTGAGGTCGTTTCGTGACACATGTTGGAGCTGTCCGGCAGATTGTTGTTGCCGTACACCCGTGCAAAGAGAGCATACAGATAGGAGGTCTCGAGGCTGGCTCGCCCCGACGAATAGAACACGACCGATTTCGGATCGAGCGCCCTCAATTGCGATCCGATGGCATGAAATGCCTCGTCCCAAGAGCAGGGAACGTACTTATCAGTGGTGCTGTCGTAACGCAGTGGATGTGTCAGGCGCCCCTGCTGCTCGAGGTCATAATCGCTCCATGACAGCAACTCGGTCAGGGTATGCTCAGCAAAGAACTCCGGCGTACAGCGGCGCGACGTCAGCTCCCAAAGTGTCGCCTTGGCGCCGTTCTCGCAGAATTCGAAGGCATGATAATCCGCAGGCTTGGCCCATGAGCAGGAAACGCACATGAAGCCTTTAGGCTTGTTCTGCCGGCGAAGGGTGTTCAAGGCCGCGGGCGAATCCCACTCCTTGCCGAAGATCCGCGCTATCCCTTTCAGCGACCCCCATCCGCCAGCTGGGCCGTCATATTCAACCGTGTCGGGAGTGTCACCAGCTTCGTTGGGTCGCGCCATGATCTTGCTTCTCTTCGGGAACCGGCCAGCCTGTGCATCGCCAACGTATGTTCCCCGCGCAGGTTCCTGAGCAGCCGTTTCTGGCGGGACGGCGGCTTGAGCGGCACGCGTGTGAAAAAACCAAGCACGAGCAAGGCGATCGACGGACGGGCGACGCCCGTATTCTCCGCTCCGGAAAACTGTGCGCGGTGCCGTACCAAGGAAGTGTTTTAATCGCGCGATGTTGAACAGCCGGGCGGGGCGCGACAATGGACGGCCGGGGAACGCGGCCCAATGGCTGCGGTTGCCAGAAGCCAACCTCGGAGACGGATATGCAGGATCGTTGTACGCGCGACAAACCAGAACTGGTGTGGCGCGGGCGTAGGCCATTTCCATCCTCGCGCAAGGTCGCAGAGGAACGGCCGATAGCGCTCACGTACAACGGCTCGACTTACGCGGTGATGATGGCCTCTCCCGTTGACCTCGTGGATTTCGGCGTAGGCTTCAGCTTGAGCGAGGGCATTGTGGAGCATGGCGAGGACATCATCAGCATCGAAGTCGTCGAGCTCGAGCTCGGTTGCGAAGTGCGGATCTGGGTCGACGATTCCCATGGTGACCTCCTCGCCAACAGGCGCAGGGCGATGGTCGGGCCGGTCGGCTGCGGCCTGTGCGGAATTGAAAGCCTGGAACAGGCTTGCCCGCGGCCGACGCGCGTAGTCAGCGAGGGCGGGTTTCGCCCCGTCGACATTCTGGAGGCGATGCGCTCCTTGCGACCGCTCCAACATCAAAACCAGGCGACGGGCGCGATGCACGCTGCGGCCTTCTGGGACGGCCATGACATCCGATTGGTAAGGGAAGATGTCGGACGTCACAATGCACTGGACAAACTCGCTGGTGCGGCGGCCAGAGCCGGCCTCGAAACGTCGCGCGGAGCTGTGCTCATAACCAGTCGGGTCTCCGTCGAACTGGTTCAGAAGACGGCCCGAATGGGCGTGCCGTTGCTCATCGCCGTGTCCGCGCCGACTTCGCTGGCGATCGAGACCGCTGAGCACGCCGGCGTAACGCTCGTCGCGGTCGCGCGCGACGATGGCTACGAAATATTTAGCCACGCCGGCCGACTGATCTTTGGAGAGGAAGAGCTGGATTCCGCTTCGCTTGGCGGCTCTGAATTGCTTTCCGCGAGACCTTAAGAACCAGCTCCGTCCCAGAGAACGTCGTATGCCTTCGTTCGGTCTCGTACCGACATCGCATCACTCCAACTCTTTGGGTCGGAACGTCTGGAGCCCTCCGGCGCTGTGGTGGTATTCCGTCCAACAAAACCGAAGGAGACAGCGATGAAGACCACGCTCTTGGCGGCCCTGTTGTTCGCCGCAACGGTTTCCGGTCCGGCGCTCGCGCAAAGTGGCACTAACTCCACGAGTAGCTCGCAGTCTGCCGCAACCTCGGCCCAGACTACGGCAGCACAGAAAATTCAGGATGATCTTAAGAAGGCAGGCTTCACCGACATCAAAGTCGTGGCCGAATCCTTCGTTGTTCAGGCCAAGACCAAGGATGGCAACCCCATGGTGATGACCATTGGTCCTCATGGCATGTCGGCGTTTGAAGCGATGAACACGACTGGATCCGGCTCGGCAAACAAATCTCAGGGCACCACCGGCTCCAGTTCGTCGAACGATGGCGCTAACTCAAAATAGGTTGCCGTACCCGACGTCGAACATTGCGGTCCACCAGAACGAGCCCGCGATGTTCGTCCGGTGGTGCGAGCATCGATGAGCCAAGCTGATGCGTACGCGAGCGTACGAACATCCAGGGCACGATCAGGCAAGTTCCGAAACGTTCTGATTGTCTGATCGTTGCTCCAGCGCAGCGCGCGAAAGAACATGAGAAAATCCAATGAACGTCAGCGAATTTGTTTGGCATCGGCTCTCGGAATGGGGTTTGAGCCGGGTGTATGGGTACCCGGGTGACGGCGTCGGAGGACTGGATGTCGCTCTCGAACGCGCGAAAGACAAGATCGAGTACGTGCAGGTCCGGCACGAAGAGATGGCGGCCTTCATGGCTTCCGCTCACGCGAAGTTCACGGGGCAGGTGGGCCTTTGCTATGCGACCTCTGGGCCTGGCGCAATTCACCTTATCAACGGACTGTACGACGCCAAGATGGACCACGTTCCGGTGGTTGCGCTCGTCGGCCAGCAGGCAAGGAGTGCAATCGGGGCGAGCTATCAGCAGGAAGTTGATCTGCAAGTCCTGTTTCAGGACGTCGCCGAATACGTCGCGCAGGCAAGCGTCCCCGAGCAAGTACGTCACCTGATCGATCGGGCCGTACGCATTGCAGACAACAAGCGCGCCGTCGCCTGCGTGATCCTGCCCAAGGACGTGCAAGAGTTGGACTACCAGGATCCGCCTCTCGCACATGGTGCGACCCACACCGGCATTGGCTATGCCGAGCCGGCGAAGCAGCCGCGAGACGATCTGGTACGCGCGGCCGCCGAGATCCTGAACAACGGTAGTAAGGTTGCCATGCTGGTTGGCGCGGGGGCACTGGATGCCACTGATGAAGTCATCGCGGTGGCCGAGCGTCTCCAGGCGGGGGTGGCCAAAGCCCTGCTTGGAAAAGCAGTCCTCCCGGACGATCTCCCCTTTGTAACGGGTTCCATCGGACTGCTCGGCACAAAGCCCAGCTGGGACCTCATGAAGAACTGCGACACCTTCCTGATGGTCGGCTCGGCGTTTCCTTACAGCGAGTTCCTGCCGAAGCCCGGGTCAGCGCGCGGCGTTCAGATCGATATCGAGGGCGCCCGGTTGAGCCTGCGCTATCCGATGGAGATCAACATCGTTGGAGATAGCTCTAAAGCCTTACAGGCACTGCTGCCACACCTTCAGCAGAAGCAAAAATCGTCGTGGCGACGGGCCATAGAGGAAGGCGTGCAGGAATGGTGGCGCACGCTCGAGAAGCGCGCCATGGATTCAGCAGAGCCCCTCAATCCGCAACGTGTATTCTGGGAACTCTCGCCCCGTCTGCCCGAGAACGCGATCATAACCGCGGATTCGGGGTCGGTCGCAAATTGGTATGCCCGCGATCTGAAAATGCGCCGGGGAATGAAGGCGTCGCTTTCCGGAGGTCTGGCTTCTCTCGGTGCGGGGACACCTTACGCCACGGCCGGCAAGATGGCTTATCCAGACCGGACAGTGATCGCGTGCATGGGTGACGGCGCCATGCAAATGAACGGACTTAACGTCCTGATCACGATCTCGAAATATTGGCAGACGTGGTCAAATCCACGCCTAATCGTCCTTGTTCTCAACAACCGCGATCTCAATCAAGTCACGTGGGAGGAGCGGATTCAGCTCGGGGCGGGAAAGACGCTATCGACCCAGAGTATTCCGGACTTTCCGTATCACCGCTACGCCGAGCTGATCGGCCTCAAGGGCATCTTTGTCGACAATCCGGAACGCGTCGGTGCCGCCTGGGATGAAGCGCTGTCGGCGGATCGTCCGGTCGTGCTCGAGGCGTACACGGATCCAAACGTGCCGCCCCTGCCGCCCCACATCACCCTGAAGGATGCCAAGAACTTCATCAGCATGATTCCTTCCGAACCGGAGCTTGGCAGCGTTCTGAAGAACAGCGCCAAGGAGCTGCTGACGACCGTGCTACCCGGGAAGGAATGATGACCGATCTCTCCATCGATGCTGTAAAAGCGCGCGCCTTCCAAGTTCCAACCGATAGACCCGAGGCGGACGGGACCATGAGTTGGAATTCCACGACTCTCGTCGTGGTCGAAATCGCCGCCGGCGCCAAGTCAGGGATCGGCTACACGTATTCCGATCGCAGCATTGCCGCGCTGATCGCAGGCAAGCTCGCGTCGATCGTCCGTGGCAAGGATGCCTTGGCACCTCAGGCCGTCTGGAGGGCGATGCAGCGCGCGGTCCGCAACCTGGGTCGCGAAGGTCTGGCTGCAAATGCGATCTCTGCCGTCGATACAGCTCTCTACGACCTGAAGGCGCGGCTCCTGGATGTGCCGCTGGTTCAGTTGCTCGGAAGCTACCGTACGTCTGTCCCGATCTATGGAAGTGGAGGCTTCACGGCTTACTCCGACGGCGAGCTGGCCCAGCAGCTCGGCAGCTGGGTTGCCGACGAAGGGTGCAAGGACGTCAAGATGAAAGTGGGCTCCGAGCCGGAACTCGATCCGCACCGCGTGCAGGTCGCATGCCGGGCGATTGGCGAGCGCGCCAATCTCTTCGTCGATGCAAACGGCGCCTACTCGGTGCAGCAGGCGCTTCAGCTTGCGGATGTATTCGGGCGGCACGGCATCAAATGGATCGAGGAGCCGGTGTCCTCGGACGATCTCCAAGGCTTGCGTGCGGTTCGCGCCAGTGCTCCTGCTGGCATGGAAGTGGCTGCAGGCGAGTACGCTTATACGACCGACTATGTGCGCGAGATGCTCGAGTCCGGCGCCGTCGACGTGCAGCAAGCGGATATTACACGGTGTGGCGGCGTGACGGGTTTCCTGCAGATAGCCTCGCTTTGCGAGGCGCACCACATCGACCTGTCAGGTCATTGCGCACCCGCTCTGCATCTTCACGCCGCCTGCGCGGCGCCGCGGCTGCGGCACCTGGAATGGTTTCACGACCACGTTCGCATCGAGCACATGCTCTTCGAGGGCGCGCCGACGCCACGTGATGGGGCGATCGAGCCCGACCTGGCGCGACCAGGGAATGGTTTGATATTCAAGGAAGCGGACGCTGCACGCTATGCGATCTAACCAGGCCAAAATGGAGAGAGCGCTCGGCGCCCCCAAAGTCGCGGGAAGCAAAGGAGAGCGCGCACGGGCAGTGCAATCGGCGTCGCGTTCGAGATGGGGTGAGACAGAGACCGTTATGGCGGCGCGGCGGTTGAATCGAGCGGCGGGTACACTCGCTGCTTCGGTGCTTGTAGACAGTGCGGTTGAGCATTACCGGGGCTCGTTCAAGAACAAGGCGATGTTCACCCCGCTCGTCGTTGCCGGGCTGACACTGGCAATGAGCTTGCACGGCACGGCTGACATGCGTCCGGTTGCGCATAGGGCGCGCGATACTTCGTATCTGTTGGCAGCTGCCACTGGACTGCTGGGAACAGGCTTTCACATCTACAACGTGACAAAGAAGGTGGGCGGGCTTAGCTGGCAAAATGTCTTCTACGGCGCCCCCCTCGGAGCTCCCATGGCTATTCTGCTTTCCGGACTGTTGGGCTTTTGCTCGGAACGGGTGCGCGCCAATGGACGTCAACGACCTCGCCGGGTGTTCAACCTTCCGGCCGGCGAGACGGTTGCTACCGTGACTGCGCTTGGCCTGCTCGGCACCACGGGAGAGGCCGGTCTGCTCCATTTTCGCGGTGCCTTTCACAATCCCTTCATGGCCGTTCCCGTCACTCTCCCGCCCATCGGGGCCGGTTTGCTCGCTGGTGCCGTGTTGAATGGCGGTGGGCGGACGCGCCGCCTCGCGCGACGGTGGATGCGATTGCTGACCGCAATGGGTTTTATCGGCGTTGGCTTCCACGCCTATGGGGTCTCACGAAACATGGGAGGCTGGCGCAACTGGAGCCAGAACATTCTCGATG
The DNA here is from genome assembly GCF_023073315.1 of Bradyrhizobium sp. 1. GTDB lineage: Bacteria > Pseudomonadota > Alphaproteobacteria > Rhizobiales > Xanthobacteraceae > Bradyrhizobium. The sequence continues at coordinate 397,200 of NZ_JADPJH010000011.1, read as the reverse complement.
GACCGCCCCTGCCGGCGCCCCCAAGTTTTGCGGGTCTTGCACTGGCGGGGCTCGCGTCGCTCGAGCTGATGAGAGAGGCGCGCGATGCTTGACTGGAAGGCGGAGCGCGGGGCTGGGGAGCCTTATCCCGGCTATGACGTCCTTGCGAAATGGCGGAGTCCATCTTGGAATGACAAGACGCGAGAGGTGGTGGCAGCTCGCCTGAAGGCAGCGGACGAGCCGCGCTTCTTCACGAGGGAGGAATTCGAAACCCTCATCGCTGTCGCCGATCGCATCCTGCCGCAACCTGCGCCGAGGCCGCCTATTCCTGTCGCTGCGCTGCTTGATCAGAAGCTACAAGACGGCGTCATGGATGGCTATCGGGCAGCGAGCCTGCCACGCGACGGGGAAGCTTGGCGAAGGGGACTCAGAGCCCTTGATGCGGAGGCGAGAGCCCGCCACGATCATGGATTCGCAAAAATCGTGGAGTCTGATCGAGACGATCTGTTGAGGTGCTGCGAGGCGGGCGAATTGAAGTCGCCCGCGTGGGACGGTATGCCGTCGCAGACGTTCTTCAAACATCGTTTGCTGCGCGACCTCGTTCTCGCCTACTATTGCCACCCCATATCGTGGAGTGAGATTGGCTGGGGCGGACCGGCCAGTCCGCGCGGCTACGTGCGCCTCGATTTCAACGATCGCGATCCGTGGGAGGCGGCCGAAGCAAAGCCGGGTCACGAGGCTGACGCTCTGAGGGTCAATCGCAATGTCCGATGATCCCCGGCACGCTCCGCGCGCACGCCACGGTCGCGCGCCCGACGTCTTCCGGCCCGGCGGCTGGGTGAGCATGAAGGAATATGCCGACCACGAAACGGTCGACTTCGTGATCGTCGGGACGGGCGCCGGCGGTGCAACACTCGCCTGCAAACTGGCCGAATACGGTTTCTCGGTGGTTGCCCTGGATGCCGGACCCTACTTTCGCCCTTTGGAGGATTTCGCCTCCGACGAGTCCGAGCAAACCAAGCTTTATTGGACCGATGATCGTATCGTCGATGGCGACAATCCCCTGCAGCTCGGAAGCAATAACAGCGGCAAGGCCGTTGGGGGCTCGACGGTGCATTTCGCAATGGTGTCGCTTCGGTTCCGGCCGGAATGGTTCAAAGCAAGGACCAAACTTGGATACGGTGCGGACTGGCCCATCGATTGGCGCGAGATGTGGGCTTACTATACGGAGGTTGAGCAGGCCCTCAAAATATCCGGACCTGTCAACTATCCTTGGGGCCCGCCGCGTCCGCGCTACCCTTATCGGGCCCATCCGCTCAACGCTGCAGCCCGCGCGCTCGCGCGCGGCTGTGAAGCCCTCGGTATCGGCTGGACCGAGACGCCGCTCGCAACCCTGTCTGCGCCGCGTGGTCTCGCGCATCCCTGCGTCTATCGCGGCTTCTGCGTAACGGGTTGCTCGACCAATGCCAAGCAAAGTGCCCTTGTGACCTGGATTCCGCGCGCTCTGTCTGCCGGCGCCGAGATTCGGGATCTCGCCATGGTCGGCCGGATCGAGACCGATGCGAACGGGCTCGCCGCCGGTGTCCATTATCACCGCCAAAGCAAGTGGCACTTCCAGAAGGCACGCAACGTGGTGGTGGCTGGCTATGCGATCGAAACGCCGAGGCTCTTGCTGAATTCGGCAAACGACAAGTTTCCTGACGGCCTGGCAAACAGTTCCGGACTTGTCGGCAAGAACCTCATGGCACAGGCAAACCAGGCCGTGTGGGGCGAGATGGACGAAGAGGTTCGCTCATACAAGGGACCTCCGTCCCTCGCAATCACCGAGCACTGGAATTACGAGGACGAAGGGAAGGACTTCTTTGGCGGTTACGCCTACATGAGCCAGGGCCCGCTGCCGCAGCTCTGGGCCAACACACAAGCAACGGCGCACGGTCTGTGGGGAGCACGGCTGGTCGAGGAGATGAAACGCTACAATCACGTCGTCGGCCTGAAGATCGTTGGCGAGATGCTGCCCCAAGAGCACAACCGCGTCACTCTGGCGGACGAACTAGATCAGTACGGACTCAGAATTCCGCGCGTGACCTACTCCTGGTGCGACAACGACAAGCGCCTGATCGATCATTCTATCGCGTTCATGAGCCGGGCTTTGGGCGCAATTGGCACCAAGAACATTTGGGTCCAGGAAGACGACACCTGTCACCTCAATGGAACGGCCCGGATGGGCGATCGACCGGACAGCAGCGTCGTCAATGCAGATTGCCGCAGCTGGGACATCCCCAACCTGTGGATCTGCGATGGCTCCGTGTTTCCCACCGTGGGCGGGGCGAATCCCTCCCTCACGATCCAGGCAATCGCATGCCGCACGGCAGACCGAATCCGTACCCTGTCCCGACTGGGAGAGATCAGATTGAACTAGGAGGATCTCGATGAGGCACAAGCTCCTCAACGACGACGCGCAGCGAACCTTTGCAGTCGTCCTCGACAGCGGCGACGAGGCGATGGAAAGCCTCAGCTCGTTTGCGGCAGAGCAGCGGCTCTCTGCAGCACAAGTGACCGGCATCGGAGCATTCAGCGGTCTGGTGCTGAAATATTTCGATTGGGAGAAGAAAGCGTACATTGAGAACCGCGTGGACGAGCAGGTAGAAGTTGCCTCGCTCGTCGGGGATGTCGCGGTCTCGCCTTCGAGCGAACCGTCCGTGCACATTCATCTCGTCGTCGGCCGCCGCGACGGTACGGCTCTCGCCGGCCACTTGGGATCGGGCTGGGTCCGTCCCACCCTCGAGATGATCGTTACCGAAAGCCCTACGCATCTTCAGAAAGAGCGCGACCCGGTGACCGGGCTGGCGTTGATCAAGCTGGAGCGATAACGATGCAGAGTATCGGACGCACGCTGTGGGCCATCCCAGAAGGTTATATCCCAAGCGACAGCGTAAGCGACGCCCATGATCTCGTGTCTCACGAAGCGGCTTGCTTCCTGAACGTTGGCGAGAACGACGCCGACGTTCAGATCACTCTGTTTTTTGAGAACAGAGATCCGGTCGGCCCCTACCGGGTGAAGGTGCCAGCTCGGCGCACGTTGCATCTGCGCTTCAACGACTTGACAGATCCGGCGCCCGTCCCACGCGACACGAGCTACGCCTCCCTGATTGAAGCAAGTGCGCCGCTCATCGTCCAGCATACCAGACTGGATCGCGCCAACCCGGGATGGCGTTACTCTCGACCATTGCCTATCCGGCCGTGCCGCAGTGAAGAGGTGTCCCGATGCAAAGCGAAGAGAGCGGGCGTGAGGTACCGGGCCGGTCACGCCCAGTTGTCGTGATTACCGGCGCATCGGCCGGGGTTGGACGGGCCATCGCCCGTCGTTTCGGCCGCGCCGGCTACGCCATCGGTCTGATCGCCCGAGATGCGGAGGCTCTCGAGGAGGTGCGGCGCGAGATCGAGGGCGTGGGCGGACGGGCGGTCGTGATGCCTCTCGACGTTGCGGACGCCGGCGCTGTCTTTGCGGCCGCAGATCGTATTGCGTCGACGCTCGGTCCGATCGATATATGGATCAATGATGCGATGGTGACGGTGTTTTCGCCGGTCTGGCGCATGACGCGGGATGAATTCCGCCGTGTCACTGAGGTGACCTATCTCGGGTTCGTGCATGGAACGATGGCGGCTCTGTGCCACATGCGGCCCGCCAACAGGGGCACGATCATCCAGATCGGATCGGCGCTGGCCTACCGCGGTATTCCACTCCAGTCGGCCTATTGCGGTGCCAAGCACGCCATTCGCGGCTTCACAGATTCGCTCCGAAGCGAGCTAAGGCACGAGCAGAGCAGGATCAACCTGGTGATGCTTCAACTGCCGGCGGTGAATACCCCGCAGTTCGATTGGGCAAGGGCGCATATGTCCCATTCCCCCCGTCCGGTGGCGCCCGTGGTGGAGCCCGAGGTGATCGCGAATGCCGTATATGATGCGGCTCAAAAGCCCGCCAGAGAGTATTGGATCGGTTTCAGCACACTCAAGGTCATTTTCGGCAACATGATCATGCCATGGCTGCTGGATCGCTATCTCGCCCAAACCTGTATCAGCGGCCAACAGACGGATCGCCCAATTGACGCAAGCCGGCCGGACAATCTCGACCGACCGCTGCATGGACTCCATCGTACGAGGGGCAGCTTCGAGTCGGAAGCGAGCAGCAGAGCGTTCGTCGGGTCTGCGAGCATGCTGCGACTTGCTCCGTTGGCGGCGCTGCTGGGGACGGTTGCACTGGCTCTGACCGCACAGAGGCGCGCGTCTCGCAGCAGACGAAGAGCAGCCGAACCTCGACGTCAACGCAATGTGCGATTTGGATGAGTGCTTGCCGTGGCGGTGAAGTTCATCGAGGATTACGGCCTGATCGGAGACGGCCAGACGGCGGCTCTTGTTCACCGTGACGGCTCGATCGATTGGCTGTGTTGGCCGCGTTTCGATTCGGATGCGTGCTTTGCGGCGCTCCTCGGTACGAGCTCGCACGGATGTTGGAAGCTCGCACCGGTCGATGCCATCACTTCATCCAGCCGCCGGTATCGAGACGATACCCTCGTCCTGGAGACGGATTTCGTGCTGACAACGGGCCATGTCCGGCTGATTGACTTCATGCCGGTTGAGAACGACGCCTCTGCCGTAATCCGGATTGTTCGGGGCCTTGCCGGGAAAGTCAGCTTGCGCAGCGAGCTGGATCTTCGCTTTGACTACGGGTCGTTGAGACCTGCCCTGGAAATCGGTCACGATCGAGCCGTGGCGTTCGTGGGTCCCGATCTTGTCGTTCTACACGCGCCGACGCAGCTTTCGCAGCAGGGCACGTGCATCGTTTCGGAAGTGGAGGTGAGTGAAGGCGAAGAGATCGCGTTCTGTCTGCGCTATGGCAGCGCAACTGCGGCACCACCTCCGCCGATCGCGGCGGGTACAGCGCTGCGGTCGACGGAAGAATATTGGCGCAGCTGGATCGCGAAGTTCGCAATCAAAACGCAATGGCCCGAGGCCGTCAGGCGCTCGCTCCTGACGCTCAGGGCGATGATCTATCGCTCTACAGGCGGCATCATTGCCGCTCCGACCACCTCGCTCCCAGAGGCGCCCGCCGAGAACCTGAACTGGGATTACCGCTATTGCTGGTTGCGTGATGCGGCGTTTACGATAACCGTTCTGCTCGACGCGGGGTATCACGACGAAGCCAAGGCATTCCGCGACTGGCTTCTCCGGGCCGCTGGTGGCGAACCCGAGAAGATCAGGATCATGTACCGGGTAGACGGCTCGCGCCGGTTGGAGGAGTGGATCGCATCCTGGCTACCCGGTTATAGAGGAGCGAGGCCGGTCCGAATTGGCAACGCCGCCGCGGCCCAACGGCAGCTCGATGTCTACGGCGAACTCCTGGATTCCGTGGCTGCGGCAGCGAAGCAGGCATTGCCCCGACCGAACGTGAAGGCAATCTGGTTGCGGCCGTGATCGGTCACGTCGAGCGGGTCTGGAACGAGCCTGACCACGGTCTGTGGGAATCGAGAGGGAATCCGCAGCACTATACTTATTCAAAGGTCTCGGCCTGGGCCGCGATGGATCGGTTCGTCCGCCGTGGTGATCTCCACGGATCGGCAGATGGCGGCTTTGTTAGCCGAATGGATGGATTGCGAGACCGGATGCATCGCGAAATATGCGAGAAGGCGTTCGACTCTGAACGACAGACATTCGTGGAGTATTACGGATCTGATGAAGTGGATCCAAGTTTGCTCAATCTTCCGCTGGTGGGATTTTTGCCCGTCACGGACCGGCGCATCGCCAAAACCATCGCAGCGATCGAGCGCGAGCTCTTGCAAGAGGGCTACGTTCACCGCAGGTTGTCGGGTGAAATTCGTGAGGGAGCGTTCCTTGCGTGCAGCGGGTGGCTTGCGGAATGTCAGCTTATACAGGGCAGGCGGGCAGAAGCGGAGCGCACCTTTGACCACCTCTTGCAGGCGCGAAACGAACTGGGACTTCTAGCCGAGGAGTTCAACGTTCGTGATCGACGCCTTGCTGGTAACTTCCCGCAGGGATTAAGCCATTTGGCATTGGTCCGGGCGGCCCTTCGGTTCGAGCAGAGGGCCTCAAATCGGGGTGATGGACACGGACCATAGTCGTAGTCCCGAAAAAGGAACCGCCTATCGCCCGATGCGTATTCTTTGCAGACCGTGGACGGTTCCGATCCCGGGTGCGGGGAGCAGCAGCAATGCAGGACGGTCAGGCGACAGGCCTGGTTCCGAGATCGATTGAGCCTGAAGGCCGCGTTCGGCCCCTGGCTGCACGGAACAAGCTCCTGCGCTGCATCCCAGAAGCGGAGCTGACAGTACTCCGGTCGATCGGGACCGTCGTCGAGCTCAAGCCGCGTCAAGTCCTTCATCATTGGCGTTTGCCGATGGAGTATGTCTACTTCCTGGGCAGTGGTCTCGTATCGGTCTCTGCCAAGGTGGAAGCCGGGCGCTTCGTCGAGGCTTGGCTGGTCGGCTCCGAGGGAATGATCGGCGCCCCCTGCGTTTTGGCGCCGGAGGATCCGATGCCGCCGCACCGTCGGGTCGTTCAGGTGGGCGGAACGGCACTGCGAATTCCGACACCGGCTTTTCTCGCTGCGCTTGACGATCTTGGGACCCTCCGTGGAGTGATCCTCTCTTACATCAATCTTGTCTTGTTTCAGACATCACAGGTGGGAGCCTGCAACTCACTCCATTCCGTCAAGCAGCGACTTGCCCGCTGGCTTCTCGTCGCGGCAAACGCAATGGACTCTGGAGAGTTGCCGATCACGCATGCTGTTTTAGCTCAATTGCTGGGGATCCGTCGAGCCAGTGTCAGCGAATGTCTCGAGACCTTCGAACAGGCCGGCATCATCCGCAACAGCCGAGCAGCGATAACTTTGGTCGACCGGGCTCAGCTGGAGCATTCCGCCTGTTCGTGCTCTGGATTGATACAGCGCGAGTACGATCGGCAAATCGGACGTCGCTTGCGTGTCTGAGAATTGAATGTGAAATAATCAATTCTCCAGAGCTCGGCCGCGCGATGATCGTGGGAAACCACAAGCCCGATTTGAACGAAGGCGATCTTCACAACGTTTCTTCTCCGATAAACGGAGGAGCCAATGATTCCGATTTGGCTGAAAGATCTGGCGCTGGCTAGTCTGGCTGTCGGATTTGTTTGCGCAATCATCATCGCGATCGACCTAACCCGCCATCCACAGCGGATGTGGATCATGAATGTTGTCTGGCCAGTGAACGGTCTGTTCGGCACCGTACTGATGTTGTGGCTGTACTACCGGTTCGGCCGGCTTGCGGCCCGGAATGCGACTGAGCAGAACAAGCACTCCGACAGCAAGAAGGAGACGCCGTTTCCGGTCATGGTCGCGAAAGGTGCCATGCACTGTGGCGCCGGATGTACACTCGGGGACATCCTCGCCGAGAGCCTTGCGCTCGCGTTTCCGGTGATTGCGATCTGGGCGGGATGGAAGAGCCTGTTTTCAGAGAAGATGTTCGCGATCTGGGTTGTGGATTACCTGTTCGCTTTTGTGCTCGGCGTCGCATTCCAGTACTTCACGATAAAACCGATGCGCGACTTGTCGCCGGGCGCAGGAATCGTCCAGGCCGTGAAGGCAGACACTCTCTCCCTGACCGCCTGGCAAATCGGCATGTACGGTTTCATGGCAGTCGCGCAGTTCGCAATCTTCAGGAATCTGTTCGGGGTGAGACTCGAGCCGTCGATGCCGGAGTTCTGGTTCATGATGCAGATTGCGATGATCGCGGGATTTCTCACGAGCTATCCCGTGAATTGGTGGCTCATAGAGACCGGCGTGAAAGAACGCATGTAGGGCAAGCTCCGATTGGTTGAGGGTGTTGCTTTGGCGACCCCGAATACAGTTAGCAACTCTTTCCGCTCGCGACGCTTGCACCAAATGGGGCGCCCGCGCTCAACAAGGAGAATATCATGGCGGCGCATGCAGGTGAGACAGCCCAAGAGACTGGAGACTTCCGGTGTGAGCGATGTCATCAGGCCACTCACGTCACAAAAGGACACAAGATTCCGAAATGTCCGCATTGTGGAAGCACGAGCTTCGATACTCGGCGGAACGAGCCGTAGGCGCAAACTCCACTCGGAAGCAGGACGTCAACACAGCCAATCTTGCACCGTGATCGCCCTCTCGAAGTCTTTCGAACGGCTGACGGACGTCCTGCAGCAATTCCGTCATGTTGCGGGTTATCCAACGAAATACACGTCGTCGCCCGGCGCGCTTCTGAGTGCGCCGGGCACTTTGCTACACGCGCAACGCGTCACCACCGATGGTGCGCACGGATTACGCCGTGATGGTGGTGCCGATAGTGCCGCGGCGCCCAACCGTAGCTATGACGCCAAGGGTGCGCGCGCCGGACCGTATACCCCCACGGCCTCGGCGCGGACCAGCCGTAGCTATAGCGCCAGGGGCGCGGGCCCCAGGCGTATGGTCGCGGCCGCCAACCGTAGCCACCCCAGTAAGGTGTATAGGCGTAAGCCGGGTAGTACCCACCATAGCCGTAGGGGTATCTGTAACCATAGTATGGCGGATATTCCTCATAGTACGGAGTCGCAATGGCGGAGCCGATCAAGGCTCCTGCCAGCAGGCCGGCGCCGATTCCCCAGCCGCCATGCCAGCGAACCTGGGTGAGACTATCTTGCTCTGCCGACGTGTGCACCGTCGGGCTCGCGGCTGCCGAGAGCGGTGTCAGAGGCGCAGCCTGGGTACTGCTGATAGGAGATATCGCGATCAGGCCGGTGAGAGAAAGGGCAAGTGTGAGTCTCCGCATCTGTGGCTCCTGTAATTTCAGAATGCGGTCTCAACATCAGCCTGCAATCTTGGTTTCTAGAGTCAAGGGTTCGGGACCCTATGTCGCGCCGATTGCCGGTCAGACACACGAGTGTACGACACCGTACCAACTCCATCGCCTCCGTACCTTTTCAGTAGTATTCCTGAACTAGGCAGCCTGTTTACTTTCGCGCTCCAGGAAGCCTTCGACATAGATCATGCGGACGGCAACGAGCAGAACAGCGATCAAGGGCGTGGCAACGATCAGCCCGATCAAACCAAAGAGAGTGCCAAGGATCGTTTGGGAAAGTATCGTGAGTGCGGGTGGCAGCGAGACAGTTCGCTTCTGGATCCATGGTGCGATGACATTTCCTTCCAACAGCTGGATCGTCAAAAACAAGAGAGCGACCCAAGCGGCAAGGGCAGGAGACTGTGCCAGAGCCACAAGGATCGCCGGCACTGCGCCTGCAAGTGCCCCGATGTATGGCACGAAGTTCAGAAGCGCCGCCAGTAGGGCCAGTGATAGTGGCAAGGGCGAACCGATGAGGAGAAGGCCAAATCCGAGGAGCAGACCAACGATCAGCATGTCGACGAGTTGACCAAGAAACCAGAGCCTAAGTGTAGCACCGAGCTCTCCGGCAACTTCTCGGCCGCGAGGTCGCCAGGCCATTGGAAGCAAACGAAGCGAGCCTTCGAGGTACAATTGGGGCGACGCAGCGAGGAATATCGCTGTCGCCGCCGTCACGACGAGAGTGCCACCTATGCCGAGAACGGAGCCAACGACGCCGGTGACGTAGCCTGTCAAGCCAGTGCGCAGAGACTTTCCGGCGATCTGCAACTGTTGAGCCAAAATCGAACCCCACGAGCTGTTTTGCAGTTCGCTCCAGATCCGTGCCAGTTGGGTTCTCAGTTGCTGGCTGATCTCGTCGGCCTGGATGAGAATGGCGCTGCCGCGCCACCACAGCAGCGCACCGAGCGCGAGCCCCGTCACGAGAATGACGGAAATCAAAGACGTGTATGGCCCGAGGCGCGTTACCCGACGGACCGCGTTGCTGGCGCCCCGCAGAACGCAAGCGATGACGACGGCGCTGAACGAGAGCAACAGTATGTCGCGAAGCAGCCAGACCGAGAGGGCGAGAAATAGAGCGATTGCGCTTACACGGAGGGTGCGCTCGATATGCCTCACATGAACAGTCAATTTGTCTTCCAATTCGTCTCCTTTGTCGGAACAGTCCAGATTCCGAAGCTCGACATTGAAGTTGCGCTGGCGAGACTACTCGGAACATCATCACGGCGATCGCGTCGCGATGTATGTAATACTCTGTTGCGGCCTCAAATGTTCTTGTACGCAAGCGAATAATTCTCGTCCGAAGACCGCCGAAGCGCTAGAGCGGCTCGGGCATCGTGTTGCTGATCGTAGTTCGTTTTTGAGGAGATGGCATGAACAGCGTTCTAATCTCCGGGGTTGGAATTGCCGGACCCACGCTTGCCTATTGGTTGAAAGCAGCCGGCTTCCAGCCGACGCTCCTCGAGCGTGCCTCCGCTCTACGAAGCGGAGGCTATGTCATCGACTTTTGGGGGCTCGGCTACACCATCGCTGAACGGATGGGATTGATGCCGGAGATCAATCGCGACAGTTACTACGCCCGAGAGGTTCGGATCGTAGATGAAGCTGGCCGTCGGCTGGCCGGCTTCGGTACCGACGTCTTCTCCGAGTTGACGAATGGACGATACGTTACTCTTCAGCGCAGTGACCTCTCGCGCATGCTGTTCGAACGGACCAGCGGCGTCGAAGCCATTTTCGGAGACGAGATCATTCTCGTCGAAGAGAAACCGGATTGCGTCGAAGTCCAACTGAAGCACGGCGGCAGGCGGAGGTTCGACCTTCTCGTCGGGGCAGACGGCCTGCATTCAGCCGTGCGCAATCTGGTCTTTGGACCGCAGGCTCAGTTCGAGCGGCGTCTGGGGAATATCGTGGCCGCCTTCGAAGCACACGGCTATCGACCGCGCGACGAGGATGTGTATCTGATTTACTGTCAACCGGGCCGCATGGTAGGCCGCTTCACGCTGCGTGATGATCGCACCTTGTTTCTCTTGGTATTTGCCGAGCATCACTCAGTGTTTCCGGAAACGCCGGCCTCGCAAAAGGCGCTCCTTCGTGAAATCTATGGCGGAGATGGCTGGGAATGCGATCAGATGCTTGCCGAACTGGAGCGCGCCGGTGAACTCTATTTCGACACCGTCAGTCAGATCAGGATGCCGAACTGGTCACGAGGTCGCGTGGCGCTCATTGGTGATGCCGCTTTCTGCGTCTCGCTTCTGGCAGGGCAGGGATCGGCGCTGGCGATGATTTCAGCTTATGTCTTGGCCGGTGAACTCGCCATGGCCGGCGGAGGATATTTGGAGGCATTTGCCGGATACGAGGCGCGGCTGAAGAGCTATATAGGCCGGAAACAGCAGGGTGCCCAGCGCTTCGCCGGAGCCCTGGCGCCGAGAACGCGTGTGGGAATGCTCTTCCGCAACGTCGTGGTCAGAAGTTTCACGATACCGGGACTGGCGAGGCTCGCAATTGGGCGGGACATCGCCGACGAACTGGAGCTTCCTGACTACCGCTGGCCGGGCACCATGAATCGACGATGGCGGTGACGTGGAGGCTCGGTGGGCGCGGATTGTCGCCATGCCTCTTGGCAGGAACCGCCTTTCGGAACCAGAGTTCATATTGGTGTGTGTGCGCAATAGTGGTCAAATGCCCTCGGTCCTGACTTACGGCACGCGAAAAGCCCTGATCGGCAGCAGCATCAAGCCGTTTGCTGAAGAGCGGAAGGTCAGCCTTCTCGTACTTTGCGCGCTCGCCTTGGTGATTGGCGTCATGACCGGACTTGGCGCCGTCGGCTTTCGCGCGCTGATCGGCCTCGTGCACAACTTGTCTTACAATGGAAGGCTGAGCGTCGCTTACGACGCAAACGTCAGTGAGGGCCCGAGTCCTTTCGGCGACTTTGTTCTTCTTGCGCCTGTGATCGGCGGCCTCATCGTCGTCTTTCTCGTCCGGCGGTTTGCTCCAGAAGCAAAGGGACATGGCGTACCCGAAGTGATGGACGCCATATTCTACAAGCGCGGGAAAATTCGGGGTTCGGTGGCTTTGATAAAGGCGCTGGCATCCGCGGTATCCATCGGAAGCGGCGCCGCCGTCGGGCGCGAAGGCCCTATCATTCAGATAGGCTCAGCCCTGGGCTCAGCCTTTGCTCAATTCATCGGGCTCTCGACCCGGCAGAGGATCACGCTGCTGTCCGCGGGCGCGGGCGCGGGCATCGCCGCAACCTTCAATACTCCGCTGGGCGGCGTGCTGTTTGCTCTGGAAATTCTTCTGCCGGAAGTTTCAAACCGGACATTCCTTCCAGTCGTCGTGGCCACGGGGGCTGCGACGACGATCGGACGCATCCTGATCGGTCCGGACCCGGCCTTTTCGGTTCCGGATGTGCAATTCAGCATGGTTGCATCCTTCAATGCGCAGGAAGCTCTCGCATTCGTCCTGCTTGGCCTGTTGTCTGGAGCGGCAGCCTGGGCGTTTATCCGTCTGCTCGTCTTCATGGAAGACGGGTTTCCGAAGCTGTCTGGCAACGAGTATGTTCAAAATATCATCGGCATGTCGTCAATCGGCCTGACGATGGTGGTGCTCACCCATGCCTTTGGCCACTCCTACATCGACGGAGTGGGCTACTCCGTCATTCAGGAGATACTGGACCACAAGATGACGGCGGCAGGGTTACTGGCCCTGCTGTTCGTGCTGAAGCTGTTGGCAACGACGGTCAGCCTCGGCTGCGGGGCGTCGGGCGGGATCTTCTCGCCATCACTATACCTTGGCGCCACGCTGGGGGCCGCCTTTGCCGCTGCAACCAATTCAATCCTGCCTCATTCAGGGCTAACGCCATCTTCGGCCGCGATCATTGGAATGGCGGCCATCGTCGGTGCAGGTACGGGCGGCGTCATGACGGCGATCGTGATGGTCTTCGAGATGACCCGTGATTACGCAATCATCGTTCCGGTGATCGTTGCGGTGGCGTTGGCTGCAGGCGTCAGGCGTGCACTCGTCAACGAGACGATCTACACGGTCAAGCTGCGCCACCGCGGGCACCGCATTCCAAAGGAGCGGCATATCAACCTCTATCTGGTGAAGCAGGTCCAGGACATCATGGAAAGGCGCTTTATCGTCGCCGGAGTAAGAACGACACTAAAACAGGCTATGGCTGCGGAAGATATCGATGATGCACTTCCTATCGTGGTTGAGCGTGAAGGCCGGATTGTCGGCCTGATCCCACCACGTTCCGGCTTATGGGCGGAGTCGCAATCGAATCCAGCTCTCGTGGTCGAGCAATTCGTCGAGCGGCGGATGGTCATTTGCCGCGATCAGGACCTTCTAAGCTTGGTGTTTGCTAGGTTGAAGCGCCATCGGGCCGGCGCGGCAATCGTTGTCCGCTCTGCCTCGCGCCCGCGCGTTAAGGATATCGTCGGCGTCCTGACCAAACGCGTGATCGCAGATGCGGTCATCGACAGCTATGAGGATTGATCCGGGCAAAATGAGGCGCTTGTCGCCTGGGCCTGAACGATGATTGGAGACGTGACCTATTGTCCCACAGTTCGCTTTGCGATCCAGCCCAGAGTCGAGCCTTGAATGATGATGCTGAACAGGACGACTGCATAGGTTGAGGCGAGCATTGCGGCCTTGGCCGGGCTATCCGATATGGACAGGGCTAGTGCAACTGAAATTCCGCCTCGGACGCCAGCCCAGGTGAGAAAGGGCGCGTTGCGCAAGGAGAGCAGCCGAGTCCATCCGAACAGAAATGGTTGAACCGAAACAGAAACAAAGCGGGCGAAGAGAACGATTGGCACCGTCGCTGCCGCCAGACCGAGGCTGCGAGGATCGAAGCGCAGTATCAAGGTCTCCAGCCCGATGAGCAAAAAAAGGACCGAGTTGAGAATTTCGTCGATGAGGGTCCAGAGCGCGAAGAGATATCCTTGTGTCCGCTCACTCATTGCGTATCGAGGTCCTCGATCGCCGATGAGGAGGCCCGCGGCGACCATGGAGAGCGGGCCACTGACGTGCAGATGCAGCGCAAGTGCGTAGGTTCCAGTGACGAGGGCAAGGGAGATCAGCACCTCGATGGCGTAGTCGTCGATGAGCCGCATCGCGCGATACGCAACATAGCCAGTCAACAAGCCCAGCACTAATCCGCCACCAGCTTCGCGAACGAGTAACTCAGCGACATCGGCGGCCGAAACCTGAGCGCCGTCTCCGGTGCTCGCAAAGCGAAGCATGATCGTGAACAGAACGATCCCGACGCCGTCGTTGAACAATGCCTCGCCTTCCGTCTCGATCTGCAGCTCTTTCGGCACTTTGGTGTTGCGAAGCGTACTCAGGACAGCAACGGGGTCAGTCGGGCTGATCAGCGCGCCGAACACGAACGCCCAGGCCAACGATACGGGTAGGTGTAAAAGGCCGCAGATGAACCAGAACATCAGGCCTACGAGGACGGTCGAAATTGAGGTGCCGAGGACGGCCAGAATAAATACCGGAATGGCGCGGCTTCTGAGTGTGTCCAGATCTACGTGCAACGCGCCGGCGAACAGCAGAAATGCAAGGATCCCATTCACCACGACTTCGGCAAAGTCGATCTGCCGGAGCCCATTGGCAAGCTGGTCTAGTAGTTGAATCGTGGGAAACGCCGCATCCAAGCCGATCAGGAGCAGTGATGTCAGGACGCTCATCACGAGAAGACCTACGCTGCGGGAGAGCGGCAGGAACTTGTGATTGAGCCAGCCGAAGACGGCAGACAATGTCAGCAGAACGGCAGCAATATCCATTAGCGAAAGCACGGCAGGCTCCCTTGCGTCCTGGCGAGAGTGCCTGCTCACTCCCTCCCGTTAAGGCCGCTGTTCGCTCTACTCCAATGAGGGTAGTGCGTTCGAGATGGCGACTTTTGAGACGTGAATAATCAAAAGCAACTTCGGCAGTTCCTGCGGGGGCATGTAAGCGGACCAGGATGCGCCTCAATCCCAACCCGTCTCTGCGACCTTCAGCTGTCGATTTTGCATCTGCGGCGAAAGATCGCGACGACGTTTGTCAATATCGTCGTTCACTCCGCATTCATTGGACCGACCTAAAAGTGCGGAGGGGGCGTACGACAAGGAAAAACTATGAAGAAAATCGCCTATGGATTTGCGGTCGCTGCTCTGCTTGCAGGCACTCAGTTCTCGGTTCCTGCCAATGCGATGATGGCGCCACCGGTCGGCGCAGCGGCAACATCCGAGACGATGCAGGCCGGCTATCACTATCGTCAACATCATCGGAGGGTCTGCACCGTGCGAACCATAGTCACACGCGGCTATCATGGTCGGCGTATCGTCAAGCACGTGCGTGCCTGCCGATAAACGCAAACTTGGAGGGCCGTCGATCGAGGCGGCCCTCACCTTGCATAACAGCAATCTTCATCGCGCAGTGAGATGGGTGCGCCGCACATTACATCGGAAGCTGACGTCCAAAAGTCCGGGAAAATCGACGTGCCGCGATCTCCGGTGCCGCAAAACAAAGAGCCGTGAACAACATACCGAGGACCAGGAGAACCACGACTGTATCCATAATCGAACGAGTTCCTGCAAGGGATCGGGACAATGAATCCAACTTCGTGATTCTGTCGGTTGTCACACGCCTGTTGCCATCAAGCAATCGCGTACGCCGAGAACAGAAGGCAAGTGAGATAGACGCAAGCGAGGAAAATGCCCGCGGTTCTAGCCGTGCGGGCATCTAGCCGCGAGTTCGTCCGGTTCGCGAGCTCGGGCAGTTTCTCATACTGTGCAAAGAGCCGACGACGGGCACGTCCTCGGAAAAGTACATTTCTCATGTGTGCCTCCATACAAACCTGATCCGATCCAACAAGGTGCGGAGTGCAGAAGCCGGAAAGAGCGGTGTTCCGGCCGGCGATCCGCGTTGGTTCTCTCGTCCGCTTCACGGAAGATAGTGGACGGCGTCCAATCGGGCAGTCAGGAGATGAGCGGGGCTTGTCGGGATAATCCTGACGTCCGCACGCCACGCAGGGCCGTTTGGCCCACCTACTTCCCGCTCAAAACTTGATCCGCACTCTTTCCCGAATGGCTCAACCAGCCAAGCGCCACGCCGTAGCGCACTATGTCGGCACGCGTGAACAGTCCGAGCTTTTCGACCGCCCTGGCCTTGTAAGTTTCGACGGTCTTGATGCTGATGCTTAGCTGATTGGCAATTTCCTTGTTGCTGAAGCCTTGTGCGATGAATCTGAGAACCTCACTCTCGCGCGGTGTCAGCTCGCCGGCTGTGGAAGCGCCGGAAGACGAGTGGGCGCCCTGCGCGGATGGAAGTGCTTTCTCCGCTATTGCTGGATCCAGATACAAACCACCTCCAGCGATCGCGCGAACTGCGCGCTCGAGCTCGTCGGCCGCAGAGCGCTTCAGCAGATAGCCGCGAGCTCCCGCTTGCAGCATCGGCTGAACGTAGGCGTGATCCTCGTGCACGGTCAGCGCCAGAAGACGAACTTGAGGAAGCTGCGTCGCTAGGGCGCGAGCAACTTCGAGGCCACTGATACCGGGAAGTGAAATGTCCAGGATGGCAATGTCCGGTGTGGCCTGGCGAATGATGTCTAAGGCGGCCTGTCCATCCGTTGCTTCCCCGACGATCTCAATGTCATGCACGTCCTGAAGCAACGCCTTCATTCCGGCCAGAACAAGCGGATGATCGTCAGTCAACGTGATCCGGATCGGGCACATAGCCCATCTCCTCTATTGGCACCGGTATTCTCATGAAAAGAGAGGTGCCGTGGCCGGGTTCAGATTCAATCGCCAAAGATCCACCGAGCAGCGTGAGGCGCTCCTCGATGACAGACAGGCCCAATTTTGCGTGGCGGCTCTCACCCTGCGAGAATTCCTGGAAGTCGAAGCCGTTCCCGTCGTCTTCGACGACGATCCTAAGCTCAGCTGTGCGTCGGTCGATGACCACGCTGACGTTTCGAGCTTGCGCGTGTTTGACCACGTTGTTCACGGCCTCCTGGACGGCGCGGTAAACCGCGATTTCGACGTCCTGGCCGAGACGATCTCTTCTTCCCAGAGGCTGAAAATCAACGCTGATCCCGAACCGGCGCCGGATCTCCGCGCAGAATGCCTCCAGCGCCTTGTAAAGTCCCAGGTCATCAAGGGCGGTCGGGCGCAGGTCAGAGGCGATTTGATGGATATCGCGCCCAATCCCTCTCGCGAGTCCTTGCAGCCAATTGAGCCTCTCCAATCCGAGCTTGCGTTTGGGGCTCGTGCCCAGAAGCGGCTCCAGGTTCTTCAGACCGAGAAGTAGACCTGTGACCGTCTGGCCGATCTGATCGTGAAGCTCTCTTGCGATTCTACGGCGTTCATTTTCTTCCGCTTCGGAAAGACGTCGAAGCAGTTGCTGTCGCTCCAGCTCGGCTCGCTTGGTCTCGTCGATATCCAGAATGACGCCATACACGACGTCCAAGTTCTTATCATCGATGCGAGACAGCCGCCCGCTGGCCCGCAGCCACCGGCTGTGAGGGGGAGCGGTCCGGAAATCAGCAATCGCCACGTTTCCCGAACGGCAACTCAGCAAGGAAGCCTCAAAGTTCCGCTGATCGGCGGGATTAATACGGCTCAGTATCCGATCTATCGGAAGGATCGTATCTCCTTCGGAGCGCGAACCGTCTATCCGGAGCATCTCCCGGGCGCGGGGCGACACGATCGCTTCTCTGCTCGCAAAATCACAGCTGAACACGCCGAGATCTGCGGCATCGATCGTCAGCCTCCGTCGCTCTTCACTTGCGCTGAGCGCCAATGCTGCCTGCGCCTCTTGCTCGCGCCGGCGAAGCGAAATGTCGCGTATGGTGTACCAGGCCAAAGTCAGAGCCAAGACGAAGCTCAATACCCCACCCCCGGCAAGGAAAATGGCTGAGCGCTGGACGGGACCATTAAGTTCCTGCGTCGGTATTCCGAAATGGACCGACCATCCGCTGGTTCCGGGGATGACTTTGTAGATCGAATCGACTTGTTCGCCGGCAGGCGTGGTTTTGACGTAGCTTCCTTCTGGCGCTGAGGCTATCGCTTGGCGGACCGTAGCGCTGGCAGATTGTCCGAGTTCGGATTGTTCGCCGAAGGTGCGGGCGACGATGTTCCCCTTGGCATCGACCACGAAACCCACCCAGCCGGCCGGGGCTCCTGCGCTCTTCAAAATCTGGCTTATTGCATCAGGCACCAGGGCCACCGTGAGTACAAACTTCAATTGCCCATCGCGCTCTACAGGGGCCCTGACGGCCACCACGCGTTTGCCGGTGATGGGACCACGTGGCCCAATTCCGCCGATTGCTGGCTTTCTCGTTTTCAGAATTTGTTCGAAGTTCTCTCGGTCGGCGGTGGCGCGCATCCCATCTCCGAGCGGACGGCTAACATCCAGAACCTGATTTCCGTCGGGATCGACGAGCTGAATCGTCTGCCAAAGGGGACGTGCTTCGTTGACACGCGTCGCTTCGCGATAGAACGCGTCAAGGTCCGGATTGTCGAGTGTTGCGGAAGCCGCGACGGTCTCGGCGATCTCGAGCTGGAGGCTGATCTCGGAGGCAAGCCGGTTGACGACGCTATCGAGCGTCTCCACGGCGGCAGCCTGAGAGCCCCTGCGCTGCTGCTGCGCGTTCAGGAAAACGACCCAACCCGCAAAAAGCGCAAGAGGCATCGCTGCCGCGATGAAGACGAGGATCAAGGGGCGGCGAGCTGCGCGCCGGGAGATTGAGGTGGGCGCCTCCATGCGGGTGGGTATCAAATGAGACAGCAAAACGCCCACGTCCTGGCACTTCCTCGATGTTTCTGGTTCTTGTCAGGTTTTTCCCGACACTTCTATCGGTCACCCTGACTCCCAGGATCGCTCGATCCATCCCATCGTACAGGCAATCATTGTAGCGGTCTAGAATTGGGCTTGACATGGAACATTCTTCATCGCCGCTGCGGTTGATCGAGAACGAATTCAACCCGAAGCGGCTTGGTTTGGACGAGCCCTTCTGCGGTACTAGCCGCAACGAACTCGTCTCCCGACTGTCGGCTTCATCGCAGTGCCGTTTGCTCGAAAGCTGCGAGACGGTGTCTCTGAACAAAGGACAAATTCTCTACGATCGCGGCACGCCTCTTCGCCATGCCTACTTCATCGAGTCCGGCGGGTGTTCTGTCACGACCCGTGCGGGCGACTGCCTGCCGGTCGAGATCCATACGCTCGGGATGAAGGATTTTGTCGGCGTGCCGTTGGTCCTGGGCATGCACGTTTCGCCGCACCGCTGCAGCGTGAGAGTGCCGGGCCAAGCGCTTCGGATCCAGTCCGATCAGCTGATTTCTTTGATCAAGAGGGACGTCGAGCTTGAAAAGATGCTTTTAGGCTATGTTCAGGCGATCCTGATTCACAGTTCGCAATTATCAGCCTGCAATTCCAGGCACACGCTGCACCAGCGCCTCGCGCGGTGGCTCCTGGTTGCCAGCGACAGGCTCGGGTCTCGCGAGGTACCTTTCACGCATAGTTACATAGCCAATGCTCTCGCGGTCCGGCGCGCCGGCGTTACGGTCGCTCTCGGCAGTATGATGCGCGACGGAGTGATTGGATGTCGCAGGGCGGGGATCGTCGTCATGGACGAGGCCAGGTTGAAAGCGATGTCTTGCGATTGTCATGGGATCATCCTGTCGGCGCACAACCGTCCTTGTGCGGTGCCACCCCTCCGCATTGCATATTCGTGAACGCGATTCCATGCTGCCGTTAAGTCGACTGTACGGCAGCCAACAGAGTCCAGATATTCTTGAAGCGATAGAGGCGGAGATGTCATCGCAAGAAAGCCGGATCCGAACCGATACCGAAGTTCTGGTGGGAGCCTTGGAGGAGGCCCAAAGGCTTCTTGCCGTTTACGAGAACCCCTGCTGCAATCGCACCAGGGACGACATTATCGCTATGGTCGAGTTCATCATATGCAACCCTTCCGTGACACGTGCAATGCTTCATCAAAAGATGCGCAGCCGCCTCAAGCTGGTCGGATAAGTCTCGTGCGGGAGCGTACATTCGCATTCAGGAAAACGAAACTTGCGAGCGTGCGATGAGTTGACGATGATCCAACAGAAGTAGGAGCAATCGTCATGAAGATATCACTTTGCATTCTTGCCTCCGCGATGCTGCTGGCTACGCCGGTCATGGCGCAGTCATCCCAGAACAACGCGACGACCGCGGCGCCCAACGTGCAGCCGGCTGCCTCGACCGCCTCCATGCACAAGGAAGGTGAATGGCGTGCATCGAAACTCGTTGGCGTGAACGTCTATAACAATAGCAACGAGAAGATCGGCGACATCAATGATCTGATCCTTGATTCCAGCGGGCGGGTTGCCAACGTGGTGATCGGGGTGGGAGGATTCCTTGGAATGGGCGAGCACAACGTCGCCGTAACGTTCGATCAGCTCAAATTCGCCAAAGAACCGGTGAAGACTGCGTCCAGCGATGGCGCTGGAAAGACCGGCAATGCCGGTTCGACGAGCACGACGGGAAGCGCGTCAACGTCGGCCCACCGAAGCGACAATTGGTATCCGGATCACGTGGTGCTGAACGCCAACAAGGATCAGCTGAAGAAGATGCCCGAATTCAAGTACTGAGCCGATTTCGGTCCCTATTTCCAGCATGCTTATCGGCGGTGTCATCTGAGATGACGCCGCCTTTTCCAGTTGCATTGATCCGGTCGGCTTAAATTTGTAGTGGCAGGAACAGCAGTCTTGAATTTCCGCATTGAATTGATCAGCTTGCGTGCCGCTGGCTGAGGTCGACGATGTCTGATGAAGCACTGCCGGAAGAGGTAGAGGAGCTTGTCCGACGCTACATTCGCTCTGTGGCGCAGCTCGAAGCCCTTTTGTTCTTCCACAAGCGGCCCGGCGAGCGCTTCGACGTGGAATCGCTCGCTGCACGCCTTTACGCGGGCAAGATCGAGATGGCCGATGCTCTAGCGTCCCTGAGGAAGGATGGCTTCCTCGACGGCGAGGCAGGGATCTATGCGTTTGCGCCGCGCCCCGAATTGCGGCCAGTGGTCGATAGCTTGGCCTTGGCGTATTCGCGGCATCTGATCCCGATCACACATATCATCCACAACAGCCCACACCGCATCCAGGCATTTTCAGATGCCTTCAGGATTCGAAAGGATTAGTCATGGCTGCGGTGATTTACACACTTTGCGCGATCACGAGCGGCTTTTGTGCATGGCTGCTCATTCGGGCATATATCGGTAACAGGTCAAGGTTGCTCCTATGGAGCGCCGTCTGCTTCGCGGGTCTGACTTTCGAAAATGCTGCTCTGTGGATCGATAAAATCGTATTTCCTCAAGTTGATCTTTCCGCCGTGCGTCTGTCGATCGGCCTGTTCGCCATGACGGTCCTGCTTATCGGCATGATCTGGGAGGCCGAGTGATGGACCATTTGAATCCCGTTCTTTCAGGTGCGACGGCATTCGCATCGCTCCTGGCGAGCATATATTTCCTGAAGTTTTGGCGTAAGACGGGCGACACCTTTTTCCTGCTCTTTGCGGCTGCGTTTGTGATCGACGCCGTTGCGAGATTTGTCCTGGCTGTGGTGCAAGTGACGAATGCGAGCGAGCCGGTGTACTTCATCCCACGCCTGATCACATTCGGTCTGATTGCGCTTTCGATCGTCGGAAAGAATGCGCTGCCGAAGAAGCGCAAGTGAAGCGCGAATTCAAGAGGCGCCGACTGGCAAGATTGCTCGGGGTGCAACCGTACAGCCGGTTTCGCGCTTTGAACGACGGGCAGGGGAATTGACCACTGACCTTACCCGGGACGGATGGACAGGTCATGCCGTCAGGAGAGGCGGACCACAGCCGAGGAACGCTGGG
The DNA here is from genome assembly GCF_023073315.1 of Bradyrhizobium sp. 1. Classification (GTDB taxonomy): domain Bacteria; phylum Pseudomonadota; class Alphaproteobacteria; order Rhizobiales; family Xanthobacteraceae; genus Bradyrhizobium. Next base: position 375,472 of record NZ_JADPJH010000011.1, on the reverse strand, counting down.
ATCTCAGCTCCCGCCGCGCGCTAATTCACCCGGACGTTGGCGGGCTGCTGTGTGGGACAGGAGTGACCTTCGGCGGAGCGCGCACAGCTTGCTACGTGACGAAACACGGTACAGTTCTGTACAATAGGCAGCCGATCCGCCCCGCTGCCGCTTGCTCGCGGGCGACCTCCGAAGGATATTGCGCAGGGGGCTTTCATGATCAGAAAATCGAATCAAACGGCACTCAATGTGTTTCCGCAAGCGTACTGCCTGTCTTGCGAGGAAAAGACGCCGCATCGGCATGAACGGCTGGCAATCCACGGTACGCAAATGGCACGTGCGACTTGTCTCACCTGCAACAACGAGCGTACGGGCTTTGAGGCGGGGAAGCGGCTCGCCAATCCGAGCTAACAGCAGCCGTCCTTTGGTCTGGTATATATTCGCTCACTACCGCTTAGCGCAATCGGCAGTGCCCAATGCGCCGCGAGAGCTGCGCCTGCTAGACGGCTCGAGCAGATGCCTGCGGACAGTCGGGGTAGCTCCGGAGTGACCCCGATATCGTATAAGGAGTTCTTCCGCTATGGCATTTTCGGCCTGGCGGTAGCCGCAGTCGTGGCGTTCGGTATCTCGCCATTTACCGGAGGAATCGTACAGCAGTGGTCGCGAAGCGATGTTGAAGCCAGATCCAAGCTGGTCTTCAACGCCATCCAGCCGTTGCTTAGTCGTGATGTGGAAGACCAGGCGTGGGACCGGCTCTCGGACCTTTTCAAGAGAGTGGCGCTCGACAAGAAGATTCTCGCGGTTGGATTTTGCGATCCGGAAGGCGCGTTGCTCGCGCCAACACCGGAAATGCCGGCGAGCTTCTCCTGCGAAAAGTCGGCCAAATCCGAGAACGAGAGTTTCGCAAGCATCGCCAGCGGCGGGCGACGAATTCTTGTAGCTGCGTTTCCGATCTCGAGTAGCCGAGGTCGTTCCTACCTCGTCATTCTAACCGACCTCAGCTTCGCGGCGGCCAGGTCCAGCCAGGTGCTGGCGTATCTGCTTGCAGCGCTTGCCGGCGTCGTTCTGGTCCTGACCGTTGGCACGATCATTTTCGCCGTCCTCATGATGCGCGGCTGGATGAAGGCATTGCGACGCGCGGTCGAGGAGGTCCGTCGAGGTGCTCAGGGAGTGCACCTTCAACTCGGTGGCTCGTCTATTGATCGGGAAATTCACAAGCTGTTGCGTAGCGCCGAACAAGTTACGTTTACAAGCCAGATCGAGTGGACGCCGAAATCGCTTCAAGAGGTGCTGCAAAGCGTCCTGCCGGGGGCCGAAGTTCTCGTCCTTTCCAATCGGGAGCCCTACATTCACAACACTTCGGAAGCGGGGACTGTGGTGCAGCGGCCGGCAAGTGGATTGGTCTCGGCCCTGGAGCCGATCATGCGTGCCTGCGGTGGCACTTGGATCGCCCACGGCAGCGGCAGCGCCGATCGGGAGACTGTCGACCACCACGATAGGCTCCGCGTCCCCGAGGCAGCCCCGGCCTACACGCTTCGGCGCATCTGGATCTCTGAGAAAGAACAGGACGGATATTACTACGGTTTTGCCAACGAAGGGCTCTGGCCATTGTGCCATATCGCTTTCGTGCGCCCTACGTTCAGGTCCAGCGACTGGCAAATGTATCGGCAGATCAACCAGCGCTTTGCCGATGCAGTCGTTGCCGAGGCGCGTGCCGACGACCCCATTGTGCTGGTCCAGGACTATCACTTCGCGCTTGCTCCAAGAATGATCCGTGAGCGCCTGCCCAGGGCGACGATCATAACCTTCTGGCACATTCCGTGGCCCAATGCGGAAACCTTCAGCATCTGCCCATGGAAGGCGGAGATTATCGAAGGATTGCTTGGCAGCACCATTGTTGGATTTCATACCCAATTTCACTGTAACAACTTCATCGAGGGTGTGGATCGCTTCTTGGAGAGCAGGATCGATCGCGAGGTGCAGGCGGTTAGCCTTGGAGGACATGAGACCAGAATACGTGCCTATCCAATCTCGATCGAATGGCCGCCACGGGAACTGGAAAAGCTACCACCTCCCACGGAATGCCGATCCAGTATCATCTCGCAGTTCGGGTTGGCGGAAGGAACGAGACTGATTGTCGGTGTCGAACGCTTTGACTACACCAAAGGCATCCTTGATCGTATGCAGGCGGTCGACGCGCTCTTGTTGCGCAATCCGGCCTGGAGGGACAGGGTTGCGTTCATCCAGATCGCAGCACCCACGCGCAGCAAACTCAGCGCGTACTCGAAGCTCCAGGCTGAAGCGGAGGCGCTCGCCGCTGAAATAAACGAGCGGCACCGCGGTCGCCAACCCTTGATGCATTTGGTCGCGCGGCACTACGAGCCGTCAGACGTGTTCCGGCTGTTCAGAGCGGCCGACGCCTGCGTCGTCAGCAGCCTGCACGACGGAATGAACCTCGTCGCCAAGGAGTTCGTTAGTTCGCGGGAAGACAACGCTGGGGTCCTTATCTTGTCGAGCTTCACCGGGGCGTCACGAGAATTGTCCGAGGCTCTCATCGTCAATCCCTATGACACCGAAGAAATGGCATCGGCTATCGAGCTTGCACTTGCAATGCCAATCGAGGAGCAGGCCGAGCGCATGAAGCTCATGCGACAGCAGGTAAAGGAGCATAACGTCTATCGCTGGGCAGGCACGATGCTGGTGGACGCAGCGAGAAGTCGCACCCGCGAGCGGGTTCTTGGTCTGGCCACCAAGGCCGGTCATGGCGTGAAGCAGATCTGAGGGGCTCTCTTCAAAAGCGGTCTGCAAGAATATCGGTACCAAAGCGTACGGTTGGTTCTTTCCAAAACGACAGCTCGGTCGCACTCTCGTGCTTGCGACTTTTTGCTCCGTGATGTGGAGGAAGGCGAATATGAACATGCTGATCGGAGCTGCGATGCTTGCCGTAGCAGGCATCCTGATCTTCATTGGGCTTCCCAATCGGACCGGCGAGCAACCGAAGTTCCTTCGCTTTGAAGCAGCGCTGGTTCTATATCCTCCAATGGTCTTGTCGTTCATTGGCCTCGGCGCTGCGGCCCTGATTTCAGGCCTGCTCACTGGATAGTTTCCTTCGAGACATGGAGGCGGCCCTTCCAGGTGTAGCCCATGCCGGCAATTCTCGGCATCAGTCATGCCGACAGCAGGATCTTCACCAGGATGATCTGAAACGCGGTCGGGATGCGAACACTGTTCCACCTGATCGACCGCGCTAACTCGTACTCACAAAGACTAATGTATATCGTGATCCGACATGTTTTCACGAGATAATTATCGTCATTCGACCAAAGACGAAATTGACAGAAGGTGTTCACAAGCAATGGTTACGTCCAAGAGCGACAGGCGGATGTGACGTGCCCGGCGCGGGCAGGCCCTTGAGGCCGGCTGCCGCCGGACAGGTTATACTTTGCCTGCAGACAACAACGATGTTCGGAGGAAGCGCTTCATATGAAATGTATTGCGGTAAGGACGATCCCCTGGCTGCTTGCAGCGTCGATGGCAGCGACAACTGCACACGCAGCCGAAAACAAGGTCGTGATCGGCGATATCGACGACATGTCCGGCCTCTATGCCGACGTGATCGGCCCCGGCGGTGTCGAGGCGGCCAAGATGGCAATTGAGGATTTTGGCGGCAGCGTGCTCGGGAACAAGATCGAGTTCATGGTGTCCGATCACCAGAACAAGCCCGACGTGGGAGCCCAAAAATTCCGCGAATGGGCCGATCGGGATGGTGTTACGATGATTCTCGGCGGATCGAACACGGGAGTCAGCCTGGCGATGAACAATGCCGCCAAGGAGAAGAAAATTCCGTTCATCGCTATCGGCGCAGCCGGCGCATCACTGACCGGCAAGGACTGCACACCGTATACGGTGCACTACGTCTACGACACGACGGCGCTCGGCAACGGTACGGCCAAGACGATGGTGAAGCAGGGCGGTAAAACCTGGTTCTTCCTCACGGCCGACTACGCCTTCGGCACCCAGTTGCAGGAGTCCGCCTCGAAGGTGGTCGAGGCCAATGGCGGCAAGGTGATCGGTGCCGTGCGCGTTCCGCTCTCCACGTCGGACTTCTCGAGCTATCTGCTTCAGGCGCAAAACGCGGGTGCGCAGGTGCTTGGATTGGCCAACGCCGGCAACGACTTCACTAACTCGATCAAGGCTGCCGACGAGTTCGGCATCGCCAGGACCATGAAGCCGGCCGCATTGCTCGCCTTCATCAGCGACATTCACAGCCTCGGCCTCAAGACCGCACAGGGCCTGTACCTCACCACCGGCTGGTATTGGGATCTCAACGAGAAGACCCGCGCCTTCGCCCAACGCTACTATGAGAAGACGAAGCGCGAGCCCACCATGAATCAGGCGGGCTACTATTCGGCGACCATGAGCTACCTCAACGCGGTCAAGGCTGCCGGCTCCACCAATTCAGAGAAGGTCATGGCGGAGCTCAAGAAGATGAAGATCGACGACATGTTCACCAGCAACGGCAAGATCCGTGCCGACGGCCTGATGGAGCATGAGATGTATATCATGCAGGTGAAGAAGCCTGAGGAGTCCAAACAACCGTGGGATTACTACAAGCTGGTTCAGACCATGTCGGGAGAAGAAGCGTTCGGGAAGTTATCCGACTCGGCCTGTCCGCTGGTTACACACTGATACTCCTGCCTCCGAACCCAGTAGTCGCATGCACAGGAGCGCACCCGCCGGTGGCGCTCCTGTTCGTAGTGTGGAATGCGCGACACCAAACCCGCCGGCCATGCAGCTCTCCACACCGGGAAGAATTCTAAGATTCGCCAGAAGGAAATGCTGACGCTTCAAGGAACCCTAATATCCTCATCGCTGGCGGGCCACTTCTCGTGTTGTCCACGGATCGGCCGATCCGACCGCTCAGGCCCTGGCCTCAAAGAGTAATTCGAGAGGGTTGCAGGTCCCCGATTTGAACCTACCGTTGGACAAGCTTCTGGGCTTAGGCGGACGATCGAAGGAATATCGCGGATTTGCGTCGTGTGGGGAAAGGCGGTGGTCCAGTGACTCGAACCTCCGACGCTTCGGCTGCGTCGGTCCGGTTGGATATTTCGCTGTAAGCCATTGATCTGGAATGAACGGGTTTTGGCTTGGTTGGAAAAATCCCATTGAGACTCCAATACGAACAGGACGTCTCTTGATTAGCCGCTTTCTCGGGATCTTCAGACGCTTATTTCAAGACACTTGCGCGCGTGATAGCGCGCGCAATGCCTAAGCTAATCTGAAGGGCAGCTGCGTTACTCAATCGATCGCTAGCTCCCCCATTTTCATTTGGAAACAGTAGCCAACCTATTGAATTTACTGGACTGTGTTTCGACCAATTTTTCCAAATGCGCCTTGAAATAACTATATAATCAAGCAGGTTTTGATTCCGCCATTCGGAGGTTCGATCCCTCCCGCCCCAGCCAGCGCAGCTGCCGGTGCTTACTCGGTCGCTTCCATGTGGTTACGGTCCACGACCCACAGCGTCCGCCGCACCATGCCGTCGACAATTGCCGCCGACTCGCTTGGGCGCAGATAGATCGCCGTGGACTTGAGCAGCCATGGCAACACCGCTTGCGCGAGCCGCTCCTCATAGGCGCCGCGCATCATGTCAAATGCCTGCAGGCCGGGTCCCGCGAGGATCACATGGTGTGGGCGCAGCACCGATATCGTCGCCGCGACCGCCTCGGCAAGCGCGCGGCCTGCCTGCTGGAATACGTGCTCGAGACGGGGATCGCCGCTCCGCGCGCGCTCGCGGAGGAGGGCCATCTGCGCCTCGGAAGGCTGTTGCGCCGCCGCCGGCGGCAAGTCGAGAAAGGTGCGGGCGTCGCGGTAGAGCGCATAGTCGGCGAGATGGGCCTCGATGCAGCCGCGCTGGCCGCAGCGGCATTGCGGCCCGTTCGATCCCAATTTGATATGGCCAATCTCGCTGCCGGCGCCGGCGCCCCAACGTGCTTCACCATCGACAATGACGCCCATGCCGACGCCGTGGCCGACCATGATCGTGGCCGCGAGGCCCTGCGCCAGTATCGGCTCCGCGGCGGAGAGCGCGAGCGCAACCGCCACAGCGTCATTCGCAATCACGACTTCGGTGCCAAAGGCCTGGCGCACCGGCTTCACCAGGTCGATGTCGGTGACGGACAGCGCCGGGCTCCATAGATGCCTGCCAGTGTCCGCGTTCACGATACCCTGCAGGGCAATCCCTATTCCCAACAGGCGATGGCGCGGTGTGGCCGTCGCCTCGAGCATCGCATCGATCTGCGCAATCACGAGATCGCACAACGCGCCCGCATCGAGAGCCCGTGTTGCGACTTCGAGCCGCGATTGTGCCAGGCCGGAGCCGCTGAAATCCGCGATCAATGTTTCGATCAGATTCATCCGCAGCGAGACCGCAATGATGCGGCCGAACTGCGGGTTCAGGGTCAGCAGCACGGCCGGCCGGCCACGGCGGCGGCCGTTCAGCCCGTCCGCATCGTCTTCCTCCGTGTCGTCGGACCATGAGGCTGCCGGCGTCTCGGTCTCGCACAACAACTCTTCCGCGATCAGTCTCGAGGTCAGGCCCGACACGGCGGGGAAGCTCAATCCCGTACTCCGGGCGAGCTCGACACGCGGCAACGGTCCCTGGCGTCGCAAGACTTCGACGAGGCGGCCGCGATTTGAGCCGCGGGCGATGCTTGAATTGCGTCTCGACGGCTCAATTTGGTCAACCATGTTGTCTCTTTAATTCGTGAGGTGAATTTAATGCTCGGAGAATTCCTGGTGTGATCGAAAAAGCACAGCCGGATAGCGACGTTTGCGAGCCATATTTACTAATATAATACCTCATGTACTATTTCAGCTTGAAGAAGGAGCCAGTACATCCTGTTTTCGATGTTTTTGCTCTGCGACATTTCTTCGCTGCGTGAATAAAAGAAGGCGCAAAAGCGTCGTGAAGCCCCTCATCGGGGTGACCAAAGGGAGGTGCACATGAACGGATCGATGAAGAAATTGCTAGTGCCGCTACTCGCGACCGCCGCGCTCGCGATGGCGACGGGGGTGGCGCAGGCCCAACAGAAAAAGACCATCGCGCTGGTGACCAATGTCGCGGCCGACTTCTGGACCATCGCAGGCCGCGGTCTTGAGAAGGCGCAGAAGGAGCACCCGGACTACAAGATCGAATTGATCGTCACCAACGACGGAACCGCGGCGGGCCAGCGTCGCGAGCTGGACGATTTGCTGGTGCGCGGCGTCGCCGGCATCTCCATCTCGGTCGACGATGCGTCGCACGCAACCGAAGAGCTCAACAAGGTTGCCGCCAAGACCGTGTTGATCACGACGGACAGCGACGCGCCGCAGAGCAACCGTCTTGCCTATATCGGGACTGACAACGTTGCGGCCGGGCGGCAAGCAGGCGAGGAGATCAAGAAGGCGCTGCCGAACGGCGGCAAGATCGCGCTGTTTGTCGGCACGATGGACGCGGATAACGCCCGCGAGCGGGTGCAGGGCATCAAGGAAGCGATCGCCGGTACCAAGGTCGAGCTGGTCGACGTGTTCACCGACCAGGTGGACTTCGCCAAGGCCAAGGCGAATATGGAGAACGTGCTCGTCAAATATCCCGACATCGCGTTGTTGTCCGGCCTTTGGAGCTACGAGACACCGCTGATCTATGATGCGGTCAAGGCGGCGGGCAAGGCCGGCAAGGTGAAGATCGTCGGCTTCGACGAGGATCAGCGCACATTGCGGGGCGTCTCGGACGGCACGATCGAGTCCACCGTCGTGCAGCAGCCCTACGAGTTCGGCTATCTCTCCGCCACCAACATCATCAAGACGCTGAACGGCGACAAGTCCTGGATCCCGGCAGGCGGCAAGCTGATCGTGCCGACCAAGGTGATCAGCAAGTCGAACGTCGCAGACTTCACCGCAAATCTGAAGGACCTGCTGAAGAAGTGATTTCAGCGCCTTGCGACGCCCGGCTGCCACAGCCGCCGGGCGTCGTGCGGGAGGAAATGAATGGCGGAAATCCTGTTCGAACTCGCCGGGATCAGCAAGTCGTATCCCGGGGTCATGGCCCTCGACGATGTCAGCCTGCGCGTGTGCCGCGGCGAGGTCTTGGGCCTGATCGGCGAGAATGGCGCCGGCAAATCGACGCTGATGCGCGTGCTGGGCGGCGTGATCGCGCCGAGCGAGGGCGTCATCCGCATCGGCGGCAACGAGCATGCCGGGATGACGGTGACCGAGGCGACGCAGGCCGGCATCGCCTTCGTGCATCAGGAACTGAACCTGTTCGAGAATCTCGACGTCGCCGCGAACGTCTTCATCGGACGCGAGCAGCTTGTCGGCGGCCCGCTGAAGCTGGTGGACAACGCGCAGATGCGCGCCCGTGTGACGCCGCTGCTGGAGCGGCTGGGTGCCGATTTTGCCCCGGACACGCTGGTCGACAATCTGTCCATCGCCGAGCGTCAGATGGTGGAGATCGCCAAGGCGCTCTCGATCGACGCCCGCGTGATCATCATGGACGAGCCGACCTCCAGCCTGACGATTTCGGAGACTGAACGGTTGCTGGAGGTGATTGCCGACCTGAAGGCGCAGGGCATCGCAGTGATCTACATCTCGCACCGGCTCGGCGAGATCATGACCTGCGCCGACCGCGTGGTGGTGCTGCGCGACGGGCGCACGGTCGGGGAGCTGGCGCGGGACGAGCTCAGCCATGTCGCAATGATCCGGCTGATGATCGGCCGCGACCTGAAGGCGCTGTATACGCCGCCGCAACGGCCGCCGCAGCCGGGTGGCTGCAATATCGTCGGCGTCGTCACCACCGCCTTTCCCGACCGGCAGATCGATCTTTCCGTGCGGCATGGCGAGATCCTGGGGCTGGCGGGACTGGTGGGCGCCGGCCGCACCTCTCTTGCCCGCGCGGCTTTCGGCATCGACCCGCTGCTCGGTGGCGAGATCAGGATCGACGACGCACCGGTCGGTGTCGCATCGCCGCGGGATGCGATCAGGCAAGGCATCTATCTGGTGCCGGAGGACCGCAAGAAATCCGGGCTCGTGCTGGAGCTGCCGATCCGGGAGAACGTGACGCTCGCCAGCCTGCTGAACTACGCGCGGATGTGGCTGGTCAGCGGCGCGGACGAGCGCAAGGTGGCGAAAGAACAGGTGAGGCGTCTCTCCATCAAGGCGCCAAGCATCGATATGGAGGCGGTGACGCTCTCCGGCGGCAACCAGCAGAAAGTCGTGCTGGGCAAGTGGCTTTCCATGCAGCCGCGCGTGATGTTCTTCGACGAGCCGACCCGTGGCGTCGATGTCGGCGCCAAGAGTGAGATCTACGCGCTGATGCGCGAACTCGCCGAGCAGGGCGTCGCGATCGTGATGATCTCCTCGGACATGGAGGAGGTCATCGGCGTCTCCGACCGGGTGGCCGTGATGCATGAAGGCAGCGTCAGCGGCGTGCTCGAGCGCCCGCAGTTCAGCGAATACAACGTATTGCGGCTAGCAATGGGCCAGGCGCTGGAAAGCATGGAAGCGGCTGCGCCATGATCAAGAAAGAACTCGGCCTCGGCTTGCTGCTGGTGGTGATCTCCGCGATCACGGGCGCTATCAATCCGGCCTTCCTGTCGCTGGTGAATTTGCTGAACATGGCCAATCTGATCGGCCTCTTCGGTGTGTTCGCGCTTGGTGAGGGGCTCGTCATCATCACCGGCGGCATCGACCTTTCGCTCGGCTCGATGTTCGCGCTGCTCGGCGTCGTCTTCATCGACCTTCTGACGACTTATGAGATTCCCTGGCCCATCGCGCTGTTGGCCGTGCTGCTGGGCGGGCTGGCGCTGGGGGGCATCCAGGGCTTCCTGATCACGCGGCTGAAAATGCAGCCCTTCATCGTGACGCTGTGCGGGTTGCTGATCTATCGCGGCGCCGCCCGCTACTATACGTCCGATTCGACACGCGGCTTCGGCTACGGCGACGAGGCCGGGACACTGAGCGACATCGCCTCCGGCAATGTGGCGGGCGTCCCGAACACCTTCATCCTCCTCATCATCCTTACCCTGATTCTCGGCGTGCTGCTGCACCGTTCGGTCTACGGGCGCTGGCTTTATGCCGTCGGCAAAAACGAGGAAGCGGCGCGCTTCTCGGGCATCAGCACGAATATGGTGATCGCAACCGCCTATATCATCAGCGGCGGGCTCGCCGCAGTTTCAACGGTCCTGTTCGTGTTCTACACGAACTCGGTCTCGCCGAGCTCCTTCGGCAACTTCTATGAGCTCTACGCGATCGCGGCCGCCGTCCTGGGCGGATGCAGCCTGCGCGGCGGCGAGGGCTCCATTCTCGGTATCGTGCTGGGGACAGCGTTGCTGCAGGTGCTGCAGAACCTCGTGAACATCCTGGGCATTCCCAATTCGCTGAACTTCGCGGTGATGGGGACGGTGATCCTGATCGGCGTGCTGGCGGATCAGCAGTTGCAGGCTCGTCGCCGCCGCAAGGTGGCGCTGGCCAGCGTCGCACGCACCACGCCGCGGTCCGCACCTGTGCAAGGACAGAAGAGCGCACCGCCGCGCGGTGCGGCCGTGGTGCCAACGCGAACGGGCGATCAGGCATGACAGACACAAGGCCGCTCCGTCAGCGGCCAGCTGGGGGACGGAACGCGTCTTGGGCTCGTGGGCTTCGGGCAAGGACGTGAGGCAAAACAGACCAAGCCAAAGACGCGGGAGGACGACGAAAATGTTGCGCAGGTTAGTGAGCACTGCAGGTGTGTGCGGTGTCGGGATTGCTTTGTCATCGCTATTGGGTGGTGGAGTGCATGCGGCCGATCTTGTAACGAAAGCTGCTCCTGTTCCTTATGCCGAAACCGATGATTTCTGGACCAGGCCGTATTTGTTCGGCGATCTCGGCAGGACAAAGCTGAAGGAGCGGGGCATCGAGCTCGGCCTCACGCTGGGCGACGAAGCCGTCGGCAACGTCACGGGTGGAAGCAAGAACACCGCAGCAAATGCTGGTCAGTTGTGGTTCGGCGCGAAGCTCGATATGGCGAAGCTTGCCGGCATCCCCGGCGGCACGGTTGGCCTTACGCTGGTCGATCGCTTCGGCCGCAATCTGAATGACCAGGCGGGTATTCCCGCCTTGCAGCTGACCAACGAAGTGTTCGGCCGCGGCAACATCCTGCGCCTGACGCAGCTCTACTACTCGCAGAAACTTTTCGATGACCGCCTCGAACTCAAGGGCGGCCGTCTGCCCGTCGGCTCCGACTTCTTCTTCGGCCTGTGCGAGTTCGTCAACCTGACCTTCTGCGGCGGCCAGCCCGGCAACATCCAGGGCGGCTACATCTATAACTGGCCGGTGAGCCAGTGGGCCGGTGTCGTCCACTACAAGATCGCGCCGGAATTCACGATTTCGGTCGGCGTCTACGATGCCAATCCGAATTACCTGACGACGGACGATCCCACCACCTACTTCTTGCCGGGCGTCCCCCGCTCAAATCCTGCCAGCGGCGTGCTGGTGCCGGTGGAGCTGGTCTGGGCGCCGAAAGGTCCCTTGAACGGGACATGGAGGTTGGGCGGCTGGTACGACAACGCATCGACAATCGATGGCGGCCTGCCGGGTATCATTTCGACCATCCCGGGCGTCGGTGGCGTCCCGGATCAAAATCTCGGAGATCAAAGAGGCCGCTTTGGCGTCTACGAGTCGGTCGTGCAGCGGCTGACCATCGACGGCCCCGGTGCGGTGGGTTGGTATACCTTCCTCAATACGACTGTTGCCGATCATCGGACGTCGTACCAGGACTACCAGATCGCCGGAGGCTTCCGGCATACCGGAACGTTCACCTGGCGTCCGCAGGACGAAGTCGGCTTCGCGGTGGGCACGACCCATGTGAACTCGGCCGCCCTCAGCCCCAACGCCGGCGGCAACGAAGTGCCGATCGAAGCGTGGTACGGATGGCAGGCGACCGGCTGGCTGAACCTCAAGTTCGACGCCCAATATGTGATCAATCCCGGCGGGCGCGGCTATAACGCCGCAGGCTTGAAGACCGACAATGCCGTGGTCCTTGGCATGCGCACCGAGGTCCACTTCTGATGTGACGGTAAGCCGTCCGATACAAAAGATGCATGCCCGTCTGCGGGCATGCCGAGGAGCTCGCATCGCAGCGTATGCACCGGCGGCCCGCCCTCAGCGGAGCCGCTGGCACCGATCTGCCGATTGGGCAGCACGCCGCGCTTTTTCATCTGGAAACGATCGCCAGCCGGGGCCCAGGCGAGGAGATTTTCGTTGAGGACCCACATCGTCATCAATACCATGGCAAGGCACTGATCAAATCGCATTCAACCGTGGCCTGGATGGTAGCTGGTTCAAAGAGAGCGCGCGGGGGAAGCGGCCGCGTCAAGCTCGATGAGGTCGCCCGCAAGGCCAATGTCTCGACTGCGACCGTATCGCGCGCATTCAACGAGCCCGACAAGGTCTCCGAAGAGGTCAGGCAGCGGGTCAAGGACGCCGCCCGCGCGCTGAACTGGATTCCGAATGCAGCCGGAAGGGCGCTGGCCTCGCGCAGGACACATATCGCCGGCGCCATCATTCCGACGCTCGACGACGAGATCTTTGCCCACCAGATTGGTGGCATGCAGACTGTGTTCAGCGAACGCGGCTTCACGCTGTTCCTGGGCTGCTCGAACTATGATCCGGACGAAGGCTTGAAGCAGGCCGAAGCGATGCTTGCGCGCGGCGTGGAAGCGCTTGCCGTGGTCGGTGAAAATCATCCTGCCGAGCTGTTCGACGCGCTCAACTCGCGGGGCATTCCCTACGTCGTGACCTACTCCTACAACAAGCTGTCATCGCACCCGTGCATCGGCTTTGACAATCGCGCCGCGTTCAGGCGCATGACGGAGCATCTGCTGTCTCTTCGCCATCGCCGGTTTGCCGCGGTCTTTCAGCCGGACACCAATAACGACCGCGTCAAGGAAAGGCTTCGCGGCATCAGCGAGGCGCTCGCGGTTGCGGGCCTGGAAATTGCGGCGCAGGATCTGATGATGGGGCCCTCGACGCTGGAATTCGGCGCGGCAAGCTTTGCAAGATTGATGGCGCAGCCGGTTGATGTCAGGCCGACCGCGATCGTTTGCGGCAATGACAATCTGGCGCTCGGTGCGTTGATGGCTGCACGGGAGAGTGGCCTTGATGCGCCGGGGGATTTTTCCATCACCGGCTTCGATGATCTTGCGATTTCATCACGTTTTTCTCCTGGGCTCACGACGATGAAAGTCGACAATCAGGAAATCGGCGTGTTGGCGGCCAACGAGCTCCTCGCGGTGATCGCGGGCCGGCAAGAGCAGGCGCAGTCCCGCGAAGTCGTGCCCGTTCTGAAAATCCGCGAGAGCGCCGGCGAGGCCAGGGGACACTGATCCCTCACGGCGGATACCTCTCCTCTCTTCGATAGCGCACAACGTCCCCGCAAGAGGGCGGCTTGACTCCGAATATGTAAGCGCTTACATAAGCCCGTTTTAAAAGCCATGAGAGCAACCGGCGGGCTCCTCGCCGGGATGAGACGGAGAGGAAACAACAATGCGCGACAGAATTTTGCGATGGGCGAGACACTGTTCGATGGCGGTTTCTCTGCTCGCGCCCGTGATGGGAACGGCGAGCCCCGCGGCCGCGGAGGAGAAGCTCGTCGTCTGGTGGAACAAGGGCTATTACAAGGCCGAGGAAGACGCGCTGCTTGCCGTCATCAAGAAGTTCGAGGCCAAGACCGGGGTCAAGGTCGAGCTGTCGCAATATGCGACGCAGGACATGATGCCCAAGCTGGTGGCGGCGCTCGATGCCGGCAGTCCGCCCGACGTCTCCTATGCGGACACCTATCATTTCCAGGGCGCCGGCAAGTGGGCTTCCGAGGGCAAGCTGGTCGATCTCAGCTCGGTCCTCGCGCCGATCAAGGGCGAGTTCTCGCCGCAGTCGCTCGAAACGGTCATGCTCTACAACGACAAGACCAAGGCGAAGGCCTACTACGCCTTTCCGTTGAAGCAGGCGACGCTGCATCTGCACTATTGGAAGGACATGCTCGAGGAGGGCGGTCTCAAGGAGACCGACATCCCGAAGGACTGGAAGGGCTTCTGGTCGTTCTGGTGCGACAAGGCGCAGCCGGCCGTGCGCAAGGCGTCCGGCAAACGCATCTACGGCATCGGCCATCCCATGGGCGTCGACGCCACCGACAGCTTCATCTCGTTCCTGGTGTTCATGGACGCCTACAACGTCGTGCTCGTCGACGACAACGGCAAGCTCCTGGTCGACGATCCCAAGGTGAAGGCGGGCCTTGTCGCCGCCATGAAGGACTACGTCGAGATCGCCGCGAAGGGCTGCACGCCGCAGTCGGCGACGAGCTGGAAGGACCCCGACAACAACGTCGCCTTCCACAACAAGACGACGATCATGACGCACAATTCGACGATTTCGGTGCCTGGCAAATGGCTCGATGACGCCAACAACGAGACGCTCACCGCCGAGCAGCGGGACGAGGCGAAGAAGAACTATTACGAGCGCATCCGCACCATGGTCTGGCCCGACAAGCCCGATGGCACGCCGGTCCACACCCGCGCGTCCGTGGTGATCGGTCTGATCTTCGAGCAGGCCAAGAACAAGGAGCGCGCCAAGGAGTTCGTCTCGTTCCTGTTGCGCGACGAAAATCTCCAGCCGTATGTCGAAGGCGCGCTCGGTCGCTGGTTCCCGGTCAAGACGGCAGCACAGAAGTCCGCCTTCTGGGACGGCGACGTGCATCGCCGCGCCGAGCGTGACCAGTTCTTCGCCGGCGTCGGCGGCTACGAGATGAGCAAGAACTACAAGTTCACCACGCTCTACAACGAGAACGTCTGGATCAAGGCCGTGAATGCCATCGTCACCAACAAGGAACCGGTCGAGAAGGCTGTCGACGACATGATCGCGCGCATCAAGGACGTCGCGGGCAACTGATCACCGGCCCGAACAGTTGCGCTCACGCGTTGCAAGACGCGTGAGCGGCAGGCTCCTGCCTGTCATCGATTTCAACATCCTGGGAGCCGATTTGTGACTGCAACCATCAAGGGCATCATTCCGGTGATGCTGACGCCATTCACCGAAGCCGACGCGATCGACTATGCGGGCCTCGAAAACCTTATCGAGTGGTACATTGCCAACGGCGCCGATGCGCTGTTCGCCGTGGCCCAGTCGAGCGAGATGCAGTTTCTGAGCCTCGATGAGCGCGTCGCGCTGGCGCGCTTCGTCGTGCGGCAGGCGGCGGGTCGGGTGCCAGTCATCGCATCGGGGCACGTCAGTGAATCCCGCGACGATCAGGTGACTGAGCTGACCTCGATCGCCAAGACCGGCGTGGACGGACTGGTACTCGTGACGAACCGGTTCGATCCGAAGGGGCAGGGCGGCAGCGTCTTCATGGACAATCTGCGCGCACTGCTCGATGCGCTGCCGTCGGTTCTTCCCCTCGGCCTCTACGAATGTCCCGCGCCGTTCCGCCGGCTCATGTCCGACGACGAGATTAAGTTCTGCGCCGGCAGCGGGCGCTTCGCGATCCTCAAGGATGTGTCCTGCGATCTCGACATCGTGAAGCGCCGCGTGGCGCTGACGAAAGGCTCGTCGCTTGCCATCGTCAACGCCAATGCAGCGATCGCCTTCGACGCCATGAAGACCGGATCAGCCGGCTTCACCGGCGTGTTCACCAACTTCCACCCCGACCTCTACAAATGGCTGCTGACCGGCAGCGCCAGGCATCCCGCACTGGCGGATGATCTCTCCGTCTATCTCGCGCTCGCCGCGATGGCCGAGCCGATGGGATATCCAAAACTGGCGAAGCTGTATCATCAGAGGCTCGGCACCTTCTCGTGCATCCGCAGCCGTGCCGTCGACTTCGACATCCACGAGCGCTTTTGGGCGCTCGATGCGCTGCTCGACAAGATCATGCAGGGTCAGGCGAGCTTCCGCGCCAGGATTGCGGCCACGCGCTGAGTTCAGAGCGAGCTGCCGCCGCAGATGACGAGCTGCTGTCCGGTGATGGACGCAGCCTCAGTCGACAGCAGGAACGCCACCGCGCCGGCAACTTCCTCCGGAAGAATGAAGCGGCCGATCGGCGGCAGCTTTGGCGTGACATTGGCGCGCGAGGGATCCTTCAGCATCGCTGTCTTGGTGGCAGCGGGCGCAACCACGTTGACTGTGACGCCCTTCGGCGCGAGCTCGATCGCCCAGGACCGCGCCAGCGCGACCAGCGCCGCCTTGGTCGCGGCATATTGCCCGCGGCCGGCTGCACCCGATGCGGTGCGGCTGCCGATGAAGACGATGCGCCCTCCGTTCGGCAGCCGCGGCGCCAGCGCATTGGCGAGACGCTCGGCGACGTCGACATGCAGCCGCCACATCGCAGCGCCATCGTCGTGATCGAGCGATCCGAGCTGGCCAACCTTCAGCATGCCGGCGGCATGAACGAGCGCAGTCGGCGCAATCTTTGCGACAGCATCCCCAACCCCGTCGACATCGTTCAGATCGAGCGTCAGATGATCGAACGCCGGATGATCGAACGTTACAGGCCGGCGGCTGATGCCTGTGACGCGCCAGCCATCGCGCAACAGGCGCTCGACGATCGCCGCGCCAATCCCTGAACTGGCGCCGGTGACGAGTGCGTGAGGCCTCTTGTCCATGCTCTCAGTCCTGCTTCACCCAGTTCTCCTCACCCATGCCTCTGTCACGCGCACATATTTGATCGCGCGGCGATGGAAGGTGAATGCCATATGCAGCGCGCCGTCGGCGGTCTGTTTGACGGAGGGATAGGACAGCTCGCGATTGGTCTGGTCGCGCGAATTGTTGGTCATGCAATAGCCGTCACCGGTCTCGACGTTGCGTTTGGTCCAGCTCCGTCCGCCGTCGGCGGAGACGGCCAGCGTCATCGGCGCCCGCGGCGCGCCCCAGAACGCGGTGCGTCCGTCCGCCCTTTGGCCACCGCCGGCGAGCACGGGCGGCAGATCGTCCTCGATTTCGTCATAGAGCGAGAGGCGGCGCCCGGTCGCATCCCTGGCGCTGGAATCGTTGAAGACCAGCGCGAGATGTCCGTTGTCGAGCCGCGTCAGCTGGATCGAGGAATTGTTGTTGGGCAGCACGGTCGCTTCAGGTTCCGACCAGGTGAGGCCGTGATCCTCGGACCTGCTCTGATAGATGTTGTCGGCCCAGCGGCTGCGATACACCGCAATCAGCGATCCGTCGTCGAGCCGCGCGATGCACATATGCACGCAGCCGCGGCTGCCGGGGACGTCGATGTCGCGCCAGGTCGCACCGGCATCGGACGAGATCTTGACCGCGCTGGTGTCCTCGTCGCCGTTCCATTTCCGCCCCGGTGTGCTGTGACAATAGAACACGGGCAGCAGCCAGTCGCCGTTGTCGAGCACCACGATCGGCTGCCGGATGAAGGTGCCGCGGCCGCGATGCTCGGGAAACAGCGTTTCGATCGGGCCCCAGCTCTTGCCATGGTCGCGGGAGATGCGGCGGCGGATGATGGCGGTGTCCTGGTTGCCCGCGAGCTGCGCCGTCCACATCAGCCACAGCGCGCCGTCCGGGGCCGGAAACAGCACCGGGTTCTGCTCGGATCGCCCTTTGTCGTCGGACAGCTTTTCGGCAGGCGACCATTGCGCCGCGCCGCGGGGCAGGCGCGAGAAGTAGACTGATATGTCCGACATGCCCTCCTGCGTGCCGCCGAACCAGACGCAGGCCAGATCGCCATTGGCGAGCGGCATCAGATTGGCGGCGTGGTTCTGCACGCAAGGCGAGGGGATGAAGGCGTCGAACCTGACAGGGTCGCCGGCCGCCTGGCGAACGATGCCGTCGGCGGCGATCTCGATGTCGGTGGTCACGATCTCGGTATCGATGATCAAGTCGAAGTCCTCTCCACGAATGCATTGGGTTGCGCCGTCTCCGGCGTCGCGGCGGGCGTGCGGCCCAGCACGAGGCGCTCGATCGCCATCACGACCAGCGGCGTTGCCGCCGCGACATACATGTTGTCGATGCCGAAGGGGTTGCCGAGCATGTACCAGACCGTGGTCGAGACGGCGGCGCCGATCAGGCCGGTCGTGGCGCCGCGGTTGCTGGCAAACAGCGGCAGGTAGAAGCCCATCATCGCCACGATCGTGATCGACAGCCGCAGCGCGCGCGTGAAGAACGACAGCTTGAGGATCTCCGGAATGAAGAACACGAACACCAGCGGCGCGAGGCCGATCACGATCGAGAACACACGGGTCATCTTCAGCTCGCGCTCCGGCGCCGGCTTCCAGTAGGGCACGTAGAAGTCGCGGACCACCAGCGAGGCGATCGCGAGCGCGACGGTGCAGACGCTGACGAAGATCGATGCGACGAGCGAGGTCGTCACGAAGGCGGATGCCAGCGGCGGCATCTTCTCCAGAAACACCGGCAGCGCGTAGAGGCTGTTCATATCGGGATAGAGATACTTCGCGGCGACGCCGATCAGCGCGAGCAGGAAGCCAAGCGGGAGACAGAACGCCGCCGCATAGTAGGTCGCCTTGCGGGCGTCATCGGCGCTCGGCGTCGAGGAGATCGCCTGCACGATGAACTGCGTCGAGAAAATCGCGCCGACGGTGCCGAAGGTCCAGGCGAAGATGGTCGCAAAACCGATCTTGCCGTCCCAGGTGAAATAGTAGGCCGGCAGCTTGGCCTGGATCGGCGCGATGCCGCCGGTCAGCGACATCGCGACCGAAAAGATGATGACGATGCCGATCACCTTGAAGCCGCTGTGCAGGATCGTCACCCAGGCGACGCCCTTCAATCCGCCGAACACGTAATAGAAGGTCGAGACCACCGCGATGATGCACATCGCGACGGGCATGCTGACATGCAGCGCAGTGGTGATGGCGGCCGCGCCGCTGACGTAATTGCCGACATTCACCAGCAGCAGCGCGTAGATCATGATCACCGATACGGTGAGCATGGTCGATTTGCCGTATTTCTGCGCGATCGCCGCCGAGATGGTGTATTCGCCGGAATTGTAGAGCTTCTTCACCATCAACAGCCCGAACAGCAAAAAGCCGATCGAGGCGCCGAGCACGGCCCACCCGGCTGCCATGCCGGACTGGAACGCTTCCTGCGCGGTGCCGACGGTCGATTTGGCGCCGACGAATTCGGACATCATCAGCACGCCGACGACGACGGCCGGCATCGCGCGCGCGGCGGTCATGAACTGGTCGCTGGTCCGGCTGCGCAGCTTGAACGTGAGCCAGGATGTGAAGGCGATGTAGGCGACGATCATCGCGACGATGGGCGTGCTGTCGCCATTGAGAATGGCTTGCATCGGTGGACGTTTCCTCTGGTGACGCGGATGCGGTGTTGTGAGCCCGCTTGGTCCGATGGAGTTATGTTCGGAATGCGAACAATTGTTCTTGGAATCTATTAGACCTTTCCAGGCGCGATGCGTCAAGCGCGGGGGTGGAAGCGGCGCGGCAACGCACCCCGTCGGGGATGCATTGCCGCAGCAAGTTCAGAGGGTTGCAGTGCGCAGAAACACGTCATCCAAGCGAACGCGAGGGCTATCGCATTTGAGGCCTGTTCGCCCGCGGCCATCCTTCGAGACGCCCGCCTTTGGCGGGCGCTCAGGATGAGGACGGAGTGTGTGGCGACAGTTTCAACAGGGGTCCGGCTTTAGCCTCATCCTGAGGAGACCGTGGAGCGGTCGTCTAAGGACGAGGCGCGCGTTCAGATGCCGCCGCGCGAACCTCAGGAGCGCGTGGGGTTCCGGATCGCTGCGGCGCCGGCATCGATCGTCTGCGCATGCAGGCGGCGGTCGGCGGGACGCGCGACCAGCACATACAGCACCAGTGCGAGCAGCGATGATGCGGCCATCACCGCCGTCATCGAGAGCGCGGTCCGTCCGTCGAAGCGCACCGCCACCAGTCCGCTCGATATCGCACCTGCGATCAGCTGAATGCTCCCGGCAGCGGCGCTGACGGCGCCGGCGATGTCGGGGAGATGCTGCATCGTCGTGCTCATCACGTTCGGCACGCTCAGCCCGAAGCCGAGCGCCACCGCCATCAGCAGCGCGACGACGACCGCCGTGGGCATCCAGCCGGCCAATGTCATCGCGAGCAAGGCGAGGCTCGCCGCGGACGACAGTGTCAGTCCGATGGCGAGCATGTGGCCCGAGGATATCCCGCGCCGGCCAAGCTGGCCGTCGAGGAGGGCGCCGGCCATCACCGACGCCGAGCAGGCGCTGAAGATCAGGCCGTATTGCGCAGGCGAGAGCCCGACGGCGCCGACGAAGAACAGCGAGGCACCGGTGACGTAGGCAAACACCGTCGCGCCGCCCGCGGCGCCGACCAGGATGTAGGCGAGCGACACCGGATGCATCAGCACCCGGCGATAACTGTCGATCACGGTTGATGGCATCATGCGGCCGGATGGAGCGTCCGCCGCGGTTTCGGCGAAGCGAAACATCACCACCACCAGCAGCATGAAGCCGACCGCGGCCTGGGTCGCATAGATCGATTGCCAGCCGGCCGCCGCCAGCAGCGCGGCGCCCGCCGTCGGCGCGATCACGGTCGCGACATTGACCGCGACCATGATGTTGCCGATCTTGCCGCGCGCGGCGTCGCCGTCGAAGAGATCGCGGATGATGGCGAAGGTCGTGGCGGTTGCGGCGGCGCCGATGCCCTGGACGAAGCGGCAGAGCAGCAGAACCGGCAGCGAGGCGGCGAGGGCGCAGCCGATGCTGGCGGCGATGAACAGCGCGAGGCCGAAGGCCAGGACCGGCTTGCGGCCGATGCGGTCCGAGACCGGTCCGTAGATCAGCGGCGCGGTGGCGAGGCTCAGCATGAAGGCGCTCATCGTCAGCCCGACATCCGACGCGCTCACACCAAGCGCGGCGCCGGTGGCGGCCAGTGCCGGCAGATTGATGTCGATGCCGGAATACGGCACGGCTGCGAGCGCGCCGAGCAGCAGCGTGAATGCAAAAGAATCTGGTTCGATCCGCATGGACGAATATCCGGTGAGGTGTGATGAATTTTCACGCGGCGATGGAGCGCGGTCGTGCCGCGCTCCATCGCTTTTCTCCAGCTGCGGATCAGGCGCGCCGGCTGGCACGCCGTCCCTGGCTCGCAGCGATCGCGCGCTGGCGCGACACTTCGGTCTCGTCGGTCACGAGCTCGCTGATGACCCGGAGAACCTCCGCCCGTGTGTTGATCCCGGCGAACTCGTCCGCGATCTGCGCTGCGCGCAACTGATAACGCGGCTGGTCGAGCACCGCCCGCACGGCGTTGCGCAAGGCTTCCGGAGTTGGCTCGTTGGTCTCGAGATTGATTCCGACGCCGGACCACGCCACCCGCGCGTTGACGTCGGCCTTGTCTTCGGTCAGTCCCGCCGTGACCAGCGGGATGCCGTAGCTCATGGCCTGGTTGACGCTGCCATAGCCGCCATTGGTGACGAGCACGTCGACCTTCGGCAGCAGCCATTCGAACGGCAGATAGCGGGCGATGCGCGCATTCGACGGGACCTTGCCGGGGATGGCGTTCACCGGCCGTCCGCCCGCGGTCGCGATCACCAGGATGTCGGGCTCGTCGGCAAGCGCTGCCAGCGTCGGGGCGACCAGCAGGTTGAAATTGTGATTGGCCACCGTTCCCTGCGTTACCAGAACGACCTTGCGCGAACCGTCGAGGTCTTCGGCCCAGGCCGGCGGCGGCACCTGGTTGGGGATGATCGGAGGCGTGCCGACGAAGTGCACGGAGGACGGGATTTCGCGCGGAAACTCGAAGCTCGGCACCGACAATTGCATATAGGAATCCGCGAGCGCGACCACGGAATGGAACAGCGGCATCGAGATCGGTCCGACGCCGAGGGTCTTCAGCGCCCGATTCAGGCGCAGCGACACCGGCTGGTCGACTGCCGCATCATAATCCCGCGCCATCGCCGCATATTGACCGCGCTCGTCGTCGCTCTTTGCCGGCTGCAGGCCGAGGAAATTCGGGGCGCCATCCTCGCGCGCCCAATGCAGGAACGAGGTCCCGCAGAGCACGATCGGCGGCCGTTGCGAGCGCGGTCCGAGCAGCATCGGCAGCACGCCGAACAGCATGTCGTCGCCGACGATGATGTCGGCGGGAAACTGCTGCAGCGCCTGCAGCAACCCCTGGTGCTGGGCCGGAATGGCGTCGACGAAGAGGCGCTCGCAGGCAACGCGGAACCACTCGAGCCCCGGCGGGATGGTCTTGAGCTCGGGGAACCGTGAGAAGACGTCGTTCGGATCGAAGTCCGCATCCTCCGGCAGGGGAAAGAACTTGACGCCACTGGCTTCGACGCGGGCACGAAAGGCGGTGCCGGTCATGAGAGCGACCTCATGGCCGTCGCCGACCAGGATCTGCGTGATCGCTAGCATCGGATTGAGATGACCGGTCGCAGGTGTCGAAGCGATAAGAATCTTCATAGGAGATGACCTCTTGATGATCGATGCACGGTTGCCACAGGGCAGCCGCTCGCGTGAGCAAGAGGGAATTGAGGGGATCGCCGTTACACCAAGGCTTCCGATGACCACCAAATGGTTACGTCGGCAACGCATCGTGGCGCGGCCAAGGCCGGTGAAGGCAGCGATGGCGCTGCCGGGCAAGCATTACAATTGTAACGCGAGCGGCCTGCCGTGAAACGAGGCGGTAATGCCGCGCCCGTAATCCGACAAAGCGCCGTTTGGCGTGCCGCGGACATTCAACGGCGATTTGGCCGAAGGCAATTATTGACGACCAGGATATCGCGCGGTTGTGACCGCGCAGAATTCTTTGAGGAGTACGCCATGCAGGATGTTGTCGCCCTGGCTGCGATGGTCGCTCTCATCGCGCTACTGGTCTGGCTCGGCGTTCGCGCCTTGCGGGCAGATCATCTTGTGGTGAAGTGGGGCGGCGTGGTGCTGGTGGCAGCACTGGCCATCGCGGTGTCAGGCATGGGCGCGTTGACCGCGGCCGGCATCGTCAAGCAGCATGCCCGTTCTGCGCCGGTCCCCGATCTCAAGATCGATGCGACGCCGGAGCAAATCGCCCGCGGCCGGGCGGTCGCGGATGGCTTCTGCGCCGGATGTCATTCGAACAGCGGCGTGTTGTCCGGCGGCGGCGACGTCGGCGAGGATCTCCCGCTTCCGATCGGCTCCTTCGTGCCGGCGAATCTAACGCCCGCCGGAGCGTTGAAGCAATGGTCCGACGGCGAGATCTTTCGCGCGATTCGCAATGGCGTCGACGCGCAGGGGCGATGGCTGGCGATCATGTCCTTCACCAATGCCGGCCGACTCAGTGACGACGACACCAGGGCGGTGATCGCCTATATCCGCAGCTTGCCCGCGACGGGGGAGCCGACCCGGGATCCGCCGGATCATTTCAGCCTGCTGGGGCTGGCGATGCTGGGCGCCGGACTGCTGCCGGACGCCAAGCCGGTGTTCACCGGTGCGATCATCGCGCCGCCGAAGGCGCCGACGGCTCGCTATGGCAGGTACCTCCTGTCCTATCAGGACTGCCGTGAATGCCACGGCAAGGATCTCGCCGGCGGCGTGCCCGGCCAATTGCCGCCGCTCGGACCCGACCTCATCATCGTCAAGGGTTGGAGCCAGGCACAGTTCATCGCCACCATGCGCACGGGTGTCGATCCGAACGGACATCGGCTCGAAGAGCAAATGCCCTGGCGGCCGATCGGGCGGATGGACGACGACGAGCTGGCAGCGATCTACCAGTACCTGACGGCTCTCCCGCGTTCCTGACAAATCGTGTCAAATAATCTGGTGCGGCCGGTCTCGCCCCGGCTGCACCGTCGTCATCACGCGTCCGATACGCGTACAGTGCAGCGGCATCGGGAAAAGCACGCGCGTTGCGGACGTCGACGTTGCGCAGGCAGCAAAGCTTTCACAGTCTTCGCTGCCAGTCGCGCAGGGGCGTCGTCACCGCCGGACAATCCCTTCGTCTCCGGCGAACAATGACGCAGGCGGACAGATTGGAATCGCTCAAAAGTAGCATTCCCTCGGATCACAATGCTTCACGTCTGCGATATCCGATGGAATTAGCCGCAGAAATACCGGGATACGGCGCCAACAGAGCGTTATGGACGGTCTCGCGCATGGTGAGGTTTTGGCTGTCCCCTATATTATTCTGAGTGATTGCGGATATCAGATCGCGACTCTGTTGGTGACGGCAGATTTTGAGAGAGAAGTATGCTTGCAGATGTTGGCCACATCGTCGTTGTCGACGACGATCCCACCTTGCGACAGATGGTGATAAGATATCTCGAGGAGCACAACGTCCCGACCAGGGCGGCCTCCAACAGGACTGAGTTGAACCACTACCTCGAAGCCGGCCAGCCCAGCCTGATCATTCTCGACCTTCGGCTTGGTCAAGAAGACGGTCTGGATCTGCTGCGGGAGATCCGTTCGCATTCCGACGTGCCCGTCATCATCACGACCGGCCACCGCCCCGATGAAATCGATCGTATCGTCGGGCTCGAGCTCGGCGCCGACGACTACATCATCAAGCCGTTTTCCTTGCGAGAGCTGCTGGCACGTGTCCGCGCGGTGTTGCGGCGACAGGAGATGGGCCGTGCCGCGCGCGCCCGCGATCCCGAGCGCGGCGGCTATCGCTTTAGCGGATGGAAGCTGGAGCGCCGCGGCCGCAAGCTGATCGATCCCAGCGAAGCGCCGGTACCGCTCAGCAAGGGCGAATATGCCTTGTTGCTGGCCTTCCTCGAAGCGCCGCAGCGGCCATTGACCCGTGAGCACCTGCTTCAGGCGACCCGCATCCACGAGGACATTTTCGATCGCAGCATCGACGTTCAGGTGCTGCGGCTGCGGCGCAAGCTGGAGTCCGATCCGAGCGCACCGCGCGTCATTCAGACCGAGCGAGGCGTCGGCTATGTCTTCGCGGTTCCCGTAGATCCGTTCTAGGCGCAGAACGCGTTTGCGCGAAGATCACGCGTATACAAAAATGCCACCGCCTGATTGCAACTGTAACTCCTTTGCCGGCGGTGGTGATCTCGGTGTAACGGCCTGTATTCAGATTGCCTCCCACCAACAGCGTGTGGGAGATTTACGATGAAAGCGCAGTCTCGCAGTGTAGCCCGTGTTGTCCGCCTGAGTATCACCGAGCCTGACGGACCGGGCTGGCTTGCACGGTCCGACGGCCGTGGCCTCGTTCATTTCGGTTTTGACCGTACCGGGATGCAGAGCGTTGCAGACATCGGTTCGCATCCGGTGCGGCCCGAAGCGGAGCCGGGGCGGAGCGCCGGCTCATTCTGGTGGAAGCTGCTCTTTGCCTTGATGGAAGGCTTTGCCCTCTATGGCGCGGCGTTGCATCCGACGGCCGCCATGCCGGTTCATGCCATCCTGGCGGCAACAAGAGATCGCGAGCCGCCCCCTGACGTCAGCGAGCCACCGGAGCCGGTGCAGGACCGTGCCGGCGCCGGCAACGTGGTCAAGCTCGATCACGTCCGGCCGCTCGGGGCGCAACCGGAGCGGCACTGGAGCTGGCTGCGCGCAGCGGGCGAGACGTTGGCGGCATGGCCGGCGCAGCTGCGCCGCGAGCGCGAGATCAGACGGGCGGTTGTCGCTCTCGAGGAGCTCGACGACCGGACGTTGCGCGATCTCGGAATCTGCTGCCGTTCGGACGTCGAGCGAACGGTGAGGTACTGCCGTGATTGCTGATGCGTTCTATCTTGCCTTCGCCGGGCTGGACCTCTGCCACGCCATGTGCCGTTTGATGATCTCGAGCGGCTTCAACGCCGGCATGTTCGGCGTCCGGATCTGGCCAAGGCCGCGTTCACGAAATCATCGCGCTTCGATCAAAAGCCCTTGAACAGATGCAGCTGGTTTCGCTTCCACCCCCATATGATTGACAGTGCGACCATTGATTGGATTTCGCGGAGCCGGGCCAGGCGCCGGCTATCGGGGCGGCGTCATCGCCATTTGCGCGGTGCTGTTGTGCTGCGTGGAAGTCACGCCTGCGCCGTCGCAATCGCCGCCGCCAGTCGTGCTGGACCGCGGCGAGCCGATCACGCCGATTCCTTCGGCTCCCGCCATCGACCCGCTCAAGGTCGCGCTCGGTGAGAAACTGTTCAGCGACCGCCGGGTATCGCACGACAATTCCCGCAACTGCCAATATTGCCATGACATCGCGACCAACGGCGCCAGCCAGAAGCGGCACGATGTCGGTCTCGACGGGGTGGAGCTTGCGCTCAACTCGCTCACCGTCTTCAACTCGACGCTCAGCTTTCGTTTCAGCTGGGAAGGAAAATTCCGCACCGTCGAGGCTGATATCAACGCATCGCTGGAAAGCCCGCGCACCATGGCTAGCAGCGCGGCGGAGATTGCCGCAAAGCTCGATGCCGATCTCGACATGCGCGGCCGCTTCATGGCGGCTTATGGCCGCCGTCCGGAGGGCGACGATGTCGTCGACGCGCTTGCAAGCTTTCAGCGCACGCTGCTCACGCCGGGCGGCAGGTTCGATCGCTGGCTCCAGGGCGACGATGCAGCGCTGTCGGCGGACGAACTGGACGGATATCGCCTGTTCAAGTCGCTGGGTTGCTCGGCCTGCCATCAGGGCGTCAATGTCGGCGGCAATTTGTACGAGCGACACGGCATATTCCATCCTCTCGCCTCGCCCGAGCCGAAGATCCTGCGCGTGCCGAGCCTGCGCAACGTCGCGACCACGCCGCCTTATTTTCACGACGGCAGCTCACCGACGCTCGAGGACGCGGTTCGCAAGATGGCGATGGCCCAGTTGAACGCGACGCTGACAGACCAGCAGGCCAGGTCGCTCGTCGCTTTTCTGGGCAGCCTGACCGGGACCTATCGCGGCGCGCCCGTGGGAGGCTCGCCGTGAGATCTGCTCCGCTCGTCGCCTGCGTTGCATTCGTGCTCGCGCTTCTCACCTGGCTCCTGCTCAACGGGCTGAACGTCAATTCGGCGCGCTACGACACCCAGTTGCAGGCGCTCGGGGATTTCAGCCGGTTCGAACGCGGGATGACCAGGGAAGTCCTCACTGCGCGCGCCGGCCTGTCGCGCAACTATGACGGGCTGGTGGAAATGGTGAATGCCTATGACGATGCCCTGACAAAGTTGCGCGATACGGCGGGCCTCGACGTCGAGCAGACCGGCGCGATCGACGTGCTGTCGGCGCGGGCCGGCCGGCAGGAAAGCCTGATCGAACGGTTCAAGAGCAGGAACGCGTTGCTCCAGAACTCGT
Organism: Bradyrhizobium sp. 1; assembly: GCF_023073315.1. Lineage (GTDB taxonomy): Bacteria > Pseudomonadota > Alphaproteobacteria > Rhizobiales > Xanthobacteraceae > Bradyrhizobium. Next base: position 348,278 of record NZ_JADPJH010000011.1, on the reverse strand, counting down.
TCGCCTATTTCGTTCTGTTCAGCGACAAGCTGGCTGAATCGGACACGCGGCCGCTGGTGACGGCGTCCTCCGCATTGGCGGCCGCCATGCTGCGCCTGACGCTCGATACCTCGGACGCGGCGGCGCGCCAGGTCGAGGACCGGCTGGAAGAGCTGGCGCAACTGCAAACGCCGCCGGCGGAGAAGGACTCGGTCAGCGCGCTGCTGACTCATGGACAGATGCTGCATGACCTACTGCCCGATATCGACATCATCCTGAAGACGCTCGTCGCCGAGTCCAACAACCGCGAGCAGGATGCCATGCTGGCCCTCATCCTGAAACGCCAGCTTGCCGCGCGCGCCTCGGCGCGCCAGACGCGGTTGCTTCAGTATATCACCTCGCTGCTGCTGCTCTCCGGCATCCTCTATTTCGGCGTGCTGCTCCGCAAACGGGCCGTGACGCTGCGCCGGCGCGCGACGTTCGAGCACGCGATCGCCAACATCTCGATGCTGTTCATCAACTCGAGCAACGAACGGATCGCCACCGATGTCGAGATGGCGCTGCACCAGCTTGCCGGATATATCGGCGCGGACCGCGCCTATTTTGCCTGCGTGGTCGGGACCACGATGCACACCTACCGGTGGTCCCGCGACGGCGTCGCGTTCGAGCCGGGCTGGCCGGAGCGGCTGCTCGGGCTCGCGCCGCGATTTGACGGCGGCGACGACGGCATCGTCTATATTCCCAAGGTCAACGGCTCACATCGCCATGACACGATGAACCTGCTCGCCGAGGCCGGCGTGAGCGGCTGGCTATGCATCATGGCGGCCTATGGCAGCCGCGACGGCATTCTCGGCTTCGATGCCGTGCGCGGCGGCGCGCTCACATACTGGGCCGAAGTGTCCCTGTTTCGCATGGCCTTCGACGCGATCGGCAACGCGATCAGGCGGGCCCGGCTCGAAGGCGAGAAGGAGCGCCTGCAGGCGAGTTTGCAGCATGCGCGCCGCATGGAGACCATCGGCACCTTCGCCAGCGGCATCGCCCACAACTTCAACAACATCGTCGGTGCCATTCTCGGTTATGCCGAAATGGCCGATGCGCGGGTCCCGTCGGGAAGCCGTCCGGCCGCGAGCCTCGCCGAGATCCGCCGGGCCGGCGAGCGGGCGCGCGAATTGGTCGAGCAGATTCTCAGCTTCGGGCGCCGCGGCGAGGGCAGGCGGGAGCGTGTCTGCGTCAAGACCCTGGTGGACGAAACCAAATCGCTGCTGGCGGCATCACTACCCTCGCACGTCAAGTTCGAGGTCAGCGATGCCGCCGATACGGCGTTCGTGACGGGCGAGCCGGCCCAGTTGCAACAGGTCATCCTGAACCTGTGCAACAATGCGGCGCAGGCGATGAAGGAGCCAGGCCGCATCGAGCTCCGGATCGAGACGCGGGAGCTTGCAAGGGCGCTACCGATCGGGCGCAGCGAAGTCGGTCCTGGCCGCTTCACCGTCATTTCTGTCACCGATCCCGGACCCGGCATGGACGAGGCGACGCTGGAGCAGATCTTCGAGCCGTTCTTCACCACTCGCCCGGATGGTAACGGCCTCGGGCTCGCAACGGTTCGCGAGATCGTCGAGCAACATGGCGGCGCCATCGCCGTGCAGAGCAAGCCCGATGCCGGCACGCGCTTCGACGTCTGGCTGCCGTCGGGCGACCCCGACGAGCCGCGGCCGGCTCAATGCGGCCACGATCCGGCGCTGCGGGGCGCCGGCGAAACCGTGCTCGTGATCGACACCGACCGCCGCCGCCTGTTGCGCTATGAGGAAATCCTCGCTGCATTGGGTTATGAACCCGTCGGCTTCACCGGGCTGGCGGAGGCGATCGACGCCTGCCGGGCCGCGCACGCCCGGTTCGACGCGGCGCTGGTGTGTCACCTGCCCGGAGGCTCCTCGCTCGAACTCGCAGCGGCATTGCATGATGCCGTGCCTGATCTGCCGATCATCCTGGCAGCGCCCTCGACGCGCGACCTGGCGATTCCCTCGCTCAAGACGTCAGGAATCACTGAGCTCGTTCACCACCCGCTGGTGTCGGCGGAGCTCGCCGGTGCGCTGGCGCGGAGCCTTGTCGCATCAGTCAGGAGCGGAACATCGAGGCGGGCGGCCGGGGTTTCGTAACGCCAGTCCGGCGCGCGACGGCGTTGCAGGCGGTTTCAGCCGTAACGCGATATCGCCACGGGCGAAATGGCGGAGTAGCCGGCATCTCCTAATCCTCGCGGGCGCGTGTTCGCAATGTCACCGCGAGAGGAGATACATGATGTCGATCAGACTTGGTCCGTCCATCGTCGCAGCTGCGTTGTTGTGCTGGCCGCTTTCGAGCCTCAGGGCAGGAGAAAGTGCCGGCGCCCGCACGACGTTCGTTCCGATCAGCAATCCCGGCCCGACAAGGTTCGCGGATTTGTACCGGCAAGCTCCCATCGGTCACCGGCAGCCGCGGCCCGGCGACATGTCGGAGCCTGTGCAGGCGTCGTCCGCCGACGTCGAGTTGCGACGGCTCGATGTGGAGATCGATCGCAAGCTGATCATCTGCCGCGGCTGCTGATCGTCCTTGAAGGCGGCGGGCTGCGTGCCAGGCCCGCCGTCTTCGCCCGCGCTACGCCGCGCTGGATGCTTTGGCGTTGACGCCCTTGCGCAGGGCCACTGTGTTCAGCTTGGTGTTCGCGGCCTTTTCCTCGTTCAGGTTCGTCGTGAGAAAACGCACGATCTCGTTGTGCCCGAGCTCCTCGGCCCAGGCGATCAGCGTCCCGTAGCGGCACATCTCGTAATGTTCGACGGCCTGCGCGTTTGCCACGATGGCGGCGTCCAGCACGGCCTTGTCCTCGATCTCGCCAGCGGTCTCGTCGGCTTCCTTGATGATGCCGTCGATGGCCGGGCATTGGGTCCCGCTGGGCTCCTTGTCGAGCTTCGCGAACACCTTCTCGAGCCGCTCCACCTGCTTGTTGGTCTCCTCGAGATGGTTCGTGAGTCCGGTCACGAGGTCGCGGCTGGTGGCCTTGTCGATCATCTTGGGCAGAGCCTTCAGGATCTGCTGCTCCGCGTAATAGATGTCCTGAAGACCGTGCATCAGCAGGTCTTCCATCGATTTGATGTCCTTGGTGAACAGTCCCATCTGCAATGTCTCCCTCTCGCAATGGCTGGTCTTGACGACTGTTTCTGGAACGTCGGCGAGCGCTCGGAGTTCCTATTCACGGAACGGACAGGGAGCATCGATATGCCCGACGAGCGCTTCGCCACATTGCTGGGCCAGGCCGCCATGGACGTGTGGGGCGATATGCCGCGCGACGTCCAGGAAGCCCTGTTCGAGACGGCGATGAAAGGCCATGCCGGAGACCGGGAAGCGCTCGCGCGACTGCTGCACGATCGTCATCCGCGCACGGCGCATCCCGCCAAACCCGATTGAAGCCAAGGGACGGAGAAGAACGAGACGGTCGAAGCGTATTGCGAGTGCTGATCATGGAGCTGATGGAGGCCGAATCCGTCGCCGAACTGCCCCGCGGAGCGCAATGGCAATACGAGCCGAAATGGGACGGCTTCCGCTGCCTGCTCGTCCGCAATGGACAGAGGGTCAGGATGCAGTCGAAAGGCGGGCGCGATCTCGTCCGCTATTTCCCGGAAGTCGCCTCCGCCGCATTGGCTCTCTCTGCCGGCTCATTCACCCTCGATGGGGAGCTGATCATCCAGCGCGAGGATGGCTATGCGTTCGACGCGTTGCTTCAGCGCATCCATCCGGCGGCCAGCCGGGTCAAGCGCCTCGCCGGCGAGACGCCGGCCCGCTTCATGGCCTTCGACCTGCTGCGATCGGCCGAAACGGATATCGCGGCGCTGCCGCTGGCGAAGCGCCGGCCCGCACTCGAAAAATTCGCGCAGCGCCACTTCAAGGGCACCGACGTTTTCGCGCTCTCGCCCAAGACCCGCAATTATGCCGAGGCGAAATCCTGGCTCCAACGCGTGGAAGACGGCCACGACGGCGTCGTCGCGAAGCGGCTGGACCTCGCCTATTGCAGCGGCACGCGAGACGGGATGCAAAAAATCAAGCTGCTGCGATCGGCCGATTGCGTGGTCGGTGGGTTCAGATATGCCGAGAAAAAGCAGGGCAGACGCAAGGTGATCGGCTCGCTCCTGCTCGGCCTGTACGACGAATCAGGGCTCCTGCATCACGTCGGCTTCACTTCGGCGATCAAGACGTCGGATCGGCCCGGCTTGACCGACAAATTCGAAAAGATCATCAGCAAGAGCAGCTTTACCGGCAAAACGCCGGGCGGTCCGAGCCGATGGTCGACGAAGCGATCTGCCGAATGGCAGCCGGTGCGTCCCATTCACGTCGTCGAGGTCTGCTATGACCATGTGTCCGGTGACCGGTTTCGCCACGGCACGAAGATCCTGCGCTGGCGACCGGACAAGAAGCCTTCCCAGTGTCGTATGGAACAGCTTCGGCAAACGTCGGCGAAATCGCACCGCAAAACGGCCATGGAGCCGGACGCGCGATGAGCGCGTGTGGGCACGATTGCAGCGGCTAATACCGGTCTGATCTCGCGGCTTGTCCCTGCGCCGCTTTATAATTGTTTGCCAGCATATTTCGAGTGGCCCGGCGCACCGCTTCGATGCCGGCATAGCCGTGCATCAGCGCGATTTCTCCCTGCGCTCGATCTTTGGATCCGGCACCCTCTCGCACCGAATGTCGCCTTTGCCGTGCCAAGTGAGAGCTTTCATCGGGAACTCCAAAACGGGATGACAGCTAAGCTGATCCCCTGCCGCGAAGTTCCTATTGCTTTAGGAACAGCCAATGCCTTGCGCGATTAGACAAACAACTTTCGAGACAGCGGAGAGCGAGGATGGACAGGCCGTTTGCGATCGTGACTGGCGCGTCGACGGGGATCGGCTACGAGCTTGCGCGCATTTGCGTACGCGAAGGATTTGACCTGCTGATTGCAGCGGACGAACCTGAAATCGAGACGGCAGCAGCCAGCCTGCGCGGCGAACCTGATGCTGGAACCGTTGAAGCTCTCCACGTTGATCTTGCGATGCAGGAAGGGATAGAGCAGCTCTACGCTGCCGCCAAGGGCCGCGCGATCGACGTCCTGATGGCAAATGCCGGGCGTGGTCTCGGGCACGCGTTTCTCGATCAGGAGCTCGCACGCATCCGCGATGTCATCGACACAAACGTTACGGGAACGACGAGCTTGCTTCACAAGGTCGGAAATGACATGCGGCGCCGCAATCGAGGGCGCATCCTGATCACAGGCTCGATCGCCGGCTTTACGCCGGGCAGCTTTCAGGCGGTCTACAACGCATCGAAGGCCTATCTGAACTCACTGTCGTTTGCGCTTCGCGAGGAGCTTCGCGATACCGCGATCACCGTGACGTGTCTGATGCCGGGCGCGACTGAAACCGCGTTTTTCGAGCGCGCCGACATGCTGGACACCAAAGTGGGCACGCAGGACAAGGACGATCCGGCCATGGTCGCGCGCCAGGGCTTCGACGCCATGATGAAGGGCGAGGGCGATATCGTCACGGGCCTCAAGAACAAGATTCAGTCCGCGGTGGCAAACGTCACGCCTGCGGAAATGCTCGCGAAACAGCATCGCAAAATGGCGGAACCCGGCTCCGCCGAGCATTAGCCTGCCCTGCAGGAAGGAGATTGTCATGCTTACAAGATCAATGCTGGTTGGCGCCATGCTGGCAGCCAGCTCGACCATCGCTTTGGGCGGTCCCTGCAACATCGCCAACCGCGACGCCGGTTCGGGACCGGTCACGACCGGCCAGGCGACCGGGACGACCGGTGTCACCTCGCCAGGTGCCACGGAGCATCCGCCGACCTCAGCCATGAACAAGGCAACCGAGAGCACGGCGACCTCGTCCCAGGACGCGCAGCGTCAGATGCAAAGCCAGCCGACGGCCGCCGAACAGTCGAAGACAACGACCAGCACCGCCGGCAAGGATTGCTAACTCATCGGAAATCCCGGCGGAGCGCGAGCCGATGCTCGCTTGTTCTCGTGCTCTGCTGCGCGCCGTTGTGATTGGGGTCTGAGCCGGTGATCCATCACGTATCCCTCGGAACGAACGACGTGCCTCGGGCGCGCGCGTTTTACGATCCGTTGATGGCGTTGATCGGCTTTCGGGTCCTCAAGTGTTCGGATCGCTCCGTTCACTACGGCGCATCCGACATTGTCTTCAGTCTCGAAACGCCGGTGAACGGCGCGCCCGCCAGTGCGGGAAACGGCGTTCATATCGCCTTCCAGGCGCCCGACCGGGAAACGGTGAGGCGTTTCCACAGCGCGGCCGTGGCCAATGGCGGACGCGATGAGGGCGCGCCGGGTATCCGTGAACACTACAACGCCAACTGCTACGGAGCCTTCGTGCGCGATCTCGATGGCAACAAGATCGAAGCTGTGACCTACACGGCGCGTGAAAGCTTCGGCCTTTGAATCGGACTGAAGTCTTGTGTTAGTCGTCGCGCCGTCTTCTCTACTTTCTGCATGCCAGGCTACTAGGGCATCGGCCGCGGTACCGGCGTTCGGCGCCGAGACCACCGGTTTGAATGGACCATCCAATCCGAAATGGGTACTCCGTCCCGATGTCGCCCTCCGGCCGCAGCTCCGGCCCAGGCAGCGACGGCGCCGAACAGCAACGCCGCGGCGGCAGAAAAGGCAACGATGATGCTTGCAGCGCGTGCTCTTGAAATTGCGCTCCTCGCATTGGCGATTGTTGTGTCGACCCGCCTTTCCGCATCCGGTGCAGCGAGGCCTGTCAGAGCGGTCACTTGTTGAATGAGATAGGCCCTGTCGTCGGTCGCAACGCCGTTATGGCTGGAGGACGTCATCAGAATCCGTGCGGCCTCGGCTCGCTCTGCCGTCAGGTCGACATTCGGTGGCCGACGCGGTGCGCGAAACAAATGATCGAGCTCGTAGCTCAGAACCGATGGCTCGGACGACGACGACGGCTGCGTAGTCGAGGCCGGTCTGCTGGAGGCCCAGGCAACCAGTGCGACAAGGACGGCGCCGATCAAAACCGCCAGCGCCCACGACGCAATACCATGAAGCCCGTCGCGGGTTTCTGTGTCTTCGGCGGCGGAGACATAGGGAATTCTGACGCGGCCCGCGAAATAGCCACCGCAGCCGAAGCTGATGAGGGCCTGGAAGATCAGATAGATGCCCGAGAGCAACCAGAGTGCGAAGGATGCATCCCGCCATGTCGGCGCTGTCGAGGCGACACCGAGGCCGAGAGCCGTCGCGAACGAAATCATGATGAGCGAGAGCGCTGATGCTACGAAGGCACCGGCAATGATGGGGGGCCATTGCAGTCCCCAGGTCTCGCCCCTGTCAGGCATTCGAAGCGTTGTCTCGTTGGTTGCAACGGGCGTTTCCATTGTCATGGCGACACTACCGCAGGCCGAAAAGGGATAAGACAAACATGATGATCACGATCAAACCGACAAGGTAGATGATCCCGTCCATGCTGGGTCCTCCAATTTGTGGCGGGACAATTCGATCTGTCTGTAGTGGTTCCTAATGTGCGGTGCGGTAATCCTGATGATTTATTGCGACGAAGAGCTGTACGAGCCCCGCGAGGCATCATGGTGGAGTGTCATCGGCATTAGCTCCGGAACGGAATTCGTGGCCTGCATTTGATGCCACGCTGCTAACGCAGACCGTTCTGATTGCCCGCGCGAGGCCGGAGAGAAGACCATGAGGGACGAAAGGTCGACCGTGAGCCAGATCCGGCATGCCGTTCATCTCTGTGTTGATATGCAGAACATTTTTGCGCCCGGGGGGCTCTGGGAAACCCCGTGGATGGAAAAGGTGCTGCCGACGATCGCGTCGATCGTTTCGCGGCATCAGACCAGGACGATCTTCACGCGCTTCATCACGCCGCAGGATCCGGAAGACCGTCCCGGCCAGTGGCGCGCCTATTTTCAACGCTGGCGCGAGGCAACCCGCAGCCGCTTGGCACCGTCTGCCCTCGATCTCGTGCCGGCGCTGGCGCGCTACGTCCCTCCTGCCCGGCTTATCGACAAGCCGGCCTATTCCGCATTCAGCAATCCGGGCCTTGCAAGCCTGCTGATCGACAAGAACATCGGCACGGTGGTGATATCAGGCGCGGAGACAGATGTCTGCGTTCTCTCGACGGTGTTGAGCGCGGTCGATCTCGGCTTCAGGGTCGTCATCGTCGAGGACGCGCTGTGCAGCTCGTCAGACGTCGGGCACGATGCGCTCATGACGATGTACCGCACCCGCTTTCACGGTCAGGTCGATCTCGTGACGGCGGAAGAGCTGACGGAGTTCTGGCGCGAGTAGGACGCGAAGCGTCTGGGGTTCACGAGCTGCACGCGCCGGGAACAGGTCAGATGTCAGCGCGTACCAATGCGTTGCTATCGTGGGCAGAAACCGGAAAAATGCGCCACGCTCATCGTCCCCGTTGTGTCCGGTTGTCACCCGGCGGTGCGTCGGTCAACGCTGCCAAGGCGCTTTGGTTCGCTGCTCGCGCCGCTTGGAACCGTGCTTGGGGCCCCGGGTTGGTCGGATTGTACCGATTAAACGAGGAGCGAGAATGACGGAACCGGACGTTCGCAAGGGAATGCCGCCCGTCAAACTGTCGCGCGAGGCATTCGAGAGGCGTTACAGGAGCCAGTTCGTCGATCCGGCCTTTGTAACGCTCCAGCGCGAGCTCGATGCCATCGTCGCCGCCGCCTGGGATGCCTACAGTCATTCGCGCAAAGCGCCTGTGACGCGCAAGGCGGGTGTGGGCTTCGCCGATCCCGACTACGACCTCGCCGTGGATTGGCTTGCGACGCGCGCCTCGATTCTGGAGGCGCAGCGGCAACATGACGATGTCAGCGCGACACCGCGCATCCTCATCGTCAACGGTTCGGCCCGCAGCGAGCACACCTGTCCCGGCGAAATGTCCAAGACCTGGCGCATGGTCAAGCTGGCCGAGCCCGTCTTCGCCGAGATGGGATTTGCCGTGGATATTCTCGATCTCTCGCGCCTGACATCGGAGTTCGGCAGGAACATCCATCCCTGCAAATCCTGCGTCTCCACCGCCATGCCGCTGTGCCATTGGCCGTGCAGCTGCTATCCGAACTATTCGCTGGGCCAGACCGGCGACTGGATGAACGAGATCTATCCGCTCTGGGTCGCGGCCCACGGCATCCTGATCGTGGCGCCGGTGAACTGGTATCACGTGCCGGGCGGGCTCAAGGCGATGATGGATCGTCTGGTCTGTGCCGACGGCGGCAATCCCGATCCGACCTCGACGCACGGCAAGAAGGCGGATGAAGCCAAAGCCATCGAGCTGAAGGGCTGGCCTTATCCGCGTCACCTCGCCGGCCGCCATTTCGGCGTCGTCGTTCACGGCGACAGTGTCGGCGCCGAGGGGGTGCGCCGGACATTGTCCGATTGGCTGACCGACATGCACCTGATCTCAGCGGGGCGCTTCGGCGAGCTCGACGGCTATGTCGGCTACATGGAGCAATACGCGACATCCCACCGCGAGCTGGACGAGGACGGTGAATTTCAGCAGGAGGTGCGCAATGCCGCGCGCGCGCTCGGCGGCGCGGTGCGGCTCGCACGGAGCGGACGGCTCGATGAGCCTGGGGCCGGCCTTGAAGACCCGAATCCCAAATGACTGCCCGAAAGGATGAAGGATGCTGGAAGAGAAACTCAAGGAAGCCATCGTCGGTGAGCTCAAGCGTCAGGCCGCCAACCGGCCGCAAGCGCTGAAGGTCGACGGCTCGTCCGAAGAGCTGGTCGTCAACGGCAAGATCGATCTTGCCGATCTGGTGATGGTGATCGCGGGTTCTGTTGCCGGCGGGCCGTAGCTCGCCCGTCAAAGCAGGGCCTTCAGCTTCAGCGCATCGGCCGGAGCTGCGCTCTTCTGGTCGTTGTCGAAATAGACATAGACGTCGCAGCCTTGCCGCTTCCAGGATTTGATCCGCCGCGCCCATTGCGCGAGGGCCGCCGGCGAATAGTGGCCGCGATAACGCCCGCCGGGGCCGTGTCCGCGCACATAGACGAAGTCCGCGGTGCGCTTCCAGGGCGCCGGCGCGTCATGGTGGTCCGACAGGCACAGCGAGATATTTTCGTCGGCCAGCATCCGCAGGATGCGGGGCTGATACCAGCTCGGATGACGAAACTCGAAGCTGTACTGGCGCTTGTTCGACAGCAGTTTGAAGAAGGACGCGAGCCTGTCGGCGTTCGCCTCGAACTGGGGCGGGAGCTGGAACAGGATCGGACCGGCCTTACCGCCCAGCAATGAGATCCGCTGCTCGAGCAGCGCGAGGCTGTTGACGGAGCGGTCCGACAGACGCTTCCAATGCGTGATGAACTTGGATGCCTTCCAGGCGAAGACGAAATCGCGCCCGGTCTGCTCGCGCCACGCCTTCACCGCCTCCGGCGTCGGCGTGCGGTAGAACACGCCGTTGAGCTCGGTGGTCTCGAACTGCCCGGCATAGTAGCGAAGCTGCTGCTTCAGCGGCAGGCCGTCGGGAAAGAACGGGCCCCGCCATGAATCGTAGTGCCAGCCGGAGGTTCCGATCAGAATACGCGCCATTGGTCACGTGCCACCATCGCGCGGTGGGAACGGGCCGCGCCTGCTCGTGGAGGAACGTCCATGGAGAAAATACGTTGCTTGAAAGGAGGCTCGACCTCCGTCCCATTCAGGCAGGCCTAGATCGATGTATGCGCTGTTCGAAGGCAACAAGCAGATCGGCGATCCCTTTCCCACCGAGAAAGAGGTGTGGGAGGCTGCGCTGATCGAGGGATTGGTCACCGACGTTCCGGTTGCGGACGAGGAGGGCGGCCAGCTTCTTCCGGCCGGATATCACGTCGCGCGGGTGGACGAGATCTGCGAGCCCCGGCCGGACTGGAAGCTGCCCCGCGAAATCTCGTGAGCAGGTTCGCGCTTCCGCAAGTTCGCAGACGCAGCCATCGTCCTTGACAGTGACGCGCTGATGCCGCAGCGTGCCGCGTCCCCCCTGCAATCCGGTTTATCGCAGTACCGCCCTGCTGAAGCAGGCAAAAAAGAACCGCGGTGCCGGGCGAATCCACGCGGCGGAACGCGTGCGTTCGCACGGCAAATCCCATATGCATGGCAACGGACCGCCGAATCGAAGCAGGCTCGGCGCGCGTGCCATCGATGATTGTTGACGATTTGAGACAGATGAACGTGCGGCATTCCACAAAAACGCGGCTGGCCAAGAAGTCGGGAGACACGCTCTCGCGCAAGACTTCAGCAAAGAAGGCTTTGCCAAAGAAGAGTTCGCCAGAGAAAAGTTCAAGGAAAAGTTCAGGGAACAGCTCGCGCAAGGTTTCGCCGCGCAAGAGCGCGCCGGCGAAGAGCAAGGCGTCGCAACGCGCCGCGGTCTCGTCGTCGTCGCCCCTTGGTTTGATGGCGCTTCATCTACTCGAGCAATACAAGCAGTCCGGCAGCAGCGGTCTGGTGTTCCTCGCCGAGAGCGAGAACAGGGCGGAGCGGCTCGGCAGCATCCTTCACGGGCTCGACCCCTCCTGCGAGGTGCTGGTGTTTCCGCGGCTCAACACCTTGCCGTTCGACCAACTGGAACCGTCTCACGAAATCGCCGGCCGGCGCGCATCCGTGCTGCGGCGCCTGGCGAAATCCAAAAGTCCGATCTTTCTGATCTCGACGGCGGAAGCGGTGATGGAGCGCTTGCCACTGCCGGCGAGCCTGCTCCGCCTCAACACCAGCCTGAAGGTCGGCGGGACCTTCTCGGAAGCCGAGCTTCGCGTGCGTCTTGAGGCGCTGGGCTACGATCTGGAGGACGAGCCGGATTATCCGGGCGGCGCCCTGTTCCACGGGCAGACCTTCGAGATATTCCCAGCTGGCGCGCTCGGTCCGTTCCGGATCGAGCATTCGGGGCGCACCATCAGCCGGATCGTGGCGTTCGACCCCAGAGAGCACGACGTCATTTTCGAGACCAAGGAGCTGCTCGTCGATCCGATGTCGGAGCGGCTCGCCATGGCCGGCCGCGGCAAGCGCGCGACGCTGTTCGATTATTGCGGACGCGCCAAATGGATCGCCGATGCCGGGGTTCCGTTGCACGCCGACGGCTGGCTCAGCACGATCGAGGACGCAGCAGTGCGCGCGGACCGGGAGCGCGAATATCTCGGGTCGCGCGACTGGAAGCAGGCGACCCGGGGCATGAAGGTGCTGCCGCGGAAGGCGCCGTTTCAGCCCACGCCCGAGTTCTCGAAGCTGACATCTTCGCGCAAAGCCCTTCGCGCCTTCGTCGAGGAGACGCGGCGAGCCGATTCACGCCTGATCTTCGTCGCCGCGCAGGAAGAGGATTTGCGCGCGATGGAGCGGATGAGCGGCGTGAAGGCGGAACGCGTCGCGGATTGGGACGCGGCCATGCGCACGCGCAATCGCGAAGCGGCACTGATCGCCGATCTCGACGCCGGCTTTGTCATGCCCGGGCGAAAGGCCGTCGTCGTGCTGACCGCGTCCGACGTGCTCGGCAGCAGGGCCCATCATCCGCAGCCGATGGCGCGCAGCTGGATCGCGGCCTTCGATCATGCCGACGTGCCGGAGCAGGGCACGGTGGTGGTTCATCTCCAGCGCGGCCTCGCCGTGCTCGATGGCTTGCAGACGGTCAACACCGGCGGCGGCGCCTTGCGCGAGATGGTCAGGCTGGTGTTTGCGGGAAGCAATGCCGCTCTCGTGCCGCCGCCCGATCTCGGTCTGATGTGGCCCTATGCGACCGAGCCCGGCAAGCTCGCGCTCGACAAGGCGGATGGGAGCACATGGTGGGCCCGCCGCACCTCGGCCGAGCAGGAGATCCAGCTCGCCGGCAAGGCGCTCGCCAAACACATCAGCCAGCGCCGTCGGCGGCGGGCTGCCAAGCTGGTGCCGCCTGGCTCGGCCTACGAGAAATTCGTCGCGCGCTTTCCTTACTTCACGACGGTCGATCAGGCCAAAGCCATCAATGACGTCCTGGACGATCTCGCCTCCGGCCATCCGATGGACCGGGTGATCTGCGGCGACGTCGGGTTCGGCAAGACCGAGGTGGCGTTACGGGCCGCAGCCGCCGTGGTGCTGTCGGGCAAGCAGGTGGCGATCGCGGTGCCGACGACGGTGCTGGCACGGCAGCACGTCGCGACCTTCCGCAAGCGTTTTGCCCCGTTCGACATCGACGTCGGCAATTTGTCGCGTGCGACGTCGGGTGCGGAGTTGCGCCAGACCAAGGAGGCCTTGCGCAGCGGCCGGATGAAAATCGTGGTCGGCACGCAGGCGCTCGGCTCGAAGGACGTAAAATTTGATGATCTCGGCCTCGTCATCATCGACGAGGAACAGCATTTTGGTGCAGCCGAGAAAGCGAAGCTGTCGGGCCTTGCCAAGAATGTCCATACGCTGTGGATGAGCGCCACGCCGATCCCGCGGACGCTCGCCGCGGGTCTTGCCGGCTTCCGGGACCTCAGCGTCATCGCCTCGCCGCCGGTTCACCGGCTTCCGGTCGCGACCAAGATCGCGCCCCTGTCGGACGCCGCGATCGCTCCGGCGTTGTTGCGCGAGCAAAGGCGTCACGGCCAGAGTTTTCTGATCTGTCCGCGCATCCAGGATCTGGAGCCGATGCTGGCACGCGTGCAGGCAGTGGCTCCTGATCTGCGCATCGTCTGTCTCCACGGCAGATTGCCGGCCGACGAGATCGACGACCGCATGATGAGCTTCGTCGAGGGCGAGGCCGACGTGCTGCTCGCGACCAACATCGTGGAAAGCGGCCTCGATATCCCGCGCGCCAACACGATCGTGGTCTGCTGGCCCGAGAGATTCGGTCTCGCCCAGCTCCACCAGCTGCGCGGGCGCGTCGGCCGCGGCGGCATCCGCGCCTTCGCCTATTTGCTGAACGAGACCGGCTCCGAGCAATCCGAGAAGCGGCTCGCCGTGCTCGAGGAGTTCAGCCGGCCGGGCGCGGGCTTTGCCATCAGCGAGCGCGATCTGGACTTGCGAGGCGCGGGCGATCTGTTTTCGGAGCAGCAGTCCGGCCACGTCCAGGTGTTCGGGCCGGTGCTCTACAGCCACCTGCTGAAAATGGCCTCCGAGAAGGTCGCTGACGGACGGGTCGAGATGTGGGTGCCCGACCTCAATCTGCCGATCGCGGACATGCTTCCCGAAACCTATGTGCAGTCCGAGCCCGTGCGGCTCGAACTCTATGCCCGGGCCGCGCGGTGCCGGAGCGAGGACGAGCTCGACGATCTCGAAGAGGAAACCTCGCGCCGGTTCGGGCAGCTGCCGAAGATCGCCTGCGACTTCTTCGCTGCGGCAAGGCTGAGGCTGGATTGCAGGCGGCGGGGTATCGTCCGCCTCGACGTCGGCACAAGTGCGGTGGCCGCGACGTTCCTGCCGGGCCGCTTGCGGAAATCGCGCGGGCGATCATTGCAACGCGACGGCGACCGCGTCGTCTATCACAGCCAGCTGCGCGATGCCCCGTTCGACAGGGTCGAGGAATTGTTCGAGCTGCTCGACGAGGCGTGATGGCGGCGGCCTGAGAGCCGGCGCATCGCTAGTTGGATGCCAGCGCCGTCTTCGCGACCTCGGCCATCCAGCCGGATGCGACGGGGAGGATCGCGTCGTTGAAATCGTAGCGCGGACCGTGCAGCTCGGCGCCGTCGCGCAGCTCGCCGTTGCCGATCCAGACGAAGGCGCCGGGCCGGTGCGCGAGATAGTGGGCAAAATCCTCGCCGGCCATGCTGGGCGCGAGATCGCGGCGAACCGGCGTCTGCACCTTCTCGGCGGCGAGGCGCGCCAGGTCCGCTTCTGCCGGCGTGTTGATCACGACGCCGACGCCGATGACGGTCTCGGGCGTGACCTTGACGCCGAAGCTCGTGGCGATGCCGGCGCAGATCTCGCCGATCCGCGCAAGCAGGACGTCCTTCACCGCCTCGCGATGGTACCGCAGCGTGCCGCCGATCGCGACACGTCCTGCGATCTGGTTGCGCGCCGTGCCGCCTTCGAGCGTGCACAGCGAGAGCACGGCGGTGTCGAGCGGATCGACGCTGCGCGACACGATCGATTGCAGCGCCACGATGAGATGGCCCGCCGCCATCACCGGATCGCGCGTCAGATGCGGCATGCCGGCATGTCCCGCATGGCCATCGATGGTGATGCTGACGCGTCCGCCGGAGGCCATGACCACACCGTCATGGACCGCAACCGTGCCGGCCTGAAGACCCGGCCAGTTGTGGAAGCCGAATACCCGGTCCATCGGAAAGCGCTCGAACAGCCCCGCCGCGACCATCGCGCGCGAGCCGCCAAAACCTTCCTCGGCCGGCTGGAAGATGAAATCGACCTTACCGCTCCAGCTGGGATCAGTAGCGAGCAGCGCAGCCGCTCCGAGCAGCGAGGCGGTGTGCCCGTCATGGCCGCAGGCATGCATCACGCCTGGCGTCGTCGAGGCATAGGGCAGGCCGGTGTCCTCGGTGATCGGCAGCGCGTCCATGTCGGCACGCAAGCCGACGCGGCCCTGTGCCTGCCCGCGCGTCAAGGTCGCGACGACGCCGTGGCCGCCGACACCGGCCTCGAAGGGAATGCCAAGCTCCGTGAGCTTCTCCTGCACGAAGGCGGCAGTGGCCTTCTCCTGCAAGGACAGTTCGGGGTGGGCGTGCAGATGCCGGCGCCACGCGGTCAGTTTCTGGTGCAGCTCGGGGGTCAAGGCGGGGGCTTTCGCTGGGGAGGGCCGGCTACCGCCACCCTAGCCGATTATCCGCGCCCTGCATCCAGTGCCTTGGAATGGCTCGCGTGCAGCAACGCGCGTTGCCTAAGGCGAAAGCTTCGCCAGCCCCTTCCAGTCGAAACCGATGCCGTGGCCCGGCCGCGACGGCGCCAGCGCCTTGCCGTCCTCGAGCACCAGCGGGTGCTCGATATATGTGTCCAGCCCGAATCCGTGGGCTTCCAGGTACGATCGGTTCGGGCAGGCCGCGAGCAGATGCACGGTGATGTCGTGCGCGCCGTGGCTGGTCACCGGAAGGTTGAAGGCCTCGGCGAGCCGCGCGATCTTCATGAAGGCGGTGACGCCGCCGCAATTGGTAACGTCGGGCTCGGGATAGGACACCGCGCCCGCGGCGATGTAGTTCTTGAACTCCCACAGCGAGCGCAAATTCTCGCCGGCCGCGATCGGCACGCCGCCGGCCTGCATGATGCGGGCGTGTCCCGCGACGTCGTCGGGGATGATCGGCTCCTCGAGCCAGGTGAGATCGTAGGGTTGGAACGCTCGGGCGGCGCGAATCGCTTCCTCGACCGTCCATTTCATGTTGGCATCCACCATCAGCGGAAAGCCGTCGCCGAGATGCTGTCGCATCGCGGAGACCTTCGCTACGTCGGTTTTGAGATCGGGCCGGCCCACCTTCATCTTGATCGCGCGAAAGCCCTTGGCGAGATTGCCGTCGGTCTGCTCCAGCAGCGCCTCGACCGAGAGATCGAGGTCGATGCCGCCGGCATAGCAGGGCACGTGCGCGTCGAAGCCGCCGAGCAAACGAAACAGCGGCAGGCTCGCGCGCCGCGCCTTCAAATCCCACAGCGCGATGTCGAGTGCGGACAGCGCCAGCACCGCCGGCCCGCCGCGGCCGCCATAATGCAGCGCCCACCACACGTGATGCCAGACGGCCTCGGTGTCATCGGCCTCGCGGCCCTCGACCAGTGGCGGGATCTCGCGCTTGAGAATATCGGCGACCGCCCCGCCATTGCGCCCGACCGTATAGGTGTAGCCCACGCCCTCCGCGCCGTCGGCATCGCGGATGCGGCAGGTGATCAGCTCGAACGCCTCGATCTCGCCATGGGTGGAGTCGGACAGCGTGACGGGAAGGGGGATCCGGTAGAATCCGGTCTCGATCGCTGCGATGCGTGCCATTTGGCCTCCCTACGTTTGGCCTCCCTACGTTTTCTTTGCAGGCTAGAGCGGCGTGCACCGCCAGGCAACCGCGTTTGCGGCAACGCTGGTACGTCTTTCGACATCACGTGAAGAAGCGACGCAGCTCCGCGGCGACCCGGGCTGGGTCGCCTTCGTTGTCGGCCGCGATATGGCCGGCGCCTTTGAATTCGACGCGTGTGGCGTTTGGCAGAATCTCGACGAGCGCATTGAGCGCGGCAGTCAGATATTCCTGGCTTCGGTCGCCGCCAAGCAGCAGTGTTTCCGTTGTCAAGCCCTTGAAGCGATCGAGATCGCCGGCCGTCTCCGCAATCAGCTCGATATCGTAATGAACCGTCGGGATCAGCGTCGCCAGAGGCGGCCCATTGCCCGCCGCTGCGTTTGGCCGTAGCCGCATCATCATGGCGAAGAACGACCTGAGGACAGACGCAGGGAGCTTTGTCATGACCTCGTTGTCGCCGGTGCCTTTGAGCACGGCGACCAAGGCCGCGGGCAAATCCCCCTTTGCCAAGGCCGCTTCATAGCCAGCGGCCCAACATCTCGGCTGGACCGCGCCGAATTCGAGCGGCGGCTCGTAAAGCGCAAGGCGCGAGATCGCTGGATTGACGAGCGCGGTGTGCAAGGCAATCGATGCACCGGCGCTCAACGCAAACACATTGCGCGCACCCGTCTCGGCGAGAAGCCGACCGAGATCATCGATCTCGGTCGCCATGCAGTGATCGGGCCGGAATGCTCCGCTCAGGCCCCGACCCCGGCGGTCCGGGATGAGGACAGTGAAGCGGTCAGCCAGTGCCGCTCCAAGGTCGGCAAAGCTCGCTGCGCTCTGCATCGCGCCATGGAGCAGCACCAGGCCAGGACCTGAACCGAGTTGTCGGTACCCGATGACGGTGCCGTCTTTCGCGAGCAACGATCTCTCAGCGCTCACGCAAGGCGCGCCTCACCGCATCGTCGCGAGCTGCACGGCCAGTGCGCAGGCACGATCATATTCGTCGAGATTGATCCACTCGTCGATCGTGTGCGCCTCGTTCTGGCCGGCGCCGAAGGTCACGGTTGGAACGCCGTGGCGGACCATCCAGTTCGCGTCCAGTCCGCCATTGGCGGCGCGAACGTTCGGCGTGCCGCCGACCGCGGACACCGCCTCGATCGCACGCTTCACGACGGGGAGGTTCTCCTTCATGCGGAACGGATAATAGTCGGTCTCGGCCTTGAACTTGACCTTGCCGGACTTGCCTTGTGTATTCGTGACCTTCTTGGCCGCCTTCTCGAACGCGGCCTTGTAGGCTTTCGTGATCTCCTTGAAGAACTTTCCGTCATGGCTGCGGCTTTCGCCGCGCACATGCACGTAGTCGGTGACGACGTTGGTGGCGTCGCCCGCGGGGCGGCCTTCGCCGCCGGTGACGGGGCCGACATTGCTGGTGCCCTGCCGCGCGCTCGCACCCTTGCCTTTCACCACCTTGCCGAACCAGCCGCCGGCCTTCACGTCGGCGAGCGCCAGCGCCATGATCATGGTCGAGGAGATGCCGCGCTCCGGCGCGACGCCTGCATGCGAGGCGCGGCCAAAGATCTCGACATTCCAGCGGTCTGCGCCGACGGCACCGATCACGACATTGGAGGCCGAGCCGCCGTCGTAGTTGAAGGCCATCAGCGGGGAGCCGAGCTCGTCGAGCTTCACATGGCGCGCGCCGTAGAGCCCGCTCTCCTCGCGCACGCAGAACAGCAGCGTGATCGGCGGATGATCGAGCTTCTGCTTTTCGAGCTCGGCCGCGAGCGTCACCAGCACGCCGCAGCCGCAGCGATTGTCGCCGCCGAGCGCGGTTTTGGCCTCGTTGACGATTTTGCGCCCGGATTTCTTGGGCTTGGCGCCGGCGCAGAGCGGCACGGTGTCCATATGGGTCATGAACATGATCCGCGGCTGGTTGTGCAGCGCGCCGCGGCCGGGCAGGTCGACGATGAGATTGCCCGTCTCGGTCGGCACCGGAATGCGCGTGTTGGCATCGTCGAGCCGGATCGCCTTCGCGGGCACGCCGACCTCCTTCAGCGCAGCGGCAAGGTCACGCCCGATCGCCGCCTCCTGTCCGGTGACGCCCTCGATGGCGAGGAAGCGCATAAGGCGGTCAGTGGCGGCTTTGGTGTCGACAGGCATGAGGCGTTCCTTTGATGCACGGCAAGCGCTAGCATCCTTCGCTGCGCCGTGTTTCGCAAGGCCTCTTGGACAGTCCGGTGAATTTGGGTCGGGGCGCGCCGAATCACCGACACGGCGCGTCGAACCCGACGCGCCGCCGATGTGTTCAGCAAATCAATCAGTATCGCGCGGCGAGCGGGGCGAGGGTATTGAAGCGCCAATTCACGCCGAGCATGACGGTTTGCATGTTCTGCCGGACGCTGACCGGGAAGAAAGGAGTGCCGGCACATCCCGGATTGCCGGAACAGTTCAAGGTGTAACCGTTCGTTCCGAAGTCGAAATAATTGTATTCGGCCTTCAGCGACAAGTTCGGCAGCAGCGCATATTCGAGGCCGGCGCCGACGACGAATCCCGCCACATCGCGTGAGCCCTTGAAATCGATCGCCAAGCCGGCGAAATCGGTCTGGGTAAACTGATGGGTGAAGTGGGCGAAGGCGGCGCCGCCCTTGGCGTAGAACAGCACGCGGTCGAAAGCGTAGCCAATGCGGCCCGTCGCGGTAGCGACGCGGTCGAGCTGCGTCGTCAGCAGGAAGCCGATGGCGCCACCCGCAGGCAGGGTCGCGCTGGTGTCTTTCATGTCGGCCCAATCGAATTGGCCTTCCACGCCGACCACGAGGGAGCCGACCTGATAGTCGCAGCCTCCCTGCACGCCGGCGAGCCAGCCGCTGTTGTGATCGGCATTGAATGTCAGCCCGGCGAGCGGCTGCTGCTCGTTAACCCCGCGGCCGCCGCCGCCATTGCCGCCGACATAGCAACCGGTCCAGGAGAAGGCGGGGGCCGCGGCCGCCGCCTTGTAGGGCATCGACACGTCCGCCGCCATGGCTGAGGTCAAGGTCGAAACTGCCAGCGCAATGGCGCCGAAAATGGTTTTGGTCGTCATGAGAGAATTTTCCTTCAACTAACGGCGACGGCGCCTGAAGCCTATCCCGCGAGCCGGTACTGCACAGGCCAGCAACTTCATCTGGTGCGTTGTGCGACTTCGCGATCTGGTCACTCTACCCCGCATGTCATGCGCGGGCTGTAACCACCGGGCCACATTGGAAATAACGACCACTGCGAGTCGCGACTTGCCACTGAGGCTGTCGCGACAGGGGCAACTGCAAATTTACTGCTTCATTCACTCCGCGTGTACGCCAGGAAAATCACCACACCAACAAGCAGCGCGGCCGCCATGAACAGCAGCACCGCCGGCAGCCCCGCGAGCGCGGCCACTGCGCCGGTGATGGATTGCATCAGCGCCGTGCCGAGGAAGAAGGCGAGGTTCACCGCAGCGAGCGCCTTGCCCGCGACCTGCGCGTCGACGAGCTGCCTGGACATGCCGAACAGCAGCGGCTGCGCGGAGGTGAAGAGCCCGATCAGCACGAACAGCGCGAGATCGTAGGACGGCGGCATCACGGTCACGCCGAACAGCCATGCGACCGGCAAGTGCGGCGCGCCCAGCGCCATCAGCGCGAGCAGCAGCGCCGCGAACGCGTGGGTACCGGCCACCAGCGCGCGGCGGCGGCCGATCCTGCGGTCGATCATGCCGACCAGCAGCGGCCCTGCGATCATCGCCAACGTGAACGCGCCGAGCTGGTTGCCGGCCTCGACCCGCGTCAGTCCCTTGATCTGCATCAGCCACGGCCCGCCCCACAGGCCGCGCAGCACCAGCGAGCTCGCCAGCGACACCAGCGCCAGCGCGATCAGGCCGCGCAAGGGACGCGACAGGCCGAGCCTGAGCACCTCCATCATCTGCGACAGTGGCGAAGACTCGTCCTTGTGCTCGGCTGGCTGGTTCGGCACCAGCACGAACACCGCGAGCGCGACCAGGACGCCGCCGATCGCGGAGATCCAAAAGCCGGCGCGCCAGCCGTAAGTGTCGATCACGAAAGCGAGCGGGCTCGACGACAGCAGCATGCCGATATTGCCGATCGAGAGGATCGCGCCCGACCACAGGCCGAAGCGCGCAGCCGACAATTGCTTGGCGGCCAGCGTCATCGGGCACATCAGCATGCCCGAGGTGGCAACGCCCAGCATCAGCTGCCCGACCGCAAAGCTTTCCGGCCCCGTTGCAAACCCCGACGCGATCGCGCCGAGCACGGTTCCCGCCAGCAAAGCAAGCGACACGGGCCGCACGCCAAACCGGTCCATCGCCGCACCGACCGGAATCTGCGACGCGGCAAAGGCGAAATGATAGACCGAGGTGAGGCTCGCCAGCGCCTGCGGCTCCATGTGGAAATCCGCCGCCATCAAATCGAGGCTGATCGCCGGAATCGTGCGCAGCAAGGTCGAGAGCATGTGCCCGCAGGCCAGCGCAACCAGCGCAAGGATCAGCGCGCGGGTGGCCTCGCCCGCGTCGTCGGTGGCAGTCATGAGCATCCCGTCCCGAGAAGGTTTCGGGTGGGGTTACATGATTAGCGGGAGCATGCCAACATCGGGAACGCCATGTCCGCAATGTCATGGACGCCTGAGGCAAGCGGCATCATGTATCTCGGCATCGATCTCGGCACGTCGGCCGTCAAAATCGTTCTGGTTGACGATTCGCAACACGTGGTGGCGAGCCGCAGCCGGTCGCTGACGGTCAGCTCAAAGCGTCCCGGCCATTCCGAGCAGGACCCGGCGCAGTGGATCGAGGCCACGTTCGCGACGCTGGACGCGCTGAAGACAGATCATGCGCGCGAATTGGCCGCTGTCGAGGGCATCGGTCTGTCCGGCCAGATGCATGGCGCAACGCTGCTCGACGCCGGTCTCGTGCCGTTGCGGCCCTGCATTCTCTGGAATGACGGACGGTCTGTCGCGGAATGCGCCGAGCTGGAGCAGCGCTGGCCCGCATTGCGGACGACGACAGGCAACAAGGCGATGCCGGGATTCACGGCGCCAAAATTGCTGTGGGTCGCCAGGCACGAACCGGAGATTTTCGCGGCGACAAAACTCGTGCTGCAACCCAAGGCCTATCTGCGCCTGGTGCTGACGGGCGAAGCGATCGAGGATGTCTCGGACGCCTCGGGTTCGCTGTGGCTCGATGTTGTCGGCCGCGATTGGTCGGATGAGGGGCTCGCCGCGACCGCTCTGTCGCGCCGGCAGATGCCGCGTCTGGTCGAGGGCTGCGTGCCGTCGGCGCGGCTGCGGACCGAGATGACGCAGCGCTGGGGCATGACCGGGCGGCCGATGATCGCAGGCGGGGCCGGCGACAATCCGGCGGGAGCCGTCGGCATCGGTGCCATCAATCCCGGCGCGGCCTTCATTTCGCTCGGAACCTCCGGCGCATTGCTGGTGCCGACCAAGACGATCGCGGCCAACCCGGAGCGGATCGTGCACACGTTCTGTCATGCCGTCCCCGACAGATGGATTCAGGCCGGCGCGATCCTCTCGGCGGCATCGTGCCTGGCCTGGATCGCGCGGCTGTTGGGGACCTCCGAGGCCGACCTGCTGGC
Organism: Bradyrhizobium sp. 1; assembly: GCF_023073315.1. Lineage (GTDB taxonomy): Bacteria > Pseudomonadota > Alphaproteobacteria > Rhizobiales > Xanthobacteraceae > Bradyrhizobium. Next base: position 325,790 of record NZ_JADPJH010000011.1, on the reverse strand, counting down.
GCCGCTCGGGTTCCGCCCGAGGGCGCCGTCGCCGGTCAGCTTCTTGCCGTACCTCTCCGGTGAACGCACCCCGCATGACGACCCGGATGTGCGCGGCATGCTCGACGGGCTCAGTCACGCCACCGATCGTGACGCCATCGTGCAAGCCGTGCTCGAAGGCGTTGCCTTTGCGCTGGCGGATTGCCGGGACGTGCTTGCCGAGACCGGATTGGCGATCGCGGAAGCCGATGTCATCGGCGGCGGCTCGCGCTCGCGGTTCTGGCTGTCGGTGCTGGCCAATGTCCTGAACGTGCCCGTGCATCGCTTTGCCGACGGCGAGACGGGCGCGGCGTTCGGTGCGGCGCGGCTCGGCCGCATCGCCGTCACCGGGGAGGCGATCGAGGCCGTCTGCACCGCGCCGCAACGCGTCGAGACGTTCGAGCCCGAGCCCGCGCTTGCGCAGGCCTATGCCGAGCGGCTTCCGGAATGGCGCCGCCTGTACCGGCCGCGGCGCTGATCGCGATACGCGATGATGTGGCGAAGAAAAGGCGTCACGTTCGAGATCGGTTCCGTTCGCAAAAGATAAAAGCAGCGGCGGACCGTTCGTCGGCATGCGGGAGGTATTGCCCTGCGCCACAACCTTTTGTTTAATGCTCGCACCCGCGCCAGGGACCAACGAGACGCGGGTGAGATTACGATGCCGCCGTCGGCGCGTCGGGGAGGTGTGATGAGCGAGCCCATCCTCGAGATGCGCCGGGTCTCCAAATCGTTCTTCAGCATCAAGGCGCTGCGCGACGTCGACCTCACCGTCTATGCGGGCGAGATCCACGCCTTGATGGGCGAGAACGGCGCCGGCAAATCCACCCTGATGAAGATCTTGTCGGGCGCCTACCGGCCGGATCCGGGCAGCGAAATCCGCATCGACGGCCAGCCGGTCCAGATCAGCGGCCCGCTCGGCGGCCGCGCGGCCGGCATCGCGATCATCTATCAGGAACTCTCGCTCGCCCCCAATCTGAGCGTCGCGGAGAATATCTATCTCGGTCGCGAGGTTTCCCGCGGCGGCTTGTTGGCGCGCGAGGCGATGCAGGCCGGCGCGGGGCCGATCCTGGCGCGGCTCGGCGCGGATTTCACGCCGCAGACGCAGGTTGCCAACCTCTCGATGGGTCAGCGTCAACTGGTCGAGATCGCGCGCGCGCTGCACGCCCGCTCCAGGATTTTGATCATGGACGAGCCGACCACCGCGCTGTCGGCCGGTGAGAGCGAAAGGCTGTTCGCCCTGATCCGCCAGCTGCGCGCCGAAGGTCTTGCCATCATCTACATCTCGCATCGCATGGACGAGGTCTATGCGCTCGGCGACCGCGTCACCGTGCTGCGTGACGGCACGCTGGTCGGTTCGCTCGACAAGCCGGACATCCGCGCCGACGCCATCGTCCGGATGATGGTGGGGCGCGACATCTCGTCCTTCTACAAGAAGGAGCATGATCTCAAGGCGCGGCCGGGAGCTCCGGTGCTCGCGGCCGTCGACATCGCCGACCACAGGCGCGTCAAGGGATGTTCGCTGACGGTGCATGCGGGCGAGGTGGTCGGCCTTGCCGGCCTGGTCGGTGCCGGCCGCACCGAGCTTGCGCATCTCATCATCGGCGCCGTGCCAATGATCTCGGGCCATGTCGAGATCGAGGGCCGCGCGGTCCGCATCCGCACGCCCGCCGAGGCGCTGGACGCGGGCATTGCCTATCTCACCGAGGACAGGAAGGCGCTCGGCCTGTTCCTCGACATGTCCTGTCTCGACAACATCAATCTCGCGGTGCTGGGACGCGATGCGAAATTCGGCGGCATCCTCGACCGCGACAAGGCCCGCGACCGCGCCAAGCGCGCGTTCGCGGCGCTCGGCATCCGTGCCGCCAATGTCGGCGTTGCCGCCGGCGGGCTCTCCGGCGGCAACCAGCAGAAGGTGTTGTTGTCGCGGCTGCTGGCGATCGGTCCGAAAATCCTGATCCTGGACGAGCCGACCCGCGGCGTCGATGTCGGCGCCAAGTCCGAGATCTATTCGATCATCGACAATCTCGCGAAGTCGGGCACCGCGGTTCTCGTCATCTCGTCCGACCTGCCCGAGATTATCGGCATCTGCGACCGCGTCATCGTGATGCGCGCAGGGCAGATCGCCGGCCAGATCCGGCGCGACGCGACATCGCCGCTCAGTCAGGAGGAGATCATGGCACTCGCCACCGGAACGGAGCAGCTCGATGCCTGAGAACGGTGCGATCACCAAGGCTGCCCCGGCCGCGTCAGGTGGCGCCGCCGCGCAGGAGACCAAGCGGCAGCGGACGCGGATGATCATTCGCGCGGTCGGCATGCTGCCGGTGCTGCTGTTGCTGTGCATCGGCTTTCACGTCCTGTCGGATGGCCGCTTCTTCACCGGCCAGAACATCGGCATCGTGGTGCAGCAGTCCGCGGTCAATACCGTGCTGGCCGCAGGCATGACCTTCGTCATCCTCACCGGCGGCATCGACCTCTCGGTCGGCTCCATCCTGGCGGCGTCGGCGATGGCCGGTTTGATCGTCTCCAAATTCCCCGATCTCGGGCCGCTGTGGTTGCCGGCAGCGGTGCTCACCGGCGCCGTCTTCGGCATCCTCAATGGCGCCTTGATCGCGCTGTTGCGCCTGCCGCCCTTCATCGTCACGCTGGGGTCGCTGACCGCCGTGCGCGGCGCGGCACGCCTGCTCGGCGCCGACACCACGGTGTTCAATCCCTCGATTCCCTATGCATTCATCGGCAACGGCGCCGTGACCCTCATTCCCGGCGTCGTGTCGATACCCTGGCTCTGGGTGATCGCGCTATTGGTCATCCTGGTGTCGTGGCTGGTGCTCAAGCGCACCGTGCTCGGCGTGCACATCTATGCGGTCGGCGGCAACGAGAGCGCAGCGCGGCTCGCCGGCATCAAGGTCTGGGCCGTGCTGATCTTCGTCTATGCCGTGTCCGGCCTGCTCGCGGGCCTCGGCGGCGCGATGCAGGCGGCGCGCCTCTACGCCGCCAATGGCCTGCAGCTCGGCCAGTCCTACGAGCTCGACGCCATCACCGCGGTGATCCTGGGCGGCACCTCCTTTGTCGGCGGCATCGGCTCGATCTGGGGAACGCTGGTCGGCGCGCTGATCATTGCCGTGTTGTCGAACGGCCTGATCCTGATCGGCGTGTCCGACGTCTGGCAATATGTGATCAAGGGCCTGGTGATCATCGGCGCGGTGGCGCTGGACCGCTATCGGCTGCAGGGCTCGGCCCGGACCTGAGCGGGAGAGAAATGTCGCCGGCGCTGCGCCGTCATGTTCATTCCGTCACGGCAACTGGTCGCCGCGCCGGAGATTCAACAGACCAGGGAGGAAGCCAATGTTGAAGACGATCTCGCTTGCCGGCGCCGCGATGGCGCTCGTCCTGAGCTCCGCGCCGTCCTTCGCCAAGGAGCTCAAATCGGTCGGCATTTCGCTGGGCTCGCTCGGCAATCCGTTCTTCGTCGCGTTGTCGAAGGGCGCCGAGTTCGAGGCCAAAAAGACCAATCCCAACGTCAAGATCACCACCGTCGGCTTCGAGTATGATCTCGGCAAGCAGGTCACCCAGATCGACAATTTCATCGCAGCCGGCGTCGACCTGATCCTGCTCAATCCCGGCGATCCCAAGGCGGTTGGCCCCGCGATCAAGAAGGCGCAGGCCGCGGGCATCGTCGTCGTTGCCGTCGACACCGCCGCCGACGGCGCCGACGCCACGGTGACCACCAACAACGTCCAGGCCGGCGAGATCTCCTGCCAGTACATCGTCGACAAGCTGGGAGGCAAAGGTGACGTGATCATCGAGAACGGCCCGCAGGTCTCCGCGGTGATCGACCGCGTCGTCGGCTGCAAGAACGTGCTCGGCAAGACCCCCGGCATCAAGGTCCTGTCCAACGACCAGGACGGCAAGGGCTCGCGCGAAGGCGGCCTCACGGTGGCGCAAGGCTATCTGACCCGCTTCGCCAAGATCGACGCCATCTTTGCCATCAACGATCCGCAGGCCATCGGCACCGACCTTGCGGCGCGCCAGCAGCAGCGCACCGGCATCGTCATCACAGCGGTCGACGGCGCGCCCGACATCGAAGCCGCGCTGAAGGACCCGCAGGCGGCGCAGATCCAGGCGTCCGCCTCGCAGGACCCGTTCTTCATGGCCCGCCGCGCCGTGCAGGTCGGCGTCGGCATCCTCAACGGCCAGAAGCCGGCGTCCACGGTCGAGCTGCTGCCGTCGAAGCTCGTGACGCGCGACAATGTCGGCGAGTACAAGGGCTGGACCTCGGATCGGACACAGTAGGGGTGGGATATGGCCGGCGCCGGATGCGGCGCCGGCCGGCGCGCGTGGTGGGAACTGCTTGCATGGCGTGAGGCTCGCCAGCGCTTGCGATTTGAAGTGGAAACGACCGGACGCGATGTCAGGTGTCCTCAGCTTCGTTTCCGATTGCATTTGTTCGGACAAGTTCACACACTATGACTCGGAAAAGCCGCGGACGCGCCCGCGTCTGAAGACGGCTTCCGCTTCTGGGGAGATCAACATGATGAGTATGTCGTCCGCGTCGCGCCGCCTGTTGCTGGCCGGCGCTGTCTTCGGTGCGTTCACGCTGTCCGCCGCGGCGCAGCAGCCCGCCACTCCGCCCGCCGCGCCTGCGGCCCAACCGCTTCCTCCAGGCTCACCCATGATCGGGCGTCCGGACGGTGAGGCTGCCGCCAAGCTCGCCCCCGTTGCGCCGCCGCCGATTCCGGCCTCGGCAGACAAACTGCCGCTTGCCAAGCTCAAGGTACCCGCTGGATTCAACGTCGAGGTCTATGCGTCCGGCATGGCCAATGCACGCTCGCTCGCGCAGAGCGACAGGGGCACCGTGTTCGTCGGCAGCCGTCTCGTCGACAAGGTCTATGCCATCGCCGAGAAGGACGGCAAACGGTCGGTCAAGGTGATCGCGTCCGGCCTCTATCGTCCGAACGGCGTCGCCTTCAAGGACGGCACGCTCTACATCGCCGAGCTGTCGAAGATCTCCAAGATCGACAAGATCGACGACGTCTTGGACAGCCCGCCGAAGCCGACGCTCATCTACGACAAACTGCCGAAGGACGAGGCGCATGGCTGGAAGTTCATCGGCATCGGCCCCGACAACAAGCTCTATGTCCCGGTCGGCCAGCCCGGCAACAACGTGCTGCACGATGCCGATCACGGCCAGATCCGCCGGATGAATCTCGACGGCTCCGGCGCGGAGGTCTACGCGGTCGGCGTGCGCAACACGGTCGGATTCGACTGGAATCCCGAGACCAGGCAGCTCTACTTCACCGACAATGGCCGCGACTGGCTGTCGGAATCAGTGCCTGAGGACGAGCTCAACCGCGTCACCAAGGCGGGCGAAGATTTCGGCGCGCCGTTCTGCTACCAGGGCAACATCATCGACCAGGAGCTCGGCTGGGGCAAGGACTGCAAGAATTACTCGGCGCCGGTCGGCCTGATGGGCCCGCACACCGCGGCGCTCGGCATGCGCTTCTACACCGGCAGCATGTTCCCGAAGCAATACAAGAATGCGATCTTCGTCGCGCGCCACGGCTCCTGGAACAAGTCGCAGAAGCAGGGCGGAGACGTCGTCGTCGTCAAGCTGAACAAGGACGGCACCGTGAAGTCGATGGAGCCGTTCCTGACCGGCTTCATCGAGGACAACAAATATGTCGGCCGCCCCGTCGACGTCATGCTGCTGAAGGACGGCTCCATGCTCGTCTCCGACGACTGGAACGGCGCGGTCTACCGCATCACCTATGGCAAGCAGAAGGTCGCGGCGCAGTAAGTGCCAACCACACCCACCGTCATTGCGAGCGAAGCGAAGCAATCCAGAATGCCTCTACGGCAACAGACTGGATTGCTTCGTCGCTTCGCTCCTCGCAATGACGGAGTACGCGGAGAGCGGCCAATGCAAAAAACAATAATCGCTGCTCTGGCGCTTGCCTCAATCGCCTTCTCCGCATCCGCAGAAACCATCCAGGAGCGCGCCGCGCCATGCCTTGCCTGTCACGGCGAGCGTGGCGCCTCCGAGACCGAGAACACCCCTTCGCTCGGCGGCCAGCAGGCGCCTTACGCGCTGATCCAGCTCTTCATGTTCCGCGAGAAGCTGCGCGTGTTCGAGCCCATGAACGAGATGGCGAAGTCGCTGACGGACGATGATCTGCGCATTTTCTCCGACTTCATCGCCGCGCTGCCGAAGCCGGCGGCACCGACTGATGCCGTTGACGCCGCTCGCATGGCGCGCGGCGAGGTGCTGGCAAAGCAGAACCGCTGCAACACCTGCCACAACACCGACTACTCCGGAAAGGAGAGCGTCCCGCGGATCGCCAACCAGCGCGAGGACTATCTCGCCAAGACGCTCGCGGAGTACAAGGACAACACCCGTCACGGCTACGATGCCACCATGGCCGACGTGATGCAGACCGTCGGCAAGGACCAGATCGGCGACCTCGCTTACTATCTCGCGCATGTCCGCTGAGCGGTCCAGCCCCACAACGCGACCTCATCCTAAGGGCCCGCCGGAGGCGGTGCGTCTACGACTTGCCGGACAGTGTGGCGACAGACTCAACTTCTCCCCAATTCTTGCCTTTGAGCTTCCCGATGATCGACAGGAGCGTGGGGGGCGCCCCGGTCGCTGCGTCGACCGCAAGGCCCTCGCCGGTTTCGAATGCGCGGTCTGCGATCTCGTAACCGAGCGAACGATAGCTCTCGAATTGCGATTCCGAGAAGAACTGGTTCAGCGTCGACTCATGCGGAAAGGTCGCGTGGGCGATCGCATAGCTCAATATGCCCATGGGTTCCGTGCCGTGCAGGCCCGACTTGAAATACAGCAGCACGCCGTTCTGCGACTTGCCACCGTCGGCCTCGCTATAGAGGATATCGCCGACCGCCCAGTACGGTCCTTGCTTTGCAGGGCTGGGCCGTTCCGTGAATCGCTTCTTGAGAAGGTCCAGGCCGTGCAGGTCGATCCGCACACCGAGATCGATCCAGATCTTGCGAAGCGCGTTGCCGAGGTCCTCGAAGGAGTAGTCGGGGTCGCAGCCGGCATCGCTGACCACGATCACGCGGCAGCGTCGGCGAACCATTTCGTAGAGGCCGAGGTTTTCGAAATGTCCGCCGTCGCTGAGGTAGACCCAGCGCTCGGTCTCGCTCGTCAGGCCGAACATCTCCATGAAAAACGGTCGGAGTGCGTTTGTCGGCTTGATCTCTGAATAATAGGGGTTGTCGCTGCGCGGATTGGCCAGCCACCAGCCGAGGCGCACATTGAACAGTGCCATCAGGAAGGCGACGCCAGGCGACGAGTTGTAGCCCATGCTCGGACTCACGGCCGCGCCGGAAATCGCCATGGCGGTTCCGAGCGTCAGGTTTCCGCCATAGGGCTGCGGCTGGTCGGTCGTGGCGTAGGTTGTCCGGTACGCACCGTCTGAGAATATGGCGCTGCCGCAATGCAGCGGCGAGAACGTGAAAGGCGCCGCCATCCGTTCTTGCCATGCCAAGTTCTTGGACGAGACGAGGTTGAGCGCTCCGCTGATGACGTGGAACGGCTTCCAATTGGCGCCCGTCGGTGTGACGCCATGCTCCCAAAGCTCGTGCAGGAGCGGGCTGTCGCGACCGTCGAAATCCGTAAAGGCATTCTTAGTTTTGTCACGCTCCTTTTCGTTGCGCGAGGCACCGAGAAAGGCACGAACCAGACGGTTCCGGTAGAGGCCGTGGAGTGAGTATCGGTTGATGCTGAGGACATGTGCGGCCGCATAGATCAGCACGCCGAGCAAGGCGCCCACGACCAACACGATGGTCCAGGGCATGTGGCCGACGGCCCCAGGGGCGAGCAATTTGAAAGCCGCATCCCAACCAATGGACAGCAGGGCAACCAGAACCGCCGCGAAGATCGCCGCCGCGACGGCTGCGATCGTGTTGAGTCCGAGATATTGCCTCAGGCCCGACACCTGCTCGGCGGCGGTCTTTGTCTTCGAGCTCGCTCCGAGAATGATGGAGAACAGGCCGGAAAGGCCTCCCCCGGCTGCGAGCGAGGGGACGGTTGCAGCACCAAGCTGACTCTCGATCCATCTTGCGGCCGGTGGCGCGCCGAGCACGAGCCCGAACCACAACAGCCAGCCGAGATAGGCCAGCGTGAAAAGCCCGCTCGACCGCGCCTGAAATTCGAGCCCGACGTCGACCTCGGACAGAAATTCGGCAAACGAGATATAGATCACGTCGGCGACGATGCGCGCCAGCACGATCCAGGGCAGCCCGAGCACGCAGGCAAAGCCCGCTGCCGTCGCGGCGGAGTCGGACGGGTTGATGCTCCAGAGCAAAATCAGTCCCGCGGCGCTCAGCAGACCGAAAGCCGCGCCGGCGATGGCCCAGGCGAAGGGCTCGAGCGCGGGATGCTTGGGACGCGCCGCAGGTGGTGGGCGGGCCGATCTCCCGAAAATGACGGTCCACAGCGGCGCCAGCCCCCAGGACACGAGAAAAAAGACCACCCCAAGGATCGTTCCGCGGATCAGCACAGCCGCGAGCAGGTGGTCGCGTTCGAATTGCTCGAGAAATCCGAATCCTCCGGCGGCGAGCAGGCCCGAAAGCGTCTTCAGGCCATACGGACTTTGCAACACGAAAACCAGCAGTGCGGCGCCGACAAGGAAGGGGGTGAGATCGCACAGGAGAAAGCGGGGTTGCGGGACATTGATCCAGCCGCGGGCGGGGCGGTTCGCGACAGAGAAGGACAGGGAAACCAACAAGCACAGCGTTGGTATGGCCATCACGACCAGGAACCAGATCGACCTTTCTGTGATGCCGTGGGCGTCGATCAGAGCAAAGGAGAGCGCCTTGGTGACAAGCACCGCAAGGATCATGGGAGGGACGAGCAGGATCCAGTTGAGAAACAGATTGCGCAGGACGCTGGCAACATCGCTCCACAGGTCGGGAGACAACGACGAGAAGCTTGGCGAGAGAAAGTGCGAGTTGCGCCGAAGGTTGGAAATCGGCTCTGCTTCTTCGTGATCTCCGAGTTGGCCGCGGCTCTCTCGCCGATTCAGTGCTGAAACCACCGGGTCCGGAGTGGAGCCCTGACTGACGTCGCTCCTATGATCGCCAGCCCTGTCACGAGGTGGCTTACGCTGCTGATAGAGCCAGGCCGATAGCCAGCTGCCGATATATCCACCTCCCGACACGGTCGAAAGATATTCGAACTGCTTCAGTGCCGAACCTTGCGCATCGCCTTTGCGCTTCGACGTGACCTCCAGCGCCGCAATCCTTTGCAGGATGCCGAGCGCAAACGCCGCGCTGCGGATTCCTCCGCCGGACAGGCACAGCGCCCATCGGTCGTCCGCGTTCAGGGCCCGGTAGACGGTGAGGAGTTGCTCTGGCACGGGAGCCGTCGGCGGCGGCAACGAGTCCGGCGGGGTTTCGGAGGACGGTGGTTGATTTGAAATCGAATTCGAAACCGATAAGTCGTAGGCTGGTTTTGGCGAAGCCTCGGCCGCTGGCTGTGCCGCCACCGGCGAAGGGCCGGGTGCCGGACCGTTCTCGTCTTTACGCGGGAATCCCAGAGGAGCGCCGGCGAGCGCCCGCCGCTCTTCCCAAAGAACCTGTGAAAGGTTTAATGCCCCCATGACACCCTCCGCCTGTTTCACCGAGATCGGCCCAGACTACCGAGATCGGCGAAGGCACGCGTGTGAAGCAGTTCACAGGCACGCATAAATTGTCAGGGCGGAGGGATGGGAAGCGAAGCCGACCCATTCCAGGGAGAGGTGGCAGGGCCAGACGGTCGATCACCTCAACTTCTGCAGCAATTCTTGTGCTTCGTCGAGCAACACCCGGGCCTGTTCTCGTTCGGCGATCGCATCGCTCGTGAACAGCCCGTGCCGTTTGGCATTCCCGTTTCCTCTCGGCGCACCGCTTCTCCGCGCCCCACCATGCATGCGACATCGCTCCTTCCCGTGTGCCGCCGGTGCGCGGCACGCGGCGCCGTCGCGAGTTCGGGCGCCGCAGCGGGGGCTGGCTCGCATCGGGCCGGTGTTGCGGGCGTGAGTGCCGGTCACAGGCCTGCGCCTTGCCGCGTCCCCCCCGTTGCCGCCTCCGCAACAAGCACGTTGGCATGCTGGGTGACGTTGCCTACGATTGCCTGTCCTCCGTCCTGCACGGACAGGTTTTTCACCGTGATCGCGCGCTCGTCGCTGTTGCGGTGACGGCTCAGCGCCTCGACCTGAGCGGCGAAGGTGCGGGTGAGCCGGGTCAGGGCGCGTGTGACGCTCTCCTGCTGCGCAAGATCGTCCGTGCACGCGAGACGACAAGCGCAGCGCATCGCGGCCATATGAACGGAGACCATCTGAGATACCAGCATGGCCTCGATGGAATCCCTCGGCGCGATGCTCCTGATCATCGAGATCATGAAGGCGAGATTGGCCTCATCAGGCTTCTGCCCGATCGCGCTCGCTTTGACCAATTGCTTCAGAATGCCGTGCATGGCGTCAAGGTCGACGGCGCCAAGTGAATCGGCCAGAAGACGCTCGCCGGCTTGCGGGTCCGGATGGCGGATCGCGATGCGCCGCTTGTAGAGTTTTACGCGCGGGCTCGCAGGCAAGTCTCTGCGATCGTTTGCCGCAGCCGGCGCAGTGCCGAGGCAGTTCGGAGCTGTCGTTGTCATGTGCTGTGTCCTTTGCTGGCGCAGGCGCGCGAGCGATCGTTCGCTTGCTGCGCGCGATTGCGAATTTCGAGATGTCGATGAAGGGTTTGCGCGCAACAGCGTCGGCATGGCCTGGGCCAGTCCGGTGCGGACGCCGACGATTGTTGCGATAGTGGCATTCTGCCAGTGTTTTGCCCGACGGGTCAACATCTAATTCGCTGTATCCGAAAAATTTACCTCGCGCGTAAGTCCTTGTTCTCGCAGGCGCCGGCTACTGTGCATGGGGTTGTTTTCGCATTTCTTATTTGGACGCCGGTCTCACCTGCCGCGCGGCGGAATGCCGGCGCACAAACGCGATTGCGAATTCCGGCGAGACCGCTAATCATGCGGGTCACACGCGCCGTATCAACAAACATGCACAAGCGGCGCAATGCGGTCCGGGGAGAGAACGAATGCAACGAACGGCTCGCCTGCTGGCAGTCATCGCCGGATTGTTCGCCTCTGCACTCTCGACCCAGGCCGTCGCCCAGAAATACCCGACGCGGCCGGTCAAGGTCATGGTCGGCTTCAGCGCAGGAGGTCCGGTCGACGTCGTCGCGCGCATCATCGGCGATCGGTTAGGTGCAAAACTCGGACAGCCCTTCGTGGTCGAGAACCGCGCCGGGGCCAACGGCATGATCGCTGCCGAAGGCGTGGCGCATGCGGACGCGGACGGCTACACCATGCTCGCCTGCAACTCATCCACGATCACGCTCAACAAGACCTTGTTCAAGGATATCCGCTACGATCCGCAAGGCGACTTCGCGCCGCTGACCACCGTCGTCTCGGCGCCGCTCGTGCTCGTCGTCAATCCTGAGAACCCCAAGACCGCCCACATCAAGACCGTCGCCGATCTCGTCGCCGCGGCGAAGGCCAGGCCGGGCGAGCTCGCTTACGGCTCCGGCGGCAATGGCAACCTCGCCCACCTCGCCATGGAGCTGCTCAGCCAGAAGGCCGGCATCAAGATGATTCACGTGCCCTATCGCGGCGGCGCGGCTTCCGAGGTCGGCATTCTCGCGCAGGAGGTGCTGGCGGTGTTCGATCCGCTGTCTGCGGTGCCGCTGGTGAAAGGCGGAAAGCTGCGTGCGCTGGCGGTGTCATCGGCCGAGCGGTTGCCGTCGCTGCCCGACGTGCCGACCGTCGCGGAAGCCGGCTATCCCGGCTTCGATCTCTCGTTCTGGGTCGGCTTCTTCATGCCGAAGGCGACACCTGCCCCGATCCTGGAGACGCTGCACCGGGAGATCGTCGCGGCCGCCAAGGATCAGGCAGTGGAGGAGAAGCTCGGCTCGCAGGGCGTCGTCAGCATGCTGACCCCGGCCGAGTATGCCGCGAAGATCGCGAAGGAGACAAAGGAGCTCGCCGAGGTCGTCGCGGCCGCGAACATCAAGGCGGAGTAGGGGGCCCTAGAGCCACAGGATCTGCTTGCGATAGCCGAGATCGTTCAGCAGCGGCGCCGCCGGTCCCTGGTGGAACACGGCGCCGCGCTCGAGCGCAAAGACCCGGTCGGCGAGTGCGAGCACGAGGTCGAGATTGTGCTCGACGACGACGATCGACATGTGCCGGCGAAGCTGGTCGAACACCTTGAACAATTCGAGTGTGACCGCCGGCGCGAGACCCTCGAACGGCTCGTCCAACAGCAGCAGGCGGACATTGCCGGACATCGCACGAGCGACCGCAACCATCTGCTGCTCGCCGCCGGAGAGATAGTCCGCGGCGACGTTCATGCGTTCCTTCAGGCGCGGGAAAGTGTGCAGGATCTGCTCCTCGCTCCAGACCACGCCGTCGCTGCCATCGGTCTTGCGCGCGAGGCGGCCGAGCGCGAGGTTTTCGCGCACGGTCATGCCGGCAAACAGCCCGCGCCCCTGCGGCACATAGCCGACGCCGCGGCGCGCGATGTCGGGAGCGGGAAGGCGCGCGATGTCGATGCCGCGATACTCGATGCTGCCTGACGCCGCCGGCACCAGCCCGGCGATGGACTTGAGCAGCGTCGACTTGCCGGCGCCGTTGCGGCCCAGTAGCGCGACGATTTCGCCCTCGCGGACGTCGAGCGCGGCGTCGTTGAGGATGTGGCTCTTGCCATAGAATGTGTTGACGCGATCGAGGCGCAGCACGGTCTCGTGCTCGCCGGCCTCCTCAGGGCTGCGCCGATGCTCGACGGCGGGAATGCCCTTGCCAGTATAGATCTCCTGCACCCGCAGATCGGCCCGAACAGCTTTCGGACAGTCGGACATCAGGACCTCGCCCTGGTTCATCACGGTGACGATTTGCGAGAAGCCGAGCACGCGATCGATGTCGTGTTCGACGATCAGCACGGGAATGTTGGCTGCGATGTTCCTGACGAGGTTGGAGACGCGCTCGCGCTCGGCAGCGGCGAGCCCTGCGAGCGGTTCGTCGAGCAGCAGCACCTGCGGTTTTGAGCCGAGCGCGATGCCGAGATCGACGAGCCGCTGTCCGCCATAGGAGAGCTCGCCGCCCTCGATCTCCTCGATGCCTTCGAGCCCGAGGAATTTTGTCAGCGCCGCGGTCTCGGCATGAATCTCTGGATACGCGTCGATGTCATTCCAGATGTTGAATCGCATCGGGCGGCGCGCTTGCAGCGATAGCCGCAAGTTCTCGTAGATGGAGAGCCCGCGAAACAGATTGGTGATCTGGAACGAGCGCGCCAGCCCCTGATGACAGATCTGGTTGGCGCGCACGCCGGCGATGTTGCGGCCCTGCAGACGTATCGTGCCCTGGTCCGGCGCGTAGAGGCCGGAGACCAGATTGAACAGCGTGGTCTTGCCGGCGCCGTTCGGCCCGATCAGCGCATGGATCTCGCCGGCGGCGACTTTGATGCTGGCATTCTCGACCGCGCGGATGCCGCCGAACTTCCGCGAGACGCCGCTGACTTCGAGCACGGTGCCTTTCAATGCTTCCGGCCGCAGGAAGTCGGGCAGCGGCAAACCGTCATAGATCTTGCGCCGGCTCATCGCGGCCGTCTCTTCCGCAGGCGGACGGAGCCGCCGCATGATCAGCGAGCCGATGCCGACGAGGCCGCCGGGCGAATACATCACGAAGGCCACGAAGGTCAGGCCGAACCAGAACAGCCAGTCCGACGTCCAGATCGAGAACAGCTCGCGGAACAGGATGAAGAACAGCGCGCCGAGCGCGGGGCCCAAGAGGCTGCGCATCCCGCCGATGACCACCATCGCCAGCAGCTCGCCGGCGAACGGCACCGAGACGGCTTCGGCCGAAACGAGATAGTTCAGGAATGCGATCAGCGCGCCGGCAAGGCCGGTGACGACGGCGGAGATCACGAACATCGCAAGCTTGTAACGCTCGACCGGATAGCCCTGAAAGCTCGCGCGCAGCTGGTTCTCGCGGATCGCCACCAGCACATGCCCGAACGGCGAGCGCACCAGGCGCATCAGCACATAGAGCACGGCGAGCCCGATGATCGCGACCACGATGTAATAGTTGAGCGCGGTGTCGAAGCTGATGGGTCCGATGCCGCCGCGCTTCAGCCCGCCAAGCCCGTCCTCGCCGCCGGTGAGGCTCGTCCAGCGGAACGCGGTGGTGTAGACCAGCGCCGCGAGCGCCAGCGTGAGCAGCGAAAAATAGACGCCGCGCCGGCGCAGGATCAGCATGCCGATCGCGCTTGATGCGAGGGCGACAACGACCATCGACCCGAGCAGAGGCAGCCAGATCTCGCCGGGGAAGAAGCACAGCTGGATCAGGCCTGCGGCGTAGGCACCGATCCCGAACCAGGCGCTGTGGCCGAACGAGACGAGGCCGGTATAGCCGATGCAGAGGTTGAGCCCCATGGTCGCGATCGCGAGACCGACGATCCACGTACCGGTGTTCAGTGACAGGCCGAATGCCTTCAACAGCAAGGGCAGAGCGACGACCGCCGCGGTCGCGATAAGCAGCGGCCTCAGCCTGTCGATGGTCGGGGTGCTTCTCATTCGAACTTCTCGATGCGCTCGCCGAGCAGTCCGCGTGGGCGCACCAGCAGCACCAGGAACATCAGGACGTAGATCGAGGCTTCACCGGCCGCAGGTTCGAAGTGAATGGTGATGCCGCGCACCACGCCAACGAGGAGGGCTGAGATGACGACGCCCCAAAAGCTGCCGAGGCCGCCGATCACGACGACGACGAAGGCGACCGTCATGATCTCGGCGCCCATCGCCGGATGCACGGTGGTGATCGGCGCAAAGAAAGCGCCGCCGAGTGCGGCCATGCCGACGCCGAGCATCACTACCGCGGTCATGTAGGGCTGCAGGCGGATGCCGAGCGCTGCGACCATGTCGGGCCGCTGGATGCCGGCGCGCACCACGCGGCCGAACGAGGTCTTTTGCAGCAGCAGCCAGATGCCGAGCAGCATAGCGGCGACGACGGCGAGGATCAGCAGGCGATAGCGCGAGAACAGGAAATCGCCGACGATGACCGAGCCGCGAAAGCTTTGCGGGATCTCCGTTGAAACGGGTGCTGCACCCCAGATCATGCGGATCGCCTGCTCCGCGACCATCGCGAGTCCGAAGGTCACGAGCAGACTGAGAATGGGATCGGCCGTGTAGAAGCGGCGCAGGATGAAGCGTTCAAAGAGAATGCCGAGCAGGGCAACCACAAACGGCGAGATCACCACCGAGGCGCCGAAGCCGACCCGTTTCGTCAGCTCGACGCAGACATAGGCGCCGAGCGCATAGAAAGCGCCATGCGCGAGGTTGACGATGCCGCCGACGGAGAAGATCAGCGATAGCCCGAGCGCGATGAGCAGGTAGTAGCCTCCGAGCACGAGGCCGTTGACCACCTGTTCCAGCAGGAACTCGAACTGCATGTTGCGTCCTTGCCGCGTGGGTGCGCGTCAGGCCTTCATCTCGCAGGGGTTCTGCTCTCTGGTCGGATAGATCGTCTCCAGCGCATCGTTCGCCGCCGGCACCACGTCGCCGAGCACCAGCATGTCCCACTGGTCCTTCATCTGGTCCTTCGGCTTCACCGTAAAGGGATAGGCCTCCTGCACCAGCTGATGATCCCACGAGCGGAAATAGGCCTTTCGCGTTTTGCCGATGTCGAACTGCGCCTGCTTCTCGAAATAAGCGATCAGCTCGCCGCTGTCGGTCGACTTCGTCGTGTTGATCGCCTCCGCAAGGAGCTTGAGCGTGATGTAGTCGATCCAAGCGTGGTTCTCCGGCGGCTTGCCGTATTTCTTGGTGAACGCCGCGACGAACGCCTGCGATGTGGGATTGGCTAGCGTGTGATACCAGACGGTGGGCCAGGTCCCGCTGAGATTGCCGGCGCCCGCGGCCCAGGCATCGCCGGTGTTGAGATTGAAGCCGACCAGCGGATAGGGGAAGCCGAATTCGGCATATTGCTTGACGAGGTTGGTCACCTGGTTGCCGGCGAGGTTGCAGCAGACCACGTCGGGCTTTGCCTGCCGCACTTTCAGCAGGTACGGACTGAAGTCGGTGACATCAGTTGCGATCAGTTCGTCGCCGATCAAATTCGCCTCATGCGCGCCGAAAAAGGTCTTTGCCGCCTTCAGCAGGTCATGACCGAAGATGTAGTCGGCCGTGAGGGTGAAGAACTTCTTGCCCTTCACCATGCCCTTCTGCGACAGCGCGGTGCCGACCGCGTTGACCATCACGGTGTTCGGGATGTCGCAGTGGAAGGAGTATTTGTTGCAGTTCTTGCCGCGCAGCGCGTCCGAGCGCGCGCCGGTCGAGAAGAACACCTTCTTGTTGCGCTCGGCCACCTGCATGATGGTGAGCGAGGAGGCCGATGAGATCTCTCCCAGCAGCACCACCGCGCCATCCTGCTCCAGCATGCGCTGTGCCTTGGTCGCGGCGGTTGCCGGATTAATCGAGTCTTCCGAGAGCAGGTCGATCGGCTTGCCCAAAATGCCGCCGGACGCGTTGATCTCTTCGGCGGCGAGCTTCACGCCAAGCTGGGCGTAGCTGCCAATCACGCCGAGGAAGCCGGTGAGCGGGGTGAGGTGCCCGATCCGCATCTTCTCGGCCTGCGCCCTGACGATTGCGGGAAACCCAAATGCAGTTGCGCCAGCGAACGCTGCGCCGGCCTGCAACAACCTCCGTCGCGGGTAGCGGATCATGTCTGTCTCCTCCCGGGTGCATCGCCTGCCTCCCTTCAAAACCGGATATCCGATATTGTGAGAGACCTTGTTCTAATGCTGGAGGATAATCCCGAACGCCGTCGCCGGTGTCAACCGGCAAAATCGGCGCTTGGGTTGCGTCTCAGGCTTTTTGCGTGAACGCCTTGTGGGCCCGGTCCTTGGCGCCGAACTCGATCGACAGCTGGTCGGCGGCGGCCTGCACGATTTGGGCACCGGCGTGCAGCGCCTGGTTGGAGAGACGCCAGATCGGACCTGAAATGCCGAGCGCGCCGATCACCTGTCCGGTGAAATCGGTGACCGGCACGGCGACGCAGCGCACTTCCGGATTGAACTCGCCGTCGTCGAAGGCGACGCCGGTGCGCTGTATCTCCGCGATCTCGCGCATCAGCACGGCGGCATCGGTGATGGATTTTGGCGTCGACGGTTTCAGCTCGGCGCGATCGATGAAGCGCTTGAGCTGCTCGGGCCGAAGCGAGGCCAGAATGATCTTGCCGAGCGCGGTGCAGTGAGCCGGGCGCACCACGCCGACGCGGTCGGTCAATTGGAACGCGCCGGGGCCGCTGGTGCGGGCGATGACGATCACGGCATCGCCCATTCGCACGGCAAAATGGCTGCTTTCGCTGGTTTGGCGCGATAGCTCCTCCAGCACGGGCGTTGCGACATTGACCATCTCGATCTCGTCGAGCGCGCTTGCCGCGAGTGCAAACAAGGGACGGCCGATGCGATAGCGCTTGCTGTCCTTCTCCTGGCGGAGGTAGCCGAGCGAAACCATCGTCTTGGCGAGATGAAAGGTCGTCGAATTGTGCAGCCCAACCAGCTTGCTCAGCTCCGCAAGCCCGATGCCCTCACGATGTCGCGCGACCTCTTCGAGGATCGAGAAGGCGCGGCCCAGCGACTGTACGCCGCCGGCGCGCTGCTTGTCGTCGGCCTCGTCGCCGCCAGCGGCTTTGGGAGCAGGGACCAGCTTGGCGATCGCAGCCTTGCGCGGGCTTGCGGGCCTCTCGCCGGTCGTGGGCTTGGTACGCGATTTCAAGGACAAGGCCCCCTCTGGTGAATCGTCATGGCTCCGTTCTTGCGAGACTAGCACGCAACAAGCGCGGCCGTCGGCGCGGAGCTCTGCGTTTCCTCTGGGGAAGAGCCTACCACAATATAAATTGACGTATAGCATTATGAGAAATAGGCTCCCGGCGGCCCAGTGATGACCGGCCGCGTTCCCCGCATCGGTACAGAAGAGTTCGAGGGGCCGAGAGGGAGACGGGTTGATGTCGAAGAACATGCTCAATGGCGCCCAGGTCATTGTCGATTATCTGATCCAGGAAAAGGTGCCGCAGGTGTTCGGGCTTTGCGGCCACGGCAACATCCAGTTCATCGACGCGCTGTATGAGCGCTCCCAAGAGATCAAGACCATCTCCGTGCATCACGAGAGCGTCGCCGGTTTTATGGCCGACGTCTATTACCGGGTCTCGGGCAGGCCGACGGCGACCTTCACCTCCTGCGGGCCGGGCTCGGCCAATCTGCCGATCTCGCTGGCGAATGCCTTCCTCGATTCCGTGCCGTTCATGGCGATCACCGGCAACGTGCCGACCAGCCAGTTCAACCGCGGCGCGTTCCAGGAGATGTACCGGCACTATCAGGCCGACTTCCCCTCCACCGTGCGCACGATGTGCAAGAAAGTGTTTCAGCCGACGCGCGGGGAGATGGTGCCGCTCGCGGTGCGGCAGGCCTGGAAGACCATGGTGACGGGACGGCCGGGGCCTGTCGTGATCGACGTCCCCTTCGACGTCTTCATGGAGGCGGCCGCCGAAGAGGCGCCGAAGGCGAGCGAGTGGAGCGCCAATATTTCCAGCCGCTGCGGTGCCGATCCGGAAGGCGTGGAGAAGGCCGTCGACATGCTGCTTGCGGCCGAACGGCCGGTGATGCTGGTCGGGCAGGGCGTGCGCTATGGCGGCGCGGCGGACGAGCTGCGCATGCTCGCCGAACGGCTTCAGATTCCGGTTGCGGCCTCGGCCAGCGGGCTCGGCGCGCTCGACGTCAAGCACCCGCTCGCGCTCGGCCTCGTCGCGCGTGCCGGGCACTATCAGGCCAATCACGCCACGCGCCAGGCCGACGTGCTTCTCGCGCTCGGTGTCCGCTTCGACGACCGCACCTCGAGCTCGTGGATCCCCGGCTATTCCTTCACGATCCCGCCGACGCGGCTGATCCACGTCGACATCGATCCTGAAGAGATTGGCCGCAATTATCCCGTCGCACTCGGATTGATGGCCGATGTCCGCACATTCCTGCGCCAGGTGCATGCCGAGCTCGATCGCCGCGACAACCTCTTTAAAAAGTCCGACGCGCGCAAAAAATGGCTGGCGCAGATCGACGGCTATCGCAAGGAGTGGGACAAGTTCGTCGCGCCCGGCTTCTCCGACGACACCACGCCGATCAACCCGCAGCGCGCAGCCGCCGAGATCGACAAGGCGCTGCCGGAGGATGCGATCCTGGTCTCCGACATCGGCGTGCACCACAATTGGCTGCTCGGCTTCTGCAAGCCGAAGCGGCCGGATTCGCTGATCGGATCGATGGGGTTCGGCCCGATGGGCTTTGGCGTCGCCGGCGTGATGGGCGCAAAATTCGCCGCGCCCGATCGGCCCTGCGTCTCCGTGTGCGGCGACGGCGCCTTCTTTATGCACGCCAACGTGTTGGGCACGGCGGTCGAGTACAATCTACCCGTGGTCTGGGTGGTCTGGAACAATTACGCCTACGCCTCGATCCGCGGGCTTCAGCGCGGCTATCTCGGCGGACGCGAGCTCGCGACCGACTTCAAGCATCCGGAGACGGGCCAGCGCTACAATCCGGATTTCGCGGCGATGGCGCGCTCCTGCGGCGTTGAGGGCGTGCGGGTCGATCGCGCCAGCGATCTTGGCGAGGCGATTCGCAAGGGCATCGCCGCCAACAAGCCGTATCTGATCGACGTCGACATCGCCGCTGACATCAATCCGGTTGGCGCCGGTGTCTGGGAGTTGCCGGGCCTTGGCCAGAGCAAGGCCGGCATCGGCACGCGCTTCCAGCCTGGCTGATCGCGCAGCGCAAATCATCAATCAAGAAAACCAGGGGAGATGGGAATGACGCTCGCAGGCAAGAAGGTCGTCGTGATCGGTGGCTCCTCAGGCATCGGGCTTGCCACGGCAGAGCTCGCGAAGAGAGAGGGCGCCGACGTGGTCATCGCCTCGCGCAGTGCGGCAAAGCTCGATCCCGTCGCGGAGCGGTTGAAGGTGACGGCCATTTCCACCGACGTCACCAATGACCAGAGCGTCGCTGATCTGTTCCGCCGCACTGGTCCCGTCGATCACGTCGTCCTGACGGCCGCTCAGCTTCGCACCGGTCCATTCAAGACGGTCTCGATGGAGGACGTGCGTGCGACGATGGAAGGAAAATTCTGGGGTGCATGGCGCGTCGCCCGCGAGGCCGAGATCCGGCCCGGCGGCTCGTTGACGCTGGTCACAGGTTTTCTCAGCATTCGGCCGCGGCCGAACTCGGCGATCATCAGTGCTGCGAACGGTGCACTAGAATCGCTCGCCCGTGCACTCGCGCTCGAGCTTGCGCCGGTGCGCGTTAACGCGGTCTCGCCGGGCGTGATCGACACGCCGATCCGGGCGGCGATGCCGGAGGCGGCGCGGAAGGAGATGCTGGCGAAGACGGCGGCTGCGCTGCCCGTTGGTCGCGTCGGTATGGCCGAGGACATTGCCCGGCAGATAGGAAGCTTCATGGCGAACGGTTTTGCTACGGGCTCGATCGTCTATGTCGATGGCGGCGCACTGGTGAACTAGGGAGCACGATCATGGCCGAGGAGACTGGCGGCGCCTTCATCCGCAATATCGCAGAAGTGCCCTGGCGCGAATTCGCCAACCATTTTGGCGGCGCACTGTCAAAGCCGCTGGTGATGCCGGAGAACTCTGCCGCGCGCCACATCGACTATCGAATCTCGATGTACCAACCGATGGCTTATGTCGCGCGGCATCATCACAAGGTGCAGGAGCAGGTCTATCACATGCTCGACGGCGAGGGACTGATGGAGATCGCCGGCAAGAACCATGTCGTGCGCAGGCACGACGTGATCTTCCTGCCGCCCGGTGTCGAGCACGCGATCTCGAATTCGGGCCTGACCGACCTCGTGTTCCTGGTGGTGACGTCGCCGGTCACAGACGACGAGAAGCCGGTGTGACCTAGCCGGAGGAGCGCTCGCGCGCCGCCATGCGGATGGCGCGCGTTTTCGTTCCCTTCGCCGCGCGGGTCGCGATCATGCTGCGCGCCTTGCCATGGGCCGAGGCGTTCTTGTGCAGCAGGGACACGAACCGCTTGCGCGCACGGTTTGCCGAGAGGCGCGCTGCCAATTGCTCGGCCTTGCGCATGATGGTGACGACCGACGGCGTCAGGTTCACCGGAACCCAGGCGACCTCCTTGGTCTTCGACAGGCTGCCGATGCCTTCGCAGGGCGCCTCGCGCGGCAGGTCGATCCGGATCGCGAGAGCTTCCGCGCGCTCGGTCCAGTCCTCGGCCCTGGTGCCAGTGATGATGCGGACATAGTCGCGTGTCTCGCGCGGCAGCTCGCTTTCTCGGGCGAGCCACTTCTGGATGCGGCCCGGCCCTGCGTTGTAGGCGGCCGCGGCGAGGCCGAGATTGCCGAAATCATCGCGAAGCTTTCGCAAAAACCTCGCCGATGCCGGCAACGCCTTCATGGCATCGAAGGGATCATCAAGCCCAACCTCGGCGGCAGTCTCCGGCATGAACTGCGCGACGCCCTGGGCGCCGGCCGGGCTGACTTCGTTCGACTTGAAGCGGCTCTCCTGCCAGAGCAGGCGCGCGAAGAACGGCACGGGAATGCCGCTCGCCTCGGCGGCTTCGCGAAGCGCGTGGCAGAATTGCTCGGTCGGTGAAGCCGGGACTTGCACGACGGCTTCGACCGCGCGCACCGGCTCGCTCGTCTCCTCGTACGCCGCGCGCGCATTCGCGAGTTCGATGGCCTGCACGCTTGCGAGGAAAAGCTCGACGAGTGGAACCAGCGAGGGCGCGCGATCGGTGTTGGACGTGGCGCGATTGAGGTTTGACGTGGACGGCGACGTGCCGACGTCGCACATCAGAATCAGGAACGCAGCGCAAGCCGCGACGAGAAATCGCATCTCGATAAGAGTCCTCGAACTGTGGGGGAACGACCAGCGGGGGGCGCCGGTGACGAGGACTTCATTAACCGTAATTGCGGCAAAGCTGCGATTCCGCAGGGCGGCAGGTATTAGTACGGGAGTCCAATAGTGGAACACGCGCCGCTGGCCCCGCGGCTACGGGCAAACGCGACGCGCGAGTGATCTTGCGGCGGGAGGTTGGCGCTTACGCCTTGGGAAAATCCTTGCGCATCGCGATCTCGGCGGCATCGCCGGGCGACAGCACGGTCTGGTCGAACGCTACTTGCGGCCTCGTCATGATGTCGTAGAGCGAGATGCCTTTGATGGGCTTGCCCATCAGCTCGCGGACGCAGTCGGCGAGCGTGCCGTTGTAGACCATATAGGGAGGACCGCGGTCCTTCTGCCTCTCGCCCTTCAGCGACGGCCACTTCTTCAGTTCGGCCGGCGCGTCATAAGCGATCGGCGATTCCTCTTTGAACATGCGCTTGGCCCCGACGGCTTGGACTGCCGGGAATCCTAGAGCCGCCGGGTAAATACTCGTTAAAGAATTAGTTAAAATCAGCCGGCAACGAAGGCGAGCAGGGTGCCATTGGCCTTGGCCGGCGGCACGCAGATCGCAGGTCCGCTGCGCAACGCCGCCGAACCCAGCGCCTTCTCGGTCGCTGCGAGATCGCCGCTGACGAGGACCAGCGCCGCGCCGCCACGCTTGGAGAGACCGCCCAGCGGTACGCCGGGATAGCGCTTGCCGAGCTGGTCCAGCGTCAAATAGACGAAGTCGGCGCGATCGCCGCCGGAGGGCACGGTGACCGCGCCGTCCGCCTCGGCCTTCGGTTCGCGGTCGATCAGCCGGCCGAGATGCGCGGCTTCCTGCGCGGGCTCGGGCGTTGCGATCAGCGTCTGCTTGATCCGCTTGGCCGCGTTGGCGTGCTTCATCAATTCGGGAATCCACACGGTGTCGCGGGTCTTGTGCTGGCAGGCGAAAATGCGCACGCCGCCTGGTGCTTCCGCGGTCGGCCACATGAAGGTGCGGAATTTTGCCGCCGAAACCGTACCGTCCGGCAGCGTCACCGGCCGTTCGAAATCGGTCGGGCCGATCGGCGTCAGGCCGCGCGCCCGGATCTCCTCCGCGCCGGCTGCGGAATCAACCGCCGTGAAGGCGATGCGCTCGATGCCTTCGCCGCGCTTGTCGAGAAAGGCGCGCGCGGGCGCATTGTGCTCGGTCGCGACCAGCACGCCGAGCAGCTCCATATAGTCGGGGTCGAACATGATGGTGTAATTGCCGGTGCCCATATGCGCGCTGTGGGTGCCGCGCGGGGAGAGGGTGAAACCGAGCTGCCGGTAGCTCTCGGCGGCCTTGTCGAGGTCCTGAACCATGACCACGGCGTGGTCGATACCGATGACGTTCTTGAGGGCCATTGTTCTTATCCCCGAATGCAAACTGACTTGAACCGCGGCATCAACGGCCGCTGGCCCTGTCTACGCCGGATGAGCGGTCAAGTCATTTTCAAATCGGTGGGAAATGCGGAATTCCGTTCGGCGAAACGTCGAGGCGACGGCGTCAACGCGCCTGCTCGATATAGGCAGCGAGGATGGCGCGCTCCTCGCTGGTCATCTCGGTGATATTGCCGGGCGGCATCGCATTGGACCACGCAGCGACCCGGCCGATCAGGCGGATGTTGCGATGGATGTGCTCGGGCGCATCGAGCAAGATGCCCTTCGGCGCGGTCACGATCCCGGCCCAGACCGGCTCAGCTGCGTGGCACATGCTGCAGCGGGACATCACGATCTCCTCGACATTGGCGACCGTGACCGGCGCCGACAGCGCTCCCGTTTTTACCTCGCGCGGGCCGGCGGCGGAGAGGAAGAGGATCGCGATCACGCCAACGGCTGCCACGCCCCACACCCACCATGGCGATTTGCGCCCGGCATGGCCCTCGTTGAAGAAATGGCGGATCACCGGTCCGAGCGCCAAGATGATCGCGACGATGATCCAGTTGAAGCGGGTGGCGTAGAGCAGGGGATAGTGGTTGCTGATCATCAGCACGACGACGGGGAGCGTCAAATAGTTGTTATGAACCGAGCGCTCCTTGCTGGTCTTGCCGAGTTTCGGATCGGGCGCCTGTCCCGCGATCAGCGCCGCCACGATCTTCTTCTGGTTCGGGATGATCACCGCGAAGACGTTGGCGACCATGATGGTGCCGATCAGTGCGCCGATCTGGTTGAAGGCGCCACGGCCGCTCAGCACATGGGTGAAGGCAAAGGTCAACACGACCAGGAACACATAGCCGCCGATGGCGAAGGGCAACTCGCGCTGCGCGAGCCCGGTGCGGCAGGCTGCTTCATAAAGCAGCCACGCCAGCGCGAGGCTAAAGAAGCTGAACAGCCCGGCCTGGAACGGCGTGAGGTCGAGGATCGACTTGTCGACCAGGAACAGATCGGCCTCGAGATAATACACCACCACCATCAGCGCGAAGCCGGACAGCCAAGTGGTGTAGGCCTCCCATTTGAACCAGGTCAGCTCGTCCGGCATCTGGCTCGGGGCGACCAGATATTTCATGATCCGGTAGAAGCCGCCGCCATGGACCTGCCAGGCTTCGCCTTGCACGCCGTCTGGCAAGTCAGACTTCGGCTTGAGGCCAAGGTCGAGGGCGATGAAATAGAAGGAACTGCCGATCCAGGCGATCGCGGCGACCACGTGCAGCCAGCGGAGCAGCAGGCTCGCCCATTCCGATATGATGGATCCCCACATGATCACCCCATCAATTGCGACAGAAATGCCGTAGCTTTCGTAGCTTTGATGACCGCAACCGGCGGCCTCGGCCCTATCTTGCCCTTCCAATGTGTCGCACCTATCCGTGGTGTTTTCCAGTACGATGGGCTGCGGCTGATGCACATCGTGCGGGCATGAGCTGATGTGGGATGCGGCAGGCGTTTTGCCTGTTGCAGACCAATTGCGGGTCGATCGGCGTTGACGCGCGAGACATGCAGGCCGGGAGGAAGACGACGTGAAAAGCATGGTATGGTCAGTGGCGTTGGTCGTGGGATTTCTGGTTGCGGCTGCGACATCTGCGCAGGCCGAGCCGGTGCTACAGGGCAAGGACGCCTACGGCGATTGGCAGGCCGACAAGCCCGGCACCGTCAGGCTGATCCGGCCGCAGGATCTGGTCAGGCCCGGCGCCACGCGATCGGTCGCGAGTTCGTCGCGGGTGGTGCCGCGTCCGCCTGAGGCCGCGCTTCAGGTGCCAGCAGGTTTCAAGATCGAGCTGTTCGCCGAAGGCCTGCGCGCGCCGCGCATCCTGAGGGTTGCGCCGAACGGCGATGTCTTCGTCGCGGAGACACGGGGAGGGACCATCCGCGTGCTTCGCGCCGGCGAGGGCGGCAAGGTCGCCACCAACGAATTGTTCGCCAGTGGACTGCGGCAGCCATTCGGCATCGCCTTCTTTCCGAACGGCGACAATCCGCAATGGGTCTATGTCGCCAACACCGACAGCGTCGTCCGCTTTCCATATCAGGCCGGCGATCTCAAGGCGCGCGGCAAGGCGGAGACGATCGTGGCGACCCTGCCGCATGACGGCGGCCATTCCACTCGCGATATCGTCTTCACGCCTGACAACAAACGCATGCTGGTCTCGGTCGGCTCGCTCAGCAACGTCGCCGAGGGCATGGGCACGCCGCCGGGCGGGTTGGAGGCGTGGTTGAAAGCGCAACCGCTTGGTGCGGCCTGGGCAAGCGAGACCGAGCGCGCCACGGTGCTGGCCTTCGCCCCTGACGGCAAGGAGCGGAAGATCTACGCTACCGGCATCCGCAACTGCGTCGGCCTTGCGATCCAGCAGCAGACCGGTTTGCCGTGGTGCTCGACCAACGAGCGCGACGGCCTCGGCGACGATCTCGTGCCCGACTATGTCACGAGTGTGAAGGAGGGCGCGTTCTACGGCTGGCCGTGGTTCTACATCGGCAGCAATGAAGACCCGCGCCACCCCGGCGCGCGGCCGGATCTGAAGGACAAGGTGACAGTGCCCGATGTGCTGGTGCAGCCGCACTCGGCGTCACTCGGCATGATCTTCTATCAGGGCACCCAGTTTCCGTCCGAGTATCAGGGCGATGCCTTTGCCGCCGAGCACGGCTCCTGGAATCGGTCGAAGCGCACCGGCTACAAGGTGATCCGCATCAAGATGAAGGACGGCAAGCCGACCGGGGAGTACGAGGATTTCGTCACGGGATTCGTGGTGAGTGATACCGAGGTGTGGGGGCGGCCGGTGGGTGTGGCGGTAGCGAAAGATGGATCGCTGCTGGTGTCGGAGGATGGCAACGGCACGATCTGGCGGGTGACGCATTAACGCCAAGCGAGCTCTTTCGCCTCTCCCCGCATGCGGGGAGAGGCCGGAATTCGACCGCAGCTCGAATTCCGGGTGAGGGGAAGTCTCCGCGAGTCCATCTGTCGCCGTTTTCGCGGAGGCGGCCCCTCACCCCGCCCCTCTCCCCGTAAGAACGGGGAGAGGGAGAGGACCTACCCCCTTCTCACGCTGGCACCGCCATCCACCGGCAGCGTCACGCCGGTGATGAAGTTCGCTTCGTCCGACGCCAGGAACAACGCCGCATTGGCGACATCCCACCCCGTGCCCATCTTCTTGCGCAGCGGCACCTTGCTGTCGCGTTCGGCTTCGACTTCGGCGCGGGTCTTGTGCCATTCGCGGGCGCGGGTATCGACGGCCATAGGCGTGTTCATCAGGCCCGGCAGGATGACGTTGGCGCGAATGCCGTATTCGGCATTCTGGTAGGCGAGCTGTTCGGTGAAGGCGATCATCGCCGACTTTGTCGCCTTGTAGGCAACGTAAGGGTAAGTGGTGATGGCGGCCATCGAGGAAATGTTGATGATGACGCCGCTTTGCTGGGCGCGCATGATCGGGATCACCTCTTTGGCCGCCAGAATACAGCTCTTGAGGTTGATGGCGACGACGCGATCGAAGGCTTCCTCGGTGATTTGCAGCAGCTCGGCGTCGCCTCCGGAGAGGCTGACGCCGACATTGTTGTGCAGCACGTCGATCCGGCTCCAGCGCACCTGCGCCTCCGCCACCATCGCCTTGATGTCGGCGGATCTTGTGACGTCCGCCCTGAAGGCTGCGGCGATGCCTTGCTGCGCAGTGATCATGGCGGCTGTTTCCTGCGCCGATTCCAGATGATGATCGACGCACAGCACCTTTGCGCCCTCGCGTGCGAAGGTCAGTGCTGTGGCGCGGCCATTGCCCATGCCTTCGCCGGGGCTTTGCCCTGCGCCGACGACGATCGCAACCTTGTCCTTCAGGCGCATCTCAGTTCACTCCGGGAATCGGGTACTGCCGGAGTACCTCTTTGTAATACGGCTCGTTGTCGATCTTCATGGTGGCGAGCACGCGCACCACGCCGCAATAGAAGGCGATGGTGAGGACGAGGTCGACCATGTGCTCGTCGGAAAGATCTTTCTTGATCTCGGCGAAGGTCGCATCCGACATCGCGAGCTCCCGCACCATCTCGCGGGCGCCTTTCAGGATTGCCTTGGCGAGCGGCTCGAGCTTCGACGGCTTGCCCTCGGTCTCCGCCATCAGGCCGGCGATGTCCTCGTCGGTGACACCGAACTCCCTACCGATCTTCACATGATGGGTGAACTCGTATTCCGACTTCTCCATCCAGCCCACCTGGAGGATCGCAAGCTCGCGCAGGCGCGGATCTAGCTTGCTCTTGAAGCGGATGTAACCGCCGATGCCGTTGAAAGCGCGGGCCATCTCCGGCGAGTTGACCAGCAGCTTGTGCAGATTGGTGTTGCGCTTGAGCATGTCGCGATATTCGGGTGCGACCTGATCGGCTTCGAGATAGGGCAAGCGGGCCATTTCTGTGTTTCCTCTAGTGTTCTTGTGACTCGCGTTCGGGAGCTTGCAGCGTCACGCCGCCGTCGACCACCAGCAACTGGCCGTTGATGTAGCGGGAAAAATTGCTGAGCAGGAATTTGACGGAATGGCCGACATCCCAACCGGTGCCTTCGGTCTTCAATAAAGAAGCTTTGGCCCGCTGGGCGCGGGCCAACAGAATTGCTGCAGCGCGGCCGTTGCCGATGCCCACAGCGCCGCCGCCGCTGATCAGCGCCACCTTGCCGGCGAGGCCGGCATCGTCCTCGGGGCCCTTCATGTTGTTTCATCCCAATATTTTCGTGCAGATTAGCAATCGAGTGCGGGGGTGAGAAGGCCGGCTGTTCCGCGCAGATGTCATTGACATCGCATGGAATTGCATGCCGCCGGGCGGCATGGCGTGCGATCGAGCGGGCGTATTGAGGAACCGTCCTCACGCGCTTGCGTTTGCTGCGGGGGCGTTTTTCGCGTTACGCTCCTTCTCGGGGTTTCCCAATCGCCAGTGGCTTGCCGATGAATCTGCTCGATCCACAAGGGCCGGTGGCTGCCGCCAACAGCACCATACTGGTCGATTCCGTCTTCATCATGCTCGCGATCGTCGTGCCGACGATCATCGCGATCCTTGGGTTTGCGTTCTGGTTTCGCGCCTCCAATCCGAAGGCGCGCTTCCAACCGGACTTCGTCTATTCCGGGCGCGTCGAGATGGTGGTGTGGGCAATCCCCGCGCTCACCGTGATCCTGCTCGGCGGCGTCGCCTGGATCGGCTCGCATCAGCTCGATCCTGCCGCGCCGGTGCCGGGCACCGGCAGCCCGGTGAGGATTCAAGCCGTCTCGCTCGACTGGAAATGGTTGTTCATCTATCCGGACCAGCGCATCGCCACCGTCAACACGTTGACGGTGCCGGCCGGCGCCGAGCTGAATTTCCAGCTGACCTCGTCGAGCGTGATGAACGTGTTCTTCATCCCACAACTCGGCAGCATGATCTACACCATGAACGGGATGGTGACGCGGTTGAACCTGCGCGCCGACAATGAGGGCAAGCTCAAGGGCCTGTCGGCGCATTTCTCCGGCGACGGCTTTCCCGACATGATGTTCGACGTCAACGTGGTCTCGCCGCTCGCCTTTCCGGACTGGGTGGCGGCCACAGCGAAGACCGATGCCGTGCTGAACGAGGAGAGCTACACAAAGCTGATGCAGCAGGGCATCGAGAAGAACAGACTGACCTTTCGCCTCGACGATCCCCGGCTGTTCGACCTGATCGCGACCCAGCACATTCCGCCTGGACCAGGACCGGATCTGCTATCCGACGCAGGCCGTCCCCACAGTGGAGCCCACGATGCTCGGTAAGCTCGATTGGTCGGCCATTCCGTTCGATCAACCCATTCCGCTCATCGCGGGCGCGATCGTGCTGGTGGCAATCCTCGCCGTGCTGATCTGGGTCGTGGCGAAGGGGCATCTGCCCTATCTTTGGCACGAATGGATCACCAGCGTCGATCACAAGCGGATCGGCGTCATGTACATCCTGCTGGCCTCGGTGATGCTGCTGCGCGGCGGCAGCGACGCCATCATGATGCGGATTCAGCAGGCGGTGGCGTACCAGTCGCAGGGGTTTCTCCCGCCCGAGCACTACAACCAGATTTTTTCGGCGCACGGCACCATCATGATCTTCTTCGTGGCGATGCCGTTCGTGATCGGGCTGATGAACCTCATCGTTCCGCTCCAGCTTGGCGTGCGCGATGTCGCATTCCCGACGCTCAATTCGGTTGGTTTCTGGCTGACCGCGACCGGCGCGCTGCTGGTCAACCTCTCGCTCGTCGTCGGCGAGTTCGCGCGCACCGGCTGGCTCGCCTTTCCGCCACTCTCGCAACTCTCCTATTCGCCCGGCGTTGGCGTCGACTATTACGCCTGGTCGTTGCAGATATCTGGCGTCGGTACGCTGGTGGCCGGCATCAATCTCGTCACGACCGTGCTGAAGCTGCGCACCAAGGGCATGAACTATCTGCGCATGCCGATGTTCTGCTGGACCACGCTGGCATCGAATCTCCTGATCGTCGCGGCGTTCCCGATCCTCACCGCCACGCTCGCGATGCTGCTGCTCGACCGCTATCTCGGCTTCCACTTCTTCACCAATGAAGCCGGCGGCAACGTCATGATGTTCATGAATTTGATCTGGGCCTGGGGGCATCCCGAGGTCTACATCCTGGTGCTGCCGGCGTTCGGCATCTTCTCGGAAGTCGTCTCGACCTTCTCCGGCAAGCCGCTGTTCGGCTACCGCTCCATGGTGCTGGCGACTATGGCGATCTGCGTCATCTCCTTCATGGTCTGGCTGCATCATTTCTTCACGATGGGGGCGGGGCCCGACGTCAACGCCATTTTCGGCATCGCCAGCATGATCATCGCGGTGCCGACGGGGGTGAAGATCTATAACTGGCTGTTCACGATGTATGGCGGCCGCATCCGCTTTGCGACACCGATGCTATGGGCGGTCGGCTTCATGGTCACCTTCATCATCGGCGGCCTGACGGGGGTGCTGGTCGCGGTGCCGCCGGCGGACTTCATGCTCCACAACAGCATGTTCCTGGTGGCGCATTTCCACAACGTCATCATCGGCGGCGTGCTGTTCGGCGCCTTCGCCGGTTTCGAATACTGGTTCCCGAAGGCGTTCGGCTTCCGCCTCGACGAGCGTTGGGGCAAGGCCGCGTTCTGGTTCACCTTCCTCGGCTTCTATGTCACGTTCTTGCCGCTCTACATCGCCGGCATGCTGGGCATGACCCGACGCCTGCAGCACTACGATGTCGCTGCCTGGCGGCCATGGATGTTCGTTGCGGCATTCGGCGTGCTGATCCTGTCGATCGGCGTGATCTGCCAGATCATGCAGATCGTCGTCAGTATCCGCAATCGCGAGGCGCTGCGTGATCGCACCGGCGATCCCTGGGACGGCCGTTCGCTGGAATGGGCAACCTCGTCGCCGCCGCCGGTATTCAACTTCGCCTTTTACCCCGACGTGCGCGGCGAGGATGCCTATTGGGATATGAAGGCGAGCGCCCAGCAGCAATCGCTGGAGCACGAACCGCCCGAGTATCGTGACATCGAGATGCCCAGGAACTCGCCGACCGGTTTCATCTGTGCGTTCTTCGCCACCATCATGGGCTTTGCGCTGATCTGGCACATCTGGTGGATGGTGATTCTTGGCGGCATCGGCGCGTTCGCGACGTTCGTCGTGTTTGCCTGGCGCGACCATGACGAATACGTCATCCCGGCCGATGAGGTCGCAGCGATCGACCGCGTCAACCTCGAGGAGCGTCGCGGCCTCGTCAGCATGGCGGGGACAATCTGATGGCCATGACTGCGACCGCAGGCCGCGCTCACGCCGATCCCCATCACATCGGCGTCGTGATCGAGCATCCCGGGCCGGCACCGAAACGTACCGTGACCGCCTACGGATTTTGGGTCTTCCTGCTCTCCGACATCGTGATGTTCTCCTGCTTCTTCGCAGCCTATGCGGTGCTGTCTGGCCAGACCGCCGGCGGCCCGAAGGGTTCGGAGATTTTCGAGCAAAGGAACGTCGCGATCGAGACGGTCTGCCTGCTGCTGTCGAGCTTCACCTGCGGCATGGCCAGTATTGCCGCCGACGTGCGCAATCGGTTCTGGTTCTATCTCGGCATGACTGTGACCTGCGTGCTCGGCCTGATCTTCCTCGTCATTGAGTTCCGCGAATTCTCCGACCTCGTCGCGCGCGGCTATGGCCCGTCGCGCAGCGCGTTCCTGTCGTCGTTCTTCTCGCTGGTCGGATGCCACGGCCTGCACGTCTCGGCCGGCATATTGTGGCTCCTCACCATGATGGCCCAGGTCTTTGCAAAAGGCTTTCGCGCCGATGTCCTGCGCCGGATGATGTGCTTTGCGCTGTTCTGGCATGCGCTCGACATCGTCTGGGTTGGAGTCTTTTCCGTCGTCTACCTGCTTGGGAGTGGCGTATGAGCGATCAAGCGCACACGCGGACCGAACATGACATCGCACCGGGCGATGAAGAGCAACACAGCGTCGCCGAGCGGGTGATCGGTTACGTCGTTGGTCTCGGCCTGGCGCTGCTGCTCACGGCGACCTCGTTCTTCATCGCCGGCACCGATCTGGTCTGGCAACCCTCGATCCCCGTTGCGCTGATCGTGCTCGCGATCGCTCAGATGGGCGTACACCTCGTGTTTTTCCTCCACATCACGACGGGGCCCGACAACACCAACAATGTGCTGGCGCTGGCTTTCGGCCTCATGGTCGTTTTCCTGGTGGTCGGCGGCACCGTCTGGATCATGGGGCATCTGAACGCGAACATGCCGCCGATGGACCAGATCATGAAGACGCGAATGTAGAGGCATCCAAAAAAGAAGAGCCGCCTGTTGTGACAAGCGGCCCAAGTCTAGGGAGGAAACGCCCGAGCAAAAACAATCCGATGAGGATCGTCTGCCAAGGAAACGCTCGCGCAAAGCGCTTGCGTACACATATAG
The DNA here is from genome assembly GCF_023073315.1 of Bradyrhizobium sp. 1. GTDB lineage: Bacteria > Pseudomonadota > Alphaproteobacteria > Rhizobiales > Xanthobacteraceae > Bradyrhizobium. Next base: position 293,451 of record NZ_JADPJH010000011.1, on the reverse strand, counting down.
GTGCAGCAACTCGCGTTGGAGTTCAATTCCGGATCAATACTGTCTCCGGCTACCACTCACGGCTGCGTGAACCAATTGTTCACTTTGGCCGGCGGCAATTGTAGGCCTTACGGAAGCCGGCGGCCTGGGCGTCGTCCTCCGAGCAGAACCAGCGGTCTGGTTTGGTCGTCGCGGGATAGCTCGGGCAGCCCCGTAAATGATAGATGCCGATATTGCCGGTGACGCGCGCACGCACGGCGAGCTTGCCCTTGATGGCGCAGCTCGGCGGCATCGTCAGGTCCTCCGGAAACAGAACGCCGCGAATCTCCTTGTCGCGGTCGGCGCGGCAGGCGGCGCCCAGCAGCGTGCCGTCCTTCTTGCCGGTGCGGAACTCTTGCGGCGCAACAAAGCAGCCCTTCCACAAGCCGGCCGAGGCGGACTTGGCATCCGCTGCCGCCGGCTTGACGTTCGCCTTGATGGGCTCGCGGGCAATGGCAAAGCCGAGCTTGACCAGCTGCTCGTTCAGGCTGGTCTTGTCGCCCTCGGCCGTGCAGATCGCGCGGTGGCGCTTGCCGAAACTCTTTTCCGGTCCGACATCGTCGCAGCGCACGGAGCGCTTGTTGATCAGCTTCGCCAACTGGTCGCGGGCCTCGATGCCGCAGGTCCAGGGGTCGGCATGATCGTCGATGCAGACCTGGTCCAGCTCGGGGGCGTCGACACCGTCGAGCCGATAGGTGACGTCGCCGAGCTGGATCGAATTGGCATCCCGGACGGTTGCAGCCGCCGTTAGCGCGGAGGCCGGACCGGCAGATCCCAGAAACCCGGGCAGAGCGAGAAACAGAACAAGCGCGAAAGCGCGGGCGGCGGCAAATGAATTCCTGAAGGACATACGGTCTCGCTACGATTGCTCTGGCGCCTCGTTCCTAGCATCCGGGCGTGGCAACACCAATGGTCTGCGCCCTGCGAAGTGCGACATTCCCCGCCTGTGGCTTTACTCGGCCGTAGCTCTGATCCTATCGTTTGGCAGAATAGGCAAGCCAGCGTAGGCCGAATCGCCCGGGAAGCGGCGAGGGCGGGAGGAAAGTGCTTCAATGAAAGACCCCGTGGACGTCCTGATCATCGGCGCCGGCGCTTCAGGCGCGGCGATGGCGTGGTCGCTGGCCGAGACCAAGATGCACATCCTCTGCCTGGAGCAGGGCGGTTGGATGAACCCGGCGGAATATCCGAGCACGGGCCGCGACTGGGAGGCCAAGTTCTACGGCGAGTGGGCGACCAGCCCCAACATCCGCGGCCGTCCCGAGGACTATCCGATCAACGACGACAATTCGCCGATCAAGGTCGTGAACTATAATGCGGTCGGCGGCTCGACGGTGATGTACACCGCGCACTGGCCGCGGCTGCATCCGTCCGATTTCAAGGTGAAGACGCTCGACGGCGTCGCCGACGACTGGCCGATCGACTACGACGCGCTGACCCCGTTCTTCGAAGAGAACGACCGCATGATGGGGACTTCAGGCCTGTCGGGCGATCCGCTGTCGCCGCTGACGCACCCGCCGATGCCGCAGCAGCCGATGGGATTGACGGGGGCGATCTTCGGCAAGGCCATGAACAAGCTCGGCTGGCACTGGTGGCCGTCCGACACGACGGTCGCGACCACTGACTATGAGGGCCGCGCGCGCTGCATCAATCTCGGCCATTGCACGCCCGCTTGCGCGCAGGGCGCAAAGTCCTCGACCGACATCACTTATTGGCCGCACGCGGTCCGCGCCGGTGTCGAGCTCCGTACCCATTGCCGGGTGCGCGAGATCACCACCGACGAGAGCGGCATGGCCACGGGCGTGGTCTATTACGACAAGGACGGTGTCGAGCAGTTTCAGCCGGCGCATGTCGTCATCATCGCCTGCAACGGCGTCGGCACGCCGCGCCTGCTGCTCAACTCGAAATCCAATCGCTTTCCGAACGGCCTTGCCAATTCGTCGGGCCTCGTAGGCAAGAATTTGATGTTCCATCCCTATGCGCAGATCTACGGCTATGTGAAGGAGCCGACGGACTCAAACCGCGCGCCGCCGACCTGCCTGTGGAGCAAGGAGTGGTACGACACGGATTTGTCGCGCGGCTTCGTGCGCGGCTACGGTGTGCAGTTCGTGCGCGGCGCCGGGCCGGTGTTCGAGGCGGTCGTCAGCGAGCAGAAGGGTATTCTGCCCTGGGGCGAGGATCATCACCGCATCTTCCGCAAGCTCAACGGCCATCGGCTGGGTTTCTCTGCGATCTGCGAGGACCTGCCGGAGGAGCATAACCAGGTCACGCTCGATCCCGTGCTGAAGGACAGCCACGGCATTCCCGCGCCGAAGATCGATTACACGATCAGCGAGAACAGCCGGAAGATGATGGAGCATGCGCTCAACCGCGGTCGCGAGGTTCTGGAAATGGCGGGGGCGACCGACATCTGCGTCAATTCGCCGATCCCGTGGGGCGGCTGGCATCTGCTCGGCACCGCACGGATGGGCACCGACCCCTCGCGTTCCGTCGTCAACGAATGGGGCCGCACCCATGACGTGAAGAACCTCTTCATCGTCGACGGCAGCATCTTCGTCACCTCGGGCGGCGTGAACCCGACATCCACCATCCAGGCCCTCGCGCTCTACATCGCCGATCAGATGAAGCAGCGCCTTGCAAACTTGTTCGACTGAGGCCGCTATGTCCGCCGACAATCAACTCACGCGCGTCCAGCGCGACGACCTCCGTGCTATCGCTGCGATGATCGTTCCCGCCAGCGACGCGTACGAGGTGCCCGGCGCCGACGATGCCGTGATCCAGGCCGATATCCTTGCGACGCTCGGCCGCGATACCAAATTGGTGGTGGCGGCGCTGGACCATCTGGCGCGGCTGGCAGGTCAGCCGCTCGCCGGGCTCGATGTCGTCAGGCGCGATGCGGTGGCGCAGGAGTTTCGCAAGCACGGCGGCGCGGCCGCGGCGACGCTCGTCCGTGTGGTGCTGCAATGCTACTACCGCGACGACCGCGTGCTGCGCTCGCTCGGGCTCGAGCTGCGCGCTCCGTTCCCCAATGGCTATGTGCTTCCAGACGGCGACTGGTCGCTGCTCGATCCGGTCAAGGCGAGGTCTGGCACGCTGCGGCGGGCGCCCTAGCCACTTGGGCAGTCAAGCGCTGGCAGCCCAGCCTTGCGCCCCGGGCGGGTCACTTGCGCGGGAGGGAACAGGCCACCATCTGTGTGAGCCTCAAGGACTTTTGCCATGCTGGATTTCACTTCAGACATCGTCGATGACGCCACGTCATCGCGAACGACAGTGGCTGGTCCGGTCAATGACCGGGCGCTGCTGGACGCCTATTCCAATGCCGTGATCGACGTGACCGACCGTGTCGGCCCTGCCGTCGTGCGGATCGAGACCGGGCCAAAGGTCCCGAACGGCCGCGAACGCGGCGGGCTCGGCTCCGGCATCGTGATCTCGCCGGATGGGCTCGTTCTCACCAACAGCCACGTGGTCGGCTCGTCGAAGGAGATCCGGCTGCGCGACGTCGAGGGCAACGTTGGCGATGCCCGGGTGCTCGGCGTCGATCCCGATACAGACCTCGCGCTGCTGCGTGCCGACGGCGTGCGCGACTTGCCCTATGCCGCGCTCGGCAATTCCAAGAATTTGCGGCGGGGCCAGCTCGTGATCGCGATTGGCAATCCGCTCGGCTTTGAATCGACCGTCACGGCCGGCGTGGTCTCGGCGCTGGGGCGCTCGATCCGCTCGGTCAGCGGACGCACCATCGAGGACGTGATCCAGACCGACGCCGCGCTCAATCCCGGCAATTCCGGCGGGCCGCTGGTGTCGTCGAATGCCGAGGTGATCGGCATCAACACCGCCATCATCAACGGCGCGCAGGGCATCTGCTTTGCGGTCGCCAGCAACACTGCGCAGTTCGTGCTGTCGGAGATCATCCGCCACGGTTACGTCCGCCGCGCCTATGTCGGCGTCGCCGGGCAGACCGCGCCGGTTCCGCGCCGGCATGCGGTGCTCGCCAGTGTCGAGAACAAGATGGGCGCACTCTTGATGCAGATCGAGCCCAACGGCCCGGCGGCTAAGGCGGGCCTGCTGCCCGGTGACGTCGTGATCAGGCTCGACGGCGTCGAGATCAACGGCGTCGACGATCTGATCCGCGTGCTCGACCGCGACCGGATCGGCCGGCGGCTCGCCATGGACGTGCTGCGGCTCGGCCGCCTGCGGGCGATCGATATCGATCCGATCGAGCGCAAGCCGGCGCGCTAGCATTGGGCTGGCGAGGCGAGGTATGACGGTGTCATGCCTCGTCTTCGGAAACCTGCCGCATGATGCCGGCACATGAGACCTACGACGTCATTGTCATAGGCGCCGGTGCCGGCGGCATGACGGCTGCGGCGGTGGCTGCCGCCGAAGGGCTGCGGGTGCTGGTGATCGAGAAGACCGCCTTCGTCGGCGGCACCACGGCCTGGTCCGGCGGCATGGTCTGGATCCCCGCCAACGCCAAAATGAAAGAGGCGGGTCTCTCCGACAGCATCACCGATGCCGTCCGCTATCTTTCGGGTACGGTGCCGGAGCCCGCCAATGCGGGCTTGCGCGCCGCCTTCCTTGCGCGCGGGCCGGAGGCGGTCACCTATCTCGAAGCCAACACGGTCGTGCGCCTTCAGCCCGTAAAAGCATATCCAGACTATTATCCGGAGCTGCTGGGCGCGACATCAGGCGGGCGTGTGCTGGAACCGGTCGTGTTCGACGGCACAAGGCTGGGTGGGCATTTCGCGCGGCTGCGCGCGCCGCTGCCGGAGTTCACGCTGTTCGGCGGGATGATGGTCAACCGGCTCGACATCCCGCATCTGCGCAAGGCCGGAAAATCGCTGCGTTCGACATTGCGTTCCGCGAGGCTTGTTTTCGAGTATGCGCTGCAACGGCTTCGCTCGCCGCGCGGCACGACGCTGCATCTCGGCAACGCGCTCGCGGCACGGCTGTATGCCTCGCTGCTGGCGCGGCAAGTCGAAATCCTCTTCAGCGCTGACCTTGAGGATTTGTCGATGCAGGACGATCGCGTCAGCGGCGTGGTGATCCGCCATGGCTCGCGCGATCGCCCGATCGCCGCGCTCCGCGGTGTGGTGGTCGCAACCGGCGGCTTCTCGCACGATGCAGCTTTACGCAAACGGTTCTTTCCGCCTGCGGCCGGATTTGTCTCAGCGACTAACACATCAGGCACAGGCGACGGGCTGCGGCTAGCGACCACGGCCGGTGCTGCGCTTAATATCGAAGCGACGAGCCCGGCCTATTGGGTGCCGGCCTCTTTGTTCCGCCGCTCCGACGGCAGCCGTGGCGTGTTCCCGCATACAGTCACCGACCGCGCCAAGCCCGGTGTGATCGCCGTGAATGCGGCGGGCCGACGCTTCGTCAACGAGGCGCTCTCATACCATGAATTCGTGCTCGCCATGCTGCGCGATGGCAATGGTGAGCCGGACCGGCCGTTCTACCTGATCTGCGACCGCCCGTTCCTGTGGAGCTACGGTCTCGGCCGCATCAAACCATTTGCGCGCAACGTTCGGCGTTATGTGGCGAACGGTGAGTTGATCGAGGCGCCTGACATCGCACAGCTTGCGGTGAAGATCGGTATCAAGCCGTCTGTGCTCACGGCGACGATTGCGGGCTACAATTCCGATGCGAAGGAAGGGCGCGATCCCGAATTCGGTCGCGGCAGCACCATCTACCAGCGCCATCTCGGCGATGCTGCTCACAAGCCCAATCCCTGCGTCGCGCCAATCCTGCGTGCGCCGTTCTTTGCGATGCGCATCTATCCGGCCGATCTTGGCACGGCGATCGGCATGAAGGTCGATGCCCAGGCGCGCGTGCTGCGCGAGGACGGCACGCCGGTCGCGGGCCTCTACGCCTGCGGCAACGACATGGGCTCGATCATGAACGGTAATTATCCGGGGCCTGGCATCACGCTGGGCCCGGCGCTGACGTTCGGGTACATCGCGGGGCGGCATCTGGCGGAGGGCGGGGTGACGGCGCCTGCTGCTGGTGTGTCAGCGCCGGTCTAGCCAACCCCACCGCTGTCATACCCCGCGAAGGCCGGGCAACCAGTACGCCGCGGCCTATCGGCTCAATCACAACTGTCTCGGAGTACTGGATCGCCCGCCTTCGCGGGCGATGACACTGAGGATGTGGCGTAGGCTTGCCTTCACTCCGCAGCCGCGGCAAAGCGGCTGTTCTCGAGCTCCGCTTCCAGCCGCGACCTCTCGGCCGCTGCCAGCTTGATATTGGCTTCCTTGACATGCCCGAAGCCGCGGATCTTCTCGGGCACGCGGGCAAGCCCCGCCAGTAGCGGAAGCTGCTCCGCCTTCAGCCCGGCCATCCGCAGGTCGATCATCGCCAGATAATCCGCGACCAGCTTCCGCTCGGTCCGGCGCTCCTCAGTGCGGCCGAACGGGTCGAACGCGCCGCCGCGCAAAAATTTCAGCTTGGCGAGAACGCGGAAGGCGTGGACCATCCAGCCGCCGAACTCCTTCTTCTGGAGATGACCCGTCGTCTTGTCGCGCTGCGCGAAGATCGGCGGAGCAAGATGGTACTTCAGCGTGAAGTCGCCATCGAACTTCTCTGACACTTTGTTCGCGAAGCTACCGTCGGTGTAGAGTCGCGCGACCTCGTACTCGTCCTTGTAGGACATCAGCTTGAACAGGTTCTTTGCCACCGCCTCGGTCAGCTCGGTGGATGCGGGCGAAGCCGCACTCTCCGCCTTCCGCACCTTGCTAACAGCTGCGAGATAGCGATCCGCGTAAGCCTTGTCCTGATAGCCGGTCAGGAATTCGGCGCGGGTCGCGATGACGTCGTCGAGCGACTTGGTCGGCGCGGATGCCCGGCTCTTGAACTGGAGCACGCTGCGCACCCGCGACATGTCGTGGGCGGCGAGGCGGCCCCAGGTGAAGGCGAGCTTGTTCATCTCGATCGCGGCGCCATTGATCTCGATGGCCCGGAGCAACGCTTCGAGCGACAGCGGGATCGCGCCCTTCTGGAAGGCGAAGCCTAGCATGAAGGGATTGGTGGCGATCGAGTCGCCCATCAACGCCGACGCAATTCCGGTGGCGTCGATGATATCGAGGTTGTTGTCGCCGACGGCGTCGCGCAGCACGGTCTGCATCGTGCCCATCTCGAAATCGAGGTCGGGGTTTTGCACGAAGCTCGCAGTCGGCTGCAGATCGGCGTTGATGTAGGCCTTGGTCACGCCGCGCTCGGCGCGGCTCAGCGCGCTGGGACCGGCCGAGACGATCATGTCGCAACCGAGGATGACGTCGGCGCCGCCCGTGGTGATACGGACCGCGGAAATGTCCTCCGGCTTCGAGGCGATGCGGACATGGCTCATCACCGCGCCGTTCTTCTGCGACAGGCCGGTGAAGTCGAGCGCCGAGCAGCCGCGGCCGTCGACATGGGCGGCCATGCCGAGCAGCGCACCGATGGTGATGACGCCGGTGCCGCCGATGCCGGTGACAAGGATGTTGTAGGGGGCGTCGAGCTCACGGGCAGGCGGCAGCGGCAGGTCGGCGAACAGCTGGCCGGAATCGACCGCCGAGGTCTTCATGCGTTTCAGGCTGCCGCCATGCACGGTGACAAAGCTCGGGCAAAAGCCTTCGACGCAGGAAAAATCCTTGTTGCAGTTCGACTGGTCGATCTGGCGCTTGCGGCCGAACTCGGTCTCCAGCGGCCGTACCGAGACGCAGTTGGAGGCCTGCGAGCAATCGCCGCAGCCCTCGCAAACGAGCTCGTTGATGAAAGCGCGCTTGGCGGGATCGGGATAGAGCCCGCGCTTGCGGCGGCGGCGCTTTTCGGCGGCGCAGGTCTGGTCGTAAATAACAACGGTGAGGCCCTTGATGTCGCGCAGCTCGCGCTGGACGGCATCGAGTTCGCGACGGTGATGGATAGTCGCGCCTTGCGGGAAGTAATTGCCTTCAGGGTACTTGCTCGGATCGTCCGAGACGATCGCGAGCCGCTTCACGCCTTCCGCCCAGACCTGGTGCGCGATCTGCGCCACGTTGAAGCCGCCTTCGGCCGGCTGGCCGCCGGTCATCGCCACCGCGTCGTTATAGAGGATCTTGTAGGTGATGCTGATGCCGGCGGCCGATGCCGCGCGCAGGGCGAGAAGCCCCGAATGGGTGTAGGTGCCGTCGCCGAGGTTTTGGAAGATGTGCTTCTCGGTGGTGAAGGGCGCTTGCCCGATCCAGTTCACGCCCTCGGCGCCCATATGCGAGATCAGATCGGTGCGGCGGGTCGGCATGCTCAGGGCCATGCCGTGGCAGCCGATGCCGGCCATGGCGCGGCTGCCTTCGGGCACGCGGGTCGAGGTATTGTGCGGACAGCCCGAGCAGAAAAACGGGGTGCGCGCGAGCTTGATCTGCGTGGTGGCGGTAACAGGGTTGTCGAAGGCCTCGAGGCGCGCGAGGCGCTGCTCCAGCACCGGGCTGTGGTGGCCGAGCTTGCGCAAGCGCGCCACCAACGCGCCCGCGACGATGGTCGGCGTCAGCTCGCCCTCGCTCGGCAGCAGCGGCGCGCCGCTCTCGTCACGCTTGCCCGTGACGGTCGGGCGCCTGGACGCATCGATGTTGTAGAGGATGCGCATGAGCTGGTCTTCGATGAAGCCGCGCTTCTCTTCGATCACCAGCACGTCCTGAAGACCTTCGGCGAAACGTTTTGCGCCGCTTTCTTCCAGCGGCCACGTCAACGCGACCTTGTAGATGCGCAAACCAAGATCCTGCGCGTCCTTGTCGGTAATCCCCAAGTCGGCGAGCGCCTGGCGCAGGTCGAGATAGGCCTTGCCGGTCGCGACGATGCCGAGCCGGGCCGGCCTGGAATCGAGCACGATGCGGTCGAGCTGGTTGGCGCGGGCAAAGGCCTGCACGGCGGCCATCTTCGGGCCGAACAGGCGCCGCTCCGCGTCCAGCGGCGGATCGGGCCAGCGGATGTTGAGGCCGCCGGGCGGGATCTCGAAATCGTCGGGGAGTACGATCTTGATGCGTTCAGGGTCGCTGTCAATCGAGGCCGAACTCTCCACGGTTTCGCTGATCGCCTTGAAACCGACCCAGCAACCGGAGAAGCGCGACAGCGCGAAACCATAAAGGCCGAGGTCGAGATAGTCCTGCAGCGTGGCGGGATTGATCACGGGGATCATTGCCGCCGCGAACACCTGCTCGCTCTGATGCGCCAGCGTCGAGGACTGGCAGCCATGGTCGTCGCCGGCCAGCGCGAGCACGCCGCCATTGCGCGAGGTGCCGGCGGCGTTGGCATGCTTGAGCGCATCGACCGAGCGGTCGACGCCGGGGCCCTTGCCGTACCAGATGCCGAACACACCATCGACCTTGGCGCCGGGAAACAGGCCGACCTGCTGGCTGCCCCAGACTGCGGTCGCGGCCAGATCCTCGTTCAGGCCGGGAACGAAGGCGATGTCGTGCTCCTGAAGGTGCGACTTCGCGCGCCAGAGCGCGTGGTCGTACATGCCAAGCGGGGAGCCACGATAGCCGGAGATGAAGCCGCCGGTGTTGAGCCCCTGGAGGCGGTCTCGTTCGCGCTGCAACATGGGCAGACGGACCAGCGCCTGCGTGCCGGACAAGAAGATCCGCTTCGATTCGAGCCGGTATTTGTCGTCCAGCTCGACCTGCATCAGCGTCATGTCGGCAGTCCTTGTTCTTCTTGGTCCGGCGGGATTTTTGCGCCGCGGAAAAAGGTGCGGCCTGCGAAGCGGGTGTTACCAGTCAAGAGCATGGGCCGGCGAAGTCAATACGGCTAGCCGCATCCGTGGCGCTCCTGCTAGTCATGGCTTGTGCGCGGAGGACAGCATGACGACACAAGCATTCAATACCGAGATCACAGAGACCGCCGACGCGCTGGTCGGCCCGTGGCGCCAGCCGCGGCAGATGCTTCAGTCTCAAACTTACGACGCGCATGCCTCCATCCATGATGATGCGACCGCACAGAAGCTCGGCTTCAAGGGCGGCACCATCGAGGGCCCGACGCATTTCAGCCAGTTTGCACCGCTCGGCGCGAAGTTGTGGGGACAGGCGTGGTTCGAGAGCGGCTGCCTCTCCGCGCATTACCGCAGCGTCTGCTACGAGGGCGAGGAGGTGCAGGCGATCCTGTCGAAGCCGCTGCCTGCTACCCACCAGTGTCAGATCCAGATGGTGAAGCGCGACGGCACCGAGGTGCTGCGCGGGACGGCCTCGGTCGGCGAACTGCAAGCCGCGACCGCGCTCGAGACGCGCCTTGGCGAGCTCAAGCCGCTCACCGATCCCGTCATCCTGCGCGACGTGAAGGTGGCACAGACGAGCAGGCGACAGACGGTGCGGATGGCGTTCGACCAGATCATGGGCGACCTCTATCCGTTCTCCCTCAGGCAGAAGCTCGCGGTCATCACGGAGAACTCGCCCTACTATTCCGGGGCAGACAATCCTTCTTCGAATCCTTGGGGCAGGGCGATCATCCCGATGGAGATGCTGAGCGTGCTATTGCAGTATCGCTCCAAGGACCATCCATTGCCGACGAAGGGACCGGCCGTCGGCTTGTTCGCCGATCAGGAGATCAGGCTGATCAAGGGGCCGCTGTTCGTCGACGAGGAGTACGAGATCGAGCGCGAGGTCGTCGCGCTCTCCGGCAGCCGCCGCACCGAGAGCGCCTGGGTGAAGTCGCGCGTGTTCGACAGCGCGGGCGCGCTGGTCGCGACCATGCTGCTCAACATGGCCACGCTGAAGGATTCCTATGCGCCGTATGAGGAAGAGTATCGGCGGCTGTACGGAGACGCTGCCCGCTAGAAAGCAGGCTTCACTGTCGCTCATCCTTTAAGCAAATGCCCGTCGCAAAGTCGCCGCACAGCGAATAAGCAGACCCGCGCTCTTCCGATAACATTATGACAGTGCAGCAAATTTTCCCACGCTGTCCGCCCGATCTCTATTGTACACAATGGCACGGCGCTTGCAGAACTCCCGGCAAAGAGAGTTCTCGCGGGGGCCTTGCGTCATGTTGAACTCAACCAAGCCGACACTGGGCGTCATCAGCGCCGAGCCCGAGCCGATCAAGCTCGACTGGTCGTCGACCGCGCTCGTGATCATCGACATGCAGCGCGATTTCATGGAGCCCGGCGGCTTCGGCGAGACGCTCGGCAACGACGTCGGCCAGCTTGCGCGCGCAGTGAAGCCGATCGGTGCGCTGCTGCAGGCGGCGCGCGACACCGGCATGCTGGTGGTGCACACCCGCGAGGGTCATCTGCCGGATCTCTCCGACGCGCCGCCTGCGAAGGTCGAGCGTGGCGCGCCGAGCCTTCGCATCGGCGATCCCGGCCCGATGGGCCGCATTCTCATCCGTGGCGAAGCCGGGCACGACATCATCCCCGAGCTCTATCCCCTCGACAGCGAGGTGGTAATCGACAAGCCGGGCAAGGGTGCGTTCTACGCCACCGAGCTCACCGACGTGCTGGAGAAATACGGTATCGAGAATCTTCTGGTGTGCGGCGTCACCACCGAAGTGTGCGTCAACACCACCGTGCGCGAGGCCAATGACCGCGGCTATCGCTGCGTCGTCATCTCGGACGGCTGCGCATCCTACTTCCCCGAGTTTCACGAGATGGGCCTGAAGATGATCAAGGCCCAGGGCGGCATCTTCGGCTGGGTCGCAAGCTCAGCCGCAGTCTTGGAGGCGTTGAAGATTTCGACCACATAGGGGGTAATACCATGAGCACAGCGACGGGGACGGCCGGCAAATCTGAGGGCAATACGTCCGAGTTCAAGCCGGCACTATGGACACCAGGCGACTGGAACGCGTTTTTCGGCTTCGGTACCAACATCCTCGTCAACATGCTGGTGCTCACGGGGCTGTTGCGCTTCGTCTTGAAGATGCCGGACAGTCTTGTGTTCGGCCGCATCCTGCCCGCGCTTGGGCTGATGATGTGTCTGTCGACCTTCTACTACGCATACCTCGCCTATCGTCTGGCGCAGAAGACCGGTCGCAGCGACGTCTGCGCGCTGCCATCCGGCGTCAGCGTACCCCACATGTTCATCGTCACCTTCGTGATCATGCTGCCGATCACGATCAAGACCGGCGATCCGCTCAAGGGCTGGTCGGCGGGTCTGGTCTGGGTATTCTTCCAGAGCTTTATCCTGATGATCGGCGGCTTCATCGCTCCGTTCATCCGCAAGATTACGCCGCGCGCGGCACTGCTCGGCACGTTGGCCGGCGTCTCCGTCACCTTCATCTCGATGCGTCCGGCACTTGAGATGTACATGACGCCGCAGATCGGTCTCGTGTGTTTCGCCATCATCCTGGTCAGCTGGTTTGGTGGCGTGAAGTACCCGAAGAGCATCCCGGCGGGCCTGATCGCGATCGCGGTCGGCATGATTATCGCCTGGGGCTCGAACCTGTTTGGGCTCAATCTCGGCGGACTGAGCATCAAGGGCGTCGGCGATGCCTTTGCCAGCTTTGGCTTCTCCGTGCCGATCCCGGCGGTCGGTCAGGTGTTTTCCGGCTTCGAATTCCTCGGCGTCATCCTGGTCACCGCCATTCCGTTCGGCATCTATGACCTCGTCGAGGCCATGGACAATGTCGAGAGCGCGGAAGCGGCCGGCGACGAATATCCGACCACGCGGGTTCTGACCGCCGACGGCGTCGTCAGCCTGATCGGCTGCCTGATGGGGAACCCCTTCATCAACGCCGTCTATATCGGCCATCCCGGCTGGAAGGCGATGGGCGGCCGCATCGGCTACTCGGCTGCGACCGGCATCATGGTGGTCGTGCTGGCCTGGTTCGGCATCATCCCGGTGCTGCTGGCGCTGGTGCCGGTCGTCGCGATCTCGCCGATCCTGCTCTATATCGGCATGCTCATCGGCGCGCAGGCGTTCCAGACCACGCCTGTCAAGCACGCGCCCGCGATCGTGCTGGCGCTGACGCCGCATCTGGCGGCGTGGGCCAAGCTCCAGATCGACACCATGCTGGGCTCGACCATGAATGCGGCGGCGACCGTCGGCGGCATGGCCGCCGACAAGGCCGACGCAGTCAAGGCCGCTGCGATCGCAGCACTCCCGCAGCAGGGCGTGTTCTACCACGGGCTCGAGATCATGGGCGGTGGCTCCATCCTCGGCGGCCTTATCCTCGGCGCGATCGGTGTCTTCATCATCGAGCGTGACTTCGAGAAGGCCTCGGCCTTCGCGCTGGTCGGTGCGGTCCTCACCTATTTCGGCTTCATGCACGGTGAGTCCGTCGGCATCGGTGGCGGCTTCGGCGTGACGCCGTCCGTCGCCTTCGCCTACGCCGTGGTGGCGGCCGGACTGTACGTCCTCAGCCGGCGCACCAGCGAGCACTACATTGCACATGCGGACATGCACGCGGCACCGGCAGAGTAGGACAGAGAGAATGAAAAGCGGCTGGGCGGCGTGATGTCGCCCGGTCGATTCCTTTCTCAGCCGCCCTTCACTGCCCCCGCCGTCAGGCCAGCCACGATCTGCCGCTGGGCGAACACTGTCAGCAGCAGCACCGGGAGCGTTACGATCAGCGCGGCAGCCGCAAGCGGGCCCCAGCTCAACTGGTCGAACGAGATCATGTTGTAGACCGCAACGGGCAGGGTGCGCGTCTCGCGTCCCGCCAGCACGATGCCGAACACAAAATTGTTCCAGGAGAAGATCACCGCGAGGATGAAGGCGACTGCGATGCCCGGCTTGGCGATCGGCAGCGCGACGTGACGAAAGACCTGCCAACGCGTGGCGCCGTCGATCAAGGCGGCCTCTTCCAGCTCCATCGGAGTGGTCTCGAAATAGCCGATCATGATCCAGATCACGATCGGCACAGTCACCACGAGGTGGATGATGATCTGCGGCACCAGCGTGCCGAGTAGACCGAGCCACTGGAACAGCAGGAACAACGGGATCAGATAGGACAGGCCGGGCGTGATGCGCGCGATCAGGATCACGATGGCGGATTTGTGCGCGGCCATCCGCGCGATGCCGTAGCCGGCGGGGACGCCGACCATCAGCGCCAGCGCGGTCGCGCTGCCGGTGACAATCAGGCTGTTGATGAAATAGGTCAGGAAGCGATTGGAGGCGAGCACGTCGGCATAGTTCTTCCAGGCAATATGCTCGGGGAAGAACACCGGCGGGTAGGCAGCGTTGTCGATCTCGAATTTGAGCGACAGCGACAGCATCCAGAGGAAGAACAGGATTGCCGGCGATACGATGACGAACACCGAAAGCCACAGGCCGATTTTGCCGATGATCTGACGGGGTGTCATGCGTCGCTCGCGATTTCTGTCCACACCATGCGCTGGCGGGCGTAGAGCATCACAGCTGCGAGGGCGACGATGAGGAGGAAGAACACCACCGCGATCGCCGAGCCGTAGCCGAGGTCGTAATAGGTGAAGGCGACGCTGTAGAGGTAGATGTTGATCGTCTCCGACGCCGAGCCCGGTCCGCCCTGCGTGATCGCGAAGATGATGTCAAAGCTCTTTACGGCGTCGATCATGCGGATCATGCCGGCGATGAACAGGAACGGCATGATCAGCGGCAGCGTGATGAAGCGGAACACCTGCCAGAGATTGGCGCCGTCGATCTGCGCGCTCTCATAGGGTTCGGCCGGGATGGCGGCGAGGCCACCGAGCACGATCAACATGACCAGTGGCGTCCATTGCCACGTCTCGACCAGCACCAGCGAGGGAATGACGGTGGCGGGATGAAACACCCAGAGCTGCGGGGGGATTCCGACCAGCGACAGAAAATAATTCAGCACGCCGAGCTGCGGGTGGAACATCATGGTCCAGACCAGCGCGATCGCGACGGGTGTCGCCATCATGGGCATGATGAAGACACCGCGCAGAAAACCGCGGCCGGCGAATTTCTGGTGGAACACCACGGCCGCGAACGTGCCGAACACCAGCGGCAGCAGCACCGAAAGCGCGGTGTAGGCGATGGTGTGGACCACAGACTCGAGGAAGCGCGGATCGCTGGTCAGCCTGAGATAGTTGGAGAACCCGACGAAGGTGGTCGATGAGCCGACCTTCCACTCGTTCAGGCTCATCCAGATGGTGAAAACCCAGGGGAAGATGATGATCGCGAGCACGACGACCAGCGCCGGCACCACGAACGGCCAGTAGGACGGCGGCCGCAATTCCTTCTCCGGCGCGGCATCGGACTGTGCCGCGGCCGGAGTCGATTTTCTCAACGCACTCACGTCTTTTCGCTACGCTCCAGGATCGGCCGGTACTGGTCGTTCGCCTTCTTCAGCTCGGCTGCGGGATCGGCGCCTGATAGCGTGGCGGTGAGCGCCGCGCCGACGATGTCGCGGAATTCGGCGACCGGGATCACGACGGGAAGGCCAAGCTTGCTGATCTTGCCGGACTCGATCACCGACTGCAGCCACTCCTTGGTCTTTACGCCCTTCTGGACCTCGGGGTCGCCAAGGATCGAGTTGCGGAACGGCACACCGCCGCCGGCCTGGAGCAGCCGCGCGCCCTGCTGCTTCGAGACCGCCCACTGGCAGAGCAGGTAGGCCGCTTCCTTGTTCTTGCTCGCGGCGGCAACGCCGATGCCGTCACCATAGGTCGAGGAATATTGTCCCTTGGGCCCGGCGGGCACGACGGTGTAGCCGACCTTGCCGACGATGCGCGAGGCAGCCGGATCCTCCAGCGGCGGCGCCCAGCCGACGCCGTCGATCCACATCGCGGACCGCCCTTGCGTGAACGAGGCCATCGACTCCATCCAGTTGAAGCCGGCGACGCCGGGAGGGGCGGCCTTCGTCAGCAGCGTCTGATACAGCTTGGTCGCGGCAATGGCTTCCGGACCATCGGTCAGGATGTTGCCCTTGGCATCGAGGAATTCGCCGCCATAATCGAGGAAGAAGTTGCTCCACATCGCCATGTTGGCATTGCGCAAGCCCCGTCCGACGAAGCCGTAAATGCCTTCCTTGGGATCGGTGAGCTTCTCGGCCGCCGCGAGCATCTCGTCGAGGGTTTTCGGGACGGCGACGCCCTTCTTCTCGAACAGTTCCTTGTTGTAATAAAGGATGAAATAGTCGACCGACCAAGGCAGCGACAGCATCTGGCCCTTGTCGTTCTTGGCGTATTGCAGGCCGGCGGCCGAGAAATCGCTTTCGACGAGATCGGGCGCGGTCAGATTGGGGTCCTTCATGTAGGGCGTCAGGTCGGCGAGCCAGCCGGCCTTCTCGAACTGCCGCTTCTGCACGTGATAGCTGAGGTGGACGACGTCGAAGCTCGGCCGGCCAGAGGTGAACTCGATCACGACCTTCTGGCGCTGCTGCTGCTCGGGGATTTGCTCCGCCTCGACCTGGATGCCGGTGAGGTCGGTGAATTCCTTGAGATTCTTTTGCAGATTGTCGCCGCGCGGACCCTTGGCGAGGATCACCTCCAGCTTGGTCCCGGCATATTTCTTCCAGTTGACCTCGGCGCGCGCCGGTAGTCCCGTCAGGCTGAGCGCGCCAGCCGCTGCGGTCCCGGTCAAAAGTGTACGGCGCGAGATTCTGTAGTCGACCACTTCTAGTCCTCCCTGTGACTCATCGTCTTTGGGGGCGGATACTAGCGACCGCGCCGCGTCTGCCTAGTCCTAATTCACGCCGATCAGGGCCGAACCGCCGGTGTTTCCATCGGCAGCCCGCGCGCCCGCGACATCAGATAGAGCTCGAGCGCGACCAGCTCCGGCGCGCCGTAATCATAGGCCTGGGCGCGAACGCCACTCATGCAGCTGCGCAAGCGCCGCTCCAGCGATCCCAACGTCTGCCATTCCAGCCGATACAGCGGATAGCCGGTCGGCTGCGCTTGCGTGATCGGCGCGCCGGCAAGACGCTTGTCAAAGTTGTCGTCATGGCAGTTGGTGCAGGCGAGGTTGAGCTGGCCTTCGCGCTGCATGAAGAGGTCGCGGCCCTGCGCAACGAACGGCTTCAGCTCCGGATCGTCGCCAGCGGTGATCGCGACGCCGCGCGACTGGTGGGCGACGAAGGCGGACAGTGCCAGCAGGTCACGGCTCTCATAAGGGAGCGGGGCTGCCCGCTGATGGTTGGCGCGGCAGAGATTGATGCGCTGGTCGAGCGTGAAAGGGCGCGCCAGCGCCTTGTCGAAGGCGGGATAGCGCGCCGCGACGCCTTTCATGCTGCTGCGCGCATCGCCGTGGCAATCCGCGCAGGCTTTTTCGGCGCTGCCTGTTTTCTTCGTCCAGAGCGCCTCGCCGTCGAGCACGAACAGCATGCCCGGATTGGCGGTGTCGTCATCCTGCATGGCGCGGGTGTCCGGCCCCATGAAGGCGTAGCCGGACCGGCGCGCATCGGACGGGATTTCACCGGCGAGCAGCGCAGGGGCCGCGGCGACAAGCGCTCCCACCGCTATCGCGCGCCAAAAACTCATTCGACCGTGATCGGCGCCGAGGCGGTGGACGTATAGCCGTTGTCGCCAATCCACGCGAACTCGAACTTGCCGCTCTCCTTTGCGACGGTGAAGAACGAAAGGTAGGGATTCGCGGCAATCGCCGGAAACAGATCGGCACGAAAGATCTCGGCGCCGTTGTAGCGGCACGTAAAGCTCGTGATGATGTCGCGCGGCACCAGCGCGCCGTCGGCGGTGTGGCGGAAGCCGGTTTCCATAATGTGCGAGGTCAGCGTGCGGATCTCGATGATGTCGCCGCGCCTGGCCTTGGCCGGAACGTTGATCAGCGCAGCCATCAGTTCATCTCCTCGGTGCAGGCCGCGAGCGTCACGACGATTTCGGCGGTGACCTGCCAGAACGTATCATCGGAAAGACGCGCGACCGCGACCACTTTCTGGGTATCGGCGAGCCGGACCCTTGTCGAGACCTGGGCGCGGCCGGAGGATGCAGTGAGATAGAAATTGCCGATGTTCGGCTGCGGGTTCTTCTCGTTGAAGACGTGGATGCTCTTGACGTAGTCGTTCGCCGTCATCGGGCTTGCGACGCTCACCGTCATCGGCACCGTGTTGCCGTTCTCGACCAGCGGCGGAATGTCGAGCTTGACCTTGCCGGTGCGAATCTGCGCTTCGCCGACGATGTTGCGGATCGCGGTGTTGAGCATCGCCGGCGTCGCTTGAAGCGTCCGCACCGTCACGATCGGGATCGTCCCGGCGATCGTGACGCCTCCGGCCAGGCTTAGGAATTGTCGTCGTGTGGTCGGCATGAACAGTCCTAGTTCTGAAGCGTTGCAAGATAGGCGACGATGTCCTCGATCTCCGTGGCGGATAATATCGGCTTGCTCGCGAAATTGCGCCCGACCCGGACGAGTCCGTTATTGCGATAATAGGACGGCATGATGGTCTGCGGGTTGAAGCGCGACGCATCGACCAGCCGCAGCCGCAGCTGGCCCGCCGACCACCAGTTCCCGGTACCTTTGAGATCGGGCGCGAGGTCACCCTGGAACCGTACTTCCGGGAACGGACCGGAATGGCAGAGGATGCAGGTCGTGGTGCGCGCCAACACCAGCGCGCGTCCACGCGCGGGATCGCCCGGCGTACCCGTGAGGGACTGCGGGATGGTGTCACCGATGATCTTGTAAGGCACGAGCTCGTCTGCCGTAGCAGGCGAGGAGATGGCGAGGCTCATTATGACGAGCGCCGCAATCGCAGCTATTGGATGGGCTGATTGCGGTCGCCGCGAACTCCTCTTGCATCTCCCGCTTGCGGGGGAGGTCGCGCCGAAGGCGCGGGTGAGGGTTCTTTCCTCTTGGGGGTTCTCGCGCGTGGAGACACCCTCTTCCCAACCCTCCCCCGCAGGCGGGGGAGGGAGCGCACCGCGTTCGTGGCGACGGCTTGGTCTCATCATGTCCTAGCCAAAGGTGTCCGCCGTGATGGTTTGAAACCAGCGCTCGGCCTCAGCCGCCTCGCGGGCGCGCAGCTCGCGCGGGGCATCGACCGGGCTGGTCGCGCCGCCCTCGACTTCGGCGAAGATGTCGCCCCTGGGCTGGTAATTGCCGGCGAGCGAGAAGCCGTAACCCGGCGCGACGGTGTTGTAGCAGATTCCGGTCAGGCGCGGCGTCTCCGGCGCACGGCCTGCGATCAGGTTGACGATCGCGCTCGCGCAGGCCTTACCTTGCGCGCCTGCGGCGGAGGCCGATTTGGGGATGCCGCCGCCGAGACAGGCATCGCCGATGACATGAATGTTGGGCGTCAGTTTCGACTCGAACGTCACAGGATCGATCGGGCACCAGCCGGTCGCATCAGTCGCGCCCGCGATCTCGGCAATGTGCCCGGCGCGCTGCGCCGGGATGACGTTGGCGACATCTGGGGTGTAGTTGCCGAACTCGGTGATGATGGTGCCGGTCGAAGCATCCACAGACGTCACGCGGCCGCCTTGCGACAGCGCCACGCGCTCGATCATGTCGCCGTAGAGCTCCTTCCACGCTCTCTCGAACAGCCGCTGTTGGGAGAAACTGTCTTTGGCATCAAGGATCAGCACCTTCGAGCGCGGCTTCCTCGTCTTCAAATAATGCGCGATCAGGCTGGCGCGCTCATAAGGCGCCGGCGGACAGCGCGAGGGATTGGCGGGGATTGCGATCGCGACGACACCGCCGTCCGCCATTGCTTCCAACTGCTTGCGCAGCAACAGCGTTTGCGTGCCGGCCTTCCAGGCGTGCGGCATTTTGTCCGACGCGGCCTCGTCATAGCCGGGCAGGGCTTCGAAGTGGAAATCGATGCCGGGCGAGAGTACGAGGCGGTCATAGGGCAGCGCGACGCCCTCAGTCGTCATGACGCTGCGCCGCTGCGGCTCGATTGTGGTCACGGCCTGGCCGATGACGGTGACGCCCCCGGCGGCGAGCCCGTCGTAGCCGAATTGCTGAACTTCGATGTCGCGCAGGCCAGCGATGACCTCGTTGCTGAAAGGGCAGGAGGTGAAGACCGCATTGGGTTCGATCAGGATGACTTGCAAGTCGGCCTGCGCACGCTTCAGCGCGCGGGCGCACGTCGCGCCGCCGAAACCGCCGCCGACCACGACGACACGCGCTGTGGATTGCGCGCGCAGGATCGATGGTCGCGCCAGCACTGCGGCTGCCGCGGTGATGCCGAGTACGGCATTCCGCCGTGTCACCGGGCGCGTGGTCATCGGGATCATCCAGGCAAAATACTGCGGCGGCCGTTGTGGCCGCCGCAGCGCGTCTTTTACGCGAAGGTGATGTTCTGGTCGCGCAGCGGCACCGAGCGGATGCGTTTTCCCGTCGCCGCGAAATAGGCGTTGAGCACCGCCGGCGCTGCGACGCCGATGGTCGGCTCGCCGACACCGCCCCAGAATCCGCCGCTCGGCACCATCACCGATTCCACCTTCGGCATCTCGTTGATGCGCATCGAGTTGAAGGTGTCGAAGTTGGTTTGCTCGATCTTGCCGTCCTTGACCGTGCAGCCACCGTAGAAAAGCGCGGAGAGGCCATAGACGAAGGACCCCGCGATCTGCCGCTCCACCTGCGCCGGATTGACGACGTAGCCGGGGTCAGTGGAGGCGACGATGCGATGCACCTTGATCTTGTTGCCTTCGGTCACCGAAATCTCGGCGGCGCCGGCGACGTAGCTGCCATAGCCCATGACCTGCGCGATGCCGCGGTAGATGCCTTGCGGCGCCGGCTTGTCCCAGCCGATCTTCTCCGCCACGGCATTGAGCACCGCCAGATGCTTGGGATGATTGCCCATCAGCTTGCGGCGGAACTCGAGCGGGTCCTGGCCCGCAGCATGGGCGAGCTCGTCCATGAAGCATTCCATGTAGATCGCGTTGTGATTGACGTTGACGCCGCGCCAGAAGCCCGGCGGAACGTGCGGATTGCGCATCGCATGCTCGACCAGCAGGTTGGGCACCGAATAGCCGATCGCGGCCTCGCCGGATTGGGCGACGCCCTGGAATGCCGCCGGATCCATGCCGTTCTGCAGCGCTTCGGGGCGCAACGAGAACAGGATCGATTGCCCGGACAGGCGGTAATGCAATGCGACCAGGTTGTTGTTGGCATCGAACGCGCCGGTCATCTTGCACTGGGTGATCGGGTGATACCGGCCGTGCGCCATGTCCTCTTCGCGCGACCACAGCAGCTTGACCGGCGTGCCCGGCATCTCCTTGGCGATCAGAACTGCCTGGCGGACATAGTCGGTCTGGCCGCGCCGGCCGAAGCCGCCGCCGGGCATCACCTTGTACATGTCGCACTTCTCCGCCGACAGGCCGGAGGCCTCCAGCACCGCCGCGAAGACGGCTTCGCCGTTCTGCGTGCCGCACCAGACCTCGCATTTGTCGGCCGTGTAGAGCGCGGTGGCGTTCATCGGCTCCATCGTGGCGTGGTTCTGGTAGGGGTAGTTGTAGACGGCTTCGAGCTTCTTCGCAGCACCTGCAATCGCCGCTTTGACGTCGCCGTTCTTGTTCCCGACATAGGCGGGTTGCGCGTCGTCGAGGCCCTCAGCCAACCACTTCGCAATTGATTCGCTGGAGACTTTTGCGTTCTCGCCCTCGTCCCAGACGATCGGCAACGCTTCAAGCGCGGTCTTGGCGTGCCACCAGGTGTCGGCAACGACGGCGACCGCGGTATCGCCGACCTTGACGACCTTCTTGACGCCTTTCATGCCGGTGATTTTGGCTTCGTCATAGCTCTTCAGCTTGCCGCCGAACACCGGGCAATCCTTGATTGCGGCGTTCAGCATGCCCGGCAGCTTGACGTCGATGCCGTAGATCATCTTGCCATTGGTCTTTTCGGCCGTGTCGAGCCGCAGCAAGCCCTTGCCCGCGATGGTCCAGTCCTTCGGGTCCTTGAGCTTGACGTCGGCCGGCGGCGTCAGCTTCGCCGCGGCCTCGGCGACCTTGCCGTAAGTCGTGGTCTTGCCCGATGCCTTATGGGTGATGACGCCCTTGGCGACGGTGCATTCGGAGGCCGGCACCTTCCACTCGTTGGCGGCGGCCTCGATCAGCATCACGCGCGCGGTGGCGCCGCCCTTGCGGACGTAGTCCTGCGAGGAGCGGATGCCGCGGCTGCCGCCGGTCGAGAAATCGCCCCAGGCGCGCTTGCGGGCGACACTCTGGCCGGGTGTCGGATATTCGGTCGTGACCTTCGACCAGTCGCATTCGAGTTCCTCAGCGACGAGCTGGGCGAGGCCGGTGAGCGAGCCCTGGCCCATCTCGGAGCGCGCGATGCGGATCACCACGGTGTCATCGGGCTTCACCACGACCCAGGCATTGACCTCGGGCGAGCCGTCGGCGGCGCGCACCATTGCGGGGCCGCCGAAGGGAAGGTCGAGGCCGATCGCAAGGCCGGCGCCGACAGCGGCGGTGCCGACGACGAAGGCGCGGCGGTTCATCTTGGGAGAGACGTGCTTGTTCATGGGGCAGCTCCTTAGGCGCTTGCGATCGTGTGGATCGCTTCGCGCACCTGCTGGAAGGTGCCGCAGCGGCAGATATTGGTGATGGCCTCGTCGATGTCGGCGTCAGTCGGCTTCGGCTTCTCGGCGAGCAACGCCGCCACCGCCATGATCATGCCGCTCTGGCAATACCCGCATTGCGGAACGTCTTTCGCAATCCAGGCTGCCTGCACCTTGTGCAGCGTGTCGCCGGAGGCGAGCCCCTCGATCGTGGTGATCTTCTTGCCCTCGGCCTCGCTGACCGAAACGCCGCAGGAGCGCATGGCGACGCCGTCCATGTGAACGGTGCAGGCGCCGCATTGTGCAATGCCGCAGCCATATTTGGTGCCGGTTAAGCCGACGTTCTCGCGGATCGCCCAGAGCAGCGGCGTATCCGGCTCGACATCGAGCGTGAAGGTTTTTCCGTTGATTGTTAGGTTTGCCATCGCAAGTCCCCTGATTGGCCCAATCCACCGATTGGACTCAGGAAACAATGTGTCTGGCAAATTGGAACTGTTCAAATCAATAGTCCGAGGGGTGCCGCGAAGATTTTACCGGCCGCGGGATGATCGTGGGGAGGGTGGTGTTACATGCGGCTGTCGGCGCCTGCTCAGGACCGGGCGGCTTGGCGACACCTCCCCCGGCGCCAGTGCGCAGCTTGAGGCGACGTGAACGGCGGTTCCAGGTCCGATCATCACTGCGCTGCAGCGACAGTTTGTCCCTTTTGGAGGGGTGCAAGACGGAAACGCTTTGCTACACTGCACCCGATTCAGAAGGAGTTCCATAAACGTGGCGAGCCCTTGCAACGTGCTGATGCTCTATCCGCTGTTCACGGCGGAGTCGTTCTGGAGCTTTGGCGAGTCCTGCAAGCTGATGGGTGTGCGGCGCCCCGCCGCCCCCCTTGGCCTCATCACCGTCGCCGCGATGTTGCCGAAGAACTGGACCGTCCGGCTGATCGACTGCAACACCCAAGCTTTCGGTGACGAGGATCTTGCCTGGGCCGACGTCGTGTTCACCGGCGGCATGCTGCCGCAACAGGCCGATACGCTGCGCCTGATCGACATGTGCCGCGCGGCAGGCAAGCCGGTGGTCGTCGGCGGTCCCGATCCCACCTCCAGCCCACACATCTATGAGAGGGCCGACTTCCGGGTGCTCGGCGAGGCCGAGAGCATTATCGACGAATTCATTGCGGCATGGGAGAGTGGGAATCGCTCCGGCGTCTTCACCGCGCCGAAATTCCAGGCCGATGTCACCAGCACGCCGGTGCCGCGTTTCGACCTGCTGAAGTTCGAGGACTATCTCTATCTCGGTGTGCAGTACTCGCGCGGCTGTCCGTTCACCTGCGAGTTCTGCGACATCATCGAGCTCTACGGGCGGGTGCCGCGGACCAAGACGATCGAGCAGATGTTCGTCGAGCTCGAGACGCTCTACCAGATGGGCTATCGCGGCCATCTCGATTTCGTCGACGACAACTTTATCGGCAACAAGAAATCGCTGCGGCAGTTCCTGCCCAAGCTCGCCGAATGGCAGCGTGCGCACGGCTATCCCTTCGAATTGTCGACCGAGGCCTCGGTCAATCTCGCCGACGATGCTGAATTGCTCGACCTGATGGGTGCGGCCAATTTCTTTGCCATCTTCGTCGGCATCGAGAGTCCGGATCCCGCGACGCTGGTCGCGATGCGGAAGAAGCAGAACACAAGACGCAACATCGCCGAGAGCATCCACAAGATCTACGGCGCCGGCATGCTCGTCACCGCCGGCTTCATCGTCGGCTTCGACAACGAGAAGGTCGCGATGGCGGATGCCATGGTCGACTTCATCGAGGAGGCCGCCATCCCCGTCGCCATGGTCGGTCTGCTCTACGCGTTACCGAACACGCAGCTGACGCGGCGTCTCGCCAAGGAAGGCCGGCTGCACGCGGACCACGATCTGGCGTCGACCACAGGCGGCGACCAGTGCACCGGCGGCATCAACTTCGACCCGGTCCGTCCGTTGCGCGATATCCTGATGGACTACAAGACAGTGCTCGAGCGCGTCTATAGTCCGGCGGCCTATGCTGGCCGCATCGACAAGTTGATGACGCTGCTCGACCGCTCCAGGCAGCGCCCCGAGCTCGCCGAAGGCGACATCCGCGCCAGGGTCGGTGCGATGGAGACGGTGCATCGCGTGGTCACCGCGATTCCGAACGGGCGTCCGCTGTGGCAGACTTTCATGAACTGCGCCAAGCGCGACACGTCATCGGCGCGGATCGCGGTGCAGATGATCGCGGCTTATGCCCATCTCGGGCCGTTCTCGCGCAAGGTCATCGATGCCATCGATGTGCGCCTTGCGGCGCTCGACGACGAGACCGTCATCCCTGCGGCCCCGATCGACGTGACGGCAGCCCGGCACCTCGCCTGAGATCTTACTTCACCGCCAGCCGCAAGAAGCTCATCACACTGCCGAGTGCGGCAAAGCCTGCGCCGAGCGCAAGCGCGACGGTCGCACCGCTGTGGCCGGCAAGCGCGAAGCAGAGAGCCGCGAGCGCCGCGCCCGTCGTCTGCCCGGTCAGCCGTGCTGTCGCGACGATGCCGGAAGCGCTGCCGCTGCGATGGGGCGGTGCGCTCGACATTACGGCTTTCATGTTCGGCGCCTGGAAGAAACCAAAACCCATGCCGCAGATCACCATCCGCCAGATAATGTCGGGAATGGCAGGATTGGCCGGAAGCATCGCGAGCAGCGCCATGCCGAGGCCGAGCAGCACGAGACCGATGCCGCCGAGCAATCCCACGGCGTAGCGATCGGACAGGCGGCCCGCGATCGGCGCCATGATGCCGACCACCATCGGCCATGGCGTCATGAAGAATCCGGTCTCGACCTGCGATCGTCCCAGCACGTCCTCGAAGTAGAACGGCAGCGAGACGAAGGCGAGGCCCTGGACCGCGAAGGAGCAGACTGCGGTCGCCGCTGACAGGGCGAACATGGGACGGTTGAACAAATCGATCGGCAGCATCGGCGCCGGATGATCGGCATGGCGGCGCATCAGGATGAAACCGAGCGCGAGGCCGGTGATCAGCTCGATGCCGACGACAACGGGCGACAGATTGTGCGCGGCGCTGCCGATGCCGGTGATGAACAGGCCGAGGCAGGCGGACGCCAGGACCGCGCCGAAAAAGTCAAAGCCGTGATCGGCGCGCGGCGTCTTCGGCAGCATCGCAAAGCCGATGCCGGTCGCGACCAGGCCGAACGGGATGTTGACCGCGAACAGCCAAGGCCACGGCCCGAGTGCCAGAATCGCGGAGGCGACGGACGGGCCGAAGGTGAAGGCGGTCGCGACCACCAGCGCGTTGTGGCCAAAACCGCGGCCGAGCATTCGTCCCGGATAGACGAAGCGGACAAGCGCCGTGTTGACGCTCATGATGCCGCTGGCCCCGAGGCCCTGCAGCGTGCGCGCGACCAGCAGGCTGTCCAGCGACCACGCCACCGCGCAGAACAGCGAGGCGATGGTGAACAGGATCAGGCCGCCGAGATAGATGCGCTGGTGCCCGACGATCTCGCCGAGCGCGCCGAGCGGCAGCAGCGTCGCCACCAGCGCGATCTGGTAGACGTTGACGACCCAGACCGACTGCTCCGGCGAGACGTGCAGGTCGGCGGCAATCGCCGGCAACGCGATATTGGCGATCGCGGTGTCGAGCGAGGCCATCGCCAGCGCGGTGAAGATCGCAGCGATCGCCCAGCGCCGCTGCGCGGCGGGCAGGCCATCGGACATCGTATGGTCGGGCTCGCGCGCGGCGGCGGGTAACGTGATTGTCATTGCGTTGGCGCGTTGCTCCGGCGGCGGGGCTAAAGAGGACTTTTGGCATGTACTACGCCGGGGCCCGCTTCCACAGCTACAAGCACGCATGCATTGTATGCGCGAAGGCTGGGCGAAGCCGCCACGCCCCGGCGTATGATCGGGGCAGCAGCTGCAATTCAGGGGAAGCGCCATGCAAATCGTCGTTCTGCCCGGTGACGGCATTGGACCCGAGATCACGACCGCGACGTCAGGCGTGCTGCGCGCGGCCTCCGAGCGCTTCCAGCTCAATCTGCGGCTGGAGGAGCATGCGGTCGGGCATGCGAGCCTAAAACAGTTCGGCACGACGGTGCGCCCCGAGTTGCTCGACATCGTCCGCGCCGCCGACGGCCTGATCCTCGGGCCGACGGCGACCTTCGACTTCAAGGACGAGGCGCATGGCGAGATCAACCCGTCCAGGCACTTTCGCAAAAACCTCGACCTCTACGCCAATGTCAGGCCGGCACGCACCTATGTAGGGCGGCCCGGCCGGCTTGGCGATTTCGACCTCGTTGTCGTCCGTGAGAACACCGAGGGTTTTTACGCCGACCGCAACATGGAGCAGGGCAATGGCGAGATGCTGGTCACGCCAGACGTCGTGATCTCGCTGCGCCGGATCACGCGCCTCTGCTGCGAGCGCATCGCGCATGCCGCGTGCCGCCTGGCGATGAAGCGCCGCAAGCATCTCACCATCGTGCACAAGGCCAATGTGCTGAAAATCGGCGACGGCATGTTTTTGGACATCTGCCGCGCGGCAGCAAAGGACTATCCC
Organism: Bradyrhizobium sp. 1; assembly: GCF_023073315.1. Lineage (GTDB taxonomy): Bacteria > Pseudomonadota > Alphaproteobacteria > Rhizobiales > Xanthobacteraceae > Bradyrhizobium. The sequence goes on along the minus strand of NZ_JADPJH010000011.1, from coordinate 266,542 downwards.
GGTCTAGGGGTCGACGACATCTTGGTCGATGCCATGATGGCGCATGTGGTGCGCAACCCCGATCGCTTCGACGTCATCGTCGCCACCAACATGTTCGGCGACATCCTGTCCGATCTCACCGCGGAGCTGTCAGGCAGCCTCGGCCTTGGCGGCTCGCTCAATGTCGGTGACCGCTACGCCATGGCGCAGGCCGCGCACGGCTCGGCGCCTGATATCGCGGGGCAGGACGTCGCCAATCCGGTCTCGCTGATCCTGTCGACTGCCCTGCTGCTGGCCTGGCACGGCGAGGAGACCGGCGCCGTCCGTTACGAGGAGGCCGCGCAAGCGATCGAGGCGGCGGTGGCGAAGGCGCTTCGTGAGGGCAGGGCGACGCGCGATGTCGGCGGCAAGCTCGGCACGATCGCGGCGGGGGCGGCGATCGCGGAGATCCTGCAGGCGGAGTGAGGGGTCGCTGAGTGCTTTTTTGTTCGCCCAAAACAAAAAATCGAAAAACAACCCCATGCACAGTAGAAGGCCCTTTGACCGACAAGGGATTTTTGATCTGCTCCGCGGAGACATGCCTAGCCACTGCGATGTTGACCCGTCGGGCAAAACACTGGCATGATGTCATCGTGGCGACGATCCGGCCGGAGGCGATGCCGTGTGCTCGTGAGTACGGGTCATCCGCCCCTCGATGAGCAGCAGACCTACGCAGGCAACGGACTCTTCTGCTTGTGACCATAAGCGGCACTGAGCCTGCTGCCGTAAGATCGTAGTCACCATCCAAACGCCTCGAGCGGCATGCTCAGCTTACCGAGACAAGTTTCAGTCCGATCACGCCTGCCACAATCAGAACAATGCAAAGCAACCGCGCCGGCGACGCGGAGTCGCCCAGCACAGCGATCCCCAGAATGGCAGTACCCGCGGCGCCGATGCCGGTCCAGATCGCGTACCCCGTTCCGACAGGAAGCGTGCGGAGCGCCAGTGAGAGAAGAAAGACGCTCGACAAGCCGGTGCCGACCGTAAACAGCGCGGGTATCAGCCGCGTGAAACCCGCTGACCACTTCATGCCGAAGGCAAAGCCGATCTCGAGAAGGCCTGCCGAGGCCAACATCATCCATTCCATCTGGGTCAATCCATTCGCTGGCCGCCGGACACTTCGGCTGGCGGCGCTCGTGAGGAGCAGGATGCGCATGGACGAATGTCCATGCGCGACACGCTGATGGGTGTCTCAAGCCTTGGCGACGGCAGTGGGAATCGAGCGGAACGAAATTCCAAATCGATTGAACGCATTCATCAAGCCGATGGCATAGGTGAGGTCAGCGAGCTCTTTGTCGCTGAATTCGCTCGCCGCGGCCTCGTAGTCGGCATCGGGAACGCCGGTCTCGGCTACCCGCGTCACGGTTTCCGCCCAGGCGAGCGCAGAGCGCTCGCGCGCATTGAAGACTTCGCCGGCGTCGCGCCACACAGGCACCAGCAAGAGCTTGTCGACGGCGATGCCGGACTTGAGCAGATCGCGGGAGTGCATATCGATACAGTAGGCACAGCCGTTGATCTGCGAAACCCGCAGATACACGAGATAGACCAATTGCTTCGAAAGGTCGCTTTTTTGAAGGTAGGCGTAGACGCCTCCGAAAGCCTTGAAGCCTTCCGGTGAAACCTTGGCGTAATCGATGCGCTTGTTCATGATTGAATCCTCATCTGGTTGAAGGATTCCATCGTCTTGCATCTTGGCCTATTCCAGAAGGTCCATGATTGGCATTTTGAGCTGGTCCATGATCTCCCGCTCCGATCAATCTGTAGTCACATCAATCTCAAAATGCGCCGTCCGAAATTTTCGGCAGTGTGCCGAGAGTCGATGTTCGTGAAATTCAAAAGGAGGGCGGAAGCTCCATCGCCGCGCGTGGTCCAATTCGTAAGTGCTTCCGCGTACAAGCCCTGTTCTCGCATGCTGGCAGCGAGTCGGCGATCTGAACGGTTGCCCCGCAAGCGCAAGATCAGGTGCATGCCGCCCGGCTGAGAATCAGTACGCACATATTTTCCCAGCACGCTTTCGAGGCCTGCCGCGGTGGCTGCCCGGCGCTCGGCGTAGAGCTTCCGCATCCGCTGGATGTGGCGCGCAAAATGTCCTTCGGCGATGAATGCGGCGACGATGGTTTGCGTGAGCCCCGGAGAGCCAGCCGAAAGGCTTTCGGTGACCCGCTCAAATCGCTCGACCTGCGCCTCCGGCACGACGAGATAGGCCAGTCGCATGCCCGGAAAAAGTACCTTGCTGAAAGTGCCCGCATAGAGCGCGCGCCCATCACGATCGAGGCTCTTCAATGCGGGGAGCGGGCGGCTGACATAGCGGTATTCGCCATCGTAGTCGTCTTCGATGATCCATGCCTTGTTTCGTGCGGCCCAGTCCAACAGCGCCAGACGCCGGGTTAACGACAAGGACATGCAGAGCGGGCTCTGATGCGCAGGCGTGACCAATGCTGCGCGCGCCCGGGGCGCGAGCTTGACGGCGTCGGAAACAACCATGCCTTCCCCGTCGACCGGCACCGAAACGCCTTCAATGTGCATATACTCGAATATTTCGCGCGTGGGCGGGTATCCCGGGTCCTCAAGCCAGACGCGATCACCCGCCTTCAGCAGGGCATGACCAATCCACTCCATGGTTTGGCGATAACCCGAGGTGACGAACACCTGGGACGGGGAGCAGTTGATCCCACGCGACACCTGGAGATATCTCGCGATTTCAGTACGCAGCGAAGGCAAACCGTATACGGGAGGATGGATCATGTCGGAGGGCTGCATGGCTCTCGCACAGCGCGCGCCAAGACGCGCCCAAATCTTCCGGGGAAACGCATCCAGGGCAGGCAACCCCATCTGGAATGGCAGGATGGAATCCGGACGAAAACTGACTGCGTCCTTCCGGAGGAGCTCCGGCTGTGGCGTCAGGCTGGCAATGGACATTCGCGGCGTGAGGTTCGGGCTCACAACGGTCCCTGCCTGCCCGTGCGCCTGGATATACCCCTCTGCGGCCAGCAAGGAATAAGCGGTTTCGATGGTTCCTCTTGCCAGACCCAATTCCTTGGTCAGCGCCCTTGCCGAGGGAATGCGGTCACCAGGCTTTAACATTCCACTAGCGATGGCGTCGCGAAACCGATCGTAGATCTGCCGGTAGAACGGTGCGGCTGCCGTCGGATCGAGCGGCGGGATGTTTTCGGGCTTCACGGCAGGCATGGCCCGATCCGATCTTTCGATGAACGAAAACCCAGTATGCCACAACGGCTCGAACTGGTCTCCACTTCTCGGGGCGCTATAGCCGTCGAGCTTGCGAGCGACAAATCATGGACCAGTCGCAAAGCTCATTCATGGTCCTTGGATGCAGGCCGCGATTGCTTATCGTTGATGATCAGGGTTCACACAGCAGCGATTGGAAAGCGGATGAAGAAAATATTGCATTTGATTTGCAGTCCCCGCGGGCAGGCCTCGGAGAGTTACAGGTTATCCCAAAAAATCCTCGGCCACTTGCTGGATAGCCAGCCCACAGCAACGGTCATCGTTCGACCGATCGGCGGCGCCGTCGCCAACCTCGATGAAAGTTATGCAACTGCTCTCGGTGGAACGGAGCGATCTTTCGCGGAACTGTTTGCCGAAGGTTCTATGTCCCGGTCCGAAGAACTGATCCAGGAACTGGAGAGCGCGGACTTCGTGGTCATCGCAACTCCAATGCATAACTTCACAGTACCTGTCGCTCTCAAATTCTGGATAGATCACGTCGTTCGAGTCCGTCGAACGTTCAACGTAACTGCTCAAGGAAAACTCGGGGCGTTACGCGACCGTCCGGTTTTTGTCGCAGTGTCCTCGGGCGGAAGATTTTCCCGCGAGCGCACGCATCAGCCTGATTTTCTCACGCCCTATCTAAAGGCCATCCTCGGTACCATCGGACTGCATGATCTGACGTTTTTCTCCGTTGAAGGATCGGGGCCGAATGCGGTGGCCGCGGCGCGGACTAAGGTAGATCAGGAAATGCAGCGGTTCTTTCTCGGTTTCGCGCGCGATTCAGCGGCCGCTTAACAAGACCGCTTATGGCAGATGCAGTTGATGATGATGCCGTCCTCGCCGATCTCGCGCGACCGGCGCTTGTCCCAGGCGTGCACAGCGGCTTTGCGAAAGCCCGTAAGATGGAGCACTTGCGAACCCATCACGTGTCACGTTGGATGCTGTCGATGGGTATCGCTGCGCTCTACCCATCTCACAGGCCGTCGCAGCCATCGGGATGATGCCCTGCCGAAGCCGCGCCGCACTTTTCCCGATGATGCTCTAGGCCCGCAGCCGCGGAACGAGACGTATCGCGTTCTCATGGCCAATCGCATCGAGATCCCCTGTCGAGAGGCCAAGCTTCTGCAACTGCGCGAACTGGCCAAGGCCGAAATACGGATAGTCGGTGCCGTAGGTGATCTGGGAGGCGGGTACCAGCTTGAGCAGCGCGGCCATGGACGGCGCGAAGGTCGCGTTCGCGGTGTCGTAGTGAAGCCGGCGTAGCTCGCCTTCGATCCCCTCCGGTGCAAACTCCTTCAGGTCGGGCCGCGCCCCATAGAACGAATCGATGCGCCCGGCCATCATCGGAATCGTGCCGCCGGCGTGCGAGAACAGCCATTTGATGTCGCGGTGGCGGGCAAATGCGCCGCTGAGCAGAAGGCTCGTCACGCTGCGTGTGGTGTCGTGCGGGACTTCGATCACCGCCGGAAACGTACCGACGCTGAGCGCATTACAGCAACTCGCGACCAGCGGATGCACGTAAACCACCGCCTTGCGACGGTTCAGTTCTTCCAACACCGGCCTGTAGGCGGCATTGCCCAGCCATTTGTCGCCGTAGCTGGTTTGCAGCCCGATCCCGTCCGCCTTCAGCGTGTCGAACGCATAGTCGATCTCCTTGAGCGTGGCATCGATGTCCAGCATCGACAAGGTCGCGAACAAGCCGAAACGGCCCGGATGGTTGCGCATCATGTCCGCTGCATACTCATTGCAGGCGCGAGCGAGCCGGCCAGCTTCCGCCGGTCCAACGTCAAACCACACGCCTGGCGTGGAGGCGACCGACAGGATGCCTGTGCGTATGCCATTGCGATCCATGTCCTCGATCAGCTTCTCGCGGGTCCAGGCCACCTGACCGGGAAAGTGCGGTTGCTTGTGTGCGTCTTCGTAGCCAAGCCAAAGCTTCTGATATTCAGGCGGATAGAAATGAAGGTGGGTATCGATCAGCGCCGGCTTGGTTTGTCCGTGCACCGCAACGGCCGGGATGGCCGAGGCGAGGCCAAGTGCACCGACCCCCGCGAGAAAGCCGCGGCGCGACGCGGACGGGCTGTAACAGGTGGGGCAGGCGTGATGCCTTCCGGATTTCCGATCCCAAATGTTCATGTTGCGGGTCTCCCGTAACGAATTGGCAAGGACAGGGCCTGTGGTGCATCCATCGGCGAGACGTTTCGTCCATTTGCAGTCCGCGGTGCGGCTGCGGCGCCGGCCGTGATTGTTGGGGATTGGAATGTGCCGTTTTTTCGTCGCCGAGCGATGTCACGCCTTCGCATCACACCGCAATTTTGTGTGAAGGCGCCCCAATTGTCCCGCGAGAAGCTCTGTGCTGCGGCGACGTTGACGCGTCGGGCAGAACACTGGCAAAATGCGACGATGGCAGGGATCGGGGACGAGATCGCAGCGTGAATGCATCTGTGGTGACCACGAGCACTTCCAGTGAGTTGACCGATGAAGTCTGAGAGGGATGGCATCAACCTCGCGGCCAAGCCGACCGGCACGGGTTGCGTGGAATGCTCGGCTGCGGGTGGGTGGTGGCTGCATCTTCGCAGATGTGTCGAATGCGGTCACATCGGCTGCTGTGATACTTCACCAAATCAGCATGCGTCGAGACATAACGCGGCGACAGGTCACCCGATCATCACGAGCTTCGAGCCGGGTGAACGATGGTTTTACGACTATCGGACAGGTGAGAGTTTCGCCGGCCCGAAGCTTCAGGGTCCTCACTCGCGTCCGTTGGATCAGCCGGTGCCCGGACCCGCCGACGCGGTGCCTTCAGACTGGCAAACACTTCTCCATCAATAGGCGGCAGGTCTTTAGCCATTGGCCTGTGGCCGACCTTCCGCGCGTTCCGCATAAGGGGGCGGCTTCTGAGCCCTTCGGGGCTGCGGCGCGTCACGTCGCATGCCGCCGATGGGTTTCGCTGCCTGATCCTCGTAGATCTAGTCGATGATGTTGTTATTACCCTCCGCCTTGAGGCGAGCGATGTTGTCTTTCATCTGCTGCAGCCGTTCAGGCGTATGGCCTTGCCATTGCGTTACTTCTGCGATGACCCTCAACGGATCGCGGGAGCGATATGACAGCGTCGGATTGCCGGGAAACTTCTTATCCGTCACGTTGGGATCGTCCACGATCGGCCCGGTCGGCTCCACGACGTAAATGCGTCCGCGTGCGGTGCCTGCGGCCAGCTCGGCGCCCCAGATCGCCGCATCCAGCGTGGCCGCGAAATAGACCCAGGATAGCGGCTTGATGTCGGTGAAGTTGGATGGGTGGCCGACGGCAATCAGGTCGCCGGGTTTCAAATCGGCCCGTGTGCCGTGGAAGAATGATTGCACGAACGTGGTTGCTACAGATGACATCAGACGATCCCCGGAATTGCTGGTTCATATTGGTGAAGGTCGATGAGGCGAGCTCGAGCAGACGACTGGCTATGCGTGCATCTCGCGCTAGCTATGATCCCGGTTGATTTTGTCGAGGGGGAGTGATGCGATCTCACGCCGGGCACGGATTTGCGCTGTTGTGCACCTTTTGTATCATCGCACTGACCGCTTTGAGCGGCGTTGCCCGGTCCGAAGTACCGTTCACATTTACAATGCCGCAGAGCCGGGTCGTCGTGAAGGTTTCTGACCCCTCGCTGCTGCCTGATGCGGCGGCCGCCAAACCCAACTACTTCAAGCTGACCCGACAGGAGCCGCTGCTGATCGTCAGCGGCTGGCTGGAGCCGGCACAACAATACAAGGGGCTCAACGCGTTCTGGGAGGGTGAATCGCGATCTCCGGTTTACGCGCGCGCCCGCGCGCCAACTCGGGTCGAAACGCTGCGGGAGGGCGCATGGGAGGTGGTCGCATTCGACGTGTCCCTGCCGAGCGCCATTCAGTCTAATCTGCGGGCCGAGCGGATCGAGGCAGGGACGTGGATCGACTTGCACCTGTCCACCGTCGCCCGCGCCACGATCCCGTCCACCAAACTGCGAGCCGAGCTGCTGGCCGTGCTACGGCAAGTGCAGGTGCTGCAGAAATGAGGCCGCGCGACATCAAATGCGGTCAAGCATGGGGACCGGGCGTGAAGCTCATCGTCGTCATCATCGTTGCCCTGACCACCTGTGGTGCTGTGCAGGCCCACAGCCCGGGCCAGAGGGTGATCGCAACGGCTGCAGCCGTTGCATGCAAGTCATGGCCGACGTTGAAAACGCTCGGCGAACTGATGGGTGACCCCGCTCGCTTCGCGCCATTCTGGCGCGAGCAGAAGGGTTCGGGAGAGTGCCGCACCTTTCCCGTGGGCACGGCGATGATTGTCGATGAAGACCTCCGCGCCGGCCAAAAAGCGATCATGCGGGCACATCCGGTAGAGGAGAAAGGCCAGTACTGGACCTACCCTTCTTATTTCAAGTAGAGCACTTGCTGCTGACGCCTGTCATTGGCTTGTCCGCTGCCGTCGTGCCAGGCGGGTGAGGCTCACCCAGCCGGCGACCAGCGCCAGCGCGGCTGCCATGCTGATGCCGATCCGGGGTGCCAAATCGGCCGATGTGACGGCGAACAGCAATGTGATCAGAAGTGCCCCGATCGTTTGCCCGGTTAATCGTGCCGTGCCCTATCGATCGCGCGAACGGGATTCTCGCGATCCACATAATCTTCGACCCGCGCAGGCAGAAGTCTTACCTGATCACGGCTTAGCCCGGTCTTGAACGTACGATTCGTCATGCCGAATCGTACACTCGTCCGCGTAAACGGCTAGGATTCTTGCCAAGTCTCTTCGCTCTACCGATCCTACGGGCTGTGGCGGCCAACGTTAGGGGATCGGAGTTCACTAGGGCTGCGATCCTTTGTAGCGGCGAAAAATCGACTTTCCAAAGATCGAGTTCAAACAGATCTCCGCGCTGATCGGCGTTCAGTGCTACCGACACCGGCACTCCATCGGCATCGTCAAATTCGGCTTCGCCAATACATCTGCCGAAACGCCGGTCTGCCCTGCCGACAAAGCGAAGGCTACCCATGCCACCGTCGTTCATTTCCTCCACGAGACCAAAATGGTCCTGCAAAGGCGAATGCTGACCTAGAATAAAGGCGATCAAATCACGCTCTTTAGGAGTAAGTGGGCGTGGCATCGTCTTTCTCGTAGCGCGTAGGATGGGTAGAGCACTTGCGAAACCCATCATGCTTCACGTCGAGAGATGGGTTTCGCTGAAGCGAAACCCATCCTACGGGCTGAATTCCCTGGCGGCATGACTGGGTCCCGGCTCAGCGGAGCAGCACTTCGTGCTGCACCGCGTCCGGGACACGAGAGATGTGCGGGAAGTTAGAACTGATACCGCCGCAACCCGCCATCCACCGGGATCACCGTCCCTGTGATGTACCTTGCCACAGGCGAGGCCAGAAACACCGCGAGCGCGGCCAGGTCCTCCGGCTCGCCCCAGTAGCCGACCGGAATCTCTTCCTCCGCAAAACGCTCGCGATAATCCGGGGCATAGTTGCGGCGGATCTGCTCGCTCATGATGCGGCCGGGCGGGATGCAGTTGATGGTGATGCCGTGCTCGCCGATCTCGCGCGACAGGCCTTTGGCCCAGGCGTGCACGGCGGCCTTGGCGGCGAACGCGGCGTTGAGGCCTTCGGGCTCGGACTTGCCCGTGATGTTGACGATGCGGCCCCATTTGCGCTCGATCATCTGCGGCAGCAGCGCATGCGCGATGCGGCGGTAGCTGGTGAAGTTCAGCGCGATCGCCTCGTCCCATTTGCTGTCGGGCGCATCGACGGGGAGGGGGCGGCTGCCGCCGGCATTGTTGATGAGGATGTCGACATGGCCGAGCTCCCTCACCGCGAAGGCCGCGATGTTTTCGGCGGCATCCTTGGCCATCACGTCCTGCTCGAGCGGCGTGATCAGGCCGCCGCCGACCTCTTTCACCAGCTCTGCAAGCAGATCGGTGCGCCGGGCCACGCCGACGATGCGCACGCCTTCGGCCGCAAGGCCCTTGGCGATGGCGCGGCCGATGCCGATGCTCGCGCCGGTGACAACAGCGGTTTTCGATTTGAGCCCGAGGTCCATGGTCACACGCTTTCTTGTTCTGGCTTTTGATTTTTGGTGTTCGTTTCCTGCCCGTCCCGCGGGCTTTGCGAATTGCCTGAGCGGGACGAGCAGTGGTAACCAAGAGCCGCCGCGAAGGAAACACGAAAAAGAAAAGGCGTCGAACGATGGTCTGGGATCCGCAGCAATATCTAAAATTCTCCGGCCACCGGCTCCGGCCCGCCGTCGACCTGCTGATGCGGATACCGGATGTTGGTCCGCGCACGATCGCCGATCTCGGGGCGGGCGCGGGCAACGTGACAAAACTGATCAAGGAGCGCTGGCCGGATGCGGCCGTAACAGGCGTCGAGGGCTCGGCCGAGATGGTTGCTGCCGGCCGCAAGGCGGCGCCGGACGTGGAATGGTCGCACGAAGACCTCGGCCATTGGCGCCCGACCAAGCAATACGATGTGGTCTATTCCAATGCCGCACTGCACTGGCTGCCCAATCATGCGGCACTGTTTCCGTCGGTCATGGAGAAGGTGGCGCCCGGCGGCATGCTGGCGGTGCAGATGCCGCGCAACTTCCTGGCCCCGTCGCATGTGCTGATCGGCGAGACGGCGCTGAACGGACCGTGGCGGTCCAAGGTCGAGCACCTCGTCACGCCGCCGCCGGTCGAGGGGCCGGCCTTCTATCATGATCTTCTGGCGCCGCTGTCGGAGAACGTCGACATCTGGGAGACCGAATATCTCCAGGTGCTCGAAGGCGACAACCCCGTGAAGGAATGGACCAAGGGGACCTGGCTGACGCGCTATCTCGACATTTTGCAGGGCGACGAAAAGGCGGCTTTCGAAGCGGCCTATGGCGAGCGCGTCGCCAAGGCGTACCCGAAGAATGCCGCGGGGCAGACGCTGTTCCCGTTCCGACGGCTGTTCATGGTCGCCCAGCGCAAGGGCTAATGCGACCTTCGCAATGCGACATAAGCGCTCGCTTCCGGGAAGGGAGCGGGTGCCGGGTTGCGTCGAGAGCAGCCGTCAAGATAGCTTGCCTGCGGCAAATTGGGCTTAGGTCTAGTTGTTCGGGTGGCGGATTGCTGCCACTACTGAAACCGTAAAACAAAAAAGACCCGGTTTTAAAGGTTGTTGGGAGGTTGTTTCATGCGCAAGCTGGCTCTCGCGGTCGCGGCCGCAGCTATTTTCGTGGCTCCTGCCTTAGTTCCTGATCTGGCCCAGGCCCAAGCCCCGATCGTCATCAAATTCAGCCACGTCGTCGCCAACGATACCCCGAAGGGGAAGGGCGCGCTGAAGTTCAAGGAGCTCGCCGAGAAGTACACCGACGGCAAGGTCAAGATCGAAGTCTATCCGAACTCCTCGCTCTACAAGGACAAGGAGGAGATCGAGGCGCTTCAGCTCGGCTCGGTGCAGATGCTGGCGCCTTCGACCGCGAAGTTCGCGCCGCTCGGGATCCGGGAATTCGAGGCGCTCGACCTGCCCTGGCTGTTCAAGGACGACGCGACCTATTCCAGCGCGATGAAGGGCACCATCGGCAAGTGGCTGTTCCAGAAGCTGGAGGCCAAGGGCATCACCGGGCTCGCTTATTGGGACAACGGCTTCCACATGGTGTCCTCGAACCGCGCGCTGATGAAGCCGGAGGATTTCAAGGGCCTGAAATTCCGGATATCAGGATCGAAGATCGCCGATCAGTATTTCCGCCTGATGGGCTCGATCCCGCAGATCATGGCGTTCTCGGAAGTCTACCAGGCGCTCCAGACCGGCGTGGTCGACGGCTGCGAGAATACCGCGTCCAACTATCTGACGCAGAAGTTCTACGAGGTGCAGAAGGACATCACCGTGTCCTATCACGCCCATCTGCAATATGCCGTCATCGTCAATTCCAAATTCTGGTCCGGCCTGCCGCCCGACATCCGCACCCAGGTCGAGAAGGCGATGGCGGACGCAACCGAATACACCAACCAGATCGCGCATCAGGAGAACGAGGACGCGCTGGCCGAGATCAAAAAGGCAGGTAAGACCACGCTGCATTATCTGACGGACGCCGATCGCAAGGCGTGGCAGGAGGCGATGCGGCCGACATATACGTGGGCAAAAGGCAGGGTCGGGCAGGAAGTGCTCGATCTCGTCGCCAAGGAACTCGACGTCAAGATGAACTGACGCGTTTTCCGGGAGCGTAATACCAACGGTCGGGAGTGTGCGCACTCCCGACCGTTTCGCATCGATAGGGGGACTTTGATTTGCTTCGCGTGCTCAATTCGGCGCTCAATCACCTCGAGGAGTGGTTGATCGCGACGCTCATTGCGGCTGCAACCGGTTTGATCTTCATCGCCGTGGTGCACCGTTACGGCGCCGGCGAATCGATCGTCCTGTCGAGATGGGCGGCCGCGCACGGAATGAATTGGCTCGCGACGCTGTCGATGGCGGTGTTCACTTTCCTGTCCGAGCTCGATCTGTCCTGGGCGCAGGAACTCTGCATCTACATGTTCATCTGGATGGCGAAATTCGGCGCGGCCTATGGCGTGCGCACCGGCATCCATGTCGGCGTCGATCTGCTCGTCAACCGCCTGCCCGAACATTCGCGCAAGCACGTGATCATGTTCTCGCTGCTGTGCGGCGCGCTGTTCACCGGCATGATTGCCGCCTTCGGCGCCTCCTTCGTCGCCGAGATGTTCAAGACCGGCCAGCAGTCGAACGATCTGGAAGCGCCGATGTGGTTCGTGTATCTCGCGATCCCGCTCGGCTCCGGCCTGATGTGCTTCCGCTTCCTCCAGGTCTGCTGGTCCTACTACTGGACCGGCCATCTGCCGCATCACGACGAGAGCCATGTCGAGGGCGTGGAGGCCGACGGCTCGCCGGCGCTGCATCCGCAGCCGGCTGGCGCCGCAACGAAAGCTGCCGCGCGAAAAGTTTCGCCGCTCGGCGTGATCCTGATCATGGCGCCGATCCTGATTTTCGCCATGTGTCTTGCCGAAAAATTCGGCGTGGTGGTGCTGCCGCACTGGATGCGCGCCGCGACCGTGTTCGCGCTGTTGATCGCGCTGATGCTGACGGGCATCCCGGTCTCGATCGCGCTTGGTCTGACCGTGATGACGTTCCTGTTCACGCTGACCACGGTGCCGATCGAAGCCGTCTCGATGAAGCTCTTCACGGGCATCGAAGGCTTCGAGATCATGGCGATCCCGTTCTTCATTCTCGCCGGCAACTTCCTCACCCATGGCGGCGTCGCGCGCCGCATGATCAATTTCGCGACCTCGCTGATCGGGCACTGGCACGGCGGCCTTGGCCTTGCCGGCATCGTCGCCTGCGCGATGTTCGCGCTGGTGTGCGGCTCGAGCGTCGCGACCGTTGCGGCGATCGGCGCCATCGTGCTGCCCGAGATGGTCCGCCACGGCTATCCGATGCGCTTCGGCGCCGGCATCATCACGGTCGCGGGCTCGCTCGGCATCTTGATGCTGCCGTCGATCCCGAAGATCGTCTACGCGGTCTCGACCAATACCTCGATCGGGGCGCTGTTCGTCGCCGGCCTGCTGCCCGGCATGCTGCTGACGACGATGCTCTGCATCGTCACGTGGTGGCTCGCACGCAAGCGCGACTATCCGCGGATGGCCAAGGCGAGCTGGGGTGAAACGCTTCACGCCTTCCGCGAGAGCATCTGGGGCTTGATGCTGGTCGTCATCATCATCGGCGGCATCTACAGCGGCCTGTTCACGGCGACCGAGGCGGCCGCAATGGCCGCGGTCTATTCCTTCATCATTGCGGTGTTCGTCTACAAGGCGATCGGCCTGAAGGACGTGCCGCGGGTGCTGCTCCGCGCCGCCAACACCAGCGCGATGCTGCTCTACATCGTCACCAACGCGGTGCTGTTCTCCTTCGTGCTCGCCAACGAGAACCTGCCGATGGTCCTTGCCGACTGGATCGCGGCGCAGAATCTCGGCTGGGTCGGCTTCCTGCTGGTGGTCAACATCCTGTTGCTGCTCGCCGGCAATTTCATGGAGCCGAACTCGATCATCCTGATCATGGCGCCGATCCTGGCGCCCGCGGCCAAGAAGCTCGGTATCGACCTCGTGCATTTCGGCATCGTCATGGACGTCAACATGGAGGTCGGCCTCTGCCATCCGCCTGTCGGCTTGAACCTCTATGTCGCATCGATGATCGCGCGAATGCGGATCACCGATCTCGCGGTCGCGGTGATGCCATGGCTGATCACCATGCTCGGCTTCCTCGTCATCGTGACCTATTGGCCCGATTTGACGCTGTGGCTGCCGAGGGTGCTGGGGATGCATTAGCGCGGCGAAGACGGTGCACCCTCGCCCGTTGTGGGAGAGGGTGGCTTCGATGCAAAGCATCGAAGCCGGGTGAGGGGTCTCTATCCTCGCGAACAGTTTTTCGAGCGGAGACATACCCCTCATCCGGCGCTTCGCGCCACCTTCTCCCACAGGGGGAGAAGGCAAGAGGGCACCTCGCTTTATTTGCTTCGTCTCCTCCAATGGCAATCGGCGGCGAGATGCGGTTAGATGTCCGCAACAAGCCGGGAGGATACAGAGATGACAGACACATCCAGCAGCGAGCCCAAGGACGCATCGGCGTCCGTCATCGCGCAGCAGACGGCGATGCTGAACGCGCTGCCATTTTCCGACATGCGGGATTTCGACGATGCCGCGCGCGGCTTTCTCGGCACGATCGAGAACGCAGAGATTACCAACCCGCAAGGGCGGACGGTCTGGAGCCTGAGGCCCTATGGCTTTCTGTCGGCCGAGCAGGCGCCGCCGACGGTCAATCCCAGCCTGTGGCGGCAGGCTCGGCTCAACATGCAGCACGGGCTGTTCGAGGTTGTGCCCGGAATCTACCAGGTGCGCGGGCTCGACATCGCCAACATGACGCTGATCGAGGGCGATAGCGGCGTCATCGTCGTGGACACGCTGACCTCGATCGAAGGCGCGCGCGCCGCGCTCGATCTCTATTACAAGCACCGCGGCACGCGGCCGGTCGCGGCCGTGATCTTCACCCACACCCACACCGATCATTGGGGCGGTGCGCGCGGCGTGCTCGAGGAGGATGCGCTCGCCAATGCCAGCGTGCCCATCATTGCGCCAAATCTGTTCATGGAGCATGCCGTCTCCGAGAACATCATTGCGGGCCCGGCAATGCTGCGCCGGGCGCAATATCAATTCGGCCCGTTCCTCGCCAAGGGCATGCGGGGGCAGGTCGACAACGGGCTCGGCAAGTCGATGGCGGCCGGCACGGTCGCGCTGCTGCGGCCGACCGATCTGATCATGGCGACCGGCGACAGGCGCGTGATCGACGGCGTCGAATTCGAATTCCAGATGGCGCCGAACAGCGAAGCGCCGGCGGAGATGCATTTCTTCATTCCGCGCTACAAGGTTTTGAACCTCGCCGAGAACTGCACCCACAATTTCCACAATCTGCTGCCGTTCCGCGGCGCCGACGTGCGCGATGCGCTGGCCTGGTCGAAATATCTCAATGAGGCGCTTCAGCTCTGGGACGGCAAGGCTGAGGCGATGTGCGGACAGCATCACTGGCCGGTGTGGGGCGGCGAGCGCATCGGCACCATGATCCGCCAGCAGCGCGACCTCTACAAATTCGCGCACGACCAGACCATCCGCCTGATGAACCACGGCCTCACCGCCACCGAGATCGCCGAGACGATCCAGCTGCCGAAGAGCCTGGACGGCGCCTGGCACGGCCGCGGCTATTACGGCCATATCCGCCATAACGTGAAGGCGATCTACCAGAAATATCTCGGCTGGTACGACGCCAACCCGGTCAATCTCGATCCACTGCCGCCGGTCGAGTCCGGAAAGAAGTATGTCGAATACATGGGCGGCGCTGACGCGATCCTGACGCGGGCGCGAGTGGATTTTGGCAAGGGCGAGTTTCGTTTCGTCGCGCAGGCACTCGGCCATCTCGTCTTCGCCGAGCCCGACAATGCGGCGGCACGTAGCCTGCTGGCGGATACGCTGGAGCAGCTCGGCTATGCCGCCGAGAGCTCGACCTGGCGAAACGCCTATCTGTTCGGCGCGCAGGAATTGCGACAGGGCATGCCAAAGACCCCGCCGCGCCCGCCGATGCCGCGCGAGACGCTGGCCGCACTGCGCACCTCACAGCTGTGGGACGTGTTGGGCATTCGCCTCAACGGTCCGAAGGCCGAAGGAAAGCACATCGTGCTGAACTGGAGCTTTTCGGACACCGGCGAGACGTTCGTACTCAATCTGGAGAACTGCGCACTGACCTATACCGAAGGCGTGCAGGCCGAAGGCGCCGATGCCAGCTTTACGCTGGCGCGCGCGACGCTCGACGAGGTGATTGCAAAACTGACGAGCTTTCCGGAAGCGGTCGCTGCCGGCAAGGTCAAGCTTTCAGGCAACCCGATGCGGCTCGCCGAGCTGATGGGCCTGATGGACGAATTCCCGCGGATGTTCGAGATCGTGGAGCCGAAGCGGACGGTGGTGGTGTAGGCAAGTCGCGCACCACGTCCTCCGTCATTGCCGCTCCTGCTTCGTCCCTTCTCTCCTTGTGGGAGAAGGTGGCGCGAAGCGCCGGATGAGGGGTCTCTTTCCCGGGATAAGCTTTTATATGCGGCAGCAACCCCTCACCCGAGCGAGTTTGCCGCTCCGCCTCGAAGCCCTCTCCCACAAGGGGAGAGGGCACTTCGACTGGCAGCGATGTAGAAGCCTTACTCCGCGCTGCTCACCAGCTTGATCCGCGGTGCCTGCGCCTCCTGCAAACTGCGATACGCCGCGAGATAATCCAGGGCCATTCGCCGCGCGGTAAAACGTTCCTCGAACTGCTTGCGGATCGCCGCGCGGTCCAGTTGCGGCAGTCGCTTGACGACGCCGGCGGCGCTGAGGAGGTCTTCGACCACGAAGCCGGTGAGGCCCTCGTCGATGATCTCCGGCACCGAGCCGCGGTTGAAGGCGATCACCGGCGTGCCGCAGGCCATGGCCTCGATCATGACGAGGCCGAACGGCTCCGGCCAGTCGATCGGCAGCAGCAGCCCGAGCGCGCCGCTGAGGAAATCGGACTTCTCATGATCGCTGATCTCGCCGATGAAATCCACCAGCGGATTGCCTGCGATCATCGGCTTGATCAGCTCGTCGTAATAATCCTGGTCGGCGCGATCGACCTTGGCTGCAATCTTGAGCGGAATGCCGCAATGCATGGCGATCTTGATGGCGCGGTCGACGCCTTTCTCGGGTGCGATGCGGCCGAGCACGGCGAGATATTCCTGTTTCGCCGGCTTTGGCGTCAGCAATTTCTCCGGCAGGCCATGATGGATCGTCGTCACCCAGTTCGCCTGCGGCACCGGCCGCCGCTGCGCGTTCGAGATCGAGATCACGGGCATTTTCGAGAAGGTGTTGAACACCGGCTGATGCTCGGGCAGATCGAGCCGGCCGTGCAGAGTGGTGAGAAACGGTGTCGGCTGCCGGTGGAACAGCGACCACGGATAATAATCGAGATGGAAGTGGAGGAAGTCGAACTCCTCGTTGTCACATTTCTGCCGCACGCGCTCCAGCAGCACCATGTGCAGCGCGTTGGGATCGCGCACGGAACCGTCGAGGCGAAGTGCCCGCGGCCATAATGCATCGAGCTTCGCCGACGTCTGCGAGTCGCCGCTGGCGAACAGCGTCACGTCGTGTCCAAGGGCAACCAACTCCTCCGTCAACCAGTGCACCACCCGCTCGGTGCCGCCATACAGCTTGGGTGGAACAGCTTCGGTCAACGGAGCTACCTGCGCGATGCGCATCTTACCATCTCCTCTGTGCGATCATGGAAGTCAAAAGCCCCCGCCGTATGTCGGCACCGGCATGCCGGGAGGGGAACGTTCTCGCATTTGCGAAGTTCCTTTAGTGAACGTTACTTCTTCGACACACGTCAGCTTGGCCGCGATGATGCCATCTCCTCTTCCCACATCGTCCGCATCCGCATGTCGTGATGGCCTTGCCCGGGAACCGAGGCGAAGCGGTCGATGTTCAGTCGATCAGCCAAGAACAATTTGAATCATCACGACGGGGTTGCAGTCACATGGATCATCTTGCTGGATATGCGCGCAGGCCATTTGCCTTTGTCTTGCGCTATCTTCGGAAGCGTTTGGCATCGCATCTGGTGATCCTGACCGCTGTCGTTGCAGCGGTTGCCTGCTCGGTAGGCACGCAGTACGGCGTCAAGTCGCTGGTCGACAGTCTGTCCGCGGGAACCTCGCACGGCGGCAGCGTATGGCTGGCATTCATTCTGCTCATGTCGCTGATCGCCGCCGACAATTTTTTGTGGCGGATCGCGAGCTGGACCGCGAGCTTCACCTTCGTTCGTGTCACGGGTGACTTACGCCGTGACATATTTCGTCATCTCACGGGACATTCGCCGAGCTACTTCTCCGACCGCATGCCGGGCATGCTGACCAGCCGGATTACCGCCACATCCAACGCCGTGTTCACGGTCGAGAACATGTTCGTCTGGAATGTGTTGCCGCCGTGCGTCGCCACAATTGCGGCGATCGCGCTGATTGGAACCGTCAGTCCCTATATGGCACTCGGCCTGATCGTGGTCGCCGGCGGCATGGTGGTCGCGATGTTCCGTCTCGCCGCCGCCGGCAAGCCGCTGCACGACGACTTTGCCGACAAGGCGGCCGCCGTCGATGGCGAGATGATCGACGTCATCAGCAACATGCCGCTGGTTCGTGCCTTCTGCGGGATCGGCCACGAGCATGAAAGGTTCGATGCCACTGTTAACCGGGAAGTCAACGCGCGCGGACGGAGCCTGCGTTATCTCGAAAAGCTACGGCTCATGCATGCCGCCGTGACCGTGCTCTTGACGATCGCGCTGATGGCCTGGGCGGTCACACTCTGGCAGCAGGGCGAGGCGACCACCGGCGACGTCGTTCTGGTCTGTACGCTCGGCATTTCGATCCTGAGTGCAACGCGCGATCTCGCGGTGGCGCTGGTCGACGTCACCCAGCATGTCGCGCGTCTGACCGAGGCGATCGCGACGCTCCTGACTCCACACGAGCTGCGCGATCACCCTGAGGCCGAACCGCTGGTCAAGAGCGGCGCCGCGATTGCCTTCAACAACGTCACCTTCGGCTATCCCGGCGCTGCGAAGATTTTTGAGCGCTTCAGCCTGCGCTTGCAGCCCGGCCAGCGCGTCGGCCTGGTCGGCCAGTCCGGCGGCGGCAAGTCGACGCTGTTCACGCTGCTTCAGCGCTTCTACGATGTCGACGACGGCAGCGTGACCATCGACGGCCAGGACATTTCCATGGTGACCCAGCTGAGCCTGCGCGAGGCCATCTCGGTCGTGCCGCAGGACATTTCCTTGTTTCATCGCTCCATTCGCGAGAACATCCGCTATGGCCGCCCGAACGCCACCGACGACGAGGTGCTGCGCGCGGCAATCGCGGCGCGCTGCGATTTCATCGACAGCCTGCCGGACGGCCTCGACACCATGGTCGGCGACCGCGGTGTCAAGATGTCAGGCGGCCAGCGTCAGCGCATCGCGATCGCGCGCGCCTTCCTCAAGGACGCGCCGATCCTGTTGCTGGATGAGGCGACCGCGGCGCTCGACAGCGAATCCGAGGAAGCGATCCGCGAGGCGCTGTCGCGCCTGATGCGCGGCCGAACCGTGATCGCGATTGCGCATCGGCTCGCGACGCTGCGCAATTTCGACCGGGTCATCGTGCTGAGGCATGGCAAGATCATCGAGGACGGCGCGCCCGATCGCCTGATGCAGGGCCACGGGCCCTATCGTGAGCTCGTCACGCAGGAGATGAGCCGGCTCGCAAAATTCGCCGCGTAAACCCAACAGTCGCGTTCGCGTTGGTCGCGTCTCGAAACAGGAGCAGGGGAGCCGCTCATGGCAGCCGAAGTCGTCACCAAGCTCGTCTCCGTGGCGCGGACCGTGGAGCAGGTCGCGGAGCAGCCGTTCTATATCCCGATGACGGGGCCGTCGGCGCGGCCCCGGCGCTCGCTCAAGCACGACGACACCTTCATCGTGCTCGACAGCCATGGCGACATCGGCGCATCGGCCGGCGGGCCGGACGGCCTGTTTCACCACGACACGCGCTACCTGGCGCGGCTGGAGCTGGTCCTCGACGATCTCCAGCCGCTGCTGCTCGGCTCGAACTTACGCGACGACAATTCGGCGCTGACCGTCGATCTCACCAACCCCGACATCTACCGCGACGGCAGTCTCGTGCTGCAAAAGGATCTGCTGCACATCGTGCGAACGATCTTTTTGTGGCGCGGCACCGCCTATCAACGCATCGGCGTACAGAACCACGGCGACCGGCGTACGAGCTTCGGGCTGACGCTGCTGTTCGACAATGATTTTGCCGATCTGTTCGAGGTCCGCGGCGAACGCCGCCCGCGCCGCGGCACCGGCACCAGCAAGCTGCTCGGGCCGACCGACGTGCTGTTCGAATATCGCGGTCTCGACGATGCCGCGCGCACCACGGGGCTGCATTTTGATCCACGCCCGACGCGGCTCTCGGTGAACGCAGCGACGTGGGAGATCGAGCTGGACCCGCATCAGTCGAAATCGCTGTTCGTGGCTGCGTCCTGCAACCGGCCGATCGCGGAGAAGCCGGCGCGCTTCTTCCGCGGCCTGCTCGCCCATCGCCGCGAGATGCGGCAGTCGACGATGGGCGCGGCCAGCATCGAGACCTCCAACAACATCTTCAACGAGGTGCTGTGCCAGGCCATGGCCGACCTCAACATGCTGACGACGGAGACGCCGCAAGGCCGCTATCCCTATGCCGGCATTCCCTGGTACTCGACGACGTTCGGGCGCGACGGGCTGATCACTGCGCTCCAGATGCTGTGGGTCGATCCGCGCGTCGCCAAGGGCGTGCTCAGGCGACTCGCCCATTTTCAGGCGAGTGAGGTCGACCCGCTCGCTGACGCTGCGCCCGGAAAGATCCTGCACGAGATGCGCGGCGGCGAGATGGCGGCGCTGCACGAAGTGCCGTTCTCGCAATATTACGGCAGCGTGGATTCCACGGCATTGTTCGTGCTGCTCGCCGGAAGCTATTTCGAACGGACTGGCGACGAAAAGACACTGATCGAGCTATGGCCTGCCATCGAGGCGGGGCTGGCGTGGATCGACGGCCCCGGCGACCCTGACAATGACGGGTTCGTCGAATATCAGCGCGCCACCGAGAAGGGGCTCGCCAACCAGGGCTGGAAGGATTCCTATGACGCGATCTTCCATGCCGACGGCCAGCTAGCGGAAGGCAATATCGCGCTCGCCGAAGTCCAGGGCTACGTCTACGCGGCCAAGCAGCTGGCCGCGCGCTGCGCGCTGCGGCTCGGCAAGCCGGATCGCGTGCGCAAGCTCGAGGCCGAAGCCAAGTCGCTGGCCGAGCGCTTCGAGAAGGCGTTCTGGTGCGAGGAGCTCGGCACTTATGCATTGGCCCTCGACGGCAAGAAGCGTCCCTGCAAGGTGCGAACCTCGAACGCCGGACAGGTCCTGTTCAGCGGCATGATCCGCGAGGACCGCGCACGCCTCGTGGCCGCCGATTTGATGCAGCCGCATTTCTTCTCGGGCTGGGGCATCCGCACCGTCGCCGTCGGCGAGGTGCGCTACAACCCGATGTCGTATCATGACGGCTCGATCTGGCCGCACGACAACGCGCTGATCGCGCTCGGGCTTGCGCGCTACGGCCTCAAGCATTCGGTGGCGCATGTCTTCAAGGGGCTGTTCGACGCCGCCAGCTACATGGATTTGCGGCGGCTGCCCGAATTGTTCTGCGGCTTCCGCCGCGAGAAGCGGCGCGGCCCGACGCTCTATCCCGTCGCCTGCGCCCCGCAGGCCTGGGCCAGCGCGACGCCATTCACCTTGCTGGAGGCGGCGCTCGGCATCGAGTTCGACGTGGCGCGCGGCGAGATCCGCCTGCGCAACCCGCATCTGCCGCCGTTTTTGAACGAGGTCATCCTGCGGGATCTGCGGCTGGGCGAATCCGCCGTGGATCTGCGCGTCAGCCGCCACGGCGACGACGTGGCGCTGGAAGTGCTGCGCACGCGCGGCCAGATCCAGGTGTCGATCGTGCTGGCGCGCTAGCGGCGCGCAAGGAGGGACCATGCGTACGATCGGAGCGTTGATCCTGAGCGTGGCCTTCGTCGCGGGCTTGACGAGCGCCGTATCGCGTGCGGCTGAGGAGACGCCTGCGGCGGCTCCCACGACGCCTCCGAGTGAAGCGAATGCGCCGGCCACGGTGCAGCCGCCGGCATCCACTGTGACCGTCACGCCGAAGGATGCCGCGCCGCCGCCGTCGGTGACCATCATCGGTGCGAGCGATGCTCATGGCGTGCTCGGCCGGGACGTGCGCAGCGCTGCCGACGAGGACATGGGCCGCATCGTCGACGTCGTCGTCGACCGGACCGGCCATGTCCGCGCCGCCGTGATCGATTTCGGCGGCTTTCTCGGCGTCGGCAGCCGCAAGATCGTGGTGGACTGGAACGCCATGCGATTCGGCAAGATCGCCAACAAGAAGGACAGCATCACGCTGGAATTGACCAAGGCGCAGGTCGCGGCCGCGCCTGAGTACAAGGAAGACATGCCGATGGTCGTGCTCGGCGCGTCCGGCAGCCTTCAACCGCTGCAAGCTGTTCAGTGAGGCGCCGGGAGGGCTGATCGCCTGTGCTTTTGTCGAAGCCGAACCGTGCGGATCGCGAGGGGCGCGTTGAACAGGACAACGTCGTCGCGCGGCCGCCTGCGGGCATGCCGGCGCCGTCGCGCCAAAGCCTGCGCGGTCTCGACTGGTTCATCTTCTTCCTAGCCGACGTGCAGACCGGGTTCGGGCCCTTCATCGCGGTTTATCTTACGACGCAAAAATGGACCCAGGTCGAGATCGGCCTCGTGCTGTCGATCGGCGGCATCGTCGCGCTGATCGGCCAGATGCCGGGCGGCGCCATCATCGATGCCGCAAAATCGGAGCGGCTGGTGGCGGGACTTGCCATTGCGACGATCGGCTGCTGTGCACTCGCCTATGCCGCAATGCCAATCTTCCCGGTGGTGGTGGCAGCCGCCACCCTGCACGCCGCGGCAAGCTGCGTGCTGGGCCCGGCGATCGCGGCGATCAGCCTTGGCCTCGTCGGTCCGTTCGCGATCGGCGAGCGGCTCGGCCGCAATGCGCGCTTTGCATCGCTCGGCAACGGCGTCGCCGCCGCGGTGATGGGCACCGCCGGTTATCTGCTGTCGAGCCGCTCGGTATTCCTGGTCACCTTCCTGCTGGCGATCCCGACCCTGATCGCGCTGTCGCGCATCCGCGAGGAGGAGGTCGACATCGCGCGCTGTCACGGCGCGATGCCGCGCGAGGCGGAGGATCGTGGCGATACCAATATCTGGCATTTGATCCGGCAAAAGCCGCTGATCGTCTTTGCGCTGAGTGTCTTGCTGTTGCAACTGGCCAACGCCGCGATGATGCCGCTGATGGCAAGCGCGGTGACGGCGCGGTCGAGCCAGTGGGCGACGGTGCTCGTCGCCTTCTGCATCGTCGTGCCGCAGGTGATCGTGGCGCTGCTATCCCCTTCAGTCGGACGCAAGGCGCAACTCTGGGGCCGCCGGCCGCTGCTGCTGATCGGGTTCGCCGCGCTGACGATTCGCGGCGTGTTGTTCGCGACCGTGCGCGATCCCTATCTGCTGGTGGCGGTGCAGGTGTTCGACGGCTTCACCGCGGCGGTATTCGCGGTGATGATCCCGCTGATCGTGGCCGACGTCGCCTTCGGCAGCGGTCATTTCAATCTCGCGCAGGGCATCGTCGGCACGGCAACGGGCATCGGCGCGGCGCTGAGCACGGCGCTTGGCGGCTATGTCAGCGACAAGTTCGGCAATGCCACCGCCTTCTTCGGGCTGTCGAGCATCGCTGCGACGGGGTTTCTTCTGATCTTGCTGGTGATGCCGGAGACGCGGCGCAGGGGCGTGATCGCGACGAAAGAAATGGTCGGCTGAACGCATTCAACCGGCCGTAAGTGGGGGAAGATCGAAAAATCAGGCGTCGAGATTGTGCAGGCGCGCCCGGTTGCGCAGTACGATCTGGCGGGCGCCGGAAAAACCTAAAATGCCCTGGGCGTGAAGTTGCGACAGCGCGCGCGACACGGTTTCGAGGGTAAGGCCGAGATAGTCGCCGATGTCGCGGCGGCACATCGGCAGCGCCATCATGCCGGCAACGGCAAGGCGACGGTCCATTTCGAGCAGGAAGGTCGCGACGCGCTCCATCGCGGTCTTGCGGCCCAAGAGCAGCATGTGGTCTTCGGCGTGGCGCAGCTCGCCAGCCGTCATCGCCCATAGCTTGCGGGCGACCAGCACGTCGGTGCCGGCTGCCTTATCGAGGCTGGCGCGCTTCACGAGGCGTACATTAGTGTCGATGATGGCTTCAGCGGCAAGGCGGTGGGTGGAGCCGGATTCGAGGCCGAACACGTCGCCGGAAAGATGGAAGGCGCCGATCTGACGGCGGCCGTCGGAGAGAAGCTTGTAGCTGCGCACGGCGCCTGACACGACCTGGTAGACATATTCGGCCGGCTCGTCCTCACCATAGATCTCCTCGTCCTTGCGGTAGGAGAACTCGGTGGCGACAAGTCCGGCATGGCCGGCGATCGCGCCGAACTGGTCGGACACGGGATGGGCAGGGGCGATCTTGCCACGAACTTGCGTGTTGATCGCCTGGGTGTTGAGCGTCTGGGTCAGCATCTGCGCCATCTCCGTTGTGATGACGCTTTGGTACGCGGTAACAGATGCTTCGAAAATTTCGCGAGATATCTTAGGGAGGTTTACCTACGTAGAACCCCGTAGGTCAATTTCGCCGACGGCCCTGGATGGCGTGGCGGATGCGTTTGACCAGGTTTTCGTCCAGAAGCGGCTTCAAGATGACGTCCTTGACGCCCGCGGCCGCCGCACGGGCCGAGATATTACCGTCCGGATACCCGGTGATCAGGATCACCGGGATATCGCCGTCGGCTTGGCGCAGCCGGCCGGCCAGCTCGATGCCATTGATGTCGGGCATCTTGTAGTCGATCACGTAGCAATCGGCGCCCGGCGCGCCGCTGGCATTGAGCAGCGCCGTCGCATTCCTGAAGGTCCGCACGGCAAAACCGTCGGTTTCCAACAGAAATTGCAGGGAGCCCAGCACGGCGGCATCGTCGTCGACCACGTAGATTGTGGGCTTTGCCGCTGACGCCATTGGGAGCCGCTGAGGGTGCGAGCCAATCTCGATCATGCAGCCTTGGCTATCACAGCCAAAAGCGGCGAACTTGACTTGCCTCAATCCCCCAGCATGCCGGCGCGCATCGCCAGCCGGACCAGTTCTGAGAGGCTGCCCGCCTGCATCTTGGTCATGACATTGGCCCGGTACACTTCGATGGTGCGCGGGCTGATGTCGTATTCCCTGGCGATCAGCTTGTTGGAGAGGCCCGCGATGAGCCCTTCCATGACCTGCCGTTCCCTGGGACTCAAGGAGGCGACGCGGCCGGCGATATCCTGCGTGACGGCCTCGTTCTTGGCTGCCGGCTCGGCCTGTCGGATCGCGCTCTCGATCATGGCGGTGAGGCGGTCGTCCTCGAACGGCTTTTCGAGAAAGTCGACTGCGCCTAACTTCATCGCCTCGACCGCGAGCGGCACGTCGCCATGACCTGTCATGATCAGGATCGGGAACGGGCTTTGCCGCGCTTTCATCCGCTTCAACAGCTCGATGCCGTCGAGGCCGGGCATACGCACGTCGGAGACGACGCAGCCGAAGGTGAGGCCGGGCAGGGCGTCGAGGAAGCCTTGCGCGTTGTCGAACAGCGTGACGCCGAAGCCGCAGGACTCCAGCAGGAAGTTCAGCGAGTCCCGCATCGCGGCGTCGTCGTCGATGACGTAGACATGTCCCTTGGTCGCCATTGATCAGTTCTCGTCGGCTGCCGGAAGAGTGAAGCGGAATGTCGCGCCGCCCGATGCGTTGCTCTCTGCCCACATGCGGCCGCCGTGAGCCTCGATGATCGAGCGGCTGATGGACAGTCCCACGCCCATGCCGGCGTCTTTGGTGGTGAAGAAGGTCTGGAACAGGTTTGGAATGACGCCGTCCTGGAAGCCGGAGCCGGTGTCGGAGACTTCCACCTCGATCATGTCGTCACTGACGCGTTTGTTGGCGACCACGAGTTCGCGCCGCGGCGATTGCGCCATCGCCTCGAGCGCGTTGCGGAACAGATTGACCAGCACCTGCTGGATCTGCACGCGGTCGGCGAGGACGAGATCGGCGTCCGGATCGAGGCTGAAGCGGAGCTGCACGTTCTGCTCGCGTGCACCCGCAAGGCCGAGCGCGCCGGCCTCCTCGATCAGCTTGGACAGGCTCTCGACCCGCTTCTCCGATTCGCCGCGGGAGACGAAATCGCGCAGGCGCCGGATGATCTGGCCGGCGCGCAAGGCCTGCTCCGCCGCACGATCCATCGCGCTTTCGATCTTCGGCGTGTTGGGATCGGTGCTGCCGGCAAGCAGCCGCCGCGAGCCCTTCATGTAATTGCTGATTGCCGCCAGCGGCTGGTTGATCTCGTGCGCGAGCGCGGTCGCCATTTCGCCCATCGCGGTCAGCCGCGAGACGTGGACGAGCTCGGATTGCAACTCCTGGAGCCGCGCCTGGGTCTGCTGGTGTTCGGTGAGGTCGCGGACGAAGCCGGTGAAATAGGGCTCGCCGCCGGACTGCATCTCGCCGATCGACAGATGCATCGGGAAGGTGGTGCCGTCGCGGCGCTTGCCGGTCACGATGCGGCCGATGCCGATGATGTGCGGATCGCCGGTCGTGCGATAGCGCGCAAGGTAGCTGTCGTGGCGGGCACGGTCAGGCTCCGGCATCAGGATGCTGACGTTCTGGCCGATCGCCTCCTGCTCGGACAAGCCGAACAGGCGCTCCGCCGCCGTGCTGAACAGCTGGATGATGCCTTGGCCGTCGATGACGATCATGGCATCGGGGACGGTGTGGAGAATGGAGCGGAGGTGGGTCTCGCGCGTGCGCAGCGTCTCCTCGACCTGCTTCTCCGCGTCGATATCGAGGAAGATGCCGCTAAGATGACGGGCGGCGCCGGAATCGTCGCGAATGAGTCCGGCCCGGGCGCGGATCCACTGTCCCCCGCCGGACGCATCGGCCACCTTGAAGGACACGTCGAAGCCGCCGCCGCCTTCGCTGACGCGCTTGATCGCGCTCTGGACGCGTTCGCGGTCGCCTGGCTCCAGGCGTGACAGGAACAGGTCGTAACTGGCCGGCTGGTTTGGCTCGATGCCGAGCAGGGCCCTTGCGGTATCGGACCAGTCCAGTTCGCGCGTCTTGAGGTCGAGATCCCAGGTGCCGACGCCGAACCCTTCGATCCGGACCCGGAAATGCTCACCGCGGCCATCGTCCGGCGGATGCGTTACACGGGTCGGCGACAATCGATTGCTCCTCGTCTCTTGCGGTCCTCAGGTGCCGCGAACATGACGGCAATTTCGCTCATGGCCGGGCCGGAGGCAAGTTCGGATGTCTGATTCCATTGGCGGATTTCCTGCTGGGGCCGTCTGGCGATTTGATCTACCTCATCTCGCCTTGTCACGGCGAGGCTAGATTTCACGCCAGTTCATTGCTGTGCGGAGACTCCCGATGACATACGCGACCGTGATGGTCAGCCTGGCGCTCGATCAGTCCAACGAGGCGCGTCTTCAAGTCGCGGGTGAGCTCGCCGAGCGATTCGAGGCTGTTATTGTGGGTGTCGCAGCGGCCCGGTTCACGCCGCCGCTCTATTTCACCGACGGCGCCGAGGCCCAGTCGCTGATCGACGAGGGCGAAGCCTCCGTCAAGCGGCGCCTTGCCGATCTGGAGGCCCAGTTCCGCGCTGCGACCAAGACTCGTGGCGGGCGCGCGGAGTGGCGCAGCGCCATGGATTTTCCGGCGCGATTCGCACTGGTGCAGGCGCGCTGCGCCGACATCATCGTCAGCGGCGGGCAGAGCCCGGCCTTCTCCGACGCGTTTGCGCTCGCAAGCCCCAAGGATTTGGTGATACAGGCGGGACGGCCGCTTCTGGTGGTCCCTGACAATGTGAACTGGCTCGACCTGCGCAGCGTGCTGGTGGCGTGGAAGGATACGCCGGAGGCGCGGCGCGCGGTGGCCGATGCGCTGCCGATGCTCCGCAAGGCGAGGGATATCACCATCGTCGAAATTCCGGAGCAGGGCGACGACCGCTCGGCCGTGATGGCCGGCGTCACCGACGTCGCCGCCTGGCTCGCCCGTCACGGCGTCACCGCGAGCGCGCGCATCTGCGAGGCCTCCGGAAGCGAAACCGCCGCGGCGCAATTGGAGAAGGTTGCCGGCGACGTCGGCGCCGGCCTGATCGTGGCGGGGGCCTATGGTCATTCGAGGTTTCGCGAGCTGATCCTGGGCGGCGTCACCCAGCATCTGGTCACGCAACCGGTGCGCAGCGTGCTGCTGTCGCACTGACGGCCGGCTAATAGCTATTCGAGGAGGACGCGCCGTGTACAAGTTTCTCGAACTGACCGTCGACGGCTACATGACCCGCAATGTCAGGACAGTGCCGCGGGACCAGGACCTGCTCGCGCTCAGCGAGATGTTCGAGCGCGACGATTTCAACTCCTATCCGGTCCAGGATGACGGGCAGGTGGTCGGCATCGTCACCAAGTTCGACATCCTCAAGTGTTTTGCTTTCACGCCGAGCCAGATGCTGCCGCGCTATCATGATTTGATGAGCCGCAAGATCGGCGACGTCATGACCCCGGAGTTCATTTATGTCAGCCCCGACACGCGGCTGACGCGCGTGCTCCAGATCATGGTCGAGCACCGCATCCGGAGCATCATCGTGCTCGACGGCGCGCAGAACCTGGTCGGAATCATCGCCCGCGAGGACGTCATCAAGGCGCTGAAGGCGACGGCGACC
Organism: Bradyrhizobium sp. 1; assembly: GCF_023073315.1. Lineage (GTDB taxonomy): Bacteria > Pseudomonadota > Alphaproteobacteria > Rhizobiales > Xanthobacteraceae > Bradyrhizobium. The sequence continues at coordinate 238,356 of NZ_JADPJH010000011.1, read as the reverse complement.
GATTGACTTTTCCTTTCTCCCCATGTGGGAGAAGGTGGCGCGAAGCGCCGGATGAGGGGTCTCTCTCCGCGGAGAGACCTTCGCTGCGGAGCCAACCCCTCACCCTAATGAGATTGCCGCACCGTCCTCGCTGCCCTCTCCCGCAAGGGGAGAGGGCACTTCAACTGGCGCTGCATTGCTCACATTAACAGAAATCCATCTCCCTTGATTTCAATCAATTCCCCGCGAGGGTAAATGTGGTTTCTGGCGGCGTGTTCTTTCGAAAGAGAATCCGCGATGAGCCAACCCTCCATCTCCAAATCGATGACAACAGGCGAAAGCGGCCTGGCTGTCGTGTTCGCGGTCACCGCCTTCCTTTGCGTGATCGCCGCGGCCAAGGCGGTCGATACGCCCTTCGCCTTCCATGCCGCGCTCAGCGCGGCGGCGAGCCTCGCTGCGGTGTTCTGCATCGTCAACCGCTACTTCGATCGCCCGGCGGCGCTGCCGCAGGCCGAGATCAACGGGCGGCCCAACTACAATATGGGCCCGATCAAGTTCTCCTCCTTCATGGCGATGTTCTGGGGCATTGCCGGCTTCCTGGTCGGCCTCATCATCGCCTCGCAGCTGGCCTGGCCCGCGCTGAATTTCGATCTGCCCTGGACCAGTTTTGGCCGCCTGCGGCCGCTGCACACCTCGGCGGTGATCTTCGCCTTCGGCGGCAACGTGCTGATCGCGACGTCGTTCTACGTCGTGCAGAAGTCGTGCCGCGTTCGCCTCGCCGGCGATCTCGCGCCCTGGTTCGTCGTGGTCGGCTACAACTTCTTCATTCTGATCGCCGGCACCGGCTATCTGCTCGGCGTGACCCAGTCGAAGGAATATGCCGAGCCGGAATGGTATGCCGATCTCTGGCTGACCATTGTCTGGGTCACTTACCTGCTGGTCTTCCTCGCCACGCTCATCAAGCGCAAGGAGCCGCATATCTTCGTCGCGAACTGGTTCTATCTCGCCTTCATCGTGACGATCGCGGTCCTGCATCTCGGCAACAACCCGGCGCTGCCGGTCTCGGTGTTCGGCTCGAAATCCTACGTCGCCTGGGGCGGCATCCAGGATGCGATGTTCCAGTGGTGGTACGGCCACAACGCGGTCGGCTTCTTCCTGACCGCCGGCTTCCTCGCCATCATGTACTACTTCATCCCGAAGCGCGCCGAGCGGCCGATCTATTCGTACCGCCTCTCGATCATCCATTTCTGGGCGCTGATCTTCCTCTACATCTGGGCAGGTCCCCATCATCTGCACTACACGGCGCTGCCGGACTGGACGCAGACGCTCGGCATGACCTTCTCGATCATGCTGTGGATGCCCTCCTGGGGCGGCATGATCAACGGCCTGATGACGCTGTCGGGAGCCTGGGACAAGCTGCGCACCGATCCCGTGCTGCGCATGCTGGTGGTCTCCGTCGCCTTCTACGGCATGTCGACCTTCGAGGGCCCGATGATGTCGATCAAGGTGGTGAACTCGCTCAGCCACTACACCGACTGGACCATCGGCCATGTGCATTCCGGTGCGCTCGGCTGGGTCGGCTTCGTCTCCTTCGGCGCGCTCTATTGCCTGGTGCCATGGGCGTGGAATCGCAAGGGCCTCTACAGCCTGAAACTCGTCAACTGGCACTTCTGGATCGCGACGCTCGGCATCGTGCTCTACATCTCGGCGATGTGGGTGTCCGGCATTCTCCAGGGCCTGATGTGGCGCGCCTATACCTCGCTCGGCTTCCTCGAATATTCCTTTATCGAGACCGTCGAGGCGATGCATCCCTTCTACATCATCCGCGCCGCCGGCGGCGGGCTGTTCCTGATCGGAGCGCTGATCATGGCCTACAATCTCTGGATGACCGTTCGCGTCGGCGAACAGGAAGTCCAGATGCCCGTCGCGCTTCAGCCGGCGGAATGAGGAGTTTTCCATGTCGTTCTGGACACGCCACCAAATCTTCGAAAAGAACTCGATCATCCTGATCGTCGGCATCCTGCTGGTGATCGCGATCGGCGGTCTCGTCGAGATCACGCCGCTGTTCTACCTCAAGAGCACGATCGAGGCGGTCGACGGCGTCAGGCCGTACACGCCGCTGGAGCTTGCGGGACGCAACGTCTATGTCCGCGAAGGCTGCTATCTCTGCCATTCCCAGATGATCCGGCCGCTGCGCGACGAGGTCGAGCGCTATGGCCACTTCTCGCTCGCCGCCGAGAGCATGTACGACCACCCGTTCCAATGGGGATCCAAGCGTACCGGTCCGGACCTTGCCCGCGTCGGCGCAAAATATTCCGACGATTGGCACGTCACCCATCTGACCAACCCGCGCGCGATCGTGCCGCAATCGGTGATGCCCGGCTATCCGTTCCTCAGCGCAACGGAGGTCGATCCCGATACGATCGCCGACCATATGAAGACGCTCAAGGCCATCGGCACGCCCTACACCGACGACCAGATCGCCAACGCCGGTGCGGACATGAAGGCGCAGGCCGATCCCGACAATGCCGGCAGCAATGCCTTCAGCAAGCGCTACGCCAAGGCCGTGGTGCGCAATTTCGACGGCAAAACGGGAACGCCGACCGAGATGGACGCGCTGATCGCCTATTTGCAGATGCTCGGCACGCTGGTCGACTTCAAGATCTACAACGAGAAAGCCAATCTTCGCTGAGAAGGCATCAACGATGAAAGCCATCCTGACACTCGACAATCTCGCGTCCGGTCTCGTCACCACGATCTGGACGCCGGTCTTCGTCGCGATCTTTCTCGCGATCATCACCTACGCATTCTGGCCTCGCAACAAGGCCGCCTTCGACGAAGCAGCCCACCTGCCGTTGCGGGAGGAGTAAGAGATCATGACCGATCATCATAGCGACATCGATTCCGTCACCGGCAGGTCCACGACCGGGCATGAGTGGGACGGGATCAAGGAGCTCAACACGCCGCTGCCGCGCTGGTGGGTGATCTGCTTCTATCTCACCATCCTCTGGGCGATCGGCTACTGGATCGTCTATCCGGCCTGGCCGCTGATCTCGGGCAATACGACCGGGCTGTTCGGCTACTCGACGCGCGCCAGCCTCGCGGTGGAGCTCGCCAATCTCGATTCTGTCCGCGGCGAGAAGATGGTGGCGCTGGCGGCGGCGCCGCTCGCCGACATCGAGAAGGATCCGGCCTTGCTGGCGCTCGCCCGCGCCAAGGGCAAGACCGTGTTCGGCGACAATTGCGCGCCATGCCACGGCTCCGGCGGCGCCGGCGCCAAGGGCTTTCCGAACCTGAACGACGACGACTGGCTGTGGGGCGGCACGCTCGAGCAGATCATGCAGACCATCCAGTTCGGCGCCCGCTCGGGCCACGCCAAGGCGCATGAGGGCCAGATGCTGGCCTTCGGCAAGGACGGCGTGCTGAAGAGCGACGAGATCGTCACGGTCGCCAATTATGTCCGCGCGTTGGCGGGCCTTCCGACCCGCAAGGGCTATGACGCCGCCAAGGGCGAGAAGATCTTTGCGGAGAATTGCGTCGCCTGCCATGGCGACGGCGGCAAGGGCAATCCGGAGATGGGCGCGCCCAACCTGACCGACAAGATCTGGCTTTACGGTTCGGACGAGGCCACCCTGATCGAGACCATCAGCCTGGGCCGCGCCGGGGTGATGCCGGCCTGGGAAGGGCGGCTCGACCCCGCCACGATCAAGGCGATGGCGGTCTATGTCCACTCGCTGGGCGGCGGAAAGTAGCCTGACGACAACAAGCGGGGGCGAACAAAACCGCCCCCGCTTGAGCTGGATCAACTGACGCAGCTGCGTCGGGTCTAGGTTTAATCGCACCTTGTCGAGAAGTTCTAGAGCGATGAACAAGACCGTGAACCCGAACGAACTCACATCGGACGACGACGGCGGGCCGCTCTACGTAGCCCAGAAGAAGGTGTATCCCCAAAGTATTTCCGGCACCTTCCGCCGCATCAAATGGGGTCTGATGGCATTCTGCCTCGGCGTCTATTACTTGCTGCCCTTCGTGCGCTGGAACCGCGGCCTTGGCGCGCCAAGCCAGGCGGTGCTGATCGATCTTCCCAACAGCCGCTTCTATTTCTTCTTCATCGAGCTGTGGCCGCAGGAGGTCTATTATTTCACCGGCCTGCTGATCGTCGCCGCGATCACGCTGTTCCTGATGAACTCCGTCGGCGGCCGCATCTGGTGCGGCTATCTCTGTCCGCAGACGGTGTGGACCGATTTGTTCTACGCCGTCGAACGTTTCGTCGAGGGCGACCGCCGCGAGCGGATGAAAAAGGACAAATCGTCCGGCCTGACGCTGCGGCGCGTCGGCGAGCTCGCACTCAAGCACACGATCTGGCTCATGATCGCCTGGTGGACCGGCGGCGCCTGGGTGCTGTATTTCAACGATGCGCCGACGCTGGTGAAGGAGCTCGTCACCTTCCAGGCGCCTGTCATCGCCTATATCTGGATCGGCATCCTGACCGCCACGACCTATGTGCTCGCCGGCTACATGCGGGAACAGGTCTGCACCTATATGTGCCCGTGGCCGCGGATCCAGGCCGCGCTCACCGACGAATGGGCGCTCAACGTCACCTATCGCTACGACCGCGGCGAGAAGCGCACCTCGGTCAAGAAGGCGGCCGAGCTGCGCGCGCTCGGCGAGCACGTCGGCGACTGCGTCGATTGCTATCAATGTGTCGCGGTCTGCCCGACCGGCATCGATATCCGCAACGGGCCGCAGCTCGAATGCATCCAGTGCGGGCTGTGCATCGATGCCTGCGACAACGTCATGACCAAGATCGGCCGGCCGACCCGCCTGATCGGCTATGACAACGACATCAACATCCATCGCCGCGAGGAGGGGAAGGCGCCGATCTACAAGGTCGTGCGCGGCCGGACCGTGGTCTACAGCGCGATTATCGCAGCCGTCGGCAGCTTCATGATATACACGCTGGCGACCCGAAGCCTGCTCGACGTCAACGTGCTGCACGACCGCAATCCGGTGGCGGTCAAGCTCAGCGACGGCTCGATCCGCAACGCCTATACGGTGCGGCTGCTCAACAAGAGCGGCTATGATCGCGTCATCGCGATCGACGCGTATGGTCCGGTCAATTTGACCACACATGTCGTCGGCGCCGATTCCGTGACGCCTGACAGGCCGATGATCGTGATCCCGCGGGATAGCACCAGCGAGCTGCGCCTGCTCGTCACCGCGCCGGCCGATGGCAATCCGGAAAAGTCGATCCCCGTGCGCTTCCGCGTCACCGATATCGGGCTCGGCGAGGTCGCATCCACCACCGACAATTTCGTCGCGCCGTAAAACCAGGAGATCGCCATGGCCACCAAGCCGCTGACCGGAACAAAAGTGTTCCTGATGCTGGTCGCCTTTTTCGGAATCGTGATCGGCGTCAACGTGACCATGATGAAGCTCGCAATCGCGACGCTGCCCGGCACCGATGTCGACAGTCCCTATGCCACGGGCCTCACCTATGACCGCGAGATTTCTGCGGCGCAGGATCAGGCCGCGCGGAAATGGAAAGTCAGTGCGCATATCGAGCGGCGCGCCGATGGCGCCGCCACGGTTCAGGTCGAGGCGCGCGACGCGGCGGGCCAGCCGGTGACCGGATTGAAATTCGGCGGCCGCCTGGAGCGTCCGACCGACAAGCGCGCCGATCTCGCGGTCGAACTCTCCGAGGCCGGCATCGGGATCTATCGCGGCAATGCCGCCGCCGTCGCGCCGGGGCAATGGGACCTGGTGATCGAGGGCGATGCGAAGGGCGAGCGCGTGTTCATGTCGCGCAACCGCGTGATCCTGAATTGAGGGATTTGTCATGCAGTTCACGCGCGACTTCTCGCATTATGTCCGGGCCGCGGGCGAAGGCCTCCAGCACATCGATCTCGCGGTCGAAGGCGTTCACTGCGCCGGCTGCATGGCCAAGATCGAGCGCGGGCTCTCCGCAATTCCCGATGTCACGCTGGCGCGTGTGAACCTTACGGACCGGCGCATCGCGCTGGAGTGGAAACAAGGCACGCTCGACCCGGCGCGATTCATCGACCGGCTCGAGGAGCTCGGCTACAAGGCTTACCCTTACGAGACCGAAAGCGCGGAGGTGGCCGAAGTCGCGGAATCGCGCTTCCTGCTGCGCTGCCTCGGCGTCGCCGCGTTCGCCACCATGAACGTGATGATGCTGTCGATCCCGGTGTGGTCGGGCAATGTTTCGGACATGCTGCCGGAGCAGCGCGACTTCTTCCACTGGCTGTCAGCGCTGATCGCGCTGCCGGCGGCGGCCTATGCCGGCCAGCCGTTCTTCCGCTCGGCCTGGCGCGCGCTGTCTTCCAAGACCACCAACATGGACGTGCCGATCTCGATCGGCGTGTGCCTTGCGCTCGGCATGTCCGTGGTCGAGACCATCAACCACGCTGAGCATGCCTATTTCGACGCGGCGATCATGCTGCTGACCTTCCTGCTGGTCGGCCGCGTCCTCGATCAGAACATGCGCCGCCGGACCCGCGCGGTCGCCGGCAATCTGGCCGCACTCAAGGCGGAGACCGCGGCCAAATTCGTCGGGCCCGATGAAATATCTCAAGTGCCGGTCGCCGCGATCCATCCCGGCGACATCGTGTTGCTCAGGCCCGGCGAACGTTGTGCGGTCGACGGCACCGTGATCGAGGGCCGTTCGGAAATCGACCAGAGCCTGATCACCGGCGAGACGCTCTATGTCACGGCCGGGCAGGGCACGCCGGTCTATGCCGGCTCCATGAATATCTCGGGCACGCTGCGGGTGAGGGTCTCGGCGGCGTCGGAGGCGACGCTGCTCGCCGAGATCACGCGGCTGCTCGACAATGCGCTGCAGGCGCGCTCGCGCTACATGCGGCTCGCCGACCGCGCTTCGCGGCTCTACGCGCCGGTGGTGCATGCGACCGCGCTCTTCACCATTTTGGGCTGGGTCCTTTTCGGTGCGAGCTGGCATGATGCGATCGTGACGGGTGTCGCGGTGCTGATCATTACGTGTCCCTGCGCACTGGGGCTTGCCATTCCGACCGCGCAGACGGTGGCCTCGGGTGCGATGTTCAGGGCGGGCGTGCTGCTCAATTCCGGCGACGCCATCGAGCGGCTGGCCGAAGCCGACCACGTCATCTTCGACAAGACCGGCACGCTGACGCTGCCCGGTCTCGAAGTCATCAACGCCGCCGATATCCCCGCAGACATTTTCGAGCTCGCCGGCCGGCTCGCGTTGTCGAGCCATCATCCGGTCGCCGCTGCGGTCGCGCAGGCTGCCGGCGCGCGATCGCCTGTTATCGATGCGGTCGAGGAGGCCGGGCAGGGCGTGCGGGCAACGGTGGACGGCATCGAGCTTCGCCTTGGCCGTCCGTCTTTCTGCGGCGCCGAGGGCCTCGTCGGGTTGACCGACGATCTCGATCCGGAAGCGTCTATCGTCGCGTTCAGCAAGGGGCCAGCAAAATTCATCCTCTCGGTGCGCCAGGGCCTGCGCCCGGATGCCCAGGCTGTGATTGCGGCGCTGAAGGCACGCAACATCGGTATCGAAATTCTCTCCGGCGACCGCGAGGCGGCGGTGATCGCGGCGGCCCATGCGCTGAGCATTACCGAATGGCGCGCCGGCGTGACGCCGGCCGACAAGATCGCACGGATCGAGGAATTGAAGCGGCGCGGCGTCAAGGTGCTGATGGTCGGCGATGGCATGAACGACGCGCCCTCGCTCGCGGCAGCCCATGTCTCGATGTCGCCGATCTCGGCCGCGCATTTAAGCCAGGCGACCGCCGATCTCGTCTTCCTCGGCCGCCCGCTGGCCCCGGTCGTTGCCGCGATCGATTCCGCGCGCAAGGCGCTGCATCTGATGCGGCAGAACCTCTGGCTTGCGATCCTTTATAATGTCCTCGCCGTGCCGGTCGCGATCAGCGGTGTCGTGACGCCTCTGATCGCGGCTGCCGCCATGAGCGGCTCGTCGATCCTGGTCATGCTGAACTCGCTGCGGGCACGCAGCCGCGCGCGGGAGATCGTCTGATGGAGATTCTGGTCATCCTGGTGCCGCTCGCGCTGATGCTCGGTCTTGCCGGCCTCGCCGGCTTCCTCTGGTCACTCCGCAGCGGCCAGTACGACGATCTCGACGGCGCGGCCTGGCGCGCCATTGCCGATGACGAGCCGCCGCAGGAAGCGCCGGCCAAGCGCTAGCGCTTCAAGGCGAACGTTAGCAGGGCCGCGGCCGCGAGGGCCACGCCGACCCCGGCAACACACGCGTGCCAGCCGAAGCTGTCGAACAGACGCCCGAGCACGGCGGTGCCGACCAGTCCGCCGCTGAAATAGCACGCGAGATAAGTGCCGCTGGCGACGCCGCGGTTGTCGGCCGCGGTCTGTCCGACGAATCCGGTGGCGGCGGCTTGTGCGAAAAAGGTCCCGACGCCGACCAGAATCATGCCGGTCAGGACCTCGGACAGATGCGGCGCCAGCATCAGCGGCAGGCCCAGTCCGGCGACGGCCAGCGAACCCCAGATCGTCGACCGCGTTCCGAGGCGTGACGCGACCCGGCCGGCCAGCAACGTCGTGATCACCGACGGCAGGAAGACGAAATAGACGAGGCCCAGGTCCATCATGCCCAGCGACAGCGGTGGCCGCACCAGCACGAAATTGACGAAGGTGAAGGTGCCGATGAAGGCGAACAGGATGCAGAAGCCGATGCCGAAGGCGGCGCGCAACCGCGGCTCGCGCCAATGTGCGATCATGGCGGCGAGCGGCGATGTCGCCGGCATCGTCGCATGCATCGGTTGGACGCGCTGGATGGTGAAATAGACCAGTGCCGCGCCGGCGAGGTTGAGGGCTGCGAAGACATAGAAATTCCAGGCAAGGCCAAGGCTATCGGCGACCGCCGCCGAGATCAGCCGGCCGACGAGGTTGCTCGCGACATTGCCTGTGATGTAGGCGGCAAAGGTGCCGCCGGCGTCCACGGCGCTGCATTGCTCGCCGAGATAGGCGAGGGTGAGTGCGAAAGCGGATGCCATGCAGACGCCTTGCGCGATCCGCAAGGCGGTGAAGACGGCAAGGTTTGGCGCCGACGCCAGCAGGCCGGTCGGTATCGCCAGCAGCGTCAGGCTGAGCAGGATGCCGGTCCGCCGGTTGATATGCGGGCTGAAGAAGCCGACGACGAGGCTCGCGACAGCCATGCCGAAGGTGCTGGCATTGACGGCAAAGCTCATCGCCGCCGGCATGACGCCGTAATGGCGCGTCAGCGAAGGCAGGATCGCCTGCGTTGCGAAGAGATCGACGACGGTCAGGAATGCGGTGAGGCCGATGACGAGCGAGCGGAGCGCGAGCCCCGGGGAATGCCCATCCATCGTCATCGCGTCCAGCTTGATGGGCGCGGATAGATCAGTCATGGCGTGCTTGTCCTATGAAGGATGTGGCGCCCGGCATGCGGGCAGCATGGGGGATCACGGGCGCCACATCCGGTGACGCGCGCGCGGGGGCAAGCGCATCCGTCACATGTGATGGTCGTTGGGATCCTTGCGGACATCGCCGACATAAAGAATGACCGTCGCCTTGCCGAGATTCTTCCACCAGTGCGAGGTGCCGAACACTTCGGGACGGATGTCGCCGGCCTTGTGCACGATCGGATCGACGCAGTTGGAGGCATATTCGACGATCTCGCCCTGCTGCACGAAGATCAGGGCGGGGCGGTCGTCATGGCTGTGCCAGGGAACGATGCCGCCGGGCTCGATCGTCAGCTTCCGGAAGCGCAGCTCGCGGTCCTCGATATGCGCCGGCTGCTTGCCGAGGTCGATCGCGCCCAGCGTGGTGTCGGTGACGCCGACCGGCTTATAGTCGACCATCTGCTGCGCGTTCGGCTTGATTTTGTCGGCCGGGCATTCGCCGGCGAAAACCGGCTGCGCCGAGAGCGTCAGTGCGCCGGCGACGGCAAGGCCCGGCCCGATCAGGCGCGACAATATGTGAGGCGTGAGCATCGGAAATCTCCTCTGTTGGCCGTAACCTCGCTGGTTGCCGGCTATGGCAGGAGCTTCGTCGAGACCGCGGCTCTTCTGAAATGCCGTTTCGCTTTCGGTGCGATAGCGCCATGCTATGGCGGTGCGATAGGCGACGGCTATCGAACCGAAAGCGAGACGGCATTTCCGCGGCCTCGGAATCGGGCGTTGGATCGTTATCGCCCCTTGCGTGGGGGACGGAACGCAAAAATAATGCAAACTCTTGCCGGAGCCGGAGATGACAGCACTTTCGCCAGCCGATGCCGAACGTCTCAGGCTCGCCTTCCAGCGCTGCCGCGATATGGACGGCACATTGAACGACCAGCTCAGGGCCTATGCCGAGGCTGGACGTGAGATCTTTCCTGCCTATGGCGAGGCGGTCGACCGCCTGGTGGAGCGGCTCGGCCACAACGGCGGCGGCGACAACGCGCCGGTGCCGGGCGAGGCGATGCCGGCCTTCGTGCTGCCCGACGAGACAGGTCGGCTGGTCGCGCTGTCCTCGCTGCTGGAGCGGGGCCCCGTCGCGGTGATGTTCTTCCGCGGGCACTGGTGTCCCTATTGCCGGCTCAATATGCGGGCGGTGACCCAGGCCGAAGCACGTTTCAGGGCGATGGGCGCTCAGGTCGTCGCGATCATGCCCGAGACCCAACAATTTACCGAACACCTCAAGGCCGAGGCGCAGGCGCCGTTTCCGATCCTGACCGATCTCGACAATGGCTACGCATTGTCACTCAATCTCGCGATCTGGCTCGGCACCGAGATCCAGCAATTGCTGTCTTATCAGGACATGGCGAAGTTTCATGGCAATGACGGCTGGATGCTGCCGATCCCGGCCGTGTTCGTGGTCGGACGCGACGGACTGGTGAAGGCGCGTTTCGTCGACCCGGATTTCCGCAAGCGCATGGAGATCGACGATTTGCTCGCGGCGCTGGAGGCGGCGAGCCGGGAGCGCTGAGCTTTACGCGGCGCGCTCTCGAATTATCCAGCGATCTCCCGCCAATCCGCGCCGCGCAGCATCCGCATCACGGCATTGGCGACCGCTGTGCGCTGCCGGCCGGCCACGCCGTAGAGGCTGACGGTGCGGCGGGCATCCAGCCCTGTGACCGCAGCGCGCGTCAATCTTGCCGGCACGGGGGAAGTGTGTGGCACCATGGCGATCCCGATGTCGGCTTCGACGAGCTCGATCAGATCGTGCTCGCTGGAGACTTCATGGCCACGTGCGACGTCGATGCCGTGCTCGCGCAGGCTCGCGGTGATGCGGCCAAAATGTTCGCAGAACGTCCGGCTCAGTAGTTGCTCTGCGCGCAGATCATCCAATTCGATCGAGCTGCGACCGGCCAGCCGATGTCCGTCGCTGACGACGAGATCGAAGCCTTCCGTGAACAGCGGCCACACGTCGAGGCGCTCCCAGGCCTCGTCGATCTCCGCGGCGATGCCGAGCTCGGCCTCGCCCTTTTTCAGGAACTCGGCGACCTCGCGCCTCGAGCCGCGCAGGAAGCGGAATTCGAGCCGGTTGAACTGCCGCCTGATCTCGTTGAGATGCGGGATGAGCAGCGCGAGATCGATCGAATGCGTCAGTGCGATGCGGAGCGCGCCGATATCGCCGCTCTTGAACGAGGAAGCGAGTGTGCGGGCGCCGGCGGCTGCCTCATAACACTGCTTCAGCAGCGGATGCATGCGCTGGCCTAGCTCGGTCAGTTGTGCGGCCGGTCGTTCGCGCCGGAACAAATCGCCGCCGAGCTCGGCCTCGAGCTGCTTGATCGCGCGCGTCAGCGAGGGTTGCGTGACGTTGCACTCCTCAGCCGCGCGCGTGAAATTCAACAGCTGCGCGACCGCGAGGAAATAGCGGACCTGGTGCATTTCCATGGATCGGCTCCCGGCGAGATCGGCCGGAAATCTAACCGATCGGCGCCGGGAATGATATGCTGGCCGCAATAGCGCGTGCGTATGGTTTCGGAAGCCAGCCGGCATTTCCAAAAGGCGCGACAATCGCCGAGAACGGCAGGACGTAACAACAGCCCTACGGCTGACGAATGATAACCATCTGCTGGACAGGAGCGGGACATGAACGGCATGCAGGACAACGGAAAGAGCATCGACCTGCCGGGTCAGGTCGTGCTCGTGCTCCAGGGCGGCGGCGCGCTCGGCTCGTACCAGGCCGGCGTCTACCAGGCGCTCCACGAGGCCGGCATCGAGCCGGACTGGATCATCGGCACCTCGATCGGTGCTATCAATGCCAGCCTGATCGCCGGCAACGCCAGGGAGCACCGGCTCGCGCGCCTGAAGGAATTCTGGAAGCGGATGGAGCAGAAGTCGGTCTGGGCTCTGGGCGGCGCCCTTCCCGACTTCAACGAGAGGCTCGCCTATTGGTCGACCGTGACCAATGGCATTCCCGGCTTCTTCAAGCCCAATCCGCTGGCGCATGCAGGCGAGTCCTTCCCGCTCGGGTCCGATCACGCCGGCTATTACTCGACCACGCCGCTTGAGACGACGCTGCGCGAGCTCGTCGATTTTGATCTGGCCAATCGCTGCGCGCCGCGCCTGACGGTCGGCGCGGCTCATGTCGGCACCAGCGAAATGCGCTATTTCGACAGCCGCGACGGTGAGCTGACGGTGAAGCATGTCATGGCCTCGGGCGCGTTGCCGCCGGCGTTCCCCGCGGTGCGCATCGACGGCGAGCTCTATTGGGACGGTGGCATCCTCTCGAACACGCCGACGGAAGCGGTGTTCGACGACAATCCGCGCAAGGATTCGCTGATCTTCTCGGTGCATCTGTGGAATCCCATCGGCGCCGAGCCGACGACGATGGCGGAGGTCCTGAACCGCCAGAAGGACGTGCAATATTCCAGCCGCATCGCCAGCCAGATCGTGCGCCAGCAGCAGGCCCATCGCCTCCGCCATGTCATCAACCAGCTCGCCGCGCGTCTGCCCGAGAGCGAGCGCAACGATCCGGCGGTGCGTGAGCTGACCAGTTACGGCTGTCCGACTCGCATGCACGTCGTGCGGCTGCTGGCGCCGCAGCTCGACCGCGAGACCCATACCAAGGATATCGACTTCAGTCCGACGGGGATCACGCGGCGCTGGCATGCCGGCTATGCTCACACGAGGTCGGTGCTCGCGCGAAAACCGTGGATCGGCGAATTCGATCCGCTCGCCGGCGTGGTGCTACACGAGCATATCGACGAGATGCCGATGGCGGCGGAGTAGGGCCGCATCCGCCGTTCATCGAATTGCCACAGGCCTTGCGGATCGTAGGTGGTCCGCAGTCGAAAGGTCCTGCAAGTGGTGTCCGCGAACGATCTGGAATTGGCGCTCGACAAGGTCCGCGCCGACGCGGCGGGACCGGTCCCCGGCGTGTTCGGTCCTGACACGATCACCTGGCGGATCGACCGGGAGGCCGTGATCTTCCTCGGCGCCGGCCGCGCGCTGCTGCTGCAACTTGCGCATCCCTGGGTCGCAGCTGCCATCGCCGAGCATTCAAAAACCTTTGCCGATCCGATCGGCCGCTTCCATCGCACCTTCGACATTGTCTTTGCCATGGTGTTCGGCTCGTTCGACCGTGCCTTGCTGTCGTCGCGGCAACTGCACCGGCGCCACGGCATGATCGTCGGCGAGATGCCGGAGACGGTCGGTCCGTTCGCAGCCGGCTCGCGCTACTGCGCCAACGACATCCCGTCGCTGCGGTGGGTTCATGCGACGCTGGTCGAGACTGCGCTGATGGCGCACGATCTGGTCCTGCCGCCGCTCTCGGCGGACGACCGCGAGCGCTACTGGAGCGAGAGCCGGACGTTTGGCGCGTTGTTCGGGTTGACGGGGGACGATCTGCCGGCGGACTGGGCCGGCTTCGCGGCCTACACCGCAGCGATGGCGCGGTCGGAGACGCTGACCGTCAGCCCGGCCGCGCGCGAGATCGCTGCGCAGATTTTTGGTGGCGCGCGTCCATGGCTGCGGCCGCCGCGATGGTATCGTGCGCTCACGGCGCGCTTGCTGCCGGAGCCGTTGCGCGCGGGATTTGGGTTTGAGCTGGATGAGCGCGACACCAGATCCGCCGACAACGCGCTGACATGGATCAGGCGCGTCTATCCAAAATTGCCGGATCGGTTGCGTTATGTCGGCCCCTACCAGGAAGCGCAGGCGCGGCTACGGGGCGAGCCGCAGCCCGACTGGATGACCCGCTGTCTCAACCGCGCCTGGATCGGCCGGCCGCAGATGGACGTGCGCGGAATCGGGTGAGCTCCGCGCTCGTGTCCCGGACAAGTCGCAACGCGTGAGCGTTGCGGCGTAGAGCCGGGACCCATAGGCCACGAACTCCGGCGCGACATGGGCCCCGGCTCAGCGGCGCACCGCAAGAGCGCTGCGCTGCGTCCGGGGCACGAGAGGAGTGTGAGGGAGCGTCCCGGCCTCACACAGACGCCAGCTTCCTATACAGCGCGCTGTAGCTGCCGGCCGAGATGCTCCAGGAGAACGACCGTCCCATGGCGCTGCGGCGCATGGTGTCGAGCTGGTCCTGCGCCATGAAGGCCTCGAAGGCGCGGCGGACGCCGCCGAGGAAGGATTCGTGCGAGGGCTTTGAGAACAGGAATCCGGTCTCGCCGTCGGTGATGGTCTCGGCGAGGCCGCCGGTCTGGTGACCGATCGGCAGCGAGCCAAAACGCTGGGCATACATCTGGCTGAGGCCGCACGGCTCGAAGCGCGACGGCATCAATGTAAAGTCGCTGCCGGCGAAGATGCGCCTGGCCTGGGCGTCGTTGAAGCCGATGGTGACGCCGATGGCGTCGGGACGGCGGCGATGGGCGTCGACCAAGGCCTGTTCGAGCGCGGGCTCGCCGGAGCCGGTGACCACGATCTGGCCGCCGGCATCGATGATCTCGTCGGCCGCGGCCAGCACGAGGTCGATGCCCTTCTGGTGCACGAGCCGCGCGACGATGCCGAATATCGGCCCGCGCGACACCGCAAGCCCGAACTGCTTGCGGACATAATCCGCATTGGCCTTCTTGCCGACCCAGTCGCCGGCGCCGAATTGCTGGGCGAGCTGGGCGCAGGAGCGCGGGTCCCAGCTCTCGTCGATGCCGTTGAGGATGCCGGTCAGCTCGGAGGCGTCGGAGCGCAGGCGGAGCAGGCCTTCCAGACCGCAGCCGAATTCGTCCGTGGTGATCTCTCGCGCATAGGTGCCGCTGACGGTGGTGAGGTGCGAGGCGTAAACCAACCCGGCCTTGAGGAAGGAGAGCTGGTCGTAGAACTCGACGCCGTCGATGTGGAAGGAGCTCTCGGGGACGCCAATCCGCCGCAGCGAGTCTTTTGGGAAGAGGCCCTGATAGGCGAGGTTGTGGATGGTCAGAATCGAGGGGAGCTTGCTGCCACGCCAGGCGAGATAGGCCGGCACCAGGGAGGCCTGCCAGTCATTGGCGTGAACCAGGTCTGCTGCCCAATTCTTGTCCAGCTTGCCCATGGCAAGCTCAGCAGCTGCCGAAGCAAAGCGTGCGAAACGGATGTCGTTGTCGGGCCAGTCACGCCCGGACTCGTCGCCATAGGGATTGCCGGGCCGGTCGTAGAGTTGTGAGCACAACAGCACATAGACCGGCAGGCCGTCCTTGGTCGCGGCCCGGCCGAGCGAGCAGGCCGGCATCTCCGCAAACGCGGGACAGCGGCCAACGATCTGAATATGCGTGAGTTGCTCGATGATATCGCGGTAGCCGGGCAGCATCACCCGGATATCGGCGAAGGGGCGAAGGGCCCTCGGGAGCGCGGCGGAAACGGCTGCAAGTCCGCCGACGCGGACGAAGTCGTCCATCTCAGTCGTAACGAACAAGACCCTCAAGAACTGCTGCCCTCATCCGATCCCGCTTGCTGCTATGCAAGAACGGGTCCAGTTACCTCGGAAGTCCCAAGCCTGCCCACGCGACGCGTCCGTTCGGTAAAGACTTTCCTACTCAGCCGCCGCCCTCTAGGGTCGAGGCACCAACAATAAAGAACGTTGATCGTTCCTAACGGACCCCAAGGACTCGACAAGGACGCCAGCAAGTATGCAGCTAGCAGATAAGCATGAGGGGACGACGCCAAAGGCCTTCGCGGGCCTGAGGGTCCTGGATTTTTCGACCACCATCGCCGGCCCCCATTGCGCACGGATGCTCGCCGACATGGGCGCCGAGGTCATCAAGATCGAGACCGACGGCGGCGAGACGATGCGGACCCGGCCGCCGCTGCGCAAGGGCTGCAGCACCGTGTTCGGCCAGCTCAATGTCGGCAAGAAGAGCGTGGTGCTCGACCTCAAATCCGAGGACGGCAGGGAAGCGGTGCGACGGCTGGTCGCGACCGCGGACATTCTGGTCGAGAATTTTCGTCCCGGCGTGATGCGCCGCCTGCGGCTGGACTACGACAGCCTGCGCCCGGTCAACCCGAAGCTGATCTACTGCTCGATCTCCGGCTACGGCCAGAGCGGCCCCTCGGCCGAGCTGCCGGCCTATGCGCCGGTGATCCATGCGGCCTCCGGCTACGACATGGCGCATCTCGCCTATCAGCCAGGCCGCAACCGCCCGGACTATTGCGGCATCTATCACGCCGACGTCGTCACCGGCACCTACGGCTTTGGCGCGATCGCGTCGGCGCTGTACCAGCGCACGGTGACTGGCCTTGGCCAGCACATCGACGTCTCCATGCTGGAGTCGATGCTGACGCTGACGGTGATCGAGTTGCAGAACTCGCAATTCGCGGTGAAGCCGCCGCCGCGCCCGATGTTCGGCCCGACCGAGACTGCGAACGGCTATGTCATGATCACGGTCGCAAGCGAAAAGACGTTTCAATGTCTGATGGGTGTGATCGGCCGCCCCGAATGGATTTCCGATCCGCGCTTCTCCAGCTATGCGCCTCGCCGCGAGAATTGGGCCGACATGATGGACGGCGTCGAGGCCTGGTCGAAACAGCTCTCGACCGATGCATGCATTGTCGATCTGAGCGCGGCCGGCGTGCCGGCCTCGGCCTATCGCACCGTATCCGAGGCGCTGGCCGATCCGCAGCTCGCACATCGGCAGGCGCTCTCGTCGGTGGAGGACGGAGGCGGCGCGTTCCAGGTGCTCAATCTGCCGTTCCGGATGTCGGGCGCCGACACCACGCCGGCCAGGACGATGGCCGTGCTCGGCGAGCATACCGATGCGCTGCGCGACGAGATCGGCTTGCCATCGTCCGCCGGCGTCAACTAGACAGGTTTGTCTCGCCTCGCCGCCCGTGGCATGGTGGCGCGACAACAAGAAATATGCCGGGAGAACGCCGATGAAGAGTTTCAAGGTTGCCGATTTCAAGGCGCCGCTGCAGGAGTTCGACGAGGCCACGCCGCAGCCATCGGGCACGCAGGTGCTGATCAAGGTGAAGGCCGCCGGCGTCTGCCACAGCGACCTCCACATCTGGGAGGGCGGCTACGATCTCGGCCACGGCCGCAAGCCGCTGTCGCTGAAAGATCGTGGCATCAATCTGCCGCTGACGATGGGCCACGAGACTGTCGGCGAGATTGCGGCCTTCGGGCCGGACGTGAAGCCGACCGACCAGGGCGATCTCAAGCTCGGCGATATCGGCCTGGTCTATCCCTGGATCGGCTGCGGCAAATGTGCTGTTTGTCTTGCCGGCGACGAGAACATGTGTGCGACGCCGCGCTCGCTCGGGGTCTATTGCGACGGCGGCTATTCCGACCACATGCTGGTGCCGCATCCGCGCTATCTGCTCAATCTGAAAGGGCTCGACCCCGCGACGACCGCGCCCTACGCCTGCTCGGGTGTCACGACCTACAGCGCGCTGAAGAAGGTCGAGCAGCATTTTGACACGCCGATCGTGATGTTCGGCGCCGGCGGCCTCGGCCTGATGGCGCTGTCGTTGCTGAAAGCAATGGGCGGCAAGGGTGCGATCATGCTCGACATCGACGCCAGGAAGCGCGAAGCGGCCGAGAAGGCCGGTGCGCTCGCCACCGTCGATCCCAAGGCGCCGGATGCGCTGGAGCAACTGGCCAAGAAGGCAGGCGGGCCGATCCGCGCCGTGATCGACCTCGTCGGCAATGCCGCGACCACGCAGCTCGGCTTCGACTGCCTCGCCAAGGGCGGCAAGCTCGTCATCGTCGGCCTGTTCGGCGGCGGCGCGACCTGGGCCTTGCCGCTGATCCCGATCAAGGCGGTGACGATCCAGGGCAGCTATGTCGGCAACCTGCGCGAGACGCAGGAGCTGCTCGATCTCGTGCGCACCAAGAGCATCGCGCCGATCCCGGTGACGACGGCACCACTCGCCAAGGCCAATGACGCGCTGGTGCAATTGCAGCAGGGCGCGGTGGTTGGGCGCACGGTGCTGACGCCGTAACCAACGCTCTCTCCTCCGTCATTGCGAGCGAAGCGAAGCAATCCAGAAATCCCTCCGCGGACACAATCTGGATTGCTTCGTCGCACTCCTCGCCACACTCTCCTTCGCGCAGGAACACTCCATGTCCGCCAACAACGCCTTCCACATTGCCGTGCTCGCCGGTGACGGCATCGGTCCCGAAGTCATGGCGCCGGCCATCGAGGTCCTGCGCAAGATCGAGCAGAAATCCGGCCTCAGCTTTCGCTTCACCGAGGCGCCCGCCGGCGCCACCAATTATCTTGCGACCGGCAAATCGATGCCGGATTCGACCATCAAGCTCTGCGAGGAAGCCGACGCGATCCTGCTCGGCGCATGCGGCCTGCCGTCGGTGCGCTATCCCGATAACACCGAGATCGCTCCGCAGATCGAGCTTCGCTTCATCTTCGATCTCTATGCCGGCGTGCGCCCGGCGCGGCTGATTCCGGGCGTGCCGAGCCCGATCGTCGGCGCCGACAAGCGCGGCATCGATCTCGTCGTGATCCGCGAGTCCACCGAGGGACTGTTCGCCTCGATGGGCAAAGGCGTCGTCACCCATGAAGACGCGCGCGAGACGCTGGTGATCACGCGCAGGACCTCCGAGCGCCTGTTCGAGTTCTCGTTTCGGCTGGCCGAACGGCGCAAGGCGCGCGGCAAGCCGGGGATGCTGACCTGCGTCGACAAAGCGAATGTGTTCAAGGCCTTTGCCTTCTTCCGCGGCATCTTCGACGAGATCGAGAAGAAGCATCCCGCCGTGAAGACCGACCGGCTCTATGTCGATGCCTGCTCGGCGATGCTGGTGAAGCGGCCCTGGGATTTCGACGTGATGGTGATGGAGAACATGTTCGGCGACATCGTCTCCGACATCACCGCGAGCCTGATCGGCGGCCTCGGCATGGCGCCGTCGGCCGACATCGGCGACAAATACGCGGTGTTCCAGCCGTGCCACGGCACCGCGCCCGATATCATGGGGCAGGGCAAGGCCAATCCCACCGGCATGATCCTGTCGGCGGCGATGATGCTGGACTGGCTCGCCGACAAGCACGGCGTCGAAGGTGCGGCCGAAGCCGGTGAGCAGATCGAGCGCGCGGTGGACCAGGTCTATGCCGGCGGAATCAAGCCGATGGAATTTGGTGGCAGCAATGGCACGGCGGAAATTACGAAAGCTGTGCTCGGGGCGCTGTAGTCAAAGAAGAGGGGCCTCACGGCCCCTCGCAGTTCACCAGCGACGCCAGTGGCGATGACCGCCCCAGCCCCACGGACGCGCGCCGTAGAAGCGTCGCGGTCCGCCGTAATAGCCGTAGGCGCCATAGTAGTTGGGACGCCAGAAGCAGCGGCCCCAGGGGTTACACACCCAGCGAACCTGATCGACCTCAGCGGCTGGACCGCTTGCGATCTGATCGGCCTGTGGAATGCCGTTCGGCATCGCCGCGAGCGCCGGTCCGGAAGCGAGCATCACACCACCCAACGCAGCCAGACCTACAACAGCAAACTTTGGTTTCATCGTCATCTCCCTCAAATTGATGACGAAAGAACCGGTGGCAGATCAGTTGGTTGCTAAGTTGTTGCCGGCGCGCGAGAAATTAATCTTCCTGAATGCATGTTCAGTTTCGGCTTGTTCACCGCCACTGGAATTGCGGCTTGCGCTTCTCCATGAAGACCTGCCCTCGCGAAATCCGCACTGTCCATGCAGGCTGTGCCGATCGCCTTGAAGGCAACCAGCCACGGCACACGCGCGCCCAGACTTGGGTTTTGACCGCGTCATTCAGAATCTGGGAGGTGCTTCATCGCAAGCTGCCGAGGGTTTTTGCCGATGTCCGCACCTTCCGAAGTTCGATTGAATCGGCATCTTCATGCGCGCCTCGTTCCGGTCGAGCAAGTCTGTAAGGAACCGTCATACTCGCGCGAGGAGTTGCCACGAGGGAGTTAACGCCTATGCCCCAGCATCAGCCGTTCGAAGATGGCGCCTCTGCAAGCTCAAAGTCCTTAGAAGACTCGGCGGATAATCTTTCTCCTCTATCCATGGAAAGACGAATGCTCCTCATGGGCACGGCGGCTCTTGCTGCAGGCGGGCTCTCCACTCAGGCGTCTGCTGCGCCTCAGGCTCCTGACCTCTCGGCGGCCTTGGCGAAATTCCGCGCTACGATCCCAAGTCACTTCGACCGCGACTACGTCGACAACGCTGTGGTCCCGTTCTTTCTCGGCAGCATCTTCGCCGGCGAGCGACCGCTCCTCCCCATGATCGACCTTCCTCTCACCAAGCAGGACGCGATTCCTTGGGACTTTTGGGGAATGCTCTACGAAGATTGGAAGCCGACCCCTTCGGACGGCGTGACAGTTTTCCTCGAGGGGCTCGAGAATCGCGGCCCCAACAACCTGCGCAAGCGTATCTATTTCACCGGCGTCACTCCCGACCTTTATGTTCCGAAGTATCAGGCCAAGGTAGTCGCGTTTTTCGACACGCTTCTTGGCCCCAGGTATGCCGACAAGCCTTTCATGCGCCACTACCTCGACCATTTTTGGGATATCTATTGGGATCTGCACCTCGGCGTGCAGGGCGACGCGGTCCCGCCTCAAGTCCGCGCGATCGGAGAGGCCTTCAACACGGTGCTCGCCTTTCGCAATCCATTGCAGGAGATCGTGTACGAAAACTATATGACCGTGAGGGCGCTTCGGCCGTTCCTTGCGAAATGGATTGATGCGAGGCTGGACGACATAGCGAACGAAAGGGTTTCCAATCCCGACAAGACCATCGCCTATTACTGGCTCAGGAATGCGGGCGACGGAAAGCATTTTGCCAAGAAGGACGTTGTCTTTGAATGCTTCCACAATTTCGTGGCGCTGAGCCAATGGGGAAACTCCATCTTCGGCATCATGACGCGCCTGAACCAGAACGGAGGGGATCAAGCGGTGCGAGCGGCCTTCCAAAAGACGATGAGCGGGGACTTCGACAATGCGAGCGGAGCGCCGTATACGCCCCTCGAGCTTCTGGTGATGGAGTTCTTCCGCACCATCTCGCCGAACGGCGGCAGCATTTCTGCGATCACGGACACGCGCGCCTCGTCCTTCTACGGCGGCTCTCCATTCGCCCAGTTCGGTGTGCCCTACGAGCGGCACTCATACATGAATACGCCCCACACCGAGACGAGCTTCGACCCGCGTCTGTGGAAAGAGCCTGAGCGGTTCGACCCTCAGCGGTACCTGGGCGTGCCGACCAGCGCCCAGATCGATGAGGCAAAATGCAAGCAGATCGGTCTGCCGCGTTGCCCCTTTGACACTACGACGCTTCCGGTCAGTGACGGGCGGAAAACCGGCATCACCAACAGCGGTTTCGGCACAGTGTTTGCCGTGTCGGAAGGAAAGCCGGCACCAGTTTGCGACTACGCCGGATTCGCCCCGTTCGGCTTCGGCTATCGACGTTGTCCCGGCGAGCAGCTGACAATCGACGTGTTCGCAGATTTTCTCCGCAAGGTATGGCGCGACAAGATCGTCTTCCACAATCTCAATCAGTCAAGACCTGGAAAGGTTCCGGTTGGGCCCGGCGCGGTGATTGACGATGACATCGGGTTCTCCAGATCTGCCTAGTGCGTCTCTTCGAAACACGCGCCCGCAATGCGTCGGCGCGATTGTTGGCGCGACCGAACGCCGGGGCTACCTACCTCCCTTGAAACTTCGGCTTGCGCTTTTCCATGAAGGCCTGCCGGCCTTCGCGGAAATCCGCGCTGTCCATACACGCGGTGCCAACCGCTTTGATCGCGTCCATGTCGCGACCGCTCTCGTCCTTCAGCACCTGCGCGATGGTGAGCTTGGCGGCCTTGATCGCGAGCGGGGCATTCTCGGAGATGGTCTGTGCGATTCCCATGGTCTCGCCCCAGAGCTGGTCGACCGGGAATACGCGCTCGACCAATCCGATGCGCAGCGCCTCCGTGGCATCGATCCGCATGCCCGTGTACATCAGGAGCCGCGCCCAGGACGGACCGACCAGCGACACCAGATGCTTCAATCCGTCATAGCCATAGGCGATGCCGAGTTTTGCCGCAGGGATGCCAAACTGGCTGCCATGCGCGGCAAGGCGGATGTCGGCGAGCATCGCGACCTGCATGCCTCCGCCGAGGCAAAAGCCCTCGATGCAGGCGATCGTCGGCTTGGGATAGTCCGCGAGCAGCGCCCGCTGCGCGGCGCTCCGCTTGCCGTATTCCTCCGATGCCGCTGCGTTGTGGCGCGTCTTCTCGAACTGGCTGATGTCGGCGCCCGACACGAACGCCTTGCCGCCGGCGCCGCGCAGGATCACGACGCGCACGGCATCGTCGTCGCGCAAGTCCGTCAGCGCCTCGCCAAATCCTTCCCACATCTCCAGCGACATCGCATTGCGCTTGTCGGGATTGTTGAAGGTGATGACGCCGACGCCGCCAGCGGTGTGCTGGAGGATCTTGCCGTCGGCGTGGGATTTTTCGTTGGAGAGATCAGGCATCGTGCGCTCGCTTGTGATAGGCCGGGCGCAATGTGCGGCCGAGGCGAGGCCGCGGTCAACCGCGGCAAGGCGAGGGGATTTGCATCCGCCTGTGCCGCGATTGCATGGCGCGAGGCGCCTACTGCGCCAATCCTACTGCGCCATGTGCGCGGTCAGCGGATGGCCGGCGGCCTTGCCGAAGAACGCGGCCTCTTCGGCTGTCGCCTCGAGCAGTTGCTCGTCCTGATTATAGACGTCGTTGCGGAACTGGACGGTCTGGTCCCTGGTCATCCATGCCGTGAGGTAGATCCAGGCCACCGGCACCTTCTTCGTCATGGCGACGTCGAGATGCTGACCAGTGGCGATCTCCGTGTCGATCGCGGCGCGACTCCATTTCGGCTGGTCCTTGAGCAGCCACGCCGCGAGATCGCGCACATTGTCGACCCGCGAGCAACCGTGGGAATCGAAGCGGTAGTCGTCGCTGAACAGATTGCGCTGGTTGGTGTCGTGCATGTAGACCGAATAGGGGTTAGGCATGTCGATCTTCACTGCGCCGAGCGCGTTGAAGGTGCCGTTCTGCTGCCGCACGGTGAAGTTCGGCGTGTGCGCGCCCGACCAGTCGACCGAATGCGGATCGATCGGATTGTCGTGGCCGTCGAGCACTTCCATGTGCATGCGCGACAGATAAGTCGGATCTTTCCGCATATGCGCGGAGATCTCGGTCTTGGCGATCGAGGACGGCACCGTCCAGGTCGGATTGAGCACGACGCTGCTGATCTGCGCCGTCAATGTCGGCGATGGTTTCTCGGTCTTGCCGACGATGACGCGATAGCGCCGCACCACGACGTCGTTCTCGACCGCCTCGGCGAAAGCGGCGGGGATGTTGACCACGACATAGCGCTGGCCGAAGCCGAAATTCATGTTCTCGAGCCGCTCCAGCGAAGCCTCGAGCTGGCGGATGCGCTTCTGCACGGAGACGTTCATCGCCGCGAGCGTGCGCGGCGTCATCGTGCCGGTCGGCGCCAACCCGTGGCGGGCCTGAAAGCGCTTCACCGCGTCCGCGAGATCCTGGTCGAAGGCGCCGCTGGCCTTGTCGACGGCGAGATCGCCGGAGACGATCAGCCGCTTGCGCAGCAGTTCGTCGTTGGCGCCCTGGACGCCGAGCGCGAACTTCGCATCCGCCGGGATGGTCGGCCAGCCGCCGCGCACCGCAAGGTCGGAATAGCTGAGCGCGGCATCCTTGATCCGCTGGGCAGTCCTCTCGTCATAGGTCGGCTCGTGCGTCATCGCGAGCGCCGAGGCCGAGCGGCTCTCAGCCGTCGATGTAGCCGTCGCGGCAGCTTTCGGCGCAGCCGCATGAGCCGGATTGGCTGTGGCTGGCACCGTGCCGGCCGCAGTTGCCGGCTTCGGGCCGGCCTGTCCCGTGGTCTCGGTTTGCGCAAGCGCGGAGGCGCTGGCGAACAGGCCCACCGCGAACAGATTTGCGGCAATGATCACGGCATGGCGCTTCGACATCTGTCTGGTCTTCCCATGAGGACGGGGCCCGGACGGGCCGCGCTTATTGGCAATTCCCGGTCGCCGCGCCACGTGCGCCGATGGGTAAGATCGGCGGGACGTTAGGGCATCAATGTTGAGGTCCCATTAAGCACGGCAGTCGAAAGCCCCGCGCGTGACGTCGCGAGGCTCTCGATTAGGTCGCAGCAAAGGCGGGATGGGTTCGCGACAACCGCGGACGATGGCGAGAAAAAGCCAAGAAAAGGGTCAAGAAAAAGGGGCGGTCAGACCGCCCCGGAAGGGCCACGCGCGGACAGCGCGCGGGCCAGATCTGATCCAGTTCGTCTGATCCGGTCGGTCTCGTTCAATCCGGCCGCGCCCCCGCGACGCGGCGGATTGAACATCGGCCGTAACGGCCAGACCGTCGATCGATCAGGCTTCGTTCGCCGCGATCGATTCCATCAGCGAGACGAGCTGACGCTGCACCGTCTGGTCCTTGATCTTGCTGTAGGCGCGCAGCAGGCGAAGGCTGAAGGCCGAATCGAGGAAGAGCAGGCTCTCGACTTCGCGCGCCTTGTTGTCGCCGTCATAGAAGAAGGTCACGGGCACATCGAGGGAGGTGGCGATCTGCTGAAGGCGGGCTGCGCCGACGCGATTGACACCCTTCTCGTATTTCTGGACCTGCTGGAAGCTGACGCCGAGCTTGTCGCCGAGCTCAGCCTGCGAGATCTTCATCTCGACACGCCGCAGACGGATCCGCTTGCCCAGCTCAATGTCCGGCTTGCCGGCACTGCGCTGCTTCATTCTTTTCGCCGCTGTTTTCATTCGTTTTCTCATCGTTCTTCGGTTGAAAACCCCCCGAAGAGGTGGGTCAGGGGTTCGCCCATATACGAGTCCTTGAATTCGTGCGGATGCACAAATTCTTCCTTAAACCACGGGAAGCGAGCCGGATTGAAGGCTTCGATCAGCCAGTCAATCATGTGCCGCACGCGTGGAATCCGGCCGCTACCGGGATGGTAGGACAACCAGATATCCAGCGGTCGGTTCAACTCGACCTCCAGTGGAATCAGCTTCCCGCCAAGCGCAATGGCGTAGCTCGGGAATACGCCAATTCCGGCGCCATTCGCGACCGCCCAGTAGTTGGCGCTTGAGACGTTGGTCTTCATGACCAGAAGGTCACGTTCCGGAACGCCCGGGAAGAAGCTCTCAAAAGTTTCCTTGGCGGCGAGCTGGTCGGCGAATTGCAGCACCAGACGGTGCTTGATCAATTCGAGGGCCGAGCGCGGCGTGCCGTATTTCTCGAGGTATTTTTCCGAAGCCCAGAACATCAGATGCATGCGGCCGAGCCGCACCAGCTTGACGTCGAGCGCCGAAGGCCGCGACAGATGGATGGCGACGTCGGCTTCGTGGCGGGAGACGTCGGCCGAGCGCATCGCGCAGTGCAGGTCGACGATGATCTTCGGATAGGCCTGCTGGAATTCGACCAGCCGTGGGGCCAGCCAGAACGTGCCCAGGCCCTCGGTCACGGCGACGCGGACTTCGCCGGAGAGGGCGTTGGCCGTCGAATCGCTGGTGCGCAATACGTCGAAGGCAGCCGCCTCCATGCGCTCGACGGCGGAGACCACCAGCGCGCCTTCGTCGGTCAGATGCGTGCCGTGGACGTCGCGGGTGAACAGGGTGGTGCCGGTCTGGCGCTCAAAATCATCGATTCGGCGGCGGACGGCGTTGATCGACAGAGACAGGCGTTCGGCCGCCGAGCGGAAACTGCCGCGTCGAACGACTTCCAAGAATATCCGGGCCGCATCCCAATCGGAGAGGCCGCTGATATTTGTCTTTAGGCGTTCCTCCAGTGGAACGCCCCTTTCCGCCAAGGAGTGCATACAAGTCCCTTCGGGTCGGTAAACTGGCAGAATCTGGCGCAAACCACAACCACGACGGGTTGGGGAACGACGAGTTTTGAACGTCATCCTTACTGTGTCGCGGGTGGTATCCAAGTGCTGCCGGGACGGGGAATGAGGTTGGGAATCGGGCAATTTGTCGCCCGGGTGAGGGGTGTCGCGTGAGTTCCGTTGCGAGCCTTGAAACGGCTGCGGGATTGTCGGCGTTGTCCGCGATGGACGGTCTTGCACGCACGGCGTTGCTGGCTTCGCGAATGGATCAACGACGGCGCATCCCGCGTTTTGTCTCCGACTGTTTCTCCCATCGCCAACAGCGCAGCAGCGCGATGGTCGCGGGAACTGCGGTTTCAGCGCAGAAACACACTGAAATCATGTTCGGAAGCGCAGGAGCCTCGTGCTATTCTGGGTCCTCGATGGGGGCCGAGGGGATCACCACAAACACGTCTCACAGGCCGAATTAACGGAAAGAACGCCGGTGTCGCATTCAGACGAACAGTTGCAGTCGGTGCTGGAAACGCTCGAGGAGTGCCGCAGGGCGCTCAACGAGATGAACAGCCGTGAGTCGGCCGAGCTGCTGTCCATTGTCATCCTCGACGTGCGGATGAAGCTCAAAGGAATTGACGGTGCCGATCTCAAGGCACTGTGCGACGAAATGCTGCGGAGCGCCGGAAGCGAACCGCAGCCCCCTTCCAAGCAGACGCAGGACCAGCCCCGGCGTCCGCTGCTCCGCGTGGTGAAGTAGCCACGCCGCCGAGTCTCGCTTTTTGGCGAGATTTGTGCGCGTCCCGATGCCGCATCTGTGATCACGGACGGCATCGGGAGGAGCCCTGGTTTTATGCGCCTCTGTTGCGCATTCTCCGGCATCGGCTACACCTGAGCCGGTGCTCCGGCCCGCGCGCAGTCCCCGCGCGCCCTGCCGGCGCCTGAGATGGCTCCGACTGCATCATGCAAAATGTCTCGATCCCGGCGGCGCTGATTGCCGGCCTTGTCAGCTTCCTCTCCCCTTGCGTCCTGCCGCTGGTCCCGCCCTACCTGATCTATCTCACGGGCGCGACGATCGAGCATGTCGAGAGCGATGAAGAGGCCGCGGCCTCCAAGCGCGCGATCATGATGTCGGCGCTGCTGTTCGTGCTCGGCTTCTCCACCGTGTTCGTGGCGCTCGGCGCCAGCGCCTCGCTGATCGGCGGGCTGATCCGCACCTGGTCGGCCGAGCTGTCGATCCTCGCCGGCATCGTCATCATCGTGATGGGCCTGCACTTCCTCGGACTGACGCGCATCGGCCTGTTGATGCGCGAGGGGCGGCTGACCGCGCCAAAACCCGTCGGTCTGTGGGGCGCCTACGTGATGGGGCTCGCCTTCGCGTTCGGCTGGACGCCCTGCATCGGCCCGATCCTGGCCGCGATCCTCTCGATCGCTGCGGCCGAAACCACGGTGACCAAGGGTGCAGGCCTGCTCGCGGTCTATTCCGCGGGCCTTGGCATTCCCTTCCTGATCGCCGCGCTGATGATCGAGCAGTTCTCAAAACTGTTCGCGCGCATGAAGGGCCATCTCGTCAATGTCGAGCGCGCCATGGGCGTGTTGATGGTGATCACCGGCATCGGCTTCCTGACCGGCGCGGTCTCGAATGTGAGCATCTGGCTGCTCGAGACGTTTCCGGCGCTTCAGACCATCGGGTAGCTCCGTCTCGTTTGCCCGTCATCGATGGCAAAAGGGCGCGCGCTCATGAAGGCCATGAGTGCGCGCCCTGGTTCGGCTTAACCGATCCGTTCGTCAGTAGTCCCAGAACACCGGCACGAAACGAAACGCGTCGCCGTCGGTTGCCACGCGGCCGATGGAGGGGAACGGCAAATGCGTCGCCACCAGCATCTCGCCGGTCTCGGCAAGCTCGCGCAGCAGACGGACGCGAATCCGCGCGGCTTCCTCGGGGTCGTGTTCGAAACCGTTGTGCCAGTCGGGCTGTTCGAACCCGACGGCAAACACGGCGTCGCCGGCGAATGTCAGGGCGTCGCCGCCGGAGGCCACGCGGACCACGCTGTGTCCGGGGGTGTGACCGCCGGTGCGCCGGGCGATGACGCCGGGCGCGATCTCGGACGTCTCATCGAATGTCCGCAACTGACTGCCGTACTCGCTCACGAAACGCTTGGCGGCTGCCCGAAGCGCGTCCGGGAATCCCGGCGGCATGGAGACGCGGGAGAAATCGGGCGCCTCCCAGAACTTGACCTCGGCGGCGGCCACGTGGATGCGCAGGTCCTTGCGCAGCCGTTGTTTCACGCCGTCGACGAGCAGACCGCCGACGTGGTCCATGTGCATGTGAGTCAGCACCAGGTCAGTCACGGAAGAAAGGTCGATGCCGGCGGCCTCGAGTCGCCTGATCAACTGGCCGGCCCGCGGCAGGTTCAGGTTCGGATCGGATCCGAGGCCGGCGTCGATGAGGATGGTCTTGCCGCCGCTGCGGACCATGACCGCATTCAGCGCCCAGTCGAAGGCATCCTGCGGCAGGAACATGTCGTGCAGCCAGGCCGCCCGGACGGTCGGGTCGGCGTTGTGCGCCAGCATCGTGGTTGGCAGCGGCAGCACGCCATCGCTGACCACGAGCACGTCGATCTCGCCCACCTTGAGCGCATAGCGCGACGGAACGAGCTCTTCGGGGCCGGATGACGTGGGATAAGACGTGTTGTGCAGGTTCATGTTTGTCTCCTGTTGCATGATGAATGTTCCCGGCTGGTCCTGGTTGAACAGGCCGCGCCGCCGGGAGTGCGCGGCCGTCATCGCTTCGTGCGTCAGACGTCGGTGACGCGTTCCGGATCGGCCGACGCGAGCGCGGCGGCGCGCTCGGCCTTCGGCGGATAGATCCAGACGGTGTTGATTTCCTGCTTCGTCTTCTTGGCGACGTCGCCGACCATCTCGACCTTGCGCTCCCAGCCGCGCGTGAACAGCGCGCCGGCTTCGCCGAGATCGAGACAGGTGACGTAGGCCTTCTGGTGATAGGGCCTGGTGGGAGTGCCGAGCAGCTCCGCGGCGGCGTTGTTGCCGGCAAAGGCACCCATCCGCGTGGCGTGCTGGCACGACATCAGCGCGTAATTGCCGTCGTCGTCGCAGGCGGCCCGCGCCGCATCGCCGGTGGCGAAGACGCCGGCGACACCTGATACGCGCAGATCGCGATCCACCAGCAGCCGGCCGAAATTATCGCGCTCGGCAGGAATCTGCGCCGTCAACGGCGCGGCGCGGATACCCGCGGCCCAGACCACCGTCTCGGTCTCGATATGCTCGCCGGTCGACAGCGTCACGCCGGATCTGTCGAGCGAGGTGACGCCGGCCCCTAACCGCGTCTCGACGCCGAGCTTGCGCAACGCCTGCTCGATCACTGGGCGGGCGTCGTCGCCCATGTCGGGAGCGATCGCGCTGTTGCGCTCGACGATGATCACGCGCATCCTGGAATCCTTGCCGAGGATCTTGCGCAGGCGCGCGGGCAGCTCGGTTGCGGCCTCGATGCCCGTAAAACCGCCGCCGGCAACGACGACCGTGTCGCGTCCGTTCACGGCAGGCCGATCGGCGAGACCGTGCAGATGCTTGTCCAGCGCAATGGCGTCATCGAGGGAATCGACGCTGAAACCGTGCTCGGCAAGGCCGGGCATGTTGGGGCGGAACAGGCGGCTGCCGGTGGCGACCACCAGACGGTCGTAGGACACGGTCTTCTTCGTGCCCTTTGCCGTCGTGATCTGCACCGTCCGCGCCTCGGTGTTGACGGTCTCGGCGCTGCCCTGGATGTAATCGACGTCGATCGCCTCGAGGACATCGAGCAGCGGTGCCGTCAAGGTGTGCGGCTTCGGCTCATAGAGCCGCGGACGGACCACCAGCGTCGGCTCCGGTGCGATCAGCGCGATTTCGAGATTGTCAGGCGAAGCGCCCTTGATGTCGCGCAGGCGGGCGGCGGAGAGGGCGGCATACATGCCGGCGAAGCCGGCGCCGATGATGAGTAGTCGCATGTGGTTCACTCCTGAGTTTGATTTTTGGGTTTTGTTTTTGGGTTTGGTTCTTGGATCTGGTTCTTGGGTCTGGTTGGTTCGAAACGCGCGCGTCATCGCTGCTGCCGAATGCAAGCAGAGCCTGTTGCGATCGATGATCACGCGGAGAGGTGAGACGGAGACGGCCGGGCCGTTACGGCGCGGTGCAGTTCGGCAGAGAGGACAGCAGCGCGGGGCCTTCACAGGCTGTGCGGCAGCTTCGCGGACCGAGCGGCCAGCCGCGCAGGGCTAGCGGCATCGCAGGCTGCCGCGGCCAATCATGACTGATCAGGACCGACGTCGCGGCATTGGCGCTTTGCCCGATTTGCGCCGGCGCTTCCTCGGCCGTCGGCGAGGTCAGACGCACGGTCAATGAGAGCCCATACACGATCGCCGTCGAGACGGCTTTTCGTCGCGGTGCAATTGCAAGGCGTTTCCAGTCCATCGTCTGTCTCCGTCCGCATGATGTGACGTTGCGATGTGTAGCGAACCAGATGTTCGACCGCCCCAGAGCGATTGCCGTCCCTGTCGCGCGATTGCTGCTAACGCACGCGCCTGCGCCAATCGCTCGGCGTTTCGCCCGTGAGCTTCTTGAATGCCGCGGCGAAGGCGGTCTGCGAGGCATAGCCGAGCGCAGCCGCGATCGAGACGACCGATTCATCGCTCTCCCGCAGCATGTTCATGGCCTGCTCGAGCCGGTGCTGACGCAGCCAGGCGTGCGGCGACAGCCCGGTGCTCTCCTTGAAGGACCGGCAGAAATGGAAGCGCGACAGGCCGGCGTCGCACGCAAGCGCCGAAAGCGAAACGTCGGCATCGCTGTCCGAACGCAGGCGTTCGATCGCGCGGCGGAGGATCGTCGGCGAAAGGCCGCCGATGGTCGGCGGCAGCGCGGCTGCGACACCCGCATGAGCGGCGAGCAGGCGCGTGGCGAGAAGGTCCGTCAGTTGCTGCCTGAACAGTGTGTCCAGCGTGGCGCTGCCATCGAGCGCGTCGGCGGCGCTCAGCAGCAGGCGCGACGTGATGGCGTCGGGATGCCCGGTCCTTTCCAGGAGATCGTCAGGGCCTGCCGTGTTGGCCTC
Source organism: Bradyrhizobium sp. 1 (assembly GCF_023073315.1). Lineage (GTDB taxonomy): Bacteria > Pseudomonadota > Alphaproteobacteria > Rhizobiales > Xanthobacteraceae > Bradyrhizobium. Next base: position 207,102 of record NZ_JADPJH010000011.1, on the reverse strand, counting down.
ATCGGCGACGCGCAGCAGCGTCCGCTGCGGAAGATAGAGCTGAACGACATGCATGGGCCGGTGAATGTCCCAGCGGGACGTCGAGCCGGCCGGAATGATCGTCACGACGCCGGGACGCGCGGTGCTGATGGCAGCCGATTTTCCGCTGCGCCGCTCCAGCGCCTGCGAGCCGACGGGATATGTCATGATGACGTGATCGGCCATGGGCTCGACCACGTCATGCAGCGCCTCGTGCTTCCAATAGGCGATGGCACCGCTATGGGAATCGGAGGCCATGCGAAGCGGCCTTGTCTTGAGCACCCGCGTCATCTCCGCGTCGGCGGCGCGTAGCTCCGACGTCGAGCCATCGTCCGCCCGTGCGGTGGGTGCGGGCGGCAAGCCCTTGTGCGAGGGATTGCACATGAGTGCGGTGCTTCCGGTCATTGCGTGGAATCTCCTGATCGCATCGAGCTTCAAATCAGGCGTCCGTATTTGTACGGCTCGGCACGCGTTCTATGCGCTGCAAGGACCGAGCGTCTTTCCCGAAGCGGCCATGCTTTGTCCGATCCTGCTCCGGGCAGCGCGCGTGTTTTCGTAAACGCACGCCGAGCGGCGCTGCGCTGATATTGAATGGAGACGCGGGGGCTTCAGAATCGGCTGAGCAGGTCAGGACCGCCGCTTGATCGCCGATGATATGCCTTAACTTGCGGCAAAACGCGCGAGTGCCTCGCGATTGATCTCGATGCCCAGTCCGGGGCCTTCGGGAACACGCACAATGCCGTTCGCGTGCTCGATCGGCTGTTTGAGGATTGCCTGCCGGATTGGATGCTCGGTGCGGTCGAATTCGAGCATCGGCTCGATCGGCGCCAGCGAGGTCGGTGTGTGCGCAGGCAGCACGGCGAGAAGCTGGAGCGAGGCCGCGATCGCGATGCCGGTGCCCCAGACATGCGGATTGTAGCGGATGCCGAACGCCTCGCTCATGTCGGCGATCTTCTTGCACTCGGTGAGGCCCCCGGCCGCGCAGGTGTCGGGCTGGGCGATGTCGAGCGCATGGGACGCGAACAGGTCGCGGAAGCCGAAGCGGGTGAATTCGCATTCGCCGCCGGCAATCGGAATCGTGAGCGCGGATTTCACCGCGCGATAGCCCGCGACGTCTTCCGGCGGCACCGGTTCCTCGAACCATCCGATGTCGTAACGCTCGATCAGGCGGCCGAGCCGGATCGCCGCGACCGAATCATAGGCGTGGTTGGCATCGACCATCAGTGCGACATCGGGACCGATCGCCTCGCGCACCGCGCGGGTGACCGCGGCATCCTCCGCGATCCCGAAGCCGACCTTCAGCTTCACGGCCCGAAAACCCTCCGCGGCATATAAGGCTGCTTCCTCCGGCAAATATTCGAGCGGATCGCCCGACTTGCGCCGATAGAGCCCGGTCGCATAGGCCTGCACCTCATCGCGGGCCGCGCCGCCGAGAAGCTGGCAGGCAGGCACGCCGTAATGTTTGCCCTTGATGTCCCACAGCGCGATGTCGACGCCGCTCAGCCCCTGGATCACGACCCCCTTCTGGCCGTGATCGCGCAGGCGTGCGTAGACGGTCTGCCACAGCACGTCGGTCCGCAGCGGATCCTCGCCGATCAGCCACGGCGCGATGCTCTGCACGACGGCTGCCGTCATCCGCGCCGGCCCATAGCATTCGCCCCAGCCGGTGAGGCCGTCATCGGTTTCGATTTCCACCAGCATCGCGGTGCGCGTGTCGTACCATGCGCGCGAATAGGCGAACGGCTGCGACAGTCTTGCCTCGAGGACGTGCGTGCGCACTTTGGTGATTTTCATCGCGGATGTCCCCGGTTCAATGCGCCTCGTCCAGCGCGCAAATCACGGTGCAGACGACGCCGCGCGGCAGGAAGTCGACGGTGGCCTCGCCGCCGAGCTGATCGCGCGCGCTGCGCTCGATCAGGCGCGAGCCGAAGCCGCGCTGCACCGGCGCCGTCACCAATGGGCCACCGATCTCGCTCCAGATCAGCCGCAGCCGCGGCTTCGGCGTGTCGGCGATGACCTCCCATTCCAGCGTCACCCGGCCGGTCTCGTTGGACAGCGCGCCGTATTTGGCGGCGTTGGTGGCGATCTCGTGCACGATCATCGACAGCACCACGGCGAGCCGCGGCGACAGCGGCACCGCGGGGCCGTCCATCCGGATGCGTTCGGGCGCGTTGAGCAGGAACGGCTGGAGCACGCGGGCCACCACATCCTTCAGCTCCGAGCCTGCCCATTTCTCCTGGCTGAGCAGATTGTGCGCCTCGGCGAGCGCACCGAGCCGCCCCTCGAACTTGATCCGCTCCTCCCGGCTCGAACTCCGGAAGGTCTGCACCGCGATCGCCTGCATCAGGGCCAGCGTGTTCTTGACGCGATGGTTGAGCTCATCGATCAGTAAATTGTGCAGCATCTCGCCGCGCGCGATCGTGGTCGCCATCCGGACTGCGAAAGTGAGGCCCGTCAGCAGCAGGATGCCGCCGATCAGGCTGGTGATGGCGATGTTGCGCCAGAGCGGTGCGATCAGCGAACTCTCGGGGACGCCGGCGGCCACGGTCCAGCCGGTCAGCCGCGAGCGGGTATAGGCGGAGGCGAGCGGAACGCCGTCGAGCGACACGGTCGGGAGCGACGCCTCGTTGCCGCGAAACATTTCGGCGTAAAGCGACGCCGAGGCGCGTTTGCCGAACGTCTCGCCGGGGTTCGGCACGCGCGCGAACACGGTGCCCTTGGCGTCGAGCAGGGACACCGTCCATTGCCCGTCGGGCCGCTGCTTCTCGACCAACTCCTGGAAGATGCTGACCGGCGGGCCGAAGCAGAGGTCGTAGATCACCTCGCCGTCGCGGAACACCGGAACTTCGACCGTGAGGACCTGCCGCTGATTGAGCGTGCCGGTGAACAGGTCGGAATATTGCGGCGATTTGGTCGCGAACACCTTCTCGACGATCTCCAGATTGCCGCGCGGCGGCAGGCTCGCGGTATCCTCCGTCGCCGAGGAGAACAGCAGCCGGCCGCTGCGGTCGGAGATCAGGACCATGCCGCCCTTGCCGTATTGATCGACGAAGCCGAGCGCGATGCGGCGAAAGCTTTGGAAGTCGTCGTTGCGCAGCGAGTTCGTCAGCGCCAGCACCTGCAAGCCGCCGGCCATCCGCTGCACCTCGGAATCCAGCACGAGGCGCATGCTGCGCACGTTCTCAAGCACGCGGCGGGTCGCATCGCTGCGGTCCTGCTTGTAATTGTAGAAGGCGATGCCGACCGCGAACACGATCATCGGCAGCGTCGTTCCCGCGACCAGGAGAGCGAGCCGGACCGGCAGGGTGAACTTGGACAAACGCGGGCGTCCCGGTTCCAGCGCGACAGCGCCGGATGATGATTTTGGCCAGAACCATACGGGCAGGACCTGCATCGCGCCACGATTTTCGCGTCCGGGAAGCGGTCCAGAAGGATTTTGCAGCGCAGTGCAGGAGGTCTGCGCCTCAACTCATGCTGATTGCGGTCAGCAGCAGACACAAGACGTAGACGGCCGCCAAACTGAGTCCGGCGATCCGGGCTTCTCGCTGCGATGTCATGCGGTCAACTCCGGGAGGGCGGCCGCCGTCGCGGCGGCCGCCCGTCTGTCAGCATCAATCGATTTCCTGGACGACGGTGCGCGTGCCCGGATCCACGAGCATCACGCGCTCGCCGGAGTAGACGTAGCGATATTTCGTCAGCGACGGACCCCAGTCGGACGGAACGGCTTCGAGCTCGACGTCGCTCGGAACCGTTGCGCCGACGATGATCTTCTCCTTCGTCGTCACCGGACGCAGATGATGTTCGGTGACGTAGGATTTAATCCTCGTCCGGTATTGCGGCTCGATCTGAACCGCTGCCGCGTGACCGGTTCCGGTGGTCGTCACCACGGTCGATTGCGCGAACGCGCCGGTAGACATCAGGATGGCCGCGGCGGAAAGCAGGAACAGCTTCTTCATCTTGTCCTCCTCGATGGCAATCGCCGCAACAACATCCGATGGCAGACGACGTTCCTGCGAATAGGAACAAATTACCACTTTTTCCCGTTGGCGAGTCGACCGGGCTGAAAGCCCGGCGATTGGAGGAGAGGGAAATGATGCTGAAAACTGCAACGGCGGCGCTAATGCTTGCCGCAATGTCCCTGCCGGCGTTCGCGGCCGACGAGTTCTACGTCGTCCAGGACGTCAAGACCAAGAAGTGCACCGTCGTCGACAAGAAGCCGGTCGACACATCCATGACGGTCGTCAGCCCGTCGGGCACGATCTACAAGTCGCGCACCGAGGCTGAAAGCGGCATGAAGACCGTCAAGGTCTGCACGTCAAACTGAGGAGGATGACACAATGCCAGTCCTGATTTTGTGGGCCGTGCCCGCCGTGCTGGTGATCGGCGGCGGCATCTATTTGATCGGCCATTTTCACTGACGGACAACGAAGCGTCATGCCCGGGCTTGTCCCGGGCATCCACGTTCTTCGTTCCTCTTGGCTAAGACGTGGATGGCGGGGACAAGCCCGGCCATGACGACTCCTCGCAAAAGCCCAAGGGAACGTCCGCAGTCTCAGAGATTGCTCTCGGTGATCGCGGCGTAGACCATGCTGCGCAGCTCGCGCCGGATCGGATAGGCGCTCGACGGCAGCACTTGCGTCATGAAGATGGCGATGAGTTCCTCGGCCGGGTCGATCCAGAACGAGGTCGTGGCCGCGCCGCCCCAATTGTATTCGCCGGGGCTGCCGGCGATCAGCGTCTCCGCCGGGCGCATGGTCACGGCGAAGCCGAGACCGAAGCCGATGCCGTTATAGGCGGCCTCGGCGAACAGCGAACGCGAGACCTCCGGCAGGAAACGTCCACCTGGAATGTGGTTGGTCGTCATCAGCGCCAGCGTCTTCGGTCCGATCAGGCGGACGCCGCCGAGCTCGCCGCCATTGAGCAGCGCACGGCAGAAGGTGAGATAGTCGGCCATCGTCGAGCACAGCCCGCCGCCGCCGGAGATGAACGAGGGCGGGGACAGGAACGAACTCGTGGCCGGGTCGTCCTGGAGCGTCAGGCCCTCGCGGCGCTGGCCGGCATGGAAGGTGAATCCGCCAGCGGGATCGGCGTTGTAGCAGGCGGCGAAGCGGTGCGCCTTCGAGGCCGGCACGTAGAAATCGGTGTCGGTCATGCCGAGCGGATCGAGGATCCTTGCTTTCAGGAACTGCTCGAACGGCATGCCGGAAATCTTGCCGACGAGATAGCCGATCACGTCGGACGCGACCGAGTAGTTCCAGGCCTCGCCCGGCGAGAACTCCAGCGGGATTTTGGCGAGGCTCTCGATCATGCTCTGGAGCGTGCCTGATTTCTCGACCTCGCCGATCTTCTCCGCGCGATAGGCGGCATCGACATTGGAGCGCTGCTGGAAGCCGTAAGTCAGCCCTGCGGTGTGGCGCAGCAGATCCACGATCAGCATCGGCCGGGCCGGCGGCCGGGTCAGGAAGGCCGGCGCGGTGCCGGCGACGAACACGCCGAGATCCTTCCATTCCGGGATGTATTTGGCGACGGGCTCGTCGATCGCGACGAGGCCTTGCTCGACCAGCATCATGAAGGCGACGCTGGTGAGCGGCTTGGTCATGGAATAGATGCGGTAGATGGTGTCGTCCTTGACCGGCGCCTTGCGTTCGACATCGGCAAAGCCGTGCATCGAGCTGTAGGCGATCTTGCCGCGGCGGTAGACCAGCAGATGCGTGCCCGGGAAGCGCCCGGCATCGATGTACCGGGTCTTCAGGTGCGCATCGATACGGTCGAGCGCAGCCTTGGACATGCCCACGGATTCGGGCGAGGCGGGGGTAGGGGCGAGCATCAGGTTCCTCCGGGCAGTTTCTCGGGCAAGGTGATAGCCGAAATGACGGGCTTATTCCAAGCCGGTCGCGCTTAACGCGAGGCCGCCGATTGGTGTAAGCTGCCTTCTGGAACGCTTCCAAGGAGCCCATCCGGGCCAACGAGAAAAACCCAGGGCAAACGCATATGACCCAGTTCAATGAGACCGAACTCACCGAAGCCGTGGTCGCGAGCTTCGACAATACGCCAAATCCGCGTGCCAAATTCCTGCTCCAGGAATTGGTGAAGTCGCTGCACGATTACGTGAGCAAGACCGGTCTCACCTTCGCGGAATGGGAATACGCCATCGATTTCCTGACCCGCACCGGCCAGAAATGCACCGATACGCGCCAGGAGTTCATCGTGTTGTCCGACGTGCTCGGCGTCTCCATGCTGGTCGACGCGGTCAACCACCGGGAGCGCGAGGGCGCCACCCAGACCACTGTGCTCGGTCCGTTCTATGTCGGCGAGCACAAGGTGACCGCGCACGGCACGGATATCTCGCCGAACAACCAGACCGGCGAACGCATGTTCGTGCAAAGCCGCGTCACCGATCTCGAGGGCAAGCCGCTCGCAAACGTCCCGGTCGACGTCTGGCACGCCGACGATGACGGCTTCTATGATTCACAGAAGGCCAATTACGACGAGGTCGGCGCCTCGGCGCGGGCGCGCTTCATCACCGACAGCGACGGCCGCTTCTTCTTCCGCACCATTTTGCCGTGCAGCTACCCGATCCCGACCGATGGCCCCGTCGGCGAGATGATCATGCAGACCAAGCGTCATCCGATGCGCCCCGCGCATGTGCACTTCCTGGTCAATGCCAAGGGCTATGAGCCGTTGATCACCCACGTCTTCATGGACGGCGACAAATATCTCGATTCCGACGTCGTGTTCGGCGTCAAGGACGACCTCGTCGCCAAGGTCGAGCCGCGCAACGATCCGGCCATGCCCGACGGCGGCAAGGCGAACGGGCAGTGGCATTTGATGACCTACGAATTCCACCTCAAGCCCGGCGGTGGCATGGCGCCGAAGCCGCTGGGGACGAAGGCGGCGGAGCCGGCGTAAGGAGCTGCCCGGTGGCCATCAGCGTTCGACCGATGACGCTGCAGGAAACTGCGCTGATCATTGAGTATTTCCACGCAGCGACGCCAGAGCACCTGGAAATGCTCGGGGTCGACCCGACACGACTGCCACCGGCATTACAATGGCAGCGACTTTATGAGCAAATGTTCGACCGGCCTGTCGAGCAGAGAAACGGCTTTCTGGTCAGCTGGCTCTCCGACGATAAGTTCTTGGGGTTCTCGACCGCTGACAAGATCCGTATTGGCGAGCACGCAAATATGCATTTGCACATCACGGATCCCTCGCTGCGCAAGCAGGGGATAGGCGTAGAGTGTGTCCGAAAGACCGTCGAGCTCTATTTCCAGGTTCTGGGGTTGAAGCAGCTCTTCTGTGAGCCCAATGCGTTCAATGTGGCTCCGAACCGCACGCTTCAAAAAGCGGGTTTCACATACGTCAAGACGCACATGACCGTTCCCGGCCCCCTTAACTTCCACCAAGCGGTCAAGCGTTGGATGATCGATAGAGTTTGATGGCAATGAGGTCGATCCTCATTTGGTGTAGGCGAAACACGTCACCGGCAGGTGACAGGGCAAAGTTCAGTCGCCACTAACGCGCGTGCAGCAGTGCGAGCAGGACGACGACGGCGCAGGCGAGCGCGGCCGAGGTCAGCTTCCAGAACATCAGCGGGTTGCGCTCCAGGAGCGGCGTGGTCCGCGTAGCGAGATAGGCCGGATTGGGATTTCTGAGTTCGAAGACGAACTCGGAGATGTCTTCGTGGCGCTTGTAGGGATCGGGATGCAGCGCTTTCCTGAGTGCGCCGTCGATCCATCCCGGGATGCCCCGCTCAGCATCGATGGCCGGCCGATATCTCAATTTCCACGCGTCCGATCTTCCCCGGATCTTGGCAAGCTGGGCGCCGTAAGGGAGATGTCCGGTCAGCATATGATAGCAAATGGCGGCCAGTGAAAACATATCGGACCGGGACGAGCCGCCCTCGCCGAGGAAATATTCCGGGGCCGTGTACTGGACCGTACCGAGAATTTCCGCGTCCGCCGATTTCGGTGCCGCCTCGACGACACCCGCCACTCTGACCGATCCGAAGTCGATGATCTTCGCGGTGCCGGTCTTGTCGATCAGGACATTGTCGGGCCTGAGGTCCTGGTGCAGCATCTCCATGCGGTGGAAGGCGCGAAGCCCTGTGGCGATCTGCTCGATGATCCCGCGGACCGTCTCCAGATCGGGGCGCGGGTTGTCGAGCATCCACTGCCGCAGCGTCTGCCCCTCGACGAACTCGGCCGCGACGTAAAGATAGTTGCGCCGGGTCGACCTCGACCGGGGCTTGAGCACGTATGGACTGTCGATCCGCCGCGCGATCCATTCCTCCATTAGGAAACGCTTCAGATAGGCCTGGTTATCGCGCAGGTCGATCGATGGAATCTTGAGTGTGACGGGTTCTTCGGTGTCTGCGTCGACGGCGAGATAGATGTGGCTGCGGCTGCTGCCGTGGATCTCCCGGATGATCCGGTAGCCATCGAATGCGGCTCGGGGTTCGAGCAGCGGCGGCAGGGGCAGTGCCGAGGTCTGATCGAAGATGCCGGATTCCTCCTCCGGCACCGCGTCGATGCGCAGGATCTGTACGGTGATGTTGTCATCGCTGCCGCGCCGATAGGCTTCCTCGACGATCGCCTTCGCGGCGCCATCGAGCTCGCCCGCATGCTCGATGATTGCGCTCGTGACGAAACGCGGCTCGACGAATTCATAGGCACCGTCGGTTGCCAGCAGGAAGGTGTCGCCGACCTGGACCTCGACCGTCCGGTAGTCGATCTCGAGCTGCGGATTGATGCCGAGCGCGCGGCCGAGATAGGTCTGCTCCGACGAGACGATGATGCGGTGATCGTCGGTGAGCTGCTCCAGCGCCTTGCCGGCGACGCGGTAGATGCGGCAGTCGCCGACATGGAAGATGTGCGCGGTGGTCGCCTTGATGACCATGGCGCTCAGCGTGCAGACATAGCCCTTGTCGCGATCATAGGCATATTGGCTCTTGCGCGTCTGCGCGTGCAGCCAGGAATTGGTCGCCTCCAGCACGCGGCGGGCGGAAGTCTTCACCGTCCAGGATTCCGACGTGCAGTAATAATCCATCAGGAAGCTCTTGACCGCCGACTCGCTGGCGATCTGGCTCACCGTGCTGCTGGAGATACCGTCGGCCAGAACGGCGGCGATGCCCTTCAGGCTGAGCTGCGGCTCCTCTGGAATCAGGACGCCGTGAAAATCCTGGTTGACGGGCTTGCGGCCCTTGTCGGAGTGCTGGCCGACCGAGATCAGGAGTCCGCGGGACATCGTCATCACCAGGCGAAGGGAGCCTCACCCTGGTCGGGCGAGGCTCCGCTGTCGAGACGTATTCGATCAGGCCGCAACGCGGGGCTGCGTGGACTTGCCGGCCTCGCGCTTCGGCTTCGTCAGTACATGGGTTGTGTAGAGGGTCATGCCGGTGAAGGCGAGGCCGCCCACGAGGTTGCCGAGCACGGTCGGGATCTCGTTCCAGATCAGGTAATCCATGATCGAGAATTTCGCGTGCAGCATCAGGCCCGATGGGAACAGGAACATGTTCACGACGGAATGCTCGAACACCATGTAGAAGAACACCAGGATCGGCATCCACATCGCGATGACCTTGCCGGAGACCGAGGTCGAGATCATGGCGCCGACGACGCCGGTCGAGACCATCCAGTTGCAGAGCATGCCGCGCAGGAACAGCGTCGCCATGCCGGCGGCGCCATGCGCTGCATAGCCGAGCGTTCGGCCTTCGCCGATGTTGCCGATGGCGGCGCCGACCTTGTCGGGATCCTGCGTGAAGCCGAACGTCGTGACGAAGGCCATCATGAAGGCCACCGTGAAAGCGCCGGCGAAGTTGCCGACGAAGACGAGGCCCCAGTTGCGCAGCACGCCGCCAAGCGTGACGCCGGGACGCTTGTCGATCAGCGCGAGCGGGGAGAGCACGAACACGCCGGTCAGCAGGTCGAAGCCGAGCAGATAAAGCATCACGAAGCCGACTGGAAACAGCAGTGCCCCGACGAGGGGCTGGCCGGTGTTGACGTTGATGGTGACGGCGAACCAGGCGGCGAGGGCGAGGATCGCGCCGGCCATGTAGGCCCGGATGATGGTGTCCCGGGTAGACATGAAAATCTTGGATTCGCCTGCATCCACCATCTTGGTGACGAATTCCGAAGGCGCGAGATACGACATCAATGGTTCCTTTTGCTTCGAAGTGAGATCGACGCGCGCTTCCGAGGGCGCGCGACTGAACGTCATGATCCGTGCGGACAGTTCTGCCGCGCACGAGGGCTATGGAAGGTTTGGAAGCCGTGGGAATCGCGTCACGAGGACTGAGCCGGAAAGGGCCGCGAAGTAGTTGAGCTTCCGGATGCAGCCGCCAGCGGCTGCATCAATGCGGCAAAACCGCAGTCTTCGTTGACTGTGGTGAAGAAGCAAGTTGCGTGCCGCGTAGGGTCGGAGAAAAAATATAGCAATATCAGTTGGATAGGGCCAAGTCCGATTGGGCTTTCGCGGGCTCTGCGGCCCGTTGCTTGAGCGATTGCATAACATTTGTGCGACGCACAAGGAATAAGCAGATCGCAAATTTCGCGTGCGCAGCAAGTCTGCGACAGGCTGGCGCAGCTTACGTAACATATTGATTATAAATTGGTTTCCGTGGTCTCGGCCTTGGCATGAAGCTTGAATAGTTCCAAGCCGACGCCATTGAAGCCGTCCCGCGAGACTTCTCATCCGAATTTGCTGACGCCACCCAGACGGGGGTCCCCTCGTCGCGCGTTCGCATGCGCCCTTTTCTGGCGTCACGGACGGACGGGCTGCTCGTGCGCACTGACGCAATCATTCGCAACGATGCAAAGGACGACACCAGCTATGACCAAGCGCATTCGCCGGCCTTCGGATAGTGGCCTCAGCCGCCGTCAATTGTTGAAGGCCGCCGGCTCAACCGCCGCCCTTCTCGCCGCCGCCAAGCTCAATTTCCCCGTCGGCGCTTTTGCGCAGGAAGCAGGCCCCGAGGTCAAGGGCGCCAAGCTCGGCTTCATCGCGCTCACCGACGCGACCCCGCTGTTCGTCGCCAAGGAGAAGGGCATCTTCGCGAAATACGGCATGCCCGACGTCGAGGTGCAGAAGCAGGCCTCGTGGGGCACAACGCGCGACAATCTCGTGCTCGGCTCCGAAGGCAACGGCATCGACGGTGCGCACATCCTGACGCCAATGCCGTATCTGATCTCCGCCGGCAAGGTGACGCAGAACAACCAGCCGACGCCGATGTACATTCTGGCGCGGCTCAACCTCAACGGCCAGTGCATTTCAGTTGCCAAGGAATACAGCGATCTGAAAGTCGGCGTAGACACCGCGCCGTTCAAGTCGGCGCTGGAGAAGAAGAAGGCTTCCGGCAAGTCCGTGAAGGCGGCGATGACCTTCCCGGGCGGTACCCACGACCTCTGGATCCGCTACTGGCTCGCGGCGGGCGGCATCGATCCGGACAAGGACATCGAGACCATCGTGGTGCCGCCGGCGCAAATGGTCGCCAACATGAAGATTGGCACCATGGATTGCTTCTGCGTCTGCGAACCATGGAATCTCCAGCTCATCCATCAGGAGATCGGTTACACCGCGCTCACCACCGGCGAGCTCTGGGACAAGCATCCCGAGAAATCGTTCGGCATGCGCGCGGCCTGGGTCGACAAATACCCGAAGGCGGCGAAAGCGCTGCTGATGGCGGTGATGGAAGCCCAGCAATGGTCCGAGAAGTTGGAGAACCGCGAGGAAGCGGCAGCGATCTGTGCCAAGCGGCAGTGGATCAACTGCCCGGTCGAGGACATCACCGACCGCATGAAGGGCAAGTTCGACTACGGTACCGGCCGCGTGGTCGATAACTCGCCGCAACAAATGCGTTTCTGGAAGGATCAGGCCTCCTATCCGTTTAGGAGCCACGACCTCTGGTTCCTCACCGAGGACATCCGCTGGGGCAAGTACGAAGCGAACTTCGACACCAAGGCGCTGATCGCCAAGGTCAACCGCGAGGACCTCTGGAAGGACGCGGCCAAGACGCTTGGCGTCGCGGCCGCCGACATCCCGGCTTCCACCTCGCGCGGCAAGGAGACCTTCTTCGACGGCAAGGTGTTCGATCCCGAAAATCCGGCGGCCTATCTGAAGTCGCTCGCGATCAAGCGCGTCGAAGTCTGATGAAGCCAGCGGCCGCCCCGGGGCGGCCGCATCGCCTTTTGAAGCCGGAGAGACATTTGCGATGAACATGCCTGCCACGAAGATGGACATTGAGACCGCGAAGCCTGCGGGCGCCGCCGCACCGGTCGTCGCGATGACACCGAAGCGCCCTCCGCGCACCGAGACCTATGCGCGGATGGGGAGGGAGACCGCGGTGCGCGTGATCCCGCCGCTGGTCGTGATCGCGCTGCTGATGCTGGTGTGGGAGCTCGTCTGTCGCCGCGCCGGCTCGGCGCTGCCGCCGCCGTCAAAAGTGTTCAAGGACACCAAGGAGCTGATCCTCGATCCGTTCTTCGACCATGGCGGCATCGACAAGGGACTGTTCTGGCATCTCTCCGCCAGCCTCCAGCGCGTCGCGCTCGGCTATTCGCTCTCGGCGATCGCCGGCATCGCGCTCGGCGTGCTGGTCGGCCAGTCGGTCTGGGCCATGCGCGGGCTCGATCCGCTGTTTCAGGTGCTGCGCACGATTCCGCCGCTCGCCTGGCTGCCGCTGTCGCTCGCCGCGTTCCGCGACGGCCAGCCCTCGGCGATCTTCGTCATCTTCATCACCTCGATCTGGCCGATCATCATCAACACCGCGGTTGGCATCCGCAACATCCCGCAGGACTATCGCAACGTCGCCGCCGTGGTGCAGCTCAATCCGCTCGAGTTCTTCGCCAAGATCATGATCCCGGCGGCGGCGCCCTACATCTTCACGGGCCTTCGCATCGGCATCGGCCTGTCCTGGCTCGCGATCGTCGCGGCGGAAATGCTGATCGGCGGTGTCGGCATCGGCTTCTTCATCTGGGACGCCTGGAACTCCTCGCATATCAGCGAAATCATCCTCGCGCTGTTCTATGTCGGCATCATCGGCTTCGTGCTCGATCGCCTCATCGCAGGCCTCGGCAAGATCGTCACCCGCGGCACGGCTCAGGGCTGAGGAGTAAACACATGACCGCCTATCTGAAGCTCGATCACATCGACAAGATCTTTACCCGCGGCGCTGCCGCGACCGAGGTGCTGAAGGACATCAATCTCACGATCGAGAAGGGCGAATATGTCTCGATCATCGGCCATTCCGGTTGCGGCAAGTCGACCCTGCTCAACATTATCGCTGGATTGACCACGGCCACCATCGGCGGCGTGCTGCTGGAGAACCGCGAAGTGAATTCGCCGGGGCCCGACCGCGCGGTGGTGTTCCAGAACCACAGCCTGCTGCCGTGGCTGACCGTCTACGAGAACGTCAAGCTCGGCGTCGACAAGGTTTTTGCCAGGACCAAGACGAGGGCCGAGCGCGACGCCTGGGTGATGCACAATCTCAACCTGGTGCAGATGGCCCATGCCAGGGACAAGCGTCCGTCCGAAATCTCCGGCGGCATGAAGCAGCGCGTCGGCATTGCGCGAGCGCTGGCAATGGAGCCGAAGGTGCTGCTGCTCGATGAGCCCTTCGGCGCGCTGGACGCGCTGACCCGGGCCCACTTGCAGGACTCGGTGATGGCGCTGCATCAGAAGCTCGGCAACACCATTTTGATGATCACCCACGACGTTGACGAGGCCGTGCTGTTGTCCGACCGCATCGTGATGATGACGAACGGGCCCTCCGCACGCATCGGCGAGGTGCTGGAGGTGCCGCTCGCGCGTCCCCGCAAGCGGCTCGAGCTCGCGACCAACACGACCTACCTAAAGTGCCGCCAGCGCGTGCTCGAATTCCTCTATGAGCGTCATCGCTTCGTCGAGGCCGCGTAACGCATCGTTAACGCGTCGCCTGTTTTTGGATCATCAAGCTCAATCCTTGTGCGCCGCACAAGGATTGAGCGAATCGCAAAATATGCGTGCGAAATCGCCTTGCAAAAATTTCGGGCAAGTCGAATAAGCCCCTGAATTCCTTATATTTCCCGACTGTACGCAATTGGCACGGAAGTTGAATTGCTTTGTCCGACGCCAACGACGACGTCCCTCAACATCATCAATCAGCATCGTGAACTCGCCATCGGGGCCTGGCCTCGACGCGCGCCTCCATGCCTGGAGGCAGAGCCTGCAACGAAGCAGAGGTGAGCCTAGAAGGGATTTGCAATGACCAAGAGTCCGACGTGGATATCTGACTGGCGCCCCGAAGATGAGGCGTTCTGGAATGCGGGCGGTAAAGTGATCGCCCGGCGTAACCTGATCTGGTCGATCGTCGCCGAGCATATCGGCTTCTCGGTGTGGCTGATCTGGAGCATCGTTGCGACCAAGCTGCCGCAGGCGGGCTTCCATTACTCCACCGACGAGCTGTTCCAGCTCGTGGCGGTGCCGGGGCTGATCGGCGCATTGATGCGCTTTCCATATACGTTCGCGGTCACGACCTTCGGCGGCCGCAACTGGACCATCTTCAGTGCGGCGATCCTGTTCATTCCGACGCTGTCGCTCGCCTATTTCGTCAGCGAGCCCGACACGCCATTCTGGCTGATGCTGCTGATCGCCTCGACCGCGGGTCTCGGCGGCGGCAATTTCGCCTCCAGCATGACCAACATCTCCTTCTTCTTCCCTGACAGGATGAAGGGATGGGCGCTGGGGCTGAACGCGGCCGGCGGCAATATCGGCGTCTCCAGCGTGCAGCTGCTGACCCCGATCCTGATGACGCTCGCGGTCATCAACCTGTTCCAGGCAAACCCGGTCGGCGGCGTGTATCTGCAAAACGCCGGCCTGATGTGGGTGCTGCCGATCGCGATCGCGGTGTTCGGTGCGGTGTTCTTCATGAACAATCTCACCACGGCGAAGTCGTCGATCAAGAACCAGCTGGCCATCGTCAAGCGCAAGCACACCTGGATCATGGCGTATCTCTATATCGGGACGTTCGGATCCTTCATCGGCTACTCCGCGGCGTTTCCGCTGCTGATCAAGACGCAGTTTCCGCAGGTGACGATTGCGATCGCGTTCCTCGGGCCCCTGGTCGGCTCGTTGTCGCGGCCGCTCGGCGGCTTGCTCGCCGACAAGATCGGCGGCTCCATCCTCACCTTCTGGAACTTCATGGCGATGGCGGCGGCGACGGTCGGGGTGCTCTACTTCGTCGGGCAGAAGGATTTCATCGGCTTCCTCGCGATGTTCCTGATCCTGTTCGTCACCACTGGCATCGGCAACGGCTCGACCTACCGCATGATCCCCTCGATCTTCCGCGAACAGAACCTGTTCAAGGTCCGCGGCAAGGGCGACGCGGCGCGCGCGGTCGCCTTGAATACGGCGAGCATCGAGAGCGGTGCAGCGGTCGGCTTCATCGGCGCGGTCGGTGCCGTCGGCGGTTATCTGATCCCGACCGGTTTCGGCAAGTCGATCGCCATGACCGGCGGGCCGCAGCTGGCGCTCGCGATCTATCTCGGCTTCTACGCGTCGTGCCTCGCTTTGACCTGGTGGTTCTACCTGCGTCGCAGCCCGCAGGGCGAAGGCGCGCCAAGCCTCGCCGAAGCGCGGGTGTGACACTTGGTACGAATCTCGCTTCTCCCCGTACGCGGGGAGAAGTCTCTCTGATGACGTTTGAGCCATGAACCTGGTTCGCAATGGCGCGCACCAAGGCAAACCGAAACAGGCAGGAGAACATCATGACGCCCGAGCAGATCACCCTCATCCAGCAGAGCTTTTCCAAGGTCGCGCCGATTTCGGAAGCAGCCTCGGTATTGTTCTACGATCGCCTGTTCGAGGTGGCGCCGTCCGTGCGCGCGATGTTTCCCGAGGACATGACCGAGCAGCGCAAGAAGCTGATGGGCATGCTCGCCGCCGTGGTCGGCGGTCTCTCGAACCTGAACTCGATTCTTCCCGCGGCCTCCGCGCTCGCCAAGCGTCATGTCGCTTACGGCGCCAAGGCCGAGCACTATCCCGTGGTCGGCGCGACCTTGCTGTGGACCCTCGAGAAGGGTCTTGGCGAAGCCTGGACGCCCGAACTCGCCACAGCCTGGACCGACGCTTACGGCGTGCTGTCCGGCTACATGATTTCCGAGGCCTACGGCGCGCAGGCGCAGGCCGCCGAATAGGAGATGCCTTGTGAGTGAGCCGCTCGTCATCGTCGGTAACGGTATGGCGGCCGCGCGTCTGGTCGACGAGCTCGCCAAGACCGCGCTCGGCCGCTACGCGGTCGCCGTGATCGGCGAGGAGCCGCGGCTCGCTTACAATCGCGTGCTGCTCTCATCCGTGCTGGCCGGCGAGACCGGCTCGCACGAGATCGAGCTGAGACCTGCCGACTGGTGGCGCGATCGCGGCGTCACCGTGCGCTACGGCTATCGCGTCACCGAGATCGACACCGGCCGCCGCGAGCTGAAGATCGCGGGCGAAGAAAGCATGGAATATTCCAAGCTCGTGCTCGCCACCGGATCGACGCCGTTGCGGCTCAACGTGCCGGGCGCCGATCTTGCCGGGGTTCACACCTTTCGCGACACCCGCGATGTCGATTTACTGCTGACACTTGCGGCGGCCAGGAAGCGCGTCGTCGTGGTCGGCGGTGGCCTGCTCGGGTTGGAGGCGGCCTATGGCCTCGCCAAGGCCGGCGCGCCGGTGACGTTGCTGCATCTGATGGACCGGCTGATGGAGCGCCAGCTCGACGGGCCGGCGGCCGATCTGCTCAAGACGCTGGTCGAGCGCAAGGGCATCCGCATCCTGCTCAATGCCAGCACGAAGTGCATTCATGGCGATGGCCAGGTGGAGGCCGTCGAGCTTGCCGACGGCAGCCGTCTCGAGGCCGACGCTGTGATCTTCGCCGCGGGCATCAGGCCCAACAGCGCGCTGGCCAAGGAGGCCGGCATCGCGGTCAACCGCGGCATCGTCGTCAATGACGAGATGCAGACGGCCTCGCCCGACATCTACGCGCTCGGCGAATGCGCCGAGCATCGCGGCACCTGCTACGGCCTCGTCGAGCCGGCCTACGAGCAGGCGCGTGTGCTGGCACAGCATCTCGCCGGGCGGCCCGCTTCCTATCCGGGCAGCGTGGTCTCGACCAATCTGAAGGTCTCCGGCGTCGGCGTGTTTTCTGCCGGCGATTTCATGGGCGGGAACGGCAGCGAGAGCCTCGTGCTGTCAGATCGCAGGCGTGGCACCTACAAGAAGCTTGTCATCGCAGATGGACGGCTCACCGGCGCGCTGCTGATCGGCGATACCGTCGATGCGCTCTGGTATCTCGGTCTGATCCGCAATCGCGAGAACGTCGCGGCGATCCGCGCCGACATGATGTTCGGCCGCGCGCTCGCGCTTCCTTCGAAAGCAGCTTGATATGACGGCGATCGACCCGAAACTCCGCGCCACCAAGACGACCTGCCCCTATTGCGGCGTCGGCTGCGGCGTGCTGGCGACACCCGACGGCAAGGGCGGCGCGGCGATCGCGGGCGACCCCGACCATCCTGCCAATTTCGGCCGGCTGTGCTCGAAGGGCTCCGCGCTCGGCGAGACCGTTGGCCTCGAAAGCCGGCTGCTCCATCCCATGATCCGCTGCAAGGGCGTGCTCGAGCGCGTCGCCTGGAGCGATGCGCTCGATCATGTCGCCCATCGCATGCAGCACATCGTCGCGCGCGACGGCGCCGATGCGGTCGCGTTCTATCTCTCGGGTCAGCTCCTGACCGAGGATTATTACGTCGCCAACAAGCTGATGAAGGGCTTTGTCGGCACCGCCAATGTCGACACCAATTCGCGGCTCTGCATGTCGTCCTCGGTTGCCGGCCACCGCCGCGCCTTCGGCGCCGACACCGTGCCGGGCTGCTACGAGGATCTCGACCAGGCCGATCTGCTCGTCTTCGTCGGCTCGAACGCCGCCTGGTGTCATCCGGTATTGTTCCAGCGCATGCTGAAGAACAAGCAGGAGCGCGGCGCGCGCATGGTCGTGATCGATCCGCGCCGCACCGACACCGCAACCGACGTCGATCTGTTCCTCGGCCTGAAGCCCGGCACCGACACTGCGCTGTTTTCCGGCCTGTTCGTCCATCTCGCCGACAACGGCGCGCTGGATCAGGATTACATCGCCAGCAACACGTCCGGGTTCGACGACGCGCTGGCACGCGCGCGCAGCATCGCCGGCAGCGTCACCGCGACCGCGCTGGCGACAGGTCTCACGGAGCAGGATGTCGCGACCTTCTTCAGGATGTTCCGCGACACCGAGCGGGTCGTCACGCTCTACTCGCAAGGCGTCAACCAGTCGGCGCAGGGCACCGACAAGGTCAACGCGATCCTGAACTGCCATCTCGCCACGGGGCGTATCGGCAAGCCCGGTGCATCGCCGTTCTCGCTGACCGGCCAGCCCAATGCGATGGGCGGCCGTGAGGTCGGCGGTCTCGCCAACCAGCTCGCCGCGCACATGAACTTCACGCCGCCCGACATCGACCGTGTCAGGCGGTTCTGGAGGGCGCCACGTATCGCCACCCATGAGGGGCTGAAAGCGGTGCAGCTGTTCGAGGCCATCAACCGCGGCGAGGTCAAGGCGCTGTGGGTGATGGGCACCAACCCGGCGGTGTCGCTGCCCGACGCCGACTTCGTCCGCGAGGCGCTGAAGAAGCTCGAGCTGTTTGTCGTCTCCGAGAACGTGCTGTCCAACGACACCGTCGATGCCGGCCCGCACGTGCTGCTGCCGGCGCTGGCGTGGGGCGAGAAGTCGGGCACCGTGACCAATTCCGAACGGCGCATCTCACGCCAGCGCTCGTTCCTGCCGGCGCCCGGCGAGGCGCGGCCGGATTGGTGGATCCTGAGCGAGACCGCAAAGCGCCTCGGCTTTGGCGAGAGCTTTAACTACAAATCCGCCGCGGATATCTTTCGCGAACATGCGGCGCTCTCGGCGTTCGAGAACAATGGCAGCCGCGATTTCGACATCGGCGCGCTCACTTCGCTGTCCGACGAAGCCTTCGATGCCTTGAAGCCGGTGCTGTGGCCCGCGCGCGAAGGCGAGGCGCCGGGTGAGCGCTTCTTCGCGCAGGGCGGCTTCTTCACCAATGACGGCAAGGGCCGCTTCGTCGCGCCCGAGGTGCCGGCCTTGCGTGGCGAGACCGGGCCGTCGCGTCCGCTGCGGCTCAACACCGGGCGCATCCGCGACCAGTGGCATACCATGACCCGCACGGGCCTCAGCCAGCGGCTCGGCGCGCATCTGCCCGAGCCGTTCGTCGAGATCCATCCCGATGACGCCAACAAATACAACATCGTCCATGACGGCTTTGCCCGTATCACCACCGATTACGGCCAGTGCATCCTGAAGGCCGTCGTCAGCGACCGCCAGCAGCGCGGCATGCTGTTCGCGCCGATCCACTGGAGCGCGATGAACGCCTCGCACGGTCGCGTCGGCGCGCTGGCCGCACCGTTCACCGATCCGTTCTCGGGGCAGCCGGAGTCGAAGGCGACTCCGGCCGCGATCACGCCATATGAATACGTCTTCCGCGGTTTTGCGCTCTCGCGAAAACCGCTCGATCTGCCGCCAAACCTGATGTGGACCCGCGTCGCTGTGACCGGCGGCTTCGGTTATCTCTTCGCCGACAATGCGGACCTTTCGCGCTGGCCGGCCTGGCTCGAGAGCGTCGCCGGCGAGGATGTCGCCGAGTATCGTGATTTCGGCGGCGGCGTTTTTCGTGCGGCTTCGTTTGATGGAGATCGCATCGAGACCTGCCTGTTCGTCGGCCCGGCGCATGATGCCGGCGATTGGGAGGTGGTGAAGAGCCTGTTCGTGGCCGATCTGGTCACCGACGACCAACGCCGCATGCTGCTATCAGGCAGGTCCAGCGAAGGCGCGGCATCGACCGGCCCCGTCGTCTGCGCCTGCTTCGGCGTCGGCCGCGGCACCATCTGCGACACGATTGCCGCCGGCGCGCGCACGGCGGCCGAGATCGGCGCAAAACTCAAGGCCGGCACCAATTGCGGCTCCTGCATCCCCGAGCTGAAGCGCCTGATCGCGACCACGGACGTGGTGGCGAAGCAAGTGAAGGTCGCGGGCGCGGCGGGTTAGAGGTTAAGAGGCGGTCTCGTGCCCCGGACGCTGCGCAGCACGAAGTGATGCGCTGCAGAGCCGGGGCCCATCTCACAGCGGAGTGTTTGGCTTTTCTGGGTCCCGGCTCTGCGCCGCAACGCTGGCGCGTTGCAGCGCGTCCGGGACACGAGAGTGGCGTGGTACCCGCACTCCCAAGGCTGCCATGCCTCCGCCCCAATCGACGCGCCATCGATTGTGCCCTATGCTGGTTGAGCCTGCCCACCACCCGTAAAAACAATGATGTACCTGGAAACGCCGCCGCGCCTGATCGAAACCGAAATCTTCTCCGCGATGCCCGACAAGTTCCGCCGCAAGAGCGTGCGGACCGATTGGGCCGATGCCAACCGGCCGGGTGTACCGACCGACAGCTTTATCGAAGGGCCGTCATTCGACAGCGACGGGCATCTCTACATCGTCGACATTCCCTTCGGCCGCATCTTCCGCATTGCGCCTGACGGCGAATGGTCGCTGGTGATCGAATACGAGGGATGGCCGAACGGATTGAAGATTGCAGCCGACGGCCGCATCCTGGTCGCGGACTACATGCACGGTATCATGGAGCTCGACGCCAGGGACGGCCGCATCAAGCCGATCCTGACCGCGCGCAATTCGGAATCGTTCCGCGGCTGTAACGACCTGCATCTCGCTTCCAATGGCGACATCTATTTCACGGACCAGGGCCAGACCGGCCTGCACGATCCCAGCGGCCGGGTCTATAAGCTGGCGCCGAGCGGCCGGCTCGATTGCCTGATCGATACCGGCATCAGCCCGAACGGCCTGGTGCTCGATCCCAGCGAAACCGTGCTGTTCGTCGCGATGACGCGCGACAATTCGGTGTGGCGGCTGCCGTTCATGAAGGACGGCAGCGTGTCCAAGGTCGGGCGCTTCTGCTCGCTATTCGGCACCAGCGGCCCCGATGGTATGACCATGGATGCTAAGGGGCGCCTGTTCGTCGGCCACGCCTCGCTCGGCCATGTCTTCGTGTTCGCGCCGAATGGTGAGCTGATCGCACGGATCAAATCGTGCGCGGGGCCGAACTGCACCAACGTCGCCATTGGTGGCGTGAAGAAGGATCGTCTCTATATCACGGAGTCAGCGACCGGCAGCGTGCTGGTCGCGGACATCAGCGGATTGTAGCGCTCTGCAGGAACACACATGAACACGCACCCCTTCGGCAAGACCGGCGCCAGCGTCTCCGTCATCGGGCAGGGCACCTGGTATCTCGACCATGGCGACCGCACGCGCGCGATCGCGGCGCTTCAGCGCGGGCTCGATCTCGGCATGACCCACATCGACACCGCCGAGATGTATGGCGATGCCGAGCTCGTGATTGCCGATGCGATTGATGGCCGTCGTGACGAGGTGTTCCTGGTTTCAAAGGTACTGCCGAGCAACGCCTCGCGCCGTGGCACCATCACGGCCTGCGAGCGTTCGCTCAAGCGGTTGAAGACCGACCGTCTCGATTGCTATCTGCTGCACTGGCGCGGCTCGTATCCGCTGGAGGACACTGTTGCCGCGTTCGAGGATTTGGTGAAGGCCGGCAAGATCAAATCCTGGGGCGTTTCGAATTTCGATGCCGATGATCTCGACGAAATACTCGGCGTCTCGGACGAGGGCCGCATCGCCTGCAATCAGGTGCTCTACCATCTCAAGGAGCGCGCGATCGAGCACGCGGTGATCCCGTGGTGCGAGCAGCATGGCGTCGCTGTCGTCGCCTATTCGCCGTTCGGTCATGACGATTTCCCTGCGAGCAACAGCAAAGGTGGCGCTGTGCTCGCGCGCATTGCTGAAGCACGTCGCGCGACGCCGCGTCAGATCGCGCTGAGCTTTCTCACCCGTGCGACTACGGTGGTGGCGATCCCGAAGGCGTCGTCCGCCGAACATGCCGGCGAAAATGCGGCAGCAGGTGATCTCGTGCTGACAAAGGATGAGATTTCTGCGCTGGATGCGGCGTTTCCGCGCGGTCCGAAGCCGCGCGGATTACCAATGCTGTAGTGCACAAAAGCCTATTATTAACGGAGCATTGACGCGCGCGGACGTCAGTGCATATCGGCATCCTGTTTTCGGAAGTTGTGAAAGCGGCGCAATTGTCGTTTTTTACGGTCGTTCCCGAATCGTATTTCCCAGGTTCCAGCCGTGACACCGCCGCCCGCCGCAGCCGCAAGGCTCGACAGTATTCCCATGCCCTTGCCGGAGAAGAAGCAGGCGACGCGCCGCGCACCCGCGCGCGTCGATCATCCCTTCAAGGGCATTGCGCTGGTGCTGCTGTCGACCATCTTTCTCGGCTGCTCCGACGTCACCGCAAAGTATCTCTCGACCAGCCTGCCGTCGATCGAGATCACCTGGATCCGCTTCGTCACGTTCGCGCTGATGTTCACGCCGGTGATGCTGCCGGCCTCGCCGATCTATGCGATGCGCACCGAGCGGCTCGGCCTTCAGCTGATGCGCGGCACCGCGCTGCTCGGCTCCTCGCTTTTCTTCATCACCGGGCTAAGCTTCCTGCCGATCGCGGAAGCTTCCGCCACGGGTTTCGTTTCGCCGCTGTTCGTCACCGCGCTGTCGATCATCTTCCTGAGCGAGAAGGTGGGCATGCGCCGCTGGATCGCGACCGCGATCGGCCTGACGGGCGTGATGATCATCCTGCGGCCGGGTTCGAGCGCGTTTCATGTCGCCGCGTTCTTCCCGATCATCTCGGCGTTTTGCTGGGCTGCCGCGCTGATCCTGACGCGCATGATCAGCGGGCGCGAAGCCGTCGTCACCACGATGGCGTATTCTGCGCTGACGGGCGTTGCGATCCTCAGCGTAATGGTGCCGTTCGTCTGGGTGACGCCGACCTGGACCGCGATCGGGCTCGGCATCGTGATCGGTGTCGCCTCCACCGTCGGGCAGTGGATCATCGTGCTGGCCTATCGCTACGGCGATGCCTCGGTGCTGGCGCCGTTCTCCTACACGCAGCTGCTGTGGGTCAGCATCTTGGGCTTCTTCCTGTTCGGAGAAGTGCCTGATGTCTGGACCATCGTCGGCGCGGCTTTCATCGTCGCCAGCGGTCTCTACATCGCTCATCGCGAGCGCATCCGCCGCGCCCAGCTCTTGATACTGGAAGAGCGTTCCCCTAACCCCTGACGCAATATTTCGACTCTGGCTTTGTGCTATCAACGGCTCCAACAAGATGGGAGGAGCCGATGCGCGCTGCGATTTTCAGAAACGGTGAAATTGTCGTTGGCCGGATGGCTGAGCCGAAGCCCGGCCCCGGCCAAGTGCTGGTCAAGACGCTCGCCTGCGGTATCTGCGGCTCCGACCTTCATGCGCGCCAGCACGCGCCGCGGATGGTGGAAATGGCGAGGAAGACCGGGCGACCGCCGATGGATCTGTCGCGCGACGTCGTGTTTGGTCACGAATTTTGCTGCGAGATCGTCGACTACGGCCCCGATACCGCGCGAAAACTCAAGCCGGGCACGCATGTCTGCTCGCTGCCGGCGCTGCTGACGCCGGAGGGCATCAAGGGCATCGGCTATTCCAACGATTTCGTCGGCGGTTATGCGGAGCAGATGCTGCTGAGCGAGCCGCTGCTGCTGGAAGTGCCGAACGGCCTTGCGCCGGAACATGCCGCGCTCACCGAACCGCTCGCGGTCGGCGTTCACGCGGTGGCGAAAGCCAATATAAGCGGCGGCGAAGTTCCGCTCGTCATCGGCTGCGGGCCGGTCGGGCTCGCGGTGATCGCCGCGCTGAAGATCAAAGGCCTGCACCCGATCGTCGCCGCCGATTATTCGCCGGCGCGGCGCGCGCTCGCAGCAAAGCTTGGCGCCGACATCGTGGTCGATCCCAGGGTATCGCAGCCCTATGCGACCTGGGCCGAGCACGCGCAGATGTCGGACGCGGAGAAGGCAGCGCGCCCTCCGCTCCAGGCGATGCTGCCGGCGCTGAAGCCTGCCATCATCTTCGAATGCGTCGGCGTGCCCGGCCTGTTGCAGCAGGTGTTCGAGGGCGCCCCGCGCGATGCGCGCATCGTGGTGGTCGGCGTCTGCATGGAGAGCGACAGAAATGAGCCCATGCTTGGCATCATGAAGGAGCTCAACGTCCAGTATGTGCTTGGCTACACGCCGGACGAATTCGCAAGCTCACTGCGCCTGATCGCGGAGGGGCAAGTGGATGCGGCCGCGATGGTGACAGCCGAGATCGGCATCGACGGCGTCGCCAAGGCGTTCGCCGACCTCGCCAATCCTGAAACCCACACCAAGATCATCGTGCAGCCCTGGCGATGACGGTTTCGTAGGGTGGGCAAAGGCGCGGAGCGCCGTGCCCACCATGCGTCGGCGTTGGTGGACGGAATGGTGGGCACGCTACGCTTTGCCCACCCTACGAGACCTCCGTCAATAGTTCGAAGGCACGTACATCTCCGGCGGGATCGGGCCGCGGTGATAATCGGGATTGCGCACGCGCGGCGGCAGCACGACCGGCGCGCGCGCGACCTCCTGATACGGCATCTGGCTGAGCAGATGCGCGATGCAGTTGAGCCGGGCGCGCTTCTTGTCGACGGCATCGACGATCCACCACGGCGAGTCCGGGAGGTGCGTATGCTCCAGCATCGTCTCCTTGGCCTTGGTGTAGGCCTCCCAGCGGCTGCGCGCCTCGACGTCCATCGGGCTCAGCTTCCACTGCTTGAGGGGATCCTTGATGCGCATGGTGAAGCGGAACTGCTGCTCGTCGTCGGTGATCGAGAACCAGTATTTGATCAGGATGGTGCCGGAGCGGATCAGCATCCGCTCGAACTCCGGCACCGACTGGAAGAACTCCTGGTACTGCTCGTCCGAGCAGAAGCCCATCACGCGCTCGACGCCGGCGCGGTTGTACCAGCTGCGGTCGAACAGAACCATTTCGCCGCCGGCCGGCAGGTGCGACACGTAGCGCTGGAAGTACCATTGTGTGCGCTCGCGCTCGCTCGGGGCGGGCAGCGCTGCGACGCGGCAGATGCGGGGATTGAGCCGTTGGGTGATGCGCTTGATGACGCCGCCCTTGCCGGCGGAATCGCGGCCCTCGAACAGCACCACGACCTTCTTCTTCTCGCTCTGCACCCAGTCCTGAAGCTTGACCAGCTCGCCTTGGAGCCGCAGCAGTTCCCGGAAATAAAGCCTGCGGTCGACTGTCGGGCCGGGCATGTCGGTCTCGCCCAGAAGCTCGTCGAGACGCGCGTCATCCAGCTCCATCTCCAGCTCCTCGTCGAGGTCGTCGGCCATCTCCTGAAGGATGCGCTCGCGCTTGGCGGTTTCGGAGGTGCGGTCGGATGCGGTCATGGCTACGGCTCTCGGGTGGGACGGGTGTCAAATGACCATCGGTGCCCTTTGTTTCATCCATGTGACAACGTCGCCTTTTGCGACCTCTCTCCGCTGTCACACCGGCAGCGCGATCGAGTATTTCACCTGGCTGAGCGCAAAGCTCGACTCGATCGAGGCGATGCCGTCGAGCCGGGTCAGCTTGGTCTTGAGAAAAGTCTCGTAGGAGGCGAGGTCGGCGGCGACGACCCGGAGCAGGTAGTCGCGGTTGCCGGTCATCAGATAGCACTCCAAAACTTCGTCCCATTTCGAGATCGATCGGGCGAAGCGGTTGAGATCCTCCTCCTTCTGCCGCGCCAGCTTGATCGAGATGAAGACGCTGACATGCAGGCCGAGCGCCTTCTGGTCGACGGTCGCGATGTAGCGCGAGATCACGCCGCGCTCTTCCAGCAGCTTGACCCGGCGGTGGCAGGGCGAGACCGAGAGCCCGACCTTGTCGGCGAGCTCCTGCATGGTCAGCCGGCTGTCGTTCTGAAGCAGCGCGAGGATTTTTCGGTCGATGGCGTCGAGCTCGGACATTGGGATGAAACCTGTATTTTTAGGGTAATGATTGGTATGATATCCCAATATCGGCAGGTATGACGCGAAAAATTGAGAAATCTGGCGCGGCCCGCAGGCGTATGATCGGGGCCTTGTTGTCCGGAGCATCACCATGCCCGTCGATTCCGCTCGCCTTGAAACGCTGACTGCGCTGTCCCGCAAGGCGCTGTGGCTGTCGTCATGGACCATCCACCATGCCAACCACATTCGCCCGAGCACGGATGGCTTGAAGGTCGGGGGACACCAGGCGTCGTCCGCCTCGCTCGCCACCATCATGTCGGCGTTGTACTTCCACGTGTTGAAACCGGAGGATCGCGTCGCGGTGAAGCCGCATGCGAGCCCGGTGTTCCACGCCATCCAGTATCTGTTCGGCCGCCAGAGCCGCGAGAAGCTGGAGAATTTCCGCGGCTTCAAGGGCGCACAGTCCTATCCCTCGCGCACCAAGGATGTCGACGACGTCGATTTCTCCACCGGCTCCGTCGGCCTCGGCGTCGCGCAGACGCTGTTCGCCTCACTGGTGCAGGACTACGTCAAGGCGCATGGCTGGATGAAGGATCGCCGCGAAGGGCGGATGATCGCGCTGGTCGGCGATGCCGAGATGGACGAGGGCAACATCTGGGAGGCACTCGCCGAAGGCTGGAAGCACGGCTTGCGCAACACCTGGTGGGTGGTCGACTATAACCGCCAGTCGCTCGACGCCGTCGTGCGCGAAGGGCTCTGGGAAAAATTCGAGGCCATGTTCCGCAATTTCGGCTGGGACGTGGTCATCGTGAAATACGGCCGCCTGATGCGCGAAGCTTTCGCGGAGCCCGGCGGCGAGGCGCTGAAGCGCTGGATCGACAATTGTCCGAACGCGCTCTACGCCGCGCTGTGTTTTCAGGGCGGTGCCGCGTTCCGCAAACATCTGCATGACGAGATCGGCGATCAGGGCCCAATTACAAAATTGATCGACAAGCGCAGTGACGAGGAGCTGCTGGCGCTGATGTCGAATCTCGGCGGCCACGACATGGCGAGCATGCTGGAGGCGTTCGAACAGATCGACCATGATCGCCCGGTCTGCTTCATCGCCTACACCATCAAGGGCGTCGGCCTGCCGTTCCAGGGCCACAAGGACAACCATGCCGGCCTGATGACGGTCGCGCAGATGGAGAAATATCGCGAGAGCCAGAACATCCGCCCCGGCCACGAATGGGACAAGTATGAGGGCCTTTCGCAGAGCGCCGCCGAGCTCGACGCCTTTCTCGCACGCGTGCCGTTCAACCAGGATGGTCGCCGCCTGACCGCGCCTGTTGTCGAGGTGCCCCAGCAGCTGGCCTTCAAGCCGTCGCCGCAGATGTCGACGCAGCAGGGCTTTGGCCTCGTGCTGAACGAGATTGCGCGCGGCGACAGCGAACTGGCGAAGCGCATCGTCACGACGTCGCCCGACGTCACCGTTTCGACCAATCTCGGTCCGTGGGTGAATCGGCGCGGCCTGTTCGCGCGCGCCGAGAAGGCGGACTTATTCCGCAGCGAGAAAATTCCGTCCACGTTCAATTGGGATTTTTCGCCAAAAGGCCAGCATCTCGAGCTCGGCATTGCCGAGATGAACCTGTTCATCATGCTCTCGGCGCTCGGCCTGTCGCACCAGATCAACGGCGCGCGGCTGCTGCCGGTCGGCACGCTCTACGATCCCTTCATCGAGCGCGGCCTCGATGCGCTGAACTATGCCTGCTACCAGGATGCGCGCTTCATGGTGGCGGCGACGCCATCGGGCATCACGCTGGCGCCGGAGGGCGGCGCGCACCAGTCGATCGCGACGCCGCTGATCGGCATGGCGCAGGACGGGCTCGCCTCGTTCGAGCCGGCCTTCGTCGACGAACTCGCCGTGATCATGGCTTTCGGCTTTGAGCACATGCAGCGTGATCCGGGCGAGGGCGGTTCCGTCTATCTGCGGCTGTCGACGCGCAGCATCGAGCAGGCGCAGCGCATCATGAGTCCGGAACTTGCGCAGGGCATTACCGACGGCGCGTATTGGCTGCGCAAGCCGGGCCCGAATGCCGAACTCGTGATCGCCTATACCGGCGCGGTCGCGCCCGAGGCGATCGAGGCGACCGGCTTCATCGGCGAGAGCCGCCGCGACATCGGCCTGCTGGCGATCACTTCGGCCGACCGTCTCCATTCGGGCTGGACCGCCGCGCGAAAGTTGCGGCGGGACCGGCGCGGCGTGCAGCATCTCAGCCACATTGAAAAACTGCTGGCGCCGTTGCCGCGCGACTGTGGCATCGTGACCGTGATCGACGGTCACCCGGCGTCGCTCGGCTGGCTCGGCAGCGTCCGCGGCCATCGCGTCGAGGCGCTCGGCGTGGAGCAGTTCGGCCAGACCGGCACGGTCGCGGACCTCTATCGCCATTACGGCATCGACGCGAATGCGATCATCGATGCGGCGGAAAGCCTCACCACCGGCGCGCCCGTCCTGCATCGCAAGATGGCGGTGTGATCGCTCGCGTGGGCCCCGGCTCTGCAGCGCACCGCTGAAGTAGCGCTGCGCTGCGTCCGGCGCACGAGAGTGGTTCGGCTCGGTAAAATCTCGTGTCCCGGACGCGGCGCGGCATGAAATGACGCGACGCTGAGCCGGGACCCACGGCGCTTGCCTCGGTTCGCACCAAGTCCCATATTCCGCGCGTCCGCCGCAACGCTGGCCCCGCATATGGCGGGTTCAATTGCCGGCGCTTTCGTGCAAGGATGCCTGCCGAAACGCCCCCTCCAAGCCCCCAAGAAGAGGTTAACGATGGTCAATCGCATGCAATTCTACATCGACGGCGCCTGGGTCGATCCCGCCGTCAAGAAGTCCACCGCCGTGGTCAATCCGGCGACGGAAGAGGCGATGTACGAGGTTGCGCTGGGCTCCAAGGCCGACGTCGACAAGGCTGTCGCCGCCGCCAAGCGCGCGTTCGTGACGTTCTCCCAGACCAGCCGCGACGAGCGCGTCGCGCTGCTTTCGAAGGTGATCGAGATCTATAAGGGCCGTCTCAAGGAGATCGGTGCCGCCGTCTCCGACGAGATGGGCGCGCCGCTGCCGATGGCGGAAAAACTCCAGGCCGGCGCCGGCCTCGGTCATCTCATGACCACGCTCGACGTGCTCAAGAACTATCATTTCGAGGAGCCGGTCGGCACCGCCATGGTGCTGCGCGAGCCGGTCGGTGTGGTCGGCATGATCACGCCCTGGAACTGGCCGCTCAACCAGATCGCCTGCAAGGTCGCGCCCGCGCTCGCCGCCGGCTGCACCATGATTCTGAAGCCGTCGGAGTTCACCCCGACCTCGGCCTTGATCTTTGCGGAAATCCTCCACGAAGCCGGTGTTCCCAAGGGCGTGTTCAACCTCGTCAACGGCCTCGGCCCCGAGGTCGGCGCTGCCATGAGCGAGCATCCCGATATCGACATGATCTCGTTCACCGGCTCAACCCGCGCCGGTATCGACGTGGCCAAGCGCGCGGCGCCGACCGTGAAGCGCGTCAGCCAGGAGCTCGGCGGCAAGTCGCCGAACGTCATCCTCGAAGGCGCCGACCTGACCAAGGCGGTGACCGGCGGCGTGATGCACATGTTCAACAACTCCGGCCAGTCCTGCAACGCGCCCTCGCGCATGATCGTGCCGTTGTCGAAGATGAAGGAAGTCGCCGCGATTGCGAAGGCTGTCGCCGACAAGACCAAGGCCGGTGATCCCCGCGCCGAAGGCACCACCATCGGTCCCGTCGTCAACCGCGGCCAGTGGGACAAGATCCAGGGCCTCATCAAGAAGGGCATCGACGAGGGCGCAACGCTCGTCGCCGGCGGCCCGGGCCTGCCCGAGGGTGTCAACAAGGGCTTCTATGTCCGTCCGACCATCTTCGCCGACGTCACCCCCGACATGACGATCGCCCGCGAGGAGATCTTCGGACCGGTGCTGACCATCATCGGCGCCAAGGACGAAGCCGACGCCGTGCACATCGCCAATGACACGCCGTATGGTCTCGCCGGCTACGTTTCGGCCGACACGGTCGATAGCGCCAAGCGCGTCGCGCGTCAGATCCGCGCCGGCAACGTCAACCTCCAGGGCGTGCCCAACGACCGCACCGCGCCGTTCGGCGGCTACAAGCAGTCCGGCAACGGCCGCGAGTGGGGCAAGTACGGCCTCGAGGACTTCCTCGAAGTGAAAGCGGTTGCGGGCTTCAACGCGGCGTAAGCGCTATCGTTTGAACCAACATGACGCCGGAGCGGGAAGCCGCTCCGGCGTTTTGCTTTTT
>NZ_JADPJH010000011.1:104493-176826 GCF_023073315.1 Bradyrhizobium sp. 1 | reverse complement strand
TCCGCCGTCATTGCGAGGAGCTCTTGCGACGAAGCAATCCAGACTGCTTCCGCGGAAAGACTCTGGATTGCTTCGCTTCGCTCGCAATGACGAGGAGAGAGTTGTCAGCGGAGAAACTATCCTCCCACCGCGCCCTGCGTATTCACATACAGCGCGTAGATCGACTGGCTCGCCGCCATGAACAGGCGGTTGCGCTTGATGCCGCCGAAGCAGAGATTGGCGCAGCGTTCGGGCAGCGCGATGCGGCCGATCATGATGCCGTCGGGCGCGAACACGACCACGCCGTCGAGCTCGGGATCGCCCATGCCCCAGCCGCACCAGAGATTGCCGTCGATGTCGCAGCGCATGCCGTCAGGCGTGCCGGGACCGGCATCGATGTGAACGCGCTTGTTGGAAATCGTGGTGCCGTCGGCCGAGACGTCATAGGCCAGAATCTTTCGGTTCGGCACACCGCGGGATTCCACGACATAGAGGATCTTCTCGTCGGGCGAGAAGCACAGCCCGTTCGGACCGAGCACGCCCTCGGCGACGATGGTCGCCTTGCCCGTTGAGGGATCAAATCTATAAACGTTCGGATCGATCTCAGGCTCGGCCTTGTAGCCCTCGTAATTGCCGAGCAAGCCGAAAGTCGGATCGGTGAACCAGATCGCGCCGTCGGATTTCACCACGACGTCGTTCGGCGAGTTCAGCTTCTTGCCGCCAAACGAGTCCATCAGCACGGTGATCTCACCGTCATATTCGGTGCGGGTGACGCGGCGACCGCCGTGCTCGCAGGTGACGAGCCGGCCCTGGCGGTCGCGCGTGTTGCCGTTGGCGAAATTCGAAGGTTTCCGGAAGTCCGAAACCGCGCCGGTCTCTTCCTCCCATTTGATGATGCGCTGGTTCGGAATGTCGCTGCACAACAGATAGCGCCCGTCGCCGAACCAGACCGGACCCTCGGCCCAGCGCAGGCCGGTTGCCAGCCGCTCCACCGCCGACAGCTTCAGCCAGTATTTTTCGAAGCGGGGGTCCAGTGCTTTTATCGCCGGATCAGGGTAATAGGTCGCCGGCCGCCAGCCTTGCGGCCGTTCGTGGGTGTGGGACGATGCCTCATTCATGTCGGTTCTCTCGTTTCGTTCCCTCTGGACAATGCTGCTATCATTAGAGACACGTGACCGCAAATCGGTCACCACAGACGAGGAAACATATGCCGCGCATCTTGATGACGGGAGCTTCGGGCGGGATCGGAACGCGTCTGCGGAAACTGCTGCCGCCGATCTATCCGGACCTGCTGCTCAGCGACATCCGCCCGCCCAAGGATCTCGGCGCGAACGAGCAGTTCAAGGCGGCGGACCTGTCCGACCTCGCGCAATGCGAGGCGCTCTGCGAGGGCGTCGACGGCATCATCCATTTCGGCGGCTATTCGGTCGAAGGCCCGTGGGACGACATCCTCCAGGCCAACATCATCGGCGGCTACAATCTGTTCGAGGCCGCGCATCGCAAGGGCGTCAAGCGCGTCGTGTTTGCTTCGTCCAATCACGTCGTCGGCTTCTATCCGCGCCACCACAAGATCGGCACCGATGTCACCGTGCGCCCCGACGGCCGCTACGGCGTCAGCAAGGTGTTTGGCGAGGCGGTCGGCGCGCTCTATGCCGACAAGCACGGGCTGAAGGTCACCTGCATCCGCATCGGCAATTGCGACGAGCGGCCGCTCGACCATCGCCGCATCGCGATGTGGCTGAAGCCGGAGGATCTGGTGCAGCTCTGCCAGATCGGGCTCGAACATCCCGACATCCATTTCGAGGTGTTTTATGGCGTCTCCCTGAACGAGCGCGCCTGGTGGGACAATCACCGCGCTTACGAATTCGGCTATCGCCCCATCGGCCGCTCCGAGGATCATGTGGCGCACGCGATGGCCGAGCAGGCCAAGCTGAAGCCTGATCCAATTGCCGAACATTACCAGGGCGGCTCGTTCGCCAGCCTCGAGTTCGACGGCGATGCGAGCCGCATCATCGACTGGAACAAGCGGTAGGCGAGACAGCAAAGGCGTCTCCGCAGCGGAGGTCCGCTCCCTCGCCCCGCTTGCGGGGAGAGGGGGACTCTTCGCGGGAACGGTGGCCGTTGGACTTGCAGCCACTCACCACGTCATTGCGAGCGCAGCGAAGCAATCCAGAATCCCTCCGCGGAAGCACTCTGGATTGCTTCGTCGCAGGGCTCCTCGCAATGACGTGTTGAAGGAGCGCTGGGCGCTGGCGGGCACATGACGCGTAGCTCCTGTTGATGTAGATCAACGTCGCCATGGGCATCATCTGGCTCTCGATCTGTACGATCGCAATTCGAGAGCCACGATAATGAATTTCAAATTGTCAGCCGTCCTCATGCTCGTGACGATCGTGCTGGGAGCGATGTCAGCACCGGCCCGAGCCGCAGCGCTCAGCGAAGCCGAGGCGAGATTCCTCGATCAGCTCGTCACCGCATCCGTGGTGCTGGAGCAACGATGCGACGGCTACGAAGTCGACGGTAGCGGCGGCGTTCAACTCGGCGCCCGGCTGCTCGGCAGCCCTGAGGCGGCGATGGCCATGATCGACGCCTATGCTGCTGCGATCAAGGCCCGCGATGGCGAGAGCTACGATCCCGCTAAATTCCGTGCCGAGGTGTCGGAGGCGGCCGGCAAAACGTTCAGACGGGTCCGGACGGACTTGATCAGACGCCCGAAAGGCGCTTGCGCCGACTACGGCGATGCCAGCGTAGATCACCATCTGCTGAGACGGTACTGAACCTGCGTTTGGTTTGTCGCGTTCTGACAGGCGCACGCGCCAGGGCCGGTGAGAGCAATAGCTGGGTTTGGAGGCTGCGGGTACTGCAGCCGTCGTGTAATTCGACCGGCTTTACCTCCTGGGCTCAGGTGTCGAGCACCTCGCGCACCTTGGCAGCGAGCTCCTCGATGGTGAAGGGTTTGCCGAGCACGGCCACGCCGTCGTTCACCAGACGGTTGTGGAGCACCGCGTTCGGGGTATAGCCCGTCGTGAAAAGAACCTTGAGATCCCCTCGGCGTCGAAGCGCTTCTTCAGATAGTTTGGCTCCATTTGTGTCCGGCATGACGATGTCGGTAAATAGCAGGCGCACCTGAGGGTTCTCGTCCAATAGCTGAAGCGCGACCTTTGCACCTTCTGCCTCGATCACGCGATAGCCCAGCTCTGTCAACGCGTCGACGCTGAACTGTCGTACCGCTGGCTCGTCCTCGACCACCAGGATGAGTTCCTGACGATCACCGTTGGGCAGCGATGCGACGGCCTTTTCCTTGAAAGCAGGCTCTTCCGAGCCGACCAATCTCGGCAGGTAGACCTTGAAGGTCGTGCCCTCGCCCGGCTCTGAGTATATCTTGACGTGCCCGCCCGACTGTTTGACGAAGCCGTAGACTTGGCTGAGACCAAGGCCAGTACCTTTGCCGACCGCCTTCGTGGTGAAGAAGGGGTCGAACGCCTTCGCGATCACATCCGCGGGCATGCCGGATCCAGTGTCCGTGACCGCGATCAGCACATATTGGCCTGCCAGCGTGCCTGGTTCGCTCGCCACATAGCGATCGTCCAAATGCGCGTTGTGCGTCTCGATGGTGAGCCGGCCGCCATCCGGCATGGCGTCACGGGCATTGACTGCGAGGTTAAGAAGGACGTTTTCCAGCTGGTTCGCGTCCGCTGCAATACGCCAGACGCCGGCACCAAGCACCGTCTCCAACCGCACGTCGCTGCCGAGTGAGCCGCGTATGAACTCCGACATGCCCGAGACGAGCTTGTTGATGTCGATCGGTTGGGGATTCAACGGCTGTTGTCGGGAGAAGGCAAGGAGGCGCTGCGTCAGCAGTGCGGCGCGGCGCGCACCGTCGGTGGCGGCCTCGAGATAGCGCTTTGCCCGCGGGTCGATCTCGACCATGCGACGTTTCAGAAGATCGAGTGAGCCCATCACGATGGACAACATATTGTTGAAGTCGTGGGCGATGCCGCCCGTGAGATGCCCGACGGCTTCCATCTTTTGCGCCTGCCGGAGGGCCTCCTCGGCGGCTCTCAACGCTTCGGCCTGCTCCTTCTGACGATGGATGTCACGACCGATGCAGTGGAAAGCACCCTTGCTTGCGGTGACGGACCAAGCGATCCAGCGATAGGTCCCATCCTTCGAAAGGTAGCGATTCTCGAATTCGCCAGATTCCCCCTCTGCGAGCTTGTCGGCCCAGACGCGTGAGCCTTCGACGTCGTCGGGATGGATGAACTGGGTGTAGGACCGCTCCACGATCTCAGCTTGAGGCCAGCCCAGCAGCGCTGCCCAAGCCGGGTTGACCTCTCGTATGGTCGAGTCAAAGGCAACAACAGCGACCAGCAGATTCGTCGCACTCCATAGCTGGTTCCGCTCTTCCGTCCGCTCCTCAACGAGCTGCTCTAGCTCTTCGCGAGACCGGGCAAGAATCTCCCGTGCGGCAACCATGTCATCGATGTCGGTACAGGTGCCGTACCAGCGCAAGATCGCGCCGTCTGCGTCGCGCACCGGCTGCGCACGTCCCAGCACCCAGCGGTACTGCCCGGATCGGTGACGAAGCCGATATTCGATGTGATACGGTTCGCCGGTTTCCAGGCAGTGACGCCAGCGGGACCAGGCTTCCTCTTGATCGTCAGGGTGGAACATCCCGTTCCAGGCTTCGCCATCAGTCGAGCCCTGAGGCACACCAGTGTATTCGTACCAGCGCTGATTGTAGAAGTCGTGGAATCCGTCGGGTCGGGTTGACCAGATCATTTGATCGATCGAATTTGTGATCGCCGCGGCTTTGGCTTCGCTTTCGCGCAGCGCAGTTTCGGCGAGCACCTGCGCGGTGGTCTCTGCGACGGCGCAGAACATCCCCATGACCTCGCCTGTCGCATCCCGGACCGACGAATAGGAAAAGGTGAACCAGGTTTGCTCGTCGAAGCCGCGGCGGTTCATGACGAGCGGCAGGTTCTCCTGCCAAGTTGCTTCGCCAGCCATTGCTTTTTGGACCAAGGGCCAGATATCGTCCCAGATCTCAGCCCAGATGTCCTGAAAGCGCTCGCCGAAAGCAGCTGGATGCTTGCCGGCCAGGATTTCAGCGTAAGCGTCATTGTAGATGAAACCCAGTTCGGGGCCCCAAGCCACGAACATCGGAAATTTGGAGTCGAGCGCGAGGCTGACAACCGATTGAAGCGTTGTTGGCCAGCTCTGGGGTGGGCCGAGGGGCGATCGTGACCAATCACAGGAGCGCATGAGCGCTGCGACGGGTGGGCCTCTCTCTAGCGGCTGTGCGGTAGCCATCGCATTCTCGTGTGAGCTGCTGCCCGGTCGACTTTGGTCATGCAAGGAACTCGATCAATTCGCCATAGGTTCGTCATCATCATACACTGAGACCGATCCAGCTGAAATTGAGATTGCTTTGCACGGGAAGGTGCTCCCCTCGGGCCTCTCATCAGCATTCGACCTTGGGATGCGGCAACTAAGAGCGTCTTCCCCGCACTGACACAAAGGTTCCAAGTCTCGGAAAGTCGCGAGCCTAGGAAAATTGTCTATGCGCCCATGAAGGCGAGCCGCCTCTCATTTATCAAGATGCCCCTGGCGTTCAGCTGCCTCGCCCGCAATCCTTCCCAGATAATCCTCCTTGCTGAATTGCATGTGGTCCACGCACAGCTGCGCCAGCGCCCAGCTGTCGCGGCCCTTCAGAAGCTCGATCATCAGCTCGTGCTGGCGCCGCGACTGCGCGAGTCCCTCGGGGTCGGCGAGATTCTTCGCGCGCATCGGCAGCGTCAGGCTCATGTAGTCCTGGAGCGAGCGCACGAGATAGGGATTGCCGCAGGCTGCGAACAGCGCGACGTGGAAGGCGTCATTGGCTTCGTGGATGCCGCGCAGGTCGCGGATGTCGGCCTTTGCGCAGTACTCGCGTTGCAGGGCGGAGAGCTCGTCGATCAGGCTTTGCGGTGCGGGCAGGGGGATCATCAGCGCGGCCTGCCGGGTCAGCATCTCCCGCACCTCGTAGATCTGCCGGACTTCGTCGGCCGAGTAGAACCGCACGGTGGCGCCGACGTTCTTCTCGCGGCGGACGATGCCGCGGCGCTCGGCATCCACCAGCGCCTGGCGCACGAAGTGCCTGGAAGTGCCGTAGCGCGACATCAGCGCGTCTTCGGTCAGGCGCCCGCCCGGGGGCAGGCGGCCGAAGATGATGTCCTCCTCCAGCCGAGCGACCACGTCGTCCGGATCGTCGCGCCTGATAGCCATGGCGTCTGCGGTGCGAATGTCGGACATGCCCTCGGCCTCCGGCGCCTCGCCGGTCTGCCTTGTGGAGCAGGGAGAACTCGGATTGTCAATAATTTGGGTCAGCAGGCGGCGTTAGAAGCCAGAAAGGGCGACGATGTACCCCAATCTTATTGACAATCAGGGGGCAGCCTGTACCACAATGGCGACTTGAGGAGTGGCATGATGACGAGTGGTTTGCGCAAGGGTCTGACGAGCTATGGCGATGCCGGCTTCTCGCTGTTCCTGCGCAAGGCGTTCATCAAGGCCATGGGCTATTCCGACGATGCGCTGGAGCGCCCGATCGTCGGCATCACCAACACCTATAGCGATTACAATCCCTGCCACGGCAACGTGCCGCAGATCATCGAGGCCGCCAAGCGCGGCGTGATGCTGTCTGGCGCGATGCCGTTCGTGTTCCCGACCATCTCGATTGCCGAGAGCTTTGCGCATCCGACCTCGATGTATCTGCGCAATCTGATGGCGATGGACACCGAGGAGATGATCCGGGCCCAGCCGATGGATTCGGTGATCGTGATCGGCGGCTGCGACAAGACGCTGCCGGCGCAGGTGATGGCCGCGATCAGCGCCGACCTGCCGACGGTGGTCATCCCCGTGGGGCCGATGGTTGTCGGCCATCACAAGGGCGAGGTGCTCGGCGCCTGCACCGACTGCCGCCGCCTCTGGGGCAAGTATCGCGCCGGTGAGATCGACGATGTCGAGATCGAGGCGGTGAACGGCCGCCTCGCGCCGTCGGTCGGCACCTGCATGGTGATGGGCACGGCCTCGACCATGGCCTGCATGATCGAAGCCATGGGCCTGTCGCTGCCGATGAGCGCGACGATCCCCGCGCCACATGCCGAGCGCTTCCGTCTGGCGGAAGCCAGCGGCCGGGTTGCCGCCGAGATGGCCAAGTCCAAGGGGCCGAAGCCGAGCGAGTTCTTGACGCCGGCCTCCTTCAAGAACGCGCAGGTCGTGCTTCAGGCGATCGGCGGCTCGACCAACGGCCTGATCCATCTGACCGCGATGGCGCATCGCTCGCCGCACCGGCTCGATCTCGAAGTGTTCGACCAGATCGGCCGCGAAGTGCCGGTTCTGGTCGATCTCAAGCCGTCAGGCGAGCATTATATGGAGCACTTCCATCACGCCGGCGGCGTGCCGAAATTGCTGGCGCAGCTCGGCGATCTCGTCGATCTCGATGCCAAGACCATCACTGGCGAGAGCCTGCGCGATGTCGTCGCGAATGCGGAAGACGTGCCCGGCCAGGACGCGATCCGTCCGCGTAGCAATCCGATCAAGAAGGAGGGCGGCCTTGCCGTCCTGCACGGCAATCTCGCGCCGCGCGGTGCCGTCATCAAGCAGTCCGCAGCAAGCCCCAAGCTGTTGCAGCATACGGGCCGTGCAGTGGTGTTCGAATCCGTCGAGGACATGACCTTGCGGGTCGACGATCCCGAGCTCGACGTGACCGCCGACGACGTGCTGGTGCTGCGCAATGCCGGCCCGAAGGGCGCGCCTGGCATGCCCGAGGCGGGCTATCTGCCGATCCCGAAGAAGCTTGCGCGCGGCGGCACCAAGGACATGGTGCGCATTTCGGATGCGCGCATGAGCGGCACCGCGTTCGGCACCATCGTACTTCACATCACGCCGGAATCCGCCGTCGGCGGACCGCTGGCGCTGGTCAGGAACGGCGATATGATCCAGCTGGATGTTGCGAAGCGCAGCATCGAGCTTCTGGTCGATGCCGCCGAACTCGAGCGGCGCCGTGCTGCCTTGAAGCCGGCCGCTGGGCCTGAGGAGGCACGGCGGGGTTACGCCTGGCTTTTCAACGAGACCATCATGCAGGCCGACGAGGGCTGCGATTTCGATTTTATGCAGAGGGCTGGGAAGCAGACTGAGAAGGGGTGATCAACCACCCGAACGAACGCCCAGACCGCATAAGCGGCGGGCGATAAAACAGGGGGAAACGATGATTGCACGATCCATGTGTGGGTTGGTGGCTATTGCCGCCGCACTTTTCGTCACCGGGGCCGCGGCACAGGAGGTGAAGCATTATCGCTTTGCCTATGACCAGCCGCGCAACACCGGCTATTCCATCGCGGGTGACCTCTTTGCCGACAAGCTCAAGGAATTGAGCAAGGGCACCATGATCATCGATCAGTATCCCGGCGCGCAGCTCGGGCAGGAGCCGCAGGTGCTCCAACTGGTCAAGGCCGGTGACGTCGAATTCTCGATCGTCTCCTCGGCCAACACCGCGACAATCTCGCCGCAAGCTGGCGTCATGTCGCTGCACTATCTGTTCCGCGACGAAAACCACGTGATCAAGGGGCTCGCCGACCCCAAAGTGTTCGAAGCGCTCAAGACCATGATCGACGAGACCACGCAGGGCCTGCATGTCATCGGCACGGGTTCGCAGGGTGTGCGCCACATGTACTCCAAGAAAGAGATTCACAATGTCGGCGACATCAAGGGCCTGAAGATCCGCGTGCAGGCGACGGCGACCGAGGACACCATGTTCCCGGCCTATGGCGCCCAGACCGTGCACATGCCATTCGGTAGCGTCTACACGAGCTTGCAGACCGGCGTCGTCGACGTCGCCGAGAACAGCATCAACGTCTACCTCGTCAACAAGCACTACGAGGTGGCGCCGGTGCTGAACATCACCGAGCACGAGGCCAACAACGCGCTGGTGTTCGTCTCCGACAAGCTCTGGCAGAGCCTCTCGGCCGAACAGAAGGGCTGGGTGCAGACCGCGGCCAACGAGGTTAGCACCAAGGAGCCGGCGAAGGCGTTCGACCTCGAGCGGGCCGCGGCCGAGAAGCTGAAGAAGCTGGGCGTCAAGGTCGTCGACAACGTCGACAAGAAGAGCTTCGCGGCGATCGCCGATCCCTATCTCGACAAGCTCGCCAAGGAGCTCGGCCCCCACGCCGAGAAGATCAAGAATTTGATCCGGTCGATCAACTAGACCTGATGCCGAAAGACGGTGCGCCCCCTCTCCCGCTTGCGGGAGAGGGCAGGGGAGAGGGTGTCACCGCAATGGGATGCTTCCCCGGAGGAAAGAACCCTCACCCGCGTCGCTTCGCCATAGCCGAGGCTTTGCCTCGGCGTGTCTTAAAGATACGGCCGCCGCAGGCGGCCTGTGCTCTCCCGCAAGCGGGAGAGGTGTAGCCAACCCGCAGCCGGAAGCAACAATGCCCATCGCCGACAAATTGCTCGTTCAGCGCCAACGCCATTTGAAATGGCGCTGGCTCGACTGGCTCGAGCTTGCGCTGATGATTCTCTGCGGCGTGCTCTGCTTCGGCTTCTCGCTGTCGGTGACCGCCGACATCGTCACCCGGACCATCGGCCATCCCTGGCTTTGGCTTCAGGAGGTTACATCGACGCTGTTCATCTACGCGATCTTCGTGGGGACGGCGGCCGCGACGCGGCGCAACGATCATCTCTATCTCACCGCGATCTCCGAGGCGCTGCACGGCACGTCGCGGGTGATCGTCGAAATCATCATCCGCATGGTCGTGCTCGGCGTCGCCTTCTGCTTGATCTGGTACGGCTATCAGAATTATCTGCGCGGCTTCGGCAGTTTTCGCCTGCCGTCGGGCACGCCGATCGCCTCGCTCTACGCGATCATCCCGCTGTCCGGCGTGCTGATCGGCCTCTTCACCATCGAGCAACTCGTCAACGGCCTGCGCAACGGCTTTGATCATCCCGAGCCGCCGGAGGAGGACGCAGCCCCAATCGTCACCGAAGCACAAATGAGGGCGCAGCCGTGAGCGCACCCATTGTCCTGGCGTTGATGTCGATCTGCTTCCTGTCGTTCGGCTATCTCGGCGTGCCCGTGCCGTTCTCGCTGATGGCGGGCGTATTCATCGGCGCGCTGCTGTCGGATGTCTCGCTTGCCGCGATCATCCAGAAGATCTTTGACGGCCTCGATTCCGAGGCGCTGCTGGCGATCCCGTTCTTCCTGCTGGTCGGCGAGCTCATGAGCTCGGCCAATGTGGTGGTGCGAATAGCCAATCTCTCGGTGTCGCTGGTCGGGCACATCAGGGGCGGTCTGTCGCAGGTCGTGGTCGTCTTCAGCATGTTCTTCTCGGAAATGTCGGGCTCGACCACCGCAGACGTTGCCGTGATGAGCCGCGCGCTGGGCGGCCCGATGAAGCGCGAGGGCTACGAGCCCGCCTTCATTGCCGCGATCATCGCATCGGCCTCGACCATCGCCGCACTGGTGCCGCCGAGCATCACGGCCGTGGTCTATGGCGCCGTCGGCAACGTCTCGATCGCCGGCCTGTTCATGGCGGGCGTCGTGCCCGGCCTGATGATCGGCTTCGGCCTGATGATCTACTGCTATTTCTTCGGCCCGTCCGGCCTGCGCAAGCCGCGCGCCCCGCTGCGGCAGGTGGTGTTCGCGGCCGGCGATGCAGCCTTGCCGCTGATGATTCCGGTGATCCTGCTGGGTGGCATTTTGACCGGCTGGTTCACGCCGACGGAAGCCGGCGTCGTCGCCGTGGTCTGGATCATCCTGGTCGTGATCCCCGCGCTCAACCGCGGCCATATCAGAAAAATTCCTTACGATTTCTGCCTCGCAGGCCTGATCTTCTCGCTGCCGCTGATCACCATCGGCGCCGCCAACGCCTTCGGCTGGATGCTCGCTTATCTGCGCGGCGCCAGTTACATCGCCGACATCATCACCTCGATCGCGGGCAATGATCCGCATCTGATCATGCTGCTGATGGTGCTGCTGTTCACCGTGGTCGGCGACTTCATCGAGCCTGTGCCGACCATCATCATCTTCATGCCGCTGGTCAACACACTGACCGAGGCCGGCGACATCAACGGCGTCCACATGGGCGTGGTGCTGATCGCCACGCTCGCCTTCGGCCTGATCACGCCGCCCTACGGGCTCGTATTGCTGATGGCGTCAAAGTTCGTCGGAGTCAGTTTTGCCAAGGCGCTGCGCGCGGCGCTGCCGATCTATGTCGTGTTCTTCGCCACCATTGCGTTCACGATCTATTTCCCGAGCGTGGTGCTGTGGCTGCCGCAGAAAGTGCTGCCGGAATCGGTCGGCTGCTTCAAGTCGCCGGCGGGGACGGGTTACATCTGTCCTAAGTAACGAGTTGCTCGATACGCCACTGCGCTGTTTCGTGGACGTAGCGAAACGGCGTGCCGTGGCTATTCTTGAAGTAACTGCCGGATAGCGCGTTGGCCATTCCCTGCATCACTGCGTCATGGCAGACGAACAGGAAATGGTCGGCGGGATGCCGGTCCAGCCACCCGGAGACGCAAGCCAGCGACCGTTCGGTCATGGCGTCCCAGCCTTCACCGTCGGCGGGCAGGATCGAGACGAGGCCAGTCGCGGAAGTGACGCCGTGCCTGATCATGAGGTCGCGGACGGGAAGGCCCTCGAAGCTGCCGAAATCGAACTCGATGATGCCGTCGTCGATCGTCAGCGGCGCCGAAATCGCGTCCGCGATGATCTCGGCCGTTCGCGCCGCGCGCATCAAGGGGCTTGCGACGATACGGCTGACGCCGATACCGCGCAACATGCTCGCTGCCTCGTGCGCTTGCCGCAGACCGTCCTCGTTCAGCGGATTGTCGGTCCGCCCCTGAAAGAGTCCCTGCCGGTTCCAGTCGGTCGCGCCGTGGCGCAGGCCGCAGAACGAGCGCGATGGAGAAAGCCGGGTCACTTGCCCTTGCTCGTGAATTTCTTCACGGCGGCGCGAAAGTCTTCGGTGTTCATCGCCATGATGATCTTGTGCTCCTCGGCATCGAGCTGCTGTTTTACGGGCGTGCTGGCAGCCTGATAGACCAGCGATTTGGTGCCGGCGATCGCGGCCGGCGGGTTCTGTGCGAGGCGCTCGGCGAGTTGTCGTGTGGCTGCTTTCAACTCTGCGGCGGGAACGGTCTTGGCGACGAGGCCCCATTCACAGGCCTGCTGCGCGGTAAAATTATCCTCGGCCAGAAAAATCTGCAGCGCGCGGCGCGAGCCGACCGTGCCGACGATTCCGACCGTCGAGCCGCCGTCGGGCGACACGCCGATCTTGGCATAGGCTGGCGTGAACTTGGCATCATCAGCGGCGATGCAGAGGTCGGTGACGAAGGCGAGGCCCATGCCGGCGCCGGCCGCCGAGCCGTGCACGCTCGACAGCGAGATTTTTGGCATCCGCCGGATAATCTCGATGAAGGAATGATAGTGCTTGAGGAGTTCGCCGACGACGGGCGTCACCGTGTTGGCCTCAGCCGCCGCACCAATCGTCTGAAGATCGCCGCCGGCGCTGAAGGCGCGGCCTTCGCCTTCGATCACCACGACCCTGATGGCGTCATCGCCTTCGATATGGGCCGCGAGCTGCTCGAGCTTTTGCGCGATCGCAAGGTTGATCGAGTTGAACGCGGCAGGGCGGTTGAGCGTGATGGTCGCGATCGGGCCGTCGATCCGCAGCAGGGCGGGATCATCGGGCTGGGAGACGGGAGCCGGCATCTGAGTAATCCCCGGCATGAGGTCGTTCGTGCAACTAAATCGCAGAAGGCGAGGGGAAACAATCCCCGCTGACTCCCTTGCGCAAGCCGGAACGATAGGCTCAAATGGACCTGCCTTTGTTGAGGGACGGACACGAGCGCCGGCTCCTCCTGGGCAAGCCAAGCCAGAATCAGCGAGAGAGGAGACGACATGGGTGACGCTCGTGTCTCCGAAAATGGGCTATTCCAATGAGTGACGGTCCGGTGATCATCGTCGGTGCCGGTCATGCTGGCTACCAGGTCGCGGCATCCCTGCGCCAGGCGGGCTTTTCCGCGCGCATCCGCCTGATCAACGACGAGGCGCATCTGCCCTATCAGCGGCCGCCTTTGTCCAAGGCCTACATCAAGGGTTCGTCCGGGCCGGAAAGCCTGATGTTCCGGCCGGAGAAATTCTACCACGACCAGACCATCGAGCTGATCGCGGGCCGGGCCGTGTCGATCGATCGCGCGGGGTGCAAGCTGCTCCTCGCCTCCGGCGAGATGCTGCCCTACGGCCATCTCGTACTGGCGACGGGCGCGCGCAACCGGCTGCTCGATCTGCCCAATGCCAATCTGCCCGACGTGAAATATCTGCGCATCCTCGACGACAGCGAGGCGCTGCGAAAGATCATGGCGTCGAAGGCGCGGGTCGTGGTCATCGGCGCCGGCTTCATCGGCCTCGAATTCGCGGCTACCGCGCGGATCAAGGGCCTCGAGGTCGACGTGCTCGAGCTCGCCCCGCGCGTGATGGCGCGTGCAGTGACGGCGGAGGTGTCGGAGTATTTTCAGGCGCGGCATCGCGAGGCCGGCATCCGCATTCACCTCGGTGTGCAGGCAACCTCGATCGAGGCCGAGGGCGGCAAGGTCACCGGCGTCTCTTTAAGCGACGGACGGCATCTGCCGGCCGATCTCGTCGTGGTCGGCGTCGGCGTGCTGCCGAACATCGAGCTTGCGGCCGAGGCGGGTCTGCCGGTCGCCGCCGGCATCATCGTCGACGAATATCTTGCGACGGCCGATCCGAACATTTCCGCGATCGGGGATTGCGCATTGTTCGCGAGCCCCCGCTTCGGCGGATCGCTGCGGCTGGAATCGGTGCAGAACGCGACTGATCACGCCCGCTGCCTCGCGGCGCGGCTGACCGGCGACAAGAAGCCCTACGACGGCCATCCCTGGTTCTGGAGCGACCAGGGCGACGACAAGCTCCAGATGGCGGGGCTCACCACCGGCTACGACCGCGTCGTGCTGCGCGGGAGCCGTGCGAAGCAAGCTTTCTCGGTGTTCTGCTACAAGGGCGACGAACTGCTCGGCATCGAATCCGTCAACCGCGCCGGCGACCACATGTTCGGCCGCCGCCTGTTCGGCATGGATCGCTCGATCACGCCGGAGCAGGCCGCGGATGAAAGCTTTGACCTGAAGGGCGCGCTGGCTTGATCTCTTCTCCCTCGCCCCGCAAGCGGGGCGAGGTGAAGAAGGCGCGCCGCTCTACAATACAGCCGCAACTTCCGCCGCCGTCGGCATCGACGGTCCCGCACCCATCCGCTGCACGCTGATCGAGGCAGCGGCGTTGGCGAAGGCGAGGGCGGTGCGCAACGCGACGCCCTCGGCCAGCTGCGAGGCGAGTGCGCCCACAAAACAATCGCCCGCGCCCGTGGTGTCGACGGCCTTCACGGCGCGCCCCTGCACCGCAAATTCCTCGCTGGCAGCGAGCGTCAGCACGCCGCGCTTGCCGAGCGTGATGCAGATGGTCTGGTCCGCGCGCGCCTGAAGTTTTCGCGCGACATCGATGATCCGCGCGGCCTCGTCGCCGTCGGAGAGCTCCACGCCGGCGAGGAAGCCAAGCTCAGTCTCGTTCAGCACGAGGATGTCGACCAGCGCGAGCAGCTCGCCGGACATTTTTTGCGCCGGTGCGGGGTTGAGCAGCGTCGTCGCGCCTGCACGACGTGCGCGCTGGAAGAACGCGGTG
Source organism: Bradyrhizobium sp. 1 (assembly GCF_023073315.1). Classification (GTDB taxonomy): domain Bacteria; phylum Pseudomonadota; class Alphaproteobacteria; order Rhizobiales; family Xanthobacteraceae; genus Bradyrhizobium. The sequence goes on along the minus strand of NZ_JADPJH010000011.1, from coordinate 162,116 downwards.
ATCGTCGGCAGCGGAATCTCGAACTGGCTGACGGCGACATCGCCCTTCGCCAGCGGAACGTTGGCGACGTCATCCGCGCCGACCAGCGCATTGCTGCCTGGGATGACGACGATGGTGTTGTCGGACTCCGCGACGGTGATGATCGCGGTGCCGCTGTGCGTGTCGGCCTCACGGACGGAGTCGAGACCAACGCCCTGCGCGCCGAGGAATGTCCTCAGCTCAGCCCCAAAGGAATCCTTGCCAAGCCGCCCGATCAGCGTGGTCCTCGCGCCCAGCCGCGCGGCCGCGACCGCCTGGTTCGCGCCCTTGCCGCCCGGAAAATACAGCACCTGCTTACCCGAGACGGTCTCGCCGACTCTGGGGTGGCGATCGGCGGTCGCCACCACATCCATGTTGATGCTGCCGGCGACGAAGACGCGCCCCATAATATGCCCTCTAGAGCATGATCCGGAAAAGTGTGAAGCGGTTCTCCGAAAAGATCATGCTCAAACAAAGAATCCCTAGACCCTGACCTCGAACTCGTGCCTGACTTTGGCGATGTCCACAAGGGTCGGCAGCCCGGCCTCGTTGCCGAGCCGCTGGATCTTGAAGGTCGAGGCCGCGCGGGCAAAATCAAAATGCTCGCGCCAGCTTTTGCCGGGATGGGCCAGATACGAATAGATGTAAGCGCCGTGGAAGACGTCGCCGGCGCCGTTGGTATCGATCACGCGCTCGCGCGGGATCGGCATTGCCGGCATGGTCTCGACGGTGCCCGTCTCGTTGTACCAGAGCAGGCCCTTCTCACCCATGGTGATGCCGCCGATCTTGCAGCCTCGGCCCTTGAGGTAATCGAGCATCTTTTCCGGCGTGAGATCCATCTGCTCGCACAGCCGCTCGGCGACGATCGCGACGTCGATATATTCCAGCAGCTCATGCGTGTTGGTGCGCAGGCCGCCGCCGTCGAGCGAGGTCAGAATGCCGGCCTCGCGGCAGACTTTTGCATAGTGGATCGCGGCATCGGGCTGGTGGCCGTCGATATGCAGTGCGCGGCAGCCGCCGAGATTGAGCATCGGGAACGGATGAATGTGCTCGTCGTCGCGGCAGCGGACGATGGCGCGCTTGCCGTCCTTGGGCATGATGAAGGAGAGCGACGACTGGTTCACCTTCCGCCCGTGCAGCGAGATGGCGTATTTCGCGCACATGTCCATGAACATGCGGCCGAGCCAGTCGTTGGCCGCGGTGGCGACGAGATCGGGCACGATGCCGAGCTTGGCGCAGCAGAACGCCGCCGTCACCGCATTGCCGCCGAAAGAGACCGCGTAGTCGGTAGCCACGTGCTTCTCGTCGCCGGTCGGCATGTGGTCGGTGATGAAGACGACGTCGATATAGGTCTGTCCGATAAAGAGAGCCTGCATTGGTTGTCCGTGATGCGCTGGGTGGTCCCGGCCGGCGGCCTACTCTAACACCGGTTCCGCGCAGAGAACGCGGAAATTATTCGTAAAACCGTCACGAGGTGCTTGAGGTCGGCATGGGGCCGGAATACGACGATGACAGGGCAATGCCAAGCCCGGACAAATGCCGTTTTTGGCCGGTGTTCCAGGTCCATAAAAAGGGGGGAATATGATCACCGGCCTCGATCACATCGTCGCCCTGGTTCAGGACATCGGCGCCGCGAAGGCGGCCTATCAGACGCTGTTGGGGCGCGCGCCGGCCTGGCAGAATTCCGGCGAGGGCGCCGACCGCGTGCTGTTCACGCTTGCGAACATGACGATCGAGCTGATGGCGCCGAACGGCTTCAGCGTGGCCGCTGACCGGATGCGGGTGCTGCTCGATGACCGCGAGGGCGTGCTCGCCAGCCTGTGTTTTCGTGTCGCAGACATGGGCAAGATGCACCGGCGGCTGGATCGGGTGGCGCTGAAGCCGGATCCCGTCGCCGAGGTCGAGAGCGGCGACGCCGCGAGCGGCGCGGCCCTGCACTGGAAACGCACACGCGCCGCGACCGAATTGACGCGGGGGGTGCGCATGTTCTTCCTCGAGCTTGCGGAGGAGCGACCCATATCGGTCGCGACCGACATCGCGCCGATCGACGCGCTCGACCATGTCGTGATCACCACCGAGGATTCCGAGCGCGCTGCCGCACTCTATGGTGCGCGGCTCGGGCTTGATCTCGCGCTCGACCGCTCGCACCAGGATTGGGGCCAACTGATGTTCTTCCGCTGCGGCGACCTGATCGTCGAGGTGGTGCGCCGTCCCGTGGCGGGCGGCGACGTCGCGCATGACCGTCTCTGGGGCCTGAGTTGGCGCGTCGCCGACATCGACGCCACCCGCGCCCGCCTGATCGCTAGCGGCCTCGACGTCACCGAAGTGCGCAACGGCCGCAAGCCGGGTACGCGCATCATGACGGTGCGCAACGGCACCTGCGGCATCCAGACCGTGCTGCTGGAGCGCTCGCCGAAGCCGGTGGACTGAGGAAACGTACGGTATCGTGTCCCGGACGCTCTGCAGCGCACCGCTGAAGAAGCGCCGCGCTGCGTCCGGGGCACGAGATCGTTCTCAAACGCCCGCCCGCGTGTTACACGCGTTTAGTGAGCACTCAGCGAGCACCCGGTTTGGCGAAGGCACAGGCAAAGCGAACTCTGAAATGGCAGCGCGATCCCGAGGGGATGCGGCTGCGCATTCTCGAAGCCGCGAAGCAGGAATTCTCCACCCATGGGCTCGCCGGCGCCCGCGTCGACCGCATCGCGGCCAAGGCCGGCGCCAACAAGCGCATGCTGTACTACCACGTCGGCAACAAGGACGAGCTGTATCTGGCGGTGCTCGAAGGCGCCTATGACCAGATCCGCAGCGAGGAGCGCGGGCTCGATCTCGAGCATCTCGATCCGCCCGAGGCCATCCGCCGCCTGATCGAGTTCACCTGGAGCTACTTCCTGCGCAACCCCGAGTTCCTGTCGCTGCTGCAGACCGAGAACCTCGCGCGCGCAAAACACCTGAAGAAATCGACCAAGGTGAAGTCGATGCACTCGCCCTTCGTCGAGATGATCCGCACCGTGGTGCGGCGCGGCGTTGACAGCGGCGACTTCCAGGTCGCGGTCGATCCGGTGCAGCTCTATATCTCGATCGCGGCGCTCAGCTTCTTCTATCTCTCGAATTCGGCCACGCTGAGCGTGATCTTCGGGCGCGATCTCTTGGACACGAAAGCCAAGGACGAGCGGCTTTCGCATATGTCGGGACTGGTGCTGGCCGCGCTGACGGGGCGATCGGTGGCGCTGTTCGAGATCGCCAAGGCGCCGAAGTCGCGCGCGGCCGTGGCGCAGACGGTTTAGCCCTTAGCCCGGGTGGTCTCGTGCCCCGGACGCAGCGCAGCGCTCTTGCGGTGCGCTGCAGAGCCGGGGCCCCATGCAACTGCGGAGTACGACGTCTCTGGGTCCCGGCTCAGCGCAGCAACGCTATAGGGCGTTGCAGCGCGTCCGGGACACGAGAGCGTCGATTCCGCCGGTCGCCAAAAAGCCCCGGAACCTGCACAAAACGTCACAGGGAATCCTCTGGACAGTATTTATCCAATCGGTTAATTTCTCCCCGAACGAACAAGAATACCGGGAGTGAGACGTGGCTGAATTGAAGCCGCAGAGTGCGGTGTCAAAGGTGCTGAACGCGGCCTGGGTGCGGCCGTTTCTGTTCCTCGTCTTCATTGTCGTGGCCTGGGATCTCGCGATCCGGCTGTTCAAAATTCCCGCCTACCAGATCCCGTCGCCGGGCGATGTCCTTGCTGTGCTGCGCACCGACTGGCCGGAACTGCTGCGCCAGTCCTGGCCGACCACCTATGCGACCGTCTGCGGCTTTATGCTCTCGGCGCTGTTCGGCATCCCCGTGGCGATGCTGATCGCGGGCTCGAAGACGGTGGAGAGCTACGTCTATCCGCTGCTGGTGTTCTCCCAGTCCGTGCCGAAGATTGCGATCGCGCCGCTGTTCGTGGTCTGGTTCGGCTTCGGCATCATCCCAAAGGTGATCTCGGCGTTCCTGCTCGGCTTCTTCCCGGTGGTGGTCTCGGCCGTGCAGGGTTTCAAGTCCGTCGACCCCGACATGGTCGATCTCGCCCGCGCCATGCAGGGCAGTCGGTTCCGGGTTTTCCTCGCGGTGAACCTGCCGCATGCGCTGCCCGCGATCTTCTCCGGGCTCAAAGTGTCGGTGACGCTCGCCGTGGTCGGCGCCGTCGTCGGTGAGTTCGTCGGCTCCAATTCCGGCATCGGCTACGTGATGCAGCGCTCGATCGGCACGTTCGACCTGCCGACGATGTTCGCGGCGCTCGTCATTCTCGCTCTGCTCGGCGTGATCCTGTTCTGGATCGTGGACCGGATCGAGAAGCTGGTCATTCCCTGGCATGTCAGCCAGCGCGAGGACGTGATTTTCGCCTCTTAACTCAAGCAACGGCCACCAACGGCCGAAACATAAAGACAAGGGAGAGTGACGATGAAGCGGTGGATAGGAGCTGTCTCGGCGGCGCTGATGGTATTCGCGGCGATGCCGGCGCAGGCGGCGGACAAGGTCGTGCTGATGCTGAACTGGTACGTCTATGGCGAGCATGCGCCGTTCTATTACGGCAAGGCCAAGGGCATTTACGCCGCCGAAGGCATCGACCTCGAGATCCAGGAAGGCCGCGGCTCGGCTGCAACCACGCAGGCCGTCGCCGCCAAGACGGCCGACTTCGGCTATGTCGACGTTCCCACCATGATGCGCGCCGCGATCAAGGGCGCGCCCGTGGTTGCGACCGGCGTGCTGCTCCAGACCAGCCCGATGTCCGCCATGGGCTTTGCCGACAAGAACATCAGGAAGCCCGAAGACATCAAGGGCAAGACGGTGGCGATCACGCCGGCGGACTCCATGACGCAGATATGGCCGCTGTTCCTGAAGAAGACCGGCCTGAAGGAGAGCGACTTCACCACGGTTGCCGGCGACGGCCAGACAAAACTCAACGCCGTCATCAACGGCCAGGCTGATCTCTTGCTCGGCTACGTCATGGACCAGTCGATGAAGATCAAGGACGCCACCGGCAAGGATGTCTATCCGATCAAGTTCGCCGACTACGGTATCAACATGGTTTCGTCAGGCATCATCGCCAACACCGACTATGTGAAGGCCAATGCCGATCTCGTCCGCCGCTTCATGTCGGCGACGACCAAGGCGGTCGAGGCTGCCGAGAAGGAGCCGAAGGCGGCTGCGCAGTCGATCCTCGATGCCAATCCCAAGGGCGGCAAGATCGATACGCTGACGCAGGGCTTTGAGCTGACCATTCCGCTCTACCGGACCGCGGAGACCAAGAGCAAGCGGCCGTTCCAGGTCACCGACCAGAACATGACGGACAGCGTCAATCTGATGGTCGAATATGGCGGCCTCGATGCCAAGGCCAAGGAGAATCCGAAGGCCTTCTACACCAACGACTACCTGCCGAAGAGTGGCTCGTGAAACCTGCGACAGTCGTGAGTGACACCGTGCAGCCGGCCGCGCATCTGAGACTGGTGAGCGACCGGGCTGCGGGCGATGCGTCGGGCATCAAGCTGTCCGGCGTGTCGAAAACCTACCGGACGCGCGACGGCGATGTGCCGTCGCTGCGGCCGCTCGATTTTCACATCAACGAGGGCGAGTTCTTTGTCGTGGTCGGCCCAAGCGGCTGCGGCAAGTCCACGTTGCTCAAGTTGATCTCGGGATTGCTGCCGCCGACCGCGGGCGAGGTCCTGGTCGAAGGCGAGAAGGTGACGAAGCCGCACGGCAATGTCGGCATCGTATTCCAGAACGCGCTGCTGCTGCCATGGCGCAACATCCTCTCCAACGTGATGCTGCCGATCGACATGAAGAGGTTGCCGCGGCAAACCTATCTCGAACGCGCCAAGGCGCTGTTGAAGATGGTCGGCCTCGAAGGTTTCGAGAAGAAGTTGCCCTGGCAGCTCTCCGGCGGCATGCAGCAGCGCGCCTCGATCTGCCGCGCGCTGGTGCATGATCCCAAAATCATGCTGATGGACGAGCCGTTCGGCGCGCTCGATGCGCTGACGCGCGAACGCATGAATGTCGAATTGATGCGGATCCAGCGCGAGACCAGGAAGACGGTGCTGCTGATCACGCATTCGATTCCGGAGGCTGTGTTTCTCGCCGACCGCGTGCTGGTCATGACCGAGCGGCCCGGCGCGGTCGCCGCGATCTACGACGTGCCGCTGCCGCGTCCGCGCTCGCTCGACGTGATGGCCGACCCCGTCTTCACCGAGCTCGTGCAGCGCATCCGCAAGCATTTCTTCTCGCAAGGTGCACTGGACTAACGACCATGGCCCCCCGCCTGAAGCTGCGAGACATCGCCTTCTTCGAACGTCCCGTGCAATTCGCGCGGCCGTTCCGCTTTGGCGCGATCACGATCAACGCGACGCCGCAGCTGTTCGTGCGGGTCGAGATCGAGGTCGAGGGCAGGGGCAGCGCAGTCGGCGCCAGCGCCGAACTGCTGGTGCCGAAATGGTTCGACAAGCGACCGGAGTTGTCGCCTGAGCAGACAGTGGACGAGTTGCGCCGCTCGCTTGAAATCGCGCGCGGGCTTTATCTGGCGCAGGCTGAGTTTCGAACCGCATTTGGATTGCATGCATTGTGCATCGGCGCTCAGGTCAAAGCGTGCGCGGAGGAGAATATTCCGCCGCTTGCCGCGAGCTATGGTCCGGCGGAGATCGACAAGGCGATTCTCGACGCGCTGTTGCGCGCAGTCGGCACGAGTTTTTTCGACGGGATGGCGAACAACATTGCTGGCATCGATGGGCGGATGTCGATTGATCTGACCGGCGCCGACATCGCAGGGTTTCTGAAGGAACGAACGCCTTTGCCGTGCGTCGCGATCCGGCACACTGTTGGCCTCGATGACAAGATCGAGGGAGAGGGCGGCGTGGCCGATGCGCGCGAAAATGCCGGCGCACGCTATTTCAAGCTAAAACTGTCGGGCGATCCGGAAGCAGACGCGTCTCGGCTGGTGTGTATCGGCAAGGAGCTCGGCACGCTGAAGCACGACTACAAGGTCTCGCTGGACGCCAACGAACAATACGCCGACTTCGCTGCCTTGCGCACGCTGATGAATCGGCTTGATGCCGACGCAGCATTACGGCCGATCGCGGCCAGGCTGCTCTATATCGAGCAGCCAATGCCGCGCGACGTCACTTGGCAGACCGCGCTTGGCTTGCTTGCTGAGCGGGCTTTCATCATCGACGAAGCCGATGATTCTTATGATGCCTTCCTCAAAATGAGGCCACTCGGCTATCGCGGCATCTCCTCAAAGTCCTGCAAGGGCCTTTACAAGTCCATCATCAACGCGACACGCGCGGCGAAATGGACCTCCGGTGCCGAAACGTTCTTCGTGACCGGCGAGGATCTGACCTGCCAGGCCGGCCTCGCCGTGCAGCAGGATCTGGCGCTCGGCGCCTTCATCGGCATCGCCCACGCCGAGCGCAACGGCCATCACTATGTCGACGGCTTTGGCGACACGCCCACCTCTGAGGCTCAGGCCTTCGCTGCCGCGCATCCCGATCTCTACGCCGATGCCGGACAGGGCATCCGGCTGTCCATCCACGACGGCGATCTCCTGACGGGATCGCTCAACACAGTGGGCTTCGCCACCTCGGTCCATCCGGATTGGTCGGCGCTTCGTCCGCTCCAACAGCCAACATCACTTTGGGAGTAATTGGCATGACCACCCAACGCCTCGGCCTCATCATGAACGGCGTCACCGGCCGCATGGGGCTCAACCAGCATCTGATCCGCTCGATCGTCGCGATCCGCGAGCAGGGCGGCGTCCGCTTGAAGAACGGCGATCGCATCATGCCCGATCCGATCCTGGTCGGTCGCAGCGCCGAAAAGATCGAGGCGCTTGCGAAGCAGTACAACATCACGCGCTGGACCACCGACCTCGATGCCGCGCTTGCCGACAAGAACGACACCATGTTCTTCGACGCCGCGACCACGCAGGCGCGCCCGAGCCTGCTGACCCAGGCCATCAATGCCGGCAAGCACGTCTATTGCGAGAAGCCGATCGCGACCAACTTCGAGGAAGCTCTCGAAGTCGTCAAGCTCGCCAACGCCAAGGGCGTCAAGCACGGCACGGTGCAGGACAAGCTGTTCCTGCCCGGCCTGAAGAAGATCGCCTTCCTGCGCGATTCCGGTTTCTTCGGCCGCATCCTCTCGGTGCGCGGCGAGTTCGGCTATTGGGTATTCGAAGGCGGTTGGCAGGAGGCGCAGCGGCCGTCCTGGAACTACCGCGACGAGGACGGCGGTGGCATCATTCTGGATATGGTGTGCCACTGGCGCTACGTGCTCGACAACCTCTTCGGCAACGTCAAGAGCGTGGTCTGCATCGGCAACACCGACATTCCCGAGCGCTTCGACGAGCAAGGCAAGAAGTACAAGGCGACCGCGGACGATTCCGCCTACGCGACCTTTCAGCTCGAGGGCGGCGTCATCGCCCATATCAACATGTCCTGGGTGACGCGCGTTTATCGCGACGACCTCGTCACCTTCCAGGTCGACGGCACCCATGGCTCGGCGGTCGCGGGCCTGACCGACTGCATGATCCAGGCGCGGCAGGCGACGCCCCGGCCGGTGTGGAATCCCGACGAGAAGCGGCTGCACGATTTCTACGGCGACTGGCAGAAGCTGCCCGACAATGTCAGCTACGACAACGGCTTCAAGGAGCAATGGGAGATGTTCATCCGCCACGTCTACGAGGATGCGCCGTACAAGTTCACGCTGCTCGAAGGCGTCAAGGGCGTGCAGCTCGCCGAATGCGCGCTGAAGAGCTGGAAGGAGCGGCGCTGGATCGACGTCGCCCCGATCAAGGTTTGAGGTTTATTGGATAAGTCTCGATGTTTGTTGAGCCGTCATTGCGAGCGAAGCGAAGCAATCCAGAGCCCCTCTGCGGTGGCAGTCTGGATTGCTTCGTCGCTTCGCTCCTCGCAATGACGGGGAGAGGTCTGAAATCATGAACAAGCCCGTCCTGCCCATGTCGTCATTGTCGCTCAAGCTGCCGAAGGCCGATCGCTCGATCGAGACTTATCGGCTCGCGGCCTCGCGAAGTTTTCCCGCGAAGCTCGAGGGCCCGCTGAACCGCATCGCGTTCTCCGCCGTGCACACGGTCGTCGATCCCTTCGCGGACAACGATCCCTGGCTCTCCGCTGCGGTCGACTGGGACAAGACCATCGCCTTTCGCGAGCACGTCTGGGACCTCGGCCTCGGCGTCGCCGAAGCCATGGACACCGCGCAGCGCGGCATGGGGCTGGACTGGCGGACGTCGCTGGAGCTGATCACGCGTTCGGTGTCCGCGGCCAAGCGGCGCAACGCGCTGGTGTTCTCCGGTGCCGGCACCGATCATCTCGCGGTCGAGGACGCCAGGAGCCTCGACGACGTGATCCGCGCCTATGAGGAGCAAATCTCTGCGGTGGAAAAGGTTGGCGGTCGCATCATCCTGATGGCATCGCGCGCGCTGGCAAAACTCGGTCGTAGCGCCGACGACTACGCGAAGGTCTATAACCGTGTGCTGTCGCAGGTGCGTGAGCCCGTGATCATCCACTGGCTCGGCGACATGTTCGATCCTGCCCTCACGGGATATTGGGGCACCAAGGATCTCGGCAAGGCGATGGATATCGCGGTAGCCATCATCAACAATAATGCGGCCAAGGTCGATGGCGTAAAAGTTTCGCTGCTCGACAAGCAGCGCGAGATCGACATGCGCCGCCGCCTGGACAAGCGTATCAAAATGTACACCGGCGACGATTTCAATTATGCGGAGCTGATCGCAGGCGACGAGCAGGGCTTTTCGCATGCGCTGCTTGGCATTTTTGACGCGATCGCACCGGCGGCGTCCTACGCGCTGTCGCGGCTGGCTGCTGGGGACGAGGCCGGCTTCCACGATGTGCTAGGCCCGACGGTGCCGCTCTCGCGCCACATCTTCAAGGCGCCGACGCGCTTCTACAAGACCGGCGTCGTGTTCATGGCGTATCTCAACGGCCACCAGGACCATTTCACCATGGTCGGCGGTCAGGAGAGCACACGCTCGATGTTGCATCTGGCCGAGCTGTTCCGTCTGGCGGACAAGGCCGGCCTGCTCGCCAGTCCTGAACTCGCGACGCAGCGGATGAAGACGGTGCTCGCCACCCACGGTATCGAATCCTGATGCGCGATTTCTCGTCCGACCATCGCTGGCTGTCGCTCAACACGGCGACAGTCCGCAAGCAGGGTGACCTCATCGAGATCATCGATGCCTGTGCCAGGCACGGCATCCGCGCCATCGATCCCTGGCGCGACCAAATTGCCGCCGTCGGTCTCGATCGCGCCGCGCGTGCGGTGCGCGATGCCGGCCTCGATCTCTCCGGCTATTGCCGCGGTGGCATGTTCACCTCGGACGCGTCGCGCCGGGACGAGGTACGTGACGACAACCGGCGTTGTGTCGATGAAGCCAAGGCACTTGGCGCGCCCTGCATCGTGCTGGTCGTCGGCGGCCTGCCGCAATATTCGAGGCCGGGCAGCGAGGCATCGAGGGACATCGTGGCGGCGCGCGGGCAGGTCGAGGAAGCACTGAGCGAGATGCTCGACTACGCGAGGCAGGCAAAGCTGCCGCTGGCCATCGAGCCCTTGCATCCGGCCTACGCGGCCGACCGCGCCTGCGTGAACACCACAAAGCAGGCGCTCGACATCTGCGACCGGCTCGACCCTGATCGTAGCGGCATGCTCGGCGTCGCGCTCGACGTCTATCACATCTGGTGGGACCCGGAGTTGTCGGGCCAGATCGCACGTGCTGGCAAGGATCGCCTGCTCGCGTTCCATGTCTGCGACTGGCTGGTGCCGACAAAAGACATCCTCAACGACCGCGGCATGATGGGCGATGGCGTCATCGACATCAAATCGGCACGTGCCGCCGTCGAAGCGCAGGGCTTTGCCGGCTATTCGGAAATCGAGATTTTCTCCAACGACTGGTGGGGCAAGCCGATGGACGAGGTGCTGAAGACCTGCATCGCGCGGCACAGGACGGTGGTTTAGGTGCGCGCGCTACCCTCATGGGCTTGCGACCTATTGCTGCGCGTTGAAGCGCGCTTTCTCCCGCTGCCCCGGTCGCGAATGACCCAACGCACGGGCATCTGGCTGCATTCTAGGATGTTATTTTCGATTGCGTCGAAATAGCGTTGGCAAAACGCATGGGAATCGAATTCTTCCCCGGGCGCAGACGGGATTAGAAAACAGAGCAAGGGGCTGGTCGTTGATCAGGCTGCGTCCGAGATGCGCATTTCAACGTGCAAGCCGGCAGCTCCGATCATATTGACCAAGGTATCGAGACTAAATAGCTCGATCTTGCCGCGCATGAGGTCAGAGATGCGCGGCTGCGTAACACCAAGCAGCTTAGCCGCCTCCGACTGGCTTAGCCCTGTTCGGGCGATATGATTCTTCAATGCCATGATCAACGTCGAACGGAGCTTCATGTTCTCAGCCTGCGCAGGTGTATCCTCAATTGCATCCCACACATTGTCGAAGCGTTTCTTGCTCATTGACCTAGCTCCTTCAACAAGTCCCGGTAGCGCTGCGCAGCCAAGTTCAGATCCGCTTTGCTCGTTTTCTGCGTCTTCTTCTGGAAGCAGTGCAGCACGTAGACCGCGTCGTCGAACTTCGCCACATACAAAACTCTGAAAACGCCAGCGGTATCGCGAATTCGAATTTCCCGCACCCCTCGGCCCACGGTATTCATGGGCTTCCAGTCGTCCGGCTCGCGCCCATGCTGGATTTGGTCGAGCTGATGTCCCGCCTCGCGCCGGGCTGCGGCCGGAAACGCACGCAGATCGTCAAGTGCGCTGCCTCGGAATTCAACGGGCTTCGAATCGACCATCGGGCGCAATATACAAAATTTTGTATGGGCGGCAACTGCTTTCTACCACTGGCGACTGCGGCATGATGGGCGACGGCGTGATCGACATCAAATCCGTGCGCGCCGCCGTCGAGGCGCAGGGGTTCGCTGTAGCTTTCCCGCGTCACGATACGATACTGCGGACGGGCCGCCCGTTGCAGCATTGACCAATCTTCGCTTCAATCGTCTCTCACACTCCAAGGGGGGCATAGCCGGAAACAAGTCATAGAGGATCCATGCCATCAATCGTCATCGCCCAGGGCGGCGGCCCCACCGCCGTGATCAACCAGACCCTGTGTGGCGCCATCCTTGCCGCGCGCAGGCATGATCCGTCGTTGCGCATTCTGGGCGCGCGCTATGGTGTGCGAGGCCTCATGGCGGGGAACGTCGTCGACCTGACCACCATGCCCGAGGCCGAACTCCGCCGCCTCGGCAACACGCCCAATTCGGCTCTCGGATCGACCCGCGACAAACCGGATTCCGGTGCATGCTCTGATATCCTCGCGGCTCTGGACCGGCTGGGCGCCCGCGCCTTTGTCTATATTGGCGGCAACGACACCGCCGGAACGCTCGAACTGCTGCGGCAGCAATCAAGCGGCCCCTGCCATTTCGTGCATGCCCCCAAGACCATCGATAATGATCTGATGGAGAACGATCACGTCCCCGGCTTCATCTCGGCAGCCGCCTTTGTCGCCAATGCTCTTGTCAGCGTCGATCTCGATTTTCGCGCCATGCCCGGCATCTATGTGGCCATCGTCATGGGCCGCCATGCCGGCTTCCTCTCCGCTGCGGCCGCAGGCTGGCAGCAATCGCCCGACGATGCTCCGCATCTGATCTACACACCGGAAAAGCCATTCTCGGTGGCCCAGTTCCTCGACGACGTCGATGCGGTTTACACGCGGCTCGGCCGCTGCATCGTCTCGATGTCCGAGGGCGTGCAGGACGAAGCCGGCCGGCCTCTCGCCGAGGCGCTGGCGGGCGAGGCGATCGAGCGCGACGCCCATGGCAATCTGCAATTGACCGGCGGTGATCTCGGCATCGAGATCCAGAAAGCGCTGAAATCGCGTTTTCCTAAAGCGCGGGCGCGTGTCGACACACTGGGCTATCTGCCGCGCGGATATATCGGCGTGATCGACGAAACCGACCGCAAGGAGGCTTTCGACGCCGGCGCATTTGCCGCGCAAAGCGCCTTGACCGGCAGCGGCTCGGTGGTGCTGCATTATGACGGCGAGCGTATCGAACCTCTGCTCGTGCCGCTCGATCGCGTCGCTGGCAAAACCCGCCATATGCCCGATGATTTCCTTGTCGGCAGCAATACCGTTTCGGAAGAAGGACGGCGCTATTTTCGGCGGCTTCTACCCAAGCGGCCCGATATCTTCCCGCCGTTCGTGTGAAATTGCCGGAGAGAGCATTCTCAACATGAGGCTCTTAGCCCGTAGGATGGGTTGAGCTCTTGCGAAACCCATCGTCCTGACAACCAATGCAGTGTCTAGTCCCTCTTGTCCGACCCAACTGCTAGGATGAAGTTTGATGGGTTTCGCAAGAGCTCAACCCATCCTACGAGCTGAATCTACTTCCGCTTTCGGCGGCAGAACGGACGTTGGTTGGACTTGCTGCTGGCTCATAGCGGGCATTGGGCAAGCCTGCAGGCCACCTCAAGAGAAATCCAGCGTCAGCGTCGTGGCGAACTGCTCCAGCGCCCAGTCGACCTGGTCGCTGGTGATCACCAGCGGCGGGGCGATGCGGATGGTGTGCTCATGGGTGTCCTTGGCGAGGATGCCCTTGGCCTGGAGCGCCTCGCAGTAGCGGCGCGCGCGGCCGGCCTCGGGGTGCAGCTCGACCGCCAGCATCAGGCCGCGCCCGCGCACGTCGCGGATCGTATTGGCGCGGATGTCTTTCAAGCCTTGCAGAAAACGCGCGCCCTGCGTGGCCGCGTTCTCGATCATGCCTTCCTCGACCAGCACGCGCATCGCCGCGCGCGCCACTGCGCAGGCCAGCGGGTTGCCGCCGAAGGTCGAGCCATGCTGCCCGGGTCGGAGTGTCCCGAGCACGTCGTTGTTCGAGAGCACGGCCGACACGGGATAGAAGCCGCCGGACAAGGCCTTGCCGAGCAGCGTCACGTCCGCCTCGATGCCCTCGTGCTGTTCGGCGAGCAGCTTGCCGGTGCGGCCGAGCCCGGTCTGGATCTCGTCGAGCACCAGCATGACGTTGTGGGCGGTGCAGAGCTGGCGGACCTCCGTGAAATAGCCGACCGGTGGAATGATGACACCGGCTTCGCCCTGGATCGGCTCGACCAGGAAGGCGACGGTGTTTTGCGTGATCGCTCGTTCCAGCGCCTTGACGTCGCCGAACGGGATGATCCTGAAGCCCGGCGCGAACGGTCCAAAGTGGGTGCGCGTCTCAGGGTCGGTTGAAAAGCCGACGATACCCAGCGTGCGTCCATGGAAATTGTCGGCGCAGACGATGATCTCGGCTTGGCCGTCCGGCACGCCCTTCACCTCATAGCCCCATTTGCGCACCGACTTGATCGCGCTTTCGACCGCCTCGGCGCCGCTGTTCATCGGCAGCACCTTGTGGGAACCGGTCAGCGCCGCGATCTCTTCGTAGAACAGGGCGAGCTGGTCGTTGTGGAAGGCGCGCGAAGTCAGGGTCAGCCGGCTTGCCTGCTCGACCATCGCAGCCAGAATTTTCGGGTGGCAGTGGCCCTGGTTGAGAGCCGAGTAAGCAGAGAGGCAATCGAGATAACGGTTGCCGTCGGTATCCCAGACCCAGACACCTTCGCCACGCGACAGCACGACCCCGATCGGCGCGTAATTCTGGGCGCCAAGGCGCGCTTCCGTTGCGAGGTAATCAATGACGGACGAGCTCATCTTTCGTCACTCCATTGTTGCGTGCCGGCGTCAACCGGCTGCACCGCGCTCAAATTGGTCAGGCCTCGGCGAGGTGCGCGATGCCGCCGATTTGCCTCCCCTCGTCAAATGGTTATGCGGATCCACAGGGGCAATCTTCCGCCGGCCTCCGCTACTGTGCATGGGGTTGTTTTCGACTTTTTTGTTGTCGGGCCTCAGCCGATCGCGCAGGGCACGCTCAAAAAGCCGCGAAACCGTACCCGTCCGCCGCGCACCGGCTTGTCCCTGACGGCATAGTTCGGGAAGCGCGCCAGGAAGCGCGAGATCGCAATCGCGCCCTCCAGCCGCGCCAGCGCCATGCCGGCGCATTGATGCGCGCCGGTGGCGAAGGCGAGATGCCGGTTCGGCGTGCGCGCGACGTCGAAGTTTTCGGGATCCGGAAACTGCGCGGGGTCGCGGTTGGCAGCACCAATGCACAACGTCACCGATGTGCCGGCGTCGAGCATGACGCCGCCGAGATCGACCTTCTCCGTCGTCATGCGGTTGCCGAGCTGGTTCGAGCTCTCGTAGCGCAGCATCTCCTCGACGGTGGTCTTGATCATGTCGGGGTTGTCGATCAGCCGCTGCTTCTGATCCGGGTTCCGGTCGAGCGCGACCAGACCGTTGCCGATCAGATTGGTGGTGGTCTCGTGACCGGCATTGAGCAGGAAGATGCAATTGTGCAGCAACTCCTTCTCGGTCAGCCGCTCGCCGTTCTCTTCGCCCTGAATGAGACGCGTGAGCACGTCGCGCTCGGGATTGCCGGGCTTCGCGCGCCGGCGCGCGACCAGCGTTTCGAGATAGGCGAGGAAGTCCGACACCGCCTTGTTGCCGCGTGCGGCCACGTCAGGCGACACCACCGGCTCGAGCGCACCCAGGATCGCCAGCGACCAGTCGCGCAGTGGCGTACGCTCGTCATGGGGCACGTCGAGCAGATTGCCGATTACCTCGATGGGAATGGAGGCGGCGAAATCCTCGATCAGCTCGCATTGGCCCTTGGCGGCGATGCCATCGAGCAGGCCATCGACGAGCTTGGCGATATCAGGCTCCATGCCCGCGATTGCGCGCGGCGACAGTGCGCCCATGATCAGGCGCCGCACGCGGGTGTGCGCGGGTGGGTCGTTGAAGACGAGGCTCGTGGTGTGGTGCTCGTAGAGCGGCGTGTCGCCGTATTTCGGCGCGAACTCGCGCTTCTTGTCCGAGCTGAACGACCTTGTGTTCTTGTAGGCGGCGACGAGGTCGTCATAGCGGGTCAGGAACACGGTGCCGTTGCGCAGGCGCTTGACCGGCTCGTTCTCCCGCAGTGCACGATAGGTCGGGTAGGGATCGGCGTAAAACTCCGGCGTCAGCTTCTCCAGATCGAAATGGGCCGCCAGTTCTTTCGCACTTGCGTTCATCCGTCATACTCGCCGGTTGAGACCGATATGCTGTTTTCGCTCTTTCGAGCCGCGCGGGTCACCGTCTACAGTCATGTCGTGATTTGCAAGCCGACCGGACAGGAAAATGCACGCCTGCGCTGATGCTGCCGAGACGACGGAGCCGAACTGGCCCGACGATATTTTCGCAACATTGCAACGCTTCGATGTCCGGCAGGTGCCTTACGTGCCTGATGCCGGCCATTCAAAACTGATCGAGCGCGTGCTGGGCTCGTCGACGATGCGCGGCATTCCGCTGACGACGGAGGAGGAAGGTGTAGCGCTGCTGGCCGGCGCCTGGACCGGCGGACAGCGCGGTGTCTTGCTGATGCAGTCGAGCGGCGTCGGCAATTGCATCAACATGCTGTCGCTGATCCCGGTCCTGCGCTTTCCGTTCCTCACACTCGTGACCATGCGCGGCGAGTGGGGCGAGTTCAATCCGTGGCAGGTGCCGATGGGATCAACCACGCAAGGCGTGTTCGAACTCTCGGGCGTCAAGGTGCTGCGCGCTTCGAACGCGGCCGAGGTGCCGGCCGTGCTGGAGGCGGCCGCAGCCCAGGCCTACAACGCGCTCACCCCCACCGCCGTCCTGCTGTCGCAGCGCCTGATCGGCGCCAAGGTTTTCACCAAATGAGCAAGGCCAATCTCCTCGACCGCCGCCAGGTGGTCTCGACGCTGCTTGCTGATCGCAAGGACGTCGTTGCGATCGGCGGCCTCGGGGCCTCCACCAACGACATCTGCGCGGCCGGCGACCACGCGCGAAACTTCTATCTCTGGGGCGGCATGGGCGGCGCCGCCATGATCGGGTTAGGGCTCGCTTTGGCGCAGCCGACGCTGCCGGTGCTGGTCATCACCGGCGACGGCGAGATGCTGATGGGCATGGGCAGCCTTGCCACCATCGGCCTGCAGAAGCCCTCCAACCTCTCGATCGTCGTGCTCGACAACGAGGCCTATGGCGAGACTGGCGGCCAGACCAGCCACACCTCGGCCGCCGCCGACCTCGTCGACATAGCCAGGGCCTGTGGGATCAAGGACAGCCGGGCGATCTCGACGATGGCTGAGGTCGAGGCGTTCGCCAAAGCCGTCCACGACGTGTCGGCGGGGCCGCGCTTCGCCAATGTGAAGATCGACAGCGCCAGCCTTGAGCGGATCCTGCCCACCCGGGACGGGACCTACATCGTCAACCGGATCCGCGGCGACCTCGGCTTCCAGCCGATCTAGGCGGCTCGGTCCGCTTCCCCTGCCGGCGTAGTCCTGCTCGTGGGCCGTGCAGGCGCGGCCAATTTCCACTGATTTTACAACGCTTTCAGGTTGCGATGCAGCATAATGCTTGACTTTTGCGTGGGTGAGTGCTTACTCACTAGCATGAGCTCATTGCGTATGACGAGCGACCTGAGGCGTCAATTGATCCTCGGAGCCGCGAAACGCTGCTTTGCCCGGCACGGCTATACCGGCACCACGACGAAGAGCGTGGCGGCCGCTGCTGCCATTTCCGAGGCGCTGCTGTTCAAGCATTTCCCGTCCAAGGCGGCGCTCTACGCCGAAATCCTCAGCGACGAGTGCGAGGCGGACCCGGCCTTGATGGAGCTGCTCGAGCGGGAGCCGTCGACGGCTGCCCTGGTCGAGCTGATCCGCGGCATGGTTCAGCACTTCCTCCACATCGCTGACGGTCCCGACCAGGAAGAAGCGCAGCGCCTGCGACTGATGGCCACGAGTCATTTGGATGATGGCGAATTCGCCCGTCTGCTATATGCCAAGATCGAGAAGCTGATCGGGGCGGTCTTCGTCGCCTCGCTCGAGCGCGCGGTGACCGCGGGGGACGCGCGGCCATTCAGCGGCGATCCGCTCAACCTGTTCTGGTTTGCGCATCACACGCTGATGACGGCTGCGCTGACCAGGCTGCCGGCCACGCCTTGCCTCGCTTACGGCAAGGCGAATGACCTCGAGCGGCAGCTGTGTGAGTTTCTCCTGAGGGGTATCGGACTTAACGACGCCGCAATTGCTTCGCATTTGAGCCACGAATTGGCGCCGGGTGCAGGCAAGACGGCGATTGCAGAGAGTGCATGACATGAACATCGTCACCGAACACAAGATTTCGGGCGAACCGATCGACAACAAGGCTCCCAAGCGTCCGGTCCGGCCGGTGCTCTGGTTCATCATCGTCGGCACGCTGCTGGGCGTGCTCGTCGGTGGTCTGGTCTGGTTCAACTATTTCCGCGGCCAGATGATCAAGCAGTTCTTCGCCAACAACAAGCCGCCGCCGACCGCAGTCAGCGCGGCCGAGGCGAAGTCCGAGGTGGTGCCGAACCTCTTGACGGCGGTCGGCGGGCTGTTCGCCGTGCATCAGGTCGACGTCAGCGCCGACGTCAACGGCCGTGTTACCGAGATCAAGTTCGAGCCGGGTGCGCATATCGAGGCTGGCACGCCGCTGGTGCAGATGTTCGACGCGCCGGAGCAGGGCGACCTCGCCAACTACAAGGCGCAGGCGACCGTCGCGCAGCTTTCGCTCGACCGTGCCAAACAACTCGCCTCGCGCCAGTTCGGTCCGCAGGCGACCGTCGATACCGCGCAGGCCGCCTACGACCAGGCGCAGGCAGGCATCGCCAAGACCGAGGCGCTGATCTCGCAGAAGCTGGTGCGCGCGCCGTTCGCCGGCGATCTCGGCGTCCGCAAGGTCGAGGTCGGCCAATATCTGACGGCCGGTACGGCAATCGTCTCGCTGACCGATCTGTCGGAGCTGTGGGCGAACTTCACGGTGACGGAAAAGGACTCGGGCAACCTCAAGGTTGGCCAGACCGTCCGGCTGAAGGTCGACGCCTATCCGGGCCGTACCTTCGAGGGCAAGATCACCACGATCGAGCCGCAGATCGCCACCGACACTCGCAACATCCGCGTGCAGGCAACGATCGCCAATCCCGAGAAGATCCTGAAGCCCGGCATGTTCGTGACCACCACGGTGGTGCTGCCGGACAAGCCGGCCGTGATCACCGTGCCGGAGACCTCGGTCGACTACACGCTGTACGGCGACTCGGTGTTCGTGATCACCGAGAAGAAGGAAGAGGACGGCAAGACCAGCCTGAGCGCGGTCCGCACCTTCGTGCAGACCGGCAGCCGGGTCGACGGTCGCGTCGAAATCATCAAGGGCGTGAAGGCAGGCGACAAGGTCGTCGCCGTCGGCCAACTCAAGCTGCAATCGGGTGCGGCGGTGTCGATTTCGACCGACCCGGCCCCGCAGATCCCGGCGCAGCCGCCGCGTTACTGACACCGCATACGTCGCAGCATGATCCGGCACGGCCGGGTCATGCGCATTGCAAGTCAACGAAATCGAGATCGCCGCGATGCGCTTTACTGATATTTTCATCAAACGCCCGGTTCTGTCGGTCGTCGTCAGCCTGCTGATCCTGCTGATCGGCCTGCGCGCGGCGATGGTGCTGCCGATCCGGCAGTATCCGAAGCTGTCGAACACGGTCATCAACATCACGACCGTCTATCCCGGCGCGTCCGCGGACCTGATCCAGGGCTTCATCACCACGCCGATCGAGCAGGCGGTCGCTTCCGCCGAAGGCGTCGACTACATGACCTCGTCCTCGGTGCTCGGCACCTCGACGATCCAAGTCTACATCAAGCTGAACTTCGATCCGAACCAGGCGCTGACCGAAGTGCTGGCCAAGACGAATTCGGTCAAATATTTGATCCCGAAGGAATCCAACGACCCGATCGTCACCAAGACCACGGGCCAGACCACGGCCGTGATGTATCTCGGCTTCTCCTCCGAGGAGCTGTCGGGCTCGGCGATCTCCGATTATCTGACGCGCGTGGTGCAGCCGGTGCTGTCGACCGTCGATGGCGTGGCCTCGGCGGACATTCTGGGCGGCCAGACCTTTGCGATGCGGCTCTGGCTTGACCCCGTCAAGATGGCCGGCCGCAACGTGTCGCCCGCCGATGTCTCGACCGCGATCGCGACCAACAACTTCCAGTCCGCGGCGGGACAGACCAAGGGCTATCTCATCGTTTCCAACGTCTCGACGAACACCAGCCTGACCGACGTCAACCAGTTCAGGAAGATGATCGTGAAGGCCAAGGACGGCGGCTTCGTGCGGATGGAAGACATCGCAACCGTCGAGCTGGCAGCCCAAAGCACGGACGCGAGCGTCGCCTTCAACGGCGAGCACGCGATCTTCATTGGTGTGACCGCGACGCCGCAAGGCAACCCGCTGACGCTGGTCAAGGGTGTGCGCGCGCTGTTCCCCGAACTTGAACGCAACCTGCCGCCGTCGATGAAGATGAAGGTCGCCTACGACTCGACCAAATTCATCCAATCCTCGATCGACGAGGTGGAGAAGACGCTGGGCGAAGCCGTGATCATCGTGATCGTGGTCATCTTCCTGTTCCTGGCCTCGTTCCGCTCGGTCATCATTCCGGTCGTCACGATTCCCTTGTCGATGATCGGCGTCTGCACGCTGATGCTGGCGCTGGGCTTCAGCTTCAATCTGTTGACGCTGCTGGCGATGGTGCTCGCGATCGGCCTCGTGGTCGACGACGCCATCGTGGTGGTGGAGAATATTCATCGACATCTGGAGGAAGGGAAAACGCCGGTCCAGGCGTCGCTGGAAGGCGCGCGCGAAATCGTCGGTCCCATCATCTCGATGACCATCACGCTCGCTGCCGTGTACGCGCCGATCGGCTTCCTCGGTGGCCTCACCGGTTCGCTGTTCCGCGAATTCGCCTTCACGCTTGCGGGTTCGGTGATCGTATCCGGCGTAATCGCGCTGACGCTGTCACCAATGATGTGCTCGGTGCTTCTGAAGAATACCGAAGAGGGCCGCTTCGCCAAGCTGGTCAACAAGGTGTTCGGCGCGCTAACCCGCTGGTATGGCCGCAGGCTCGACCGCTCGCTCGATTACAAGGCCATCACCGGCCTGTTCGCGGTGACCATCCTCGGGCTCGTCGGCTTCCTCTATATGCACACCTCGAAGGAACTGGCGCCTGAGGAAGACCAGGGCATCGTGTTCGCGGTGACCAAGGCGCCGAAATACGCCAACATCGATTACGTCGATTTCTACGGCGAGAAGCTCGACAAGGAATTCCAGAAATTCCCCGAGACTGATCTCCGCTTCGTGCTGAACGGCATCAACGGCCCGCAGGGCGGCATTGCCGGCATGCTGCTGAAGTCCTGGGAGGAGCGCAAACGCTCGTCGATCCAGTTGAAGTCGCTGGTGCAGGCCGAACTCTCCAAGATCGAGGGCGTGCAAGCGTTCGCGTTCAACTTGCCGCCGCTGCCGGGTGGCCCGGGCGGCCTGCCCGTGCAGATGGTGATCAACTCCACCGCCGGTTTCCAGACGGTCTATGAGCAAATGGAGAAGCTGAAGGCCGCAGCCCGCAAGAGCGGCATGTTCATCGTCTCCGACAGCGACCTGGCCTACAACCAGCCCAACGTGAAGGTGACGATCGACCGCACCAAGGCGCAGGATCTCGGCATCAACATGCAGAACCTCGGCAGCACGCTCGCGGTGCTGCTCGGCGGCAACTACATCAACCGCTTCAACCTCGAGGGCCGTTCCTACCAGGTCATTCCGCAAGTGCCGCGCGGACAGCGACTCTCGCCGGAATCGCTCGGCGGTTACTACGTGACGACCAACACCGGACAGCAGCTTCCGCTGTCGACAGTGGTGTCGATCCAGACCAAGACCGATCCGAACTCGCTGACGCACTACAATCAGCTGAATTCGGCGACCTTCTCGGCCGTGCCGATGCCGGGCGTGACCGTCGGCGCGGCAGTCGACTTCCTCGAAGGCGAGGCCAAGAAGCTACCCGCAGGCTTCAGCCACGACTATCTCGCCGATAGCAGGCAATATGTGCAGGAAGGCAACCAGCTCGCGGTTACCTTCGGCTTCGCGCTGATCATCATCTTCCTGGTGCTGGCTGCGCAGTTCGAGAGTCTTCGCGATCCGCTGGTGATCATGATCTCGGTGCCGATGGCGATCGTCGGCGCGCTGATCCCGCTGTTCTTCGGCGTGGCGACCATGAACATCTACACCCAGGTCGGTCTGCTCACCCTGGTCGGCCTGATCACCAAGCACGGCATTCTGATGGTGGAGTTCGCCAACGAGCTCCAGGTCAACGAGCGGCTCGATCGTCGCTCGGCGATCGAAATGTCGGCCCGCATTCGTCTGCGGCCGATCCTGATGACCACGGCAGCGATGGTGACCGGCCTGATCCCGCTCCTGACCGCGACCGGCGCGGGCGCGGCCAGCCGCTTCTCGATCGGCCTCGTGGTCGTCGCCGGCATGTCGATCGGCACGCTGTTCACGCTGTTCGTGCTGCCGGCGGTCTACGTCGTGCTGGCGACCGACCATCGCGCGGCGGCCGATTCGGAGCGGAACAAGCAGGTCAACGATGTCGACCTTAACAACAAGGCGCTACGGCCGACTTGAGCCAGGATCGATTGTAAATCGATCAAAAGGTCAATTTACGTGCGATGCGGCAACAGCCATGGCTGTTGCCGCTTTTTTTTGCCACGCGACATCTCGTAATATGACGGCCGGAGCGCCGTGGGTGCGCGCTCAAGGCAGGTCGTCCGATGAAGAGGCGCGAATTTCTGGCGGTCCTGGGCGGGGCTGCGCTGGCCGGGTCGAACACGGCTCCGGCCGGTGCGCAGGGCCGCGTCTATCGCCTTGGCACGGTAACGCCGATCGCGCCGGTTACGGTGGAGAGCCGTGGCGGAAAAATCCTGACCAAGGTGCTTGGTGAGCATGGTTTCAAGCTCGGCCAGAATCTGACCTTTGAAGCGCGCGGCGCCCTCGGCGATGTGGCGATGCTCCCTGCGCTGATCGCGGAGCTGAAGGCCAAGAACGTCGATGCCATCGTGATCATCGGCTATCCGACGGCCATAGCCGCCAAGGCGGCCGGCATTCCCACCGTTGCGGCCAGCGGGATCGGCGATCCCGTCGAAACCGGGCTGATCGAGAGCCTGGCGCATCCGGGCGGCAAGATCACCGGGATTTCGGACGTCGCAGCGACCCTCAGCGCCAAACGGCTGTCGCTGCTCAAGGAGATGTCGCCGAAGCTGACCAAGGTCGCAATGCTCTGGAACAAGGACGACCTCGGCATGACCACGCGCTACCAGGCGTCCGCAAAGGCTGCCCAGGCGCTTGGACTGACCGTGCAGGCATTGGGCGTCAGCGAACCCGATGATTTCAACGAAGCCTTTTCGGCGATGAATGACGATTTGCCTCACGGCATCCTGATGGTGGCGGATGCGCTTACCATCCTCAACCGCGAACGGGTGTTCGAGTTCGCGGCCGTCCGAAAGCTGCCCGCCATCTACGAATTTGACGATTTCGCGCGCGATGGCGGTCTGATGTCCTACGGAGCGGACTCCTCGGAATCCTTCGAGCGGGCGGCCGCGCTGGTCGCTCGTATTTTCAACGGGGCAAACCCCGGTGATCTGCCGTTCGAGCTGCCGACCCGCTATCCCCTGGTGCTTAATCTCAAGACGGCGAAGGCGACCGGACTTGAAATTCCGCCCACCTTGCTTGCGCTGGCGGACGAGGTGATCGAGTAGCCTGTATGCTGCGGCAAGAGACAAGGTCCGGGCTTCTTGCTAGGTTCCCGGAATGAGCCTGTCCCTCAATCCCGACACCCCGCAAGCCAGGAATTTGCCGAGCGCGGCCCGCGATGGGGCCTCGTCCGGCAAAGCGGCGAGGCGGGGGATCAGGACGCGGCTGTTCACCAAATATGTCGCGCTGTTCGTGGCCGTCGTCGCCATCGCGCTGTTGGCCAATGGCCTGTTCGAGGTCTTCTTCTATTATCGCGAGCACAAGGCCGCGCTGATCCGGGTCCAGCACGAGCAGGCCGAGGCCGCTGCGGCGAAGATCGGCCAGTTCGTCAAGGAGATCGAGAGCCAGCTCGGCTGGACCACGCAGCTGCCCTGGTCGGGGGGCTCGATCGAGCAGCGCCGGTTCGACGCGCTGCGGCTGTTGCGTCAGGTGCCCGCGATCACCGAGCTCGCCCAGGTCGATTCCACCGGCAAGGAGCGGCTGCGCGTCTCGCGGCTCGCCATGGACGCGATCGACAGCGGGATCGACCTGTCGGCCGACCCGAAGTTCACCGAGGCGGTCGCGCACAAGGTCTATTACGGGCCGGTCTATTTCCGCAGGGAGTCGGAGCCCTACATGACGCTGGCGCTGGCGGGGGCGCGCAAGGATGCCGGCGTCAGCATCGCGGAGGTCAATCTCAAGCTGATCTGGGACGTCGTGTCCCAGATCAAGGTCGGCGAACGCGGACATGCCTACGTGGTCGGCCCGGAGGGACGCCTGATCGCGCATCCCGATATCAGCCTGGTGCTGCGCAACACCGACATGTCCGGCCTCGCACAGGTGCGCGCCGCGCAGGCCGGCGGCGGCACCATCTCCGACGTGCTTCCTGAAGCGCGCAACATCCAGGGGCAGACGGTGCTGACCGCATCGGCCCCGATCGCGCCGATGCATTGGACGATGTTCGTCGAGCTGCCGGTCGAGGAAGCCTATGCGGCGCTCTACGCATCGTTGCAGCGGCTTGCGATCGTGCTGCTCGCGGCATCGATCTTCGCGGTCCTCGCCGGAATATTCCTCGCGCGCCGCATGGTCGGGCCGATCCAGGCGTTACGGAGTGGCGCCGAGCGGATCGGCAGCGGCGATTTCGCGCAGCGGATCTCGATCAAAACCGGTGACGAGCTCGAGGGGCTCGCCGACCAGTTCAACGACATGGGCGCGCGCTTGCAGGAATCCTATGCCGATTTGGAAAAGAAGGTCGAGGTACGTACGGCTGAATTGAGGGAGTCGCTGGAGCAGCAGACGGCGACTTCGGAGGTGCTACAGGTGATTAGTTCGTCTCCGGGCGAACTCACTCCAGTGTTCCACAAATTGCTCGAGAATGCCACGCGGGTCTGCGGCGCGAGTTTCGGGATCATGAATCTGTGGAACGGCGAAGGCTTCACCATCGCGGCTGATTACAACGTGCCGCCTGCGTTCGCTGCTTCGCGAAGAGATTTGGCGATTCGTCCCCACCCGGAGAGCGCACTTGCTGCCGTCGTCAGGACACGTCAGGTTGTTCATGTTCACGATGTGCAAGACACACCCGCCTATATTGCGGGAGGACCAAGCATTCGTGGAATCTCCGATGTGGCCGGTGCCCGCACGATCGTCGTCGTGCCGATGCTGAGGGAGAGCGAACTGATCGGCACGATTGCAGTCTATCGCAAGGAAGTCCGTCCGTTCACTGATAAACAGATTTCCGTGGTCGAGAATTTCACAAAGCAAGCCGTCATCGCCATCGAGAATGCACGGCTGCTGAATGAGTTGCGCAAACGCACGATGGAGCTCTCTCGGTCCCTCGATGAGTTGCGCGCCGCCCAGGATCGTCTGATCCAGACCGAGAAGCTGGCCTCGCTCGGCCAGCTCACTGCGGGCATCGCCCACGAGATCAAGAACCCGCTCAACTTCATCAACAATTTCTCCTCGGTGTCGACGGAATTGATCGACGAACTCAACGAGGCCCTGCAATCGGCTTCGCTCGACGGCAAGACGAAGGAGGAGGTCGACGAACTGACCGGCATGCTCAGGAGCAATCTGGAAAAGGTGGTGCAGCACGGCAAGCGCGCCGATTCCATCGTCAGGAATATGCTGCTGCATTCCCGCGAGGGCTCCGGCGAGCACCGTCCCAGCGACATCAACGCGGTCGTGGAGGAGAGCCTCAATCTCGCCTATCACGGCGCGCGTGCCGAACGACCCGCCTTCAACGTCACGCTCGAGCGCGACTTCGACCCTGCCGCCGGCGTGGTCGATATCTATCCGCAGGAGATCACCCGCGTCTTCCTCAACCTGATCTCGAACGGCTTCTATGCTTCCGCCAAGCGCAAGGAGAGTGCGACGGATGGGTTCGAGCCCACGCTAAGTGCAACGACCAAAAACCTGGGTAACAGGGTCGAGATCCGGATACGCGACAACGGCACGGGAATTCCGCCGGAGGTGAAGGAGAAGATGTTCAATCCCTTCTTCACCACCAAGCCGGCCGGCGAGGGCACCGGGCTCGGCCTGTCCATGAGCCACGACATCGTCGTAAAACAGCATGGTGGCACGATCGACGTGAACACCACACAAGGTATATTCACCGAATTCATCATCACCCTGCCGCGCGTAATGGCTGCAGGCGGCACTCCCGGAGGCAAGAGTTGAACGTTTACATCCTGGTCGTCGATGACGAACCCGACGTCGAGGCGCTGTTCCGGCAGCAGTTCCGGCGCGAACTGCGCGCCGGCCGCTTCCAGATGCAATTCGCACCGTCGGCGCCCGATGCGCTCAAGCTTGCCGCTGAGGTGCGTGATCCCGCGCTGATCCTGATCCTGTCTGACATCAACATGCCCGGCATGAGCGGGCTCGACATGCTGCCCAAGGTGCGCGCCGAACATCCGGACGTCCCTGTCATCATGATCACGGCCTATGGTGATGCCGAGACGCGCCGCAAGGCGATCGAGCGCGGCGCGATCGGGCTCCTGACCAAGCCGATCGATTTTGCACTGCTGCGGCAGGAGATCGACACGAGGCTCGAGCAAGCCGCATGACTTCGACCATCCTCTTCGTCGATGACGAGCCGGACCTCGAGGCGCTGATCCTGCAAAAATTCCGCAGGCAGATCCGGGACGGGCTCGTCGCCATCATGTTCGCGCGCGACGGCCTCGAAGCGCTGCAGTCGCTCGAGCAGAATCCGCACGTCGACATGGTGGTTTCCGACATCAACATGCCGCGGATGGACGGGCTGTCGCTGCTGGAAAAGCTTCAGGAGGCCGAGGACAAGAAGTCGACCATCATCGTCTCGGCCTATGGCGACATGAGCAACATCCGCACCGCCATGAACCGCGGCGCGTTCGACTTCCTGACCAAGCCGATCGACTTCGCGGATCTGGAAGCCACGATCTCGAAGACCATGCGCCACATCGAGATGCTGCGCGAGGTGCGGCGGCGCCAGATGGAGGCGGAGCGGGCCCACGCGGCGCTGTCGCGTCATTTCTCGCCCGAGCTCGCCAAGCGTCTGGCGGCGGGCGGCGAGGGTGAGGGGATCGAGGTACAGTGGCGCGATGTCGCGACCATCTTCACAGACATCACCGGCTTCACCTCGCTGGTCGAGACCGCGCCGCCGGAGACGCTGGGCGCGCTCCTCAGCGAGTATGTCGGCGGAATGACCGAGGTGGTGTTCGCGCATGAAGGGACGGTCGCAAAGATCATTGGCGACGCCCTCCAGGTGCTGTTCAACGCGCCCGGCGACCAGCCCGATTATGCGACGCGTGCGGTCGCCTGCGCCCATGATCTCGATGCCTGGGCGCAGGATTTTTGCGCGCGCCAGCAGGCCAAAGGCGTGATTTTCGGCGCCACGCGCATCGGCATTCACGCCGGGCCCGCACTGGTCGGAAATTTCGGCGGCAACCGCTTCTTCGATTACACCGCGTATGGCGACTCCATCAACATCGCGGCGCGGCTGGAAGCCGCCAACAAGCAGCTGGGAACGCGCATCTGCGTCAGCGCCAACGTCGCCAAGGCGGCCGAGAATTTTCAGGGACGACCCGTGGGGGAGCTGATGCTGCGCGGCCGCAGCGAGCCGCTGCGCGCGTTCGAGCCGCTGGCGCAGGCCAGATTCGACGCGCCGGAGACGGCGCTCTATTCCGGGGCTTTCGCCAAGATGGAGGCCGGCGACGCCGCCGCCATGCCGGCCTTTGCCGCGCTGGTCGGCATGCACGCCGACGATTCCCTGGCCGGCTTTCATCTGAAGCGCCTGCTCAACGGCGCCAAGGGCGTCCGCATACAATTGGAATAGGAGTTCGAGATGGTTCGTGAATTCTCCGCCGGCAATTATCGTTTCATTCCGTCCGTGTTCCAGTATTCGGCGGGTGCTGCTGCTGATGACGGCTACGAGATCGAGCGCGTCCGGTTCGACCGCCTGGTGCCGCTGGCCGAGGGATTTGCACTGGCGGCAAAATTCATCCAGGAGGCAGGACGTCCGCTGACGGCGTTCTGCGCCTGCGAGCTGCGCTCGCCGGCGGCCTTCAGCGAAGACGGCTTTCGCGCGTTCAACCTGCATTATGTGAAGACGCTGTCCGAATGGCGCATCTTCGACGGCACCACCAATCCCGTGGCGCGCAGCAATGTCTGTCCCGAGATCGATCCGCCGTCCGAGCCGTCGTTCTATGCCTTCTCCTTCACGCGACCGACAAGCTCCAAGGCGCCGAGCTTCGTGATATCAGGCGGCGCCGAGGCGCGCGAGGGCGGCGGGACCTATGTCGAGCGCACGGTGCGCTACCGCGACCTCAGTCCGGAGGGGCTTCGCGAGAAGGTGCGCTTCACCACGACGTCGCAGATGGAGAACCGGATGACGGCGTTCGGCTTCGGCTGGAAAGACACGACCGGCGTGCAGGCCTATTCCGTGCACGACTTTCACCACGCGCTGGTCGACGAGCTGGTCCGCCGCGGCGCGCTGCGCTCCGGCCTGACCTGGCATTTCGCCCGGCCGCCGGTGGTCGATCTCGAATACGAGATGGATTGCCGGAGGGTATTGCGGGAGATGGTGATCTGAAGTCCTCGTCCTGAGGGCCCGCCATAGGCGGGCGTCTCGAAGGATGGCCACAGGCGATAGTCGGGCCTTCATGGTTCGAGACACGCGCGAAGTGCGCGCTCCTCACCATGAGGAACAGCTAGCGCTGGCGCGGATCGAGTGCGTCGCGCAGGCCGTCGCCGAGCAGGTTCAGCGATAGCACCACGAGGAAGATCGCGAGGCCCGGCCAGATCGCCATCCACGGCGCCTGGGTCAGGAAGCGCTGCGCCGCGTTGAGCATGCTGCCCCAGGACGGCGCCGGCGGCTGCTGGCCGAGGCCGAGGAACGAGAGCGCGGCTTCGGCGATGATGGCGGCGGCGATCGACAGCGTCGCCTGCACCAGCAGCGCCGGCAGGATGTTCGGCAGGATATGCGAGAACGCGATCCGCCAGTCGGGGTTGCCTAGCGCGCGTGCGGCCTCGACATAATCCTCGGCCTTGACGACCAGCACCTGACCGCGGGTCAGGCGGATGAAGATCGGGGTGGCCGAGATGCCGATCGCGATCATGGCATTGCCGAGACTCGGACCAAGGAACGCGGCAAGCGCGATTGCCAGGATCAGGAACGGGCAGGCCAGCATCGCATCCGTGATCCGGCTGATCAGCGCGTCGACAAATCCGCCGCGATAGCCTGCGAGCAGGCCGAGCGGCACGCCGACGCCGAGCGCGATCGCGACCGAGATCAGGCCGGCGAGCAGGGAGGCACGCGCGCCGTAAATGACGCGGCTGAAGATGTCGCGGCCGAGATCGTCGGTGCCGAACCAGTGCGCCGCAGTCGGCGGCTTGCGCACCAGGCTCCAGCTCGTTGCGATGGGGTCATAGGGCACGACCAGTGGGGCGAGCGCCGCAAGCAGGATGAACGCCGTGATCACGACGAGCCCGAACACGGCCGCCTTGCGCTTGAACAGCCGCCGCCGGGCGCGACGGGCCGGGCTGTCCAGCTCGTAGGCTTGGACGGCGGGGCTGGCGGGCAGCGCAGTGTCGGTCATCGCCTAGCCCCTCAGCCGCGGATTTACGAGGATGTAGGCGACGTCGGCCACGAGATTCAGCGTGATGTAGACGGTGGCCGTCACCAGCACCACGCCCTGCACGACCGCGTAGTCGCGGTTGAACACGGCGTCCACGATCAGCTTGCCGAAGCCGGGAATGGAGAAGATCTGTTCGGTCAGCACCGCGCCCGACAGCAGCGTGCCGAGCTCGAGCGCGCCGAGCGTGATGATCGGTGTCAGCGCGTTGCGCATCGCGTGCTTGAGGATCACCGAGCGCTCGGAGAGACCTTTCGCGCGCGCGGTGCGGACATAGTCGCTCTCCAGAACCTGGAGCATGGCGCTGCGCGTGTGCCGCATCAGGACCGCCGAAATCGCATTGCCGAGCACGAAGGCCGGCATGATGGTGGCTGCCAGGCTCGCGCGCCAGTCCTCCGTGAGCGGCACGTAGCCCGAGGCCGGCAGCCAGCCCAGGTGAATCGAGAACAGGAAGATCATGAGGATTCCGAGCCAGAAATTCGGCGTCGAGATGCCCCACAGCGCGAACAGGTTGGCGCCATAGTCCCAAACCGTGCCCTTCTTCACCGCGGAGACGATGCCGGCGGGAATGCCGATGAGGAATGCGATCAGGATCGCCATCGAGCCGAGCTGGAGCGTCACCGGCAGTTTCTGTGCGATCAGCTCGCGCACCGGCATCTTGTTGCGCAGCGACTCGCCGAAATTGCCGGTGAGGACTCCCTTGAGCCAGTAGACATATTGCACGGGGATCGGCTGATCGAGCTTGTACTGCTGCCGGATCTGCTCGATTGCGGCGGGATCGCGCTCCTCGCCCGCCATCACCAGCGCGGGATCGCCCGGCAGCAATTGCTGGAGCGAAAAGATCAGCACCGACACGAAGAACAGTGTCGGCACGATCTGCGCGATGCGGCGGGCGAGGAAGTTCAGCATGGCTCCACGTGTTTCCCGAGTGATGCCGCGATCACTTGAACTTCAGCCCGACCACGCGCACGAGGCCATCAGGCATCTGCCGGTAACCCTCGAGCTTCTTTGTATGCGCGATCAGGAGCGTACGATGATAGATGTAGATGATCGGCAGGTCGTCGAGCAGGACCTTGGTCAGCTTCCCGTAGATCGCCTTGCGCTCCTCGACGTTGGACGTCGCCCGTCCGTCTTCCATCAGTTTGTCGGCTTCGGGGTTCGAATACACGCCGTCGTTCTGCGGCGCCTTGCTGCGCATGAAGATGTAGGAGTTGCCGTCCGGGTCGATGCGTCCGCTCCAGTTGATCTGGAACACCTGGAACTCGCCGGCCTGCGCCTGCTTGAAGGTGGTCGCGAATTCGACGACGCGGACCTTGATGTCGAAGCCTGCTTCGGCGGCCATGGACTGCACGACCTGGGCGACGGCCTCGTACTCGGTGCCCTTTGGTACCATGTAGTCGACGGTGACGGGCAGGCTGACACCGGCTTCCTTCAACAGCGCCTTGGCCTTGCCGATGTCGCGACCCGGAATGGGGAAAGCCTTCTGATAGTATGGATGCGTCGGGCTGACCCATTGATTGCCCGGCGTGAACTCGCCGTTGAATACGACCTGGTTGATGGCCTCGCGATCGATCGACAGGCTGAGTGCCTGGCGTACCTTCGCGGATTGGCTGAGTGGCCCCTTGGTCTTGTCGTTGCCGATGTTGATCGTCAGGCCCTGATAACCGAGCTCGGGCGCCGTCGACAGCACCAGCTTGGGATCGGCGCGCACGTCCTTGATGTCGGTGGCCAGCACGCGCTCGATCAGATCGAGCCCGCCGGACTTGAGGTTGGCGAGGCGCACGGTGGCGTCGACGATCGGCAGGAACACGACACGGTCGATATGGATGTTGTCCTTGTTCCAGTAGTCGGCGAACTTCTCGAACACCATGCGGTCCTGCTGGACGCGCTCGACGAATTTGTAGGGGCCGGCGCAGACCGGATGCAGGCCGAACTTGTCGCCGGCTTCCTTCGCCGCCTTGGGCGACACCATCATGCCGGAGCGGTCGGTGAGCTGGGCGATCAGCGGCGAGTAGGCCGTCTTGAGCACCAGCTTGATGGTCAGGGGATCGACCACCTCGACATGGTCGACGCTGGCGAGTTCCGACTTCCGGAACGAGGTCGGCAGCGTCATGTGACGTTCGATCGAGAACTTTGCGGCCTCCGCGTCGAGCGGCTCGCCATCGTGGAATTTGACGCCAGGCCGGAGCTTGATCGTCATCTCCTTGCCGTCGGCCGAGGTCTCGTGGGACAGCGCGAGCTGCGGGACGATGTTGAGTTTTTCGTCGATGTCGAACAGCTTGTCGCAGAAGGCGGAGAACACGATGCGGCCGACATAGGTGCGGCCGATGCTGGGATCGAGGATGTCGGGGTCTTCGGCGATGCCGATGCGAAGCGTGGTCTGGGCTTGGACTTGGGTTTGGGCTGCGCCCACGAGCGACGTCAGCAAGGCCGATGCCAGGATTGTCAAACGCACAAAGCTCATCGCTCTCAACCTCTGTTTCGCGGGCTAGGCCGGATCCGTCCCCAATGAACTAACCCCGCCGCCGCGGACTGCTTCCGGGCCGCCGCTGAAGGCGGCGACCAATTTTTCAAGGACCGGCGAAAAGCCGCCGTCGGACGGGACGATCGCCGCGGAGGACGGCAGTTCCGACGTTCGATGGCAGGCCGTTGCATGTCCGGTGCCATCCGGCACGAGCTGTGGCATTTCGCTGCGGCAGCGGTCCACAACGTAGGGGCAGCGGGTGTGGAAGCGGCATCCCGGCGGCGGATTGAGTGCGCTGGGGATCTCGCCTTGCAGCACAATCCGGCTGCGCTTTGCCCGCGGTTTAGGCACGGGGATCGCGGACAACAGCGCCCGGCTATAGGGATGGCTGGGTGCTGCGAACAGTGCGTCCGCCTCCGCCGTTTCGACGATCTGGCCGAGATTCATCACCGCGACATGGTCGGCGATGTGCTTGACCACGGCGAGGTCGTGCGAGACGAAAATGTACGCCAACCCAAGCCGGTCCTGGAGCTCCCGCAGCAGATTGAGGATCTGCGAGCGGATCGAGACGTCGAGCGCCGAAACCGGCTCGTCGCAGATGATCAGTTTCGGCTCGACCGCGAGCGCGCGGGCAATGGCGATGCGCTGGCGCTGGCCGCCGGAGAATTCGTGCGGATAGCGCCGCTCGAGCCGCGGCTCCAGCCCGACCAGCCGCAGGATTTCCGCGACACGCTCGCGCCGCTGTGCCGGCGGCAGGAGATTGTGCAGCGCCAGTGGCTCGGTCAGGATCTGGCCGACCGTCATGCGCGGATTGAGCGAGGCGTAAGGGTCCTGAAAAATGATCTGCGCCTCGCGGCGGAAGGCACGCAGCGTGTTGGCATCGAGCGAGAGCAGATCGCGGCCCTCGAAGCGGATCGCACCCGCATCCGGCTCGATCAGCCGCAGCACCAGACGGCTGACGGTGGATTTGCCGCAACCGGATTCGCCGACCAGCGCCAGCGTCTTGCCGGCTTCGAGCGAGAAGCTGACGCCATCGACCGCCTTGACGTGGGCCAGTGCCCGGCCGAACAGCGAGCGCTCGGCGACGAAATGCTTGACCAGGCCTTCTACCTCGAGCAGCGCCATCACGACACCAACAGTTCGAGCGGCGCGCGGATGCAGCGCGAGAGATGGCCGGGGCTGATTTCGACCAGCGGCGGCGGCGCCCTGGTGCAGGCGTCCAGCACGAACGGACAGCGCGCGGCGAAGCGGCAGCCGGCGGGCGGCTGCGCCATGTTCGGGACCATGCCTTCGATTGTCGCAAGCTGCTCGGCACGATGGTCGAGCCGCGGGATCGAGCCGAGCAGGCCGACCGTGTAGGGATGCTGCGGCGTGGAGAACAGCTCGTCGACCGGCGCGCGCTCGACGATCTCGCCGGCATACATCACCGCGACTTCGTCGCAGACTTCGGCGACCACGCCGAGATCGTGGGTGATCAGGATGATCGCGGCGCCGCTCGCCGCCTTCAATTCCCGCATCAGCTCCAAAATTTGCGCCTGCAGGGTGACGTCGAGCGCGGTGGTCGGCTCGTCCGCGATCAGCAGGCGCGGATCACAGGCCAGCGCCATCGCGATCATCACGCGCTGGCGCATGCCGCCGGAGAGCTTGTGCGGATATTCGTCGATGCGACGCTCGGGCGAAGGAATGTGGACGCGCCGCAACAGCTCGATCGCCCGCTGACGTGCACTTTTTCGCGAGCCGCCGCGGTGGCGCAAAATCGTCTCGATGATCTGGTCGCCGATCGTAAAACTCGGATTGAGCGAGGTCATCGGCTCCTGGAAAATCATCGCGAGCCGATTGCCACGCAGGTCGCGCAGCGTCTGGTCCGGAGTCTTCAGCAGGTCAAAACCGTCGAAGCGGATAGCGCCCGTAATCTCCGCGCTTTGCTTCGGCAGCAGGCCCATGATCGCGAGCGACGTCACGCTCTTGCCGCAGCCGGATTCGCCGACGAGGCCGAGCGTGGCGCCATTGGCGACGCTGAGATCGACGCTGTCGACCGCATGGGTGGCGCGGCCATCGTCACCGTGAAAGCGGATGCGGAGGTCCTTGATCTCGATGAGGGGACTGGCGCTCATGCTTGCCTTGCGCGCGCTGCAGCGATGCTGGCGTCGATGATGCTGCGATCGGTGTTGCCGGCCGGATTCTGCCGCGTGGGCATCGCGCCGCGGAAGTGCACCCAGAGTTCCTGGCTGACACGTTCGAGCCGCTCGAGCTCACCGAGCGGATCGGGATGATCGTCGGCGCGAATGTCCAGCGCCGGCCATTCCTCCTCGCCATGGATCAACAAGGCCGCGGATTGCTTACCTCGCTTGTCACCGCCAGCGGCTTCGCCCGCGCGCATGGCGGCGAGCAGGCGGCGCGGGAAAGGCAGGCTGTCATTGGCGATGTAGGTTTTTGCAGTCTCGTCGAGTACGTCGGCGCCTGCGAGCATATTGCCGGCAATGGAGAAGCCGCTGCCGGCGACGTGGCCGCACCAGTCGACGCAGTCACGGCCGGTATGCGCAGCGATCGCGCCGCTGGCGTCCATGATGTGGATCTGCCGGCTCTCGCGGCCGTCGTCGGTCGCGAGCAGGGCGGCAAGCACGTCATGGGCGTTCAAGCCCTCATGCAGCAGCTTGACGCCGTCGATGCCGTAATAGGGATTGACGAAGGCCTGCGTCGCGATGGCGCCGAGGCCGGCCGCGACATAGGGCACGCGCGCGCCGACGGCGAAAAATCGCGTCGCAACCGCGATGCCGAACTGGCCGGTGGCAGGGTCTCGCGCGATGATCGACCAGGTCATGTGCTGCCTTCAGCGCCCTGCGGCGTAGCCCTGCATGCCGCGCGGATTGGCGGCAGCGCGGCGGCGCACCCCGACGCGTGAGGCTGCGGTGAGGCGGCCTTCCGACCAGTCGGGGCCGACCTCGACGATATGTCCGCGCTCGCGAAGATTATCGATCGTTGCCTTCGGCACCCGGTTCTCGATCACCAGCACGCCGGGGCGGGCGGTGCGCGGCCAGAACGAGATCGGGAAGTGCTCGGAATGCCAGGCCGGCGCGTCGATGGCTTCCTGGAGATTGAGATTGCAATGGACGTGGCGCAGGAAGAATTGCGTGATCCACTGGTCCTGCTGGTCGCCACCGGGCGAGCCCCAGGCGAGATACGGCTCGCCGTCGCGTAGCGCCATGGTCGGCGACAGCGTCGTGCGTGGGCGCTTGCCCGGCGCGAGCGAACTGGGTTGGTTCTCCTCCAAATCGAACATTTGTGCGCGGCTGCCGAGGCAGAAGCCCAGCTCGGGAATGACAGGCGAGGATTGCAGCCAGCCTCCCGACGGCGTCGAGGACACCATGTTGCCGGCTTTGTCGATGATGTCGAAATGCACGGTGTCGCCGCGTACCTCGCCGAAGCGCCCCACGGTTGGTTCACCGGCGCCGAGCGCGCCAACGGCCTCGCGTTGGCCTTCAGCGCGGCGCAGCTTGACCACGCCGCCAAAGCCCTCGATCGTGCCGGGCCGGAGATCGAGCGAGGCCTTGTCGGTGACGAGCTTGCGGCGCTCGTCGTTATAGGCGTCCGACAGCAGCGTTCCGATCGGGATCTCGCTGAACTTGGGATCGCCGTAGAATTTTTCGCGGTCGGCGAAGGCGAGTTTTGCGCATTCGATCTGGAGATGGATGAATTCAGGTCCGGTCGGGTCGAGCCCGTCGAGCGCGAAGCCCTTGAGCAGCGCGAGCTGCTGCAGCGTCACCGGTCCCTGGCTCCAGACGCCGGCCTTGCAGACGGTGTAGCGGCCGTAATCGTAGGTGAGCGGGGCCTCGATGGTCGGCTGCCAGCGCGCCATGTCATCGGCCGAGAGCACGCCGCGATGTGGCGAGCCGCTGACGTCCATCACTTCCTGGGTTCGACAGAATTTGTCGATGGCTTCCGCGACAAAGCCTTGCGACCAGGACTTTCGCGCCCGTTCGATCTCGGCATCGCGGCCACCACCGCCGCTCTCGGCCTCGCTGAGAATGCGGGCGTAGGTCGCGGCCAGTGTCTTGTTGGTGAAGAGCGTGCCGGGCTTCGGCACTTCGTCGTTCGGCAGATAGACCGCAGCCGAAGTCGGCCAATGCTTGCGGAACAATTGCTCGACAGTCTGGATCGTGGCGCAGGCGCGCTCGACCAGCGGATAGCCGTCGCGCGCGTAGGAGATCGCGGGCTCCAGCACGTCGCGCACGCGCATCGTGCCGTAGTCGCGCAGCAGCATCATCCAGGATTCGAAGGTGCCGGGGACGCAGGCGGCGAGCAGGCCGGTGCCGGGCACCATGTCGAGGCCTTCGCTCTTGTAATGCGCGATGGTGGCGCGCGCGGGCGCCGGGCCCTGGCCGCAGATCACCTCGGTGCGGCCGCGCTTGACGTCATGGACAATGATCGGCACGTCGCCGCCGGGGCCGTTCAGATGCGGCTCGACCACCTGGAGGGTGAAAGCGGTGGCGACGCCGGCATCGAAGGCGTTGCCGCCCTTTTCGAGGATGGCCATGCCGACGGCGGTCGCGATCCAGTGGGTGGTGGCGACGACCCCGAACGTGCCCTCGATCTCGGGGCGCGTCGTGAAGGGATCGGGATTGACGATGCTGGCCATGGGCTACCTCATTTGCGGCGCGCGCAATTGATCACAGCCGATGCTGGTATGCCAAATGCGCAGACCGCATGGCACGCGCGCGTCACGCTGGGACCGGTGCGGTGTTCACTGCGTGGCAGGCGACGCCGTCGATCAGGTCAGGTGCTTCCTTGCGGCAGAGATCGAACGCCAGCGGACAGCGCGGATTGAAGGCGCAGCCGGGCGGCGGATTGATCGGGTTCGGGATCTCGCCCTGCACCGGGATGCGCTGGCGGCCGCTCATGGCGAGATCGGGCACGGCGCCCAACAGCATCTTGGTGTAGGGCATGCGCGGACGGGCGAACAGCTCGCGTCCTTCCGCGATCTCGACGATGCGGCCGAGATACATCACGCCGACGCGGCTCGCCATGTGGCGGACCACGGCGAGGTTGTGGCTGATGAACATGTAGGTCAGGCCGAACTTGTCCTGGAGGTCGCGCATCAGGTTCAGGATCTGGGCCTGTACGGAGACGTCGAGCGCCGAGGTCGGCTCGTCGCAGACGATGAACTCGGCGTCGGAGGCGAGCGCCCGCGCGATCGCGATGCGCTGGCGCTGGCCGCCGGAGAATTCATGCGGAAATTTCAGCCGGTCGTCCGGATGCAGGCCGACGAGGCTGAGCAGCTCGCCGACGCGGGCCTGGATGTCGCGTTCGCCCTGGATCAGGTCGAAGGCGCGGATCGGCTCGGAGATGATGGCATCGACGCGGAAGTGCGGGTTCAGGCTGGCGTACGGATCCTGGAAGATCATCTGGATGCGGCGGCGCAGCTTGCGCCGCGCCTGGGCCTGCCGCGGATCGGTCATCGAGACGCCGTCGATCAGGACATCGCCGGCACTCGGCGGCAACAGGCCGACGACCATTCGCGCCACCGTGGTCTTGCCCGAGCCGGATTCGCCGACCAGCGCAAAGGTCTCGCCCTTCCTGATGTCGAAGGTGACGTGATCGACTGCCTTGAGATATTCAAGCTGCCCGCCTTCGAGCACGCGGTTGAGCCATGGCTTCGAGACGTCGAAGACGCGGCGGAGATTTGTGGCCTGAACGAAGGGCGTGCTCATGCCGCGCTCTCCGCCGGGACGGTGTCGTAGAGATGGCAGGCCACCGACTGTGTGCCGCGCGGCAGCGGCTCCGGCCTATCGATCCGGCAGCGATCGAAGGCGGATGCGCAACGCGGGTTGAACGAGCAGCCGCGCGGGATCGCCGACAGCCGCGGCATCGAGCCGGGGATCTGCACCAGGCGCTTGTCGTCGCCGGCAAGTGTCGGGATCGCGCCCATCAGGCCCTTGGCGTAGGGGTGCAGCGGATTCTTCACGACGTCCTGCACCGGGCCGATCTCGGCGACACGGCCGGCATACATGACGGCCACGCGGTCCGAGGTCTCGGCGATCACGCCCATGTCGTGCGTCACCAGCATCACGGCAGTGCCGTGGTCGCGGCCGAGCCGCTTGATCAGCGAGATGATCTGCGCCTGCACGGAGACGTCGAGCGCGGTGGTCGGCTCGTCCGCGATGATCAGCTCAGGCTCGGCGCAGATCGCGAGCGCAATCACGACGCGCTGGCGCATGCCGCCGGAGAATTCGTGCGGATAGCCGTCGATGCGCTTCTCCGGGGCGGGAATGCCGACCTCGGCGAGCAGGTCGATGGCGCGGCGGCGTGCGGCCGTCTCGGACAGATTGAGGTGGGTCCGGATCGTCTCGACGATCTGATCGCCGACCTTGTACAGCGGATTGAGCGAGGTGAGGGGATCCTGGAAGATCATGCCGATGCGTTTTCCGCGGATGCGGCGCATCTCTTCCGGCGGCAGATTGTCGATGCGCAGGCCGGCGAGATGAATCTCGCCGCCGGAAATGCGGCCGGGCGGATCGATCAGGCCGATCACCGCGAGGCCCGTGACGGATTTGCCGGCGCCGGATTCGCCGACCACCCCGAGCACCTCGCCCTTGGCGATATCGAAAGAGACGCCGTCGATGGCGCGCAGTGTGCCGCGGCGGGCGGCGAACTCCACCTGGAGATTGCGTACGGAGAGAACGGGTTCGGTCATGAACGCTGCATACTCATCGAAGCTTTGGGTTGAGGGCGTCGCGCAGCCAGTCGCCGAGCAGGTTGATCGACAGGATGAGCGCCGCGAGTGCGATTCCGGGAAATGCGACGATCCACCATTCGCCGGCAAACAGGTAGCCGTTGCCGATACGGATCAGCGTGCCGAGCGACGGCATGGTCTCGGGCATGCCCGAGCCGAGGAAGGACAGCGTTGCCTCGGTGATGATGGCGAGCGCGAGATTGATGGTGGCGATGACGAGAATCGGTCCCATCGTGTTCGGCAGCACGTGGCGAAGCATGATCACGGGGGCAGGCAGGCCGATCAGCTGCGCGGCGGCGACATAGTCCTTGTTCTTCTCGACCATCACCGAGCTGCGCACCGTGCGCGCGTACTGTACCCAAAAGCTAAGGCCAATCGCGAACACCAGGACCGCCAACATGCTCATCTCGTCGAGCTTGTTGCCAAAGACGGATTTGGCGATGCCGTTGATCAAGAGCGCGATCAGGATCGCCGGAAACGAAAGCTGCACGTCGGCGATGCGCATGATCAGGCCGTCGACCGCGCCCCCGAAATAGCCGGCCGTCAGCCCGAGCAGGATGCCGATTGCACCGGAAAGGACGACGCCGAGCACGCCGACGAGCAGAGAGATGCGCAGGCCATAGAGGATCGCGGACAGCACGTCGCGACCCTGCTCGTCGGTGCCGAGCAGGAACGGGCTCTGGCCGTCGGCGGTCCAGAGCGGCGAGATGCGGGAATTCATCAGCTGGAGCTGCGCCGGATCAAACGGATTCTGTACCGACAACACCGAGGCAAAGATCGAGATCAGGAAGAACAGCAGCGTTACGGCCGCTGCGATCATGGTGATCTTGGAGCGACGGAATGAATAGAACAAATCGCTGTCGAGCGCGCGCCTGAACCAGCCAGGCGCCGCGGCACGTTTCTCTGCAATGTGCGGAACGACGGCTTCGCTCATTTCAATGCGCCCGGCTGACTGTCGAGCGCAGCCGCGGATCGACAATGGTGTAGAGGATATCAACCACGAGATTGATGGTGACGAAGATCAGTGAAACCATCATCAGATAGGCCGCCATGATCGGGATATCGACGTTCTGAACGGCCTGCACGAACAGGAGCCCCATGCCCGGCCACTGGAACACGGTCTCCGTGATGATCGCAAAAGCAATGACCGAGCCAAATTGCAGGCCCGCGACGGTGATGACCGGAACCAGCGTGTTGCGCAGCGCGTGGCCGAAATGAATCGCGCGCGTGGTCAGCCCGCGGGCGCGGGCAAAGCGGATGTAGTCGGTGCGCATGACCTCGAGCATCTCGGCGCGCACCAGTCGCATGATCAAGGTCATCTGGAACAGTCCGAGCGTGATCGACGGCATGATCAGCGCCTTCAAGCCGGACAGCGTTAGCAGGCCCGTCGTCCACCAGCCGATATGCACGACATCGCCCCGCCCGAACGAGGGCAGCCAGCCGAGCGTCACCGAGAACAGATAGATCATGAGAACGCCGATCAGGAAGGTCGGCAGCGAGATGCCGATCAGCGAGACGGCCTGGAAGACATGCGCGAGCCAGCTGTCACGGCGCAGCGCCGAATAGACTCCCATCAGGATTCCGCTCACCATCGCGAAGATGGTGGCAACGATGGCCAGCTCCAACGTCGCCGGCATCCGCTCCATCAGCAGATTGCTGACCGGCAGGCGGAACTGGTAGGACACGCCGAACTTGAACTGCGCGGCGTTGCCGATATAGCGGCCGAACTGCACGATCACGGGATCGTCGAGGCCGAGCGATTTGCGGATCGCGGCGCGTTCGGCGCCGGAGGTATCCATCCCGACCATCTGGTTGACGGGATCGCCCGCGAAACGGAACATCGAGAACGAAAGAACCCCGACGGCGATCATGACGCCAATGGCCTGGATGGCCCGGCGCAGTGTGAAAGCGAGCATCTGTTCCTTTCACATCTCTTCAGCGGCACGCATCATCGCGTTAGCCCGAAACAGCAAGTCCCGGAAGCCATGTCTTGGTAGTATTGGCTTCCGGGACATCACAACTTGTCAACACCTACTCGTCCTGCTTGGTCGCCCAGTAGAGCATGACCATGTTGTCCGCACGCTGGGTCAGCTTCACCTTCTTCGACACGCCCCAGGCGAGGGCCTGCTGGTGCAGCGGGATATAGGCCCAGTCCTTCATCGAGACCTCGAAAGCCTGCTTGATCAGTTGATCGCGCTTGGCCGTATCGGATTCCACGAGAACCTTGTCGGCGAGCTCGTCGA
Organism: Bradyrhizobium sp. 1; assembly: GCF_023073315.1. GTDB lineage: Bacteria > Pseudomonadota > Alphaproteobacteria > Rhizobiales > Xanthobacteraceae > Bradyrhizobium. Next base: position 120,850 of record NZ_JADPJH010000011.1, on the reverse strand, counting down.
ACTGCCTGTTGCAATAACCGGCGAGATTGGCTTCGCCGCGGTTGGGATCCTTCGGGTCATCGCGGCAACCCATGATGTCGTGCAGCACGTTCTGGGAGTCGAGCGTATCCGGAGTCCAGCCCAGCATGTACAGCGACGTTTTGTAGCCGCCGGGCTTCAGCACCTTGGCGAAATACTGAGCCTTCGGTTGCGCCAGCAAGTCCACCTTGATGTTGATGCGGGCGAGCATGCCGACAATCGCCTGGCAGATCGCGGCGTCGTTGACGTAGCGATCATTCGGGCAGTCCATCGTCACCTCGAAACCGTCGGCATAGCCGGCGTCCGCCAGAAGCTTCTTGGCAGCGTCGGGATCGAACTTCGGCCGGATGAGGTCCTTCGCGGCAAAGATTTCCGGGGCAACCATCAAAGCGGACGGCGTGGACAGGCCGCGCATGACGCGATTCTTGATCAGGTCGACGTCGATCGCCCGGTAGACCGCTTCACGAACGCGAACGTCCTTGAACGGGTTCTTGCCCTTGATGTTTGAATAGAGGAGCTCGTCGCGAGCCTGATCCATGCCGACGAAGATGGTGCGGAGCTCGGGTCCCGTCAGCACGGTGGCGTTGGGGCTAGCCTTGACGCGCTCGATGTCCTGGACCGGAACCGGCTCGATCACGTCGACCTCACCCGACAACAGCGCCGCGACACGCGTGGCCGGGTTTGCGATCGGCGTGAAGACGATCTCCTTCAGGTTATGTTCCGGTTTGCGCCACCAGTTCGGGTTGGCCTTGAAGACGGTCTTCACGCCCGGCTGATGGCTCTCGATCATGAAGGGGCCGGTGCCGTTTTCATGCAGCGCGGCGTAGCTCGGCGTCGTCGCGGCGGCGGGCGTCGGTGCCACCGCATCGTTCGCCTCTGCCCATTTCTTGTCCATGATGTACCAGGTCGCCCACAGCGCCGTCAGGATGGGATTGGGCGAGGTCAGGATGAAATCGACGGTGTAATCGTCGACCTTGACGGCCTTGGCATCCGCTGGAACACGGCTCTGGAAATTCGAGCCTTTCGCCCGCACGCGCTCGGCCGAGAACACCACGTCGTCGGCGGTAAAAGGGTCGCCGTTATGGAATTTCACGCCCTTGCGGAGGTGAAAGCGCCAGCGCGTCGGCTCCGGCGTCTCCCAGCTTTCGGCGAGCGCCGGGATGATTTTCAGGTCCTTGCCGCGGGCGACCAGGCCTTCATAAACGTGGCCGAGATGCGCACTGGTGGTCGATTCGTTGAGCGTGTACGGGTCGAGCGACTTCAGCTCACCCTGGTTGGCGTAGCGCAGCGTCTGGCTCGACGCCGGCGTGATTGCCAACGCAAGCATACCGGCGAGCGTCGCCGCAAACAGACTTCGACCGACTGACATTCTTGACCCTCTCCACACTGCCCCGCCGTCATTTTTGATTGTTCGGCGAGGCTGATCGATCCATGTTGCCCAGAGTTCTTGACCCGTGCAAGCGCCTTTCCAGCAAGGAACGCGCCAAGTTGCACCGCTGTGCAGCAATGCTGACCGACAATTTGGGGGCGAAAGGTCAGGGGGCGATATTCAACTTTCGACAGGCCCGGGGAATAAACGCGGAAAGGCCTCGCAGGCTGCCCGGCGAAGCGATTTGGTTGACCATACCTGTCGATCGTGGAAACCGAAGCCCAGCCGCCAGCCTCAGGTCGCTTGCGTTGCACGCCGTGTCGCGGCGATACTACGCGGCGCCGCTCGAATCTCATCTGGAGGGGACATGAAAGTTAACATCGAAATCGACTGCACCCCTCTTGAAGCGCGCCAGTTCTTCGGACTGCCCGATGTGATGCCGATGCAGAACGCCGTGATGGACAAGCTGCAGCAGCAGATGATGTCCAATATCGACAAGGTCTCGCCGGAATCGCTGATACAGAGCTGGTTCACCTTCGATCCGAAGATCGCCGAGCGATTTCAGGACATGTTCGTGACCATGGCGGGTCTCGGCGGCTCTCGCAGCAGCGACAAGAAAAAATAGTGCCGTCGGAGCGGGCCGGGCCGCAGGATTCAGGCCGGCTTCGTCCGCCGGGCCTTGGTCTGCTGCTCGCCGAAGCCCGCGGACTTCTAGAGTTCAATGCGAGCTTGCTGCTATCGCCTGTCCTGATGCGCGCGCCCAAGGGCGACGGCCATCCGGTGCTGGCGCTCCCGGGCTTTCTTGCCAGCGATCTCTCGATGGCGCCGATGCGGCGCTATCTCGGCGAGCTCGGCTATGAGGCGCATGCCTGGCGGATGGGCCGTAATCTCGGCGGGCTCGGGCGGATGCGAGAAGCCTTGCTCGCCCGTCTCACCGAGATCCACGCCGCGACGGGGCGCAAGGTCAGCCTGGTCGGGTGGAGCCTTGGCGGCGTCTATGCGCGCGATCTCGCGCTCCAGGCGCCCCAGATGGTCCGTTACGTCGTCACGCTCGGCAGTCCGTTTGCCAATGACGTGCGGGCGACCAACGCCACGCGACTCTACGAGGCGCTGTCCGGCGAGCGGGTCGAGGATTTTGCCGAACTACGCGAGGCGATTGCCGGCGATTTGCCGGTGCCGGCGACGTCGATCTATTCGCGCGCCGACGGTGTCGTGAACTGGCGGACCTGTCTGTTGCGTCCCTCCGACCGTGCAGAGAATATCGAGGTGCATCTGGCGAGCCATATCGGGCTCGGTGTGAACCCCGCGGCGCTGTGGGCCGTGGCGGACCGCCTGGCGCAACCGGAGGGGGAGTTCTGGCCATTTGACCGGGCGGGCCCGTTTGCCATTGCATATGCCCCGCCGGAGCGGGCAGTATCGGCCTGACGAGAAGCGCCTGAAGGCGCCCGTCGAATTTTCGGGAGGGAACTATGGCTGACGGTAAGAAACTGTCGTCGCTGGACGCATCATTTCTCTATCTTGAAACGCCTGAGATGCCGATGCATGTCGGTAGCATGGCGATCTTCCGCCTGCCTGACGACTACAAGGGCGACTTCTTCGAAGACTTCAAGGCGATGATCGTCTCACGCCTGCACATCGCGCCGATCCTCAAGGCACGCCTGGAGAAGGCCCCGCTCGACATCGATCATCCGTCCTGGGTCGAGGACGATCAGTTCGACATCGACCGCCACATCTTCCGCGCCAGCCTGCCGCAGCCGCGCGATCGCGCCACGCTCGAACGCATCGTCGGCTGGATGCACGCCAAGCTCTTGAACCGCGCCCGCCCGCTCTGGGAGTTCTATGTGTTCGAGGGCATGAAGGACAACGAGGTCGGGCTTTATTCCAAGATGCATCATGCCGCCATCGACGGCGGCGCCGGTGCGGCGCTGACCAACATGATCTACGACATCTCGCCGACGCCCCGGAAGGTCGATCCGCCGACTGCAGGAGCGAAGCCCGGACAGGAGCCGCGCGACATCGCCGCGAACCTGCTCGACTCCTATCAGCAGCTCATCACCCAGCCGCTCGATGCATCGGCGGCCGCGAAGAACCTGCAACTGCCGCGCACCGGCAAGAGCGACATCGGCTCGATCCTGTTCGACAATGCGATGTATCAGATCGAGAGCGCGGTGCGCTTTGCCGGCAACATCCCGACCATGGTCAAGAGCGTCTCCGAGGTGCTCGGCAAGATTTCGGATCCGAAGTCGCGCGAGAGCCTTGCGAGCATGGTGTCGCCGCCGACCATGCTCAACAAATCGATCTCGTCAGAACGCAGCTTCGCCGGCGTCTCGATCTCGTTGTCGCGATCCAAGGCGCTGGCCAAGCAGGCCGGCGGCAAGCTCAACGACGTCGTGCTGGCGCTCGCCTCCGGCGTGGTCCGGCGTTACCTGAAGGAGCACAGCACGCTGCCGGCGAAATCGCTGACCGCGGCCGTGCCGATCTCCCTGCGCGAAGAGGGCAACACCGAGGCCAACAACCAGGTGTTCGGCATGATCTGCTCGATCGCGACCAACATCGAGGATCCCAAGGCGCGGCTGGAAGCCATTATCGCGCAATCGACCAAGTCCAAGGAGATGTCGCATCCGCTGCGGGCCCTGATGCCGCAGATATCCAACATCTCCATGCTGGGCGCGCCGATGATGATGCAGATTCTGGCACTGGTCTACAGCCGCTCGAACCTCTCGGACGTGTTGCCGCCGGCCGCCAACATCACGGTGTCCAACGTGCCGGGGCCGCGGCAAACGCTCTACGCCGCGGGCGCCGAGTTGCTGCACATCTTCCCGGTGTCGATATCGACGCATGGACAGGCGCTCAATATCACCGTGCAGAGCTATCGCGACCAGCTCGATTTCGGCTTCATCGTCGGCGCCAACATCATTCCGCATGTGCAGGTGATGTGCGACATGCTGCCGGAAGAGTTTGCCGCACTCGAAGCGGCCTATGCGCCGCCAACGGCCGATATCAGGGGCGCGGCCGAATAGGAAGTTTGCCAGGAATCTGATGATGATTGAAATGCCGCCGCTCAAGTTCGCGCAGACGAACGGAATCCGGATGGGCTATTACGAGGCGGGCCCGGCCGATGATAAGCCGCCGATCGTGCTGTGCCATGGCTGGCCCGAACTCGCCTTCTCGTGGCGCCACCAGATCAAGGCGCTGAGCGAGGCCGGCATCCGCGTGATTGCGCCGGATCAGCGCGGCTATGGCGCGACCGACCGGCCCGAGCCGGTCGAGGCCTATGACATGGAGCATTTGACCGGCGATCTCGTCGGGCTGCTCGATCATCTCGGCATCGACAAGGCGATCTTCGTCGGCCACGACTGGGGCGGCTTCGTCGTCTGGCAGATGCCGCTGCGGCATCCCACGCGCGTTGCTGGTGTGGTCGGCGTCAATACCCCGCATTGGGACCGCGCACCGATCGATCCCATTGCGCTGTTTCGCCAGCGCTTCGGCGACCAGATGTATATCGTCCAGTTCCAGGACCCCGCACGCGAGCCGGACAGGATCTTTGGCAGCCGCGTCGAGCAGACGTTCGACGCGTTCATGCGCAAGCCGCTGGCGCGGCCAGAGGCGAAGCCGGCGGAGGAACCGATTGCGGGCGTCGGCGCCTCGTCGAAGACCAATCTGGCCTTCCCGCAGATGATTGCGGGCTACGATGCGAAACACGATCCGCGCACGCCGATCCTGTCGGCGGACGAGAAGAAAGTATTCGTCGATACCTTCACGAAGACCGGCTTCACCGGCGGCATCAACTGGTATCGCAACTTTACGCGCAATTGGGAGCGGTCGAAGGGGCTCGATCATCACGTGCACGTTCCGTCACTGATGATCATGGCGGAGAACGATGCCGTGCTGCCGCCGTCGGGAGCGGACGGCATGGAGAAGCTGATCGCTGATCTCGAGAAATATCTGGTGAAGGACAGCGGCCATTGGACGCAACAGGAGAAGCCGGAGGAGGTCAGCGCCAAGCTGATCGAATGGCGTAGAAGGCGATTTGGCTAATTCGCAACGACGGCGTTGAAGACGAGGCAGGGGAAGCACTTTTAATGTCATCGAAAAACCGTCTGGACCCGATCCCGCAGCCGCCGACCAAGCCGGTGGTCGGCAACATGCTGTCGCTGGACTCGGCCGCTCCCGTGCAGCATTTGACGCGGCTTGCAAAGGAGCTGGGTCCGATCTTCTGGCTCGACATGATGGGCTCGCCGATCGTCGTCGTCTCCGGTCACGATCTGGTTGACGAGCTCTCCGACGAGAAGCGCTTCGACAAGGCGGTACGCGGCGCGCTGCGGCGCGTGCGCGCGGTCGGTGGTGACGGCCTGTTCACCGCCGATACCCGCGAGCCGAACTGGAGCAAGGCGCACAACATCCTGATCCAGCCGTTCGGCAACCGGGCCATGCAGTCCTACCATCCGAGCATGGTCGATATCGCCGAACAGCTCGTCAGCAAATGGGAGCGGCTCAACGCCGACGACGAGATCGACGTCGTCCACGACATGACCGCGCTGACGCTCGATACGATCGGCCTGTGCGGCTTCGAATACCGCTTCAATTCGTTCTACCGGCGCGACTACCATCCCTTCGTCGAGTCGCTGGTGCGCTCGCTCGAAACCATCATGATGACGCGCGGCCTGCCGTTCGAGCAGGTATGGATGCAGAGGCGGCGCAAGACCATGGGCGAAGACGTCGCCTTCATGAACAAGATGGTCGACGAGATCATCGCCGAGCGGCGCAAGAACGCGGATGCGATCGACGACAAGAAGGACATGCTTGCCGCGATGATGACCGGCGTCGACCGCTCGACCGGCGAGCAGCTCGACGACGTCAACATCCGCTACCAGATCAATACGTTCCTGATCGCCGGCCACGAGACCACCAGCGGCCTGCTGTCGTGCACGATCTATGCGCTGCTCAAACATCCCGATATTCTGAAGAAGGCCTATGACGAGGTTGATCGGGTCCTCGGTCCCAATGTCGATGCGCGTCCGACCTATCAACAGGTCACGCAGCTCACCTACATCACGCAGATTTTGAAGGAGTCGCTGCGGCTGTGGCCGCCGGCGCCGGCCTACGGCATCTCGCCGCTCAACGACGAGACCATCGGCGGCGGCAAGTACAAGCTCCGAAAGGGCACGTTCACCACCATCCTGGTGACGGCGCTGCATCGCGATCCCGGCGTCTGGGGGCCGAACCCGGACGCTTTCGATCCCGAGAATTTCAGCCGCGAAGCGGAGGCCAAGCGCCCCGTCAATGCCTGGAAGCCGTTCGGCAACGGCCAGCGCGCCTGCATCGGCCGCGGCTTCGCCATGCACGAAGCCGCGCTCGCGCTGGGCATGATCCTCCAGCGCTTCAAGCTGATCGACCATCGGCGCTACCAGATGCATCTGAAGGAAACCCTGACGATGAAGCCGGAAGGCTTCAAGATCAAAGTGCGTCCGCGCGCCGACCGCGAGCGGGCTGCCTATGGAGGGCCTGTCGCGGCCGCGGCTTCAGTGCCGAAGGCGCCGCGTCAACCGACCGCGCGTCTCGGCCACAACACGCCGATGCTGGTGCTGTACGGCTCCAATCTCGGCACCGCCGAGGAGCTTGCGACGCGCATGGCGGACCTTGCGGAGATCAACGGCTTTGCCGTGCATCTCGGGCCGCTCGACGATTACGTCGGCAAGCTGCCGCAGGAGGGCGGCGTGCTGATCATCTGCGCCTCCTATAACGGCGCGCCGCCCGATAATGCGACGCAGTTCGTCAAATGGCTCGGCGACGATCTGCCGAAGGATGCCTTCGCCAATGTGCGCTATGCCGTGTTCGGCTGCGGCAACAGCGATTGGGCGGCGACCTATCAATCGGTGCCGCGCTTCATCGACGATAAGTTGACGGCGCATGGTGCGCGCGCAATCTATCCCCGCGGCGAGGGCGATGCGCGCAGCGATCTCGACGGCCAGTTCCAGAAATGGTTCCCGGCGGCTGCCCAGGTCGCGACCAAGGAATTCGGCATCGACTGGAACTTTACCCGCACCGCGGAGGACGATCCGCTCTATGCGATCGAGCCAGTGGCAGTAACCGCCGTCAACACCATCGTGGCGCAAGGCGGCGCTGTCGCGATGAAGGTGGTGGTCAACGACGAGCTTCAGAACAAGTCCGGCGGCAATCCGTCGGAGCGCTCGACGCGTCACATCGAGGTGCAGCTGCCGTCCAACGTCGCCTACCGCGTCGGAGATCATTTGAGCGTCGTTCCGCGCAACGATCCGACGCTGGTGGATTCGGTTGCCCGCCGCTTCGGCTTCCTGCCGGCCGACCAGATCAGGCTTCAGGTCGCTGAAGGCCGCCGCGCGCAATTGCCGGTCGGCGATGCCGTGTCGGTCGGCCGCCTGCTCAGCGAGTTCGTCGAGCTCCAACAGCTCGCGACCCGCAAGCAGATCCAGATCATGGCCGAGCACACCCGCTGCCCGGTCACCAAGCCAAAACTGCTGGCCTTTGTCGGCGAGGAGCCTGAAACGCTTGAGCGCTACCGCAGCGAGATTCTCGTCGGGCGCAAATCGGTGTTCGACCTGCTGCTCGAACATCCGGCCTGCGAATTGCCGTTCCACGTCTACCTCGAAATGCTCTCGCTGCTGGCGCCGCGTTATTACTCGATCTCGTCCTCGCCGTCGGTTGACCCGGCGCGGTGCAGCGTCACGGTCGGCGTGGTCGAAGGGCCGGCGGCGTCGGGGCGCGGCACCTATAAGGGGATATGCTCGAACTATCTCGCCAATCGCCGCGCAGGCGATGCGATCTACGCCACCGTACGTGAGACCAAGGCCGGCTTCCGACTCCCTGACGATCCGTCCGTGCCCGTTGTCATGATCGGCCCTGGCACGGGACTGGCGCCGTTCCGGGGCTTCCTCCAGGAGCGCGCTGCGTGCAAGGCCAAGGGTGCCGCGCTCGGGCCGGCCATGCTGTTTTTCGGCTGTCGCCATCCCGACCAGGACTTTCTCTACGCGGATGAATTGAAGGCACTGGCGGCAAGCGGCATCACCGAGCTGTTCACGGCGTTCTCGCGCGCGGATGGTCCGAAGACCTATGTGCAGCACGTGCTCGCCGCGCAGAAGGACAAGGTCTGGCCGTTGGTCGAGCAGGGCGCGATCATCTATGTCTGCGGCGACGGCAGCAAGATGGAGCCAGACGTGAAGGCAGCTCTCGTCGCGATCCACCGCGACAAGAGCAGCAGCGATGCGGCTACAGCTGCGCGCTGGATCGAGGAGATGGGTGCGAACAACCGCTATGTGCTGGATGTTTGGGCGGGTGGGTGATTGTTCGTCCGATCGTGCTAAAGCACTCGCATGATTCCCTGGGAAAAGATCGACACCGCCAAAATCCCCGGCTCCGACGAAGAGCTTCGTCTGATGCAGCGGGGCAAGGAGTTCTCCATCAAGCTCGGTACCAACGAGCTGATGAACAATCGCCTGTCGGGCTCGGAGGCCGCACTGGCAACGCTCGCGGCGAAGCAGATCGAGAAGGTCGCAAAGCCCGTCGTTCTCATCGGCGGTCTCGGCATGGGCTTTACCTTGCGTGCGGCGCTCACAGTGCTCGGAAGCAAGGCGAAGATCGTGGTCTCCGAGCTCGTGCCGGCGGTGGTCGCCTGGGCACGAGGCCCGATGGCGGAGGTTTTTGGCGATAGTCTCGATGATGCCAGGGTGAGCATCCGGGAAACCGACGTCGGCGAAATCATCCGCGCGAAGCGCTCGGCCTTCGATGCCATCCTGCTCGATGTCGACAATGGACCGGAAGGGCTGACCCGGAAGGGCAATGACGCACTCTACAGTGCGATCGGCTTGACGGCGGCCAAGACGGCGCTGCGGCCGGGCGGCGTGCTCGCCGTCTGGTCGTCAGGACCAAACCCCGCCTTCACCAAGCGCCTCGGACGTGCCGGCTTCGAGGTGAACGAAGTCGCTGTCCGGGCCACCGGCAGAGGCGGTGGCGCGCGCCACGTGATCTGGATGGCGAAGAAGCGGTAGGGTTGGCAAAGCGCAGCGTGCCACCATTTCCAGTGTCGTTGCGGCTGGATGGTGGGCACGGCGCGCGAAGAGCCTTGCCCACCCTACGGGCTAGAACATCGTGTTGTTGTTCGCCGGGTTTTCCGGGATCGGCTGCACGACGTCCCAGTGCTCGACGATCTTGCCGTTCTCCAGCTTGAAGATGTCGACGATCGCATTCCCCCTGGTGCCGGGCTCGCGAACCGCATGAACGTGGAGGATGACGTAGTCGCCATCCACGAAGCTGCGCTTGATCTCGCTGTGCGAGTTCGGAAACTTTTCACGAAGAAAGCCGATGAACTTTCGGAAACCGTCCGGGCCATCCGGGGCGTTGGGATTGTGCTGGACGTAGCGGTCGCCGACATAGGCGAGGGCTGCGTCAACGTCCTTCTGATTGAGGCCCTTCTCATAGAAGGCAAGTACGGCGGTGCGGTTGGCTTCTTCTTGAGGACTGCCGGCCATCGCGGCGCCGTTGCCGAGGGACAGCATAAGAACTGAGGCGGCGATCATTGCGACGGACCGGACGACGAGATGCATGTGAGCTCCGAGGTTGCAGCCTCTGTCTTGCGATCGAGGTAGGCCCGTATAGCTGTCGCGCCGGCTCGCGTTAAGAGAGTAACCGGAAGCTCACATGGTCACCGTGAGGAGACCTGGTCTAGCCTACGCCGCCTGCGCCGCCGCCCCATGCGCGTGCTTGTCGATGGCGCCGATGATCTCGGGCCAGAACCGCATCGGCAGCGCGTGGCCCATGCCGTCGATCATCAACAGCTTTGCACCCGGAATGGACTCCGCCGTGTCCTTGCCGCCCTCGGGACGGACCAGCGGATCGACGGTGCCGTGGATCACCAGCGTCGGCGTTGTCACGCCATGCAGCCGCTCCTTGCGGCTGCCTGAGGCGAGCACGGCGCGGAGCTGCCGCCCGACGCCGGCCGGATTGAGCCCGCGCGCGAACACGCGCTCGGCACGATCGAGATCGAGCGCTTCCTCTTCCGGAAACGACCCGCCGCGCAACACTTTCCAGGTCTGGCCGAAGCGGACGATGAACTCTTCCTTGCTCTGCGGCGGCGGCGCCATCAGCATCGCGGCGGCCTCGCGGGTCGGCGGCGGAACGCGCGGATTGCCCGTCGTCGACATGATCGAGGTCAGCGAGCGCACGCGGTCGGGGAACGACAGCGTCGCCTCCTGTGCGATCATGCCGCCCATGGACGCCCCGACCAGATGCGCCGACTTGATGCCGAGCGCATCCATCAGGGCGATTGTGTCTTTCGCCATGTCGATCAGCTTGTAGGTTGCGGCCACGGGAATCCTGAGGAAGCGCAGCTTCAACAGCTCGAGCGGCGTCAGGCGCTTGCCACCCGTGAGATGGCTCGACTTGCCGATGTCGCGATTGTCGAAGCGGATCACGCGAAAGCCGTGCACGGCGAGCTGCTCGCAGAATGCATCGTCCCAATGGATCATCTGCGCCCCGAGCCCCATGATCAGCAGCAACGGCTCGGCATTGTCGTCGCCAAAAATCTCGTAGCAGATGTCGATGCCGTTGGCGCGAACGGTCTGGGGTGGCTGATGAGCGGTCACGGATGCGTTCCCTCGCTGCTGGTTCATGCTGTATCGCACGGTTTCATGCCGCAAAGAAGCCGTGTGCGCCGCACCGAACACCTGCCGGTTGACCGCTCCCCCGCAACGGTGTGGTATGGCGAAAAAAGAAGGGCATCGCAGCTCTCGATATCAGGAGGACGCCGATGACCGACAAGATCAACGACCCCGTCGCCATGTGGCAGAAGATGGTGGGGGACATGGAGAAGGGGTTCAACTCCTTCGCCAGCCAGGCCATGTCCTCGCCCGAGTTTTCGCAAGCTGTGAACCGCGCGGGAGGAGTTGCTGCAGGTGCTCAGAAGCAGCTCGGCGAGCTCATGGAGAAATACCTTGTCACGATGAACCTGCCGAGCCGGGAGCAAGTCACGGCCCTCGCGGAACGGCTACAGTCGATCGAATCCCAGATCGGCGAGATGAAGTCGATACTGAGCCAGATGGCGGCAAGTTCCGGCATTTCGCAAGGCTTTGACGGGGCGCCGAAGCCGCCGCGGACGAAGCGTCCGCCCTCCGAAAGCGGAGAGCAAAAATGAACGCGCCGACGGGACTTGATTTCGCATCTATCCCGGAGCGCATCCAGTCCGAGGTGCAGCGCGCGATCCAGCGCAGCATCAAGGGGGTCGAGTATTTCTCGACCTCCGGACCCACGCTCGGCTCGACGCCGAAGGATGTGCTGCATTCGCGCGGCACGATGAGCCTCTATCACTACCGTGCCATCTCGGACGAGATCTACCGCGTGCCGGTGCTGATCGTGATGGCCACCACCAACCGCGGTTACATCCTCGATCTCGTGCCCGGCCAGAGCTTCATCGAGTTCCTGCTGAAGCGCGGCTACGACGTCTACATGCTCGACTGGAGCGCGCCGCGGCCGGAGGAGAAGAGCTTGCGGATGGAGGACTACGTCCTCGACTTCATCCCGGATTGCGTCCGCCGCGTGCAGCAGGATTCCGGTGAGCAGGACGTCTCCATCATCGGCTATTGCTTCGGCGGCGTGCTGTCGTTGCTCTACGGCTCGATCCACAAGGACGGGCCGATGAAGAATCTGATCTGCTTCACCACGCCGATCGACTTCCGCGAGATGAAGCTGTTCTCGAACTTCTCCGACCGCCGCTATTTCGACGTCGATCGCCTCGTCGACAGTGTCGGCAACGTGCCCCCGGAAATGATCCTGTCCTCGTTCGAGATGCTGCGCCCGGCCTCGCGCACGGTCAGCCAGATCCAGCTCTGGGAAAATATCTGGAACGACGAGTTCGTGAAGTCGTACCGGATGTTCGACCGCTGGGCGACCGACACGCTGCCGCTTGCGGGCGAATATTTCCGCACCATCACCAAGGACCTGATGTGGGACAACAAGCTGTTCAACGACACCATGTCGGTCGGCGGCCGTGCGGCGAAGCTCGAAGACATCAAGGTGCCGTTCCTGCACGCCGTTGCCGAGCACGATCACATCGTGCCGTATGACGCTGCGAAACATCTGATCGCAAAGATCGGCTCCGAGGACAAGGAAGAGGTGATGCTGAAAGGCGGTCACGTCTCGCTGGTCGCCGGCGCCAACGCGGTGAAGCGGCTGTGGCCGAAACTGGACTCCTGGCTGGGGACAAGATCGACATGAGTGAGCAGCGTTCCTATCCGCGTCAGGTCAAGACCGATGCTGGCGATATCGAGATCCGCGTGATGTCGCCCGCGGACGAGGCCGCGGTGCTCGCCTTCGGCAAGGGCCTGCCGCCTCACGATCTCCTTTTCCTGCCGCGTAACATCAGCGAGCCGAAAGTGCTCTCCGCGTGGGTCAAGGAGATCGAGCGCGGCGCGATCACGAGCCTACTTGCCGTGAAGGATGCTAAAGTCATCGGCTGCGGCACGCTGGTGCGTGATCCGCATTCCTGGTCGCCCCATGTCGGCGAGATCCGCATGGTGGTCTCGGTCGATGTGCGCGGGAAGGGGATGGGGCGGGCGCTGTCGCAGGAAACCTTTGCACTCGCGCTCGGCGCCGGCCTCGAAAAGCTCTCGGTGCAGATGACGGTGGACCAGCAGGCAGCGATCGCGCTGTTCGAGAGCCTTGGTTTCAAGGCCGAGGCGCTGTTGCGGGACCATGTCCGGGACGTCGACGGCAAGACCCACGACATTGTCGTGCTCGGCCACAACATCGCGCAAGTCCAGGCCCAGATGGAGGCCTACGGGTTGCCAGGCGCCGTCCAGCATTAGAGGCAGTGCCCGGCTTCCGGGGAGCCCGGCTGAGTAGGGAGGCATCAGATTGCCTACCATTAAGGCTATTCACGGATTCGTGATATCGCAGTGCAATACGAATGTTGCATCGCACAATTAACTATGCCATATAAGCCGTGCCCCGGGCCACAACCGGACGGGGTGAGCCCATAGCTCAACCCAATGAGGATGGAGAGACCCCAATGACCACCGAAACCACCACCGCTTTCGAAGGCTTCAAGGACGCATTCAAGAACATCCAGAACCTGGAAGTTCCCGAGGCCGCCCGCGAGTTCGTGAAGAAGTCCGCCAACACCGCCAAGGACCGTGCTGCCGAGGTGTTCGCTGGCTCCGAGCGCGTGACGGCCGCCGTCGAAAACGCGGTGACCGAGTCCGTCACCGAAGCCGGCAAGATCAGCCGCAACATCCAGCAGGCGATCTATGACGACGCCCAGGCGTTCTTCGCCGGTATCGACAAGCTCGCGTCCGCCAAGTCGGTCAGCGAAGCCGTCGAGATCCAGTCGAGCCTGCTCCGCGCCCGCGGCGAAGTGTTCGTCTCGCGTGCCAAGGCGACCGCCGACTATGTCGGCAAGCTCGCCGCCAACGGTGCGAAGTCCGCTCAGGACAACTTTGCCAAGGTCTACAACAAGACCGCCTGATCTGGCGCCCTGAGACGACAAACTGAATTTGAGGCCCGCTTCGGCGGGCCTTTGTTTTGCTGCCTCTTGCGTTCCCCGGATGCTGTGCAGCGCGCCGCGCTTGCGGCGTGGTGCACTGCTGATCCGGGTCCATGCTGGGTCCCGGCTCTGCGGCGCATCGCTCCGCGCTGCACCGCGTCCGGGACACGCGGTGATTGACGCGCTAAGTATCTTTTGATGACTCCACCTGCCACCTTCTCCTTCGACAGCCCCGGCGACGCTGAACGCGCCGCCGAACTGCGCCGCGTGAAGACGCTGGCGACGCTGGTGCTCGTCTCGACGCTGGCTCTGTTCGTCGTCGCGAAATGGCTTCTGCCCGTGCATCCCGTGTTCGGCTTCATCGCCGCGTTCGCGGAAGCCGCGACCATCGGCGGGCTCGCCGACTGGTACGCCGTGGTCGCGCTGTTCAAGCGGCCGCTCGGTCTGCCGATCCCGCACACCGCGATTATCCAGAGCAACCAGGCCCGCATCGCCGACAAGCTCGGCGAATTCATCCAGGTGCATTTCCTCGAGGCAGGTCCCGTCGAGGCCAAGCTGACGGAGATCGATTTCGGCTCCTTCGTCGCCGACTGGCTGCGCGATCGCAAGCGCAGCGACGATCTCGCACGCTTCGCACTCCGCCTGCTGCCGGAGGCCGTGTCCGCGACCGAGACCTCCGGCCTGATGACCTTCATCATCCGCCGCATGTCCTCGCAGCTCCAGGCCATCGACCTCGCTCCGCTCGCCGCCGGCACGCTGCGCGGCTTCGTGGCGGAGGGGCGGCATCAGATCCTGTTCGATGATCTCCTGCGCGTGATGCACGAGACGCTGAACCAGACGGAGACGATGGCGATGATCCGCGAGAAAGTACGCGCGGAGTTGCCGACCCTGCTGCGGCTCTATCGCGCGGACAAGTTTCTGGTGAACAAGATCGTGTCGTCGGCGACGGCTTTCTTCAACGAGGTGCGCAGCGATCCCAGGCATCCGTTCCGTGGCGAATTCGATCGCATGGTGCTGAGCTTCGTCGACCGGCTCGGCACCGACCAGGCCTATATCGATCGCATCGACGGATTGAAGCGTGATCTGCTCGCACGGCCCGAGCTTGCTGATCTCGCGCGCACCGTCTGGGCCAACACGCGCTCCTTCATCGAGCGCAGTGCGAGCGGTGAGACGCAGGTGCTCCAGCATCATCTTGCCGGCATGTGCGTCGCCGCGGGCGAAGCGCTTGCCGGCGACGCCGAGCTGCGCGGCGAGATCAACCAGGGCCTGGTAGCGGTGCTGCGCAGCTTCGTCGCCGACCAGAAGAGCGGCGTCTCGACCTTCATCTCGGACCAGGTCAAGGCGTGGGACATGGCGCAGCTGATTTCGCTGATCGAAATCAACATCGGGCGTGACCTGCAATACATCCGCTTCAACGGTTCGCTGATCGGCGGGCTCGCGGGTCTCGTCCTCTACTCCGTAGAATCCCTGCTCCGATTGTTGTGACTTTTGCGTCACGGACGTTGGCATTCACGCGCGGGCCTATTGTCGCCTCGGGTTTCACCCGCTTGAATGTCGGGAACCGGAGTCCTAGCTGATTCATGTTGCGCTGCGGAACGTTCGAAAAGCTGGCGTGTTGGAATTGATACCTATTTGCCGGCATCTCAGCCGGTGACAGCAATTCTCCCGAGGGGACCATTGATGACCGCTACTGCCCAGACGCTGCGTCCGCCGTCCCGCACCCTGATGTTTTTGGAAGGGCGCGCGATCCACGAGTTCGGCGCATTCCTCGGCGCGCTGCCGCTGCTGAGCCTCGCGCCGCGCGGCGACGGGCAACCGGTGCTGGTGCTGCCGGGCCTCGTGGCCTCGGACGCGTCCACGCGCGCGCTGCGCAGCTTTCTGACCAGCAAGGGCTACGCGGTGAGCGGCTGGCGCCAGGGCCGCAATTACGGCCTGCGCGAAGGCGTGCAGCACGCCATGGTCGATCTGGTCGAGGAGCTCAGCGACAAGCACGACCGCAAGATCAGCCTGGTCGGCTGGAGCCTCGGCGGCCTCTATGCGCGCCAGCTCGCCAAGATGATGCCCGAGCGCGTGCGCCAGGTGATCACGCTCGGCAGCCCCTTTGCCGGCGATCCCCATTCGACCAACGCCTGGCGTGTCTATGAATGGGCGAGCGGGCGGAAGTCCGACGAGGTCGATCCGCAGTTCGGCGGAGAGCTCGCCGTCCCGCCGCCGGTGCCGACCACCGCCATCTTCAGCCGTACCGACGGCGTCTGCGCCTGGCAGAGCTGCATGGAGAAGCCGGGCGCGCAGACCGAGAGCATCGAGATCGAGAGCAGCCATTGCGGCATGGGCCACCATCCGGCAGCGGTCTATGCCGTGGCCGACCGTCTCGCGCAGAAGGAAGGCCAGTGGCGGCCGTTCGATCGCAGCGGCTGGCGCAGCGTGGTCTATCCCGATCCGCATCGGTGATCTCTTCG
>NZ_JADPJH010000011.1:78516-104483 GCF_023073315.1 Bradyrhizobium sp. 1 | reverse complement strand
GCCCCTCACCCCAACCCTCTCCCCGTAAGAACGGGGAGAGGGAGAGAAACTCCTTTCACCTTCTTGGCGCCGCGACCCGGGTCGGCTCGGCACTCGTCAACTCGGCGAGTTTTGCGCGCGCGGCTTCGCGGGTGCCGGCATCCTTGCCGACCGGCAGCGCCAGCGCGGCTTCGAAATCAGCGCGCGCGTCGTCAGCCTGGCCGCGGGCGAGGAATGCGAGGCCGCGGCCGAGGCGGGCCTGCGGATCGGACGGGTCGAGGCGGACCGCCGTGTTGTAGCTCAGGATGGCGCGATCGAGATCGCCGCTGGCGGCGAGCGCCAGGCCGCGCTGGTGATAGGGCGCAGCGAGCCTGGGATCGTGCGCGATCGCCTCGTCATAGTCCTCGATGGCGAGCGCGAGGTCGCCGTTCTGCTGCCGTGCGAGCGCGCGGTCGCGATAGAGCGAGGCGCGGTTGGGATTGAGGTGGATGGCCTCGTCGAAATCGGCGATCGCCCGCCGCAAGTCGCCGTGGCGCAGCGCGATCCGCCCGCGCCCTTCATAGGCAAACGCAATCAGCGATCCCCGGAGCGGCGAGAACCCGATCACGGCCGAACAGACGTCGGGCTCGTCCTCGTCCCCGCAATTGACGACCGTGTGCGTGGACAGGCCGACGAGCGCGCCGAGGACGATCAGCAAGGGTACGGCGGTTTTGGTCATCTTCGACGGCGGCAGGCGGAGGGCCGGCCACGCATCCCCTTTCGAAGGAAGTGTCACGCCGAGGTGTTAACACCGGCCGCGATGATCCTGTGTGCGCCAGGTCACAAAGGCATGTGCAAATCCCGGCGGTTCCATCAACCCCAAGGACCAGGAGAAGGCCCGCGCGAAGGACCGCGTGATGGGTCACGTGACGACGAACGGCCCCACGGTCCTTGCGGCGGATAGTTCTCGTTGGCGCCGACCGACGGCGCCGCCTGCGCGCCGAGCTCGGCTGCAAGCTGCTGGAGCGCCGCGATGCGATTCTGCGTCGAGGGATGGGTCGTGAACAGATTGTCCACGCCGTGGCCTGACAGCGGATTGATGATGAACATGTGCGCGGTCGCAGGATTTCGCTCCGCCTCGAAGTTCGGGACCTGATGCGCGGCGCTCTCGATCTTCAGCAGCGCCGACGCCAGCCACATCGGCTGCCCGACGATGCGCGCGCCGAGATCGTCCGCGGCATATTCCCGGGTGCGGCTGATCGCCATCTGCACCAGCATGGCGCCGAGCGGGGCGAGGATCATCATCAGGATCGAGCCGACGATGCCCGGGCCGTTGTTGTCGCGATTGCCGCCGAAGAACATGCCGAACTGGGCGAGCATGGAGATCGCACCGGCGATGGTCGCGGTAATGGTCATCAGCAACGTGTCGTGATGCTTGATATGTGCGAGCTCATGCGCGATGACGCCGGCGAGCTCCTCGCGGCTGAGCTGGTGCATCAGGCCGGTGGTGACGGCGACGGCGGCGTTCTCGGGATTGCGGCCGGTCGCGAACGCGTTGGGCTGCGCCTCGTCCATCACAAACACCCGCGGCATCGGCAAGCCCGCGCGGCCCGCAAGCTCGGCGACGAGCCCGACCAGTTCCGGCGCGCTTCCGCGGTCGACCTCATGGGCGCCGTACATCGAGAGCACCGCGCGGTCGGAGTTCCAGTAGGCGAAGAGATTGGTCGCCGCGGCAATGACCAGCGCGATCATGGCGCCGGCGGCACCGCCGATCAGATAGCCCACGCCCATGAACAGGGCGGTGAGGCCTGCGAGCAGCATTGCGGTCCGAAGATAGTTCATGGCCGTCTCCCGGGCGCGGCCGCGGGCAAGCCTCTGGCCGGCAAGCATGAGGTGGGGATGACCCCGGCCCGGCCGCAAGGTTTCAAGGTGCGTCGCGGAGCCGCGGCACTGGTTTGAGCCAGATCATTCCATTAAAGTTCGTCGAGAATCCAAGCGTCTCCTCCCTTGCGGAAACCTCATGCTCCAGACCCGATTTGCGATCGCGGCCGCCGCTCTGCTCACGCTCGCCCTTCCCGCCTCCGCCCAGTTCGGTCCACCCCCCGCAAAGCCCGCGGTTCCGAAGGCCACTGCGCCTTCTCCGCGCGCGGCGTCGTGCCATAGTGGGGCGAGCTTCGATCGCTTCCTGGCGGACGTGAAACAAAAGGCCGTCGCGGCCGGCGTATCGCAGCGGACAATGTCCGAGGCTTCGCCTTACCTCGTCTACGACCAGGGCATCGTCAATCGCGACCGCGGCCAGCGTGTGTTCGGCCAGCTCTTCACCGAATTCGCCGGCCGCATGGCGGCGCCCTATCGCATGCAGAACGGCCAGCAGCACATCAAGTCCCACGCGGCTGCGTTCGCGCGCGCGGAGAAGGAATTTGGCGTGCCGCCGGCGGTGATCGCCGCGTTCTGGGGACTGGAGAGCGATTTCGGCGTCAACATGGGCAATCTGCCGACGCTGAAATCGCTGGTGTCGCTGGCCTATGACTGCCGGCGCTCCGAGATGTTCGTCAACGAGACCATCGCTGCGCTGAAGATCATCGACCGCGGCGATCTCACGCCCGACGAAATGGTCGGCTCCTGGGCCGGCGAGCTCGGCCAGACGCAGTTCCTGCCCGTGCATTACGTCAACTACGCCGTCGACTATGACGGTGACGGGCGGCGCGATCTCCTGCGCAGCGAGGACGACGTGATCGGCTCGACCGCGAACTACATCGCCAACGGATTGAAGTGGCGGCGCGGCGAGCCGTGGCTGGAGGAGATCAAGGTGCCGCAAACCCTGCCGTGGGATCAGACCGATCTCACGGTGCAGCTGCCGCGCTCGAAATGGGCCCAGCTTGGCGTCACCTATCCCGATGGAAGGCCGCTGCCGAACGACAATCTTGCCTCCTCCGTGCTGCTGCCGATGGGACGCTCTGGGCCGGCCTTCATGGCGTATGCGAATTTCGCGGCCTATACCGCGTGGAATAACTCGCTGATCTATTCAACCACTGCGGGCTATCTCGCCACCCGCATCGCGGGCGCCGCGCCGATGCGCAAGCCGTCGACACCGGTCGCGCAACTGCCGTTCAACGAGCTCAAGCAATTGCAGCAGCTTCTGGTCCAGGCCGGCTTCAACGTCGGCAAGGTCGACGGCGTGCTGGGCCAGCAGAGCCGTGCCGCGGTGAAGGCGATGCAGATCAAGTACGGTCTGCCGGCGGATTCCTGGCCGACCACGGAGCTCTTGGCCCGGATGCGCGGCGGCGGTACGGCACAGGCGCAGCCGGCAAGCGCGGTCCGGTAGAATTTTCGCACCGCACAAGCCGCTCCCACGATTGTATTTTTCCATGATGCTCCCATGTGAGTGGCTCAGGTTTTCTCCTGAGATTTCCCCACCATTGAAGCGAGCATCACATGTCCTTCCACGACGCCGTCGTCCCCGCCTATTTGCAAATGCTGAACAGCCTCACCGGCCTGCTCACCAAGGCCGAGGCGCATTGCGCAGCCAAAAAGGTCGACCCGAGCGTCCTGCTGGGCTCCCGCCTCTTCCCGGACATGCTGCCGCTGTCGAAGCAGATCCAGCTCGTCAGCGATTTCGCCGCCAAGGGTTGCGCCCGGCTGACGCATAGCGAAGTGCCCGCGACGCCCGACACCGAGACCAGCTTTGCCGAGTTGAAGCAGCGGCTGGCCAAGACCATCGACTATGTGAAGTCGTTCAAGCCCGAGCAGTTCGAGGGTGCCGACACCAAGGACGTCACCTTCCCGGCCGGCCCCGACAAATCCATCACCATGAAGGGCCAGCAATTCCTCAGCGCATTCTCGCTGCCGAACTTCTATTTCCACGCCGCGACCGCCCACGGCCTTCTGCGCCACGCCGGCGTCGAGATCGGCAAACGCGATTTCATGGGCGCGAACTGAGTTATCAAATCAATCACACGGCTACGGCAGCAGAAATGCGCTGCCGTAGCCAGGATTGCACATGAATTATGCTACGCGGTCCTTGCCGCGTAGCTCGCCTGCACTTTCCGTATGGCTCGTCCCTTGCGCTGATTGCCGCGATGCACAAGTGTTCCGGACCTCTCACCGCCTGGAAGCGTTCCCATGAGCCGTCCGACCAAATTGTTTGAGACCTATAAACTTGGCCCGATCACGCTGGCCAACCGTTTCGTGATGGCGCCGCTGACGCGTAACCGCGCCGTTCCCGGCACATTCGTACCCGGCGCGCTCGCCGCCGATTACTACGCCCAGCGCGCCTCCGCAGGACTTCTGATTACCGAAGCCAGCCAGGTCTCGCAGCAGGGTCAGGGCTACCAGGACACCCCCGGCATCTATTCGAAGGACCAGGTCGCGGGCTGGCGCAAGGTCACCGATCAGGTGCATGAGCGCGGCGGCAAGATCTTCATCCAGCTCTGGCATGTCGGCCGCATCTCGCATGTCGACCTCCAGGCGAACGGTGTCGCTCCGGTCGCGCCGAGCGCGATCCGCGCCAAGGGCAAGACCTTCGTGAACGGCGGCTTTGCCGATGTCTCCGAGCCCCGCGCGCTCGAGCTCTCCGAAATTCCGGGGATTATCGACGACTTCAAGCGCGCCACCAAGAATGCGCTCGAGGCCGGCTTCGACGGCGTCGAGATTCACGGCGCCAACGGCTATCTGCTCGAGCAGTTCGCCAAGGACGGCACCAACAAGCGTACGGACGCCTATGGCGGCTCCATCGAGAACCGCGCGCGGCTGACGCTTGAAGTCTCCAAGGCCGTCGTCGCCGAGGCCGGCGCTGAACGGACCGGCATCCGCATCTCGCCCGTGACGCCCGCGAACGATATCTCGGACTCGAATCCGCAAGCCTTGTACGACCATATCGTCGACGGCCTCAGCGCGCTGAAGCTCGTCTATCTCCATGTCGTCGAAGGCGCCACGGGCGGCCCGCGCGACATCGCACCGTTCGACTATGCGGGCATCCGCAAGCGCTTTGCCGGCGCCTACATCGCCAACAACGGCTACGACTTCGAACTCGCGACCAAGGTGCTGGACGCGAACGCGGCCGATCTCATCGCCTTCGGCAAGCCGTTCATCTCCAACCCCGATCTCGTCGAGCGCCTGAAGGCAGGCGCGACGCTCAACGACTGGGACAAGAACACGTTCTACGGCGGCGGCGCCAAGGGGTACACGGACTATCCGGCGCTGGCGGCTGAGCCGGCGGAGTAAGGCTGTCTTCGTCGCTCCATTCTTCGTCATTGCGAGGAGCGAAGCGACGAAGCAATCCAGACTGCCTCCGTGGAAAGAGTCTGGATTGCTTCGCTTCGCTCGCAACGACGATGTGGAAGCAGATGCGCTCCCCAGAAAGAAAAAGGCCGGGATCGCTCCCGGCCTTTTTTTGTTGCCCGCAGCCGCATCACGCCGCGTAGCGGTTGAACTTGGACTTCGAGATCGAGGTGGCCGCGACGTGGACGTGCTGCGCCAGCTCGGCCTCGGCACGTTCTTTCGTCCAGCGCGTGGTCGGCACCGAGATGTTGATCGCGGCAACGGCACGGCCGTGCTCGTCGATGATGGGAGCGGCGACCGAAATGTCGCCCATCACGGTCTCGTTCATGATGACGGCATAGCCGCGTTGGGCCGCGACGCGAACGCGCTCCAGCAGGACCTTCGGGTCGATCACCGTGAAGGGCGTCAGCGGCGCCCGCGGTGTCCGCTTCAAAAGATCGAGCCGTTCCTCCTCGGGCAGCGCCGACAGGATCGCGGTGCCGGACGCCGTGAAGAAGGTCGGCAACCGGCTGCCGATCACGATGTCGATGTTGATGAGATGCGCACCCGGAAAGCGCGCCACGAAGACGACCTCATGGCCGTCCAGCTCGTGCAGATTGGTCGTCTCCCCGAGATTGCGGCTGATCTCGAGCAGGTAGGGCGAGGCCCGGTCGATCAAATCGTTGGCCTTGAGATAGCTGTGCGAGAACTGGAGCACTTTCGAGGTGAGGCCATAGTTGCGCGTGCCCTCGATCCGCTTGAGATAGCCGAGCGTCTCGAGGGTGTAGACGAGGCGCTGGGTGGCGCTGCGGTCGAGATCCGCCGCGCGCGCGATATCGGCCAGCGTCATGTAGCGCTGCGGCCCGTCGAAGGCGTGCAGAACCTGGAACGCCTTCTCGGTCGAGCCGACGAACAGGGACGAGCGCGCGTCGTCGGCCTTGTCCGCCGTTTTCGCGACGGGTTTGGCGGCCTTTGTCTTGGCGGTGCGGCCGCTGCTACGCGCCATGCTGCCATCCCCTCATGCAATGCCCTCCGAGATCGCCAGCTGCCGGCCGAGTTCGGCGCGGAGCGACGCGACCAGCGCCGGCGCCGGCTGGACCAGTGGCGCCAGCATGCGCGGCGCCTCGACGCCGACGAGATCCATCACCGCCTTCATCGGACCGGGATTGGTCTCGGCGAACGCCATGTTCATCAGCGGAATCAGCCGGCGATGAAGGCCGAGTGCTTCGGCGGTCTTGCCGGCTGTCGCAGTCTCGTAGACCTGGCGCCAGGCGCGCGGCAAGAGACACGCGGTGACGATGATGCCGCCCTTCGCGCCGGCTGCGAGGTGCAGCGGAAACAGGCTGTCCTCGCCGCTCAGCACCGCAAAGCTGTCGTCGACGCCGGCCACGACCTGGAGGAAATGGTACATGTCGAGGTTACAGGCCTTCATGCCGATGATGTTGGGATGCCTGGAGAGCTCATGCAGGATCTTGGGCTCGATCGCGATCCGGGTGCGATAGGGAATTTCGTAGATCAGGATGGGCACGGGCGAGGCATCGGCATAGCGCAGGAAATAGTCGCGAACGCCCGCCTGAGTCGGATTGGTATAATATGGCGTAAGAACCAGCAGGCCGTCCACGCCCTCAGTGGCGAATTCACGGCCGGCCTGGAGGGCATCGTGGAAACCGGTGTCGAGCACGCCTGCAATGACCGGGCCCTTGCCCGCCATCGCCTTCACCGACAGGCCCGCCATCTTGATGCGCTCGGCACGCGCCAGCGCGCCGTATTCGCCGGTGCCGCCGAGCGGCACCACGCCGTCGATGCCCTGCTTGTTGAGCCAGGTGAACATGGCCGAGACCGCGGCGGCATCGATGGTGTCGTCGGCCTTGACCGGGGTCGGGATGGCCGGGAACAGGCCGCGGAGGCGATTGGCAGTGAGCATGATTAAGAACCTCTGGTTGGGAAGAGGGGCGGCTATCTCGCGGCAGCACGCCGGCGCAGGCGTTCGGCGACGAAGATCAGCAGCCCCATGAAGACGAACAGGCAAGTCGAGACGGCGGCGATCGCGGGCGAGACCTGAAGCGTCACCTCGTCCCAGAACTGCTTGGGCAGTGTCGCGTTGAGGCCACCGGTCGCAAACAGCGCGATGGTGAGCTCGTCGAACGAGGTCGCGAAGGCGAACAGGAACGACGACATCATGCCGGCGCCGAGGATCGGGAAGGTGATGTAGCGCAGCGTCGCGATCGGGCCCGCGCCAAGGCTCTGCGCGGCATGGTCGAGCCGCGTGTCGTAATTGCGCAGCACGGCCATCATGGTCATGACGACGTAAGGCACGGCAACGACGGTGTGCCCGAGAACGAGGCCGAATGCGCTGCCGACCAGGCCCATCTGCGCGAAGACGTAGAACAGCCCGACCGCGATGATCATGCGCGGAACGACGATCGGCGACAGGATGAAGGCGAGCCAGGCCGCCTTGCCGCGGATATCGCTGCGCACCAGCAGGAACGCGGCGGGGGTGCCGATCAGCATCGCGAGCAGCCCGGTGCCTATACCGACCAGCAGCGAGCGCAGCATCGCCTGGGTCCAGAGCGGCGAATTCAGCACCGTCTCATACCAATGCAGCGTAAAGCCCTGCGGCGGCCAGTTGAGGCCGCCGTTGCCGAACGAGAGCGGGATCATCAGGATGGTCGGGGCGCTGATGATCAGCAGCATGGTCCAGACGAAGACCTGCAAACCCATCCCGGCCTGATCGAGATTGCGCTCGCGACGGCGTGACGGCAGCAGCAGAATGATGCGGTCCGAGATCGCACCGAGCAGCGTAAGGAGCGCATCGCCCGCCTTCGTCAGCGGACCCGACAAACGCGACGGCGCCGTGTTGCGCGATGCAGATCCGCCGGTCATGGTCGACAGGCCGAGCAGCCGGTCATAGGCGGCAAAGACAACGAGGACGACGACCAGCAACAGCACCGAGATCGCGCCGGCAAAACCCCAGTTCATGGTCTGCTGGACCTGATCGATGATGAGCTGCGTGATCATGGTCTCGCGGCGCCCGCCGAGCAGCGCCGGCACAATGAAGAAACCGATCGCGGTGACGAACACCATGATCCCCGCTGCGGCGACGCCGGGCAGCGACAGCGGAAAATAGATCTTCCAGAACGCCATGCCCGGCCGCGCCCCGAGCGTTGCAGCCGCGCGCGGCAAGGTGCGGTCGATGTTCTCCATCACCGAGAGCATGGTCAGTACGGCGAGCGGAAGCAGCGCATTGACCATGCCGACCAGCACGCTGCCGAAATTGTAGAGCAGGCTCGCCGGGCTCGAGATGATGCCGAGCGAGATCAGCGTCTTGTTGATGACGCCGTTGCGGCCGAGCAGCACGATCCAGGCGAAGGCGCGGACCAGGAAGCTGGTCCAGAACGACAACAGCACCCAGAACAGCAGCGTCGCCTTGCGCTCCTTGCCGACGACCGAAATCAGATAGGCGATCGGATAGCCCGCGACGACGCAGACCAGCGTGGTCGCCAGCGAGATCTTCAGCGTGATCAGGAGAACGTCGAGATAGACCGAGGAGGCAAAGAGCTGGCGATAGGGCGCGAGCGTGAAGCCATTGTCGCCATAGACACTGAGCAGCAGCAACTGGCCGACGGGATAGACCAGGAACAGCACGAGCAGCAGCACCAGCGGCGCGCCCATCGCGGCCCGCGTCCAGGCCTGCCTTCGCGATATGGCACGCATGCCGGCCAAGCTCAGATCCCCCCGTCGTGGATCGCGACGGCGTCCGCCGCATGCCATCCGAGCGATAGACGCTGGCCGATCTCATAGGGCGCCGAGCCGCTGCGGGTCGGATGCGCGGCAACGAGCTGCGGCAGGCCCGCCGTCTCCGGTGCAATGTAGAGCCGCGTCAGGCTGCCGCTGATCATCACGTCCGTGATCCGGCCGGAAAGCATGCCGCTGCCCGCCTCGGCCACCACGAGGTTCTGCGGGCGCACCATGACCTTGATCGGCTCGCCGGCGGCGAAACGAGAGCCGTTTCCGACCGCGCGCGAAGCCGCGGCCTGCTCCGTCAGGACGATATCGAGCCCCTCGCCGTCGACGCCACGCACGGTTGCCTTGAGCAGATTGGATTCGCCGAGAAAGTCGGCGACGAACACCGAGCGCGGCCGGAAGTAGAGATCCTGGGGCGTGCCGAGCTGCTCGATCGCGCCCGCGTTCATCAGGCAGATGCGATCCGACATGGTCATCGCCTCCTCCTGGTCGTGGGTGACGTAGACGATTGTGGTGCCGAGCTCGCGGTGGATGCGCTTGATCTCGAGCTGCATCTGGTCGCGCAGCTTCTTGTCGAGCGCGCCGAGCGGCTCGTCCATCAGGATGATCGCGGGGCGATAGACGATGCAGCGCGCCAGCGCGATGCGCTGCTGCTGGCCGCCGGACAATTCGCGCGGGTAGCGCTTTGCAACGTGCGGCAGGTGTACCGTCTCCAGCGCCTCGGCGGTGCGCCGGCGCGCTTCGGCGTCAGCGACCTTCCGCATCTTCAGTGGAAACGCGATGTTGTCCTCGATCGTCATGTGAGGAAACAGCGCGTAGTTCTGAAACACGACGCCGATGTCGCGCGCATAGGCAGGGCTACGCGTGACGTCGGTGTCGTCGATCAGGATCCGCCCCTCGTCGGGATGGGCGAGGCCCGCGATCAGGCTGAGCATCGTCGTCTTGCCCGATCCCGACGGGCCAAGCAGGGTGAGGAACTCCCCCTTGGCCACGTCGAGGCTGGTCGGCGCCAGCGCGACGAAATCGCCATAGCGCTTGCACAGCTCGTGAATGCGCAAGCTCGACGAGACCATGGGCCGCTCCGATCGGTTTGATCCGGTCAAGCCAGGATCCAGCTGTTGAAGCGCTCGATGACGGCGGCCTGGTTGTCGTACCAGAATTTCGCATCGATCTTCAGCCCGGCCTTGATGTTGTCGGGATAGGTCGGACAATTCTTGGCGATCTCCGGCTTGATGTAGTTGAAGGCCTCCGGCTGGGTGAGGCCGGCCGGGAAATATTCGACGAGAGCCGCCTGCCGCTTCGGATCGGAAGCGAACTTGATGAACTCGCGGCAGGCATCCGCATTCGGCGTGCCGGCGAGGATCGACCAATTGTCGGCGCCCCAGACCCCCTGGTTCCAGACGATCTCGACGGGCGCTCCGGCCGCCTGCGCGGACTGCGCGCGCGACACCCAGGTCGGAAGCAGGTCGATCTCGCCCGAGGTCAGCATCTGCTCGACCTGCGCGCCGCTGGTCCACCACACCGCGACCTGCGACTTGATCTTGTCGAGCGCGGCAAAGGCCTTGGTGAGATCGCAAGGGTAGACCTGCGCGGTCGCTGCGCCCGCACCCATCAGCGCTTCCTCGATCGTGTCGAACGGGTGCTTGCGCACCGAGCGGCGTCCGGGGAAGTCGGTCACGTTCCAGAAATCGGCCCAGGATTGCGGTGCCTTGCGGCCCTTGAAGGCGTCGGTGCGATAGGCGAGCACGGTGGTGTAGACGTTGGTTGCAACGCCATAGGGCGAGGCGAATTCAGCCGGGATCGATTTGATCACCGGCTCGGATTCGAGGCCGTGCTTCTCCAGATATTGCTTGCCGCTGGTGGTCAGGATCTGGATCGCGGGCCAGGAGATCTTGGCCATGTCCCAGGTGTAGTTCCTGGTATCGACCATGGTCTTGATCTGGGCGACCGGCTCGGCATTGGCCTGCACCCCGACCACCTCGATGCCGGTCGCTTCCGTGAACGGACGGTAGAACACCGCGCCATAGGCCTTGGTGTAGATGCCGCCGTCATCGCGCACGACGATGCGCTTGCCCGCGGCGCGAGACGGCGACCAGACAGACGGGGCGGCGAGTGCGACGGCGCCGGCTCCTGCGCTGAGCAGAAGGCGGCGGCGGGAGGTGATGATCTTCGGTGCGTTGGTCATGTCAGTCCCCTGTTTGCGATGGTGCGATGGTCGGCGAAGCAGCTGCGGCATCGGACGCGGATGGCGGCGGCAGCACGTGGCCGGGATTGAACAGGCCCGACGGATCGAACGCCTGCTTGACTGCGCGCATCAGCGCGAGCTCGACCGGCGGCTTGTAGCGGGACATCTGCTCCATCAACGTGCGGCCGACGCCATGCTCGGCGCTGAAGGTGCCGCGCAGCGAAGCCGCGACATCGTTGACGGCATGGCGGATGCGTTCCCCGACCGCGTCGCGATCGTCCAGGGCATCCCATTCCGCGAAGCTGAAGAAGGGAATGAGATGGACGTTGCCGTCACCCATGTGGCCGACGATGACGAACGGCAGATCCGGGATGATGGCGTGGACCGCGCTCATGGCCTGCGCGATGAAGGCGGGCACCGCCGATACCGGGACCGCGCTGTCCGAGGTGAGGCCGACACCAGCCTTCTTGTTGGCTTCCGACACGCTGTGACGCACCAGCCACATCGCCTTGCGCTGCGCTTCACTCGCGGCGACCACGCCATCGCTAATCAGCCCCGCCTCGAGCGCGCGCTCGAGCACGGCCTGCATCGTGGCGGCGAGCTCTGCGGCATCGCCGGTGTCGGACAGTTCGACCAGGACGTGCCAGCTGTCGATCTGCGCGACCGGGCAACGCCGGCCCGGCAGTTGCTCGAGCACGAGCGCGATCTGCTTCGCGTTCATCAGCTCGAAAGCCGAGAGCCGCGAACTGCAGGCGGCCTGGAACAGGCCGAGCACGTCAAGGGCCGCTTGCGGACTGTCGACTGCAAGCCAGGCCACAGCCTCCGCCGTCGGCAGCGGCTGCAGCTTCAGCACCGCGCCGGTGATGATGCCGAGCGTCCCCTCGGAGCCGATGAAGAGATGCTTGAGGTCGTAGCCGGTGTTGTTCTTGCGCAGCGCATATAGTCCGTCCCAGATCGCGCCGTCCGGCAGCACGACCTCGAGGCCGAGCACGTTGTCGCGCGTATTGCCGTAGCGCAGCACGCCGGTGCCGCCGGCATTGGTGGCGATGTTGCCGCCGATCTGGCACGAGCCTTCGGCACCGAGACTGACCGGATAGAGCCGGCCCGCGGCCACGGCCGTCTCCTGAATCGTCGCAAGCACGCAGCCGGAATCGACCACCATGGTGTTGTTGACGGGATCGAGCGAGCGGATTTTCCGCATCCGCGTCAGCGCGACGATCACCGGCGGCCTGCCCTGCCCCGTCGGCGTCGCGCCGCCGCACAGGCTGGTGTTGCCACCCTGCGGCAGCACGGGCGTGCCGTCCGCGATGCAGAGCCGGACGATGGCGGCGACCTGCTCGGTGCTGGACGGGAGAACCGCGCACAGCGCCGGCGCCCGATAGCGGCCGCGCCAATCCTCGGTGAGGCCCGCGAGGTCCTCCTCGCGCGTCAGCACGGCCGTGTCGCCCAGCAATCGCTTGAACGCCTCGATCAATGCCATCAGCAGCCTCCGGGACGGGCCGACGCTGGCCCAACGGCTTTTGCGAAAGTAATCGAAGTACGATTACTTCAATCGCATTATGCTGATAATGAATTCGGTATGACAGGGAGTCAAGCGGCGGCCTCCGCCTGCGTCGCGGGGACGCGCCTCCAACGGCGTTGCGAGCGCAGCGAAGCAATCCAGAATCCCTCCGCGGAGACAGTCCGGATTGCTTCGTCGCAAGGACTCCTCGCAATGACGTGGAGAGGCGGCCCGCGATACGGCGCACAAAGAAAAAAGGCCGGGATTGCTCCCGGCCTTTCGTTTTGGATGACGCTCTGCGCGTCGCTTACTTGGCTTCCGCGCGCTTGGGCGGGGTCGCCGGCCACGACTTGATCAGCGTGTCGTAGTCGACCGTCTCGCCCTTCGGCTTCTCGTTGGCGAGCTTGCGCTGCGGAGCAATCGTGCCGTCCTTCTGGGCCTTGGCGAACCAGAACTCGGCCGACTCCTTCTTGTGCAGCTTCGGACCGCAGGCGCCCTGCACGCCGGACTTCTCCAGACGCTCCATCACGGAGTCCTGGGCAGCGGCCAGTGCGTCCATCGCGGCTTGCGGCGTCTTCGAACCGGACGACGCATCGCCGATGTTCTGCCACCACAGCTGCGCGAGCTTCGGATAGTCGGGCACGTTGTTGCCGGTCGGGGTCCACTGCACGCGCGCCGGCGAGCGGTAGAACTCGATCAGGCCGCCGAGCTTCGGCGCACGCTCGGTGAAGGACTTGTCCCAGATGTCGGATTCACGAATGAAGGTGAGACCGACATGGCTCTTCTTCAGCGACACCGTCTTGGAGACGATGAACTGGAGATACAGCCAGGCTGCCTTGCGGCGATCCGCCGGGGTCGACTTCAGAAGCGTGAGCGAGCCCGCGTCCTGATAGCCGAGCTTCATGCCTTCCTTCCAGTACGCACCGTGCGGCGACGGAGCCATACGCCATTTCGGCGTACCGTCCGCGTTCATCACGGCGATGCCCGGCTTCACCATGTCGGCGGTGAAGGCGGTGTACCAGAACATCTGCTGGGCGATGTTGCCTTGCGCCGGGACCGGGCCGGACTCGGAGAACGTCATGCCCTGCGCCTGCGGTGGAGCGTACTTCTTCATCCACTCGAGGTACTTCGTGATCGAGTAGACCGCGGCCGGACCGTTGGTGTCGCCACCGCGCTCGACCGAGGAGCCGACCGGGCGGCAGCCTTCCATGCGGATGCCCCACTCGTCGACCGGCAGACCGTTCGGAATGCCCTTGTCACCGTTGCCGGCCATCGACAGCCAGGCGTCGGTGAAACGCCATCCGAGCGAAGGGTCCTTCTTGCCATAGTCCATATGGCCGTAGACCTTGACGCCGTTGATCTCCTTGATGTCGTTGGTGAAGAACTCGGCGATGTCTTCATAGGCCGACCAGTTCACGGGCACGCCGAGCTCGTAGCCATATTTGGCCTTGAACTTGGCCTTGTAGTCGGGGTTGGTGAACCAGTCGTAGCGGAACCAGTAGAGGTTGGCGAACTGCTGGTCGGGAAGCTGGTAGAGCTTGCCATCCGGCGCGGTACCGAACGACTTGCCGATGAAGTCGTTGACGTCGAGCTTGGGATCGGTGACGTCCTTGCCCTCGCCGGTCATGTAGTCCGACAGCGCGATCGTGCTGCCGTAACGGAAGTGCGTTCCGATCAGGTCGGAATCGTTGATCCAGCCGTCATAGACGTTCTTGCCGGACTGCATCTGGGTCTGCAGCTTCTCGACGACGTCACCTTCCTGGATGATATCGTGCTTGAGCTTGATGCCGGTCAGCTCGGTGAACGCCTTGGCGAGCGTCTGCGACTCGTATTCGTGGGTCGCGATGGTCTCGGAGACGACGTTGATCTCCATGCCCTTGAAGGGCTCGGCGGCCTTGGCGAACCACTCCAGCTCCTTCTTCTGCTCGTCCTTCGACAGCGTCGAGGGCTGGAATTCAGCGATCCACTTCTGGATCGTTGCGTCGTCGGCGGCGCGAACCGGCGCCGAGACGGCGAACGACACCGCAATCATTGCAGCGGCGCTCGACATCGTCAGAAAGCTGTTCTTGAAGCTATTCTTGGTCAATGGACGTTCCCTTCTCCTAAACTGTCGCATGTTGTTCCTCCGTTGCAGCGACAAACTTTTATACAGACCCGGATTGCCCCCGGATCTGGCCGTTCCTTCGCGAGCTTCAGACCGTGCGAAAAATGAGCGCGGCCGTGACAAGCGAAATTCCTGATGCGAGCCACAGGCTCGAAATCTCAAACCCTTCCTCGCCGATCGGCAGCGTGGCGAGCGCGTCGGTGCCGGCGAAGGCGATCCACAGAAGGTGAATGACGGCTGCCGTGATCAGCGAGATGAACAGGCGGTCGCCGCGCGTGGTCGGGATGCGCAGCACGCCGACACGTTCGGCTTCCGGGTAGACCGCGGCAAGATACGTCATGACCGCAAGCGTACAGGCGAGCGCGGCGAAGAAGATCGCCGTCGGCGGCGTCCAGGCCATCCATGCGATAGATTCCATTGATGCCTCCTCAGACGCGGCCGAGCGCGAAACCGCGCGCGATGTAGTTACGAACGAACCAGATCACCAGCGCGCCCGGAATGATGGTGAGCACGCCGGCGGCTGCCAGGAGCCCCCAGTCCATGCCCGCCGCCGACACCGTGCGCGTCATGATGGCCGCGATCGGCTTGGTCTGCACCGAGGTCAGCGTGCGCGCGAGCAGCAGCTCGACCCAGGAGAACATGAAGCAGAAGAAGGCGGCGACGCCGATGCCGCTCGCGATCAGCGGCACCAGGATCCTGATGAAGAAGCGCGGGAAGGAATAGCCGTCCAGGAAGGCAGTCTCGTCGATCTCGCGCGGCACGCCGGAGACGAAGCCTTCGAGGATCCACACCGCCAGCGGCACGTTGAAGATGCAATGCGCGAGCGCAACCGCCCACGGCGTATCGAACAGCCCGATCGCCGAATAGAGGTTGAAGAACGGCAGCGCATAGACCGCCGCCGGCGCCATCCGGTTCGACAGCAGCCAGAAGAACAGATGCTTGTCGCCGAGGAAGCGGTAGCGCGAGAACGCGTAGGCCGCCGGCAACGCCACCGAGATCGAGATGATGGTGTTGAGGATGACGTATTCCAGCGAGTTGATGTAACCGGAATACCAGCTCTCGTCGGTGAAGATGCGCTTGTAGTGCTGCAGCGTCGGCGTGTGCGGCCACAGCGTCATCGTCGAGACGATCTCGGCATTGGTCTTGAAGCTCATGTTGACGAGCCAGTAGATCGGCAACAGCAGGAAGATCAGGAACAGCCCCATGATCAGGCGGCGGCCGGGGATCGAGTGCATCACGCGGCTCCTTCCTGGGGTTTCCGTTCGCTGCCGGCATTGGTCATGACGGTGTAGAAGATCCAGCAGACGATCAGGATGATCAGGTTATAGACCAGCGAGAGTGCGGCGGCCTTGCCGAGGTCGAACTGGCCGAGCGCGATCTTGACGAGCTCGATCGACACGAAGGTGGTTGAGTTGCCGGGCCCGCCGCCGGTGACGACGAACGGTTCGGTGTAGATCATGAACGAGTCCATGAAGCGCAGCAGCACCGCGATCAGCAGCACACGGTTCATCTTCGGCAGCTGGATCGCCTTGAACACCGCCCAGCGCGAGGCGCCGTCGATTTGGGCTGCCTGGTAGTAGGCCTCCGGGATCGACTTCAGGCCGGCATAGCACAGCAGCGCGACGAGACTGGTCCAGTGCCAGACGTCCATCACAATGACCGTGATCCAGGCATCGACGGCGTTCGAGACGTAATTGTAGTCGATGCCGATGGCATTGAGCGTATAGCCGAGCAGGCCGATGTCGGGCCGGCCAAAGATCTGCCAGATGGTGCCGACCACGTTCCACGGAATCAGCAGCGGCAGCGCGAGGGTGACGAGGCAGGCCGCGACCGTCCAGCCGTCGCGCGGCATCGACAGCGCAACCACGATGCCGAGCGGCACCTCGATCGCGAGGATCACCAGCGAGAAGAACAGATTGCGGCCAAGCGAAGCCAGGAAGCGGCCACCGAGATCGGTCGAGGGATCAAGCAATTCCTTGAACCAGCCGACGCCGTTCCAGAAGAACTGGTTGTTGCCGAAGGTGTCCTGCATCGAATAGTTCACCACCGTCATCAGCGGCAGCACCGCCGAGAAGGCAACGACCAGGAACACCGGCAGCACCAGGAACCAGGCTTTTTGGTTGACGGTCTTGTCCATCAGGCGGCTCCCTCCACCAGAAGGCTGTCGGCATAGACGTGGATGTGCGCCGGATCGAATTTCAGCCCGGCCGTGCCGTCCGAACTGGTGAAGCCGTTTGGCGCGCGGGCGGCGAGTTTTGCGTCGCCGACGCGCACGCGCGCAAAGCGGATGCGGCCGAGATCGTCGATGCGCTCGATTTTTGACGTGAGCAGGCCAGGCGCAGGCGTAACCGCATCGACGAATTCGGGTCGCACGCCGATCTCGATCCTGGCGCCATCAGGTAGATTATCGTAAGCGCGGTTGAGCGCGATGACGTGGCCGTCGATGCGCGCCTCGCGTCCCCTCACCTCGGCCGGAATGATGTTCATGCCGGGCGAGCCGATGAAATAGCCCACAAAAGTGTGTGCCGGCTTGTCGAACAGCTCGGCCGGCGTGCCGCTCTGCACCACGCGGCCGTCATGCATGACGACAACGGTATCGGCGAAGGTCAATGCCTCGGTCTGGTCGTGGGTGACGTAGATCATCGTGAGATCGAGTTCGCGATGCAGCGCCTTCAGCTTGGAGCGAAGCTGCCATTTCAGCTCGGGATCGATCACCGTTAGCGGCTCGTCGAACAGGACGGCGGCGACGTCGGAGCGGACGAGGCCGCGGCCGAGCGAAATCTTCTGCTTGGCGTCGGCCGTGAGCCGCGTCGCCTTGCGGTTCAGATAGGGCTCGAGATCGAGCAGGCGACCGATCTCGGCGACGCGCTTGTCGATCTCGGCCTTCGGCACGCCCCGGTTCTTCAGCGGAAATGCCAGGTTCTGCCCCACCGTCATGGTGTCGTAGATCACCGGAAACTGGAACACTTGGGCGATGTTGCGCTTCTGGGTTGACAGCGGTGTGATGTCCACCTCGTCGAACAGGATTTTCCCGCGCGACGGCGTGATGATGCCGGAGATGACGTTGAGCAGTGTGGTCTTGCCGCAGCCGGACGGGCCGAGCAGCGCATAGGCGCCGCCCTGCCGCCAGGTCATGGTCACCGGTTTCAGCGCGAAAGTTTCCTGCGGCGCATCATTGCCGCCGTAGGAATGGGCGAGATCGACGAGGTCAATGCGGGCCATTGCGCATCTCCCTCAGGATTGACCGGGAGCGGCGACCAAACGGTCAGCCGCATCGAACACAAAAACATCGTTCGGATCGAGCACGGCGTCCAGCATCTGGCCGGGCTCGAACTCGTGCACGCCGTGCAGCACCGCCACCCAGTTCGAACCGTCGCGGGTCAGATGCACGAAACTCTCCGAACCGGTGATCTCGGTCACCGTGACAGTGGCATGGAAGGCGTGACGGTCGGTCTCGCCATTGGCAAGCGCAAGCTGATGGGCGCGAAAGCCGACGCGATAGGTGCCATCGGCCAGCGACGAATAAAGACCGGAGGCCGGCGACGCCGCGCCGCCGGCATATGCGACGTGACCGTTCTTCTTCTCGATGCCGACCAGGTTGAGCGGCGGATCGGAAAACACCTGCGCGACGCGCAGCGTCTGCGGACGGCGATAGACATTGGCGGTCTCGCCGATCTGGAGCGCCTTGCCTTGCCACATGCAGACCGTGTTGCCACCGAGCAGCAGCGCCTCGGTCGGCTCGGTCGTCGCATAGACGAAGATCGCGCCGGAGGCCTCGAAGATGCGGGGTAGCTCGGCGCGCAGCTCCTCGCGCAGCTTGTAGTCGAGATTGGCGAGCGGCTCGTCGAGCAGCACGAGATCGGCGCCCTTGACCAGCGCGCGCGCAATCGCGGTGCGCTGCTGCTGGCCGCCGGAGAGCTGGAGCGGCGTGCGCTTGAGGAACGGCTCGAGCCGCAGCAGCCTTGCGGCCTCCGCCACGCGCGTCTCGATCTCCGCGCGCGGCTTGCCCTGCACGCGCAGGGGCGAGGCGATATTCTCGTAAACCGTCAGCGAGGGATAATTGATGAACTGCTGATAGACCATCGCGACCGAACGCTTGCGCACGTCGGCGCCGGTGACGTCTTTGCCGTTGACCAGCACCTTGCCCGAGGTCGGCTTGTCGAGCCCGGCGAGCAGCCGCATGATCGAGGTCTTGCCCGACAGCGTCGGCCCGAGCAGCACGTTGAGCGTGCCGCTCTCGAGCGTCAGCGAGACGTCGCGGATGTGCTCGATACCGTCGACTGTCCGGGTCACGTGATCGAGTGTCACGGTCATGAGCGTCCTCCCGCTTCCAGCAGGGGACTTTGCGGCACGGCGTGGGCCCTGATCCAGTCGTCAAGCGCGGCGACCTCGTCGACAGATAGTCGCAGGCCGAGCTTGGAGCGGCGCCAGACGATGTCCTCGGCGGTGACGGCCCATTCGTTGGCCATGAGGTAGCGGACCTCGCGTTCGGTCAGCGTGGCGCCGAAGGACTGGCCGAGGCCGGCAGCCGATTTCGCATCGCCGAGCAGCTTGATGGCGCGGGTCCCGTAGGCGCGTGCGAGCCGGCGCGCATGCTCGTGGCTGAGGAAAGGATAGCCGCGCTGGAGCTCGGCGATCAGCCCGTCGATGTCGGATACATTCATGTCGCCGCCCGGCAGCGGCCATTTCCCGGTCCAGCCCTCGCGCGCCTTCGCGCTGCGGAGATAGGGCGAAAGCCGCTCCAGCGCCTCCTCGGCGAGGCGACGGTAAGTCGTAATCTTGCCGCCATAGATAGAGAGCAACGGCACGCCGCCGGGCGTGTCGAGCTCGAACACGTAGTCGCGGGTTGCGGCCTTCGCTTCGCTGGCGCCGTCATCATAGAGCGGCCGCACGCCGGAATAGGTCCAGACCACGTCGTCGGACGTCACGGGCTTGGCCAGATATTCGCTCGCGGCGGCGCAGAGATACTGGATCTCCTCAGGTGTCGCCTTCACCTTGGCGGGGTCACCGTCATAGTCACGGTCAGTGGTGCCGATCAGCGTAAAGTCGTCCTGGTACGGGATCACGAAGATGATGCGGCCGTCTGCGTTCTGGAACATGTAGGCGCGGTCGTGGTCGTAGAGCTTTTTCACGACGATGTGCGAGCCCTGCACCAGGCGCACCTTGGCTTTCGCGTTGACGCCGGCGCCGCGACCGAGCACGTCCTCGACCCAAGGGCCGCCGGCATTGACCAGCGCCTTCGCCTGGACCTGCGAGCGCGCGCCGGTCAGCGTGTCGACCATGCTGACGGTCCAGATGCCGTCGGACTGCTTGATATCCGTCGCGCGGGTGCGGGTGCGGATCTCTGCGCCCTTGTCGGCGGCATCGCGCGCATTGAGCACGACGAGGCGGGCGTCATCGACGAAGCAGTCGGAATATTCGAACGCGCGGCTGTAGCGGTTCGGGATCAGCGGCTTGCCGACCTCGTCGCGCCGCAGATCCACCGATCGCGTCGCCGGCAGCAGGTGACGGCCGCCGATATGGTCATAGAGGAAGAGGCCGAGACGCAGCAGCCAGGCCGGACGCAGGCCGGCGTGATGCGGCAAAACGAAACGTAAGGGACGGATGATGTGGGGAGCGATGCCCCAGAGGATCTCGCGCTCGATCAGCGCCTCACGGACCAGCCGAAACTCGTAATATTCGAGATAGCGCAGCCCGCCATGCACCAGCTTGGTCGACCAGGACGACGTCCCGGAGGCCAGATCGTTCATTTCGCACAGGAAAACACTGTTGCCGCGGCCCACCGCGTCGCGCGCGATGCCACAGCCGTTAACACCGCCTCCAATGATGGCGAGATCGAAAATACGCTCCAACAGACGCATCCCCCGGCGACCACTCGTTCCGTCGAGTGGTTACTTTCGTTTTTGATTAGATCATACCAAAAAACGAAAGCAAGACGAAAGAGAGGCGATGAGAAGTGAAAGTGGAACTTTCTGAGGGGCAGTCCGGTGGAAAAATGAGCAATTTAGATGGTCATTCGAGACGCAACAGCGCTCTTGAATAGTCATCGAGGAGCAATATAGTCATAATAGTTTGATTGGTTGCAATCGTATGACAGACCACAGCAGCGCCTCTGACTCGCCACCGACTGACACTTGGACCCTTGCCAACGCCAAGGCGCGCCTGTCCGAGGTGATCGACCGCGCCCAAACCGGCCCCCAGATCATCACCCGTCACGGCAGGCCCAATGCCGTGATCGTTTCCGCCGAAGAATGGGCACGAAAGACCGTACGCAAAGGCACGCTCGCCGAATTCCTGCTGGCTTCGCCGCTGCGCGGTGCCGATCTCGAACTCGAACGCGTGCAGGACGAACCGCGCGACGAGCTGCCGTGAACCTGCTGCTCGACACCAACGTGCTGTCGGAGGTTCAGCGGCCGGCGCCTTCCCCGAAAGTATTGGCGTGGCTCGATACGGTCGATGAGGATCGCGCGTTCATCAGCGTTGCCTCGATCGCCGAACTTCGCCGCGGCATCGCCTTGCTGGATGACGGCCGTCGGCGCGCGGCACTGGCCGCGTGGCTCGCGCACGATCTGCCGGAACGTTTTGCTGAACGCATCCTGTCGATCGATCATGCAGTGGCGGAGCGTTGGGGCGACCTGATGGCGCAGAGCCGCCGCAGTGGCGTCGCGCTGTCCGTGATGGCCGGATTCTTTGCAGCGACCGCGCTCGCAAACAACCTCACGCTCGTTACGCGCAATGTGAAGGATTTTGCTGCATTCGGCGTACCGCTGCTCAACCCATGGGACGGCGAATAAGACGCCGGCCGGCCCGAAGCTCAGGGCAGTAACCCTGCCGCCCGATAGGCCTCGATCGCCTCGTCGTATACGGCGATGTCGCCTCGCCCGCGCGCGACGAGCTGTGCGCCACCGACGGCCGCGAAGATCGCGAGCGCCCGCTGCTCAATCGCTGCCGTTGCCGCCTTCTTTCCACGCGACAGCAATTTGACCAGCCACCGGATGTTGACGTCGGTAAACCTGTCGACCTCGGCCCTCACCTCTGCCGGCAAATCATCGTGCTCGGCGGCCATGATCCCGCACAGGCACATCCTGTTGTTGTTCGACAGCGCGGAACGGAAGACGTCCGTATACATCCTCATGCAGGCCCTGACGTCCTGCGAGGCTTCGAGGAACCCGTCGAAGATCTCGATCGCCTCGTCGGCATAGCGACGCGCAAGCGCGGCGCCGAGGTCGCCCTTGGTCGAGAAATGATAGTGGACGCTGGCGCTCTTGACGCCGACCTCCTTGGCCAGTTCGCGAAAGCTCAGGCCGTTGTAGCCGCGGGCCTGCACCATCGCGCGGGCCGCATCCATGATCATCTGCTTGGTATCGGCCGTCATCGTCGTCTCCGTCTATCTATCGATAGATAGCGCTTGACTCCGCCATTGCAAAGGCCCCATATCGACGACATGCCTATCTATCGATAGATAAAGGATCACTCTCGTGAGAATCTACGACCGGCCCGGATTCCCCAATCCGTCGCGCATTCGCATCGTTCTTTCCGAAAAAGGGCTCGACGACCAGGTTGCGTTCATCAGCGTCGATCTGATCGGGGCGGAGCACAAGCAGGCGCCGTTTCTCGCTATCAACCCGTCGGGGAAAATCCCGGTGCTCGAACTCGACGACGGCACCTTGATTTCGGAGTCGACGGCGATCACCGAATATCTGGACCAACTCGATGGCCATCCGGTCCTCACCGGCAGAACTCCGCGCGAGAAGGCGGTGATCCACATGATGCAGAATCGCGCCGAGGCCGAGCTGATGGGCGCAGTCGACGGCTACTTCCACTACGCCACGCCGGGTCTCGGGCCTGCGATGCAGCCCTATGTGGCTCCGGAGTGGATCGGCAGGAAGGAATGGGGTGAGCGGCAACGCGAAAGGGCCGTCCGCGGCATGACGTATTTTGACGGCGTGCTGAAGACCCAACCGTTCGTTGCCGGCGATGCATTCTCGATGGCCGATATCACGGTCTTTGCGAGCCTGGACTTCGCTGGCGCGGCGGGGATACCGATTCCCGATGAGTGCAAATCCCTCATGGCCTGGCGGGAAAAAATATCGAACCTGCCAAGCGTCAAGAACCGGACAGGTCGCGATTTCCTGCCGGAGGACCTCAAGCGCTTCGGCCTGTGAGCAGCGGCGTGATGTCCGCTCCGGATCGCTCGCAGCCATCTACGTGCATCGATTTGCACGTTTTTGAAGACGGACATCACCCGTTCTCGAACGCAAGGGTTAGCGCAGACGCACCACCGGTGCCGGCTCGGGCGAAGCGTCCTGCGTCTCGGTGGAGGCATCGTCGATTTCCGCCGCCCCCTTGGGCAACGCCTCCATCACCTCGATGCCCTTGCTGTGGCAAATGGTGGCAAGACGCTCGGGCAGTTCCTGATCGGTGACGAAGGTCTGAATCTGGCTGATATGGGCGATGCGCACCGGCGCGCTGCGGCGGAGTTTTGTGGAATCGGCAACCAGCATGACGGTGCGGGCGTTGGCGATGATGGCCTGGGCCACCTGCACCTCGCGATAGTCGAAGTCGAGCAGCGCGCCCTCCTCGTCGATCGCGGATGCGCCGATGATGGCATAATCGACCTTGAACTGGCCGATCAGCTGCGTCGCGGTCGAGCCGACCACGGCGCCGTCGGCGCGCCGCACCGTGCCGCCGGCAACCACCACCTCGATGCGGGGATGGCGGTAGAGCAGCATCGCGACATTGAGATTGTTGGTGATGACGAGGAGATCCTCGTGCGAGGTCAGCGCGCTCGCGACCTCCTCGGTCGTGGTGCCGATGTTGATGAAGAGCGAGCATCCGTTCGGGATCAGCGATGCGGCCGCAGCGCCAATCGCCTTCTTTTCGTCGGCGGCGACGAAACGCCGCGCCTCATAGGCGAGGTTTTCGACGCCGGAGGCGATGATGGCGCCGCCATGGATGCGGGTCAGCGAACGGCGCTCGCAGAGATCGTTGAGATCCTTGCGGATGGTCTGCGCCGAGACCTCGAACTTGCGCGCCAGCTCCTCGACCATGACGCGGCCCGAGGCGCGCGCGATGTTGAGGATTTCGGCTTGGCGATGGGTCAATCCGGTCACGGCAATAGCCTCAAATCAGGACGGTGCATGGTGCGGCGGTTCGCGCCGTTGGTCAATGCGCGCACTAATCACGGTTAACGGACAAGGCCTCTCTCACCATGCCATCGCGGCCGCGAGACGCACGAGCAGGTCCGGATCATCGAAGGCGCTGGCGGAGGAGATTGCGCCGGCGGCGACAAGGTCAGCATGACTGAGGCTGGTCCGGATGCCGATGGTCGGAATGCCGGCTGCCGTCGCCGATTGCACGCCGGTGCGGGAATCCTCGAACGCGATGGAGGCTGCGGCACTGCCGCTGACGAACCGCAGCCCTTCCTGATAGGGCAGCGGATGCGGCTTGCCGTGCGGCAGCTCGTCGCCGATCACGAGCGCCTTGAAGCGGCGGGTGATGCCGAGACCCGAGAGCAGCAGCTCGGCGTTGAGGCGCGGCGCGTTGGTCACGGCGACCATGGGAATGCCGGCAGCATCCGCCCGATCGAGCAATGCCATCAGGCCCGGCAGCGGCTCGATCTGCCCGGCGACGAGTTCGCGAAAGATTTCCTCCTTCTCCGCGAGGATCAAGGCGCGGCGTTCCGGCGCCTCGTCGGGCAGAAAGCGTTCACCGATCGCGACATTGGCGAAACCTTGCAGCTCCCTGGAGAAGCGCGCGTGATCGAACACATGGCCGCGCGGCCCCAGCACCTGGTTGAACGCCTTCAGGTGCAGCGGGTCGGTGTTGGCGAGCGTGCCGTCGATGTCGAACAGCAATGCCTTGCCGAGTGCTTCGATCATTTCTGTACCTTCCCGAATGCGCGATGCATCAATGCGGAAGACGTATCAATACAGCCTCAATCGCGCAATGACGCACGTGCATGACCACCACACGACACTCGACAAAGGCGCGCGCGGCTGTAACACTCCATGCAAGATCAAAAAGGAGGAAACAATGACGATCAACCGACGCGATCTGGCTCTCTCGACCCTTGTCGTCCCAGCTCTTGCTGTCTCGGCGCTTGCACTCACCACACCGGCGCTGGCCGCCTCGGCGGACGATGAGGCCGTGGCGAAGAAGGTCGAGGCCTTCCGCCTCGCCCAGATCGCGGCCGACCCGAAGGCGCTTGGCGCGCTTTGCGCTGACGAGGTGAGTTACAGCCATTCCAACGGCAAGGTGGAGGATAAGGCGACCTTCATCACGAACGCCACTGACGGCAAATCAAAGTTCCTGTCGATCGCGTATCAGGACCCGACCATCAGGGTCGTCGGCCCCGCTGCGATCGTGCGCTTCCACTGGGTCGCGGAACAGGAGATGACGGCCGATGGGAAGAAAGTGCCGACCAACCTTCACATCCTGATGAACTGGCAGAAGCAGGGCGACGAGTGGAAGCTGCTGTCGCGGGCCGCGACGAAGTTGTGATGCGTTCTTACCCTCTCCCCTTGCGGGAGAGGGTGGCTCGCCGCGGCGAGACGGGTGAGGAGTATGCTTCCGCGAGTAACTCTCTCGCTTCCAAATGCACCGATAGAACCCCTCATCCGGCGCTCCGCGCCACCTTCTCCCACAAGGAGAAGAAAAGTGCAGCAGCAACAAGGACTGCAAAAAATTCCGACCACGCTTTGTGCGTCAGAAATCGCGCCGCCTGGCGCAACGCAGCGTATTGCGACCTGACGCTCGACACAATCAAGTGCGGCTGCAACAGTGGGCGCAAGATCAAGGAAGGGGGATATGATGACACTGAATGGCGACCATGCTGCCACGACGGACCACGAGGCGGTGGCAAGGAACGTCGAGGCATTTCGCCTTGCCCAGATCGCGGCAGATCCGGAGGCCCTCAGCGCGCTGTGCGCGGACGATCTGAGCTATAGTCATTCCAGCGGCTTCCTCGAGGACAAGGCTGCCTTTATCGCCAACGCCACCGACGGCAAAACGGAATTCCTGTCGATTGCGTACAACGATCCGACCATCAAGATCGTTGGCCCTGCCGCGATCGTGCGCTTCCACTGGACGGCCGAGATGATAGCCGACGGCAAGAAAGTGGCAAACAGCCTTCACATCCTGATGAACTGGCTGAAGCAAGGCGACGAGTGGAAGTTGTTGTCGCGGTCCGCGACGAAATTGTGATGATGCTTCTT